>NZ_CP184361.1:1982500-3567500 GCF_048595745.1 Pseudomonas stagnisoli
AAGTGCGGCCATAGTGGGTGATAGCCCTGTACGCGAAAGGATCTTAGAAGTGAAATCGAGTAGGACGGCGCACGTGAAACGTTGTCTGAATATGGGGGGACCATCCTCCAAGGCTAAATACTACTGACTGACCGATAGTGAACCAGTACCGTGAGGGAAAGGCGAAAAGAACCCCGGAGAGGGGAGTGAAATAGAACCTGAAACCGTATGCGTACAAGCAGTGGGAGCCCACTTTGTTGGGTGACTGCGTACCTTTTGTATAATGGGTCAGCGACTTATATTCAGTGGCGAGCTTAACCGAATAGGGGAGGCGTAGCGAAAGCGAGTCTTAATAGGGCGTTTAGTCGCTGGGTATAGACCCGAAACCGGGCGATCTATCCATGGGCAGGTTGAAGGTTAGGTAACACTGACTGGAGGACCGAACCGACTACCGTTGAAAAGTTAGCGGATGACCTGTGGATCGGAGTGAAAGGCTAATCAAGCCCGGAGATAGCTGGTTCTCCTCGAAAGCTATTTAGGTAGCGCCTCACGTATCACTCCAGGGGGTAGAGCACTGTTTCGGCTAGGGGGTCATCCCGACTTACCAAACCGATGCAAACTCCGAATACCTGGAAGTGCCGAGCGTGGGAGACACACGGCGGGTGCTAACGTCCGTCGTGAAAAGGGAAACAACCCAGACCGTCAGCTAAGGTCCCAAAGTTATGGTTAAGTGGGAAACGATGTGGGAAGGCTTAGACAGCTAGGAGGTTGGCTTAGAAGCAGCCACCCTTTAAAGAAAGCGTAATAGCTCACTAGTCGAGTCGGCCTGCGCGGAAGATGTAACGGGGCTCAAACCATACACCGAAGCTACGGGTATCACGTAAGTGATGCGGTAGAGGAGCGTTCTGTAAGCCTGTGAAGGTGAGTTGAGAAGCTTGCTGGAGGTATCAGAAGTGCGAATGCTGACATGAGTAACGACAATGCGAGTGAAAAACTCGCACGCCGAAAGACCAAGGTTTCCTGCGCAACGTTAATCGACGCAGGGTTAGTCGGCCCCTAAGGCGAGGCAGAAATGCGTAGTCGATGGGAAGCAGGTTAATATTCCTGCACTTCTAGTTACTGCGATGGGGGGACGGAGAAGGCTAGGCCAGCACGGCGTTGGTTGTCCGTGTTTAAGGTGGTAGGCAGAGATCTTAGGTAAATCCGGGGTCTTAATGCCGAGAGCTGATGACGAGTGTCCTTTTGGACATGAAGTGGTTGATGCCATGCTTCCAGGAAAAGCCTCTAAGCTTCAGGTAACTAGGAACCGTACCCCAAACCGACACAGGTGGTTGGGTAGAGAATACCAAGGCGCTTGAGAGAACTCGGGTGAAGGAACTAGGCAAAATGGCACCGTAACTTCGGGAGAAGGTGCGCCGGTGAGGGTGAAGGACTTGCTCCGTAAGCTCATGCCGGTCGAAGATACCAGGCCGCTGCGACTGTTTATTAAAAACACAGCACTCTGCAAACACGAAAGTGGACGTATAGGGTGTGACGCCTGCCCGGTGCCGGAAGGTTAATTGATGGGGTTAGCGCAAGCGAAGCTCTTGATCGAAGCCCCGGTAAACGGCGGCCGTAACTATAACGGTCCTAAGGTAGCGAAATTCCTTGTCGGGTAAGTTCCGACCTGCACGAATGGCGTAACGATGGCGGCGCTGTCTCCACCCGAGACTCAGTGAAATTGAAATCGCTGTGAAGATGCAGTGTATCCGCGGCTAGACGGAAAGACCCCGTGAACCTTTACTGTAGCTTTGCACTGGACTTTGAGCCTGCTTGTGTAGGATAGGTGGGAGGCTTTGAAGCGTGGACGCCAGTTCGCGTGGAGCCATCCTTGAAATACCACCCTGGCATGCTTGAGGTTCTAACTCTGGTCCGTCATCCGGATCGAGGACAGTGTATGGTGGGCAGTTTGACTGGGGCGGTCTCCTCCCAAAGAGTAACGGAGGAGTACGAAGGTGCGCTCAGACCGGTCGGAAATCGGTCGTAGAGTATAAAGGCAAAAGCGCGCTTGACTGCGAGACAGACACGTCGAGCAGGTACGAAAGTAGGTCTTAGTGATCCGGTGGTTCTGTATGGAAGGGCCATCGCTCAACGGATAAAAGGTACTCCGGGGATAACAGGCTGATACCGCCCAAGAGTTCATATCGACGGCGGTGTTTGGCACCTCGATGTCGGCTCATCACATCCTGGGGCTGAAGCCGGTCCCAAGGGTATGGCTGTTCGCCATTTAAAGTGGTACGCGAGCTGGGTTTAGAACGTCGTGAGACAGTTCGGTCCCTATCTGCCGTGGACGTTTGAGATTTGAGAGGGGCTGACCTTAGTACGAGAGGACCGGGTTGGACGAACCTCTGGTGTTCCGGTTGTCACGCCAGTGGCATTGCCGGGTAGCTATGTTCGGAAAAGATAACCGCTGAAAGCATCTAAGCGGGAAACTTGCCTCAAGATGAGATCTCACTGGAGCCTCGAGCTCCCTAAAGGGCCGTCGAAGACTACGACGTTGATAGGTTGGGTGTGTAAGCGCTGTGAGGCGTTGAGCTAACCAATACTAATTGCCCGTGAGGCTTGACCATATAACACCCAAACAATCTGTAGATTGTCGGTGATGGTGAAGTCGACAAACGAACCGAAAGTTCGCTAAGAACAGCAAAGCCAAGATCACATACCCAATTCGCTGTGGCGACTCAACACCGACACAGCAACCGAATTGCTTGACGACCATAGAGCGTTGGAACCACCTGATCCCATCCCGAACTCAGAAGTGAAACGACGCATCGCCGATGGTAGTGTGGGGCTTCCCCATGTGAGAGTAGGTCATCGTCAAGCTCCTATCCCCAAACCCCCATCCGCATTAGCGGGTGGGGGTTTGGCCTTTCTGGGGCTAAAGTTTCAAGGTCTGATGACCGAGCGACGATGCTTAGAACTGGCGTATGCATGAAGCTCAGGCGACGTCTCCCCCGATTTGAGTAGCGTTCAGCTTTAGAGTCCAATCCCAGTATCCAGGAGATTGGACATACGATAGTGATGACTGGAAGCGCTTTTGCGTAGCCAACAACCTGGAGCCTAGCATGAGCCGGCGAGGCAGCTGCTGGGATAACGGGGTAGAACCCACCCGAGCAACTGCTGTTAAAAGGACATAAAAAATCCGATGCCAGTGGTCAGGCATCGGATTTTCGGGGAAGCCCCTCGGGGCTCAAATGTTTATGTGAACAGGTTACTGCAACAAGCCAGGCTTTCAGGGTCAGGGACGATCAGTCCTCAATGGCGCCCATGGCGGTGGTGTTGAAGCCGCCGTCGACGTAGAGGATCTCGCCACTGATGCCCGAGGCCAGGTCGGAGCAGAGGAAGGCGCCGGCGTTGCCGACTTCCTCGATGGTCACGTTGCGGCGCAGCGGGGTCTGCTTCTCGTTGGCGGCGAGCATCTTGCGGAAGCTCTTGATGCCGGAGGCGGCCAGGGTGCGGATCGGGCCGGCGGAGATGGCGTTGACGCGAGTGCCCTCCGGGCCGAGGCTGCCGGCCAGGTAGCGCACGCCGGCTTCCAGGCTGGCCTTGGCCATGCCCATCACATTGTAGTTGGGCATGGTGCGCTCGGCGCCCAGGTAGGAGAGGGTGAGGATGCTGCCGTTGCGACCCTGCATCAGCGGGCGGCCGGCCTTGGCCAGCGCGACCAGGCTGTAGGCGCTGATGTCGTGGGCGATCTTGAAGCCTTCGCGGGTGGTGACTTCGGTAAAGTCGCCGTCCAGTTGGTCGCCCGGGGCGAAGCCGACGGAGTGGACGATGCAGTCCAGGCCGTCCCACTTCTGGCTCAGGGCCTCGAAGACCTTGGCGATTTCTTCATCGCTGGCCACATCGCAGGGGAAGCACAGCTCGGGGCTGGAGCCCCAGCCAGCGGCAAATTCCTCGACGCGGCCCTTGAGCTTGTCGTTCTGGTAGGTGAAGGCGAGCTCGGCGCCCTCGCGGTGCATGGCGGCGGCGATGCCCGAGGCGATCGACAGTTTGCTGGCCACGCCAACGATCAGTACGCGCTTACCGGCGAGAAAACCCATGTGCATCATTCCTCTTTCAGTTAGTCGGTGGTTGCCGGAGCCATGAATGCGGCTTCCAGCAACTGCCGGGTATAGGGGTGCTGCGGCGCGGCGAAAACCTGCTCGGCCGGCCCCTGTTCAACCACCTTGCCCTGCTTGACCACCATCAGCTGGTGGCTCAGGGCCCTGACCACCGCCAGATCGTGGCTGATGAACAGGTACGTCAGGTTGTACTTGGCCTGCAACGAGCGCAGGAGCTCCACCACTTGGCGCTGTACCGTGCGGTCGAGCGCCGAAGTGGGCTCGTCGAGCAGGATCAGCGCCGGTTTCAGCACCAGTGCCCGGGCAATGGCAATCCGCTGCCGTTGCCCGCCAGAAAACTCATGGGGATAGCGAAACCGGGTCTCCGGATCCAGCCCTACCTCCTTGAGCGCGTCGATGACGGCCTGTTCCTGCTCCTCCTCGCTGCCCATGCCGTGGATGCGCAGGCCTTCGCCGACGATCTGGCTCACGCACATGCGTGGGCTGAGACTGCCGAAGGGGTCCTGAAACACCACCTGCATCTGCCGCCGCAACGGCCTCACGGCTTCTTGCGACAACCCGTCCAGCGCCTGGCCCTGGAAGCGGATGGCGCCGCGGCTGGCCAGCAGCCGCAGGATCGCCATGCCGAGGGTGGACTTGCCGGAACCGCTTTCGCCGACGATGCCCAGGGTCTGGCCCTGGGGCAGGCTGAAATCGATACCGTCCACCGCCTTCACATGATCGACCGTACGCCGCAGCACGCCCTTCTTGATCGGGAACCACACGCGCAGGTCGTCCACTTCCAGCAGCGGCGCGCCGGCGGGGTTGGCCGCCGGTGCGCCGCTGGGCTCGGCGCCGAGCAGTTCCTGGGTATAGGGATGCTGCGGAGCGCGGAACAATTCTTCACACGACGCCTGTTCGACGATGCGACCGCGCTGCATGACACATACGCGGTGGGCGATTCTTCGTACCAGGTTGAGATCGTGGGTGATCAGCAGCATGGCCATGCCCAGGCGCGCCTGCAGTTCCTTGAGCAGGTCGAGGATCTTCAGCTGCACGGTGACGTCCAGCGCGGTGGTCGGCTCGTCGGCGATCAACAGTTCGGGCTCGTTGGCCAGGGCCATGGCGATCATCACGCGCTGGCGCTGGCCGCCGGACAGCTCATGCGGATACGACTTGAGGCGCTTGGCCGGGTCGGGAATACCGACCAGCTCCAGCAGCTCGATGATTCTCGCCGTAGCCGCCGCGCCGGTCAGGCCCTTGTGCCAGGCCAGCACTTCACCGATCTGCTTGCCGATGCTGTGCAGCGGGTTGAGCGAAGTCATCGGCTCCTGGAACACCATGGCGATGCGGTTGCCACGGATGCCACGCAGCTTGTCCGGCGGCAGCTGCAGCAGGTCCTGGCCGCCATAGTGGATGCTGCCTGCCGGATGACGGGCAAGCGGGTAGGGCAGCAGGCGCAGGATGGAGTGGGCGGTGACCGATTTGCCTGAGCCGCTCTCGCCGACCAGGGCGACGGTCTCGCCGCGGTGGATGTCGAAGCTGACGCTCTCGATGACCCGCTGGACCTGGCTGCCCATGACGAACTCGACGGCCAGGTCGCGCACTTCGAGCAGGGGTTTGTGTTCGCTCATGTCATTTCCTCGGGTCGAAGGCGTCGCGGGCGGCTTCGCCGATGAACACCAGCAGGCTGAGCATCAGCGCCAGCACGGCGAAGGCGCTGATACCGAGCCAGGGAGCCTGCAGGTTGGCCTTGCCCTGGGCCACCAGCTCGCCCAGCGAGGGCTCGCCGGCCGGCAGGCCGAAGCCGAGGAAGTCCAGCGAGGTCAGGGTGCCTATCGCTCCCGTCAGGATGAAGGGCATGAAGGTCATGGTCGAGACCATGGCATTGGGCAGGATGTGGTGGAACATGATGCCGCCGTTGCCCATGCCCAGTGCACGGGCCGCGCGCACGTACTCCAGGTTGCGGCCGCGGAGGAACTCTGCGCGTACCACGTCGACCAGGCTCATCCAGGAGAACAGCAGCATGATGCCGAGCAGCCACCAGAAGTTCGGCTGCACGAAACTGGCCAGGATGATCAGCAGATAGAGCACCGGCAGGCCGGACCAGACTTCCAGGAAACGCTGCCCGGCCAGGTCGACCCAGCCGCCGTAGTAGCCCTGCAGGGCGCCGGCCAGGACACCGATCAGCGAGCTGAAGAGGGTCAGCGCCAAGGCGAACAGCACCGACACGCGGAAGCCGTAGATCACCCGTGCCAGCACGTCACGACCCTGATCGTCGGTGCCCAGCCAGTTCTGCGCCGAGGGCGGTGCGGGGGCCGGAACCTGCAGTTCGTAGTTGATGCTGGAGTAGCTGAAGGGGATTGGCGGCCAGAGCATCCAGCCATCCTTCGCCGCGATCAGCTCCTGGATGTAGGGACTCTTGTAGTTGGCCTGCAAAGGGAACTCGCCGCCGAAGGCGGTTTCCGGGTAGCGCTTGAACACCGGGAAGTAGAATTCCCCGTCATAGCGCACCACCAGCGGCTTGTCGTTGGCGATCAGTTCGGCGCCCAGGCTCAGTACGAACAGAGCGAGGAACAGCCAAAGCGACCACCAGCCACGGCGGTGGGCCTTGAACAGGGCGAAGCGGCGTTGATTGAGCGGGGAGAGCTTCATTGATCAGTTCTCCCGGCTTTCGAAGTCGATGCGCGGATCGATCAGGGTGTACATCAGGTCGCTCAGTAGCTTGGCCAGCAGGCCGAACAGGGAAAAGATGAACAGGGTGCCGAACACCACCGGGTAGTCGCGGTTGACGATCGACTCGAAGCCCAGCAGGCCGAGGCCGTCGAGCGAGAAAATCACCTCGATCAGCATGGAACCGGCGAAGAAGATGCCGAGGAAGGCGGAGGGGAAACCGGCCACCACGATCAGCATGGCGTTACGGAACACGTGGCCGTAGAGCACCCGGCTATCGGTCAGGCCTTTGGCCCTGGCGGTGACCACGTATTGCTTGCCGATCTCGTCGAGGAAGCTGTTCTTGGTCAGCAGGGTCAGGGTGGCGAAGCTGCCGATCACCAGGGCCGTGACCGGCAGGGCCAGGTGCCAGAAGTAGTCGAGGATCTTGCCGCCCAGGCTGAGTTCGTCGAAGTTGCCCGAGGTCAGCCCGCGCAAGGGGAACCAGTCCCAGTAGCTGCCGCCGGCGAACAGTACGATCAGCAGGATGGCGAAGAGGAAGGCCGGGATGGCGTAGCCGACGATGATCGCCGAGCTGGTCCAGACATCGAAGGCGCTGCCGTGGCGGGTGGCCTTGGCGATCCCCAGGGGGATGGAGATCAGGTAGGTGATCAGGGTGCTCCAGAGTCCCAGGGAGATGGACACCGGCATCTTCTCCAGGATCAGGTCGACCACGCTGGCGTCGCGGAAGAAGCTCTGGCCAAAATCGAGCTGGGCGTAGCTCTTGAGCATCAGCCAGAAGCGTTCCGGTGCCGACTTGTCGAAGCCGTACATCTTCTCGATCTCGGCCACCAGTTCCGGGTCCAGGCCCTGGGCGCCACGGTAGTTGGAGCCGGCCACGGAGACTTCGCCGCCGCCACCGGAGACTCGCGCGGTGGCGCCGCCGGAGGCGGCGTCGAAGCCTTCCAGTTTGGCGATCATCTGTTCCACCGGGCCGCCGGGCGCGGCCTGGACGATGATGAAGTTGATCAGCAGGATGCCCAGCAGCGTGGGGATGATCAGCAGCAGGCGGCGAACGATATAGGCCAGCATTACTGGGCTTCCTGCTTGGCTTCGGGGACGGGCGCGTTCTTCGGCGGATGCAGCGGGCTTTCTTCCCACCAGGTCATCAGGCCGAAGTCATACAACGGCGTGACTGCGGGGCGGCCGAAGCGTGTCCAGTAGGCCACGCGCCAGGTATCCACGTAGTAGTTGGGTACCACGTAGTGGCCCCAGAGCAGGGCGCGATCGAGGGCGCGGGCGTGGGTGATCAGCTCCTCGCGCGAGCCTGAGCGGATCAGGCCCTCCACCAGTTGGTCGATGGCCGGGTCGCGCAGCCCCATCAGGTTGCGGCTACCGGGGTTGTCGGCGCTGCTGGAGTGCCAGAATTCGCGCTGCTCGTTGCCTGGCGAGCTGGATTGCGGCCAGATGGCCGAGGTCATGTCGAAGTCTCGCGAGCGCAGACGATTGATGTACTGCGAGACGTCGACCCGGCGGATCTGCAGGTCGATGCCCAGTTCGGCCAGGTTACGCTTGAACGGCAGCACCACCCGTTCCAGGTTGGGCTGGAAGTTGAGGAATTCGAAGGCCAGCTGCTTGCCGTCCGGGCCGATCATCTTGTCGTTTTCGATACGGTAGCCGGCCTCGGTCAGCAACTGGTAGGCGCGTCGGCTCTGCTCGCGAATGATGCCGCTGCCGTCGCTGACCGGTGGCTCGAACGCCTGGCTGAAAACCTCCGGCGGCAGCTTGTCACGCAGTGGCTCGAGCAGCTTCAGCTCAGCTTCCGAGGGTAGGCCGCGAGCCGCCATCTCCGAGTTCTCGAAGTAGCTGTGGGTGCGTTTGTAGGCACCATAGAACAGCTGCTTGTTGGCCCATTCGAAGTCGAACAGCTGGGCGATGGCCTCACGTACCCGCCGGTCCTGGAAGATGGGGCGGCGCAGGTTGAACACGTAGCCCTGCATGCCGGCTGGGTTGTGGTTGGGAATGGCCAGTTGGACGAATTTGCCGGCACGCAGGGCCGGACTGTCGTAGCCGGTGTTCCAGTCCTTGGCCGAGTATTCGAGGTTGACGTCGAACTGACCAGCCTTGAAGGCTTCCAGGGCCACCTGGCTGTCGCGATAGAAGTCGATCTGGATGCGGTCGAAGTTGTACAGGCCGCGGGTCACCGGCAGATCCTTGGCCCACCAGTCCTTGACCCGTTCGAAGGTCACCGCGCTGCCCGGGGCAACCTTGCCGATCCTGTACGGGCCGCTGCCCAAGGGGGGCTCCAGATCACCCTTGCTGAAGTCGCGGGTGGCCCACCAGTGTTTGGGCAACACCTGGATCTGCCCGAGGATCAGTGGCAGCTCGCGGTTGTCCTTGTGCTTGAAGTCGAAGCGCACCCTGAGCTTGTCCTCGGCCACCACCTGCGCTACGTCGGCGTAGTAGTGGCGATACATGGGATCGCCCTTCTCCAGCAGGATGTTGAAGGTGAAGATCACGTCCTCGGCGGTCACCGGCGTGCCGTCATGGAAGCGTGCCTTGGGGTTGAGGATGAAGCGCACGTAACTGTTGTCCGGCGCCTTGTCGATTTTCTCGGCCAGCAGGCCGTACTCGGTGAACGGCTCGTCCGGCGAGTGGTAGGTCAGGCTGTCGTAGATCAACCCCACGCCCACCGCATTGCCCTTGGGAATGAAGGGGTTGAAGCTGTCGAAGCCGCCGACGCTCTGCTGGCGCAGGGTGCCACCCTTGGGCGCGTCCGGGTTGACGTAGTCGAAGTGCTGGAAATCCGCCGGGTATTTGGGCGGCTCGTCGTACAGGGTGATGGCATGCCGCGGTTCGGCCTGGGCCGCGCCGGCCAATAGCAGCAGGGCGGCGCCCAGGGTGCGCAGGTTCGGTGTCATCGAGCGGTCTCCGTGGGCTTCAGCCACCAGGCCCGCAAGCCCAGGGTGTAGGGCGGGGTGGTGACGAAGGCGAAACGGTTGCGATAGGCCAGGCGGTGATGGCTGACGTACCAGTTGGGAATGCTGTAGTGCTGCCACAACAGCACGCGGTCCAGCGCGCGGGCAGCGGCGACCTGCTGTTCGCGGGTCTGCGCGGCGAGCAGCTTTTCCAGCAGGCTGTCGACCACCGGGTGGCGCACGCCCGCGTAGTTCTTGCTGCCTTTCACCCCGGCCTGGCTGGAGTGGAAGTACAGCAGCTGCTCCAGCCCTGGGCTGAGGCTCTGCGGCAGGGTCATGAGGATCATGTCGTAGTCGAAGTGGTCGAGGCGCTGCTTGTACTGGGCGCGGTCCACGGTGCGCAGCCTGGCCTGGATGCCAATGCTGGCGAGGTTTTCGGTATAGGGCTGGAGGATGCGTTCCAGGTTCGGGTTGACCAGCAGGATCTCGAAACGCAAGCGCTCGCCGCGAGCATTGACCAGATGCTGGCCGGAAGGTTTCCAGCCGGCTTCGGCGAGCAGGGCCAGGGCCTTGCGCAGTGTCTCGCGCGGGATACCTCGGCCATCGGTGGCGGGCAGGGCGAAGGGCTCGGTGAACAGCTTGGCGCGCAGCTGCTTGCGGTAGGGCGACAGCAACAGCCATTCCTGGCCTTCCGGCTTGCCGCTGGCGGCGAATTCGCTGTTGGGGTAGTAGCTGCTGCTGCGCGTATAGGCGCTGTTGAACAGGGTGCGGTTGGTCCACTCGAAGTCGAACATCAGCCCTAGCGCTTCGCGCACCTTGCGTTCGGCAAAGATGTCGCGGCGCGTGTTCATGAACAGGGCCTGGGTCTGGGTGGGGATCTGGTGCGGGATTTCGGCGCGGATCACTTCACCGCGGGCGATGGCCGGGAAGCGGTAGCCGTTGGCCCAGTTCTTCGCCTGGTGTTCGATGTAGAAGTCGAATTCGCCAGCCTTGAAGGCTTCGAAGGCAACGTTGCTGTCGCGATAGAACTCCACTTCGACCCGGTCGAAGTTGTACTTGCCGCGATTGACCGGCAGCTTCTCGCCCCACCAGTCCTTGACCCGCTCGAACACCAGGCGCCGGCCCGGCTCTACCTGGCTGATGCGGTAGGGACCGCTGCCCAGCGGCACCTCGAAGCTGGTGGCGCGAAAATCGCGATTCTTCCAGTAGTGCTGGGCCAGTACCGGCAGCTCGCCCAGGCGCAGGATCAGCAGCGGATTGCCGGCGCGCTTGAAGACGAAACGGATTCGATGGCGGTTGAGGATGTCGACCCTTTTGACTTCCTGCAGGTTGGTGCGGTACTGCGGGTGGCCGTCACGGACCAGGGTGCGGTAGGAAAAGGCCACGTCATAGGCGGTAATCGGCTTGCCGTCGTGGAAGCGCGCCTCCTCGCGCAGGTTGAACACCACCCAGCTGCGGTCCTCGTTGTACTCCACGCTTTTGGCGATCAGGCCGTAGCTCGACGCCGGCTCGTCGCCGGAAGGATCGTAGGCGCCGGTACCCACCATCAGCGGTTCGTTGAATTCGCTGACCCCGTACTGCAGGAAGTTGGGCGCGGCCGACGGGCTACTGCCCTTGAAGCTGTAGGGATTGAGGGTGTCGAACGTACCGTAGGCCATTACCCGCAGGGTGCCGCCCTTGGGCGCATTGGGGTTGACCCAGTCGAAGTGGGTGAAGTTGGCCGGGTATTTCAGCAGGCCGAACTGAGCGTAGCCGTGGCTTTCGCTAAGCGTCGCGAAGGCGGGGGAGCTCATGACCAGGCCGAGGATCAGCGATAGCAGGAGGCGCATCGGGTGCGGGGTCCGGTCCATGGTGCTCGGGCGTCAGCGCTGCAAGGCAGCGGTCGTGCACCCGGTGTCTGTTCGTTTGCCGGTACAGTAACAGCTTGTATAGGCAGGAAAAAGAGTGCCTTTTCCAGGCAGGTGCCATCAATTTGATTACACTGAAACAAATTGAAATGAGGTCCCAGCCTTGGCGGAACGCAGTATCGGTTTGCAGTCATGGATTGATCGATTGAATCAGGCTGAATTGCCTGCATTAGCGTCCGTGGTGCAGGACCTGCATCGCCTGTCCCAGGCCGAAAAGGCCTCGGTGCAGCAGTTGGCGGACCTGTTGCTGCGTGACGCGTCGCTTACCGCCAAGGTGCTACGGGTCGGCAATAGCGTCTACTACAACCCTTCCCAGGAAAGCATCCGTACCATCTCGCGGGCCATCGTGCTGATCGGCTTCGACAATGTGCGGCTGATCGGCATGTCGGTCAGCCTGATCGACAGCCTGCTCACGCGGGTGCCGCGCGAGCAGTTGCAGATGTTGCTGGCACGCTCCTTCCATGCCGCCGTGCAGGCCCGCAACATCGCCGGCTACGTGCTGACCCGGCACCAGGAGGAAGTGTTCATCGCGGCCCTGCTGCACAAGGTCGGCGAACTGGCCTTCTGGGCTTGCGGTGGCGAGCAGGCCGATGAGCTGGCAGACGCCCTGGCGCAGCCCAATGTCGATGTGGACGAGGCGGTGCGCGAGGTGCTGGGAACCAGTTTCCGCCAACTGACCCAGGGCCTGGTGAAGAGCTGGAACCTTGGCGAGCTGGCCAGTTTCGCCCATGGCAGTGGCAACCAGCATGACCCGGCCGTGCGTGCGGTGACGCTGGGCGTGAAGATCAGCGAGGCGGCCCTCGAGGGCTGGGACTCGCCGGAGATGGAAAAACTGGTGCAGCAACTGGCCGACTTCACCGGCGTCAGTGCCGAAGACGCCCTCAAGCAGGTGCTGGAAAGCGCCGAGGAAACGGTCGAGGTGGCCGCCACCTTCGGTGCCAGCCAGCTGTGCCGGCTGATCCCCAATACCGACCCGGAGCAGATCAAGCTGCAACAGCAGGAGCGCAAGGCGCGCCTGCTGCAGCCGGACCTGCTGGTGCTGCAACAGGCACTGCAGGATCTGGGCATGATGGTCAACCAGCGGGGCGATGTCGGTCTGGTCCTCGATACGCTGCTCCGGGGCCTGCATCAGGGCGCCGGCCTGGAGCGGGTGATGCTCGCGGTGCTGGCCGATGGGCAGACCTGTTTCCGCGCCAAGCGGGCAGTGGGCGAGGGGACCGAAAGATGGCTGGCGGAATTCCAGTTGCCGGCCAAGCAGGCCGAGCAGCCGCACATCTTCAGTTATGCGCTGCGCAATCGCGAGGCGATCTGGATGGGAGTGCCGGCCAGCTACAACCTGGCCGAGCTGGTGACCCTGCCGATGCGTCAGTTGCTTGGCCAGGGCATGTTCTTCATTGCCCCGCTGCTGGCGGGAACCCGCGAAATCGGCGTGCTCTATGCCGATAGCCGGGTATCCGGGCGGGCGCTCAAGCATGAGCAGTTCGTGGCTTTCCAGCGTTTCACCCAGCTGACCGGGCGCTGCCTGGAGGCGCTGGGCAAGCGCTGACGAAAAGGCCGCCCGCGGGCGGCCTGGTGGCTGTCGCTCAGTCGAGGTAGAGCGTCAGGGTCTGTCCGGGTTTCAGCGAGCGACTATCGCTGCGCGGGTTCCAGCGCTGCAGGTGCTTGATGTCGACCTTGAAGCGCTGGGCGATCAGGTACATGGAGTCGCCGCTCTTGACCCGGTAGTAGGTGACATTCTGCCGTGCGTCGCTCTTTTTGCTGGTCGCCACCGCGTTGCCGGTGCCGCCGCTGCCGCCACGAATTTCCAGCACCTGGCCCAGGCTCAGCTTGCTGCGGGCATTCAGGCCGTTCCAGCGCTGCAGGTCCTTGAGCGACACGCCGTGAGCGTTGGCGATCTGCCACAGGTTGTCACCGCTCTTGACCGTGTAACGCTGCGGATGGCTGGCCGGCGCCTTGGCCACCTGATGCAGGCCCTGCGCCGGCTCGCGGCCGCCCTGTGCCGGGATGTTCAGCACCTGGCCGACGCGCAGGTGGTTGCTGCGCAGCTTGTTGACGTCCTTCAGGGTATTGACCGTCAGGTGGTAGCGGTTGGCGATGCTGTGCAGGTTGTCGCCCGAGCGCACCCGATACTCCTGCCAGCGCACCAGCTCCTGCGGTTTCATCATCGCCAGGTTGGCGTTGAACTGCTCGGCCTTCTCGATGGGCACCAGCAGGTGCTGAGGGCCATCGATGGTGATGCCTTTCTTGAAGGCCGGGTTGAGGCTCTCCAGTTCGTCCTCCTCCATGTCGACCATGGCGGCCACGCGCGCCAGATCAAGGCCCGGCTTGCTCGCCACCTTCTCGAAGTAGGGCTCGTTGGCGATCGGATTGAGGCGCACGCCGTAGGCCTCGGGCGACAACACGATCTGCGACAGGGCCAGCAGCTTGGGCACATAGTTCTGGGTTTCCTGCGGCAGCGGCAGGTTCCAGTAGTCGGTCGGCAGACCGAGCTTCTGGTTGCGCTCGATGGCGCGGCTGACCGTGCCTTCACCGGCGTTGTAGGCGGCCAGGGCGAGCAGCCAGTCGCCATTGAACATGTCATGCAGGCGGCTCAGATAGCTCAGCGCGGCATTGGTGGAGGCGGTGATGTCGCGGCGGCCGTCGTACCAGTTGGTCTGGCGCAGGTTGAAGTGACGACCGGTGGAGGGGATGAACTGCCAGATGCCGACCGCATGACTGCGTGAATAGGCATAGGGGTTATAGGCGCTCTCGATCACTGGCAGCAGGGCCAGCTCCATCGGCATGTCGCGCTCTTCCAGGCGTTCGACCACGTAGTGGATGTACAGGCTGCCGCGCTCGCTGGCATTCTCCAGGAAGGATGGATTGCTGACGAACCACAGGCGCTGGTTCTCGATGCGCGGGTTGACACCGATCTCGTCCTGCAGCTTGAAGCCGTCGCGCATGCGTTCCCAGATGTCCTTGGGCGGCTCTGGCTCGGTGTCTTCGTTGAGCCATTCGGGCTCCTGCTGCAGGCTCACGGCGCGGTCGGTATCGCGACCGTCGTCATCGCTCGGCCCCATGCTCTGGCAGCCGGCCAGTCCGATGCAGAACAGCAGCGCCAGAGCCTTGCCGCCGCGCGCCAGAGACGCCGTATCGAGAGTTCCGAAAGGTAATAAAAACATCGGTCGCTAGTGTCTGCTGGCGCTAAAAAGTGGAGGGATTCTAGGAATGCCCCCTGGGGTGGTCAAGTTTTCACCAGTGCGACCGGTCGGTTTTTAACCAGCGCGGAACTGGTCTTTCCACTGTCTGAGGGCGGCAAACACCTGTGCGGCTGTGTGTGTGGCAGTGCCATCCCGCTCGTCGACCATTTGTTTAACGGATGTTTCGTCGCAGCGCAGGAAGGGGTTGCTGGCCTTCTCCAGACCGATGGTCGAGGGCAGGCTGATGCGCCCGGCGGCACGCCAGGCGCTGACTTCCGCGAATCGTGCGGCGACAGCCGGATTGTGTGGCTCCACGGCGCGGGCGAAGTGCAGATTGCTCAAGGTGTATTCGTGGGTGCAGTAAACGGCCGTGGCATCCGGCAGCGCCGCCAGGCGCTGCAACGAGTGGTGCATCTGCTCCGGTGTGCCCTCGAACAGGCGCCCACAACCGGCGGCGAACAGGGTGTCGCCACAGAACAGCCAGCCTTCCTCGGCCTGGTAGTAGGCGATGTGCCCGAGGGTATGGCCGGGCAACGCATATATAAGGAAGCGACGCCCCAGTACCTCGATGTCTGCACCCTCGTCCAGGGCCAGGTCGCGGGCTGGGATGTTCTCCCGCGCGGGGCCGCAGACACGCGCGCCGGTCGCCGCTTTGAGCGTAGCCACGCCGCCCACGTGGTCCGGGTGGTGGTGGGTGATCAGGATGTCGCTGAGCTGCCAGTCGCCATGCGCCTGCAGCCAGGCCAGTACCGGCGCGGCATCGCCCGGATCGACGGCGGCGCAGCGTCGCTTGGAGTGGTCCTGCAGCAGCCAGATGTAGTTGTCGCTGAAGGCGGGAAGGGCGTCGATCTGAAACATTTTGCGGGTCGCCAATAGGAGATTAATGACGCATCTTAAGCGCTAACGCGTCCCGTGTTGATGGAGGTGGCAATGAGCGAACAACCTTTCGCCCAGGCCGGTGCCGAGTGGCTGGAGCTGACCTGTGCTGCCCGCGAGTGGCTGGCTTCGCCACTCGGCCAGCTGCTGCTGACGGCTGAACGCCAGGCGCTGGAGGAGGAGCTGGCGCGCTATTTCGGTGGTTATCTGGTGCACTACGGGCCGGCCCAGGCCGAACCGCCGAAGGCACCGCAGATCCGCTGCAACGTGCGCCTCGGGGCGCCGCTGGCCGGCGTACACATCGCCTGCGAGGAGCAGGCCTGGCCGCTGGGCGAGCATGCCGCCGACGTGGTGGTGCTGCAGCACGGCCTGGATTTCTGCCTGTCGCCCCACGGCCTGTTGCGCGAGGCGGCGCGCAGCGTGCGCCCGGGCGGCTATCTGCTGATCAGCGGGGTCAACCCCTGGAGCACCTGGGGCCTGCGCCACTATTTCGCCCGTGACGGCTTCCGCCAGGCCCGCTGCATCTCGCCCAACCGCCTGGCGGACTGGCTCAGCCTGCTTGGCTTCGCGCTGGAGAAACGCCGCTTCGGGTGCTATCGTCCGCCGCTTTCTGCGCCGGCCTGGCAGGCGCGGCTGGCCGGGCTGGAGCGCTGGGGCGCGAGCCTGCATGCACCCGGAGCGGGGTTTTACCTGCTGGTGGCGCGCAAGCTGGTGGTCGGGCTGCGGCCGCTGCGCCCGGTACCGCGCGCCAGCATGGGCAAGCTGTTGCCGATGCCGGTGGCCAAGGTCAGCCGGCGCGATTCCGAGAACTAGAGCATTCGATGAGCGAAGACAAGGTCGAGATCTATACCGACGGCGCCTGCAAGGGCAATCCCGGCCCCGGTGGCTGGGGCGCGCTGATGGTCTACAAGGGCGCCGAGAAGGAGCTGTGGGGCGGCGAGCCCAACACCACCAACAACCGCATGGAGCTGATGGCGGCGATCTGCGCGCTGATGGCGCTGACCCGTTCCTGCCAGGTGCGCCTGACCACCGACTCGCAGTATGTAATGAAGGGCATCCAGGAATGGCTGCCGAACTGGAAGAAGCGCGGCTGGAAGACCGCCAGCAAGGAGCCGGTGAAGAATGCCGACCTCTGGCAGGCACTGGACGAGCAGGTCAACCGTCATCAGGTCGAATGGCAGTGGGTGCGCGGCCATACCGGCCACCCGGGCAACGAGAAGGCCGACCAGTTGGCCAACCGTGGCGTCGAAGAAGCAAGGGGAATGAAGCGTGCGTAGCGTCGTACTGGATACCGAAACCACCGGCATGCCGGTGACCGATGGCCACCGCATCATCGAGATCGGCTGCGTCGAGCTGGAAGGCCGCCGCCTGACCGGGCGCCACTTCCACGTCTACCTCAACCCCGATCGCGAGATCGACGAGGGCGCGATCGCCGTCCACGGCATCACCAACGAGTTCGTCGCCGACAAGCCGCGTTTCAAGGACGTGGCCGACGAGTTCTTTGCCTTCATCGAAGGCGCCCAGCTGATCATCCACAACGCGGCGTTCGACGTCGGCTTCATCAACAACGAGTTCGCCCTGCTCGGGCAGAGCGAGCGCAGCGACGTCAGCGACTACTGCTCGATCCTCGACACCCTGCTGATGGCGCGCGAGCGCCATCCGGGCCAGCGCAACAACCTGGACGCCCTGTGCAAGCGCTACGGCGTCGACAACTCCGGTCGCGACCTGCACGGCGCATTGCTCGACGCCGAGATCCTCGCCGACGTCTACCTGACCATGACCGGTGGCCAGACCCATCTGTCGCTGGCCGGTGACGGCGGCGACGGCTCAGGCCGCGTGCTGCCCAGTCCGATTCGCCGCCTCGACCCGAACCGCGCGCCGATCCGCGTGCTGCGCGCCAGCGAGGAAGAACTGGCTGCGCATGCCGCGCGCCTGGCCATCATCGAGAAATCCGCTGGCGGCCCGTCGCTGTGGGCCAAGATGGAGGCGCCGGCGGAAGAGCCGGCGAGCTGAGGGGCGCGGTCGTACGGCCAATGCGACCTTTTCTTACAGCCTTCCGCACAGGGGGTTCCGCCGCCATCGGCGAACTTCTAACCTGAGGGGATAGGTGCCCCAGAGCACCAACCCCTCAGGAAGGCACAATGTATAAAGACCTGAACTTCCCCATCCTCATCGTTCACCGCGACATCAAGGCCGACACCGTCGCCGGCGAGCGCGTCCGCGCCATCGCCGAGGAACTGGGCAAGGATGGCTTCACCATCCTCTCCACCGCCAGCTCCGCCGAGGGGCGCATCGTCGCCTCCACCCACCACGGCCTGGCCTGCATCCTGGTGGCTGCCGAGGGAGCGGGGGAGAACCAGCGACTGCTGCAGGACATGGTCGAGCTGATCCGCATCGCCCGTGTGCGCGCGCCGCAGCTGCCGATCTTCGCCCTGGGCGAGCAGGTCACCATCGAGAACGCCCCGGCCGACGCCATGGCCGATCTCAACCACCTGCGCGGTATTCTCTACCTGTACGAAGACACCGTGTCCTTCCTCGCCCGCCAGGTGGCGCGCGCGGCGCACAACTACCTGGACGGCCTGTTGCCGCCGTTCTTCAAGGCGCTGGTGCAGCATACCGCGCAGTCCAACTATTCTTGGCACACACCCGGCCACGGCGGCGGCGTGGCCTACCGCAAGAGCCCGGTGGGGCAGGCCTTCCACCAGTTCTTCGGCGAGAACACGCTGCGTTCCGACTTGTCCGTGTCGGTGCCCGAGCTGGGCTCGCTGCTCGACCACACCGGCCCGCTGGCCGAGGCCGAGGCGCGCGCCGCACGCAACTTCGGCGCCGACCACACCTTCTTCGTGATCAACGGCACTTCGACGGCGAACAAGATCGTCTGGCATTCCATGGTCGGCCGCGATGATCTGGTGCTGGTGGACCGCAACTGCCACAAGTCGATCCTGCATTCGATCATCATGACTGGCGCCATCCCGCTGTACCTGTGCCCGGAGCGCAACGAGCTGGGCATCATCGGGCCGATTCCCCTTTCCGAATTCAGCAAGGAATCGATCCAGGCCAAGATCGATGCCAGCCCGTTGGCGCGCGGCCGCGCGCCCAAGGTCAAACTTGCCGTGGTGACCAACTCCACCTACGACGGCCTCTGCTACAACGCCGAGATGGTCAAGCAGGCCCTGGGCGACTCGGTGGAAGTCCTGCACTTCGACGAGGCCTGGTACGCCTACGCCGCCTTCCACGAGTTCTACGCCGGACGCTACGGCATGGGCACCCGCTGCGAGGCGCATTCGCCGCTGGTGTTTTCCACCCACTCCACGCACAAGCTGCTGGCGGCCTTCAGCCAGGCCTCGATGATCCATGTGCAGGACGGTGGCGCGCGCCAGCTGGACCGCGACCGCTTCAACGAAGCCTTCATGATGCACATCTCCACCTCGCCGCAGTACGGCATCATCGCCTCGCTGGACGTGGCCTCGGCGATGATGGAAGGCCCGGCCGGGCGCTCGCTGATCCAGGAGACCTTCGACGAGGCGCTGAGCTTCCGTCGCGCCCTGGCCAACCTGCGGCAGAACCTGGCGGCGGACGACTGGTGGTTCAGCATCTGGCAACCGGAGCAGGCCGGCGGCGAGGGCGTGCACACTGGCGACTGGCTGCTGCAGCCCAACGCCGACTGGCACGGCTTCGGCGAAATCGCCGAGGACTATGTGCTGCTCGACCCGATCAAGGTCACCCTGGTGATGCCGGGGCTGTCCGCCGACGGCAGGCTGACCGCGGCCGGCATTCCCGCGGCGGTGGTCAGCAAGTTCCTCTGGGAACGCGGCCTGGTGGTGGAGAAGACTGGTCTGTATTCCTTCCTGGTGCTGTTCTCCATGGGCATCACCAAGGGCAAGTGGAGCACCCTGCTGACCGAGCTGCTGGAGTTCAAGCGCTTGTACGACGCCAACGTGCCGCTGCTCGATGCGCTGCCGTCGATCGCCCGCGAGGGCGGGGCGCGCTACGCCGGCATGGGCCTGCGCGACCTGTGCGACGAGCTGCACGGCTGCTACCGCGAAAATGCCACGGCCAAGGCACTCAAGCACATGTACACGGTGTTGCCGCAGGTGGCGATCAAACCGGCCGATGCCTACGACAAGCTGGTGCGCGGCGAGGTCGAGGCGGTGCCCATCGAGCAGCTCGAAGGGCGCCTGGCGGCGGTGATGCTGGTGCCTTATCCGCCGGGCATTCCGCTGATCATGCCGGGCGAGCGCTTCACTGCCGAGACCCGCTCGATCATCGACTACCTGCAGTTCGCCCGCACCTTCGACAGCCAGTTCCCCGGCTTCGATGCCGATGTGCACGGCCTGCAGCGCGACGGGGCGTGCTATACCGTGGATTGCATCAAGGAATAACGCCGGCCAGGTGGCCGGGCCTGTGCAATCCGGGGGGAACATGGCTCAGGACAAGAGCAGCAAGGGCGAGATGGGGTTCTGGACCTGCAGTGCCCTGGTGATCGGCAACATGGTCGGCTCGGGAGTGTTCCTGCTGCCGGCCAGCCTGACGCCCTATGGCGGCCTGAGCCTGATCGGCTGGCTGGTGTCGAGTGCCGGGGCCATATTGCTGGCGCTGACCTTCTCGCGCCTGGCGCGTTTCGACCCGGCCGCCGGCGGCCCCTACGCCTATACCCGCGATGCCTTCGGCAGTTTCGCCGGCTACCTGTGCGCCTGGATCTACTGGATGGCCGCCTGGATCGGCAATGCGGCGATCTCGGTGACCCTGGTCGGCTACCTGCAGGTATTCCTGCCGGTACTGCGTGACCCGCTGCTGATGGTCAGTACGGCGATCGGTGCGATCTGGCTGTGCACCCTGATCAACCTGCGCGGCATCCGCTCCTTCGCCGTGGCGCAGAACATCCTCACCCTGCTCAAGCTGGTGCCGCTGCTGCTGGTCGGTTTGCTCGGCTGGTTCTATTTCAACCCGAGCTACCTGCGCATTCCCGAGCCGGCCGCGCTGCCAGGCGGCGGTTATGTGCAGGCCATCGCTACCACGGCGGCGCTGACCCTGTGGTCGTTCATCGGCCTGGAGTCGGCCACGGTGCCGGCCGAGCACGTACGTGACCCGCGCCGCACCATCCCGCGCGCCACTTTGTTCGGCACACTGGTGGCAGCGGCGGTGTACATCCTCTCCAACACGGCGGTACAGGGCATCCTGCCGCCGGATGTGCTGGCCCACTCCAGCGCGCCTTTCGCCGATGCGGCGCGGGTAATGTTCGGCGACTGGGGCTACTACTTCATCGCGGGTGGAGCGGTGATCGCCTGCCTGGGCGCGCTCAATGGCTGGGTCCTGCTGCAGGGGCAGATCCCCATGGCGCCGGCGCGCGACGGTCTGTTCCCGGCGATCCTGGCGAGGACCAGCCGGCGCGGCGTGCCAGCCCACGGCATGCTGATCTCGGGGGTGCTGGTGACCCTGCTGGTGCTGGTGAACGGCCAGGGTGAGCTGGTCGAGGTGTTCAACGTGATCATCCTGCTCGGCACCATGGCTGGGGTGGTGCCCTATGTGCTGTGTGCCGCGGCGCTGCTGCACCTGCTGGCGACCAAGCCCGATGGTTTCAGCGCACGGGAGCGCGGGCGCCAGCTGCTGGTGGGCAGCTGCGCCTTCATCTACTCGGTCTGGGCGCTCTACGGCACGGGTGAGCAGGCGGTGTTCTGGGGCTTCCTGGTGATGATGGTGGGCATCCCGTTCTACACCTGGCGGCAGTGGCGCAACCGGCTGCAGTCCGTCACAGCCAGTAACTGACCGCCCACCAGCCCAGGCCGCCCATGACCACCGTGTAGGGCAGCGCCATCCACACCATGCGCCCGTAGGACAGCCGAATCAGTGGCGCGATGGCCGAGGTGAGCAGGAACAGGAAGGCCGCCTGGCCGTTGGGCGTGGCTACGCTGGGCAGGTTGGTGCCGGTGTTGATGGCTACCGCCAGCACGTCGAAATGCTCACGGCTCATCTGGCCGGCGAGGAAGGCTTGCTTGACCTCGGTGATGTAGATGGTGGCGACGAATACGTTGTCGCTGATGGCCGAGAGCAGGCCGTTGGCGATGAACAGCATGCCGGGCTGCTGCTCCGCTGGCAGTGTCAGGACCCACTGGATGATCGGGCTGAACAGCTGCTGATCGTGGATCACCGCGACCACGGCGAAGAACACCACCAGCAGCGCGGTGAACGGCAGAGCGTCCTGAAAGGCGCGGCCGATCTGGTGCTCATCGGTGATGCCGGAAAACGCGGTGATCAGCACGATCACCAGCAGGCCGATCAGCCCCACTTCGGCGACGTGGAAGGCCAGGCCGAGGATCAGCACCAGTGCGGCCAGGCCCTGCACCAGCAGCGCCGCACGCTGGGCCTGGGTGCGATGGGCATCGTCCTCACGGGCGTGCTCGGCCAGGACCTGACGCACGGCAGCCGGGAGCAGGGCGCCGTAACCGAACCAGCGCAGCTTCTCCAGCAGCACGCAGGTAGCCAGGCCGGCGACCAGTACCGGTAGCGAAACCGGTGCGACTTCGAGGAAGAACTGGCCGAAGTTCCAGCCGACCTCGTGACCGATCAGCAGGTTCTGTGGCTCGCCCACCAGGGTGCACACGCCACCCAGGGCAGTACCGACGGCGCCGTGCATCAGCAGGCTGCGCAGGAAGGCGCGGAACTGCTCCAGGTCCTCGCGGTGCAGCTCCACCACCTCATGGTCGCTGTTGACCCCGACGTCTTCACGCGGGTTCTTGCCGGAGGCGACCCGGTGGTACACGGAGAAGAAGCCGACACCGACGCTGATGATCACCGCCGTCACCGTCAGGGCATCAAGGAAGGCCGAGAGGAAGGCCGAGAACAGGCAGAACAGCAGGGCCAGCAGCGGCTTGGAGCGCACCCCCAGCAGCAGCCGGGAGAACAGGAACAGCAGCAGGCCCTTCATGAAATAGATGCCGGCGACCATGAACATCAGCAGCAGGATCACCGGGAAGTTGTGCGCCAGTTCCTTGTACAGGGCCTGCGGCGTTGTCAGTTGCAGCAGGATCGCCTGCAGCACCAACAGACCGCCTGGCTGCAGCGGATAGCACTTGAGGGCCATGGCCAGGGTGAAGATGAATTCGCCGACCAGCAGCCAGCCGGCCACTGCCGGGCCCAGGCTCCACAGCACCATGGGGTTGGCGATCAGGAAGAAGATGATCGTCAGCTTGTACCAGGACGGGGAGTTGCCCAGGAAGTTGTCGACCAGGGCGTGGGTCAGTGAGCGCTGCATTGCCGATATCCCCAATTCCATGGCCGCTATTGCCGGCCTAGTTCTAAAAAGATCAAGAGTTTAACGAAGATAGTCAGAATTCTTCTTAGCTTTGCCAGCGTGCTCTGGATCACAGTGACCGGCATCGACTTTTGTTTCGTGCTTGTTATAGTGGGCTGATTGATTCCAAAACAACATATCCGCGCGCACCCCGTGCGCCCTGTCACCGAGGATGATCTGCGTGTCCGAATACAAAGCATTCCGCGTCGAGCTGGTCGACAAGATCGCCCATGTGCAGATCAATCGCCCGGAAAAAGTGAACGCGATGAACGCGGATTTCTGGACCGAGATAGTCGACGTCTTCCGCTGGATCGACGACACCGATGACGTGCGCGTTGTGGTCCTTTCCGGTGCCGGCAAGCATTTTTCCTCGGGTATCGACCTGATGCTGCTGGCCCAGGCCGGCAGCCAGCTGGGCAAGGACGTGGGCCGCAATGCCGAGGCGCTGCGCCGCAAGATCCTCCAGTTGCAGGCCTCTTTCAATGCCGTCGACAACTGCCGCAAGCCGGTGCTCGCGGCGATCCAGGGCTACTGCCTGGGCGGCGCGATCGACCTGATCTCGGCCTGTGACATGCGTTACTCCACCGTCGATGCGCAGTTCTCCATCAAGGAAATCGACATGGGCATGGCGGCCGATGTCGGCACCCTGCAGCGCCTGCCGCGCATCATCGGTGACGGCATGATGCGTGAGCTGGCCTTTACCGGCCGCACCATCGACGGCGCCGAGGCGCAACGGATCAATCTGGTCAATCGTACCTATGCCAGCCAGGAAGAACTGCTGGCCGGCGTTTTCGAGATCGCTCGCGAGATCGCTGCCAAGTCGCCAATCGCCATTCGCGGCACCAAACACATGATTCGCTACATGCGTGACCACCGCGTGGATGACGGCCTCGAGTACGTCGCCAACTGGAACGGTGCCATGCTGCAGTCTGCCGACCTGCGCGTGGCCATGGCCGCGCACATGAGCAAGCAGAAGCCGGAATTCGCCGACTGACCCAGCCTAAAGAGGTTCAGCAGACCCATGGTCACTGGAGCGACATCCCTGAGCTTGGTGCGTGACGAACTGTTCACCACCATCGAAGAGACTGAACAGAGTCTCGAGCAGTTCATTGCCGAACGGAACAATGGCAGCCTGTTGCAGCAGGCCGTGGAAAACCTGCAGCAGGTGCGTGGCACCCTGAACCTGATCGAACTGGCCGGCGCCGAGCTGCTGGCCCAGGAAGTGCTGCAACAGGCAACCGACATTCCCGCCGGAGCCGGCGAGGAGCGCGATGGTCAGCTGGCGGCCCTGAGCAGCGCACTGTACGTGCTGCGCCGCTACCTGGAAAACGTCGACGCCCATCGCCAGGAAATGCCTGAGTTGCTGCTGCCGGCCATCAACGAGTTGCGCCAGGCCGGTGCCCAGCCGCCGCTGCCGGAAAGTTTCTTCTTCAGCGTCCGCCTCGACCAGCCGCGCGAGGCCGGCATGCCTAGCACGCCGCTGAGTGTCGAGGATGCCCGGCGCCTGCGCCACATGTTCCAGGTCGGGCTGCTGGGCTTCATCCGCGAAGACAACCTGCAGGCCGGGCTCAAGCTGATGCTGCGGGCGCTCGTGCGCCTGGATGGCCTGTTCTCCGACAAACCGGCCGGACGCCTGTGCTGGATCGGCGCGGCGGCCGTGGAGTCGCAGCTGGAGGGGCAACTGCTGCCGCGCAAGGCGCGCAAGCAACTGTTCTCTCGCCTGGATCGCGAGATCAAGCAGGCCCTGGTGGCCAACGGCAGCTACGAGGCGCCGCGCAGCCTGCTCAAGGAGCTGCTCTACCTGGTGGCCCTGGCCGACAGCCGCGGCCCGCAGTCGAGCGCCGTGCGCGAGGTGTTCGGCCTCACGCCGCTGCCGTTCACCGACCATCTGCTCGACGAGGAATACCAGCGTCTGTCCGGCCCCGGCCAGGGCGTGATGCGCTCGCTGTCCACCGCTATTCGCGAGGAGCTGGCCAGTGTCAAGGATCTGCTCGACCTGATCGAGCGTGGCACCGCCCAGCCGGACAGCTTCGGCAACCTGCATGCACTGCTCGGCAAGCTGTCCAAGACCCTCAACATGGTCGGGCTGAGCTCCGCCGCCAACGCCCTGCAGGTGCAGCTGCCGGTGGTGGGCAGCTGGAGCGAGGAGAGCCTTCCTGCCAACCCCGACCTGCACAAACTGGCGGAGGCGGTGCTCTACGTCGAGAGCATGGTCGCCAGCCTGGAGCGTGGCGAGCAGCGCAACGCCAGGCCACAACAGGCGCAGCCGGGCGACGAGGGCGAGGCATTCGCCGCGCACCAGTTGATCGAGGCGCGCATCGTGGTGGTCGATGAGGCCCAGGGCGGCCTGGCTCTGGCTAAACGTGCCATCACTTCCTATATCGAGGCCAGTGGTGATCGCATCCACCTGGCCAACGTGCCGACCAGCCTGCAGGCCGTACGTGGCGGCCTTTGGTTCCTTGGTCAGGAGCGCGCGGCCAAGCTGATCGGCCTGTGTGCCGACTACATCCAGACGCAGATGCTCGATGCTAGGCAGATGCCCTCCGAGCAGATGCTGGAAACCCTGGCTGACGCGCTCAGTAGCCTGGAGTACTACCTCGAGGGCGGTGCGGTGCTGCGTCCCGAGACCACGCCGAGCGTGCTCGACCTGGCCGAGGAGAGTGTGCGCGCCCTGGGTCTGTCGGTAGCTGCCTGATGGCTTCCGGCTGGCAGACCACGCCGCCGCTGGACAATGCCCAGGCCGGTGGCTGGGCACTGGTACGCAGCCCGCAGGGCTTTCTCGCCGACAGCAACGGCGTCCTTTTCCCGCGCGACTGGCTCAAGCGCCAGGAGTTGCCGGTGATCGCCGAGCACGGCCTGGGGCGTTTCGACGATCAGCCGGTTTGGCTGTTGCAGGTCGAGCACGCCGCCGAGATGCCCGGCTGCTTCTGGCAGGGCTTGCGCCAGTTCATGCTGCAGGCCGACTACCCGACGTTCCGCATGCTGTCGTTTGCCGAGCAGGTGGCGCATTGGGACCTCAATCACCGCTTTTGCGGGCGCTGTGGTAGCCGTAACCGCCAGGTGCCGGGCGAGCGCTGCCTGCGCTGCCCCGAGTGTGGTTTGGACAGCTATGCACGCATCTCGCCGAGCATGATCGTGCTGGTCACCCGTGGCGACGAGCTGCTGCTGGCTCGCTCGCCGCGTTTCGTGCCGGGGGTCTACAGCACCCTGGCCGGTTTCGTCGAGCCCGGCGAGTCGGCCGAGGAGTGCGTGGTACGCGAGGTGCATGAGGAGGTCGGCATCCAGGTCGGCAAGCTGCAGTACCTGGGGAGCCAGGGCTGGCCTTTCCCGCATTCGCTGATGCTCGGTTTCCACGCCGAGTATGCCGGCGGCGAGATCGTGCCGCAGCCCGAAGAGATCGAGGATGCACGCTGGTTCTCCATCGACCAACTACCGCCACTGCCGATGCAGCGCTCCATCGCCCGCTATCTGATCGACCTCTATGTGGCGCGCCGCCTGGGCCACCCGGAGCCGCAGCTGCCGCGTTGAACGTCAGCCGCCGATGCTGTCAGTGAACGTCAGGCGGTTGCCGAAGGGATCACGCAGGCTCATGTCACGACTGCCCCAGGGCATTGTCTCGATGGTCGCATGCGCATAGCCATAGCGCTTCTGTTGCAGTTCCCGAAGCAGATCGTCGAGGTCCTTCGTCGCGATGCGCAGGGCCGCGCCCGGGCAGGCGTCGCCATGGTGCTCGGACAGGTGCAGCACGCAGCCGTCGCGCGATACCTGCAGGTACAGCGGCATCCCGGGGGCAAAGCGGTGTTCCCAGTCGATCTGGAAGCCCAGGTAGTCCACATAGAATTCGCGGGCCTTTGCCTCGTCGAAGATGCGCAGTATCGGAGTGGTATGGCCGAGTCGCATGCTGAAAGGCCCGTTCAGAACCAGTGCTGCCAGGCCAGGCGTGCCGTCAGTGCCAGCACGACCAGGATGAACACCGGGCGGATGAATTTCGAGCCACCGCGGATCGCCGTGCGCGCGCCGAAGAAGGCGCCGGCCATCAGCGCCAGGCCCATGGCGATGCCGAGCAGCCAGGCCACCTGGCCGGCGATGATGAATACCGTCAGGGCCATGGCGTTGCTGACGAAGTTCATGCTGCGCGCCACGCCGCTGGCACGCACCAGGTCCATGGGGTAGAGCAGCAGGGTGCTGACCGTCCAGAAAGCGCCGGTGCCGGGGCCGGCCACCCCGTCATAGAAGCCCAGGCCCAGGCCCTGCGGCCACTGGCGCCCCTGCGCCACCGGCGCGTCCTGCTGGCCGTGGGTCTCCGGCGTCTTGCCGAACAGCAGGTACAGGCCGCAGCCGAATACCACGGCCGGCAGCATCTGGTTGAGCCAGGCGGCGGGTAACCAGTGCGCGATCATTGCGCCAATGGCGGCTCCGATGGCCGTCGCGATCAGCGCATTGCGCCATTGCCGCGGATGGAACAGCTGGCGCCGGTAGAAGGTGTAGCTGGCGGTGGCCGAGCCGAAGGTGGCGCACAGTTTGTTGGTGCCCAGTACCAGATGGGGTGGCAGGCCAGCGGTGAGCAGGGCAGGGATGGTCAGCAGGCCGCCGCCGCCGGCGATGGCGTCGATGAATCCGGCGGTGAAGGCGACCAGGGCGAGAATCAGCAGGGTGGTCGGTTCGACACCCAGCTCGAAGGGAAAGGGCATAAAAAACTCGAAGTGGATTCAATTGTGCGGGGCTGTTGCTGGCCCGTCGCGCAGTAGCTCCGCATAATGCCGGCAAAAAATCGTATAAGGAATCGCTTGCATGCAGTACGACGGCCTGGCCTGGTTCACCGGCTTGCTGGCCCTGCTGGCGCTGTTCATCGCCGCCCGCATCCTGTTCGCTCCCAACTGGTTTCTCGCTTGGCTGCGCGGCACCGCCGGCCTGGCCTTTCTGGCGCTCGCGCTGCTGATCGGGGTGGTTGCCTACGACCTGCGTAGCTATGACCCGCAGGTACGGGACAAGCCGCTGGTGACGCTGAGCTTCAGCGCCGATGGTCCGCAGCGCTATCGCGTCAACCTGCTGGAGGGCGGCGAGGAGCGCGAGGTGACTCTGGAGGGCGATCTCTGGCAGCTGGATGCCCGCCTGCTGGGCTGGAAGGGCCTGGCGGCACTTATCGGCCTGCAGCCGGGCTACCGCCTGGAGAAGCTGTCCGGGCGTTTCCTCGCCATCGAGCAGCAGCAGAGTGCTCGCTTTGCCCAGGTGGCGCTGGCCGAGAGTCCCTATGGCATCGATCTGTGGCGCTGGCTGCGCCTGGGGCAGCGCGATCTGTTCCTGTTCGAGGCGCAGGCCGCGCGTGTCACCTACCTGCCGATTGCCGATGGCGCGGTGTTCAGCGTCAGTCTGGGCCCGACCGGGCTGATGGCGCAGCCGATGAACCAGGTTGCGCAGCAGGCGCTCAAGGACTGGTGAGCGTGGGGCATGGCTTCTAGCGATGGGTACGGTGACCAGGCACGCCGCACGGTCTAAGCAGTTCAATTAGCGGTGCTGGCTAAGCGGGCACTGATGCGATACCGGAGCGGCTGATCACTGCCGGGTGTTGGGTGCGCCAGCCAAAAGGCCGGGCAAAGAGCCCGGCCCGGTGTGACGGTCACGGCCTCAGGAGAGGAAGCCGCCGTCCACGTTCAATGCCACGCCGGTGGTGTAGCTGGAGGCTTCGCTGGCCAGGTACAGCACGGCGCCGGCCATCTCGCTCGGTGCCGCCACGCGCTTGAGCGGGATGCGCTGCAGCGCCATGTTGAGGATGGCATCGTTCTTGGTCAGGGCCGAGGCGAACTTGGTGTCGGTCAGGCCCGGCAGCAGGGCGTTGCAGCGGATGCCGAACTGCGCGCACTCCTTGGCGAAAACCTTGGTCATGCTGATCACGGCAGCCTTGGTCACCGAGTAGATGCCCTGGAATTCGCCCGGCGAGACGCCGTTGATCGAGGCGACGTTGATGATCGAGCCGCCGCCGTTGGCCTTCATCAGCTTGCCGCCTTCGATGGACATGAAGTAGTAGCCGCGGATGTTGACGTCGACGGTCTTCTGGAAGGCGCCCAGGTCGGTGTCCAGCACGTTGCAGAACTGCGGGTTGGTGGCGGCGTTGTTGACCAGGATGTCGAGGCGGCCGAACTGCTCGCGGATAAAGGCAAAGACGCTCTGGATCTGCTCCATCTCGCCGATGTGACAGGCGATGGCAGTGGCCTTGCCGCCGTCGGCGACGATGGCGTCGGCGACCTTCTGGCAGTCGTCGATCTTGCGGCTCGAGACGATCACGTGGGCGCCCTGCTGGGCCAGCAGCTTGGCGATGGCTTCACCGATGCCGCGGCTGGCGCCGGAGACGAAAGCGATCTTGCCGTCGAGGTCGAACAGGTGGGTCTTGGACATTGTGGTTCCCTTGTCTGAGCCGGGTTAGAGGGTGGATTTGCCGATGACCTGCAGGGCCATCTGTTCCAGCAGCTTGTTCATCATGATGAACTGGGCAAAGCGCTTGTCCTTGGTCTGGCCATGGAAGAAGCGGTAGTAGATCTGCTGCACGATGCCGGCCAGACGGAACAGGCCGTACACGTAGTAGAAGTCGAAGTTGTCGATCTGGATGCCGGCGCGCTCGGCGTAATAGTCGACGAACTGCGGGCGGGTCAGCATGCCCGGCGCGTTGCTCGGCTGGCGGCGCATCAGCTGCACGGGCGGCGGGTCGTTCGCCTCAATCCAGTAGGCGAGGGTGTTGCCCAGGTCCATCAGCGGGTCGCCGATGGTGGTCAGTTCCCAGTCCAGCACGCCGATGATCTGCATCGGATTGGCCGGGTCGAGGATCACATTGTCGAAGCGGTAGTCGTTATGCACGATGCCCGGCTTGTGGTGGTCGGCCGGCATCTTCTCGCGTAGCCAGGCCTTGACCTGCTCCCAGACCGGGGCATCGGGGGTCAGTGCCTTCTCGTAGCGGTCGCTCCAGCCTTCGATCTGGCGCTTAACGTAGCCTTCCGGCTTGCCCAGGTCGGCCAGGCCGCAGGCCTGGTAATCGACGTTGTGCAGGTCGACCAGCTTGTCGATGAAGCTCTTGCACAAGGCGTTGGTCTGCTCGGCGCTGAAGTTCAGCTCGGCCGGCATGTCGCTGCGCAGGATGATGCCCTTGACCCGCTGCATCACGTAGAACTCGGCGCCGATCACCGACTCGTCGGTGCAGTGCACGTAGGCCTTCGGGCAATAGGGGAAGCCGGCGTTGAGCTGGTTGAGGATGCGGTACTCGCGGCCCATGTCGTGGGCCGACTTGGCCTTGTGGCCGAACGGCGGGCGGCGCAGGACGAATTCCTGCTCGGGGTATTCCAGCAGGTAGGTCAGGTTGGAGGCACCGCCGGGGAACTGGCTGATGCGCGGCGTGCCGGTGAGGCCGGGGATGTGCGCCTTCAGGTACGGGTCGATCTGCGCGGCATCGAGTTCTTCGCCTTCGCGGATGCCGGTGGACTGGTCTGTCAGCGTCATGCTTATCCCTTCTGCTGATGATGGGGGCCACTAATCATTGGTTAATCTAATAGCGCTATCGAGTGAAGCACAGCTTTATAGATGCGGCTGTTGGCGCCTGATCAAGGGCTCTGATTGCTTGTGCCGGGCGAAAAAAAACCGGAGTCCGAAGACTCCGGTTTTTTGTGCTTCGCGGTAAACCCGAGGGCTTATACCGGGAACAGCTCGGCCAGTTTCATGGCCAGCATCATGTCGCCTTCGGCGCGCAGCTTGCCGCCCATGAAGGCCTGCATGCCATCGGTTTCGCCGGAAGCGATACCGGCCAGGGTGGCGCTGTCCATGATCAGGGTGACGTTGGCGTTCGGGTTGTCGCCCTGTTGCACGTCGCAGGTGCCGTCCTTGACGATCAGCGCGTAGTTTTCACCGTCTTCGATGTTGAACTGGAACACCAGGTCCAGGCCGGCAGCGGCGCTGGCGTTGAACTTGGACTTCATGCTGTTGATGGTGTCGGCAACGGAGCTCATGTTTTCTATCCTTTGTTATCAAGGGTTGCTGGCGGCCTTGCGGGCCGCTGTGGGCCGGTACTCAGCGATAGGTGATGAGTTCCGGGGTCTTCAACAGCTCCAGATGCACACGGCTGTTGAAGGAAGCCAGAGTTGCCTCGTCGCCACGGAAGGTCAGGCGCGAGAGCGAAGTATTGACGATCTGCCAGTTGAGCTCGAAGGCTCGCTCGGCCGGTACGCCGGTCAACAGGTGGAGCAGGGCGGTGATGGTGCCGCCGGAGGTGAATACGGCGATGTTCTGGCCGCGCTCGGCGCGTGCCAGTAGGCGTTGCAGACCGCCGCCGACGGTATCGACGAAAGCTTGCCAGGTTTCGTGGCCCGGTTCGTCATGCTCGCCGCTGACCCAGCGGCGAATGATCCGAGCGAACAGGTGCTGGAAGGCAGCGCGATTATCCTTCGGATTGCGCAGGATGGTCGGGGCATCCGGCTCGTCCGGCAGCATGGCTGGTAGCAGGTTGCGGATCACTGCCTCGGCATCGAATTCATTGAAGGCCGGATCGATCTCCAGTTCCGGCGCGCTCATACCGGCGGCTACGCAGCGCTGCAGGGCCGAGGTGGCGGTATGCTGCTGGCGCCGTAGGCTGCCACTCAGGCAGCGATCCAGAACGATGCCGAGCTGCGCCAGGTGATCGCCCAGCACTTCGGCCTGGCGCACACCGAGCGACGACAGCACGTCGTAGTCGTCGGCGCCGAAGGAGGCCTGGCCATGTCGAATCAGGTAGATGCTGCCCACGTCCGCAGTCGATCCTGCCGGGTTGAAGTCTCGCGAGGTTATGGGCAGAGCCGGGCGCCTGTCAACGAAAAAACATACGCTTGTTTGAATTGCGCGGGGATGCCGACACATGGTCTGCCACGGTTGGCCGGCACGCTCTGGCGCCGGTATGCTTGAGCGGAGTCGTGGCCTTGCCTGGGCCTCGTAAAGGGTTATACACGAGGGGGAATCTGTGGAGTTTCTGTTGGGGTATGCGGACTTCCTGTTGCGCACGTTGACTGTGCTGGTCGCCATCATCGTGGTGCTGCTGACCATCGCCGCCTTGCGTGGCAAGGGCCGCGTTAAGGGCAGCGGTCAACTGCAGGTGAACAAGCTCAACGACTTCTACAAGGCGCTGCGCGAACGCTTGGAGCATGAACTGCTCGACAAGACGCAGCTCAAGGCGCAGCGTAAGGCCGAAGCCAAACAGGCCAAGCAGGCGAAGAAGGACGGCCAGAGCAAGCCTCGGGTGTTCGTGCTCGATTTCGACGGCGACATCAGGGCTTCGGCGACCGACAACCTGCGCCACGAGGTGACCGCATTGCTGTCGCTGGCCAGCCCGCAGGATGAAGTGGTACTGCGCCTGGAAAGCGGTGGTGGCATGGTGCATGGTTATGGCCTGGCTGCCTCGCAACTGGCGCGTATCCGCCAGGCCGGCGTGCCGCTGACCGTGTGCGTGGACAAGGTGGCGGCCAGCGGCGGCTACATGATGGCCTGCATCGGCGACAAGATCCTCAGCGCGCCCTTCGCCATCCTCGGCTCCATCGGCGTGGTGGCCCAACTGCCGAACATCCACCGACTGCTGAAAAAGCATGATATCGATGTGGAGATGCTCACTGCCGGCGAGTACAAGCGTACCCTCACCGTACTGGGCGAGAACACCGAGAAGGGCCGGGAGAAGTTCCAGGAAGACCTGGACACCACCCACGAGCTGTTCAAGAACTTCGTGGCCCGCTACCGGCCGCAGCTGAATATCGACGAGATCGCCACGGGCGAGGTCTGGCTGGGTGTCTCCGCGCTGAACAAGCATCTGGTCGACGAGCTCAAGACCAGCGACGAATACCTGGCTGAGCGTGCTCGCGAGGCCGAACTGTTCCATCTGCATTTCGCCGAGAAGAAGAGCCTGCCGGAGCGTTTCGGCCTGGCGGCCAGCGTGACGCTGGACCGTCTGCTGTTGAACTGGTGGAGCCGCCTCAATCAACAACGTTTCTGGTAGGAGTAAGACATGACTGCCTTCAAGGCTCTGCTGGTCAGTGAGGAAAACGGTGTCTTCGTGCCCAAGGTCGTCGAACGTAGCGTCGCCGACTTGCCGGCCGGCGAGGTGCTGATTCGCGTGCAGTACTCCTCGCTCAACTACAAGGATGCGCTGTCCGCCAGTGGCAACCGCGGGGTGACCAAGGCCTATCCGCATACGCCTGGCATCGACGCCGCCGGCGTGGTGGCCGAGTCCTCGGCCAGCGAGTTCGCGGCGGGCGACGAGGTGATCGTCACCGGTTACGACCTGGGCATGAATACCGCCGGTGGCTTCGGCCAGTACATTCGCGTACCGGCGGCCTGGGTGATCAAACGGCCCAAGGGCTTGTCGCTGCGCGAGGCCATGCTGCTCGGCACTGCCGGCCTGACTGCGGCGCTGTGCGTGGACAAGCTGGAGCAGGCCGGGCTGACCCCGGCAGCCGGCCCGGTGCTGGTCACCGGCGCCACCGGTGGCGTTGGTTCGGTCGCGGTGGCACTGCTGGCGCGGCTTGGCTACAACGTCGCGGCGTCCACCGGCAAGGCCGGGCAGGGCGAGTTCCTGCGCCAGCTCGGCGCCCAGCAGATCGTGCCGCGCGAGGAACTGCAGGAAGGCAGCGACAAGGCCATGCTCAAGGAACGCTGGGCCGGTGCGGTGGATACCGTCGGCGGCGAGATTCTGTTCAACGTGGTCAAGTCGCTGCGCTACGGCGCCAGCGTGGCCTGCTGCGGCCTGACCGCCGGCATGGGCTTCAAGGGCAATGTCGCGCCCTTCATCCTGCGCGGGGTCAACCTGCTGGGGGTGGACTCGGTGGAGCTGCCGCTGGTGGTCAAGGCGTCCATGTGGGACAAGCTGTCCCTGCAGTGGAAGCTGACCAACCTGGAGAGCCTGGCCGAAGAGAAGAGCCTGGAGCAGCTGCCCCAGGCCATCGAGCAGATCCTCGCCGGTCAGCTGGTTGGCCGGGTGCTGGTCAGGCTCGACTGAACCTGACCCGGCTTATTAGTCCAAATCCGGCAGCAGATAGGGCGCCCATAGCGATTCGGCGAACTGGCGGCGGAAGAAGCCAAAGTGGCCGATTCGCTCCGCCCCTATCTGCTTCGGTGCAATGCGCTTGGCCGTCTGTGGCGCGGCGCGATAGAAGCCGTGCAATGATTCAGTGTTACGCCCGGACATCATCTCATCATCGGTGAAGGAGATCGCCGTGATCGGCGTGCGCACGGCCGAATAGGCCTCGCGAACCGCTTTGCCTTCGGCGCCCACAGCGTACTCCGGATGCAGGCACCAGCGCCGCCACTGTTCGATCACCCCGCGCGGCAGGTCGCCGACCATGCCCAGGCGCTGGCCGGGGAAGTAGCCAGCAAGCGGGGTGACCAGTGGTGCGATGAAGTACCACAGCAGCCATGCGCGGTTGCGCAGGCTGCGGGTGTTTTCCCGCCAGTAGCCGCTGCCGGTGGCGATGGTGAAGGCGCGCCGGATGCGCTCGCTGCCGCGCACGAAGGGCAGAATCTGCCCGCCCAGGCTATGTCCGATCCAGAACACCGGCAGCGTGCCGGCCGCCGCTGTCACGGCATCGAGCATGGCGCTGCAGTCGTGTCGGCCCCAGCCAATCACGTCGACGTTCAGATCACGCAGCGGGCCCTGGCGAGAAAGGCCCATGCCGACATAGTCGAAGGTCACCGCGACAAAACCACGCTCGGCCAGCCATTGCGCGAAGGCGGCGTAGAAACGCTGCTCCACGCCCATGGCCGGCACGATCAGGACAACGCCGCGCGCCTCGCCTGCGGGGTGGAACCAGTGGCTGGAGAGTTTGTGTCCGTTGCCGTTGTCCAGCTGGCGATGGAGTGGGCTGGTCATGATGAGCTCCGGCTGACGTACATGGTGATTTCGGCACGGAACACCGGCTTATCGTCTACGTAGGCCACCACCGGTACCTTGATGTCGCCTTCCTGGTTCCATTCGATGGCGCTACCGTCAGCTACTGTGCGCACGTCACCCTGGGCCTTGGCCAGGTATTCCACCGTCATGCCGCGCGGAATCCAGCGGCAGCCTGCCGGGATGGAGGCGTCGGTCATGGTGCCGGCCGCCAGCTCGGCAGCGTTGCACAGGGCGATGGCATGTACGGTGCCGATGTGGTTGAGCACTTCGCGGCGTTTGGGGAAGGTCACTTCCGCATAGCCCGGGCGCAGCTCGACGAACTGCGGGGCAATGCTGGCGAAGTAGGGCGCGACCTGGCCGATCAGGGTGCTGAACTGGGCTGGGCCGACCTGCTGGTACATCTGCATCATCTGACTCATGGGGTGCTCCTGCACAATGGCTGGCATTTGAAGAGAAGCGCGCGCCCAGGCAGTATACGAATACCAGAATTTAATTCTAGAAAAATATTCTAGTTTGTTGAGGAGGCCAGATGGCCCGCCGTTCCCGCAAGGACGAGATACTCCAGGCCGCCCTGGCCTGTTTCACCGATTTCGGCGTGGATGCCACCACCATCGAGATGATCCGTGACCGCTCTGGCGCCAGCATCGGCAGCCTTTATCACCATTTCGGCAACAAGGAACGCATCATCGGTGCCCTGTATCTGGCCGGCACGGCCGAGTACGCGGCGCTGCTCGCCGAGGGCTTCGCCCGTGCCGACAGCGCCGAGGCTTGCGTCAAGTTGCTGGTCACCAGCTATGTCGACTGGGTGGTGGCGAACCCGGACTGGGCGCGCTTCATCCTGCACAGCCGTGGCCGGGTGGAGGCCAGCGAGGTGGGCTCGGAGCTGCGCGAGGTCAACCGGGTGAACTTCCGGCGAATCCTCGATGCGCTTGCCGTGTATCGCGCGCAGGGGCTGTTCAAGGCCATGCCGGTGGACTGCTTCACCTCGGTGGTCATCGGTCCGACCCATGACTTCGCACGCCACTGGCTGGCCGGGCGGACCCAGACATCGCTGGCCGAGTGTCGCGAGCTGCTGGCCCAGGTGGCCTGGGATTCGGTGCGGGCGCCACAGTAGCTAGCGACGCCGCTCCCGGATTGCATGCGGGCTACGGCCTGAAATGAAAAAGCCCCGCAGTGCGGGGCTTTTTCCTGGGGCCGGGTCAGGCGCGGCGGCGGAACAGCGGCAGCGGCTGGTCGGTGGAGGCCTGATAGACCTCGCTGAACTCCTCGAAGGCTTTCAGTGCATCGACCGGGTCCTTGTCCGCGCGCAGGGCGAAGGCGTCGAAGCCCACGCGCTGGTAGGAGAACAACTGGTCGCGCAGCACGTCGCCGATGGCGCGCAGCTCACCCTTGTAGCCATAGCGATTGCGCAGCAGGTAGGCGCTGGAGCAGTGGCGGCCGTCGGTGAAGGCAGGGAAGTTGAGGGCGATCACCTGGAAGCTATCCAGATCGGCGACGATTTCCTCGATTTCCTCACCGGCTTCCAGCCACACGCCCAGGCCGCCATCACGGACCTTGAGGGCGTGGGCATGCTCGCGCCACAGGGCCAGTGGCACGATCAGGTCGTCACTGTTGCTGACGCTGTCGAGGCTGGCGTCGGCCGGCAGCAGGTGCCAGGTTTCGTCCAGAATCTGGCCGTTCTTAATGATTCGCTGCATAGACGCGCTCCTTGAACGGGTCGATTCCGACGCGGCGGAAGGTATCGAGGAAGGACTCCTCTTCGGTGCGATGTTCGACATAGACCTTGATCAGCTTGTCGATCACGTCGGCCATTTCATCCTGGGCGAAGGACGGGCCGAGGATCTGTGCCAGGCTGGCATCACGGCCGGCGCTGCCGCCGAGAGAGACCTGGTAGAACTCCTGGCCCTTCTTGTCGACGCCGAGAATGCCGATGTGGCCGACGTGGTGGTGGCCACAGGCGTTCATGCAGCCGGAGATATTGAGGTCGAGGTCGCCGATGTCGAACAGGTAGTCGAGGTCGTCGAAGCGACGCTGGATGGCCTCGGCGACCGGGATCGACTTGGCGTTGGCCAGCGAGCAGAAATCGCCGCCCGGGCAGCAGATGATGTCGGTCAGCAGGCCCACGTTCGGTGTGGCGAAGCCCAGCTCGCGCAGCTCGCCCCAGAGGGTGAACAGCTGCTGCTGCTCGACGTCGGCGAGGATGATGTTCTGGTTATGGCTGTTGCGTACCTCGCCGAAGCTGTAGCGGTCGGCCAGGTCGGCGATGGCATCCAGCTGCTTGTCGGTGACATCGCCCGGCGCGACGCCGGTCGGTTTCAGCGACAGGGTCACGGCGACATAGCCCGGCTGCTTGTGGGCGAAGGTATTGCGCTGGCGCCAGCGGGCGAAGCCCGGATGCTGGGCGTCGAGGGCGGCCAGTTCGGCGTCCTGGTCGCTCAGGGCCTTGTACGCCGGGTCGACGAAGTGGGCGGAAACGCGCGCCACTTCGGCTTCGGTCAGGGTGGTCGGTCCATCCTTCAGATGGGCGAACTCGGCCTCGACCTTCTCGGCGAAGACTTCCGGAGTCAGTGCCTTGACCAGGATCTTGATGCGCGCCTTGTACTTGTTGTCACGACGGCCGTAGCGGTTGTACACGCGCAGGATGGCGTCGAGGTAGCCCAGCAGATGCTGCCAGGGCAGGAATTCCTTGATGAAGCTACCGACGATCGGGGTACGGCCCAGGCCGCCGCCGACCGAGACGCGGAAGCCCAGTTCGCCGGCCTCGTTGCGTACCGCTTCCAGGCCGATGTCGTGCACCTCGATGGCAGCGCGGTCGCTCACGGCACCGTTGACGGCGATCTTGAACTTGCGTGGCAGGTGGGTGAACTCGGGGTGGAAGGTCGACCACTGGCGGATGATCTCGCACCAGGGGCGCGGATCGACGATCTCGTCCTTGGCCACGCCGGCGAACTGGTCGGTGGTGGTGTTGCGGATGCAGTTGCCGCTGGTCTGGATCGCGTGCATCTGCACGGTGGCCAGCTCGGCGAGGATCTCCGGCACGTCTTCCAGTTCCGGCCAGTTGAACTGCACGTTCTGCCGGGTGCTGATGTGGGCATAGCCCTTGTCGTAGTCGCGAGCGATCTTGGCCATCATGCGCACCTGCTTGGACGACAGCAGGCCGTAGGGCACGGCGACGCGTAGCATCGGCGCGTAGCGCTGGATGTAGAGGCCGTTTTGCAGGCGCAGGGGGCGGAACTCTTCGCCGGAGAGTTCGCCGGCCAGGTAGCGGCGGGTCTGGTCGCGGAACTGCTTGACGCGGTCCTCGACGATCCGCTGATCGTACTCGTCGTATACGTACATAGGGGTCCTGTGGGTCAGGCTACTGCTTCATCAGGCAGCGATGGCTTTCTTGCGCGCACGGTAGACGCGCTCTCTATCAGGGCCGGCGAAAGATACCAGCTCGCAAATATGCGAAAAAGTGAAGTTTTCATATAAGTACATAGCCAAAGTCGATAAGCGGCCGACCTTGAGACTGGACATGGTCTGGTCTTAACTCAGGTGGAACCCATAACCACAACAAAGGGGACAACCATGACCGACCATTCCACGTCGCAGGACCAAGACAGCCTCGTCGATGCCTGGGCCATCTTCATGCTGATTCTCATCGCGGTCAGCACGGCGGTGTTCTGGGTGAGCCAGCAGTAGCGGACGAGCGAGCGGGGCCGGCTCGTTCTTCTCGCCGGCCCCGGCGAGCGCTGGCATTTTGCTATTGCCTGCCCGGTATAATGCGCCACCTACTGCTAAACCCGGGTTCACCGTCGTGGCGTTGCGCGTCCTTTTCCTCTGCTGCCTGAGTCTTTTCTGTGCCACCGTCCAGGCAGCGTCCGTGGTTTTCCTCAATCCTGGCTTCTCTCACGAGCGGTTCTGGCTGGACTACAGCCAGTTTATGCAGGACGCGGCCGACGATCTGGATATGCAGCTTGAGGTGCTCTACGGCGAGCGTGACAAAGAGACCACCTTGCGCAACGCGCGCCATGTGCTCGCCAGCCCGCGAAAGCCGGACTATCTGATTTTCGTCAATGAGCAGTATCAGGGGCCGGAAATCCTGCGCATGTTTGCCGACAGCGGCATTCGCCTGTTTGCCGTACACAGCACCCTGACCGAGGAACAGCAGCAGTTGGTCGGCGGTCCCCGGGACAATTACGCCAACTGGATCGGCAGCCTGGTCACCAATGACGAGGAAGCTGGTTACCTGATGGCCAAGGGGCTGTTGCGCAAGGCAGGCGAAGGCGCCGAGTTGGTGGCGTTCTCCGGCGTGAAGAACACACCCTCCGCGACTCTGCGCGAGGAGGGGCTGCAGCGGGCACTCAAGGAACATCCGCAGATTCGCCTGCGCCAGCTGCTCTACGGCGAGTGGCGCCAGCAGCGTGCGTATGAGCAGGCCAAGCTGCTGCTGCCCCGTTATCCGCAGGTCAACCTGGTCTGGTCCGCCAATGATGAAATGGCTTTTGGCGTCATGCAGGCGGCCGAGGAGCAGGGGCGCCAACTTCGCTACACGGCGCTGAACAACTCGCAGCGTGTTCTGCAGGCGCGTGCCGAGGGCAGAATCGGCGTGCTTGCCACTGGGCACTTTGTTCTAGGGGGCTGTGCCATGGTGATGTTGCATGACCATGCCGCTGGAATGGACTTCGCGGAGCGCGGCGGCAAGGCGCAGATGGCTCGTCTGTTGCGACTGGTGGATGCGCATGAGGCCAGGCACCTGATGTCCAGGCTGGAACGCTCTGGCAAGGGCCTGGACTTCCGCCGTTTCAGCGCCACGCGCAATCCGGCGCTGCGGCAGTATGCCTGCTCCATCGATGAGCTTCTGCGCTAGACGCCTGCCAGATAGAGCACCAGCTGCACCAGGGCGAACAGCACCACCACGAACAGCGCGGTGAACATCAGCCCCAGAGCAATGAAGTGGCTGGGTTTGCCGCGGCTGAAGTCACGCGCACGGTTCTTGCCGCTCTGCACACCAAACGCGGCGGCCAGTACGCTTTGCAGCATCTCGCGAAAGCTCAGTGGCTTGTCGTTATCGTCGTTCTGCCTGTCCATTTGGCACCTCCTGGGCTCAGCTTAGCTCAGCGCTGCGAGGTTCAGAGCTCCGGGTCCAGCGCCTGCACGCGCAAGCGCTCCTGTTCATCGAAGCGGCTGGCCTGCAGCTCGGCGATGGCGGCTTGCAACTGGTTGTCGCTGAGCCCGGACTGGCGCAGGCGGTTGCGCTCGGCCGCATAGTCGCTCAGGCGCCGCTGCCAGGCGGCCTGCTGGCGATCCAGATCGGCCAGTGCATCGGCCGCTGCACTGCCCAGCGCCTGCTCGCGCAGCTGGCGAATCTCCTCGGCGCTGGCGCCTTGCTCCTGCAGCGTCTGGGTGGCGGCGTATAGCTCGCCATGGCGCATGCTCTCGGCACGTGCCATGCGCACCTCCTCCGGCAGTTGCAGCTCCAGTTCGGCCAGCGCCTGGGTGCGTTGCTCCTCGCTGAGGCCGGCCTGCCGGGTCAGCGCCAGGCGCTGCACCATGTACTCGTCCTCGGCGTTCTCGCGGGCGAAGAACAGGGCATATTCATCGGCGCTGAAAAACTGCTGGCGCAGCGCGTTGAGTGCATCAAGGCGCTGGCGCAGGGCACCGGCATCCAGGCTGGCATCGGCTGCGGGCAGGCCCTGCAGGGCAATGCGGTAGTCCACATAGCGGCGCAGCAGGTCGCGTGCCTGGTCCAGCGCGGGCTCGCGGAGCTGGGTGGCGAGGTCGCGATGGATGCGTGTCAGAACCTTGTCCAGGCCTTCTTCTTCGCGACCGGCCAGGTAAAAGTCGAACAGGTGCAGCAGGTCCGCCTGCAGGAGCAGATTGCCCTGGGCGTCCATGCGCAGTTGTACGCCGTGATGAGCGCCTGCCAGCGAGGGTGGCAGCGGGCCGGGGTCAGGCAGGCTGGCGGCTGGCGTTTCACGCAGGTTGTGGTTGAGGTTGCGGGCCTCGCGGCTGCGGTTGTCCTTGGGCACCGCTGCTGCGGTGACGGGAGCTGCCGCGGCGGGCAGGGGCGCCGGTCGGTAGAGCAAAAGGGTGCCACCCACGACGACGGCGCCGAGGGCCAGGGCAGACAGAATGATGCGGCTGGACATCGAAGTCTCCTCGCGGCGGACATGGCGCCCTCGGCGCCATGTCCGTCGGTATTACAGACCGAGGTTCTTCAGGCGGTTGGCCTGGTTCTGATACAGGGTCTTCGGGTTGGTCTCGAACAGCGACACCAGCCCTAGAACCTGGTTGGTGATGTCCAGGTGGTTCATGAAGTAGTTGTCCTTGAGCACCTTGCCGAAATGGCTGGAGCAGCGACCGGTGACGCCGTCATTGGCCTCGCTGAAGCCGAAGGCCAGATAGGTGACACCGAACAGTGGGTCGGAGATGTCCAGCACGTTGGTCAGTGGCGCGGTCCCGCTCATGGAGTACATGCGCACGCTGTTGCCGTTGATGGTGGCGGTTTCCGGACCCTCGCCGCAGGACGTGCTCGGCACGCCGGTGGGGAAGCGCTGGTTGTTGGCCGCAGCGCCCGGTTTGTTGAACTCGGCCAGCATGGCGCGCACGTCCGAGGCGCTCTTCTTGTTGTTCGACAGCAGGTTGACCAAGTTGCCCACGGCGTTGGCGAACACGTCGAAGGCGACGCCCTGCAGGCTGCCGGGCGGGGCGATGCCGGTCACCAGGTCGGCCAGCGGCGAGCCCTTGTGCGGCGAGTTGAGGGTGGTCACCGAGGCTACCAGGTCGGGGCGGGTGTTCATCACGTAGCGGGCGGTGAGGCCACCCTGGCTGTGACCGATCAGGTTGAACTTCTTCACCGTGCCGCCGGACGCGGCGCGGATCTGCTCCAGCTGCGCGATCAGCGACTCGCCACGCTTGGCCGAGCTGTCGAAGGCATTGATCTTTGGTACATGGACCTTGGCCCCCTGGCTCTGCAGGGCACTGGGGATCTGGTACCAGTAATCGATGCTGGCGATTGTGTCGAAGGCGAAGATGCCGGGGACGAGGACGATGGGGTTCTTGGTCTGCGCCTGGGTGTTGGCCAGGGCAGGGAGGGACGCGCACAGACCGAGGGCGGCCAGTGCCGGGACGAGCAGCTTTTTCATGAGGTGTACCTGTGTGTTCGTTTTTTGTTGTTGTAGCTCCGCACACAGCAGCGGAGGTGGCGGCCATCAAACCACCGGCAAGCGGGACTCGGCTTGTAAGAACTGATGATCTGCGGGCAATTGAAATGAAAGGAAATGGATGTCGCAGCGATCAGTGCTTGCCAATCGTGCGTAAAAACTATACAAAAAGCTATACACAAATAACCGATGTACAGTTTTGGAGCGATCAATGCCTGACTATCATGCCCCCCTGCGCGACATGCGGTTCGTTTTCGACGAGGTCCTGGGTGCCTATGGTGCCCTGCAAGCGTTGCCGACGCAGCGCGAGTTCGGTGCCGATCTGGGTGGCACCATTCTCGAGGAGGCAGCCAAACTCGCCGAGAACGTGCTGGCTCCGGTCAATGGTTCCGGCGACAAGCAGGGTTGCCAGTACGATCCGGTGAGCAAGACGGTGAAGACGCCGGAAGGCTTCAAGGCCGCCTACAAGCAGTTCGCCGAGGGTGGCTGGACCGCGCTGGCCTGTACCCCGGAGTTCGGTGGCCAGGGCCTGCCGCACGTGTTGAACATGATGGTCGAGGAGATGGTTTGTTCGGCCAACCTGTCGCTGGGCATGTACCCGGGCCTGACCCACGGTGCGATCAATGCGCTGACCCAGCACGGCACCCGTGAGCAGCAGGAGCAGTACCTGCCCAAACTGATCAGCGGCGAGTGGACCGGCACCATGTGCCTGACCGAACCGCAATGCGGTACCGATCTTGGCTTGATCCGCACCCGCGCCGTGCCGCAGGCCGACGGCAGCTACGCCATCAGCGGTACCAAGATCTGGATCACCGGCGGCGAGCAGGATCTGGTCGACAACATCATCCATCTGGTACTGGCCAAGCTGCCGGATGCGCCGGACAGCGTGAAGGGTATTTCCCTGTTCCTGGTGCCCAAGTTCCTCGAGGACGGCTCGCGCAACCCGGCGTTCTGCGGCGGCCTGGAGCACAAGATGGGCATCAAGGGCTCGGCCACTTGCGTGATGAACTTCGAGGGTGCCAAAGGCTGGCTGATAGGCGAGCCGAACAAGGGCCTCAAGTGCATGTTCACCATGATGAACTCGGCGCGCCTGATGGTCGGCATGCAGGGCCTGGGGATCGCCGAGAGCGCGTACCAGATCAGCCTGGGCTTCGCCAAGGAGCGCCTGCAGAGCCGTTCGCTGTCCGGCCCGAAGGCCGCCGACAAGCCGGCCGATCCGATTCTGGTACACCCGGACGTGCGCCGCATGCTACTGCGCCAGAAAGTGATGATCGAGGGCTGCCGTGCGCTGGCCTACTTCACCGGCCTGCACCTGGATGTCGCCCACGATCACGAGGATCCCGAAGTGCGCCAGCAGGCCGACGACCTGGTGCAGCTGCTGACCCCGGTGGTCAAGGCCTTCCTCACCGACGAGGGCTTTGCCTGCGCCAATGAGGGCCTGCAGGTGCTGGGTGGCTCCGGCTTCACCGAGGACTGGGGCATCGAGCAGCTGGTGCGGGACTGCCGCATCACCCGCATCTATGAAGGTACCAACGGCATCCAGGCCCTGGACCTGGTCGGGCGCAAGCTGGCGCTGGGCGGCGGTCGCGCCGTGCGCGGTTTCTTCGCTCTGGTCGAAGGCTGGCTCAAGGCCAATCCCGAGGCGCCGCACGTTGCCGCCGTCGGCAAGGCGCTCAAGCAGCTGCAGCAGGCGACGCTGTGGATCGCCAGCGAAGGCATGAAGGACCCCGAGCAGGCCGGTGCCGCTTCGGTTCCCTATCTGCGCCTGTTCGCCCTGACCACCCTGGCGTGGCTGTGGTCGCGCATGGCCCAGACTGCCCATGCGGCCCTGCAGGGCGGTAGCAGCGAAACCGTCTTCTACGGTGCCAAGCTGAAGTCGGCCGACTTCTACATGGCACGGGTGCTGACTGAAACCGACAGCCTGCTGGCCGAGGTGTTGGCCGGAAAGACTACCCTGATGGCATTCAGCGAAGAGGAATTTGCTGCCTGATTGAGCACTGTTCGCCTGCGCACTCCGGCAACTTCCCCCCTGTTTCGGTTGCCGGATTTTTTATTCCAAGAGGTCGAGGTGCCCCTCGACCTGGGAGAGAGTCGAATGCATGCCTGGAAGCGAGGCCTGATCTGTCTGCTGTTGCTCTGCGTTGGCGGGCCCGCCGCGGCCGACTGGCGGACCGATCTGCCCCAGGCGCGCCTGTTGGGCGCAGGTGAGTTCACCTGGTTCGGCTTCTCCGTTTATTCAGCACGGCTGTTCGGTGAGCAGACCGAACAGGTCTTCGAACGGCCGTTCGCGCTGGAGCTCACCTACAAGCGCAATATCACCCGTGATGCCCTGGTCGATACCAGTGTCGACGAGATACGCCGGCAGGGCAGCACGGTGGATGAGCGCACCATGGCCCGCTGGGCCGAAGAGATGCGCCAGTCCTTCGTCGATGTCCAGTCGGGGCAGCGCATCACCGGCGTTTATCTGCCCGGCAAGGGCTGTCGGTTCTACGTCGATGGCCGCCTGCAGAGGGAGATCGCCGATCCTGCCTTCGCCCGTGCGTTCTTTTCCATCTGGCTGGGGGCAGGCACGCGCAGCCCCGAGCTTCGTGAAGCCCTGCTGGGGCTCAATGCATCTGACGCCTGAGGTGTTTCGAACATGAGGAAGATATGGCTGCTGGCCTGCTGCTTTCTGCTGGTCAGCTGCGGCAGCGTGTCCGTGGATGACTATGCCGCGGAGCAGCCGGTGCTCAACCTGGAAAGCTATTTCTCCCGGCCGGTGCAAGCCTGGGGCATGTTCCAGGATCGCTCGGGCAAGGTGATCAAGCGCTTCCATGTGCAGATCGACAGTCGCCGTGAAGGCGAGAAGCTGATTCTCGACGAGCGCTTCGTCTACAGCGATGGTGAACGCCAGCGCCGCGTGTGGACGCTGACCCCCGATGGCCCGGGCCGCTGGCGCGGCACGGCAGGGGACGTGATCGGCGAGGCGAGGGGCGAGCTGGCCGGCAATGCCTTGCGCTGGCAGTACCGCTTGCTGCTACCGGTCGATGACACCACCTACGAGGTGGAGTTTGACGACTGGATGTACCTGGTGGATGAGGACACGCTGATCAATCGCTCCTTCATGAGCAAGTTCGGCGTGGAGCTGGGCCAGGTGACCCTGTTCTTCCGGCGCGAGTCCTGAAGGCCGGCGCGTGGCGGCGCCGGCCAAGGTGGGCTAATCAGCGCTCGGCCAGCTGGCGCTTGAGCTCGGCGACTTCCGCCTCCAGCTGGCGCACACGCTCAACGGCTTCCACTTCGGTGGTCACATCGCGCTGGATGCCGATGAAGTAGGTCAGCTGATCTGCCTCGTTGAACACGGGGGTGATCGACAGCTCGTTCCAGAACAGACTGCCGTCCTTGCGGTAGTTGCGCAGGATCTGGCGGCAGGCGCGCCCCTCGTGAATGGCCTGGCGAATGGCATGCAGCCCGGGCTGGTCGCGGTCGCCGGCCTGCAGGAAGCGGCAGTCCTGGTACAGGATCTCCTCGTCGGAATAGCCGCTCAGGCGCTGGAAGGCGGGGTTGGCGTAGATGAGGATGTTGTCATCGCCTTCCTGCTCGGCCACCACGATGCCGTCACTGGATGCTTCTACTACCAGCTGCAGGAGCTTGGCACTGATCATTGCACGGTTCTCTCGTTCGTTTTTTCGGGCCCGCCTAGGTTAGTCTTCACACATGCCACTGCCAAGGCCGGGTACTGTGGCGCCGTCTGGTTTACAATCCCGGTTCGTTTGCATTGCTGCCCGAGCATCATGACCGAGTTACTTGACTCTTCGCCCCGCGGTGACCTGCTGCCCATGCGCGAGGTGGTACGCCAGACCGGTGTCAACCCGGTGACCTTGCGTGCCTGGGAACGCCGCCACGGCCTGATTCGCCCGGTACGCACCGAGGGCGGGCACCGCCTCTATTCGCCACAGGACGTGCAGGCCATCCAGCGCATCATGCTGTGGACCAGCCGCGGTATCGCGGTAGGTCGCATCGGTGAGCTGCTGACCCAGCACGAGACCGACGAAGTGGTACCGGTGGTGGCCGACGACCACCTGGCGCAATGGCGTGATCTGCTGCGCGAGGCGCTGGCCAACTTCGACAGCGCCGAGCTGGAACGCCTGTACGGGCAGCTGTCCACGCTCTATCCGCTCGCCGTGTTGTTCGAGGATGTGCTCCTGCCGCTGTGGCGCGCACTGTTGCCGCGTACCGAGTATGGCGCGCGCAGCCAGTGGCTGATGCTCGATGCCTTCCTGCGCTCGCGGGCGCTGTTGCGCCTGCAGATGAACCGTGGCAACGGCCCTGTGGTCATGCTTGCCGATGGCAGCGGCAACTGTGCCGAGCTCGAGCTGCTGTGCGCAGGGCTGGTGCTGGCCGGAGGCGCTGCGCGGGTGGAAGTGCTGGCATCCGGGCAGCCGCTCGACGAGTTGCCGCTGATCTGTGATGCGCGGCAACCGGCGGTGCTGGTGCTGTTCGGCCATGCGCCGCTGCCGACCGAGGTGGTGCGCCGCCTGCAGATGAAGGTCAGTTGCCCGCTGGCCTTGGCGGGGCAGGGTGGCGGCTTGGTCAAGATTGCCTCGGTCGCCTACCTGGGCGACAGTCCGGCCCTGATGCAGCGTCGCCTCCAGGCCCTGCTGGACGGGCATCTGGATACCTGAACCTGATGGCAGCGCTTTGCTGAGCGCTGCTCATCGTCGCAATAAAACGCGTTGCCGGTCTTTCATGCGTCCTTCGCCTGTGGTACCCATCGGGCCACAACAATGACAAGGGCGAAGAACGTCCATGCAACCGAGCGATGCCCCGGTCCTGCTCTATCTGTGGGACAAGCGCACCTTCTACCTCAGTGCCTTCGCGGAGCCCCTGCAGCTGTCGCAGGCGGCGGCCATGCTGCTGATCGGCCTGGATGACGAACTGCTGATCCATAGCCAGGGTGCTGCCCTGCGCTGCCGCAGCGTGCTGCTGCCGCCGGGCCTGGAGCTGGTGGTGGACAGTCGCGGTTCACGCGTCGCGCTCTGCTACCTGGACGTATTCGGCGAGGACTTTGCCTTGCTGGCGCCGCGCATGGCCGTGAGCGAGGCGGGATTGCTCCACGGGCTGGACGAGCAGGCCCTGTGGATCGGTCGTTTCGATGCGCTGCACCGCAGCAGCGCCGAGCCCGAGGCGATCTGGGACTGGCTTGAGCGCCTGATCAACCCGCATGGCCGGCCGCCGCCCGGTTTCACCAGCGATGCGCGCATCGTGCGTGCCGTGGAGCTGATCAAGGCCGACGTGTCGTGCAACCAGTCCATCGAGTTCCTTGCCGACCAGGTGGGGCTCTCGGTGCCGCGCCTGACCCAATTGTTTCGTCAGAAAGTCGGCATTCCCATCCGCCGCTACCGGCAGTGGCATCGCCTGTTCGTCACTTGCGTCGGCGTGGCGCGCGGCATGAACCTCACCGATGCCGCAGTGAATGCCGGCTTCACCGATTCGGCGCATTTCAGCCATACCTTCCGCAGCATCGTCGGCATGAGCCCCACGGCGGCCTTGGCCCAGCCGCGTGGTATTCGCCTGTTCGCCGGCTGAGGAATAAGGCAAGCTGCGCGGACATCGAATCCGCCGAACCGCCATGCACGACAGCGATTTTCCCGACGACGCCGCGCAAACCGAACGCACCCGCGCGACCATCATGCGCTACCACCTGAGCTGGAAGCACCGCGACCTGGAGGCGGTGCTGGCGCTCTACCACCCGGATATCGAGTACCACGACTTTTTCCAGCAGCGCTGCATGCGCCTGAGCGAACTGCGCCGCTACGTCGAGGACAACCTGCCGCGGCGCCCCGGCGAGCTGCTGGAGCACGTCGACCGCATCCGCATTGATGGCCATACCGCCTTTATCCAGTACCGCACCTGCATCCATGGCAGCGGCGGGCTGGTGTCGTTCCGCACGGGCGAGGCGATCACCGTGCGTGACGGCCTGATCTGGCGCATTCACGAATACGCCACGCTGGTGCGCGAAGCGCGGCCCGGGGAGGGCGAATCCGCGGCCCGGCCGGCGATCAGCCGCCTGGGCCTGTCGGCTCGTCAGCTCGGGCAACTGGCCGAGGACCTGCAGGAATACTTCCAGCGCCAGCGGCCGTTCCTCGATCCGGATCTGGACCTGCAACAGGTGGCCGCGGCCACCGGCTACAGCCGTAACCAGATTTCCCACCTGCTCAACCAGGTGCTGGGGCAGAGCTTCTACCGCTACGTCAACCAGGCCCGCCTGCAGCACCTGCTGGACGGGCTGCAGGCCACCAGTGACGCGGGGCGGATCGACGAACTGGCCTTCGCCGCCGGCTTCAACTCGCTGTCGGCGTTCTACAAGTGCTTCCGCGAGCGCCTGGGCATGACGCCTAAGGCTTACCTCAAACAAATTTCCGCGCGGGCCCGCACGCAAGACAGCGCCTGATCATCCTCACTAGTCTCCGCTCAGCACACGATGACGGAGACACCGATGAACCCCTGGCGCAACCTAAGCCTGTGGATGGACCAGCTCGACGAGCCCCTGGCGGCACGGCCGCGCCTGCAGGCCGAACGGCATGCCGACGTGGCCATCATCGGCGCCGGCTACACCGGGCTGTGGACCGCCTATTACCTCAAGCGCCAGGCGCCGCAGCTGCGCATCGTGGTACTCGAGGCCGAGGTCGCCGGTTTCGGCGCTTCCGGGCGCAACGGTGGTTGGCTGATGGGCAATATCCTCGGCGAGGACCGCCTGCTCGCCGGACTGCCCACGGAGGCGCGGCGCGCGAGCTTCGACCTGCTACATGGCATTCCCGACGAGGTGGCCCGTGTCACCGAGCGCGAAGGCATCGCCTGCGATCTGCGCAAGGGCGGCGTGCTGTACTGCGCGGCGCGCTACCCCGAACAGCTGAGCGGCTTGCAGGAGCACCTGCAGCACCTGCGCGGCCAGGGCCTTGGCGAGGCGGATTACCGCTGGCTGCAGCCGGCCGAACTGGCCGAGCAGCTGCGCGTGGCCAATGCCTACGGGGCGCTGTTCAGCCCGCACTGCGCCACGATCCAGCCCGCCCGCCTGGTGCGCGGCCTGGCGCGCTGCGTCGAGGCCATGGGCGTCGAACTCTACGAACAGAGCCGGGTGATCGACTGGCAGCCGGGGCGGGTCCGTACCGAGGGCGGCAGCGTCAGCGCCGACTGGGTGGTGCCGGCGGTCGAGGGCTATGCCGCCGAGTTGCCACCGCTGGGCCGTCATCAGCTGCCGGTGCAGAGCCTGATCGTCGCCACCGAGCCGCTGCCGGCCGAGGTCTGGGCCGAGATCGGCCTGGAGCGCGGCCAGGCCTTCAGCGAGGCCAGCCGCCAGGTCACCTATGGCCAGCGCAGCGCCGACGACCGCCTGGTGTTCGGTGCCCGCGGCGGCTATCGCTTTGGCGGGCGCCTGCGCACCGATTTCAACCTCACCGAGGACGAGCGCGAACTGCGCCGCTACCTGTTTGGCGAGCTGTTCCCGCAGCTGCGTGACGTGCGCCTGACCCACGCCTGGGGCGGCAACCTGGGCATGGCGCGGCGCTTCCATCCGCACATGCTGCGCGACACGCGCAACCGCATCGCCCTGTCCGGCGGCTACGGCGGCGAGGGTGTCGGCGCCAGCAACCTGGGCGGGCGCACTCTGGCGGCGCTGATCCTCGGCCAGGACAACGAACTGACCCAGCAGCCCTGGGTGTACAGCGATTCGCGCCTGGAACGCCTGCCTGGCTGGGAGCCGGAGCCGTGCCGCTGGCTCGGCTACAACGCCATCATCCAGAGCTTCGTGCACGAGGACCGGGTGCTGGCCGATCCGCACAGCGCGCCTTGGCGCCGCCGTCTGGCCCAGGGCGTGGCGGGCTTTATGGAAGGTTTCATGAAATGACTGCGGAGAATCCGATGAGCATCGACCACTTCAAGAACACGGCCGAGCTGGCCTTGGACGAGGTCAATCCGGTGGCCGTGCCGCTGGGTGAACCGCATGCGCTGACCCGCACCCACAGTGTCGAGCGCGCCGATTGCGTCGAGGCCGGCGTGTGGGAGTGCAGCCCCGGTCGCTGGCGCCGGCAGATCGTGCAGCAGGAGTTCTGCCACTTCATTGCCGGGCGCTGCACCTTCACCCCGGACGGCGGCGAGCCGATCGAGATCCGCGCCGGCGATGCGCTGATGATGCCAGCCAATACAACCGGTATCTGGGACATACAAGAAACTGTACGCAAGACCTTCGTGCTGATCTTCTGATCGGCGCACCCCGAGTCACTGCCTAACAAGAACAATCGACGAGGTCACTCATGCTGAAGAAACTCCTCCCGCTGATGCTTCTGGCATCGGCCAGCCAGGCCGCCGAGGGCGTGCGCGTCTACAACTGGACCGACTACATCGCCCCGGACACCCTGAAGAATTACGAGAAGGCCAGCGGCCAGCACGTGCAATACGACGTCTACGACAGCAACGAGACGCTCGATGCCAAGCTGATGGCCGGCCGCTCCGGCTACGACGTGGTGTTCCCCTCCAACCACTTCATGGCCCGGCAGATCCAGGGCGGTGCATTGAAGAAGCTAGACCGCAGCCAGTTGCCCGGCTGGAGCAACCTCAACCCGGTGCTGATGAAGGCGCTGGAGACCAACGATCCAGGCAACCAGTACGGCTTCCCCTACCTCTGGGGCACCACCGGCATCGGCTACAACGTCGACAAGGTCAAGGCTGTGCTTGGCGAAGGCGCGGCGCTGGACTCCTGGGACCTGATCTTCAAGCCGGAGAACATGGCCAAGCTGGCCCAGTGCGGCGTGGCCATCCTCGACAACGGACCGGAAATGCTGCCTATCGCCCTGCACCAGCTGGGCCTGCCGCACCACAGCCAGAACCTCGACGACTACAAGCAGGCCGAGGCGCTGTTGCTGGAGATGCGCAAGAACGTGCGCTACTTCCATTCCTCGAAGTACGTCGGTGAGCTGGCCAACGGTGATATCTGCCTGGCCGTCGGCTTCTCCGGCGATATCATGCAGGCCGCCAGCCGCGCCGCCGAGGCCGGCAACGGGGTGCAGATCGAGTATGTGATTCCCAAGGAAGGCGCGCCGATGTGGTTCGACATGGTGACCATGCCGGCCGACGCGCCGAACGAGGCGGCCGGCTATGCCTTCATGAACCATCTGCTGCAGCCCGAAGTGATGGCCGGCATCAGCAACCACGTGCACTACGCCAACGGTAACGCGAAGGCCGACGCCCTGGTCGATCCGGCGCTGAAGGCCGACAACAAGGTCTATCCGCCGCAAGAGGTGATGATCAAGCTATACGCACTGGAGGCCATGCCGCTGAAGGTCGACCGGGTGCGTACGCGCATCTGGAGCAAGGTCAAGAGCGGTACCTGAGTTCAGCTCCTGCGTTGATGAAGCCCCGGCCGGTCCGGGGCTTTTTCATTGCAGACAGGCGGCTATCTCGGCGAAGTCCGGGCGCGCCTGCGTGGCCGCTTGCTGGCAGTCGGCGGCCAGTTGCAGCAGGCCTGCCAGCGGCGCGTCGCAGCGTTGCAGCAGTTCTTCCAGGAGGATGCCGAAGGCGCGGCTTTCCAGGCGCTGCAGCGCCGGGCCCTGGGGGCTGCCAGGGGTGAAGAAGGACGCCGCGCCGAAGTCGCTGAGGCGGCAGTCATGGCCGTCGACCAGCAGGTTGTGGGCGTACAGGTCGCCGTGGAGGATGCCGCGGCCATGCAGGTGCGCCAGCGCGGCGGCAACACCACGGGCCAGGTTTTGCACCTGCTCGGCGCTGAAGCGCTGCTCGGGCGCGTAGCAGTCGCGGGTGCAACTGGCCAGCGAAGGTGGCCCGGCCAGCACGCGGAAGCGCGGCTCCAGCAGCTCCAGCAGCAGGCCGTCCGGCTGGCCGGGTTGCGCCTGCAACGGGCCGATCACCGGCAGCAGCTGCGGGTGGCGACCGGCGGACAGGCAGGCGGCCATCTCGCTGTGCGGCAGGCCGTCGCTGGTCATCTGCCCCTTGAACAGCTTCACCGCCACTTCGTGCTCGCCCCAGCGCGCGTGGTGGATCAGGCCGCTGGCGCCCTGGCCGAGCAGTTCGCCCAGTACCAGCTGCTCGCGCGCAATCGGCGCCTGCGGGTGGCTGGCCAGCGCGGCGGCTTCGGCACGGTCGCTGCCCGGGTTGCCGGCGAAGGCCAGCCAGGCCAGGCGCGGCAACTGCAGCAGCCAGTCGGGCAGTGCCTCCAGGCGGTTGGCGGCGATGCGCAGCAGCTCCAACTGGTGCAGGGCGCCCAGGCTTGGCGGCAGCTCGCTGAGACGGTTGCCAGCCAGCATCAGCTTCTGCAGGCGTGGGCGTTCGCCCAGGGCATCCGGCAGCGCTTCGATCTGGTTGTCGGTGAGGATCAGCCAGCGCAGCTGTGCTGGCAGCGCGGCTGCCGGCACCTCGCGCAGGCGGTTGGACTTGAAGCCGACCATTTCCAGCTGGGGGCAGTCGCCGAGCACTTCCGGCAGGGTCTCGAAGGGGTTGTCCGAGCAGAACAACACTTTCAGCCGGTGTAGCCGCGACAGGTCGTGGGGCAGGGCGCGCAGGCGGTTGCCGCTGAGGTTGAGCACCTCCAGGCTGTCGGCCAGGTCGAGGATCTCACGGGGGAATTCGTCGAGGTCGGCGGCCAGGTCCAGGCGATGGATGCCGGCCAGCTCGCCGCAGCGCAGTTGTTCCAGGCTGTGCATGTCAGTGGTTTTCCAGCAATTGCAGGTGCAGGCGGCGCGGCAGGTGGTCGGCGCCAAGGTCCGGCCCCAGACCCTGCTCGGCTACGCGCCAGGGGCCACGGACCAGCACCTGGTCGATGGCGATGCCGAACCAGCCCCGGCCCAGCGCGGGCCAGGTGGCCTGCAGGTCGCTGGCGCGGTACCAGCCGAGTGCGTGCAGCTCGCGCGTGGCCTGCGACCAGGGGCTGGCGTTAAGGTCGCCGGCCAGCAGGCCGGGCAGCCCCCGCGCGGCATTGCGCTGCAGGGCGACCTGCAGGCCGAGGTTGCGCTTGTGGTGCCAGTAGGGCGACAGCGGCGGCATCGGGTGTACCAGGCTGAGGCTGATGGCCTGGGCGCCGCTGCGCAGGGTCGCCTCGATGCTTGGAATGCCGTCGCTGTCGCGCAGGACCTGGCCGTTCTGCAGCGGCAGGCGCGAGAGCAGGGCCAGGCCGAAGGGCGAGTTTTCCGGGGCCAGCACCCGGTGCGGGTAGTCCTGCCAGGCGGCCAGTTGCCGGGCCAGGTCCGGGGTGACTTCCTGCAGCAGTATCAGATCGGCGGGCTGGGCATCGAGCCAGGCACGCAAGGCGGCGGCATCGTCGGTCTGCTGCAGATTGGCGCTGACCAGGCGCAGCTCCAGGCCCACCTTGCCGGTCTGCGCGGGCAGCATTGGCGCCACGCTCAACCAGGGCAGCGCAAGCAGCGGCGCCAGCAGCAGCCAACGTGGCCGGCGCGGTGCCAGCAGTACCAGGCAGCCCAGCAGCAGGGCCAGGTGCAGCCATTGCCAGTGGCTGGCCAGGTCCAGCAGCCAGGCCAGGTGTTGCGAGTGATCCGCCAGCAGCGTCACCAGCCAGGGCGAGAGCAGCCCCAGGGCAGCGGCGAGCGCGAGCAGGCGCAGCATCAGCGCTGCAACCGGCTGGTGTTGACGATGTCCACGGCGCGCGCGCGCAACTGGCCGCAGCCGCCCTCGACATCCTGGCCGGCGCTGTTGCGCACCTTGGTCAGCACGCCGCGGCTGTGCAGGTAGCGCACGATCTGCACGATGCGCTCGCCGTCCGGGCGCTGGTAATCGTCGCCTTCCAGGCTGTTGAAGGGAATCAGGTTGAGCACCGCGTACTTGCCCCTGAACAGGCGCAGGATTTCGTCCAGCTCGTCCTGGCCGTCGTTGATGCCCTTGAGCAGGGTCCACTGGTACTGGATCGGGTAGCCGACCTCACGGGCATAGGCCTCGCCCAGTTCCATCAGCTCGGCCGGGGCGATCTTCGGCGCCTTGGGCAGCAGGTGCTCGCGCAGTTCGGCCTTGGTGGTGTGCAGCGACAAGGCCAGGGCCGGCTTGACCCGCTGCTGTGGCAGGCGCTCGAACACCCGGGGGTCGCCCACGGTGGAGAACACCAGGTTCTTGTGGCCGATGCCACCGTCGGTGCCCAGCACGTCGATGGCTTCCAGTACGTTGTCGAGGTTGTGCGCCGGCTCGCCCATGCCCATGAACACCACTTTCTTTACCGGGCGCTGGCGCCGCGCCAGCACCACCTGAGCGACGATCTCGGCGCTCGACACCTGGCGCAGTAGGCCGCTCTTGCCGGTCATGCAGAAGCGGCAGCCGACCGCGCAGCCAACCTGGGTGGAGACGCAAACGCCGTCGCGTGGCAGCAGTACGCTCTCGACCATCTGGCCGTCGGCCAGGTCCACCAGCAGGCGCGCCGAGCCGTCACCGGCGGGGTGGCTGGAGCGCACCCGCGCCAGGGCTTCGAGTTCTTCGGCCAGTTGCGGCAGGCCGTGGCGTACGGACAGGGGCAGGAAGTGCTCGGTGTGCTGGCGGCGGGTGCCGGCATCCAGCGGCTTGCCCTGCAGCCAGGCGCGCACCACCCGGCCGCGGTGGGCGGGCAGGGCGCCGAGGTCGGCGAGGCGCTGGTGAATGTCGGAGATACGCATGGGGCGCGCATGCTACCACTGGCCGTGGCCGCGGCGTAGGGCTGGCCGTCAGGCCCCGAAGTGCAGGGCCAGCCAGACCGCGTCCAGCGAGCATTCGGCGACCCGGTGCCGGCAGTGCGCGGGGATCAGCAGGGCATCGCCGGCCAGCAGTGGTCGCTCGCCATCGTCGAATTCGAGCCGCGCGCTGCCGCGCAGCAGGGCCACCCATTCAGGCTGTGGCTGGTCGTACCAGAAACCCTCGGGGCTGGCGTGACCGTGCGAGACGATCTGCTCCAGTAGCAGGCCGTCCCGCTGCAGCAGCGGTATGAACTGTTCCGCCGCCGCATCCGGCATGACCTGCAACAGGTTGATCGTCTCCGGTGGCATGGCTTACTGCGGCTGGACGCTGACGGCTACTGCGGTGGTAACGCGTATCACCACCTGGCGGCCGAGGTATTCGGTTTTCATGTCCACGTCCGGGCGGACCTTGATGACCCGTTCGCTGCCGTTAGGCAGCAGCAGGGTGGCGGTGCGCAGGGTAGTGTCCATGCCCTTGACCAGCGCGGTGATCTCCACGGTGTCGGCGGCCAGCATGCCCGGTTTGTCCCCCTGCGGCGCCGTGGCCAGCAAGCCGGCGGCGCCATCATTGGCCACCTCGCCCGGCTGGCGCAGATGGACGATGCGTTCCTGGGACACCACGGCTTTGACGCGGTCACCCACCTTCAGCTGGTTGAAATTTTCCATCTGGGGTGGCGCCACGAAGGTGCGCTGGTTACCCAGGTTGTCACGCAGGGTAAAGGTGCGCTTGGCGCTGTCGATGGCGCTGACACTGGCCAACAGCGTCTCGGTTTCCAACACGGTGCCACCGGGGACGCCCTTGACATAGGCGGCGGTGCGATCGTGCTTGCTGGCGAGCTCATCGTTGTGACTCTGGCAGCCGAGCAACAGGCTGGCGACCAGGGACAGGGAGAGTGCGCGGGTCAGGTTCATGCAGTAGCTCCTTGCTTCAGGGATTCAGTGGCTGCGTTTCGCGAATCTCGTAGACCGCGTCATCGGCGCGCATCGGGCGCAAGTGGATCAGGTAGCTGGGACCGGGGCTGCCGAGGGTCATCTCGCTGAGATTGAAGCGCACATCGAGCTTCATGTACTTGATCTCGCCCGGTGCCAGGCTGAAGTTCTGCTTGATGTCACGCGGTTCCCATTTGGCCTGGCGGGTCAGGCCGGTGATACGGATGGCGTGGCGCCCCGCTGGCAGCTCGATGCGGCGGTAGCTGTTGAAGGGCAGGGTGCCGACGCTCTGCTCGTCGACCAGCACATCCGGGTAGGACAAGCGCAGTGGCTGGCGTCCGGGATTGTCGGCTGCGGGACGGTATAGATACAGCACCGCCTGATCTGCGCTGCTGGGCGGTATGGCCTCGAAATAGCCGGGGCCGGCGCAGCCAGTGAGCAGGAGAAGGGCGGTGAACAGGGCGGTCAGGCGGCGCATGGGCAGTCCTTTTGGGCGGCTTACTGCGCGCAGCGTAGCAGCCCTCCGACAGCCCGCCCAGCCGTCTCAGCGGGCCGCGAGAAACTGGCCGAAGCCGCTCTGCCGCCCCAACTCCGGCGCGATCTGCTCGTCATCCACTGCCAGCTTGCCGTTGATCAGCACATGGCTGACGCAGCCGGGGTTGCGGCAGACCATGCGCGGGATGCCGAAGCCCTGCATCTGGTCCCAGTGCTCCTGCTCCAGGTTCTGACGCAGGCCGGCAGGGTCGAGCACCACCAGGTCGGCGCGGTCGCCGACGCGGATATAGCCGGCGCCGATGCCCAGCCAGTCGGCCTGCTCGCCGGTCAGGCGATGCACGGCCTGCTCCAGGCTCATCACCGGGCGCCCCTCGTCGTGGCTGTCCTGCACCAGCTTGAGGAAGCGCAGTGGCAGGTTATAGAAGGCCATGTTGCGAATATGCGCGCCGGCATCGGAGAAGGTGATCAGGGTGTTCGGGCTGCGCACCATCTCGCGCAATTTGTCCTGGCGGTGGTTGCCGATCACGGTGAACCAGCGCAGCTGACGGCCGTACTGCACCACCATGTCGAGGAATAGGTCGACCACGTGCAGGCCGCGCTCGCGCGCGACCTCGGCGAAGTTGCGGCCGACCAGCGAGGCATCCGGGCAGCCGAGGATTACCGCGTCGCCGAAGTCGCGCTGCCACACCCGTGGCGACAGCTTGTCGGCGTAGAAGCGGCGGAAGGTGCGGCGGTACTGCTCGTCCTGCAGCAACTGGTTGCGTTCGAGCTGGTCCTTGACGTCGAGGGCCATTTCGCCGGCGCCGAATTCCTCGAACAGCACGATGTCCATGCCGTCGGCGTAGATGGCAAAGGGCGTGGGCAGCAGCTGCCAGCGGAAGTCGCCGCCCAGGCGGTTGGTCAGCCAGGCGGAGAAGCGCGCCAGCAAGGCCAGGCTGCGGTTGCCCTTGAGGTCGAGCAGGGAGATCAGCGTGGTCTTCAGCGGCTTGCGCAGCAGGCCGATGGCCTCGCCGATGTACTGGGTGATCTGCAGCGGATTGGCCGCGTTCGGCGCGCCCTGGTGCACCCGTCCGCGCCGGCGCAGCAGGCGGTTGAGGCGGCGCACCTCGCGCCAGCGCGCGTAGGTGCTGGGCAGGCTCTTCGACCATTCGCGGTCGCCGTCGATCTTGTCCCACTTCAGGCACATGGTGGAGAGGCCGAGGAAGCCGCAGTCCAGTGCCTCCTCCAGCAGCGCTTCCATGCGCTGCAGCTCGTCTTCGCTCGGCGTTACCTGGCGGTCGGTGGCGCGGTGCAGGCCCATTACCGCCACGCGCAGGTCGCTGTGGCCGAGGAAGCTGATCAGGTTGGGGCCCAGTGGATGGCGGTCGATGAACGCGCGCCATTGCGCGGGACTGCTCCAGCTCTTGTGCTGATGCAGGATGGGCAGCACCTTCTCGCGTGGCACCGTTTCGACCCGGGTGAAGATGTCGGAGGCATCCTCGGCTGCGCTGCACACCATGCTCAGCGAGCAACTGCCGACCAGCACCGTGGTCACGCCGTGGCGCACCGACTCGCTGAGGCTGGGTGCGACGATCAGTTCGGCGTCGTAGTGGGTGTGGGTGTCGAGAAAGCCCGGGGTGATCCATTTGCCCTGCACGTCGATCACCTGCCCGGCCAGGGCCGGGTCGAGCGGCTCGGCGCTGACCAGGGCGATACGCCCGTCCTTGATGGCCAGGCTGCGGATGGCGGAGGGCGCGCAACTGCCGTCGAAATAGCGGCCACCCTGCAGGATCAGGTCGTACTGAGCCATGAATCACCTCGGATTGTTCTTGTTGTGGACCGAGAGTAGGCGCGGAAGCGGCGCCTGACTTGTCATGACACGACAGTCGCGGCATTGTCGACTTAAACGGCGGAGGCTGAACATGACCATTCGCTACGAAGTGCGCAGCGCGGCGCTCACCGGCCTGCCGGCCGAGGTGGCGAGCCTGGGCGGTGATCTCGATGCGTTGCTCGCTGGCGTCGGTCTCAGCCGTGCGGCGCTGGACGACGGCGACTGCCTGATCGGCATCGAGCAGCTGACCCGCCTGCTGCACGAGGCCGCCGTGCGCCTGCACTGCCCTGACCTGGGCCTGCGCGTGGCGCGTCACCAGGGTGTGGAAATGCTCGGCCTGCTCGGTCGCCTGCTGGCGGGCGAGCCGGATCTGCAGGCGGCCTTTCTCGCTGCCCAGCGTTACCTGGCCCTGCACAACAAGGCCGAGCATTGGCGCCTGCTGCCGCTGGAGGGCCGCGTGCAGGTGCGGCGCATTGAGCACTTCTTTGCTGTGGAGGGCGCCCAGCAGTACCGCGAGATGGCCATCGGCGCCTGCGCGCGACTGGTCCGTGCGATGGGCGGCGCCGACCTGCGCCCGTTGCGTGTGGAGTTCAGTCATAGCCCGGTGGCAGCGCCGGCGCGCTACCGCCAACACCTGGGCTGCGAGGTACTTTTCGACCAGGAGTTCGATGGCCTGGTGTATGACGCGGCGATCCTGCGGCGCCCGGTGTGCGCCCTCGGCGGCGAGGACGCCGGCTACCTGCGCGAGCGACTGGACGGGCTGCAGGACAGCCTGGAGCTGCAGGTGCGCAGCCTGATCATGCAGACGCTGGGCATGCGCCAGCATTCGCTGGGGCACATCGCCGAGCTGCTCGGGCTGCATCCGCGCACGCTGCAGCGTCGGCTGGCGGCCGAGGGGCTCAGTTTCAAGCCGCTGGTGCATCGGGTAAAGATGGACCTGGCTGGCTGGCACGTGCAGGCTTCCAGCATGCCGCTGACCCTGCTCGCTGACGTGCTTGGCTACGCCGACCAGGCGGCCTTCAGCAAGGCTTTCCGCGAAGCTTACGGCATGCCGCCTTTGGCCTGGCGGCGGCTTCATCGGCCCGCGGCGACCGGGTGACGGGCAACGTGCTATCGTGCGCGCTTTTTGCGGAGGCCCCGATGAAGTTCATTCACCAGCGCGAACACCTGGAAGAGGGCGATACGGTGGTCATCCACTGCTCGCAGCCGTGCAACATCCGCCTGATGAGCGATGCCAACTTCCGCAGCTTCAAAAATGGTGGTCGCCATACTTACCACGGCGGCGCCTTCGACAAGTTCCCGGCGCGGATCAAGGTGCCCAGCGACGGTTTCTGGAACATCACCCTGGATACCGTGACCCGCCGCGCCGCCAGCCTGACGCGCAAGCCGCAGATGGAGTACACGATCAAGTTCGTGCGCAGCAAGCGCGTCGGTATCTGATCGCGCCTGGCTTTCAGCCCAGGCCGGCCGGCTGGGCCAGGCGATACTGATTGTCGCCGCTGCGTTTGGCTTCATACATCGCCAGGTCGGCGAGATGGATCAGGCGGTCTTTGCTCTGCGCGTGATCGGGGAACATGGCGATGCCCAGGCTGGCCCCGACCTGTTGCGGGCCTTGTTCCAGCCGCACCGGCGGTGTCAGCGCGGCCAGCAGCTTGCCGGCGACGGCACGGGCTTCGTCGTGCGGCGAGCGTTCGACTGACAGGCTCTCGAGAATCGCGACGAATTCGTCACCACCCAGGCGCGCCACGCTGTCCGAGCCGCGCAGGGCCTCGCGCAGGCGCCTGGCCATGTGCTGCAGCACCTGATCGCCGGCGGCATGGCCGAGCCGGTCGTTGATCGCCTTGAAGCCATTGAGGTCGATGAATACCAGGGCGATACGCGTGCCTGCGCGCCGAGCCCGCTCCAGCGCGCGATCCAGTTGCTCCTCGAAAACCAGGCGATTGGGCAGGCCGGTCAGCGCATCGTGATGGGCCAGGCGGTGCATCTGGCTGGCCCAGGCCTTCTCCTCGGTGATGTCGCGGACCACGCCCATCATCTTCACCGGTATGCCGTGGTCGTCCTTGATGATGTTGCCGGTCTCGCGCAGCCAGTGCAGGCTGCCGTCCGGCCAGATCACCCGGTATTCCTCGTCGTGGTTCTCGCCCGTCTCGATGCAGCGCATTTCGCCGTTGCGCACCTGCTCGCGGTCGTCCGGATGCACGCTCTGGCAGAACAGCTCGTAGCTGGGCGTCACCTCGCCGACGCGGTAGCCGAACATGCCGTAGATCGCATCGGACCAGTACAGGCGGTTGGTGTCGATGTCCCAATCCCAGGTGCCGATGCGGGCGAAGTACTGGCTGCGCTGGTAGCGCTCGGCCTCGGCCAGCACCGGGCGCAGCAGGAAAAGCCTCCGGGTGCCGGGAACAGGGCAGACGTGCAGCATGCGTGACTGCCCGTCACCCCCGCAGACCCGCAGGCTGCGTGCTTCCCCTTGCAGGGCCTCGGCGGGCAGCAGGTCCAGTACGCGGAGTTTGAGCAGCGACTGGCCGGCCCGCCCCAGGAGGTGCGTGGCGGCTTGGTTGTGCCAGGCCACGTGTCCGCGGCTACCGATCTGCAGCACGCCATGATCCTGCTGCTCAAGTAACTCGCGGTATTGCTTGAGCAGGCGGCGGTGGTGGTGCAGGCGGACGGCGAGAATGCTGCCCAGCAACAGGGCTAGTAGGGCAATGAGGAAAGCCAAAGCTGATCCATCAGACAGAAACTCAAGTTGCCGGCATTATGCCTCAACCCGCTATGCATTTTTCTGACGGCCGCTATCGGGCGTTCAGCGCTTCGATACGGACATGGCGATAAGGCGCGACACGACCAATGCGAGGTACATCACGCCGGCGAATTCTTCGATCATCACCAGCGAGCGGGCCACCGGCGTCAGCGGGATGATGTCGCCCAGGCCAACACCCGAGAGCGTGGTGAAACTGAGGAATAGCAGCTCCATCCAGCTGCGTGCGGCCTCCGGGTTGATGGCCGCGGCAAAGCTACCCGGGGCCAGCAGCTGGCACAGTGCAAAGAGGTGGGCAAAGGCCCAGGCCAGCACGGTGAAGGTGGCTCCGACGGCGTAGAGTTCATCGGTACTGGCATGGTCATCGGCGCTCATGTAGGCGATCAGGCTGGCCGCTGCGTAGAAGTAGAAGGCGGCCTCCAGCAGCGCAATCAGTCCCTCCAGTGCGCGGCTGGTGATCAGGATGTCGAGCAGGGTCAGGGCCACGACCAAGGTGGCCAGAAGCGCTGCCACCCAAGTCTGTATCGGGCTGCGTTTGACCACGTGCAGGGCCATGCCCAGCACCAGCAAGCCGAAGGCGCCGAACAGGGCGCGGCCGATCGGCGTGGCCTCCATCCAGGGGTAGAGCAGCACGCCGAGCAACTGCACAAACAGCAGGCCGGCTGAGGGGTGGCGGCGGATGTAGGTGATGGGCGACATGGACTGGCGGCGGTTCCCTGGGAATGGATGAAGCAGTGTAGGCGGCGCGTTGCCGACCTTTCAGCCGATCAGCCGAGCCACCTGCTCGATGACTCGCGCCTCGCGCTGCAACCAATCGCCGTGAACGGCCACCCAGTGCCGCGCGTGCCGCTGGAGCCAGTCGGCGCAGTCCTGATGAAAACGCAGGCGCTCGGCCAGGTCGGGCTGGCAACGCTGGCCGTCGCCCTGCCATGCGACGCCTTCGGGCGAGAGCAGCAGGTGCAGGTCGTAGTGGCGCTCCAGCAGCGCCGGCTCTAGCCAGTCCGGGCAGGCGCCGAACAGGGTCTGGCTCCAGAGGATGTTGCTGAGCAGGTGGGTGTCGAGGATCAGCAGTCCGGGCGCCTGGGCGCGTGCGGCGTCTTCCCATTCGAGCTGGCCACGGGCAATGGCGGGAATATCGGCCAGGCAGGTTTCCCTCTGTTCCTGGTCGATAAAGTGGCGCACATACTCGCCCACCACCAGCCCGCCGAAGCGCTGCTGTAGGCGCTCGGCAAGAAAGGTCTTTCCGCTCGACTCAGGGCCGGTCAGCACCACCACCTTCATGCGAGCGCTGTCCGCGAGGCGCGCCATTCGCGCAGGCCGAGCACAGCCAGGGCGGTGAACACGCCGTACAGGCCGGCGGTCAGCCAGTACTCCTGGAAAGCGAAGAAGCCGACATAGAGCACGTCGACCACGATCCACAGCACCCAGCACTGCCAGCGCTTGAGCGCCATCCACAGCTGGGCCAGCAGGCTGAAGGCGGTGAGCAGGGCGTCCGGCCAGGGGTAGACCGCCTCGGTCAGGCGCTGCATGGCCAGGCCCAACGCCAGGCCGAGCAGCAGGGCGGCGCCCAGGCCGATCAGTACCTCGTTGCGGCCGGCCGTGCTGACCGGCCGCCGCCCGCTGTCATCCACGCCCTGGCGCCATTGCCACCAGCCGTACACTTGCATGGCGGCGAATACGCCGTGCAGCAACACCGCCGAATAGAGGCGGGCATCGAAGAAGAACCAGGCGTAGAGCAGCACCATCAGCAGGCCGATGGGCCAGCACAGCGGGTTCTGCCGCACGGTCAGCCAGACGGAGGTGATGCCGAGGGCAGAGGCGATGATTTCCAGGGGTGTCATTTCGGTAACCAGAAGGGGCGCCGGAGCACCCCTTGCTTCATCAGCTGTCGTAACCCAGGTTCGGCGCCAGCCAGCGCTCGGTCACGGCCAGTTCCTGGCCCTTGCGCTTGCTGTAGCACTGCACCTGATCCTGGTCGACCTTGCCGACGGCGAAGTACTGGGCCTCGGGGTGGGCGAAGTACCAGCCGGAGACGGCGGCGGCCGGGAACATGGCGTAGTGCTCGGTGAGGAACACGCCGCTCTTGCCGGCCTTGTTGTAGTCCGCCTCGGGATCGAGCAGTTTGAACAGGGTGGCCTTCTCGGTGTGGTCCGGGCAGGCCGGGTAGCCGGGGGCCGGGCGGATGCCGACGTATTGCTCGCGGATCAGCGCCTCGTTGTCCAGCGTTTCGTCCTTGGCGTAGCCCCAGTAGTCCTTGCGCACACGTTCGTGCAGCCACTCGGCGCAGGCCTCGGCCAGGCGGTCGGCCAGGGCCTTGACCATGATCGAGCTGTAGTCGTCACCCTTGGCCTCGTAGGCCTTGGCCACTTCCTCGGCGCCGATGCCGGCGGTGGTGATAAAGCCGCCCACGTAGTCGGTTACACCGCTTTCCTTCGGGGCGACAAAGTCGGCCAGCGACAGGTTGGGCTTGCTGTCGGCCTTGATGCCCTGCTGGCGCAGGTGGTGCAGGGTGGCCAGGGGCTGGCCCTCACCGCCGTAGACTTCGATGTCGTCGTGGCGCACCTGGTTGGCCGGCCAGAAACCAAAGACCGCACGGGCCTTGATCAGCTTCTCGCTGATGAGCTTCTCCAGCATCGCCTGAGCGTCGTTGAACAGGCTGGTGGCGGCCTCGCCGACCACCTCGTCGGTGAGGATGCGCGGGTATTTCCCGGCCAGGTCCCAGGAGATGAAGAAGGGCGTCCAGTCGATGTACTGGGCCAGTTCGCGCAGGTCGATGTCGTCCAGCACCTTGACGCCGGTGAAGCTCGGTTTGGGCGCGACGTAGCCGCTCCAGTCGAAGTCCGGTTTGTTGGCGATGGCCTCGGCGTAGGACAGGCGCTCTGTGCGTGAGGCACGCGCGGCGGTGCGCTCGCGGACCACGGCGTAGTCCTCGCGGGTATTGCGCACGAACTCGGCTTTCAGCTCCTTGGACAGCAGGCTGGTGGCCACGCCCACGGCGCGCGAAGCATCGGTGACGTAGACCACCGCGTCGTTGCTGTACTGCGGGTCGATCTTCACCGCCGTGTGCGCCTTGGAGGTGGTGGCGCCGCCGATCATCAGCGGCAGGTTGAAGCCCTGGCGCTGCATCTCCTTGGCGACGTGGACCATCTCGTCCAGCGACGGGGTGATCAGGCCGGACAGGCCGATGATGTCGCACTTCTCGTCGCGCGCGGTCTGCAGAATCTTCTCCGCCGGCACCATCACGCCGAGGTCGACGATGTCGTAGCCATTACAGCCGAGCACCACGCCGACGATGTTCTTGCCGATGTCGTGCACGTCGCCCTTCACGGTGGCCATGAGGATCTTGCCCTTGGCTTCCGGCTTGTCGCCTTTTTCCGCCTCGATGAAGGGGATCAGGTGGGCCACGGCCTGCTTCATCACGCGGGCGGATTTCACCACCTGGGGCAGGAACATCTTGCCGGCGCCGAACAGGTCGCCGACCACGTTCATGCCGCTCATCAGCGGGCCTTCGATCACCTCGATGGGGCGCGCGCACTGCTGGCGGCACTCCTCGGTGTCCTCGACGATAAAGGCGGTGATGCCCTTGACCAGCGCGTGTTCCAGGCGCTTGGCCACCGGCAGCGAGCGCCATTCCTCGTCCTCGGCTTCCTTCACCGCACCGCCGCCGCGGTAGTTGTCGGCGATGGCCAGCAGGGCATCGGTGCCGCCCGGCGTGCGGTTGAGCACCACGTCCTCGACCTTGTCGCGCAGCTCCTTGGGAATCTCGTCGTAGATCTCCAGCTGGCCGGCGTTGACGATGCCCATGGACAGGCCGTTCTGGATGGCGTGGAAGAGGAACACCGAGTGGATCGCCTCGCGCACCGGGTTGTTGCCACGGAACGAGAAGGACACGTTGGATACGCCGCCCGAACTCAGGGCATACGGCAGCTCGTCACGGATGTAGGCGCAGGCCTCGATGAAGTCCACCGCGTAGTTATTGTGCTCCTCGATACCGGTGGCGACGGCGAAGATGTTCGGGTCGAAGATGATGTCTTCCGGCGGGAAGCCGACTTCGTTGACCAGGATGTCGTAGCTGCGCTTGCAGATTTCCTTCTTGCGCGCGGCGGTGTCGGCCTGGCCGACCTCGTCGAAGGCCATCACCACCACCGCGGCGCCGTAGCGCTTGCACAGCTTGGCGTGGTGCTTGAACTGCTCGACGCCTTCCTTCATGGAGATCGAGTTGACGATGCCCTTGCCCTGGATGCACTTGAGGCCCGCCTCGATCACCTCCCACTTGGAGGAGTCGATCATGATCGGCACGCGCGAGATGTCTGGCTCGGAGGCGATCAGGTTGAGGAACTTCACCATGGCGGCCTGCGAGTCGAGCATGCCTTCGTCCATGTTGATGTCGATCACCTGGGCGCCGGCTTCCACCTGCTGCAGGGCGACTTCCAGCGCCTCGGTGTAGTTCTCCTCGCGGATCAGCCGGGCGAACTTGGCCGAACCGGTGATGTTGGTGCGCTCGCCGACGTTCACGAACAGCGAGTTGCGGTCGATGGTGAAGGGCTCCAGGCCGGACAGGCGGCAGGCCTTGGGGATGTCCGGAATCACCCGTGGCGGGTACTTGGCCACGGCCTCGGCGATCGCCTGGATATGTGGCGGGGTGGTGCCGCAGCAGCCGCCGATGATGTTGAGCAGGCCCGATGCGGCGAACTCCTCGACCACCTCGGCCATCTGCGCCGGGGTCTCGTCGTATTCGCCGAAGGCATTAGGCAGGCCGGCGTTGGGGTGGGCGGACACATGGGTGCCGGCCTTGGCCGCGAGTTCGGCCAGGTACGGGCGCAGTTCCTTGGCGCCGAGGGCACAGTTAAGGCCCACGGAGATCGGCTTGGCGTGCGCCACCGAGTTCCAGAAGGCCTCGGTGGTCTGCCCGGACAGGGTGCGGCCGGAGGCATCGGTGATGGTGCCGGAAATCATGATCGGCAGTTCGACGCCGTCCTCCTCGAACACCTGCTGCACGGCAAAGATCGCCGCCTTGGCGTTCAGGGTATCGAAGATGGTCTCGATCAGGATCAGGTCGGCGCCGCCCTCGATCAGGCCACGGGTGGCCTCGGTGTAGTTCTCCACCAGCTCGTCGAAGGTGACGTTGCGGTAGCCCGGGTCGTTGACGTCCGGGGAGATCGAGCAGGTGCGACTCGTGGGACCGAGGACGCCGGCGACGAAACGCGGACGGTCCGGGGTTTCCAGGGTCTTGGCGTCGGCCACCTGGCGGGCGACGCGGGCGCCCTCGACGTTCAGCTCGTAGGCCAGCGCCTCCATGCCGTAGTCGGCCTGGGATACGCGGGTGGCGTTGAAGGTGTTGGTTTCCAGGATGTCGGCGCCGGCATCCAGGTAGGCGCGCTCGATCTCGGCGATGACCTGCGGCTTGCTCAGCAGCAGCAGGTCGTTGTTGCCTTTGACGTCGCTCGGCCAGTCGGCGAAACGCGCGCCACGGTAGTCGGCCTCTTCCAGCTTGTAGCTCTGGATCATGGTGCCCATACCGCCGTCGAGGATCAGGATGCGTTCTTTCAGGGCTTGCGAAAGGGCCTGGAGGCGGGCGCTGCGGTCGGACATGGAGACTACCTGGGGTGAGCGTGTAGAAAGGCCGTGGATGATAGCAAAGCTGCATGGCTCTCAGACGCTGGAGCGATCTGCATGAAAATGGCTCATGTTGGGCTGTTTCGTTGTGCCGGTCGTACAATGCCGGATCGCCGCATAAGGATTTTGCCCATGCTCCGTCGTTTTCTCGCGCCACTGGCGCTGCTGTGCGCGCCTGTGTTCGCTGCCGAGCCGGTCTCCTACAGCCGTGATGTGCAACCGATCCTCAGCCACAAGTGCGTGGCCTGCCACGCCTGCTACGACTCGCCTTGCCAGCTCAATCTGGGCAGCGGTGAAGGCGTGCAGCGCGGTGCCAGCAGGCTTCCGGTATACGACGGCGTGCGCACCAAGGCCCAGGCCACCACACGCCTGTACCTCGACGCGCATGGTGAGGCGGCGTGGCGCGCCAAGGGCTTTCATTCGGTGCTGGATCCGCAGGCCGGCCAGGCGGCGCTGATCGCGCGCATGCTGGAGCTGGGGCGCAATAATCCACCGGTGCCGAATGCCAAGCTGCCGGCGGACCTGGATATTTCCATCGGCCGCGACAACCAGTGCCCACTGCCGGGCGAGTTCGAGGCCTATGCGAAGAAGTTCGCCCACGCCGGCATGCCCTTTGCCGTCACCGGCCTCAGTGACGCCGAGTACGCCACCCTGCAGCGCTGGGTGAAGCAGGGCGCCCCGGTAGAGCAGCAGACGCTGCAGGCCACTGCCATGGAGCAGAAGCAGATCGCCGAGTGGGAGCGCTTCCTCAATGCGCCCGGCGCGCGCGAGAGCCTGGTCAATCGCTGGCTGTTCGAACACCTGTTCCTCGCCCACCTGTACTTCGAGGGTGGCGAGCCGGGGCATTTCTTCCAGCTGGTGCGTTCGCGCACGCCCAGCGGCCAGCCGATCGACCCGATCGCCACACGCCGGCCCAAAGATGACCCGGGCACCGAGGTGTACTACCGGCTGTGGCCGATCCAGGGCGTCATCGTGCACAAGACCCATATCACCTATCCGCTTAGCGCGAAGAAGCTGGAGCGGGTGCGCGAGCTGTTCTACGCCAGCGACTGGACGGTGGATGCGGTACCTGGTTACGGCGCGCAGCGGCGCGCCAACCCCTTCGAGACCTTCCAGGCGATTCCTGCCGAGGCGCGCTACCAGTTCATGCTGGATAACGCCGAGTACTTCGTGCGCACCTTTATCCGTGGGCCGGTGTGCCGCGGGCAGATCGCCACCGACGTGATCCGCGACAACTTCTGGGCGGTGTTCCAGGACCCGCGCCACGATCTCTACATCACCGATGCCGGCTACCGCGCCGAGGCCACGCCGCTGCTGGCCATGCCTGGTCAGTTCGATGAGATCGGCGACCTGCTGGGGCTGTGGAAGGCCTACCGGGACAAGCGCAACCAGTATGAGGAGCTGCGCCGCGACACCTATGCCGAAGCGACGCCACCCAGCTGGTCGCACCTGTGGGCCGGCAACGACAATGCGCTGCTGTCGATCTACCGCCATCACGACAGCGCCATGGTGCGCAAGGGCCTGATCGGCGAAATCCCGCAGACCCTGTGGCTGTTGGACTACCCGCTGTTCGAGCGCACCTATTACCAGCTGGTGGTCAATTTCGACGTGTTCGGTAATGTTGCCCACCAGGCGCAGACGCGCCTGTACTTCGACCTGATCCGCAACGGCGCCGAGCTGAACTTCCTCCGCCTGTTGCCGCCGCAGTCGCGCCAGGCCTACCTGGATGACTGGTATCAGAACAGCGGCAAGCTGAAGATGTGGCTGGACTACACCGAGGCCGATGTCGACACGCCGAGTGCCATGCGGCTGCCGGAGCTGGGGGCCAAGGGCGCGTTCGCCCGCTCGCTGCTGGAGCGTTACGACACGCTCAACGCACGCCCCGACCCGATCAACCGCTGCACCGGCGCCGAGTGCCACAGAACCGGCTTGCCAGCCGATCTGGAGGATGCCGAGCAGGCCCTGAGCCGCCTGACCGGGCGCCCGGCCGGTGGGCTCAAGGTAATCGACCAGTTGCCCGAGGCGACGCTGCTGCGTGTCGAGCGCGCCGACGGCCAGCGCGAGGTCTACAGCCTGCTGCGCAACCGCGCGCACAGCAACGTGGCCTTCATGGCCGGCGAGTCGCTGCGCTATCAGCCGGGGCTGGATACCCTGACGGTCTACCCGGGCGTGCTGACCAGCTACCCGAACTTCATGTTCAGCCTCAGGGCTGACGAGGTGCCGGAGTTCGTCTCGCAGCTGGAGCAGGCCCGCGACCCGGCTGCCTTCGACAAGGTGGTGGCGCGCTGGGGCATCCGCCGCAGCCATCCGCAGTTCTGGCACTACTTCCATGACCTGTCGGCCTATATCCAGGAGACCGAACCGGTGGAGGCGGGCGTGCTGGACATGAACCGCTACCAGAACCTCTGAGGTGCACCACCTAGGTCGGCTGCAACCCGCGCTGCGGCTCTCGTGGGTTGCCCCCTGTACCGAGCGCCCATGAAAAAGCCCGCCGAATGGCGGACTTTTTTTCAGCGGTGGCGCTTAGAAATGCGCCTTGGCCAGCAGGCTGATGGCGCTCTGGTCGGTGCCGCCTAGGATCTCCGAACCGACGAAACCGTTGTCGTCGATGCCGTACTTGTCGCTCCAGTAGTCGTACTCGACGCCCACGTAGAAGCGCTTGCCCCAGCCCATGGCCTTGGCCAGGTCGTACTTGATCTGCGGGTTGAAGTGCAGGTTGGCGTGGTAGCTGTCGTCGTTGTCCACCACCCAGTCCATGAAACCGTCGATCACCAGGTCCGAGTCGCCCACCGGGATGGTGTAGCTCCACACCGGGGTGATCTGCCAGACGTTGTCACCGTCGCGGCGGCCATCGGTGGTGCGCAGGTAGGTGTTGAGCTGGAAGTAGTCGAAACCGGGGATGTTCAGGTCCACGGCCGGGCCGAGCAGGTAGGACTCGACATCGTCCTCGCCGAACTCGTAGGTGGCCGCCAGCAGCACGTCCTTGATCGGGCCGAACGACAGGTCGGCACCGCTGATCTTGCCCAGCGACAGGCGCGGACTGATCTCGCCATAGAAGGTGTGGCCGTCACCGGCGCCGTTGGTGGCTTCGGTGTTGTACTTGATGCCATCGACGAAGACGAACAGGTCGCCGAAGCTCCAGCCACTGGCGTGCTCGAAGGTGACGGTCTGCTGCTTGGGCGGGTCGACTTTGAAGTCGATGCCGTTGAGGTAGGTCAGGCTGTTGTCCTGCCATTGCAGCAGGTCGGCGGCCAGTGCCTGGCCGCTTGCGAGGGTGGCGGCCAGGCTCAGGCCGAGGGCGAAACGGGACATCTACAACTCCGGTTCTTGACTGGGTGGGCGAAAAAAGCGCGCTACTTTACCAGTCTTGCCTCGAGGCTGTTGCTGGCCAGACGGGCGGCCTGCTCGCGGGTCATGCCCAGGTCGCGCTCCAAGGCGGCGAAGTTCTCGCCGACATAGCCGCCGAAGTAGGCCGGGTCGTCCGAGTTCACCGTCACCTTCACGCCACGTTCGAGCATGGTCAGGATGTTGTGCTGGCGCATGTCATCGAACACGCAGAGCTTGATGTTGGACAATGGGCAGACGGTCAGCGGAATCTGCTCGTCGATGATGCGCTGCATCAGGCGCTCGTCCTCGATGGCGCGTACGCCGTGGTCGATGCGCTCGATCTTGAGCAGGTCCAGCGCCTCCCAGATGTACTCGGGCGGGCCTTCCTCGCCGGCATGGGCGACGGTCAGCAGGCCCTCGCTGCGGGCCTTGGCGAATACCCGCTCGAACAGGTGCGGCGGAAAGCCCATCTCGGAGCTGTCCAGGCCGACGGCGACGAAGGCGTCGCGGAACGGCATGGCCTGCTCCAGAGTCTTGAAGGCTGCTTCCTCGGGCAGGTGGCGGAGGAAGCTGAGAATCAGGCCATGGCTGATGCCAAGCTGCTTCTCGCCATCGACCAGCGCCTGCTGGATGCCACGCAGCACCACCTCGAAGGGAATACCGCGGTCGGTGTGGGTCTGCGGGTCGAAGAACGGTTCGGTGTGGATGACGCCCTGTTCCCGGCACTTGAGCAGGTAGGCCCAGGTCAGGTCGTAGAAGTCCTGCTCGGTGCGCAGGACATTGGCGCCCTGGTAGTAGAGGTCGAGGAATTCCTGCAGGTTGTTGAAGGCATAGGCGCTGCGCAGGGCCTCCACATCGGCCCAGGGCAGGGCGATGCGATTGCGCTCGGCCAGGGCGAACAGCAGTTCCGGCTCCAGCGAGCCCTCCAGGTGCAGGTGCAGCTCGGCCTTGGGCAGGGCGGTGATCCAGTCGGTCATGGTGCGGCAAACTCTGGGTGATCGAGCGCCCATTCTAGCGGACTCGGCGCTGGGAATTATTCCTACTAAAACGCTAGGACTTTATCCGGTGGCGGCTATTGGCGTACACTGGCGCCACGTTTGCGAGGAGTTGCCATGAGCGCCATCACCATTACCGAAGCCGCCCACGATTATCTGGCCGATCTGCTGAAGAAGCAGAACACCACCGGCATCGGCATCCGCGTCTTCATCACCCAGCCCGGCACGCCCTACGCGGAAACCTGCATTGCCTACTGCAAGCCGGGCGAGCAGAAGCCCGAGGACACCGCTCTGGCACTGAAGGATTTCACTGCCTGGATCGATGCCGTCAGCGAGCCGTTCCTGGAAGATGCCGTGGTCGACTACGCCACCGACCGCATGGGTGGCCAGCTGACCATCAAGGCGCCGAACGCCAAGGTGCCGATGGTCAACGAGGACAGCCCGATCACCGAGCGCATCAACTATTACCTGCAGACCGAGATCAATCCTGGCCTGGCCAGCCATGGTGGCCAGGTGACCCTGGTCGACGTGGTCGAGGAAGGCATCGCCGTGCTGCGTTTCGGCGGTGGCTGCCAGGGCTGCGGGCAGGCCGACTACACCCTCAAGGAGGGTATCGAGAAGACCCTGCTGGAACGTATCCCCGAGCTCAAGGGTGTGCGTGACGTGACCGACCACAGCAACCGCGAGAACGCATACTACTAAGCGCTCCCGGATACCAAGAAAGGCGCCTGCGGGCGCCTTTTTCGTTGCCGGGGAAATCACTCCCGCTGCTGCACGGACTTTGCTCGGGCAAGGCTGGTGCTCCGATCATTCAGGGAGCATCACCATGAACAAGACCATTATCGTGCACACCAGCGACCCCGGCTGGCTGGACCAGGCCGTGCGTCTGCACCTGATCTACGGCGGCGTGGAAATCGAGGACGACGCCGAGGTTGGGGTCGGGCGCCACGATCTGGAACAGCTAGTCGAGCTGATTCATCGCCACCATGGCCATGCCGCCACCCGCCTGCGCACTCTGCTGGGCGTGGGCGTCGGCCTGTGCCTGTCGGCGATGGGGCTGTGGATGATTCACGCGGCCGCCGCCGACCCTGGCGAGACCAAGGAACTCTGGGTGTTGCTGGCCGGCGGGGTGTTCATGGCCTTTTTTGGCGGGCTCGGGGTGTTCTATGCCCTCGGCCAGCGTTGGCGCATCACCGCGAGCAGCGGCGACCGCAACATGACCCTGGGCTCCGACTGACGGAACACGCGGCGCCGCGGCTAGTCGTCCGCGGCGCTGTGCGGGATCAGCTCCTCCAGCAGGATCAGCAGTCCCGCGCACATCAGGAACAGGCCCCAGTTGTACGAGGCGGTCTGCAGGTGGCGCAGCAGCCGCATCCATTCCTCGTGCTGCGGCGGTATCCAGATCACCGGCAGCATGAAGCCGAGCAGCGCCACCAGGGCGAAGGACATCAGACGCATGAAGGGGCGTGGTGGCGTCTGCTGGTTGACGCCGTAGACCACCGTGGCCACCACCAGGATGCTGGCCGAAGCGGACAGCACCAGGTCGGCACGGCTGTGCAGCACGTCGAACAGCACCGCCTCGAATTCGCCGCCCGGTGCGGCGCCATGCTGAATCGCCAGCAGGGCCGCGGCCAGCTGCACGGCAGTGCCGCCGATCCAGGGCGCGCGTAGCAGCGGATAGCTGCGCAGCAGCACCGGCGCGGCCATGGCCCGGTGCCAGAACAGCAGCCAGGCTGCCGCCGTCAGACCGTAGAGCAGGCCGGCGAGCAGGGCGAACATCTCAACCGGAAGTCGCCTCGCCTTCGCTTGCGCCGGGCTGCGGGCCGCTGGCAGTCGGCGGGTTGCGGATCGGGCTGATCAGGTTGGTGTACTCCTCGAGCAGGCGGTTGACCGCCTCCGGCGGCTCGCAGGCCTTGAACACCATGCTGATGGCGATTTCGTCTGGGTCGCGCTGCTGGTCCTTGCGCTTGTCCTGGCCGAAGGTGACGAAGAAGCGCTCGCTGGCCAGTTCGCCGTTCTGCAGATTGTCGCGTGCCTTCTCCAGTTCGGTGCCCTGCATCTTCACCGACAGATCGACCTTCATCGCGGCCAGCGCCAGGCCGCGCGGCGCTACCAGGGTGATCAGCGGAATATTGAGGGTGTGTCCTTCGTCCAGGGCTACTTCGACCATCTTGGCCTTCATCGGCGTGCCGAGGTCGTTGGGGTCGTAGTCGAAGAACTGGTCGAACAGCTTGATGTACTGCTGGGCGATCACCTGGTGGGTGGCGGCCGCCGCCTGGTGCAAGCCACGGGTGATGTGGCTGAGGTCGCTGGCAGTCATCGGTTCCTTCTTGGAAAACAGCGCCATCATGGGGCTCCTTGCATGTGGGGAAAGGGTGACCCCGCCTGGCGGCGGGGTCGGCTTTAGCGCTTACGGGGTTGTGGGCGTGGAGCTGCCCTGTGCTGCGGGCTTGGACGGATCGGGCAATACGGCGTCGGTGGGCAGGGCATCCTTGCTGGCAGCCTGCGCATTGGGCAGCATCACCGGCTTGGTTGCGGCGTCGGTGAGGAAGTCGATGACCCGCATCAGGGCTTCCGGCGGATCCTGGCGCGCGATCTTGGTGTGGATCGCATAGCGCGCCCGGGTGTCGGTCTTGCGGGTCTGGGTCGACTTGTGGCTGACCGAGCCTTTGACGGTGAGGCTGAAGGGGCCCCAGCCGAGCTTGGCTTCGAAGCTGCCTTCGGCGGCGGTTTCGCTGGTGTCCTCGGCCATCTGGTTGATGGTCAGCTCGAAGTCGATGGTGCCTTCTTCGACGGTGATGTTCGGGTGACTGATGGCCGCCAGCAGCGGAATGCGCATCTTCTTGGTCACCGTGCCCTGGTACACGCCGTTCTCGTCGACCAACGTCTCGTCATAGTCGAACTGTACGGATACCGCCTTGCCGTCCTGGATACATACGGTCAGCAGGAAGTCGGCGTAGGCCTTACTGGCCTGGACCTGGGCGGCGATCATCGCCTGCAGCGGCCCGGAGATCATCCGGTCGAGAGGCAGGGCATTGATAACGGAGCCGATCAGGCCGGTATCTATCTGTGACATGTGTCAATCTCCTTATAAGTTGCGCGAAAGTGCGCAATTCCAGGCTATGACTGCGGGCGCTCTGGATTCAGCGGGAACTGGTTACCTGTGAGTCGCGTGTTCCTGACGGCGGATGTTGCCGATCTGGCGCAGGCTCAGGCCGTACTTGTCGGCCAGGGCGCTGCGTGAAAGCCCGTCGCAGCTTTCCTGGAAGATCTGCTGGTTGCGGATCTGGCGCAGGAAGTGGTCCACCTTGGGGATCTCGATGGACAGACCGGCATAGCGCTCGATCAGGGCGCAAAGGGCTTCCGGGGGAAGGATCAGGGTGAGGGAGGATCGGGAAGGGAACTTGGGAATGTACTTCGGACGTCCGCCGAAGCAGCTGGTCAGCCGGTAGGCATTTTCCAGACCGACACATTCGATCAGTTCTTGCAGCGAGTGGGGCAGTTGTCTGACATCGACCTGCTTGAGGTCATTCTCGTCCATGGTCTTGCTCCTTGTTGGTCTTGTGGACTCGCAAGGATGCTAGGGACGCTCTGGCCTGCGGGTTAATGGGGAAATATCCCCCCTGATTGGTCAGGAAATTGTTCAAGCTGATGTGTACTCCTGCGTGGGTGTTGGACTGGTTGCCCCTTCATTCAAGGAGAACTGCCATGTCCCGTTACGCAATAGACTTCACTTTCATCGCCCGCCTGGAGGGTGGGCCCGCCACCCGCGGTTATGTGCCGGATGCCGCCAATAGCCGCAGCGGAGTGACCATCGCCACCGGTTTCGACCTGGGCCAGCGCCATCTGCAGGACCTGCAGGCCCTGGGTCTGGACCCTGGTTTGGTACAGCGCCTCAGCCCCTATCTCGGGCTGATCGGGCAGCAGGCGGCGGCCAGGCTGGCGCAGCAGCCCCTGACCGTCAGCGCCGCGGAGGCCGAGGCGATCGACGAGGCCTTCAAGCAACCCTTCATCGAGCGCTTGGCTGCCGCTTACACCAAGGCTGGCGGCGGCGACTTCGGCGCCTTGCCGGCGCCGGCGCAGACGGTGATCGCATCGGTGGCCTTCCAGTACGGTGATCTCGCTTCACGCACGCCGAACTTCTGGAAGCAGGTAGTGGCTCACGACTGGGCCGCGGCCTGCGGCAACCTGCAGAACTTCGGTGATCGCTACGCCACCCGCAGGCGCCAGGAGGCTGCGTTGCTGGGCACGCTGCTTTGAGGCAAAACACGGGGCGCGGCGCAACCGCGCCCCGTGTCATCAGTGGCAGGGGTAGGTGAGCAGCAGGTTGGCACCGATCAGCTGTTCCGGTTGCGGGTTGTCGGGCACGCTGCGCCAGTCCACCTGCAGGCAGATGGCCGTGACGTCCTTCAGGGCCTCGACCCCGGTCACGCGTGGCGCGAAGTCGCGCCGGTACAGCACCAGAGTGGACTTCTGCGGCGTGGCGCTATCGGCCTTGGCCAGGGTGTCGCGGACCATTTCGGGAATCTCGGTCATCGGCAGGATGAAGCGTGCCTGTTCACCGCTGGACTGGAAGTGTCCGGCATCGCGGCTGCGCTTCCACAGTTGCTGCCACTGGCTGCTGCCGGCGGAGCTGGCCAGTGCGCTGGAGAGCTCACCGAGGCGGGTGGCGGGCAGGGTATCGGTCTGCAGGGCATGGACGCTGCCGACCTGCAGGGCGATGGCACAGCAGAGGGTACGAATAAGCATCTGGGACTCCTTGTCTCAGTGGGGGCGCAGCGGTTGCAGGCGAACTCTGATGGGCAGAGCTCCGGGAACCGGCGCGTCAACAGGTCTGTTAAGGGGGCCGCGACCAGCAGTGCCCTGTATGGCTCCTGCAGGCCGACGAACCATGCTGGCAGTTGAACTGGCGGTACTTTCAGAGGGAAAGACTTCAGATCAAGCGTGCACGCTGTCGCAAATGGCAGGGCAGATGGCATAGTGATATGGCAAACGGCCAGTAAACATGATTCCTTATGGCCCCCGTACTGCCGCCCTGGCGTGACTCTGCGCGGCAGGAGTGCTAACAAGAAGACAGTCGCTCCTTTCCACCTGCCCCGTGTTCGAGGCTTCTGCCGATGGCAACCACTTCCCTGCTGGTCTGTGACGACTCCGCGATGGCGCGCAAGCAGCTGTTGCGTGCCCTGCCGCCGGAGTGGCCGGTCGAGGTCAGCCAGGCCACCAACGGCGTTGAGGCGCTGCAGCGCATCCGCCAGGGCGGCATCGAGCTGCTCCTGCTCGACCTGACGATGCCGCAGCTGGACGGCTACGGCGTGCTCGCCGGGCTGCGTGACGAAGGCCTGGCGTGCAAGGTCATCGTGGTTTCTGGCGATGTGCAGGACGAGGCCGTGCGGCGCGTCACCGAGCTGGGGGCGCTGGCCTTTCTGAAAAAGCCGGCCGACGCCACGCTGATGCGCGAGACCCTGCAACGCCTGGGCTTGTACCGTGGCGAGGCGGGCGCGCCGCCGGTGCTGCTGGTCGAGCCCAAGGTCAATTTCCGTGATGCCTTCCGTGAAGTCATCAACGTTGCCATGGGGCGCGCCGCCGCGCTGCTGGCGCGGGTGCTGGGGGTGTTCGTCGAGCTGCCGGTGCCCAACGTCAACATCCTCGAAGTGAGCGAGCTGCACATGGCGCTGGCCGACGCGCAGAGCGACGATCGCCTCACTGCCATCTGCCAGGGCTACATCGGCGGTGGGATCGCCGGCGAGGCGCTGCTGATCTTCCATGACTCGGAAGTGACCGACATGGCCAAGCTGCTGCGCCGCAGTGCCAGCGAGAACTCCGCCATGGAAATGCTGCTGGACATGTCCAGCGTGGTGATCGGCGCCTGCCTGAGCGGTATCGCCGAGCAGATCAACATCAAGTTTTCCCAGGGCCACCCGCAGGTCCTCGGCCAGCACTCGTCGATCGACGAGCTGATCCGGCTCAACCAGCAGCGCTGGCGCAAGACCCTGGCGGTGGAGTTCAGCTACAGCATCGAGGGGCACAGTATCCACTTCGACCTGATGCTGCTGTTCACCGAGGACTCTGTGCCGCTGCTGACCAAGAAGCTCGCCTACATGATGGGTTGACCCATGGCCGAAACCGCCGACCTCAACGAGTTCCACTGGTTGCTGACGATCGTGCAGAGCATCGATGTCGGCGTGGTGGTGCTGGACCGCCAGTTCCGCGTGCAAGTGTGGAATGGCTTCATGGAGAACCGCTCCGGGCGTCCGCCGGAGGATGTGCTGCAGAAGTCCTTCTTCGAGCTGTTCCCCGAGATCGAGGAAGACTGGTTCCGCCACAAGGTGGACAGCGTTGCGACCCTCGGCACCCCGGCCTTCACCATCTGGGAGCAGCGCCCCTACCTGGTACGCTTCAAGAACTACCAGCCCATTACCGGGCAGGAAGACTTCATGTACCAGAACACCACCATCCTGCCGCTGCTGGCCACCAACAGCCGCATCGAGCATGTCTGCCTGATCATCTATGACGTCACCAGCGTGGCGGTCAACAAGCACCAGCTGCAGTCGGCCAACCAGCAGCTCAAGCACCTGTCGCGTACCGACCGTCTCACCGGTCTGAACAACCGGGGCTATTGGGAGGAGGAGCTGCGCCGCGAGTACTCGCGTCACTGCCGATACGGCAGCATGGCTTCGCTGGTGATCTTCGATATCGACCACTTCAAGCGCATCAACGACACCTACGGGCACCCGGCCGGTGACAAGGTGATCCAGCTGGTGGCCGAGGTGGTGCGCGAGGTGATTCGCGAGAGCGACATCGCCGGGCGCTATGGCGGTGAGGAGTTCGTGGTGTTGCTACCGGATGTCGACAAGATCGGCGCCAAGCTGTTCGCCGAGCGCCTGCGCCAGCTAGTGGAGGCACTGGTGGTGGATCACGAGGGGCAGGAGATTCGTTTCACCATCAGCCTCGGCGTGGCCGACCTCGGCCAGCGCACGCAGGATCACCAGCAACTGATCGACTGGGCCGATCGCGCCCTTTACCAGTCCAAGCACGGTGGGCGCAACCAGGTCAGTGTGCACGGCGGCTAGGCCGTCCGGGCCTGCCGTGGGCCGCTGGCGACCAACAGCAGGGCCAGCGCCAGCAGACCCAGCATCGCCAGGTTCACCGGAGTCCAGCCCAGGCCGCTGAGCAGCGCGCCGGAGGCAAACGAGGCGAGCGCCGCCACCGTGCCGTTGCCCAGCTCCATCAGGCCCTGCGCCTGGCCGCGCTCCGCCGCGCTGTGGCCCTGGCCGAGCAGGGTGGTGCCGGCCACCAGCATGAGGTTCCAGCCCATCCCCAGCAGCAGTGACGATGCCAGGAAGTGGGGCTGCAGCTCACCGCTCAGGGCGATGGTGGCGCTCGCCGCCAGCAGGCCGATGCCCAGCAGGGCCACGCGCTGGCAGCCCAGTCGGTCGACCAGCGTGCCGGCCACGAAGGCCGGCAGGAACATGCCGACCATGTGCCAGCGGATCACCTCGGCGCCGGCCGCCAGCGGCAGGCCGCAAAAGCTCATGGCCAGTGGTGTGGCGTTCATCACCAGGATCATCAGGCCGTGGCCGATTGCGGTGATGGCCATGGCCGCACGCACTAACGGCCGCGCCAGCAGCATGCGCATGGCCGCCAACGCGCCGCGCGTGGCCGGCGGCAGGGCGCCCTGACGCAACCCGGCGAGCAAAGGGATGGCCAGCGCGGCGAGCAGCGCGACCAGCAGGTAGGCGCCGACAAAAGGGCGCTCCAGCGCATCGCGCGCCCACAGCGTGAGGCTGGGCGCCAGCAGCGCGGCGCACAGGCCGCCGCCGATCACCCAGGCGCTGGCGCGGCCCTGGTGCGCGGCGTCCACGGCCTCCAGGGCGGCGAAGCGGTAGTACATGGCCGAGGCCTGGTACACCCCGATAGGCAGGGCGCCCAGGCAGAACAGCCAGAAATCCGCCAGCCACACGCCAAGCGCACTGAGCAGGCCGCCGAGGATGCCGGCACTGGCGCCCAGCACCAGCCCGGCGCGGCGCCCGCGGCGCTGCATGAAGGCTGACAGTGGCTGGGTCGCCAGCAGGTAGCCCAGCACCAACAACGCCAGCGGCAGGGTGGCCAGGCCGTTGAGCGGTGCCAGCTGCAGGCCGACCAGCGAGGTCAGGGTGATGCCGATCATCGCGCAGCTCCAGAACAGCGCCTGGGCGAGGAATAGACGCAGCAGGGTGGGGTTGCGCAGGAGCAGCATGGCGATCACCAGTACTTGGGGTAGCGCACGGCGCGCGTGGCGTTGTTGTAGATCAGCGCCACCAGCATCAGCAGCAGGGCTCCGCTGAGAGTGGGGAACAGCAGGAAGTCCCAGCCGGGCTGAGCGAGGAAGATGATCACCGGGTTGGAACCGGCAGGCGGGTGCACGGTGCGCGTCGCCATCATCAGGGCAATCGCGGTGCCGACTGCCAGCGCCAGGGCCCACCATTGCGGACCGCAGCCGTGCAACAGGACCAGGCCGACCAGGGAGCTGAGGACGTGCCCGCCGACCAGGTTGCGCGGCTGCGAGAAGGGCAGGTCGGGAAAGCCGAACACCAGCACGCAGGAGGCGCCGAAGGAGCCCAGCAGCATGCTCAGCGACAGCCAGTCGGCGGTGCTGGCAACGCAGGCGATGGCCAGCGCGCCGCCGAGCCAGGCCAGGGCGATCTGCCGCCCGCTGGCGCGGGGTGGCAGGGCGGCGGCGTCGCCGCGCAGTTTGCGCAGGAGTTCGAACATGATCATTCCTCTGTTCCCGGGCAGCCGGCGGGGTTGTGGGTGCGCGCGGTGGCGGCGGGAAAACGGGCCAGCCTGTCAGCCGGGCGAATCGGTCGCCGCACCAGCTCGCCGCCGCAGTTCGGGCAGCGGTTGTGCAGGCGCTGCTCGGTGCAGTCGCGGCAGAAGGTGCATTCGAAGGAGCAGATGCGGGCGTCCGGTGAGTCTGCAGGCAGGTCACGGTCGCAGCATTCGCAGCCGGGGCGTAGTTCGAGCATGGGGGGCTCCTGGGGCGTCAGGCGAAGCGTTCGGCGTAGTCCTGGGGGCTTACCGACAGGTGCTTGTGAAAGGTACGGCGCAGGTTTTCCGGGTGGCGGAAGCCGGTCAGCCGCGCCACGGTGCCGATCGAGGCACCGCTGTCCTGCAGCAGCCCGCGTGCCGCTTCCAGGCGCAGCTGCTCGACGTAGCGTCCCGGACCCACGCCCAGTTCCTGCACGAACAGCCGCGACAGGCTGCGGCTGGACAGATGGGCGCGCTGCGCCAGGGCCTCCAGTGACAGGTCGGCGGCGAGGTTCTGTGCCATCCACTCGAGCAGGCCGAGCAGGCGCGGCGTGCGGCTGGCATCAGGGGCGAGCAGGGCGCTGAACTGCGCCTGGCCGCCGGGGCGCCGCAGGAACATCACCAGGCGCCGGGCCACTGCCAGGGCCAGCGGATGGCCGAGATCGGCTTCGACCAGGGCCAGCGCCAGGTCGATACCGGCGGTCACCCCGGCCGAGGTGAACACATGGGCGTCACCGTCGCGGCCGCTGGGGTCGTAGGTATGCAGGCGGTCGCCATCGACCTCGATGGCCGCATGCTGGCGCAGTGCCGCCGCGTCAGCCCAGTGGGTGGTCGCGCGACGCCCGTCGAGCAGACCGGCGGCGGCCAGGATCAGTGCCCCGGAGCACACCGAGCCGAGGCGACGGACCTGCGGCTCGGCAGCGCGCAGCCAGACCAGCAGCGGCTGGTTGGCGCACTGCGCCGTCTCGCCCAGGCCGCCGGGCACCAGCAGGGTGTCCAGCTCGGCCGCTGCGCAGTCGCGCCAGGCTTGCTCGGCCACCAGCTGGAAGCCGGCCGAGGTCGCGACTGGCCCCGCCTGTTCACCCAGTACGCGCAGGCGGTAGGCCTCGGCCTGGCCCTGGCGGCGCAGCTCGACGTTGGCCGAGGCGAATACCTGCAGCGGGCCGGTGACGTCGAGGCTCATCACGTCCGGGTAGATCAGGCTGGCAATGGTGCGCATGGGGATTCCCTCCAGAAGCTGGAGGCAGTCTGCGCGGATCGCCTCTTGGCGACAATGACAATCACCCCACAGATATGGACAGACGCTGCCCGGAAAATGCGAAGCCCCCTCGCCTGGCGGCAGAGGGGGCTTCGCGGGGTGGCGGCAGGCCGGGGACTTGCGCGTGTGTTACTCGGGCATGCTCCACGGGTCGAGGGCGTAGCCGTCACGGCTGAGCTGTTCGCGCGACTGGGTCAGGGCGTCGGCCAGCTGCGCCGGATCGGCGTAGGTGCGGCTGTCCAGCTGAGCCTGGCCGAGGCGGCGGTTGGTACGGTCAATCACCGCCAGGGTGATCACGCCGGTGCCGTCCTGGGGTTGCCAGGCCACGCACTGGAATGGCTGGAAGGCGCGGCCGGCGATGAGCAGAGCTTCGTTGACGCGGAGCGAGGTGTTCATGGGTCTGTTCTCCAAGGATGCCCAGTGTGCGATCTGGCCAGCGAAAGCACGTATTGCCGCGGCCTGTGAACAATTGATGGCGGAACCTGACCTTCGAGTCACATGCTGTCGTGAAAACATAGAAATATGTCGCATGTTGCCGTTTTTACGTCCGTTTCGGCGGCGCATGGAACGCTGTGGCGCGATCGGTATCCTAGAGTGACGAGGTCCATTCACACAGGAGTGTCGTCATGGGTACTACCCTCAGCGGTTTGCTTAGCCTGGTCATTCTGGCTCTGGACATCTGGGCGATCATCAACGTGATCAAGAGCGGTGCGGAGACCGGGATCAAGATCCTCTGGGTGCTGCTGATCGTCTTCCTGCCGGTGCTGGGGCTGATCATCTGGGCGCTGGCCGGGCCGCGCGGCAACGTCCGGTTCTGAGTCGCTGCGGCTGGAGCCGCTCGGCAGATGTCCTTACAATGCGCGCCTTTTCATGGGCGGCTGGTCCGTCCGCATCCACCAGCGACGAGGGGGACTACCCATGAGTGACTATCAGGAAACGCTCTACGACGGCTACGGCCAGCGCTTTCGCATGGATCGCCTGCTGCATGAGGTGCGCACCGAGCACCAGCATCTGGTGATCTTCGAGAATGCCCGCATGGGGCGGGTGATGGCGCTGGACGGGGTGATCCAGACCACCGAGGCCGACGAGTTCATCTACCACGAGATGCTCACCCATGTGCCGATCCTCGCCCACGGTGCGGCCAAGCGCGTGCTGATCATCGGCGGCGGCGACGGCGGCATGCTGCGCGAGGTGCGCAAGCACCGCAGCGTGGAGAGCATCACCATGGTCGAGATCGACGGCACCGTGGTGGAGATGTGCAAGGAGTTCCTGCCCAACCACAGTTGCGGCGCCTTTGATGACCCGCGCCTGAACCTGGTGATCGATGACGGCATGAACTTCGTCGCGACCACTACCGAGAAGTTCGACGTCATCATCTCCGATTCCACCGACCCGATCGGTCCCGGCGAGGTGCTGTTCTCCGAGAACTTCTACCAGGCCTGCCGGCGCTGCCTGAATGACGGCGGCATCCTGGTGACCCAGAACGGCACGCCGTTCATGCAGCTGGCCGAAGTACAGACCACTGCCGGGCGCATGGACGGGCTGTTCGCCGACTGGCACTTCTACATGGCGGCCGTGCCGACCTACATCGGTGGCAGCATGACCTTCGCCTGGGGCAGCACGGACGCCGAGTACCGCAAGCTGGCGCTGGAAACCTTGCGTCAGCGTTATGCCGGCAGCGGCATCGTGACCCGCTACTACAACCCGGAGATCCATCTGGGGGCTTTTGCGCTGCCGCAGTACGTGTTGCAGGCGGTCAACAAGCCCAGCAACGACTGAGCCCGCGGTAAACCAAGAAAAAGCCGGCGTAAGCCGGCTTTTTCGTGGTCGGCGCAAAGGAGCGGGTTCAGCGCTGCTCGACAACCCGTTGGTGCAAGTGGTGCGACAGCTGATCAAGGCGCTCGCCCAGCTGCACCAGGGATTCCTGGGCCTGCAGCAATTCGGCGCTGGCAGCGCGCTGGCGCAGGCTGGCTTCGCGCTGGGCGGCGCTGTTGTCGCGTACCTGCACCAGTTGGTGGTGAGCCTGGTGCAATGCCTGGCTGTGCTGGAGGATGGCGCCGGAGAGGCTTTCCGTCAGGGCAGCGTTTTCACTCAGAGCATCGCCGACATCGCTTACCTGCTCGGCGCCGGTATTGACGATCTGCTCCGACTGGCCGAGCACGCTCTGCACTGTGTCGGCGGTCTGGTTGCTGCGTTGCGACAGGCTGCGAACCTCGTCGGCGACCACGGCAAAACCCCGCCCGTGCTCGCCGGCGCGGGCGGCCTCGATAGCCGCGTTCAGCGCCAGCAGGTTGGTTTGTTGGGCGATGGCGCTGATCATCTGCATGGATTCAGCAATGCGCTGGTTGCTCTGCTGGATGGCCAGCATGCTGTGCTGCGCCTCCTGCATGCGCTGTGCGCAGGTGGTGACCTGGTTGCTGCTGTGCTGGGTATCCTGGCTCAGCTGCTGCATCTGTGCAGTGCTGGCGGCCAGTTCGTCGAGTACCTGGTGCACGGCCAGGTCGAGTTGCTGCATGGCGTCGGCCTGCTGCTGCACATCGCCGTCGATGCTCTGGCAGCGCTGGCGCATGTTGTCCAGTGTGAGGTAGAGCTGTTGCGATAGCTGACGCAGATCGCCGGCGCTGTGGCGTACCTCATCGAGCAGCACCGCCAGTTGCTGGCTGCTGGCGGTGGCCGCCTTACCCACGCGTTCGGCTTCGTCCAGATGTTGCTGAGCGTCGCTCAGTGCTTGCTGGCGTACATGAGCGCTGTACCACTGGGCCAGCCACATGGTCAGCACCGGCAGCAGGTAGCCGGAGTATTCGTTGAGCATGGCATCGCGTGGGCTCAACTCGAACTGCGGCAAGCTGGCGCCAGCTCGATCCAGGCGGATCAGCCAGAACACGAAAACCAGCTGGACCAGAGCCCAGAACGCCGCGCTGCGACCGCCCAGTAGCAGGTAGCCGAAACCGATCACTACCAGCGGCCAGAAGATGTGGGCCGAATGCACCCCGCCCAGCTGATAGATCAGGATCATGGCGTAGCTGCTGATCAGTGCCATGGCCAGGTTGGCCACGCCACGTGCCGGCAGCCAGGCCTGGCGCACGGTCATCAGTACCAGTGGCATACCGATAATCAGCAGGAACGAGCCCTGCATCAGCGCATCGTTGCCCAGTCGGCCCCATTTGATACCGCTGTACAGACCGATGACGGTGCCGCACACGCAGAAAAAGGACAGCATGCGGCTTAGCGACTCATCGTTGTGACTCTGCGGGGCTTGCGGCAGAGGGTTGGCTAACTGCCCTTGTTGCATGGGAGTGGGCTCCGTTCTTATTGGGTTGCCGAGGATATCGGCGACAGTACGCTGCGTCTTGAGCCAATGCGTGATGGCATTTGGCCTGATGCGCAGCTTACCCAGCCAAAAGAGTGGCGGCGACGATTTGGCGACCAGACGTGTGATCCGGCCGATTCATCGCCCCAAAAGGCTGGAAAGCCTTCTTCTCGCGATCGAATCGGCCTATGCGGAGCCGGCGAGAGTCCTCGGTAGGGGCGGCCAGGCAACGAATTCCCGGGATTGTGACTTAGGCGGCGTGCGGATGTTTTTCCCGCTTGACTCGTTTACGTAGATGCCTGGCGAGGCGTTGCAGCTGCTTTTCCGCCTCCACTAGGGCGTCGTCCCTCCGCGTTTGCCACACCATACGCAGTGGCTCCAGGTCATTCTCCTGGTCGATGCGCAGGCACCACTGAAAGTGGTCGTGCCAGTCGCCCAGCGCCGACTGGGTTTCCTTGAGCAGTCGGAGGCTGCGACGGGGCAGGCCGATCAGCTGCGGATAGGCTTCGCCGGCGTAGCGCACGCGCTTGACCAGCAGGCGCAGGCGATGGCGGTCATAGCCGGGCGTGGCGAGTGCTTGCAGCAGCCGTGTTAGCTGCTTGTGCAGGCGGCGTTCGATCAGGCTGTCGAGGCGGCGCAACTCGCCCGCATGCTGCGCGTCGCGCAGCTCGCCGGGCCAGATGTCGAGGAAGGCCAGCAGGCGCTCCAGTTCACGGCTGTCGAGCACCGCCGCATAGCGCTCTGCCAGCAGGGCGCGGCGCCTGCTGGCAAGCTCGCTGTGGCCGTTGCGCTCGAGTTCCGCCGCCAGCACCTCCAGGTCGCGCACGGGCGCGGTCAGGGCGCCAAGCGCGGCGGCTGCGGTATACAGCGGTGACAGGTCGGCGACCCGCCGCAACGGCGCCAGCAGGCTGCGCAGGCGTTGCAGGGCGATGCGCAGATCGTGCAGGGCCTCGCCGTCGGTGCCTGCCTCCAGGCGCAGTCGTGCGTGCAGCAGGTTGATCTGCAGCTCGAACAGCGAGGCAACAAGCAAGTCGACCCGTTTCATCACGCCTCCTGCGCTCGGTTCAGAAACGCTCTTCCACCCTGCGGAAGGGGTAGTGCGGGCTCTTGTAGCGGCCGATCTTGCCGCGCTTGGGCAGCTCGATCTTCTGTTCCTGGGTGATGTCCTCGTAGGGGACCTGTTCCAGCAGGTGACTGATGATGTTCAGGCGCACCCGTCGCTTGTCCTCGGAATGGGCCATGTACCACGGCGCCCAGGAGGAGTCGGAGGCGGCGAACATCTCGTCGCGGGCGCGGGTGTAGTCGTCCCAGCGGCCGAAGGACTTGAGGTCCATCGGCGATAGCTTCCAGATCTTGCGCCCGTCGTGGATTCGCGCTTCCAGGCGCCGCTGCTGTTCTTCGGCGCTGACTTCCAGCCAGTACTTGATCAGGATGATGCCGGACTCGACGATCATCTTCTCGAACAGGGGGACCAGCGAAAGAAACTTCTTGGCCTGATCCTCGCTGCAGAAGCCCATGACGCGCTCCACCCCCGCGCGGTTGTACCAGCTGCGGTCGAAGATCACCACTTCGCCTGCCGCCGGCATGTGCTGCAGGTAGCGCTGGGCATACATCTGGCTCTTTTCCCGCTCGGTCGGCGCCGGCAGCGCCACCACGCGGAACACGCGCGGGCTGACCCGTTCGGTAAGTGCCTTGATGGTGCCGCCCTTGCCGGCGCCATCGCGGCCCTCGAACACCACGCAGACCTTCAGGCCCTTGGCCACCACCCACTGCTGCAGCTTTACCAGCTCGACATGCAGGCGTTTGAGTTCCTGCTCGTAGTCCTTGCGGGCCATGCGCTGCGCGCTTTGTTCCTTGGCTTTGCTCTTGGCCATGTCGAGTGCCTCGATCAGTGGAAGGGGAAGATGTAGTTCATCCAGGACGCCATGCGCAGGAGGATCTTGCGCATGATGGCGACGTGGTGCAGGTGCTCCGAGTACAGCGCGGCCTGGCCATAGGCGCCGCCTGGCATCAGATCCCGGTATTGCTCGAATTCGGGGTCGATGACTTCCAGCACCACCGGCACCCGTCCGGGGGGCGGCGAGCCGGTGAAGCCGATGAGGTTGCCGCCAGGCTGCACCTGGCCCTCGGCAATCACCGGCAGGACCATCTTTACCTTGGCCTCGAAGACTTCGCCGGGGATGCCGTCGAAGGCTATCTCGGCCTCGTCGCCAATGCTCAGGCGCAGCTGGCTGTTCTGCCGCATCCAGGCCACATAGGCGTAGTCTTCCTGCGGGATGAAGATCATGGCGGGCCGCAGGGGCATCTTCACTGCACGAATGCCCGGGCGCAGCGATACCTGGGTCACGTAGCCGCGCGAGGGCGCGCGCACCACTGTGCTGTCCAGATCATATTGGGCGCCGATGAGCTGGGCCTGCAGGTCCTCCACGCGTGCGGTGGTGATGTCCACGTCGCGGCGATTGCCGACATTGCGGCGAGCCAGCTCGATGGCGCGTGCCTGATCGGCTCTGGCCGAGACCAGCTGGGCCTTGATTGACTTGACCCTGCTTTCGAATGGCGTTGGGTCCATGCGGAACAGGATGTCGCCCTTTTCCAGCATCTGATGCCCCTTGACCGGCACCTCGGTGACCATGCCGCTGACTGCCGGCACTATCGGCGTGCTGACGAAGTAGCTGCGCGACACCTCGGAGTAGGGGTGGTTGTAGTTCATCAGGAAGATCAGCGCGCCGATCAGCACCACACCGCCAAGTGCGGCGGTAGGCACCGTCCACTTGTTCAGTGGAATCCGGAAGATCTTGAAGACGGCGACGCAGATGGCGGTGTAGGTGAGGATGAGCAACAGATCCATGGCTCAACCCTCCTGCCGCGGCAATTCGGGGGCGACAGGCGCCTGAGCGGGTGGCGTCGTTAGCGGGGCTGGCGGTTCCAGGCTGGCCAGGCGCGCCTGCAGCTCTCCGACCTGCTGTTCCAGAGCCTGCAGGCGAGCGTCGTCTGCGGCGGTTGCGGGTGGCGCACTGGAGAAGCCCCAGCCGCGATCCTCACGGTACAGGGTCGCCCAGATCCACAGGAACGGCCAGATGGCGTGCAGGGTGAACAGGCTGATCCAGCCGGCCACGTGAATGGCATCCTGCTGCGGATGCTTGCGGTGCACCGCGATCTCGTAGGGGATGTCATGGATTGCGATCACCCCGTAGAACAGCACGACTGCAGCGAATATCAGTATTCCTAGCGCGACATAGTCCAGCATCCCAGCCCCCTTACCAGTCAGTGGTCACCGGCAGAATAACAGTCGCCCGGTGGCGCCGCGAGATGGCAACTGAACCTGTTTGCGCCGGGCGGGTCTGTTTGCCGCTTCGACGGAATTTTCACCTGTTGCAGCAGAGAATCCTTCGCCCCTACAAACTGGACTCCATTCGTCATGCCTTCAATGGACGCCCTGCGCCCCAACCTGCGTAGCCACCTTGCCTTTACTGCCGCCAGTGCGTTGCTGCTGATGCTGATGTTCGCGGCCCTGCGCCTGGCGCTGCTGCACCACAACGCCGAGTTGATCGGCGAGACCTCGGCCGGCGACCTGTTCGAAGCCTTTTTCAATGGCGCGCGCTTCGACCTGCGTGTGGTGGTGTACGCCGTGGCGCCGCTGCTGCTGTCGATCCTCAGCCTGCGCGCGATGGCCGCGCGGCGCGTTCATGTGCTGTGGTTGAGCGGCGTCGCCAGCCTCAGCCTGCTGCTCGGCATCACCGAGATGGACTTCTACCGCGAGTTTCACCAGCGCCTCAACAGCCTGGTATTCCAGTACCTGGAGGAAGACCTGGGCACGGTCTCCAGCATGCTCTGGAACGGCTTCCCGGTGGCGCGCTACTTGCTGGCCTGGGCCCTGGGCACCGTGGCGATGATCATGCTGCTGCACTGGATCGAGCACATCACCCGGCCGCGCCAGGTGCGTCCGGCGCTGGCCTGGTACCTGCGTTTCGGCGTGTTCTTTGTGTGCCTGCTGCTGGCGGTGATCGCCGCTCGCGGCACCCTCAAGCAGGGGCCGCCGCTGCGCTGGGGCGACGCTTACACCACCGATTCGATCTTCGCCAACCACCTGGGCCTGAATGGCATCCTGACGCTGGTTGATGCCGCCGAAAACAGCTTTTCCGATCATCGCGACAATGCCTGGAAAGCGACCCTGCCGCAGGCCGAGGCCCTGGCCACGGTGCGTCAGATGCTGCTCGGCGAGCACGATGTGCTGGTCGACGCGGACAGCGCAGCGATCCGCCGTGACACCACGCCGCCTGCCGAGGGCACGCTGCCGGTCAAGCACGTGGTGGTGATCCTGATGGAGAGCTTCGCCGGCCGCTGGGTCGGGGCACTGGGCAGCGATGCTGGCATCACCCCCAACTTCGACCGGCTGAGCCAGGAGGGGCTGCTGTTCACCCGTTTCTTCTCCAATGGCACCCACACCCACCAAGGCATGTTTGCCACCATGGCCTGCTTCCCCAACCTGCCGAGTTTCGAGTACCTGATGCGCATGCCCGAGGGCAGCCACCAGTTCTCCGGCCTGCCACAGCAACTCAGTGCCCGCGGCTACGACGATTTGTACGTGTACAACGGCAATTTCCAGTGGGACAACCAGTCCGGGTTCTTCAGCAACCAGGGGATGCGCAACTTCATCGGGCGCGAGGACTTCGTCGACCCGGTGTTCATCGATCCGACCTGGGGGGTGTCCGACCAGGATATGTTCGACCGCGCCGCCGTGGAGTTGGCCAAGAAGGACCCGAGCAAGCCGTTCTACGCGCTGCTGCAGAGCCTTTCCAACCACACTCCCTATGCGCTGCCGGAGCAGCTGCCGGTGGCGCCGGTAACCGACCGTGGTTCCAACAACCAGCACCTGACCGCCATGCGCTACTCGGACTGGGCGCTGGGGCAGTTCTTCGAGAAAGCGAAACAGTCGCCGTACTACAAGGACACCCTGTTCGTGATCGTCGGCGACCACGGCTTCGGCAGTCCGGAGCAGCTCACCGAGATGGATCTGTTCCGTTTCAACGTGCCGCTGCTGTTGATCGGCCCGGGCGTGCGCGAGAAGTTCGGCGAGCACCGGGATACGGTGGGCACGCAGATCGACGTGGTGCCCACCATCATGGGCCGCCTGGGTGGTACCAGCCGTCAGCAGTGCTGGGGCCGCGACCTGCTGACGCTGCCCGAGGGCGATGCCGGTATCGGTGTGATCAAACCGTCGGGTAGCGACCAGACTGTGGCCATCGTCAGTGGCGAGCGGGTGCTGGTGCAGCCCAAGGGCCTGCCGGCCAAGCTCTATCGCTATCAGCTGCAGGAGCGCCGTGTCGAGGTGCTGCAGGGCGATGCCGAACAGGCAGGGCTGCAGAAGCGCCTGGAGGCGTTCCTGCAGGTTGCGACCCAGAGCCTGCTGCACAACACCACCGGCGCAGTCGGCGGCAGCGCTGTGGGCACTCGCCAGTAGGGCTCAGGCGCCGCGCTGGAAACGCCGCGGCGCCACGCCTTTCCAGCGCTTGAAGGCGTGGATGAAGTTGGACACCTCGCCATAGCCGAGGCGCTCGGCAATCTCTTCCAGAGTCAAACCGCCGGTGGCCAGCAGTTCTTCGGCCAGGGCCTGGCGAATCTCGTCCAGCAACTGGCGGAAGTGGCTGCCTTCCTCGTCCAGGCGCCGGCGCAAGGTGCGTGAACTCATGCCCAGGCTGCTGGCCACCTGTTCCATGTCGGGTAGGCGGCCGGGACACGCCAGCAGTTGGGCGCGGATGCGTCCGGCCAGGCCGTCATGCTGGCTGCGCTTGGCCAGCAGGCGCTGGCACTGTTCCTCGCACAGCTGCGCCGCCTGCGGGTGGGCACCGGCCAACGGCAGGTCAAGCAACTGGCGGGGGAAGACGAAGCGCGTGCGTGCCTGGCCGAATAGCGGCCGTAGACCGATCTCCTCGACGAAGGGGCGCGGGTCGTGCGGCTCCGGCAGATTCAACTCCACCCGCAGGATCGGCAGGTCCTGATGAAACAGCTCGCGCAGCACCTGCAGCATGCCGGCGAGATCACGCTCCAGGAGGAAGCCGCGCAGGTCTTCGGGGAGGTTCTGCGTCGTGAGCAGCAGATGCACTTCCTCGCCTGTCTCCTCCAATTGCATGTCGTGGAAGGCGTACGTCAGGTCCAGGTAGCGCAGCCCGAGGTTGGCCGCCTCGCGGAAGGTCGGACTGGCGAGCAGGGCGAAGCCCCAGATACCGTAGCTGTTGAGCCTGTAGCGGCTGCCCAGCGGCAGCCCCAGCCCGGGACGGTAGCCACAGGCCTCGACCAAGTTGCGTACCAGGCGCAGCTCCTGTTCGGCCTCCACTTCGGCACCGGGATCGGCCAGCAGGCGCCAGTCCAGTCCGGTGCCCTGGAGGCAGGTGTCCAGGCTCACCCCCAGGTCCAGGCCATACTGGGTCAGGAGCTGCACGCTGACGGCGCTGCGGCGGGGACGCTTCATGCTCTGTCCGAAAGTCACAATTTATTGGCCGACTATGCCATAAACCTTGGCCGGGGGCGTGGGTAGCATCTCGGTCATCCGCAATACTGGTGGCTCACGGAGATAACAATGAATAACACCACTCCCGAGCAGGCGCCCTTGCGCGTGCTGATCATAGGTGCCGGTTTCGCCGGTCTGGGCCTGGCCATGCGCCTGCGCCAACAGGGCGAGGAGGATTTCCTGATCCTTGAGAAGGGCGCCGAACCTGGCGGTACCTGGCGCGACAACCATTACCCCGGCGCAGCCTGCGACGTGCCTTCGCACCTGTACTCGTTTTCCTTCGAGCCGAAGACCGACTGGAGCCGGCGCTACGCGCCGCAGGCAGAGATCTTCGCCTACGTGCGCCAATGCATCGAAAAATACGCCCTGGCCTCGCGCATTCGCTGCAACAGCGAAGTGGCCGAGGCGCATTTCGACGAGGCTGCCGCCCTGTGGCGGGTGACCACCAGCGATGGCGCCATGTTCAGTGCGCGGGCGCTGGTCAGTGCCTGTGGTCAGCTCAATCGTCCGCTTTACGCCCGTTTGCCGGGCCTGGAGCGCTTTGCCGGAGAGAGTTTTCACTCGGCGCGCTGGCGCCACGACGTCGACCTTGCCGGCAAGCGCGTGGCGGTGATCGGCACGGGGGCCAGCGCCATCCAGTTCGTACCGCAGATCGCGCCGAAAGTCGCGCGCCTGCACCTGTTCCAGCGCACGCCGGCCTATGTGTTACCCAAGCCGGACCGTGCCTACAGCCGCTTCGAGCTGGCGCTGATGCAGCGCTGGCCGTGGACGCAGAAGCTCGACCGCGCCTGGCAGTACCTGTTCCACGAGGTGCGCGGGGTGGCTTTCTTCCTCCTGCCCTGGTTGATGAAACCCTATCGCCAGCTGTTCCTGCGCCATATCGCCCGCGAGGTCGCCGACCCGCTGCTGCGCGCCAAGCTGACCCCGAATTACCCGCTGGGTTGCAAGCGTATCCTGATCAGCAACGACTATTACCCGGCGCTGGTACAGCCGCAGGTGGAGGTGGTCGGCGAGGCGATTCGCGAGGTCACCGAGTGCGGCATCGTTACCGCCGACGGCGTGGAGCGCGAAGTCGACGTACTGATCCACGGTACCGGCTTCGCCGCCAGTGACTTCCTGGCGCCGATGCGCATCCACGGCCGCGGCGGCCTAGACCTCAACCAGGCCTGGCGCGACGGCGCGGAGGCCTACAAAGGCATCAGCGTCAGCGGTTTCCCCAACCTGTTCATCCTCTATGGGCCGAACACCAACCTGGGGCACAACTCGATCATCTATATGCTCGAGAGCCAGTTCCCCTATGTGCTGGATTGCCTGGCGAAGCTGGAGGAGGGCGTGCGCTATCTCGATGTGCGCCGTCATGTGCAGGACGCCTGGAACCGCCAGGTGCAGCACGACATCGAGCATTCGGTGTGGGAGCAGGGTTGCACCAGCTGGTACAAGAATGCGGCCGGCAAGCACACCAACAACTGGTCGGGATTCACCTTCAGCTATCGCAACCATACCCGCCGGCCGCAGTGGAGTGACTATGAACTGGTGCGTTGAGTTGCCCGCGCCGAGCGGTGCGCAGCGCCTGCTCACGGCCGTGCTGCGCGTCAGTACGCGCCTGGTCTTCGCCGCTGGGATGCACCCGCGCCTGTCGCCCGTGACTCAGCGTCGGGTACTGCGCCTGGCTACCCTGATCGCGCCGCGCGCACGGGGGGTGAGCATTGAGGCGGGGCGGCTGGCTGGAGTGCCCTGCGAGTGGTTGCGGGCAGGGCGGGACAATGGCTGGGTGCTGCTGTACCTGCACGGCGGTGCTTTCATGGTCGGCAGCCCGCAGACCCACCGGGCAATCACCAGCCACCTGGCCGCGCAGAGTGGCGCGCGGGTCTGCGCGCTGGACCATCGCCTGGCGCCTGAGCATCCCTGGCCCGCGGCGGCCGACGATGCCCTGGCCGCCTACCGGGCACTGCTGGAGCAGGGCCAGCCGGCGGGGCGGATTGTGCTGGTCGGCGACTCGGCCGGTGGTCAGCTGACCCTGGCCACGGCGCTGCGCCTGCGTGACGAGGGGCTGCCGCTGCCGGCGGCGCTGGTGTGCTTCTCGCCTGTCACCGATCTTACGGGCGATACCTGGCATGAGCCGCCGGCTGGCGACCCGCTGCTTAACCGGGCCTGGCTGGGGCAAGGTGTGGACGCCTACTGCCCGGTGGGCACGGATCGCCGCTCGGCCTTGCTTTCGCCATTGCGGGCCGACCTGGCTGGACTGCCGCCGTTGCTGGTGCAGGTCGGTGAGGACGAGCACCTGCTCAGCCAAAGCCTGTGCCTGCGCGACAGCACCGGGCTGGACCTGCGCCTGGAGGTCTACCCCGGCCAGTGGCATGTGTTCCAGATCAACTGCGGCCTGCTGGAGGTCGCCGCGCTGGCGCTGCGACGCGTCGCCGAATTTCTCGGGGAAAGGGGCTGCCGATGAACACCATCCTGATCACCGGTGCCGCCTCCGGCATCGGCGCCGCCACCGCGCGGCTGTTCCACGCCCGTGGCTGGAGCGTCGGCCTGCTGGATATCGATCAGCCTGCGCTGGCTGCGCTGGCCGCTGAGCTCGGCGGGGCTTGGCATGCTGCGCTTGATGTCGCGGATGCTGATGCAGTGCATGCTGCCCTGGAGCAGTTCTGTCGCCGAGAGGGTGGGCGCTTGCGCGTTCTGTTCAACTCGGCGGGGGTGCTGCGCTTCGGGCACTTCGAGGAGATCACCCCGGAGGAGCACGCGCGCGTCCTGCAGATCAACGTACTGGGCCTGCTGCACATGACCCATGCCGCCTTTCCCTATCTCAAGGGCACGCCAGGTGCCCAGGTGATCAACATGGGCTCGGCTTCCGGGTTGTACGGGACGCCACACATGGTCAGCTACTCGGCCTCGAAGTTTGCCGTGCGGGGCCTGACCGAGGCGCTGGAGCTGGAGTGGCGCCGCCATGGCATCCACGTTGGCGACCTCATGCCGCCGTTCGTCGCCACGCCCATGGTCGACAGTCAGCGCTTCACACCGCCGGCACTGCGGCGCCTGGGCGTCAACCTGCGCGCCGAGGACATCGCGCTCGCGGCTTGGCGCCAGGTCGAGCGACCGCGGGTGCATCGGCCGATCCACTGGCTGTTTCGTCTGATGTATGCGTCCGGCCAGGTCTCGCCGCCGTCTGTCAGCCGCCTTCTGATGGGCTGGCTCAGCCGCGACTGAGCCGCCTGTCGTCCGGCCTGGTTGCTGCCTGCAGGGTAGGCACGCAGACGCTACCCTGACAGAATGGTGTCACCGACCAGTCTGCTTCTGGTCGGCCGTCTGCGAGCGCCTGCTCGCACATGACAGGCCAGGCAGCCATTGCCTGGTTCTCGGGCGGCACCCTGGGGTGTCGCAGGGTCGCCAAATCCGTGGCGACCGCGGTCGATTCATCGCCTGAGAGGAGGTCGTTTATGAGCACAGCCTTCCAAGATGATGTCAGTAACAATGTTCTGCGCCGCATGAAAGAGGGCGGTTTCGACTTCGCCCGCGTCCATCCCATCGAGTTCTACGCCATCTTCCCGAATGAGGAACGGGCCAGAGAGGCAGCCAGACAGTTTCGTGGTGAGTCCCTCAATGCTCAGGTCAGTGTCCGCGAGGACGGTGCCTGGCATCTGCAGGTGAGCAAGGTGATGTATGCCACCCACGCCGGCATCGGTGACTTCGAGCAGGACCTGGAAGCACTGGTAGTGCCACTCGGCGGCGTGTTGGATGGCTGGGGCGTAACCCAGGAAGTGCGGCTCGACGCTCAGATCGCCAGTCGGCCCTGAGCGCAGTGTTACCGGCCAGCCGTTCTGGTTGGCCGGCTTCCGAATTCTCGTTCGATCAGTCTGCGTAGCGCTGTTGCAGCGCTTCGAGGTAGGCGATCACATCCGGCGCGCCGGCCAGCCGCAGTCCCTCACCCAGCGCATGGGCCTGCGGCGAGTCCTTGGGCAGCAGGAGGAACTCCGGGGCATCCGGATAGCGCAGTAGCGACAGGCGCGCGTAGGGCAGGCCATGGTCGAGCAGCAGGCTCATGAAGGCTGGCTCACTCCAGGCCTGCACCGGCATGGCGCTCATGTGATAGCGCCGACGCAGTTCTGCCAGACCGCTGGCACTGAGACGATAGTGGGTGAGTTCGGCCGGCAGGGTGACTTCCAGGCCGCGCAGGCGCGCATAGGCGATGGCGCAGGCGAATTCCTCGCCGTGCTGTTCGCCGGCCCAGAACAGGCGCTCGCCAAACCAGCTGGCCTGGCGCAGCTCCACTGCCTCGGCGGCGAGGAAGCGCGGCATGGCATGGTTGACGGTCTTGAGGAAATCCTTGTAGCTGATGATGCGCGCACAACGCCCCAGCGGGCAGGCGGTCAGCTCCTCGAAACTGGTGAGGTTGCTGTCGAGGCTAGGGGGCGGGCTGCACAGGCCGTCGATGCGGCGCAGGTCGAAGTCGTCGAGGTGCTCGGTGTGTCGCTCCACCACCCCCATCAATACCCCACGTGCAGCGGCTTTATCTTCCTGTACGGGGCCGGAAAGGGCATCGCGTGGCAGGTCCACGAGGCGATGCAGTGGTGGGCCGGCTTGCCACCAGATGCTGGGGACGGGCTCCGGCAGCACGCGGAATGGCAGACGCAGGCTACGGGCTCGTTCAAACACCATGCGCGGCACCCGGCCTCCCAGCCCCAGGCGTTGGGCCAGGGCGGAAAGCCGCGAGGCGATGCTGGTAGGGGACTCGGACAGACTCATGAGCCGCAGGCTACTCCTGGTACTACTGTGCCAGTGTGGCAGAGCTGTCGCCGGGCTGCACTACCGTCATGCGGGCAGGCGCGAGCCGATAGCGCGCTGGCCTGTGGCAGAATGGTGCCAATCATTGTCGAGGGTGCCTCCATGCCCAGCCTAGTGCTGGATATCGCTTTGCCTGCGGAACGCTTTCTGGCTGTTTACCAGGGGCGCGCCAACCGGGTTCTGCTCTACAGTCGTGACGGCCGCAAGGTCAGCCTGCCGGCGCATCATCTGCGTCCTTTCCTGCGCCATGATGGCATTCATGGCGTGTTCGAGCTGGAATTCAGTGCGGCCGGCAAACTGCTCGACCTGCGTCAGCTGCAATAAGGGCCCGAACGGTACTCCTTATTACTCCCTTGCCTCGCCTGAGGCTAGTGCCGGCGGCTATAATCGCGTCCTGCTTCCCACTGAAACCCTTCTTCCGAGCCGATCCGCCCATGTACGACCTGGCCCGCGCGCTGCTGTTCCGTCTTGCCCCCGAAACTTCCCACGAATTGTCCATCGACCTGATCGGTGCTGGCGGTCGCATGGGCCTCAACGGCCTGCTGTGCAAGGCGCCGAGCCAGTTGCCGGTGACCGTGATGGGCCTGGATTTTCCCAACCCCGTGGGCCTGGCCGCCGGCCTGGACAAGAACGGCGATGCCATCGACGGCTTCGCCCAGCTCGGTTTCGGCTTTGTCGAGATCGGCACCGTGACCCCGCGTCCGCAGCCTGGCAATCCCAAGCCGCGCCTGTTCCGTCTGCCGGAAGCGACAGCCATCATCAACCGTATGGGCTTCAACAACCTGGGCGTCGATCATTTGCTGGCGCGGGTTGCCGCGGCCAAGTACAAGGGCGTCCTGGGCATCAATATCGGCAAGAACTTCGATACCCCGGTCGAGCGCGCGGTGGATGATTACCTGATCGGCCTGGACAAGGTCTACGCCCACGCCAGCTATGTCACCGTCAATGTCAGCTCGCCGAACACCCCCGGTCTGCGCAGCCTGCAGTTTGGTGACCAGCTCAAGCAGTTGCTCGAAGCCCTGCGCCAGCGCCAGGAAGACCTGGCCGTGGAGCACGGCAAGCGCGTGCCGCTGGCGATCAAGATCGCCCCCGACATGAGCGACGAGGAAACCGTGCAGGTGGCTCAGGCGCTGGTCGAGACCGGCATGGATGCGGTGATCGCCACCAACACCACCCTCGGCCGCGAGGGCGTGGAGAATCTGCCATTCGGTAACGAGGCCGGCGGTCTGTCCGGCGCGCCGGTGCGCGACAAGAGCACCCATACCGTGCGTGTGCTGGCCGGGGAGCTCAAGGGCCGCCTGCCGATCATCGCCGTGGGCGGCATCACCGAGGGGGCGCATGCAGCTGAGAAGATCGCTGCCGGCGCCAGCCTGGTGCAGATCTATTCCGGGTTCATCTACAAGGGGCCGGCGCTGATCCGCGAGGCGGTGGATGCGATCGCTGCGCTGCCGAGGACCTGAAGGCGCTTTTTACCGGCATTAAAAAGGGCCCCTGAGGGGCCCTTGGGCTCTCGCCCGCCGTCCGGATGGGACGGTCTGGTGAAGTCGGGGTGATCCTGTTTCAGCCGACGGCGTGAAGTTCGTTGAGTCTGTGGATGCCGGCGGTGCCGGTCAGTCCGTCCCAGTTGTCACCACGGCCCTCGCGCCAGCCATTGATCCAGGCTTGACGGGTGGTGGGGTGGGTGAAAGGACACATATCGCGGGATTTACCATGAATGCCGTGCTGATAGCCGCGCAAGAAAGCTCGTTCCAACGGATCACGCTTAAGTCTTCTCATCGGGTGTTGCCCTCACTGTTGACTGTTATGTCCCGTTGGCCCCTTGGTGGGACCGGGCAGAAGATGCTCTGCCAGTGGGGCCCGCTGCCGGCGTGGCGGGCCACCTGCCAGCAGCGTTGCGCTACCGGCCTGAGTTGATTTCTATCCAATGCGTTCCACCCTGTGAATGATCGTTTTGTCATAAGGGCGTAACCTGAGTGGGTTGAGAGCCATAAGGTGCAGCCGCTTTTGGCCAGCACCGACTGCCCCGGCCCGCGCCATTGTTGAGTCGAGGCGCTGTTGGCAGGCGTTTTGCCATTGCGAACTGCTCTCGTCTGCGAGTGTTGTTTATTCCGACGAAGGGTCGTGCCGCGACCTTGCGTCACACTATGGTGGCCGAGTGGCCACTCGATTACTGGATGCCTCATGTCTGACCGCTACGAACTGATCCTGACTTGCCCCAAGAGCCTGGAAAGCCTGCTGCTCGAAGAAGCCAGCGGCCTGGGGCTGGAGGAGGCCCGCGAGCAGACTGCTGCCGTGCGGGGCTTCGCGCCCATCGAGGTGGGCTATCGCCTGTGCCTCTGGTCGCGCCTGGCCAACCGCGTACTGCTGGTGCTGCGCCGTTTCCCGGTGAGCAACGCCGAAGAGCTCTACCAGGGTGTGCTGGCGGTGGATTGGGCCGAGCACCTCGACCCGGCCGGCACCCTGGCCGTGGAGTTCAGCGGCCACGGTGCGGGCATCGACAACACGCACTTCGGCGCCCTGAAGGTCAAGGACGCCATCGTCGACAAGCTGCGCACGGCGGAGGGCATCCGCCCGTCGATCGACAAGGTCGACCCGCACCTGCGTGTGCACCTGCGCCTGGACCGCGGCGAGGCGGTGCTGTCGCTGGATCTCTCCGGGCACAGCCTGCACCAGCGCGGCTATCGCCTGCAGCAGGGCGCCGCGCCGCTCAAGGAAAACCTGGCCGCCGCCATCCTGATCCGTGCCGGCTGGCCGCGCATTGCCGCAGCGGGCGGCGCGCTGGCCGACCCGATGTGCGGGGTCGGTACCTTCCTGGTCGAGGCGGCGATGATGGCTGCCGACCTGGCGCCGAACCTCAAGCGCGAGCGCTGGGGGTTCTCCAACTGGCTGGGCCATGTGCCGGCGATCTGGAAGAAACTGCATGCCGAGGCCGAGCAGCGTGCCGCGGTCGGCCTGGCCAAGTCGCCGCTGTGGATTCGCGGCTATGAAGCCGATCCGCGCCTTATAACGCCGGCGCGCAACAACATAGAGCGCGCCGGGCTGGGCGAGTGGGTCAAGCTGTACCAGGGCGAGCTGGCCACCTTCGAGCCGCGCCCGGACAAGAACCAGACCGGCCTGATCGTCTGCAACCCGCCCTACGGTGAGCGTCTGGGCGATGAGGCGAGCCTGCTCTATCTCTACCAGAATCTTGGCGAGCGTCTGCGTCAGAGCTGCCTGAACTGGGAAGCCGCGGTGTTCACCGGTGCGCCGGAGCTGGGCAAGCGCATGGGCCTGCGCAGCCACAAGCAGTACGCGTTCTGGAACGGCGCGCTGCCGTGCAAGCTGCTGCTGTTCAAGGTGCTGCCCGAGCAGTTCGTAACCGGCGAACGCGGTGAGCGGCGCCAGGGCGAGGAGGGCGCGGCCCCTGTAGCCAGCGAGCCGGCGCGCCTGTCCGAGGGCGGACAGATGTTCGCCAACCGCCTGCAGAAGAACCTCAAGACACTCGGCAAGTGGGCGAAGAAGGCGGGTATCGAGTGTTATCGCCTATATGACGCCGACATGCCCGAGTACGCCCTGGCCGTGGACCTGTACCGCGACTGGGTGCACGTGCAGGAATACGCGCCGCCACGCTCCATCGACCCGGAAAAGGCCCAGGCGCGCCTGCTCGACGCCCTGGCGGCGATCCCGGTGGCCCTGGGCATCTCGCCCGATAAAGTGGTGATCAAGCGCCGCGAGCGGCAGAGCGGCACCAAACAGTACGAACGTCAGGCCAGTCAGGGCCAGTTCATGGAGGTCAGCGAGGGTGGTGTGCGCCTGCTGGTCAACCTGACCGACTACCTGGACACCGGCCTGTTCCTCGATCATCGCCCGCTGCGCCTGCGCATCCAGCAGGAAGCGGCCGGCAAGCGCTTCCTCAACCTGTTCTGCTACACCGCCACGGCCACCGTGCATGCGGCCAAGGGCGGTGCGCGCAGCACCACCAGCGTCGACCTGTCGAAGACCTACCTGGACTGGGCGCGGCGCAACCTGTCGCTCAATGGCTTCTCCGACAAGCAGCGCCTGGAGCAGGGCGACGTGATGGCCTGGCTGGAAGCTGATCGCGGCGAGTACGACCTGATCTTCATCGACCCGCCGACCTTCTCCAACTCCAAACGCATGGAAGGGGTGTTCGACGTGCAGCGCGATCATGTGCGCCTGCTCGACCTGGCCATGGCCCGTCTGGGCAAGGGCGGGGTGTTGTACTTCTCCAACAACTTCCGCAAGTTCCAGCTCGACCCGGGCCTGGCCGAGCGCTATGCGCTGGAGGAGATCAGCGCGGCCACCATCGACACCGATTTTGCCCGCAATACCCGTATTCATCGGGCCTGGCGGCTGACGGCGCGCTAGCAGGCTGGCAAAATGACAGTGTTCGGAGCGCGTTGAGGCTCCCCACGAGTTCGATCGCATGGCGGTATTGCGCAGTTTCCTGCTTCGCGAGACATTCCCGGCTGCTTTGATGGCTGGCGCTGCAGGCCTCATAGGGTTCCTGCTGACGCTCGGCCTGGGTGCGCTGGTCGATCATTTTTATCGGCATCAGCTCGAGCAACGCTTCGCCATCGCGGCGGGCGAGCGAGCCGACGCCATGCAAGCCGGTTTCAGGGCGCACGCCGCCGATCTGGACGGGGTGCGGCGTTTCTTCGTGAATGCGGACAACGTCACGCAGGCCGAGTTTGCCGGCTATGTGCAAGGGCTTGCCCAGCCGGCGCTGTTCTATGCCTGGGTACCGCGCGTTGAACACGCCCAACGGCAGCGCTTCGAAAATGCAGTTCGTGCTGACAGCCTTCCGGGGTTCACGATCCATGATCGCGGGGCAGATGGCTCGCCGGTGCCCGCCGCGCTACGTGACGAGTACTACCCGCTGCTGTTTCTGAGCTCGCAGCTGGCCCGTGAGCCACAGCTCCTGGGGCTGGACATGTCCGGCTTGCCGGGGCGGCTGGAGACGCTGACGCGTGCGGCACGCAGCGGCGAGGTTGCGGCATCCGGAAGGGTTGTTTTTGTTTCGCAGCAGGCCCAAGCGACGGCCCGCGATGGCGGAATCATCCTGGCTGCCCCGGTCGTTGAACCGGGCGCCCCTGAAACCGGGCATGTGCGCGGTTTTGTGATTGCGGCCTTTAGCCAGCAGCAGTTGCTGCACGAGCACGAGAGCATCGAGGCGGCGCTCAATTTGAGTATTGAGCTGGAGGACCTCAGTGATCTGGGGGGCGAGAAGCTCCGTTACAGCGCTGGTAGCGCGAGCGACAGCGCTCTGCAGCTGCGGCGTGAACTCCTGCTAGGTGATCGTCGCTACGGGCTGCACATCCGTCCGACCCTGGCATTTCTGCAGGCCAACAGTTCTCCGATTGTCGCCATTGTGCTGGCTGCGGGCACTCTGCTCAGCCTTATGCTGGCTGCTCTGCTATTCAGTCTGGCCAGCCAGCACCTGCGAACGAGAGCATTGGTGCTGGAGAAGACAGCCGACCTGCGGCAGCGTGAAGCCGAGCTGGCGGCGGTGAACAGCCGCCTGCGCGGTGTACTGGACGCTGCTACTCAGGTGGCGATCATCGCTACCGACCTGCGGGGGACTATTCAAACGTTCAACGTCGGCGCCGAACGCATGCTCGGTTACCGTGCGGCCGAACTGGTAGGGCGGCATACCCCCGAGCTGATGCATCTACCGGAGGAAATTGCCCAGACCGGTCGGGAGCTGAGTCTGCGTCTGGGGCGCAAAGTTGAAGGTTTCGAGGTCTTCATTGCGGAGGCTGGCCTGGCACAGGGGCATGTCGAGCGAGAATGGACCTACATTCGTCGCGATGGCAGCCGGCTGCCGGTCAATCTCATGGTGACGGGGGTATGGGATGCCCATGACGAACTGGTCGGGTACCTGGGGGTTGCCATCGACATCACCGCCAGCCGACAGAACCGCCTGGCGCTGGAGGCACGCGACCGCTTGCTGGAAAAGCTGACGGCGAATGTGCCGGGAGCGATCTATCAGTATCAGCTACGTGCCGATGGTTCCTCCTTTTTCCCCTATACCAGTGCCGGTATTCGTACCATCTACGAAGTGGAACCCGAGCTTGTTCGGCAGGATGCGCAGGTTGTTTTCTCGCGCATCCATCCAGATGATCTGGAGTCGCTGCGCCGCAGCATCCTGCAGTCGGCCGAACTGCTGCAGCCCTGGCGTGCCGATTACCGAGTGCTCTTGCCGCGTCAGGGGTTGCGCTGGCTGCGCGGCGAGGCCTCACCGGAGCCGCTGGAAGATGGCAGTGTGCTCTGGCACGGCTATCTCACCGATATCACCGGGCCCAAGCTGGTCGAGCAGGAGTTGCGGGTACTCTCCATCACCGATGCCCTGACGGGCGCCTACAATCGGCGCTATTTTCAGGAGCGCCTGGATGCCGAGATTTCCCGTGCTCGGCGAACCTCCGGGGAGGGGCCTGCCGTGGTGATGCTGGATATCGACCATTTCAAACTGGTCAACGATCGTTACGGCCACGATGTCGGCGACGTGGTGCTGAAACGGGTCTGCGAGCGCGTGCGTCAGCGTTTGCGCACCATGGACGTGCTCTGTCGTCTGGGCGGCGAGGAGTTCATCGTGCTGGCACCTGGGGTGCGCGCCGAGCAGGCCGCCGTGTTGGCCGAGGCGTTGTGGCAGATCCTGCGCGATGAGCCGATTGAGGGAGCCGGCGTGATTACTGCGAGCTTCGGCGTCACGGACTGGCGTGCCGGAGAGAGTGCGGCGGCGATGCTGACCCGTGTCGATGCGGCGGTATACCAGGCCAAGCAGGAAGGGCGCGACCGGATCGTGATCGCGCCCTGAGCGAGGGTCAGCGGCGGTAGATGTCCAGCAGTACCTGATCGAGGATCGCCGAGGCGCCCCAGGGGCGCTGGTCGTTGAGGATCGCCACCACGACCCAGTTCCGCCCCTTGGCCGTACGAGTGAAGCCGGCGATGGCGCGCACGTTGTTCAGGGTACCGGTCTTGATATGGGCCTGGCCCTCCATGCCGGTGCGCTTGAGACGCTTGCGCATGGTGCCGTCCATCCCTACCAGTGGCATCGAGGCAATGAATTCCGCCGCGTATGGGCTGTGCCAGGCGGCTTGCAGCATGCCGGCCAGTTCGCGGGCGCTGACCCGCTCGGCGCGTGACAGGCCGGAGCCATTCTCGATCACCAGGTGCGGTGCGGTGATGCCCTTTTTCGCCAGCCAGCCGCGGATCACCCGCTGCGCGGCCTTGGCGTCGTCGGCATCGGCGCGGTCGCGGAAGCTCTGCCCAAGGCTGAGGAACAGCTGCTGAGCCATGGTGTTGTTGCTGTACTTGTTGATGTCGCGGATGACCTCGGTGAGGTCCGGCGAGAAGGTGCGTGCCAGCAGCTGGGCCTTCTTCGGCACGTCGCCGACGCGGTCCTTGCCGAGGATGCTGCCGCCCAGTTCCTGCCAGATGGCGCGGACTGCACCTGCGGCATAGCCCGGGTGGTCGAGCAGGGCCAGGTAAGTCTGCGCGCTGCAGCCTTCGGCCAGCTTGCCGGTCACCACCAGCGTGGTGCCGTCGTACTGAGTGACCGGGTTGTAGCGCACATCCGGCCAGGCCGGGCACTTGCCGCCGCCGAGGGCTTTGACCTTGTTGTCGATGCGCACGTTGGTCAGAGGTGGCTCCATCATCACGCTGACCTTGCCGCCGGAGGTGCGTGCCACCATGCGCACGGCCTTGAGGTTGACCAGCAGCGAATCGGGGCCGACCAGGAATGGCTTGTTGGGGTCGCCGCCATCGTCATTGAAGCTCGGCAGGTTCGGGTGCTGGAAATGGCTGCGGTCCAGTACCAGGTCGCCGGTGACGCGCTGCACGCCGTTGGCGCGCAGATCGCGCATCATCAGCCAGAGCTTTTCCATGTTCAGCTTGGGGTCGCCGCCACCCTTGAGGTAGAGGTTGCCGTTGAGCACGCCATCCTTCAGCGGGCCGTCGCCATAGAACTCGGTGCGCCACTGGTGGGTGGGGCCGAGTAGTTCGAGGGCGGCGTAGGTGGTGACCAGCTTCATGGTCGAGGCGGGATTCACCGACACATCGGCGTTGTAGATGATGCCGTTACCCGCACCGTCCAGCGGCAAGGCAACCACCGACAGGCTGTTGGCAGAAATCTTGTTGGCCTTGAGTGACTGCTGCACCTTGGCCGGTAGCACGTTGCTGACCTGGGCGGCAGAGAGGGGAAGGGCGACGGGAAGCAGCAGTGAAGCGACGACGAAATTGCGGAGCGTTCTGATCATTGGCACGGGCCCAGGCAGAATAAAGGGCAAAAAGAAGGTGCAGCGGTACTGAATTTGCCGCGCATTATGCCCCATGCATCTTTTTCTGGGGGCTTGGGTGGCTTCCACAGCGGGTTTTTTCTGAACGGACGGGCGGCTGGGGCAGCAACCTGCTAGAGTGCCGCCCGTTGCAATCAATGAGTATCTAGGAGTGTTTATGGCTACCAACCGTTCCCGCCGCCTGCGCAAGAAACTGTGCGTTGACGAATTCCAGGAACTGGGCTGCGAGCTGACCCTCAGCTTCCACGAAGGCCTGAGCGAAGAAGGCGCCGACAAGTTCGTCGACGAGTTCCTGCTCGAAGGTATCGATGGTAACGGCCTGGGCTATGTCGGTGGCGACGACTACGGCTTCGTCTGCCTGGCCAAGCGTGGCTCGGTCAGCGAGGAGCAGCGTGCCGCCCTGGAAGCCTGGCTGAAAGGTCGCAAGGAGCTGAGCGGCTTCACTCTCAGCCCGCTGATGGACGTGTGGTACCCGGAGAATCCGGTCAGCCCGAAGGCCTGAGCCTCTCGTGTTGGATGAGAAAGCCCGGCCTTGGCCGGGCTTTTTTGTGTGTGGAATTCAGGCCAGGCCGGCCTTGGCCAGGATAGCGGCCTGGTCCACCGCGTCGATCTGTTCCGGGCGCAGGTAGCGCTCGGCATAGGCCTGCGGGATGCCCGTGCAGAGGAACAGGCTGAACAGCTGCGGGTCGACATGGGCGCCACGGCACATGCCCGCCATGATGCCGAGTGCTTCGCTGAGGGTCTTGCCCTTCTTGTATGGCCGGTCCACGGCGGTCAGCGCCTCGAAGATGTCGGCAATGGCCATCATTCGCGCCGGCAGGCTCATCTCCTCGCGGGTCAGGCGTTTCGGGTAGCCGCTGCCATCCATTTTCTCGTGGTGCCCGCCAGCAATTTCCGCGACGTTCGCCAGGTGCTTGGGGAACGGCAGGTGGTCGAGCATGCGGATGGTCTGCACGATGTGGTTGTTGATGATGTAGCGCTCTTCGGCGGTGAGGGTGCCGCGGGCGATGCCCAGGTTGTAGAGCTCGCCGCGGTTGTGCTTGTAGGTTGGTACGTCGAGCTTGAAGCCCCAGGGGTTGTCGGGCGCAATCAACTCGCTGTCCGGACGCTCGAACAGGTGTTCCGGCTTGTCCGCCAGCAGGGGCTCCTGCACTGGCAGTTCGGGTGCTGGCGTTCTGGCCTGGCGCTGGTTCTCTTCCCAGGAAACGCCGATGCGATCATCCAGGGTGCGCGTCCAGGTGCGCGCGGCGATCTGCCGGAGGCGCTCCAGATCGGCATCGGCCATGGCTTCGCCGCCCAGGTTGCAGCGTGCAACGAAGGCGAACTCGTCATCCAGGGCGGCCAGCGTTGCCTCGCGCAACTCGCCCAGCGCGGTTGCGTCGCCGCCTCTGGCGATGCCTTCCCAGTAGGTGACCCAGGCGTCGCGCTTGAGCAGCTCGAAGCGCATGCGCACTTCGTGGATGCGGTCGTAGATGGTTTCCAGCTTGGTCGCCTTGTCCACCACGTACTCCGGCGTGGTGACCTTGCCACAGTCATGCAGCCAGGCGGCGATATGCAGGGCTTCCCATTCCTCGTCGCTGGGCTGGTAGGTCCTGAAGGGCTCGGCGTCACTGGCGGCGGCGGCCTGGGCGAGCATCAGGGTCAGGTCCGGCACCCGCTGGCAGTGGCCGCCGGTGTAGGGACTCTTGGCGTCGATGGCGCCGGCGATCAGCTGGATGAAGGCATCCAGCAGCTTCTTCTGCTGCTCCAGCAGGCGCTGGCTCTCGATGCACAGTGCGGCGACGCCGGATACCGCCTCGACATAGGCGATCCGCTGTGGACGCAGCATCGCAGGCTCCGCTTCCTCGCCGCTATCGCGGTGCAGCAGCAGGAGCACGCCCAGTGTTTCGCCCTGGCGATTATGCAGTCCGGTACCGACCAGATGGATACGTGGGCTGTCCAGGGTACGCAGCAGGCTCTGAAAGCCCTCTGCCTGGTCGAACCCTATGGAGGCCACTGCGGTGTTGCCGCCTTCAGCTGGCTGGAGCACCCACTGTGGAATCGTGCTTGTGCCCGGTATGAGGGTCGGGATGCGATGCTCCTCGAGGCTGTGCTGTTCTCCGTCGATGAACAGCCCGTGTGGCTCCAGCGCACCGCTTGCGTCATTGCGCAAATAAAGCAGGCCGGCGCTGGCCTCGCTCAGGCCCACTGTCTCCTTGAGTACCCGCCTGAGCAGCGCGTCGAAGCGGGTCTCGGCGGACAGGCTCGCCGTAATGTCGAGAAAGCTGGAGATGGTGTCCCTCATCTTGCCCATGGCCACGGCGAGCTGGTCGATCTCCAGTACCGGCGAACGCGCGCTAACGGGATAGGTGAAGTTGAAGCTGCGGATTGCCTCCGCCTCGTCAACCAGGGCGCGCAACGGCTTGACTAACAGTCGCGACATCAACCAGCCCAGGGGAATGCACAGCAACAGAATGACGATGGTCAGTATTGCCCCCTGCCAGCGAATACGATGCGCTTCGGCCAGTAACTCCTCCTCGGGAGCCAGCAGAGCCAGGCGCAGCCCATTGGGGCCACCTTCGGCGAGTTGGCTGTAGGACACTTGCCAACGCTTGCCGGCGAGTTTCATGGCGCCCTGGCGGTCCTCGTCCAGGCCTCTCTCGAACAATTCTCCCAGGGCCGGACTGAGGTGCTCGACCTGTGCCAGGTTGGTGGTGCCGTTATTCACCACCAGCTTGCTGGTGTCCGGGTAGGCCACAGCGGCACCATCTGGGCGATACAGCACCACTTCGGTGGACGCCGTGACCTTGTGCCTGCTCAGCGTCGCGGACAGGTCGGCCAGTGTCAGATCGGCCCCGAGCACCGTATTGCCACTGCTGACGCGCGCCAGTGTGGTGCCCACATCGCCAGTGGAAAAGAACACATAGGGCTCGGTGGTAATCAGCTCGCCCTGTTTCAGCGCGCTCTGATACCAGGGCCGGGTGCGCGGGTCGTACTTCTCGCTGAGGTTCTGTCGGCGGCTGATCCAGTTGAGCTTGGCATCGAAGTACTGGGATTCTGAAATCGGTCTGGCCTGGCCTGTACGGTCAATGGTCCAGACTTGATAGGCGGCCTCGCGCGGTGCATCGAATATCTGCTTTAGACGATCATTGCGCAGCGGTCGGACCATGAAGAAGTCGCCATCCTCATAGCCCAAGTAGAGTGAACCCAGTTTCGGATTGTCGCTCAGCGCCTGGGCAAACATCGGCAGCAGGCTCATGCGCTGGTAGCTGTCGGCGGCCAGGTTGCGTTCGTTGAGGGTCAGCAGGGCCAGCAGGTGGCGAATGGGCTGGTAGGTATGCTGCAGGTCGGCTTCCACTTCCTCGCGGATCTGGGTGAACAGCTGATGACTGCTGGAGAGTATGACCTTGGTGGTCTGGTAGTAATTGAACAGGCCGAGCGCGGCGCCACTGCCGAGCAGCAGCAGGGTGAAGAGGACGCTGATATGCACGTGGAGCGGAAAGCGACGTTCTTTGGCGTGACCTTTGTCCGGCATCGCCTCACTCCTTTGACAAGATACGGGGTCAAGCGAGAAGCATAGTCGTTTCGTCAGGGATGTCGCGGGGGCTCGGTGTTGTGCAGCCGCTGCTCGAGGCCGTGCACAAGCAGTGCTATCAGCAGTGCAATAAAGACGCCGATCAGACTGTTGAGCAGTCGGAGTTGGGGCTGTTGCCAGTCCATGGCCAGGCTTTCGGCCAGCAGTACAAAGCTGATACCTACCTGCACCATGAAGAGTCCGTAGTGCTGGGCCTGAAGGGCTCGGCTGATGATGATCAGCGGCAGTATCGTGGCAACCATCGCGGCGGGACTTTGCAGGCTGTAGCCGAGAGAGATCAGGGCGAGGGCAACAGCCAGGCTGATCATGCTGGCCTGCACGGTACGCGCCAGGCTGCCTCGATTCTCCAGCTGCAAGGTCGCGATGAGTGCCAGTGTGAGCCAGTAGCCACGTGGCAGACCGGCCAGCTGGACGATCAGGCCGGCACTGGCGCAGCCCAGGGTGCAACCCAGCGCATGCAGGCGCCAGCGCTGCTCCGGTAGGCGCCTGGCATAGCGTCGCAGCACCTTGAATACCGCCACCAGACGGGGCATGTAAGGCCACATGCGCAGGCCATGCAGGCCGCGCAGGCCGAAGGCGAGCAGGGCCACCCAGAGACCGCCGAGGATGAACAGCGCCGCTACCGCATCGGGGTTGTGCAGTCCGCTGATGCCGAACTGGCCCTGACCGAGGCACAGGCAGACGATCAAGCCGAGACCGAGTTTGCCGGCCTCGGTGCCGAAGCGCTGCAACCAGGCCAGGAGAAAGCCGTAGGCGGCGAACAGCAGCAGGCTAAGCACTGCATCGCTCGCCGCCCAGAACCCCAGCCCCGCACTGCAGGCGCCGAACAGCGTGAGCAACATCAGCCGCAGCATGCCGAAACGATGCAGTGGGTTGGACTGCGCAGCCAGGAAGGCACCGACCGAAGCCCAGAGAAACCCCGGATGGCCGCTGAGCAGGCCGAGTACCAGCGGCAGTGCACAACCCAGGCCGGCGATCACCGCCGGCCCCCAGGCCGGAGGGCCGGCGTGCCAGCCGAATACCTGCTTGAGCATGCCCTTCATGGTTTTACACCGGGCTCGAGCGCCCGGTCATCTCCCGGGCCATTTCGGTAGCGTAGCTGTCGGTCATGCCGGCGATGAAGTCGACCATACGCAGGAACGATTGGTACAGCGGCCAACCCGGCTCCGGTGCATAGTGTGCCAGCAGATCGAGGATGCGCCGGTTCTTGAATGACAGACCGTTGCCACGGTGGTGTTCCAGCGCTGCACCGCAGAACGCGTTGAGCAGGATCTCCAGGGTGGTGTAGGCGCCGATCTCGTGCAGGGTCTTGCGCTTGTCCTGGAAGATCTTCTCCCGTGCCATGGCCTTGGCGCGCAGCACGCAGCGTTTGGCCGGGCCATGCATGTGTTCCACCAGATCGCCCTCCAGGCTGCCGAGCAGCAGCGCCGGCTGCTGCTCGGCGAAGGCGCGCGCGGCAGCGTTGGTCAGATGCTCGATGGCTTTGCCGCGCAGGATTGCCAGCTTGCGCCGCCGCGAGTCGCCGGGGCCGAGCTGGCGGTAGGTTTGCGGCAGGTCATCACCGACCAGGTCGAACAGCAGGGCCTCGACCTCGGCATAGTCGAGCAGCTCCATTTCCACGCCGTCTTCCAGGTCGATCAGGGCGTAGCAGATGTCGTCCGCGGCCTCCATCAGGTACACCAGCGGGTGGCGTGCCCAGCGCTGCTCGCCGAGCTTGGGCAGGCCAAGCTTGGCGGCGATCTGTTCCAGGCGCGGCAGCTCGTTCTGGTAGCAGCCGAACTTGTGCTTCTTGTAGCCGAGTGCCTCGGCGTGGTGAGCGGTCCAGGGGTACTTCAGGTAGCTGCCGAGCGTGGCATAGGTCAGGCGCATGCCGCCGTCGAACTGGTGATACTCCAGCTGGGTCAGCACACGAAAGCCCTGGGCGTTGCCTTCGAAGCTGAGAAAGTCGCCACGCTCGGCCTCGCTCATATCGTCCAGCCAGCCACGTCCGGCAGCCTGGCGGAACCAGTGGCGGATGGCGTCCTCGCCGGAGTGGCCGAATGGCGGGTTACCAATATCGTGCGCCAGGCAGGCCGACTGTACGATCACCCCCAGATCACTGGGGGCGCACCAGTCCGGAAGCGCCTCGCGCAGCATTTCGCCGACCCGCATGCCCAGGGATCGGCCGACACAGCCAACCTCGAGTGAATGCGTCAGGCGGGTATGGATGTGATCGTTACTGGAAACAGGGTGGACCTGCGTTTTGCGGCCCAGGCGGCGAAACGCGCCAGAGAAGATGATGCGGTCGTGGTCTTTGTGAAAGGGGCTGCGCCCCAGCTCATCGGAGCTGTAAACGGGCTTGCCGAGGCGTTCGCGGGTGAGCAGTGTTTGCCAATCCAAGGCGGTACTCGTCTTCTGCGGATAACTGCGTCCTAGCTTCTGCGTTCACTGCGGTGCCTGCAAGTGTCGTGCAATGCCAACCGCTGCCCGCTGGGCAGGTGACCGGCGGCCAGTGTCTGTTACGGCGGCGGGGTGATATCGTCATGCCATCGCGTACCGACCATAAAAACAAGAGAAGCCGAACGTGATGTCCGAAGCTGGCCTACCCAGAGACCCGCAGCAACAGCTCCGTCTTCGCCGTTTCTTGATGAGCGTGGCCATGTATGTGCTGGCCTGCGTGCCGCAGGGCGTATCGCTGTACAACGGCATCTCGCCCGCCTGGGTCATGGGCACCTGGCTGGTGATCGCGGTGCTGACCAACCTGGGCTTCTTTCTGCTGTTCCACACAGGTCTTAACCTGCGTCTGCGCGATCCGAGCATGACCATGGCGCAGATGGTGGCGGCCATCGCCATGGTGCTGTTCACCCAGACCTACGCCGGCGAGGCCCGCGGCGCCCACCTGGTGGTGCTGCTGATCATCATGGTGTTCGGCTGCTTCCGCCTGCATACCCGCCAGTTGCTCGCCCTGAGCCTGCTGACCATAGTTGCCTACGGCCTGACCCTGCCGCTGATCCAGCGCATCGATGGCGAACGTTTCAACCTGGCTGTGGAGATGGTGCTCTGGTGCAGCTTCTCGGCTTTCCTGCCATTCATCTCGGTTCTCGGCGGCAATATCAGCGACCTGCGCAAGAAGCTCGTGTCCAGCAACGCCCAGCTCCAGGCAGTGCTGCAGCAGGTCACCGAGTTGGCAACCCATGATGAACTGACGGGGGTCTACAACCGACGCTACCTGCTGGAGATGCTGACGCACGAAAAGAACCGCACCGACCGCGGTGGCGCCAGCTTCTGCGTGTGCATCCTGGACCTCGATTACTTCAAACGGATCAACGATACCTACGGTCACACAGTCGGCGACGAGGTGCTCAAGACCTTTGCCCAGACCGTGCAGCCACTGTTGCGCAGCACCGATTTCTTGGCGCGTTATGGTGGTGAGGAGTTTCTCCTTTTCTTGCCACAGACCTCGTTAGAGATGGCCCAGCATTGCGTCAAGCGGATTCAGGATGCCCTGGCCGAGGTGTGCCTGGTCGGGCTGCCGGAAGAAGCCAGAATTACGGCCTCCATCGGCGTGGCGCAGTATTACCTGCAAGAGACGGTGGGTGGGCTGATCGAACGGGCCGACAAAGCCCTCTACCGCGCCAAGCAGAATGGTCGCAACCGCATGGAGCTGGCGCCGTTTCATCGGCCGATTCTGATCTGATTGGAGCTCAGGACAGCCCTGCGGCGTCAACGTCGAGCAGCAACAGGCGGCGACCGTTATCGATGAACTGGCCGGCGGTCAGGCAGTACTGGTTGGTGGTGGCGTCCCGGTAGGTGGTGGACAGGGTGAGCCTGCGCTCCTCCCAGCCCTCGGCCAGCAACTGGTAGAAGTAGGGCCGCCAGGACCAGTTATGGCCCCTGTAGCGTGCATCCTCCTGCCAGCGTTCACCGTTCCAATGCAGGTTGGGACCGAGTTGCGTGCCGTGACGATCGCACTGGTAGATGCGCAACAGCCAGGGGTAGTCGACCGGGTGCAGCAGTGTGTCGAGTGCACCGCCGCATTCAGCCCACTCACGTACGCGGGTCATCAGCTCGCTCAGTTGCTGTCGCAGGCTCATCAGATGGGCGCGTTCGGCCAGCTTGCGCTGCACATACTGATCGCGCAGGCGGGCGAAGCGCTCGACAAAGGCATCGGTTCTGGCGAACTCCAGTGCGGGATGGGCGAACAGGTAGCCTTGTACGTAGCGGGCACCACACTCGAGTGCAAAATCCAGCTCGGCCTCGGTTTCCACACCCTCTGCGATGATCCAACAGCCGGTTTTCTCGGCCATCTGCGCCAGGGCTTTGACCACTTCACCACTGGGGCCGCCGCGAGCGGCTTCCTGGAAAAGTCGCATATCGAGCTTGAGGATATCCGGCTGCAGGGCGAGTACACGGTCCAGTTGCGAGTAACCGGCACCGAAATCGTCGATGGCGATGCGCGCCCCGGCCTCGCGGTAGCGGGCTACCACTTCCGTGAGTTTCTGGCTGCCGCCGCCCAGTTCGGTGATTTCGAACACCACCCGCTGTGCTGGCACACCATGCTTGTCCAGTTGCTTGAGGCTCGGCAATGCCTGGTTGGGGCGCAACCGACCAATCCATCTGGGGGAGATGTTGATGCTGAGAAACCAGTCTGCCGGTGCCTCATGCAGGCGGAGCAGGGCGTTGTCGCGAATCTGCCTGTCCAGACGGCGCAGGGCAGATAGCGAAACGCGCGGATCGGTGAACAGCGGGCCTACCGAGCAGAGGCTGCCGTCGGCCTGACGTACGCGGCCAAGGGCCTCGACGCCGGCGATACAACCCGTGGCCGTATCGATAAAGGGCTGGAAGCAGGCTACTGGTTGCCCTTCGATCACAATCGTTTCCTTGTCCAGTCTGGAGAACTGCAGCCGTTAAGGCATGCCTGGCGGACGGCCGCAGCCGAGCGCAGCATTAAGCAAGAATGCGGCCAGTTGAGTGCAGGGCTTGCAGTCATCCTCGTAATCAAGGCTGCCCGGCCTTGGTGCGTTGCCAGCGGTCTGCGCTCGGCCGGCAAACAGACGATGAGGGGGGAGGCGCGCGGGCTGGTACGGTGGTTGCAATGGTGTGGTGCGCGTAGCTGGCGTAACGCCTTGTTATGGGGCGTTTTGCGAGCCTGGATGGGCTCCGATATGAATTCTTAACCTATTGATAATTAAAGGGATTGGTCAAAAACGGGGATTGCTTGCAAGAGAGGGGTGCGCCAAATGAGGTTTCTGATAAGAACCAATATGGCGCGCAATGGCATCGGGATGGTGCATGGCTTCTTGTGAGTGCCCGTATTTGGTGCCGAATCCGCCGGAGTCTCTCTGCCGATGGAAAACCTGAATAGCGCCGTGGAAACCCTGATTCACGGCTCCAACACACTCTTTATCCTGCTGGGCGCCATCATGGTTCTGGCCATGCACGCCGGTTTCGCCTTCCTCGAGGTGGGCACGGTGCGCCACAAGAATCAGGTCAACGCACTGTCGAAAATCCTTTCGGATTTCGCCATCTCGGCCCTGGCCTACTTCTTTATCGGCTATTGGGTGGCCTACGGCGTAACCTTCCTTGAGCCTGCGAGCACGCTCACGGCCGGTAATGGCTATGCCCTGGTGAAGTTCTTCTTTCTGATGACCTTTGCTGCTGCCATCCCGGCGATCATCTCTGGTGGTATTGCCGAGCGCGCCAAGTTCGGTCCGCAGCTGTGCGCTACCTTGCTCATCGTCGCCTTTGTCTACCCCTTTTTCGAGGGACTGATCTGGAACGGCAACTACGGCCTGCAGGCCTGGCTGACGGAAAGATTCGGCGCCGCCTTCCACGATTTTGCCGGTTCGGTGGTCGTGCATGCGGTTGGCGGGTGGCTGGCCTTCGGAGCAGTGGTGCTGCTTGGCCAGCGCAATGGCCGCTATCGTGACGGCCGTCTGGTAGCGTTCGCACCCTCGAACATCCCGTTCCTTGCGCTCGGCTCGTGGATCCTGATCATCGGCTGGTTCGGCTTCAACGTCATGAGCGCCCAGACCCTCGGCAGCATCAGCGGCCTGGTCGCGGTCAACTCGCTGATGGCGATGGTCGGCGGCACTGTGGCCGCACTGCTGGTGGGGCGTAACGACCCCGGCTTCCTGCACAACGGCCCGCTGGCTGGCCTGGTCGCGGTGTGCGCCGGCTCCGACCTGATGCATCCAGTAGGGGCACTGGCCACCGGTGCCATCGCTGGCGCGCTGTTTGTCTGGGCCTTCACTGCCACCCAGGTGAAGTGGAAGATCGACGACGTACTCGGCGTGTGGCCGCTGCACGGCCTGTGCGGTGTGTGGGGTGGCATTGCCTGCGGCATCTTTGGGCAGACCTGGCTCGGTGGCCTCGGCGGTGTCAGCCTGGTCAGCCAGCTGATCGGGACGGCGCTCGGTGTTCTGGTGGCGCTGGTCGGTGGTTTCCTGGTCTACGGTCTGCTCAAGTCGGTAACCGGCATCCGTCTGAATCAGGAGCAGGAGTACTACGGTGCCGACCTGTCGATTCACAAGATCGGTGCCAACAGCCAGGACTGAGTGGCTGGCAGATAAAAAGGCCCGCCAATCGGCGGGCTTTTTCGTGGCGAGGAAATTTACCAGAGCGCCATGGTGTAGCTGAGGATCAGGCGGTTCTCGTCGAGGTCGTTGCCGAAGTTGGAGCGGGTGGTCGCATTACGCCACCTGATACCGACGTTCTTCAGCGGGCCGTCCTGGAACACGTAGGCGATGTCGGTGTTGCGCTCCCACTCCTTGCCTTCGGACTGGTCCGGCGCCAAGGTCGACATTGTCGCCGGAGAGATAGCGCGTCATGAACGTCAAGCCTGGGATGCCGACGGCGGCAAAGTTGTAGTCGTAGCGTGCCTGCCAGGATTGCTCGTCCTTGAAGGCGAAGTCGCCGATCTGCACGTAGTTGACCAGGAAGGGGTCGGTACCGCCGATATAGGCGTAGCCTGTGTCGCCGCTCATCTTCTGGTAGCCCAGGCCGAAGGCATGGCCGCCGAGGGCATAGGTGAACATCGCGCCGAAAGCTTTGTTGTCGACGTTGGTGTTGCCGTCGTCGGTGGAGCGGGCGAAGCGCAGGTCGCTCTTGAGGCTTTGCTTGTCGCCCAGCGGCAGCACGTGCACCGCACTGAGGATGTGCTGCTGGTAGAAGTTGTCCAGCGCGCCGTAGTGGTAGGCGGTGCTGAGCTGGTCATTCCACTTGTAGGTGGCGCCGGCGAAGTTGAATTCGTCGCTGTCCACCGCAGTTGTACCAGTGAAGCCACGGCCAGTTCCGGTCGTCATGACCATGGTCTCATGGTCGGAAGAGTCACGCTGGTTGACCCGGCTCAGTTGGCCGGCATCAAGTGTCAGCCCGGCGATTTCCTGGGAGTTCACCCAGCCGCCCTGGAAGCTTTGCGGGAGCAGGCGCGAATCGTTGGCCTGGACCACCGGCAGCTTGGGCATCAGGGTGCCGGCCTTGAGTACGCTATTGGACACCTTGACCTTGGCGGTGACGCCCAGATCGCCGTAATCATCCTGAGCGCGCCCGGTCTCCTTGTCGCGTTGCAGCAGTCCCGTGCCGGCGCGATCCGGGCTGGAGTCGAGCTTCAGTCCCAGGGTGCCGATCGCATCGACGCCGAAACCGACGGTGCCCTCGGTGTAACCGGACTCGTAGCGCAGCAGAAAACCCTGCGCCCATTCCTCGGCCTTGGACTGGCCCTTGCTGCCACCCTCCTGGCGGAAGTCGCGGTTCATGTAGAAGTTGCGCAGTTCCACGCTGGCTTTGCTGTCTTCGATGAAGGCGGCCTGGCTGATGGTTGGCAGAGTAAGGCTGGTGCCCAGCGCGGCCAGGGCCACGCTAAGGGCGAGGGGGGACTTGCTCATTGTTATTGTCCTCGGCTGGTGATGGCGACCGGTGTTCCGGTCCGGTTGCAGCGAGGGGGAATAAACCACTTTGCCGCAGTGGCGGCCTCTAGACATTGGTCGAGTCGCGTCTCACTCAATCCATTGCGGGTAATAGCCGAGCGCGCGCTGTGCTGACTCGTCGTGGGCGGGGATAACGGTGAGTTGCGGATACACCTGCAGCAGCCGGTGGACTCTTTCCAGTTGCAGGCGGGTGCCGTCTGGATCGTTGTCGACCATGCGTTTGCTGAGCCAGAACTTCTCTTTGGGGCCGGTGAAACCTTGCAGACGCCAGCTGGTATCGCCGGTGAGGAAAAAGCGTCGGCCGTCGTCGAGGGTCAGGAACAGGCCGATTGAACCGGGGGTGTGCCCCGCCATCGGGACCAGCACCAGGCTGCCATCACCAAACAGATCGTGGCTGGACTCGAAGCCCATGAATGGCTGTGCATCGAACTGGAAGGGGACCCAGCGGATGGCATGGCTGAACTGACTGGGCAGCACAGCGGGCGGGGTGGCGATTCGGCTGAACTCGATCTCGTCATAGGGCGCCCACACCGGCACTTCCGGATAGTCGACCAGGCCCGAGGCATGGTCCCAGTGGCTGTGAGTGAGCAGGATGCGGTCGATACTGATGCCGTCGCGGTCCAGTTGGTCGCGTACCGGCGTGACCTTCCCGTAGCGCAGCAGCGGCTTGTCGTACCAGGGCATTTCCGTTTCGAACTGCTGGTCCACCTGGCGCCCCAGAGAGGTATCCAGCAACAGGGTGGCCGCATGGTGCTCGATCAGCACTGCAACATGATTGGCGATGGCTTTCTCGGTCCATGCGCCGCCCTCCACGGTAAAGGCATCACGGGTTTCGGTCTCTGCCGTCTTAACCAGGGTAAAGCGCAGCCCGGCGGCCTGTGGCGCGGTGCTGATAGCCAGTAGCAGGACGAACAGCAGTAGGCGCATGGCGGTTTCCCTTGTGCGGGCGGATGAGCCGCATGCACAGGTGCGCGCCTCTCCGCGTTGTTGGCGAAACTGAGCCATGCGTTGAGCACGGCGTGACTCAGGGCATTCGTCGTTACAGTGGCTGTCGCATGGATCGGTGTCCGAACCGATGCGCTGGCGCGTTATCGGGGAATGTTCAGAAGCACTGCCGGATTTGGCTGGATATTATACAGACAGGTCTGTATATTCAAGCGCGTATTTTTGACTGGGGCGGGCTAGCCGTCCAGTTGCGACTGCCGGAGGAGTCGATGGCATCCAGCAAACGTGAACAATTACTCAGTACTGCTCAGGTCCTGTTCGCTCGGGAGGGCTATCACGCTACGGGTATTGACCGCATCCTGGCCGAGTCGGGTGTGGCCAAGATGACGCTGTACAAGCACTTTCGCTCCAAGGAAGAGCTGATCCTGGCTGTGTTGGAGCGCCGCGAGCGTGAAACTCTGGAAGGGCTGGCGTTGTTGCGCGCCAGCTGCGAGCCCCGAGAGGCGTTGTTGCGTACCTTCGATGCCCTGCAGCTCTGGATTCATCAGGCGGATTTCTGTGGCTGCAGCTTCATCCATGCCGCCGCCGAGTTTCATGACCGCGAGCACCCGATTCATCAACGGGCGGCAACGTTCAAAGCCGCTGTGTTCGGGCACTTCCACATGCTATTGCAGGTGGTGGAGCCCGCCCGGGCCGAGCAACTGGCATGGCAGCTGATGTTTCTCCTGGAGGGGGCGCTCAGCATCGCTCACGTGCAGGGGCCGGCCGACCAGGCGTTGCATGCGCGGGCTGCTGCCGAAGCCTTGCTGGGCGCTCGCTGACTTAGGCGCCTCCGAGCAGCCGAGCCTCGCCGGCCTCGATCGCCTGCAAGGGGCCGGACAGCAGCACGGTGTCGCCTTCGCGAAGCTGCGGGCGCTGCCCGATGGGCAGATCGATGCCGTCGCGGCGCACCGCTTGTACCTCCAGACCCAGTTCCTCCAGGTTCAGGTCATCCGCGCAGCGTCCGCAGGCAAACGCACTCTCTGGCAGGTTGACTGCATGCAGCAGCAGTCGAGGTTGCCCCTGGGCATCCAGCAGGTTGGCCTGGGCGCCATGGTAAAAGCCATGCAGCATGCGGTAGCGGTTGCGCCTTACCTCGTCCAGGTGCTGCTGTACCCGCTGCTCCGGAATGCCCAGCATCACCAGGGCGTGAGAGGCCAGCATGAGGCTTGATTCAAGGACCTCCGGTACTACTTCGCTGGCGCCGGCGGCCTGCAGTTCGCTGAGACGGCTGTCGTCGCGGGTACGCACCAGAATCTGCAGTTCCGGGCAGTGCTGGCGCGCCTGCTCGACGATGTGCAGGGCCACGTCGGTCTTGTCCACTGCCACCACCAGCAGGCGTGCACGCTCGATACCGACGGCCTCCAGCAGGTCTCGGCGGCGCGAGTCCCCATAGTGCACGTTGCTCTCGCCGGCGCTGGCTTCTTCAACGCGCACGGGGTCGTCGTCCAGGGCGACGAACTCCTGATTCTCGCGCTGCAGAAAACGACCAATGGATTGACCGACCCTACCGTAGCCGCAGATCACGACATGCTGGGAGAGTTCGGCACTGCGGCTGGTGATCTCCTCCAGCGGACTTTCCTGTCCGCTCTGGCGTCGCAGGGCTGCCGCCAATAGCGGCGCCCCTCTCAGCAACAGTGGTGTGAGGGCCATTGAGCAGAAGGCGGCTGCCAGCAGGATGCCGGCCAGGGGTGCCGCAACAAGGTGTTGCTGGCTCATCAGGGCAACCAGCGCGAAGAAGAACTCGCCAGCCTGCGCCAGTGCAACACCGCTGCGCCAGGCGGTCTCGTTGCTCTCGCCGCGCAACCTGACCAGCAGCCATACCAGGCCAAGTTTGAGCGACATCAGCAGCAAGGTAGCTGCCAGAATGGCCAAGCCCTGGTCGGCGAAAAGCCGTAGGTCTATCAGCATGCCGACGCTGACGAAGAACAGGCCCAGGAGAATGTCGCGGAATGGCCGGATATCCGCTTCGATCTGGTGGCGATAGTGGCTTTCGCCAAGCAGCATGCCGGCCAGGAAGGCTCCCAGTGCCATGGACAGGCCGAGCAGATGGGTCAGCCAGGCAGTGAGCAGGACGATGACCAGTGCGAGCATGACGAACAGCTCGGCGGAGTGCGACTGGGCCACTTCGTGAAACAGCCTGGGCAGGAGCCAGCGGCTTGCCAGCAGAAGTCCGAAGAACAGCAACAGGGTTTTCCCGAGGGTCAGCGGCAGCTCCAGGTACCACGGTGCTCCACCCTGGCCGGCGACCACGGGTACCAGGGTCAGCAGCAGTACGGCGACCAGGTCCTGGAAAAGCAGCACGCCCATGGCGTTCTGTCCATGACCGCTGAATACCTCGCCGAGGCTAACCAGTTCCTTGCCGACGATTGCGGTGGAGGAAAGTGCCAACCCCAGGCCCAGCAGAATGGCACTGGCGGGCGAAACCCCGGCGAGCCACAGGCTGACGGCCAGTACTGCGCCGCATAGGGTGACCTGGGCGCTACCCAGGCCGAATACCGTGCTACGCATGGCCAGCATGCGCGGCAGGGAGAACTCGAGCCCCAGGCTGAATAGCAGAAATACCACGCCGAGCTCGGCCAGCCTGGGCAGATCGCGGGCCGAGGTTATCCAGTCCAGGGCGGCAGGGCCGACCAGCAGGCCAACGCAGAGGTAGCCGAGGACCGGCGGCAGTCGCAGGCGGCGGAACAGCGCGATGACCAGCAGCGAGCAGGCCAGAATGATCAGCAGGTCAGTAAACACGCAGGGTCTCCCTATCGACAGGTGCCGAGCATGCCGAAGCCTGACGGGGCCGTCCATGATCCGTGGCAATACCTGGCCGCTGGTCGGCTCCTTCTCAAGTTTCCCAGGTGCACGCCGCCAACCATTCAGATGTCCTGTTCAGGTACGCCGCCATGAATGCTCTGGCTTCGCTTTCCCCGTCGCTGTCCCGTCCGCCGCTGCTCAATGGCCTGCCCGCCTCGCGTGCTCAAGCCGAGGGGCAGAACACCTTGGCCAATCGCCTGGCCGATCGCCTGGGGTTGGATTCCGGTGCGCTGAATGGCGAGCGAGGAGATTTCACACCGGACAAAGTCGCCGAGCGTGTTATCGGCTTCATCGAGCAACGCTTGAAGAGTGAAGCCGCCGCAGGTGCCGATTCCGCCAAGCTGGAGGGGCTGCTGGCGCAGGCCCGTGAGGGGGTGGAGAAAGGCTTTGCCGAAGCGCGCAAGATTCTCGATGGCATGGGGGTGCTCAAGGGCAAGGTGGCCGACGACATCGATGCCACCTACGACAAGATTCAGGACGGACTGCAGGGGCTGCAGTCCGACTATGGCCGCCAGCTGCCCGCCAGTACGGACAATCTGGTGGCCGTGGCTGCCCGCAGCGAGCGTTTTGCCGCGCAGGCCGAGACCTTTGACATGCAGATCACGACCCGCGACGGTGACCGGCTGCAGATATCCATCGCCAGCGCATCCGCCAGCTGGGCGCAGAGCCGCGTGGCGGCTGCCGGCAATGGTGGCTCTGCAGTGGTGGCCGCCAGCAGCAGCTCGGGCAGCATTCAGATCGGCGCCTGGCAGGTACAGGTGGAGGGCGAGCTGGACGACGAGGAGCGTGCCGCCCTGGAGGATCTGTTCAAGCAGGTTCAGGACATATCCAGCGATTTCTATTCCGGAAACCTGAGTGGCGCGTTCGATCGCGCCATGCAGCTCAACATGGACGGTTCGCAGCTGGCTTCCATGTCGCTGCAGCTGACCCAGACCAGCGTACGCCAGGCCACTGATGCCTACGGGGCCGTTGCCCAGCAGGGTGGTCGGGCTGCCAGTGCGGTGAACGATAGCCTGGTCGAGTATGCCCGTGGCCTGCTTGAGGCTCTGCGCACTGCCGATAGGGTTACCGAAGATGCCAAGGGCACGTTGCAGGAGTTGCTGGAGGGCGGTTTCAGCCTCGATGAGCGCTTCGACGAAGGGCTGCTGGCCAAGGCAGGGGAATTCAATAATCGCCTGCTCGACGGTCTGCAGGGCGTACTCGGCCAGTTGCCGGCTGCGGTCTAATCACGATTTGCCGCGCAATGAGTGCGCGGTGCCGAGGACAGCCCGGATTGCCAGCGCGTGAGCCGCTAAGTCCGCGCTTCTGGATTGCCCCTTTGCGCTGTCCGCAGGTCTGAAACGGGGTGCGGGTGGGTGGTAGAATTCGGCCCTGACCGAGTTCGGAGATGCCCCGATGCCACCTGAATGCCAACTTTTCGGCACCCTTGGCTGCCACCTCTGTGAGGTGGCAGAAGCCTTGCTAATGCCTTTTGTCGAACACGGGCTGCTGGTCGAACTCGTGGATATCGCCGAGCGCGAGGACTGGGTCGAGGCCTATGGCTTGCGCATACCGGTTCTGCGCCGCTGCGACACGGGGGCTGAGCTCAACTGGCCTTTCGATGCCGAGCAGCTGGTAACGTTCCTGAGCTGAAACTGTTGGGTTGCGTGCTTGAAATCCTGAACGGGTGATGCGTATTTTGTACGGATCAACAACAAGGAAAAGCCATCATGAATACCCACGGCAGCAGTGCGCTCACGGAGCGTTTGACCGGTGTGGCCGAAATCGAGTGCGTGACCCCGGACCTCAACGGGGTGCCCCGGGGCAAGGTGATGACGGCGGAGGGTTTCCTTGAGGGGCGGCGTCTGCAGCTCGCACGAGGCGTGCTGTTGCAGTGCATCATGGGCGGGTACCCGCCTGCGCGTTTTTACGGCAGTGACGACGGCGATCTGGTGCTGAGCAGCGCGCCAGAGAACGTCTTCCGCCTGCCCTGGAGCGAGTCTCCCCGTGCCATGGCCATCTGTGATGCGGACGAGCTGGATGGTCGCAGCTCCGGGTTGTCGACCCGGGGGTTGCTCAAACGGGTTGTGGCCGCCTATGCCGAGCATGGCTGGCAGCCGGTGGTGGCCACCGAGCTGGAATTCTTCGTGTTCGAGCGGCATCTCGACCCGCAGCGTCCCTTCCTGCCGCCGCTGGGGCTGGATGGCAGTCGTGAGAGCGGTTGCTCGGCCTTCAGTGTGTCGTCCGGCAATGGCCTGCGCCCCTTCTTCGAGGAGGTCTATCGCTGCATGGCGGCGCTCGGGCTGCCGCGTGATACGTTCATGCACGAGATGGGTGTCAGCCAGTTCGAGATCAATCTGCTGCACGGTGACCCTCTTCGGATCGCGGACCAGACCTTTCTGTTCAAGCATCTGTTGCGTGAGGTCGGACTCAAGCATGGCCTGGCCGTGGTGTGTATGGCCAAGCCGCTGCCGCATACGCCGGGCAGCTCCATGCACATCCACCAGAGCGTGGTGGAGCAGGGGAGCGGCCGCAATATCTTCAGCGCCGACAATGGCGAGGCGACGCCCGCCTTCTATCACTTCATCGGTGGGCAGCAGGCGGCGCTGGCAGACTTCACGCTGCTGTTCGCGCCGCATGTGAATTCCTATCAGCGCCTGTGTCATCCCTATGCCTCGCCGAACAACGCCTGCTGGTCCCACGACAACCGCGCAGCCGGTCTGCGTATACCCGCCAGCGCTCCAGCGGCTCGGCGAGTAGAGAACCGCTTGCCCGGCGCCGATGCCAATCCTTACCTGGCCATTGCTGCCAGTCTCGCGGCTGGGCTGCATGGCTTGCAGAGCCAGCTGGCGCCTACCGAGCCGATCCAGGGGGAATTCGAGGTGCCGCCGGCACTCAGCTTGCCTTGTACGCTGCATGCCGCACTGCAGCGCTTGCAGGGCAGTAAGCTGGCTCGACAGTGGTTCGGTGATGAGTTTGTCGGCGGATACTGCGCGACCAAGAGCATGGAGCTGATGAGTTTTCTTGATGAGATCACGCCCTGGGAGCGGCGTGTGCTGGCAAATCAGGTCTGAAACCAAGAGGCCGCCTCGCGGCGGCCTCCCTTATTCCTGCTCGACGCGGCGAGATTCGCGTTGCAGTTGGTAGACGAAGCGCTCTACCTGACGTTGCTCGAGGCCGCTCATGCGATGGAAGCGCAGGCCGACAAAGGTCATGCCGTTCTTCTGGTCAAAGTAGGCATGACGCAACTCGGCGCTAGTCGTCATGCCGCCGATCGGCAGTTGCGCGCTGAAACGTTCATAAACTTCGCCAGGTTGCAGGCGCGCGGTCACGTCACCGGGAAAGCGCAGACGGCAGCCGGTAGCCGAGATGTCCAGCATCTGGCCTCTCAGGCCAGGAGTCAGGCGGCTGCCCGATAGCTCGATATTGACCAGTTGACCCTGGCCCAGGGCGGCGCGGTAGGCATTGCGACGCTGATGGTAGGTGATGCGCTCCGGCATGTAGCACCAGTAGCAACGCGCATTCTCGAGTTCGCCGATGCGTACTGGGTCCTCGCAGCTCCAGGCAATGCGTACGCCCTCGTGGAATGCTTCCACGTGGAATGCCTCGCCGCTCTGAATGAAACGTTCGCCGTCGTTGGGAATGAGTTCGTCCAGAGCAATCAGACCGCGCTCGCGGTTGACTTCGATCAGGTAGCTCTGGAACCGCTGACTGCGGTCCTTGAATGTGATGACCAGTGGATCATTGCCCTGCTGCAGGGTGCGCAGATTGGCAAAAACCTCCAGGGGCGCGGTGAGCACCTTCGGCGGCTGGGGGCCATCATCCTCTTGGAACGGGTTGGACACAGTGCATAACTCCAGGGTACTACCGCACTAGCATACTGGCATATTGCCGGTATGTCCCTGTGCTTGTTGTTATGGTCTCAGGCCTGGCTGAGGGGGCGTTGCTGCGCGATTCTAGCGGCGCTGCCGCGGCTGTCATAGAGCCCCGGCGTTTCGCCGCCGCGAAGAATGCCGAGCACACTCTTCAATGATGCCTGGTTGGCGCGGATCAGTCGGCCATTGCGCTGGTTCGCTTCGCGGCAGCTTTCCAGCAGCCGATTCAACTCGTCGCTGCGTGATAGCAGCTCTTCTCCGTTGGCGCTGCGGCTGGCCATCGCCTCCAGCCCGGCGCGATCAGCGCTCAGCTGCTGCGCGACGAGCAGTTGGCTGCGGGCCGTACCATGCTTCTCAAGCAGGGACAGGAGGGGGAGTTTCTCGCCAAGCAGTTGTTCCAGACGGGGCAGATCACGCTCTCCCATGGCCTGGAATTCGGCGTCGATCAGTTCAAGAAGACGTTGGGCGGTGCCGATATCGTCGTTGAACAGTTGCAGCAGGTCGTTATCTTGCATCGCGGGCTCTGGGGATCGGGCGTCCAACACCCCCAGCGCAGCCCTGGGACTAGCGCTGGGATTCGAAATCGAGGAGCTTGCTGGCCACGCGCTGGGCGTCGACCTGATAGCTACCGTCGGCAATTGCCTGCTTGAGTTTGGCGACGCGCTCTTTGTCCACGGTCGGCAGATCGCGCAGCTTGTCGCCAGCCTTCTGCAGTTGCTGAGCTTCGCGGCTGAGCTGGACGGATTCACCCGTCTTGGCGTTAGCAGCCTGCTCGTCAGCAACCTGTGCCGCATTCTGCGGGGTATTGCTGACAGCCTCGTTGCGGCTGCTGGCCTGAGCGTTGCCGGTGCGACCGCCGTTGGCGGCGCTGGCGGCATTGTTCAGCCGGTTGAAGTCGATAACCATGTTGTGAACCTCGGACGGTAATCTGGACGCTTGACTGGGTTGTCGGCCGGTTCCGTCGAAACTTTAGGGCGCAAGTGTGTGCGTCGTTTAACAGTGTAGGAAATCACCGGGGATTTGCGCTACAAGAATCGTGCCTACATGTCGACCTCGACCTGGCCGGGGCCTGCGATGCGTGCACGGATGATGCGTTGTGAGGCCAGGTTGCGGACGTTGATCTGTTGTCCCAGTGTGCCGCCAGACAATGCCTCGCCTTGCATGCGCACGTTGATTCCGCCACTCCGTGCCGTGATCACCACCTGGTCGCCACGCTGCACGGCGTCCGCAGCCTGCAGCATGGTGGGTGTCAAAACCTGATCAGTCTGTGTCGCGCGCGTCAGTTTTTTGCCGATGGCCTGCTCCGGTGATGTCACATAGCCCCGGCTGAGCAGGCTGACATCCTGCTCGATCAAGGCGATGTCCGCAGGACCGATGATGCTGTCTCGCTTGAGCGGGGCTTTCACGACCACCACCGGGCGGAAAAGGCGTACCTGGGCGGGAACAAAAACGGTCCATGGCTTAGTGCCCTCGCAGCTGATCCGGACGGTCACGCGGCCAAGGGGTTGAGCCGGACTTTCCAGGCTTTGTGTCAAATCACTGTCGCAGGCCGCCAGGCGCAAACGGGGGTCGAGAGTGTTTACCTGAATTTCATATCGGGCCGCGATTTCGCTACGCTCCAGATAGTCCTCTACCATGAATTCAAGAAAGCCTTCGGTAGCGCCGATAAGCTCTTCGGGCAAAGTCAGCTCCGCAGCATGCGCCTGGCTGTAGCCGAATAGCCCCAAAGCGGGTAAAACTCCGACAAGAGCAAGGCGTTTCGCCATCAGGTGTCGGAAAAGTGTCGTGAGCTTTTTCATGCCGCTCACGAAGCAAGCCCCGTGCCGCCTGCTAGGCTTTAGCAGAGTGCGAGGCATTATGAACAATAAGGAGTCTGGGCATGGCCGGAGTATTGGACTCGGTTAACCAGCGTACCCAACTGGTCGGGCAGAATCGTCTGGAGCTCTTGCTGTTCCGTCTGGACGGCCCGCAGCTTTATGGCATCAATGTGTTCAAGGTGAAGGAGGTGCTGCAATGCCCCAAGCTCACCGTGATGCCCAAGTCCAGTCAGGTTGTACGCGGCGTGGCGAACATCCGCGGTGGCACTATTCCCATCCTTGATCTGGCACTTGCCACCGGCAAGTCGGCGCTGGATGACATCCAGAACAGCTTTGTGATCATCACCGAGTACAACACCAAGGTGCAGGGTTTCCTGGTGCGCTCGGTGGAGCGCATCGTCAACATGAACTGGGGCGAGATCCACCCGCCGCCCAAGGGCACTGGTCGCGATCACTACCTCACGGCAGTGACCCGCGTCGACAATAAGCTGGTCGAAGTGATTGACGTCGAGAAGATTCTGGCTGAGGTGGCACCGATGTCGGAGGCGATCTCCGAGGGCGTGGTGGACGTCGAGACCCAGGCCAAGGCCGTTTCCAAGCGTGTGCTGATCTGCGACGACTCCTCGGTGGCGCGCAAGCAGGTTTCGCGTTGCCTGGAGAGCGTCGGGGTCGAGGTTGTGGCCCTCAATGATGGCCGCGAGGCGTACGACTATCTGCGCAAGATGGTGGAGGAGGGCAAGAATCCGGCTGAGGAGTTCCTCATGCTGATCTCCGATATCGAAATGCCAGAGATGGACGGTTACACCCTCACGGCAGAGATTCGTTCCGATCCGAGGATGCAGAACCTTCATGTGATTCTGCATACTTCGCTGTCCGGGGTGTTCAACCAGGCGATGGTGAAGAAGGTCGGCGCAGATGACTTCCTGGCGAAGTTCCGTCCGGACGAGCTCGCTTCACGTGTGGTTGAGCGTGTCCGCGTAGCAGATGGGGGCTGAGGGCTCGGCTCTCGGTTAGGACCATGTTTGGTGAGGCTGCATTAGTGTCTTCAGGCAATTTGGATTTCGAGCAGTTCCGTACCTTTCTGGAAAAGGCCTGCGGCATTTTGCTGGGGAGCAACAAGCAGTACCTGGTGTCCAGTCGTCTGAACAAGTTGATGGAGCAGCAGGGCATCAAGACGCTTGGCGAGCTCGTGCAGAAGATGCAGGCTCAGCCCCGTGGTGGCCTGCGCGAGCAGGTCGTTGATGCCATGACCACCAACGAAACGCTGTGGTTCCGTGACACCTACCCCTTTGAGGTAATGAAGTCTCGGGTACTGCCGGAGTTGATCAAGGCCAATCCCAGTCAGCGTCTGCGTATCTGGTCAGCGGCCTGTTCCTCGGGGCAGGAGCCCTATTCTTTGTCGATGACCATCGATGAGTTCGAAAAAACCAACCTTGGACAGCTCAAGGCGGGTGTGCAGATTGTGGCCACCGACCTGTCTCCATCAATGCTGACCAACTGCAAGTCGGGCGAGTATGATAGCCTGGCCATGGGGCGAGGCTTGTCGCAGGAGCGGCTGCAGCGTTACTTCGATCCCAAGGGGCCGGGCCGTTGGGTGGTCAAGCCGGCCATCAAGAGTCGCGTCGAGTTTCGTCCGCTGAATCTGCTGGAGAGCTACGCCTCGCTTGGCAAGTTCGACGTGGTTTTTTGCCGGAACGTGCTGATCTACTTTTCCGCCGAGGTGAAGAAGGACATCCTCACCCGCATTCATGCCACGCTGAAGCCGGGCGGTTACCTGTTCCTGGGGGCCTCGGAAGCACTCAATGGCTTGCCGGACCTGTACCAGATGGTCCAATGCAGTCCGGGGATTATTTACAAGGTGAAGTGATTGACGCTCAGGCGTACGCAGACGGGAGGCCATTGGCCTCCCGTTTTCGTTTGGGGCGGCAAAGGGTATTGCCGGTTTGCCGCTTTTCGTGGTCGGTAGCGGAAAAGCTTTGCCGCTCAGCGCCTACAGGCATCGATAATATTGTTTAAGTTGTTGAAAAATAAGAATAAATATAAGTGGCATGGCCTTTGCTAAATCTCAGGCACGAAGCCCAAACGGCAAAGGTTCCAGGTCATGAGTATCAGTTTCTCCAAAGCCCTCGGCATCCATGAATCGGCCCTGAACTTCCGCGCTCAGCGCGCCGAAGTGCTCGCCAACAACATCGCCAACGCGGATACCCCGGGTTACAGGGCGCGTGACCTCGATTTCGCTGCCGTACTCGCCGCGCAGAATGAGCAGCAGGGCAGCAAGCAATTTGGCCTGAACCGCACCGACAGCCAGCACATTGCCGCCGACGGCATCCAGCTGGCCGACCCAGGGCTGCGCTACCGCATCCCACTCCACCCGTCCATCGACCAGAACACCGTCGACATGCAGCAGGAGCAGGCCAATTACGCCGAGAACGCGGTGCAGTTCCAGGCCAGCTTCACTTTTCTCAATAGCAAGTTCAAAGGGCTGATTGGCGCCCTGCGCGGCGAATAAGGGAGGTCACGAACATGTCACTCGCCAGTGTCTTCAACATCGCCGGTACCGGTATGAGCGCCCAGAGCACTCGCCTGAACACTATCTCCAGCAACATTGCCAACGCCGAGACGGTTTCTTCCAGCATCGACCAGACCTATCGCGCGCGTCATCCGGTGTTCGCCACGGTGTTCGAGTCGACCATGGATGGTGACCGTGGTTCGTTGTTCGCTGATCAGGATCAGGCTGGTCGCGGCGTGCAGGTGCTGGGCGTGGTCGAGGATCAGAGCAGCCTGATGCCGCGCTATGAACCCAACCACCCGGCGGCGGACGAGAAGGGCTACGTGTACTACCCGAACGTCAACGTGGTCGAGGAGATGGCCGACATGATCTCGGCCAGCCGCAACTTCCAGACCAACGTGGAAATGATGAATACCGCCAAGCAGATGATGCAGCGCGTGCTGACCCTGGGCCAGTAAGCGGCGAACGAGGAGCGAGACAATGAGTGTCAGTGGCGTCAGTTCCGTACTGGACCAGTATCAGATCAAGCAGGAAACCACCCAGAAGAAGGATCTCGGCAAGAACGAGTTTCTGGAACTGCTGGTGGCTCAGTTGAACAACCAGAATCCCCTGGAGCCCCAGGAAAACGGTGAGTTCATCGCCCAGCTGGCGCAGTTCAGTCAGGTCGAGGGCATCGAGAAGCTCAACACCAGCATGGGCTCGCTGCTCTCCGGATATCAGTCCTCGCAGGCCTTGCAAGCGTCTTCGCTGGTCGGGCGCAAGGTGATAGTGCCGACCGAGAAGGCGGTGGTGGACACCAGCGAAACCTTCAAAGGCAGCCTGGTTCTGCCGGTGACCAGCAGCAACGTTTACGTCAACGTTTACGACAGCGCCGGCAAGGCGGTAAGCCGGGTCAACCTCGGGCAGCAGGCGGCAGGCAATGTGAGCTTCATGTGGGACGGCAAGGATTCGAGCGGCAATCTCTTGCCGCCTGGTACCTACAAGTTCGAGGCGCAGGCTACCTACGCCGACGGCACCAAAGGCCTTTACACCCTGTTGCCGGCCAACGTCGACAGCGTCGCGCTGGGGCAGAACGGTGGCGAAATGAAGCTCAACCTGGCGGGTATCGGCAGCGTGCCGCTCTCGCAAGTCCAGATCATCGGTCAGTAACCCTCAGGCTGTAAGGAGTTCACCATGGCTTTCAATATCGGTCTCAGTGGTCTGCGGGCGGCTACCAGCGACCTCAACGTTACTGGTAACAACATCGCCAATGCCGGCACTGCGGGATTCAAGCAGTCGCGTGCCGAGTTTGCCGACGTCTACGCTGCCTCGGTGCTCGGTACGGGCTCCAATCCGCAGGGGAGTGGTGTATTGCTGGCGGACGTGTCGCAGCTGTTCAACCAGGGCAACATCAACTACACCCAGAACGCTCTGGATCTGGCGATCAACGGCAACGGCTTCTTCGTTACCAGCAACAACGGTGAGATCAGCTATACCCGTGCCGGATACTTCGGTACTGATCGAGATGGCTACGTAGTCAACAACTTTGGGTATCGCCTGCAGGGCTACGCGGTGGACGCTGCGGGCAATCTACAGAACGGCATTGTCGATGATATTCAGATTCGTACCGCTGCTCAGTCGCCTCGCGCTACGGAGCAACTGACACAGACTTTCAACCTCAACTCAAACAGCACGGTTCCCACAACGACGCCGTTCAACCCCGCAGATCCGAAAACCTATAACTCGTCGACCTCGACCAACATTTACGACACTCAGGGTAATGCCCACGTTCTAACCCAGTATTTTGTCAAGACTGGCGCCAATACCTGGAACATGAACGTTCTGATCGACGGGCGTAACCCTGCCAACCCGCAAAGTGTCTTGGTTGCTCCTGGTCCGCCCCCTGTTTATGACAACACTGCCGGCACCACGCCCTTTACCGCGGCTCTGACTTTCAGTGCTTCGGGGCAGTTGTTGTCGACGACCAGCACCGACTTCACGGTCAACGCCGATGGCACGCTATCCATGACCAACTGGACGCCGGCAGCGCCTGATAACTCCACTCCGCCGGTGTGGAGCGCCAATGGTGCCAACGATGCGGCGGCTGGTGTGACTATCGATTACCGTGCAGCCACCCAGTTCGCCAGCGCCTTCGCTGTGACTGCCGTCAGCCAGGATGGCTACACCACCGGCGAGCTGGCCGGTCTGGAGATTGATGACACCGGTGTGATCTTCGCGCGCTATACCAATGGTCAGTCGCTGGTTCAGGGGCAGGTTGTGCTCGCCAACTTCGCCAACGTGCAGGGGCTGACGCCGGTCGGCAAGACGGCCTGGGTACAGTCCTTCCAGTCCGGTGAGCCGGTAGTGGGAACGCCGCGCTCCGGCACTCTTGGTGCTCTGCAGGCGGGTGCCCTGGAGGACTCCAACGTCGAGTTGTCGGACCAGCTGGTGAACCTGATCGTGGCGCAGCGCAACTACCAAGCCAACGCCAAGACCATCGAAACCGAAAGCGCCATCACCCAGACCATCATCAACCTGCGTTGATGAGTGGAGGAGGGGCTTGCCGGCAGCGGCAAGCCCTCGCCGCCGGCTGTTGAAAAGGCTTCTCAGGAAGTCTTTTCTTGTTTTAAAAGTTATTAAATATCAATTAGATAGGATTTATATTGGTATCTGGCACAGGGTTTGCTGTAGAGCAGGTAACGAAGTTATGAGCGGCAACAAGCCGACCTGCGGAGCAAACCATGGACAAGATGCTGTACATCTCCATGACTGGCGCCAGCCAGAACACCCTGGCGCAGCGTGCCCACGCCAACAACCTGGCGAACATCTCCACCACCGGTTTTCGTCGCGACTATGAGCAGGCGCGTTCGATGCCGGTGTTCGGCGACAGCTATCCGGCGCGCGTCTATGCGATGACCGAGCGCCCTGCCACCGACTTCACGCCCGGCACCTTGCAGGAAACCGGGAGAGAGCTGGATGTGGCTGTGGACGGGCAGGGCTGGGTGGCCGTGCAGGCGGCCGATGGCAGCGAGGCCTACGTGCGTACCGCTAGCCTGCAGATCGACGCTCTCGGCCAGTTGCGCACCGGCAATGGTTTGCCGGTGCTCGGCAACGGCGGGCCGATTGCCATCCCGCCAGAGCAAAAAGTCGAGATCGGCCAGGACGGCACTATCAGCATCCGAGCGCTTGGCGAGGCGCCGAGCGTGATGGCCGAGGTGGACCGCATCAAGCTGGTTAACCCCGACCCCAAAACCCTGACCAAGGGCACCGATGGCCTGATCCGGGTCAAGGATGCAACGGGGCCCCAGGAGGTGGATGCCAATGTGCGTCTTACCTCGGGGTTCCTCGAATCGAGCAACGTCAATGCCGTCGAGGAGATGACTGCCATCCTCTCGCTGTCCCGCCAGTTCGAATTGCACGTGAAGATGATGCGCACCGCCGAAGACGGTGCGTCGGCCATGGCACGGGTCATGCAAATCAGCTGATTAATAACGCGAAGCGCCATGAAACCGGCGCTCGAGGAGAACGAACATGCTTCCGGCTCTGTGGGTTGCCAAAACCGGTCTGTCTGCTCAAGACATGAACCTGACCACCATATCCAACAACCTGGCCAATGTTTCGACCACCGGCTTCAAGCGCGATCGCGCCGACTTCGAGGATCTGCTGTATCAGATTCGTCGCCAGCCCGGTGGCCAGTCCAGCCAGGACAGCGAGCTGCCCACCGGCCTGCAGCTGGGTACCGGTGTGCGCATCGCCGGCACGCAGAAGATCTTTACCACCGGCAGCCTGCAAACCACCGAGCAACCATTGGACATGGCTGTCAACGGCCGTGGTTTCTTCCAGATCCTGATGCCCGATGGCACGGTCGGCTATACCCGGGACGGCAGTTTTCACCTGGACTCGAACGGTCAGATTGTCACGTCAAACGGTTTCCCTCTGGAGCCGGCCATCGTCCTGCCCGCTGAGGTGCAGACGTTCACCGTCGGTGAGGATGGGACCGTGTCGGTCACTACCGCTGGCAATCCGGCCGCACAGGTGATCGGCAACATCCAGACTGCCGATTTCGTCAACCCGGCCGGCCTGCAGGCCATTGGCAACAACCTGTTCATGGAAACCGCCTCCAGCGGTGCGCCGCAAGTCGGTACGCCCGGCCTGACCGGCCTCGGCACCGTGCTGCAGAACACCCTGGAGAACTCTAACGTCAGCGTGGTCGAGGAGCTGGTCAACATGATCACCACGCAGCGCGCCTACGAGATGAACTCCAAGGTGATCTCCACCTCGGACCAGATGCTCTCCTTCATCACGCAGAACCTTTAATACTGCAGGCGCCCCAGGCGCCAGCAGCTAGCAACACGAACGCCGTGAGGTAGTGGTTATGAACCGGCCGATGATTCTTTTTCCCCTGCTGGCCAGTCTGGTCCTGAGCGGCTGCGTGACGCCGCCGCCGAAGCCGGATGACCCCTACTATGCACCGGTACTGCCGCGCACTCCGCTGCCGGCGGCGCAGAATAGCGGTGCCATCTACCAGCCCGGCTTCGAGACCAATCTGTACGATGATCGCAAGGCCTACCGCGTCGGCGACATCATCACCATCACGCTCAGCGAGCGGACCCAGGCGAGCAAGAAGGCCGGCTCCAGCATGTCCAAGGACAGCAGCGCCAACCTCGGCCTGACCTCGCTGTTCGGGGGTGGCGTCTCCATCGACAACCCCAGCACCAGCCTCAACCCGCTCAAGGCCGAAGACCTCAGCCTGGATGTGGGCTACAGCGGCACCCGCGATACCGATGGCGAGAGCGACGCGAATCAGAGCAACAGCCTGACCGGCTCCATCACCGTGACCGTGGCTGAGGTGCTGCCCAACGGCATCCTCGCCGTGCGTGGCGAGAAGTGGATGACTCTCAACACCGGCGACGAGCTTGTGCGCATCGCCGGGCTGGTGCGTGCCGACGATATTGCCACCGACAACACGGTGTCCTCGACCCGTATCGCCAATGCCCGTATCACCTATTCGGGCACCGGTGCCTTCGCCGATGCCAGCCAGCCAGGCTGGTTCGATCGCTTCTTCATGAACCCGCTGTTCCCGTTCTGAGCAGGTAGACGACCATGAAACGACTGCTTTGCGTCTTCTGCCTGCTGCTCGCCACTAGCGCCGTGCAGGCCGAACGCCTGAAGGATCTGGCCAGCATCCAGGGCGTGCGCAGCAACCAGCTGATCGGCTACGGCCTGGTGGTCGGCCTCAATGGCACCGGCGACCAGACCACGCAGACGCCCTTCACCCTACAGACCTTCAACAACATGCTGGCGCAGTTCGGCATCAAGGTGCCGACCGGTGGCGGCAACGTGCAGCTGAAGAACGTCGCTGCGGTGTCTGTGCACGCCGAGCTGCCGCCGTTCGCCAAGCCCGGGCAGACCCTGGACGTGACCATCTCCTCGATCGGCAACTCCAAGAGCCTGCGCGGCGGCAGCCTGCTGATGACGCCGCTCAAGGGTATCGACGGCAACGTCTACGCCATCGCCCAGGGCAACCTGGTGGTCGGCGGCTTCGACGCCGGCGGCGCCGATGGTTCGCGCATTACCGTCAACGTCCCCTCGGCCGGTCGCATCCCTGCGGGTGCCACCGTCGAGCGTCCGGTGGCGAGCGGTTTCGATCAGGGCAACAGCCTGACGCTGAACCTCAATCGTCCGGATTTCACCACGGCGAAGAACATCGTCGACCAGATCAACGGCCTGCTAGGCCCGGGCGTGGCCCAGGCCATCGATGGCGGCTCGATCCGCGTCAGCGCGCCGCTGGACCCCAATCAGCGCGTCGACTACCTGGCGGTGCTGGAGAACATCGAGATCGAGGCCGGCCAGGCCGCGGCCAAGGTCATCATCAACTCGCGTACCGGCACCATTGTCATCGGCCAGAACGTCAAGGTGCAGCCGGCCGCGGTGACCCACGGCAGCCTGACCGTGACCATCAGCGAAGACCCCATCGTCAGCCAGCCCAACGCGCTGGCCGGCGGCCAGACCGCGGTGGTGCCGAATTCCAAGATCGATGCCGAACAGGAAGCCAAGCCGATGTTCAAGTTCGGTCCTGGCACCACGCTCGACGAGATCGTTCGTGCGGTCAACCAGGTGGGCGCCGCGCCCTCCGACCTGATGGCCATCCTCGAGGCGCTCAAGCAAGCCGGCGCCTTGCAGGCCGACCTGATCGTGATCTGAAGGAGGCTGCCATGGATTCCAGACTCGCAGCCGGCCTTGACAGCGGCGCCTATACCGACCTGAACCGGCTCAACCAGTTCAAGGTCGGCGGCGACAGCGAGAGCAACATCAAGAAGGTGGCTCAGGAGTTCGAGTCGCTGTTTCTCAACGAGATGCTGAAGTCGATGCGCAAGGCGAACGAAGTGTTCGGCGAAGGCAACTTCATGAACAGCAACGAGAGCAAGACCTACCAGGATATGCATGACCAGCAACTGGCCGTGACCCTGTCGAAGAACAAGGGGGGCATCGGCCTGGCGTCGGTGCTGGAGCGTCAGCTCAGCCAGATGAAGAGTGGACCGCAGCGGGTCAATCCGTTTGCCCAGGTCGAGGCGCCGCAGATCAGTGCGCGTGCCGGCGCGTTCAAACCTGCAGGGGAGACCGCTGGCAGCGTCCGTGATGACTCGCAATTGCTCAACCAGCGCCGTTTGAGTCTGCCGAGCAAGCTCACCGACCGCCTGTTGGCCGGCATTGTGCCCGCCACCGAGGGTCAGCCGCTGGCCGCCAGCGACTGGGTCCCGGCGCAGGCCACTGCTGTGGCTGACAGCAAGCCGCTAAGCCTGGTCGACAGCGATGCCATCAGCGGTCGTCGCCTGGCTCAGCCGCCGCTGGCCAAGGGCAAGTCGGCATTCGACTCGGCGGCCGACTTTGTCGCCACCATGTTGCCGCTGGCCGAGGAGGCCGCACAGAAGATTGGTGTCGATGCCCGTTACCTGGTGGCCCAGGCTGCCCTGGAAACCGGCTGGGGCAAGTCGATCATTCGTCAGTCCGATGGCTCCAGCAGTCACAACCTGTTCGGCATCAAGGCTCACGGTGGCTGGCAGGGTGAATCGGCACGGGTGCTGACCACCGAATACAAGGGGGGCGAGGCGGTGAAGGAGTCGGCTTCTTTCCGCGCCTACGACTCCTACCAGCAGAGCTTCAACGACTACGTGAGCTTCCTGCAGGGCAATGGCCGCTATCAGGAAGCACTGGCGGCGGCCGATAACCCGGAACGCTTCGTGCGCGAGCTGCAGGAGGCTGGTTATGCCACCGATCCCCAGTATGCCCGCAAGATCGCGCAGATCGCCCGGCAGATGCAGACCTACCAGGCTGTGGCTGCGGCCGACAGTCCGATCACAAGGACCTGAGAGCTGAATCATGGCTGACCTACTGAGCATTGGCCTGTCGGGCCTCGCCGCGAACAAGACGTCGCTGGCGGTCACCGGCCACAACATCACCAACGTCAATACACCGGGCTTCTCCCGGCAGGACACGGTGCAGGCTACGCGCATTCCGCAGTTCAGCGGCGCCGGATACATCGGCTCGGGTACCAGTTTGGTCGATGTGCGACGTATTTATAATGAATTCCTGACGACGCAGGTGCGCACCAGTACCGCGTTGAACAGCGACGTATCAGCCTACTTGGATCAGATCAACCAGCTGGATTCTTTGTTGGCTGGCAGCACCACTGGTGTCACTCCAGGTCTGAAAAAACTGTTCGCCTCATTGCAGACTGCTGCGGAGGACCCGGCCAATATACCGGCCCGGCAACTGGTGCTGTCCGAAGCCGAAGGCCTTGCCAAGCGCTTTAACACCATTTATGACCGCTTGTATGAGCAGAATGCGTTCATTAACAAGCAGGTGGCAGCGGTTACCGATCAGGTTAATCAGTTGGCCACTTCCATTGCCGGTTACAACAACGCGATCGCGGTAGCTGCAGCCAATGGCAAAGCGCCGAATGACCTCTTGGACGCTCGTGAAGAGGCGGTGCGTAAGCTCGCCGAGTTCATCGGCGTGACTGTTGTGCCGCAGGATGACAACTCCTTCAATCTCTTCATTGGTTCGGGGCAGCCGCTGGTCGTTGGCGCTACAGCAGCTCGGCTGGAAGTAGTGCCCGGTACGGCCGATCCCCTGAGGGCGGAGGTGCAGTTTGTCAGCGGTAACTCTCGTCAGGGAATCACCTCGCTGATTACTGGTGGGGAGATGGGGGGATTGATCCGTTATCGTGAGGATGTACTGGATGAATCCCTGAATGCTGTTGGTCGTCTGGCGCTGTCCATCTCTGATCAGATCAATAGCCAGTTAGGGCAGGGCTTGGACCTCAAGGGTAACTTCGGCGAGCCGTTGTTCCGTGCGATCAATGATCCGCTTTTGATTGGTCAGCGCAGCATTGCCCGGGTTGGTAACAGCGATGCGACTGCCAACCTTAACGTGCTGATTCAGAACACTACAGCACTGACAACCAGCGACTACGAGATCGAATTCACCAGCGCCACCGAGTATACGGTCCGTCGCGTTTCGGACGGTCAGACGGTATCGGCTCTATATGACAATGACGGTGATCCGGACACTCCGCTGGTACCGGCGCCTTCGCCCTATGATATTACCTCTGGTACGCCGTTGGTGTTCGATGGCTTCTCGATGAACGTGGCTGCTGGCACCTTCGCTGCCGGTGATCGCTTCAGGGTTCTGCCAACTCGTAACGCCGGTAGTGATATGCGTGCTGATCTCAAAAACGCGCAGGAACTGGCTTTCGCATCTCCACTCAAGGCCGAGACCAGCCCGGGCAATGTCGGGACCGGCACCATTACCCAGCCCAGCCTGACCACCAAGATCGATATCTACGATCCGGTGACCCAGGCCGCACTGGAGAACAGCCTGCGTACCACGCCGCCGCTGCGTATCGTTTTCACTTCGGCGACTGGGTACGACGTCGTCAATACGGCCGGCACGGTGCTCAGCAGCAATACCATCGTGCCGGGGCAGAACAACACTCAGCAGATTACCGCCGGTACGCCGCCCAACGACTTCACCTTTGAGTTCACCATCAGCGGTCGTCCGACGACCGGCGACAACTTCACGATCGCCTTCAACACCAACGGCGTGTCGGACAACCGTAATGCGCTGAAGCTTGCGGACCTGCAGAACAAAACGACGATTGGTATCGATCCGAACTTCCCTGGCACCACTGGTGCGAGTTTCACTGACTCCTATGGCGATCTGGTGGAGCGGGTAGGGACCCTGACGAGTCAAGCGCGCGTGGATGGTGAGGCCACTGCGTCGATTCTCAAGCAGGCGTCGGACAATCGCGATTCTGTTTCGGCGGTTAACCTCGATGAAGAGGCGGCCAAGCTGATTCAGTTCGAGCAGTATTACCAGGCGTCAGCGCAGATCATTCAAGTCGCGCGCAACCTGTTCGATACTTTGATCAACACCTTCTGAGCCGGATAGTCACCATGGTCATGCGCATCTCCTCCATCCAGGCGTTCAACAACGGCGTGAACGGTATCGGGCGCAACTACTCCGACGTGATCCGTACCCAGGAGCAGATCAGTAGCGGCAAGCGCATTCTTACCCCGGCAGACGATCCGGTCGCTTCCGTACGTCTGCTACAGCTCGAGCAGCAGCAGGCCGTGCTGGGGCAGTACAAGGAGAATCTAACAGCGGCTAAGAACAGCCTGACTCAGGAAGAAACCACCCTCAATTCGGTCAATACGGTTTTGCAACGGATTCGCGAGCTTGCCGTTCAGGCAGGCGGGGGCGCTCTGTCGGCTGAGGACCGCAAGTCAATTGCCAAGGAGTTGAGCGAGCGAGAAAACGAGCTGCTTAACCTGATGAATAGTCGCAATGCTCGTGGTGAGTATCTGTTTGCCGGCTTTCTTGGCAAGACCGAGCCGTTCATACGCAATCCGGACGGTACCTACTCCTACTTCGGCGACGAGGGACAGCGCAGTCTGCAGGTGGCCAGTTCGACTACGGTAGCTATCAACGACAATGGCAAGCGCCTTTTCGAGGACGTTTTGAACGCTGACCGGGTTCTGGAGACGGGAGGGATCAATAATCCCGCTCTGGCGGGCCAGGTTCCGCCGTTGCCTGCTACCACCATACCGCCTGTGCCGGCGGCTGATCAGCGAGTTTTCATGTCTCAGGGGCTGGTAGAAGATCAGGACGCCTTCAATAACAGTTTTCGTACAGGGCAACCCTATTCTTTGGCGTTTGTCAGCGGCAAAGAGTTCCGTATATACGATAGTGCCGGTACTGATGTGACTTCCGAAATTCCTGGGGGAGGGAGGATCGACCCGCTTGCCAACGGCGGCAATGTCATCAACTTCCGTGGAATGCGCTTTCAGCTGGATGTGGTGCTGCAGCCTGGCGACAATGCGCAGGATTTGGACAATCTTCTGGCAGATACAGCTACTCCGGGTACACCTGGGATCGGTACTCATAGTTTCACCTTGCAGGCCGCCCCGACAGAATTTGCAGTGACCCGTTCCTCGACCAATGCCTCCACGGCGGTTGTAGGCGGCGGCACCATCAGTAACCAGGCGACTTTCAACGCGCAATTTCCAACCTCTGGCGTTGTCCTGCGCTTCACCAGTGCTACCAACTATGATGTCTATGCTCAGCCGGTAGGGCCCAGCAGTACGCCAATTGCAACGGGCACGGCCCCTGGCCCGTACCCGTCGACTTTCAACGTGTTCGGGGCTGACTTCACGCTCAGCGCAGCTGCGAGTGCTGGTGATGAGTTTGGCGTGAAGCCGCAGTTCCAGGAGCAGCGCAGCATCCTCAATACCATTTCCCAGCTGCGTCAGTCGCTGGAGTCATCCCCTACCTCTCCGGTCGGCAATCTTGCAATTCGAGACGAGGTCGCCATTGCTCTGAAGAACCTCGATAACGGCATTGGTCAGGTGCTGGAAGTTCAGACCGAGATCGGTGCGCGACTCAATCTTGTTGAGTCAACGGAAACGGATAACGAGGATGTCACCCTGGTCAACAAAGCCGTTCAGGCAGATCTGCGCGAGCTTGACTATGCCGAGGCACTGTCACGTTTGTCCTTCCAGACGATCATTCTTGAAGCGGCTCAGCAGAGTTACGTCAAGGTTGCCGGGTTGAACCTCTTCAATCAGCTGCGTTGAGCAATCCTTCAGCAATAGCTGCTCTCACCTTTTCAGGTGTTTGGCGTGTGTTTTGCTTTGCTCTTGAGGTGTCATGAAGTTGACGCTGGGGTGAGGCATATCGCTATCGATCTCCATCGGCGACATGACGGGTTATATATGACCTGGCCGTTCAGTGGCGGCTGTCGTAGCCTGGTCCGACGTGGATCGATATGCGCATGGGGATGCTGAAGTGAGTCAACAAGAAGGTGATAAGAGTAGAGGCCACGCAGCCGACAGCGACCTGATTCGCTGGAAAACCAATGCCTGGCAGGATCCCAACATGGTGGCCTGGTACTCGGGGCGCATGGTCGAGAACACAGGCACCAATTATCTGAAGAACGCGCTGGAGATAGATATCATTCAGCGCTTTGTCAGCGGTCGAGAGGTCATTGATATCGGTACTGGTACCGGGCGCGCCGCATTGGCGCTGCTGCGGCAAGGCTACCAGGTCACTGGCATCGACAGTTCCCAGGCCATGCTAGATGAGACAAAACGCCTGGCTGGCGGCTCGCCTATCAGTCTGAAGCTTGGCGATATCCAGAAGCTTCCCTGTACCGACGCGAGCTTCGACTCAGCTGTTGCACTTAACGTCATGGTGCATTTCCCAAACTGGCGTGAGGCGTTGCACGAGTGGCGCAGGGTCGTGCGCCCCGGCGGACGCCTGTTGTTCGACATCCACTCCAGCTCGCATGTGCGGATGGCCTACGGCGTGGATCGTGCGCGCTGGCCTGATGCGCTGCGCAAGACAGATGATCCCCACGACTTTGCCAACTACATGGCGCGCCTGGATGTGGCCGAGCTGGTTGAACATGCCAATGCACAAGGCCTGACTGTTCGGGCCGTGGTGCCCTACGGGGCCTTCCTCGGCGGGGGCAACGTCAACTGGCTGCTGTATGAGCAACTGGAGCGGTCGCACCGATGGAAACGAGTGCTGTCCTGGTTTGCCTGTGATCCGGGGCTCGCAGAGCTGGGGCTCTTTCTGGAGCAGAAGCTGGTTGGTCTGCTGTCTCCGAGTCTTGCGGGGCGTGTATTCGTGGTTCTGGAGAATCGCGCCGATCTCGCCGCTAATGCCCGCTTCGTGCAACAAGCCGAGAGTCTGGAAATTGCCTTGAGCCAGCGCTCCTTTTCAGCGTTAAAGCCCTGGCTCGATCAGGGTGGCTGCAACTATGCAGTCGAGTTGCGGCGTTTGCTGCAACCGCTGCGAGCGCGTCATTTCTTCTTCAGTCTGTTTGATGCACTCCTGGAGCGACTGCCGGACTATGACTTCCGTGGGCTGCTAATGCCCGAAGTCGAAGAGCAGCTGCTGACGTGGCGAGCAATGCGCCAGGCCGATAGGCGTGCCATGGCAATCGCGCAGGGCTGGTCGGCAGGTTATGAGCAGCGATTCAGGCATGGTGTGGATGTTGCCCAGGGGAGTGAGTATTTCCTGGTCGAGTCGGTTCTGACTGAGTATTTCGGACTTTTCACTGGGGAGCGCACATGAAGGCGCCGGCGATCATCAGCTTTCTCTGGGCTACGCATTTCGAAGCCTTGCGACTTTTCCTGCAAAAGCGCGGGCCGCTGACCATTTTGACTTCTCGCTCGCAAATCGGTCAGGGCTTGCTCGATCTGGCCAACGAGACAGGCTGCAGCGTAGTGGCTCTGGATGGTCTGCTGGACGAGGCGGGTGTTGCACAATCTGAGCAGCTCGCCGAACAGTTCGCGGCGGGCTTCGCGGATTACCTGAGTGGTGCCAGCTGGCCTGCGACATTGCAGTTGGAGGACCGCGAGCAACTCCGTCCGCTCATCGAGCGGCGGATAGCTGCGGACCTGCCACCTACCGTTGCCATACTGGAGGCGTGCGAGCGCGCACGGGCGGAGTACCAGATTGAGCTGCTGGTGGTCAGTGAAGATGCGCTGCTGCTCGGTAAAACGGTGGTCAACTGGGCTCGCCAGCAGGGTATTCCATCCCTGCAGCTGGCGCACTCCATTGCGCTTTGTGATCCCTATACCGTCCATGCGCACTTGAATACGGACCTGCTGGCGGTTTACGGCGAGCGAGGTCTGGAAGGCTACCTGGATTTGGGGATCGCTCCAGAGCGCCTTCGAGTCACCGGTAGTCCTGCCTGGGATAACTATGCCCAGCTGCGTGGGCAGCGCGAGCAGGTGGTCTCTTTCCTGCGCGCTAAGCATGGTTTGCACGAGGGGCTACCGATTGTGGTGTTCGGTACGACGTGGGCGGCAAACCTGTCAGCGTTTTGCAATGAATCGATTTATGGCGACAGCCTGCTGGCATTTATCGCTGCCTGCGAGACCCTGCGCCAGGCTGGACTGCAGTTCAATGCAGTGATCAAGGATCGCCCATCGAACATGCACTTCGGTGAGCAGCGCTGTGCCGCGCTGCTGGCAGAGTTGGGCGCGAACGACGAGCACTACTTCTACTCCACCGAAGATACCCAGCTGTGGGCAGTGGGCGCCGATTTGCTGGTCGCGGTGGATTCGAACTACAGCGTTGAGGCAATGCTGGCAGGAACGCCGACGATCAACCTGCTTAACACCGCGGGGATGCTGCTGGGTCCAAGCTTCGAGGCTGAAAGTGGAATCGTCGAAGCCGAAGCGCACGAACTGGCTGCAGCCATGCAGCGTCTGCTGAGCGATGCGCCATTTCGTGCACGCCAGCTGGAGAACATGCGTTTGCGCGCGCCTTATTACAACTTGGGCGTGGATGGAAAGGCCGCACAGCGTTTTTGCGACCTGATGCTGGAGCTGGTGGCTGAGAGCCCTGATGAGGGCAAGCGCTATGTCTGGCAGCAGTATCTGGATGTTGAGCATACGGATGTCGAAGTCGCTTACCACGACACCGCACGCAGCCCGTTGATTGATGCCTTTGCCGAGCCGCCGCAGTTCGTTCTGGACATTGGCTGCGCCGCGGGAGCGAATGGGCAGCTGCTCAAACAGCGTTTCCCCCAGGCCAAGGTGTGGGGGCTGGAGATCAACCAGAGTGCTGCGCAGCAGGCCGCTACCAAGCTGGATCGGGTCCTGGTTGGTAAGTTCGAGGACTTCGATCTGGAGGCCGAGGGCATTGCCAGGGGCTCGCTGGATGGTGTCATCCTGGCGGATGTGCTTGAGCACATGTACAACCCCTGGTCGGTGTTGACGGCGCTGAAGCCCTACTTGAGCGCCAACGCGCAGGTCATCATTTCGATTCCCAATGTGCGCAATCTGCGTTTGATGAGCGCGCTGACTGACGGTTATTGGGAGTACGAGGCGGCTGGCCTGCTGGATATCACGCATATCCGCTTTTTTACCCTGACCGAGTTCCGCCGCGTACTGTTCGAGACTGGTTATCACGTCGAGACCTTGCTGTACTCGCTGGATGCCCAGTTACAGGGAGTGTTTGCCGATAACAAGGACAAGTCCTCCATCGATATCCGTGCCGGGCGCATGACGCTTCACGATCTTGGCCCGGACGAGCTTTCCGAGCTTTGTTCCCTGCAGTTCATCATGCGCTGCGGCGTAGGCGCCAAGGCGAGTGATCTGCTCGGGCGCTACAAGGGGCGTGAAAGCAACGCGCCCACCGAGGTAGCTGAAGTACATGAGCCCAGTGCCAGCGAGAAGCTTCAGCGCTGGATGGCAGCGCGTGTGCCCAGCGAATCACAGAATCAGCAGATCAATCGCTACCTGCAGGAACATGCTGGAGGGCCGCTTTTCGGTGTCGTGATCCTCGATCTGCAAGGTGACTCCAAGCGGCTTATGGCGACCATTCGCAGTCTCGGGATGGATCATGGCCTGTACGCCACGCTGAAGATCATTGTCCTTTCCGTTGGCGCGGTTCCGCAGAGCAATCCGGCCGACAAGCTGCATTTTCTACAGGTGGATGGAAGCGCTTATGTACCTGCTCTGAATCAGGCGATCAGTGACTCGGGGGTCGACTGGTTCATGCTGGTTGAGGCGGGCGATGAGTTCACCGTCAGTGGGCTGATGATTGCCGCTCTCGAGCTGACTCGTGCTCCTCAGTGTCGAGCCATATACGGTGATGAACTGCAACGGCAGGCCAATGGTGAGGTCGGTGGCGTATTCCGGCCTGGCGTCAATCTGGACATGTTGCTGAGTTTCCCGCGCGCCATGGCCAGGCACTGGCTGTTTCGCCGGGAAGAGTTTTCCCAGGTCGGTGGTTTTGATTCTGCTTTTGCCGGGGCCCTGGAGTTCGATTTGATCCTGCGTCTGATCGAGCGCGGCGGGTTGGCGGGACTGGGTCATGTCGCTGAGCCGCTGCTGATCACGGATGCCCCCGTGCTGCAGGACAGCCCTGTCGAACGGGCTGCTATCGAGCGTCACCTGGCTACACGAGGTTACGTCGCCGAGGTGAGCTCGGATTGGCCGGCCCGCTACCGCATCAATTACCGGCATGCCGGGAAGCCATTGGTCTCGATCATCATTCCGACCAAAGACCAGCTGCCGATGTTGCGGCGCTGCGTCGAAACACTGCTGGAGAAAACGAGCTACACCCATTTCGAGGTGCTGATCGTTGACAACAATAGCGAGACAGCCGAGGCCCGCGAGTGGCTGGAGGCGGTCGCCAGCATGGGCGAGGAGCAGGTTCGCATCCTGCGCTACCCTCATGCCTTCAACTTCTCAGCCATCAACAATATGGCCGTAAACGAGGCGCGCGGCGAATATGTCGTGTTGCTCAATAACGACACCGCCATTATCAGCGAGAGCTGGCTGGATGAGCTGCTCAACCATGCTCAGCGGCCCGAGGTTGGAATCGTTGGCGCCAAGCTGCTCTACCCGAATGGCCATATCCAGCACGCTGGTGTGGTGCTGGGGCTGCGTGGACCAGCGGACCATCCGTTTATCGATGAACCGATGGATGCCGTTGGCTACATGCACCGCCTGCAAGTTGTGCAGAACTATACGGCAGTGACCGCGGCCTGCCTCATGATGCGCAAGGAGCTGTACCTGGCCGTCGGCGGCATGGATGAGCAGGCCTTCAAGGTTTCTTACAACGATGTCGATCTGTGTCTGAAGGCCCATGATGCCGGCTACCTGATCGTGTGGACGCCACATTCATTGGTGATGCATGAAGGCAGCATCAGTCAGAAAAATGTCGATGCGGCAACCCGTGAGGCCAAGCGTGCACGTTTCGTCGGTGAGCAGGATGCTTTGTATGGCAAATGGCTGTCGTTGCTGGCTCGTGATCCTGCCTATAACAAGAACTTGTCGCTCAATGGCAAGGGTTTTGAGCTGGAGACGGACGTACACCTGACCTGGCAGCCCCTGGTATGGCGGCCGCAGCCTATCGTCCTGGCTCATCCTGCAGATCCCTGGGGGTGTGGCAACTATCGAATCACCAAGCCATTCTCCGCCATGGCTAGGGCTGGCTTGATAGATGGCATGCTCGCCACCGGGCTGCTGCATGTCATGGATCTCGAGCGCTATGACCCGGATGTCATCGTGTTGCAGCGCCAGACGGCCGATGACCAGCTGGAGGCCATACGGCGCATGCAGGCATTCTCGCGTGCCTTCAAGGTGTATGAGCTGGACGACTACCTGCCCAACCTGCCGTTAAAAAGCGTTCACCGCAAGGACATGCCCAAGGATGTGATGCGCTCACTGCGACGGGGCTTGGGTTATGTCGATCGTTTCGTTGTCTCGACGGCGGCCTTGGCTGAGGCATTTTCCGGCCTGCATGGCGATATTCATGTCGTTGAGAATCGCTTGCCGGTGGATTGGTGGAGAGACTTGAGCAGCCAGCGTAGGCGCGGGCGTAAGCCGCGTGTCGGCTGGGCCGGTGGGGTGGGGCATGCCGGAGATCTCGAGTTGATTGTTGATGTGGTCAAGGAACTCGTCGATGAGGTGGAGTGGGTCTTCTTCGGTATGTGCCCGGAGAAACTGCGCGGTTATGTGCATGAGGTGCATCCAGGGATCGATATCGAACGTTATCCGGCTGCGTTGGCCGCTCTGGATCTTGATCTTGCGCTGGCGCCGCTTGAGCAGAACCTATTCAACGAGTGCAAGAGCAACCTACGGCTGCTGGAGTACGGGGCCTGCGGCTTCCCGGTCATCTGCACGGATATCCGTTGCTATGAGGGCAGCTTGCCTGTCACCAGGGTCAAGAACCGCTTCCGCGACTGGGTTGAGGCCATTCGCATGCATATCAGCGATCTCGACGCGACCGCGCGCCAGGGCGATGCGTTGAAAGCTGCTGTGCTGAGTGAGTGGATGCTGGAAGGGGCGAACCTGGAGCTTTGGCGCAAAGCTTGGCTGCCGGCATAGTCCGGTGGCTGAGACATGTGTTCATTCGGCGGGGTCGGATAGCTGTCGTTATCCTGTCGAATGGGCGCATGAGGTCTTCTTGTGCGCTGCAAATGCCTGTCAATACAAGAGAAAAAAATATTTCAAGGAGTGCTAAAGCTCCTACGTGAGGCGCCGATAAATTCTTCGAATGCGAACACTTTGGGCGCCTGAGCAAGCAGGCCCGTTGGTCGCACACTCAGGCAAACCAGTAAGCAAGGTCCTTCGGAGGAATACACCATGGCCCTCACAGTCAACACTAACGTTGCGTCGCTCAACACTCAGCGCAACCTGAATACCTCGTCCAAAGGCCTGGATACTTCCCTCCAGCGCCTGTCTACCGGCTTCCGTATTAACAGCGCCAAGGACGACGCTGCCGGTCTGCAGATATCCAACCGTCTGACCAGCCAGATCAATGGTCTGAACGTAGCCACTCGTAACTCGAACGACGGTATCTCGTTGGCGCAGACCGCTGAAGGTGCCTTGCAGCAGTCCACCGGCATTTTGCAGCGTATGCGTGACCTTGCCCTGCAATCTGCCAACGGCTCGAACGGCGCATCCGAGCGTGCCGCTCTGCAGGGCGAAGTCTCCCAGCTGCAGCAGGAGCTGAACCGTATTGCGGATACCACCAGCTTTGGCGGCCGCAAGATTCTCGACGGCTCTTTCGGTTCGCAGAGCTTCCAGGTAGGCGCCAACGCCTACGAGAACATCAACGTTTCCATCGGTTCTGCTTCTACCGACCGTATCGGTGTAAACCGTTACACCACGTCCGGTGGCGGTGCCTCCGTAACCAGCGGCGCCTTCAGCGCCACCAGCGGCAGTGCCTACACCTCGTCGGGCTTCAGCATCGACTCCAAACTGAACAGCAGCCCGACTGCTGTGACCTTCGCCGCCAGCGGTTCGGCGGGTGAGGTGGCTGCAGCGATCAACGCCAAGAGTGATGAGACTGGCGTAACTGCAAACGCCCGTACCGTTGCTCGCCTGGGCACTATTTCCGCTTCTGGCTCGGTTGCCTTCGATCTGTACGGCGCCAACAGCAAGACCACCTCTACCGAGAACGCCAGCATCTCGGCAGTGATCACCGATACCACTGACCTGTCGGCTCTGGCTGAGGCCATCAACAAGGAAAGCGGCAAGACCGGTATCTCCGCCGTATCCAAAGGCTCCTACGTCGAGCTGGTCAGTGACCGCGGCGATGCGATCAAGATTGATAACTTCGCCATCAGTGGTACTGCCACTGCTTCTCTGCAGGCCTACAACTTCGATGGTTCTTCCGCTGTGGGCGCTGCCGCGACCCTGAACAGTGGTGCGACCAACGATGGTCGTGTCGATGGTCAGGTGATCTTCGAGGCCCCGGATGCCTTCCAGGTAACTGGTATGGGTGCCGGTGTTGCAGGTGCTGCCGGCGCAAGCAGCTTCAGTTCGCTGGATGCGGTGAAGGATATCGATATCAGCACCTCCACTGGTGCTCAGGATGCACTGGGTATCATCAATGGAGCGATCTCCAACATCGACAGTCAGCGAGCCCAGCTTGGTGCTGTGCAGAACCGCTTCGAGAACACCATCTCGAACCTGCAGAACATCGCCGAGAACGCCTCTGCAGCTCGTAGCCGGATCCGCGATACTGACTTCGCTGCCGAGACCTCGGAACTGACCAAGAATCAGATCCTTCAGCAGGCCGGTACCGCAATTCTGGCCCAGGCCAACCAGCTGCCGCAGGCTGTGCTCAGCCTGCTCGGCTAAGGTCAAAGGCGCTAGACTGCGGGGAGAAGGGCTTGGCTCTTCTCCCCGCTACCTCTTTGTGAGGAGAATTTTATGGACGTCGGCTCAATCAAGAATTCGCTGAATCCGATCGTCCCCGGGCGCACGCCCACAGGGGATGAGCGGAAGCAGCAGGTAGGCGGCGCTGAAGTTGGTAAAGAAGAAGCCGCGGCTCAGGTGGCTGCGGGCGAGAAGGTTGCTGTGTCTCGCGAGCAGGTGGAGTCTGCGGTATCAACCATCCAGGAGTTTGTTCAGTCGGTACGACGGAATGTGAACTTCACTCTGGAGGATGCTTCAGGAAGGGTTGTGGTGAAGGTTACCGACGCATCCTCTGGAGACATCATTCGGCAGATTCCTTCGGAAGAGGCGCTTCAACTGGCGGAGAGTCTGGAAGAAGTGCGCAGTTTGCTGTTCAAAGCCGAAGCCTGATTGGCATGGCTTTTGACTGTATTCGCTCACAAGGCGTTTAGAGTCATATTTTTGGCGAGGTGAGAGATGGCTAGAATACTGGGTATTGGAACAGGCATCGATATCGATAGCATTGTTACCGCACTGGTGAATGCCGAAAAAGCCCCGAAAACTCAGCAGCTGGACCGTCTTGAGAAAGCGACTACCTCGCGATTCTCTGCGCTCGGTACGCTGAAGGGGTCGCTGAGTGGTCTACAAACGGCTATTCAGAATCTCAACAAGCCCTCGCTGTTTTCCACGCGCACGGCGTCATCCAGCAGCAGTGCCGTGCTGAGTGCCAAGGCAGATTCTGCCGCCATTGCCGGCAAGTACAGCGTGCAGGTGCAGCAGCTGGCAACCAGCAGTAAAGTGGGTTTGCAGTCGGTTCCTGCTGACGCATCCACCACGTTCAGCAGCGGCAAGATGACCATCTCGGCAGGCTCTACCAGTATCGAGGTGAATGTCAGTGCGACAAACAATACCCTGGCTGGCATGCGCGACAGCATCAATGCTGCGGGTAAGGACAAGGGCATTAGCGCCACAATAGTGACGGATGCTTCTGGGTCACGTCTGGTGTTGAGCTCGACCGCTACGGGGGCGGGTAACGACATCAAGGTTGCTGTTACCGAAGATGGGGTCACCTCCGGCACCGTGTCTCTGGCTTCTCAGGCTTTCCAGCCATCCGCCAGCCTCAAGCTGCCTGCGTTCAGTGGTGCTCCTGCATCGACTCTGTTTCAAAGTGGCAACTTGGCCATCAAGGCCGGTACCTCGACTCTCAATGTGGCTATCAGTGATGGTTCCTCTCTCGAGTCAGTCCGAGATGCCATTAATTCGGCAGGTACTGGGCAGGGGGTTTCAGCCAGTATCGAGACGGATGTCGCTGGCTCCAGGCTAGTATTGAACTCCACCAATGGTACGTCTCTTGAACTCACTGCCAGTGCGGCTGGCGGTACGCCTACCAGCAATCCCCTGACATCGCTGAATCCAGCCAGCGATGTCACCGCAACGTCCTCGGGGCCTAACTCCACTTCGGGCGCGGCAGGTGTCATTACCAAAGCCCAGTCGGCTGTGTTGTTCGTAGATGGTCTTAAGGTAGTGAGCGCCAGCAATACGGTGAGCTCCGCGATCGATGGGGTGACACTGAATCTGGCGAGTGCTCAAAGTGCCAGTGACCTGGCTGCCGGCAAGACGGTGGACGTCACCATCGGTGTCGATAAGGGCTCCGTTAAGAGCAACATCCAGAAGTTTGTCGACTCTTACAACTCGCTGATGAATACCGCGGCCCAGCAGACTGCAGTGGTGCAGGTTGGAGAGGGCACCAAGCCGGTAACCGGCGCTCTTGTCGGAGATGCTACCGTTCGAGGCCTGCTCTCCGGGTTGCGCAACGAACTCGTCAAGATGACAGGAGAGGAAGGCACCAGAGCTCTTGCGGATCTGGGGATAACCACCCAGAAAGACGGGACGCTGAAAATTGACGACGCCAAGCTATCTTCGGCGTTGGACACCAAGTTTGATCAGGTCGCCAACTACTTCACGGGTGACAAGGGGCTTATGGTGCGCCTGGACAAAAATGTCGGCGAGTACCTGAAGGCCGGTGGAGTATTTGATCAGCGTACCAAAGCGCTGCAGAGCACCCTGACCGGTCCCGGTGGCATAGACGAGCAGCGTAAAGCATTGGATCTGCGCGTCAGCAAGATTCAGGAACGCCTGGTGGCTCAATATACCGCCATGGATCAGTTGGTTTCCCGCCTCCAGAAAACCAGTGAGAGCCTGAGTAACCAACTGGCCAGCCTGCCAGGCCTTGTTAAGAAGGATTGATGATGAGCAAGAAGCCGATCGACACCTATAAACAGGTGAAAACCAGTCAGGAGGTCAGTCCTTATCGCGCTGTACAGATGTTGCTGGATGGCGCATTGGAGCGAGTTCTGCTGGCGCGTCAGGCTCAACTGGAGGGGGATATCGAGATTCGCGGCATGGCCGTGGGCAGCACCATCACCATTCTCGGTGTTTTGCAGTCCTGCCTGGACAAGAATCTGGGTGGCGAGATCGCCGAGAATCTCGATGCGCTTTACGACTATATGACCCGTCGTTTGGCTGGTGTGGCGCTCGATGAGACTCCGCGCAGCCTAGATGAAGTGCAGAAGCTATTGAGTCAGCTCAAGTCTGCCTGGGACGGAATCGGCCCGGAAGTCGAACCCGCTGTTACGTCGGAGTAAGTCATTTTTTGCTCTCATGCCCTCTCAAGAGAGAGGCTGCCTTGCCGATACAAAGACGTATCCAGGCAATGTTCAGTGGAGCAATCATGAACGCAATGGCGGCCCTTCGGCAGTACCAAACCGTCAATACTCAGGCTCAACTCAGTGATGCCAGTCCGCATCGTCTAATTCAGATGCTGATGGAGGGAGGGCTGTCGCGTTTGGCGCAAGCTCGTGGCGCCATGCAGCACGGGCAAGTGGCAGCCAAAGGTGAGCTCATCAGTAAAGCCATTGGCATCATTGGCGGCCTGCGTGAGGGGCTGAATCTTCAGAGTGGTGGTGAAATTGCCGCCAACCTCGACCGCCTCTACGAGTACATGATCTCTCGCTTGGTCGAGGCTAACCTGAGCAATGATGTAGCCTTGATTGATGAAGTGGCTGGTCTGCTACGTAATGTGAAGTCGGGCTGGGATGCCATCAGCCACTGAGCGTCCGCGATTGTGAAGAGGAAGTGCCCATGAGTTCATCTGTCCAGCTGCTTGAGGCCACCGGAAGCGCGCTGCGTGATGCTCTCGCTCGTCGCGACTGGGAGGCCATAGGTGAGCTAGATGCACAATGCCGCCAGGCGGTTGATGAGGCCATGGTCGACGCAGTGCGTGACGAAAGTCTCTTGCGTGAGCGTATGCAAGAGTTGCTGGACCTCTATCGCGAGCTGGTCCTGACCTGCCAGGCAGAACAGCGTCGTCTGGCCGGTGAACTGGTCCAGCTCAATCAGTCCCAGCAGGGCGCAAAGGTTTATCAACTGTTTAGCTGATTACATCTCCTCCGGTTTTAGTAGCGCCCAGCTTTAGAGTCCAATCCCCCCACTGACAGACTAACCTTTCAACAATCAACGGGTACATAGCCCAAAAAAAGCCCGGCCATAGGGCCGGGCGAAGCACTACTCCGCAGGAGCGAAGGGGATCAGGCAATCTCTGCCAAAGCTTGAATCTGCTGCTGCGCCGCCACCTCGCCGATCACCAGGATCGCCGGGCTCTTCAGTGCAAAATCGGTGGCCGCCTGCTGCATGGCTGCCAGGGTGCTGCGGCACTCGCGCTGTTGCGGTAGCGAGGCGTTCTCGATCATCGCTACCGGCATATCGGCGCGCATGCCGCCGGCCAGCAGGCTGTCGCGCACTTCTGCCAGCTTCGCCACGCCCATGTATACCACCAGGGTGGTGCCTCCCTGGGCCAGGGCCTGCCAGTTGAGGCTGCTGTCGTCCTGGGTGTGGGCGGTGACCAGGGTCACGCCGCGGGCCACGCCGCGTAGAGTCAGGGGGATGCCGCACTGAGTGGCGCCAGCCAGGCCGGCGGTGATGCCATTGACCATCTCCACCGCGATACCGTGTTCGGCCAACCAGTCGGCTTCCTCGCTGCCGCGGCCGAAGATGCAGGGGTCGCCGCCTTTCAGGCGCACCACGCATTTGCCCTGGCGGGCATAGCGCAGCATCAGCCGGTGGATGAACGCTTGGGGCGTGGAGCGGCAGCCGCCGCGCTTGCCCACCGGCACCACGCGGGCGCCGGGGCAGTGTTCCAGCACGGCCGGGTTGACCAGGTCGTCGATCATCACGATCTCGGCCTGCTGCAGGGCCTTGACCGCCTTGAGGGTCAGTAGCTCCGGGTCGCCGGGGCCGGCGCCCACCAGCCAGACTTTTGCACTCATGCTTCTACTCCTCGGGCTTGCACGGCGACGGCCGCCACACGGGTGGCCAGCAGTCGCTTGATTTCCGGTACGCACGAGCCGCAGCTGGTGCCGCATTTCAGCTCGCGCTTGAGGCCGTCCAGGTCCAGGCCGCGCTCGATACCGGCGCACACCCTGTCCTGGCTGACGTTCATGCAGTTGCACAGCACCTTGCTGGCCTTGAGGCCGCCGCCCGGTGGCGTCGGCAGTGGGGCGAGCAGCCAGCGGCGCAGGTCGGCGTCGGTGCTGCCCTGTTCCCACAGGCCCTTGAGCCAGTCGCGGGCAGCGACTTCACCGGCCAGGCGCACGGCGATGATGCGCCCGTCCGCGAAGCGCACACGCTTGCCCACGCTGCGCTTGGCGTCGTCATAGGCCATGACCGGGCCGGTATCGACGCCGAGCAGGGCGTCGATTTCGGACAGTGTTTCGGCGCCTGGCGGCGTCGCGCTGGCCGCGCGGATCAGCAGGGCCGGGCGCTGTTCGCGGCCGGTGGGGGCCAGGCTGGCGTAGGCGAAATGCTCGAACAGCGGGCGCAGGGCCTCTAGGCGACGCTGCACATCGCCCTCGACCAGGGCGAAGAACTGCCAGGGCAGGTCGGCGCGCTCGACCTGCACGGCGCTGAGCTTCAGCTCCGGCTGCTTGGATAGCGGGTCGAACGCCGGCTGGGTCAGCACATTGGTGCCCAGGCCCTTGAGGAAGCGGTCGCCCCAGTGCATCGGCAGGTAGGCCTGGCCCGGCTGCAGGGCCTCGTCGGCCTGCACCGGGAGGATCAGGCCACCGCGCCGGCTGCGCAGCTGGATCAGCTCGCCGGCCTGCAGGCCACGTCGCTTGAGTTCGTCCGGGTGCAGACCGAGCACGGCTTCCGGCACATGGCCGAACAGCCGTGCGGCGGTGCCGGTGCGGCTCATGCCGTGCCACTGGTCGCGCAGGCGCCCGGTGTTGAGCAGCAGCGGGAAGTCGCTCTCCGGGCGCTCCCGGCCCGGCACGAACGGATCGGCAACAAAGCGTGCGCGGCCGTTGGCGGTGGGGAAGAGGCCGTTCCCGTACAGCCGCGCGGTGCCCTGCTGGGCGCCGGCCGGGAAGGGCCATTGTTGCGGACCTTGGTTGTCCAGGATGGCGTAGCTGAGACCGGAGAGGTCCAGGTCGCGTCCCTGGGTCAGGTGCTTGTATTCCTCGAACAGCGCTTGTGCGCTGGCGAAGTCGAACAGGCTTGGCAGGCCGGGGCGGAGCTGTTGTTCCAGGCGGCGGGCGAAGTCACAGACGATCGCCCAGTCCGGCCGCGCCTCTGCGGGCGCTGGCACGGCTCGGCGCACATGGGTGATGCGCCGCTCGGAGTTGGTCACGCTGCCTTCCTTTTCGCCCCAGCTGGCGGCCGGGAGCAGGAGGTCGGCGTACTTGCAGGTTTCGGTGGTGAAGAAGGCTTCCTGCACCACCACGAAGGGGCACAGGCTCAGGGCCTGGTGGATCTTCTGCTGGTCCGGCAGCGATTGTGCCGGGTTGGTGCAGGCGATCCACAGGGCCTTGATCGTGCCGGCGCGCACCGCCTCGAACAGTTCGATGGCGGACAGACCGGTGCTTTCCGGCAGGCTGTCGACGCCCCAATAGCGCGCCACTTCGGCGCGGTGCTCGGGGTTGGCTGCCTCGCGGTGGCCAGGCAGCAGGTTGCTCAGGCTGCCGGTTTCGCGTCCGCCCATGGCGTTGGGCTGGCCGGTGAGAGAGAAGGGGCCGGCGCCGACCCGGCCGATCTGCCCGGTGGCCAGGTGCAGGTTGATCAGCACGCTGTTCTTGGCGCTGCCGGCCGTGGATTGGTTGAGCCCCATGCACCACAGCGAGAGAAAGGCCGGCGCCTGGCCGATCAATGCGGCGGCGCGACGCAGGTCGGCCACATCGATGCCGCACAGGCGCGCCACTTCGCTCGGCGGGTAGTCGGCCGCCAGCCCGCGCAGGGCCTCGAAGCCCTCGGTGTGGGCGTTGATGTAGGCGGGGTCGTAGTCGCCGTTGGCCAGCAGCAGGTGCAGCAGGCCGTGGAACAGCGCCACATCGGTGCCGGGCGCGATGGCCAGGTGCAGGTCGGCCAGCTCGCAGGTGTCGGTGCGCCGTGGGTCGACGACAATGATCTTCATCTCGGGCCGCGCCGCCTTGGCCGCTTCCAGGCGACGGAACAGGATCGGATGGGCGTAGGCCATGTTGCTGCCGGCGATCAGCAGGCAGTCGGCCTGCTCGATATCCTCGTAGCTGCAGGGCGGGGCGTCGGCACCGAGGCTGCGCTTGTAGCCGACCACCGCCGAGCTCATGCACAGGCGCGAGTTGCTGTCGATGTTGTTGGTGCCGACCAGGGCGCGCGCCAGCTTGTTGAAGGCGTAGTAGTCCTCGGTCAGCAGCTGGCCGGAGATGTAGAAGGCGACGCTGTCCGGGCCGTGCTCGCGAATGGTCTCGGCGAACACATTGGCGGCGTGGTCGAGGGCACTGTCCCAGTCGCTGCGGGCGCGGGCGAGATGCTTGCCCAGGCGCAGCTCGGGGTAGAGGGCGCGGGCGTCGAGGTCGCCGGTCAGGTGCAGGGACGAGCCCTTGCTGCACAGGCGGCCGAAGTTGGCCGGGTGGCCGGGGTCGCCCTGCACGCCGAGGATCTTCTCGCCATCGTGCTCGATCAGCACGCCGCAGCCGACGCCGCAGTAGCAGCAGGTGGCTGCTGTGGTTTGCAGGGTCGCTTCAGGCACGGGCGGCATCCTTCTCGGCGAGGCCGGCGGCCTCCAGGCTGGCGCGACCGAACATCAGGTGGTCGCGCATGCGGCCGATGTCGACGCCCTCGCGGATCTGTTGGAAGTACCAGCTGCCATCGAGGGTGTCGCCGTACAGGCAGCCGCCGACCAGCACGTCGTCCTTGATCACCAGTTTCTTGTACACGCTGCCGATGGGGTCGGAGAGGGTGATGGTCTCGGTGCCGTCGCCACCCATGAAGTCGCCGGCGGAGAACAGCTCGATGCCGGTGACCTTGAGCTTGGTGGAGATCACTGAGCCCTGGTAGCGGGCGGTGCCGAGCATGGCCAGATGGTTGGCGCAGACCTGCGCCTGCTCGAACAGCGGCGCGACCAGGCCGTAGGCGATGCCGCGGTGGTTGGCGCATTCGCCGACCGCGTAAACGCGCGGGTCGAAGGTCTGCAGGCAGTCGTCGACCAGGATGCCGCGGTTGCAGGGCAGGCCGGCCTTTTCCGCCAGTTCGGTGTTGGGGCGCACGCCGGCGGCCATCACCACCAGGTCGGCGGGAATGGTGTCGCCGCTCTTGAACTGCACGGCGCGAACCCGGCCGCTGCCATAGTCGTGCAGTTCCTCGGTCTGTTCGTTGAGGCGGAAATGGATGCCGCGCGCCTCCAGCGCCTGCTTCAGCAGCTCGCCGGCGGTGCGGTCGAGCTGGCGCTCCAGCAGCCAGTCGGCCAGGTGCACCACGGTCACGTGCATGCCGCGCTGGCGCAAGCCATTGGCTGCTTCCAGACCGAGCAGACCGCCGCCGATGACCACCGCATGGCTGTGAGTGCGCGCGGTTTCCATCATCTTCTCGGTGTCGGCGATGTCGCGGTAGGCGATCACGCCCTCCAGGCGGTTGCCTGGAACCGGCAGGATGAAGGGGTTGGAGCCGGTGGCGAGGATCAGCCGGTCGTACTGGGCAGTACTGCCGTCGTCGGCGGTGACCACGCGCTTCTTGCGGTCGATGGCCACTACCTTGCGCCCCAGGCGCAGGTCGATGCCGTGCTGCTGGTACCACTCGATGCCGTTGAGCACGATGTCGGCGAAGCTCTGTTCGCCGGCCAGCACCGGGGAGAGCAGGATGCGGTTGTAGTTGGGGTGCGGCTCGGCACCGAACACGGTGATTTCGTACAGGTCCGGGGCGAGCCGGAGCAGCTCCTCCAGGGTTCTGACCCCGGCCATGCCGTTGCCTACCATCACCAGCTTGAGTTTGTTCATGCCGGTCCTCTCCTGTGTGAAATCGCAAAAACTGTCGGCAACAAAAAAGGCGTCCCGCTAGTGCTCTAGCGAGGACGCCTTTGTCCTTGTCCCGATCGATCGGGAGGCCGTGCCCTCTACGTTGAGGGCGCAGCCTTTATGTACTGTCGAATGGTTATTTGCAGGCCCCGTGCCAACTCTATCGGAGCCCGGTTTTTCCGGCTTTCAGCGGCTCTATGCCGGGTTTTCTGGCGGTTTTGCGCACCCGTTTAAGGCGATGCTGCGTCGTTGTGGTGCGTGCTGCAGAGCTCAACCGCCCTGCAGCAGGACCACCAGCAGGATCAGGTTGAGCATCAGCGAAGCCAGCGCCACGCCGCGCCAGACCTTCAGCGGTTCGCGCTCCAGCAGCGGGCGCGGGCGCAGGTTGAGCGCCTGGCGCTCGCCCTGTTCGACCGCCAGCAGCCACTCCTCGGCGGTTTCGAAACGCTCCTCGGGGTTTGCCGCCACGGCGCGTAACAGGCAGTCGTCGAGCCAGGCGGGAAGGTCCGGGCGGTAGCGGCTGGGGGCGGTCGGTTTGCCGAAGCGCGGGTGCTGGAAGGCCTCGATCTCGCCGTAGGGGTAGTGACCGGTGAGCAGGCGATAGAGGGTCACGCCAGCGGCGTAGAGGTCCTGCTGGCGATCCGGGGCGGCTCCGGCGAAGGCTTCCGGGGCGATGTAGCTGGGTGTGCCGGGCAGGCTGTGCTGCTCGTCGCGCGAAAGGCCGGGGCAATAGGCCAGGCCGAAGTCGAGCAGACGCAGTTCGCCGTCGTCGCACCAGAGCAGGTTCTCCGGCTTGATGTCGCGGTGCAGGATATTGCGTCGGTGCAGCAGGCCCAGGGCCTTGAGCAGGCGCGGCGCCAGGTCCAGCCACTCGGGCAGGCCCAGGGGGCCGGACAGGCGCAGGTGTTCTTCCAGGGGCTGCCCGGCGTATTCGCGTTGCACGTAGTAGAGGTGCTGGCGCTGCGGCAGTGGATGGGCCTCGGCGAAGTGGCGGCCGGCCACGCGGCGCAGGAACCATTCCTCCAGCAGCAGGGCAGGACCAGCCAGGGGCTCGTCGTGGCGGCTGGCCGGCAGAGTCTTGAGCAGCCAGCGCCGGGCCTGGGCGTCGCGCACCCGGTACACCAGCGACTGACGCGATTCGGCCAGCAGGCGCTCGACCTGCCAGCCCTCGAACCCCTGGCCCTCGCGCAGCCTGGGTGGCAGCGGCCACTGTTGCAGCTGCGCCAGGGTATCGGCCAGGTCGTTGTCCGGCAGGGCGTCGACCTGCACCAGCACGGCGCTGGCGTTGTCCTGGCTGCCGGCCAGGTGGGCAGCGGCGACCAGCGCCTGGCAGGCGGCGGCCGGGTCACTCTCGTCCCGCAGCAGGCTGCGGATGCCGGTGTCGCCCAGGGTCGACCATACGCCGTCGCTGACCAGCAGGTAGCGTTCGCCCTCGCGCAGCTCGCCTTCCATGTAGTCCACTACCAGGTGCTGGTCCAGGCCGAGGGCACGCTTGAGCACATGCTGCATGCCCGGCTGCTCCCACACATGGTCCTCGCTGAGGCGCTCCAGTTGGCCCTGGTGCAGGCGGTAGGCGCGGCAATCGCCGACATGCGCCAGGGTAAAGCGTCGACCCCGCAGGATCAGCGCCGAGAGGGTGGTGAGCAGCGGCTGGCCGCCGCTGCCGGCCTGCAGCCAGCGGTTGTGCGCCAGCAGCAGGCGGTCCAGCGATTGCGCCACGGCCCAGGTCTCGGGGGTCGAGTAGTAGTCCAGCGCCAGGGCCTGCAGGGTGGCGCGCGCGGCCAGGCCGCCGTCGGCACACTGGCTGACACCATCGGCCAGGGCCAGCAGGTAGCCCTTGCTGGCGGCCAGGGCGGGCGCCGGGGTGACCACGCGGATCGCGTCCTGGTTTTCCGTGCGCGGGCCGGTGGCAGTGGCTTCGCCGAAGCTCAGTTGCAGGGCCATGCGGGCTCTCTTGTGCGAAGGGCGCCGCGAGGCGCCCGAGGTATTCAAGTCGGTTGAGACAAAGGCCGAGCCGCCGAGGCGTCCAGGAGTGTCGCCACTCCACCTTTCCTGACCAGTGCGGGAGCCCCGTCCAGCCCTGCCTTTGTCGCAACCGTCCTGTGAGCAAGGCCGGGCGCACTGGGCGCCCGGCATGGAAGGCTCAGACGCGGGCGGCGGTGACGGCCGCACTGCCCCAGGTGGTGCGCCAGCGCAGCTTGACGCCGTGCAGGCCGAACCAGGCCAGCACACCCAGGCTGGCGAACAGCCACAGGCCCAGCTGGTAGTCGCCGGTGGACTGCTTGATCGCGCCGAGGCCAGCGGTCAGGCAGAAGCCGCCGATGCCGCCGGCCATGCCGATCAGCCCGGTCATCACGCCAATCTCCTTGCGGAAGCGCTGCGGCACCAGCTGGAACACTGCGCCGTTGCCGGCACCCAGGCTGAGCATGGCGACCACGAACAGGCCCAGGGCGGCGTAGGCGCTGGGCAGGTTGAAGCCGACCGCGGCGATGCAGATCGAGGCGCAGGTGTACATCACCAGCAGCGAGCGGATGCCGCCGATGCGGTCGGCCAGGGCGCCGCCCAGCGGACGCATCAGGCTGCCGGCGAACACGCAGGCAGCGGTGTAGTAGCCGGCCTTGACCGGGTCGAAACCGTACTGGTCGTGAAAGTAGCCAGGCAGGGTGCTGGCCAGGCCGAGGAAGCCGCCGAAGGTGATGCTGTAGAAGAACATGAACCACCAGCTATCGCGGTCACCGAGGGCCTTGAGGTAGTCGGCCATGGACTTGGGCGCCGGGCGCTCGGGGGCGTTCTTGGCCACGCCGGCGAAGATGATCAGGGTCAGCACCAGCGGGATCAGCGCCAGGCCGAACACGTTGCCCCAACCGAAGGCGGCGGCCAGGCCCGGGGCGAACAGGGCGGTCAGCACCGTGCCGGAGTTGCCGGCGCCGGCGATGCCCATGGCCTTGCCCTGATGCTGCGGTGGGTACCACTGCGAGGCCAGTGGCAGGGCTACGGCGAAGGAGGCGCCGGCGAAGCCGAGGAACAGGCCGAGCAGCAGCGCCTGTTCGTAGCTGTGGATGCCGTGCTGCCAGGCCACCGCCAGGGCGGCGATGACGATTACCTGGCCAATCAGGCCTGCGGTCTTCGGCGAGGTACGGTCGGCCAGCAGGCCCATCAGGAAGCGCAGCACGGCGCCAGCCAGGATCGGCGTGGCCACCATCATGGCGCGTTGCTGGGTAGTCAGGCCCAGGTCGCTGGCGATCTGCACGCCCAGCGGGCCAAGCACGTACCAGACCATGAAGCTCAGGTCGAAATAGAGGAAGGCGGCGAACAGCGTCGGTGCGTGGCCGGCTTTCCAGAAACTTGTATTCATCCAACACCTCATCATCGAATTAGAGCCCCGCCAGCCGCGCGGCGACGTGATCGTGGGCACGTCGCCGCGCGGCTGGCGGGAGAAGCCCGGCGCTTGTGGCGCCCGGCCCCGTGGCCGAAGCCACAGCCAGGTTTGTGAGAGTGACCGGCTGGCGCCCGGATCGCGGTGCGCCAACCGCCCCAAGCGCTGGGGCTGAAACGCAAAAGGCGCCGCACCACGGACCGCGAGAGCGGAGGAGGTGCGACGCCTTTGTCGTATCGTTGGCAACCGCCGTTGGATGCCTGTGATGGGGTTAAAGCAAGACTTGGGCCATGTGTTGGAGGGCGGCAAACCGGGGGAGGAGGCAGGGTGTCTGAGGTTGCCTGGGTTCAAGATGGTGCGTGCTGTTTTAAGGTGCACCGCCTTGATGCGTGTGCTCAGGGTAGCCAGTTCACTTCTGGGAACTTGCTCTGGAACTCGGCCGGTATGGCCGTGACCTTGCTCTGGATATAGTCAAAGAATACGAAGCCTGATTTGGCCAGCGCGATCAGCGTGGCGTCGAGCGGGCGAGTGATGCGGAAGATGATGTCGCCGCCGTAGCGGTTGAAGTCCATCACGCCGACCTCGAACAGCAGCTGGTCGCGGGCGTGGGCCTCGGCGCGGTACATGGTGGCAAGATCCGTGACGATGATGCCGGGGCCGTCTTGTGCGGTTTCGCGAATGCCGTGGTCGAACAGAAACCGGGCCCGAGCCTCCGAGATCATCGAGATCATGGCATCGTTGCTCAGGTGGTTGGCCGCATTGATGTCGGTGCTGCGCACCGTCATGTGAGTCTGGTAGCGGAACTGCTGCTGGGAAAAGTCGAGCTGGAGACGGGCCATCGCACTTGCCTGAGGGTTGAGGGGGTACCAGTCTAACCGGCTACTGCGCGTGGGGGCTGCATGGATTGGGGAATGCTGGCGCAGGCCGGCCTGTGGGGAATAGTTGCGGCCAGCAGTCTGTTGCTGGGGGCGCTGCTCGGCGTGCTGCTGCGCCTGCCGCAGCGCTTGGTGGCGGCGCTGATGGCCTATGGCAGCGGCGTACTGATCGCTGCGCTGTGCTTTGAACAGATTCCCGAGGCGTTGCGCCTGGGCGGCCTGGCGCCGACTCTGTGGGGCCTGCTGGCCGGTGGCCTGTGCTTTGTCGCCGCCAACGAGTGGCTAGAGCACCAGGAGCGCCATCAGCGCGGCCGCGAGGCTGGTGGCCAGGCCCATATGGCCGGGCTGCTGATCGCCGCCGGGGCATTTCTCGATGGCATTCCGGAGTCCCTTGGCCTTGGCCTGGGCCTGCTCGACGGCGGCCAGGTCAGCCTGATGCTGCTGGTGGCGATCTTTCTTTCCAACCTGCCGGAAGGCCTGGCCAGCGCCGCCGGTCTGCGTGCCGAGGGACGCAGCCGGCGTTATGTCTTCCGCTTGTGGGGCGGCATCGTGCTGCTTTCGGGGGGCGCCGCCATGGCCGGGCCGGGGCTGTTCGCCGGCCTGTCGCCGCATTGGCTGGCCGTGGCCCTGGGCTTCTCGGCCGGTGCGGTGCTGTGCATGCTGGTCGATGCAATGATTCCCGAGGCTTTCGCCGAAACCCATGCGCTGACCGGGTTGATCACCCTGGCCGGGTTCATCACGGCGCTGGCGCTGGACAAGGCGATCTGACCTGGCGCGTGGCTTCCGCTACAATGCGCGGCGTTTTTGACTTGCCAGTGAGCCCGCCATGTCCACCCCGATCATCGTTGCCCTCGACTTTCCTTCCCGCGATGCGGCCCTGGCCCTGGCCGACCGCCTCGACCCGCAGCTGTGCCGGGTCAAGGTCGGCAAGGAACTGTTCACCCGCAGCGGCCCGGCGGTGGTCGAGGCGCTGCAGGCCAAGGGTTTCGAGGTGTTCCTCGACCTGAAATTCCACGATATCCCCAACACCACGGCGATGGCGGTCAAGGCTGCCGCCGAGCTGGGCGTGTGGATGGTCAACGTGCACTGCTCCGGTGGCCTGCGCATGATGGCGGCGTGCCGCGAGGAGCTGGACAAACTGGCCGGGCGCAAGCCGCTGCTGATCGGCGTGACCGTGCTGACCAGCATGGAGCAGCAGGACCTGGCCGGCATCGGCCTGGACATTGCGCCGCAGGAGCAGGTGCTGCGCCTGGCCGGCCTGGCAGCACAGGCGGGCATGGACGGGCTGGTCTGCTCGGCCCAGGAGGCGCCTGCGCTCAAGGCCAGCCATTCGGCCCTGCGGCTGGTCACTCCGGGCATTCGTCCGGCCGGCAGCAGCGCCGATGACCAGAAGCGCATCCTCACCCCGGCCAAGGCCCTGGCCGCTGGCTCCGACTATCTGGTGATCGGTCGCCCGATCAGCCAGGCTGCCGATCCGGCCCAGGCCCTGGCCGACATCGTCGCCGAGCTGCGCTGAGCTCTCTATCCACAAGAGTGATTAAGCGCTGGTGGCCTTCATCACTCTTGTGGATGATCCTGCACATCGCACCCTGATAGTGCTGCTCGGCGTCTTCGTCGCTGGCTAGACTTCGCTGGATTTCAACTCCTGCGAGGATGCAGACATGAGCATGACGTTCTCCGGCAAAGTAGCCCTGGTCACTGGCGGTGCTGCCGGCATCGGCCGCGCCACCGCCCTGGCATTCGCCGCCGAGGGCCTGCAGGTGGTGGTTTCCGATGTCGACGTGGCGGGCGGTGAGGGCACCGTACAGCTGATTCGCGAGGCCGGTGGCGAAGCGGTCTTTGTGCGCTGCGACGTGACCCGCGAGGCCGAGGTCAAGGTGCTCATGGAGCGCACCCTGGGCGCCTATGGTCGTCTGGACTATGCGTTCAACAACGCCGGCATCGAGATCGAGAAGGGCAAGCTGGCCGAAGGCAGCGAAGCCGAGTTCGACGCCATCATGGGCGTCAACGTCAAGGGCGTGTGGCTGTGCATGAAGCACCAGCTGCCGCTGCTGCTGGCACAGGGCGGTGGTGCCATCGTCAATACCGCCTCCGTCGCCGGCATCGGTGCCGCGCCGAAGATGAGCATCTACGCCGCCTCCAAGCACGCGGTGATCGGCCTGACCAAGTCTGCCGCCGTGGAGTATGCGAAGAAGAAAATCCGCGTCAACGCCGTGTGCCCGGCCGTGATCGACACCGACATGTTCCGCCGTGCCGCCGAAGCCGACCCGAAGAAGGCCGAGTTCGTGGCCGCCATGCATCCGGTCGGTCGCATCGGCAAGGTCGAGGAGATCGCCGCCGCGGTGCTCTACCTGTGCTGCGACGCCGCCGGCTTCACCACTGGCCATTCACTGGTGGTCGATGGCGGAGCAACCGTCATCTGACAAAAAGGGCGCCCTGAGGCGCCCTTTTTGCATTCTGTTACGACAACCCGTTTCCTTGGCCTGAAAAGCCAGTTACAAGGCTTGGCCGGTACGTCAACAATCGCGTGCTAGAGAGATCCGGAGAACAACAAGAATGACCGCAAGTGCCTTGAATACCCTGTTCCTGCCCATCGCCCTGGGCATCATCATGCTCGGGCTGGGCCTGTCGCTGACCCTGGCGGATTTCGCCCGGGTGGTGAAGTTTCCCAAACCGGTACTGATCGGCCTGGGCTGCCAGCTGCTGCTGCTGCCGCTGGTGTGCTTCTTCATCGCCAAGGGCTTTGGCCTCGCTCCGGCCCTGGCGGTCGGTCTGATGTTGCTGGCGGCCTCGCCCGGCGGCACCTCGGCCAACCTCTACAGCCACCTGGCGCACGGCGACGTGGCGTTGAACGTGACCCTCACTGCGGTCAATTCGCTGGTGGCCATCCTCACCATGCCCTTCATCGTCAACCTGTCGCTGGCCTACTTCATGGAGGGTGACCAGGCCATTCCCCTGCAGTTCACCAAGGTGGTGCAAGTGTTCGCCATTGTGCTCGGTCCGGTGGCCATCGGCATGGTCATCCGCAAGCTGGCGCCGGGTTTCGCCAATGTCATGGAAAAACCGGTGAAGATCATCTCCGCGCTGTTCCTGGTGCTGGTCGTTGTGCTGGCCTTTGTCAAAGACTGGCAGACCGTGGTGGATTACGCGCCGGTGGTGGGGCTGGCCGCGTTGCTGTTCAACCTGATCAGCCTGGCCGTGGGCTATGGCGTACCGCGCCTGATGAAGCTGCCACGCCGCCAGGCGGTGGCCATCGGCATGGAAATCGGCATTCACAACGGAACCCTGGCGATTGCCCTGGCGCTCAGCCCGATGCTGCTGAACAACCCGACCATGGCGGTACCGGCGGCTATCTACAGCTTCATCATGTTCTTCACTGCCGCCGCCTTCGGCTGGTGGGTCAACTTTGCCCATGGCAAGGAGTTGGCGGCCGAGGAGGCTCAGGCGGCCTGAGTCTATGAGGCCGTAAAGAAAACGCCGCGCGATTGCGCGGCGTTTTCGTTTCCGATGCTTTGCTTCCCTCTCCCGTTTACGGGAGAGGGGAAGGGGGAGAGGGTGCGGCGCCTAGTCCCCTCTCCCTAGCCCTCTCCCCTCGGGGGAGAGGGGACAGTTAGTGCATACCGAGAATCTTCCTGGGCACCATTTCTTTCTGGCCTGGCCAGGATGCAGTCCGCTACTTCCTCCAGTTCAGGATCAGCAGGGTCACGGCGCCGCCGACCAGGCCCCAGAAGGCCGAGCCGATGCCGAGCAGGGTCATGCCCGAGGCAGTGATCATGAAGGTCACCAGCGCGGCGTCACGCTCGGCCGGTGCCTGCATGGCCTGCGCCAGGCCGTTGCCGATCGAGCCGAGCAGGGCCAGGGCGGCGATCGACAGGATCAGCGCGCTGGGCAGGGCGATGAACAGCGCGGCCAGGGTGGCGGCGAAGATGCCGGCGAGGCCACAGAACACGCCGTTCCACAGCGCGGCGGTGTAACGCTTGCGCTTGTCTTCGTGGGCTTCGGCGCCGGTGCAGATGGCGGCGCTGATGGCGGCCAGGTTGATGCCGTGGGAGCCGAACGGTGCTAGCAACAGCGAGGCAATGCCGGTGGTGGCGATCAGCGGTGAGGGCGGCACGGCGTAGCCGTCGGCGCGCAGCACGGCGAGGCCGGGAATATTCTGCGAGGCCATGGCCACCACGAACAGCGGGATGCCGATGCTGATCGCCGCGTTCAGTGAGAAGCTCGGCGTGGTCCAGACCGGCACCGCCATCTCCAGGCGGACCTGGCTGAAGTCGAGCAGGCCCTGCGCAGCGGCCACGCCTGCGCCCACCAGCAGCGCGCAGAGCACCGCGTAACGCGGCGCCAGGCGCTTGCCGAACAGGAAGGTGAAGAACATCGCCAGCACCAGCAGGGTGCTGGTCTGCGCGGCGACGAAGATTTCGCTGCCGATGCGGAACAGGATGCCGGCCAGCAGCGCCGCTGCGAGCGAAGCGGGGAGGTGACGCATGACCCGCTCGAAGGCGCCGGACAGGCCGAGCAGGCTGAGCAGCAGTGCGCAGACCACGAAGGCGCCGATCGCCTCCGGGTAGCTCACGCCCGGCATGCTGGTGATCAACAGCGCGGCGCCGGGTGTCGACCAGGCCACCACGATGGGCGTGCGGTAGCGCAGGGACAGCACCACGGTGCAGATGGCCATGCCGATCGACAGCGCCCACAGCCAGGAGGCGATCTGCGCGGCATTCAGCCCGGCGGCCTGGCCGGCCTGGAACATCAGCACCAGCGAGCTGGTGTAGCCAGTGAGGGCCGAGACGAAGCCGGCCACCACGGCGGAGGGCGCGGAGTCGGCCAGCGGGCGCAGGCGGGGAGAGGTGTCCATGGCTTCCAGGGTCATCACAGGCTTCCCTTGACGTCGATCAGGATAGGGTAGAGCGAGGCCACCAGCAGCAGGGCCATGCCGATATTGAAGGCGCGCAGTACGCGCGGACGATCCAGCCAGCGCCGCAGCAGGCTGCCGGCCACCGTCCACAGGCCGACGCTGGGGCAGTTGACCAGGGCGAACAGGGCGGCGATCAGCAGCACGTTGACCAGGAAGCCCTCCTGCGGCGTGTAGGTGGTGATGGCGCCGATGGCCATGATCCAGGCCTTGGGGTTGACCCACTGGAAGGCCGCCGCCTGGAGGAAGGTGAAGGGCTTGCCGGTGGTTTTGCCGTCGGCATCCGGTGCGCCGCTGCCGGCGATCTTCCAGGCCAGGTACAGCAGGTAAGCGGCACCGCCGTAGCGCAGCGCGGTGTACAGCGGCGGGAACTGCTCGAACAGCTGGCCGAGGCCCAGGCCCACGGCGGCCACCAGCAGCATGAAGCCTAGGCTGATGCCGAGCATGTGCGGCAGGCTGCGGCGTACGCCGAAGTTCACCCCGGAGGCGAGCAGCATCATGTTGTTGGGGCCGGGCGTCACCGAGGTGACGAAGGCGAAAAGGATAAAGGCGAGCAGCAGTTCCGAGGTCATGGCGATTCTCCGTGGATGCTGGCAGCCTATGCGCAGCCCGCCCGGGCGTCGCGGTACAGCGGTCTCGACAATGGTCGGTACAGTTCTCCGTGAGCCTTGCAGCGGTATGGACTGTTCCCATTACATAAGGAAATCGCCATGGAGCAGAACAACCCTTACGCGGCGCCGCAGGTGACGCTGATCGACCAACAGGTGCCGCAGGGCTTGCCCGGCTGGAGTCCGGGGCAGCTGCGCGTGCTGGGCTGGCTGTGTCTGGCCTCGGTGGTGGTCACCTTGGTCGCCATGGTGGCGGTGTTTTTTTCCGGGGGCGAGGAGAGCAGTCTCGCTGGGCGGATCAGCGACTGGATGGGCACCTTGGCGTCCCTGCTGGGCTGCTACCTGCTGCTGCGCTTCAAAGCGTTCCTCGAACAGCGCTTCGCTGCCGGCGGGCTGACCGCTCCGACCTACCTGATCATCCTCACCAGCCTGACGAGCGAGGCCCTGCACTGGATCTGGGGCGATGCCCTGTTCGCCAGCTTTGACTGGCGGTCGCTACTCTACTTCGCGGTGTTGGTACTGATGGGGGCGGGCACGGTATGGCTGGGTGTGGTCCTGCTCAAGGTGAAGGAACCTTACCCGGTAGTGCGGGTGGTGGCTTGGCTTGAGCTAGTCGGTGGAATCATGGCCGCGTCGGTGATCCTGCTCGTGCTGTCCTTCATCCCACTGCTGGCCGGAACTGTCGCCACGGCGCTGGTGTTCTTCCGCGGCGCCCGCGAGCTGAGCGGCACACAGGCCGCCTGATCAGTCCTCGCCGCCGGTATGGCGGGCCTTGCTCAGGGCCTGGTTGACCGCCAGCCAGGCCTGCACCGCCGGCTCGCCGGCCTCGTTGAATACCCGCTCAAGCAGGCGCACCTGTTCGCGGCGCAGGGTCTGCTCCAGCCTCGCGCCCTCGGCTGTGAGGCCGAGCTGGCGTTTGCGCTTGTCGTCGCTGGCGGCCACGCTCTCGACCATCGACATTTCCTGCAACTGGCGCAACGGCGTGTTCAGCGCCTGCTTGCTCACGCCCAGGTAGCCGAGCAGTTCCTTGACGCTCAGGCCGGGGTAGCGGGCGATGAAGAACAGGATGCGGTGATGCACGCGCGACAGGCCGCGGCGTGCCAGCATCTCGTCGGGTTTGGCGGTGAACGCCTGGTAGCCGAAGAAGAAGGCCTCCATGGCAGCCTGCTGCGCGCTTGGCTTTTTCAGGTCAAGCATATTGACGTATCCATTCCCGGCGTCGTAGTTTCGGTCAAACAGTTTGACCCAATTTATCCTGCCTGTGCTACCGGTGACTTCCATGGCCTTCTCCGAACGCGTTGCCCGTCTGAAAAGCTCCCTGATCCGCGAAATCCTCGCCGCGGCGCAACGTCCGGAGGTGATGTCCTTCGCCGGCGGCCTGCCCGCCGAGCCGATGCTGCCGAAAGTGGACTGGAGCGAAATGCCGGCCTCCATCGGCCAGTACGGCATGAGCGAGGGCGAGCCGGCACTGCGCGAGGCGGTGGCCGCCGAGGCGCGCAAGCTGGGAGTGAACTGCGATGCCAGCCAGGTGCTGATCACCTGCGGCTCGCAGCAGACCCTGGACCTGGCCAGCAAGCTGCTTATCGATCCGGGCACCGAGATCCTGGTCGAGGCACCGACCTACCTGGCTGCGTTGCAGTCCTTCCAGCTGTTCGGCGCCGACTGCATCACCGTGCCGCAGGAAGCCGACGGTCCGGAGCTGGAGGCCCTGCGCGAGCGCCTGCAACAGCACAAGCCGGCCTTCGCCTACCTGATTCCGACTTTCCAGAACCCGTCCGCCGTGCGCTACAGCGAGGCCAAGCGCGACGCCGTGGCGGCGCTGCTCGACGAGTTCAACGTTACCCTGATCGAGGACGAGCCGTACCGCGAGCTGGTGTTCGATGCCGGCAGCGCCACGCCCATCGTCAGCCGCCTCAAACGCACCAGCTGGATCTACACCGGCACCGTGTCCAAGACCCTGCTGCCGGGCCTGCGCGTCGGCTTTCTGATCGCCAGCCCGGACCTGTTCCCGCACCTGCTGCGCCTGAAGCAGGCAGCCGACCTGCACACCAACCGCATCGGCCAGTGGCAGGCCCTGCAGTGGCTGGGCAGCGACAAGTACCAGGCCCACCTGGCCGAGCTGCGCGACTTCTACCGCGTACGCCGCGACGCCATGCAGGTGGCGCTGGAGGAGCATTTCGCCGACCTGGCCAGCTGGCAGGTGCCGCAAGGCGGTCTGTTCTTCTGGCTGACCCTCAACCACAAACTGGATACCCGTACCCTGCTGCAGCCGGCCATGGCGCAGAACGTCGCGTTCATGCCGGGCGAGCCGTTCTTCGTCGAGCCGGACGCCAACCCCGGTCACCTGCGGTTGAACTTCAGCCACGTACCGCCGGAGAAGCTCGGCGAGGGGCTGCGTCGCCTGGCGGCAGTCATCCGTGAGGCGCAAGCTGCTCTAGACGCGCAAGGGAGCAAGTAGCGATGCTCAAGGTTTACGGCGATTACCGTTCCGGCAACTGCTACAAGGTCAAGCTGATGCTGCACCTGCTCGGTCGCGAGTATCAGTGGCTGCCGATCGACATCCTCAAGGGCGAGACGCAGACCGCCGAGTTCCTGGCCAAGAACCCCAACGGCAAGATTCCGGTGCTGGAGCTGGAAGATGGCACCTTCCTCTGGGAGTCCAACGCCATCCTCAATTTCCTCGCCGATGGCAGCGCGTTCATCCCCAGCGAGCCGCGCCTGCGCACGCAGATGCTGCAGTGGCAGTTCTTCGAGCAGTACAGCCACGAGCCCTATGTCGCGGTGGCGCGCTTCATTCAGCTGTACCAGGGCATGCCCGAGGCACGGCGCGAGGAGTATGAGGTGTGCCATGTGCGTGGGCACAAGGCGTTCCGGGTGATGGAGCAGCAGTTGCAGCGCACGCCCTACCTGGTGGGCGAGCAGTACACCCTGGCCGATATCGCCCTGTATGCCTACACCCATGTGGCGCACGAAGGTGGTTTCGACCTGAGCGGTTACCCGGCGATCAATGCCTGGCTTGCGCGCGTTGCCAGCCACCCGCGGCACGTGAGCATGTTCGGTTGAGGTTGACCTGAGGGGCATGAAAAAGCCGGCGCGAAGCCGGCTTTTTCATGCTCGCTGCGTGTCAGTCGCGGATCAGGCTGAGGAACTCGCTGCGGGTGGCGGCGTTTTCGCGGAACTCGCCGAGCATCACCGAGGTGACCATGGAGGAATTCTGTTTCTCCACGCCGCGCATCATCATGCACATGTGCTGGGCCTCGATCACCACGGCGACGCCCAGGGCGCCGGTGACCTGCTGGACGGCCTCGGCGATCTGCCGGCTGAGGTTCTCCTGGATCTGCAGGCGGCGGGCGTACATGTCGACGATGCGCGCCACCTTGGACAGCCCCAGTACCTTGCCGCTGGGAATGTAGGCCACGTGGGCCTTACCGATGAACGGCAGCAGGTGATGCTCGCACAGCGAGTACAGCTCGATGTTCTTCACCAGCACCATCTCGCTGTTGTCGGAGCTGAACAGGGCGCCGTTGGTGACTTCCTCGAGGGTCTGCTGGTAGCCCTTGCACAGGTACTGCATGGCTTTGGCCGCACGCTTGGGGGTATCGAGCAGGCCTTCGCGGGAAACGTCTTCGCCGAGTTGACCGAGAATGGCGGTGTATTGCTGTTCCAGGGACATGGGAATTCCAATCGAAATTGCAGCCCGGCAGGGTAGACGGCGCGCGACGCGCTGGCAAGTGTGCAGCGCCTTGGCGTTTAACCCCGTGGACTTGGCAGATTTGCGGGCTGCCGAACAGGCGGCTGGCGATTAGTCTAGAGCAATAACTCTAATAATCGGGCGGCCGCATGATGCAGACTCTCCATTCGCTTTCCCTGAGCCAGCTGCTGGCCCGCTATCGTCAGCTGCCGGCGGCCGAGCACCTGATCGGGCGCTGGCGCGCCGAATTCATCGGCCCCTGGTGGCTGCGCGGCAGCGCCGGGCCAAGCATCGCGCTGAGCGGCATGCCGGGCTGGTACGGCAAGCGCTTCGTCGATGCGCAGGCGGCGGTCAACCTGCGCCGCCGTGGCGGGCAGCTGCTGGAGCTGCTGCCGATGCGCTACTGCACCCAGCCCTCCTGGCTCGACGGGCAACCCTGCGTGGCCCTGGATTACGGCCAGGCAACGCGCAGGCCCTGGCGCTGGGTGCGTGACGAGCTGCGCCAGCTCGACCCGCAGCACTGCCTGTGCCTGACCTTTGTCGACCTGCCGGGCCTGCGTCGGCTGGGCTTTCCTTTCCTGCTGGTGCGCGAGGCGTGAGCGGCGACTTCGATGTGCTGATCATCGGCTCCGGTTTCGGTGGCAGCGTCAGCGCCTTGCGCCTGGCCGAGAAAGGCTACCGGGTGGCCGTGCTGGAGCAGGGGCGTGAGCACAGCGCGGCCGATCTGCGGCGTGCCGGGCAGTCGATGCGGCACCTGCTGTGGGCGCCCGCGTTGGGGTTGCGCGGGCCGCTGGCGCAGAAGGTCTATCGCAATGTCGGGGTGGTCCACGGTGTCGGCGTCGGCGGTGGCAGCCTGGTCTATGCCGCCGTGTTGCTGGAGCCGCAGGCGGCGTTCTACCGCGATCCGGCCTGGGCGGCGCTGGACGACTGGCAAGCCAGCCTGGCGGCACACTATCAGCGCGCCCGGCAAATGCTCGGCGTGGCCGACAATCCCTACCCGGGGCAGCAGGACCACTGGCTGCAGCGCACGGCCACGGCACTCGGCGTGGCGCAGAGTTATGCGCCTGTGCCGCAGGGCATCTACTTCGGCCCGCCGCAAGCGCTGCCCGATCCGTATTTCGCCGGGCGCGGCCCTCAGCGCAGCGGCTGCAACCGCTGTGGCAGCTGCATCAGCGGCTGTCCGCAGGGGGCGAAGAACAGCCTGGATCTCAACTACCTGTACCTGGCCCGGCAGCTGGGCGTGCAGGTGTTCAGCGAAACCCGGGTCAGCCATATCAGCCGCCACGGCGCGGGCTATCGACTGCATCTGCGCGGCCGCACGCACGCGCTGCGCAGCCTCGACGCGCCCCAGGTGATCCTCGCGGCCGGCGTGCTCGGCAGCCTGGAGATTCTGTTCGCCAGCCGCGACCGCTACCGTACCTTGCCGCACTTGCCGGCAGCGCTGGGTGAGCATGTGCGCACCAACAGCGAGGCGATCGTGGCGATCCGTGGCCGGCCAGGCGTGGACATCAGCCAGGGCACCACCATCTCCAGCCACTTCCACGCGGATGCGCAGACCCACATCACGCAGAACCGTTTTCCGCGCAGCTACAACTTCATGCGCCTGTACATGGGGCCGCTGGTGGACGACACACGGCCGCTGAGGCGCGCGGCCAAGGTCGTGGGCGCGCTGCTGCGGCGTCCCTGGCACTGGCTTGGGCACTGGTTCACGGCCGTTTGGTACCGGCGCATCTCGGTGCTGACGGTGATGCAGCAGGCGGACAACCAGCTGGCCTTCGGTTACCGGCGCCGCGCGTGGCGTCTGGGGGCTTTTGCCCTGGAGTCACGTCTGTCGGTCGGCGCCGCCTCGCCCACCTACCTGCCACAGGCCAACCGGGCGGCGCGTGCCTTTGCCGAGGCCAGTGGCGGAGAGGCGCTGAATGTCCTGCCGGAAAGCCTGGGCAATCGCGCGGTGACGGCGCATCTGCTGGGCGGCGCGGTGATCGCCGGTTCGCCGGCGGAGGGTGTGGTGGATGCGCGGCACCAGGTGTTCGGCCACCCAGGGTTGTATGTGATCGACGGCAGCAGCATCCCGGCCAACGTCGGCGTCAACCCGAGCCTGACCATCGCCGCCCTGGCCGAGCGGGCGATCAGCCTGTGGCCGGCGCGGCAGGCGGACTGACGCGGCTCAGTCCTCGTCGCGGCCTTCCATCATGGTGCGCTTGAGCAGCACATAGACCGCGCCGGTGCCGCCGTGCTTGGCGAGGCAGGAGGTGAAGCCCAGCACCTGTGGGTGCTGGCGCAGCCAGGTGTTGACGTGGCTCTTGATCATTGGCCGCTTGCCGTCCATGCGCGCGGCCTTGCCGTGGGTCACGCGCACGCAGCGTACTTCCATGCGCGCCGCCTCGGCGAAGAATGCCCAGAGCGTCTCGCGGGCCTTCTCCACGGTCATGCCGTGCAGGTCAAGGCTGCCCTCGAACGCCACCTGGCCGGCCTTGAGCTTGCGCATCTGGCCGTCCTGCACGCCGTCGCGGGCCCAGTAGAGTTCGTCCTCGGCGCCGACGTCGATGACGAACTGGTCGGACAAGCCGTCCACCTTGACCGCGTCGGTCCTCACCGTCGCCGCCTGGCGCAGGGTGTTCAGACGCTGGCGGTCGGTCTTCGGCTTGCCGGTGTCGGCGCGGTCATGGCTGATCGGCCTGACCCCGCGCACGGCGGACTGGAACAGGGAAAAATCGTCGTCTTGCATGAATAGCCTCCACGGAAGAGGCCAGTTTACCGGCTTCAGTCGCGCTTTTTCAGCAGCTGTGGCGACAGGCTCAGCTCGTTGCCATGCTGCCTGCGCATGCGCCGGCGGCAACGGCGCCAGACGTTGATCCCGCCCCAGAGCAGGAACAGGCCGAACAGCAGCAGGGTGATGGCGGCGCCGACACTGTCGTTCAGTGGGCCGAGTGCCGGCGGGCGGCCGAGCAGGGTGGCCGCGCCGGCCATGATCAGCAGCACGCCAAAGGCGGCAGACAGCGCGGCGAGGGCGCCGAGAAAACGCCAGCGCCAGCAGCCAGGGCCGCGTGGGCGCAGGCGGCGTGCATCGAATCCGTCGTCGGACAGCTTCATTCCGATTTCCTCTTGGGTTATCGGCGCTATGACCGGCGACTGTCGCCGGGGTTCCGGTCAGAGCAGTGCGCGGGCCTGTGGTACGACCATCGCGTAGTTGTCGGCCAGGGCTGCCAGGGTCATGCGGTGCAGGTCGCGGGCCGGGATCAGTTCGTGCTGGTAGGGCAGGTCGCGGGTTGCGCAGGCGGCATCCACCAGGGTGCAGCGGTAACCATAGTCCTTGGCCGCGCGCACGGTGGTGCTGACACTGGAGTGGGTCATGAAACCGCAGATGATCAGGTCCAGATGGCCGAGCTGCTGCAGATGCTCATGCAGGTCGGTGCCGGCGAAGGCGTTGGGCAGGCGTTTTTCCACCACCGGTTCGCCACCGAGCGGCGCCAGGCCTTCGATGAAGCGTCCGCGCGGGCCCTGCGGGTCGAGCAGGCCGCCAGGGATGCCCAGGTGGCGCACATGCACGACAGGGGCGCCGAGGTTGCGGGCAGCATTGAGCAGGGTGGCGATCTCGCTGATCGCGGCTTCCACGTCCGGCAGTTGCAGGGTACCGCTGCGGTACTCCTCCTGAGCGTCGATGACCAGCAAGGTGGCCTTGCCCAGGGTGGCCGGTGCATAACCGCGTCCGAGCAGCTGGAACAGGGTTTTCGGTTCGGACATGGTTGGGCTCCTGTGACGGCGATGTGTCTATTCTGTGCTTCCCGGTGCGATCTGTGAACCTTTGCCGCGGTTCCGGCTAGAATCGCGCACCCTTTCCTGAGGTGATAGCCGTGTCTGCATCCCGCCTGCGCACCGTGCGCGACCATATCCGCTGGGCCGTCAGCCGTTTCCACGAGGCCGGCCTGTTCTTCGGTCATGGCACCGACAACGCCTGGGACGATGCCCGCCAGCTGGTGCTGGGCGCATTGCACCTGCCCTTCGAGATCGCCGACGGCTACCTGGATTGCCGTCTGGAGGAAGACGAGCAGCAGCACCTGCTGGAGCTGATCCGTCGTCGTGTCGAGGAGCGCGTGCCCACCGCCTACCTGCTCGGTGAGGCCTGGTTCTGCGGCCTGCCGTTCGTGGTCGACGAGCGCGTGCTGGTGCCGCGTTCGCCGATTGCCGAGCTGATCGGCCAGCAGTTCGAACCCTGGCTACCGGCGCTGCCGGCGCGCATCCTCGACCTCTGCACCGGCTCCGGCTGCATCGGTATCGCCTGCGCCTATGCCTTCCCCGAGGCCGAGGTGGTGCTGGGCGACCTGTCCTTCGAGGCCCTGGAAGTGGCCAACCAGAACATCGAGCGGCATGGTCTGGAGGAGCGCGTCTATACCGTGCAGGGCGACGGCTTCGATGGCTTGCCGGGACAGCGCTTCGACCTGATCGTATCCAACCCGCCCTACGTGGATGCCGAGGACTTCGCCGACATGCCGGCCGAGTACCACCACGAGCCGGAGCTGGGCCTGGCCTGCGGTGACGACGGCCTGGATCTGGTGCGGCGTATGCTGGCCGAGGCGGCCGACCACCTGACCGAGAAGGGCATCCTGATCGTCGAGGTGGGCAACAGCCAGGTGCATGTCGAGGCGCTGTACCCGGAAGTGGACTTCACCTGGCTGGAGTTCGAGCAGGGCGGTCACGGCGTGTTCCTGCTGGCGGCGGCGCAGTGCCGCGAGTACCAGAAGCTGTTCCGTTCGCGCGCCAAGGGCTGAGTTCGGGCGGGCACTGGTAGCCCGGATGCAGTCCGGGACCGAGCTGCCTGCTTCCCCCGGATTACATCCGGGCTAAGGGCCGAGCCGCGACAGCGCTTTCCACCTGAGTGCGTGTGGGGAGGGTTGGTGGAAAAGACCGAGGGTCGTTCCCCACCCTGCGACGGCCCAACTGATCTAGCGCGTGGCGATCCAGATCAGCAGGCCGGCCTGGAACAAGGTCAGTGCCACCAGGCAGGCGATGGTGAAGCGCAGCCCGCTGTCCTCGCGTTTGAGCATTTCGACACGATGCTCCAGTTTGCCGATCTTCACCTGTTGCTCGTGCAGGTTCTGGTCGGCCTGTTGCAGCATCGCGCCGCAGTCGAGCAGGTCGATCATCTGCACCTTTTCCCTGTTCCATTCCGGGTTTAGCACGCTGACCCGGCTGGCACTGTAGCTGGCCTTGAGCTGAGCCAGGTCCTGGTAGACCACCTCGAAACCCTGGATACGCAGGACATGGTCTCGCAGCAGGCGTGCGTCCTCGCTGAGTACATCCTTGACTGCCAGCGCCCCGCCTTCGACCGTGTAGCTGCCCCAGCGCTGGCGTGCCCAGGCGATGCCCTGGGCCAGCAGGAAGCGGCCGAGGCCGCGGTTGACCGGATCGATGGCCAGCCCCTTGTCGGCACCAAAGCGCACCTCGCGGATGCGGTGGTCGGCCCATACCTCCAGCAGGTTCTGTTCACGCCTTAGGCGCTGCCCCGGTACCTCTACGGCGAGTCGCAGCAGGCTTTGCTCGTCGCTGTGGCGTTCGGCGCGACCCAAGCGCACGAAGCGCAGCGGGCGCAGCCCGGTAGCGCGGTCGGTGGGCAGGGGAGCCAGGCGCAGCAACTGGAAGTGCTCCGCCTCCAGGCTTTCCCAGGGGTGGGGCGGCGGAGCCTGCTCGGTCTGTTCTTCGGGTTGTTGGGCGTCGGTATCGCTCATCGCGGCGTCCTTGGGCATGCGTACAGGCATTATCGGCAAGTTTCGCCGCCACTGCAGGCTGGTCAACGGCCATTTGCCCGCTGCAGGTGAACTGGGCGTGCGCCGGCGGTATACTCGCCGACCTTTGTTCGAGGCAGATTTCGCGGAGCGCCCTGCATGTCCGGCAACACCTACGGCAAGCTGTTCACCGTCACCACCGCTGGCGAAAGCCACGGCCCGGCCCTGGTCGCCATCGTCGACGGTTGCCCGCCGGGCATCGAGCTGTCCCTGGAAGACATGCAGCGCGACCTCGACCGCCGCAAGCCGGGCACCAGCCGCCATACCACCCAGCGCCAGGAAGACGACGTTGTCGAAATCCTCTCCGGGGTGTTCGAGGGCAAGACCACCGGCTGCTCCATCGGCCTGCTGATCCGCAATACCGATCAGAAGTCCAAGGACTACTCGGCGATCAAGCACCTGTTCCGCCCGGCCCACGCCGACTACACCTACCACCACAAGTACGGCATCCGCGACTACCGCGGCGGTGGCCGCAGCTCGGCGCGCGAAACCGCCATGCGCGTGGCCGCCGGCGCCATCGCCAAGAAGGTGCTGGCTGGCCTGGGCATCCAGGTGCGCGGCTACATGAGCCAGCTCGGCCCGATCGAGATCCCGTTCAAGACCTGGGACTGCGTCGAGCAGAACGCCTTCTTCAGCCCCGACCCGGACAAGGTGCCGGAGCTCGAGGCCTACATGGACCAGCTGCGCCGTGACCAGGATTCGGTGGGCGCCAAGATCACCGTGGTCGCCGAGGGCGTGATGCCGGGCCTGGGCGAGCCGATCTTCGACCGCCTGGACGCGGATCTGGCCCACGCGCTGATGAGCATCAACGCGGTCAAGGGCGTGGAAATCGGCGCCGGCTTTGCCTGCGTGGCCCAGCGTGGCACCGAGCACCGCGACGAGCTGACCCCCGAGGGCTTCCTGTCGAACAACGCCGGCGGTATCCTCGGCGGCATCTCCAGCGGCCAGCCGATCATCGCCCACCTGGCGCTCAAACCGACCTCCAGCATCACCACCCCGGGCCGCTCGATCGACGTCGACGGCAACCCGGTGGACGTGATCACCAAGGGCCGTCACGACCCTTGCGTCGGCATCCGCGCCACGCCCATCGCCGAGGCGATGATGGCCATCGTGCTGCTCGACCACCTGCTGCGCCACCGCGCGCAGAACGCCGACGTGCGGGTCAACACCCCGGTGCTCGGCCAGCTGTGACCGCCCAGCCGCTGCCGTACTGGCGGCTGTCCGCGTTCTACTTCTTCTACTTCGCCATGCTGGGCGCCACCGCGCCCTTCCTGCCGCTGTACTTCCAGCACCTGGGCTTCGCCCCGGCGCGCATCGGCGAGCTGGTGGCCATTCCCATGCTGATGCGCTGCCTGGCACCCAACCTGTGGGGCTGGCTGGGCGACCGCAGCGGCCAGCGCCTGCGCATCGTGCGTTTCGGTGCGCTGTGCACGCTGCTCAGCTTCGCCCTGATCTTCGTCGACCAGGGCTACGCCTGGCTGGCTCTGGTGATGGCGCTGCACGCCTTCTTCTGGCACGCCGTGCTGCCGCAGTTCGAGGTGATCACCCTGGCCCACTTGCGCGAGCAGAGCGCGCGCTATTCGCAGGTCCGTCTGTGGGGTTCGATCGGCTTCATCGTCGCGGTGATAGGCCTGGGCGAGCTGTTCGAGCGCTTCAGCCCCGCGCTGTTCCCGGCGATGGTGGTGATGATCCTCGCCGGCATCCTGCTCGGCAGCCTGTGGGTGCCCAACGCGGTGCCGCAGGCGCGGGCCGGGCAGGGCGGCGAGGGCGGTTTCCTGGCCCAGCTGCTGCGCCCGGGCGTACCGGCGTTCTTCCTCTGCGTGGCGCTGATGCAGCTGTCACACGGCCCGTACTACACCTTCCTGACCCTGCACCTGGAGCGGCTCGGCTACGAGCGAGGCTTTATCGGCCAGATGTGGGCGCTGGGCGTGGTGGCGGAGATCGTGCTGTTCCTGTTCATGGCGCGCATCCTCACGCGCTTCTCGGTGCGCTGGGTGCTGGCGGCCAGTTTCCTGCTGGCGGCGCTGCGCTGGCTGCTGCTGGGCAATCTGGCCGACCACCTGGGTGTGCTGCTGTTCGCTCAGCTGCTGCATGCCGCCACCTTCGGCAGCTTCCACGCGGCGGCCATCCATTTCGTCCAGCGCAGCTTCGGGCCCAACCAGCAGGGCCAGGGCCAGGCGCTGTACGCGGCGCTGGCCGGCACCGGTGGCGCCCTCGGCGCACTGTATGCCGGCTACAGCTGGGAGAGTCTGGGCGCGGCCTGGACCTTCGCCATCGCCAGCTTGGTCGCCCTGGCCGCGGCATTTATCATTGCCATCCGTTTGCACGAGGAGCGGGCATGAACCGTGAACAACTGACCCGGCAGATCATCGAGGCCGGGCAATTCCTGTATGGCCGTGGCTGGTCGCCGGCCACCAGCAGCAACTATTCCGCGCGCCTGAGCACCGACCAGGCGCTGCTCACCGTCTCCGGCAAACACAAGGGCCAGCTGGGCGGGGACGACGTGCTGGCCACCGACCTCGACGGCAACAGCCTGGAACCGGGCAAGAAACCCTCGGCCGAGACGCTCCTGCACACACAGCTGTACCGCTGGCAGCCTGCGATCGGCGCCGTGCTGCACACCCACTCGGTGAATGCCACCGTGCTGTCGCGCCTGACCCTGGCCGACTCGCTGGTATTTGCCGACTACGAGCTGCAGAAGGCCTTCGCCGGCGTTTCCACCCACGAGTGCCAGGTCCTGGTGCCGATCTTTGATAACGATCAGGACATCGCCCGCCTGGCGGCCAAGGTGCAGCCCTGGCTGGATGAACACCCGGATTGCGTCGGCTACCTGATCCGTGGTCACGGTCTGTACACCTGGGGCGCGACCATGGCCGACTGCCTGCGCCAGGTCGAGGCTTTCGAATTCCTGTTCGAGTGCGAACTGAAAGTACGCGCGCTGCAGCGCTAGAGGAGATGTCATGAGCAGCCTGACCGTCTACCACCAGTCCAACCCGGATGTGCCGAACAAGGTGCTGACCCACCTTGAGGACATCGCCGCCACCCTGGCCGAGGTCGGCGTGCGCTTCGAACGCTGGCAGGCCAGTGTGCCGATCCAGCCGGGCGCTGCGCAGGACGAGGTGATTGCCGCCTACCGCCCGCAGATCGACAAGCTGATGGCCGAGCAGGGCTATGTCACCGTCGACGTGGTCAGCCTGAACAAGGACCACCCGCAGAAGGACGAGCTGCGCGCCAAGTTCCTCGACGAGCACCGTCACGGCGAGGATGAGGTGCGCTTCTTCGTCGCCGGCCGCGGCCTGTTCAGCCTGCATATCGACGAGTACGTGTATGCGGTGCTGTGCGAGAAGAACGACCTGATCTCGGTGCCGGCCGGCACCCGCCACTGGTTCGACATGGGCGAGTTCCCGCACTTCGTCGCCATTCGCCTGTTTAACAACCCGGAAGGCTGGGTGGCCAACTTCACCGGCGACGATATCGCCAGTCGTTTCCCGCGTCTGGAAGACTGAAGCTCTTCACCCCTCTCCCGCTTGCGGGAGAGGGGCCGGGGGAGAGGGCTATTTTCCTCACCCTCTCCCCGGCCCTCTCCCATGAATGGGAGAGGGGGCGCCGCCCACATCCCAGGAGTCTCCATGCCCATCAAAGCCATCCTCACCGACATCGAAGGCACCACCAGCGCGGTGAGCTTCGTCTTCGACGTGCTGTTCCCCTATGCCGCCCGGCACCTGCCGCAGTTCATCCTCGATCACGCCGAGGAGCCGGTCGTTGCGGCGCAACTGGACGCCGTGCGGGCCGAGAGCGGCGAGGGCGGGGCGGACCTGATCCGGGTCATCGAGATTCTCCTGCAGTGGCTCGCCGAGGATCGCAAGGCCACGCCGCTCAAGGCGCTGCAGGGCATGGTCTGGCAGCAGGGCTACGCCAGCGGCCAGCTCAAGGGCCATGTCTACCCGGACGCGGTGGAAGCGCTCAAACGCTGGCACCAGGCCGGCTATGCGCTGTATGTCTATTCATCCGGCTCGGTGCAGGCACAGAAGCTGATCTTCGGCTGCTCCGAGGCTGGGGACCTGAGCGGGCTGTTCAGCGGCTTTTTCGACACCACCAGCGGCCCCAAGCGCGAAGTCGAGTCGTACCGCACGATCGCTGCAGCCATCGGCCTGCCGGCCGAGGAAATCCTGTTCCTCTCCGACATCGTCCAGGAGCTGGACGCCGCCCAGCAGGCCGGCCTGCAGACGATCGGCCTGGCCCGCGAGGGCGGTCGCCTGGCTGGGCATGACACGGTGGCCAGCTTCGCGGTCATCGATCTGGATCGCCTGTAGCCCGGCTTTCCCGGATTTCATCCGAGCTATACGAGCATTAAACAACAAGGCCGCCCTGAGGCGGCCTTGGCGTTTCAGTGCGCCTGCGGCGCGGCGTTGCGCTGGTGGCGGTAGACACTGACGGCCTCGTACACCGCCTTGCGCAGGCGGTTGATGCCGCCGATCGGGCGATGCTCGGGCAACGCGTGCCAGGGGTTGAAGGAGAGGTTGTCGCAGGCCAGGTTCTGCTCGCGGGAGTCGAAGTCCTGCGGCTCCACGCGCACCGTCGCCACGGTCTCGAATGGCGAGATGTCCTCGCTCCACTGCACGCTGGTGTCCTCGATGGGCATGTAGTAATCGGCGTTCTGCCGCTGTACCTGCAGGGCGAAGCAGGCTGGCACCCGGTCCAGCGACAGCTGCTGATACAGGGCGTTGCGCAGGAAGTTGGGCAGCGCGGTGTTCTGTTCCGGCAGTTCGTAGGGCGGGCAGCTCTGTGGGTCCGGAATCACGCGATACTTGATGTTGTGCGGTCCGAGCTTGAATGGGGCAATGGAGTTGTAAGTGGCCGTGACCGGGCTCTCCGGTGCAGGTGCCAGGGTCTTCAGCGCAATGATCAGGTGGCGAACCTCCCAGGTACGCGGGTCCCAGCTGGGGAAGAATGCCAGGATCTTGCTGCCGTCGGCCTGCGCTGCGAAGTTCTGCTTGTACTCGGCAACGTCACGGACGAAGAACACCGGGTGGTTGAACATCACGAAGTCCTGGTTGCCGGCCGTGGCCTTGCTGCTCAGCAGCTTGTCACCGGGCACGTCGAGCAGCTTGATGGCCATGCCGCGAGCATCGCGGGCACTGTCGAACTGCGGGTAGGCGTTGCCATTGGATAGGCGCATCCAGGCCTGCCAGGTCTTGCCCGGCTCGGCCAGTACGCCATGGCGCAGTTCCGGGGCCAGGTTCTGCAGCACGGTCATCTGCGCTTTCACGCAGCCGTGGGCCTTGGCGTGGGCATCGCGCAGCACGCGGGTGTTGTCGCGGTGCTGCTCGACGATACGAATGGCATCCTCGATGATGCCCTGGGTCAGCGCCGCCTCATCGGCCGGGATTTCCTCCTCGGTGGACACCGGGCCGGAGAATTTCCAGGCGTAGTAGGCGCTGCCAACAGCCCAGCCGAGGCCACCGACGATCAGGAGCACAAGCAGCAGCTTGCCAAGCAGGCGGCCAAGCCAGAGCCAGATACGTTTGAGCATGGCAACTATTCCTTAGTTGTTGTTCTGGCAGCTGGGGCCGGGGGTCCAGGCGCGGCTCTCGGCGGGTTGCAGCTGGCTCTCCAGCCTCTCGTCGCCCATCACCTTGAGGTACTCGATCAGCGCATAGCGTTCCTCGGGTTCCAGATAGCGCCCGATTACGCCTTCGTTTCGGCATCCGTCACGGAACTCGTGGCCGCGGTTACCGTTGCCGGTGATGCGGGTGTCGAACAGGAAACCGCCTTCGAATTTTTCGGTGAGGAAACCGGCGCGCTTGGGGTCGTACTCGAAGTTGCCGACCCAGAACTGGCTATCGCGCTCGACCACCGGCGACAGCAGCTGGAACAGGTTGGGCACCGAGCCGTTGTGCAGGAACGGCGGTGTGGCCCAGATGCCATGCAGCGGACGCGCCTTGTAGCCGCGTTTCTCCTGTACGCCGATGGCCAGGCCGTAGCCGTCCATGCGCCAGCGTTCGCGCGGCTGGATGCCGGCGTCACGGTAGGCGCGGTCTTCCACATAGGCGGTCACGTAGGCCAGGCCCTTGGCGCTGGAAATGCTGGCGAAGTCGACTTCCTCAAGGCTTGAACCGAACAGCTTGACGTCCAGCTTGGCCAGCTCGTCCTTCTGCCAGCCCAGCTTGCGGATATCGAAGCGGTGGTCGGCGATGTTGTCGGCGGTGGTCGGGTCGGTGCCGATGATGCGAGTCGGCACGATGCGCAGGTGCCATTCCGGGTCGCGTGCCGGGGCCAGGCGCTTGTCGCGCGGCACCGGGTCGGGGGCGTGGCAGTAGGCGCAGTTCTCGGCGAACAGGGCACGGCCCTGGCTGGCCAGCTTGAGGTCGACCTTGCCCAGCACCTGTTCCGGCCAGGTCGGCGGCTTGAGCTGCTTGAGCGTTTCTTCCAGGGTGTACAGGTCGCGCAGGCGCACGCTGGACGGATAGCGCTCGTCGTGCGTCATTGGCTCGCCGTTTTCGTCGAACAGGTGCAGCGTGGCGCCGACTCCCAGTGCCTCACCGATGTTGCGTGCCATGGGCTGCATGGCCGAGCCGTTCCATTGCACCCAGTCGAACTTCCAGATATCCCACACCTGCGGGTAGCTGACTGGGGCGTTGGCCACCCGGTAGTTGCTCTCGTCGATGGCGTCGCCGAAGACGCTGTTGGCGATGCGGCCGAAGGCGTCGGTGCGGCCGAAACCTTCCTCGGTGGGGTAGAGGCCACGGTGCCAGTCGTTCATGGCGGTATCCAGCAGGCGGTCGAGTACGGCCTTGAAGTCCTGGCGCAGCTGCTGCTTGCCACTGTCGTAATTGTCACCCAGCACTTCGCGGGCGAAGCGGTTGAACTTCACCGGGTTGTAGTAGGTGAAGGCCATGCTCATGCCCAGCGCCTGGCCGAAGCCACCCCCCTTGAGCGTGGGCACGGTGGAGGCCAGCGAATGCAGGGCGGCGCCACCATCGATGCGGATGGCCTGGCCCTGGTAGCGCAGCTCGCCGGTGTGGCAGGCGGCGCAGCTGATGTCGAGGTACTGGGCGCCGGTCTCGTCGTCGGCATGGCGGGCGAAGCCGACCGGCAGGTTGCCGGGGTTGAGCGCGCTGGGCCGCTGCTGCGGGTCGGTGAGGAAGCCAAAGCGCGCCAGGTAGTCAGGGCGGGCGAACTTGTCCTTGCTGAAGGGCAGTTCGAGCGCGGTGAACCACTCATACCGCAGACCCTTAACCGTGGTGCCCTGCGGCGTGTAGTAGTAGGTCTGGCGTGCCTGCTCGCTCCACTGGCCGAGGTAATGCACCTGCTGCGGCTTGTCGAACACCGGCAGGTTGGGGTTGGCGATGTAGTAGAGGACGACCGCGAGGGCGGCGAGGACCAGCAACAGGATCAACAGGAGTGCGCGGCGCAGGACTCGCATGACATCAACATCCGTGTGGCGATTTTGTTATGGGGTACGTTATGCCAATCCATAAGGGCGATGGCAAGCGGCCATAACAAATCTATCGCTTTAAACGGGTCAGCAGCCCAGGCTGTCGGCTTGTCGGTAGAGTGTCAGCAGCTTGCGCGTGATGGTCTGCTGGATGTCATCGCGCTCGAAGGACGACAGCAGTCCCAGGCGCTGCACCTGCAGGCGGTGCAGGTGGATGTAGGGCATGCTCTGATCGAACTCGCGCAGGTCGCCTTTCATCAGGATAGGCAGGAAGACGTCGCCGATCTTCTTCTGGTTGCTGATGATCTGTGCCAGGGCCGGTTTGAATGGCATGGTCTTGGGCGCAGGTCCGCCGTCACGGATCTGCGTGGTCAGCATCAGCCCGGGCTTGCCCAGCACGACGCCAGGCAGCACGCAGAGGCCGGTCTTGCGCACCGCCACGGGGTCGATGCCGTGCAGGGTGTCGTGGAAGGCGTAAGGGTTCGGCAGCACCACCATCTTGCGTCCGTAGTCGGCGGGGAAGTGCAGGTCGTAGTTGGTATACAGCTGGCGGGTGGACTCCGAGTAAACGCACAGGCGGTTCTCGAACAGCTTGATGAAGCGTTCGGCCAGTTCGCGGCGAGCAATGCTGTCCAGGTCCCAGATCAGGTCCTGGTTCTGCTGCTGGCCGAAACTGACTTCCTGATGCTCCATGCTGCTCATCTACACCTCTTTACACGCGGAATTGCCCCAACAGGCGGTTCAGTTGCCCGGCCAGTTGCCCCAGATGACGGCTGGCCTCGCTGGACTGGTCGGCTGCCAGCGCGTTCTCGTGCGCCAGCGTGGCCGCCTGGGTGACATTCTGATTGATATCGTCCACGACATGCGACTGTTGCAGCGTGGCACTGGCGATGGAGGCATTCAAGCTGGTCAGGTTGCGCAGGGAGGCGGCGATCTGACTGAGGCTCTCGCCAGCCTTGCGCGCCTGCTCCACGGTCAGCTGCGAAGCTTGGCTGCTGGCGTTGATCACCTTGACCGCGGCCTCCGAATTGCCCTGCAGGCGTTCGATCATGCCCTGGATCTCCGACGTGGACTGCTGGGTCCGCTGCGCCAGCATGCGCACCTCGTCGGCCACCACGGCGAAGCCGCGGCCCTGTTCACCGGCCCGCGCGGCTTCGATGGCGGCGTTCAGCGCGAGCAGGTTGGTCTGCTCGGCGATGGAGCGGATCACTTCCAGTACGCTGCCGATCTGCGTGCTCTCCTGAGCCAGCGTCTGCATGACCTTCACGGCCTCATCGATGGTCGCCGACAGCTGGTCGATCTGCCGGATGCTGCTGTCGATGTTCTGCTGCCCCTGCAGGGCCTGCTGCTCGGCTCCGCTTACCTCGCTGGCGGCATGCTCGGCATTCTTCGCCACATCCTGCACGGCGTAGGACACCTCGTTGATCGCGGTGGCGACCAGCTCCATCTGCTGGGATTGCTGCTGGCTATGCTGCTGCGCATTGCTGGCAATCTCGCCGAGTGACTGCGAGGCCTGGTCGAGCTCGCCAGCTGCCTGCAGCGACTGGCCGACCACGCTACGCAACTTGCCGGTAAAGGCATTGAAGTGCCCGCCCAGCGCGGTCAGTTCGTCGCGGCCATGGTTGTCCAGGCTTCGCGTCAAATCGGCTTCGCCGCTTGCGATGTTGGCCATGGCGCTGACGGCTTCGTCCAGCGGACGGGCGATGCTGCGCGCGATCAGGATGACCAGCGCGGCCAGCAGCAGGGCGATGACGAGCAGGATGGAAAAGGCGCGCAGGGCCTGGTCACGAAACTCCGCCTGCACATCGTCCACGTAAATGCCGGAACCCAGTATCCAGCCCCAGGGCTGGAACAGTTCGACGTAGGAAATCTTCGGCACGGGCTCTTCGGAGCCGGGTTTTGGCCAGCGGTAGTCGACTTGACCCGATCCCTGCTGCCTGGCAATGGCGACCATCTCGTTGAACAGGAACTTGCCATCCGGGTCTTTCAGGCCCGACAGGTTCTGGCCTTCGAGCTTGGGGTTGGTCGGGTGCATGACCATGGTCGGGGTCATGTCGTTGATCCAGAAGTAGTCGTCCTCGTCGTAGCGCAGGCTGCGGATCAGTTCCATCGCCTGTTTCTGTGCATCCGTGCGGCTCAGTCCGGCGTTTTCCAGGCTGTGGAAGTGCTTGATCACGCCCAGAGCGGTCTCCACCACATGGTGCGTCTTCAGCGCCTTGGCCTCATACAGGTCGTGGTGGATCTGCTTCAGCATCAGCCCGGTCAGTGCCAGGAGCATCAGAAACGATGACAGCAGGATCAGCCACAGGCGACGGCTGATGGGAAGATTGCGCAGGCCATTCATGGACGACTCCCGTTTGTATTCCAGATAGACGCTAGCTAATAGCCAGTCTAGAAGCTTTGCCATTAGTCATTGGCAAGGCAGCGTCACGGCGGCCCATCTGGTAGCATGCCGGCCGTTTTCCGCCTGTCAGTCAGGCTCCCATTTTGTTATCGGCCGTTCTGCGGAAAAGGCCAGACCGAGGTATTGCATGGATTTGTGGACCGCCCTGCAGGCAGTGATTCTGGGTGTGGTAGAGGGCCTCACCGAGTTTTTGCCGATCTCCAGTACCGGGCACCAGATCGTGGTGGCCGACCTGCTTGGCTTCGGTGGCGAGCGGGCGATGGCCTTCAATATCATCATCCAGCTTGGCGCCATCCTGGCGGTGATGTGGGAATACCGGCGCAAGATCCTCATCACGGTGTTCAATGTGCCGCGCCAGCGCGAAGCGCAGCGCTTCACCGCCAACCTGCTGATCGCCTTCCTGCCGGCGGTGGTCATCGGTGTGGCCTTCGCCGACCTGATTCACGACTACCTGTTCAACGCCATCACCGTGGCTGCGGCCCTGATCATCGGCGGACTGGTGATGCTGTGGGCCGAACGTCGCCAGCACGAGGTGACGGTCGAGGAGGTGGACGACATGACCTGGAAGGAAGCGCTGAAGATCGGCTTCGCCCAGTGCCTGGCCATGATCCCCGGTACGTCGCGTTCGGCCTCCACCATCATCGGTGGCCTGCTGTTTGGCCTGTCGCGCCGCGCCGCCACCGAGTTCTCGTTCTTCCTGGCCATGCCGACCATGGTCGGTGCCGCCGTGTACTCCGGCTACAAGTACCGTGAGCTGTTCCAGCCGGGGGACTTGCCGGTGTTCGCCCTGGGTTTCGTGGTGTCCTTTATCTTCGCCATGATCGCCGTGCGCGCGCTGCTCAAGTTCATCGCCAACCACAGCTATGCCGTCTTCGCCTGGTATCGCATTGGCTTCGGTCTGCTGATCCTGGCCACCTGGCAGTTTGGTCTGATTGACTGGAGCAGTGCCCAGGCGCACTGAGAAAGCCCATGGAACGACGCGGTGCGTTAAAGAGCTGGAACGACGCCAAGGGATTCGGCTTCATCCAGCCTGAGGACGGCGGCGAGCCACTGTTCGTGCATATTTCGGCGATGCGCGGTAACAGCCGGCCGCAGGTGGGCGACAGCGTGCTCTACGTTGCCGGCCGCGATGCCCAGGGGCGTCCGCGGGCCCAGCACATGCGCCACGCCGGGCTCAGTCTCGATCGCCCGGCGATACGCCGCAAACCGTCCGCGCCCCGGCCACCAACTGCCCGCAACAAGCCGAGATCCCCCAGACGTTCCGATGCCACGGGTATCCGCGATCTACCGCTCAAGTTGTTGATTCTGGCCGGCCTGTGCCTGCTGCCGATCTGGGGTAGCCTGGCGCTGCTTGGCCACGGCGTATGGTGGGTGGCGCTGGCGTATCCGCTGGTCAGCCTGTTCAGCTTCTGCCAGTACTGGCTGGACAAGCAGCACGCGCAGAAGGGTCGCTGGCGCACGCCGGAAAACAGCCTGCACATCGCTGAACTGGCCGGAGGCTGGCCTGGTGCGCTGCTGGCACAGCAGGTGTTCCGCCACAAAACGCGCAAGGCCTCCTTCCAGCTGGTGTGCTGGGCCATCGTCGCGCTGCATCAGGGCTTCTGGCTGGACCACCTGCTGCTCGGCGGCCGCTACCTGGGCCACCTGTTGCCGCTCTAGTCGAGCAGCAAACCCACCTGACGAATCTTCGGCAGCCTGCGCACCACCAGCTGGTGGGCGCGGGTGAGCAACTCCTGCAACTCGGCGTCGCCCAGCGGGAAGGGCTCTCCCATGCTCACCCAGTGGGCGCGTGCCAGGTAGGGCGCTGGACGTATGCCCGGGCGATCGACCATGCCGAGGAACAGTTCCGGCGCCACCTTGAACGCCAGCCCCTCGCTGAGCAGGGCGAACATCTTGTTGCCGGCCACCGAGAACACCCGCACGCCGCCCCATTTGTAATCCTCGCGCGCCCCCGGCAACTGCAGGCAGAAGTCGGCAACCTGTTGTGGTGTCATCGTGGTTTTCCTCCCTGTCGCGGTTGCGGCTAACCTAGCAGAGTCCTGCCCCCTTCACTGCCAAGGAGTCACCCCATGTCGCTGTCTCTGTACCAGGCTTCCGTTCCCGTGTTCGTGCGCATGTTCGGCAACCTGTCGGCCATTCTCGACAAGGCCGCTGCCTATGCGGAAGCCAGGAAGATCGATCCTGCCGTGTTGCTCAACGCCCGCCTGGCGCCGGACATGCACCCGCTGACCCGGCAGATCCAGATCGCCAGCGACGCGGCCAAGGGCTGTGCGGCGCGCCTGGCCGGGGTCGAGGTGCCGAGTTTCGCCGACAGCGAAAGCACCTTCGCCGAGCTGCAGGCACGCATCGCCAAGACCCTGGCGTTCATCAACGGCCTGACGCCGGCGCAGATCGACAGCGGGGAAGGGCGCGAAGTGGTGCTCAAGGTTCCCGGCGCCGAGCTGAAGTTCAAGGGTGAGGACTACCTGCTGCATTTCGTGCTGCCCAACTTCTATTTCCATATCACCACCGCCTACGCCATCCTGCGGCACAACGGTCTGGACATCGGCAAGATGGATTACCTCGGCCGCGTCTGAGTCCGCACATGAAAAAGCCCCGCATTGGCGGGGCTTTTTCGTTGCAGGGCAGGCGTCAGACGATGATGCCCTGGCTACGCAGGTAGTCGTCGTAGTTGCCGCTGAAGTCAGTCACGCCGTTGTCGCTCAGCTCGATGATGCGGGTGGCCAGGGAGCTGACGAACTCGCGGTCGTGGCTGACGAAGATCAACGTGCCCGGATAGTTTTCCAGGGCCAGGTTGAGCGCCTCAATGGACTCCATGTCCAGGTGGTTGGTCGGTTCGTCCATTACCAGCACGTTGGGCTTCTGGCAGGCCAGCTTGCCGAACAGCATGCGGCCCTGCTCGCCACCGGAGAGGACCTTGACCGACTTCTGGATCTCGTCGGAGGAGAACAGCATGCGGCCCAGGGCGGCGCGGATGTTCTGCTCGCCGGTGGTCCACTGGCCCATCCACTCGAACAGGGTGTCGTCGGCCTCGAAGTCGTGGGCGTGGTCCTGGGCGTAGTAGCCGACTTCGGCGCTGTCGGTCCACTTCACGCTACCGGCATCCGGTTGCAGCTCGCCGACCAGGGTCCGCAGCAGGGTGGTCTTGCCAATGCCGTTGGGGCCGATGATGGCTACGCGCTCGCCGGCTTCGACCTGGAAGCTGAAGTTCTTGAACAGCACCTTATCGTCGAAGGCCTTGGACAGCTTCTCGATGGTCACGGCCTGGCGGTGCAGCTTCTTGTTCTGGTCGAAGCGGATGAACGGGCTGACGCGGCTGGACGGCTTGACCTCTTCCAGCTGGATCTTGTCGATCTGCTTGGCGCGCGAAGTGGCCTGCTTGGCCTTGGAAGCGTTGGCCGAGAAGCGGCTGACGAAGGTCTGCAGTTCGGCGATCTGTGCCTTCTTCTTGGCGTTGTCGGCCAGCAGGCGCTCGCGGGCCTGGGTCGAGGCGGTCATGTACTCGTCGTAGTTGCCCGGGAACAGGCGCAGCTCGCCGTAGTCCAGGTCCGCCATGTGGGTACAGACCGAGTTGAGGAAGTGACGGTCGTGGGAAATGATGATCATGGTGCTGTTACGCGCCGTGAGGATACTTTCCAGCCAGCGGATGGTGTTGATGTCCAGGTGGTTGGTCGGTTCGTCCAGCAGCAGCACTTCCGGATCGGAGAACAGCGCCTGGGCCAGCAGCACGCGCAGTTTCCAGCCCGGCGCCACTTCGCTCATCGGGCCGAAGTGCTGTTCCAGCGGAATGCCAAGGCCCAGCAGTAGCTCGCCGGCACGTGACTCGGCGGTGTAGCCGTCCATCTCGGCGAACTCGCCTTCCAGCTCGCCGACCTTCATGCCGTCCTCTTCGCTCATTTCCGGCAGCGAATAGATGCGGTCACGTTCGGCCTTGACCTTCCACAGCTCCTCGTGGCCCATGATCACCGTGTCGATCACGGTGAATTCCTCGTAGGCGAACTGGTCCTGGCGCAGCTTACCCAGGCGTACATTCGGCTCGAGCATCACCTGGCCGGCCGATGGCTCCAGATCGCCACCGAGGATCTTCATGAAGGTCGACTTGCCGCAGCCGTTGGCGCCGATCAGACCGTAGCGGTTGCCGCTGCCGAACTTGACGGAAACGTTCTCGAACAGCGGCTTGGCGCCGAACTGCATGGTGATGTTGGCGGTGGAGATCAAAGGGCTTACCTATCAATGGCTTAGGGGTGTCTGGAGTCGCCTGATACCAATTTGATACCAATATTCAGCTTCTCCAGCTCACTCCAATCGGAGCTTGAGTTAATCCAGCGGGCGTACGTAGACAGCAGCATCTGCACGCTATGGCCGAGCTGCTGGGATATGAATGCGGGGTTCATGCCAGACATTGAGCATATTGTCGCATAGGTATGACGGCAGTTGTACGGCGGCCGATAACGTACACCCAGTGCTTTCAGCACCGGTCGCCACTGATGGGGCAGGTCGGAGGTTTGCTTTACATATTCGTTGTTTTTGGAAGGAGGAAAGACATAGGGCGTTTCATGCAGCCTCTCACCCAAATTGCTTCCGATAAGCCCCAGGCAAAACCCCAATCACTTTGCTGAACGCGCGTGTGAAGGCTGCGGTGGACTGGTAGCCGCAGGCATCGGCCGCTTCGGCCACTGGTTGGCCTTGTTGCAGCAGGCGGCACGCCTGGCGCATGCGCAGGCTGAGCAGCACATGGCCAGGGGAAGTGCCGGCCAGTTCCTGGAAACGTTTGCAGAATGCCGAGCGTGACAGGCCGGTGAGAGCGGCCATGTCTTCGAGTGGCCAGGGCGCCTGGGGTTCTGCAATGAGGCGATCGAGCAGCACGGCGAACTGTGGGTGGCGTGCCAGCCCGAGCAGGCCGCCAAGCTCGGCGACAGCCTGGCTCTGTTCGCGCAGCACATAGAGGAACAGCAGATGGCTGAGTCGTTCCAGTAGTGCGGCGGCGGGCCCCTCGGGGCGCGAGCACTCTTCCATGATCAGTTCGAACAGCCGCCGCGCGGCACTGGAGCCGGGAGCACCGGCGCGCAGTACGAGGTGGTCGGGCAGGGCGTCGATGATCAGGCTGCTCAGCCCAGGGCGGAAGTGGAAGAAGCCACACACCAGGCTCACGCCATCGCGAGCGCTGGCGTCCAGTGGCTGCATCGGGATGCGTGGATTGCATTGTGCTTGCGCCGGTGAGGTCGCGTCGGACAAGCGATATGGCAGGTCGCGCAGCAGGAACACGGCATCACCGCTGTGCAAGGCAATGCTTTCCTCGCGCTCCTGCAGGTGCAACCAGCACTCGCCTTGCACCAGCAGGTGAAAGCTGGCCCGTGCCAGCCCATGAGTGCTGGCCTGCCAACTGCCGCAGTAACGGCCGACATGGAACAGGCTGGCGTCCAGTTCCAGGCTGTCTAATAACCATTCAAAAGGGGCAGTGGAAGAATTCATCTAATGGAAAGACTCAGGAGCAAGTGAACGCGACTTTAGAATATGGCTCACGATTTTTATAACCAAGAAAATAGCGTCACACCTCTTGGTTAGGAGATGAACCATGTCTCGCGTCACCCTACAGACTCTTGAATCCGCCCCACAAGAAGCGCAGCCCTTCCTGCAGAACGCCCTGAAGAATTCTGGCTTCATTCCCAACCTGCTGGCGGTGCTGGCCAACGCGCCGGCGGCGCTGGAAACCTATGTCACCGTCTCTGCGCTCAATGGCAAGGCCAGCCTTGGCCTGGCCGAGCGCGAGGTGATCCAACTGATTGCCGCCACCACCCATGGCTGCAGCTTCTGCGTCGCGGGGCATACGGCCGTGGCGCAGAACAAGGCCAAGCTGCCAGCCGAGGTCATCGAGGCGCTGCGCGCCCGCGGGGAGCTGCCCAACGCACGCTACGAAGCCCTGGCGGCGTTCACCCGCGCGGTGATCGCCACGCGTGGCAACGTCAGTGATGCCGATTACCAGGCTTTCAAGGAAGCCGGCTTCGAAGAGGGTCAGGCGCTTGAAGTGATTCTCGGGGTGAGCCTGGCCACCTTGTGCAACTTCGCCAATAGCTTTGCCCGCACACCGCTCAACCCCGAGCTGGCTCGTTATCGCTGGGAGCAGGCCGAGGCCTGAGCCGGCAACTGTTGAAGGAGATCTGCAGCATGCTCGATCACTCACTGTGCCAATGGCTGGATGCACAGGCCGATGCACTCGACCGTGGCCTGCTCGACGGTGAAGTCCTGCTGGGGCAACTGGCGGCAGCCGACGTATTGCGCCACGGTGTGGCGCCAGCGTTGGGTGGTGCAGGCGGAGACGTTGCCGATGGCGTTGAAGCCATCGCCGAGGTCGCCAGCTACTCGTTGACTGCTGCCTTCGTGTTCTGGGGCCAGCGGGCCTTTATCGAGTACCTGTTGCAGAGCAGCAACGTGGGGCTGCGTGAGCGTCTGCTGGAGGATCTGCTGCAGGGGCGCAGAGCCGGCGCTACGGGCCTGTCCAATGCCATGAAGTTTCTTTCCGGCATCGAGCAGCTCGGCGTGGTCGCCCACCCGCACGATGCCGGGTGGCGACTGGAGGGGGCTCTGCCGTGGGTGACCAACCTGCGCAAGAGTGGCTTCACCGTGGCGGCGGCCATCGATCTGCCGGGAGCCCAACCTTTCGTGGCGGCGCTGCCGGACGACTTGCCGGGGTTGTTACGCAGCGACGATCTGCAGCTGCTCGGCCTGCAATCGAGCAACACCGCCGCGATCCGTATCGAAGGGGCGAGGCTCGGACGTGAATGGCTGATCGCTGACGATGCGCGCAGTTACCTGCCGCGTGTGCGTCCGGCCTTCCTTGGTTTGCAGTGCGGTATGTCGATCGGTCTGGCGCGGCGCTCCCTGGCCGAGGCCAAGTCGCTGCTCAGCGATGCCCGCTCGGTGCTGGAAGGCGAGTGGCAGGCGCTCAGCGATGAGCTCAAGGCTCTGGAGCGCGCATTGCGTGACGGTCTCCGCGGCGATCACTTTGCCGCTGGCCCGGTGCCATTGTTCAAGATCCGTATCGGCCTGGCCCGGGTGGCGGCCGATGCGGTGCAGCTGGAGCTGCAGGCCAGCGGTGGCAAGGCGTATTTGCAGGCGCATGGCAGTGGTTTTGCCCGGCGGTTGCGTGAGTCGGCCTTTGTGCCGGTGGTTACGCCTAGCCTGGTCCAATTGCGCAGCCAGCTGCGCAAGCACGGCGAGTTGGCAGCATGAACGTGCTTCGCGCACATGACATCAGCCTGGGCTATGCCCAGCGTACGGTGTTGGAGCGTTTTCAACTGGAGCTGCGTGCCGGCGAGCTGGTGAGCATTCTGGGGCCCAGCGGGGTCGGCAAGTCGAGCCTGCTGCGTGTGTTGGCCGGTTTGCAGCCTGCGCAACAGGGCAGGGTGGAGCTGTTCGGTGAGGTACTGAGTGGCCCGCATCCTCGGGTTGCGGTGGCTTTTCAGGATCCATCGCTGTTGCCATGGTTGAGTCTGGAGCAGAACGTTGCCTTCGGCCTGGACTTCGCGCGTCAACCACGTCGCGCCGCCGCGCAGCGGCAAGCTTTGATTGATCAGGCAATCGCTGCTGTGGATCTGCAGCATGCCCGGGCCCGTTACCCCAGCGAACTCTCGGGTGGCATGGCGCAGCGCACCGCACTGGCCCGCTGCCTGGCCCGCGAGCCGCATGTGCTGCTGCTCGACGAACCCTTCGGCGCACTGGACGAAGTGACCCGCGCCGACATGCAACAGCTGTTGCTGAACCTGATCCGCGAACGGCAGACCGCCGCCGTGCTGATCACCCATGACATCGACGAAGCATTGCTGCTGTCCGACCGTATTCTGCTACTGGGTGGCACCCCGGCGCACACGCTCGATCAGTGGCACATCGACCTGCCCCAGCCCCGCGCTGACCTGGTCGATGAGCTTGGCGCCCTGCGCGTCGATATCCTCAAAACCCTACGGCGGGCGAGCCGCAACAACGGACCTTCAATTGAACCGCTGGAGCCTTGCCATGTGCCTGGACGATCCCACTCATACACGTCGTGATTTCATTAAACTCACCAGCCTGCTGACCGCAGCCGGTGCCTTTCCGCTGCTGAGCAGCCTGCAGGCGCGTGCCGCCAGCGAGCCGGATGCGCCGGTGCGCATCGGCTACCTGCCGATCACCGATGCCACGCCCTTGTTGGTGGCGCACAACAACGGCCTGTTCGAAGCCGAGGGCATCAAGTCCGAACGCCCGGTGCTGCTGCGCAGCTGGGCACAGGTCATCGAGGCATTCATTTCCGGGCAGGTCAACGTCATTCACCTGCTGTCGCCGATGACCGTATGGGCGCGCTACGGCAGCAAGGTGCCGGCCAAGGTCGTGGCGTGGAACCATGTTGGTGGCTCGGGCCTGACCGTGGCCCCCGGCATCGAGGACGTGAAGCAGCTCGGTGGGCAGTCCATTGCCATACCGTTCTGGTACTCGATCCATAACGTGGTGGTGCAGCAGTTGCTGCGCGATAGCGGCCTGACCCCGGTGAGCAAGCCTGCCAATGCGAGCATCGCTGCGAACGAGGTCAACCTGGTGGTGCTGCCGCCGTCGGACATGCCGCCGGCACTGGCCAGCAAGCGCATTTCCGGCTACATCGTGGCCGAGCCGTTCAACGCGCTGGCGGAGAATCTCAAGGTCGGTCGTATTCAGCGCTTCACCGGTGATGTGTGGCGTAACCATGCCTGCTGCGTGGTGTTCATGCACGAGCATGACCTGAACAATCGGCCCGAGTGGTCGCAGAAGGTGGTCAACGCCATCGTCAAGGCGCAGCTGTGGACTCGGGACAACCGTGAAGAGGCCGCCAAACTGTTGTCCAAGGACGGTGCCAACCGCTATACGCCCCACGCCCCCGAAGTGCTCAGCCGGGTTCTCGCACCCGCGGCCAGTGAACGTGAGGCCTACCTCGCCAGTGGGGCTATCCAGCACGGCGATTGGGCGGACAAGCGCATCGACTTCCAGCCGTACCCGTTCCCCAGTTACACCGAGGAGCTGGTCAAGCGTCTCAAGCACACGCTGATCGAAGGCAACAGCAGTTTCCTTGCTGGCCTGGATCCGGCGGCTACGGCCCGAGATCTGGTCGACGATCGTTTCGTGCGTACCGCACTCGAAGCGGTTGGTGGCCTCAAGGCCTTTGGCGCGCCAGAAAGCTTCGAGCGGGTCGAGGAGATTGCGGTGTGACCATCAAGCTCAGAAGCTGGGGGCTCGGCCTGGCCGGTCTGCTGGGTCTGTTCGGCTTGTGGTGGCTGCTGCTGGCACTGTTCAGCAGCGGCGAGGGTCTGGCGGCGTTATTCACGCCCCAGGCCACCCTGGTCAGCCTGATCGAGCTGCTGCAGCGGCCAGAGCTGTTCGAGCACGTGGTGGTGAGTCTCAAGCGGATCTTCATCGGTCTGGGCCTTGCGCTGCTGGTGGGGGTGCCGCTGGGGCTGCTCGTGGGCAGTTGGCGTAGCCTGGAATGGGCGACCACGCCGGCGTTCCAGTTCCTGCGCATGATTTCGCCATTGTCGTGGATGCCTATTGCCGTGATGGTCATGGGGGTTGGCGACCAGCCGATCTACTTCCTGCTGGCGTTTGCCGCGGTATGGCCGATCCTGCTCAACACTGCCGCGGGCGTGAAGGCGCTGGATGCACGTTGGCTGCAGTTGGCGCGCAGCCTCAGTGCAACGCCCTGGGAGACGCTGACGCGGGTAGTCGTACCGGGTGTGCTCGGGCATGTGCTCACCGGGGTACGGCTGGCAATCGGCATTCTTTGGATCGTCCTGGTACCCTGCGAGATGCTTGGCGTCAGCGCGGGCCTGGGCTACTACATCCTCGATACCAGAGACCGCCTGGCATACTCCGAACTGATGGCGATGGTGCTACTGATCGGTGTGCTGGGGTTCTTCCTCGACGCTGCAGCGCGCGCGTTGTACGCACGCTGGAGCCATGGAGCAGGGCGGTAAAACGGGTCATGTGCGCCTGTTGAACCGTTTGGCCAAGCGGTCGCCGCTCAGCTGGATCAGGCTGACCAGTGCGACCAGCACCACGATCACGGTGAGCATCACCTGGGTATCGAAACGCTGGTAACCATAACGGTAGGCCAGGTCACCCAGACCACCGGCGCCGATCGCGCCGGCCATGGCCGAGGAGTTGATCATGGTCACCAGGGTGATGGTGAAGCCACCAACGATGCCGGGCAGGGCCTCGGGCAGCAACACGTGCCAGATGATGTGCCGGCGCCGGCAGCCCATGGCTTGGGCGGCTTCGATCAGACCATGATCCACCTCACGCATGCTGACCTCGGCGATGCGCGCGAAGAACGGCGTGGCGGCGATGGTCAGCGGCACCACGGCTGCCCATACGCCATAGGTGGTGCCGACCACCAGGCGGGTAAAGGGGATCAGCGCGACCATCAGGATCAGGAAGGGCACCGAGCGGAACAGGTTGACGATGGCGCCGAGCAGGCGGTTCAGGCGTGGCGCCTCGAACAGGCCGCCGCGGCCGCTGGTGACCAGGAACACCGCCAGCGGGATGCCGGCGAGCAGTGCCAGCAGGGATGACACGCCGACCATCAGCAGGGTGTCGAGCAGGCCGTGCCAGAGACGTTCAAGCAGCAGTGGCATAACCGACGACCTCCGCATGGTCCGCCAGGCGGCGGGCGTTATTCAGCAATTGCTCTGGCTCCAGTTCGGAGCCGGCGACTTCTACCAGCAGGCGGCCGAGCGGACGACCCTGGATGCGTTCGATGCCGCCGTCGAGCAGGGTCACCTGGCCGCCGAGGGCGCTGCCGATGCCAAGCAGGTCCGGCGCTGTGCCGTGACCGGCGTAGTGCAGGCGCAGCACCAGATTGTCGTCCGGGGTCAGGCGATAGCTGCGCAGACGTGCTTTCAGATCGTCCGGCAGCTCATGTTGCAGCGGTGCCAGCAGCGTGCGGGTGACTGCATGCCAGGGCGCGCCGAACACCCGCCAAACCGGACCCTGCTCGACGATCTCGCCCTGGTCCAGCACCACCACGCGGTCGCAAATGTCGCGGATCACCGCCATCTCGTGGGTGATCAGCACGATGGTCAGGCCCAGGTTCTGGTTGATCTGCCGCAGCAGGGCAAGGATTGCCTGGGTGGTTTCCGGGTCCAGCGCGCTGGTGGCCTCGTCGCACAGCAGGATGTCCGGGTCGTGCACCAGGGCGCGGGCGATGCCGACGCGCTGCTTCTGTCCGCCGGACAGCTGCGCCGGGTAGGCGTCGTGCTTGCCCTCCAGGCCCACCAGCTTGAGCAGTTCATCCACCTTGCGCCGGCGCTCTTCGCGCGGTGCGCCCGCGACCTTGAGTGGCAGTTCGATGTTCTGCCGCACGGTCTTGGCCGAGAGCAGGTTGAAGTGCTGGAAGATCATGCCGATGCGCCGGCGCAGGGCCACCAGTTGGTCATAGTCGTACTGGCCGATGTCCACGCCGTCGATCAGTACGTGGCCGCTGGTGGGCTGCTCCAGGCGGTTGATGGTGCGCAGCAGTGAGGACTTGCCGGCGCCGCTGCGGCCGATAATGCCGAAGATCTCGCCGCGGTTGATGGCCAGGTCGATGTCGCGCAGGGCGCGCACGCCGGTGACGTAGGTCTTGGTGAGGCCGACGAAGCGCAGCTGCGCCTCGCCGGTGGCTTGTGGCAGATGGGCCTGGAAGCCACTCATCTCAGCTCTCCCAGCCTGCCTGGTAGAGCTTGCCGTGGGCCTTGTCGAGGGCGGCGCGGACCTTGGGTGAACTCTGATAGATGTCGATGAACCGGAGCAGGCGTGCGTCCTTGGCCTTCTGCGGCTGGGCGACGAACTGGATGATGTACTCGGGGTGGTCGAGGCCGTCGAACAGCAGGGCGGACTCGGCGTCCAGGGTGCCGGCCAGGCGGATGTAGTGCGGGTAGCCCTGGGCCAGGTCGACCTCATCGAGTGCACGCACCAGCTGTACGGCCTCCAGCTCGATGATCTTCAGGTGCTTGGGGTTGTCGGTGATGTCTTCCAGGGTGGCCTTGTAGCCGACGCCGGGTTTGAGCTTGATCAGCCCGGCTTTCTCCAGCAGCTGCAGGCCGCGGCCGCCGTTGACCGGATCGTTGGCGATGGCCACGGTGGCGGCTTCCGGCAGGCTGGCGAAGTCCTTGTGCTTCTTGGAGTAGAGGCCGACATTATTGATCACCCCGCGCGCCACCGGCACCAGGTCGTAGCCGCCTTCTTTCTTGGCGTTCTCCAGGAAGGGGATGTGCTGGAAGTAGTTCACGTCGATATCGCCGTTGGCCAGGCTGACGTTGGGCGCGATCCAATCGGTGAACTCCACCAGCTCCACGTCCAGGCCCTGTGCCCTGGCTTCGGCCACGGCCACTTCCAGCGGCGGGGCGAAGGCGGCGGTGGTTCCCAGCTTGAGCGGTTCATCCGCCTGGGCCAGGCCACCGGCCAGCAGCAGGCCGAGGGCGGCGGCGCGCAGGGTGAAGCTTCGTAGGGTTTTACGCATGGCGAGATTCCTTTTCTTCGGTCGGTAGATTCGCTTGCCGCCAGCTGGCGGCCGGGTGCGGTGCGGCCAGGCGCGGGCCCTGGCCGAACAGCTTGTGGCGCAGGGAGCCTTCGGCGTAGGCGGTCTTGTAGCGGCCGCGTTGCTGCAGCTCGGGGATCACCAGGTCGATGAAGTCGACATAGCTCTCCGGGGTCACGGTGCGGGTGAGGTTGAAGCCGTCCAGGCCGGTCTCGTCGATCCAGGCCAGCAGCTGGTTGGCTACCTGACCAGGCGAGCCGACCGCCTGCGGGTAGCGGCCGCCGAGGGCGTGCTGTTCCAGCAGGCGGCGCTTGGTCCAGCCGCTGAAGCTCTTGACCACCGACTCGATGGCGTTGGTCTTGCGCTCGACGATGGGCTCGTCCAGGCCGAAGGCGGCCAGGTCGATGCCGGTGGAGGCAGAGAAGTGCGCGATGCCGGCTTCGGGGCTGGCGTGGCGCTGGTACTCGGCCAGCTTGTCGCGGGCCTCGGCTTCGCTCGGCGCGACCACCACATTGATGCCCATGAATACCTTGATCGCGTCGGCCGGGCGCCCGGCAGCCACGGCCGCGGCACGCACCTTGTCGACCTGGGCGCGCACTGCTTCCTTGTTCTGCCCGCCGATAAACACGCACTCGGCGTGGCTGCCGGCGAACTGCAGGCCGCGCGCGGACGAGCCGGCCTGGAATAGCAGCGGCGTGCGCTGCGGCGAGGGTTGGCTGAGGTGATAGCCCTCGACCTGGTAGAACTCTCCGTGGTGGCGGATCGGGTGCACCTTGTGTGGCTGGGCGTAGATGCGCCGGCTGCGGTCGGCCAGCACGGCGTCGTCTTCCCAGCTGCCCTCCCACAGCTTGTAGAGCACCTCCAGGTACTCGTCGGCCTGGTCGTAGCGGCGGTCGTGTTCCACCTGTTCGCTGTGGCCCATGGCGCGGGCCGCGCTCTCCAGGTAGCCGGTGACGATATTCCAGCCGACCCGTCCGCCGGTGAGGTGGTCCAGCGTGCTCATGCGTCGGGCGAAGGTGAAGGGCGCCTCGTAGCTCAGGTTGGCGGTGACGCCGAAGCCCAGGTGCGAGGTGACGCCGGCCATGGCCGAGACCAGCAGCAGCGGGTCGTTGACCGGCAGCTGGATACTCTCGCGCAAGGTCAGGTCGACATTGCCCTGGTACACGTCGTATACACCGAGGATGTCGGCGAGGAACAGGCCGTCGAACAGCCCGCGCTCCAGCTGGCGGGCTAGGTCGGTCCAGTATTCGAGGCGGTTGAAGTCCACCGAGCGGTCGCGCGGGTGGGTCCACAGGCCGTGGTTGATGTGGCCTACGCAGTTCATGTTGAAGGCGTTGAGCAGCAGCTGCTTGGCCATCAGATGGTCCCCCGGCGCGGCGGCAGGCGCTCGTTGAGGGTGTAGTCGCCGATGGCGTGGTATTTCCAGCGCACCGGGTCGTGCAGGGTGTGGGTACGGGCGTTGCGCCAGTGGCGGTCGAGGCCGTACTCGGCCAGGGTGGCGCGGCTGCCGGACAGCTCCAGCAGCTTGCTGCCGAGCAGCAGCGAGGTTTCGGTGCTGATCGCACGGGCCTCGGCCACGGCGATGGAGGCGGCGGCCACGCTGGCCTCGTCCGGCGCCAACTGGGCGCGATCGACGTACTCGCCGGCGCGCTCCAGCAGCGCCTCGGTGGCGGCCAGGCGTACGCGCAGCTTGCCGATCTCCTGTTGCGTCAGTGGGTCGTCACTGGCCTTGTCGACGCCGGCATCGATCCACGGCCGCGACTTGTGCCGCACGAACTGCAGCAGGTCCTCGTAGGCACCACGGGCGATGCCGCTGTCGATAGCGGCGTGCAGCAGTTGGGCGAAGGGCCCGACCGTGGTCGGTCGCTCGAAGGCGCTCTGGAACGGCACCACGTCTTCGGCGGCCACCGGTACGTTGTCGAACAGCACGCTGCCGCTGCCGGTGGTGCGCTGGCCGAAGCCGCTCCAGTCGTCGATCAGTTGCAGGCCCTTGGCCTCGCGCGGAACGAAGGCGAGGTAGCCGACGCCATGCTCATCTACCGCCAGGGTGGGGATGCGCTGGGCGAACAGCGCGCCAGTGCAGTAGAACTTGCGTCCGTCGATGCGGTAGCCGTCGCCGCTGCGGGTCAGGCGGGTGTTGCGGTCCAGGGCTGTCTTGGTGCCCAGCTCGGCCAGGGCGTTGCCGAAGCGTTTGCCGGCCAGGGCCTCGGCGTACAGGCGGCGCTGCTGCGCCTCGCTGCCGTTCACCCGCAGCACTTCCAGGGCGTAGAAGTGATTCTGCGGAATCTGCCCCAGCGAGCTGTCGGCCTGGGCGATGCGGGCGATGACCTTGGCCAGGGTTACGCTGGACAAGTCGGGGCCGCCAAAGGCCTTGGGTGCGGTGATGCCCCACAGGCCGGAGCGGGAGAAGTGTTCCAGTTCGGCGTGCGGCAGGCGGCGCTCGCGGTCGCGCTCGGCGGCTTCGCGGGCGAAGGCTTCGGCCAGGTTCGCGGCCACGGCCAGCGCTTCGGCGTCGTCACGCAGCAGCGGCGCGCCGGTATTCAAAGGTGCGTTCATGGCTCAGATCCAGGAGTGGCGGTTGGGGTGGCGGCCGTTGAGGTGCCAGGCGCCGATGGCGTGGTACTTCCAGCGCACCGGGTCGTGCAGGGTGTGGGTGCGGGCGTTGCGCCAGTGGCGGTCGAGGCCGAATTCGGCGAGGGTCGCGCGGCTGCCGGCGAGCTCCAGCAGCTTCTCGCTGGCCTGCAGGCTGATCTCGGTGGTCAGCGCCTTGGCCTCGGCCACGGCGATGGAGGCACGGGCAGCGCCGTCGGCATCGATGGGCGCGGCGGCGACTTCATCCAGCACGCGGCCGGCCTTGTGCAGCAGCGCCTCGGCGGCGTGCAGTTCGACCTGCAGGCGGCCGACATCGGCGATCACGTAAGGGTCATCGCCGGCGCGCTCGACCTTGGCGTCGATCCACGGCCGCGCCTTGTCGCGGACGAAGGCGATGGCGTCGCGCAGCGCGGCGTCGGCGATGCCCAGGTCGATGGCGGCCTGGATCAGCTGGGAGAAGGCGCCTTGCAGGCTCGGCTGCTCGGCCAGCGGCCAGAGCGGGATCAGGTTGTCGGCGTCCACTTCCACCTCGTTGAGCAGCACGGTGCCGCTGGCGGTGGTGCGCTGGCCGAAGCCGGACCAGTCGTTGACGATGCGCAGGCCCGGGCGGCCGCGCTGGATAAAGGCCAGCCAGGGGCGGCCGGCTTCGTCCAGGGCCTTGGTGGCGATCCAGTGGGCGAACAGGGCGCCAGTGGAATAGAACTTCTCGCCGCTGAACAGCCAGCGGCCATTGCGCTGGACCAGGCGCGCCTGAATGTCCTGGGTGTGCTTGCTACCACGCTCGGGGCCGCCGTTGCCGATGCGCCAGCCGGCCAGCACGCTGGCGAACAGGCGGCGCTGCTGCTCGGGGCTGGCGACAGCGCGCAGCAAGCCGATGAGACCGAACTGGTTCTGCGGAATCTGTCCCAGGGCCGGGTCGGCAGCGGAGATGATGCGGAACACTTCGGCGATGGTGACGTGCGACAGCTGCGGCCCGCCGAACTCGCGCGGCACGGCGATGCTGCCGAGGCCGCTGATGGTGAAGCGTTCCACCAGTTCCCAGGGCAGGCGGCGCTCGCGGTCACGCACTATGGCTTCGGTGCTGGCTGCGCGGGCCAGCGCGTGGGCGGCCTGCAGGGCTTCGGCGTCGCTGCCGAGAATGGCGGCAGGGAGCAGGACAGGGGCGATGTCCTGGTCGGATGAACGCAGAACTTCGCCGGGGGTGGAGCTGTCCTCAGGGGTAATCGGACTGGTCATGCAAACCTCATCTTGTGGATGCGCCAGCAACGGGCACCGGGGATGAGGGCGCAACGGAGCGGCGAGAAAAGTGCGGTGCTCCGGTGGTCCGGTTTTTATACCGTATCGTGGTTAAATATATTTTTTAAATACGATTATGGAATATTGATGTGCCTGAAAGTTGTTTGGGTGGACAGCTTTCCAGCAAGCACAGAGCGTCTGCGCCGGTGTCGCTCAGTTATCGTCTGGCGATTTCAGGAAGGCCGTCAGCCCACCCTTGATGGAGGCGACATTGACGTAGCCCAGGCGCTGCAGCTCGTCAGCGGCCAAGGCGCCGCGGTTGCCGCCACGGCAATAGCAGAGGATCGGTGCCCGTTTGTCCGGTTGCAGATCGGCGATCTGCCTGGCCAGTTCCTCGGCAGGGAGGTTGTGGGCTCCCTCGATATGGTTCTCGGCATACTCCGCGCTACTGCGTACATCCAGCAGTAGGCCGCCCTGTGCAATCTTCTGGCGTGCTTCCTCAGGCGTCAGCTGTTGGATGCGCGTCCTGGCCTCAGCGGCGCGGCGCAGGAAGTCTTCGTCGTGGGACGCCATTGGCGGCCTCCTCAGCGTGGGCGATCGCCCAGAATCGTCGCCCGGTGCATCACCCGCCGTGCCGGACGGTAGTCGTCCACCGCATAGTGCTGGGTGATTCGATTGTCCCAGAAGGCCACATCGTTCTCCTGCCAGCGCCAGCGAATGCTGAACTCCGGGCGGGTGCTGTGGGCGAACAGGAAGCGCAGCAGGGCTTCGCTCTCGGCAGGTTCCAGCTCGTTGATCCGGGTGGTGAAACCTTCGTTGACGAATAGGCCCTTGCGCCCGGTGACTGGATGAGTGCGCACCACCGGGTGGGTCACCGGTGGGTGCTGGCGCTGCACCTCGTGGTAGCGCTCCAGGGCCTCGGGCGTGTTGCCAAACCGCTCCAGCGGGAAGGAGCGGGTGAAGTCATGACTGGCGGTGAGACCGTCGAGCAGGCGCTGCAGGGGTTTTGACAGCGCTTCGAAGGCCGCACTGCTGCTCGCCCACAGGGTATCACCGCCGTATGCCGGCAGCTGCTTGGCCGCCAGCACGGCGCCCAGGGCAGGGGTTTCGAGGAAGGTCACGTCGGTGTGCCAGATGGCGTTGTCGCGCACATCGGTCACGGAGGTATCGAGCACCAGTACTTCAGGCTGCTCGGGGATGTTCGGGTAGAGCGGGTGGATGTGCAGGTCGCCGAAGCGCGCGGCGAAGGCCGCCTGCTGAGGCGGCTCGATCGGCTGGGCGCGGAAGAACAGCACTTGGTGTTCGAGCAGCGCACGCTCGATGGCTTGCTGGTCGCTGCCAGCCAGCGGATGGCGCAGGTCGATACCGCCAACAATGGCGCCCAGCGCCGGGCTCAGTGGAGTGATATGGATGCTCATGGCTGTTTCTTCCAATCAATGGGTCTGGCCATGCCAGGGCACCAGTTTGCGTTGCAGGGCGCGCAGACCTAACTCCAGGGCGAAGGCGATCACTGCGATCAGCAGGATGCCGAGGATCACTACGTCGGTGACCAGAAACTGGGCGGCCGACTGCACCATGAAGCCGAGGCCGCGTTGGGCGGCGATCAGTTCGGCGGCGACCAGGGTCGACCAACCCACGCCGAGGCCGATGCGGATACCGGTAAGGATGTCCGGCAGGGCGCTGGGCAGGATCACGTGGCGCACCAGTTGCGCCGGAGTGGCACCGAGCGCTTGCGCGGCACGCAGCTTGGCCGGATCGGCGCTGCGCACACCAGTGGCGGTGGCAATCACAATGGGGGCGAAGATCGCGAGATAAATCAGCAGCACCTTGGACAGCTCGCCGATGCCGCACCAGATGACGATGAGTGGCAGGTAAGCCAGGGGTGGAATCGGCCGGTAGAACTCGATCAGCGGATCGATCAGGCCACGCACCCGCCGGCTGCGGCCGATGGCGATGCCGAGCGGAATGGCGGTCAGTACCGCAAAAACCAGCGCCAGGCCTATCCGGCCCAGGCTGGCGCCCAGGTGCTGCCACAGACTGGCGTCCAGATATCCTTCAGTCAGCAGTTTCCAGCCACGCTCCAGTACCGCCTGCGGGCTGGGCAGGAACAGCGGTTCGATCAGACCTGCGGCCGTCACCGCCCACCAGGTCCAGATCAGCGTGCCGATGCTGAGGAGGCCGAGGGCTAGCAGGCTGGGTTCGCGCCGCGGTGTGCGTTCGGCCTGCTGTTCGGCAGCGCTTCGGGAGTAGATGTACTCGTAGCTGCTCATTCGTGTCTCCTTGTCACGCTCTGGGCTTCTGACGCTGGGCAAACACTTGGGCCAGCACTCGTTCGCGGGTTTCGATGAAGACCGGGTCGGATTTGATTGCGCGGGCACTCTCGCCTGCGGCGTAACGACGACCGAAGTCGAGCTTAAGGTGCTCGGCGATGCGTCCGGGGTTGGGCTCCAGCAGCACCAGGTCGGTGGCGAGGAATACCGCCTCCTCAATGTCATGGGTGATCAGCAGTACCGGCTTGGCGGTGCGCCGCCAGACCTGTAGCAGCAGTTCCTGCATCTGCTCGCGGGTGAAGGCGTCCAGCGCGCCAAAGGGCTCGTCCATCAGCAGCAGGCGCGGCTCGGCGGCCAGTGCGCGGGCCAGTCCGACGCGTTGCTTTTGCCCTCCGGACAACTCCCAGACATGGCGTTGCTCGAAGCCGGTCAGGTCGACCAATGACAGAAGCTCTCGGGCCTTGGTCTCGCGCTGTGCTCTCGGCACGCCAGCCAGCTGCAAGCCAAATGCGACGTTGCTCAGCACGTTCTGCCAGGGCAGTAGGGCATCGTCCTGAAACACCACACCGCGTTCGGCAGACGGGCCTGTGACAGGTTGTCCATCGAGGCTGATGCGGCCAGTGCTGGGTGCGGTGAACCCTGCGATCAGGTTCAGCAGGCTGGTCTTGCCGCTGCCGGAGGGACCGAGGGCGACCAGCAACTGATCAGGGCCGAGGGTCAGGGAAATGTCGTGCAGTACCGGCTCGGACCGCGCCGGGGTACTGTGCGCTGATGCGCTCCAGTTCGAGTAGGGCCATGGTGTTCTCTTTATTGAGGTGCATCCGGCGACGGCATCCTTGCCGCCGCCGAACCTTGCCCCGAGGGGCAAGGGCCAGATGCTCAGTTGGTGACGTACTGGTTGCTGACGTAGGGCGCGTAGTCCGGCAGCACGGCGTCGACCTTGCCTTGCTCCTTGAGGAACTTGGCGGTATCGGTGATGGCCTGGGTGGTCGGCGCGCCGAGGGCGGTGACCTGATCGGCGGCCAGCGGGAAGACGTTACCCTGCAGCAGCAGCGGGATGTCTTCGGCCTTGGCGCCGGAGAGTTTCACCACCTTGGCGATGTTGTCCTGATTGGCCAGCCAGGCTTTCGGGTCCTTGCGGTAATCGGCGTAGGCATCGAGGGTTACCTTGGCAAAGGCGCGCACCACTTCCGGATGCTTCTCGGCGAAGTCCTTGCGCACGATCCAGGCATCGAAAGTCGGTGCGCCCAGTTCGCTCAGCTCGCCGGAGGTGATCAGCACCTTGCCGTTTTCCTTGGCTACACCCAGGGCTGGATCCCAGACGTAGGTGGCATCGATATCACCACGTTTCCAGGCGGAGATGATCGCCGGCGGCGCCAGGTTGAGGACCTGCACCTTGGCCGGATCGATGTTCCAGTGCTTGAGCGCGGCCAGCAGGCTGTAGTGACCGGTGGAGACGAAGGGCACGGCGACTTTCTTGCCGATCAGGTCTTGCGGCTTGCTGATGTTGCTGCCGTCACGGGCGACCAGGGCTTCGGCTGCGCCAATCTGAGTGGCGATGAGGAAAGTCTGTACCGGCAGCTGGCGAGTGGCGGCGGCGGCCAGCGGACTGGAGCCGACATAACCGATTTGCACGTCACCAGAGGCGACTGCAGTGATGACCTCGGCACCGCTGTCGAATTTGCGCCAGTCGATCTCGGACTTGCTGGCTTTCTCGTAGGCACCTTCGGCCTGGGCGACTTTGGCCGGGTCGACGGTGGTCTGGTAGGCAACGGTGAAATCGGCGGCCTGGGCCGCCAGGCTCAGGCTGGAGAGGGTCAGTACGGCCAGCAGGCGGCGGGTAAAGGGAACGTGACTCATGGAGACTCCTCGGACGGGCAGGGCCGCAAAGGAGCAGGCCGGGCCACAGGACAGTTGTGATCTTCTGGGTGTCCGGTGGTCCGGTATGGCTAAGCTATTAGAATCAAAAAGTATTTATAAATACTTTTTTAGACTATTTTTATTACTTTTAGGTAGCACTGGACAGTGCCAGGCCAATCTAGGGATTTGCCAGGAAGCTGCTACTGCTAGAGCGAGTCAGGGGCTATTCCTTCAGTACGTAAACACTATAAGTACGGAGGTTAGGTGGCCACTGGCCGGAAGCCATCGCTTGAGGACTTAGGGAGTCCATTCTGAGGCCGGACGGTCTCTAGAAAACCGGGGGCTATTCAGTCACCAGGCTGGCGGTTGGTTGCGTAGAACAATGCCACGTCGGGAATGCGCTCGTCGTCCGTGAGGTGCGCAAAGGGATCAATCACCGCATCCTGGTAAATCACGGGTGTGGACATCAGTGTCAGTGGCGGTGGAGTAGCGCAGGCACTGATTAGAAGCGCCATCAGGATGGTCAGGTGCAATTTTGAAGACAAATGAGGCATGGACCTTTCCGTCTGTGACGCCGCTCATTCGGTCTGCAATGGTGGACCAGACGCCACGGTCCTCAAACACAACATCGCATTGCTGAGCAGCGGCCGCCGATGTCAGAGAGGCTGAACGTCGAGTTTTCTGAGCTGGGACGATCTTTAGAAAACCATAGCTCATGAAGCGGCAGAATGAAGCGTGCTTTGGGCCGATCATCAACGTCATACGAAACGACTAGGTCGTCACTGCGGGACGCCGAAAGGGGGCTGAAACTTAGGGTGCTCAAGCCAAAGCTGATACCCGTTTTGATACCACTCGATGCGTTTGGCTGAGTAGCCAGGTGCCTGAAACCCGCATGTTTTCTAATCATAGATAACCACCAACAGCCATATCGTATTGCATGGTGATCTTGGTAGTGGAGATCACGGCGGAGTCTCTGAAAGGCGGGCGTTTGCGCGCAGAAGGGCGCGGTATAGCGGTTTCCGCCGGGCAAGGCAGCCGTGATTCGTCCGTTGGTGGATCGGCCGATCCTATCCGATCGGCCGGGGTGCCTCAGTAGCGCAGCTGGCCGCTCCAGTCCGCATATTCGGCCGGTTGCTTCAGCTGCACGCGGAACTGTTCGGCCTCGGCGGGGTTGCCGGTCCACAGGTAGAGGTGGTCCTTCCAGCTGCCGGAGGGCCAGCGCAGCAGGTAGTAGTCACTGCCACGCACTGTGTCGCGGTCCAGCAGGCGCACCAGATCGCCGTCGGCCAGGCAGCCGTTGGGCTTGTTCGGCAGCTCGATGCGCAGCTGATTGGAGGAGTCGCCCGCCTTGGGATAGTAGGCGTAGTTGCCGCCACCGCCGCCCAGCCACCAGCTCAGCCAGTGACCGGGGTGGCGCACTGACTCGATTTCCAGGTAGTCGCCACTGCGGATGCAGAAGCTCACCGGGTAGTGCCAGTTGCGTAGGCTGAACAGGCTTTCCGGCTCACTGCCGTCGCCAGTGACGCGCAGCCAGTCGTTGGCTTTGCTGGCGCTGGTGCGCAGGGTCTTGCCATTGCTCTGGCTGCGCAGGGTGACCTGGCCATAGCGGTTGGCTGTCGGCTTGGCCGCGCGGGTCGGGGTGGCGGCCTCGGCGCGGGTGAAGGCGGCGACTGGCGAGTGGTCGGAATAGTCCTGGAACTGCCAGGTGGCGCCCGCCAGGTTGACGCTCCAGCGTGGCGACGGGGTGTCCAGCGCCTGGTTGTGCCAGAACGGCGGTTGGGCGTGATTGCGAGAGACGAAGATGTAGTCCAGGTACTCGGGCGCGTGGTTGGGGTACTGGTAGCTGGCGATGCCGTTGCGCCGCGTGTCGAAGGTGGTGTCGCTGCCGGCGTAGCTGTCCGGAGCATTAACCTGCAGGCGTTCGAGCAGGTCGCGGTATTCGGCGCTGTCGCGGATCACGTTGAAGTCGCCGCCGATGAACAACACCTGGTCTGGTGCGATGCCCTTGGACTCGATGAAGGTGCGCATCTCGTCGAACTGGCTGGCGCGCACGGCCGTGCCCTTGCCATCCGGGCAGCCGGTGTCGGCGGCCTGGGCATGGGTGCCGATCACGTGCAGTGGCTGGCCGTTGCGATCCAGGCGGACGTAGACGAAGCCCTTGTTGGACAGGTAGTCGGCACCGCAGCCCTGGGCGTAGACGTACTGGATGCGCTCGACGATGGGCCAGCGGCTGACGATGGCCACGCCGCCGTCCTCCGGCGTGGTTTCGGCATAGGCGCCCAGGGTCGCGTCCCAGCCGCTGCGCGAGCGGCCGAGAACCGGCGTCTGGTGTGGGTACTCGTGCTTCAGGCCGTCGAGCAGGATGGCCGCCGCCGGGTTATCGAACAGCTCGTTGAGGATCACCGCGTCCTGACCCTTCATGTAGTCGGCCTGGGCGATCAGCCGGGCGCGGGTCTCCTGGCCCCAGCCCGGCTTGAGCGTGCTGGGCAGGAAGAACACGTTGTGGGCCTGCAGCTTGAACTGGTCATTGGCAGCCGCCGGGGCCGGCATGGCGAAGGGGAGTAGGGCGAGGGTGCAGCAGGCGAGCGGGGTTAACTTCATCCTGAAGGCTCCTGGGTGGCCTTGACGGCCTCTTGTGGTGGGCATTCCCGGTCTGTGGAATAGACCAGATGCCAGAAGAATCCTGGAGCACTGTTACAGTTTTGCAAGTCAGCGCGGATACACCCATGACAGAGCTATTGCGGCGCACGGGTGGTTTGGACTAGGCCAGTTTCGGGCTTCGCCTGCAGGGCGGAACAGGCTATAACGCAGGCCCGACCTTTGCCGGATGGCACCTGTGTTCGACTTTTCCGTCTACCTCGGCCTGTTTCTCTCCGCCTTCGGTGCGGCCAGCCTGCTGCCCCTGCAGTCGGAGGCGGTGCTGGCCGGCCTGTTGCTGGGTGGCGCCCAGTCTGCGGCCGTGCTGCTGGCGGTGGCCAGTGTCGGCAATGTACTGGGCTCGGTGCTGAATGCGGCGCTGGGCCGTGGCATCGAGCGCTTTCGTGAGCGGCGCTGGTTCCCGGTCAGCGCGCAACGCCTGGAGCAGGCCAAGCACACCTATCGGCGCTACGGACGCTGGTCGCTGCTGCTGAGCTGGGTGCCGGTGATCGGCGATCCACTGACGCTGATGGCCGGGGTGATGCGCGAGCCCTGGTGGAGCTTCCTGCTGCTGGTGACCCTGGCCAAGACCGGCCGCTACCTGGTGCTGGCCGCCATTACCCTCGGCTGGGCCGGTTAAGCCGCTCGATCACTCGCGGTAGAACACCTGGATCAGGTGATAGCCGAACTGGGTCTTCACCGGTCCGTGCACCTCGCGCAGGGGCTTCTTGAAGATCACCTGGTCCACGGCGCGCACCATCTGCCCCGGGCGCACCTCGCCCAGGTCGCCTCCTTTCTTGCCGGAGGGGCAGGTGGAGTACTTCTTTGCCAGCACATCGAAGGCCTCGCCGGCGGCGATGCGTTTCTTCAGGGCGGTGGCTTCGGCTTCGGTTTTCACCAGGATGTGGCGGGCCATGGCTTTGGGCATGACGGGCTCCTCATTTTGCGATAGCGCTATTGTGCCAGTATTCGCCGCGCCATCAGAATGGCGCCATTTTTCAGGCTGATCGGCCAGGCAAAGCTGGCCTACCTTGTTAACTCCACCCAGATGGAAGCGCGTGCGATGGACCTTTCCCAGATGCTGAAAATCCTGTCCAGTCAGGACGGATCCGACCTCTACCTGTCCACCGGGGCACCGCCCTGCGCCAAGTTCAACGGCGTGCTCAAGCCGCTCAGCCAGGAGCCGCTCAAGCCAGGTGACGTCGCTGCCATCGCCAATAGTGTGATGGACGCCGAACAGCGTGCCGAGTTCGAGAAGGAGCTGGAGATGAACCTGGCCATCTCGGTGCCCAATGTCGGCCGCTTCCGCATCAATATCTTCAAGCAGCGCAACGAGGTGTCCATCGTCGCGCGCAACATCAAGATGGACATACCCAAGTTCGAGGACCTCAAGCTGCCCGAGGTGCTGCTGCAGACGGTGATGGAGAAGCGCGGCCTGGTGCTGTTCGTCGGTGGTACCGGCTCGGGCAAGTCGACCTCCCTGGCGGCGCTGATCGACTACCGCAACCGCAATAGCGGCGGCCACATCATCACCATCGAGGACCCGGTGGAGTACGTGCACCGGCACAAGAAGTCGATCATCAACCAGCGCGAAGTCGGCGTGGACACGCGCAGCTTCCACGCCGCGCTGAAGAACACCCTGCGCCAGGCGCCTGACGTGATCCTGATCGGCGAGATCCGCGACCGCGAAACCATGGAACACGCCCTGGCCTTCGCCGACACCGGCCACCTGGCTATTTCCACCCTGCATGCCAACAACGCCAACCAGGCGTTGGATCGCATCATCAACTTCTTCCCCGAGGAGCGCCGCCCGCAGCTGCTCAATGATCTCGGCAACAACCTGCGCGCCTTCGTTTCCCAGCGCCTGGTCAAGACCGTCGATGGCAAACGCCGTGCCGCCGTGGAGGTGATGCTCGGCACGCCGACCGTACGCGACCTGATCAAGCGCAACGAGTTCTCCGAGCTTAAGGAGATCATGGAGAAGTCGAAGAACCTCGGCATGCAGACCTTCGACCTGGCGCTGATCGACCTCGTCCATGAAGGCGCCATCGACGAGGAAGAGGCGGTGAAGAACGCCGACTCAGCCAACAACGTGCGCCTCAAGCTCAAGCTGTACAAGGACAACCCCACCGCCCCGCAGGCTGCCGCCCCGGCGCCCGCACCCGTCGCAGCGCCCAAGGCCGCACCGGCCAACTGGGCGATGGAGCTCAAGCTCGAGGAAATCGAGGAAGACACGCCGCCGGAAGATCCCGGACGCCCGGGCATCTGAACGGCCCGGGCGCGGGACCAGTGGCTAGCGTAGGTACTTGGCGTACTTGATCTTCTCGTCGAAGCTCAGATCGGACTTGCTCTTGATCGTATAGTCGGTGATCGGCTTGCCGTTGCAGGACTCGATCAAGCTGATCGGCAGATCGTGGAAGAAGGTGATCTCCCGCGTGCCGGTGTGGTGCCCGAAGCCCAGGATGGTTGAGGCCGCCACGGTGGGGGCGTTGAGCACGATGAAGTCGGCCATCACCTGCTCGGGCGTCGTCCACGCGGCGGCAGCGCCCAGGTCCGGGGCATCCTTGGTGCCACCCCAGTAGAAGAAATGTGCATTGGGAATCCGGATCACGTAGTTGTAGTCGGACGTGAAGGAGCCGACATCGGTCCAGGCGGTCGCCAGTGCGAAGGGGCGGCCGGTTGCCCGCAGGTATTGGGCATAGGCGGCGACCTTCTTTTCCAGCGAGGTGCCCAGGGCACCTTTTACCTCGTTTTTTAGTGTGTTCCACAGCGAGCTGATCGCTGTCGGCTGCCAGGGGCTATACAGCGTCATCCCGCAGATCAGTCGCACCTCAGGTGCCGGCCACCAGTTGTTCTTTTCGCCGCGATACAACGTCAGGTTGGGCATGCTCTTGCTCCTTGTAGGTTGGGGCAGCCTAGGCTGCCGACGTGCCCATTAGGAGCGAGGTGGGGGGAGGGGGAGCAGAGGGAAGGTCTTCCTTCGGCCAACCGTAGAACAGGCCGATAACAATCATGATCCTCGGGATCGTTTGAACGCTTGGCCCCCGCTGCGCGAACTACAGAATGCCCCGGGCACCCGCCCATGCAAGGCCGGATATGCGATTGCAACCGCGCTGACGACAGAATCGAAAAAGCTTTCCTCACTGCTTGTGGGGAGAGTCTATATGCGTTGTTAGGCTCTTCTTATGCACAGCTAAATGCTCTTATTAAAATAGCTGTAGCTGTGGCGATTGAGATCAGGCCATGCCATACAGAAACCCATTTGGGATGAATTGATTTTATGCTTTTTAGCGATCCAATAAATTCGGCTGGAATTTCTGCTGGATTATTTGTGCAATATTTCTTTATGGCTAGAGATAATTCCCAAGATTGGCGCTGTGCAGAAAATATGGCGTAATTACTGGCGACAGAGAATATTATAAATGCTACCAAGAGGGCAATTAACACTGGCTGAGATAGAGTTATTTCCTTTTGCCAGGCAATTGCAGCGGAGCCGGCAGCAATAACTTGAAAGTAACCCCAAAACTTATGTGTACCATCAGTTTGGTACTGATGCTGTTCGATTGCCTCCTTCAGGGTGTAGAGCATTTTTCGAGCTCCGTAAAAATTGAAGAGCCTAACGTTTGGTTGAGGGACCGGCTTTAGCCGGTCCCGAGTGAGCAAAGCGAGCAACTTGAAGGCTGTAATGGACTCTCCCCGCACCGCGTTTCTTCTATAAGACTGTTCGCTGGGAGAGTGGCAATGAAACGCATAGCAGTCGATTTGGCCAAGTCCGTTTACCAGGTTGCCGAGAGTATCCATGTCGGCCGGGTGGATCGTCGCAGGCGGCTCGATCCGGAGGCATTCCGGCGATATGTACAGGAGCAGCCGGAGCCTGTCGAGTGGGTGATGGAAGCCTGCGGCACGGCGCATTACTGGGGGCGGGTGGCGCAGGCGCGGGGGCATCGGGTGGTGCTGTTGCACCCGCGCTACGTGCGGCCGTATCGGCGGCGCAACAAGACCGATCGCAACGACTGCGATGCCATCCTCGAAGCAGCGCGTTGTGCCGACATGCACCCGGTGCCGGTAAAAAGCCACGAGCAGCAGCAAGTGCAGCAGCTGCATAACCTGCGCGAGGCCTGGAAAAAGACCCGGGTGCAGCACATCAACCTGCTGCGCGGCATCCTGCGCGAACTGGGCGTGGCGGCGCCGAGTGGCACCCAGGCCTTTCTACGCCAGGCCTGCGAGCTGATCGAGCGTCCAGAAGTTTGCGCCCTGCGCGGCTCGCTGCAGATGGTGTTGGCCGAAATCAGCCTGTGCGAACAGTCGATGCGCGACTGCGAAGAACAACTGGCGCGCTGGCATGTCGACGATGACATCGTGCACAAACTCGACGAAGTCAGCGGTATCGGATTGCTCACCGCCAGCGCCCTGAAAACCGCCGTCGGCAACCCCGAACGCTTCGCCAGCGGCCGACATCTGAGCGCCTGGCTCGGCATGACCCCCAACGAATACAGCAGCGGCGAACGGCGCAGACTCGGGTGCATCAGCTGCAAAGGCAACACCTACGTGCGCACCCTGCTGATCCACGGCGCCCGCGCGGCACTGCTGGCCGCCAAGCGCTGCCAGACGCGAACGCCGGAGCGCCTGACCCAGCTGCAGCGCTGGGCCCTGCAAACGGCCGAACGTATCGGCCACAACAAAGCGGCGGTGGCGCTGGCGAACAAACTGGTGAGGATCTGCTGGGCAGTGTGGTGCCATGAGCGACGTTTCAGCGGCGACTGGCAGAGTGCCAGGCCCGCCTGACGGCGGGGGTAATCAGCAAGACGAGGTGAACTTCCTGCGGTTGTGGTGAGAAGCGAGACTGTCGGAACAGGCGAGTCCTGCAGCGGAACAAGGCCGATAACAATCATGATCCTCGGGATCGTTTGAACGCTTGGCCCCCGCTGCGCGAACTACAGAATGGCCCGGGCACCCGCTCATGCAAGGCCGGATATGCGATTGCAACCGCGCTGACGACAGGATCGAAAAAAGCTTTCCTCACTGCTTGTGGGGAGAGTCCATATGCGCATTGTTAGGTGATGCTCATTGTTGAAAGGATAGCGCCCACTTGCCATTAGCAAGTGAGACTTTGCCTTTAACTGGCTGGGACGCACAGCACAGAGAATCCTTTGACCAGTCAGGTACAAAGCCGGAGAACATAATTTCGCCGTTTTCAAGATAGAGTCGCTCAAGATGCTTTGGAAAATCAGAGGGGGTTTGGGTAGGCGTAGAGAGTTCGGGCACTACATTTATTTTGTGATAGGCGCCATATTTCATGGCGATTAGCAGTGTGCGCCCCATGGCACTACCGCCCGAGCATCCAAAGTCTAAGCCAATTACTGCGACAAAAATTGGTTCTTTTTGAATTTTGTACTTCACCAGATGGCTTGGATTAAAGCTAAAAGAACAACCTATAGCGTTTCCGTAGCTTTCTAGCAAAGCTGGTATCGTTTTTTCGGCTGCTAGTTGCCCTGCGTCCCAAGCTTTTTCTGCTTCTATGTCTTTCTGCGATATCTCTGCCCAGCACGGCATGCAGAATAGGATGAGCGAAAGAGCGCGAAGACTTTGAAGTTCCATCTTTCACCTAACGTTTGGTTAAGGGGCCGGCTTTAGCCGGTCCCAGTGAGCGCAGCGAACGTTTTGAACCAATTGTTAGAGGCATTTAGCCTTCGCTGACACCTTCAGTATTCCAATATTTCCAATTACCTATTTGTTCGCCTGCTTGGTATTCGCCTTCGGCAGCTAGTTTGCCATTTTCGTGAAAGTCACGCCAAAGCCCTTGCTCCGAACCATGCTCATAGTTTCCTTCTGAAGCAACTTTTCCATTGGGATGGTACGCAACAAATAGACCGTGTCTTATCCATCGTGATTCATCCGAGGATAAGTAGCGTGAGTAACGGAATTTAATTTTTCCGTTCTCATATGGGATTTCTGCAATTTGCAGGTCAGCCATGTGGTGCCTCTAACGTTTGGTTAAGGGGCCGGCTTCGCCGGTCCCGAGCGAGCGAAGCGAGCGGCTTGAACCAATTGTTAGAGGGATGCTACGCATATTCAAACTCAGCGTGATATGACCAACCGTCCCCAACCGCATTAGCCCGATAAATTGCCTTGGTGAATAAGCGCTCACCATGGCTGTGGAATAGCTCATCGAGTTGGTAAGTGGCTTCAAATAAGCTCTCTGCTGGACCAACTGGTGCATGCCCTTCAGGACTGGATAACTCATGTGTAAAGTTACCTACACCAGAGGAATTAGATTCGCGTACCAACGTTAGAATAATCTGGCTCCATGTTTCGGGAGTGCTCTCAATCATGGAGTTCACGATTGCTGAGTCAATCGGCGATTGGAGTTCTTGGAGTGATGGCATGCAATCCCCTAACGTTGGAATTCAGCCGCCCGCTTTAGCGGGTCGGCTGGAATGACTTGTTAGGTTTCACTAGGCTCTAGGCCGCGTAGGCGAAGGTAGCCGCATATCTTATCTAGCCGAGCTTCGTTATCACCTTCGTTTACGAAGTATCTACCCGCCATTATTTCATCAAGGCCTGTTGGGAAGGCATAAATGTCTGAGCCTTGGCTCTTGGCCGACCCTTCCAAATAATACGAAAACTTGTTGTCATTGCGCTTGCTTGAATAAATGAGCGTATGCCCAGACAGCCATTTTTTGAATGCAAGACTGATCTTATATAGCAGTGGGTACTGCTGACGAAATGGAGTAGAAAGAAAGTGTACTTCGCCAATAGTCCAAATAATTCCCCTTCTAATTTTTGGAAGAAATATCGTTGCTACAGGCGAAAGTTTAGGGTTTATGTTTCCGCTTTCATCATAGGATAGCTCTCCCATTTCTCGGAAGTACAGGACAAAGCCATACTTGGTTTCAATCTCTGTGGGCGGTGATTCTAAGTTTCTAAACCATTCGATAACTTCTGACGGCTCGTCAGGCTTAGAGATAAATTGATATGTTGTACCCATTTAGTGAAACCTAACGTTTGGTTAAGGGGCCGGCTTTAGCCGGTCCCGAGTGAGCGAAGCGAGCGACTTGAACGCATTGTTAGGTGATGCTCATTGTTGAAAGGATAGCGCCCACTTGCCATTAGCAAGTGAGACTTTGCCTTTAACTGGCTGGGACGCACAGCACAGAGAATCCTTTGACCAGTCAGGTACAAAGCCGGAGAACATAATTTCGCCGTTTTCAAGATAGAGTCGCTCAAGATGCTTTGGAAAATCAGAGGGGGTTTGGGTAGGCGTAGAGAGTTCGGGCACTACATTTATTTTGTGATAGGCGCCATATTTCATGGCAATTAGCAGTGTGCGCCCCATGGCACTACCGCCCGAGCATCCAACGTCTAAGCCAATTACTGCGACAAAAATTGGTTCTTTTTGAATTTTGTACTTCACCAGATGGCTTGGATTAAAGCTAAAAGAACAACCTATAGCGTTTCCGTAGCTTTCTAGCAAAGCTGGTATCGTTTTTTCGGCTGCTAGTTGCCCTGCGTCCCAAACTTTTTCTGCTTCTATGTCTTTCTGCGACATCTCTGCCCAGCACGGCATGCAGAATAGGATGAGCGAAAGAGCGCGAAGACTTTGAAGTTCCATCTTTCACCTAACGTTTGGTTAAGGGGCCGGCTTTAGCCGGTCCCGCAGTGAGCGAAGCGAACGACTTGAACCAAGTGTTAGGAGACTACTGCACGAACTCACCACGCCTCCGAACCATTTTGCGCAGATTCTTTAGCTTTGTAGGCTTATGCTCAGCCCACATTATTTCTGAACCATCCTCTATCTCTTCGTAGATTGGCAGTATCTCTGTTATGCCCTCAAATACCCATTGGACAGGTATGGCATCTGCGCCGCCTAGATATGGTTCAGTTGACTCTTTCGCGATTTTTTCGATTTTGTCATAGGCTTCGTCCATATTTTCTGCTTTTACTATTACTGTATTTTCCCATGACAAAAATCTTTCTTCGCTTTCTTCATTGCTTGGGTCGTTAATTTCAATGAAGCGTAAAAGATAGGCCCCAACGTACCATCCGACTGGCGATATGTTTTTATCTCGGGCCAAAATAGGCTCCTAACGATTAAGCTAAGGGGCCGGCTTTAGCCGGTCCCAGTGAGCGAAGCGAACGATTTGAGCGCATTGTTAGCTGCCAAGGCCGCAGTTTTGTGCATGCTTTATAAGAGCCTTTATTGCACTTTCTTCGTTGAGTGAGTGGCTACAGTAAAACTCCCTGCCAACTAACTCAATTGACTTGTCCGACAATGTGATAATTATGTGCTCTTTGTCAGTGGCTGTGGTCATTCTTGAGTTTAATAAGCGATATATGCGGTAAGACTCCAGCTTTAACTCTTTTGGTGGTTTGCCCTGAATGTTGAAGTAGGATGTTTCTTCAGCGCTCATGTGTATTGTTATAAATTCATGTGGAGCACCGACAGGGCTTGTGCGGAAGGTAAGCATGTAATCGATGATTGGCTCGCAGCCGTCCCAGTGCATGAAAGCGAAATCATCACTTGATGGCGGCAGTATGCCTGTTATTGGTATATAGCTCTGATTCATCTTTGGCTGCTAACGCTTGGTTAAGGGGCCGGCTTTAGCCGGTCCCGCAGTGAGCGAAGCGAACGACTTGAACCATTTGTTAGGGAAGTGCTCGGACTTATTTTGAGGCATCGTATATATCCATATTTAGCTTTATTCCGCGCACCCCAAGGGCGAACAATGCTTCCGGTGAAAGCGTCAAGCCGTCATTAAAGCTTGCCATGAAAATGCCGCAAAATAGGTCAACTTCATAGCGTGAGCTAATGGTTTTCCATGCCGATAGGTCTTGTGATAGCTGGTTTAGTATTTCAAAAATCTGCGAATCAAGGTTTTCTGGGCTTTTGCGTTCAACACTGAAGCGCCAGCTTCCGGTCTTGTGTACACGAACCTTGCCGGTAACAGCTCCAATTTCTTTCTCGCCCTTACGATGAGCTTTGCTCGGCACGGCGCCAAGTAACTTACTTACATCTTCGGGGATAAGGTCATCACCAAAAATACGCAGTGATGCGGCGGATCTGTCGAGGAGTCCCATTTTTTCCCTAACGTTTGGTTAAGGGGCCGGCTTTAGCCGGTCCCGAGTGAGCGGAGCGAACGACTTGAACCACTAGTTAGCGGTTTCATTTATTTTCGGTGGCACGTTGCTTTACTTGGGCGTGAAGCAGTAGCGGAGCTTTTGTAAATATATATAAGCCAAGGTTTCCCATGAGAAATAGAATAAAGCTTGCAAGTGACAGCCATAGCTCGCTTTTTAAACTGAGGTGGTAGAGTGCTCTAGCCGCACGGCCATGCTGTATTGGTGGAAAGCCTGCTGCCCATACATTTGTTATTAGCCAATAAAAGAATAAAAGAAGTGCTCCGCCGAATATAAGGCATCCATACCATTCAAATATCTGTGCTGTTGCAAGATCTTCTTTATTCTGCAGGGAATAAATAACGGTTGCTAACAGGCAGAAAATAATTGAAAGGCTTAGTGATGCGGCTGTGGCTGTGTTGATTTTTGATGCAACACCTTCGGATGAAGGTGTTAGATTAATTAGAAATGAAAGTTGGCTAATGGGTGGTATATTGCCAATAGCATGGCCAAGAGCTATTGCGATAATCGTCAATATGGTTAGTCTTCGAGCTAGCATTTAACTGCCTGGTGTGTGTTTGAGTTTTACCGCTAACGTTTGGTTAAGGGGCCGGCTTTAGCCGGTCCCGAGTGAGCGAAGCGAACGACTTGAACCATTTGTTAGCGGTGATACCACGTGGCATTTTTGATTTTTCCTGCTGGCGTGTGTTTTCTTAAAAGCTCAGCCATTTCTGCTAAATTCTCGTACCCTTCGAAGCGTAGATTGCTGAAAGATTTTGTGGTTAGCAGCAGGGATTTAATATTGCCTTTTATGCTCTGGATTCTAAGGCTTTCTATATCCGATAACGGTATGCTCACAACAGCGCCTTTGTGAGATATTTCGATTTTACTTTCAGGCTCAATTATGGATACGGTCGGATAGGATGAGTCATGATTTTTTATGCTTCTATACGCGCCGGGTAAATGTTTTATGAGTAGTAGGGTAATAATTGTAGCCAATATTTTGTGATATAGGCTGTCACTGGCAATAAACATCCAGGCGGAACCTGCAATTATGCTGATGACCAGTAATGCGGCGAGTATGGTTTTTCGTTTGCCGCTGCTTTTATATTTTTCAGATACGTGGAAATTCATATATGCCGCTAACGTTTAGGTTAAGGGGCCGCGGCACGCGGTCCCAGAGAGCGAAGCGAACGATTTGAACCGCTTGTTAGGCTGCGCACGGACTCAAGCCAAGCATTTTTAGAGCTCACCATACCGCGCATTGATGAGAGCCGTCCAAAGCACTTGTGCAGAGCTAATATCTTTGGCCGGTAATTTTCTCGACTCAATCTCCTCGGACATATCGAAGTCAGAGTACCTGGTGAAAATTGCGTAGCCGGACGAGAACACCGAAAGGGTATGCAGTTCGCCCGCTTGCGTACCGCACTCAATCCAACAATCAGGATGCTCATCGTCTTTTGAAGAAAAGATTTCCTGCAAGGCACTCTTGAGTTGTTCGGAGGTGGGGTTTGCTATGGTATTTCCGTATCTGGTGGTCAGGTTAATCCATTGGTGCATACGCTAATTTCCTTATGGGCCTAACGTTTGGCTAAGGGGCGGCCGCGAGCGTAGCTTGCGGACGTCCAAGTGAGCGCAGCGAACGACTTGAGGCAATTGTTAGGCTCGGTGCTGAGCCGGAAACTGCCGCCGTAAACCCCGCATTTGCTTTACCGCAACGGCCCTGCAAGCGGCGCGATGGCTGCAGCCATGAACTTAATCGGCGGCTTCTTTGCTGCACATTTTTGAAGATGGCCTGCGCGCTTTCCATGCGTTTACTTTCCTGATTGCTCTTGCTGCCTAACGGACAGGTTAAGGGGCGACCGCGAGCGCAGCTTGCGGGCGTCCCGAGTGAGCGAAGCGAACGACTTTGAACCGTTTGTTAGGCATCGCTCGGTTCCATGGTGGATTGCTTGATTTCAAGATTCTTCTTTTGTTTCTCTGCTCGTTTCTGGCTTCTATGGACAGTGCACTTGATGGTTTTGCCAGAATTTCTTTTAGAATTTGCTCTTTCACTGTCTTTGAATATGTTGGGGTTGTTGCCATATTTGATGAAGATGGCGTCAAATTTTGCTTGCAGAGATTTGTATTGTTCTGAGCTGCGGATGCATTGCTCTTGCTCTGGCGAGCACGGGCGTGGAAATAGGGCTTTCTGGGCTTTTGAGATTTTCCGCATTTCCCATAGATCCTGATCTCGTTCGGATGTGCTCATTTGGATTGCCTAACGTTTGGTTAAGGGGCGGGCTTTAGCCCGTCCCAGTGAGCGAAGCGAACGGTTTGAACCATTTGTTAGGTTTTCAGTATTCGTATGTAATGGCTGCAGTTTGAGGATTGAACTCAATTTTGCAAGATTTCCAGTTTCTTTTTGGGGCTTCGAGGTAAGAACTTAGTTGCTCAATGCATTGAGCCGGATATAGGTCGTCAGCAGGTTGGAACGTGGTTACTTCAGCGCCCTTAACAAGGATGCATTTATAGGATAGAGACACCTCATTGCTTGCCGACCTACTGTACTCGACCCATGCGGAATAAAATGAGTCAGGTAAACCCTCCCACATACACCCCGTTGCCCATTGAATTAGCTGTTCTCTGGTATGTGTCGGCTTGCTTTCCGGGGCGGATGGTTTTGATTCGGCAATTCTATTTATGGTGTCAATTACTCTGCGGAGCATGGTGAATACCTAACGTTTGGTTAAGGGGCGGGCTTTAGCCCGTCCCAGCGAGCAGGGCGAGCGATTTGAGCCAATTGTTAGGGGGGCTACACAAGCCGGATAACTCTAAAGTCACTAGGCGGTGCTTCTGCGCCAAATGCTATTAATTTTTGGAGTACGGCATTTGAGCATTGCCCCCACATGGCAAATTTTATAGCACTCATGCCATCTTCCGTGCGTATATATCTAACGTCAGCGCCTGCATCAATTAGGAGAAGAGCAGCATCACTACCTTTTTTCTTTCCCTTGGAGCAAGCGCACATTAGTGGCGTCATTGCATTGCCATCAAGTGCATTCAAGTCAGCGCCAGCGGAAATCAGGAAAGATACAAATTTCGTTGAACCGTTATCGGCGGCAACATGGAGTGCTGTTCGTTGGTATATAGGCTCATGCACTGATACTCCGATGCCTTTCTGTAGTAGCTCTTTGACCTTTGATAAGTCGCTATTCTCTACAGCTGATACCAGTTGATATTCGTCTGTTTTAAATGCGGCTAAGCGTTCGTCCTTAGTCATGTGACCCCTAACGTTTGGTTAAGGGGCGGGCTTTAGCCCGTCCCAGTGAGCGAAGCGAACGATTTGAACCACTTGTTAGGTAATCTATTTGGTGACCTGAATAGGTACGCGAAACTTTACTCTGCTGACTGTTTCTGTGCCATTAGATAGATCTCCTCCAAGAGCTCCAATACCAGCAATGCTCAATTTTGCACCACCTTCTTGCGAGGATGATTCAGTAACAGCAATATCGAAGTCAACATATGTTACGAATGCACTTCCGTGAGAAAACATATTAATTTTGTTTAATCCGGCGACATCTGCCCGGCCATTGCTAAAGGTTGATTGGTTTTCTTGCACTGCCTCAGTCACTTGCCTGAGAGTTTCAGCTACAAATTCTTTAACATCCATGAATAGATCTCCATTTTTTTGAGTATTACCTAACGTTTGGCTAAGGGGCCGGCTTTAGCCGGTCCCGAGTGAGCGGAGCGAACGACTTGAGCCACTTGTTAGGCTCGGTTAACTCGTAACATCACCAGCATCTTTCATGCTCTTGTTTAACATAGGTGACGGGCGTTCTGATAACGGAATTTCCAGCATCAAGAGAGAGGCGGGAAATATCTAGCGTGCAAAATCCATTGCTCATATTGTAAGCAAGCTCATACTCCCCTTGAGGCTCAGGCGTGAATGTTGCTGTTATACGGCAGCTAGAAGTGGCTATTCCACCAGCCACTGCTCTTGCAGGAGTTAACGCTTGGGTTTCTATAGTGAGTGGTACTCTAGCTCTAAATTTGCGTTCAATTTTTGTGTGGTTAGGAATTGAGCTGGAGTCAATCATTTCTAGGTTGCTGACTTCTATGTCACCTTTAGCATTCCAGTTTTCAGAACCTATGATCTGGCCCAAACTGCGCATGTCTTTACAATGGCCGTTAATGTGAACTGCACTAAATAGCCCATAGCCTGCCCCCTGTGCTATTAAGCGAACCTTCGCGGAGGGGCCAGGCACTGGTTCTGTTGCTAAGTAAGGCTTTGCGCAGCCAGCTACTAACAATGAAGTTATGAGGCATGCAATTCTTGGAGCGACTTTCTTAATTTCCATAAGAGCCTAACGATTAAGCTAACGGGCGGCCAAAAGCGCAGCTTTTGGACGTCCAGCGAACGAAGTGAGCGGCAGTTGAGCGCATTGTTAGGCGCACACAACTGGTAGCTCTTGTACGGACTCAATTGAGGCCGAGCTGCATTTGATTTTGCCACCAAAGCCCCAAATGGATTCAATAAGGACGATTATTTCTCCGTCCGCTGTGGGGGTGAACTGAATTGAGTTTATGACGTTTTGGTGGTTGAACTCTGATATGGATATGTCACTGAGACCGCCAAATGAGAAATTTACCAAGACGCTTTTTGTGACTGCGAGTTCATAGTCGGCGGTTCCTACGCCAACCTCCGCGTACTGCCTTACATGAACGCACAAATTTGCAACTGGCGAAGTGGCGTTTAGCGGCAGCGCACGCGATACGGAAAAAGATATGACTTCGGCATCATGAAAACTTGGCCACCCACCTAGGGCTTCGACCACTTTCTCCGATCCGTGGATTAGCTTTGTAGTTTCCATGTGAGCCTAACGTTTGGTTAAGGGGCCGGCTTTAGCCGGTCCCGAGTGAGCGAAGCGAGCGGCTTGAACCAATTGTTATACTTGACTCACTCTGCCAGAGCGCCATTTTGCTTTTTGGCTCTTATAAGATTAACCAGGGCTCGTATTGCAGAATCAATTACACCGATGGCGCCGATAAAAATCACTGACAGGCCGAGAACACCTGAGCCCGATTTGAATATAAGCAAGCCAACTAAAGAGGCTGCGACCCAAATTGCAATGCCTATAAGGTTTCTTTTGAATTTTTCTGATGGTGGCAGTGCTTTGTATTTTGCTTTTAGGTGTTTTTTAAGCATGAGGAACTCCTTTTCTATAGCTTGTGTGTTTGGTGCTTTATTTGGGTATAACGTTTGGTTAAGGGGCGGGCTTTAGCCCGTCCCAGTGAGCGAAGCGAACGGTTTGAACCACTAGTTAGGGCTTAGCATTCTCCCGCACGTTGTGACATGCAAACCCCTCGGCTTGGTGACGACAAGCTACTTGGCATATTTGATATGCCGATACCATTGGCAATGGGTTTAATGGTTATTCCGTTGAGCAGGCAGAATGTCAGAATTGAAGCGCCAAACAATGCAAAGAAAACACCTGGAGCAACATCCCTTAATTTAAGCTCTTGGTGTTCTCCAGTTTTAATACTTAAATCACCTTGCTTGGTTTGTGCAACGAAAAATAATCTATAACCGAGATAAACACATAGAATTCCACCTAACACTATGAGAATTCTATAAATCATAAATAAGAGTACGTAATCCATCTTGACCTCCTTGCCCTAACGATTAAGCTAACGGGCAGACAAAAGCGTAGCTTTTGGCTGTCCAGCGAACGAAGTGAGCGGCAGTTGAGCGCATTGTTAGGCAATACGGCAATTCAGGATACCCATGATCCAAAATAATGGAGTGTAATTGAGTCGAAACCATACCATAGTTCAATACGAGTTGAGCCTTCGGCATGCTTAGGGCCAACATGGTAGGCTGAGTTGATTAATGAAATTCCTGGCAGAATAGGAAGGACGTTGACTGACCAATCTGGGCCTGTTGCGTATGCGATGTTGTATGCGCAGGAACTGCGAGAGCCTTTTGCTATGCACTCCTGCTCAAGTTTCCTCTGAAGCTTTACCGTTCTATCGTAGCCTTCCCGGGCTTTGCGAGACATTAGTTCAGCCTCTTTGTTCCAGGCGACCACTCCTGTAATAGCGTAGAGAGTAAGAGCTATGGCAAGGGCTGTCTTGATTCGTGTGTTCATGACTTGCCTAACGATTAAGCTAAGGGGCCGGCTTCGCCGGTCCCAGCGAACGGAGTGAGCGATTTGAGTGCATTGTTAGAGGCTACCATCCGTATGTGTCAGTAGTTGCTTTTAATTGGTTTGCTAGTTTTACCCTGCACTCTGATTCATGCACAGACTGCCATTGCCCGCCGTAGGTCTGGCTCACTGACTTGCAGAATAAGTTTCTAAACTCCACCCATTGCTCTTTTGCTTTTCTGAGCTGCTGGGCTGGTTCTTTACTTGGCTCTGCTTCGGCTTCTGACAGAAGGCGATTGTAGCTTTCTTCCATTAACTGGTTCTGCTGCTGCCAAGAGGCATGCGCTTTTTCTGCATATTCCGCTTGTGATTCTGCGATTACAGAACTGCTTGCGATAGATAACCAGATAGCAGACGCAAGAACTGGGATTTGGCGATCAGGCATTATTGCCTCTAACGTTTGGTTAAGGGGCCGGCTTTAGCCGGTCCCGAGTGAGCGGAGCGAGCGACTTGAACCAATTGTTATGCCCTTAGCGTCAGGATAAATTCAATTGCTCTTTGAATATCTTCTGGGCAGTACGTTGACCAGTATTCATGCTCTTTGCACCAAAGCAGGAAGTTCAGAAGACAATTTATTTGCTCTTGATTGAGGGCTGAGAGCCTAACACGTGCTTCGGCCTGATACTTAGGGGCTGGCCCTAGATTGTAGATTAGAAACTCTGTTTCCATGCCTGACGCTTCGGCTTCTTTGGTTAAGCAATACCTGAGATAAGATGGTAAGGCCCAGCGCCAGCCACTTGCCGAAAGGCATGACATTTCCTGATGTAGGCAGCGAATAGCGTCTACTGGAAGCTCGTGGCCTTTATATGGCAACAGGTCTTCTCTAAGGAAATTACAATGCAAACAATCATCCTTGTGAAAGGAAACTGCTGCGCCTTTGGGCTTTGCGACAAAGGGGAAATGTTTCTCCACTTCGCTTTGGATGGTTTCAGTTTTCATAGTGCATAACGATTAAGCTAACGGGCGGCCAAAAGCGCAGCTTTTGGACGTCCAGCGAACGAAGTGAGCGGCAGTTGAGCGCATTGTTAGAGAACTGCACGCGGTAATTTTTGTACATGCCCGAAGGCGGATGCCAAGGAGAACATGACGGAGAACTTTAGAATGGCTATGGCTGCGATGCCAATCTGTGACATTTTCTCTTGTACTCCATAGGTTTGAGCTGAAACTAAAACGATGCCGATCAGGCAGAAAATGAGGCCATAAACCGCACCAGCGATAGCGCCATTTTTGAGTGGGGAAAATTTAGACTTGTAACCAATAACGAAGCCACCAGCTAACCATGGAAGGTTATAGATGGCTTCCAGGATGAAGCTTGCAAGGTGGCTGCCCAGTGTGGCTTTGAATAGCTTAACGATCAGGAGCGAAATTGCTGCCGTGGCTAGCCCAAGTAGTATCGGGTTACGTTCCATGTTTTTCTCTAACTAGTGTTTATACGACATGCCTAGGGGTAGGCATAATGTCCGATACTGGGTGTTTGTGGCTATTGCTAGGCATGTTGATATCCACATATAGCCATTATGTCCAGATGATCCGCTCCGCCAACCCCAGCCTCTCGGCCTCGCTTCGTTCTATCAGCCATACCTGATTCTCACGGTCCCACTTGCCGCCGGCGCTTCTGATCATTCGCTGGAGGTCGTTTTCGTTGCGGAAGATGCGCAGGGCTACCGGCGGGGTGGGTGCTGGTGGTGGGGTTTTGTACAGGACGTACTTTTGTTCGACGATGAGTTCGACCGTGGTGTAGTGGGTGTTGGTTTTGCGGTCGAGGCGGTAGCGGACGGCGACGAGTTGCTCGCCGTAGCGTTCTTGCAAGCGTTTGGTGCCGGGTTTGCCGGGCTTGAGGGTTTTGACAACGTCCATATTGTCACCGGGTCTGTGCGAGGTGCTCGCAGTCTGCCCCAGTGCTGGCGCTTTGCTCAAGCCGGTGCAGGCGTGCCGCGAGGTTGGTCAGCTCAGCTTTTAGCCGCGTGCGGGGGCAGTGGTCACTGTTGGCCAACCTCGGGAAGATAGGCCTGACGCAGTCGCGGGCTGACGCCGCTGGACTCCAGTTCCAGCACGGCGGCGCGCAGTTGCTCGACGATCAGCGGATCGCAGATCCTGGAACAGGCCAGGTAAAGATCAGTGCTGGTCATGACCGGGCTCTGGTTGAGCTTGCGGCGCTGTTGCGACGATTGGTGCCAGATATACAGCGCCTCCGGAATCCCGGTGAACCAGGCATCGAGGCGCCCGCGTTCGAGCAGGATGGCGGGGTTCTCGCCCAGCTTGAGCTGGATGATCTGCTCCTCGGCGAAGCCCTCGCGCCGCAGGATTTCCACCTGGGCGGTGCCGAGCCCGACGCCGATACGCCGGTAGCGCTGGCGGGCCTGCGCGAAGTTGCTGACAGGTTCGTCGAGGCTGAAGAATGCGCGCTCCAGCGGCATGATCGGGACGATCCAGGTGTAGCGCTCCTCGCGCTCCGGGGTGCGCGACAGCGGGATGATCAGTTGATTATGGCCAGTGGCGACTTTGACCTGCGCCCTGGCCCAGGGCTCGTCGATGATGCGTGCCGTTCGGCCAATGAGGGTGATGGCGGCGAGGGTGATGTCGCCGACCATGCCTTGACCACGCGCGTTGTTGTGCAGGGTAAGCGGCGGGGCATCCGGCATATGCAGTTCCAGCGGTACCTCGGCAGCACTGTGACCGCTGAACAGCAGGGAAACCAGCAGGCAGATAACGATTGGCATCGGGAACATCCTGTCCGGGTTATGCGCATCAAGCATAGAGCGCGCAGAGTCGCTTCCTGCGAATGATGGATGGCTTACAACTTCATTAAGACTGCAGCTCCGGTAGGTCACGATACATTTCCAGCGCCTTCGGGTTGGCCAGGGCGTCGGTGTTTTTTACCGGCCTGCCGTGCACCACATTGCGCACCGCCAGTTCGACGATCTTGCCGCTGATGGTGCGCGGGATGTCGGCGACCTGGATGATCTTCGCCGGCACATGGCGCGGTGTGGTGTTGGCGCGGATCACCTGGCGGATCTCGGCCTGTAGGGTGTCATCCAGTACAACGCCGTCACGCAGACGGACGAACAGTACCACGCGCACATCGCCTTCCCAGTCCTGGCCGATGGCGATGGATTCCAGTACCTGCTCGACCTTTTCCACCTGGCGGTAGATCTCGGCGGTGCCGATGCGCACGCCGCCAGGGTTGAGCACGGCATCGGAGCGGCCGTGGATCACCAGGCCGCCGTGCTCGGTGATCTCGGCGTAGTCGCCATGGGCCCAGACGCCGGGGAAGCTGGCGAAGTAGGCTGCGTGGAATTTCTCGCCAGCCGCATCGTTCCAGAAGCCGACCGGCATGGAGGGGAAGTGATGGGCGCAGATCAGTTCGCCTTTTTCCCCGTTGACCGGCCGGCCTTGGTCATTCCACACCTGCACGTCCATCCCCAGGCCCTTGCACTGCAGCTCGCCGCGCCAGACCGGCAGGGTTGGGTTGCCGAGGGCGAAGCAGGACACGATGTCGGTGCCGCCGGAGATGGAGGACAGGCAGACATCACGCTTGATGTCGCGGTAGACGTACTCGAAGCTCTCGTGGGCGAGCGGTGAACCGGTCGAGAGAATGGCCTTCAGCCGGCCCAGCTTGTGCGTCTCGCGCGGCTTGGCGCCGGCTTTTTCCAGGGCGGCGATGAACTTGGCGCTGGTACCGAAGAGGCTGATGTTCTCGGCGTCGATCAGGTCGATCAGGCGCTCGGCCGAGGGGTGGAAGGGGGAGCCATCAAACAGCACCAGGCTGGCGCCCAGGGCCAGGCCGGAGACCAGCCAGTTCCACATCATCCAGCCGCAGGTGGTGTAGTAGAACAGGGTGTCGTCGGCCGTCAGGTCGGTGTGCAGACCCAGTTCCTTGACGTGCTGCAGCAGGGTGCCGCCGACACCATGCACGATGCACTTGGGCACGCCGGTGGTACCGCTGGAATAGAGGATGTACAGCGGCTGCTCGAAGGGCACCGGGTTGAACTGCGGTTCACCGCCGGCCTGGTAGAAGTCCTGCCACAGGCTGACGCGGGCGGCGCTGAGGAAGTCGCCGGCCCCGGCCGTCAGGTTGGAGTAGGACACCACCACCAGTTGCTGTAGCGAGGGCAGGCGCTCAAGGATTTCGTTGAGCTTGGCGGTCAGGTCGAGGTTCTTGCCGGCATAGTGATAACCGGCAGCGGCGATCAGCACCTTGGGTTCGATCTGGCCGAAGCGGTCGATCACGCCCTGGGTGCCGAAGTCCGGCGAGCAGGACGACCAGGTGGCGCCGAGGCTGGCGGTGGCGAGCATGCCGACCACGGTCTGCCAGGTGTTGGGCATAAAGGCGGCCACGCGGTCGCCGACACCGACGCCGGCTTCGCGCAGGCTGCGCTGCAGGCCGGCGACATGGGCGGCCAGCTCGGCATAGGACAGCTGCTCGCGCGAGCCGTCCTCGCCAATGGCGACCAGCGCCGGATGGTCGTCGCGGCGGCGCAGCAGGTGTTCGGCGAAGTTCAGGGTGGCGCCGGGGAACCAGTGCGCGCCGGGCATGACCGGGCCTTCGCGCAGAACCGCCTCGGGCTGCTGGGCGAAACGCACCTCGAAGAAATCGACAATGGCCTGCCAGAACGCCTCGCGCTGCGCCACGCTCCAGGCGTGCAGGGAGGGGTAGTCGGTCAGTTGCAGGGCGTGACGCTGGTTGACGAAGCGGCGGAAGGCATCCATGCGGGTGGCGGCGATGCGTTCGGCGGAGGGCGCCCAGAGCGGTTGTTGCATCTCGATTCCTCGATGGTTCTTGTTCGTTCGCGCCAGCCCAGAGGCGGCGGATGGCACAGCCTAAAGGGTTGTCCGGTGGCGGCCATGGCTGCTGCCGTCGGTCGGCCTGCCTCTGAGCCACGCCGCTGTGGCGTGGGCACTACGGTGCAGCGATGGCGGGCACTGCGCGCTTTACAGCCTGTCAGGAAAAGCTGACAGGGTTGGGTGTGGATGGTTTTTCCCCGGATTGCATTCGGGCTACTCGAGCGCTTTCCCTCTCCCTAGCCCTCTCCCATAAATGGGAGAGGGGACTTTCCGTGCCTGCCTGGGCTAAGCCTGTCTGGCCCTGGCCACCCGCGAGCCGTTGGGCTTGCCGAGTACCTCGCAGATGCGTTGGCCGGCAGCAATGAGCTTGTCCATATCGATGCCGGTGGCTATGCCCAGGCCGTTGAGCAGATAGAGCACGTCCTCGGTGGCGACATTGCCGGTGGCACCCTTGGCATAGGGGCAGCCGCCTAAACCTGCGACCGAGCTGTCGAACACGGCGATGCCTTCCAGCAGGCTGGCGTAGATGTTCGCCAGGGCCTGGCCGTAGGTGTCGTGGAAGTGCCCGGCCAGCTTGTCGCGCGGGATATCGCGGCCGACCACCTCGAACAGGGTGCGGGTCTTGCCGGCGGTACCGGTGCCGATGGTGTCGCCCAACGAGATTTCGTAGCAGCCCATGGCCAGCAGCTCGCGCGCCACGGCGGCGACCTGCTCGGGCGCCACTTCGCCCTCGTAGGGGCAACCTAGCACGCAGGAGACATAGCCGCGCACCGTGATGCCGTGAGCCTTGGCCGCTTCCATCACCGGCACGAAACGCTCCAGGCTGTCGGCGATGGAGCAGTTGATGTTCTTCTGCGAGAAGGCCTCGCTGGCGGCGGCGAACACCGCCACTTCCTTCACCCCGGCCTCGACGGCGGCCTCGAAGCCTTTGAGGTTGGGGGTGAGGGCGCCATACACCACGCCGGGCCTGCGCTGGATCTGGGCAAACACCTCGGCGGAGCCGGCCATCTGCGGCACCCACTTGGGCGAGACGAAGCTGCCCACCTCGATATAGCTCAGGCCGGCGGCGCTCAGGTCATCGGTCAGGCGTACCTTGTCGGCCACGCTGATCGGCTGTTTCTCGTTCTGCAGGCCGTCGCGCGGGCCGACTTCGACCAGGCGGACGTGGTGGGGCAGGTTCATGAAGTTCCTCGCAAGATTGTTTTGAAACCCCCTATTCCCACGGGAGAGGGCGGGGCGGCCCGCGTAGGGTGAGGGGCGGATCGGCCCCTCACCCTAACCCTCTCCCGGAGGGAGAGGGAACTGTCCGTGCTAGGCAGGGATTTCTTCCAGCTCTACCAGTGCAGCGCCTTCGCTGACCATGTCACCCTCGCCACAATACAGCGCCTTGACCGTGCCGGCGTGGGGCGCGCGGATGCTGTGTTCCATCTTCATGGCTTCCAGCACCACCAGGGCCTGCCCGCCCTCCACGGTCTGGCCGGCTTCGACCAGTACGCGGACGATACTGCCGTTCATGGGTGCCGTCAGCCCGCCGTGCTGGGCGTGGCTGGCTTCGGCCTCGGCGATCGGGTCGACACGGCGCACATCGTGCAGGCGGCCCTGCCATTCCAGATAAAGCGCATCGCCCTGGCGGATCGCCCGGTGTGCGAGGCGTAGGCCGTTCTGCTCGGTCCACAGCTGTTCGCCCTGCAGGCAGGATTGCGCCGGGCCACGCAGGTGCACGGTGTGGCGCTGCTCGCCGCTGGCGAGATGTACATCGGTTTCTGCAGTCAGGCCGGAACGCCAGCCGCTGCTGGCGGCCCAGGGCGAGTGATAGTCCTCGTGGCTACGGCGCGGCGTTTCGCTTTGCAGCCAGGCCTCGGCGGCCAGTTGCCAGAACTCGGCGGGTAGCTCGGTGATGGCCGGCAGCAGCTGTTGCTGATGCTGGGCGATAAAGCCGGTGTCCAGCTCGGCAGCGGCGAAGGCCGGATGGGCCAGCACGCGGCGCAGGAAGGGCAGGTTGCTGGCAAAGCCACCGACGGCGGTTTCCTCGAGCATGGCCAGCAGGCGCTGGCGGGCCTGCTCGCGGTCCTCGCCCCAGGCGATCAGCTTGGCCAGCATGGGGTCGTAGAAGGGCGAAACGGTATCGCCTTCGACCACGCCGCTGTCCACCCGGCGGCCTTCGCCAGCGGCGGGTTCGCGATACAGCTTGAGGTCCCCGGATGCCGGCAGGAAGTCGTGGTCGGTGTCCTCGGCATACAAGCGCACTTCAATGGCGTGGCCATTGAGCGGCACCTGATCCTGGCTGATCGGCAGCGCTTCGCCACGGGCCACGCGAATCTGCCAGGCCACCAGGTCGAGGCCGGTGATGGCTTCGGTAACCGGATGCTCCACCTGCAGGCGGGTATTCATCTCCATAAAGAAGAACTGGCCGCGGGCATCGAGCAGGAACTCCACGGTGCCGGCGCCCACATAGCCGATGGCCTGGGCGGCCTTGACCGCCGCCTCGCCCATGGCGCGGCGCAGCTCGGGCGACAGACCCGGCGCCGGGGCTTCTTCGACCACCTTCTGGTGGCGGCGCTGGATCGAGCAGTCGCGCTCGTTGAGGTACAGGCAGTTGCCGTGGCTGTCGGCGAACACCTGGATCTCCACGTGGCGCGGCTGCAGCACGTATTTCTCCACCAGCATGCGCGAGTCGCCGAAGGCCGACTGGGCTTCGCGCTGGGCGGATTCCAGGGTTTCGGCCAATTCGCTCTCGCGCTCGACCACCTTCATGCCCTTGCCACCGCCACCGGCGGCGGCCTTGAGCAATACGGGGTAGCCGATGCGTTCGGCGGCTGCGCGGAAGGTTTCCACGTCCTGGGCTTCGCCGTGATATCCGGGCACCAGGGGCACGCCGGCATCTTCCATCAGTGCCTTGGCCGCGGACTTGCTGCCCATGGCGTCGATGGCGCTGGCGGGCGGACCGAGGAACACCAGACCGGCGGCCTCGATGGCGCGGGCGAAGCCGGCGTTCTCGGAGAGGAATCCGTAGCCTGGGTGGATGGCCTGGGCGCCGCTGGCCTTGGCCGCGGCGATGATCTTGTCGATCTGCAGGTAGCTCTCGGCCGGCTTGGCGCCGCCGAGGTTCACCGCCAGGTCGGCCTCGCGCACATGGCGGGCGTTGGCGTCGATGGCACTGTGCACGGCCACGGTCTTCAGGCCCAGGGTATTGGCGGTGCGCATTACTCGGCAGGCGATCTCGCCGCGGTTGGCCACCAGCAGGGTGTCGATGTGCGTGTGGCTCATGCTTGCGGCTCCTGCTGGAGGTTTAAACGTTTATCCAGCGCTTTGCCGAGCAGGGCGTGCAGGGAGGGGATCATCATGCTTATTGCTCCTGCCAGGCGGGCGTGCGTTTCTCCAGGAAGGCGTTGAGCCCCTCCTGGCCTTCGGGGCTGACGCGGATGCGGGCGATGGCGTTCTCGGTGTAGCGGCGCAGGTTGGGGCTGAGTACGCCACTGGCTACTTCACGCAGCAGGTCCTTGCTGGCCTGCATGGCTTGCGGGCTGTTGAGCAGCAGGTTGTTCACCCAGGCTTCGACCTGGGCATCCAGCTCGGCGGCCGGGTAGGCCTCGGCCAGCAGGCCCAGCTCGCGGGCGCGGCTGCCGGAAAAACGTTCGGCGGTCAGCGCATAGCGGCGTGCGGTGCGCTCGCCGAGGGCCTGGACCACAAAGGGGCTGATCACCGCCGGGGCCAGGCCGATGCGCACTTCGGACAGCGAGAACAGCGCGTCTTCCGCGCCGATGGCCATATCGCAGCAGCTCACCAGACCCACCGCGCCGCCGAAGGCCGCGCCCTGGACCACGGCCAGGGTCGGTATCTTCAGGCCGTTGAGGTTGTACATCAGCTCGGCCAGCTCGCGAGCGTCGTTGAGGTTGGCGTTGTAGTCCAGCTTGGCGCTGGCCTGCATCCAGGCCAGGTCGGCGCCGGCCGAGAAATGCTTGCCGCGCCCACGCAGCAGCAGGAAGCGCAGGGTCTTGTCGGCGCCGATCGCGTCGATGACGAGGATCAGCTCGCGGATCATCTCGGCGTTGAAGGCGTTGTTCTTCTCCGGGCGGTTCAGCCACAGGGTGGCGAAGCCGCGCGGGTCTTTTTCCAGTTGAACGGTGGTGAAGTCGGTCATGACGGCTCCAGGCAACTCGGTTGTGCTCCCTCTCCCCGCGGGAGAGGGTTGGGGTGAGGGAGCCGGCGTTCTTCAAACCGTCCCACACCCCCGGCCCCTCTCCCGGAGGGAGAGGGGAGTCATCGTTCTTACATTCTGAACACGCCGAACTGGGTCGGCTCGATCGGCGCATTGAGGCTGGCGGACAGGGCCAGGCCGAGTACGTCGCGGGTCTGCGCCGGGTCGATCACGCCGTCGTCCCACAGGCGGGCGCTGGAATAGTAGGCGTGGGCCTGCTGCTCGTACTGGGCGACGATGGGCTGCTTGATGCGCGCCTCTTCCTCGTCACTGAACGGGTGGCCGGCGCGGGCCGCCTGCTCGCGCTTGACCTGCACCAGCACGCCGGCGGCCTGCTCGGCGCCCATCACGCCGATGCGCGCGTTGGGCCACATCCACAGAAAGCGCGGCTCAAAGGCGCGGCCGCACATGCCGTAGTTGCCGGCGCCGAAGCTGCCACCGATGATCACGGTGAATTTCGGCACCTTGGCGCAGGCCACGGCGGTGACCAGCTTGGCGCCGTGCTTGGCGATGCCGCCTTCCTCGTACTTCTTGCCGACCATAAAGCCGGTGATGTTCTGCAGGAACAGCAGCGGGATGCCGCGCTGGCAGGCCAGTTCGATGAAGTGCGCGCCTTTCTGCGCGGCCTCGGCGAACAGGATGCCGTTGTTGGCCAGGATGGCCACCGGGTAGCCGTGGACGTGGGCGAAGCCGCACACCAGGGTGGTGCCGAACAGCGCCTTGAACTCATCGAATTCGCTGCCGTCGACGATGCGCGCAATCACTTCACGCACATCGAAGGGCTGTTTGGCGTCCGCCGGGATTATCCCGTACAGCTCGTCCGCCGCGTGAAGCGGGGCGATGGGCGTGCGAGCCTGCAGTAGGCCGAGCTTGCGCCAATTGAGGTTGGCGATGCAGCGCCGGGCCAGGGCCAGGGCATGCTCGTCATTCTCCGCGTAGTGGTCTGCCACGCCGCTGGTCTTGCAGTGCACGTCGGCACCGCCCAGCTCCTCGGCGGTCACCACCTCACCGGTGGCGGCCTTCACCAGAGGCGGGCCGGCCAGGAAGATGGTGGCCTGGTTGCGCACCATGATGGTCTCGTCGCTCATTGCCGGCACGTAGGCGCCGCCTGCGGTGCAGGAGCCCATGACCACGGCGATCTGCGGGATGCCTTGGGCGCTCATATTGGCCTGGTTGAAGAAAATGCGGCCGAAGTGCTCGCGGTCGGGGAACACCTCTTCCTGGCGCGGCAGGTTGGCGCCGCCGGAATCCACCAGATAGATGCACGGCAGTCGGTTCTGCTGGGCGATGGTCTGGGCTCGCAGGTGTTTCTTCACGGTCAGTGGGTAGTAGCTGCCGCCCTTCACCGTGGCGTCGTTGGCGATGATCATGCACTCGACGCCTTCCACGCGGCCAATGCCGGCGACCACGCCGGCGGCCGGCACGTCTTCGCCGTAGACCTCATGGGCGGCCAGCTGGCCGACTTCGAGGAAGGGCGAACCGATGTCCAGCAAGCGGTTGATGCGCTCGCGCGGCAGCAGCTTGCCGCGCGAGGTGTGGCGCTCCTGGGCCTTGGCGCCGCCGCCCTCATGGACGCGGGCGAGCAGGGTACGCAGGTCGTTGACCTGGGCGAGCATGGCGGCCTGGTTGGCGGCGAACTCCGGCGAACGGGGGTTGATCTGGGTGTGCAGGATGGCCATATGGCGCTCCGGGCTACGTTGTTCTATGGCTCCCCTCTCCCGTTCACGGGAGAGGGGCCGGGGGAGAGGGTGGCAGTTGATGCAGAGCCCCTCTCCCTAACCCTCTCCCATAAATGGGAGAGGGGACTGTCGGCGTTGTTTGAAAGTTATTTCGTCTCGTTGAACAGCTCGCGGCCGATCAGCATGCGGCGGATCTCGCTGGTGCCGGCGCCGATCTCGTACAGCTTGGCGTCACGCAGCAGGCGGCCGGCCGGGTACTCGTTGGTGTAGCCGTTGCCACCGAGCAGCTGGATGGTGTCCAGCGCCATCTTGGTGGCCATCTCGGCGGTGTAGAGGATCACCGCGGCGGCGTCCTTGCGTGACTCCTCGCCGCGGTCGCAGGCCTTGGCCACGTTGTACAGGTAGGACTTGGATGCGTTCATGCCGGCGTACATGTCGGCCAGCTTGCCCTGCACCAGCTGGAACTCGCCGATCGACTGCTTGAACTGCTGGCGCTCGTGCACGTAGGGCAGCACCACGTCCATGCAGGCGCTCATGATCCCGGTCGGGCCGCCGGAGAGCACGGTGCGCTCGTAGTCCAGACCGCTCATCAGCACGCGCACGCCGGCACCCTCGGCGCCGAGGATGTTCTCCTCCGGCACTTCGCAGTCCTCGAACACCAGCTCGCAGGTGTTGGAGCCGCGCATGCCCAGCTTGTCCAGCTTCTGGTGGCGGGAGAAGCCCTTGTAGTCGCGCTCGACGATAAACGCGGTCATGCCGCGCGAACCGGCGTTGAGGTCGGTCTTGGCGTAGATCACGTAGGTGTGTGCATCCGGGCCGTTGGTGATCCACATCTTGTTGCCATTGAGCACGTAGCGGTCACCGCGCTTCTCGGCGCGCAGCTTCATCGACACCACGTCGGAGCCGGCATTCGGCTCGCTCATGGCCAGCGCGCCGATGTGCTCGCCGGAGCACAACTTGGGCAGGTATTTCTGCTTCTGCGCCTCGCTGCCGTTCTTGCGGATCTGGTTGACGCACAGGTTGGAGTGGGCGCCGTAGGACAAGCCGACCGAGGCCGACGCGCGGCTGATCTCTTCCATCGCCACCACGTGAGCCAGGTAGCCCATGTTGGTGCCGCCGTATTCCTCTTCGACGGTCATGCCGAGCAGACCCATGTCGCCGAACTTGCGCCACATGTCCATGGGGAACTCGTTGTCGCGGTCGATCTGCGCCGCGCGCGGGGCCAGCTCGGCCTGGGCGAACTGATGGACCGAGTCGCGCAGCATGTCGATGGTCTCGCCGAGACCGAAGTTGAGGGTCGGGTAGCTCATGGGGTCACCTGTGTCTTGTAATTGTGAGTCAGGAAACGGCGGATTCGGTGGCGGCCAGCGCGGCCAGGCAGCGTTCCTCGGCGGTGTCGAGTTCCAGCTGCATCTGCTGGATGTCGAGTAGTTGCTGTTCCAGCTGGGCGCGGCGGGCGGCGATCTTGGCCATGAAGGTTTCCAGCTGCTTGCGATTGCCGCTGCTAGGGTCATAGAGGTCGATGAGTTCCTTGCACTCGGCCAGGGAGAAGCCGATGCGCTTGCCGCGCAGAATCAGTTTCAGCGCCACCAGGTCCTTGGGCCGGTAGATGCGCTCCTGGCCACGCCGCTCGGGCTCCAGCATGCCTTGCTCCTCGTAGAAGCGGATGGCACGGGTGGTGACATCGAGCTCGCGGGCCAGATCGGAGATGGAGTAGGTGATGGACATGAGCGGCTCTCGTTTACCTTTACGTTAACGTAAACCTGTGCAAATCTGCCTGTCAATGTCGGCAGGGTCCGACGCCTCATCGATTCGAGGACTGTGCATGCGTATCGAAGACTCCGTATTCCTTATCACCGGCGGTGGCTCCGGTCTCGGCCTGGCCAGCGCCCGCGAGTTGGTCGCGCAGGGCGCCAGGGTGCTGCTGCTGGACATCAACGCCGAGGCTGGCGCCAAGGCGGTCGCCGAGCTGGGCGAGCGCGCACGCTTCCTGCGTGCCGATATCAGCAGCGAGACCGACGGCCGCGCCGCCGTGGAAGAGGCTCTGCAGGCCTTCGGTGCCGTGCACGGGCTGATCAACTGCGCCGGCGTGGCGCCGGCCGAGAAGGTCATCGGGCGCAACGGTGCCCATGGGCTGGACAGCTTCCGCCGCACCATCGAGATCAACCTGATCGGCAGTTTCAACATGCTGCGCCTGGCCGCCGAGGCCATGGCCAGGAATGAGCCGAACGACGGCGGTGAGCGCGGGGTGATCATCAACACCGCCTCGGTGGCGGCCTTCGACGGGCAGATGGGCCAATGCGCCTATTCGGCATCCAAGGGCGGCGTAGCGGCCATGACATTGCCGGCAGCACGCGACCTGGCGCGCTCGGGCATCCGCGTGATGTGTATCGCCCCCGGCATCTTCGAGACACCGATGATGGCCGGCATGCCCCAGGAGGTGCAGGACTCCCTGGCCGCCAACGTGCCGTTCCCGCCGCGCCTGGGGCGCCCGGCCGAGTACGCCGCGCTGGTCCGGCATATCGTCGAGAACGCCATGCTCAACGGCGAGGTCATCCGCCTGGATGGCGCGCTGCGCATGGCGGCCAAGTGAGGTGAAGCATGCTGCCCAGTGAACAGGACCTGCTGATCCGCGACATGGCCCGCCAGTTCGCCCATGAGCGGCTGAAGCCCTTCGCCGCCGACTGGGACCGCGAGCATCGTTTCCCCGCCGAAGCGCTGAAGGAGATGGCCGACCTCGGCTTCCTCGGCATGCTGGTGCCGGAGGAGTGGGGCGGGGCGGCCACCGGCCACCTGGCCTATGCCATGGCCCTGGAGGAGATCGCCGCCGGCGACGGCGCCTGCTCGACCATCATGAGCGTGCACAACTCGGTGGGCTGCATGCCCATCCTCAAGTTCGGCAGCCAGGAGCAGAAACAGCGCTTCCTCCAGCCGTTGGCCAGCGGCGCCATGCTCGGTGCCTTCGCCTTGACCGAGCCGCAGGCTGGCTCCGACGCCAGCGACCTGCGCACCCGCGCCCGCCGCGACGGTGAGCACTATGTGCTCAGCGGTGCCAAGCAGTTCATCACCTCCGGCAGCCACGCCGGGATGGTGATCGTGTTTGCCGTGACCGATCCGGCGGCCGGCAAGAAGGGCATCAGCGCCTTTATCGTGCCGACCGATACGCCCGGCTACTCGGTGGTGCGGGTCGAGGACAAGCTCGGTCAGCACGCCTCCGATACCTGCCAGATCCAGTTCGACGAGGTGCGCATTCCGGCGTCGTTGCGTTTGGGCGAGGAGGGCGAGGGCTACCGCATCGCCCTGAGCAACCTGGAAGGCGGGCGCATCGGCATTGCCGCGCAGTCGGTGGGCATGGCCCGCGCCGCGTTCGAGGCGGCGCGCGACTACGCCCGCGAGCGGCAGACCTTCGGCAAGCCGATCATCGAGCATCAGGCGGTGGCCTTCCGCCTGGCCGACATGGCCACGCAGATCGCCGTGGCGCGGCAGATGGTGCATCACGCCGCCAGCCTGCGCGAAGCCGGTCAGCCCTGCCTGACCGAGGCCTCGATGGCCAAGCTGTTCGCTTCGGAAATGGCGGAGAAGGTCTGCTCGGCGGCCATCCAGACGCTGGGCGGCTACGGCTACCTCAAGGACTTTCCGGTGGAGCGCATCTACCGCGACGTGCGCGTGTGCCAGATCTACGAAGGCACCAGCGATGTGCAGCGGATGGTGATCGCGCGCAGCTTGTAGCCGGGCTGCGGTTTTCTGGGAGAGGGGGTAGGGCTGCCCGCGTATTGTCAGGGTGCTTAGGTTTGCAGCGAGTTGCCTGTCACTCCCTCTCCCAGGGGGAGAGGGAGCTAAGCGTCAGGCTTGTTCGGCAGTTAGTAGGGTGGACAACGCCGAAGGCTTGTCCACCGTGGTGGATGGCTTCGGCCATCCACCCTACAGATTGACCGTCAGGCCTGCTCGGCAGCCTTCTTCTCCTGGGCACTGATCTGCTGCGCCAGCTCGATCAGCTGTTCGCGCATCCAGCGGTTGGCCGGGTCCTGGTCGGTGCTTTCGTGCCAGTACAGGTGGGTTTCCAGGGCCGGTACGTCGTTCACCGGCAGGTCGACGTGGTGCAGGTTGTGGCGACGGGCGAAGCGCTCCGGCACGGTCATCAGCATGTCGGTGCTGTGCAACACGCTGGAGGCCATCAGGTAGTGCTGCGAGCGCAGCGCCACCTTGCGTTGCAGGCCCATCTTGCCCAGCGACAGGTCGATGTAGCCGAGGCCGCTGCGGCGGCTGGAAATCTGGATATGCGCCTGCGACAGGTACTCGTCCAGGCTCAGCTTGTCCTTGGCCAGCGGGTGGCCGGGGCGCATGGCGCACACGTAGCGGTCTTCCATCAGCTTGACGTGACGCACCTGCGGGTCGGTGTTGAGCGGGGCGTCGACGGCGAAGTCCAGGCGGCCAGCGGCCAGTTCCTTGGTGGTTTCGCGGCGCTTGGCCTGGAAGCTCTCGATCTGCACCGCTGGAGCCAGGCGGCGCAGGCGCTGGAACAGCGGCGGCAGGAGGATCTGCTCGGAGAGGTCGGTCATGCTGATGCGGTAGGTCTTGTTCGCCTGCTTGGCGTCGAAGGTGCGGCTTTCCTGTACCGAGACGCGCAGCAGCTGCAGCGCATTGCGCACCGGGCCGATGATGTTCTGCGCCATGGGCGTGGGCACCATGCCCTGCGCGGTGCGCACGAACAGCGGGTCATTGAAGGTCTCGCGCAGGCGCGCCAGGGCGTTGGACACCGCCGGTTGGGTGATGCCGACGATCTGCCCGGCGCGGGTCAGATTGGCCTCGGTGTAGATGGCGTCGAAGACGATGAAGAGGTTGAGGTCTACCTTGTTCAGATTCATGGTCTTCTCCGTGCTTCAAGCCTTATCTCATATTGCTTATGAATGTTGATAAGGCAGGAAAATAGCTTAGATAAATCGTGGGTGCTGTTCTAGCATCATTCCACATCGAAGCCAACCACCAAGGTGTCCCCATGGATTTCGCCTATTCCCCCAAGGTTCAGGAACTGCGTGAGCGCGTCACCGCGTTCATGGAAGCCTATGTCTACCCGGCCGAAGCCGTGTTCGAAGAGCAGGTCAACGAGGGTGACCGTTGGCAGCCGACCGCGATCATGGAGGAGCTGAAAGCCAAGGCTAAGGCCGAAGGGCTGTGGAACCTGTTCCTGCCGGAATCCGAGTACGGCGCGGGCCTGACCAACATGGAATACGCGCCGCTGGCCGAAATCATGGGCCGCTCCCTGATCGGCGCCGAGCCGTTCAACTGCTCCGCGCCGGACACCGGCAACATGGAGACCCTGGTGCGCTACGCCAGCGAGGCGCAGAAGAAGCAGTGGCTGGAACCGCTGCTGTCCGGCGAGATTCGTTCCGCCTTCGCCATGACCGAGCCGGGCGTGGCCTCCTCGGACGCCACCAACATGCAGGCCAACGCCCGCCGCGAGGGTGATGAGTGGGTGATCAACGGCCGCAAGTGGTGGACTTCCGGTGCCTGCGATCCGCGCTGCAAGATCATGATCTTCATGGGCCTGACCAACCCGGACGCGCCGCGCCACCAGCAGCACTCGATGATCCTGGTGCCGAGCGACACCCCCGGGGTGAAGATCGTCCGCCCGCTGCCGGTATTCGGTTACGACGACGCCCCGCATGGCCACGCCGAAGTGATCTTTGACAACGTGCGCGTGCCCTATGACAACGTGCTGCTCGGCGAGGGCCGCGGCTTCGAGATCGCCCAGGGCCGCCTCGGCCCGGGCCGCATCCACCACTGCATGCGCTCCATCGGCATGGCCGAGCGTGCGCTGGAGCTGATGTGCAAGCGCGCCGTCAGCCGTACCGCCTTCGGCAAGCCGCTGGCGCGCCTGGGTGGCAACATCGACCACATCGCCAACTCGCGCATCGAGATTAACCAGGCCCGCCTGCTGACCCTGAATGCCGCGTACATGATGGATACCGTGGGCAACAAGGTGGCCGCCAGCGAGATCGCCCAGATCAAGGTGGTGGCGCCCAACGTCGCGCTCAACGTTATCGATCGCGCCATCCAGATCCACGGCGGCGCCGGCGTCTCCAACGACTTCCCGCTTGCCTACTGGTACGCCATGCAGCGCACCCTGCGCCTGGCCGACGGCCCGGACGAAGTGCACCGCGCGGCGGTGGGCAAGTACGAGGTCGGCAAGTACGTTCCGCGCGAAGCGATGAAAGCCAGCCGCTGACAGCGATGGCAATGCACGAGGCCCGCATCTGCGGGCCTCGTCGTTTCTGGCTAATCGGATGCAGGCTGAGCACCTACCATTCCCTCTCCCCTCGGGGAGAGGGCTAGGGAGAGGGGGCTTGGTCGAATTGCGGACTCTTACCCTCTCCCCCAGCCCCTCTCCCGTAAACGGGAGAGGTGAGCAGTACTGCGCTTGTCTCAGCCTTCCTTGCCGTCCTCGGCCAGGCCCTTCTGGTTAAGCCAGCTCAGGCGCAGATGCAGCTGGGCGGCGAAGGCGCGCGCTGCCAGCTCCTCGTGAAAGGTCAGGCTGCGCCGCCCCATCTGCACTCGCCAGAGCACCTGGCCCTGGCGCTCCAGCCTGTCGATCCGTACGTCCATCAGGACTCCTGCTGCTGGCGATTGCGGGTTTTCAGCAGCGACAGCAGCACGCCGCCGGCCAGCAGGCCGAAGGTAACACCGAGCGAGAGCAGGGCGGGAATCTTGCCGATGAAGCCGTGCAGGAAGATCTTGCCGCCGATGAAGATCAGCACCAGCGCCAGTGCGTACTTGAGATAGACGAAGCGGTGCATCAACGCCGCCAGGGCGAAGTACAGCGAGCGCAGGCCGAGGATGGCGAAGATGTTCGAGGTGTAAACGATGAACGGGTCCTGGGTAATGGCGAAGACCGCCGGCACGCTGTCCACGGCGAACACCAGGTCGGCCAGTTCGATCAGTACCAGGGCGAGAAACAGCGGCGTGGCATAGAGCAGGTGATGGGTGGCGCCTTCCGGCCGCTTGCGCACGAAGAAGCGCCCCTCGTGCAGTTCTTCGGTCACCCGGATATGTCGGCGCAGGAAACGCAGCAGGGGATTCTGCGCCAGGTCCGGGTGGTGCTCCTCGCGGCTGAACAGCATCTTCACCCCGCTGAGCAGCAGGAAGGCGCCGAACACATAGAGCAGCCACTCGAACTCCTGCACCAGCGCCGTGCCCAGGCCGATCATGATGGCGCGCAGCACGATCACCCCGAGAATGCCCCAGAACAGCACGCGGTGCTGGTAGCGCCGGGGGATGCCGAAGAAGCCGAAGATCATCGCCATGACGAACACGTTGTCCATCGACAGCGACTGCTCGACCAGGAAGCCGGTATAGAACTCCAGCGCCTTGTGCACGCCCAGCTCATGCCAGATCCACAGGCCGAACAGCACACCTACGCTGAAGTAGCCGCTGTACAGCAGCAGGCTCTCGCGCATCTCGATCTCGTGCTGGTCGCGGTGCAGGATGCCGAGGTCCAGCACCAGCAGGGCGATGACGATGCCCAGGAAGCTCAGCCACAGCCAGGTGGCCGTGCCCAGGACGGGCGTGGTGAGGAAAAGGAGTAGCGGTTCCATGAGCCCCTCCGTCGCTGTCGGTCAGACAGTGACTCCGACATCGCGGCGTTGGGGGCGCCGCCAGAGGGGCCCGGCGTCACTGGCGAGCGCTTTTACGCTCGTGCACGAACAAGGCTACAGCCGGCTGCCGGGTTCGGCAAACGCAGGTCTGTTCCCCTCTACCTTTGGGAGAGGGGCCAGGGGTGAGGGTGTTGCGATGAGTGAGGGCTTAGTCCCTCACCCTACGCGGGCCGCCCCCTCCCTCCCCATGGGGAGTGGGCGCTGTTAGTACACCCAGACCTCGACGCGGCGGTTTTTTACCCGACCCTCGTCCGCATCGTTGGCTGCCACCGGCATCTGTTCGCCCAGGCCGGTGATGTCGCGGAAGATCACCCCGCCCTTGACCAGGTCCCGCCGCACGGCCATGGCGCGCAGCTTGGACAACAGCGCGGCGCGCGCCGGATCGTTCTTCGGGTCGCCGAAGCCGACCAGCACGGCCTTCTGCCGCAGCTTGTCGTTGGCCTTGAGGTAGTCCAGCACCCGCGCCAGGTCGCGCTGGGCCTTGTTGTCCAACTCGGCGCTACCTTCCTGGAAGCGGAAGTTCACCGACAGGCGCTGCGCCTCGCTGGCCAGCCGGCGATAGTGCTCCGGCATCTGCGCGCTGGGCTCGACCTTCACCGCCTGCACGGTCTGCGGGATGAAGCCGGTCTTGGCCACGATCGCCTGGCCCGCCGGGCTATGGGCGAACTGCACCAGTGCCTGCACCCACTCATTGGTGGTGCCCGGCGGGTTGTAGAGAAACAGCCGACGCGACAGCGGGTAGTCTTCAGTGGCGATCAGCGTGGTGCTGGGCAGCATGGGCTGCGAATCGCCATCGGCAATGGCCAGTGGCTTGCTCTGGCGTACGTAGGGCAGGCCGATGAAGCCGATGCCGTTGGGGTCCTGGCTGACGCTGTCGGACAGCAGGTCGCTGGACTCGAAGCGCTTGGCATCAGCGTCCAGGCTCTTGCCCTGGCTGGCCAGCACCAGTTCCTTGAAGGTGTCGAAGGTGCCCGACTTGTCGTCGCGAGCGTACAGGTGGATCGCCCCAGGCATACCACCGAGGGCCGACCAGTCCTTGATCTCGCCGGCGAACACGGCGGCCAGTTGCTCGGTGGTCAGCGCCTGCACCGGGTTGCGTGGGTGCACGATGATGGCCAGGCCGTCGATGGCGATCACCTGTTCGGCATCGCTGCCGCGCATGTCGCCCAGAGCCTGCAGCGTTGCAGCCTCGGCATCCTTGATCGGGCGCGAGGAGGCGGCCAGCTCGGCGCTACCGTCCTGCAGGGCGACGAAACCGGTACCGGAGCCGTGGGCCGCGACGTTGACCTGCAGGGTGCGACCCAACTTGTCCTCGGCCAGCACGCTCTGCTCGTTTTCCGCGCCTTTGGCAATGCGCACATTGCTCATGCCCTGGCTTTCGAACAGGCCACTGACCAGTGCCGGGCCGAGCTTGGCGCCGATGGTATTGGAGCCCTGGATGCGCAGCAGGGTGGTGGCTTCGGCAGCGAACACCGACCAGGGCAGGGCGTAGCAGATGAAACCGAGGATCAACCAGATGTAGGCATGGTTGCAGGATTGCCGATCACTGACTGGCAGTTCGCGTGACATGCGGCGCAGACCTTCTTCTAGGGTGGAAAGTGCCGCGCAGAATAAGTCGATAAGGTTGCAGTCAGGTTACAGCGCGCCGCTCTGGAATGGGCCCTGAGCGTAAACAAGCCAGCGCTTGTGCTGGCTTGTTTTAGGTGGTGAAGCTCAGGATGCCGGGCTTAGCTCAGCTCCAGCCAGATCGGTGCGTGGTCGGACGGTTTTTCCATGGCGCGCAGCTCGTAGTCGATGCCGGCGTCCTTGAACCGCGCCTGCAGGGCGGCGGTGGCGAGGATCACATCGATGCGCAGCCCGCGCTTGGGCTCGTCCTCGAAGCCGCGGCTGCGGTAGTCGAACCAGCTGAAGCGGTCGTTCACGGTCGGGTTGAGGTGGCGGAAGCTGTCGACCAGGCCCCAGTTCTTCAGGGTCGCCAGCCACTCGCGCTCCTCGGGCAGGAAGCTGCACTTGCCGGTCTTCAGCCAGCGCAGGCGGTTGGGCTCGCCGATGCCGATGTCGCAGTCTTCCGGGCTGATATTGATGTCGCCCATGACCACCAGCGCCTGGGCCGGGTCGAAGCGCTCAACCAGCAGTTGTTGCAGGTCGGCGTAGAACCGCTGCTTGCCGGGGAATTTGGTGGGGTGGTCGCGGCTCTCACCCTGGGGGAAGTAGCCGTTCATCACCGTCACCGGGTTGCCTTGCTTATCGGCGAAGGTGCCATAGATGAAGCGGCGCTGGGCGTCTTCCGCGTCGCCGGGAAAGCCCTTGTGCAGCTCCAGCGGTGCTTCGCGGGAGAGCAGGGCGACGCCGTAGTGGCCTTTCTGCCCGTGATAGTGCACGTGGTAGCCGAGTTGGCGGATGTCTTCCTCGGGGAACTGCTCGTCGGCGACCTTGGTCTCCTGCAGGCCGATGACATCCGGCTGGTGCTTGTCGATGAGCGCCTGTAGCTGATGAGGTCGGGCGCGCAGGCCGTTGATATTGAAGGAAACGATCTTCATGGGGAGGCACCGGCGGGTAAAACCGCGATGCTAGCCCAGCGCTCTGGCGACGGCCAGCGTCTGGCAGGGGGTGGGTTGCGGTGCTACCTTGGCCTTCGACCCGCCAAACCAATAACAACCGAGGTCAGCCCGATGCCCCACCGTAACGCCGAAGTCCGCATGCTCGATCATGGCTACGTCCGCGAGGCCCGCTCGCTGCTGTACCACGCCTACCGCCACGACCCGACCTTCGCCTACCTGTTCGAGAGCGAGCGCCCCGGCTTCGACCAGCGCGTGCGCGCCACCGTGCGCGAGCTGGTGCAGCAGCATTTCGCCGAGGAACTGCCGGCCATCGGCCTGGTGATCGAGGAGCGCCTGGTCGGCATCGCCCTGATCGCGCCACCGATCCGCCGTCTGGACATCACCGAGAGCTGGGGCTGGCGCCTGCGCATGCTGATGACCACCGGCTTCCGTTGCACCAAGCGCTACCTGGAATATCACGACGCGGTGCTCGCCTGCCTGCCGCCGGGTCCTTACCACGTGTTGCCGCTGATTGGCGTGCACCCGCAGTTCCAGGGCCAGCAGCTCGGTGAAAAGCTGCTCGGCGCCCTGCATGACTGGTGTGCCGAGGATGCCGGCTCGCAGGGCGTGGTGCTCGACACCGGCAACCCGCATTACCTGGACTTCTACAAGCGCCAGGGCTACGAGGAAATCGGTGAAGTGGCGGTAGGGCCGATCCGCGAGCACGTATTCTTCCACCCCAACCCGCAGGTGGTCCGACAAGCCTCGGCCTGATGGCGGCGTTGCCGGAGCAGCACCGCCCGGTCACACTAGCGGCCGTTCAACCGCTGGGTGCCGTTACCCGGCATCAACACACTGAAGGAACTCGCAAATGGCTCAAGTAACTCTCAAGGGCAACCCGGTTCAGGTCGACGGTCAGCTGCCGCAGGCCGGTCAGCAGGCCCCGGCGTTCAGCCTGGTGGCCAAGGATCTTTCCGACGTGACCCTGGCCAGCCTGGCCGGCAAGCGCAAGGTGCTGAACATCTTCCCGAGCATCGACACCCCGACCTGCGCCACCTCCGTGCGCAAGTTCAATGCCGAGGCCAGTGCTCTGCCCAACACCGTGGTGCTGTGCATTTCCGCCGACCTGCCGTTCGCCCAGGCACGCTTCTGCGGCGCCGAAGGCCTGGACAACGTGGTCAACCTGTCGACCATGCGCGGCGCCAGCTTCCTCAAGGACTACGGCGTGGCCATCGCCAGCGGCCCGCTGGTGGGCGTGGCTGCCCGTGCCGTGGTGGTGCTGGACGAGCAGGGCAAGGTGCTGCACAGCGAGCTGGTCGGCGAGATCGCCGATGAGCCGGACTACGCGGCCGCCATCGCCGTACTGAAGTAATCCGGGGCTGCTGCGCGTCGGAAAAGCTGTGTTGGAAGCGGCTTCGGAATGCTCATTTACTAGTTGTAAACTGCGCTTCCTCCGCCGCTTCCGCCTTGCTTTTCTCTAGCTCGCAAGCCCCTCGCGGCGTCACTGCTTACAACGGCCTGCCTGATGCAGGCCGTTGTTTTTTCTAAATTCCTAACGTCTTGTTACGTCAAACAAGGGTAAATAGGCGGTAAAGACCCTTTGCCTGGCTGCTGGGAGTACTTATCGTTCACCCTCCCCAGGAAAGTGATATCGCGCCATGCCCGATTTTCGTGCCACCTCACGTGTTTCCCGTCGCTGGCTGATCGGCCTGGCCGTGCTGCTCGGCGCGCTGCTGCTGTGGTGGCTGCTGCCCGGCAAGCCGGCCACGAAGAAAGAGGGCAACAGCCCCTGGGATGGCCCGGTGCCGGTGCGCCTGACTGAGGTCGGCAGCGGCGATTTTCATATCGAGCTCAAGGCCCTGGGCACCGTCACTGCGCTGAACACGGTCAATGTACGCTCGCGGGTGGATGGCGAACTGGTCAAGGTGTTCTTCGAGGAGGGGCAACTGGTCAAGGCCGGCGACCTGCTGGCGCAGATCGACCCGCGTCCCTATCAGGTCGCGTTGCAGCAGGCCGAGGGCACCCTGGCGCAGAACCAGGCGCAGCTGAAGAATGCCGAGATCGACCTGGCGCGTTACCAGGGGCTATACGCCGAAGACAGCATCGCCAAGCAGACCCTGGACACCCAGCAGGCTCTGGTCGGCCAGTACCGCGGCACGGTGAAGAGCAACCAGGCCGCCGTCGCCGAAGCGCGTCTGAACCTCGACTTCACCCGCATCCGCGCGCCTATCTCCGGTCGCCTCGGCCTGCGCCAGGTGGACCTCGGCAACCTGGTGCGCAGCAGCGACACCACACCGCTGGTGGTGATCACCCAGGTCGAGCCCATCGCCGTCAACTTCACCCTGCCGGAGAAAGACCTGCCGCCGGTACTGGCGCGGGTGCGTGACAACCAGAAGCTGCGCGTCGAGGCTTGGGACCGGGGCGAGCAGCAGCGCCTGGCCGAGGGCGAGCTGCACAGCCTGGACAACCAGATCGACGTGGCCACCGGCACCGTCAAGCTCAAGGCACGTTTCACCAATGCCGGCGAACAGCTGTTCCCCAACCAGTTCGTCAACGTGCGCCTACGCGTGGAAACGCGCCAGCAGGCCACGCTGATCCCTTCGGCGGCCGTGCAGTTCGGTGCGCGTGGCACTTTCGTCTTCGTCCTCGGCGAGGGCGACAAGGTGCAGATCCGCGATGTGCGCATTGCCGCCAGCGACGGCGCCACCAGCCTGGTGGAGGAGGGCGTCAAGGTCGGTGAGCGGCTGGTGCTGGAGGGCATCGACAAGCTCAAGGATGGCAGCCAGGTGCAGGTGATCGGCAACGAGCCGGGCGCCCTGGCGCAACCGCAGGCCCAGGCAGCACAGAAGCAGGGCGCATGAACGCCTCGCGCCTGTTCATCCTGCGGCCGGTCGCCACCACGCTGCTGATGGTGGCGATCTTCCTCACCGGTCTGATCGCCTACCGTCTGCTGCCGGTCTCCGCGCTGCCGGAGGTGGATTACCCGACCATCCGCGTGCTGACTCTGTATCCGGGCGCCAGCCCGCAGGTGATGACCAGCTCGGTGACCGCGCCGCTGGAGCGCCAGTTCGGCCAGATGCCGGGGCTCAAGCAGATGTCCTCGACCAGCTCGGGCGGCGCCTCGGTGATCACCCTGCGCTTCAGCCTGGAGGTGAATCTGGATGTCGCCGAGCAGGAGGTGCAGGCCGCCATCAACGCCGCCAGCAACCTGCTGCCCAACGATCTGCCGGCGCCACCGGTGTACAACAAGGTCAACCCGGCGGACACCCCAGTGCTGACGCTGGCCATCCGCTCCAGCACCCTGCCGCTGACCCAGGTGCACGACCTGATCGACACGCGCATGGCGCAGAAGATCGCGCAGATCAGCGGTGTCGGCCTGGTCAGTCTGGCCGGTGGCCAGCGTCCGGCCGTGCGCATCAAGGTCGACCCCGAGGCGCTGGCCAGCCATGGCCTCAACCTGGCCGATGTGCGCCAGCTGATCGCCGCGCAGAACGTCAACCAGCCCAAGGGCAACTTCGACGGCCCGACCCGCGTCTCGCAGCTGGATGCCAACGACCAGCTCAAGTCGGCCGCCGAGTACCAGGACCTGATCCTCAAGTACGAGAACGGCGCGGCGCTACGCCTGCGTGACGTGGCCAGTATCGTCGACGGCGCCGAGAACGAGCGCCTGGCGGCCTGGGCCGACCGCAACGAGACGGTGCTGCTGAGCATCCAGCGTCAGCCCGGCGCCAACGTGATCGAGGTGGTCGACCGTATCCAGAAGCTGCTGCCGCAGATCACTGCGGGCCTGCCGGCGAGCATCGAGGTACAGGTTCTCACCGACCGCACCCAGACCATCCGTGCGGCGGTCAAGGACGTGCAGTTCGAGCTGGTGCTGGCGATCGCCCTGGTGGTGCTGGTGACCTTCCTGTTCCTGCGCAAGGTGTCGGCCACCATCATCCCGTCCATCGCGGTGCCGCTGTCGCTGATCGGCACGTTCGGCGTGATGTACCTGGCCGGCTTCTCCATCAACAACCTGACGCTGATGGCGCTGACCATTGCCACCGGCTTCGTGGTGGACGATGCCATCGTCATGCTGGAGAACATCGCGCGCCACCTGGAGGAGGGCGAGACACCGTTCAACGCCGCGCTCAAGGGCGCCAAGCAGATCGGCTTCACCCTGATCTCGCTGACCTTCTCGCTGATCGCGGTGCTGATTCCGTTGCTGTTCATGGCTGACGTCGTGGGGCGACTGTTCCGCGAGTTCGCCATTACCCTGGCGGTGGCCATCCTGATTTCCCTGGTGGTGTCGCTGACCCTCACGCCGATGATGTGCGCGCGCCTGCTCAAGGCCGAAAAAGAGGAAGAGCAGGGGCGCTTCTACAGGTCCGCCGGCGCCTTTATCGACGGCCTGATCGCGCGCTACGCGGTCGGCCTGACCTGGACCCTGCGCCACCAGGGCCTGACCCTGCTGGTGGCCATCGGCACCCTGGCCCTTACCGTGGTGCTGTACCTGGCCGTGCCCAAGGGTTTCTTCCCGGTGCAGGACACCGGAGTGATCCAGGGTATTTCCGAGGCGCCGCAGTCGATCTCCTTCAAGGCCATGAGCGAGCGCCAGCAGCGCCTGGCCGAGGTCATCCTGCGTGACCCGGACGTTTCCAGCCTGTCCTCCTACATTGGCGTGGACGGCGACAACCCGACCCTCAACAGCGGCCGCCTGCTGATCAACCTCAAGCCGCACCGCGAGCGCGACGTGACCGCCAGCGAGGTGATCGAGCGCCTGCGCCCCGAGCTGGCCAAGGTGCCGGGCATAGCCCTGTACCTGCAGCCGGTGCAGGACCTGACCATCGAGGACCGGGTCAGCCGCACCCAGTTCCAGTTCAGCCTGGAGTCGCCGGACGGTGCGCTGCTGGAGGAGTGGACGCCCAAACTGATCACCGCGCTGAACCAGCAACCGGAGCTGCGCGATGTAGCCAGCGACCTGCAGAACCGCGGCCTGCAGGTGTTCCTCAATATTGACCGCGACGCCGCCTCGCGCCTGGGCGTGAGCGTCGGCAGCATTGATGATGCCTTGTACGACGCCTTCGGCCAGCGGCAGATTTCCACCATCTTCACCCAGTCCAGCCAATACCGCGTGGTGCTCGAGAGCGCCAGCGCCGGCGAGCTGGGGCCGCAGGCGCTGCAGCGCATCCATGTCGCCACCGCCAGTGGCGTTCAGGTGCCGCTGGCCTCGCTGGCGCGCATCGAGGAGCGGCCGGCCAGCCTGCTGGTCAACCATATCGGCCAGTTCCCGGCGGTCACGGTGTCGTTCAACCTGGCGCCGGGCGTGTCGCTGGGCGAAGCGGTCGAGGTGATCGAGCAGGTCAAGCAGGGCATCGGCCTGCCGGCGGGCATCCAGACCCAGTTCCAGGGCGCGGCAGAAGCGTTCCGCGCCTCGCTGTCGAGCACGCTACTGCTGATCCTGGCCGCCATCGTCACCATGTACATCGTGCTGGGCGTGCTCTACGAGAGCTATATCCACCCGATCACCATCCTCTCGACGCTGCCCTCGGCCGGCGTCGGCGCACTGCTGGCGCTGCTGCTGACCGGCAACGACCTGGGCCTGATCGCCATCATCGGCATCATCCTGCTGATCGGCATCGTCAAGAAGAACGCGATCATGATGATCGACTTCGCCCTGGAGGCCGAGCGCCACCAGGGCATGACGCCTGAGGCGGCCATCTACCAGGCTGCGCTGCTGCGCTTTAGGCCGATTCTGATGACCACCCTGGCCGCGCTGTTCGGCGCCATTCCGCTGATGCTGGCCTCGGGCTCCGGCGCCGAGCTGCGCCAGCCGCTGGGCCTGGTGATGGTTGGTGGCCTGCTGCTGAGCCAGGTGCTGACGCTATTCACCACACCGGTGATCTACCTGGCCTTTGATCGCTTGTCGCGGCGGTTTCTCGGCCGTAGCGCTTCAGGGGTGCCGGCGTGAGTGGCGCCTGGCTTTTGCTCCCCTCGCCCGTTTACGGGAGAGGGGCCGGGGGAGAGGGCGGGGCTGCTGCGGTGCCTTTGCCCCTCTCCCTACGCCGGGCGCCCCTAACCCTCTCCGCTGAGGGGAGAGGGGAGGCGGCAGGCTATCCATGAATCTCTCCGCCCCCTTCATCCGCCGTCCGGTAGCGACGCTGCTGCTGAGCCTGGCGATCATCCTCGCCGGGCTGGTCAGCTTCCGCCTGCTGTCGGTGGCACCGCTGCCGAACATGGATTTCCCGGCCATCGTGGTCAGCGCCAGCCTGCCGGGTGCCAGCCCGCAGACCATGGCCTCCAGCGTCGCCACGCCGCTGGAGCGCGCGTTGGGCAGCATCGCCGGCATCAGCGAGATGACCAGCCGCAGCGCCCAGGGCAATACGCGGATCATCATTCTGTTCGAGATCGGGCGGAACGTGGATGCCGCCGCGCGCGAGGTGCAGGCGGCGATCAACGCCTCGCGCAACCTGCTGCCCAGCGGCATGCGCACGATGCCCACCTACGAGAAGTTCAACCCGTCGCAGGCGCCGATCATGGTGCTGTCGCTGACCTCGCCGCAGCTGGACAAGAGCCAGCTGTACGACCTGGCCTCCACGGTGATCGCCCAGAAGCTGTCGCAGGTGCAGGGCGTGGGCAAGATCGAGATCGGCGGCAGCTCGCTGCCGGCCGTGCGCGTGCAGCTGGAGCCGCGCCTGCTCGACCAGTACGGCGTGGCCCTCGACGAGGTGCGCAACGCCATCGACCAGGCCAACCAGGATCGCCCCAAGGGCGACGTCGCCGATGCCGACCGCCACTGGCAGATCCAGGCCAACGACCAGCTGCGCAAGGCCGCGCAGTACCAGAACCTGATCATCCGCTACCAGAACAACGCGCCGGTGCGTCTGGGGGATGTGGCCAAGGTCGCGGATTCGGTGGAGAACCGCTACAACTCAGGCTTCTACAACGACGAGAAGGCCGTGCTGCTGGTGGTCAACCGCCAGCCGGGCGCCAACATCATCCAGACCATCGAGGACATCCGCGCCGAACTGCCGGCCCTGGAGGCGGTGATGCCGGCCAGCGCCCAGCTGGATGTGGCCATGGACCGCTCGCCGGTGATCCGCGCCAGCCTGCACGAAGCCGAGCGTACCCTGCTGATCGCCGTGGCCCTGGTGATCATGGTGGTCTTCCTGTTCCTCGGCCGCTGGCGCGCCTCGCTGATTCCGGCACTGGCGGTACCGGTGTCGCTGGTCGGCACCTTCGCGGTGATGTACCTGCTGGACTTCTCGCTGAACAACCTGTCGCTGATGGCGCTGATCATCTGCACCGGCCTGGTGGTGGACGACGCCATCGTCGTGCTGGAGAACATCTCGCGGCATATCGAGGCCGGCGAAAAGCCCATGGCGGCGGCATTCAAGGGTTCGCAGGAGGTGGGCTTCACCCTGTTGTCGATGAACCTGTCGCTGGTCGCGGTGTTCATGTCCATCCTGTTCATGGGCGGCATCGTTGGCAGCCTGTTCGGCGAGTTCGCCGTGACCCTGACTGCGGCGATCCTGATCTCCCTGGCCGTGTCGCTGACCCTGACGCCGATGCTCTGCGCCCGCTGGCTCAAGGCCGAAGAAGAGGAACGCGCGCCCGGCCGCCTGCAGCAGTTCGGCGCGCGGGTGCAGGAGCGTGTACTGGCCTTCTATGGACGCAGCCTGGAGTGGGCGCTGGCGCATTCGCGGCTGACCCTGTTCACCCTGCTGCTGACCATTGCCGGCAACTTCTACCTGTTCGCCACGGTGCCGAAAAACCTGATGCCCGAGCAGGACACCGGCCAGCTGATCGGCTTCGTGCGTGGCGATGATGGTCTGTCGTTCCAGGTCATGCAGCCGAAGATGGACGCCTTCCGCGACGGCCTGCTCAAGGACCCGGCGATCCACAGCGTGGCCGGTTTCATCGGCGGCGAGAGTGGGATCAACAACGCCTTCCTGGTGGTGCGCCTGAAGCCCATCGCCGAGCGCGACATTTCCGCCCGCGAGGTGATGGATCGCCTGCGCAAGGAGCTGCCCAAGGTACCTGGCGCACGGCTGATGCTGATGTCCGACCAGGACCTGCAGTTCGGTGGCCGCCAGGGGCGGAGCTCGGAGAACGAGTACGTGTTGCTGGCCAGCGAACTGTCGCTGCTCAAGGAATGGACCCCCAAGGTGCGTGACGCCCTGGCCAAGCTGCCGGAGCTGACCGACATCGATGCCAACGAAGGCGAGGGCGCCCAGCAGATCAACCTGGTGGTGGACCGCGCCACGGCCCAGCGCCTGGGTGTGGACATGGCGATGATCACCAGCGTGCTGAACAACGCGTTCAGCCAGCGGCAGATCTCCACCATCTACGAGTCGCTCAACCAGTACAGCGTGGTCATGGAGATCGATCCGGCCTATGCCCAGTACCCGGAGGCACTGGACCAGATCCAGGTGATCAGCGCCGACGGCGCGCGCGTGCCGCTGTCCGGCTTTGCCCGCTGGGAACGCAGCCTGGAGGAGGACAGGGTCAACCACCAGGGCCAGTTCGCCGCGGAGAGCATTGGCTACTCGCTGGCCCCGGAGGTCAGCCAGGACCAGGCCAATGCGGCGATTCGCCGGGCGGTGGCGGAACTCAACCTGCCCACCGAAGTACAGGGCCTGCTGGGCGGCACCGGCGGCCAGTTCGAGAAGGAAGCGCAGGGCCAGCCGGTGATGATCCTGATTGCCTTGCTGGTGGTGTACATCGTCCTCGGCATTCTCTACGAGAGCTATATCCACCCGCTGACCATCCTCTCCACGCTGCCCTCGGCCGGTGTTGGCGCGCTGGCGGCGATCCTGCTGACCGGCAGCGAGTTCAGCATGGTTTCGCTGCTTGGCCTGTTCCTGCTGATCGGCGTGGTAAAGAAGAACGCCATCCTGATGATCGACCTGGCCCTGGAGCTGGAGCGCGACCAGCTCTTGAGCCCGCAGGAATCGATTCGCCGCGCCTGCCTGCTGCGCTTCCGCCCGATCATGATGACCACCCTGGCCGCCATGCTCGGCGCGCTGCCCCTGTTACTCGGCCAGGCCGAAGGCGCCGAGATGCGCCAGCCGCTTGGCCTGGCCATTGTCGGCGGCCTGGTGCTCAGCCAGTTGCTCACCCTTTACACCACTCCGGTGGTCTACCTGTACCTCGATCGTCTGCGCCATCGGGTCAACCGCTGGCGCGGCGTGCGCAGCGATGCCGCCCTGGAAACTCCGCTATGAAGCCCACCTTGCTCCGTTGTTCGTCCCTGTTCGTTGCCCTGGCTTTGGCCGGCTGCGCCGTTGGCCCGGACTACCTGCGGCCAACAAGCGCCCCCTCGGTCGAGTTCAAGCAGGCCGCCGGCTGGAAGTCAGCGGCGCCAGCCGACACCGCGCTGCGCGGTGACTGGTGGACGCTGTACGACGACCCCGAGCTGGATGCGCTGATCGCGCGTTTGAATGCCGACAACCAGAACCTGGCCTCGGCCGAAGCCAAGTATCGCCAGGCCCAGGCCCTGGTGCGTGGCGCACGGGCGAGCTTCTTCCCGACGCTGGGGCTCAACACCGGGGTGACCCGCGCAGGGCAGGGTGGGGGAGACAGCACCATCGGTACCACCGGGGGGGTGAGCGTCAGCGGCGCCAATGCCTCCACCGTATCCAAGAGTTACGAGGCCAGTCTCGGTGTGAGCTGGGAGCTGGACCTGTGGGGCAAGCTGCGCCGCCAGCTGGAGTCGGAAAACGCCGGCCTCGATGCCAGCGCCGCAGACCTCGCGGCGGTCCGCCTCAGTCAGCAGTCCGAGCTGGTGCAGAATTACCTGCAGCTGCGCGTGCTGGACCAGCAAAAACGCCTGCTCGATGAGACGGTGGCGGCCTACCGGCAGGCCTATCGCATCGCCGAGAATCAGTACAAGGCCGGCATCGTGCCCAGGTCCGACGTGACCCAGGCGCTGACTCAGCTCAAGGGCACCGAAGCCGAGGCTGTGGACCTGGAATACCAGCGCGCCCTGCTGGAGCATGCGATTGCGGTACTGGTCGGCGTGGCGCCGTCGGAGTTCGAACTGGCGGTGCGCGAGGAGTTGCCCGCGCTGCCCAGCGTGCCGGTCAGCCTGCCGTCGACCTTGCTGGAACGGCGCCCGGACGTGGCCGCTGCCGAGCGCCGGGTGATGGCCGCCAACGCCGAGATTGGCGTAGCCGAAGCCGCTTATTACCCCGAGCTGAGCCTGTCGGCCAGCGGCGGCTATCGCAGCGGCAGCCTGGATAACTGGATCAGCTCGCCCAACCGTTTCTGGTCGATTGGCCCGGCGTTCGCACTGAATCTGTTCGACGGCGGCCTGATCCGCTCGCGCGTCGAGCAGGCCGAGGCCAGCTATGACCAGACCGTGGCCGACTACCGGCAGACCGTACTCGGCAGCTTCCGCGAGGTGGAGGATTATCTGGTGCAGCTGGCCGTGCTGGAGCGCGAAGCGGTGGTCCAGCAGGAAGCGCTGGAGGCGGCCCGCGAATCGCTGCGCCTGATCCTCAACCAGTACCGGGCCGGCACCGTGGAGTTCACCGATGTGGTCAGCGTACAGACCACCGCGTTGTCCAACGAACGTACCCGTCTGACCCTGCAGGGCAGCCGCCTGATCGCCAGCGTGCAGCTGATCGCGGCGCTGGGCGGCGGCTGGCAGGGCCTGCCGGCGCAGGAATAATCGTCAGGGCTTGATCAGCGCCTCGATGCGCACGATCTTCGGTTCGCCCTCGATCAGGCGCAGGCTCGCGGTTTCCTGCATGCCGGTGGTCATCTCATGGCCACGTAGCTGCAGGGTCTCCTTGGTGGTGTCCCGGACCGTGGCGCTCTGACCGTCCTCGGCGATCTCGATCGACTCGATGTCCACCTCCATGCGATAGCCGTCCAGTCCGCTCCAGCCCTGCTTGAGCAGCTGACGGTACTTGTCCGCATCAAGTTCGATACTGCCCTTGGCAGCGCTGATGTGGATGCGCACGTCGTCGCTCATGTGCGCCAAGGTTGCCTCGACGTCCCGTTGCGAGGCGTCTGCCGCTAACTGGGCGTAAAGATTGCGGATGCTGTTTTCGGTCAACGACGGGTCGGCGTGGACGAGCGGGGCGAAGAGGCAGAACAGAGACAGCGCGAGCTTTTTCATCGACCTTCCTTGAGGGGCTTGGAAACGTTTCACCGATGCTAGCGGTATCTCAGCCAAGAGAGAAATCTCCAGTTCTGAGCCGCCGCGGCAATGCAGCCAAATGAAGTCGATCCCACCGGTTTGCCGCAATGCAGCAGGCATCTTGTCAGATGCAATGCGGGGCTGCGCGGCGAGCGTGAGTGTTTGGATAACAGCGAGGCCTTGCATACGAAAGCGGGGTCTATGGCGCTTAGAGAAATCTTGCCGCAGGCGGGAAGCGTGCGAGGAGGTGAAAGTGGGACTTTGTCGAATGTGGAACTATTTTAATTTGAAGATTTGATAATAAAAAATCACTCCTTGATTCTGATTTTTTCTTAAAATGACCTTTAATCCATCTCGTTGGCGCTCCAATAGATCGGCCACTTCCCATCCTCAGCATAACTTTGAAGTTCCACATTTACCTCCGGAAGACAATCTGGAACTCGGCCAGATCTGGAAGGCAATCTGGAACTTTGGGGGATTTGCTCGCTTAACCCTTGAGCTAGAGCTATCTCCCCGATCTGGCTTCTGTCCCGCCTGGGTCAAAATGGCGCTACCTGTTTAGTTTTTACTCAGACTAGATAGCGCATATTGCGATTAGCAACGAAATTTAATTTCAAAAAAATATTACGCGCCCAAAATACTCAACCTTAATTGGTTCATAACCTGATCATAGGGAATGGATCATGAAAATACTCGGGCTAGAACCTACGGTAATAAAGAGAAAGAAAGGGCAGAACGAGTATCTGATCTGGAGCGCCAAGGCTGGCGCTGCTCTCACTTTGTACGAAAAGTCCCACGTCCTCTACCTGCTTCGCCAGGAATTTAATCCCCATGTGACAGCATTGAGCGGAGAGGCCTTCCAAGTGAAGACCGCCTACGGGACGGCTGTCATGCCCATTTCTGCGAAGCTTGGCGACCAACTGAAGTTAGCCGTCTTCGACGCTCCTCAGGTGATCGTGCAGCAGGTGGCAGTTCTTTGCGAACAAAGGGACTGGGTCTTGGATGTCATTACCACCTCACCACATACGGACTCCAGCCACGAATTCTGGAACTTGCTCGAGATGCAGCAGTGGCTTCTCAGGTGGGGTGGAAGTGTCCGAGAGAAAGATATTCAAATATTTGCCAAAAGTATGCGCCCAGGTCATGCATTTGCGCTGCAACAGCAATTATCAAGCGAAGATGCCGTTACTCAGCTAACTATGGTGTATGAGTTGGTGCGGCGAGGGCGACTGCTTCTTCAGGATATTTGTAGCAGGCGAATTTGTCAGGAAAGTATTTTTTTAGTTCAAGGTGATGCGGCATGACCCAAGCGAGATTTTCGATATCGGCGCTTCGAGACTCCGGCCTCGATATTGATAGTTGGCCAGAGCCAGAGATAGGTGCGCTGTCGGCTAAAGAAAGGGCGCTAGTCGAAAAAAAGATTGCTGCCGTTAAGTCCTATTTCAAGGATGGTCTTACGCTTTCCGAAATCAAAGCTAAGTACGGCATCACTAAAAGCACCTTGTACAGATTGATTGAGCGAGGTCAACGAATCGTCGATGGCCAACCTTTCGGATTTTTGGGGGCCATGCCCTACGTTAGAACTAACCCCCGCAAGGATTTGGGACAGAAACTGACTGATAACGACGCAGACAAAAAAAGCGGTATCTTTTGTCGACTGCTAAACACATATCCATCGTTGAACGACACTCTCTCTGGCTTGGTAGATATTTACAGAAAGAAACAAAAAAGAATTTCGGATATTCATCAGGTGTTTTTAGACGCCTGTCGAGGCCAGGGCATTGCGGATAAGGACTACCCCTTTAGTGAAGCCGACTTCGCTAGGCGGACATTCGAAACGCATCTCAAAGCTAAATATAGGCAACACCAGGCAGAAACTGAACTTGAGAATGCGAGAAGGGTTTCTGAAAAAATTGAGCCAACCGAGGCGCTTGATGAAGTAGAAGTAGACGGGCATCAAATGGATCTTCGTTTGGTTATTGAAGAATACGACCTCTATGGAGAGCCGGTTAGATATGAGATTCTTCGTGTGTGGCTCATTCTGGTTATTGATGTTTTCACTAGGTGCGTATTGGGATATAGCATCGCTCTCGGGAGAAACTACGACCAGCAGGATGTCCTCTCAGCTATCTTCAATGCCTTAGCACCTCACGCTAGACCAAAAGCAGTTATCAAGAATGCACCGTACGAGCAAAGTGGTGGGTTTCCCTCTGAGCGCGGGGAAGAATTCGCATGGGCCACGTGGCGGTGTATCAAGCTGGACAATGCACTTTCGCACAAAGCAATTCGGGTAAAGGAAATACTTGATAAGAAGGTGGGGTGCCTAGTCGATTATGGTCCGCCTCACCAGCCAAACGCTCGCAGCATAGTTGAGCGATTCTTTAGGTTCATAACAGATAACTTTTCACATCGAGTGATTGGAACTACTGGTTCAAGTGCTAAAGATCCGGTTAGAGAGGCGCTTTCGCCATCATCCGATTCTGGGCTTTCCTTATTAATGACATTGGACGAGCTCCGACACGCTATCGATATCGTGCTATCAGATTACAACGGCCGTCCTCATTCGGGGGTGTTTGGAAATACTCCTTTGGAGCTTTTTACCTCTCGGCTCGCTAAGCGATCGCTCTTGATCGGAAGGCTCAAGTCTGAAGATCGTAACGAATACGACTTCATGAAAAAAGTCCAGATAACAACGGTTCGGTCTTCAAGTAAGGAGACAGGAGCGTATATCAATTTTGCTAACGTAAAGTACAAAGACCCCCTGATTTTGAGAAGTGACCTGGCCGGTCGAAAAATTCAGATCACGTATGATGTTAGGGACGTGTCCCATGTCCGCGCATATACGATGGATGGCAAATTTATTGGTGCGCTTAAAGCGAGCGGGCCATGGGGTAGGGAGCAACACTCTCTGCTGCTCCGACAGACATTGTTTAAGGCTTTTCGAGATCGAACCATAAGATTCAAGGTTGGGCAAAGTCTATTGGACGCTTGCAACGAACTACGTAATCGGGCCGGAAAGAGTCTCACGACGAATACCGCTCATTATGAAATGACTCAATCGCTTAAGCCTCAGCAAGAAAACGGCCCTAATAAATCAGCGCCGGCGGACATTAAGCCTCTTGTTAAAGAGACTGTGGCCATGCCTTTAACCAAAGTCTTTGTTTCCTAGGGGGTATTAATGAACATCACTGATTTGCCTCCTGCAGAAATTGATATGGACGATCACCCAATCAACACTGAGCGCTATTTAATACCCACTCAGCCTATCGGTAGGCTCATGACGATATTGGAGAAAATCGTACGCCGCCGAACTTCTGGATTGCTCATACATGGCCGACCTCGCTATGGTAAATCGAAGGCAATCAAGTATTGCTCGAATGCAATAAAGGATATATTTCCTGGCCTTCCTGTGTATATATTCAGTGCGCCCGAAAAAATGACCGCTTCTGAAGATGCTTTTTATACGCAGCTGTTACAAGCGTTAGGCCATAAGCAGTTGGGCGGAAAACCGCATGAGAAACGCCAACGTATACTGAATCTTATCTATGAGCGCGCGTGCCGGTACAAAAGGCGGATGTTCCTTCTTTTCATTGATGAGGCTCAAAAATTTTTCGACAAGCACTTTGAGTGGCTCAGAGACATCTATGATAATTTAGAGTTGCATTTTGAGGTGCGACTGGTTGTGGTTCTTGTCGGTCAGCCAGAGCTCGTCATTGTAAAAGAGCAATTTCTTAGCGCACACAAGCAGTCGATTATTGCGCGCTTCATGATTCAAGACATGGAGTTCAAAGGGCTAAGCTCAGCTCAAGAGGTTGCAGAGTGTCTAGGTTGCTATGACGCAGCGGTGTACCCAGCGGACACGGATTGGACATTCACCAGGATATTTTTCCCAAAAGCATTCGGCAATGGTTTTAGGCTGGCTAAGTATGGCGAGCAGTTTTGGCGCATTTTTGGTTTGCACCATAACGAGCACGGTCAGATTAGTGATCTCAGCATTCCAATGAAATTTTTTACAAAGACTGTCGAGATATTATTCACCGAGTACAAACACCTAGACGATGCAGAGTTGATGCTAACGGATGAGCTTATCAATGAGGTGATTTCAGAGACCTGGTATTACGTCTATCAGAAAGATGTGCGCCAGATGGACTATTTGGATAACTGATGAGAATTGTTCCTTTTCCTGCATTTAGTCGCATTATTGCGAATTGCTCAATCACGCCGCGCCTTGTTCGGTTTGAGTCTGCGTACTCTGTTCTGAGCAGGTTTGCCTCTGCCAATGTTGTGTCGGGTGCTGCTGTGGTGAGCATATTCAGGAACAATTGCGAGCAATTTCGTAGATCACGCTCTCGTACCAATAACTTATCCAGTCTGTACTCAGTGAATATTGGTGCTTTCGAAAGTGAGCTTGGTTTGGCGAAAGGGGAAGTCTACGATTTGTTTTTAACGCCAAACTATCTGCACGATCACTGGTCACTGTGTGGTTTGCTTCGATTTTGTCCTGATTGCATGTCGCAAGGCGTTCACTATGCGATTTTTCAGTTCGATAAATTAGCCAACTGTCCGATTCATAAGGTGCCGCTTGAGGTGGCCTGCAGATTTTGCGGCGCCGCAACATCGTTCACCTTGGCGGCGCCGACTTTTAGGACCCCGTTCGGTTGCGCGAATTGCAAGTGTTCGCTGCTGCAGGGTGACTATCGCATGTTGAGTTCGACCCTCCAGGCGGCGAGTGGATCACCGCTCGAAGTAGAGCGCATTTACAAGACATTCAGCGCCATGGCGGGCAACCGGCTCAGCATGCCGCTTTTAGGCGCCAGTAGAGTGCGCGCTGGCCAAGTTATTCCGGCGATGCGACTTGAAGGGGGCTGCGGTGGAGAAGAGGAACAGTTCTTCTCAAATATGGTCAGCTCGCCCATGCCTTCATCCATTCTGCGATTTGGTTTCAGGAGTCGGGTCTGCCAAACGGATCTGCCACATCCTCCCGAAGTCGGAGGCGGTGAGTTCACGTTGCTCGTCGATGAATTGGCATCTGTGTTGAAATCGCTAATCCGACATCAGTGCTTTGTTGATCAGGTCCCTACAAAAAGGGTAGCAATGGTCTCTGATAACGATCTTGTCGAGTGCACGGTTCAAGCTCTGACAAGAAATCTTGAAGGGCTCAAAGTCCTGGTTTCGTGGCGAAGGTTGTGGTGTGTGAACGCCACGTTTCGGGGGCGAGCCGCTATCGGCTACGCGGTGTCATCTTGGTTGGCGCGCTTTTGCCGAGAAAGCCGGACGCTAGCGCTATCCGCCAAGGAGCGCTCATGGTTGGTTAAACATGCTTTTGCTGATGAGGTGCTGCACTCGCTAACCGAGTTTCGCCGCAATCGTAAGCTTGACGCCGAGCTTCCTATCAGTGACGACACCGCTTATGTGACGCCCTGTTGGGCGGTCGAAGTGGATGAGGATGACCCTGAAATTCGCAGGATCAGTTACACGCGCCAGGCGGCTCTTTGACGCTTACAGCAGCTCAACCCTTGGTTTTCTTTTTCGTACGTCCCACGGTCTGCCGCTCCAGAAATTCGCACCGAGTCAGTAGCTCTTGGCGCTGCTGTTCTGATTGCGCGTAGGCGGTCTGCTGCATGTCCAGCTCAGTCGCTTTGTTGTTCAACTGTTGCTGAAGGGCCCGCTGCTCGCGCAGCTGCTGCTGGGCTTCGCTCAGCAAACGAGCATTGTCGCGATTGAGTTGGGTGAGTTCGTCCTGCTTGATCATCAGCGTTTGTTGCAGCTGGCGTATCTCGGCTTGAAGCTGACTGGTTTGGGCTTCATGGCGGCGCTGTTCCTGTTCACGCTGTTCCTTGCTGGCTTGGCGGTAATGCTCCATACCGTCACGAGCATGCTGATACATGTCGTCGAGCGACTGGATCCGCTGATCGCGCTCCCTGACTCGCACCTCCAAATCCTGCAGGGATTGCACCATCCGGGCGTTATCGACTTCGAGCGCTTGCCGCTGCTGCTGCTCCTGGAGAGTGAGCTCCTGGGCGATTTGCAGCTGTACAGCCAGGCCCGAGCACTGTGATTCGAGGTCTCGCATCCGTGCCTCGAGCACGGTTGATTGCTGCTGTACTGCCGTTCGCTCGCGTAGCAGCGCTTCGTGAGCCTGGGCCACGGACTGCTGCGCTTCCTCTTTCATTTGGACCAGCAGTTGCTCGATCAGGCCGGTTAGCGGCGCGCTCAGCACATCGCTGGAGATAGCCTGTTCGACGCTTTCCAGCTCCTTCAAATAGCGGTGGATGGTGGTCTTGGAACCGGTGTTGCCCAGCTCGATACGCACCGCATCAATGCTGGGATGAATGCCGCGGGCGAGGAGGGCATTCCTGGCTTTCTGCACGATCGCTTTGTTGATGCCGCCGCGGGCCATAAGTGGAACTCCTGACGATTTCGTTCTGTGGTATGTATCATGTATATACATAGCACTTTATCAAATATTTTCTCTCTGATTCGATCCTATTCTAGAATTGGATAATCACGAATTATCCAAGGTGAAGCGCCATTTTCGTCGTTTGGCAGTCGCTCACCGGTACACCAAGGGGATGCGCTCAGATGAGCCAGGAGATTGAGCGGTACCTGCAGGCCGGCACCCGCGCCAACACGCGGCGCAGCTACCAGCAGGCGCTTGAGCACTTCGAGGTGACTTGGGGCGGCTTCTTGCCGGCGACCAGCGATGCCATCGTGCGCTACCTGGTCGACCACGCCGCCACGCTGTCCAGCAACACGCTCAAGCTGCGCCTGGCAGCCCTGGCGCAGTGGCATGTCAGCCAGGGTTTTCCGGATCCAACCAAGACCCCACTGGTCCGTCAGGTTCTCAAAGGCATCCGTACGCTGCATCCGCGTCAGGAGAAGCAGGCCGAACCCTTGCAGCTGCGCCAGCTCGAGCAGTGCGTGCTGTGGTTGGAGCAGGCCGAGGGTAGAGCACGAGCGGAGGACGACTGGCCGCGGTTGCTGCGCTGTTGGCGTGACCGCGCGTTGATCCTGATCGGCTTCTGGCGGGCGTTCCGCAGTGATGAGTTGTGCCGCCTGCAAGTCGAGCACATCCAGGTGCGGGCCGGGGAGGGGATGCAACTGTTTCTGCCGTGGAGCAAAGGCGACCGCGACAACCAAGGCCAGACCTTCAGCGCGCCGGCGTTGGCCAGGCTGTGCCCAGTACAAGCCTACGTCGACTGGATCAGCGTGGCGGGCATCGCGCGTGGGCCGGTATTCCGTGGAATTGATCGCTGGGGGCATTTAGGTGAGCAGGGTTTGCACCCAAATAGCGTTGTCCCACTCATGCGCGCCGTACTGCAGGCGGCAGGGCTGCCTGCGGAGCTGTACAGTAGTCACTCGCTGCGCCGCGGGTTTGCCACCTGGGCCACCCGCAGCGGCTGGGATCTCAAAGCGCTGATGCAGTACGTAGGCTGGAGCGATGGCCAATCCGCATTGCGCTATGTGGAGAGCACAGGAGTGTTCCCTGGGCAGCTGAGTGTGAGTATTCGCATTGGTTCCGACACTAATTCGCATGCCTAACCAACACTGATTCGCACGCAAAACCGACACAACGCGGTTTTTCAAAATCGACAGCCTTTCGCACACGTCGACACCTATTCGCATCCTCCGACAGCCATTCGCACGCCACCGACACCGATTCGCATCCCTCCGACAGTCATTCGCACCACACCGACAGTTCGCTTTGCCGGTACCTGGAGATAAGCAGTCACTGACGCTGCAGAGCCCATATCGCAGTTCCAAACAGAGCAACCGCAGATTAATGTAGAGATCGAACATATTTGGTGAGATAACTACATTGATTAATTGGCTATGTCTCGTGATGGCACTGCCTACGGCAAATGCCGCCGAGCGAATGCGCGCTTGGCGCACGTTGAAAAGCGCTGGCGCTGCGGTACTACGCGATGGGGTTTATCTCCTGCCAGATGGCTCGGCTAGTCGTGAGGTACTGGAGTCCGTCGAGCGTGACGTACTGGATAGCGGTGGCTCGGCGTCGCTCCTGCCGGTCACTGATCCCCAGGGTGAGCGCTTCATACCTCTCTTCGATCGCAGCGATGATTACACCAGGTTGCGCTCGGAGGTTGAGCCCCAACTGGCCCAGTTGACTCCTGAGAATGCACTGGCGACTGCTCGCCAGGCCCGCAAGCTGCGCAAGTCGTTCGCTCAGATCCAGTCGATCGACTTCTTTCCGGGCGAACCTTTGCAACAGACAGACGCGCTGCTGCGTGATCTCGAAGTGGCCATCAACCGGGCGCTTTCCAAGGACGAGCCCACCAGCCATGAGCAAGCCATTGAGCAGCTCGATCCGCGGGACTACGAAGGGCGAACCTGGGCGACTCGCCAGCGCCCCTGGGTAGACCGCCTGGCCAGCGCTTGGCTGATCCGCCGCTTCATCGATCCGGGTGCCAGCATCCTCTGGCTTCCCTCTCCTGATGCATGTCCTGCGGAAGCACTTGGGTTCGATTTCGATGGTGCCCGGTTCAGCCACGTCGGCAACAAGGTCACCTTCGAAACCCTGCAGGCTAGCTTCGGGCTGGAGGCTCCAGGACTGCAGCGCGTAGGGGCACTGGTTCATTACCTGGACGTGGGGGGCGCGCAACCCACAGAAGCGACGGGTGTAGAGCGCGTACTGGCTGGACTGCGAGCCAGCATCCAGGACGACGATCAGTTATTGGCCGCAGCCTGCGCCATCTTCGATGGGCTGTTGGCCGCATTCGGCAAGGAAGGACAACGTGATGAGTGAGACGGCCATGCAAGCGACGGAGCAAGACCAGGAAAAGGTAGAAAAAGTCGGCCTACTCGAGGCATTCCTGTTCTGGCTGAAACTGGGATTCATTAGCTTCGGTGGACCTGCCGGGCAGATCTCGATCATGCACCAGGAGCTGGTGGAGCGGCGGCGCTGGATCTCGGAACGCCGTTTCCTGCATGCATTGAACTACTGCATGCTCCTGCCAGGACCGGAGGCTCAGCAACTGGCCACCTACATCGGCTGGCTCATGCATCGCACCTGGGGTGGGGTGATCGCCGGCGCACTGTTCGTGCTGCCCTCACTGTTCATCCTGATTGCCCTGTCCTGGGTCTACATCGCCTTCGGCGAAGTGCCCGTGGTGGCGGGATTGTTCTACGGTATCAAACCCGCCGTCACCGCCATCGTCGTTCAGGCTGCTCACCGTATCGGTTCACGCGCACTGAAGAACAACTGGTTGTGGGCGATCGCTGCCGCCTCCTTCGTGGCGATCTTCGCGCTCAACCTCCCGTTCCCGCTGATCGTCCTGGGAGCAGCCATGATCGGCTACCTGGGCGGACGCTATGCTCCCGACAAGTTCAGCATCGGTGGCGGGCATGGCGCGTCCAAGCAGTCCTATGGGCCAGCATTGATCGACGACGACACGCCACCACCGGCCCATGCGCGCTTCCGCTGGTCGCGCTTGGCTCTGCTGGCCGCAGTAGGAGTCGTGCTGTGGGCTTTGCCGATGGGGCTGTTGACTGCCCTCTATGGTTGGGACGGCACCCTGACCCAGATGGGCTGGTTCTTCACCAAGGCCGCTCTACTCACCTTCGGCGGTGCCTATGCGGTACTGCCGTATGTCTATCAGGGCGCGGTAGGCCATTACGGTTGGCTGACCCCTACCCAGATGATTGATGGCCTGGCATTGGGCGAAACCACCCCCGGGCCACTGATCATGGTCGTGGCCTTCGTGGGCTTCGTTGGCGCGTATGTGCATCAGGTCTTTGGGCCGGAACAGGCATTCCTTGCCGGCGCTGTGGCAGCCAGCCTCGTAACTTGGTTTACCTTCTTGCCCTCGTTCCTGTTCATCCTCGTCGGCGGGCCGCTGGTGGAGTCTACCCACAACGAATTGAAGTTTACGGCACCACTGACCGGCATCACTGCCGCGGTGGTTGGCGTCATCCTCAACCTAGCGCTGTTCTTCGGTTATCACGTGCTGTGGCCTGAGGGCTTTGCTGGCAGCTTCGATTGGCCCTCCGCGCTGATCACTGTCGGTGCCGCAGTGGCGCTGTTCCGCTTCAAGCGTGGAGTCATCCAGGTGTTGCTGGGCTGCGCGCTGGTGGGCTTGGCTATCCACCTGCTGCGTTAGGGAGGGGTTATGGGGCGCATATCGATTCACGAGTTCGCTGAGTGGCAGGCTGCTGGTCGCAGCTTCGAGCTGCTCGATGTGCGCCGAGCCATCGTGCGCAACGCCGACGGGGCACAGATCGCCAACGCGAAATGGCAGGACCCCGAACTGCTTTTTTCCTGGAAGGATCAGGTGCCACGGGATCGCCCCGTGATTCTTTACTGCGCGCATGGGCATGAAATCAGCCAAGGGTGTGCCGCTACTCTCTGGGCGATGGGACTGGATGCGCGGTATCTCGTCGACGGCTTTGCAGGGTGGCGTGAAGCCAAGCAGCCGGTGTGCGATTTGGTCTAGCCATCTGGTTCTGGCCGCCTCGCGAGAGGCGACCAGCGCTGCCTTAATCAATGGCAGTGGTACGCCCCTGTGGAGTGGTTGGTATGGCAGCCCTTCGAGTCGGTACCGCCGCTATGGGCAATGGCAGCGGCGGAGGACAGGGCAATCACGGTGGCGATCAGGGCGGCAGAAAGCTTCTTCATGTTCAAACTCCGTTTCGATTAGCTCTTATATGTGATCTAGGTCACGCTCCGGATTATGGCAAAAGGCCTGCATTGAGCAAGGGAATTTTGATCGATCGGTCAGAGAGCCACACGAAGCAACGCCAGCACCGCTAGATGGCCGGGGTAGAAGTAGTAACCCCAGCGCCCCACTGGCCATATGTGTTGGGTGATTTTCTGCCGCAATAGCCACAGGCCAACCAGCGGAGCCGCAAAGGTCGTGGCCATGGCCCACCAGGTGCCAAAGGGAGCAGCTCCGATCCAGCCGTCACGGCTATTGGCCAACACGCTGAAGACTGCAGGTATGAGCCAGGTAATCCAGGGGCGCTGCACTGCCAGCACCATGGTCGCCGGCAGCAGGACGCCAAACGCGCCGTACATCAGCCGATCATGCAGCACTATCGAAACGGTCAGCGTGAATAGCCCCAGCACCAAGCCTGTACGATCGCTGTGATGGACGCTCCAAGCAACTATGAGCCCCAACATCAGTGTCGGCATCACATTCAGCGTATTGCTCATCTCGGACAGCGCCCGATACGGCATCTCGGATATGAGGCTGAAGGCCAGAATCCAACTCAAGTAGCGAAAGTTATTTTCGCTGTACAGATCTCCTGGGTGGGAACGCGACACATTGGCGGCGATGCCAAGGCAGAACAGCGGAAAGGCGAAGCGTCCAACCACGAAAAGCCATGCTGTTGCTTCGGGCCAGAGATAGCGCAGGTGGTCTAGGACCATTGTCAGCATGGCGAGCCATTTGACGAGATCCAGGCTGGTCGAGCGCATTACCCCATGATCCCGAGGGTCACCACGGTGAGCACCAGGTATCGAGCCGCCTTGGCCAGCAGCACGATCAAAAAGAAGCTCCAGAAGGGTTCGCGCATGACACCAGCAATCAGGGTCAGCGGGTCGCCAATGATCGGTACCCAGCTCAGCAGCAGTGACCAACGGCCGTAGCGGTGGTAGGCCCGCTGCGCACGGGCCAGCTTGTCGTCACTTACCGGAAACCAGCGTTTGTGCCGATAGCGCTCGATATAGAAACCGAGCAGCCAGTTGACCGCTGAACCCAGAACGTTGCCTGTAGTAGCCACAACCAACAGTATGACCACCGAGTAATTGCCGCTTATCAGCAGGCCGGTGAGCACTGCCTCGGACTGTGCAGGGATCAAAGTCGCGGCACTGAAGGCCGCGAGGAATAGGCCCAGGTAGCCTGATAGCTCCCACATTTAGGCGGTCAGACCGATCCAGCCATGAACGCCGACATAGATACCGACACCAATGATGAGCACGCTCGAGAGGTAGGGCGCGCGACGCGCGACCGCTCCCAGCCATGGCCACCGGTTGGAGGCCTGGCGAGCGCCCACCGCAGCAGCTGCACCGACGGACACCAGGGTCAACGCCAGGCCGACACTAAAGCACAGCACCAGAACAGCCCCGAGTGCGACTTCCTTCACCTGCAGGCATAGCAACAACACCGTAATCGCGGCAGGACAGGGGATCAGTCCTCCGGTCAGGCCGAACAGGATGATCTGGCCTGTAGTGACGTTGCGGTTATTGAAGCGGTTGCGGATGTCGTTGGCGTGGGCTCGCTCATGGGCATCCTGGTATCCCTCCAGCGACAGCTCCAGGCCCTGTAGATCGGAATGGTCGTGGCCGTGGTCGTGCTCATGGAAATCGAGGTCATAGTCGTGCGAATGGCCCGCGTGACCAAGGCTTAGACGCGCGGTGAACTGATGAGGCTCGGGAATTTCTGCGACCGACTCCAGGTATTCGCCGCGATGCACAAAGCGGAACAGCTGAGCTGTCCCGTCAGGACGCGTCGTCGACAGATTCACGTCTTCTGCTGGCCAAGAGTGACCACTCAGAGTGCGCAAGCGCCAACGCGGGGGAACCCCTTCCTCGAAGATCGAGAGTTCGATACGCCCGTGTCCGGTATCGATTCGGCGGGTCTCATCGTGGTGGTGATCATGCGCGTGATCACCTTCTTCGAAACGCCACATCTGCTCGCCACGCCAGGTGCGCCAAAGCATCCACAGCGCGATGGTGATGATGATCGCGGCGGAAGCGAGCTGGAAATAGGGCTCTGTCGTTTCCGCATTCAGGTTCTGGCCCAGATACATGCCGCCCATGGCCACCAGCCAGACCACTGCGGTGTGCGAAATGGTTGCCGCCAGCCCCAGCAAGACCGCCTGCTTCACGGTGCCGCGGATGGCTACGATGAAGGCCGCCATCATGGTCTTCGAGTGGCCTGGCTCCAGGCCATGCAATGCCCCTAGGAGGATGGCGCTGGGGAAGTACAGCCAGGCGTGAGACGCGCCCTGCTGCAGCAATTCGGCAAAGCTCGACATGGGGATACCTACAGGTACTTCGTGATCTGCTTGAAGTCTTCAAGGGAGGTGCGCTCGCCAGTAGCGAGGGCGTCCATCGTGTGCTCCAGGCAGTGATCGATGTGATCTTGAATCAGGGTGCGCTTGGCCTGGCATACGGCCTTCTCCACGGCATGCAGCTGCTGCGCGATATCCACGCACTCACGGCCATCCTCGATCATGGTGATGATGCTGCGCAGATGGCCCTCGGCGCGCTTCAGGCGCTTCATGACATCGCTGTGGCTTTGGTGTCGGTGGCCATGGCTGTGTTCGTGATCGCTCATGCCTTGAGTCCTATGCCTCGATGATTTACGCTCGCATCCTATCCCCCTGGGGGGGATATGGTCAAACGACCCTGTTGGCCCTTTGCAAGCTGCAAGACATAGGAAAATGGCTCGCCGTAGTGCCTCGAAGAAACCCGTTATCGCATTGATACTGGCCTTGCTGTTGGCCTGGGTAGGGCATTCGCTGGCCGCCATCAAAGTACCGCTGATACCGGGGGATTACTCTGGTGCTGTGTCCCATGGTCATTCCCATGACGTGGACGCGCCGGCGTTCCTGAGCCACAAACATGCGGCTGACCATAGCCATGAGATCCCTTATCTCGGGTCGGCGCTGACACTGCTGTCACGCCCCGAGCGGGAAACCCCTCCCAACGCGTTGCGGACAACTGTCCCTGAAGTGCCGATCTACCTGATCGAACGGCCACCACGCTCCAGGTTCGTGTTCTGAAACCGGCCGCCTCGCGGCCCCAGACCACTACAACCTAGGAAATCATTATGAATTCGCTTCCCCTAAGCGGGGCAACGGCGCTGATCGCACGCCTGCGTCGATCGCTCTTTCTGCCCTTGCTTACCCTCGCTTTACTGATGGCAGTCATGCCTGAGGCGCTAGCCCACGGCGTGCCCGAAGGAGACAAAGGCTTCATCCAGGAAAGTACCGGCGTGATGTTGATGCCCTTCATCTACATGGGCGCCAAACACATGATTACCGGCTACGACCATCTGCTGTTCCTGTTCGGCGTGATCTTCTTTCTCTACCGCCTGAAGGACGTAGGGCTGTACGTCACGCTGTTCGCAGTTGGCCACTCGATCACTCTGCTCTTTGGAGTGCTCAGCAACATCAGCATCAGCTCGTATGTGATCGACGCGATCATCGGCTTTTCGGTCGTGTACAAGGCCCTGGATAACCTCGGCGCCTTCCAGCGCTGGTTTGGCTACCAGCCCGATACCCGTGCAGCAACGCTGATCTTCGGCCTGCTTCATGGCTTCGGTCTGGCCACCAAGATCCAGGAGTTCGAGATTTCTCCTGATGGCCTGATCGCCAACCTGATTGCCTTCAACGTAGGTGTCGAGATCGGCCAGCTACTGGCCCTCGGCGGCATTCTCATTTTGATGGGCTACTGGCGACGTACTGCCAGCTTCTGGCGCCATGCCTATACCGCGAACGTCGCCATGATGAGTGCCGGCTTCTTGCTCATGGGCTACCAGATCACTGGCCTGATCGTCTCTCACTAAGGAATTCTCTCAATGTTCAATACCAAGCTTCCGACCCTCAACGAACTCCCATCGACAGCGCAGCTGCTTCGCTCCACGATCACCGCAGCAATCATTGCCTGCGTGCTCCTGGTTACCGTGGTGATGCCTTCGGAGTATGCGATCGACCCCACTGGCGTGGGCCGAGCACTTGGACTCACCCAGATGGGTGAGGTGAAGATCCAGTTGGCTGAAGAGGCTCTGGCCGATGAGGCCGCAGCTCCAGCGCCCACTCCGCAGCCAACTGAAGCTATCGCCGCAGTACCCGCAGCCCCGGCAACTACCCCGGCCGCTCCTACTGAGGTCACTCCCGCTCCGGAGCAATCGACGGCACCTGAGCCAGCACCTGGTCTTCAGCATGAAATGAGCATCACCCTGAGCCCGAATCAAGGCGCCGAGGTGAAACTGGAAATGAAGCAAGGTGCCAAGGTGAAGTACCTCTGGACTGCCAACGGCGGCGTCGTTAACTACGACACCCATGGCGATCCTTACAACGCACCGCGCGACTTCTACCACGGCTATGGGAAGGGACGCTCGACCCCAGAAGATTCAGGTGTACTGGAGGCCGCATTCGATGGCAAGCACGGTTGGTTCTGGCGTAATCGCACTAGCGAACCAGTGACCGTCACCCTGCGCACCCAGGGCGACTACATCAGCATCAAGCGGGTCATCTGACCCCTTACCAGGCAGCCCCGATGGGGCTGCCACTAGGCCCTGCGCCGGCGGATGTCGTGAAACAGAGGGGGTGGACGGCCTCAATCTCCCGCAGGAGTGCGTTACAGGACGCTGCTGGCCGGCCATATGTGAGTTTGCAGGCGCGTTGCGGCAGCATTGGTCATGCAAACGCTGCATCCTGATGTCTTTGAAGGCTTGCGTGGTAGGACCCTCTGGCAGAAAACAACCATTCACCTCGCTTCTTCTAGCCCGGATAGCTACGATTGTATTGGTTGGGGCCATGCGCCAGTGCAAGGAATTTATCGGCTTCGCGATGAAGCATCCTGGGTTGCTTAGGCTGCTCTAGGATGGGGTTTATAGGTTTTTATAGTCAATTATAGAGCGATTATAGAATTCGTTCTGGACGTCTGATTTGCGCTGTCCGCTTACGGCGGTAGGGTAGCAGTCAACAGAGGCCAAGCGTGCAAGACCTAGGACCGGACGATACGAAAGCCTGTTGGTTATGCGTGCAACTGAATGCTGGCGGCTGTGCAAATGACTGGCAGCTTTCATGTGAATACTCGACCAGTACCAATGTCGGGGTAGGTGCCAACATCACAACCAGAGATTGGCATGATGAAAAGTCTTATCGAGCGACTTGGGCTGCCCCACAGCCATAAGAGCCTGCACCAGGCGACCATAACAGGACTCCCGGTTGAGCTAACCTCGCGCTTGGCGGAGGAGTTGGGTATTGATGCCTGCGTCGTGGCAGGCTGGATCGGCATCGCTCCAGAGGCTTCCCTCATGACTTCAGCAGAAGGCGATGCGTTTTGTCGACTGGCGAATCTTGTCGACGTGCTGATGAGTGTCTTGGAATCAGATCAAGCCGCAGCGACTCGCTGGCTCACGTCGCCAAATATTGCGCTAGGAAATGTGCAACCCGTTTCCCTGCTGAGCACCGAAGTCGGCGGTCGAGCTGTACGCCAGGTGATGCTTGCCATTGAGTACGGACTGCCGGTCTGACTGAGCCGCTGCTCTTGCTTCCGGAAAAGATATCTTGGGGCTTTGGCTCTGCGTCTGGCTGCGTCAGTATGGGCAATCACGAACCCAGGCGTATGCTGCCAGAGGAGTCGTGGTTCCAATGGAGACAGAAATGACAATGCCGAACGAGCGCTCTCGCGCGGTGATAATGACTCGAGACTTTCTCGTTGAACTGTCCCGAGATAGCAGCCTGCCTGAAAAGGTGCGGCGAGATGCCAAGTTCCTTTTGCGGCACTTCCCTACACAGGACGATGTGTTTCTGGCAGGGCGAATAGAAGAGCAGTCGGAGACCTTGCCACTGGGGGCTTTGGGACCAGTCTTCAGCTCCTCAATTACAGGCTAGGTATATCGCTCGGCGGGGCAGAAATGATAAAGGCGGCCTTAGAGGCCGCCTCGAACCAAGTTTCATCACCGGTACAGCGCCCGGGAGAGGAAGCTCTTGGGCTGCAGACATAGAGTAGCTGCAGGGGATTGCAAAACCAATTCATTTTACTGGGGGCTTTGGAACGGAGGCTTCCCAGGTGCTCACAAGCTCATCTACCCGATCTGGGATCTGTGGCGACTTACTGAGCACAAAACAGCGGGCGGTACCGACATACTCCTCAATGAGGAAAAGGCTGTCCCCGACGTCGACACCGAGCTCTTGGAGCACCTCGTCGGGAATGTGAAATAGCTCCGTCGCCATCCCAGTCTTCGATGACCAACTGCATCGATTTCATCTGCTCTGGCCGGCCAATGAAGACTCTTCCCGAGAAAATCCTGGACATCATTCAACAGCTTCCAGAGGGTGAAATTCTGACACCAGGCAGATTCCTGCATCAGGGGAATCGACATGCTGTGCAGCGAGGGTTCTCTCGACTGGTCGAGGGTGGAATGCTGTTTCGCGTTGCTCGGGGCTTTTATGTTGCAGCAGTCGAAACTCGGTTCGGCGTGCGCGCACCGGCACCTGAGACGGTCGTCCGCTCATTGGCAAACGTGCGGGGTGAGTTGATAGTCGCCACTGGGGCTAGCGCCGCAAACAAATGGGGGGCTGACAACGCAGGTTCCTATTCGGTATGTCTTTCTAACCACCGGACGTTCTAGGGAGCTTCAGGTTGGCAAGTCCACCGTATCGATTCGGCATGCGCCTCAATGGTTAATGGCTCTTGGCGCTACTGGAGCGGGGGACGCCATCCGAGCATTGGTTTGGCTTGGCGAGGCAAGCGCGGGGGATGCAGTTTCCAAACTTCATGAGCTGCTACCCGAGAGCGAATGGGGTGCTCTTGTGTCAGCTCACCGCTCGTTACCTATCTGGATGGCGAATGCAATCTGCGCTCAGTCGAGTTGCACCTGCACCCACCCTGTCAAGTTGGGCTAGCGGTTAGCTGTAGCCTACTTACCGCCAGACCGGCATTATCTGGGATGGGGCAATTCGATGTGAAAGCCCGTGAGGCTAGCCGCTGAGGTGCACCAGATGCGGCCTTTGTGAGCCTCAATGATGGATCGGGTGATTGCAAGCCCGAGCCCGGCGTTGCTCGGGCTGCCCTCCCGCCGAGCGGGGTCAACCCGGTAAAAGCGGTCGAAGAGCTTCTCTAGATGCTCTGAGCTGATTGTGTCCCCTGGGTTCTCGATACTGAAGGTAGTGGAGTCCTCTGTCTCGCGGATCAGAACCGAAATTGTCTGTCCCGCCGGCGTGTAGCGCAGCGCATTGGACAGCAAGTTGGATAGCGCGCGATCAAGCATCAGCCGATCTCCCAGCACTTGGCCTTTGCCTGTGAGCGATAGCTCAATGCCGCGCTCTTCGGCCAGAAGGTGGTAGTAGTCAAACAGCTTGAAGACTACGTCAGCCAGTTCGATCCTGGCCTGCTCGGGGATGATCAGGCCATTATCAGCCTTGGCCAAGAACAGCATGTCATCAATCATCCGAGACATGCGCTTCAAGTCCTCCAGGTTGGAGTACAGATTCTCCTCATAGGCATTGATATCGCGTTTTTTACTCAGCACGACCTCGGTGTGGGTCATCAGATTGCTGACTGGAGTTCGTAGCTCGTGGGCAATGTCGGCCGAAAAATTGGAGAGCCTAACGAAGGCATCCTCTAGCCGAGCCAACATCGCATTGAAGGAGAGAACCAGTTGCTGAAGTTCCCGCGGCACTGGTTCGAGAGGGATTCGCTCCTGTAACGAGCGAGCGGACATCCCGGAGGCCACATGAGTGACTTGCCGCAGAGGCCTAAGGCCGCTGCGAGCAACCACCCAGCCGAGTGTGGCACTGAACAGGGCGCTGATGACCAATCCAATCCAAAACCATCGTTGCAGCGTGTCGAAAAAGTGTGTGTGATCGGTGACCTCAAGAATCAGCAACGCAGTGAGCGGCTCAGCCTGATCGGCCACCGAGATTTGCTCCGTCATGCCACGGTACATGTGTTGGCCGTTCTGCCACTCCCACATGCTCTGCTCATTTGCACGTCTGAAACGCTCAGGTACTTCGACTGCTCTGGGGTCGGAAAACAGTACAGAACCGTCACTGGCCAGGATAGTGGCGGCCAGATCCTGATGGGCTCCCAGCAAAGCTCGCAACTGCGGTAATTCTTCCGAAAGGCTCGCTTCACCGCGAGCATTGTTGAGGATATGTTTGGCGGATTCGAGTTTCTCCACCAGGGCCTGCCGATCCAGCATCTTGAAGTGGTGCTGGCTGAGCATATTGAAACTCAGCCCTGCTACCGTCAGGACTGCAATTACCGCGGACATGAACATCAGGCTCATGCGTGCTGTCAGCGAAAGGTGCTTCATATTCACTCCGGAGCATCCATCATGTATCCCATGCCGCGGGCGGTATGAATCAGCTTGAGATCGAAATCGTCATCGATTTTTGCGCGTAGCCGGCGTACCGCAACCTCAATAACATTGGTGTCGCTGTCGAAATTCATGTCCCAAACCTGAGAGGCAATCAGCGACTTCGGGAGCACCTCGCCGCGCCGGCGCAGTAGCAGTTCCAGCAGTGAAAACTCCTTCGCGGTCAGGTCAATTCTTTTCCCGCCACGGATCGCACGCCGCTTCATCAGATCGACTTCCAGATCGGCAATTTTCATGGTGGTCTGCGTGGGTGAGCCATTGCCTCTACGCAACAGCGTTCTGACCCTGGCCAGAAGCTCTGAGAAAGCAAATGGCTTGATCAGGTAGTCGTCCGCGCCCAGCTCCAACCCTTTAACGCGGTCCTCCACACCATCGCGTGCCGTCAAGAACAATACGGGGACGTCTTTTCCTGCGGCGCGCACCATGCGCAGCACTTCCCACCCGTCCAGCCCAGGCATCATCACATCCAGGATCAGGAGGTCATAGGACTCACTCAGAGCGTGCTGTAGAGCATCTGTACCGGTCATAACCCGGTCGACATTGAAGCCCGCTTCACTGAGGCCTTGCTGCAGGTATGCACCGGTTTTGGGTTCATCTTCAGCTACCAGTAGTTTCATGCGAGCAGACTCCAAATATCGGGTGGCCTGAGTTTGCAGGCAAACCGCGGCCCCAACCAGAAGCTTACGAAAATGTAATTCTGGCTTCAGCTCGCTGACAGGGTGGCTTGTGCTACGGTACAAGCATGAGCACTAGGTTGTGCTCTCGGCCCTCGACAGACCAAAAGCAGAGGTGCCGGCCATAGTTTGCACTGATGGAGACTGTCCCATGAAATCGCTGAAACCTTTGCTTCTGGTTGGTTCGCTGCTGCTCTCTTCTATGGCTTGGGCCGAAGGGGGCAGCGACCGTGTATTCGAGCGCATCCAGCAGATGCGCGACAAAGCAGAAGCCGTGCTGATCCAGGCGGAGAAGGCCCCGGTCGGCGAGCGGCATGTGCACATGAAGGAGCATATGAACATGCTCGAAGACATCATGAGCCAGCTGCACAACGAACATCCCGCGCCAAACATGTCTGCCGAAGAGCATCTGGCCTGGATGGAAAAGCATGACAAGCTGGTAGACGACGTGCTGGGTCAAATGATTCGAGAGCACAAGCTGATGATGGCCGACAAGGAATGCCATCAGTAAAGATTTCCCCCATCTTACAGGCCTTTCGTGATTGCTCCTTCGGCCTAGCGGCGCCTTTATGGCGCCGTGCTTTTTCCCAGCTGACGCAATTGTAGTTTTGGGGTCAGCGGCCTGGCAGCAAGCGGGGAATAGCATGAGATTTCCAGCACCCATCTCGAGGTCTCACCATGAAACGCTTACCCCTTAAACTGCTGATCAGCACTCTGTTCATCAGCACCACCTTTCCGGCATTTGCCGAGGTCGGCGGCAGTAGCAATGGCATTGGGCAGCAGGCCCAGGCGACGCCAGCGACTCGTACCATCTTGGTAAAGATGGACGACATCAACTACAGCCAGAAAACGATCGATGTGAAGCCAGGTGAAACCGTGCGCTTCGTTCTGAAGAACGAGGGCGCGTTGATGCACGAGTTCAACATCGGGCAGGCAGCGTCCCAGCTGGAGCACCAGCGCAAGATGGCGTCCTTGTTCAAGGACGGCACACTGACCCCGACCGGCATGGCCGAGCGCATTGTCTGGCATGAGCGTTATGGCACGGGTGACTCCAACCCTCCAGGCTATCCGGAAGTCATCAAAGCCAAGCATGACGACCCGAACGCGGTTCTCGTCGAGCCCGGCACAACTAAAGAGTTCGTGTGGACCTTCCCTCAGGCGGGCAGTTTGAGCTTCGCCTGTACATTGCCTGGGCATTACCAGGCGGGAATGGTCGGTGAGTTTGCTCTGCGTTAGTCCGGCACCGGTGCTACCCGTTGGCCGCGGGCTGGGTAGCACCGATCTGACGAACCTTACTGCGATGTAGTTTTCGCGTCAGCGTACCGCCAGTTGCACCTCATTAGCATCGGGACTCATCCCTCCTCAACACCTCAGAGGCACACCATGAAACTCAGACCCGCTTTCATAATCACCACCCTTGGTTTACTGCTCAGTGCTGCCAATGCGCTGGCCAGCCCGGGCCACAAGAAAGACAGTATCGGGCAACCGGGAGACAGTCAGGCAGTAGATCGCACCATCGAAGTCCGGATGGGGGACATCTTCTTTGAACCCAAGGCAATGGAAATCAAGGCGGGCGAGACGGTTCGCTTCGTACTGCTGAACGAGGGAGCCCTGCTGCACGAGTTCAACCTTGGCAAAGCGGCATCCCATGCTGCGCATCAGAAAGAGATGGCTGCGATGTTTCAGAACGGCACGCTGTCCCCGACTGCAGCGCATGACATGAGCAAAATGGACCACGCCATGGGCGGCATGAAGATGGTCGGCATGGAGCACGACGATCCCAACAGCGTTCTGGTCGAGCCAGGTGCACGCGAAGAGCTGATCTGGACCTTCTCCGACGCTACTGATCTGGAGTTCGCCTGCAATGTTCCTGGACATTATCAGTCGGGAATGGTCGGTAAGGTGACCGTACGCTGAACTCCATTGATACGCGTCAACTCTGCCTGGCTAGAGCAACCTATGCTGATTCTATGGTCATTGAACCGAGGCTATTGTCATGGATCACACGCACCACACTGGCACTACGGAACCACCTTTTTGGAAGAGCAAGATTGGCATCGCACTGATCATGCTGGCCGTAATCGGCATCTTCTATGTCGCGCGCGAGCATTACGGTCATCTTTCGCAGGCTTTGCCATACCTCATCCTGCTGCTATGCCCGCTGATGCATCTGTTTGGCCACAATCATGGCGGGCACTCCCACTCCAGCGGAGCCGCAGTTTCCAAGGACGAGGATAGGAAGTAACTCGAATGCAAAAGACCTCCTGCCATCATGACCAGGGCCATGCACATCACTCGCACGGCCATCCAGAGAGCCCACGCGATCCGGTGTGTGGCATGGAGGTCAAATCTGATAGTCCTTACCAGGAGAACTTTGAGGGAAGGGCCTATCGGTTCTGCAGTACAAAATGCCAGGAGAAGTTCCAGGCAGCCCCTCATCAGTACATGAGCCATCAATCGCATGCCGGGCACCACCAGCATGCCGCTCGGCCAGAGTACTCAACTCAGGCAGGACTGGGGGCTGAATACACCTGCCCGATGCATCCCGAGATTCGCCAACCGAGCCCTGGCAACTGCCCGATCTGTGGGATGACGCTCGAACCCGTCATTCCAGAGCTGGAGGACGAAGAAAATCCGGAGCTGAAAGACTTTTCGCGACGGTTCTGGTGGACCCTGCCATTGACCGTCATCGTGACCGTGCTGGCGATGGCTGGTCATTCCTTGCAGCTGTTCCATGGAACATCCCAGAACTGGGTTGAGCTGGTTCTGGCAACGCCCGTGACGCTTTGGGGTGGCTGGGTATTTTTCACTCGCGGAATAGACTCCATCCGGCAACGCAGCCCTAATATGTGGACCCTGATCGGATTAGGAACTGCAGCCGCCTACCTCTACAGCGTGGCAGCCACCCTGGTGCCGCAGTGGTTCCCGGCGGCCTTCGTTCAGGATGGACGCATCGGCGTCTACTTCGAGGCCGCCGCGGTGATCATCTCGCTCACGCTGTTGGGCCAGATGCTCGAACTCAAAGCCCGCTCGCAGACCTCTGCCGCCATTAAGTCACTGCTGGGATTGGCCCCCAAGACTGCCCGGCGCATCAGGCCTGACGGCCAGGAAGAAGATATTCCGCTGACCCACGTCCATCAGGGTGACCACTTGCGTGTCCGGCCGGGCGAAAAAGTCCCGGTGGATGGCACCGTGCTGGAGGGCGAGAGCGCTGTCGACGAGTCGATGCTCACCGGCGAGCCGGTGCCCGTCACCAAGCGGGCAGGGGATACCCTCATCGGTGCCACCCTGAACACCCACGGCAGCCTGGTGATGGAAGCGCAGAAGGTGGGCGCCGAAACCATGTTGTCGCAGATCGTCCAGATGGTGGCTAAGGCCCAGCGTTCCAAGGCGCCCATGCAGCGTATGGCCGATGCCGTGGCAGGGTATTTCGTGGTGGGGGTGATCCTGATCGCGATCCTGACATTTTTTGGCTGGGGGGTGTTCGGGCCGGAATCAGGTTGGGTATTTGGCCTGATCAACGCTGTGGCCGTACTGATCATTGCCTGCCCATGCGCCCTGGGCTTGGCAACGCCGATGTCGGTCATGGTCGCGACCGGCAAGGCCGCCAGCAGCGGTGTGTTGTTCCGCGATGCCAGCGCTATCGAGAACCTCTGCAAAATCGACACCTTGATCGTCGACAAGACCGGGACACTGACGCAGGGGCGGCCGGCCTTTCATAGTGCAGAGGGAACCGGGCCGTTCGACTCGGTCGAGGTTCTGCGCTTGGCCGCAAGCCTGGACCAGGGCAGCGAGCATCCGCTGGCGCATGCCATTGTCGATCATGCGCGTGAACAGGGTCTTGCCCTGGTGAAACCGGAGACCTTCGAATCTGGCTCAGGTATTGGTGTACGCGGACAGGTCGATGGCCATCAACTGCAGCTTGGGAACACAGCGTTGATGGAGGAGGCGGGCGTCGATATTACTCCGCTGCGTAACCGTGCAGAGCAACTGCGCCTGGAGGGCATCAGCATCATCTATCTGGCCGTCGATGGTCGCCTGGCGGGTCTCCTGGCCGTTTCCGATCCAATCAAACCGACCTCCCAACAGGCTGTTGCTCAACTCCAGAACGCTGACGTGAAGGTCATCATGGCCACTGGCGATGGCCTCACCACAGCAAGAGCCGTGGCGAAGCAGTTAGGCATCGAGGAGGTGCATGGCGAGGTGAAACCGCAGGACAAGGAGAAATTAGTCGCCGAACTGCAGAGCTATGGCCGGCGTGTTGCCATGGCGGGCGACGGCATCAACGATGCGCCGGCCTTGGCCAGGGCCGACGTAGGCATCGCTATGGGCACGGGCACCGACGTGGCGATGAACAGCGCCCAGGTGACCCTGGTCAAGGGAGACCTGATGGGCATCCTGCGGGCGCGCACCTTGTCGGTGGCCACGGTGAAGAACATGAGGCAGAACCTTGCCTTTGCATTCCTCTACAACGCGATGGGAATCCCGCTAGCGGCCGGGCTGCTGTATCCGCTGACAGGACATCTTCTGTCGCCCTTGATCGCTGCGCTGGCGATGAGTGTCAGCTCCGCGTCCGTGGTGTTTAACGCCTTACGGCTGCGGCAGTCACGGATCGATTAGACCTTGCGGTAGCTAACATCGTTTGCCTCGGTCGACGAAGGGCAAGCTGACGCCATTTCATCGTAGGGGCATTCCCCATCGCCCACGACATAGCAATCTAAGAGCCTCGCCATCAGGCGAGGCTCCTCTTGGGGCTAGCTCAGAGTATCGGCAGGCTGTAGCTGACGATCAGGCGGTTCTCGTCCTGGTCGGCGGCGCTGGTGTTGCCACGCAGGCTGGCGTTACGCCAGGAGAAACCGAGGCCTTTGAGGGCACCGTCCTGAAGCACGTAGTCGAGGCGGAAGTCGCGTTCCCATTCCTTCTTCTCGCCGTCGGCCGAATCGATGTTGTCGCCGGATAGATAGGTGACAGTGGCCTTCAGACCTGGTACGCCGGCCTTGGTGAAGTCGTAGCCGTACTCGGCCAGCCAGGTGCGCTCGCCGGCACTGGCGAACTTGCCGATCTGCCGGTCGGTGATCAGGTAGGCGGTGGCGCCGTCGCCCTGGTTCAGGTAGGGGAAGTTGCTGTCGCCGGAGACTTCCTGGTAGCCGGCGCTCAGCCCGTGGCCGCCGAGGCTGTAGGTGAACAGGGCGCTCCAGGTGTCGTTGTCCACTTCGCCCTTGGTGATCGCCTTGCCGGCCGCGTTCAGACCGTAGTAGCCAGTGCTGGCATAGCCTTTGGCCACCCCGGCGGCGCTGTCGTTCTTGCCGTCGGCGTCGCTCTTGAAGTAGCGCAGGTCGGATTTCAGCGCGCCCGGGCCGATGGCCAGGCTGTGGGTCAGGCCGAGGAAGTGCTGGCGGTAGAACTCGTTCAGCTCGCCGTAGTAGTACTGCGCCAGCAGGTCCTTGCCGATCTTGTAGTCGCCACCGGCGTAGTAGAACTTGTTGCTGAACTGGCCGGTCTTGGCGTTGTTGGCTCCGGAGATGGACAGGCCTTCGTTGTTGCTCGAACTGCGCCCCTTGGCGTGTTCCAGCTGGCCGCCGACCAGGGTCAGGTTGTCGATCTCGGCTGAAGTGATCTGGCCACCCTCGAAGGTCTGCGGTAGCAGGCGACCGTCGCTGAAGGTGACCACCGGCAGCTTGGGCTGCAGGGTACCGATGCGTGCCTCGGTCTTCGACAGACGCACCTTGCCGGTCAGCCCCAGGCTGCCGAAGTTGTCCACCGCGCGACCGTTCTCGTCGGTGGGGAACACGGTGCCGCCGTATTTGCTGGAGTCGGGGTTGTAATGGCGACCCTTGCCGGAATCCAGCTTGACGCCGAGCAGGCCGAGAGCGTCGACGCCGAAGCCGACGGTCCCCTCGGTGTAGCCGGAGATGTAGTTGAACTGGAAGCCCTGACCCCATTCTTCCTGGGTGGCGCCGTCCGCGTTGCGGGTGTCCTGGTTGATGTAGAAATTGCGCAGGCCGAGGCTGGCCTTGCTGTCTTCGATGAAGCCGGCGGCGTATACATGCTGGCTCAAAAGTCCCAGTGCTAGGGAGGCACTTATTTTTTTCATGGTGATGCTCCGGGGTAAAGGCGGCTCAGCCGTATGTGAGATCACAGCGGCTAAGGCGATAGAAGTCAGCTCAGCTGTCTTCTCTGCTTTCCGATTCCGGCACGCACCAGGCTCGTTGGAGTTTCTGGCGCGCGAGGGAACAACAATCGGAAAACGGTGTAGTTGCCCGGCACGCTGGACACATCGACGGTGCCTTGGTGCAGGCTCATGATGGAGCGCACGATGGCCAATCCCAGGCCCGTGCCTCCCTCTGCTCGGGATCTACTGGTATCTACTCTGTAGAAGCGCTCGAACAGATGAGGAATGTGCTGGGCTGGGATACCAATCCCTGGATTGCCAACAGACAGCGAGACCGTCTCATGCTGCTTTTCAATCAGCAGCGAGATGCTGCTGTTGCGGGGGCTGTGACGTATGGCGTTCGACAAGAGGTTCGAGACGGCCCTTTGGATCATCAATCGATCACCGAAGGTGTGGCCTGCCCCACTGATGTCTATCGCAATCTGCTTTTCCTCGGCGGAGATAGAGAAGAGGTCTACAACTCGCCGTGCTTCGTCGTCTAAATCAATTCGCTCGAAAGGCACCAACGAAGCGGGGTGACTTACCTGAGCGAGGAAGAGCATGTCCGAGACAATGCGTGTCACGCGCCCAAGCTCCTCGGTACAGCATTCAAGGACCGCCTTGTACTCTTCTGGTGGACGCTCTCGTGAAAGCGTTACTTGAGCCTTACCCATCAGATTGCTGATGGGGGAACGTAGCTCGTGGGCCAGGTCGTCAGAAAACTGCGAGAGCTGTTGAACGCCACTGTCCAGGCGATGGAGCATGAAGTTGATGCCGTGTGCCAGCTCGCTTAGCTCTTGAGGCAGTCGATCTATTGGTATGCGATGGGTCAGGTCCTGAGTGGAAACCTGTGACGCTATTTTTCTGAACTGGCGCAGCGGTGACAATCCGCGTTGGACAATCCACCAAGCTCCAACGCCAATGAAGAGCAGAAGAAAAGGCAAGGCGATCATGGTGGATCGCAGGTACGCCGTTAGCAGTGCGTCGTCTGCAGAGCGATCTATAGAGAGCTGGATCGTGACTTCATTGCCATCTTTCAAGCGCACATGCTTCGAGGCCGTCAGAAAACTGTGCTTGGTGCTATCCAGCCATTCGTGGAAGAAAACGCCCACGGCGCCTTCAGAATGCAGTTTCGGAGCGTTCGACCTGTTGCTAACGCTCAGCAGCTTCTTCCCTTCAGGCCCTCGCTCATAGATGGCAAGTTGTAGGTTGTCGTGGCCTACAACAAGGTCGAGCAGTCCATGCGGTTGCTTGGCGATGTCGGCACTCGATATCGAATCTTCTTTGAGTCGGTGCTGGATCTGCTCAAGCTTGCCGTTCAGGCTGCTTCGGGCCAGCGAGGCCAGCTCGTGCGTCAGCGAGAAGTAAGCAAGGGCGGCCAGGAGTACCACCAATGCGGCTCCCATCAGGGCGACAGATAGCCCTAATCGCATGGAGAGGCTGGCAGGTTTCATTCCCGCTCCTCGAGTACATAACCAACCCCTCTGAGGGTATGGATGAGCTTCCTTTCAAAGGCGTCATCGATTTTGGCGCGCAAGCGGCGGATGGAGACTTCGACCACATTGGTGTCGCAATCGAAGTTCATGTCCCACACCAACGAAATGATCTGAGTGCGTGAAAGCACCTCACCCGAACGCCTCATCAACAAGTGCAGCAGCGCAAACTCTTTGGTCGTCAGGTCTATCCGTTGCTCACCGCGGAAGGCTCGATGTCTGGCAGGGTCCAGCTCTAGGTCTGCTACACGTAGAGTTTCTGGTGCCGGAGCCTGCTCGCTGCGACGCAGAAGGGTGCGAACTCGGGCCAGCAGCTCAGGAAACTCAAAGGGCTTCACCAAGTAGTCATCCGCACCTAGGTCCAGGCCCTTGATCTTGTCTGCCAGCCTTCCTCTGGCGGTGAGCATCATGACCCTTGTGTTGTTATCACGGCGAAGGTTTTCTAATACGCCCCAGCCATCTATCTCTGGAAGGTTTACATCCAGAATGACCAAGTCGTAAGTGTGTTGGCGCACAAGATGAAGACCATCTAATCCAGTAGAGGCCTTGTCGACTACATAGCCACTCTCGGTCAGTCCTTGATGCAGATATTCGGCAGTTTTGGGCTCGTCCTCGATAACTAGGATTCGCATATTAAATTTACCCAGGCAGGCGGCATATTGTTGTTTATTGGGCCGCGTAAAGTTTCATAAATTAATAATGACGTGGCATGAAGAGGCTTTTAGCGCACGATAGGAGTAGACAATCCTAAAGCCTGTAGCGGCTACAGGGTCAATGCGCAAGCCTTGCTGTGACTGGCATTGCGACAAGCTGTCACATTTAGCGAGTATTTCAGGCAGATTTCCCTGGTGGGGTTACTGATTTCCCTAAAGGTTCCTTCGCTGACGCTATATTTGTATCAGCATGTAACTTCACAGGACTCTCTGATGGGGGCATCTTAATACAGCGAAATAGCCTGTAGGCCTTGATTACATATTTGTAATTTTCCAGTCACCTTGGCGATATGAACTGATATCTAAATTCTGCGGCTAACTCATTTCCTGTCTTCATCAGCTGACCGCTACTGCCGGGTCGAGCCGTTTTAGTCAGGGATGATCATTGGTTGCGGAGGATTAACCCTTGCTCTCTTGCGATGGTGGTGTTGCAGGTTTTTATCGGAAGTTGCTTCCGGTGTTACTGGTGTCCCTATGGGTGGTTGGCCGGCCAGCAGTCGCTGCGTCCTCGGAGCTGTCGCTGGCTGAAGCATTGCGCCAGGCGCAAGACAACAGTCCGACTCTCTCGGCTGCGAGCCGATTGGTAGACATCTCTTTGGGCGAGCGGCAGCAAGCCGGCCTGCTGCCAAACCCAGAGCTGTCATGGGAGGTGGAAGACACCCGCAGCAACACGCGGACCACTACCACCCAGATTACGCAGCCGATTGAGCTTGGGGGAAAGCGAGGGGCACGCATCGAGCTAGCGGAGAAGGGGCAGAGTGCGGCATCGGTCGAGCTAGAGCGCAGCCAGAATGAGCTGCGCGCCGATGTCATCCAGTCGTTCTACGACAACCTGCAAGCAAGGATGCGCGTCGAGCTGGCGGAGCAATCTCTCGCGCTGGCTGAGCGAGGAGTTCAGGGGGCCGAGGGGCGAGTCAAGGCGGGCAAGGTTTCACCAGTTGAGCTAACTCGGGCCCAGGTGCAGCTCTCTGAGGTCCGACTTGAGCTACGTCGAGCTCAACGGGATCAGGCTAGAGCCCATTCTCGACTGCAGGCTGTCATCGGTGGCAACGCAGACATCAGGGTTGTTGGGAGTGCGACCAGCATCCCAGAACCGCCAACAGTCAATCAGCTGTGGTCTGCCTTGGAGACAACCGCAGAAATGCGCCTAGCCCGGCTGTCTGTGGATCAGCAAGAGGCTTCATTCGAGCTGGAAAAGACCCAGCGCATTCCAGACCTGAATGTGAGCCTGGGCAGCCAATACAGCGCTGAAGATCGGGAGCGAGTCAACGTAGTTGGCCTATCGATGCCGATCCCTCTCTTCAATCGTAACCAGGGCAACATTCTCTCCGCTGCACGTCGCGCCGACCAAGCCCGCGACCTGCGCAACGCGACCGAGCTACGCCTCAGGGCAGATGTAGAGCAAGCCATGGATCAGTGGGTCGTTGCGAAGGAGGAGATCAACTCGTTCGACCAGACGATTCTCCCATCGGCCAAGAGCGCTGTTGATAGCGCTACCCGCGGATTTGAGATGGGCAAATTCGCTTTTCTCGATGTGCTGGATGCTCAGCGCACGTTGATTGGTGCCCGCACGCAGTATGTCGACGCCCTGGCCTCAGCCACTGCGGCATGGGTGCAGTTAGAGCGCGTGTATGGCGATGTATCAGCCATCCCCGCTGCACGTTGAGCCGCCGAGTTCCTACCGACCGTCTTGGTGACCCGCATCTGGAGTGCGGGTCGCTGCATTTCCTTTAGGAGTTGCTTATGAGCAAAAAATTACCCCTCGTACTCGCGATCATTGCGGGCATAGGGCTTATTGGTGGCGGAGTAACCCTCATGAATGAGGAGAAAGGCCATGAATCGGATGAGCACGCCGAGACAAGCAGCCATCAGGACACAGAGCACCATGGCGAAGAAGCAAAGCAGGGTCACGGCGATGCTGATGAACATGGAGATACCGAGCATCACTCTCGCGGTCCAAACGGAGGAACGCTGTTCAGTCAGGACAACTTCAGTGCCGAGCTAGTTGCGCCAGAGAGTCAGGATGGAAGTGCTCCCATGTCGCTGTATCTAGCACAGGAAGGGCAGCAGATTGTGCCCGGGGAGAATACCCGGGTGTCCATGGAGGTCAGACGTCCTTCAGGTGAAGTGAATACGCTCCGATTCGAGCCCAAGGGCGATGCCTTTGTCAGTGCCATGGGTATCGCCGAGCCGCACTACTTCGAGGCTCGCATTCTGATTGAGCGAGAAGGAAGGGCCTATCGTTTCAGCTACGCCAAAGAGGAGGGACTCATCGAGCTCAGCAACGAGCAAATCGATGCCGCCGGAATCCAGTTGGTGAAGGCTACTGCCGGAGCTATGAGCACTACCATCAGCCTTCCCGGTGAGATTCGCTTCGATGAGGACCATACGGCTCACGTGGTTCCTCGAACTGCTGGTGTCGTGGAAAGCGTCCAGGTCAACCTGGGAGAGTCAGTTAAGAAGGGGCAACTCCTGGCTGTTATCGCAAGCCAGCAAATATCAGATCAGCGTAGTGAGTTTGCTGCGGCCCAGCGCAGGGTCGAACTGGCCCGCACAACCTTTGAGCGAGAGCAGCAACTGTGGAAGGAGAAGATTTCTGCAGAACAGGATTACCTGCAGGCCCGCCAGGCGCTACAGGAGGCAGAAATTGCTCTCAGCAATGCTCGTCAGAAAATGGGAGCCCTGGGCGAAAACGTTGCTCTTGCGGGGGGGAACCGCTACGAGCTAAGGGCCCCGTTCGATGGCATCGTGGTGGAAAAGCACCTAGTGCTTGGCGAGGTTGTGAACGAGGCGAGCAACGCCTTCACCATTTCAGATCTCGGCCGTGTCTGGGCAACCTTCAGTGTTGCACCGCGGGACTTGGGCAAGGTCCAGGTCGGCAAGCCGGTCAAGATCAGTGCCCCGGAGCTGGAGGCTGAGGTTGTAGGCAACGTTTCGTACGTGGGTAACTTGCTTGGCGAGCAGACACGCACGGCGACTGCCCGCGCCACTCTCGAAAATCCAAATGGCGCATGGCGCCCAGGCCTCTTCGTATCCGTCGCGTTGTCAGCCGACTCCCGCCAGGCCAACGTCACCGTTCCAGTCCAGGCAATTCAGACCATCGAAGAGAAACCCACGGTTTTCGTTCGCGTGGACGATGGATTCGTGGCGCTTCCCGTGGTGCTAGGCGCCCGTAGCGAAGGGGCTGTGGAAATTACCCAAGGCTTGGCCGCCGGAGCGCAGGTAGCGACAGAAGGGAGCTTCATCCTCAAGTCCGAGCTGGGCAAAGGCTCCGCCGACCACGCCCACTGACCTGCCATTGACGGGAAATTCGTATGTTCGAACGCATAATTCAGTTCGCTATCGAGCAGCGCATCATCGTGATGCTTGCCGTACTGGCGATGGCTGGCTTAGGTATTGCCAGCTACCAGAAGCTCCCCATAGACGCTGTCCCTGATATCACCAACGTTCAGGTACAGATCAATACCGCAGCAGCAGGCTTCTCACCTCTAGAAACCGAGCAGCGCATTACCTTTCCGATCGAGACGGCCATGGCCGGCTTACCGCACCTCAAACAGACCAGGTCGCTATCGCGCTCTGGTTTGTCGCAGGTGACCGTAATCTTCGAAGACGGCACGGATCTCTACTTTGCCCGCCAGCTCGTCAATGAGCGCCTGCAGGTTGCCCGCGAACAACTGCCAGAAGGAGCAGAGGCAATCATGGGCCCAATCTCGACAGGATTGGGTGAGATCTTCTTGTGGACGGTCGAGGCTAGAGAGGGGGCGTTGAAGGAGGACGGCACGCCATACACGCCCACCGACCTGCGGGTAATCCAGGATTGGATCATCAAACCTCAGCTGCGCAATGTTCCAGGCGTGGCCGAGATCAACACCATCGGTGGCTTCGCGAAGGAATACCAGATCGCCCCGGACCCCAAGCGTTTGGCCGCTTATAAGCTCACCTTGGGAGACCTGGTCACTGCGCTTGAACGCAACAATGCCAACGTTGGTGCCGGTTATATCGAGCGCAGTGGCGAGCAGCTGCTGATTCGGGCTCCCGGTCAGGTCGCCACTGCAGCGGACATCGCCAACATTGTCATTAGCAACGTCGACGGGACCTCCATTCGGGTCAGCCATATTGCGGATGTGCAGATTGGCCGAGAGTTGCGTACTGGCGCTGCCACCGAGAACGGTCGCGAAGTTGTGCTCGGCACGGTGTTCATGCTCATTGGCGAGAACAGCCGCAGCGTCTCGCAGGCAGTTGCCGCCAAGCTGGAGCAAATCAATCGATCGCTCCCTGATGGGGTAGTAGCCATCGCGGTCTACGACCGAACCGATCTGGTGGACAAGGCCATCGCCACGGTTAAGAAAAACCTCATCGAGGGCGCGATCCTGGTAATCGCCATCCTCTTCCTGTTCCTCGGCAATATTCGTGCAGCGATCATCACCGCGATGGTGATCCCGCTGTCGATGCTCTTCACCTTCACTGGCATGTTCACCTACAAGGTGAGCGCTAACCTGATGAGCCTCGGTGCTTTGGACTTCGGCATCATCGTTGACGGCGCGGTGGTCATTGTCGAGAACGCCATTCGCCGGTTGGCTCATGCACAACAGCACCATGGCCGGATGCTTACCCGCTCCGAACGCTTGCATGAAGTGTTTGCCGCCTCACGAGAGGCGCGCAGAGCCCTGATCTTCGGCCAACTGATCATCATGGTGGTCTACCTTCCGATCTTTGCGCTGACAGGGGTTGAAGGGAAGATGTTCCACCCCATGGCGTTCACTGTGGTGATTGCTCTGTTGGGAGCGATGATTCTTTCCGTGACCTTCGTTCCAGCTGCGATTGCGCTCTTCATCACCGGCAAGGTCAAAGAGGAAGAGAACTTCGTTATGCGTGCCGCCCGCAAAGGCTACGAGCCGGTACTGGGCTGGGTCATGGGCAACCGAACCGCAGTATTTACCGGTGCAGTTACCTTGGTGGTGTTGTCCGGTGTATTGGCAGGTCGCATGGGCAGCGAGTTCATCCCTAGCCTCAGCGAGGGGGACTTTGCTTTGCAGGCGTTGCGGGTACCAGGAACTAGCCTGACGCAGTCGGTGGAGATGCAGGCGCGCTTGGAAAAGAGACTGGTAGAGAAAGTGCCGGAGATCGAGAGGGTATTTGCCCGGACCGGTACCGCTGAGATCGCCTCTGACCCAATGCCGCCGAATATCTCGGATGCCTACGTCATGCTCAAGCCCAAGGACCAGTGGCCTGATCCGGACAAGTCGCGAGAAGAGTTGATAGCTGACCTGCAGCGTGTGAGTGCGGAAGTTCCAGGTAGCAACTACGAGCTTTCTCAACCCATCCAGTTGCGCTTCAACGAGCTGATTTCAGGTGTGCGCAGTGACGTCGCGGTGAAGGTGTTTGGTGACGATATGGGTGTGCTCAACAGCACTGCTGCTGAGATTGCGGAAACCTTGGAGAAAGTAGAGGGCGCTTCCGAGGTAAAGGTGGAGCAAACCACTGGGCTGCCCGTGCTGACCATCAACATTGATCGTGACAAGGCTGCTCGCTTTGGCCTGAACGTAGGCGATGTTCAAGACACTATCGCTTTCGCGGTGGGAGGCCAGCGTGCAGGCACCTTGTTCGATGGCGACCGCCGCTTTGACATGGTGGTGCGGCTCTCGGATCGGCTGCGTACGGATATCGAGGGCCTTTCCCGCCTGCTGATTCCTGTTCCTGCGCTATCAGGCGGAGCGGCAGAACAGATATCGTTCATCTCACTATCTGAAGTCGCCAGCCTCGACCTGGTACTTGGCCCCAACCAAGTCAGCCGTGAGAACGGTAAACGCCTGGTGGTGGTCAGTGCCAACGTGCGGGGACGGGATATCGGATCCTTTGTTCAAGAGGCCAGCGATCGCCTGCTGCAGGATGTGAAGGTTCCGGCTGGATATTGGACCACCTGGGGTGGCCAGTTTGAGCAGCTGCAGTCAGCAGCCAAGCGGCTTCAGATCGTAGTCCCGGTCGCTCTGCTCTTGGTCTTCACCTTGCTATTCATGATGTTCAATAACGTCAAGGATGGCCTAGTGGTGTTCACAGGCATTCCCTTCGCGTTGACTGGTGGTGTACTCGCCCTTTGGCTGCGAGATATTCCCCTGTCCATCTCGGCTGGCGTCGGCTTCATTGCCTTGTCGGGCGTCGCGGTTCTGAACGGCTTGGTGATGATTTCCTTTATCCGTAATCTGCGCGAGGAAGGAAAGACGCTGCACGAGGCAATCATTGAAGGCGCTCTGACTCGCTTGCGGCCGGTCTTGATGACAGCGTTGGTGGCGTCGCTGGGTTTTGTGCCAATGGCGCTGGCGACAGGTACCGGGGCCGAAGTGCAGCGACCTCTGGCATCAGTCGTCATCGGAGGGATCCTATCCTCCACGACCCTCACGCTCTTGGTACTGCCGGTGCTATATCAGTGGGTACACCGGCGGGATGAGGAAGAGGATGCTGAGTCGTCGGAAACCGATGGAGATGTAGCCTTGCACAAGGGCTGACGTTACTCGAATGAACCAGGTGGTCCGTACCCCGGAGGGTATCGGACCACCACATGGTCAACTCACTTTTGCTTTCGCAATCTCATCGAGAGCCATTTTGCGCAGGACTCCTGGGCCGAACTTCTGCAGCAGCTAGCCGTTCAAGAGCGCGGGCGCACCTGAAACACAGATCCCCGATACAGCCTGCAATCGGCTTCGAGCGTGTCATCGATGTCAGATGAGCTCGTCTCAGCCGTGGTCTGCTCCACATCTAGACCCGCTGCAACCGCCCAAATCTTTAGTCTTCTCGCATCGGATCGTCAAACCAATCAGGTTGGGCTGCCCAGGAAGATTCAAACATTTCTGGGTATGCATCTGCCCCATCTATTGCATCCAGCGCAAGGCGTAATCCGTCAGGTAGCGCAGCACATCAGCCTCCGCTTGCCCTTGGCTGGCATATCCATGCTCCGGCAACCATTCCGTTTTCAGGCTTCTGAAAAACGCTCCATCGGCGCGTTATCCCAGCAGTTACCGCGGCGGCTCATGCACTGCTTGATACGGTAGCGCCAGAGCATCTGGCGAAATTCAATGCTGGTGTAGTGGCAACCCTGGTCAGAGTGAAACATTAGCTGCTGCGGGCAACCTCGGGACTCGTAGGCCACGCGTAACGCGCGTGTCGTGAGCTGCGAGTCAGGTCGATTGGGCAGTGCCCAACCGACGATGCGGCGCGCATACAAATCCATGACTGCTGCCAGGTAGATCCAACGATTACCCGCCCAGATGTATGTCACATCACCGCACCACACTTGGTTGGGGCTGCTCACTGTGAACTGCCGATCCAGTGTGTTGGCCGCAATGGCACCTTCACCATCGGCCTTGCGGTGGCGATGCTTGCGACATTGCCAGCTGTATAGCCTGGCTTCTTTCATCAGGCGTCCAGCCAGAAAGTGACCAACCTGCACACCCTGTATTCGCAGCGCTGCCGATAATGTTCTGGCTCCTGCGGAACCACGACTTTGGGCGAAGCTTAACGCCTTATCGGGGTGTCCAGAATCATTGAGCCACAACAGGGATAAAAAAGCGCCCTAGGAAGGGCGCAAAGTGTACACATCTTTCCAAAGGAGCTCGTGGAGCCTTTAGAGGTGAACTCGGCAGGGAAAAGGCTATCAGCGTTCGTTTGCTGTATTTTTATCTTGGGCTGTATCTTTCTTAGTGCTGCTATTTTTCTGGCTTTCTGCTTGTGCCGCCTGGTTGTCTTTTTCGTAAATCTTTTTCTGATTCTCTTTGAATCGCTTTACCATTTCATGACGGTTATGGCTATCACCTCGCGCAAGCACGGGAGCTGTAACGCTGAGGGCAAGAATTCCAATAAGTGCTGCATGTGCAATCTTCATAAGCTGGGTCTCTCTCAGTTGGTGATGAGCTATTGGGTTTCGCTCTTTGAACACGCCTAAATCTTAGAAAGATGAAACTAACCGGAGCGTGAGCTCAAAATTAAAATGTTGACATCCAGGACTATAAAGAAGGGGCAGATCTGGCTGAACCTACAACTGACCCTCAAGTAAGTGCAGGAGCTCTCATGGTCGCGCGCCATGATGACAAAGAAATGCATAAAAAAGCGCCCTTAAAGGGCGCTTAGGGTACACCTCTTTCCAAAGGAGCTCGTGGAGCTTCTAGAGGTGGACTCGGTAGGGGAAAAACAATCAGTCTTCGTTGGTTGTGTTGTTGCTTTTGGCGGCGTCTTCTTCAGTAACTCCACTTTTCTGGCTTTCTACTTGAAATGCCTTGTTGTCTTTCCCGTGAATTTTTTCTTGGTTTTCCCGAAATTTTTTCACCGCTTCCAAAGAGCGGCCGTAGCCATCTTCTGCAAGTGCAGAAGTAGCAGTACCGAGTGCGAGAATTCCAATAAGTGCAATATTTGCGATCTTCATAAATCAGGCCTCGTTCAGTTTGTAATGAGCTATTTGCTTGCGCTCTGTGAAGATGCCTAGATTTTACGAAAATGAAGCTAACGGCAGCATGAGCTCAAAATTACAATATTGACATGCAGCGCCAGAGAGAGCGGGCAAGTAGTTACCCGCTCCACTTTCTAGTCAGAGCACTTCCAGTGGGTACTCGACAATCAGGCGAACTTCATCCAGATCGGACTCGTAGTCGGTCGCACGAGTGGTCATCTGGCGAACGCGGAAGGACATATCCTTCAGCGAGCCAGACTGAACTACGTACTTCGCTTCGATGTTTCGCTCCCAGCGCTTCTGATCGGTCAGCGGGTTGCCGTTTTCATCACGACGCATGTACACGTTGTTCGCATCGGAGTAGTCGGCGTCGGTACCGAAGGCGTAGCGGGTCATGAAGCTCAGGCCAGGGACACCGAAGGTGGCCATGTCGAGATCGTAGCGAAGCATCCAGGAACGCTCATTCGGGGAGTTGAAGTCGCTGTACTGGATCGAGTTATCGAGGAAGATCGAGTCAGACTGACGCAGATAGTCGAAGTCATCGTCGCCGTTGTTGCGCTGATGAGACAACGCCAGGGAGTGGGCACCGAACTTCACACCGACCTTGCCGCTGTAGATGTCGTTGTCGAACTCGCCCAGCAGCTTCTGCCCCTGGTCAACGGCTTTGTAGTAGTTCAGGCCGCCGAACAACGAGACGCTCTCAGAAAGCGGGTGGCTCCAGGACATGCCGGCATAGTGCTGATTCCAGGCATCTTCCAGGCGGCTGGTGTAAAGGCTAAACGCCAGGTTGTCATTCAGGGTGTAGTCGCCGCCAAAGTAGGCCGCCCAAGGTGCATCCACGCCGCCGGCGTAGAAGGTGGCGAAGTCTTCGCTCATGCCACTCTGCTGCGGTTGGCTCATCGCATGAACTCGACCACCCTGCAGGGTCAGACCATCAACGCTGTTATTGACGACGGTGACACCCTTGAAGGTTTCCGGAAGGAGGCGAGAGTCACCATAGTGAAGAACCGGGGTCATCGGGAACACATCGCCGGCCTTAATGACCGTATCGAAGAGCTGAGCTTTTACAGCTCCGCCCAGCTTGGAGTACTCGTCTTCCGCTTCCCCATCGCTGTTCACGGGAAGCAGGTTGATGCTGCCGCCAGGGCCAAAGCGACCATCACCGGTATCCAGTTTGATGCCCAGCATGGCGAACGCGTCGATACCCACCCCGACGGTTCCCTCGGTAAAGCCGGACTCAAAGTTCACCATGACGCCATGCGCCCATGCTTCGGAATAGCCATTTCCAGTTGAGCTGGACTGACCATCTCGGAAGTCACGGTTCATGTAGAAATTTCGATTGAGGATATTAAGGCTGCTTCCTTCAACGAAACCCTCGCCTTTTGTTTCCTCAGCAGTGGCCACCATGGGGCTGATTCCAATGATTGCCGAAAATACTGCAAGAGATAATTTGGTCTTGCTCATTAATTGCTCCTTTATTCTTGGCAGAATTGGATATTTGCCATGACTGTTCTTGTAGGTATTGAGCCCCGGTGCGAGAGCAGCCAGAGGCGGTCGCACCTATCGTTGCAAGCCGTAGATAACTTGAAGATGATTGGAAAATTACAATTTTGTAATCTTCGAAAAGATGAGGGATGGGCTGCTTAATTTGACATTTTTTGCACAAACGACACCCAGCGGCGCACTCGAATGGTGCGCAGAGTCGAGGGAGTCAGTTCTGGTTTAGTTACCGTTTGCGAGGAGCTGCTGCAGATCTTCTGGGACGGTCATGGGGAGGAATGCGCTAACTCGTGCACGCCCAGTATTGCCAATGGGGACCCAGATGCGTGAGAAAAGTAGTGCAGCCACTATGCGAGGTATTTGCCCAAGGACCTCCCGATAGTTCTTGGTCTGCAGGCCTAGGCGTAGCATCAGCCAATGTGACTTTGCATGCAGGTAGGGATGCCGTTGAGTCAGGATGTGGGCGCGCTCTAACCACTCAAATGCTCTACCAGGCTGCTTCAGCCGCAGGTTCGTATCGGCTTGCGCAAAGGCCTCTGCAATTGCTGATTTCAGTTGAGATTGCATGGCTACCTCCCATTATTGTCTGAGCAGCCTCAGGCCGTTAAACACCACGAGCAGGCTGACGCCCATGTCAGCGAAGACAGCCATCCACATAGTGGCGCCTCCTGTGATGGTTATGCCCAGGAAGATAGCCTTGATGCCAAGTGCCAGGGCGATGTTCTGCTTGAGGATGGCAGCAGTACTACGAGATAGACGGACGAACGTAGCGACCTTGCGCAAGTCGTCATCCATCAGTGCAACGTCCGCGGTTTCTATCGCCGTGTCGGTCCCTGCGCTACCCATGGCAAAGCCAATCTGAGCTTTTGCCAGCGCTGGGGCATCGTTAATGCCGTCTCCCACCATGCCAACCGTTAAACCTTGGGCCTGCATTTCAGCGATGACTGTGAGCTTGTCTGCCGGCAACAGGTTGCCACGAGCCTCATCAATACCCACCTGCTGGGCTATCGCCAGGGCTGTGTGCTCGTTATCGCCACTGAGCATACATGTCTTTACCCCAAGCTCGTGGAGCTGCCGCATGGCATCGGCACTGGTCTCTTTCACGGTGTCTGCGACTGCGAATAGAACAAGGGGCTGTTGGCCGTCGCACAGGATGACGACGGTCTTACCCTGACGCTCCAGCCGCTCCAGCGTAAGCTCCAGCTCCTTAGAACAGAGCCCCAGCTCCTCAACCAGACGATGGTTGCCTAGATACAACAGTTGGCCTTTCACACGGCCTTTGACTCCCCGTCCAGGAAGCGCTTCAAACTCCTTGACGTCCAGTAGCGACACATCGTTATCCATCGCATGTCGAGCGAGTGCTTTTGATACCGGGTGATCAGAGCGAGCAGCTAGGCTAGCGGCACTGACACGATGCATTTCGATATCTGTTTCTTTGAGCGGCAGGAAGTCTGTCTGAACCGGCCTCCCTTGAGTGATGGTTCCAGTCTTGTCGAGTGCAAGCAGTGCCAGATCTTTGCCGCTCTCCAGATAGACCCCACCTTTGATGAGGATGCCTTTGCGAGCCGCCGCTGCCAGGCCGCTGACGATGGTAACGGGAGTGGAAATGACCAGCGCGCATGGGCACGCGACGACCAGCAATACCAGCGCTCGATAGATCCACTCCTGCCATGCGCCACTCAGCAATAGCGGTGGGAGCAAGGCGACCCCTAGGGACACCAAGAACACGGCGGGGGTGTAGATCTGAGAAAAGCGGTCAACGAAACGTTGGGTCGGCGCCCGAGAGCCCTGAGCCTCCTCCACCGCATGAATGATCCGAGCCAGGGTAGTGTTGGTAGACGCTGCTGTTACCCTGAACTCCAACGACCCTGCCTCGTTTATCGTGCCCGCAAAAACCTGATCTCCAATGCTCTTATCTACCGGCAAGCTCTCGCCGGTTATAGGTGCTTGATTGACGGTGGAGGTGCCTGCCGTCACCTCGCCATCCAAGCCAATTCGCTCACCTGGCCGTACCCGAACAACAGCGCCAAGTGCTACCGCCTTGATGTCCGCATCTAGCCAGGATCCATCCGCCTGCAAAACAGTGGCCCGCTCGGGGCTTAAGTCCATGAGTCCACGGATGGCGTTACGTGCACGCTCCAGTGAGCGCGCTTCAATAACCTCGGCTACCGCGAAGAGCACCATAACCATGGCCGCTTCGGGCCATTGGCCAATCAATACGGCACCGGTTACAGCAATGCTCATGAGGGCATTGATGTTCAGGTTGCGGTTCTTGAGCGCAATCCAGCCCTTCTTGTAGGTACCGAGCCCACTTAGCGCTATCCCCACTATTGCTAAGGCTGCAACCGCCCATTCGGGGGCCAACTGCCCAAAGTGGATTATTTCGGCTGAAACCGCAGCGATCCCCGCGATCGCCAGCGGCCACCAATGCTTCTTCTTCGTTGGGGTAGGTTCCTGGCGGTCGGCACTCTCCTCGACAACCGGTGAAAGCCCGAGCTCCTGGATGGCTGCCATGAGCTGAGGTAACAGCTCTGGAACATGGTCTACGACCAGAGTGCGTTGCAGCAGGTTGAACTGCAGATTGCTGATGCCTTTCTGGTTAGCGAGCTTGTCGCGAATGAGCTTCTCCTCAGTAGGACAGTCCATCTGCTCGATGCGAATTCGTGTTTGTACATGAGCGTCCGTGGGCTCGGCCTGCATACCCAGGGAGGCGATCACATCAATGATGGGGGTGACCGAAGGGAGACTGTGCTGTACCCCTAGAACGCGAGTCATCAAGTTAAAGTCGAGCTGGTGTATCCCGGCCAGCGAGCCAAGCTTGCTCTGAATCAGGCTCTGCTCTGTCGGACAGTCCATCGCCTGGATGTGGAAAGCGCTGAATGTCGTTCCTGGTGGCGCTGGCTCGCGCTTTTGGTCTTCAGGTTTATGATGATCCGAGTGGTCGTGACTGCAGCAACTGCTCATGGCGGGACCTCTTATCTAAGTCATTGCAGAGTCAACACCCTGAAGCCACTATAGGGTCAAGCATTGATCAGGAGATTCGTCCCATGAAGATTGGTGAGCTCGGAAAGCAGGCTGACTGTCAGGTGGAGACTATTCGTTACTATGAACGTGAAGGGCTGCTGCCTGTTCCTGGTCGAAGCGAGGGGAACTACCGGGTCTACGGGAAGGAGCACCTAGAGCGGCTCGTATTCATCCGTAACTGCCGAACCCTGGACATGACGCTTGATGAAATACGGCGGCTGCTTTTGCTCATCGATCGTCCGGAGGAGAGCTGCGATAGCGTTAACGGCTTGGTAGACGAGCACATTCGCCATGTGGAGCTTCGGATCAACAGTCTGTTAGCTCTGCAGAAGCAGCTCGTTGAGTTGCGCCATCGATGCGCCGCGGAGAGAAGTGTCGATGCATGCGCAATCATCCAGCAACTTAGTTCGAGCGGAGGGGTTCAACCTTTGCCTGAGGCAGAGCATACGCACGTTGGCAAGAGCCATCGCCACTGAAGCATCAATCAACTCGTTGCTGTGTTTCCCCACATGGAATGAGGTGTTCTGGGCCTATTCATAGCAAGGATCTTCATTGGCCTTCCTTGAGCGGACCAGTAGCTCGTCACTTCAGCCAGATCGCAGCCTGCATTGGCGCTTGAACCTCTTGTAGAGTACGGGCTTGACCTTGCCATCGTGTCAAGGTCGATGCTGTCCGTGCGGTAACTTGAGCCGCGGACGAAATGAGGTGAAAGACATGTTTAGTCTGAGTGTTGCGGGGATGGGCTGTGGCAGTTGCGTGAGCAAAATCACGAAGGCCATTCAAGCTCTGGATCAGGATGCACGAGTAGAAGTGGATCGAGCGGCCGGCAAGGTCACCGTTGAGAGCACAGAAAGTGCCGAATCGATCCGCGAACTCATCCAGGAGCTTGGCTATTCGGCCCAGGTCAGCGCTTGAGCGCTGACCTGCTATCCCACTAAATCTCCAGTTCTGAGAGCTCTTTTAGCCCTGGGATACTGGTGACCTCGTTGGTCATACCTTCTGAACCATCTCGGCCGCGAAGCCAGTTTGAGTGATCGCCTGGCTCGCGCATTTCCAGCGTGTCATAGGAGTACCGCTTGCGCTTGAACAGGCTTTTCAATGCAGCGAACTCGTGGCTTTTTTCGTCTTCTATGCCGACGACTTCTCCTGCAAGCCGCTCCCAGTGACCAACGCCGTCGGCCAGCATTGCCTGATAGGTCTCCGGGTCAAGCAAGGCTTGCTGTTTGAAATGAATGATGCGGTGAGTCATAGAAGCGCTCGGAGTGGCCAAAGAGAGAGCGCTAGCCTAAAGGTTCCGGGTCATTCGTGTAATAGCTGGCCGCGCTTTAGCAAACCGTCGTTGACCCACAACTTCAACCAGGTCGCGGCTTGCAAGGGAGCTTGCTCGCCATGCGTGGCGCTCAACGACTCGCAGAGTTCAGCGAACGATCCGCCCTCGATGAGAAACTGCAATGCCGAAGCCTCCGCTGGCTCCAGGCTCCGGTACTGGCAGACGAGTTCATGACGCCAAACAAGACAGGCTAGGTTCGTTGGCAGGCGGGTAATATCAGGCAGCAAGCTGCCGGACTTGGCGGCTTTCCACAACTCCAGCGTGTTGTACTGCAGCTGCAACCACCGGGCAGATGCAGTCAGGGAAACCCTGAGTGAAATCCAGTCTTCAGCCGAAAAATCACTGATGGCCTGCAGTGAAAGCACTTCGACGTCCTGAGCATCGAAAGCCAGTGTAAAAGCCCACTCAAGCTCCGCGAGTTCGCGCATCGGCGATAGTTGGGGTTCTTCGACGTAGCTGCTAATGAACTCGGGCAGCTTCTCGCCCAGCCAGCGAATGCTGAAATGTCGTGGTGGCCAGGCGGCCAAGTAGGCCAGTGCGAGCTGCTCGAATGATTCGTTGCCGATCCAGTGAAGCAGGGCAGGGAAGTCTTCTCGCAAGACCGCAAGCAGGCGCGAACGGTAAGCGTTGTGGTAGATCTGCAGGCCTTCGAGAGCACTCAGCGCTGTGCTACCTCGGATCTGCTCCAAAAGCTCGTTGGAGGGCAGGGCACTGTCACCTGTCAGGTAAGTTTCAAATGCAGTCTGTAGGGCGATCAGGCTCAAGGGGTGGCCCCCGATATCACAGATTTGGCGATAGCACGGGCATGTGCTAATTCGGACAACAGCTCTTCCAGCGGCGGAAACTGGTCATCCCGCTCGATCAAGGTCGATGTCGGGCCCAAGTAGCTCAAAGTCTTGCTGTAGAGAGACCAAACCGGATCAGCGATGGGCTGGTCATGGGTGTCGATGAGGTACTGCCCGTAATCGCTGTGCCCGGCCAGATGAATTTGACGAATCCGCTCGTGCGGCAATTCCAAGATGAACTGCCATGGGTCGAAATCCTGATTTCGTGCGCTGACGTAGACGTTGTTCACGTCAAGGAGCAATTCGCAACCGGTCAGGAAACTCAGTTCCGAGAGAAACTGCGATTCGCTCATGCTGGACGTCTTCCACTGCACGTAAGAAGAAACGTTCTCCAGCACAATGGGACGTTCCAGAACATCCTGCACTAGACGCACCCGCGCGGCGACATGCAGCAGGCTTTCTTGGGTAAACGGCAGCGGCAGCAGGTCGTGGAGTTGATGGGCGTTGCCGCGACTCCAGCACAAGTGGTCGGAAACCCACTGGGGCTGTATCCGGTCCGCCAGTTGCTTGAGCTGTCGTAGGTAGCCCATGTCCAGGTTATGCGAACCGCCGATCGACAGCGATACTCCGTGCATCACCAACGGGTATTGCTCGCCAATCGCATCGAGAAAGTAGAGGGCCTTGCCACCGCCCACCAGGTAATTCTCGGAAATGATCTCAAACCAGTCGACCGCAGGTCGCTGTTCAAGAATCTGCTGGTAATACTCACTGCGAAGGCCAAGACCGAAACCCAGTGTTTTGCGCTTACTCATTCAAGACTCCAGCAGGGGAGTGGCAGGCACTCCCCGCAACGGCATTATTCGCTGGTCTTGCCACCGGCCTCATCGCACTTGGCCTGAGTCATCAGCTTGAAGCCCTGGCCTTTGCATTCTCCCTGGCCTTTGCAGGCATTTTTGGCGGTCATGCAGTCGTTCTGGCCCTTGCAACCGTTGACGCCGAAGCACTTCACTTCAGCTGCTTTGGTGTCCTGGGCGGCCTGGACAGGCAGGGTAGCAAACAGGCTGGCGGCCACGAGAGCCAGAGCGGCACCGGTAGCGACGTTGGATTTATTCGACATAGTGACAATCTCTCTTAATTGTTGGTGGTCTTATCCGCGGGTGCGAATGACCCTGAGTAGCTTAGGCATCGCTGCCGAGCATGCCCTCTCAAGAAATTCGCAAGGCTTTATGAGGGCATGAAAGACAGTACCGAGCCTTCTGGATGGGCTACAAGAAAGAAATAGCAACCTGACAGAACTGTAATGTTCGGCTCAGGTTGCTGACAGGCCCTCTTAGTTAACGTGACATCGAGCCTAAAGCTCGGCCTCTGCAGTTGCAGGGACCACTTAACTTACGAGGAATACCCAAAATGAAATCGATCAAAGCTCTGCTTGTAGTTACTGCTCTGAGCATCTCCAGCTTGGCAATGGCTGAAGGTGGTGCTGACCGAACCTTCGCGCGCATGGAGCAGGCACGCCAGACGTCTCTGGAGGCCTACCGGGTGGCCCAGCAGCAGAAAGTTGAGGCTCCTGTAGCCAGCAGTCCAACCGAGCAAGCAGAGCACACCAACTGCTGAAGTCATCTACCTTACAGAAATGTAATCACCCGGATGGTTGGGATATGGCAGTTTCATACTGCTCATCGTCGGTAAGGCTTGTGCAATGCACCGACGTGGAAAGTTGAGGGGTAAATCCCCGACATTGAAGCAGCCATGAACCCGAGACCGGGCACACCATCACCGGCTCATTTGACGGATTGGACAAAACGGCATGCAAAGCAAAACCACAAGGCGCACCTTCGTCAAAGGCCTGGCAGCCACCGGTATTATCGGCGGACTTGGCCTGTGGCGCACGCCGGTCTGGGCGGTGAACAGCCCCGGCCAGCCCAACGTACTGACTGGTAACGAATTCGACCTATTCATCGGTGAAACCCCGGTGAACATCACCGGCGCAGCGCGCACGGCCATGACCATCAACGGCTCGCTCCCTGGGCCGATTCTTCGTTGGCGCGAAGGCGATACCGTCACATTGCGCGTGCGCAACCGCCTCAAGGAGGACACCTCCATCCATTGGCACGGCATCATCCTGCCGGCGAACATGGATGGTGTTCCTGGCCTGAGCTTCCATGGCATCGCCCCTGACGGCATGTATGAGTACAAGTTCAAGGTCAACCAGAACGGTACCTACTGGTATCACAGTCACTCGGGGCTGCAGGAGCAGGTCGGCGTATACGGCGCGCTGGTCATCGATGCCAAGGAGCCCGAGCCCTTCAGTTACGACCGTGATTACGTCGTGTTGCTGAGCGACTGGACGGATGAAAATCCAACGCGGGTACTGGCCAAGCTCAAGAAACAGTCGGACTACTACAACCAGCACAAACGCACCGTTGGTGACTTCATCGATGACGTAAGCGAGATGGGTTGGTCCGCCGCCGTAGCCGATCGCAAGATGTGGGCCGAGATGAAGATGAGCCCGACGGATCTCGCTGACGTCAGTGGCTACACCTACACCTACCTGATGAATGGCCAGGCACCCAATGGCAACTGGACCGGCATATTCAAACCAGGCGAAAAGATCCGCCTGCGCTTCATCAACGCCTCGGCGATGACCTATTTCGATGTGCGCATCCCGGGCCTGAAGATGACTGTGGTTGCGGCCGATGGTCTGCACGTCAAACCGGTCAGCGTCGACGAGTTCCGTATCGCCGTGGCCGAGACCTACGACGTGATCGTCGAACCAGACAGCGAACAGGCGTATACCGTGTTTGCACAATCCATGGATCGCACTGGCTATGCGCGCGGCACCCTTGCTGTACAGGAGGGGTTGAGTGCACCAGTACCCAGCCCCGACCCGCGTCCGCTGATTGCCATGGGCGACATGGGTATGGATCACGGCAGCATGGGCGGTATGGATCACGGGAACATGGCCGGGATGGATCAGGGCAATATGGCGGGAATGGATCATGGCAGCATGCAGGGTGGCATGGCTGGTATGGATCACAGCCAGATGGCCGGAATGGATCATTCAAACATGGCTGGCATGGCTGGCATGGCTGGCATGGCTGGCATGGCTGGCAACATGCAGGCACACCCGGCCTCAGAGACCAACAATCCTTTGGTCGACATGCAGACCATGACGCCGACGCACAAGCTGGACGACCCAGGTATCGGCCTGCGTGATAACGGCCGGCGCGTGCTGACGTACTCTGACCTGCGCAGCACCTTCCCTGATCCGGACGGGCGTGAGCCAAGTCGCACCATCGAGCTGCACCTCACCGGGCATATGGAGAAATTCTCCTGGTCCTTCGATGGAATCAAGTTCTCTGACGCCGAGCCTCTACGCCTCAAGTACGGCGAGCGTGTTCGCATCACGCTGGTCAACGACACCATGATGACTCACCCGATCCATCTTCATGGCATGTGGAGTGATCTGGAGGATGCGAACGGCAATTTCCTGGTGCGTAAACACACCATCGACATGCCGCCAGGTTCCAAGCGCAGCTATCGGGTGACCGCCGATGCGTTGGGGCGTTGGGCCTACCACTGCCACCTGTTGCTCCACATGGAAATGGGCATGTTCCGTGAAGTCCGTGTGGATGAGTAAAGGAGATTTCTGATGAGTACTTTTATGAAGCGTAATGCCCTGTTTGGCAGCGCAGCGATGTTCAGTTTTTTGGCTGCTTTGTACGCGCCGACGTCATTGGCAGGTGAGGGGCACAGCGAGCACGAACAACATGCTGCCGAGTCGGCTGCGCCCGAGGCCATCAGTGACAAGCCTGCAGATCAATCGAAAGGCAAGGCCGCTGGCCAGCAGATGGATCATGGCACCATGGATCATGAGGGCATGAACCATGACGATATGGGGCACGAGAAGATGATGGATAAGCATGGCGGCACCGAAGCCGAAGCAGGTTCGAACCATGACCACTAGGTTTTCACGCCCGTCCCTCATAGCGCTGGTCGTGTCGCTGAGTGCACTCAGCGGCGGCGTTACCCAGGCTGCGGAAGAAATGGATCATTCGGCAATGGGGCACGGCTCCATGTCGATGGACCACAGCCAGATGGGCCACGGTTCCGCCAAAGCGCCGATGGAGGGCATGGATCACAGCAAGATGGATCATGGTGCCATGCAGAGCGAATCGGGCAGCATGGACCATAGCCAGATGGGCCACAGCCAGAGCCAAGAGAAGGCCCCAGCCATGGACCACAGCAAGATGGGACACGGCACCATGCAGGGACAGATGGAGGGCATGGATCATTCGAAGATGAACCATGGCTCCGCTGAAGCCCCGAGAACTACCAGTCGTACGCCGATTCCCGTTCTGACGGATGCTGATCGCCAAGCGGCTTTCCCGCCACTGCCTGGCCACAAGGTGCATGACAGCGCCATCAACAGCTTTTTCCTGCTCGATCAGCTCGAATACCAAGACGCAGATGAGGGCAGCACCCTGGCCTGGGATGCGTCGGGTTGGGTAGGCGGTGATATCAACCGGGTCTGGTTCCGCTCCGAAGGCGAGCGTACCAACGGCGTTACCGAGGACGCTGAATTACAGCTGCTGTACGGCCGCTCGATCGGCCCTTGGTGGGATGTCGTCGCGGGCGTCCGCCAGGACTTCAAACCGGAGTCGCCGCAGACTTGGGCCGCCTTCGGTATCCAGGGCATGGCGCTTTACGCCTTTGAGGCCGAAGCCACGGCCTTCGTCGGCGAGAATGGCCAAACTGCTGCCCGACTGGAGGGCGAGTACGACATTCTGCTGACCAACCGGCTGATTCTCCAGCCAACTGCCGAAATGAACTTCTACGGCAAGAACGATCCTGAGCGAGGTGTGGGGTCCGGGTTGGCCAATACCGAGCTCGGTTTACGTCTGCGTTACGAGATTGTCCGGCAGTTTGCCCCCTATATCGGGGTTTCTTGGAGCCGCTCCTATGGCAACACGGCAGACATGGTGCGCGACGAGGGCGGTGATGTAGACGAGGCGCGTTTTGTCGCCGGTATCCGGATGTGGTTTTGAGAACCTGACATGAAAAGAACAATTAAAACTTTGGTGGCGGCCGGCGTGGTCGGTAGCACAGCTGTCCTGGCCGGTGCCTACTTTGGCGTGGTCAACGTGGGGGCCGACGATCCCCATTTTCCTGCAGTGAATGCGTTTCTCACGATGGCCCGTGACCGCTCTATCGAAGTCCGTTCGCGGAACATCGAGGTTCCCAACCTGGATGATCAAGCTCTTATTCGCGCCGGTGCGGGCAACTACAACTCCATGTGTATCGGCTGTCATTTGGCGCCAGGTGTGGCGGAGACCGAGCTGAGCCAATCGCTTTATCCTGCGCCCCCCAACCTCGCCAAGATCGGTGTCGATGGCAATCCGTCAGCAGCGTTCTGGGTGATCAAGCATGGCATCAAGGCAACGGGTATGCCTGCGTGGGGCAAGAGCATGGGCGATGAGTACATCTGGGGCATGGTTGCCTTCATTGACCAATTGCCGACGATGGATGCCAAGCAATACCAAGCACTCGTCGCATCCAGTGGCGGCCATCAGCATGGTGGTGGGGAAACGCAAATGCACAATCATGAAGGTCAGCACGGCGACAACAAGCCTGGCCATCATGGCAATAGCGGCGGTGGCGAAGACCATCATGGAACAGGTGATGCCGGAGAGCCTGGCCATCACGATGCCGCGGCTACTGATAGCGAGGGTGGCTCCGCACCTGAGGCAGGTCACCATTCGGACATGAGTGGCGATGATCACCATGCCGGGGATGAGGCCGCCCCAAGCGGCGGAGACCATCATTCCGAGCAAACTCCGAATGCCTCGCCCAAGACCCACACCCACGCCGATGGCAAAGAGCACGTGCATGAAAGCTAAATATCTGGCCTTGCTGGCCGCTCTCTCCGTCACAACTGGAGTTCAAGCCGCTGATGCCCTGACGATTGATGTCCATCGTGATGCTAATTGCGGATGTTGCAAGAAGTGGATCTCACACCTCGAAGCGAATGGCTTCAAAGTCGTCGACCATGTCGAAAGCAACATGTCGGCAGTGAAGCAAAGTCTGGGCGTTGCGCCGCGGTTGGCGTCTTGTCACACCGCGGTGATTGACGGCAAGTTCGTCGAAGGTCATGTGCCGGCGGCTCAGGTCATCGAGCTCACCAAGCGCGATGATCTCGTGGGCATCGCTGTTCCCGGGATGCCGGCGGGCTCCCCCGGTATGGAAGTCGATGGCGTACAGCATGCCTACCAGGTCATTGGCTTGACCAAGGCGGGGTCTGATCAGGTCGTTGCAGAATATCCCGCTCAGTAGTACTGCCTGCCAGCACGGCCGCTTGTGTGTAGTGGCCGACTCTTTTTCATACGCCCTTTAACCTAAGTAAAAAAGGCGCCCGAGGGCGCCAAGGGCTGTCTCCAAACCAAAGGAGCACTATGAGGGGACAGCAGCAGGACCAAGGCGCGAGCGGGCAATCAACCCGCCCGCTTGCCAGGGTTAGAGAACTTCCAGCGGGTACTCGACAATCAGGCGGACTTCATCCAGATCCGACTCGTAATCGGTCGCGCGAGTGGTCATTTGGCGAACACGGAAAGACATATCCTTCAGTGATCCAGTCTGCACAACGTACTTGGCCTCGATGTCCCGCTCCCAGCGCTTCTGGTTGGTCAACGGATCGCCGTTGTCATCACGGCGCATATAGACTTCGTTGGCCTTGCTGTAGTCGGCATCCCAGCCTTGGGCATATCGAGTCATGAAGCTCAACCCAGGCACACCGAAAGGCTCCATATCCAGGTCATAGCGCACTTGCCATGACTTCTCCTTCGGCGAGTTGAAGTCGCTGTACTGGATGGAGTTGTCGAGGTAGATGGAGTCCGATTGGCGCAAGTAGTCGAAGTCATCATCGCCATTGTTGCGCTGGAGACCCACCAGCACTGTATGAGCGCCGAATTGGATGCCGACCTTGCCGCTCCAGATGTTGTTATCGAAGCTCCCGAGGAGCTGCTTCCCTTCATCGACCGCCTTGTAGTAGTTCAGCCCGCCGATCAAGGCGACATCGTCCGCAAGCGGGTAGCTCAGCGTGGTGCCCGCGTAATATTGATTCCAGGCATCCTTGAGGCGGCTGGTGTAGAGACTAAAGCCGACGTTGTCATTAAGCGTGTAATCACCACCGAAATAGGCGATCCATGGCGAGTCCACTTCGCCTGCGTAGAAGGTAGCGAAGCCGTCGCGCATGCTGCTGGTATTGGGTTGGCTCATCGAGTGGAGGCGACCACCTTGAAGCGACAGTCCTTCCACGCTGCTGTTGAGCACGGTGATACCTCGGAAACTCTCCGGTAAAAGCCGCGCATCACCGTATTGAACGACAGGGCTGACAGGAAAGACGTCGCCTACCTTGATCTCGGTATCCATGAACCGAGCTTTCACCGCGCCACCCAGTTTGGAGTAGTTATCCTCAGCCTGCCCGAGGCTGTTGTAAGGCAGCACATCGACTGAGCCACCGGCTCCTGAACGGCCGTCGCCGGTGTCAAGTTTGAGTCCTAGCATGGCAAAGGCATCGACACCGAAGCCTATGGTGCCCTCGGTGAAGCCAGACTCGAATCGGCCTATCACGCCATGCGCCCACTCTTCCGAATAGCCATTACCCGAGCTGCTGGACTGGCCTTTGCGGAAGTCACGGTTGAAGTAGAGATTTCGATTGAGGATGGTCAGGCTGCTGCCTTCGATAAATCCCTCGCCTTTCTCGTCGGCGGCCATTGCAGCTTGCCCGGTACTGATGCTCAGAGCGAGTAGAGAAAGTCCTAACAGGGTTCTGTTATTCATAAATACTCCTGATGTTATTGGCAGTTGTCATTGTGTGGTCGCATATATGTGCCAAGCGCGCCGGGCATAACCAGGCGCGCCTTGGCCATATTTCCACATGCCAAATAACGTCAGGGTGACTTGAAAATTACTTTTCAGTCAGCGCGATGTCATTTATTAGTTTTGGTTCCGGCAACCTGTTCCGGCTGCACGGTATTCAAGAATATTCAGATCGCCGTTGGAGTCCTCGTAGGTCATCTGGGCTGGCATCACATTGCAGCTAGAGTCCGTTGAGGTAGTGGCCACGACCCTGGCGATATCGAGCTTCATGCCGTAGCGGTAATGAATAACTTCAGGCGGATTCTTTCCGTTAGCGGCAGCATACTCTTGCATGGCCTGCTCATTGGCCTGAATCATCCGACCATAAACACGATCAGCGCCGCCTTCTGCCAGAGTGGCAGAGGAAACAACCATAGCGGCAAGGGCTGCAATAACTTTGAGGCTTTTCATGTTTAATCACTCCTTCAAGGTGGTGATTAAAATATATCCGCTCACCCTGTCATAAAAATGAAGTCAAAGTTACATCGCCGTAATGCTTCCTGCCGCGTTACCCGGGCGAGTCAGCTTGGCGCGTGGCTTGCCCGGGTTTGTAAAGCTATAGCTCCTGCGGTGCGCGAACCTTCTGTGTACGCTGCCTTCGCATCAGCCAGTACGCGGCCGGCAAAACCAACATGGACATCAGCGGCGCGGTAATCATGCCGCCGACCATGGGCGCGGCGATGCGCTTCATCACTTCAGATCCGGCACCTCCGCCCCAGAGGATTGGCAACAGGCCGGCGATGATCACGGCCACCGTCATCACCTTGGGCCGCACGCGCAGCACTGCGCCTTCACGAATTGCCTCCAGTAGTGCCGGGTCACCGCTGCGCCCGGCATCCATACGTGCATGCCAGGCATTCTTCAGGTACAGCAGCATGATCACCCCAAATTCCGCCGAGACGCCGGCCAAGGCGATAAAGCCGACCCCAGTGGCAACCGACAGGTTGAAGCCGAACCAGTAGAGCAGCCAGATGCCGCCCGATAGGGCGAAGGGCAGGGTTGCCATGATCAGTAGGGCCTCACCGAAGCGGCTGAAGGTCAGGTAAAGCAGCACGAAGATGATCAACAAGGTCGCCGGTACCACCCAGGCCAGCCGTGCATTGGCGCGCTCCAGGAACTCGAACTGACCGGAGTAGGAGACGGTCATGCCAGCATCGAGTTGTACCTGCTCAGCTACGCGTTGCTGCAACTCGCGCACGGTCGATGCCAGGTCGCGCCCACGGACATCGACATAGACCCAACCGGACAGACGCCCGTTCTCGCTGCGCAGCATTGGCGGCCCTTCGGTCAGACTAACCTGGGCGACGGTGCCCAAGGTGATCTGCTGGCCGGCTTGCGTGAGGATCGGCATACGCCGTAGTGCCTGCGGACTGTCTCGCCACTCCTTGGGATAGCGCAGGTTGATCGGGAAGCGGGCCAGTCCTTCAACCGTCTCACCAATATTGCTGCCGCCGATGGCGCCCGATACCACCGCCTGCACATCGGCGATGCTCAGGCCATAGCGCGCCGCGGCCAGTCGATCGATCTGGATGTCCACGTAACGGCCGCCAGTAAGGCGTTCTGCCAAGGCCGAACTCACCCCAGGCACCTCTTTGGCCACGGCCTCGATATCGCGCGTTATGCGCTCGATGTCGACCAAGGAGGTTCCGGACACTTTCACCCCAATGGGGCTCTTGATCCCCGTCGCCAGCATGTCGATGCGGTTGCGGATGGGCGGCACCCAGATATTGGACAGCCCCGGAACTTTTACCGCGCGATCCAGTTCCTCGATCAGCTTTTCGGGTGTCATCCCCGCGCGCCATTGATCGCGTGGTTTGAACTGCACCGTGGTCTCGAACATTTCCAGCGGTGCTGGATCGGTGGCGGTCTCTGCTCGCCCGGCCTTGCCGAATACCCGTGCCACTTCGGGCACCGTGAGGATCATCCGGTTGGTTTGCTGCAGCAGCTGGGTGGCCTTGCTGGCCGGCAAGCCGGGCAGGGCTGATGGCATGTACAACAAGTCGCCCTCGTCCATCGGCGGTAGAAACTCTCCTCCGAGTCTGCTGAGGGGCCAGAGACTGGACAAAAACACTAGCAAGGCCAGCGCTAGGGTCACCTTAGGCCAAGCCAGCACCCACTCCAGCACCGGCCGGTATGCACCGATCAGCCAACGATTCAAGGGGTTCTGTTGTTCGCTGGGGATATGCCCACGAATCCAATAGCCCATCAGCACCGGTACCAAGGTGATCGAGAGGCCAGCAGCGGCAGCCATGGCATAGGTCTTGGTGAATGCCAGCGGGCCAAACAGGCGACCCTCCTGGGCCTCCAGGGTGAAGACCGGGAGGAAAGACAGGGTGATGATCAAAAGGCTGAAGAACAGCGCCGGCCCGACCTCGGCCGCAGCTTCGCCGATCACCCGCCAGTGCGCCTCGCCCTGAAGCGGTTCACCGGGGTGTCGAGCCTTCCAGGCCTCGATGTGCTTGTGCGCGTTCTCGATCATCACCACGGCGGCATCGACCATGGCGCCGATGGCGATTGCGATCCCGCCGAGCGACATGATGTTGGCATTGACGCCCTGGTAGCGCATGACGATGAAGGCCATCAGGATGCCCAGGGGCAGGGTGATGATCGCGACCAGCGACGAGCGCAGGTGCCAGAGGAAGATCAGGCAAACCAGGGCAACCACCGCGAACTCTTCCAGCAGCTTGTAGCTGAGGTTATCGATGGCGCGGTCGATCAATTGCGAACGGTCATAGGTGGTGACCACCTCGACGCCGGCCGGCAAGCTGCCCTTCAGGCTGTCCAGCTTGGTCTTCACCGCGGCGATGGTATCGCGGGCATTCTTTCCGGAGCGCAAGATGACCACGCCGCCTACCACTTCACCCTGGCCATCCAGCTCGGCAATGCCACGACGCATCTCTGGCCCCAGCTGAATGGTGGCCACCTGACCCAGCAGCACCGGAACTCCGCTGGCCGAAGCCCGCAGCGGCACATTGCGGAAATCCGCCAGGCTCTCTAGATAGCCTGAAGCCCGCACCATGTACTCGCGCTCTGCCAGCTCCAGGATGGCGCCGCCGGTTTCCTGATTGGCGCTCTTCAGCGCCGCTTCGACCTCCTGCTGAGTTACCCCATAAGCCACCAGCTTCTGCGGATCGAGCAGCACTTGGTATTGCTTGACCATGCCGCCGAGGGTGGCCACTTCGGCTACGTTGGGCAGGCTCTTGAGTTCGTACTTGAGGAACCAGTCCTGCAGTGCCCGCAGCTGGGCAAGATCATGCTGGCCGCTGCGGTCGACCAAGGCGTACTGGTAGATCCAGCCCACGCCGGTGGCATCCGGCCCAAGGGTGGTGGTAACACCCTCGGGCAGGCGTTCCTGCGCCTGGTTGAGGTACTCCAGCACCCGCGAGCGCGCCCAGTAGAGGTCGGTGTCGTCCTCGAACAGCACGTAGACGAAGGAGTCGCCGAAGAACGAGTAGCCGCGCACCGTCTTCGCCCCCGGTACCGAGAGCATGGTTGTGGCCAGTGGGTAGGTCACCTGGTTCTCGACGATCTGCGGTGCCTGTCCGGGAAAGCTGGTTCTGATGATGACCTGGGTGTCAGATAGGTCCGGCAGTGCATCCAACGGCGTGTTGCGCAGCGACCAGAGGCCCAGGGCGGTGATGAACAGGGTGGCCAGCAGTACCAGGAAGCGGTTGCCGATCGACCAATGGATCAGGCGCGCGATCATGGCTGGTCTCCTTCCTTGCGGAGCTGCTCGATCAGCAGGCCGGAGTTTGTCTGACGTGCGGCGATGCGTACGTGATCTCCTGGCTTAAGTCCCACAGCTACTTCGGAGCTGACCAGAGGAAAAGCCATGGTCATACCTGGCATATTCAGGCTCTCGAAGGGGCCATGCTCCAGGGTGACTTGTTTCCCGTCCAGTGCGCGAATAACGCCGTGAGACACATGCAGCCCCTCCGTGCTGTCCTGTTCTGCATTGCCGGCCAGGATGCCCTGCAGGCTGGCTTCCGAATCGATGAGGAACTGGCCGGAGGTAACGACCGCCTGACCTTCCTCAAGACCGGAAAACACCTCCAGACGCCCATCGGCCTCGCGGCCCAAGGTGATTTCCTGGGGACGGTAGCGTCCGTCGCCTTCGGCCAGCATCACCAATGCACGCTTCCCGGTGCGAATCACGGCTTCACTCGGCACAAGAAGCGTGGATTGTTCGACGGCACTGTTCAGGCGTACGGCGGCGAACATGCCGGGGCGCAACTTACCGGCAGGGTTGGGTAGCTCGCTGCGTACCGTGAGCGTGCGCGTTTGCGGATCGGCACTCGGCAGCAAGGCTATGACGCGGCCCAGCAGCGGTCGATCAGGAAAGGCCGTCAGGTTGGCGCGGATCTCGTCCCCGACCTGGATACTTCCGGCCATGGCCTCGGGTATCGCCGCATCGAGCCAGACACTGGACAGCCCGTTGATCAACGCCAGATCCTGCCCGGCTTCAACGGTCATCCCGGCGCGTACCTGCAAGGCTTGGAGCTCGCCGCTGATAGGTGTGGTGAGGGTTTGCACTGCCCGCGGTTTGCCGCTGCGGCGAACCTGCTCTATCAACGCTTGTGGCATGCCGAGCAGGCGGAGGCGCTCTTGGGCCGCAGTGATCAAGCGGGCGTCACCGGTACGCAGTACCGCGAGGAACTCCAACTGCGCGGCGGACCACTCGGGAATCAGCAGGTCGACCAGGGGTGTTCCAGCTGGCAGTACATCGCCAGGGGCACGCCCGTAAACCCGCTCGACGAATCCGCCAGCGCGGGCCTGGAGGTTCGCTACCTCTCGCTGGTTATAGGCCAGGGAGCCGACCACCTCGATATCCGAGAGCAGTACACCGCGGATCACCGTCGAGGTCCGCATTCCGAGGTTCTGCACGGCTTGAGCGGGGACGCTCAGGACAGACGGATCTTGCTCGGATCCTGCGTATTTAGGGACAAGCTCCATATCCATGAAAGGTGACTTGCCCGGTTTATCGAAGCGCTGCTCAGGCTGCATCGGGTCGTACCAATAGAGCACCTTGCGCTCGTCCGTCGGTGCGGAGCTAGGCAGTAGCTCGTGTTTGGCTTGCCGCTGGGCCAGCCAGTAGCCACCGCCCGCCGCGCCAATGCCCACGGTCAGCACGGCGACCGCAAAACCAAATGTCGATATCTTCATTTCAGGCCCTCCACATAGGCGTAGTACAGGCTTGCGGAGAGCTGGCTCAACTTGCGCTGTTGTTCAATCTGCCGCAGTTGCGCATCAATCAGGTCGCGCTGGGCAGTAATAACGGATGTGAGCTGGCTGTTACCGGCTTGGTAGGCGGCCAGTTCGAGATCGGCACGTTTGCTTGCAAGCGGGATCAAGGTTTTTTCGGTGCGTGACAAGGTCCTGCGCAGTTGCTCAAGCTCGGCAATACCGCCTTCCAGCTCAGCCTGATGGGCGCGCAGTAATGCTTCCTGCTCGGCTTCCATCTGCGACACGCTTTGTTGTCTGGCGTTGATCTTGGGCCCCTGACGTGTGCCTACGAACAACGGCAGGTCGAAGGTAAATTGCACCATCACCATATCGCCGAACTGGTTGTCGCGATTGTTGTAGGCAAACTCAACACCCCAGTCGGGGGTCTTCTCGGCGATGGCCTCGTTCAGCTCGGCGCTAGCCTCGCCGACTCGGGCGGAGGCAGCGCGCAACTCAGGGTGTGAGGCAATGCGTTGCTGCAGGTGCGGTGCCACCAGGTTCAGACTGGGAACACCTCCTTGCAAAGGCTGGTCAGCCTCGTTGCCTATCCAGCGGCGCAGCTTGGCACGAGCTACTGCCACATCGCGATTCAGTTCATCTCGCCGATCTTGTAACGCCAAAGCTTCCTGGTCGGCCTGCAACAGCTCGCCAGGCTGAGCACTACCGCCGGCAATCAGCGATTGCACGGTCGAGCGGAGCATCTCGATCTGACGGTCCAGTTGATCGAAGAGGCCAACACTGCGTTCGGCGTAGTACACATCCAGCCAGCTCACTGCCGTCTGGCGCTTGATCTCCAACTGCATGGCACGCTGCTCGGCCTCGGCTCGACCTACTGAAGCCTCGGCCAACTGGCGCCGAGCCTGACGCTTGTCACTGTTGGGGACTTCCTGCATGAACCCAATGCGGCGCATGGTCATGGAGTCACGATTAAGCGTGTAACGGTCAGGGCCTTCGATCGGCAGGTTGTCGATGCCTAGAATCAGCTTGGGATCGGGCAGGGCGTCTGCGGGCTCGACAGCCTGCTGTGCCGATGCCACCTGCGCCTGGCGCGCGAGGTTCTCAGGGGCACTCTGCTCGGCCAGAGCTTGGGCTCGTTCGAAAGTTAGGGGCTGCGCCTGCGCGGCAAGCCAGGGAGCTGCCCAGAATGCGGCAGCCAACACACCGAGAAAGCCACGGCGTGGAAAAAGGAAAGCGGACATGCTTTCGCCTCCAATGCGATTGATCGAAGTCGCGACTACGAAACGTGACCGCGACGATGCGCCTGACTGTAAGGCGCGGGATGATCACTGCATTAGACGAAACGAGGAGGGCGCCAGAGTCCTGCGGGCTCTCGCTTAATCACCGACTGGGTCAGCAATATCTCGGGGCGTGAGGGGAGAGGGGATATGCTCTTGATCACGGTGGTCTGGAGAAGTCCTCCGGTCTTGCATTCCTGGCCGGGTTTGCAAGGGGACTTCTTGGCCACCCCATCAGACTTGTCCATTTGCTCGCAGCACGGAGCATCGGCCATTGCATGGCCCTGATGATCGGCGCTCTGCATCGGGCAAGGTTGTGCCGGCATGCTGAAAGCCACACCGCCGAAGGTCGGCAGCACGAGGCTAGCAATCATTAGCAGGATCAATCCAATCCGACGCACAGCAATTCACCAGGCGGGGCAATAGGCCGACGATAGCAGATTGCCCCCGAGCCATGAATGCTCCTTTTGACGATAACAGCACTTCGTTGATTTGGATCAAATAGAGTGTCTAGTCTCACAGGGCGAGCTGATTTTGTAGCGGGTGAGATTTCAATCGAGCAAGCGATAGAGTTCAGGCCAAAGAGGATTCTATAATCACTCTATAATTAGCTATAAAGCTCATTAGTGCACAAAATGCAGCGGGATGTGGAACCCTGAGGTGCCGCTGAATGAACGCAACGCAGGGTATCGGCTGGCATGGCAGAGCCTGGATTTCACCCGGGCTGGGCATTTTTCTGGGGCAGGCGGGTAGCCAAGATTGGCATAGCCACATGGCGCATCAAATTACCGTCAGCTTGAACGGCAGCTTGACTGTGAAGTGTACATCCTCGTCGGTGACGGCAAGGGCCATCTGCATCAGGGCAGGGGTGGCCCATCAGATCGAAGCTGACGAAGTGTTGTCGATCTACCTCGACGCGCTGTCCGATGAGGCGCGAGCACTTCCCGATAACATCGGGGAGGGCATCACTCCGATTCAGATGGGCGATACAGCATCGCTGCGAAAATTGCTGAGCAGCTCCGATCCGTCAGCCCAGCAAATTCGGGAAATGGTGCGCCTTGTTCTCAACCTTACGACTCCGCCGGCCTCCGATCCGCGACTGCAGTCGGTCCTCGCTGCGTTAAAAGAGCCGATTAATGGCAGGCAGGCGTTGGCCAAGCGCGTTCATCTGTCGCCTACCCGATTCTCACATTGGTTCGTCGAACAGACCGGTCTGCCGCTGCGCAGCTACCGGAAATGGAATCGCCTGGTCATAGCGCTCCAGCATATCGCCAGCGGCGCCAACCTGACTGCGGCCGCCCACGCTGCCGGCTTCGCTGACGCTGCCCACTTTTCCCGCACCTTCCGCGACCTGTTTGGCCTCGACCCCTCATCTGCCTTGGGTCATGTCAGTCTGAAAGGCTGAATTCAGCTTTTCTGTTCAAGCGCCATCACAGGTGATTGGCACAAAGTGGAGTCATCTCAGGGAGGGCTTCACGATGGGCAATTCACTCAGGTTCATGATCCGCTGGCTCAGCTACCCAACAATCTTGGGCGGGGCCGCAGCTTGGATGATCTGGTTGCTCTACACGGGTATTCCGTATTGGCCCAGCACGCCGATCATTGCCGCCCTAGGGATTCTGCTGGTGGCGCTGCTGGAACGCGTGCAGCCGTTCCGTGACGACTGGTTGGAGGACCACCAGGATACCCTTACTGATATCATCCATATGGTCGTGAACCTGTCCGTGATCCAGATTACGGCGACCGTGCTGGCCCGGCTGGGCGATTGGGTGCCCGCAGAGTTCCGTGTCTTCCCAACAGAGTTACCGCTGTGGGCTCAGCTAGTCATTGTCGCCGCCGTGCTGGACCTTAGCTTGTACGCCATGCACCGCTTCAGCCATCAGGTTCCATGGCTGTGGCGCTTGCATGAGCCACATCATAGCGCTGAGCGGCTCTACTGGATGAACGGCGAGCGCCGGCACCCGTTGCATGCCGCCATCATGGCAGGGCCTGGGCTGCTCGTGCTCTTTGCGATGGGCACTCCTTCTGCACTCGTGGCCACCTGGTTCGGCATCCTGACGGTACATTTGGCCTTCCAGCACTCAAATCTGGACTACTCGTTGGGCTGGCTACGGCGCGTCATCGGCGTTGCAGAAACACACCGCTGGCATCACAAACGCGACTTCGAGGATGCGCAGGTCAATTTTGGTGAGTTCTTGCTGGTGTGGGATCAACTGCTTGGAACCTTCTATGACAGCGCAAGCAAGCCCAGCAGCGCCGAAGTAGGACTGCGTGACCGGGACTATCCGACAGGCTATGTGGGTCAGATTGTCGAGCCGTTCAGAAGTCAGTAGCTTGCTCGGTGTCGCTGGCGACTAGCTGGTTAATGAGGATCGACCGGCATGAGTTCGATCAAGGGTTTCAGTTGAACTCTGACACTGGCCAGCCAATTGCCCAGTTCCACCAGATCCTCATCAAGCGACTCGGCTTCCTCCCAGATACTGCCGCCTTCCGTCACAGACACCGATAGTGCCGCACCATCGAGCACCGTTTTCGCCATGGCATGTACCCGCAGGAGGCCATCCCTGAGGCCGCCGATGTTGTTCATTTCCTTCAGCAGCAGATCCAGCCCATCGACTAGACGCAGCAACTGGATGGTGTCGTAGTCGTCATGCAAACGCTCCAGCGCCTCGGCATCTACCTCGCCGTAGGGCGTGACGCGAAATGACGCAGGAGGAATGTTCATCAGGTCATCTCCTCGGTTTCCGCAGTACCGAGCTTGCCAGTGCGGATGGACCCGGCTGCCTGCTGGAACACCGAGTCTTTGATCCAGGGCTCCGGCGGCCGGTTGAGCTTGAGGTTGAACTCGCCGAAACGCTTGACGTTGCTGGTCAGGTAGGGGCTGAGGAAGGACACATCTTCATCGGTGAACTGCCAGCCCTCGCGGGCCAATTTCTGCAGGATCCGCATCATGTCCACAGTGTTCTGCGGGATCACCGACGAGGCCACCATGTCGTTGTAGCGCAGTCGCTTCTGTTGCTCGTCCGGATCGTTCTCGGCGATCACGTCGCCACCGAAGGACTGGGCGCGAAGGTTTCTCATAGTACGGAGCTTCGCGCTCCGTACTGGTGACTGGCTGTAGGCTTACCCCTCAAAACCGCAAGGGCATCTTCGGAATGCAAACCGGGCATGGCCGAAGCGCAACCCGTACACAGGAAGAGTATTTAGCTCCAAGCACAGAGAAGATGGTTCACTACGTCTAACCAGATCTGAGTTGCGTCAGCTGTGGACGACTGAGGCGTTCCGTGATTTTTGCCGGTCGCACATCATGTGGTACGCGGAGCAACATCCCCATCATGTCTTCGGTGTTCGATATCCGTTTCGCTTTCCCCGCTGGTAAGCGCTTACCAGCAGGTATCCGACAGTTGGTAAAGGGGGCAGGGGAGCAGTCCCATAGCAAACCCCACAGATGTGCAACACTGAGTGCAGGGTCTTTAGCGCAGGTGCCCGACCATGAACCAGGAATTGCTAAAGCTCGTCACTGAGAAGGTGCTGTTGGCAGGGAAGCTCCTTGCAGCCGAGTGGGATCTTCCAGGCGGGCCGCGTGGCTACGGCGACAAGGCAGAAGTAGACGCCGAAATCGAAGTGGTACTGCGCAGGGGGCTCCTTGACCTTCTGCCATGCGATTTCTGGGGAGAAGAAACAGGCTCCAGCCTGGCTGGCCACGAGTATTGTTGGGTTGTAGACCCCAACGATGGAACCAGCGATTTTCTACAAGGGCATAAAGGATCTGCAGTTTCAGTAGGGCTTCTGCGCAATGCGACGCCCGTTCTCGGTGTGGTCTACGCACCGGTCACTCCAGATCTGGGGCCCGATTGCATCTCATGGGCGGAAGGCTGCGGAAGCGTTATCCGCAATAACCACAAAGTGAGCGCTCAGCTTGCGCATCGAGCTCTGGACGCGGGCTGCCAGGTCCTGGTGAGCACTGCGGCAATTAACAAGCCAGAACTCAACGCCGAGCTGTGCGCGCCCGCAGCTTTTGTTCCTTCCCCCAGCATTGCGTATCGCTTGGCTCGCGTAGCCGCCGGCGACGCTATTGCGGGAATTTCTCTCGTGCCGGTCTCGGCTCATGACGTCGTTGGTGGCCATGCTCTGCTAATCGGGGCTGGCGGTGTGTTGCTTAACGAAGATGGCGTAACAGTGACTTACGACTCAGAGGCCCGGATGAAAATAGTGTCGCTACGTTGCTTTGGTGGCGCCCCCAGTGTGTGTAGCGCGTTAGCCCACAGAGAGTGGGGAAAGCTCTTTTGAGGGCTCGGACGAACGATCTTTACTGATGAATATGCATATATTTTTGCACTTTTCACCATGACAGCTTAAGGCCTCTAGAATAAGGGTTCCAGTGCCGGCAGATGTGCTGTTCTGCAGATTTATTTGCAGATTTAGGCGGGCAGCAGGTCCCTTAGCTGTCACTTTCTTCATTAGGCACCGTGGCGGTGTAGCGGATTACATCACGGATGCGAAGAGCGGCTTGTAACTCCAAAACATTGAGGTTCGGTGAGGCAAGCCTGGCAGAGGTGTTACGGATCCACTGGAGCGATGCCGATCGTAACTGATCAACCTCCATTTCACTCCACCCGTCCTGCCGCATTCGAACAAGGGCTAAATCAAACACCGGCTGGAGGAGTCCGCGGATGTGGTGGTCGGACAATCCCGGTCGCCCTCTCAGGGTACATAGTAGAGGTACGGCCTCGTCGTCGGAGGGCAGGGGAGGTAGGTTTAAAATGCGCCGGTAACGTGCAAGGTAAACATCCAGGTACTCCTGCGGCGCACGAACTCTGTCTATCAACCGGCCGCCTTTACGCAAATAGAGCCACCAGAGACCAGCAGCGTCCCTGCGAAAATCCTTCATCGCCGGAGCGTCGCGCCCTGTACCTGATAAATCGGATACGTTCAGGTACATGGCGTAAACGGTGGCGAGGATGAATAACGTCCGCTCATGTCGGACGTCTTCTGAAGCCATACCAGCTGCTGTATCAATCACGTATAGCCATTGATCCTTGCTCAGCGAACGCGCTCCATCGTTCCGCAGGATACGGCCTCCACGAGTAGGAAGGCGTCTAGATGCGAATGGGTTGACGTTGGTTAGATCCTCACCAACGGCATAGACAAAGAGGCATTTGCACACAGATATGCACTTATTAAGGCTTGCCTGAGATAGGCCCACTGGTGGACCGGATAGTGGAGGAGGTGCGGATCCTGAGGAAGCAGATCGATCGCGTTTTGGACTGTGCCAATTGAACGGCCGCCAGTCTCCATTGACCATGTAGCTGTCTGACTCATGCGCCATCCTACTGCCAATGCGAGTGAACCTACCCCTTACGACCGGCCCAACCCAGCTGTTCGGCGGTTTAAGGCAGAATGCTATGAAGCTCTTGCTATCCGAGTGGTTTAACTCGAGGAGCGGCTTCTGGGCCTCCAGGAGCGACCAAAGAAGTAAGCACTCTGCATGATTTCGGTAGCTGTTGAATGTTGTCTCGTTGTCGCTGCGGGTTTTTAGGAAAGCACCTACTGCAGCGTATCCCTCCTTGGCGCGAAGCGCCGCCGGAAACCCTTCCAGGAACGCGCGCACCTCAGGTAGCTCATATCGCAGCTCTGGGGATTTAAACTCGAGCTTCTTGAAACGAGTGAGTACCTCAAAAAGAGGTTGTGGCGCGATCTTCATGACGTTAATCCCGGCTCTGAGCCCTAAGAGCCATAAGGGAATCGGCGTGCGTACCTGAGCGCGACGTGAGTCGTACTGATTCAGGCTAGTTCCGGGTGTCTAGGGGATCAACTGATCGAGAGATGCGTGGCCGAATCGAATGGACGCGCTGGCGAACTGAAGATTAGAAACGGAGAGGCAGGTGAACCAAAGATTCGAAATGGAAAGGTCATCCATGAGCTGAAGATTAGAAATGGGATTATTTCGTGAACCAAAGATTGGAAACGGGAGGGCATGGAGTGAACTGAAGGTTAGAAACGGAGAGCTCACTCCCGTTTCTAATCTGTAGTTACCAGAAATTCGAATCTTTAGTTCAGATCACTTCGTGCCGTTATCCGCTATGTCTGAGACACAACCATAATTTAACATAATATACATTATGCGAACTATCATACCTCTCGTCAGGCAGGCAGTTTGACACTATTGCGCCACGGCTTCGCTGACCTAGTGTGAAATCAGCATCATCGGCCATATGGCCAGTCGGGCTTTTGCAGTCCGCGTTGCCGCCTAGTTTTCATGGATGGAAGCCACGCATTCTCCTCTCCGCCGCATTTGGGCCTGGACGCTCGTCTTTCCTGATTGCGCGCATTCGTCTGTCCGCATCGATCTCAGTGCACCGAGTAGTTAACGCCCGGTTTGCGCGCCATCTTGCATTAGGCCGGGTCGCAGATTCCTTCTGAGGAGTTCAACTCATGCCATCCAACCTGAGTTATCCGGGCGTCTACATCGAAGAAGTACCCAGCGGCGTGCGCACCATCACCGGCGTCGCCACCTCGATCACCGCGTTTGTGGGCCGAGCGCTGCGTGGGCCGGTCAACGATCCGGTGCGCGTACAGAGCTTCGCCGAGTATTCGCGCCTGTTCGGCGGGCTTTGGCAGCCGAGCCCCCTGAGTTATGCCGTGCTGCAGTTTTTCCAGCATGGCGGCAGCGATGCGCTGATCGTCCGAGTCTTCGGTGGCGATGCCGCTGCCAGTACCGCCACGCTGGATCTGGCAACCGCCTCCGGTTCCTTGCTGCTGGAGGCCGCCAGCCCGGGTACCTGGGGCAGCCGGCTACAGGCCAGCGTGGACCATGACACACGCGATACGGCTGATCCGTTGCTGTTCAACCTGCTGATCGAGGAACTGGATCGCCCTGGTGGCACTGTGGCGGTGGCTTCAGAGGTGTTCCGCAATGTCTCGGTCGATCCGCTCAGTCCGCGTTTCGTTGATACGGTACTCAACGAGCAGTCCGCGCTGGTCAATGTGCGTACCTCCGCACCTGCTGACGAAAGTCCAAACGATGGTACGGCCACTGTCGCCAACCCCGATGGCACGGCAACCACAGAGGGAACACTAGGCGATGATGGTTCGGCCATTACCGACAGCGAGATTACCGGTGACCAGGCACAGCGCACCGGCATCTTCGCCCTGGAGGCAGCTGACCTGTTCAACCTATTGTGCATCCCTCCCCTGGCCCGCGACAGCGACCTGGCCGATGCCACCTGGGCCGCTGCCGCCAGTTACTGTCAGGATCGCCGGGCCCTGCTGATCATTGATCCACCGGCCGCCTGGACGGCCAGCCCGAGCACCGCCATCGACGATGCCGAGACCGGTGTCAACGGTTTGCGTGGCACTGTCGGCAACGACGACGCAATCAACGCAGCGGTCTACTACCCTCGCCTGCGCATGGCTGATCCCCTGTCCGAGAACCGCCTGGCCGACTTCGCGCCCTGCGGCGCGGTCGCCGGCATCATGGCACGCACGGATGTGCAGCGCGGTGTGTGGAAAGCGCCAGCCGGCTTGGCCGCGTCTTTCTCCGGGGTACAGGGCCTCACCTACACCATGACCGACCGGCAGAACGGCGTGCTCAATCCCGTCGGCCTCAACTGCCTGCGCACCTTTCCGGTGGCCGGGCATCTGGTCTGGGGCGCACGTACCCTGGCCGGCGCCGACCTATTGGCCTCTGAATGGAAATATGTGCCGGTACGGCGCCTGGCGCTGTTCCTGGAAGAAAGCCTGTTCCGCGGCACCCAGTGGGTCGTGTTCGAGCCCAACGACGAGCCGCTCTGGGCGCAGATTCGGCTCAACATCGGCGCCTTCATGCAGGACCTGTTCCGCCAGGGCGCCTTCCAGGGTAGCAGCCCACGCGATGCCTACTTCGTCAAATGCGACCGCGAAACCACTACGCAGAGCGACATCAACCGCGGGGTGGTGAACATCCTGGTCGGCTTCGCTCCGCTCAAACCCGCCGAGTTCGTGGTCATCAAGCTGCAGCAGATGGCCGGACAGATCGACGTCTAGGAGAACAGACCATGGCCCAGTTCAGCGTGAACGCACAGCGCTTCGATCCGTACAAGAACTTCAAATTTCGGGTTAAGTGGGACGGCCGATACGTTGCCGGCATCAGCAAGGTCGGCTCGCTCAAGCGCAGCACCGAAATGGTCGAACACCGCGAAGGTGGCGACCCCTCCACCTCGCGCAAGTCGCCCGGACGCACCAAGTTCGAGGCCATTACCCTGGAGCGCGGCGTCACCCACGACACCGAATTCGAGAAGTGGGCCAACAAGGTATGGAATTTCGGTGCCGGCCTCGGGGCCGAGGTCTCGCTCAAGGACTTCCGCAAGGACCTGATCATCGAGGTGTACAACGAGGCCGGCCAACTTGCCCTCGCCTACAAGGTGTTCCGCTGCTGGGTGTCGGAGTACCAGGCGCTGCCGGACCTGGATGCCAATGCCAACGCCGTGGCGATCCAGACCATCAAGCTGGAGAACGAGGGTTGGGAGCGTGACTACGACGTGACCGAGCCTGCCGAGCCCAACTTCACCGAGCCGGCCTGAAGCCATGCTGCCGCTGACTCCTGCACAACTCCTGACGCTCTGGGAGCATGGCGCCGTGCGCCACCCCCTGGATCGCGCGCTGCTGTTGTTCGCCCAGGCGGCGCCGGAACTGGCGGTAGAGCAATTGGCCGAGCGTCCCCTGGGAGAATGCAACGCGGCGCTGATGCGCCTGCGCTGGCGCAGCTTCGGCACGCAGCTGCCGCTCTGGCTGGATTGTCCGGCCTGCGGCGAGCGCATGGAGTTCATCCTGCTGCCGGAGCAGCTGCCACCGATGGAAAGGCCTCCCGAGTGGGTGGAAGTCGCCGGTCAACGTTTTCGCTGCCCCGGAATTGGTGATCTGGCGCGCATTGCCGGCATGCACGACCTGACGGATGCCGCTGCCCGGCTGCTGCACGAATGCACCGCCGGCGATGCGCCCGATGAAGCGCTACGACCTGCCATCGAAGCCGCCATCGAGGCGGCCGACCCCTGGGCGGACATCTCACTGAATTTCCAGTGCCCTGCATGCGAGTATACCGACGATGCCAGCCTAGATTTGCTCGCCTACCTGTGGGAAGAAATAGAAGCCAGCAGCCGCCATTTGCTCGACGACATACATAGGCTGGCGCAGGCCTACGGTTGGAGCGAGAGCGAGATACTCGCGCTGAGCCCAGCCCGGCGCAATGCCTATCTGGCCCGGGTGGCGCCATGACCGGCCTGTTCATGCGTCTAGCCGCACAGGCCACCGGACAGCGCGGGACGACGCTGCACTCGCCGGCACGGTTGCCCTATCAATCCCTACCCGAACGCCTGCAGCCCACTCCAGAGTTCGCCACTGCGTCGCCATCGCTCACGGACAGGCAGTCACCTCAGGAGCCGACCGACCCGTCGCAACGCGTGGCGCCTGCTGCGCCGCCAACTCGGCATGCTCCATCTGCGCTCTTCCAGGAGCAGGCCGAGAAAGCCACGCAGGAAGAGTGGATCGCTCCCCTACCCCCTCTGACAAATCGCCCCAGCGTGACCCTTCGCGTCGAGTCCACTGGGTTGTCAGGTAGTGCGCCCGAGAAGCATGCCGAGATTCGCGGTCCCGCTGCGCCTGCAGCCATGCTGCCGTCGCAATCGCCAGACGATCAATCAACGCCGGTCCCCCTCGCTCAAGTGCCCGTTGAGTTGCCCCTGCAACCCGCCGCCCAGCCGTCGCTGCCCCCTGCCCCCGGCAGCGAGGTTGGCGCCGTGCTGCGCGTGCCGGAGCGAATGCAGGACAAGCTCGTGCTACCGCTCCCCCTGCTCCCGGCAAATCCGCCCAGAGCTGCCTCGGCTCAAGCAGCAGCGGACTCTGCCAGCGCATCGGCTTTGTCTGCACGCGAGCCCGACGAGGTGCATATCCATATCGGCCGTATCGAGGTGACCGCCATCCAGGAATCCAGACCGTCCAGCAAGCCATCGCGCAAGGGCGCGGCGCCGCTCTCTCTGGATGACTACCTGGCTAGGCGCAAGGGGGATGGCTCATGAGTACCGCCCTGGCCATCGCCGGCGTCACCGCCGTGCTGCGCGACCGGCTCAATGATGGCCTGGTCAATCACAACGTCGCCGGGGTACTGGGCAGCACGGTGAGCGTCAGCGTGCTGGCTCCGGACCGCGTGGTGCCGGCCGATGGCACCGAGTCGAGCCAGCTCAATCTGTTCCTCTATCAGGTCATGCCCAATGCCAGCTGGCGTAACCAGGGCCTGCCAGCCCATGACGCGAGCGGCAGGCAACGGCTGACCAACCAACCCCTGGCGCTCGACCTGTATTACCTGATTTCCGCCTACAGCGGCGGCGACCTGCATGCCGAGATCCTGCTCGGCTATGCCATGCAACTGATGCATGAGTTTCCCATCATCACCCGCGAGATGATTCGCACCGCTCTCAGCCCATCACCGGACGTCGGTGTGGTACTGCCACCAGCGCTGCGTGCCCTGGCCGAATGTGGCCTGGCCGATCAGGTGGAGATGCTGCGCGTCACCCCTCAGGCGCTCAACACCGAGGAAAGCTCCAAGCTGTGGTCGGCCACCCAGTCGAGCCTGCGTCCCACCGCCGCCTATCAGGTCTCGGTAGTGCTGATCGAGGCCACCCGCCCTGCCCTCGCCCCGCTGCCCGTACTGACACGTGGCGAGGTAAACCCGCTATCGGGTCGCGAACGCGGCGTGATGGCCTCACCCAGCCTGGTACCCGCATTGCCGACACTGGAGGCCATAGTACCTGCCGCCAATCAGCCAGTGGCAAGGCTCGGCCACGGCATAGTGCTGCGCGGCCACCATCTGAACGGCACCAGCCGTGAGGTGCGCATTGGCAATCCGCGCTACGAGGTGAGCGATGTGCTGGCGGCTGGCGGCGTGAACAGCGCGGCGCAGATGGAGCTGCTGATTCCCGTGGCGCGCGCCGCCGACTTCCCGGTGGGTGTGTACGAGGCGAACGCTCGCCTGATTCGCCCTAGCGAAAGCATCGCACGGGAAAGCAATCGCCTGGCTTTCACCCTGGCGCCGGACATCACCAATCTGCCGCAGAACGTACTCCTCGATGGTGACGGCGATGCGCTGGTGACTATCGACTTCACCCCCGAACTGCGCGCCGGACAGCGCGCAACCCTGCTGGTCGGTCAGCGCGAGGTGGTGCCACAAAGCTTCACTGCGCCGGTCTCCAGCCTCGATTTCCTGATCGAGAATGCCGAGGCTGGCGTGCACCTGGTGCGCCTGCGCATCGATGGCATCGACAGCCCCATAGTCGATTACGCCAGCACGCCGCCGGTGTTCCTCAACCAACGGTTGACCATCGCATGAACGCGCCTGCCGGTTTGGACTGGAGCACGGCCAACCAGCAACTGTTGGTGGCCGAGTTCGCCCGTCTACGCGCCTTGCTCGACGGAAGCGATGGCAAGGATTTGCAGGCCTCGATCGACGGTCTGCGGGCAACGATGAGTGTCCCACCCGCTATCGACACGCTGGCGCACCTGTTCGAGCTGAGCGGCTTCGAACGCGATCTTCTGCTCCTGGTCGCGGGTGTAGAGATGGACGCCGCGCTGGGCCTGCTCTGTGCCCAGGTCAGCGGTCAGCCCAATCGTCCCTGGGCCACCTTCGGTCTGGCCATGAGTGCCTTGCCCGCCGCGCACTGGGATGCCATGTCTCCTGCCGAACCACTGCGGCGCTGGCGCCTGTTGGATTTGGACGAGAGCGCCGGGCTGACAGGCTCACGGGTGCGCATGGACGAGCGCGTTCTGCACTACCTGGCCGGCATCAATGCTCTGGATCAACGCCTGCAGCCCCTGCTCCAGCCCCTGTCACCCGCGGCGCTTATGAGCCATGCACATGCTGAGGTCTGCATCGATGCCTGTAGCAGACTGCAACGCGATGGAGGATTGCCACGGGCGATTCTGTTGTCCGGCGATGACTCGCAGGGCCAGCAGGATGTCGCCGCCGATATTGCCAGGCGCCTGGGACTGACCCTGTACTGCCTGCGTGCCGCAGACATCCCCACGACGGCGCACGAGCAGGCCGCTCTGGCCACGCTGTGGCAGCGCGAGGCCGTCATGCTCGGTAGTGCCTTGCTGATCGAACTGCGCGATGACGACAGCAAGGTGCTCGAGCGCTTTGTCGAGCGTCTCGGTGGCCTGCTGATTATCGCCTCACGTGTGCCCACGGCGCTGGACGGCGAGGCGTTCAGCGTGGACCGCCCCGAGGTCCCCGAGCAGCGCCGACTCTGGCAGGTTGCGCTTGGCCAACGGGGCGCCGATCTGGCACCGGTTATCGACAGTCTGGCCGGACAATACCGGCTCGGCGCCCGACGCATCAGCAGCATTGCCGCAAGGCTTGGCTCGGAGGTTGATCTTAAGGTCGTGCATCGCGCCTGCCGGACCGACACACCCGGCATGAGTGAGTTGGCCCAACCCATAGAGCCGCGGGCAGACTGGGACGATCTGGTACTACCCGAGGCTCAGTGCCGCATCCTGCAGCAGATCGCCATGCATGCGCGCCATCGCCTCACCGTGCACCACGACTGGGGATTTGCCGGCAAGAGTTCACGCGGGCTGGGCATCGCCACTCTGTTCTGGGGCGACTCTGGTACCGGCAAGACCCTGGCCGCCGAGGTCCTGGCCAGCACGCTTGGCTTGGCGCTGTACCGCATCGATCTGTCTGCCGTGGTCAGCAAGTACATCGGCGAGACCGAGAAGAACCTGCGCAGGGTCTTCGACAGTGCAGAGGAGCTCGGCGCCATCCTGCTGTTTGACGAGGCCGATGCGCTGTTTGGTAAGCGCAGCGAGGTCAAGGACAGTCACGACCGCTACGCCAACATCGAGGTCAGCTACCTGCTGCAGCGCATGGAGTCATATCGCGGCCTGGCGATTCTCACCACCAACCACAAGGCCGCGCTGGATGCCGCCTTCTCTCGCCGCCTGAGTTTCGTGGTGCACTTCCCCTTCCCCGACGAGGCCCAGCGCGAAGCGCTCTGGCACGGTGTGTTCCCCCCTGCGACACCGCTGGACCAGCTGGACTATCGCAAGCTGGCACGGCTTGCCGTGCCCGGCGGCACCATCCGCAACATAGCGCTGGCCGCCGCCTTCCTCGCCGCAGAGGCGGGAACTCCGGTCGGCATGCGCCACCTGCTGCGCGCCGCGCATATCGAGGCAGCCAAACGCGACAAGCCGATTTCCGATGCGGAAACGCGGGGGTGGGTATGAGCCGCATCGTGCTGCATATCGACCGTTTGCTACTGCGTGGCATTCACTCGAGTGATGCCGAGGCTTTTGCCACCGCCTTGCGCGCCGAACTGCACCAGATGCTCGTCGAAAGTGGCGGGCAAAGCCTTCTCGACACCGGTCACCGGGCCTCTTACCGGCCACCGGCCGTGCGAATTCAGGAGCGCGCCAACGCCGCGGAGTTGGCGCGCGCGGTGGCTCCCCATGTGCTGCCTGGCAGTCCTGGAGGTGAGTCATGAATACCGGCAGGTTCGAAACCCTCAGCCCGCCCGACGAGCACTCCAGACTGCTGTTGCAGCGCAAGTGCGCCTGTGGTGGCGAGGCTTCGGCGCTGACCGGGGAATGCGAGGATTGTGCCCGCGCGCTGCAGCCGAGGCTGGAAATCGGACCTGTCGACGATCCATACGAGCGCGAGGCCGACCGCGTTGCCGAGCGCGTGACCGGGTCGCAGTCTACGGAGGCCGCAGAACCACTGCCGCCCCCTCGAGCGGGCCAAAGTGTTGCTGGAGTTCAGCCCCCCGCAGTGGTGCAGCAGGCATTGAAAACACCCGGCCAGCCACTTGCGGCTGCGGAGAAGAGCTTCTTCGAGCAGCGTCTGGGACATGATTTCTCCCGTGTGCGGATCCATGCGGACGACAAGGCCGCCGAGTCGACCCGGGCAGTCGGTGCACGCGCTTACACGGTTGGTCAGGACCTGGTGTTTGCTCCGGGGCAATATGCGCCCGGTAGTCACGAGGGCAAGCGCCTGCTGGCCCATGAGCTCACCCATGTGCGCCAGCAGACGCCTTCGCTGCGGCGCAAGCCTGCCAAGAAACCAGCGGCCCCAACCCCGGACCCTCTGTGCGGCAAATTCAACTTCGATGCCGCCAGCAAGGCCGTCAAGGCGCAAGCCAAGCACTTCACCGATAGTACCGACATGCTGCCGCTGATCCGCGCCCTCAAGCCGATTCGTCGCTGCGCCAGCGAGGAACAGAAGAAGCAGGTCCGGAGCGACCTGGAAAGTACTATCACCAAGAGCAAGGCGGATGCGGCTTGGAGCTCGGCCGGAACCGCCTTCGGTGGCTATGTCGGTTTCTATCCCGGGTATGCGTCGGACGTCAAAACCCACTTGAACAAGCTCGGTGCCAGCGAATCACTGTCGTCCAGCACCTTCGAGCTGTCTGAAGAAGGCAAGACACACAAGAAGCGCGCCAAAGCGGCCGCCGACAAGGAAAAAGGCGACCTGGCACGTACCGACATCGTGTACTTCCGCGGCCATCAGTATGCCCAGTACAAGGCCCCCGGCCTGTTCGCCGACGGCGACGAGACCAGTGGTTTTGATCTGCGCTACGTCGACAAGGCGGGAGGCTTCGCCAATGTGAAGCTGATGATCAGCACCAGCTGCGCAACCCTGTGCAAGGAAGCGACAGCGGTGTTCAGCAGCCTGTTTCCCAATGCGGTGATCCTTGGCTACCGCAAGTCGGCGCCTATCGATGGTGGAGCCGTACGCTCCGATCTGACCAAACGCCTCAACGAGCTCAACCGTCCCCTGCTGATCGATGACCCTGTCGATGTGGCCGCGATCATCTCCATCTGGAAGGCGATCGCGGAGTCGCATCACAAGGGGCAGACCGGTCCGCAACCGGGCATCTATCAGGGCGGAACCGTGACCTATTGGGATGGCTCCGCCTGGCAAAGCTTTACCGCGACGGATGCGCAGAATGCCTGCAAGAAGAAAGGAGACTTCAGTGACCAGTATCCCGCTCCCTGACAGCAGGTGTGACGATGAGCGCCAGGACTAATCTGAGCCCAGCAGCTCCGGCCAGCGCGACGAAGCCTTTGCAACACAGGGGGGGCTACGGCAATCAGGCCTACAGCAAAGGTGCGGACAGCGCGTTCGGACGTCTTGCCCTGCCGCCATGGATGCAGACCCGATTGGCGGTGGGGGCAACTGATGACCCACTGGAGCAGGAGGCCGACCGAGCCGCCACGCAAGTGCTTGGCGGGACGGGCAAGGCGAGCGTTCAGGGCTCGACACTCCCTCGCCTCAGCCGCGTTGCCAGTGGCACCGCCACCCGCGCGCTGGCGCCAGCCAGCGTGAGTAGAACCTTGCAGGACTCCGGGGAACCGCTATCCAGTGCCACCAGAGACTTTTTTGAGCCACGATTTGGCCATGATTTCGCCCAGGTTCGGGTGCATCGCGACAATGCCGCGGCCAGCTCGGCACGAGATGTCGCAGCCCATGCCTACACCGTGGGCCCGCATGTGGTGTTCGCTCAGGGACGCTATGCGCCGGAAAGCCTCAGCGGGCGGGCATTACTGGCCCACGAGTTGGCGCATGTCGTACAGCAGGGTGCATCTGCTGCGGGGAACCGGCTTGTGCAGCGCACTGGGGATGGTTCGGATGATGCTCCGCCACAAGCAGCGCCGCTACAGGAATCGAAGCAGGCTGGTAGCGCCTCACCCACCCGCCGGATAGTTTCCCTGACCTTCGACGATGGCCCACATGCGGCAGCCCTGGGTACCGGCAACAACCGAACTGAAAAGGTTCTCGACACCCTGCGCGATAAACATGCCAAGGCGGGATTCTTCATTCAGACCCATGCGCAGGGCGGTGATGGCCGGCCCATTCGCGGCAACACGCGAGTTGGCAGGCAACTGATCCGCCGCATGCATGCCGAAGGCCATGCTATCGGCATCCACACCGGAGGCACCCGGGACCACGAGTCGCACATTACGGCCCAAGCCGCCGGGCGCCTGCGCGGCGAGCTGGCGGGGGCCCGCGACTTCATCCGCGATACCACTGCTACCGAGACCGAGCCCGGAGTGCAAACCACGCTAGTCAGGCCGCCTTTCGGTAGTTCGGACCCAGCGGTACGCGCAACCTACTCCGCGCTTAGTCTGACCAATCTGCTCTGGGACATAGACGGCGATCCGGGAGGTGAGTTGTCGCTGGCGCAGCTCAAGACCAATGTCACCGATGGCTTGCGCACCCTGGCCGCCAATGGCTGGCGGGTTTCCACTCCTTCTGCGCCGAAGATAGTCGTGCTCTATCACGATATCAGGCGCAATTCTTCCCGGCATCTAGGCGCGGTCATGGACCACATCACCTTGGTCATGCGCCGCGATCACAACTCAACGGTTTCCTTCGAGAAACCCTAATTACAGAGCGGAAGCAGGAGCGATCATGGGTTCATGTAACAAAGCGGCGCCCTGCAGCCAGTGCGAAAGCTGCAAGGAGCGCGTACATTCGCGCAGTCCCAGAGGCCGAGAACCCTCCCTGCTCAGCCACTCGCAACGGCAGCGATTGGAGAACGAAGCGGATCAGGTGGCCGATCGCTTCACCCGCTCCGGCTTCGCTCACGATGCGCAGAGGCCCACTACCTCCAGCGCGCCTTTGGCGGTGCTGAAGAAGGACGACGAGCAAGCGCTTGCCCCCACGCCAGAGGGCGCACAGCAGCAGAAAGGTGGTGGCTCGGTCAATGAAACGGCCGAGAGCAATCTCGACGAGCCGGGCGGTGGTGGTGAGGTGCTGACCAAGCGTGCAGATGCGCGAGTGGAAGCAGTCAGCCACGCCCCCTCCTCGGCTGAAGGTGGCGCTGCCCTGCCCGTCGCCGAGCGTCGCCCCTTCGAAGCTTTCTTCGGTCGGGACTTCTCCTCGGTACGCATCCACAACGACAGCCAGGCTCATCGTTACACCCGCGAGATCAATGCCCTGGCGGCTACACGCAGCAACCACATTTACCTATCCGAGCAAGTCGCCACCAGCCGCCCTAAGGCGCTGCTCGCCCACGAACTGACCCACGTGGTGCAACAGGGCCGCGCGCCGCTGACGACAAACGGCCCCCGGACATCACGACAGCCGCCCCAACTGCAGGATGCGCCGCCGAACATCTCGCCGGCACCCATCGGCTGGCAGCTGTACCAGTCGACCATCTGCCGAGGCGAGGTCAACGAACACCCAAGCACCCAGCCACTGGACTTTCCGGCTACCTACATCAGAAAGATCAATGTCTCGCTGACCAACCAGCGGGTGACCCTGGACTGGACCGGCCCCAGCGTCGCGGAAGCCGAGCGAAACGTGTTGGCTGCCACCGGTGACGGCGTTATCAACTGCACCACCGGAGCCGGAGTAACTGGCCAGACCAGCTGCAACAACGCCGCCCACAGCAGAACCGGCGGAAGCTGCTGCACCCCCATAGGGACATTCACGCTGGGTGCACAGAGTTGTGTGACCTCGCGCCTGGGGCTGGAGAATTTCAGCGGCTTCCAGCGCGACGGCGTGGGCTTCCATTACTACTCCAGCGTGCCCCGCCACCCTGCCTCCCACGGCTGTGTCCGGCTGCACCGGGGAGCCTCAAAAATCATCTTCGACAACGCCAGATCAAATGTCACCACGGTCGAGGTCAGCGGCAGCTATACCCGCAGCTACGCCAGACACAGCAGCTGCGAATAGCGACCCGCGGCACAAGGAGAGCGCAATGAAGACAGCATGCAGGATCGACGCACAGCAGCTAGGCAACCAGAGGCGTACCAGATGAGCGGCCTCAGCAGTTCCCCGCGACTGATCAAAGCCGGCCTGGTCATGATCGACCCGCAGTCGGCTCGAGTACGCCGGGTGATCGCCCTGCAGTACAACCCGGAGAAGCTCACCCGCAGCCTGCAAGTGCAGGGCGCCGGTGAAGGCGCCGATCGCGCGGAGGCCCTGCGTCTGAAGGGCCCGGCGGTAGAGACCTTTCAGCTGGAGGCGGAAATCGATGCCGCCGACCAGTTGCAGTTTCCCGAGCGGCATCAGGCCGTGGTGGATGCCGGCATCGCGCCGCAACTGGCGGTGCTGGAGTCGCTGATCAATCCGGCGGCGGCCGATCTGCTGGCCGGCAATGCGCTGGCGGCGGCCGGCACCCTGGAGATAGCGCCGATGGAGTCGTCACTGGTGCTGTTCGTCTGGGGCGCCAAGCGCATCGTTCCAGTGCGGGTGACCGACTTCTCCATCGCCGAGGAAGCCTTCGACCCGCAGCTCAACCCAATCAACGCCACCTGCAACCTCAGCCTGCGCGTGCTCTCGATCGACGACCTCGGCTTCGGGCACAAGGGCGGTGGACTGTTCATGGCCTATCTGCAATCGCGCGAGAAGCTGGCCGGCAAGGCCGCCACCTTTGGCTTCGACGCACTGGGCATCGGAGGCCTGCCATGACCGATCCGCTCAAGGCCTTCCTGCAGGCCAACGCCATCACCGCGCCGGCCTTCGCCCCGGACAGCCGTTACCACGGCCTGGACATCGCCCAGTGGACCCGCGCCGACGGCGAGGTGCTGAGCTATGTACGGCGGCGTTTCGTGCCGCCGCCGGAGCACTTCGCCACCCTGAGCGAATATCGCGTGGCGGTTGGCGACCGCATCGACAACCTGGGCGCGCGTTATCTGGGCGACCCACAGCAGTACTGGCGACTGTGCGACGGCAACGGCGCGCTGCGCCCGGACGAGCTGACCGAAACGGTCGGCCGCACGCTGCGCATCACCTTGCCGGAAGGCGTGCCAGGAGAGGACTCATGAGCAACGCCGTGCACCTGAGCCTGTTGATCGGCCCGATCATTCCGCTGCCGGTACCGGCCATGCTGATCGACGCCCTTGAAGAGGTCACGGTGACCAGCGCCAGCGAGGGGACCAGCGGCTTCCAGCTGCGCTTCAAGGTCAACAGCAAGTCCGAGCTCAACACCCTGTTCCTGATCGCCGTGGGCAACAACACCAGCCCAGGCACGCCGCCGCTGCGGGTGGTATTGATCGTCACCCTGGGCGGGCGACCGCAGCCGCTGTTCGACGGCTTGCTGACCAATGTCGAGGTGCAGGCCGGGCAGAACCGCCAGCCCGGCAGCATCACCATCACCGGCGAGGACCTGACCAAGGTCATGGACCTGATCGACTTCTCCGGGATGCCCTACCCGGCCATGCCGATCGAGGCGCGGGTGGCGCTGATCTGCGCCAAATACGCGGCGTTCGGCATCATTCCCCTGCCGATCCCGTCGTTCTTCACGGATGTGCCGATTCCGATTGAGCGCATTCCCGCCCAGCAGGGCACCGACCTGGCCTATATCCGCCAGCTGGCCGAAGAAGTCGGCCATGTGTTCTACATCGAGCCGGGCGAGGTACCACTGACCAACATCGCCTACTTCGGCCCGGAGATCAAAGTCGGCCCACCGCAGCCGGCTCTGAACATCGACATGGACGCGCACACCAACGTCGAGTCGCTGAACTTCAGCTTCGACCCGACCAAGGGCGTGCTGCCGGTGGTGTTCATCCAGAACCAGATGACCCGGGTGCCGATTCCCATCCCTATTCCCAACCTCAATCCGCTGCAGCCGCCGCTGGGCGTGCTGTCCACGCCGCTGGCCAACATCAAGATGATGAAGGACACGGCCAAGATGAACCCGATGCAGGCCATCTCGGCAGGCCTGGCCGAGGCGAAGAAATCCCAGGATGCGGTGACCGCCACCGGCAGCCTCGACGTGCTGCGCTACGGCCGCATCCTGCGCCCGCGCAAGCTGGTCGGGGTGCGCGGCGCCGGGGTCGCCTACGACGGCCTGTACTACGTCAGCAGCGTCACCAGCACCCTGGCCCGCGGCAAGTTCACCCAGAGCTTCAACCTCAGCCGCAACGGCCTCATCTCCATCACGCCCACGGTGCCCGCATGAGCCAGCAACGCTACTACGGCAAGTATCGCGGCATGGTGTTGAACAACATCGACCCCATGCAGCAAGGCCGCCTGCAGGTGCAGGTGCCGGATGTCGCCGGGCTGGTGCCGACCAGCTGGGCCATGCCTTGCGTGCCGGTGGCCGGCATCCAGAACGGCATGCTGGCGCTGCCGATGATCGGCTCCGGGGTGTGGGTGGAGTTCGAGCAGGGCAACCCGGACCACCCGATCTGGGTCGGCTGCTTCTGGGGCAGCGCGGCGGAGATCCCGGCCCTGGCCCGCCTGACTCCACCAGGATTGTCGGCCATCACCCTGCAGACCCCGCTGCAGAACGGCCTGACCATCTCCGACCTGCCCGGCCCCACCGGCGGAATCATGCTCAAGAGCGCCACCGGCGCCACCCTGATAGTCAACGACACCGGCATTTACATCCAGAACGGCAAGGGCGCCATGCTCACCCTGATCGGACCGGCAGTCACCATCAACAACGGCGCGCTGACGGTGATCTAGGCCGCCCATGCGGGCGGTCGATTGCAGTTCCCGTGGAATGTGGAACAAGGAGGCAGATATGGACAGACACGCAACGCAGCAGCATGCCCCGTGGCTCACGGAGGCTTGCTGAGATGCCCGGCCCCCTCCTGCATGTCGGCGCCAGCGTGCTCTGCGCCCACGGCGGCACCGCCACCCCCACCGCGCCCAACCCGCGGGTACTGGTCAGCGGCCAGCCGACCGTGCTGATGAGCGCGCTCTACCTGGTCGCCGGTTGCCCGTTCAATGTCTCCGGCAGCCCGGTGCCCTGCATCACCGGGCAATGGGTGGTGGCGGCGCTGCGGGTCATGTCCAACGGCCAGCCGCTGGTGCTGATGGACAGCCAGGCGGTCTGCGCGCCCAACGGCACGCCGCTGCTGCAGGTAGCGGCGCAGACCCGCGTGATAGGGAGCTGAGCATGACCCAGCGACTGCACTTTCCCTATTGCTTCGATGGCCATGGCCGCAGCCGCGAGGCGGACGAAGCCAGCTGGATTCGCGGGCTGATCGAACAGGTGCTGTTCACCACACCCGGCGAGCGGGTGATGCGTCCGGACTTTGGCAGTGGCCTGCGCGAACTGGTGTTCGCGCCTAACAGCCCAGAACTGGCGGCCACCGTGCAATTTCTCGTGCAGGGTGCCCTGCAGCAGTGGCTGGCCGACCTGATCCAGGTCGAATCGGTCGAGGTCAGCGCTGTGGATGCACGTCTGATGGTTCAGGTGCAGTACCGCATCCTGCGCACCAATCAGCGCCGTGCGGACAGCTTCGTGCAGGGAGTACCGGCATGATCTACCACTGCTGCGAGGAAAACCGCCGGGCTCTGGTGGACGCCCACCCGAGCCTCAACGGTATCGACCATCTGGAGGTACTCGACCTCGACGCGCCATTAGGCAGCCCGCGCCAGCGCACCCTGCTGGTACGTCTGCTGAAGCCGGTGCCGGCCGGGCTCAGCCCGGACAATCTGAGCATCACCGGCGGCGAGCGTATCCGCCAGGTCAACGTCGAATGGGTCGGCATCGCCGGCACGCCACCGGCCCAGGCCAGCGCCGCAGAGCAGGCACTGTTGCTGGCGCTGGATGAGCCCGACCATGTGCTGGTAGTGCGCACTGACAGCGACGGCGATCACTCCACCTACAGCCTGCGCCTGCGCCAGGCCGGCTCACTGGACACCCCGCTGGCAGACTTCGACCCGCGCCTGTCGGCGGTGGATTTCGCCTTCAAGGTCGAGTGCCCCAGCGACTTCGACTGCAAGCCGCAACACGACTGCCCCGAGCCGGTCACCCCGGCGGCCGACATCAACTACCTGGCCCGCGACTACGCCAGCCTGCGCCGCCTGGTGATGGACCGCCTGGCCCGGCAGATGCCGGGCTGGCGCGACCGCAGCCCGGCGGACCTGGCCACCACCCTGGGCGAGCTGATTGCCTATGTCGGCGACCTGCAGCACTATCAACTCGATGCCGTCGCCACCGAGGCCTACCTGCACACGGCGCGCCGGCGCAGCAGTCTGCGCCGCCACGCGCTGCTGGTGGACTACCAGCTACACGAAGGCTGCAACGCCCGCGCCTGGCTGCACCTGCAGGTCAGCGGCGGCCCCTTCCCGCTGCCCGCCGGGCTGCGCTTCTACACCAAGGTGCCCGGCGTGCCGGCGCGCATCCTCGCCGACTCGCCACAGGAGCGTCAGGCGCTGCAGGCCACGCCACTGGTGTTCGAGCCGATGCACGAGATCAGCCTGCGCGAGGCGCACAACCAACTGTTCTTCCATACCTGGAGCGACGCCCGCTGCTGTCTGCCACAGGGCGCCACCGCCGCCACCCTGCGCGGCCACCTGCCCGACCTGGCCGTGGGCGATGTGCTGCTGCTGCAGGAAGTCATGGGGCCGCTCACCGGCGAGGCGGCCGATGCCGACCCGCAGCGCCGCCACGCGGTGCGCCTGACCCGGGTACGCGCCTTCGACGGCAGCGACCCGCTGCTCGACCCGCTGGACGACAGCGAGATCACCGAGATCGCCTGGCATGCCAGCGACGCCCTGCCCTTCGCCCTGTGCATCTCCAGCGAGACGGACGAGGCCCACGGCCAGGTGCAGCTGGCCGATGTCAGCGTTGCCCTGGGCAACATGCTGCTGGTCGACCACGGCCGCAGCGTGCTCGACGAGGTGCTGGCCGAGGTGCCGCAGCCACGCCTGCAGTACCCTGCCAGTGGTGGCGGCTGCCAGCTGCAGGCTGCCGAGCCGCTGCCGCCGCGCTACCGACCGCTGCTGGCCGAGGGGCCGGTGACCCACCGGGGCCGGGTCCAGCGTCGGGTGCTGGACGGCGGCCTGCTGCGCCGCGAATGGGTACTGTTCGACCCGGAAGCCGCTGCCAGCGCGGCCCTGCACTGGCGCAGCGCCGACGCGCTACCCGCCCTGCGTCTGGAAAGCGGTCCGCAGGGCAGCCCGGACCACTGGGGCGTGCAGCGCAACCTGCTGGACAGCAAGGCCGAGGATCGCCACTTCGTGCTCGAAGCGGAGAACGACGGCAGCGCCCGCCTGCGCTTCGGCGACGACCGCCATGGCCGCCGGCCCAATGTCGGCGACGACTTCCGGGCCTACTACCGGGTCGGCAACGGCCCAGCCGGCAATGTCGGTGCCGCCAGCATTGCCCATGTGGTCAGCGCCGAAGCGCGCATCGTCGCGGTGAGCAACCCGCTGCCGGCCACCGGCGGGCTCGCCGCCGAGCACCCCGCCGAGCTACGCCGTGCCGCGCCCCAGGCCTTCCGTACCCAGGAGCGAGCCGTCACCCCCGAGGACTACGCCGAGGTCACCGAGCGCATGGCAGGCGTGCAGCGCGCCGCTGCCGGCCTGCGCTGGACCGGCAGCTGGCACACGGTGTTCGTCACCGTCGATCGCAACGGCGGCGCCGCGGTCGACCCGCCCTTCGCCATGGCCGTGGTGGAGCACCTGGACCGCTACCGCATGGCTGGCCACGACCTGCGGGTCAACCAGCCGGTGCAGGTGTCGCTGGAGATCGACCTGCTGGTCTGCGTCAGGGCAGGCTACTTCCGCAGCGACGTGCGCAGTGGCCTGCTCGACGTGCTTGGCAATCGCCGACGCGCCAACGGTACCCGCGGCCTGTTCCACCCGGACAACTTCAGCTTCGGCCAAACCTTCTACCTCAGCCCCCTATACGCCGCAGCACGTAACGTGCCTGGCGTGGCTTCGGTGCAGGTGACGCGCCTGCAACGCCAGGGCCAGACCGATCCCAAGCCGCTGGCCGACGGTTTCATCCGCCTCGGTCGCCTGGAAATCGCCCGCCTGGACAACGACCCCAACTTCCCCGAGCACGGTGTGCTGCGGCTCAATCTGCATGGAGGCAAGTGATGACCCGCCAACCCGACTGCGACTGCTGCGCCGGCGTCGACGCCGACACCCCGCGGCGTATTGCCAACCCGCCCGGCCTGCCGGCCATCGACTACCGCATCGGCCGCTACGCGGACTTCTACGACAGCCTGCGCGCGCGCCTGTCCAGCGCCGATTACCCCGCCCTGGCCGCCCTCACCAGCCGTGAGGCCAGCGACTTCACCCTGGCCCTGAGCGACGCCCTGGCCTGCAGCCTGGACGTGCTCGGTTTCTACACCGAGCGCTACGCCCAGGAGCATTACCTGCGCACCGCCACCGAGCCGCTCTCGGTACGCCAGATGGCGCGCCTGATCGGCTACCGCCCGGCGCCCGGGGTGGCCGCCTCCACCCACCTGGCCTTCACCCTGCAGAGCGCGCCAGGCATGCCGGTGGAGCCCATCGTCATCCCGGTGGGCACCAAGGTGCAGAGCGTGCCCGGCCAGGACGAGCAGGCGCAGACCTTCGAGACCCTGGCCCCGGCGCCGGCCCGCGCCGAGTGGAATGCCGTGCCGGCCCTGGCCAGCCGTGCCTGGCGGCCGCGCAAGGGCGACACCGAACTGTGGCTGGACGGCCTCGCCACCCAGCTGCAGCCCGGCGACGCCATCCTCATCGTCGGCGCCGAGCGCGAGCAGGACCCCGGCAGCGAGCGCTGGGACGTGCGCGTGCTGGCCCGGGTCGAGCCGGACAACGACAACGGCCGCACCCGCCTGTCCTGGAACCACCCGCTGGGCAGCGGCTTTCCGGCGATGAACCCGAGCGGCGCGGGGGCCAAGGTGTTCGCCCTGCGCCAGCGCACCGCGCTGTTCGGCCACAACGCGCCCGACCCCAACCTGCTCGGCGAGGACAACGCGCAGATCGGTAATCAGATCGACAAGAGCACCAGCAGCGACTGGCGCTGGAAGAACTTCGTCATCAGCCCGACGGCCGTCGACCTGGATACCGACAATGCCAAGATAGTGGCAGGCAGCTGGTTCGCCCTGGTATCCAACGACCCCGCCTACGGCAGCGCCGACCTGCCGGGCTATGTCGAGCTGTTCCGCGCGGTACGGGTGATCCACCGCAGCCGCAGCGCCTTCGCCCTGTCCGGCAAGATCACCCGGCTCACCCCGGACACCGACGAGAACCTCAGCAGCAGCCTGTTCCCGCTGCGCCAGACCCTGGTGCTGGCACAGAGCGAGGCGCTGACGACCCGTGCCACGCCGCTGTTCCACCCGGTGTATGGCGACCTGCTTGACCTCGACCTGCGCGTCGACGGCCTGCAACCCGGCCAGCCCCTGGCCCTGAGCGGCCGGCGCCAGCGCATCGCCCTGCAGGCCAGCGGCCTGGCCCTGCAGCTCGACGAGGGTGGCAGCCTGGCCCTGGAGCATGGCGACCAGTTGTTCATGCTGGCCCCGGCCGAGCGCCTGTTCGGCAGCAGCCCGGTGGCGCTCGGCGCCGAGGAGTTCGCCGGCCTGCTCGGCAATGCTTCGGTCACCCTGCGCCTGCACCTGCTCGATCGCGACGGCCGCAGCGGCCTGCTGCAGGCCAAGGGCAAGCAGCTGCGCCTGGCGCCCGGGCAGAAAGCCGACCCATTGGTGCGCCAGATCGCCTTCATCGCCGACGGCGAGGACGCGCTGAGCCACGACCGCGACCACACCAGCCTCAAACTCGGCGCGGCGCTGGAGCATGTCTACGAGCGGGCCACGCTGCGCATCAACGGCAACGTCGCCCCGGCCAGTCACGGCGAGACGGTGGAGACCATACTCGGTGACGGCAATGCGGCCCTGGCCAATCAGCGCTTCCTGCTCAACCAGGCGCCGCTCACCTACACCAGCGCCAGCACGCCGAGCGGACGCCTCTCCAGCCTGGAGCTGCGGGTCAACGACGTGCTGTGGAGCGAGCTGCCCACCCTCTATGGCGCCGCGGTCAACGCACGCAGCTACGAGACCAGCCAGGACGAGGCCGGCCTCGCCACCCTGCAGTTCGGCGACGGCCGCGAGGGCGCGCGCCTGCCCAGCGGCCACAGCAACGTGCGGGCGCGCTACCGCAAGGGCCTGGGCGTGGCCGGCAACCTGGCCGCCGGCAAGCTCACCACCCTGCTGTCGCGCCCGCTGGGCGTCGGCGAAGTGGTCAACCCGGTGCCGGCCAGCGGCGGCGAGGATGGCGAGTCCCTGGAGCAGGCGCGCGGCAACGCGCCGCTGACGGTGCTGACCCTGGACCGCGCCGTGTCCATCACCGACTACGCCAACTTCGCCCGCGCCTTCGCCGGTATCGACAAGGCCCATGCGCTATGGATTCCCAGCGGCCCGGCGCGCGGCGTGTTCCTCACCCTGGCCGGGGTCGCCGGCGCGCCGGTGAACCAGGGCGAGGCCACCCATGCCGCGCTGCTCGGCGCCCTGCTGGCCTATGGCGACCCGCTGATGCCGCTGCGCATGGTCAGCTACGTCGATGCGCGCTTCCGCTGCCGCCTGGCGGTCAAGGTGCTGGCGGACCACGACGGCGAAGTGGTGCTGCAACAGGTCGAGGCCGGCCTGCGTGAGCACTTCGGTTTCGCCCGCCGCGACTTCGGCCAGACCGTCTCGGTGGACGAGCTGGCCGCCGTGGCCCACCGCATCGCCGGGGTGCAGGCGGTGCAGATCACCCGCCTGTATCGCCAGGGCCAGCCGCCGGGTCTGGTACCGCGCCTGTATGCGGCACTGCCGGTGGCCGCGCCCAGCGGCCTGCCGCAGCCCGCCGAGCTGCTGACCCTGGCCGCCGCGCCCGTCGAGCTGGAGGTGCTGCCATGAGCCTGGACGCGCAATCCCTGTTCGCGCTGCTGCCAGCCATCCACCGCGTCCGCGACGCCGAACTGGCGCAGGCCGAGGGGCTGGCCCGGGGCCCGCTGGAGGAGCTGGTGGCGTTGCTGGCCGAGCAGCTGGGCGTGGCCGAGGAAGGCCTGGAGCAGCTGCACGACGACCTGTTCATCGAGACCTGCGCCGACTGGGTGGTGCCCTATATCGGCGACCTGATCGGCTACCAAAGCCTGCACCAGAGCGTGCCCGGCATCGCCAGCCCGCGCGCCGAGGTGGCCCACACCATCGCCCTACGTCGGCGCAAGGGCACGGCCACCGTGCTGGAGCAGCTGGCGCGCGACGTGACCGGCTGGGACGCCCGCGCTGTTGAGTACTTCCAGCGCCTGTGTGCCACCCAATACATGAACCATCCCCGCCCGCACGCCCTGCAGACGCCGGACCTGCGCCAGGGCCAGGCCCTGGAGTGGCTTGGCACAGCCTTCGAGACGGCCCAGCGCAGCGTCGACGTGCGCCGCATCGAATCCGGACGCGGTCGCCACAACATCCCCAACGTCGGCCTGCACCTGTGGCGCATCCAGGCCTACCCGCGCAGCCAGGCCCCCTGTCTGCGCGCCGGCCCGCGGCGCTACCGGGCCAGCCCGCTGGGTCACGATCTGGCGCTGTACAACAAGCCACAGGTGGAGGACGACATCGGCCACCTGGCCGAGCCGGACAACGTGCCCTGGCCGCTGTCGCGGCGGCGCCTCGAAGCACACCTGGCCCGCCACTACGGTGTGCGTGCCAACGCCACGGCAGCGCTCGACAACCCGGCGCCGAGCCTGCGGCTGTGGGTCGACGGCGTGCCGATCGAACGCGAGCAGGTCTGCGTCTGCCACCTGGGCGACGACGGCGCCGGCTGGGCCCATACGCCGCCGGCCGACGGCACCTATGCCATCGACCCGCTGCTGGGGCGCATCGCCCTGCCCGGCGATGCCCCGGACCCAGCCGATGTGCAGCTGACCTGGCACGAAGGCTTCTCGGCCGACATCGGTGGTGGCGAATACGAACGTGGGGCCGACTTGCCCGTGGTGCCAGCCGGCCGCGCGTTGGTGCGGGTGCCGGACGATCAGCCGAGCATCAGCGCCGCACTGAACGAGATCGCCGGCGATGGCGTGGTGGAGATCACCGACAATGGCCGTTACGAGGAGGCACTGGACATTCTCGTGGTGGTCGACGGCGCGGTGGAAATCCGCGCCAGCAATGGCCGCCGTCCGACCCTGGTACTGAGCGGCCTGAGCATTGCCGGCGCGGCGGACAGCGCCTGCCTGCTCAACGGCCTGCTGATGGCCGGCGCGCCGCTGCAGGTACCGACCGGGGCCGGCAATGCGCTGGCACGCCTGGAGCTGAGCCACTGCACCCTGGTGCCCGGCATCACCCTGGATGCCGCCGGCCAGCCCCAGCAACCGAACGCGGCCAGCCTGGTGCTGGGGATCCCGGGGCTGGCCGTGCAGATCGACCGCTGCCTGCTCGGTGCCATCCGTGCCCATGAGCACGCGCAGGTTTCGGCCCGCGACAGCCTGATCGACGCCACCGCCCGCGACGCCGTGGCCTTCGCCGCCATCGATGGCGCAGCTCCCGGCGCGGCGCTGTCACTCAGCGCCTGCACCCTGATTGGCAAGGTGCATACCGCCGAGGTTGGGCTGATCTCCAACAGCATTCTGTTCGCCGCCCTGGCCCCCGGCGACAGCTGGGCGGTGCCGGTGCGTGCGGCGCGCAAGCAGGTCGGCTGCGTGCGCTTCAGCTGGCTGCCGTTCAACTCCAGGGTGCCCAAGCGTCATCGCTGCCAGCCGGACTCCAGCAACAGCGCCCGGCACATCGCGCCACGTTTCACCTCGCTACGCTACGGCACCCCGGCCTACGGCCAGCTGGCCGCGTCCACCGCGCTGGAGATTCTCCAGGGCGCCGACGATGAGAGCGAAATGGGCGTCTTCCACCAGTTGTACGGCGCGCAGCGGGTCACCAACCTGCGCATCCGTCTCGCGGAATATCTGCGAGTCGGGCTGCGCGCCGGCATCTTTCACGAATCCTGAGGGCGCATCATGAGCTTCGATCTGAGTCGAATCCGCTTCGACGTCCGCCGCGACTTCCTCGGCGTGGTCATGCAGCAAGGACGGGTCCAGCTGGACGCCGACTGGAACGAGTGGGTGGCGCAACTGGCACGGCGCATCCAGGCGGGCGCGCTGGATACCTACGGCGGCAACGTGGTGCCGCGCATCACCCCGGATGGTTTTCGCATCCAGGCCGGCGGCGGCAGCTTCAGCATCGGCGTCGGACGCATCTATGTCGACGGCCTACTGGCGGAGAACCACGGCGCCGCGCCCAACGTCTGGGAGCCACGGCTGGCCGAGCCGGTCGGCAGCAACCCGTTGAACTACGCCAGCCAGCCCTATTACCCCAACCCGCCACCGCTGCCCCAGGGCGGCCCGCACCTGGTCTACGTCGATGTCTGGCAGCGCGAGGTGACGGCGGTACAGGCCCCCGACCTGGTGGAGAAGGCCGTGGGCGTGGACAGCACCGGCCGCCTGCAGACGGTGTGGCAGGTCAAGGTGCTGGCCAATGTCGGCAACAGCACCTGCGCCACCGAGGATGAAGACGTGCCCGGTTGGCTGGCCCTGACCGCTCCCTCGGCGGCGCGCCTCTCCACCAGTACCGGAGTACCGAACTTCGAGCCCGATCCCTGCCAGGTGCCGCCGGCCGCCGGCTATCGCGGCCTGGAAAACCAGTTGTACCGGGTCGAGGTGCACCGCGGCGGCGCGTTCGGCACGGCCACCTTCAAGTGGTCGCGGGACAACGCCACGGTGGCCTCGCGGGTCAGCCACATCAACCCGGCGCGCGACCGCATCACGGTCGAGAGCATCGGCCGCGACGATGTGCTGCGCTTCCACGACGGCGACTGGGTGGAGGTGACCGACGACTGGCGCGAACTGCACAACCTGCCCGGCGAGCTGCGCCGCATCCGCGTGGCCGGCGGTGTTGACGAAGGCGCGCGGACCCTGCAGTTCGACCTGGCCTTGCCCGTCGGCATGTTCCCCGCCAACGCCCAGCAGGCCACCGACCCGGCGCGCAACACCCGGGTGCGGCGCTGGGATCAGGCCGGCCTGGTACGCCGCGAGAACGGTAGCCAGGTAGCGGACCTCAACGCCCCCGGCGCGGCCGGCGATATTCAGATTCCCGCGGCCGGCACCCGCCTGTTCCTCGAGCACGGCATCCTGGTGGAGTTCGGCCTGGCGCCGGCCGGCGGCCAGTTCAAGAGCGGCGACCATTGGGTGTTCGCCGCACGCACCGTGGACGCCAGCATCGAGCTGCTCAACCAGGCGCCACCGCTGGGCATCCACCACCACTATGCGCGCCTGGCCATGGTCAACTTCCCCGACCAGGAGACCGACTGCCGCGTGCTCTGGCCGCCGATCGCCGAGGGCGAAGGCTGCGACTGCACCGTCTGCGTCAGTGCCGAGGGCCACAACAGCGGCGCCGCCACCGTCCAGCAGGCCATCGATTCGATCAAGGACGTCGGCGGCACCATCTGCCTCGGCATCGGCACCTACAACCTCCGTGAGCCGCTCGCGGTCGAGGGCGCCAACTCGCTGCGCTTTCGCGGCCAGGGCTGGGCCACGCTGCTGGTCGGCAGCGCGCCCGGCGCCATCATCGACATCAGCACCAGCAACGGCGTGGCCCTGGAGAACCTCAGCCTGGTCGCCTCGGCCACCAGCGCCAGCACCACGGCGGCACTGCGAGTGCGCAACACCATTGACCTGCGTGCCGAGCACATCAATGTGCTGTGCCTGGCAACGGGCGATGGCGCCAGCGCGGCCATCGGCCTGGGCGGCAATATGCTCGGCGTCAGCATCAGCGACTGTGCGCTGGTGGCCGAGCGCGGCATCGTGCGTATCGGCGAACACCTGCTCAGCGCCGAGCTGCGGGTAACGCGCAATCTGTTCTTCTGCAGCCAGCGGGCCGTCAATCTGGACGGCATCAGCCTGCACTACGGCAATACCCGCATCGACGGCAACCTGATGATCAACGGCAACCAGCCGGCGCTGTTAGCCAGCGGCGCCGTACTGCCGGGGTCACCGTTCAGCATCGAGGGCAACATCATCTACACCCAGGGCGATGGCATACGCGCCGGGGTAGACGGCTTACGCATCCGCGACAACGAAATCAGCGGTGGCGAACGTAGCGGCGAAGGCATAGTTCTGGAGGAAGGCCTGGACCCCGAGGGCATCCGCGATGCACGCATCGAGGGTAACCGCCTGCGTGGGCTGCAGGGCAATGCCATCGCCATCCAGCAGCCGCTGGAGCATGCTGCCATCGACGGCAACCTGATCGAGGACATCGGTCTGGGCGCGCTGGTGATGGGTGAAGATGGCGCGGTGCAGCACCTGAGCATGAACGGCAACCGCTGTCGCAACCTGGGCCTGCAGGCCAATGACCAGGGCAAGGCCTTCGCCGCCGTGCAGCTGCTGCGCGTGGCGCGTGGCGACTTCAGCGACAACCTGGTCGCCGAGGTGGCGCGCGACGCCCTGCTCTCGCCGGCCATCGCCGGCCTGCGCGCCTTGGCCGTCGGCCAGCTGCGCGTCGAAGGCAACCGCTTCTTCGGCATCGGGCCGGACCGCAGCAGCGGCGAGCTGGTGGCGATGCAGATAGTGCCGCCCTTCGACAGCGCCATGCTCGAAGGCAACCAGGTCGACCGGGTCGGCGAGGATCCGCAGCAGAAGCCGGAACCCGCCATCTGGCGCGCGATCCTAATTGCTCCGGCGGGGTTGCGTAGCCCCGGCAACTTCACCACCGGCTATCTGGTCGCCGCCCCGGACAACGCCTACCTGCTCACCGCCAGCCGTGCCTTTGCCATACCGCGTCGACCGGCTGATCTGGCAATCCAGAACAACCGCCTGCGGGCCATGTTGAGCAGCGTGTCGCTCAATCTGTGCGCAGGGCTCGACCACTGCCTGTTCGCCGGCAACCGCTGCGAAAGCCTGGGGGAAGCCAATGAAGGCGTACAGTCCGGCGAGTTGCAGGCGCGTACGCTCAATGCCAGCAACAACCGCCTGATCGGGCTGGGCGACAACGATACGCTGCACCTGACGCCCGATGAACAGATCGAGCAGGCCATCGTTATCGGCAACACCAGCACCGGAAACATCCGTGTCACCAACGGCAGCTCCATTCCTGCGGACATGGCACTGACCAATCTCATCGGTTTCTAGGAGTACACGACATGGCCGTCACCCCCTTTCGTGGCGAAAAGAATCTCGGCGAGCTGGCCGACAAGCTATTCAACCGTCTCACCCCGCGCCAGCGCGAGAAGGTCGAGGATGCCTTGCTCAAGGCCAACCCGCAGCTGGACCAGATCACCAGCCTGCGCGCCGGCACCTTGCTCAAGGTGCCCGATCTGCCGGAGCTGCGGGCCAAGGCCAAGCGCGCCGGCGATGGACCTGACGACCAGCTTGCGGCCCACCTGGCAGCCGAGTTGGAGGCTTTCGGCAAGCACCTGACTCAGCGCTTCGCCACGGCCCAGGAGACCGTGGCCAAGACCGAATCCGTGCTCAACGAAGCCGAGCTAAAGCGGGTGATCGCCAAGGAGCCGGCGCTGCGCGACCTGGCCAAGCAGATCGGCACACTCAATGGGGAGCGCAAGAAGCAGCTGGAGCAGCGCCAGGAGAAGCTCGCCGCGGCGCTGAAGCAAATGCAGGGTGATCTGCGCAAGGCGTAGGAGGCACTGGCAAAGGCATAAGCGAATCCATTGCGTTTGCCAGGGATTATCATTTTGGCTAAAGTCGCCGCCTTCGCGCATGTCCGGCTTGCCAAGGATTGTCCATGTTCCGACTCGATGCGGTCAGCTTCAGCCTGGCGGAGCGTACGCTCCTGCATCCGCTGTCACTCGATATCCCCCAGGGTCAGATGGTCGGCCTGATCGGCCATAACGGCTCCGGCAAATCCACCCTCCTGAAGATGCTGGCCCGCCAGCAGCCGGCGAGCGCCGGCCGCATACTGCTGGACGAGCAGCCGCTGGATGCCTGGAAGGACCGCGATTTTGCCCGTCAGGTCGCCTACCTGCCGCAGCAGCTGCCAGCCGCCGAGAGCCTGACGGTACGTGAGCTGGTGGGCTTCGGCCGCTATCCCTGGCACGGCCTGCTCGGCCGTTTCGGCAGGGAAGACCACGCCAAGGTGCAAGAGGCCCTGGAGCTCACCGACACCGCGCGCTTCGCCGAGCGTATGGTCGACAGCCTCTCCGGCGGCGAGCGCCAGCGCGTCTGGCTGGCCATGCTGCTGGCACAGGACAGCCGCTTCCTGCTATTGGACGAGCCAACCTCGGCGCTGGACATTGCCCACCAGGTCGATGTGCTGGGCCTGGTGCACAAGCTCAGCCAGCAACTCGGCCTGAGCGTCATCGTGGTGCTGCACGACATCAATATGGCGGCGCGTTACTGCGACCGCCTGATCGCCCTGCACAGCGGTCGCCTGCTCCTGGACGGCAGCCCGGCCGAACTGATGACGGATAGCAATCTGGAGGCCATCTATGGCCTGCCCATGCAGGTGCTCCGTCACCCGCAAGGCCAGCAACCCATCGCCGTGGTGGTGTGATGCGCTGGCTGCTCTGTGTGCTCGCGCTGCTGGCGGGCCTGGTCCGGGCCGATGTTCCCCAGCCGCGCATCGCAGTGATCGACTGGGGCCTGACCGAAACCCTGCTGGGCCTGGGCGTGACACCGATTGCCGTGGCCCAGACCGAAGGTTATCGGCGCTGGGTGCAAGCGCCCGAGCTGCCGACTTCGGTGGTCGACCTGGGCCTGCGGGTGGAGCCAAACCTGGAGCTGCTCAGCCAGCTCAAACCCGACATGATCCTGATCACCCCGCAGTTCGCCGCCAGCCGTCCGCAGCTGGAGCGCATCGCGCCGGTGCATATGCTGGCCATCTACACCCCGGAAGCCGAGGCCTATGCCGGCGCTCAGCGGGTGACTCGCGAGCTGGCCGAACTGCTCGGCCGTGAGGCGCAGGGTGAGGCGATGATCGCGCGCATCGACGCCGCGATGGCGCGGGTCAAACAGCGCCTGACCACGCGAGCATTGCCGCCTTTTTATGTACTGACCTTCCTCGACGAACGTCATGTGCGCCTGTTCGGCAAGCAGAGCATCTATCAGGGCGTGTTCGACCGCGTCGGCCTGCGTAATGCCTGGAACGGTCCGACCAACTACTGGGGCTTCAGCCAGCAGGGTATCGAACGCCTGGCCGAAGAGCCCGGCGCCGCCTTGCTCTACCTGGAGCCGATGCCGCCCGGCACCGTCGAGGGCCTGGCAGCCAGCGCCTTGTGGCAGCAGTTGCCGGCCGTGCGTGAGCAGCGCCTGTATGGCCTGCCGCCGGTATGGAGTTTCAACGGCCTGATGGCCGCCGAGCGTTTTGCCAACCTGCTGGAGGCGCGCCTGGCGCCGGAGATCGCGCCATGACCGACTTGCTGGCCCAGGGGCCACTGCCTACCCGCGCGCGTTTCAGCTTCTCCCGCCACCCTGGCTGGCTGTGTGGTCTGCTGTTGCTGCTGTGCCTCGGCCTGGCGCTGAGCGATCTCGGCCGCCGCTTGCCCCTTGGCGAGTGGCTGGCGGCCATCGCTCGCCCTGCCGAGGGCGATATGGCGCAGCTGATCCTGCACTTCAGCTGGCTGCCGCGCCTGTGCATGGCCCTGCTCTGCGGCGCGGCACTGGCCCTGGCCGGCACCCTGATGCAGCAGGTATTGCGTAACCCGCTGGCGTCGCCAACCACGCTGGGCGTATCCAGCGGCGCCCAGCTCGGCCTGCTGATCGCCACGCTGTGGGCCCCCTGGGCGCTGGACTACGGCCGCGAATGGGTGGCCCTGGCCGGTGGCGGCCTGGCGTCCCTGCTGGTGTTCGCCCTGGCCTGGCGCCGCGCCCTGGCACCGCTGACGCTGATCCTCGCCGGCCTGGTGGTGACCCTCTACCTGAGCGCACTGAACGTCACCCTGATGCTGGTCCAGCAGCAGGATCTGAATGCCGTATTCATCTGGGGCTCAGGTTCGCTGAGCCAGAACAGTTGGAGCGGCCTGCAGTTCCTGTTGCCACGCCTGGCCATCGGCCTGCTGCTCCTGCTGCCGTTGCTGCGCCCGCTGGCCCTGCTGGAACTGGACGACAGCGGGGTGAAGAGCCTGGGTGTGCCACTGCGCTTTCTGCGCATCGTCAGCCTGACCCTGTCCGTGTACCTAGCCGCCTGCGTGGTCAGCGTGGTCGGCGTGATCGGCTTCATTGGTCTGGCCGCGCCTGCCCTGGTGCGCCTGCTCGGCGCGCGCAGCTTTGCCCAGCGCCTGATCTGGGCGCCGCTGCTCGGTGGCCTGCTGCTGTGCGTCACCGACCTGGGCATCCAGCGCCTGGCTGGCAACCTGGCCGAGCTGGTGCCGACCGGTGCCGCCACCGCCCTGCTCGGCGCGCCGCTACTGCTCTGGCTGCTGCCGCGCCTGCACCTGCCCGGCGGCCAGCCCCACAGCGCTGCGGAGCACAGCTTCGCTCGCCATCCGTTCCCGGCCCGGCGCCTGCTGCCACTGCTGCTGGCATTGGCCACCGGCATCGTCCTGGCACTGGGCCTGGGGCGCGGACTGGAAGGATGGAGCTGGAACCTCAGCGATGCCGCGCTGCTCGACTGGCGCTGGCCACGGGTAATGGCCGCAGCATCCGCGGGCTGCATGCTGGCGCTGGCCGGCTGCATGATCCAGCGCCTGACCGGCAACCCCATGTCCAGCCCCGAGGTGCTCGGCATCAGTGCCGGTGCCGCGTTGGGCCTGATCGCCCTGCTGTTCCTGCTGCCGTACTCCGGCCCGCTGGCGCAGCTGGCACTGGGCGGCCTGGGCGCCGGACTGACGCTGCTCCTGCTGCTCGGCCTGTCGCGCCGCTCCGGGTTCGCTCCGGAGAAGGTGCTGCTGATTGGCATCAGCATCACCGCGCTGTTCGATGCCCTGCAGGTCATCCTGCTGGCGGGTGGTGACCCGCGCGGGCAGAACCTGCTCAGCTGGATGTCCGGCTCCACCTATTTCGTCGGTCCGCAGATGGCGCTGTGGGTACTGGTCTGTAGCCTGGTTCTGCTGGCTGCTGCCCTGCCCTTCGGCCGCTGGCTGGAGCTGCTGCCGTTGGGTGAAGGTACGCCACGCGCCCTGGGGGTGCCGCTGGGCCGTGGCCGCCTGGTGCTGCTTCTGCTGGCGGCACTGCTGACCGCCGGCGCCACGCTGATCGTCGGGCCGCTGAGTTTTATCGGCCTGTTGGCGCCGCACCTGGCGCGCCTGCTTGGCCTGGCCCGCGCCGTACCGCAATTGCTCGGTGCGGCGCTGCTCGGTGCGCTGGTGATGGTGGCGGCGGACTGGCTGGGACGTACCCTGCTATTCCCCGCGCAGTTGCCGGCTGGGCTGCTGGCCTCTCTGCTGGGGGGCGCCTACTTCATGCTGTGCCTGTATCGGCGCTGAAGACACCGGGCGCTATCGCGCCCGAATGTCTGTAGCCGGATGCAATGCGGGAAGCGAGCCGCCTGCATCCCGGATTGCGTCCGGGCTGCCTTTTAACTCGCTTACCTGATCAATCCAGTACAGCCACACCTTCCGCAGGAGGCTCTTCCAGCAGCGGGCAGTTGTCGCACATCACCATGCCCAGCTCGTTGCGGATGCAGCACAGCTTGCGCTGGCGCCAGGGCGCGCAGCCCTCGCCCTGCGGCACGTAGCTGACCGGCTCGAACAGCGGGTTGCGGCTGCCGTCCGGGCGCAGTTTGCTTTCCAGTATCTCGAAGCCCTGGGCCAGCATGGGCTTGGGGAACGGCAGGCCGCCGAGCGTCGACATGAACCACTCGAAGTAGTTGCCAGCGTTGCTCCACAGTACCCGGGCGGCAATCTTGCGATGGGCGCGCAGGCCATCGATGAAGGGCAGCAGGTTGTCGTCCAGCAGCCCCGAGAAACGCTCGAAACCGTTGGCCGGCGCCGCACTCCAGCGCTCACCGGCATGCGGCAGCTTGAAGGCTTCGGGCAGGCCGTCGGCACCGACCACCACCTGGATTTCGTCGAACGCCAGCGGCAGGCGCCAGTTGAGGATCAGGCCGGCAGCCAGTACCGGCGGGATCAGGCGCAGGAAATAGTACTTCGACCACAGTGACAGAAGCGCCCGCCGGTCACCCTCGGCATGCTCCGGGGCGAAACGCAGCATCTGCTCTTCCAGACGTCCGGCGCTGACGAACTCACGCCCGGACAGTGCCGGGCGTGGGTCATCCGCAAGGGTGAGGACATCGCGGTAATGGGCGAAAGGCCCTTGGAACAGCGGGGCAATGGCCGGGATCATCGGCCCCCCGCCTGGGTCAGGCACATGCGCTGGCGACTCCTGTCGATTGGCGGCGACGACTGTTGTCCAGCAGGGCGTCGACCACTTCCTGCGAGCGAATGGCAAGTACCGACAGCAGCGTGTCGCTCAGGCCGTGACTGGCCTCGCAGCAGCCCTGCAGGTAGATGCCTGCGCTCATCTGCGGTTGGCAGCACAGACGATAATCGCGTTCCACGCCCTCGCCAAGGTGCGCCTGCAAGCCGCCGAGCAGACGTTTGTAGCCATCACGGCGATAGCCGGTGGCCAGAACAACCGCGTCGAACAGGCGATCCTCGCGGCCTTCCGGGCCCTGCAGGGTCAGGCGCACACCTTCGGCCCCCGCCTGCACCGCCTCGATGCTGCGCTGCGGCAGCAAGCTGTGCGGCGCATGGCCGGTGACTTTCTGCTGGTACAGGCGATGGTAGATGCTCTCGATCAGGTCCAGGTTGACCACCGAATAGTTGGTCTGGGCATTGGCCTGCAGGAAGGCTTCACGCTCTTCCGGCGCCTGGCCGAAGACCACGTCGGTGTAGGCCGGATCGAAGATCTCGTTGACGAAGGGGCTGTCGTCGGCCGGGCGCATGGCCTGGCTGCGCATCACCATGCTCACCTCGGCGGTCGGGAAGCGCCCACACAGATCGGTGAAGATCTCCGCGGCACTCTGCCCGGAGCCGATCACGGCGATCCGCCGCGGCTCGGACACCCCCTGGATACGCTCCAGGTATTGGGCCGAGTGGATCACCCGGCCATCCTCGCGCAGCGGGCGGAACATTTCCGGCACCGCCGGCTCACCGCCGATGCTGACTACCAGGTTGCGGGTGATGCGCGCGCGGGTGCGGCCATCGGCCAGGCGAGAGATCACCTTGACCCGACTGACCTCACCACCGTCCATCACCGGCTCGACGGCAATCACTTCCTCGCCGTAGTGCACGCGGTCGGCAAAGTGGCCGGCGGCCCAGCCCAGGTAGTCGTTGTACTCCAGGCGCGAGGGCGTGAAGGTGCTGATGTTGATGAAGGCTTCCAGCCGGCGCTTCTGATGCAGGTAATTGACGAAGGTGTAGCGGCTGGACGGATTGCGCAGCGTCGCGAGGTCCTTGAGGAAGGAAATCTGCATGCGACTGTCGTCCAGCAGCATGCCGCCATGCCACTCGAAAGCCTGTTTCTTCTCCAGGAAGCAATAGCGCAGGCCGTTCTCACGCACGCGGCGATCTTCTTCCAGGGCCACCGCGATGGCCAGGTTGGCGGGCCCGAAGCCCAGTCCGATGACGTCGTATTCCAGTGTTTCTATGCTCATGTCAGGCCCCGATCCTGTGGAGTGGCTCGTGTCTGGGGCGGACGCAGTACGCATCCGCCTGCCCAACCTCATCAGTGGTTCACGGCCGCGCTCGGGCGCGGCTCTGTTGTTCTGTGGTCTCGCGGCAGATTGCCGCGAGCCGTGTTGCTCATGCCAGGCGGCAACGCTCGAAGAACACTTCGCGCGACTGCACCATGAGTGCCGCGCGCTTGTGCGGGAAATCGAACTCCTTGGCCTTGTGATAACCCTGCGCCTGCATGTGGCCGATCATCCGGGCGTTGTCCGCGCGGGGTTCGGCAACCACACGCTGAGTGCGTGGATCATCGAGAAACAGGTAGTGGGTCAGTGCGCTCAGCCAGCTCGCCACCTTGTGCGGACCACGATGACTCTCCTCACCCACCAGCATATGAATGCCGCGATCGTAGTCGCCAACCTCGTAGAACGGCGCGATGCGGTCTTCCTTGGCCCAATAGGCCTCGTAGTAGGCGAAGGGCTGGTCGTCAAAACAACCGATCAGGGTCAGCACACGTGGGTCGCAAGCCAGCTCCTCGAGGTAACGACGATGCTTGGCCAGATCGCCCTCCTCCTGCCAGAACGCCGCCACGCGGGCACTGTTCTGCCAACGGTTGAAGCGCTCCAGGTCTTCGTCGATGTCCAGGGTGCGCAGGGATATCCAGGCACCCAGCGTGGCATCGAAACGCCGGTAGACCTCGCCCACCGGCTTGGGCGCGCGGCGAGGGTGACGACGGCCCGTCGGGTGCATGACCATCTGCTGCGGGTAGCCGGCACTGCTGGCAGTGCGCAGAAAAGGGCCCGGCAGCTGCCAGAACGACGAGCGCTCGATGCGCAGCTCGCTGCCCTCGCCAACCAGCAGACCGCTGGCCAGCAGGGACGGCTCGGCCGAGCCCAGCTGCAGGCGCACGGCCTGCAGCTGGGTGTCGTTGGCGAAGCACCAGTAGGCCAGCGCCCACAGCGCCTCGGCCTGCTCCTCGGCAGCCAGCTCCAACGGCACCAGCAGCCCATCCTGACGACGGGCGCGCAGCAGCGCGCGCTCGTCCAGGTGCAGGGCCAGGCTGGCGCCGTCGTCGCGACCGAGCAGGCGCTGCCCGGTGGGCAGCGGCAGTTGTTGCAGCGGATTAGAAGTCATAACTCACACTGGCAATGACGTTGCGACGGTTGCCGTACCAGCAGTAGTAGTCACAGGCGGTGACGTACTCTTTGTCGGTCAGGTTGTTGGCGTTGAGCTGCAGGCGCACGTCCTGGATGCGATAGCTGATCATGGCGTCCAGCAGGGTGTAGGACGGCACTTCCAGGGTCTCGGTGTTGTCGCCATAGCTGGAGCTGGTGTGGCGTACGCCGGCACCGAATTCCAGGCCGTCCAGCGCACCGCCGATGAACTGGTACTTGCCCCACAGGGAAGCCATTTCGTCGGCGACGTTGGCCGGCTTCTTGCCCTTCTCCGCCTCGACGGTGCTGTTGGTGGTCTCCGGGTCCAGCTTGGTATAGCTGGCAATCAGGCTGATGTTCTCAGTGACATTGGCCTGGGCTTCCAGCTCGATGCCACGGCTACGAACCTCGCCCAACTGTGTGGGAACTCCATTGCGGTTTTTAGTGACGTTTTCCTGAGTCAGTTCAAAAGCGGCAGCGGTAAACATCGCATCCAGACCTTCCGGCTGGTACTTGATACCGATTTCCTTTTGATCGCCTTCCTGCGGTTCGAACGGCTTACCGGTGACACGATTGATGTCGGTGACCGGCAGGAAGAACTCGGAGTAGCTGATGTAGGGCGTCAGGCCGTTGTCGAACACGTAGGCCACACCACCGCTCCAGGTGAAGTCCTCGTCACGTACGTTGTGGCTGGCGCCGGTGGTGCGGTTGTCGAAGTCGGTGCGCGAGGTGTCGTAGCGACCGCCGAGCAGGAACACCCAGTTGTCGTACTTGAACTGTTCCTGCAGGTAGTAGCCCATCTGGTCGGCGCGGGTATCCTTGTCCTCAACGGCGAAATCACCAATAGGGGCGTCATTACCGACCGGGACAAAGCCGAACAGAGGTGCATTGTTGCTTGGATTGAAGATATCCAGCGGGGGGATTACGCCAAAGTTCGGGTAGCCGTTGGGGCTGCGGTCGTTGATCTTCAGCTGCTGGTAGTCGGCACCCAGCAGCAGGGTGTTTTCCCAGCGGTCACCGAACCAGTTGCCGAGCAGGCGGTTGTCCACCGACAGGTTGTCGGCCTTGCCGTCGTTGTAGGTCAGGCCACGGTTGATCACGCGATCAGTGAGGTTGCCGTAGTAGAACAGCTGGCGCAGTTCCAGCTCCATGTGGCCGTAGCGCAGGTTCTGCTGGAAGTCCCAGTTGTCGTTCAGACGGTGGTTCAGCTCGTAGCCCAGGGTGTACTGGTCGCGCTCGAAGGTCTCGTAGCTCGGGTCGCCCACGGCGGTGTCGGTGTCGATCTTGCCGTTCGGGTTGTGCTCGATGGTGCCGCTGGACGGCAGGAACTGCAGCTGGGGATCGGAACGATCCTTCTGCATGCTGGCCAGCAGCGTCAGCGAAGTGTCCTCGTTGAAGTTGATGGTCATCGAGGGGGCCAGCAGGATGCGCGCGGCATCCACGTCATCGACCTGGGTGCCGGTATCGCGACTCAGGGCCACCACGCGGTACAGCAGGTTGCCCTCTTCATCCAGCTTGCCGCCGACATCGGCATTGATCTGCTTGCGGTCGAAACTGCCGAACTGCACACCCACTTCGTTACGGGCGTCGGCGGTCGGGCGCTTGCTCTGCAGGTTGATCAGGCCGCCGGGCGGCGTCTGGCCGTACAGCACCGAGGCCGCCCCCTTGAGCACCTCGATGCGCTCGAGCATGTAGGGGTCGATCTGCCAGCTGTAGAACGCACTGGAGTAAATGCGCGAGCCGTCCATGAACAGGCCGTTGTTGGCCTGCTTGAAGCCGCGGATGATGAACCAGTCCTGCTTGTTGTCCTCACCGTAGAAACCGGCCTGCACGCCACCGGAGTAGCGCAGCGCCTCGCTGATGGTCTGGACGTTGCGGTCCTTCATCTGCTCTTCGGTGACGACCGAGACCGAACGCGGGGTTTCACTGAGCGGAGTATTGATCTTGGTGGCGCTGCGGCTGTTCTTGGCCACGTAGCCCTGGTCCTCACCGACCGGGCTGTCCAGTTCGCCACTGATATTGGTGGTTTCCAGCTGGATCGCTTCTTCAGCCTGCAGCCCCATGCTGAATGCACCCAGTGCGCAGGCCATGGCCAACGGCAGACGCGCCTTGGCGAACGGAATTCGGGCCAGGCTCTTCGCTTGCTGTTCCATCAATACTCCCCAATGAAATCAAATTAGAAGGATTCGCATTTGTGTAACTTGCCTGTACTAGACGTACGGGCCCGCAGAAAATTTACGAACCCCTGACACTTTTTGTTTTCAGCCCACCAAGGATGAGAGCTCGGCCAGCACCTGTGGATGGCGGACGATGCCCTGGTGATCGGTATCCACCAGGCGATGGCTGGCTGCACGGCCTTGCACCTGCTCCAGGCCACGCTCCAGCAGCGCCGCGCGCCCGGCCGGCTGCGCCGCCCACCAGCAGTGCGGACGTACCTTCACCGAGGGCAGTGCGTAGCCGGCACACAAGCGGCGCATATGCTGTTCCAGCGCCCAGGCGAACAGCAGCTCCTCCAGGCTCTGGCGGGTCATGCCGTCCAGCGCCTGGCCGGCGAACCAGGCGTTGGCAACCTGCGGCCAGTCCAGCGGCTCCAGCAGTAGCAACCGTTCGAACAGGCCATCCCAGGCCTTGGCGGGAAGCTCCGGCGCCAACAGCTGCAGATGCTCGACCAGCTTGGCTCGCGCCTGCGGATGGCGGGCGTCGTCGCCAGCGATCTCGGTGCCCGGCACATAGCAGTCGAGCAGGCCGAGGAAGGCCACCTCTGCGCCCCGAGCCTCCAGCCGCGCCGCCAGCTCCAGGGCCAGGCTGCCGCCCAGCGACCAGCCGACCAAGTGATACGGACCCTGCGGCTGCTGCTGGAGCAGCGCGGCCAAGTAGGCATCGGCCATCTCGGCCAGCGAAGCATCGCGCCAGCTCGGGTCGAGGAAGCTGCGGCACTGCAGGCCGAAGACCTCGCGCACGCCGTCCAGACGTGCCGCCAGCGGCTGGTAGCCCGTGACCCGTCCGGTGACCGGGTGCGGGCAGAACAGCGGGGCTTTGTCAGCCTGCTGACGGGTCAGGCGCAGCAAGGGCGACGGGCCCTGCACGAACTGGCCGCGCGCCAGCTCCAGCAGGCCAAGCAGCTCCCGGCGATAGTCCGCAGCCAGGGATTCGATGGTCTCGCCGCGATACTGATTGGTCGCGTACTCCCAGGACAGCTGCAACTGGCCGTCGAACACCTGGCCATTGACCGCCAGACGCGCCGCCAGTGGGTTGTCCACCGCCACCGCCGCACCACCGCCGCTGGCCGGGCGAAACCAGTCCGCCGCCGCGCCGGCCTGATACTGGCCGAGGTAGTTGAAGATCACTTCGGCGCTCGGCAGCTCGGCAAGTGAAGCCTGCGCCTGCGTATCGCCCAACCAACGCAGCACGCCATAGCCCTGGCCGCCATGCTCGACCTGCTGCAGATGCTGCTGCACGCGCTGCAGTTGCAGCTGTGGATCGTCCAGGTGCGGCAGCTGCAGCGGATACAGGCTGGTGAACCAGCCGACCGTTCGCGTCAGATCATGGTCGCCGGCCAGCGCATCGCGGCCGTGGCCTTCGAGGTTGACCCGCAAGCCGGAGTGGCCGCTCCAACGGCACAGGGCGCGTGTCAGCGCGGTAAGCAACAACGCATCGATACGCACGCCCAGCTGCGCCGGAGCCTGCAGCAGGCGCTTGGTCTCGCCTGCGTCCAGGGCCAAGCGCACTTCGCGCTTGTCACCATGGCTGGCGCTGATGCCGTCGAGCTCGCGTGGCAGGGCAAGCGCCGGGCCGCTCAGGCGGCTGCACCAGGCGTCCAGCTCGACCTGCGCCGCCGCGCCGCGCGCCCACTGCTGCAGGGATTCGCTCCAGCCTTTGTAGGACAGGCTCTTGCCCGGCAGGCGCACGGTCTGCCCCGCTTCCAGCTGGCGATAGGCCGCCAACAGGTCTTCCAGCAGGATGCGCCAGGAGACGCCATCCACCACCAGGTGATGGACGGCGAGTAACAAACGGTTCGCCTTACCCGCCTGGCGCAGGTGCAAGCCGCGTAGCAGTGGCCCTCGGGCCAGGTCCAGGCTGCGCTGCGCCTCGTTGCACAGCGCTTCGGCCTGCGCGTCGTCAGCCGCCTCGCGCTGCCAGAGCAGCGGCTGATCGGCTTGTATCTCGCCGTAGTGCTGGGTCCAGCGACCGTCGCGCTGCTCGAAACGCAGGCGCAGGCCATCGTGATGCGCCACCAGCGCCTGCAGAGCCTGTTCCAGCAGCTCTGGATCAAGCGGACGCAGCAGCTCCAGATTCAGCGCCTGGTTCCAGTGCGCCGGCTCCGCCTGATTCATGTCGAAGAAATGCGCCTGGATCGGCGCCAGCGGCAGTTCGCCGGTGACCGGCGCCTGCGCGATTTCCTCACCGGCAGCGCGGGCGGCCTGGGCCAGCTCGGTCAGGCGGGGGAACTGGAACAGCTCGCGCGGCGACAGCTGCAGCCCCTGTTGGCGCACGCGGCTGACCACCTGCAGGGCGACGATGGAGTCGCCGCCCAGCTCGAAGAAGTGATCCTGGCGCCCTACCCGCTCCACACCCAGTACGTCGGCCCAGATGGCGGCGAGGATGCGCTCGTTATCGGTTTGCGGGGCCTCGTAGTCCTGGCTCTGCCAGGTCGGTTCCGGCAGCGCGGCGCGATCCAGCTTGCCGGCCGGGGTCAGCGGCAGCTTGTCCAGGGCAATGATCTGCGCGGGGACCATATAGTCCGGCAGGACTTTGGCCAGCTCGCCGCGTAGAGCATTGGTATCAGTGTTGTCGCGAGCGACGACATAGCCCACCAGCTGCTTGCCGGTCGGCGTCTCACGGGCGATCACCGCCGCTTCCTGTACGCCTTCGACGGCCAACAGCTGGCTCTCGATCTCGCCCAGTTCGATACGGAAGCCGCGAATCTTCACCTGATGGTCGACGCGGCCCAGGTAATCCAGGGTGCCGTCTTCGCGCCAGCGCACCAGGTCGCCGGTGCGGTACATGCGCTCGCCAGCGGCGCCGAACGGATCAGGCAGGAAGCGTTCGGCGGTCAGTTCCGGACGCTGGAAGTAGCCACGAGCCAGGCCGACTTCGCCGCCGATATACAGCTCACCGGCCACGCCGATGGGCAGCAGATTCAGCTCGGCATCCAGCACATACAGGCTGCGCGGACCGACCGGATTGCCGATGGGCGCGTAGGCCGCCTCGAAACTGTCGCCCGGATAGGCTTCCCAGATCAGTGGAGTGACCACCGTCTCGGTCGGGCCGTAGCCGTTGATGACCCGTTGCGGCTGCAGCACCTTCTGCAGGCGCTCGTAGGTTTCTCGGGTAAAAGCTTCGCCACCCAGGGTCCAGGAACGTACAGGCAGCTTCAGGTTCTGACTTTCCACCCAATCCAGCAGTTGTTGGGCATAGCTCGGCGGCAGGCAGGAAATGGTCACGCACTCGTCGGCGATCACCTGGCAGGTCTTCTCCGCGCTCCACAGTTCCTGGTCGCGAATCACCAGGCGGCTGCCGAAGGCCAGCGGAACGGTCCAGCGCTCCAGGGCGCCGTCGAAGCTGATCGAGGCGAAGTGCAGCTCGACATCATCCGGTGTCATGCCGTAGCGCTTACCGATGGTCTGCACATGCATGGTCAGACCGAGGTGGTTCACCGCCACGCCCTTGGGCTGGCCGGTGGAGCCGGAGGTGTAGATCAGGTAGGCCAGATTCAGCGGGTGCAGCTGTACCTCAGGCGCTGAGGAATCAAACGCGGACAGATCCAGCTGATCCAGATACAGCGGTTCAACCGCAGAGGACAGCGGCAGACGCTCGGCCAGATTAGAACTGGTGATCAGCCACTTCAGCCCCGAATCATCGACCATGTAGCTCAGGCGCTCACGCGGATAGTCCGGATCGAGCGGCACAAAGGCGCCGCCGGCCTTCAGCACCGCCAGCATCGCCACGATCATCGCATTGCCGCGCTCAAGGGATACGCCGACACGCGACTCCGGCTGCACGCCGTGGGAAACCAGCAGATTGGCCAGGAGATTGGCACGCGCCTCCAACTCGGAGAACGAAATACGTTCGGCACCATGCACCAAGGCGATAGCCTCGGGACGCAGGCGGGCCTGTTCGGCGATCAGCGCGGGCAGCAGGCGGGCGGCATCGAAGGACTGGCGCGGAGTGTTCCACTCGGCCAGGCGTGCCTGATCGCCGGCATCCAGCAGTGGCAGGCTCACCAGCGGCTGATCCGGCGTAGTGCTGACCTGCTCCAGCAGGCCCAGCAGATGGTTGGTCATCTGCTGCATTTGCGCATCGTCCAGCCGCTCGCGGGCCCAGGTTAGGGTCAGGCGCAGCTGGCCGGCGCTGTCTTCCAGGCTGTCCAGGGCCAGGTCGAACAGGGCATGCGGTACGCCCTGCGCCAGCGGCTCCAGGCGCAGGCCGGGCAGTTGCAGGGCGCCAAGGTCGCGCTTCTGGTGGTTGAACAACACCTGGAACAGCGGCGTCTGGCCCAGACTGCGTTCCGGCGCCAGGGCCTCCACCAGTTGGTCGAACGGCAGGTCCTGCTGGTCCTGGGCGTCCAACGCGTGACGGCGCACCTCGGCCAGCAGCTGACGGAAACTCATGCCGGCATCGAACTCGGCGCGCAGCACCTGGGTATTGACGAAGAAGCCCACCAGCGGCGCGGTCTCGGCGCGCTGGCGATTGGCTACCGGCACGCCGACGCGGATATCACGCTGGTTGCTGTAGCGCGCCAAGAGCAGCTGGAAGGCGGCCAGCAGCAGCATGAACAGGGTAGCGCCCTCGCCCTGGGCCAGCTGGCGCAGGCGTTCGGCCAATGCCTGCGGCACAGCGATGGCCTGGCGCGCGGCATGGCGCTGGCCGGAGGCATCCAGCTTGTAGGGCAAGGCCAGCACCGGCTGCTCGCTACCCAGGCGCTCGCGCCAGTAGCCGAGCTGGCGCTCGCGCTCGCCGGCCTCCAGCCAGGCGCGCTGCCACTGGGCGTAATCGGCGTACTGGATCGGCAGCTCGGCCAGTTGCGGCGCCTGCCCCTGGCGCAGCGCGGCATAGGCGCGGCCCAGTTCCTCGGCGAACACGCCGATCGACCAGCCGTCGGAGACGATGTGGTGGCAGACGATCTGCAAGCGCCAGCGCTGCTCGTCCAGACGCAGCAACTGCACGCGCAGCAGCGGCCCTTCGATCAAGTCGAAGGCCCGCGCCGCATGGGCATCGGCCAGGGTCTGCACGGTCTCGGTCTCGCCGCGCAGGTCGCGCTCCTCCAGGGCCAGCGGGCCTGGCGGGTCAATGCGCTGGCATAGCTGGCCGTCGTGTTCGTAGAAACGGGTGCGCAGCGCCTCGTGGCGCTCGACAATCAGCTCCAGAGCCGCCATCAGCGCGGCACGATCCAGCTCACCCTCCAGGGCGAAGGCGCCGACCATGTGGCAGGCGCTGCTGTCTGGCTCCAGCTGCGCCACCAGCCACAGGCGCTGCTGGGCATGCGAGGCTGACAGATGCTCGCCACGAGGCGCCGGCACCAGCGGCAGACGGTCGAAGCGGATGCCCTTGCTGGCCAGCAGTTCGAGGAAACGCTTCTGTTCTGCTGGCCCTAAGGCGAGGAAACGCCGCGCCAGGGCGGCCTTGTCGATGGGCGCGGTCACAGGGCCTCCAGTTCGTCGAGCAGCGCGGCCATGTCGCGCAGGTCTTGGTCTTCTTCCTCGGCAGCGGCCGGAGCCTGACCATCGAGGTTGGCGGCCAGGGCCGCCAGGTTCTCCGCCTCGAAGAAGGCGCGCAGCGGCAGTTCCAGCCCCAGGCGCTGGCGCAGCAGGGCCACGGCCTGAGTAGCCAGCAGTGAATGCCCGCCGAGTTCGAAGAAGTTGTCGTCGAGGCCGACCTGGGCCACCTCCAGCACCTCCTGCCAGATAGCCGCCAGGGCGATCTCCCGTTCGCTCTGTGGCGCCCGGTAAACCCGTGCCTGCCAAACCGGCTCGGGCAGCGCACGGCGCTCCAGCTTGCCGTTGGGCGACAGCGGCATGCGCTCCAGGCGCATCAGGATCGAGGGCACCATGTGCTCGGGCAGCTCGACCTTCAGCGCGGCCTTGATCCCGGCCAGCCAGGCGGACTCATCCGCCGGCAGCGGATCGGCCACCACATAGCCGACCAGCTGCTTGCCGATCTGGCTGTCGCGGGCTACCACCACGGCCTCGGCGACGCCCGGCTGGGCACCGAGCTGGGCTTCGATCTCGCCCAGTTCGACGCGGAAGCCGCGGATCTTCACCTGATGGTCGATGCGCCCCAGATAGTCGATGGCGCCGTCGGCACGCCAGCGCACCAGGTCGCCGGTGCGGTACATGCGTCCGCCCTCGCTGCTGAACGGATCGGGCAGGAAGCGCTCGGCGGTCAGTTCCGGACGGCGGTGGTAGCCGCGCGCCAGGCCGATGCCGGCGATGTACAGCTCGCCGGGCACACCCTGCGGCACCGGGTTGAGCTGGGCATCAAGGATATGCAGGCGCAGGTTGGCGATCGGCCGGCCGATTGGCACGGCGTGGCGCCCTTCCTCTACGCAGGTCCAGTGGCTGACGTCGATGGCCGCCTCGGTCGGACCGTACAGGTTGTACAGGCCCGCCTGTGGCAGGCGCTGGAAAGTGCGCACCTGCAGCTCCGCCGGCAGCGCCTCGCCGCTGCAGATGACGCGGGTCAGGCTCTGGCACTGCTCGACATCCGGGTGCAGGAGGAAGGCCTGCAGCATGGAGGGTACGAAGTGCAGCGTACTGACCTTGTGGCGCTGGATAAGCTCCACCAGCTTCTGCGGATCACGGTGGTCGCCCGGCGCGGCAATGGCCAGGCAGGCGCCGGTGACCAGCGGCCAGAAGAACTCCCATACCGAGACGTCGAAGCTGAACGGAGTTTTCTGCAGCACCACGTCGCCAGCGCCCAGCTGATAGGCCTCCTGCATCCACAGAATGCGGTTGGCCAGGGCCTCGTGGCTGTTGCCGGCGCCCTTGGGCTTGCCGGTGGAGCCGGAGGTGTAGATGACGTAGGCCAGATCGTTGCCCTGCAGGCTGACTGCCGGTGGCGTAACCGGCTCGGCACTGCAGTCTTCGCGATCCAGGCCCAGGGCCTTGAGCCCGGCCGGCAGCGGCAGGCGCTCGACCAGCGCGCTGTGCGACAACAGCAGGTCGACGCCGGAATCCTCCAGCAGATAGGCCAGGCGTTCCAGCGGGTATTCCGGGTCGAGCGGCACGTAAGCACCGCCGGCGCGGACGATGGCATGCAGGCCGATCACCAGCTCCAACGAGCGCTCCAGGCTGATACCGACCAGACTGCCGCGCTGCACGCCAAGGCTGCGCAGACGGTTGGCCAGCTGGTTGATACGTTGCTCCAGCTCGACGTAGCTCAGCGTTTGTTCGCCGAACACCAGGGCCGGTGCCTGCGGCGTGCGCGCGGCCTGCTGGCTGATGCGCTCACTGAGATTGACCTGCGGCCCGTAGTCCTTGGCCGTGTCGTTCCAGGTGGCGAGCTGCGCCTGCTCGTCTTCCTCCAGCAACGGCAGCAGGCCGATGGGCTGACTCGGGTCGGCGCAGATGCCTTCCAGCAGCCGAACAAAATGCCGTGCCAGGCGGGCGACGGTGCGCGCCTCGAACAGCTCGGCGGCGTAGCTGACGAAACCGCTGAGGCTGCCATCGGCCGCCTCCTCGGTATCCAGCGCCAGGTCGAACTGCGCGCCGGCGGCGCCCGGGTCATGCGGTTGCACGCGCAGGCCCGGCAGGCTGCCGAGGGCGCTGAAGTCCACCTGCTGATGGTTGAATGCCACTTGGAACAGCGGGTGATGACTCAGGCTGCGGGTCGGTTGCAGGGCCTCCACCAACTGGTCGAAGGGCAATTCCTGGTTGGCCAGGGCATCACGGCTGGCCTGGGCCAGTTCGCCGAGCAGCTCGCGGAAGGGTTTAAGCCCCGCCGGCTCGCCGCGCAGCACCAGAGTGTTGATGAAGCAACCGAGCACGCCGTCCATTTCCGCCAGGCTACGCCCGGCCACCGGTACGCCGACGCGGATATCTTCCTGGCCGCTGTAGCGGTGCAGCAAGGTCTGCCAGGCCGCCAGCAACAGGCTGAACAGTGTGCTGCCCTCACGCTGGGCCAAAGCGCGCAGTTGCGCGGTGAGCAACGGCGACAGCTCGAAGCGCCAACGCATACCCTGGCGCGCCCCCTGAGCCGGGCGTGGATGGTCGGTGGGCAACTCTAGCAGCGGCTGGTGTTCACCCAGGCGCGCCTTCCAGTAATCCAGTTGGCGCGTGGCTTCGTTGGATTTCAGCCAGTCGCGCTGCCACTGGGCATAGTCGGCGTACTGCAGCGGCAGCGGCGCGAACTGCGCGGTACGACCCTCGGCGAACGCCGCGTAGGCGGCGGCGAACTCGCCGATGAAACGCTGCATCGACCAGCCATCGGAGACGATGTGGTGCTGGACCAGCAGCAGGCGGTACTCCTGATCGGCCAGGCGCAGCACGCTCACCCGCAGTAGCGGCTCGGAAGCCAGGTTGAACGGGCGCGTGAGCAGCTTCTGCGCATAATCGCGCGCCTCGATTTCACGCTCACTGGCCGGCAGTTCACGCAGGTCGAACCAGTCGATGCGCTGGCCCTGCGGCGCCAGAATGCGCTGGCGCGCCTCGCCACCCACCTCGACAAAGCGCGTACGCAGCGCCTCGTGGCGCGCTTCCAACTGGTCGAAAGCGGCCTGCAGCGCCTGGCGGTCCAGACGCCCCTGCAGGTCGAGGCCTGCCGGCATGTGGTAGGCGCCGTTGCTCGGGTCCAGACGGTTGAGGAACCACAGGCGCTGCTGGGCATGCGAGAGCGGCAGGTCGCCGCCCCGCGGCAGCGCGCGCAGCACCGGTGCATCGACGGCTTCGCGTTGCAGGGCAGCCGCACAGTCGGCCAGGCGGCTCTGCTCGAACAAGGCCTTGAGCGGCAACTGCAGGCCCTGATGGCGGATGCGGCTGACCACCTTGAGCGCGACGATGGAGTCGCCGCCCAGCTCGAAGAAATGGTCCTGGCGCCCTACCCGCTCCGCACCCAGCACCTCGGCCCAGATGGCGGCAAGGATGCGTTCGTTGTCGGTCTGCGGGGCTTCGTAGCTCTGGCTTTGCCAGGTCGGTTCCGGCAGCGCGGCGCGATCCAGCTTGCCGGCCGGGGTCAGCGGCAGTTTTTCCAGGGCGATGATCTGCGCGGGGACCATATAGTCCGGCAGGATCTTGGCCAGCTTGCTGCGCAGAGCGTTGGCGTCGGTGTTATCACGAGCCACCACGTAACCAACCAACTGTTTCCCGGTCGGCGTCTCGCGGGCGATGACTGCCGCTTCCTGCACGCCATCCAGTGCCAGCAACTGGCTCTCGATCTCGCCCAGCTCGATGCGGAAGCCACGGATCTTCACCTGGTGATCGACGCGACCCAGGTAATCCAGGGTGCCGTCTTCGCGCCAGCGCACTAGGTCGCCGGTGCGGTACATGCGCTCCCCTGCCTTGCCGAACGGGTCGGGCAGGAAGCGCTCGGCAGTCAGCTCGGGGCGCTGGAAGTAGCCACGGGCCAGACCGACTTCGCCGCCGATATACAGCTCGCCGGCCACGCCGATGGGCAGCAGGTTCAGCTCGGCATCCAGCACATACAGGCAGCGCGGGCCGACCGGGTTACCGATGGGGGCATAGGCTGCCTCGAAACTGTCGCCCGGATAGGCTTCCCAGATCAGCGGGGTCACCACCGTCTCGGTCGGGCCATAGCCGTTGATGATCCGTTGCGGCTGCAGCACCTTCTGCAGGCGCTCGTAGGTTTCGCGAGTAAAGGCCTCACCGCCCAGGGTCCAGGAGCGGACTGGCAGTTTCAGGCCTTGCGATTCCACCCAGTCCAGCAGCTGCTGGGCATAGCTCGGCGGCAGGCAGGAAATGGTCACGCCTTCGGCGGCGATCACCTGGCAGGTCTTCTCCGCGCTCCACAGTTCCTGGTCGCGAATCACCAGGCGGCTGCCGAAGGCCAGCGGCACCGTCCAGCGCTCCAGGGCGCCGTCGAAGCTGATCGAGGCGAAGTGCAGCTCCACATCGTCCGGGGTCATGCCGTAGCGCTGGCCGATGGTCTGCACATGCATGCTCAGGCCGAGGTGGTTCACCGCCACGCCTTTCGGCTGGCCAGTGGAGCCGGAGGTGTAGATCAGGTAGGCCAGATTCAGCGGATGGAGCTGTACCGCAGGCGCTGACGAATCAAACGCGGACAGATCCAGCTGATCCAGATACAGCGGTTCAACCGAAGAGGACAGCGGCAGGCGCTCGGTCAGATCGGACGCAGTAATCAGCCACTGCAGGCCCGAATCCTCGACCATGTAGCTCAGGCGCTCACGCGGATAGTCCGGATCGAGCGGCACAAAGGCGCCGCCGGCTTTAAGTACCGCCAGCATCGCCACGATCATCGCGTTGCCCCGCTCCAGCGAGACACCGACACGGGACTCCGGCTGTACGCCGTGGGAAACCAAAAGATTGGCCAGTTGGTTGGCGCGAGACTCCAGCTCGGCGAAGGCAATCCGCTCACCGCCATGCACCAGGGCGATGGCCTCAGGACGCAGACGCGCCTGTTCGGCGATCAGCTCGGGCAGCAGGCGAGCGGCATCGAAGACCTGGCGCGGAGTGTTCCACTCGGCCAGACGTGCCTGCTCATCGACGGAACTCAGCTGCAGGCTGCCCAGCGTCCGCGCCGGATCGCCACACACCTGATCCAGCGCCTGGCGCAGCAGTGCTTCGACCTGGGCGATGCCGTCGGCGTCGAAGTGCGCGCGGTCGTAGGCCAGCAGCAGCTCCAGGCGGCTGCCCGGCAGCACGGCCAGGGTCATCGGGTAATGGGTGAACTCGTGGCTCTGCGGCAGGCCCAAGCGCAGCTCGCCACGCTCGGCCTGCTTGAGCGCCTCGCCCAGCGGGTAGTTCTCGAATACCAACAGGCTGTCGAACAGCGCCTCGCCGGCGCTGCCGACCCAGCGCTGGATATCGTGCAGCGGGCTGTGCTCGTGCTCGCGCAGCTGCAGGTTCTGCACCTGCAGCGCGGCCAGCCAGTCGCCCAGCGGCTGCTCGGCCGGCAGCTGCACGGCAACGGGAAGGCTGTTGATAAACAGGCCAAGCATCTGCTCGCTGCCGGCCAGCTCGGTCGGGCGACCGGCCACGGTGGCGCCGAAGCACAGGCTGCGCTTGCCGGTCAGGCGCGCCAGCAGCAAGGCCCAGGCGGCCTGTACCAGGGTGTTGAGGGTCAGGCCGTGACGTTGGGCGAAGCTGCGAATCCGTTGTTCGGTGGCGCTATCGAGTGGCAGCGGATGACGAGCATGGCCCTGCCCCGGTGTGCGGCACGGCAGGCAGCCGGCGATGCGGGTGGCGCCGTCCAGCGGCGCCAGCTGTTCACGCCAGAAGGCCTGCTCGGTCGCCGCATCCTGGCCACCGAGCCAGTGGATATAGTCACCGAACTGGCCGCCCGGCGCCGGCAGGCGGTCGCCGTGGTAGAGGGCCAGCACTTCGGCGAACAGCAGGCCGTTGCTCCAGCCGTCCAGCAGCAGGTGGTGCAGGGTCCAGACCAGCACGAAGTCGCCGGCGCCGCGCTGGATCAGCGCCAGGCGCAGTAGCGGCGCCTGGTCGAGGGCAAAGCCGCGCTCACGCTCGGCGCTGCAGAAGGCCTGCAGCTGCGCCTCGAAATCGGCAACGCCGCGCCAGTCGAGATCCTGCCAGTCCAGCTCGACCTCGGCCTGCACCAGTTGCAGCGGGCGCTCGCCCAACAGGAAGCGGCTGCGCAGCACGCCGTGGCGCGCCAGCACCTGGCGCCAGGCATTCTGCAGACGCTGCGGATCGAGGCCGGTGAACGGCAGCAGCAGCTGGCTGACATAGCTGCCGGCACCTTCCAGCTGGCTGTGGAACAGCAGGCCCTGCTGCAGCGGTGACAGCGGGTGGATGTCTTCCACGCCGGCCAGTGCATCCAGTTCGACCTGACTCAGACCGGCCAGCGGCACATCGCTGGGCGTCAGCCGTGGCGAGACCTTGGCACAGTGCTGGGCGATGCTGTGCAACTCATCCTGCAGGCGTGCGACCAGGCCCTCCAGGGTGGTGCGCGCCAGCTGCGCAGGGTTGAAGTCGATGTGCAGCTGCAGGGCACCGCCACGCTGCTCGGCGTTGATGACCAATGGAGCATCCATGGGCGCATCGGCTTCGCGCCACAGGCCGCCTTCGCGCAGACGCAAGCCGCCCTCGCCCTCGTCGAACTGGCCCAGGTAGTTGAACAGCAGTTGCGGGGCGCGCTCGGTCAACTGGCCTTGCTGGGCCAGTTGACCAAAGCCCAGGCCCAGATCGGGCACGGCGCGCAGCTGCTCCTTGATCGCCTTGAGGCTGGCAGACAGCTCGGTCTCGGGCTGCAGGCGCACGGGGTAGAGGCTGGTGAACCAGCCGACGCTTCGCGACAGGTCGACATCCTCGAACAGCGGCGCGCGGCCATGGCTCTCCAGGTGCAGGGTCAGCGCCGGCTGCTCGCTCCAGCTGCACAGCGCGCGGCTCAGGGCGGTCAGCAGCAGTTCGTCGGCACGCAGGCGATAGGCCCGCTGGCCGGCCTGCAGCAGCTCGCGGGTGAAGGCGGCGTCCAGGCTCAGCTCGATGCGCTCGCAAGTGCCTTCGCTGCCGGATTCCTGGCTCAGCAACGGCAGCTCGCCACCAGCGTCCTGCTGGGCCTGCCAGTACGGCAGCTGGGCCTCGGCTTTCCAGTCCGCCAGGCGCTCGCCCCAGGTCTTGAAGGCGCTGGTCTTGGCCGGCAGCTGCACCGCCAGGCCACTGGCCAGTTGCAGGCAGGCGCGCTGCAGGTCTTCCAGCAGCACGCGCCAGGACACGCCATCGACCACCAGGTGGTGGATGGACAGCAGCAGGCGATCGGCCTGTCCTGGCTGGGTCAGATACAGACCACGCAGGTGTGAACCGCTGGCCGGATCAATGCTGCGCTGCGCGGCGTCATAGTGCGGCTGCGGGTCCTCGCCGGCGGCCAGCTCGACCCGTTGCAGCAGAGGACCCGCCACTTCGGCGGCATGTACTTGCTGCCACTGGCCATCGAGCCGCTCAAAGCGCAGGCGCAAGGCGTCGTGGTGCTGAACCAGGGCTTGCAGCGCCTGTTCCAGCTGGGCAGCCGACAGCGGCTCGGCCAGCTCCAGCAGCAGGTACTGGTTGCACGGCGCCAGGCCTTCACGTGCCAACAGGCGGGCCTGGATTGGCAGCAGCGGCGCTGTGCCAGTTACCGGTCCCTGATCGGCCAGCGGTGCGCTGACGCTGCGGGCAACACCAGCCAGCTGCGCCAGGGTCTGCTGCTGGAACAGGTCCTTGGGCGTCAGGCCCAAGCCCTTTTGGCGAGCACGACTGACCACCTGCAAGGCGACGATGGAGTCGCCGCCCAGCTCGAAGAAGTGATCCTGGCGCCCTACCCGCTCCACACCCAGTACGTCGGCCCAGATGGCGGCGAGGATGCGCTCATTGTCGGTTTGCGGGGCCTCGTAGTCCTGGCTCTGCCAGGTCGGTTCCGGCAGCGCGGCGCGATCCAGCTTGCCGGCCGGGGTCAGCGGCAGTTTTTCCAGGGCGATGATCTGCGCGGGGACCATATAGTCCGGCAGGATCTTGGCCAGCTCGGCGCGTAGAGCATTGGTATCAGTGTTGTCGCGAGCGACGACATAGCCCACCAGTTGCTTGCCAGTTGGCGTCTCGCGGGCGATCACCGCCGCTTCCTGCACGCCTTCGAGGGCCAACAGCTGGCTCTCGATCTCGCCCAGCTCTATACGGAAGCCACGGATCTTCACCTGATGGTCGACGCGACCCAGGTAATCCAGGGTGCCATCCGCACGCCAGCGCACCAAGTCGCCGGTGCGGTACATGCGCTCACCAGCGGCGCCGAACGGATCAGGCAGGAAGCGCTCGGCGGTCAACTCGGGACGCTGGAAGTAGCCACGAGCCAGGCCCACTTCGCCGCCGATATACAGCTCACCGGCCACGCCGATGGGCAGCAGGTTCAGCTCGGCATCCAGCACATACAGGCTGCGCGGGCCGACCGGGTTTCCGATAGGCGCATAGGCCGCCTCGAAGGAGTCGCCGGGGAAGGCTTCCCAGATCAGTGGGGTCACCACCGTCTCGGTCGGGCCATAGCCGTTGATGATGCGCTGCGGCTGCAGCACTTTCTGCAGGCGCTCGTAGGTTTCGCGGGTAAAGGCCTCGCCACCTAGGGTCCAGGAGCGCACCGGTAGTTGCAGGCCTTGCGACTCAACCCAATCCAGCAGCTGCTGGGCATAGCTCGGCGGCAGGCAGGAAATGGTCACGCCTTCGTCGGCAATCACCTGGCAGGTCCTCTCCGCGCTCCACAGTTCCTGGTCACGAATCACCAGGCGGCTGCCGAAGGCCAGCGGAACGGTCCAGCGCTCCAGGGCACCGTCGAAGCTGATCGAGGCGAAATGCAGCTCCACATCGTCCGGGGTCATGCCGTAGCGCTGGCCGATGGTCTGCACATGCATGGTCAGACCGAGGTGGTTCACCGCCACGCCCTTGGGCTGGCCGGTGGAGCCGGAGGTGTAGATCAGGTAGGCCAGATTTAGCGGATGCAGGTCGACGCTTGGTGCAGACGACTCAAATGCCAGCAGGTCGAGTTGATCCAGATACAGCGGTTCCACGGCCGAAGACAGCGGCAGACGCTTGGCCAGATCAGAACTGGTGATCAGCCACTTCAGCCCCGAATCCTCGACCATGTAGCTGAGGCGCTCACGCGGATAGTCCGGATCGAGCGGCACAAAGGCGCCGCCGGCCTTCAGCACCGCCAGCATGGCCACGATCATCGCATTGCCGCGCTCAAGGGATACGCCGACACGCGACTCCGGCTGTACGCCGTGGGAAACCAAAAGATTGGCCAGTTGGTTGGAGCGAGACTCCAGCTCGGCAAAGGCAATCCGCTCGGCGCCATGCACCAGGGCAATGGCCTCAGGACGCAGACGCGCCTGCTCGGCGATCAGCGCGGGCAGCAGGCGCGCAGCATCGAAGGTCTGGCGCGGCTTGTTCCACTCGGCCAGCAAGCGGCGCTCACCACTGCTAACCAGCCCAAGCTCGCCCAGCGCGGCCTGCGGCGAGGTGGCGAAGCCGTCGAGCACCTCAAGGAAGCCGCTGATCAGACGCTCGATGCTGCTTTCGGCGAACAGGTCGGCGGCGTAGGCGAAGTTGATCGACAACTGGTCGCCCTTGTCGCGCACCGCATCCAGGGCCAGGTCAAAGGGAATCTGGCTGGACGGCACCTCGTCCAGCGCGGTTTCGATGCCCGGCAGCCAGTTGGCTGCCAGCGGATGCTGGCGTCGGTAGTTGAACGCGACCTGGAACAGCGGCTGCTGGCCCAGGCTACGGCTGGGCGCGAGCTCTTCCACCAGGCGCTCGAAGGGCATTTCCTGATTGGCCTGGGCCACTTTCAGGCCGGCACGGGTTTGCGTCAGCCACTCAGCCACCGACAGTTCAGGGCGCGGTTCGGCCTTGAGTACCAGGGTGTTGACGAAGAAACCCACCAGGCGCTCGAAACCCTTGACACGGCCGGCCACCGGCACGCCGATGCGCACTTCGCGCTGGCCGGACAGGCGCGCCAGCTGCAGCTGCAGGGCCGCCAGCAGAACGGTGAACAGCGTCGCGCCATTGGCCTTGGCCAGGTCGCTGAGACGCGCCACCAGAGCCGGTTCGACCTGCAGCGTGCGATAGGCGGCGCGGCGCGCGGCCTGGGCGTCGTGGGGGAAGTCCGGAGCCAGGCTGAGCGGCGGCTGCTCGCTGCCCAGGCGCTCGCGCCAAAAGGTCATCTGACGGGTGCCCGCCTCGCTATCCAGCCACTCGCGCTGGCCCACGGCGTACTCGCTGTATTGCACCGGTTGTGGCGTCATGAACGGCTGACGCTTCTGCAGGCGGGCACGATAGAACTCGGCCATTTCCTCGACCATCACCCGTACCGACCAGGCGTCGGAGATGATGTGGTGCATACCCACCGCCAGGGCATGCCTGTTCTCGCCGAGGCGATACAGGGCGCAGCGCACCAGCGGGCCACGGGTCAGGTCGTAGTCGGCCTCGATGAAACCACGCGCCATCGCCTCAAGGTGCTCGTCGCCGCATTCCAGGTCGATGATCTGCAGCGGCATCGAGCCGGGCGGCAGCACGGCTTGCTGAGCCAGGCCATCCTGCTCGCGGAACAGGGTGCGCAGTGCCGCATGGCGGGCGTAGACCTGATCCAGTCCATGACGCAGGCTGTCCAGGTCCAGGGCCCCCTCGAAGCGCAGCAGGCCGCCAATGTTGTAGGCGGTGCTGCCGCTTTCCAGGCGGCTGAAGAACCACAGCCGCTGCTGGGCGAAGGACAGCGGAGTCCATTGCAGGGCAATGTTGGTCGTGACAGGTGCGTTCATGGCAGAACCTCGCAAAGAGTGGCCTAGGCGCCCAGGGGCAAGCCGGCCGCCTCGTGCCGCAGCAGGCGCGAGGCATGGAATTCGATCAGGGACAACAGTTCTTCTTCCTGGGGGCGCAGGTAGGCGTGATCGCCATCCAACCACTCCAGGGTGAAGGTGCCGCGGGTCTCGCGGCGCCAGGCGCGCAGGTCGTCTTCGCTCAGGCTGTCACGCCGCGCGCCGAGCACATGCAGGGCGCAGGGCAAGGGCGCACGGCGCTGGTAGCGGTAGCTCTCGGCCAAGGCAAAGTCGCTGCGCAACACCGGCAGCAGCTCGCGGCGGAACAGCGGGTCGGCCAGCAGTTCGCGCGGCAGACGAGCAAAGCCATCGAGGCTGGCGAACAGCTCACCGTCGCTGCGCGCAGTCAGACGCGGCGCCTGGAGGCGTCGCGAGGGCGCGCGCGAGGCCGAGGCGAACAGCGCCAGCGGTGCTTCATGCCCCTCGCCGATGAGTGCCTGGGCCAGCTCGAAGGCGAGCATGGCGCCCAGGCTGTGCCCCCACAGCAGGTAGAGCCCCTGGCACTCGCGGCGCCAGGCCTGCTTCAGGTCAGCCAGCAGCGCCGGCAACTCCTGGCACAGGGGCTCGCCCTCGCGAGCACCGCGACCCGGCAACTCCAGCGGGCAGACTTCCAGCCAACGCGGCAGGCGCTTGCGCCAGCGTGCATAGGGCATGGCGCTGGCGCCGGCATGAGCCAGGCAGAACAGCTGCATCAGGCGTCCATGGCCTCGCGCAGGCTGCGCGGACGCATATCGGTCCAGACACTGGATATGTGCGCCAGGCAGGTCGCCTTGTCGCCGCGCACGCCGTCTTCCTTCCAACCGGCCGGCACGGCCTTGTAGGCCGGCCAGATGGCGTACTGCTGCTCGTCATTGACCACGACCAGGAAGGTGGTTTGCGGGTTGTCCAGGCTCATGGGGTATCCCTCGTTAGAAATGGCACGCTTTAAAGACGCACGAAGATGCGAATAATTTTCACTTAATTCGATTTCGCGAACATGACAGCACCAGGCCCCTGCATCGGGACCTGGCACAGCGGGGAATCAGGCCGGGAGGGTGCCGCCGATCTCACGCACCGCGTCCTGGGTGGCGCGGTCGCGGGCTTCGCCGGTGAGTTCGCTGAGGCGACCGCCATCCATCTTCAGCAGGCGGTCGGCCTGGTCGAAATAGTGGTCGTCATGGGTGATGGCCAGTACGGTCTTGCCGGCGGCCTTTAGCTGCGGCAACAGCTCGCGGTAGAACAGGCGACGGAACAACGGGTCCTGGTCCGCGGCCCATTCGTCGAGGATCAGGATGTCGCGCCCTTCCAGCATCGCCAGCATCAGCGCCAGGCGCTTGCGCTGGCCCTGGGAGAAGCGCGTGTCGGCCAGCCGACCGTTGGCGAAGCGCACCTTGTGACGCAGACGCAGGCGCTCCAGCCATTGCCCCACCAGCGACTCCTCGACCTCGGTACCGGCCGGGTCGAGCAGACGCGCAAACAGATGGAAGTCGGTGTAGACGCTGGCGAACAGCTGTCGATACGCCTGCCACTCATGGGGCTGCAGCACGCGTCCATCCAGGCGAATTTCACCGGCAGCCGGGCGATGCAGGCCGGTGAGCAAGCGCGCCAGAGTCGACTTGCCGCTACCGTTGCCGCCCACCAGGAACACCAGTTCACCACGACGCAGCTCCAGGTTGACGGGGCCGACATCGAAGCCGGCCTCGTCAACCTCGCCTGGGTAGCGGTATTCGACACCGACCAGTTGCAGGCTCTGCCACTCGCCGAGGCTTTCGACCACCGCGATTTCGGCGGTTTCCGGCGCCAGCTCCAGGGTTTCCAGCTTGTCCAGCGAGATGCGCGCGGCCAGCAGGCTGGGCAGCGCCGCCACGGCGGCAACCATGGGCGCACGCAGGAACAACACGGTCAGGGCAAAGGTCGCGGCGACCTCAGCCGGAGCCCAGCCCAGGCCGCTGGCGCAGAAGAACACCAGGCCGATGCTACCCAGCACCATGGCGTTGGCCCAGTTGCCGGCCAGGCCGTTGAAGATGTCGGCACGGGTGACGTTATCACGGTAGGCACGGGCGTCACGGTCGAACTCCTCGTCGTAGAGCAGGCGCGCACGGTCGCGGTTGAGCGCCAGCTCTTTGCGTCCGTCGATGATCGCCTGGTAGTCCTGGTAGAGATGATCCTCGGCTTCGCGCAACAGGCGAATGTGATGATTGACCTTGCCGACGAAAAACCAGCCCACCAACAGGGTCAGACCCAGCCAGCCGACGGTGACGCCGAACAGCGCCGGCGATAGCCAGGCCAGGTAGGCAAAGGCAGCGATGCTGAGAATCAGCCCGTAGGTCAGTTCCGGCAGGTAGACGAAAGCGATGGTGATGTTGCGAATGTCGCTGGACAGGCTGGCAAGGATGCGCGCGCCGCCAATTTGCTCCAGGCGTTCGATATCGGTGTCCAGCACACGCCTTACCAGGCTGCGCCGCAGCCGATAGACGAAGCGGTGACCGAGGGTGTGCAGGGCCACCTGCCCTGCCCCGGAACACAGCAGCAGTGCCGCCAGCAGACCGAGGAAGCTCAGCAGCGTGGTCGCCAGCGCGCCGTCGATGCGGATCAGTTTCAGGTTGATGAAGGCGATCACGCCGACGCTGAGCATGGCACTGCACAGGCTGAGCAGGACGATGCCGGAGAGCGGCAGACGGTTGTCGCGGAACAGCAGCTTGAGCAGTTTCATAGCAGGTCCAGAACGGCAGGAATCAGGCCGCCTCGGGTTCGAGGCGGCTGCGGCAGTGACTCAGGGCGTCACGCAGGAGGAAATGCACCAGCGTCGGCGAGGCGCTGAGATGGCTGGCCACCTCACGCTGGCTATAGCCTTCCAGCTGGCTCATGGTGAAGACGGTGCGGGTGCGCTCGGGCAACTCGCCCAGCGCGTGTTGCAGGCGCTGCCACTCGAGCTGGCCGATAGCCCGCTGCTCGGGCCCGGACTGCGGTGCCGGCAATTCGTCGAGCATATCGTCATCAACGCTGTAGCGACCTTCCAGGTTCTGCCGGCGCAGACGGTCGATGGCTAGGTTTCGCACCATGCGGAACAGGTAGCGCAGCGGGTCGGCGATCGTATGACGATCGCCGCTCTCCCAGAGTTTGAGGAAGGCGTCATGCACCACGTCTTCGGCGCGTGCGCGGCAGCCGAGCACGCCCTGGGCCGCGTCGATCAGTACCCGCCGATGTCCGGCATACAGGCGCTCCAGCCCATGATCCGTTCGATGGGCAGCCAAGCGCAGCGGCGTAGCGCCCTGCTCATCCCAACTTTGCAGCATCCCCATGGCCTGATCCTCGGCTTCGACGTGATGCGCATCTTAATGATAATCCTTATCAATACAAGCATTCCGAGCAGGAGATTTACCGATAAATGAAAACGCCGCCCGCAGGCGGCGCTCTGCAAGCGCTAGGCGGCTCAGGGTTGCAGCGTCATCACCACCCGTCCGCCAGCAGGACAGGTCTCCATGAACTGGTTGGCCGCGACGAAGTCCTCGAAGGCAAACGTCCTGGCGATGCTCGGTTTGAGCAGGCGGTCAGCGGTCATCTGGTTGATCCGCTGCAGGGCACGCTGCACTGCAGCCTCGTCGCGCTCCAGGCCCAGTTCGGGCTGGCCGGTGAAATCGAGCACGCAGTGGCGGAAGAACTGCAGGTGCTTCTTGAACGCCGCGCAGGCCGGGAATGCCGCGTCGTTGCCGCCGTTGACACCATAGAGGATCAGCTTGCCGCGGGTCGCCGCGACATCGCCGAGCAGTTTCATCTGCGGCCCGGCGCACTGGTCCAGCACCACCTCGACCCCCTTGCCGTCGGTGAAACGCTCCACTTCAAGCACCAGGTCCTGCTCCTCGGTGTCGATCACCTTGTCGGCACCCAGCTCGCGCAGGTAGGCACGGGTATCGCCCTCGCTGGTGGCGGCAATCACCACGGCGCCCAGCGCCTTCGCCATCTGCACCGCCTGCGGCGCCAGGCAGTGGGCCGCCTCGGTGATCAGCACGCGCTGGCCCGGCTGCACCTCGGCCAGTTCGACCAGGGCAAAGTACGCGAGCATGTAGGGGGTGTAGTGCACGGCGGCTTCGGTCGGGCTGAGTACATCCGGATACCGAGCCAGGGCGCGGCGCGGCATCAGCACCAGGTCGCCCCAGGCCGGATACTGGTTGGGACTGAAGGACGGGAAGCTGGCGACCGCCATGCCGGGTGCGAAATCATCAACGCCGGGGCCGACGGCCTCGACCACCCCGGCCAGCTCGAAGCCAACGCCAGCGGGCAGCTGAGCGGCCTGATCGGGTGCCAGGTTCTGCCGCCACAGCACGTCGCGCCAGCTCACCCCAAGCGCACGGGTGCGCACCAGCACCTCATCGTGCCCTGGCTTCGGGGTCGGCACATCCTCCAGGCGCAGCACGCTGGCATCGCCGAACTGGTGGAAACGGATCATGCGGGACATCACACACCTCGCCTTCATATCTCTATGGCCACGGACTCTATACGGGCTTATCCGGCAAAACTACCCGCGCCCATTGATAGTCACCATAAATCGCGATGATCCACCATCGCTCCTGTTCCGTCACGGGCTTGACGGCAGCGCGCTGCGCCCGCACCTTTCACGGACTCCCGGATGGAAGCTGAGCATGAACCGCAACGACCTGCGCCGTGTCGACCTCAACCTGCTGATCGTGTTCGAGACCCTGATGCACGAGCGCAGCGTGACTCGTGCGGCAGAGAAGCTGTTCCTCGGCCAGCCAGCCATCAGCGCCGCCCTCGCCCGCCTGCGCAGCCTGTTCGACGATCCGCTGTTCGTGCGTACCGGACGCAGCATGGAGCCCACTGCGCGGGCCAACGAGATATTCGCCCTGCTCTCCCCGGCGCTGGACTCCATCTCCACTGCCGTCAGCCGTGCCACCGACTTCGACCCCGCCACCAGCAACCAGGTGTTTCGCATCGGCCTGTCCGATGACGTCGAGTTCGCCCTGTTGCCCCCGCTGCTCCGTCGCCTGCGTGCCGAGGCACCTGGCGTGGTGCTGGTGGTGCGCCGCGCCAACTACCTGCTGATGCCGGGGTTGCTGGCTTCTGGGGAGATCTCGGTGGGCGTCGGCTACACCGAGGAGCTGCCGGCCAATGCCAAGCGCAAGGTGCTGCGGCGCAGCAAACCGAAGCTGCTGCGCGCGGACAGCGTGCCAGGGACAATCACCCTGGATGACTTCTGTGCTCGTCCGCACGCCCTGGTGTCTTTTGCCGGCGACACAACCGGTTTCATCGACGACGAGCTGGAAAAGCTGGAGCGCAAGCGCCGTGTGGTCCTGGCGGTACCCCAGTTCAACGGCCTTGGCACCCTGCTGGCCGGCACCGACATCGTCGCCACCGTACCGGATTACACGGCCGCAGCGCTCACCGCCGCCGGTGGCTTGCGTGCCGAGGACCTGCCACTGCCCTCGCGCACCTTCGAGCTGCACATGGCCTGGCGCGGCGCGCAGGACAATGACCCGGCCGAACGCTGGCTGCGTTCGCGCATCCAGATGTTCTGTGGCGACCCGGACAGCCTTGCCTGAGGCTTCGCGGCGCTCTGCCACGGGCGCCTCGTCCATTATCAACGCAAGCGCATGAATCATCATTCCGCATGATAGTCATCTTCGGAGGGTTCGATTCGTGCCTTCAAACTCCGCCGAGCACACTCCGCCCATTCAAAAATCCGACTGGCGGAGTCAAGCATGGAACAGTCATTCAATCTCTCCTGGCGCCTGCCCCTGGCCATTGCCACGGCCCTGGTACTGAGCGCCTGCGGCAAGGGCGAGGAAGCGAGCCAGCCGATGCCGGCCGCCAAGGTCAGCGTCGCCGAAGTGATCGAGCAGCCGATCAACGAATGGGACGAGTTCACCGGCCGCCTGGAGGCGCCTGAGTCGGTCGAAGTACGCCCGCGAGTCTCCGGCTACATCGACAAGGTGGCCTTCGACGAAGGCAGCCTGGTGAAGAAAGGCGACCTGCTGTTCCAGATCGACCCGCGCCCGTTCCAGGCCGAGGTCAAGCGCCTGCAGGCGCAGCTGCAACAGGCCCGCGCCAGCCAGACCCGTGCTGCCAACGAGGCCCGCCGTGGCGAGCGCCTGCGCCAGAGCAACGCCATCTCCGCTGAACTGGCCGACGCCCGCGCCAGCGCCGCCACCGAGGCCCAGGCCGCGGTCGCCGCGACCCAGGCCGAGCTGGACAACGCCCTGCTAAACCTCAGCTTCACCCGCATCACCTCGCCGATCGACGGCCGCGTCAGCCGCGCCGAGATCACCGAGGGCAACCTGGTCGGCGCCGGTCAGTCGCTGCTGACCACCGTGGTTTCCACCGACAAGGTCTACGCCTACTTCGACGCCGACGAGCGCGTGTTCCTCAAGTACGTCGAGCTGGCACGCCGGGCCGGCAGCGACGCCCGCGGCGCCAGCCCGGTGTATCTCGGCCTGTCCAGCGAAACCGGCCACCCGCATGAGGGCCAGCTGGACTTCCTCGACAACCAGGTCAATCCGCGCACCGGCACCATCCGCGGCCGCGCCGTGTTCGACAACCGTGACGGACGCTTCACCCCCGGCCTCTATGCGCGCCTCAAGCTGGTCGGCAGCGGCACCTACCCGGCCGCGCTGATCAAGGACGAAGCGGTCGGTACCGACCTGGGCAAGAAATTCGTCCTGGTCCTCGACAAGGACAACGCCGTGCAGTACCGCGCCATCGAGCTGGGCCCGAAGCTGGAGGGCCTGCGTATCGTGCGCCAGGGCCTGGCCAGGGGCGAGAAGATCGTGGTCAACGGCCTGCAGCGTGCCATGCCCGGCGCCATCGTCGACCCACAGGCCGTGCCGATGGCCGACGAAGCCACCCTCGCCCAGCTGGCGCGTCTGCGCCAGGCCGTGGATGGCCGCGACGCGCCACGCGTGGCCGAACAGCACGCCAAGTCCAGCAACGCACCGCGCGGCTGAGGTAGAACGCCATGAACTTCTCCCAGTTCTTCATCAAGCGGCCGATCTTCGCCGCCGTGCTGTCCCTGCTGGTGCTGATCGCCGGTGCGATCTCGCTGTTCCAGCTGCCGATCAGCGAGTACCCGGAAGTGGTGCCGCCCACCGTGGTGGTGCGCGCCAACTTCCCTGGCGCCAACCCCAAGGTGATCGGCGAGACCGTCGCCTCGCCGCTGGAGCAGGCCATCACCGGCGTGGAGGGCATGCTCTACATGTCGTCGCAGTCCACCGCCGACGGCAAGCTGACCCTGACCATCACCTTCGCCCTCGGCACCGACCTGGACAACGCCCAGGTGCAGGTGCAGAACCGCGTGACCCGCACCATGCCGACCCTGCCCACCGAGGTGCAGCGCCTCGGCGTGACCGTGGACAAGGCCTCCCCCGACCTGACCATGGTGGTGCACCTGACCTCGCCGGATCAGCGCTACGACATGCTCTACCTGTCCAACTACGCCGCGCTCAACGTCAAGGACGAGCTGGCGCGTCTGGACGGCGTGGGTGACGTGCAGCTGTTCGGTATGGGCAACTACTCGCTGCGCGTGTGGCTCGACCCGAACAAGGTGGCCTCACGCAACCTCACCGCCACCGATGTAGTCAACGCCATTCGCGAGCAGAACCGCCAGGTCGCCGCCGGCGCCCTCGGCGCGCCGCCCTCGGATGCCGGCAACAGCTTCCAGCTGTCGATCAACACCCAGGGCCGTCTGGTCAGCGAGGAAGAGTTCGAGAACATCATCATCCGCGCTGGCGACGACGGCGAGATCACCCGCCTCAAGGACATCGCGCGCATCGAACTGGGTTCCAGCCAGTACGCCCTGCGCTCGCTGCTGAACAACCAGCCGGCCGTGGCCATCCCGGTGTTCCAGCGCCCCGGCTCGAATGCCATCGAGATCTCCGACTCGGTGCGTGCACGCATGGCCGAACTGAAGCAGAGCTTCCCGCAGGGCGTGGACTACGAGATCGTCTACGACCCGACCATCTTCGTGCGTGGTTCCATCGAGGCGGTGGTGCATACCCTGCTCGAAGCCATCGTGCTGGTGGTGCTGGTGGTGGTGCTGTTCCTGCAGACCTGGCGCGCCTCGATCATTCCGCTGGCCGCCGTGCCGGTGTCGCTGATCGGTACCTTCGCGGTGATGCACCTGTTCGGCTTCTCGCTCAACGCCCTGTCGCTGTTCGGCCTGGTGCTGGCCATCGGCATCGTGGTGGACGACGCCATCGTGGTGGTGGAGAACGTCGAGCGTAATATCGGCCTCGGCAAGTCGCCGGTGGAAGCCACTCGCCAGGCCATGAAGGAAGTGACCGGGCCGATCGTCGCCACAGCGCTCGTTCTTTGCGCCGTGTTTGTGCCAACCGCGTTCATCTCCGGCCTTACCGGGCAGTTCTACCAGCAGTTCGCGCTGACCATCGCCATCTCCACGGTGATCTCGGCGTTCAACTCGCTGACCCTGTCGCCGGCCCTGGCCGCCGTGCTGCTGAAGGATCACCACGCGCCCAAGGACCGCTTCTCCCGCGTGCTCGACAAGCTGTTCGGTGGCTGGCTGTTCAACCCGTTCAACCGCTTCTTCGACCGCGCCAGCCATGGCTACGTCAGCACCGTGAAGCGCGTGTTGCGCGGAAGCGGAATCGCCCTGTTCGTCTACGGCGGCCTGCTGGTGCTCGGCTACCTGGGGTTCTCCAGCACGCCGACCGGTTTCGTGCCGCAGCAGGACAAGCAGTACCTGGTCGCCTTCGCCCAGCTGCCGGACGCCGCCACCCTCGACCGCACCGAGGCGGTGATCAAGCGCATGTCGGAAATCGCCGGCAAGCACCCGGGCGTGGAGAACACCGTGGCCTTCCCGGGCCTGTCGATCAATGGCTTCACCAACAGCCCGAACAGCGGCATCGTGTTCACCCCGCTCAAGCCGTTCGATGAGCGCACGGACCCGAGCATGTCCGCCGGGGCTATCGCCGCCGAGCTGAATGCCCAGTTCGCGGGTATCCAGGACGCCTACATCGCCATCTTCCCGCCGCCGCCCGTGCAGGGCCTCGGCACCATCGGTGGCTTCCGCCTGCAGGTGGAGGATCGCGGCAGCCTGGGTTACGAGGAACTGTACAAGCAGACCCAGAACATCCTGGCCAAGGCCCGTGCATTGCCGGAACTGGACCCGATGTCGGTGTTCACCAGCTACCAGGTCAATGTGCCGCAGATCGATGCCAACATCGACCGCGAGAAGGCCAAGACCCACGGCGTGGCCATCAGCGACATCTTCGACACCCTGCAGGTGTACCTGGGCTCGCTGTACGCCAACGACTTCAACCGTTTCGGTCGCACTTATCAGGTCAACGTCCAGGCCGACCAGCAGTTCCGCCTGGAGCCGGAGCAGATCGGCCAGCTCAAGGTGCGCAACAACCGTGGCGAGATGATCCCGCTGTCCACCTTCGTCAAATTCGACAGTGCCTCGGGCCCGGATCGGGTGATGCACTACAACGGCTTCCTCACCGCCGAGATCAACGGCGCGGCGGCGCCGGGCTACAGCTCCGGCCAGGCCGAGGCGGCGATCGCCAAGCTGCTGGACGAAGAGCTGCCCAATGGCATGACCTACGAATGGACCGAGCTGACCTACCAGCAGATCCTCGCCGGCAACACCGCGATCTTCATCTTCCCGCTTTGCGTGCTGCTGGCCTTCCTGGTGCTGGCTGCGCAGTACGAGAGCTGGAGCCTGCCGCTGGCGGTGATCCTGATCGTACCGACCGTGCTGTTCTCCGCCATCACCGGGGTGATCCTGGCCGGCGGCGACAACAACGTGTTCACCCAGATCGGCCTGATCGTGCTGGTGGGCCTGGCGTGCAAGAACGCCATCCTCATCGTCGAGTTCGCCAAGGAGAAACAGGAAGAGGGCCTCGACCGCATGACGGCGGTGCTGGAGGCCTGCCGCCTGCGTCTGCGGCCGATCCTGATGACTTCCATCGCCTTCATCATGGGCGTGGTGCCGCTGGTGCTGTCTTCCGGCGCGGGTGCCGAGATGCGCCATGCCATGGGCGTGGCGGTGTTCAGCGGGATGATCGGTGTGACCTTCTTCGGCCTGCTGCTGACCCCGGTTTTCTACGTGCTGATTCGCGCCTTTGTGGAGAAACGCGAAGCGAAGAAAGCCGCTCGCCTGCAGGAGGTGCATGCATGAAGCCTTTTATCCCCGCCCTGCTGGCCCTCGCCGTCAGCGCCTGCGCCGTCGGCCCGGACTATCAGGCGCCGGAAACCCAGCCGGCGCGGATCACCGCGCTGGAGGCCGGCGATTACGACCGCACCGACTTCGAGGCGGCCTGGTGGCAGCAGTTCGACGACCCGACCCTGAGCCAGCTGGTGCAACAGTCGCTCAAGGAAAACCGCGAGCTGCGCGTGGCCTTCGCCCGCCTGCGCGCGGCCCGGGCCATCCGCGACGATGTCGGCAACGACCAGCTGCCGGTGATCACCAGCCGTGCCAGCGGCGAGTTCGGCAAGGCCCAGCAGCCACCGACCAGCGAAGAGCGTATCCGCCAGGAGCGCTACGACCTGGGCCTGGACATGGCCTGGGAGCTGGACCTGTTCGGCCGCATCCAGCGCAGCATCGAGGCCAGCGAGGCACAGAGCGAGGCCGCCGAGGCCGAGCTGTACCAGCTGCAGGTGAGCCTGATCGCCGAGTTGGTGGATGCCTACGGCAACCTGCGTGGCGCGCAGCTACGCGAACGCATCGCCCGCGAAAACCTGAAGAACCAGAGCCAGTCGCGCGCTCTCACCGAGCAGCTGCGCGACGCCGGCATCGGCAGCGAGCTGGACGTGCTGCGTGCCGATGCCCGCCTGGCCGCCACCGAGGCCAGCCTGCCGCAGCTGCAGGCCGAGGAAGCGCGTGCCCGTCACCGTATCGCCACCCTCCTCGGCCAGCGCCCGGAACAGCTGAGCGTCAACCTGTCGCCCAGGCCGCTGCCGGTGATCGCCAAGGCCCTGCCGATTGGCGATCCCGCCGAGCTGCTGCGCCGCCGTCCGGACGTGCGCATCGCCGAACGCCAACTGGCTGCGGCCACCGCCAATGTCGGGGTGGCCACCGCCGAGCTGTTCCCCAGGGTCAGCATGAGCGGCTTCCTCGGCTTTACCGCCGGGCGCGGCTCGCAACTGGGCGCGGCGGCGGCCAATGCCTGGGGCGTGGCGCCGAGCATCAGCTGGGCAGCCTTTGACCTGGGCAGCGTGCGCGCCCGCCTGCGCGGCGCCGAGGCCGACGCCGACGGCGCCCTGGCCAACTACGAGCAGCAGGTGCTGCTGGCCCTGGAAGAGTCGGAGAACGCCTTCAGCGACTACGCCAAGCGCCAGCAACGCCTGGTCTCGCTGGTGCGCCAGGTCGAGGCCAGCCGCGCCGCGGCCGAGCAGGCGGCGGTGCGCTACCGCGAAGGCACCGAGGACTTCCTGGTGCTGCTTGATGCCGAGCGCGAGCGCCTGGCCGCCGAGGATGCCCAGGCCCAGGCCGAGATCGAGCTGTACCGCGGCATAGTCGCCATCTACAAGGCGCTCGGCGGAGGCTGGCAGCCCAACGTCTGAGCCATGAGCACGGGGGACGCCCGCCTCGTCACCCTTTCCTCCTGGGCCGACCCTGCCCTTTGTCGGCCATTGCGCTCCCCGCGGATCAGCTCCTGTCCGCGGGGATTTTTTTGTCGGTGCTCAGCTCGTCTTCCGCAACGAAGATGTTGTCCCAGATGAGTCGCGGGTCGAAGGTCACCGCAGCCAGCATCGTGAGTATCACCACCAGACAAAAGGCGGTTGCGCCCATCCCTGCCTCGATCGTCGCCAGGTTTCCAAAGTTCACCAGGGCTACCAGGATGGCGATGACGAAGACATCCAACATTGACCAGCGACCGATCCATTCGATGAAGCGGTACATCAGGATGCGCTGGCGGGCGGACATCGGCTGGTGACGCTGCACCGAGTAGAGCAGCAGGGCGATGCCCACCAGCTTGAAGGTCGGCACGAGAATACTGGCGACAAATACGACGAGAGCGATCGGCAGCATATCGGCCTGTACCAGCTCGATGACGCCTCCCATGATGGTCGCCGGCATGCCCTGCCCCAGCATGCTGACCGTCATGATCGGCAGCAGATTGGCCGGGATGTAAAGAATGGCTGCGGTTATCAGCAAAGCCCAGGTGCGGGCAATGCTGTCAGGGCGCCGCGCGTGCAGGCGAGCGCCGCAGCGGCTGCAATGCTGGACTTCACCTTCGCGCAGATACTCCAGCTGATGGCATTCGTCACAGACGATGATCCCGGCATCAAGTGCGCGCATGCTCATCCTCCTCGCTCAGCGCATCCCAGACCTGGTGCGGGGACATGGTCACTTCCAGCCACACCTGCGCCAGCATCAGCGCCACGAAACAGGCCAGGCCGATCCCGAGGTGCAGCTCGGCCAGGTCAATGAGCTTGACGATGGAAACCAGGATGCCAAACAGATAGACCTCCAACATGCCCCACTCGCGCAGATGGTGGTAGGCCCGGTAGCAGCGGCAAGCCGCACGCCGCCATGCCGGCCTGGGCATGGCCAGCAGTACGAACAACTGGCAGAGCAGCTTGAGCAACGGCACCAGCATGCTGCACATGAACACCACGGCGGCAACACCCTGCATACCAGAGTGGTAAAGCCCCAGGACACCGCTCCAGACGGTATCCACCGCGCTCTGTCCGAGCAGCCCCAGGCTCATGATAGGAAGGAAATTGGCCGGTACGAAAAGCAGCAGCGCGGTGATCACCAGGGCCAGTGCCCGTTTGCGCATCTGCGTGCGGCGCACCACCATCTCGTAGCCACAGCGCGGGCAACTGGCCTTCTGCTCCTCGTCGAGATGTGGGTGGAGCATCAGCAGATCGCATTCATGACAGGCGATGAGCTTGTCCAGCGGTGGCAACCGGCCTTCGACCAGTTCGTATCCTTGGGTCATGTGTTCCTGTCCGTTTCAGTCACGGTTGAGCAGATGGAAACGTGGTAACGCCAGATGCCAACGAATCGCCGCCAGGCGCGCCAGCAGCACGCACAACATCGCCACGCCGGTGTCCAGCCAGTGAGGCGTCCCCAGCTCGCGCATGCCGATGAACACCAGCGAACCCAGCAGGCAGGCGGTAGCGTAGATCTCCTTCTGAAAGATCAGCGGGATCTCGTTGCAAATCACATCGCGCATCACGCCGCCCGCCACACCGGTCATCACCCCCATGATCAGCGCGGTGCTGTAGGGCATGTTGTGCTGCAGCGCCACCTCGGTGCCGATCACGGTGAACACGGCCAGACCGAAGGCATCGGCGATCAGCAGGCCGCGCTCGTGAATCGGCTGCGTCATGCGTACCCAGAGCACGGTGCCGACGGCGGCCAGCGACGCCACCCAGATATACGTGTCGTTACGAATCCAGCTCACCGGGTGGTTGTCGAGGATGAGGTCACGCAGGGTCCCACCCCCCAGGGCGGTGACGATGGCGATGACCAGCACGCCGAACAGGTCCATTGACTTGCGGCCGGCCATCAGCGCGCCGGTGATGGCGAATACCGCCACTCCGAACAGGTCGGCCAGGTAGAACAGGCGATCCATGGCGGCTTCAGCCTCCGACCGGCGTGCGCAGCGTGACGAACTCTTCTGCGGCCGTGGGGTGGATGCCCAGGGTGTCGTCGAAGACCTGCTTGGTCGCCCCTGCCTTGATGGCTACCGCCAGGCCCTGGATGATCTCGCCGGCCTCCGGACCGACCATGTGGCAGCCGAGCACGCGATCGCTGTCAGCATCGACCACCAGCTTCATCAGCGTGCGCTCCTGGCTATCGGTAAGGGTCAGTTTCATCGGGCGGAAGCGGCTCTCGAAGATCTTCACCTGACGCCCCTCGGCGCGCGCCTGCTCCTCACTGAGGCCGACGGTGGCGATGTTGGGCAGGCTGAACACGGCAGTGGGGATGTTGCCGTAGTCTACCGGACGGTACTCCTCGGGGCGGAACAGCCGCCGTGCCACCGCCATGCCTTCGGCGAGCGCAACGGGGGTCAGCTGTACCCGGCCGATCACATCGCCCAGCGCCAGGATGGACGGTTCGCCGGTCTGGTACTGCTCGTCGACCCGAATGAAGCCGCGCTCGTCCAGTTCGACTGCGGTGTTTTCTAGGCCCAGGTTATCCAGCATCGGCCGCCGGCCTGTGGCGTAGAACACGCAGTCGGTTGGCAGCGTGCGTCCATCGCGCAGCGTGGCCAGCAGGCTGCCGTCGGCCAGCTGTTCAATCCGCTCGATGTCGCTGTTGAATTGCAGGTCGAGGCCCTTCTTGTCCAGCTCTTCCCTGAGGTGGCGACGCACTGCACCATCGAAACCGCGCAGGAACAGCTCGCCGCGATAGAGCAACGAGGTTTGCGCACCGAGGCCCTGGAAGATCGAGGCGAACTCGACGGCGATGTAGCCGCCGCCAACCACCAGTACACGGCGCGGCAACTGCTGCAGGTGGAACGCCTCGTTGGAGCTTATCGCCAGCTCCTTGCCGGGAATGTCCGGCAACTGCGGCCAGCCCCCGGTGGCAATAAGGATGTGCCCGGCACTGTAGGCCTGGCCGTTCACCTCGACCTGGTGTGGGCCGAGAATGCGGGCGTGGCCCTCCAGCAGGCTGACGCCGCTGTTGACCAGCAGATTGCGGTAGATACCGTTCAGTCGCTGGATTTCACGGTTCTTGTTGGCAATCAGGGTCGCCCAATCGAAATTCGCCTCGCCCAGGTTCCAGCCGAACCCGGCGGCCTGCTCGAACTCTTCGGAAAAGTGGGCGCCGTAGACCAGCAGCTTCTTCGGCACACAGCCGACATTGACGCAGGTGCCGCCCAGGTAGCGGCTCTCGGCCACCGCCACGCGGGCACCGAAACCGGCGGCGAAGCGCGCCGCACGAACGCCGCCGGAGCCGGCGCCGATTACGAACAGGTCGAAGTCATAAGACATGGATAGTTCTCCTTGCAGACGCCAAGCATACCGGAGATGCCCTGCGTGTATGCTGAACCTCCACGAGGAGGATTTGCCATGCGCCCTACTCTCACCCATATCGCCCTGCATGTGCCGGACCTGAGCGCCTGTATCGACTTCTACCAGCGTTTCTGCGGCATGCGGGTGATCCACGAACGCACCGGCAAGGGCTCGAAGATCGTCTGGATGGCCGAGCCCGGAAAAGAGCATGAGTTCATCTTCGTCATCATGCCCGGCGGAAGCGATCGCCAGCTGGCCGCCGACGACTATAGCCACTTCGGTTTCGCGGTCGAGAGTCGTGCGGCGGTCGAGCGCATCGCCGAGCAGGCGGCGCAGGCCGGCTGCCTGATCTGGGCGCCACGCGACGAGCCCTATCCAGTGGGGTATTACTGCGGCCTGCGCGACCCAGCCGGCAACTATGTCGAGTTCAGTTATGGCCAGCCGCTGGGGCCTGGTTCGCAAGCGATGCCGATCCCCTGAAACGACGAAGCCACCCGCAGGTGGCTTCGTGACAACTCGGCAGCCTTAATAGGCCTTGCCGGTCTTGTACAGGTTCTCGAAGCAGAAATTGGTGGCGTCGATGTAGCCTTCGGCGCCGCCGCAATCAAAACGCTTGCCCTTGAACTTGTAGGCAATCACGCAACCATCCTGAGCCTGCTTCATCAGCGCATCGGTGATCTGGATCTCGCCACCCTTGCCCGGCTCGGTGTTCTCGATCAGGTCGAAGATGTCCGGAGTGAGGATGTAACGGCCGATAATGGCCAGGTTCGACGGCGCGTCTTCCGGCTTCGGCTTCTCGACCATGCTGTTCACACGGTAGATGTCGTCACGGATCATCTCACCGGCGATCACACCGTACTTGGAGGTTTCTTCCGGCGGCACTTCCTGAATGGCGACGATGGAGCAGCGGAACTGGTTGTACAGCTTGACCATCTGCTGCAGCACACCGTCGCCACCGAGGTTGAAGCACAGGTCGTCGGCCAGCACTACGGCGAACGGCTCATCACCGATCAGCGGACGGCCGCTGAGGATGGCATGGCCCAAACCCTTCATTTCGACCTGACGGGTGTAGGAGAACGTGCACTCGTCGATCAGGCGACGGATGCAGGTCAGATACTTCTCCTTGTCCGTCCCCTGAATCTGGTGTTCCAGCTCGTAGCTGATATCGAAGTGGTCTTCCAGCGCGCGCTTGCCACGCCCGGTGACCATGGCAATTTCCTTCAGGCCGGCCTCCAGGGCCTCCTCTACGCCGTACTGGATCAGCGGCTTGTTGACCACCGGCAGCATTTCCTTGGGCATGGCCTTGGTGGCTGGCAGGAAGCGGGTGCCGTATCCGGCCGCCGGGAATAGACATTTCTTGATCATGGCAATCCTTGGAACTGCGAGGGGCTGAATTGCCGCGCAGTCTAATCAGCCTGCATCGGCCTTACAATCACTATGAAGTCGCTCACAAAAAACCCGGCCTAAGCCGGGTTTTCTGCAACGCTCAGCGCCAGATTACTTGGCCTGAGCTTCTACTTCAGCTTCTACGCGACGGTTGACCGCGCGACCGGCTTCGGTGGCATTGTCGGCAACCGGACGGGACTCGCCGTAGCCAACCGAACCCACGCGCTCAGCACCTACGCCGTACTGGTTGACCAGTACTTCACGAACGGCGTTGGCACGACGCTCGGACAGCTTCTGGTTGTAGGCATCGGTACCGACGGAGTCGGTGTGACCTTCAACGGTGGTGCTGGTTTGAGGATACTGGTTCATGAAGTCAGCCAGGTTCTTGATGTCGCCGTAGCTTTCTTCCTTGACCTTGGACTTGTCGAAGTCGAACTTCACGTCCAGTTCGACGCGCACGGTCTCGGCAGGCTCGGGAGTGACCGGAGCTTCTTCGACAACCGGGGCCGGCTCGACAACCGGAGCCGGGGCCGGAGCGGAGGAGCCACCGAAGTTCAGGCCGATACCGACGCTCGGGGCCCACTCGGTGTCGCCCTGGTCGATGTTGTACTGAGCTTCAACGCCAGCACGGGCGTAGAAGTTCTCGGTGAAGTAGTACTTGGCACCGCCGCCCAGGTTGGCGAAGGTGGAACCGTTACGCTCACCACGGCCGTTCTGGCCGAGGCTCTGGTCGGAGAAACCGGCGGAAACGTAGGGACGCAGCGCGTCACCGGCGTTGTTGAAGTGGTACAGGGCGTCCAGGGCGGTGTTGGAGCCCTTGATGTTGCGGCCGTCCTCGGCACGAGCGTTGTGCACTTCGTCGTAGCTCAGGCGCAGCTCGACATCGTCGGTCAGGTAGTAGCCGACAGAGCCACCGAACAGGTTGCCGTTGTTTTTGAAGTCGCGAGCGCTGTCGAAGAATTCTTTCTTGGCGAAGCCTTCAACTTCAACAGCGCCTTGGCCTTGGGCCAGTACGTTCAACGAGGTGGCTGCGATCAGCGAACCGATGACAGCGCCCAAGGTGTTTTTCAGTTTCATCCGTAAATCCCCATCATTTAACGATTAATAGCTGACCTGCCAGGCAGCAGGAAACAACTTGGCCGGCATTGTAACAAAAATACCCAAAGCCGTGCGTGAGATTGTTTGTTGCAGATTAAGTTTCGAGGGCGCCGCCGAATTTCTCGCGCAAACGGTCAAGTGCACGCTTATAACGCATCTTGGTTGCGCTCAGGCCCATGTGCATGATGTCGGCAATTTCCTGGAACTCCAGTTCCGCCACGAAACGCAGCACCAGAATTTCCCGGTCGATTGGATTGACATGCACCAGCCAGCGATCCAGCCCGCCCTTCTCCTCCAGCTTCGGCGCCTTCTCGTCCGAGGCTTCCTCCAGCGGGTCTAGGCTGAGCGCATCGAGCAGACGACGCTTGCGCCGCTCCTTGCGGTACTGGGTAATGCACTCGTTGTAGGTGATGCTATACAGCCATGTCTTGAACTTCGATTTGCCCTCGAAGTTCTTCAGCCCATATAGAACTTTCAACATCACTTCCTGGCACACATCGTCGGCATCGCGCTCATTGCCCAGGTAACGGGCACACACGTTGAACAGTGTACGCTGGTAACGTCGCATCAGCTCTTCATATGCCCGGGTAACATGGAACAGCTCGACATGAGCCCGCTGCACCAGCTCTTCGTCCGAGAGCTCGCGCGGGTCATACCGAGTGGGAAGCGATTGGGCCTTGTTCAAAACGACTCGTGCCAGTCAGGTAAATGACAGCGCCAGAGCGCAACGCGGGCGCGCTGGTCGCATACATTAGCAGGGATTGGCGCGTCAGCGGCTGCTGACGCGCTGTTCGAGCAGGGTACGGTTGGCGACCGAAACCAGTTCACCGTCTTCGGTGAGCAGGACGGTCTTCACCGTGCCGATCTCCTCGATCTGCCCTTCGACATCGCCGAGTTTCACTTGTTGCCCGACCTCGTAGAGCTCGCGCACATAAATACCCGCCAGGATCTGACCGGCGATCTCACGACTACCCAGGCCCAGCGCCAGAGCCATGGCCAGGCCGACGGAGATCAGCACGATGGCGATCACGTTGTTCAGCAGATCGGTCTTCACTTCCAGCTGGCCAATGGCCACCGAGATGCTGATGATGATCACCAGACCCTGGCCGATGCGGCCGAGGCCGGCGGCGTAATCCAGACCGACGCCTTCGGCGGCGCCACGCACAATGCCACTGACCAGCTGCGCCAGCAGTACGCCGATCAACAGGATGGCGGCGGCACCCAGCACCTTCGGCAGGTACAGCGCCAGCAGATCGAGGGTGGCGGAAACGCGGTCGAGCCCCAGCGACTCGGCGGCGGTCACCAGGAAGATCAGCAGCACGAACCAGTAGATGATCTTGCCGATCAGCGTCGAAACCGGGACCTGGATGCCCACGCGTGACAGCATCTTGTTCAATCCGGTACCCGCCATCAGGCGATCCAGACCGAGCTTGGCGAGCAGCTTGGACAGCAGGGTGTCGAGCAGCTTGGCCACCACGAAACCGAGCAGCACCACCACCAGCGAGCCGAACAGGCGAGGAATGAAGCCTGCAATCGGAGCCCATACCGAGCTCATGGCGTTAACGAGACTTTGAGTCCAGGGATCGAATTCCATATTCAGTCAGCCTTGTCTGCAGAGCGGGTACGACGGGATACCGGAGCCAGGTGTGCGGAACCATTGTTGAGGGCGATCATCGCCGCCTCCAGGCCACGACCGAGCAGCACGAACAAATCACCCACGCCAACCTGGCGATTGGCGGTCTTGAGGACGCGGCCGAGGGCTGCATCGTCATCGTGCTCCGCGGGCGACGACTTCAGCAGGTCGCGCAGAGATTCTTCAAAGGGATCGTACATGCGTACCTCGCACGGGTTTGTTGCCTAGACGTGACACCTTGGGAACAAGTCACATCTAGAGCCAGCGCCAGCGACGGAAAAGCCACCATTGCAGGGCGCCGACACTGGCCAGAATGGCGCAGATCAGCAGGAAGCCATATTCGCTGTCCGCCCCCGGTATGCCGCCGACGTTGATGCCGAGCAGACCGGTCAGGAAGCTCATGGGCAGGAAGAAGACTGTTGTGACGCCAAGCAGGTACATGGCGCGGTTCATCTTCTCGTTCATCCGCCGGTGCTCGGACTCCAGCAACAGTCCCACCCGCTCGCGGACCATCTCCAGCTCTTCCAGGTAACGGGTCAGGCGGTTGTTCAGCTCGTTCCACTGGTTGCCATCACCGAAACCGTTGCGCGTCAGCTGGGCGAAAATGTCGCGCTGGGGCGCCAGGAAGCGGCGCAACCCGGCGGCGCGGCGACGAACGTGCAGCACCAGGCCATGGTCGGGCATGAAGCGCGAGTCGCCGTCGAGGCGTTCTTCCTGGCCTTCGAGCTGCTCGGAAAGCTCCTCGATCAGCCCGTCGACCCTGTCAGTCAGGTGATACGCCAGCTGCAGCACCAACTCGGCGCCATCGCGCGGGCCCTGTCCTTTCTCCAGCAGGGCGATCAGTTCCTCGGTGGCGCGCAGCGGGCGCAGCCGCAGGGAAATGACGCGGTGCGCATCTGCGAATATGCGCACCGAAACCATGTCCTCGGGCTCGGCGCCCGGGTTGAGATTCACACCGCGCAGGAACAGCAGCAGTTCATGCTCCAGCAAGGTCAGCAGGCGCGGGCGGGTGTTCTCCTCCAGCAGCAGGTCACAGCTGAACTCGCTGAGGCCGCTGTGCTCGCGCAACCAGTCATGGGTCTGCGGGTGACCGCGATCCCAATGCAGCCACAGGCTTTCCCGCTCCGCCAGCTGCAACCCTTCCAGCTGCCCCCACTCCAGGCTGCGGGCGCCGCCTCGTCCGTCGAGGACGAAGGCGTGCACCAACCCCCAATGCAGATTGTCTTTCTCGTACATCCTAGTGTGCGTCAGGCCTTATTCCGGCATCTTCAGCGGCTCGGGGGAAACGATGATGCCGTTGTTGTCGGCATATACGTAGTGGCCCGGTTTGAAGGTCACGCCGCCGAAGGTCACGGCCACATTGAGATCGCCAATATTGCGCTTGTCGGTCTTCATCGGGTGGCTGGCCAGGGCCTGTACGCCCAGGTCAGTCTGCGCCAGCACATCGACGTCGCGCACGCAGCCATAGATCACCATGCCTTCCCAGCCGTTCTTCGCCGCCTTCTCGGCAATCATGTCGCCCAGCAGCGCGCGGCGCAGCGAGCCGCCGCCATCGACTACCAGCACCTTGCCTTTGCCCGGCTGGTCGGCCTGGGATTTGACCAGCGAGTTGTCCTCATGGCACTTGACGGTGACGATCTCGCCGCCGAAGGAGTCGCGGCCGCCGAAGTTGGCGAACATCGGCTCGACCACTTGCACCAGCTCCGGGTAGGCGTCGCACAGATCGGGGGTGACGTATTGCATGGGAAAACTCCTGTGGGTTGAGACTCAGACATCGATACCGATACGGTCGCCGTCATAGGCTAGGTCGAACATCTTCAGTGCTGCGCACCTGGCGCTCAGCGGCTCACCGCTGCGCAGGTCGAACTCGATACCATGGCGCGCGCAGCGCAGTACCTGGCCGTTCAGCGAAGCGCTGTGCAACGGCGCATCGCGGTGTGGGCAGCGGTTCTCCAGCAGCAATGGCCGACCATCGACCACCAACAGCAGAAGATCAAGGCCGGCGACCCGAAAGGTGGACCGATAGCCATCCTGTAGATTGATCAGGCGCTCCAGGGCTACGAACATGACTAATCGTGACCAGCTCGGCGAATTTCGTCACATCTTAGCCGCATGCCAGAGCGCTTGGAACCTCAATCCTGCTGCTTTTCAGGTGGCAGCTGCAGCTCCCGCAACCAGTGCTCGACCAGCGGCCAGACTTCGCCCTGTGCCTCCTTGCTGACCAGCATCTCGACATGACCGAAGTCACTGCTGAAGCCCTGTTCCTTGCCCAGCAGCAGGAAATGCCGCGGCGCCGCGATGAACTGCTCGTAGAGCTTGCGGCAGGCCCAGGCGGGGTCCTGCTGGTCACCGGCGGCACTCACCGCCAGCAGCGGCACCTGTACATCGGCCATGCCGGCCCACCAATCGCGCTCGGCGTCGCCGAAGCGGCCGAACAGCCGGTGCCAGCGCAGGCTCTCCAGTGCCAGGCCGATCGGCTCGTCCTCGGGGCCGCGCTTGAAGCGTGCTCCGGAGATATGGTGGAAACCCTTGAGCAGCAGGCGACTGCCCCACTCCACCGGCGGCACCTTGAGCGGCCAGTAGATACGGCTGATCTGCGTGCCGAACAACGCCGCCGAGGCAGCCTCCTCGGCCCCCAGGTAGCCGCCACCCAGCGCAGCCGCCAGCGTCGTGCCACCCAGCGAATGGCCAACCCAGTGCGGCGCCTGAGCGGTCTGCTCGCGAACGAAGGCGGCGATGGCCGGCAGGTCGTAGCGGGCATAGTCGGCCACGCTGTTGTGCTTGTAGGCCTGGTTGCGCGGCGACAGACCGTGGCCACGCATCTCGGCGATCCACACGTCGAAGCCGGCACGCGCCAGGTGCGGACCGAGCCCGATACCACGCGGCGAGTACCAGAAGCGCCGATTGGAGAAGCTGCCGTGCAACAGGATAACCGGCACGCCACGGTTTTCCTGGCCGGCCAGGCCAAGACGGGTGACGGCCAGTTCGACGGTGAAATCCGGCGAATTGCCGGGTTTCAGGCGATAGACGTCCTCGCTGAGATCACCGCGCAACTCGGCGCTGACCAGGGCGACGGGAAATAACTCACTACTGCTTTGCATACTGCTTCTTGCACACAGATTTATCGGATGCCCGAGGCATCCCGCATGGATCACCGCTCACAAAAAAGGCGGGATCGCTCCCGCCCTTTCCGCGATATTCAACTATCAGCCTTGCTGGCCCTCGGCGAGGAAGAACCAGGTGTCCAGCACCGAGTCTGGGTTCAGCGACACGCTCTCGATGCCCTGTTCCATCAGCCAGCGCGCCAGATCCGGGTGGTCCGAAGGGCCCTGACCGCAGATACCGATGTACTTGCCAGCCTTGTTACACGCCTGGATGGCGTTGCTCAGCAGCTTCTTGACCGCCGGATTACGCTCGTCGAACAGGTGCGCGACGATGCCGGAGTCACGATCCAGGCCCAAAGTCAGCTGGGTCAGGTCGTTGGAGCCGATGGAGAAGCCATCGAAGAACTCGAGGAACTCGTCAGCCAGCAGGGCGTTGGACGGCAGCTCGCACATCATGATGACGCGCAGGCCGTTCTGGCCACGGGCCAGGCCATTGCTGGCGAGCAGTTCAACCACCTGCGACGCCTCGCCCAGGGTGCGCACGAAGGGCACCATGATCTCGACGTTGGTCAGGCCCATCTCGTTGCGCACTTTCTTCAGCGCGCGGCATTCCAGCTCGAAGCAGTCGCGGAAGCTCTCGCTGATGTAGCGCGAGGCGCCGCGGAAGCCGAGCATCGGGTTCTCTTCTTCCGGCTCGTAGAGCTTGCCCCCGATCAGGTTGGCGTATTCGTTGGACTTGAAGTCCGACAGGCGCACGATGACCTTCTTCGGCCAGAAGGCCGCCGCCAGGGTGCTGATGCCCTCGACCAGCTTCTCGACGTAGAAGCCGACCGGGTCGTCGTAGCCGGCGATGCGCTTCTCGACGCTGTCCTTGATCTCGGCCGGCAGGCCGGCGAAGTTCAGCAGCGCCTTGGGATGCACGCCGATCATGCGGTTGATGATGAATTCCAGGCGGGCCAAGCCCACGCCCTCGTTAGGCAGCTGGGCAAAGTCGAAGGCGCGGTCCGGGTTGCCGACGTTCATCATGATCTTGAACGGCAGGTCGGGCATAGCGTCGACCGAGTTCTTGCGGATATCGAAGCCCAGCTCGCCTTCGAAGATGAAGCCGGTGTCGCCCTCGGCGCAGGATACGGTCACACCCTGGCCATCCTGCAGTACCTGGGTGGCGTTGCCGCAGCCGACCACGGCCGGAATGCCGAGTTCGCGAGCGATGATCGCCGCGTGGCAGGTACGCCCGCCGCGGTTGGTAACGATGGCACTGGCGCGCTTCATCACCGGTTCCCAGTCCGGGTCGGTCATGTCGGAGACCAGCACGTCGCCCGGTTGCACCTTGTCCATCTCGGACACGTCGTGGATCACCCGCACGCGGCCTGCGCCGATGCGCTGACCGATGGCACGGCCTTCGACCAGAACCTTGCCCTTTTCCTTCAGCAGGTAGCGTTCCATCACGGTGGCGCTGGCACGGCTCTTCACGGTTTCCGGACGGGCCTGCACGATGTACAGCTTGCCGTCATCGCCATCCTTCGCCCACTCGATATCCATCGGCCGGCCGTAGTGTTTCTCGATGATCAGCGCCTGCTTGGCCAGCTCGCTGACTTCGGCGTCAGTGATGCAGAAACGCGCACGGTCGGCGCGGTCGACGTCGACGGTCTTGACCGAGCGACCGGCCTTGGCCTCGTCGCCGTAGACCATCTTGATCGCCTTGCTGCCCAGGTTGCGGCGCAGGATGGCCGGGCGGCCGGCTTCCAGGGTCTGCTTGTGCACGTAGAACTCGTCGGGGTTCACCGCGCCCTGCACCACGGTCTCGCCGAGGCCGTAGGCACCGGTGATGAACACCACGTCACGGAAGCCGGATTCGGTGTCCAGGGTGAACATCACCCCGGCGGTGCCGGTTTCCGAACGCACCATGCGCTGCACGCCGGCGGACAGGGCAACCAGCTTGTGGTCGAAGCCCTGGTGTACGCGGTAGGCGATGGCACGGTCGTTGAACAGGGAGGCGAAGACTTCCTTGGCCGCACGGATCACGTTGTCCACGCCACGGATGTTGAGGAAAGTCTCCTGCTGGCCGGCGAAGGAAGCATCCGGCAGGTCTTCGGCGGTCGCCGAGGAACGCACTGCAACGGCCATGTTGTCGTTGCCGGCAGCCATTTCGGCGAAGGCCTGGCGAATTTCACGGTCGAGGCGCTCGGGGAACTCGGCGTCCATCACCCACTGACGAATCTGCGCGCCGGTCTTGGCCAGGGCGTTGACATCGTCGACATCGAGAGCGTCAAGCGCAGCGTGGATACGGTCGTTCAGGCCGCTCTGTTCGAGGAAGTCACGGTAGGCCTGGGCAGTGGTGGCAAAGCCGCCGGGAACCGATACGCCTGCACCGGCGAGGTTGCTGATCATCTCGCCCAGGGATGCATTCTTGCCCCCTACATGCTCCACATCGTGGACGCCGAGCTTATCGAGGGAAACGACGTACTCTACCAAGGTGAACTCTCCACTGTACGTGGCAGAGCCGGTGCAGCGCCGCCGCTACCTGGCTTTGCCTCAAGGAAATAAGTCACAATGCCGACCAGTACGGGCCCGGCAAAGGGGGCCTATCATAGCCAAGAATCGTTCCTGACTTAAGGCCTCCGCCATCAATGAAACGCACCGCATTCTTCATTTCCGACGGCACGGGCATCACCGCGGAAACTCTGGGGCAAAGCCTGCTGGCGCAATTCGAGGCCATCAGCTTCACCAAGCTCACACGCCCCTACATAGACAGCGTCGACAAGGCGCGGGCCATGGTACAGCAAATCAACCATGCTGCGGAGAAGGACGGCGCTCGGCCGATCATCTTCGACACCGTGGTCAACCAGGAGATTCGCGACGTCCTGGCCCAGTCCGACGGCTTCATGATCGACATCTTTTCGACCTTCCTGGCACCGCTGGAGGCTGAGCTCAGCGAGCACTCCTCCTATTCGGTTGGCAAGTCGCATTCCATCGCCAGCAACAGCAACTACATGGAACGCATTGAGGCGGTCAACTTCGCCCTCGACAACGATGACGGCGCCCGCACCCATTACTACGACAAAGCCGATCTGATCCTGGTCGGGGTGTCGCGCTGCGGCAAGACACCCACCTGCCTGTACATGGCCATGCAATTCGGCATCCGCGCCGCCAACTACCCACTGACCGAAGAGGACATGGAGCGCCTGCAGCTACCCGCCGCGCTCAAGCCCTACAAGCACAAGCTGTTTGGCCTGACCATCGACCCGGACCGGCTCACCGCCATCCGCCACGAGCGCAAACCCAACAGCCGCTACGCCAGCTACGCGCAATGCGAATTCGAGGTGCGCGAAGTGGAAAACCTGTTGCGCCGCGAGAATATCAACTTCATCAACTCCACCCATTTTTCGGTGGAGGAGATCTCCGCCAAGATCCTGGTGGAAAAAGGCGTGGAGCGCCGGCTCAAGTAAAACCGGCGCTGCCCAGCAAAAAGCCCGGCCCAGTGCCGGGCTTTTTCATGCATCAGAACGCATCACCCGGCACCCGCACCCAGCCTTCCATCAGGATGCGTGCCGAACGCGACATGATGGCCTTGGTCACCGTCCACTGACCGTCAATCTGCTTGGCCTGAGCGCCGACCCGCAGAGTGCCCGACGGATGACCGAAGCGCACCGCTTCGCGCTCCTGGCCACCCGCCGCTAGATTGACCAGTGTTCCGGGCACCGCCGCCGCCGTGCCGATGGCCACCGCACAGGTCCCCATCATGGCGTGATGCAGCTTGCCCATGGACAGCGCGCGTACCAGCAGGTCCACTTCGCCCGCCTCGATCTGCTTGCCGCTGGAGGCCTGGTAAGACTTGGGCGGACTGACGATGGCAATCTTCGGTGTGTGCTGCCGGGTCAACGCCTCTTCGGCCGTTTTGATCAGGCCCATGCGCAGGGCGCCGGCCACGCGGATCTGCTCGAAGCGCGCCAGCTGCGCCGGATCTCCATTGATGGCCTCGCGCAGTTCGGTGCCCTGGTAGCCGATGTCCTCGGCATTGACGAACACGGTGGGGATGCCGGCGCTGATCATGGTCGCCTTGAAGGTGCCGACGCCGGGCACTTCCAGGTCATCGACCAGGTTGCCGGTGGGGAACATCGAGCCGCCCTCCTCGCCATCATCGGACGGATCGAGGAACTCCAGCACGATCTCGGCGGCCGGAAAGGTCACCCCATCCAGCTCGAAGTCGCCGGTTTCCTGCACCTGACCACTGCTCACCGGCACATGAGCGATGATGGTTTTCTGGATATTGGCCTGCCAGATACGCACCACGCACACGCCGTTGTCCGGAATGCGCGCCGGATCGACCAGCCCGGCATGAATGGCAAAGGCGCCGGCGGCGGTGGAGAGGTTGCCGCAGTTGCCGCTCCAGTCGACGAAGGCCTTGTCGATCGAAACCTGACCGTAGAGGTAGTCGACGTCATGCTCCGGCTGACTGCTTTTCGACAAAATCACGCACTTGGAGGTCGAGGACGTGGCGCCGCCCATGCCGTCGATATGCGCCGCATAGGGATCGGGGCTACCGATCACCCGCATGAACAGCTTGTCGCGGGCAGCGCCCGGGACCTGGCAGCTCTGCGGCAAGTCCTGCAAACGGAAGAACACGCCCTTGCTGGTGCCGCCACGCATATAGGTGGCGGGAATCTTGATCTGGGGTACGTGAGCCATGATGAGGTCCTGGCTTGATGGAAGTAGCCCGAATGCAATCCGGGAAACAGGTCACCCCGGATTACATCCGGGCTAGAGGCTGGGGTCCCCTTCTCCCCAAGGGAGAAGCGGCCCGAAGGGCGGATGAGGGAGACCGCCTCCCTCACCCAGCCCTCTCCCAAAGGGAGAAGGAGTTAGCCGGCGGACGACTCGAGGAAGTCCTGGGCGAAGCGCTGCAGCACACCACCGGCCTTGTACACGTGCACTTCGGCAGCAGTGTCCAGACGGCAGGTCACCGGCACCTTGACCACTTCACCGTTGCGGCGATTGACCACCAGAGTCAGATCGCAACGCGGCGAGATATCGCCTTCGATGTCATAGGTCTCGGTACCGTCGAGGCCCAGGGTCAGGCGAGTGGTACCCGGCTTGAACTCCACCGGCAGCACGCCCATGCCGACCAGGTTGGTGCGGTGGATACGCTCGAAGCCTTCGGCAACGATCACTTCGACGCCGGCCAGACGCACACCCTTGGCAGCCCAGTCACGCGAGCTGCCCTGGCCGTAATCGGCACCGGCGACGATGATCAGGTTCTGCTTGCGGTTCATGTAGGTTTCGATCGCTTCCCACATGCGCATCACCTTGCCCTCGGGCTCCACGCGCGCAAGCGAACCCTTCTTCACCACACCGTCGACCACGGCCATTTCGTTGACCAGCTGCGGGTTGGCGAAGGTGGCGCGCTGAGCGGTCAGGTGATCGCCGCGGTGGGTGGCGTAGGAGTTGAAGTCCTCCTCCGGCAGGCCCATCTTCGCCAGGTACTCGCCGGCGGCCGAGTCCGCCAGGATGGCGTTGGAAGGCGACAGGTGATCGGTGGTGATGTTGTCCGGCAGGATCGCCAGCGGCAGCATGCTCTTGAGCGTACGCTCGCCGGCCAGCGCGCCTTCCCAGTACGGCGGACGGCGGATGTAGGTGGACATCGGACGCCAGTCGTACAGCGGGCTTTCGGCTTCCTGAATGGTGCCCAGATCGAACATCGGGATGTAGATCTGCTTGAACTGTTCCGGTTTGACACTGGCGGCAACGATGGCATCGATCTCCTCGTCGCTCGGCCACAGATCCTTCAGGGTGATCGGCTTGCCGTTCGAATCTACGCCCAGTACGTCCTGCTCGATATCGAAGCGCACGGTACCGGCGATGGCGTAGGCCACCACCAGCGGCGGTGAGGCGAGGAAGGCCTGCTTGGCGTAGGGATGGATACGACCGTCGAAGTTGCGGTTGCCGGAAAGCACGGCGGTGGCGTACAGGTCGCGGTCGATGATCTCCTGCTGGATCACCGGGTCCAGCGCACCGGACATGCCGTTACAGGTAGTGCAGGCGTAGGCAACGATGCCGAAGCCGAGCTTTTCCAGTTCGGTCAGCAGGCCGGCTTCTTCCAGATACAGCTTGGCAACCTTGGAACCCGGAGCGAACGAGGTCTTGACCCACGGCTTGCGCACCAGACCCAGCTCGTTGGCCTTCTTCGCCAACAGACCCGCGGCCACCACGTTGCGCGGGTTGGAGGTGTTGGTGCAGCTGGTGATGGCAGCAATGATCACCGCGCCATCCGGCAGCAGGCCTTCGGCTTCCTCAGCCTTGGCTGCCGCCAGTTTGGCTTCGTCAGCAATGCCGCGCTCGTGCAGTGCCGAAGTCGGCAGGCGCTTGTGCGGGTTGCTCGGGCCGGCCATGTTGCGCACGACGGTCGACAGATCGAACTCGAGCACACGCTCGTACTCGGCGGTGACCAGCGCATCGGCCCACAGACCGGTGAGCTTGGCGTAGTTCTCGACCAGCGCCACCTGCTCCGGCTCGCGCCCGGTCAGTTTGAGGTAATCGATGGTCTGCTGGTCGATGTAGAACATCGCGGCGGTGGCACCATACTCCGGGCACATGTTGGAGATGGTGGCGCGGTCACCGATCGACAGGCTGTCCGCTCCCTCGCCGAAGAATTCGACATAGGCGCCGACCACGCGCTCCTTGCGCAGGAACTCGGTCAGGGCCAGCACGATGTCGGTGGCGGTGATACCGGGCTGACGCTTGCCGGTCAGTTTGACACCGACGATATCGGGCAGGCGCATCATCGACGGCAGACCGAGCATCACGGTCTCCGCTTCCAAGCCACCCACGCCGATGGCGATCACGCCCAGCGCATCGACGTGCGGGGTGTGCGAGTCAGTGCCCACGCAGGTATCGGGGAAGGCCACGCCGCCGCGCGCCTGGATCACCGGGCTCATCTTCTCCAGGTTGATCTGGTGCATGATGCCGTTGCCGGCCGGAATCACATCGACGTTTTTAAAGGCCGTCTTGGTCCACTCGATAAAGTGGAAACGGTCCTCGTTGCGGCGCTCCTCGACGGCACGGTTCTTCTCGAACGCATCCGGATCGAAGCCGCCGAATTCGACGGCCAGCGAGTGGTCGACGATCAGCTGGGTCGGCACCACCGGATTGACCTTGGACGGATCACCGCCCTTCTCGGCAATCGCATCACGCAGGCCGGCGAGGTCGACCAGCGCGGTCTGGCCGAGGATGTCGTGGCAGACCACACGGGCCGGGCACCAGGGGAAGTCGAGGTCACGCTTGCGCTCGATCAGCTGCTTGAGCGAGTCGGTCAGCAGCTCCGGCTCGCAGCGGCGTACCAGCTGCTCGGCCAGGACACGCGAGGTGTACGGCAGCTTGGCGTAAGCGCCCGGCGCGATCGCATCGACCGCCTCGCGGGTGTCGAAGTAGTCCAGCGAGGTACCGGCCAGGTGCTTGCGGTACTGGGTGTTCATCGCGCTGCTCATTATTTGCGGTCCTTCAGCGGCACGAACTTGAGGTCCTCAGGACCGGTGTAGTTGGCGCTCGGACGGATGATCTTGCCGTCGATGCGCTGCTCGATGACGTGCGAAGACCAGCCCGAAGTGCGGGCGATGACGAACAACGGAGTGAACATGGCAGTGGGCACGCCCATCATGTGGTAGCTGACGGCGCTGAACCAGTCGAGGTTGGGGAACATCTTCTTGATTTCCCACATCACGCTCTCCAGGCGCTCGGCGATGTCGAACATCTTGGTGTTGGACTGCTCGAGCGACAGCTCGCGCGCTACTTCCTTGATCACCTTGTTGCGTGGGTCGCTGACGGTGTAGACCGGGTGACCGAAGCCGATCACCACTTCCTTTTTCTCGACACGGGCGCGGATGTCGGCCTCGGCCTCGTCCGGGTTGTCGTAGCGCTTCTGGATCTCGAAGGCCACTTCGTTGGCGCCGCCGTGTTTCGGACCGCGCAGCGCGCCGATGGCGCCAGCGATGCAGGAGTACATATCGGAACCAGTACCGGCGATCACCCGCGAGGTGAAGGTGGAGGCGTTGAACTCGTGCTCGGCGTACAGGTTGAGCGAAGTGTGCATGGCGCGCACCCAGGACTCACGCGGCTTCTCGCCATGCAGCAGGTGGAGGAAGTGGCCGCCGATGGAGTCATCATCGGTTTCCACCTCGATGCGCCTGCCGTTGTGGCTGAAGTGGTACCAGTACAGCAGCGCCGAACCCAGCGAGGCCATCAGCTTGTCGGCGATGTCACGGGCGCCCGGGTGGTTGTGGTCGTCCTTCTCCGGGGACACGCAGCCCAGCACGGACACGGCGGTGCGCATCACATCCATCGGATGAGCCGACGGCGGCAGCTGCTCCAAGGACGCCTTGAGCGCCGCAGGAATACCACGCAGGGCCTTGAGCTTGGCCTTGTAGGCGTTCAGCTCAGCGACATTGGGCAGCTTGCCATGGACCAGCAGGTGAGCGATTTCCTCGAACTCGCAGCGGTTGGCGAAGTCGAGCACGTCATAGCCGCGGTAGTGCAGGTCGTTGCCGGTGCGGCCGACAGTGCACAGGGCGGTGTTGCCGGCGGCGGTGCCGCTCAGGGCAACGGACTTCTTCGGCTTGAAGCCGGGCGTGGTGGTATCTACGGAAGCGCTCATCGCGGTCTCCTCAGTCTGAATCCGGTGGTACGGCTTGTTGTTGTGGCAGGCCGCATGCGGCCTGCGGCCCGGTCACTTCTTGCCGGCGGCGAACAGGGCGTCGAGCTTCTGCTCGAAGGCGTGATAGCCAATGCGGTCATACAGCTCGGCACGAGTCTGCATCAGCTCGATGACGTCTTTCTGGTGGCCGTGCTGGCGGATCGAGGTATAGACGGCTTCCGCCGCCTTGTTGGCGGCGCGGAAGGCCGACAGCGGGTACAGCTGGATGGCCACGCCGACCGAGGCCAGCTCGTCGCGAGTGAACAGCGGGGTGGCGCCGAACTCGGTGATGTTGGCCAGCACCGGCACGTTCAGCGCATCGACGAAACGCTTATAGGTCGGCAGGTCATAGGCGGCCTCGGCGAAGATGCCGTCGGCGCCCGCCTCCACATAGCGCTGGCAGCGCTCGATGGCGGCATCCACGCCCTCGGCCTGGATGGCGTCGGTGCGGGCGATCAGGAAGAAATCGGGGTCGGTCTTGGCATCGGCAGCAGCACGCACGCGGTCGACCATCTCCTCGCAGGAGACGATTTCCTTGCCCGGACGGTGGCCACAGCGTTTGGCGCCGACCTGGTCCTCGATATGCGCGGCAGCGGCGCCAGCCTTGATCAGGTTCTTGATGGTGCGCTCGATATTGAAGGCGCTGGGGCCAAAGCCGGTATCGATGTCCACCAGTAGGGGCAGGTCGCAGACATCGGTGATGCGGCGCACATCGGTGAGCACGTCATCCAGAGTATTGATGCCCAGGTCCGGCAGGCCCAGGGAGCCGGCGGCGACACCACCACCGGACAGGTAGATGGCCTGGAAGCCGGCACGCTTGGCCAGCAGCGCATGGTTGGCGTTGATCGCGCCGATCACCTGCAGCGGCTGCTCGGCAGCGATGGCATCGCGGAAGCGCTGGCCGGGGGTTCTTGCACTCATGACTCACCTCGTGTTTTGGACGGGTTGGCGAGCGCTTCCTGGTAGTGGCGCTCGATGTTGCGCTTGGAGGCGCCGATGTGGCGGCGCATCAGCAGTTCGGCCAGTTCGCCGTCACGTTCGGCGATGGCATCGAGAATGCGGTGGTGCTCGGCGAAGGCCTGGTGCGGGCGGTTCGGTGTGGCGGAGAACTGCAGGCGATACATGCGCACCAGCTGGTACAGCTCGCCACAGAGCATCTTCGCCAGGGTCTGATTGCCGCTGCCCTGGATGATCCGGTAGTGGAAGTCGAAATCGCCTTCCTGCTGGTAGTAACCGACGCCCGCCTTGAAGGCAGCATCCTGTTCATGCAGCTCCAGCACCCGACGCAGATCATCAATTTCGGCCTGAGTCATGCGCTCGGCCGCCAGACGACAGGCCATCCCCTCCAGCGACTCGCGAATCTCGTACAGCTCGATCAGCTCGGCATGGCTGAGCGAAACCACCCGCGCGCCGACATGAGGCACCCGCACCAGCAACTTCTGCCCTTCGAGGCGGTGGATGGCCTCGCGCAGCGGGCCGCGACTGATGCCGTAGGTACGCGCCAGCTCGGGCTCGGAGATCTTGCTGCCAGGCGGTATCTCGCCCTGCACGATGGCCGCCTGGATGCGGCGAAACACGTGCTCGGCAAGCGTTTCCGAGTCGTGTTGTTCGTTGCTGGTAACATCGAGAGCGTCGAGCATTATTGTCAACACAATGGGTTTAGATGACGGGAAATTAGGCCTCGAGCCGGCTGATGTCAATCGCCAAAAATAGGATTGTCGACAATCTGCCCCAGAGGGGAAATGCCTCGCAACCGTGCAATCAACCTGCAGAAACGCTTATAAGCCGCTGTCGCAGCAGAAAAACCCCATGTTAGAATGCCGCCCGCAAGCGTCGGCCCGGAGCCGCCGCCACGCCTGCTAGACTTCACCCGCCGGCTGTAGCGCCCCGCCGCCGCCCCGACGACGCGAATATCAAAGGATTTATGCGACTCAAGCCTTTCGCCCTCTTCCTCAGCTTCAGCCTGCTGCCCGGCCTGAGTCTCGCCGCGGAAAAGACCGTCTATGGTCTGAACGAATACGTCAGCCTGTCCGATCTCGACCTCGAAGTCGCCGCCAAACTGGATACCGGCGCCAAGACCGCCTCGCTCAGCGCACGCGACATAGAGCGCTTCAAACGTGACGGCGAGACCTGGGTGCGCTTCTATCTGGCTATTGATGACGCACATGCGCACCCGATCGAGCGGCCGCTGGCTCGCATCAGCAAGATCAAGCGCCGGGCTGGCGATTTCGACCCTGAAGAGGGCAAGACCTACACCGCCCGCCCGGTGATCGAACTGCAGGTATGCATGGGCAAGGCCCTGCGTACCATCGAAGTGAACCTGACCGACCGCAGCGCATTCCAATTCCCGCTGCTGATTGGCTCCGAGGCACTCAAGCGCCTGGATGCCGTGGTCGATCCCAGTCTTAAATATGCCGCTGGTAAACCTGGCTGCACCCCTGACGCAAACTCTGCCGAGTAACTCACATGCGCTCTCTTACCCTGCATCTGAAAGTCCTTATCACCCTCCTGGTGACAGTGGGCGTTCTGGTCACGGCCTATCAGATCTTCGTTCTTGGCATTCCGGTGACCGAAGACGAAACCGATGACCTGTGGAACATCGACGCCAAGGTCGAGTTCCAGGCCAGTCCGCGTGAACCGGTGAAGGTGCAGATGTTCGTGCCGCCGCTGAACCAGGACTATGTCAGCCTCAACGAGAGCTTCATCTCCAACAACTACGGCGTGAGCGTCAACCGCGTCGATGGCAACCGCAAGCTGACCTGGTCGGCTCGTCGCGCCAACGGCAACCAGACTCTCTATTACCGACTGGTGCTGACCAAACGCTATAGCGGCGAGCCGGCCAAAGCCAAGGGCCCGATCTTCCGCGACAGCATCGCGGTGGAAGGCGCCGAGAAGATCGCCGCCGAAGCCCTGCTCGCCCCCATCCGTCAGCACTCTGCGGACGTGCAGACCTTCATCAGCGAGACGATCAAGCGCGTCAACAACGTCAACGATGACAACGTCAAGCTACTGCTCGGTGGCGACGCCTCAACGGCCAACAAGGCCAAGGTGATCGACCTGCTGCTGTCCATCGCGCACGTGCCGATGGAGCGCGTGCACACCATTCGCCTGGTGGCTGACGCCCAGCAGAGCCCGGAACTCTGGCTGCGCAGCTTCAACGGCGAGAACTGGCTGTACTTCAACCCAGAGAGCGGTGAGCAGGGCCTGCCGAGCGACCGCGTGGTCTGGTGGACCGGTGACGAACCGCTGGTGACCATCGAAGGTGGCAAGAAACCGCAAGTCAGCTTCACCCTGAACAACAGCGAGATGAACGCCATCCGCCTGGCCAAGCTGACCGACGAGAACACCGACGTCGATTTCCTCGAGTACTCGCTCTACGGCCTGCCGCTGCAGACCCAGCAGACCTACCAGATCATGATCATGATCCCGATCGGTGTGCTGGTGATCCTGGTCCTGCGTAACCTCGGCGGCCTGCAGACCCTCGGCACCTTCACTCCGGTGCTGATTGCTCTGGCCTTCCGCGAGACCCAGTTGGGCTTCGGCATCGTGCTGTTCACCATCATTACCGCGCTCGGCCTGTCGCTACGCTCCTACCTGGAGCACCTCAAACTACAGATGTTGCCGCGACTGTCGGTGGTGCTGACCTTCGTGGTGGTTCTGATCGCCGTGATCAGCCTGTTCAGCCACAAGCTCGGTCTGGAGCGCGGTCTCTCGGTCGCGCTGTTCCCGATGGTGATCCTGACCATGACCATCGAGCGCCTGTCCATCACCTGGGAAGAACGTGGCGGCAGCCATGCCTTCAAGGTCGCCGTCGGCACCCTGTTCGCCGCTACTCTGGCGCACCTGCTGATGACCATTCCGGAGCTGACCTACTTCATCTTCACCTTCCCGGCCGTGCTGCTGATCATGGTGGGCTTCATGCTGGCGATGGGTCGCTACCGCGGCTACCGCCTGACCGAACTGTTCCGCTTCAAAGCCTTCCTGAAGGATTGAACCCATGATCGGCCTGTGGAAGACGTGGAAGGCCCTTGAAGCCAAAGGCATCATGGGTATCAACAGACGCAACGCGGACTACGTGCTGAAGTACAACAAGCGGCACCTGTACCCGATCGTCGACGACAAGATCATCACCAAGGAGCGCGCCATCGCCGCCGGCATTCATGTGCCGGAGCTGTACGGCATCATCTCCACGGAGAAGGAGATCGAGAAGTTCGACGAGATCATCGGCGGCCGCAGCGACTTCGTCATCAAGCCGGCGCAAGGCGCCGGTGGTGACGGCATTCTGGTGATCGCCGACAAATTCGAGGGCCGCTACAAGACCGTCTCCGGCAAGATCGTCAGCCAGGAAGACATCGAGCACCAGCTCTCCAGCATCCTCACCGGCCTCTATTCCCTGGGCGGCCACCGCGACCGCGCGCTGATCGAGTACCGGGTCACCCCGGACCCGATCTTCAAGAGCATCAGTTACGAAGGCGTGCCGGACATCCGCATCATCGTGCTGATGGGCTACCCGGTGATGGCCATGCTGCGCCTGCCCACCCGCCAGTCCAACGGCAAGGCCAACCTGCACCAGGGCGCCATCGGCGTGGGTGTGGACCTGGCGACCGGCATCACCCTCAAGGGTACCTGGCTGAACAACAAGATCAGCAAGCATCCGGACACCACCAATGCGGTGGACGGCGTGCAACTGCCCAACTGGGATGGCTTCATGAAGCTGGCCGCCGGTTGCTACGAGCTGTGCGGCCTTGGCTATATCGGCGTGGACATGGTACTGGACGTCGACAAGGGCCCGTTGATTCTCGAACTCAACGCCCGTCCCGGCCTGAACATCCAGATCGCCAACGACTGCGGCCTGACCCATCGCGCCCATGCGGTGGAGGCTCACCTGGCCGAGCTGGCGAAAAATGGCGTCACCGAAAGCGTGGAAGAGCGCGTGCGTTTTTCCCAACAGCTGTTCGGCCACGTCAAACCCAAGGAAATCTGAGCCCAGGCTCGCTGAAAAGGCCCGGCGATGCCGGGCTTTTTCATTTCCGCCCGCCCTCCTACAATCGCAACCCCACACTCCCGAACCCTTAGCATGAGCCTCTGCCGCGTCCACTCGCTGCCTTATCGGCCAGATCCCGCCAGCTACTTCGCCCTGGTGCGCCATGCGCCAGGCGCCGTGCTGCTGGATGCCGGACGCCCGCAGGCCGGGCGCGGTCGCTACGACCTGCTGAGCGCCTGGCCGCTGGCAACCTATGCAGCAGAAGTCCACGAGAGCGGTACCCGCTTCTTCCAGCGCCTGCGTGCCGGCCTGGATCAGCTGGGCCGCGCCGAGGCGCCGGACGGCTGTGAGCTGCCGTTCACCGGCGGCCTGATCGGCTACCTTTCCTATGACTTCGGCCGGCGTCTTGAGCGACTCCCCGAACAGGCTGCTGACGACCTGCAGCTGCCGGACGCACGCTTCGGTCTGTATGCCTGGGCGCTGGTCAGCGATCATCAACGGCAGACCAGCCAACTGCTGTTCCATCCTGCGCTGACCGATTCGGAGCGGGAGCGCCTGATTCAGCTATTCGAGGCCGGCAACGCAGCGCCATGCCCACCCTTCTCCCTGCGCCAGGCTTTCCGGGCCGACCAGAGCCAGGATGATTATCGCCACGCCATCCAGCGCATCCAGGCCTATATCCAGGCGGGCGACTGCTACCAGGTCAACTTCGCCCAGCGCTTCCAGGCGCCCTGCCAGGGCGACGCCTGGAGCGCCTACCAGGCGCTGCGAGCCGCCTGCCCCACGCCCTTTGCGGGCTTCCAGGCGCTGGAAGGTGGTGACGCCATTCTCAGCCTGTCACCGGAGCGTTTCCTGCAGGTCAGCCAGGGGCGCGTGGAGACGCGGCCGATCAAGGGTACCCGCCCGCGCGGTATCAGCACTGCAGACGACCAGGCCAATGCTGATGAGCTGGTCGGCAGCGCCAAGGATCGTGCCGAGAATCTGATGATCGTCGACCTGCTGCGTAACGACCTGGGTCGCAGCTGTCGCACGGGCTCGGTACGCGTACCGGAGCTGTTCGCCCTGGAGAGCTACCCCAACGTGCATCACCTGGTCAGCGCGGTGACCGGCGAGCTGGCCGAGGACCACGACGCCCTCGACCTGATCGCTGGCAGCTTCCCCGGTGGCTCGATCACCGGCGCACCGAAGATCCGCGCCATGCAGATTATCGACGAGCTGGAGCCAACGCGCCGCGCCATCTACTGCGGCTCTCTGCTCTACCTGGACGTGCGTGGCGAGCTAGACAGCTCCATCGCCATTCGCAGTCTGCTGATCAAGGACGGCACCGTCAGCTGCTGGGGCGGTGGCGGCATCGTGGCGGATTCGGATTGGCAGGCCGAGTATCAAGAGTCCATCACCAAGGTGAAGGTGCTGCTGCAGACCCTCGAAGCCCTCTGATCCCAACGAGCGCCCACAAAAAAGGCCCGCCGATGCGGGCCTTTTTTGTGGCGGCGAAGCTTACAGGCTCAGCTCGCGATTGGATGCCTTGAGGAACTCGCGCTTGAGGTCTTCATAGGTGTGCACCGCCGGGAACTGCGGGAACTCGCGGATCACGTTGTCCGGGGCGTGGAACAGGATGCCGGCATGGGCCTCGGCGAGCATGGTGGTGTCGTTGTAGGAGTCGCCGGCTGCAATCACGCGATAGTACAGGCTCTTGAAGGCAATCACCGACTGACGCTTGGGGTCCTTCTGGCGCAGCTGGTAGCCCACCACGCGATCGGTTTCGTCGGTGATCAGCTTGTGGCAGAGCAGGGTCGGGAAGCCCAGCTGGCGCATCAGCGGCTGCGAGAACTCGTAGAAGGTGTCGGAGAGGATCACCACCTGGAAACGCTCACGCAGCCAGTCGACGAACTCGACGGCGCCTTCCAGCGGCTTCAGGGTGGCGATCACTTCCTGAATATCCTTCAGCTTCAGGCCGTGCTCGTCGAGGATGCGCAGACGCTGCTTCATCAGCACGTCGTAGTCGGGAATGTCACGGGTAGTCGCCTTGAGCGCTTCGATACCGGTTTTTTCGGCGAAGGCGATCCAGATTTCCGGAACCAGTACACCTTCGAGGTCGAGGCAGGCGATTTCCACGGGAGACTCCTAACGGTCTGAATGAAGAAAGCCGGCACTCTAGCGATTCACCAGACCGGGCGCAACGCGCCTTTTATATCCGAAAGCAGCAGTAAGACTCCGATTTGGTTATTTAGGCGCATAAAAGCTTTCTTGTTAACATTCCCGCCACAGAGCGCCCGAGCGCCGATCACCAGGAAGCCCGCCCGATGAGCCAAACCTTCAACGTTGCCGAACTGGCAGCGGCCTATGCCAACAAATCTCCTCAGGACATTCTCAAGCTCGCCTTCGAACACTTCGGCGACGACCTGTGGATCTCCTTCAGCGGCGCCGAGGATGTGGTGTTGCTGGACATGGCCTGGAAACTCAACAAGCAGGTCAAGGTGTTCACCCTCGATACCGGCAGGCTGCACCCGGAGACCTATCGCTTCATCGAACAGGTACGCGAGCACTACGGCATCGCGGTCGAGGTGATGAGCCCGAATGCCGAGAAGCTTCAGGACCTGGTGCGCGAGAAAGGCCTGTTCAGTTTCTACAAGGACGGCCATGGAGAGTGCTGCGGCATTCGTAAGATCGAGCCACTCAAGCGCAAGCTGGCCACGGTCAAGGCTTGGGCCACCGGGCAGCGCCGCGACCAGAGCCCAGGCACTCGCAGCCAGGTTGCCGTGCTCGAAGTGGATGCCGCCTTCTCCTCGCCGCAGCAGCCCCTGTACAAGTTCAATCCGTTGGCACAGATGAGCAGCGAGGAAGTCTGGGCCTATATACGCATGCTGGAGCTGCCTTACAACAGCCTGCACGAGCGCGGCTTCATCAGCATCGGCTGCGAACCCTGCACCCGCCCTGTGCTGCCAAACCAGCACGAGCGCGAGGGGCGCTGGTGGTGGGAAGAGGAAACCCAGAAAGAGTGCGGCCTTCACGCCGGCAACGTGATTGCCAAGGCCTGAACGAAAAAAGCCCGGCAATCGCCGGGCTTTTTCTTGTCCTGTTACTCAGTGGACAGGCAGGTCCACGCCTTCGAACAACTCGTCCAGTTCGGCCTTGGTGTGGCACTGCACGGCCTTGGCCAATACGTCACGGGTCAGGTGCGGGGCGAATTTCTCGATGAAGTCGCACATGAAGCCACGCAGGAAGGTGCCGCGGCGGAAACCGATCTTGGTGATACTGGCTTCGAACAACTCGCTGGCATCGAGCATCACCAGGTCGCTGTCGAGCTTGGTGTCGACGGCCATGCGCGCCACGATGCCGACGCCCAAGCCCAGGCGCACATAGGTCTTGATCACGTCGGCGTCGGCTGCGGTGAACACCACCTTGGGCGATAGCCCGCGGTGATTGAAGGCCTCGTCCAGCTTGGAGCGACCGGTGAAGCCGAACACGTAGGTAACGATCGGATGCTCGGCCAGTGCCTCCAGGGTCAGTTTCGGCAACTTGGTCAGCGGATGTCCCTGCGGCACGATCACGCAGCGATTCCAGCGATAGCAGGGCATCATCACCAGATCGTTGAACAGCTCCATGCCCTCGGTGGCAATGGCGAAATCCACGGTGCCGTCGGCTGCCATTTCGGCAATCTGGGTCGGCGAGCCCTGATGCATGTGCAGGGCCACTTCCGGGTACTGCTTGATGAAGCCACTGATTACCGGCGGCAGCGCATAGCGCGCCTGGGTATGAGTGGTGGCGATCGACAGGGTGCCCTTCTTCTCGTTGGAGAATTCCTGGGCAATCTGCTTGATGCTTTCGACCTTGCGCAGGATCTCGCCGGCGGTGGTGATGATGCGCTCACCGGCGGGGGTTACGCGGGTCAGGTGCTTGCCACTGCGGGCAAACACCTCGACGCCCAGCTCGTCCTCCAGAAGGCGGATCTGCTTGCTGATGCCAGGCTGCGAGGTATAGAGGCTCTGCGCGGTGGCAGAGACGTTGAGGTCATGATGCGCCACTTCCCAGATGTAGCGCAGTTGCTGCAGCTTCATAAATGTCCCTCAAAGCAGATAGACGCTGCGCGAATTTGCCAATGCAGCGATATAACCATATTAACGGTTCAGAGATAAAACTAGACGATTTTCTGAGCTATGCATGCCGTTCGTCTAACGCCTGGCGATAAGCGCCGCTAGCGGTGCTGCAACATGGGCACCAGATAGACCGGCGTTTCTGACAGTTGCAGCAGGCGAGCTGCGGTCCTCCCCAGCGGAATTTCCTGTGCCGCGCCATGACTGTGACTGCCTACGACCAGCAGATCGGCACCGAGTTTCCGCGCCTCGTCGAGAATCACCTGCGGCGGATCGCCTTGCGCCACGCGCACGCTACGAATCATCTGCATGTCCTGCTGGGCCTCGCCCATCTCGTCGCGAAAGCCCTCCAGCACACGCAATTCGATACTCGCCATCACCCGGGACAAGCCCTTGCTGCGCAATTCCTGCAGGGTCTTTTCGTCCAGGTAGGTCTGCAGCACCGACTCGGCGAACAACCCCATCGGCTCGACTGCGTGGACCACGTGCAGCTCAGCGCCGAAGGCCTTGGCCAGCGACAGGGCGTGCTGCAGCACATAAGGCGCATAAAGCCCCAGATCGGTGGCATAGAGAATGGAGCGCAGCATGGTTGCCTCCCTGACTTCCTGCTAGGGCCCAGTATTGAGCTTAGCAGCGCTCAGCCGGCATCCAGAAAACGCAGGGCCTGGTGCAGCATGCGCATCTTCGGCAGCTCACAGCCCGCCGCGGCAGCCGCAGCCAGCGGCGCGGCATAGATGGCCTGCAGCTCCAGCGGGCGCTTATGCTGGAAATCGTGGTACATGCTGGGCAGGTAGTCCGGCATGCGTTCGGTCGTGGCCAGCAGTTTCTCCGGGTAGCCCTCTGGCAACAATTGCCCACAGGCTGCCGCCCCCTGCACCACCTCGCGCATCAGCTCAAGGATCAACGCGCGGCTATCGGCATTGGCCATCAGGCGGGTGGTACCAGCACCAAGCAGCACCGACAGGCCGTTATACGGCACGTTCCACACCAGCTTCTGCCAGCGCGCCTGCTGCAGATCGGCCATGGCGACAGACTCCAGACCTGCCGAACGAAACAGCTCGGCGCCCTCCTCCACGATCGCCAGACTCTCGCCTGCGCGTGCCGGCCCGGAGTGATAGCCCAGATTCACCGCACCCAGGGCCTGGTGCTCGATCACGCCGGGTGCGGCGCGATGCGTGCAGATGAAACAGAGCCCACCGAGCAGGTGCAGGTTATCCGGCAGCAAGGGGCGCAGCTGCTCTTCCACGGCCAGGCCATTCTGCAACAGCACCACCTTGGCCCCCGGCCGCGACAGCCGGGTGATGACGGGCGCCAACTGCGCATTGCTGGTGGTCTTGGCCCCCACCAGCAACCAGTCACAGGGCGGCATCTCAGCCGGATCCCCCCAGGCCTGAACCGGTTGCAGGTGCAACTGGCCATGTACCGCGCTGTTCAGGCGCAGGCCGTTGGCAACTACCGCCTGGTACTCGCTGCGCAGCAGAAAGTGCACATCATGCCCGGCCTTTGCCAGCATAAGGCCATAGAAACCACCGATGGCACCGGTGCCGACAATGCCAATGCGCAAGCGCTCCATCAGGGAAGCTCCTCAGGTATTCGACGGCGCGCCTGGTTCAGCGCGTCAGTCAGTTCGGCCAGACGTAGCGGCACATGCAGGGCGCCAAGGAATTGGCCTTCTTCGATCAGAAACAGGCTGGGCAAGTGAAAAACGCCATAGCGCTGAACCAGGCCGCCATTCTCGGCGGCATCCACCCAGCACAGACGATCGACGCCAAGCGCCATCTTTGGCAGCTCGCGCCGCGCCCAGCGGCAGCTGGCACAACCTGTGCTGGTGAATATCAGCAGGGAGCGCCCCGGCAGCTCCAGCAACCGACGGTCGGCGTCGAAGTCGGTCAATTCCAGGCTGGGCACTATACTGTCCACGAGTGATGTCAAATGAATGGCATCCGGAGTATTCACCATGCGTCGTTTCCTGCGTCACCCCAGCGACATGCCAGTGGAACTGGTCCAGCGCAAACATGCGTTCCTGCCGCGACAGAGGCTGAACAATATCAGCCTGGGCGGTGTGGCGTGCAATTCCAGCAAGGGATTTCGCAAAGGCACCGCCGTCGAGCTGCGCATCCCGCTGCTCGGCGAGCAGGCTCGCTATCCGGGCGTGGTGGCCTGGTGCCGCAAGCAGCAGGAAGACAGCTATCTGGTGGGCATCGCCTTCATCGACGAAGACACCCTGTTCCGCGCGCGCATGGTCGAGCAGGTCTGCCAGATCGAGCACTACCGCCACCAGCGCGAACAGGAGCTGGGCACTGTACTGGAGGTCGAGACGGTCGCGCGCGAATGGATCGCCCTCCATGCGGCCGAGTTTCCCGGTGCTCAGATACACTGATACCGGCCGGTTCCGCCCATTGTCTAGGCGGCCTGGAACGCGTTAAGGTTCCCATCCCCCGCTGCGCCCCATGATTTCGCCTGAAGAGGCGCTCGGCTCCCGTGACCTGACGAGTACCACGATGGCTGATTTACCGATTGACGATCTCAACGTTTCGTCCAATGAAACCCTGATCACCCCGGCGCAGCTCAAGCGCGAAATCCCTCTCACCGAAGCCGCTCAGCGCACCGTGGCCCATGGTCGCCAAGTGGTACGCGACATTCTCGATGGCAAAGACCACCGCCTGTTCGTGGTGGTCGGCCCCTGCTCGATCCACGACATCAAGGCCGCCCATGAGTATGCCGAGCGTCTTAAGGTGCTGGCCGCCGAGGTCTCCGACAGCCTGTTCCTGGTCATGCGCGTGTACTTCGAGAAACCGCGCACCACGGTCGGCTGGAAAGGCCTGATCAACGACCCCTACCTGGATGACTCGTTCAAGATCCAGGATGGCCTGCACATCGGTCGCCAGCTGCTGCGCGACCTGGCCGAGATGGGCCTGCCGACCGCCACCGAGGCACTCGACCCGATCTCCCCGCAATACCTGCAGGACCTGATCAGCTGGTCAGCCATCGGCGCCCGCACCACCGAATCCCAGACGCACCGCGAGATGGCCTCCGGCCTGTCGTCCGCCGTGGGCTTCAAGAACGGCACCGACGGCGGCCTGACCGTGGCGATCAACGCCCTGCAGTCGGTCTCCAGCCCGCATCGCTTCCTCGGCATCAACCAGGAAGGTGGCGTCTCCATCGTCACTACCAAGGGCAACGCCTACGGCCATGTGGTACTGCGCGGCGGCAATGGCAAGCCCAACTATGACTCGGTCAGCGTCGCCATCTGCGAGCAGGAGCTGACCAAGGCCAAAATTCGCCCGAACATCATGGTCGACTGCAGCCACGCCAACTCCAACAAGGATCCGGCCCTGCAGCCGCTGGTCATGGAAAACGTCGCCAACCAGATCCTTGAGGGCAACAACTCCATCGTCGGCCTGATGGTGGAAAGCCACCTGGGCTGGGGCAGCCAGGCGATTCCGAAGAACCTCTGCGACCTCAAGTATGGCGTCTCCATCACCGATGCCTGCATCGACTGGGACACCACCGAGAAGACCCTCCGCAGCATGCATGCCAAGCTCAAGGACGTACTGCCCAAGCGCCAGCGCGGCTGATGGCAGACAGAAACGAAAACGCCGGGTATTGCCCGGCGTTTTTCTTTGACCAGGTTCAGTGCCTGGACTGTTGCCGCTGGCGACGCTCCAAGTAGCGCTCCACGTAGGAGCAGGAGGGAATCACCGTGTAGCCCATGGCCTCGGCATACTCCAGCGCCTGCTCGGTCAGCGCCGCCGCAATGCCGCGCCCGCGTAACGGATTCGGCACGAAGGTGCGATAGATGTCGAGCGTCTGCTTGCCCAGATCCATGTAGGCCAGGTAGGCACGGTGACCATCGATCACAGCCTCGAACTGATGACCCGCCTGGTCATGGTGGATGGACACGCCCTCGCTCATTTCATCTCCTCAGCAGGCATCAAAACAACACCCTTACCTTATCGATCTTTTCCAGCCGAAGAAACATCTCGGCGGAACCGGTCCCCATCTGCACCGTCAGGAACACCTTGCCATTCTCGACCTTGTGCAGCACGCCCTGATAATAAGTGCCTTCGTAGGTAATGAACTGTAGCCGTTTACCGGCATGATCGGGCAGGCTTCGCACATCGACAAAGTCGTAACGCGGATCCTTGGCTACGGCGTCCTCGCCCTCCGCGCGCACCAACTCCTCGGCATGCGATACGGGAGCGGCCTTGGGATCGACCCAGGAGAAGGCGAGAGGTTCAACTACCTGCTGGTTGATCAGGACCACCGGGCGCAACATGGCCACAACGTCCTTCGCCTCGAAGAATTGCAAACCATCCAGGGTCGCACCATCGGTCGGGCGCAACTCCACGCGTAGCGACTGTGGGTCCTTGTAATAACCCTTGAGCGCGTCCAGCACCTCAGGCGCCAAAGCAATGCGCTGCGCACGCAGGGATTGATCCAGATGCTTGATTGAGGTTTCCAGGTACTGCTCGCCCGACTGGCCGAGCTTGCCAGCGCAGTAGCTGACTATCTTGCGCTGGTACTGGTTGTCATTGACCTCGACCACCAGCGCGGACATGCGAGGCGGATTAACTCGCAGATCGCCTGGCTTTTCCGACATGTTGGCCAGCGATAGATTCAGGCGGTAGTCACCCATGTCGCGTACGTCGGCGATCAGATTAAGTGCCAGGGTTTGAACTCCGGGCCGGAACAGGTAAGAAAACTCCGCGTCAGTCTCCAGCGTCCGGTACCCCATCTCCAGCAGATCGTCCACGCCGATCTGCCGAGAGCTGCCGCAAGCGACACTGGACCAAGCACTTGCCAGATCCGCTTCCTCGGGCTCCTGCTGGACCATCTCCATGAAGGCGCCATGCACATCCACTTCCAAGCCCTTCAGGCTGACTGACATCTGCTCCGGGAACTTGCCCTCGGCCAGGCGCTCCTTGAATGAGAGAAGCTCTCCCAGGCTTTTGAACTTGAGTTCGGCATGCCTGATACGAAATTCATCATTGAGCATCGGCACCTGGACCTTGATGCCCTCAACGCCCACCTTGCCGTCGAATGATGAAGTGATGCCCTGATAGCTCAGTGTCATAAAGGGCGAGACCTGGGCAATGGCGTCGTTCATGATCGAGCGCACCGAAAGCCACAGCGAAACCTTGATCAGTATTGCAACAGCCAGAATGGCCAGCAGACCCCATTTGATGAGTTTGGACATCGGTACTTCCTTGGCGTTGTCTGAGTTTGCTTCCTGCCAAATCTGGCGCGTGCAATCTTATCAAGCTCTGCCGGCAGCGGCCACGCGTCAGAAATGCACCAGAGTACCAATTGCAACTCCACCCAAAAGTTCAGGGGGAGGTCCTGCAAACGTCAGAACTGTATGTTTTTTAAACAAAAAAGGACGGATGCAGATCGGAGCAAAGTTTTTTTTGCTTCCCTTGCGCGAGGCCAGTTTACTTACTAAAAGTAACGGGTAGTATGTAGCCCGGCTAATTTCCCACGCTCGGGAAATTGCTTTTCATGGAAAGTCCACCTTAAGGGGAACACGATGAACAACGTTCTGAAATTCTCTGCTCTGGCTCTGGCCGCCGTTCTGGCCACCGGTTGCAGCAGCGTATCCAAAGAAACCGAAGCCCGTCTGACCGCTACCGAAGACGCCGCTGCCCGTGCTCAAGCTCGTGCCGACGAAGCCTACCGTAAGGCTGACGAGGCTCTGGCCGCTGCTCAGAAGGCTCAGCAGACCGCTGACGAAGCCAACGAGCGCGCTCTGCGCATGCTGGAAAAAGCCAGCCGCAAGTAATCCTTGCCAAGGCTTTGAAGAAGCCGCCCCGGTTCGCCGGAGCGGCTTTTTTAATGCCTGCGATTTGCTCAGGCCAACAAAAAGCCCGCCGGCATTGCTGCGGACGGGCTCTTTGACGCCAAGAGTCTTACATCTCCAGTGGAGCGGCCTCGTGGTTGGCCACCGCCTCCTGAGGCACGGCGATCTCGATCGGCATGCCATCTTCGGAGGCTACCACCTCGCGCACCATGTCCCAGTCCAGGCGCATGCTGCCGGCAAGCTGCTCGTTCTTCAGCAGGGCATTGATCACGGCGGTGTGCTTGTCCACAACAGACGGCTCACCACTGTCGCTCAGCGGCTCATGAGCCTCCAGATAGATCTTGCCGCCGCTGACACCAAACTTGTAAGGCTCATTGACGATACGCACCGAAGTACCTACCGGCGCCATCTTGGCCAGCTCCAGCACGTTGTTGTTGAGCATGCGGAAGCAGCCGTGACTGACGCGCATACCGATACCGAACTTCTTGTTCGAGCCATGGATCAGGTAGCCAGGAGTCCCCAGGGTAAACTTGAACGGCCCCAGCGGATTGTCCGGACCTGGCGGCACGTAGGCCGGCAGCGGATCACCATCGGCAGCGTGCTCGGCACGAATGGACGCTGGCGGCGTCCAGCCCGGGTTCGGCGTTTTACCAGTGATGGTGGTGTGGGCAATGGGCGAACCCCAGCCTTCGCGACCGATACCCAGCGGGTAGGTATGCACGACGTTTTGCCCCTTCGGGAAGTAGTACATGCGGTACTCGGCCAGGTTGATGACGATACCCTCACGCGGCCCCGGCGGCAGGATATAGCGGGTCGGCAGGATGATTTCGGCACCCTCGCCTGGCAGCCAGGCGTCAACGCCCGGGTTGGCCGCTACCATCTCCAGATAACCCAGGTCGTTAGCCGTGGCGATATCGGCGAAGGTGTCTTCGTACTTGGCCTTGATCACCTGGATCTGACCGACGATATCTTCGCCCGGAGGCGGCAGAGGCAGTTCGAGGGCGGCAGCAGGGCCGGCCACGATCAGGCTGGCGAGGCTCAGGGAGCGGGCGAGCGACAACATCCGTAAATCCTTGGCAAGAATGGCTGATGGAAAGACTCGGGATTGTACACCGACGGCGCGCGCGCCGGGAGAGCTCAGGTTTCGGGCCATAGCGGCCGTTCACCGCGACGCTGCGCCTCGAGGATCTCGCGACAGTAGGCACACAATCGCCTGTCGCGCAGGCCGGCCCTGTCCACATCGCGCATCACCGGTAGCGCAGGCAGCAAGCCGCCACACAGGGTGCGATCGGCGAATCCGCCCAGCTCCAACTGGCGCGCCACCAGATGCACCTTGGCCTCACGGCAGGCGAACAGGTCAAGCTGTTCGTCGGGCACGATCAGTTGATAGGCATACAGGGACCAGGCGGGACGCGGCATTCACGGCTCCAGGGCGGGGGCGCCACGATAGCCGAAAGCCCGCAGGCGGGGAAGGCTCAGAGCAGAGGCTCCAGCGTCGGCCAGACGTTCTCCAGCATGATCGGCTGAGCCGCTGCCGTTGGGTGGATGCCATCGGCCTGCATCATGCCCGGGACGCCGCCGACGCCATCGAGCAGGAAGGGCACCAGGGCCACCTGCTTGCCCGCAGCGAGGTCCGCATAGACCTGAGCGAACCCCTGAGTGTAGCGCTGACCGTAGTTGGGTGGCAGACGCATGCCTAATAGCAGCACATTGGCACCCGCCGCACGGGAGGCATCGATCATCCGCGCAAGATTCTGTTGCAATTGCAGTAGCGGCTGGCCACGCAGGCCATCATTGCCACCCAGCTCGATGACCACCAGTTCTGGCTGATGGCGGGCAAGCAGCGCCGGCAGCCGTGCGGCGCCGCCTGAGCTGGTATCGCCACTGATCGAGGCATTCACCACCTGATGCTCGAAACCGCCTTCCTGCAGGCGTTTCTGCAGCAGCGCGACCCAACCCTGGCGGGTATCCACTCCCAAAGCGGCGCTGATACTATCCCCGACCACCAGGACGGTGCCGGCCAGTGCGCCCTGTGCCCACATCAGCAGTGTCAGTGCACCGCTCATCCACAATGCACGCATCGGATTCTCCATGAGCGCAAGCATTCTTAATGCGCGGCACCTTAGCAAAGTGGTACCCAGCACGGAAGGCGAGCTGGCCATCCTCCACGACCTGTCGCTGGATCTGGCAAAAGGCGACAGCCTGGCAATCGTTGGCAGCTCAGGCTCCGGCAAATCCACGCTGCTGGGCCTGCTCGCAGGGCTCGACCTGCCCAGCTCCGGCGAGGTCGAGCTGGCAGGTCATGCGCTGCAGGCACTGGACGAGGACCGCCGCGCGCGAGTGCGCGCCGAGCATGTCGGCTTCGTGTTCCAGTCGTTCCAGTTGCTGGACAACCTCAACGCCCTGGAAAATGTCATGCTGCCGCTGGAGCTGGAAGGCCGCAGCGATGCCCGCCAGCGTGCCGCAGCACTGCTGGAGCGAGTCGGCCTGGGCCAGCGCTTCAGTCACTACCCGCGCCAGCTGTCGGGCGGTGAGCAGCAGCGCGTGGCTATTGCCCGCGCCTTTGCTGCCGAGCCGGCGATACTCTTCGCCGACGAGCCGACCGGTAATCTCGACAGCCATACCGGCGAGCGCATCAGCGATCTGCTGTTCGAGCTGAACAAGGAGCGCGGCACCACGCTGGTACTGGTCACCCATGACGAGCGCCTGGCGCATCGTTGCCGTCGCCTGATCCGTCTGGAAGCCGGGCGCCTGATCGACAGCGTGGAACCCTGATGCGCGCCCGCCTGTTCGTTCTTGCCTGGCGCCAGTTACTGCGCGACGCCCGCGCCGGCGAGCTGCGCGTGCTGTTTTTCGCCCTGCTGGTGGCCGTGGCCGCCAGCACGGCCATCGGCTACTTCGGCGCGCGCCTCAACGGCGCCATGCTGTTGCGTGCCACCGAGTTCCTCGGCGCCGATCTGGTGCTGAGCGGCAGCGCCGCCGCCCTGCCCGAGCAGATCGAGGTCGGCACGCAGCTGGGGCTGGAGCATGCCCAGGTGGTCGAGTTCGCCAGCGTGATTGCCGGTGAGCAGGGCATTCAACTGGCCAGTATCAAGGCTGCCAGCGGCAGCTATCCGCTGCGCGGCGAACTCAAGAGTGCCGCCGAGCCTTATGCGGCCGAACAGCCCGGCGGTGGCCCCGGTCCCGGTGAAGCCTGGGCCGAGGCCCGCCTGTTTGCCGCGCTGGATCTGCGAGTCGGCCAGAGCATCGAGGTCGGCAGCCGCCAGTTGCGACTGACCCGGGTGCTGACTTACGAGCCGGATCGCGCCGGCGACTTCTACAGCCTCACGCCGCGCGTGCTGATCAACCTTGAAGACCTGGCCTCCACCGGCGTGGTGCAGCCGGGCAGCCGGGTACGCTACCGCGACCTCTGGCGTGGCGATAGCGATACGCTGGCGCGTTATCGCGAAGCGACCGAGAAAAGCCTGGCCGCTCACCAGCGCCTGGAGGACGCACGCGATGGTAACCGCCAGATCGGCGGCGCCCTGGGTCGCGCCGAGCGCTACCTGAATCTGGCAAGCCTGGCTGCCGTGCTGCTGGCCGGCGTTGCGGTGGCGCTGTCTGCCGCACGCTTCGCTGCCCGTCGTTTCGACGCCAGTGCGCTGCTGCGCTGCCTGGGCCTGTCGCGCCGCGAAGCACTGAGTCTCTTTGGCCTGCAGCTGGCCATGCTCGGGCTGTTGGCGTGCCTCGCTGGCGCCCTGCTTGGCTGGATAGGACAGCTGGTGCTGTTCCAATTGCTGCAGGGTCTGCTGCCACCGGGCGTGCCGCCGGGCGGCCTGCTGCCGGCAATCGCTGGCATGGCCACAGGGTTGGTAGCCCTCGCAGGCTTTGCCTTGCCACCGCTGGCAGCCCTGGGGCGCGTGCCGCCGCTGCGCGTACTGCGCCGCGACCTGCTGCCCGTGCCCCCCAGCAGCTGGCTGGTATATGGCGCCGCATTGCTGGCCCTGGGTCTGATCATGTGGCGCCTGAGCCTGGACCTTAAGTTGACGCTGGGCCTGCTTGGCGGCGGCCTGCTCGCCACCCTGCTGCTTGGCGGCGTGCTGCTGTTCGGCCTGAACGCCCTGCGTCGCCTGCTGGCCCGCGCCTCCCTGCCCTGGCGCCTCGGCCTCGGCCAGCTGCTGCGTCATCCGCTGGCGGCTGCCGGCCAGTCGCTGGCCTTCGGCCTGATCCTGCTGGCCATGGCGCTGATCGCCCTGCTGCGTGGCGAACTGCTCGATACCTGGCAGGACCAACTGCCCGCGGAGTCGCCCAACCACTTCGCGCTCAACATCCTGCCGGAAGAGCGCGGAGCCTTCGCTGCACGTCTGGCTGAACTGTCGCCGCATCCGGCACCGCTCTACCCGATCGTTGCCGGGCGCCTGACCCTGATCAACGGCGAGCCGGTGCAGGGCATCGTCAGCAAGGAGAGCCAGGGTGAGCGCGCCATCCAGCGCGACCTCAGCCTGACCTGGGCTGCGAACCTTCCTGAAGGCAACGTGCTGGTCGATGGTCAATGGTGGAATGACCTGCCACAGAGTGATCTGCCCGGCGTCTCGGTGGAATCCGAGCTGGCCGAGAGCCTCGGCCTGAAACTGGGCGACGAACTGAACTTCAGTGTCGGCGGCCTGGAGCGCAAGGCGCGGGTCAGCAGCCTGCGCCAGGTGGAGTGGGACAGTTTCCAGCCCAACTTCTACATGGTCTTCGAGCCGGGCACCCTGCAGGATCTACCGGCCACCTACCTGACCAGTTTCTACCTGCCGCCGCACAGCGAGAAACAACTGGTGGAGCTGTCGCGGCAGTTCCCCGCCGTCACCCTGCTGCAGGTCGAGGCCCTGCTGGAGCAGCTGCGCAGCATCATGGCTCAGGTCAGTCTGGCGGTGGAGTACGTGTTGCTGTTCGTCCTCGCGGCCGGCCTGGCGGTGCTGTTCGCCGGCCTGCAGGCGACCCTCGACGAGCGCCTGCGTCAGGGGGCCCTGCTGCGCGCGCTGGGTGCGGAGCGGCGCCTGCTGCTACGCGCACGGCGTGCCGAGTTCGGCCTGCTGGGCGCCGGCAGCGGATTGCTGGCCGCGGTCGGCTGCGAGCTGGCAAGCTTCCTGCTGTACCGCTATGCGCTGGAGTTACAGTGGCAGCCGCATCCCTGGCTGCTGCTGTTGCCGCTGATCGGCGCCCTGCTGGTTGGGGGCGCGGGTGTCTGGGGCACGCGACGGGCGCTGAACGCCTCGCCGCTGACGGTGCTGCGCGAAGTCTGAGCTTGCTAGAATCGCTCTCCCTCAAGACCTCGCGAGCACCATGAGCCGTTATCGTCCCCCCCGTACCGCCGGCACGCCGCTGATCACCCCCGAAGGCGAGGCGCGTCTGCGCGCCGAGCTGCACGAGCTGTGGCACGTGCGCCGTCCCCAGGTGACCCAGGCGGTCAGCGAGGCGGCGGCCCTGGGTGATCGCTCGGAAAACGCCGAATACATCTACGGCAAGAAAATGCTGCGCGAGATCGACAGCCGCGTGCGTTTCCTGACCAAGCGCCTGGAGAATCTCAAGGTGGTGGATGCCCGCCCGGCCGACCCGAACAAGGTCTACTTCGGCGCCTGGGTGACCCTGGAGGACGATGACGGCGCCGAATCGCGCTACCGCATCGTCGGGCCTGACGAGCTGGACCTCAAGCAGGGTTTGATCAGCATCGACTCGCCGCTGGCACGGGCCCTGGTCGGCAAGGCGCTGGATGCCGAGGTGCGGGTGCAGACGCCTGGTGGCGAGCAGGCGTTCTACATCACCAACATCGAATACCCGCAGGTCAGCGCAGGCTGATCAGGCCCTGGCGCGCCACGCGGATCAGCTGGCCAACCAGCTCGCGGTCCAGCGGCCGCGCTTCAGCGCCCACCACCACCAGGTCAAAGGCATCGGCCGGCAGGTCTGCCAGCGCCTTTGCCTGGGCATTGGCGAAACGGATCAGGAAATTGCGCGCCCCTGGCCACTGCTTAGGCCAGCCTTCCAGACTCTTGAGCAGACGCGGCTGATGGCTGCCGACCAGCAGAACGTGCGGATGGCGATTGACCGCGGTGCGCGGCAGAGGGGAGAAATACAGATGGGTACGCGGACAACTCATGGATACAGTCTCGGCCTCATAGTCCCGCCGGACTGCGGTGGGAGGCGACACCGGCCAGCGCTTTAGCGGTATTTGCCCAACCGGGCAGCGCCCCGCAAGTTGCTCTTAAATCGGCGCTATGGGGTGTGATCCTAAAAATGCCGCCCAATGCTGTCAAGGTGAGACCATGCTGCGACTGTTCTTCGCCCTGCCCTGTCCAACCAAAATCGCCGCCCAGATCGATGCCTGGCGACAGGACCAGCACTTCGCCGGCAAACCGGTGCCAGCCGCCAACCTGCATGTAACGCTGGCCTTTCTCGGCCAGGTGCCGGAGAGCCGAGTGCAGCTGTTGCAGCGAGTTCCGCCAAAGCTAGCGCTGGCGGACCTGGCCTTCGACCTGAACCTGGATCACCTCGACTGCTGGCCCGAAGGGCTGCTGCACCTGGCGCCCAGCCAACCGCCGCAGACCCTGCTGAAACTGGCCTGGGCGCTGCAGCAGCAGCTGAAGCTCGATGGCTTCACGCTGGACTCACGTCCCTATCGCCCGCACCTGACTCTCGCCCGCAACAGCCGGCCTGCCGAGACACGCACAGTGCCCAGCTTTGCCTGGCGCGTCGACCAGCTGCATCTCTACCATTCGGCTGGCGGCCAGTACCTGTCCCTGCAGCGCTGGCCGGTCGGCCAGCCGCAGCCGCACAATCGCACCGGCTGTTTCTCTCGGTAACAAGCTCTGCTGCCGGCCAGGGCCCCACTGCAATGAGGGTCGCGCCGCAAACGCCCGTTTAGAGCGCTCGCTCTAATTTCGTCGAAACTGGCACAAATCATGCCCCTCCAGGCGAGCTGAAGTACCGTTTCCAGGAGGGAAGCGGATGGCTGACGCAAGGACGGATTCACTGCCTTTCCACCGTTCGAGAGCACCAGATGAATAATAAGAAAACCCTGCTCGCCCTCTGTGTCGGTAGCAGCCTGCTGCTGTCCGGCCAGGCTAACGCCGGCCTGTTCGGCTCCACCGGCTACACCAAGACCAAGTATCCGATCGTCCTGACCCACGGCATGCTGGGCTTCGACAGCATCCTCGGCGTCGACTACTGGTACGGCATCCCCTCCTCCCTGCGCTCGGACGGTGCCAGCGTCTACATCACCGAAGTCAGCCAGCTGAACACCTCCGAGCTGCGCGGCGAAGAGCTGCTCGACCAGGTGGAAGAAATCGCCGCCATCAGTGGCAAGGGCAAGGTCAATCTGATCGGGCACAGCCATGGCGGCCCGACGATACGCTACGTCGCCGCCATACGTCCCGATCTGGTCGCCTCGGTCACCAGTGTCGGTGCGCCGCACAAGGGTTCCGACACCGCCGATTTCCTCCGCCAGATTCCGCCGGGGTCGGCCGGTGAGGCATTGGTCGCCGGTATCGTCAACGGCCTGGGCACGCTGATCAACTTCCTCTCCGGCAGCCCCAGCACCACGCCGCAAAATGCACTGGGCGCCCTCGAGTCGCTGAACAGCCAGGGCGCTGCGGCGTTCAACGCCAAGTATCCGCAAGGCATTCCGACCAGCGCCTGTGGCGAAGGCGCCTACAAGGTCAATGGCGTCAGCTACTACTCCTGGAGTGGCACCAGCCCGCTGACCAACATCCTCGACGTCAGCGACCTGCTGATGGGCGCCAGCTCGCTGACCTTCGACGAAGCCAACGACGGTCTGGTCGGCCGTTGCAGCTCGCGCCTGGGCAAAGTGATTCGCGACAACTACCGGATGAACCACCTCGACGAGGTCAACCAGGTCTTCGGCCTGACCAGCCTGTTCGAGACCGATCCGGTCACCGTGTACCGCCAGCAGGCCAACCGCCTGAAGCTGGCCGGTCTCTGAGCCAAGAATCGGGGTCCGGACGGGCCCCGATGTTATCTCCCCGCCGAGTCTCGCCGTGAACAAGCCGCTGCTATTGGCCGTGCCCCTGCTGATCGGGGCAGGCGTCGCCGTGACCCTGTACTTCAGTCCTGTCGATCCATCCCCGCAGCCCACTGCACAACAACTAGCCGGGCAGGTGACCGTTCCGACTGCTGTTGCCCCATTGGCGCCAGTCGAGCCAGTGCCTGCAGTTGCCGACAGCGCCGCCTTGAGCACCTTGCCGCCCTCTTTCGCCGGCACCGAGGTGGACGGCCAGTTCCGCCTCGATGATGCCGGTAACCTGCTGATCAGCATGGATATCCGGCGCATCTTCGATTACTTCCTCAGCGCCTATGGCGAAGAGCGTATTCAGACCAGCATCGCTCGCCTGCAGGCCTATATCCGCAGTCAGCTGGCTGAACCCGCCGAGGGCCAGGCCCTGGCATTGCTGGAACAGTACCTGGACTACAAGCGCCAGCTGATCCAGCTGGAAAAGGACCTGCCACAGATGGCCAGCCTGGAGGCCATGCGCCAGCGCGAGCAGGCCGTGCAAAACCTGCGCGCGAGCATCTTCAGCCGCGAGGCGCACCAGGCCTTCTTTGCCCAGGAGGAAGCCTACAACCAGTTCACCCTGCAACGCCTGGCGATCCGCCACGACCAGTCGCTGAACGAGCAGCAGAAGGCCGAGGCCATGGATCGCCTGCGCGCCACGCTACCGGAGGACATGCAGGAGATGCTGGTGCCGCAGCTGCAAGCCGAGCTGCGCCAGCAGACTGCGGCCCTGCAGGCGCAGGGTGCCGCCCCGGAGCAGATCCGCCAGCTGCGTCTGCAACTGGTTGGCGCCGAGGCCACCGCGCGTCTGGAGGCACTCGATCAGCGCCGTCAGCAGTGGCAGCAACGGCTGGACGCCTACCGCCGGGAGAAGGCGCTCATCGAGGCCAACAGCGGCCTCAGCGAAGAGGATCGCCAGGCCGCCATCGCCAGCCTCGCCGAGGAGCGTTTCGACGAGCGCGAGCGCCTGCGTCTGGACGCTGCGGAGCAGCTGGCGAAGAGCCGGGAAAAGAAACTCTGAACGCAGAAAGGCCCGCAACTGCGGGCCTTTCTGTCTAAGCAGCGGATCAGCGGGCGATGGCGCGGTCCAGCGACAGCTTGCCGGCACCTTCGATGATCAGCACGGCACTGATCAGGCCGAGGATCATGGCGTACTCGAAGCCATTGTTGGTGATGAAGAAGCCGTTGGCCCAGTGTACGGTCACCGCGGCTACCACCATGGACACCAGCAGGGAAACTGCCGCCGGGCGCACCAGCAGGCCGACCACCAGCGCCAGGCCACCGAAGAACTCGGCACTGCCGGCCAGTACGGCCATCAGGTAGCCGGGGGTGATGCCGATGCTTTCCATCCACTGCGCGACACCCTCCAGGCCATAGCCACCGAACCAGCCGAAGAGTTTCTGTGCGCCGTGGGCGGCGAAGGTCAGGCCAGTGACGATGCGCAGCAGAGTGATGCCGTAGCCGGCGTTGGTGGACATCAGGGTGGTGATCAGCTTGTTCATGTGCCAGTTCCTTGTGGAGGAGTTGTTGGGGTTGGTGAGGCACATACTATTCGAATTAAACGATCATAAAAGCGCAATTATGCGCTAATAAAAATCGATATTTTCGATTATTTCTTGGCGCTCAGCTTGCGCTTCTGCGGCTCCAGCAGGAAACGCTCGCGGTCATAGGCAAGGTAGTACTTGTTCACTGCGTTGACATAGCTGACCACGCCCATCCCCAGCTGCTCCATGGCCACGCGTTCGACCTGAAAGAACCACTGGTTGGGATTCAGACCGCGCCTGCGCGCCTCGGTCCGCAGGCTCTGCACGCGCTGCGGCCCCATGTTGTAGGACGCCAGCACAAAGGCCATGCGCTCACTCTCGCCAATCTGCCGGCTGGCGAAGAACTCGCGGCGAATACGCGCCATGTAACGGGTCGCGGCCAGAACATTGTTGTCCACTGCCTGGATATTGCCGACGCCAACGCTGCGCGCCGCCGCTGGGGTGATCTGCATCAGCCCGGTGGCGCCCGAGGCGCCACGCGCCGCCGGGTTGAGGGTGGACTCCTTGTAGGCCACGGCAGCCAACTGCAGCCAGTCCAGCTCTTGCTTCTCGCCGTGTTTCTGCAGCACTCCACGCACCTTTTCCAGACGCTGCCGTTCGATCGGCAACAGTGGGTTGCGCACTTTGTAGGAGCGCCTGTAAAAGCGCTGGAAAGCGGAGTCCTGATCACTCGGCGTGCGGTAGCCGGCGATGAAACGATCGATGCTGGCGCGCAGCATCGGTGATTCACGACGCACGAACCAACTCATATCGCCCTTGGCGCCGATACTCAGATGGCGCTCTATGCGCAGCCCCGGCATGACTTTTTGCCAGCGCTCGGCAATCGGCAGCTCGACCGCTGTCCAGGGATAGATGCCGGCCTGCACCATCTCCAGCACATCCTCCACGGCCAGACTGGTATCGGCCCACTCCACCGCGATCGGTGGCTTGCCTTGCTGCGCCAGCTGCTGGTTGACCTCGCGCAGGGCGTCACTGACGGCACTGCCCACCGGCAGCGTCAGGCTGCGCCCGGACATATCCTCCAGGCGCTTGTAGTGACGGTTACGCCGATTGCCTACCACCACCAGCGCCACGTCGCTGCGCAGGGCTGCGCTGGGGCTGATTCCGAGCCCGGGGTGCGCATCGAGCAACTCGCCGGGGGCGACCAGGTCGCCCTCGCCTTTCTGTAGCGCGGCTACCAGCTGGTCCTTGGGCTTGGGAATTATCTTCAGACGCAGCTCGCGACCCTCGCGGGCATTGCGGTTGAGGTACTGGCCGAAGGCGCGCAGGCGCTGGTACTCGATACCAATGGCCTGGCCCTTGATCTCGCCCGAGCTGTGGCGACTCTGGTTGACCAGCACGCGCAGCTCGCCACTCTTGCGGATCTCCGCCAGGTCACGCTGGCTGCCGGTGTGCGGCAGGTTGCCGCCCAGCCCACTCAGCCGCGCGTGGGCCGGCAGTATCGTCAGCAGGCAGAGCAGGAACAGCAGCGCTCGCGTCATCGGGCCTCCGGACTGGAACGGGGCACGGCTTGGCCCGACCGGGCGACAGATGGTTCCATCGCAGGGGGCGCGGAGGTTGGCACAGCGGCGCTCAAACGGCCAGCCAGAGCTGGTAATAAACGTTAACAAGCATACATAACCACCTGTATTTACTTGCTTTATTACGGCAAGCAAGGCTCTGCTATGCTGCCCCGCTCGGATTGCGAGGTAGCACCATGCAACTCATCGACATCGGCGTCAACCTGACCCACCCCAGCCTGGCACGGGAACGCGAAGCAGTACTCGAACGCGCCAGAGCGGCCGGCGTGTGCCAACTGGTGCTGACCGGAACCAGCCTGGAGGAAAGCGAGCGGGCGCTGACCTTCTGCCGCGAGCTGGACGACAGCGGTCTGCAGCTGTTCAGCACGGCCGGTGTGCATCCGCATGACGCCAGCCAGTGGAATGCCGACAGTGCGCGGCAGCTGCGCGCACTGCTGAACGAGGTGCCGGTGCGCGCAGTGGGCGAATGCGGGCTGGATTTCAACCGCGACTTCTCGCCGCGTCCGCTGCAGGAAAAGGCGCTGGAGGAACAGCTGGAACTGGCCGTGGCGCTGCAGCTGCCGGTGTTCCTGCACGAGCGCGAGGCGGGCGAACGCCTCACCGGTATCCTGCGTCAGTTCCGCGACCGCCTGCCGGCGGCGGTGGTGCACTGTTTCACCGGTGACAAAGCAACGCTGTACGGCTATCTGGACCTCGACCTGCACATCGGCATCACCGGCTGGGTCTGTGACGAGCGCCGAGGCACTCACCTGCAGCCGCTACTGCGTGACATTCCCGCCGGTCGCCTGATGCTGGAGAGCGATGCGCCCTATCTGCTGCCGCGCAGCCTGCGGCCCAAACCGAAGAGCGGACACAACGAGCCGGCCTTCCTCACCGAGGTGCTGCGCGAGGTGGCGCTGCACCGTGGCGAGAGCCAGGAGGTGCTGGCTGCGCACAGTACGGCCTGCGCCAGGGCTTTCTTCGGGCTACCGGTTGTCTAGTCGAAAACCGTGGTGGTCTGCCGGCTGAGCGCCAGCAACTGGCCATCGGCCGTCCACAGGCGCGCCGCGATATGGCCATAGCCATCGAGGGCGTGCTCGATCTCGGCGCGATAGAGGCACCAGTCGCGGGTGGTCAGGCTGGGAATCGGATGGACGAACTCGATGGTCCAGGTCAACGAACTGCCGGGTGCCGGCTTGCTCAGGTGTGACAGCACCGCTGGCGGCCAGGCATCGACCAGCGCCAGCAGATGGGCTTCAGTCACCTTGTCGTAGCTGACGTCGCTGCGCAGGCGCACCCAACCGCCCATATGCCGTGCCGGCGTGCAACTGAAGGGTATGCCGCCCTCGCCCCAGCGCATGGCCAGGAAGCGGGTGAACTCCGGGGTGATGCCCGCCGCATAGGGCAGCTCCTGGCAGTCCTCGACAGCCTTCATGTGGGGCGCCGCCTCGGCCTCGACCCGTACCGCCGACTGCCGCGACGCACCGAAGCTACCCTGGGCCATGGCCACCACCGCGCCGTTCTGTATGGCGCGACCGACCACCTGGCTGACCGACTTGCCCTCACGCAGCACTTCCACCTCGAAAGCCGCGGGCTCTCCCATCAGCAGCGGTCCGACGAATGTCACCGACAGCGAGCGCACCGGCCTTCCGGCGGGTACCTTGAGGCGCATGGCCTCGTAAAGCATGGCGGCCACCAGGCCACCGAACGTGGCGCGCCCCTGCCCCCACAGCCCGGGCACAACGACGTGTTGGGGGTGGGTATGCACCGCGTGAATCAGTTCAGCGAAGGTCATGCGCAATCTCCTGTCATGCTGACTGAAGCTTAGAGAAAAGCCCGGTCTGACGGAAAGCCGATTCAGCGGCGATATTGCCGATCATCAGCCCTACCCGCCAGGCCTGGCACGCCAGGGCAACGCTCGGCGCAGGCGGCGTAGCAGTTCACGCAGTTGCTCGGGAGATGCCGGCTGACCGGCATAGCGCTGAGCCTCGAAGGCCCGGGCAAAGGCATCGATCGCCTGCGCCTGCTGCGGCAACCGTTGCGCCGCGCGCTCGGCAAAGGCCCGCACACCCTCGCCCTTGTCTCGCTGTACGCCATGACGCAGCAGCAACGCCTCGTAACGGCGCAGCAGACGTTGCTGGGGATCGCGCTCGCGCTGCCAAGGCTTGAACAGCCAGAGTGCCAGCAGGCCCAGCAGGAAACCGCCCCCCCCTACCAGTGCCAGAGCTAGACGACTCCACTCGAGGGTCCCAAACCAGCGTTGCAGCAACTGCAATTGCTGCTCGCTCTTGTAGCCCAGAACCCAGCGTTGCCAGTTGTAGTTGAGATTATCCCATCCGAACCGTAACTCGTTGAGCCACGCGAGATCGCGGTAATGCAGCGGAGAGAAAGGTGAATCCTCCAGGAAGCCATCATCGTCGGCAAAGGCTTCATCGGCACCCAATTCGATACGCTCAGGAGCAACTTGGAAAGTTGGGTCGACACTGATCCAGCCTCTCCCCTCCACCCAGTATTCGACCCATGCATGGGCATCGAGCTGCCGTACAGAAAGATAGTTGCCGTCCTGATTAAGCTCGCCCCCTTGATAACCGGCTACTACCCGCGAGGGTATGCCCGCCGCGCGAAGAACAAAAACCATGGCGCCTGCATAGTGCGCACAGAAGCCTTTGCGCGTGCGAAAAAGGAAGTCATCAATGCTGTTGCGCCCCACTGGCGGTGGTTTCAGCGTATAGCCATAGGGTTCATCCGCGAAATGCCTCAACATCGCTGAAACGAGGGACTGTGGATCGGCATTCTCTTGCCAGAGCTGCCGGGCCCATGACCGACTCCGTGGGTCACCCTCCTCTGGAAGCTGCAAGGTGCGTTGTACGACGTCGGCGGGCAGATCCAGCTGCCTAATTGCGGCAGGCCAGGATTGCACCTGATAGAGCAGATTCTGAAAAACCGGCCTGTTGTTTTCGAGGCGGAAATCACTCATCTGCCTGACACCGGACAAGGAGCTTTCGGCTGTATCAAGCGCGAACAGCCAGCTCTGGCCACTGGGCTGCATCACGATGCTGTAGCTGATCGGGGAGCCGACCTTCTGCCAACTGGGAGACATCGGCAACCGCGCAGCGCTGGACTGCGACCAGCGTCGTCCGTCGAACGCCTCCAGGGTCAGTGCTCTCCAATAAAGCTGAGACTGGGGAGGCATATCGCCCTCGAAGCTGACCCTGAATGCCAAGGCGGAAGATCGGCTCAGCTCGGCGACATCTCCTGGAGTCATGCTGTCCGACAACCCTGTCAGGCCTTTAGAGGAGTTGGGAAGGCTCCACAACGGCCCCAGTCGCGGAAAGAACAGAAACAGCAACAGCATCAGCGGTACCGCCTGCAGCATCATCGCGCCGGCCAGCTTCAGCGTGGCCGCCGGGCGTTCGGCCATGCCTCTGTGCTGCATGCCGATCAGCGCAGCCAGCAGCGCCGTCACCGGTAGCAGGCTGTAAAGAGCGGCCAGAGGGCCGTCATCGAACAGGTAGCCGGTCACCACCACGAAGAAGCCGAGGAAGATAAGCAGCAGCGCATCGCGCCGGCTGCGCAACTCCACCAGCTTCAGGATGAAGGCGGCGACCAGCAGCAGTACCCCGCCGTCCAGGCCGACCAGGCTGCCCCGCGAAAAGAACACCGCCGCCGCCGTACCGAGCATCAATGCCGCCCGCTCCAGGCGCGACGGATAACGCGCACGCATGCGAAACACCTGGATCCGCCAGCCCGCGCACAGCAGCCACAAACCGATGATCCACAGCGGCAGGTGCAGCAGGTGCGGCAGTATCACCAGCACCTGCGCGACCAGCAGCCAGGTCAGCGCGATGCGCGGAATCGGCCTGGCCGCGATCGGCCGAGCCGCGATAGGCCGGGCGGCGATCCGTTGGGCGGTAGCGAGGCTCATGTGCGAACTCCATAGAGTGCCAGGGCACGCAGGCAAGCCTCGCGATGGGCATCGCCATGATCCGGCGCCAGTTCGCAGCCGGGCAGACGCAGGCCATAGGCCTGTTGCCGGGCGTCCAGCTGCAGCACCCAGTAGCACAGGCGCGACAGACGCTCCTCGGCGTCACCGCCGAGCGCCTGGAAATCCAGCCACAGGTCGCGCCCGGCCAGCGCGGCGAAGTCCTTGACCAGCAGACCCTGGCCGCGTGAGAACGCCTTCCAGTGCAGGCGCCGCTTGGAGTCACCGGGCTGATAGCTGCGCAGCCCCTGGTAATCGTCGGCGCCCTGACCGGTTGCGCGTTGCCCCTCGTCTTCCTCGTCGAGCGAGCCGCCGTCACTTAGCGGCAGCTCGCCCTGCAGCGGTCGCGGATAGACCAGTACCGACTGGTCCAGGTCGACCCAGCTCCAGGCCACCAGGATGCCCAGCGGGAAATGGCTTTCCACCCGCAGGCGTTCTGGCCGCAGCCAGCCGCGCTGCAACGCAGGCTGGGTCAGCTCACATTCGCGCTGTCCCTGTGCCGGTACATCCTGCGTCTGCAGCGGCTGTGGTGGCCAACCAATACCGATGGCCATGTGGGCTCGGCCATCGCTTTCCAGACGCACCCTGAAGCGCGCCTGCTCGCCGACGAACACGGCACCGCTGGCACCAGCCTTGAGGATCAAGCCGGCAAAGTTGCGATAGGTGTGCAGGATCGCCACCACGAACACGGAGGCGAGCAGAAAGGTCAGACCATAGGCGAGGCTGTTCTCGTAGTTGATGCCGGCCAGCAACATCAGCAGCAGCACCAGCGCAAAAGCGGCACCGACCCGGTCGGGCATGATGAAAATGCGCCGCTGGTCAAGCTGCACCTGGGCCGCAGCGGGAATTCGCCTGACCACCCAGCGCCGCCAGCGGGCTTTGAGCGAGATCGGCAACATCACACCGCCGAGACTTCGCGCAGCAGCCACTGCACCAGTGCGCCGCCACCATGGCCGGCCGGGTCGGCACGCTCGCGCAGGCGATGGCCTACGACAGCGGGCAACACCGCCTGCACATCCTCGGGAATCACATAGTCCCGGTTGGCCAGGAACGCCCAAGCCCGCGCCGCCGCCAACAACGCCAGACTGGCCCGCGGTGACAGGCCCCAGGCGAACTGCGCCTCGCTGCGCGTCGCTTCGACCAGGCGCAGCACGTAATCGACCAGGGCATCGCTGGTGCGTACCTGCGGTATCAGAGCCTGAATCGCGGCAAGTTCGGCGTGATCCAGGATCGGCTCGAGACGTGGCAACAGATCGCGACGAGCTTCACCGAGCAGCAGCGCACGCTCGGCGGCTCGGGCCGGATAGCCCAGCGAGAGGCGCATGAGGAAACGGTCCAGCTGCGACTCCGGCAGGGCAAAAGTGCCGCCGGAACTGACCGGGTTCTGCGTGGCGATGACGAAGAAAGGCTCCGGCAACGGTCGGGTGGCCCCCTCGATGGTCACCTGGCCCTCCTCCATGGCCTCCAGCAACGCACTCTGGCTCTTCGGCGTGGCACGGTTGATCTCGTCGGCCAGCACCAGCTCGGCAAAGATCGGCCCGGGGTGGAAAACGAACTGGCCGCTGTCCTTGTCGAACACCGAAGTGCCAAGAATGTCGCCGGGCAGCAGGTCGGAAGTGAACTGGATGCGCTGGTAGGACAACCCCAGTACCCGCGCCAGGGCCTGGCTCAGGGTGGTCTTGCCCATCCCGGGCAGGTCCTCGATCAGCAGGTGACCACGCGCCAGCAGGCAGGTCAGCGCCAGGCGCACCTGCGGCTCCTTGCCCAGCAGCACCTGATTGACCTCGTGCAATACCGCATCCAGTTTCGTCCGCATCATTCGCTCCTGTTCCAGTCTGCCGATGCTACTGGGCGACACTGGCCCGGCAAAGCGCCATGAAACAGTTGCTGACGAAACTGTGCGACGGGTCAGGAAGGTCGCTGCATGCGAAAAACATCGCGCGTGCGAGTGTAACCGCTGCCACCGAGGCGGCCGACCAGGTCGAGGCGAGCCGGGTCGATGCGCCGTTCGCCATCCAGAACCGACTCGTCGATATGTGCCAGCAAGACTTCGGCGAAGATCAGGTGGCAGTTCGGCGCCTGTCGCGGATAGGGCTGGATCTCCGCCACCCGACACTCGAACACCACCGGTGCGCCGGCCACTCGCGGTGGCGCCACGCGCAACGAAGCCTCGCGGGCGATACCACAGTGTTCGAACTCGCTGACCTGCGGACCGAGCAGCGCGGCCGTGGCGTTCATCGCCTCGGCAAGGGCAAAGGGCACCAGCTGGATCACCAGTTCGCCGGTATCACGCGCATTGCGCAGACTGTCCTTGAGGCTGCCGTCGTCACGACTGCCGACGTTGATCATCAGGGTCGGCGGCTGATCGCTGATCACCTGGAAGAAGCTGAACGGCGCCAGGTTGTCGACGCCCTCGGGCGAGCGTGTGGAGACCCACGCAATGGGCCGCGGCGTGACAGTCGCAGCCAGCCAGCGGTAGGCTTCCAGCGCACTCAGCTGGGCGAAATCGAGCAGCACCTTCAGCGCCCGGCACGCGATTCGCGGATATAGAAACGCGCTTTCTCGGCATTGCGCGTGCAGCTCTCGTAACCCTCGAACTGTTGCGAGGTTTTGGCGCCAGTCAGCAATGTCAGCGCCTTGGAGTAGCTCACGGTCCCCGCGAAGCCTTCGGCCTTGGCCAGGTCCAGTTCGCGCCAGGCGGCATCCAGCTGATTGGCGCAGCTGTCACGGTAGGCGGTCTTGGCGGCGCAACCACTGAGGGCCAGGGCCAATAGGGCCAGGGTGGCGATTCTCGTCATCTTCTCTCTCCTGGGGAAACGGGTGTAAGGCTTGGATACTCCTGCACGGGCAAAGTGCCCGGCGCTGCCGATTCTAGCAAAGCCGTCCTTGGCGCAACCGCTCTGCACGGGTATGTTCGAAGCCTCTGTGGGGGATTTGCCAATGAACAAGAAAGTGGCTCTGGTGCTGGGCTCCGGCGGCGCACGCGGCTATGCCCATATCGGCGTGATCGAGGCGCTGGAGGCGCGTGGCTACGAGATCGGCTGCATCGCCGGCTGCTCCATGGGCGCCGTGGTCGGCGGCATCTACGCCGCTGGCAAGCTCGACGAGTATCGTCAGTGGACCGAGAGTCTGGATTATCTCGACGTGTTGCGCCTGCTCGACGTCAGCTTCCGCCTGGGTGCGATTCGTGGTGAAAAGGTATTCGGCAAGATCCACGAGATCGTCGGCGAGATTGACATCGAGCAGCTCGCCATCCCCTACACGGCTGTCGCCACCGACCTGACCAACCAGCAGGAAATCTGGTTCCAGGAAGGCTGCCTGCACAAAGCCATGCGCGCCTCGGCCGCCATTCCCAGCCTGTTCACGCCAGTTACCCAGGGTTCGCGGATTCTGGTCGACGGTGGCTTGCTCAATCCACTGCCCATCGTGCCGGTGGTCTCCAGCCACTGCGACCTGATTGTCGCGGTCAACCTCAACTCGTTGAACCAGAAACAGTACAGCCTTCCGGTGATCGAACGGCCGGCGGCGTTCAAGGGCAAGATCGATCAGCTGATGGGCTCTCTCAGCGCCCGCCTGCCCTTCCTCCGTCGCGAGACGGACGAGGGCGGGATGGAGGTCGACAACCCCTGGATCGAACCCAAGATCTCACGGGAGGCAGATGACAGCGTGCCCAAGTCGGCCAGCAGCTCCCAGGCGCTCGGCAACGTCGGCCCCGCGTCACTGCTGGAACTGGTCAACCTGAGTTTCGAGACCATGCAGACCTCGCTGGCCCAGTACAAGATCGCCGGCTATCCGCCGGACATCCTGATCAACGTACCCAAGCGCGTATGCCGCTTCTTCGAGTTCCACAAGGCGCCGGAACTCATCATGCTCGGCAGACAGATCGCGAACGATACGCTGGACAGATATGAACGCAGCGAACACTGAGACCTGACATCAAAAGCGGTAGGTCAGGCTCAGGGACGTGCTTTCGTTGTTCTTGTCCTTGCCGGGCTGGTTGGAGTCTTTCTCCTTGTGTTCGTAACTGACCGCGACCTGTAGATCCTTGGTTAGTTTGTGCCCAAGGCTCAGGCCGTACTTATCCTCATCTTCCTCCTTGCCCTTGGGATCGTTGTCATACTCGGTATGCCGACGGCTATAAGAGATGCTGGCGAAACTGTCCCAGGGAAGTTTGCGCGCGTAGGCAACTTTCCAACCGCTTTGATCCTTGTCCTTCTTGCTCTGATCGTTGTCCTCGATCTTGGGTGAGAAGCTCAAGTTGAAACTGTCGTGTGTCGTGGGTTTGAACTTGGCTGCAAACTTCAGAGTATCGATCTCAACATCAGTAGAGTCCTGGCTGCTGAGATCCCGATTCTCATAGTTGTAACGCACGCCCAGCTCCAGCACTCGGTTCAGCTTGTGGCTCACGCCAAGCGACCAGACCGTGCTGGACAGGTCGTAGTGGTGATCCTTGTACAGCTGCAGGTAAGTGACCGCGGGATTGATCTTCAGGCGCCAGTCAGGCACTACGAAGACCGGCCCGGTAGAAAGCGCAACGGTTTGTCGATTCAGGGCATCCTGCTCGTCCTGGCGGGCCTGACTGAAATTGCCGGCCAACTGCCAGCGATCACCGCGCTCGTTCAGGCCATAGGAGTAGCGCAACGCTGTGGACACCTGGCGACGGCTGTCGTGGACTGATCGCTTGGGCTTTTCGCCACCGGTATCCCCCTCATCTTCAAGGTCGTCCTCGTCGAGGTCGACATCTTCGAGCAGGTCATCCGCGAAGTCCGAATCGGCCAATTCGTCTTCCGCGAACTCGTCATCCTCGTCGAACTCGGCGGCCTCTTCGTCAACGTCCTCATCATCACTGAACGACGGCTCGCTGACCGGACTTGCGGAGGAGGCGTTGGCAGTATCGGTATCATGAATCAACGCTACCTGCAGCTTACCGCCGAAGCTGTGCGCCTTGGTCTTGCGTGCGGCCTTCTTTGATAACTTGCGCGCTTGCGCGGCCTCCTCGCTATCGGGGGCTGCTGCAATCACTTGTGCCAGCTCATTACGCGCCGCCGGATAATCGAAGCTATCCAGATAAAGACGCGCCAGACGCAGGCGAGCTTTATTGTGCGAGGCCTGAAGATCAGGATCAGCCAATACCTTGCGATAAGTCTCTATGGCATTACCGAGTGAGCCCCAGCGTGCCTGCTGCTCAGCCTGCTGGCTGATATCGGCATAGTCGGCCGCATGGCCATACAGCGGCAGTCCCAGCGTACCCAACAATGCTGCAACAACAACTTCCTTGCGATTCATAACAGCTCCGACAACGCATACAGGGATAATGTGCGGCGCAGTCTATTCAACACCCCAGAATACTGTCTACCGCCTCCAGATAAGGGCAAGCACTTACAATCCGTCGCGCAGGCGATAACCAACACCCGCCTCGGTAACGATGAAACGTGGTGCAGTGGGATCGTCACCCAGTTTCTGCCGAAGGTGGCCGACCACCACGCGAAGATAGTGACTGTCCTCTGTATGGGTCGGCCCCCAGATGTCCTTGAGAAGTTGCTGCTGGGTCACCACACGACCGATATGCCGAGCGAGCATGGCCAGCACCGCGTACTCCTTGCGCGTCAGGGCGACCTCGAGATCGTCCAGGGTAACCCGCCGGTAGGCGAAATCCACACACAGGGGGCCTGTCCTGACCAGCGCCGCCACCTGCTCTGGGGTGCTGGACTGGCGCAGCAGAACGCGCACCCGCGCCAGAAACTCCTGGATGGCGAAGGGCTTGGTCACATAGTCATTGGCGCCGCCATCCAGCGCCAACACCTTCTCGCCCTCGCTGGCGCGCACCGAGAGCACCAGCACCGGCACCTGCGACCATTCGCGCAGCTCGGCGAGCACGTCCTTACCGTCCATATCCGGCAGGCCAAGGTCCAGCACCACCAGATCCGGCTTCGCCAGGGCCGCCTGTGCCAAGCCGTCGCGACCGCTGGCGGCCTCTACCACCTTGTAGCCCTGGGCACTGAGGCTGATGCGCAGAAACTTGCGAATCTGCGCCTCGTCGTCGATCACCAGGAGCGTTGCACCATGACCATTCATGCGGATTCGTCTTCCAGCTGCGGTTGCGGATGCAGCGGCAGGTGCAGGGTCAGGCAGGCGCCGCGACCATCCAGCCCCTCGCCAACCGTCACCCGTCCACCGTGGGCACCGACCATACCCTGGCAGATCGCCAGGCCCAGACCAGTCCCCTGCCCGCCACGGTCGCCCCTGGCGGCGGTATAGAACATATCGAAGATCTTCTCCCGTTCCGCCTCGGGAATACCCGGCCCCTGGTCGGCCACGGCGATACACAGCTCATTCTGTTCGGCCTTCACGGCGAGCTGCAGGCGCCCGTGAGCGGGCGAGAAACGCGCAGCATTCTCCAGCACATTGACCAGCGCCTGTTCGATCAGCGCCGCGTGCACATAAAGCAACGGCAGTTGCTGCGGCGCCAGCACTTCCAGCTGCAGCGGCGCCAGCACCGGACGCAAGCGCTGCACCGCGCTGGCGACGATGTCTGCCGGTGCCACCCAGTCACGCGCCAGCTTGAGGCCACCGTGGCCGAGCCGAGTCATGTCCAGCAGGTTCTGGATGTAACGGTCGAGGCGCTCGGCCTCGTCACGGGTGCCCTCGAGCAGCTCGCGCCGATCGCTCAGGGGAATCTGCTCACCCAGTGCCAGCAGGCTGTCGATCGAGCCGCGCATGGCGGTCAGCGGCGTGCGCAGGTCGTGCGACACCGAGGCCAGCAGTGCGCTGCGCAGTTCCTCGGTCTGCCCGTGCAGGCGCGCCGCCTCCAGGTCCTCCGCCAGCTGGGCACGCTCCAGGGCCTGAGCCAGGGGCTGGCCGAGAGCGGCGATCAGGCGGCGCCGCTCCGGGCTGAGCGGGCGCTCATCCTTCGGCGCGATACCGAGCAGCGCCAGTGGCCCCTCCTCGCCCGCCAGCGGCCACCACCACCAGCGGCCGTTCGGCAGCGTGCCGCTCCCCAGGCCGGCCGGCTGACCGTGCTGCCAGGACCAGTCGGCAGCGGCGTGCTCCTGCTCGTTGAGCAGGCGCTGCGCGCCGGCCTCGACCTTCCAGATGCCATCCCGGCTACGGGCCAGCAGGCTGACTTCGACGTCAGACCACAAACCGAACTGCTGCATGGCAGCGCTCAACACGGCCTGGCGATCAGTGGCCGCCGTCAGCTTGCGCGACAGTTCCAGCAGCGCCGTGGTCTCCGCCTGGGTCCGGCGCAGGCTCTGCAACTGGCGCCGCTGACGGGTCGCCAGGTTGCCGGTGAGCGCCGCCATCAGCAGGAAGAACACCAGGGTCAGCACATCCTCCTGGCGGGCAATCTTCAGCGACAGCAGCGGCTCGATGAACAGCAGGTTGTAGGCCAGGAAAGACAGTCCGGCACACAGCAGCGCCGGCCCCAGGGAGCTGCGCACAGCCACCACCAGCACGGCGGCGAGGAAGATCAGCGAGATGTTCGGCAACTCCAGCACCTGCGAAAGGCCCAGGGCCAGGCCGGATGCCAATACCGTGGCCAGCGGAGCCAGCAGGTAGTCACGCCACTGCGCTGCTGCGTTGGCGCGTGGCCCGGCCGGCGCACGCTCTGCCTCGGTATCCAGCACGCTGATTTCCAGGCCCTCGCCCAGGCTCAGCAGACGCTCGGCCAGCCCGCGTCCGAAACGCCAGCGCCGACGCAAGCGCTGCCGACTGCGACCGACCAGAATCAAGCTCGCGCGGCGTTCGCGGGCATGCTCGACCAGCGTGTCGGCCACCGAACTGCCGCGCAACAGCACCACCTCGCCCCCCAGACGCTCGGCCAACTGCTGGGCCGCCTGCAGGTTGCCCAGACGTTCTTCGTCACGCTCCGCGCCGGTGTCCACATGCACCACCGACCAGGGCAGATGACGCCGCTCCGCCACCCGACTGGCGTGGCGCACCAGACGCTCGGCCTGGGTGTCGCCGTCGATACCGAGCAGCAGGCGGCCACGCACGCTCGGCGCTTCCTGGCCCTGCTGACGGTAACGCCGGTTGAGGTCGGCATCGACGCGTGCCGCCGCCGTCTGCATAGCCAGTTCGCGCAGTGCCGTGAGGTTGGTCTGGCTGAAGAAGGCATCGATGGCTGCGCGCGCCTGTTCCGGCACGTACACCTTGCCTTCGCGCAGACGCTCGAGCAGCTCGCGTGGCGGCAAGTCGACCAGCAATATCTCGTCGGCTTCCTGCAGCACCCAGTCCGGCAGCGTCTCGCGCACCTGCACGCCGGTGATGTCGCGCACCTGGTCGTTAAGACTCTCCAGGTGCTGCACGTTCACCGTGGTGTAGACGTCGATGCCGGCATCGAGCAGTTCCTGTACATCCTGCCAGCGCTTGGCATGGCGGCTGCCCGGTGCATTGCTGTGAGCCAGCTCGTCGACCAGTACCAGCTTGGGCGGATTGGCCAGCAGGCCATCGAGGTCCATCTCGGACAGCGCTACGCCGCGATACTCCAGGTACCGCAACGGCTGTTGTGGCAGGCCGGTGAGCATGGCCTCGGTTTCCGCACGGCCGTGGGTCTCGACCAAGCCGACGCGCAGGTCGATGCCCTGGCGCTGCTGTGCCTGGGCCGCCTGCAGCATCGCGAAGGTCTTGCCCACTCCGGGTGCCGCGCCGAGGAAGACCTTGAGCCGGCCACGTCCCTCGCGGGGCATCTCGGCCAGCAGCGCATCGGCGCGCAACGCATCACTCATGGGGTGTTCTCATGACGAATAGGGGCGCGATTGTCCGCCAGCGCCAGGTTCAGCGCCAGCACGTTGACCACGGCCGGGCCTACCAGGGGGCGCACGGTGTGCTGTTCAACCAGGCGCTCCAGGCTGTTCGCCGGCAGGCCGCGTGCCGTGGCGACGCGAGTAATCTGCCAGCGCGCGGCGGCCGGCGAAAGGTGCGGGTCGAGACCGCTGCCGGAGGTAGTGACCAGTTGCATCGGCACCGGCGCAACGCCCTCGCCGACCAGACGCTGGGCGTCCTGGGCAATGCGTTCGGCCAGGGCCGGATTGCTCGGCGCCAGGTTGCTGGCACCACTGGCTACGGTGGCGAAGGCGGCGGCAGACGGCCGAGGCTGGAACCACTGATCACCGTCAAAGGGCTGTGCCAGCAACATGCTGCCGCGCACCTCATCCTGGGCATCGCGCACCAGGCTGCCGTTGGCCTGCTCGGGGAAGGCCAGCTGGGTGATGCCGGTCACGGCCAGCGGATAGGCAACCCCGGTTATCAAGGACATCAGGCCCAGCATGGCAATGGCCGGGCGGAGTTGTTTAAGCATGATGGTTCTCCGAATTCTCAGGTTTACACCGAATCAGTCCCCTCTCCCATTTATGGGAGAGGGGAGGAAAATCACTACACCAGCCCCACCGCCACCAGCAGCGCGTCTATCACCTTGATCCCGACGAAGGGCGCGAGGATGCCGCCTAGGCCGTAGATCAGCAGGTTGCGGCGCAGCAGGCTGGCGGCGTCCAGGGCCTTGACCCGCACCCCGCGCAGGGCCAGGGGGATCAGCGCGATGATGATCAGCGCGTTGAACACGATGGCCGAGAGGATGGCGCTCTGCGGGCTGTGCAGTTGCATCAGGTTGAGCGCGCCGAGCTGCGGGTAGATGCCGGCGAATAGCGCCGGCAGGATGGCGAAGTACTTGGCCACGTCGTTGGCCACCGAGAAGGTGGTCAGCGCGCCACGGGTCACCAGCAACTCCTTGCCCACCTGCACCACGTCCAGCAGCTTGGTCGGGTCCGAATCCAGGTCGACAAGGTTGGCAGCCTCGCGGGCGGCCTGGGTGCCGTCGTTCATCGCCAGGCCGACATCGGCCTGGGCCAGCGCCGGGGCGTCGTTGGCACCGTCGCCGCACATGGCGACCATCTTGCCTTCGGCCTGCTCGGCGCGAATACGCTGCAGCTTCTTCTCCGGCGTGGCTTCGGCGATCAGGTCATCCACGCCAGCCTCGGCGGCGATAGCGGCGGCAGTCAGCGGGTTGTCGCCGGTCACCATCACGGTGCGGATGCCCAGGCTGCGCAGCTCGGCGAAGCGCTCGCGAATGCCCGGCTTGACCACGTCCTTGAGGTGAATGGCGCCAAGCAGACGGCCGTCACCGGCTACCAGCAGCGGGGTGCCGCCGCTCTGGGCGATCTTCTCCACTTCGCGGGCCAGCGGCGCCGGCATCTCCTCGCGACTCAGGCCGAGGTACAGGAGCACGGCGTCCACCGCCCCCTTGCGATAGCTGTGGCCGCTCCAGTCGACGCCAGACAGACGAGTCTCCGCGCTGAAGGCAATGGCCTTCACGTCGCTGCGCGCCGGCTCACGTAACGTGGTCAGCGGCCGCAGGTACTCGACGATGGATTTACCTTCCGGGGTATCGTCAGCCAGGGAAGCCAGCAGCGCCGCCTCACCCAGCTCCTTGCCGTTGATACCAGGGGCCTTGATCACCGCACTGCAGCGGCGGTTGCCGAAGGTGATGGTGCCGGTCTTGTCCAGCAGCAGCACATGCACATCCCCCGCGGCTTCCACCGCACGGCCGGACTTGGCGATCACATTGAGGCACACCAGGCGGTCCATGCCGGCGATGCCGATGGCCGAGAGCAAGCCGCCGATGGTGGTGGGGATCAGCGTCACCAGCAGCGCGGCCAGGTACATCAGAGGCAGGTCGCCGCCGGCATAGCGGGCGAACGGCTGCAGGGTGGCCACCACCAGCAGGAAGATCAGGGTCAGGCCGATCAGCAGGATATCCAGCGCCACCTCGTTGGGGGTCTTCTGCCGCTTGGCGCCCTCGACCAGGGCGATCATGCGGTCCAGGGTCGACTCGCCCGGGTTGGCGGTGATCTTCACCAGCAGCCAGTCCGACACCACGCGGGTGTTGCCAGTGACTGCCGAGCGGTCGCCGCCGGATTCACGGATCACCGGCGCGGACTCACCGGTGATGGCTGCCTCGTTGACGGCGGCAATGCCCTCGATCACCTCGCCGTCGCCGGGGATCAGCTCGCCGGCCTCGACGCGCACGATATCGCCGCGGCGCAGCTGGCTGGCAGCAACCACCTGGTACTGCTCATCACCGACCTTGCGCCGCGCGGTCAGCCCCTGGCTGCCAGCCTTCAGGCTATCGGCGCGGGCCTTGCCACGGCCTTCGGCCAGTGCCTCGGCAAAGTTGGCGAAGAGCACGGTAAACCACAGCCACAGGGCGATCTGCACTGCCAGTCCGGTCGATACGGCGGGGTTAGGCACGAAGCACAGCAAGGTGGTGAGAACGGCAGTGATCTCCACCACCAGCATCACCGGCGAACGCAGTAACTGACGCGGGTCGAGTTTGACAAAGGCCTGCTTCAAAGCCGGTTTCCACAGCGCGGCGAAACTGGTCTTGGCCTGGTTTTTGGGGGTCTTGGCGCCTTGTTGCGCCTTTACAGGGGCATTCATCATGGTTCTCCGTTAGAACGCCAGGTGCTCGGCCAGCGGGCCCAGGGCCAGCGCCGGCAGGAAGGTCAGGCCACCGACCAGCAGGATGGTCAGTACCAGGAGGGTGACAAACAGCGGGCCATGGGTCGGGAAGCTGTTACCGTCGACCGGCGCACGCTTCTTCGCCGCCAGGCTGCCGGCAATGGCGAGGATCGGCAGGATGTAGCCGAAGCGGCCGAGCAGCATGGCCAGGCCGATCATCAGGTTGTGGTACGGCGTGTTGGCGCCGAAGCCGGCGAAGGCCGAACCGTTGTTGGCGGTACCCGAGGTGTAGGCATACAGCGCCTGGCTGAAACCGTGGGCACCCGGGTTGGTGATGGAAGCCGCCGGGCCGTCCAGGCTCACCGCCAGGGCGCAGAACACCAGGACACCAACCGGCATCACCAGCAGGGTGGCGACCAGCAGGCGCACCTCGCGGGCTTCCAGCTTCTTGCCCAGGTATTCCGGAGTGCGGCCGATCATCAGGCCGGCGAGGAACACGGCGATCAGGACGAACAGCAACATGCCGTACAGGCCGGCGCCGACGCCGCCGAAGATCACCTCGCCGAGCATCATGTTGAACATCGGCAGCATGCCGCCGATAGCGCTGAAGCTGTCGTGCATGGCGTTGACCGAACCATTGGAAGCCGCCGTGGTGGTCACCGCCCAGAGTGCCGAAGCGGTGGTGCCGAAGCGCGCTTCCTTGCCCTCCAGCGAGCCGGCCTGTTCGATCGGCAGCGCCGCCAGGGCGGGGTTCGGCTGGTATTCGGCCCACAGCGTGACGCCAAGGCTGGCGACGAACAGGATCAGCATGCTGGCCAGGATGGCGCGGCTCTGACGCAGGTCCTTGACGTAATGGCCGAAGGTGAACACCAGGGCAGCCGGGATCAGGATGATCGACGCCATCTCGAACAGGTTGGTCCAGGCCGTCGGGTTCTCGAGCGGGTGCGCCGAGTTGACGCCGAAGAAGCCGCCGCCGTTGGTGCCCAGCTGCTTGATGGCGATCTGGCTGGCGGCCGGGCCCAGGGGGATGCTCTGGTCGGCGCCCAGCAGGGTTTTGGCCTGTACGTAGTCCATGAAGGTCTGCGGCACGCCCTGCCAGACCAGGAAGATGGCCAGCAGCACGCAGAACGGCAGCAGCACATAGAGCACGGCGCGGGTGACATCGACCCAGAAGTTACCGATGCCGCCACTGGACTTGCGCGCAATGCCACGGGCAAAGGCCACCAGGATGGCCAGGCCGACGGCCGGGCTGACAAAGTTCTGCACGCCCAGGCCGATCATCTGGCTGAAGTAGCTCAGCGCCGCCTCGCCGCTATAGGCCTGCCAGTTGGTATTGGTGACGAAGCTCACGGCGGTATTGAACGCCAGGCTCCACTCCAGGCCTGGCAGTTGCTGCGGATTAAGCGGCAGCAGATGCTGCAGCATGAGGATGGCGAATAGCACCAGCAGGGAAACAGCGCTGAAGGCCAGCAGCGCCAGGCTGTAGGTCTTCCAGTCCTGATCGCGCTCGGGGTCGACCCCGGATAACCGGTAGCATAGGCGCTCCAGCGGCTGCAGCACCGGGCTCAGCAGGTTGCGCTTGCCTTCCATGGCGTTGAAGCAGTAACGCCCGAGGAAAGGTGCCGGCAGCAGAACCAGCACGAAGAAGGCCAGAATCAGCCAGTAGTCATGGACTTGCATGGGGCCCCCTAGCTCTGCCGTCCGGCGCGCAGCAGCGCAACCAGCAAATAAATGAAAAGCCCCAGGGCCAGGCCCAGGGACACCTCGTCGAGAATGCTCATGTGTGTGCTCCGTGATGCGGTCTGTACCGCCTTGCCGGCATTGTTCTGCCGACGCGCGTAAAGGCGCGATTGGCCTTGGGGAGCTGCGCATAAAGAATGCGTAAAGTTCGCTTTGTAACGGTCGCGATACAGTACCGACACGCTGCCGATACCTGTCCACCGGAGCATGCCGACGGGCGGAGCCTGCCCGGCCTCGCGACCCGCTAACATGCCCATCCTTCCGTTTACCCTGCCCGCAGTCTGGAGCCCGTAACGGTGCATGCCTTGCCCGAGCGCACCACGCGCCCCCGCCCCACCCGCGCCCTGATCGTCGACGACAATCAGGAACTGCGCGAGCTACTGGGCGGCTACCTGACCCGCTTCAACATCGACAGCGAGGCGGTCGGCGACGGCCCCGGCATGCGCCGGGCCCTGGCGCAGAGCCACTTCGATGTGATCATTCTCGACCTGATGCTGCCCGGGGAGGACGGCTTGGCGCTATGCCGCCAGGTACGTGCCGAGTCGGACATTCCGATCCTGATGCTCACTGCCCGCTGCGAGCCGACCGACCGCATCATCGGGCTGGAGCTGGGCGCCGACGACTACATGGCCAAGCCCTTCGAGCCGCGCGAGCTGGTAGCCCGCATCCAGACAATCCTGCGTCGCGTGCGTGACGATCGCGTTGGCCCGCGCGAAGAGGAGCCGCGCACGAGTATCCGCTTTGCCGGCTGGACGCTGCAGTGCGTACTCCGTCAGCTGCATTCGCCGACAGGCCTGGTGGTGCCGCTGTCGAACGCCGAGTTCCGCCTGCTCTGGGTGTTTCTCGAACGGCCGCGGCGGGTGCTCAGCCGGGAACAGTTGCTGGACGAGGCCCGCGGCCGCTCCATCGAAGCCTTCGACCGCAGCATCGATCTGCTGGTCTCGCGGCTGCGCCAGAAGCTCGGTGATGACCCGCGCAATCCGACACTGATCAGGACCGTGCGGGGCGAGGGTTACCTCTTCGACGCCGCCGAGATTCGCTGATGCGCCGTGTCGACAGCCTGTTCGCCCGCCTGTTCGGTGTCTTTCTGGTGGCCATTCTGCTGGCCCATGCACTGGCCTTTGCCTGGTTCAGCCACTACGGCCGACCACCGCCGCCACCAGCCCCACTGCAGGCTGAGCTGATGCGCCCGCCACCGCCACCTGGACCGGTGCTGCGTGGCCCTCTGATCGTGCTGGGTTTCCAACTGCTGACACTGATCGTCGCCGCCTGGTACGGCGCGCGCCTGCTCAGCCGACCGATCCAGCAGCTCTCAGAGGCTGCTGAGCGCATCTCAGACAATCTCGACAGTCCGCCGCTGGCGGAAAGCGGTCTGCCCGAAGCACGCCAAGCCGCGCAGGCCTTCAACCTGATGCAGCGGCGCATCCGCGAGCAGGTCCAGCAACGCGCACGCATGCTGGCGGCGGTGTCGCATGATCTTCGCACACCGCTGGCCCGCCTCAAGCTGCGTCTGGAACAGATTCCCAACACCCAGCTGCGGACGCGCATGGATCAGGATCTGCAGGAAATGATCGGCATGCTCGACGCCACCCTGCGCTATCTGCACGAGCAGCGCAGCAGCGAGACGCCACAGTGGCTGGATCTCCAGGCCCTGATCGAGTCGATGGTCGAGGACGCCCAGGATCATGGTGCCGATGTGCGCTGCCAAGGTCACTGCGCACCGTTGCGCGCACAACCCCTCGCACTGCGCTCGTGCGTCAGCAACCTGCTGGAGAACGCGCTGCGCTATGCCGGCCACGCCTGCATCGAGCTGAACGACAGCCCTGAGGTCGTGGAGATGCGTGTGGTAGACCGCGGCCCCGGGATTGCCGCCGGACAGCGCGAAGCGGTGTTCGAGGCCTTCTTCCGCGTCGAGGGATCGCGCAACCGCAACTCAGGCGGCGTGGGCCTGGGATTGACCATTGCCCGCGAGGCCGCCAGACACCAGGGCGGCGACATCCTGCTGGAGGAAACACCAGGTGGTGGACTGACCGCAATCCTGCGTCTGCCCCGTCTATAGCCCGCGCCGCCCTGGCGTTGTAGTCCGACCGATACAAAGCTCATAAACCCCCGACACAGAGTACGCCGAGGCTGACATTACCGGAGAACCCTCTCCGGAATGCCAACAACAGGAGTGACTCCCATGATCAGTGGTGTCAGCAGCAGCAGTTACTCGAGCTATGCCGCCTATAGCTCGACCCAGCGCAGCGCGCCGCCCAGCGCAAACTGTGCGGGCGGCCCCGAAAAGATGCAGGAAAAGCTGTTCAGCCTGCTCGACAGCAACAGCGATGGCAGTGTGGCCAAGGACGAGCTGGCAACGGCCCTGACGTCTGCCAAGGAAAGCGACAGCAGCCTGACCATCGACATTGATGAACTGTTCAGCCAACTCGACGCCAATGGCGACGGCAGCCTCGATACGCAGGAGACTGCCGCGCTGGCACCGCCACCGCCTCGCGGGCCGAACCCCGAGGAGATGTTCGCCACACTGGATGCCAATGCCGATGGCAGCATTGATGCCGAGGAGCTGAGCGCCCTGCCCGCGCCCCCCGGCGCCGACAGCAGTGCCCTGCTGGCGGAACTGGACAGCGACGGCGATGGTGCGTTGAACCTCGACGAACTGTCCGCCATGGCGCCGCCTCCGCCCCCCGCCCAGAACGCCACAAACAGCGATGAGCTGTTCACCAGGTTCGACGCTGACAGCAGCGGCAACATCAGCCAGGACGAGTTGAGCAGTCTGCTCGAGGCCGTCGCCCAGCAGACACCCTCGCGCACTGGCAGCCAGGAGGACGCCGACTCTGGACTGATCGCCAAGCTGCTGAAGCAGTATCAGGACGGTGCCGGCTACCGCACCAGCGTCGGCAGTCAGGTCAATATTTCGGCGTAAAAGCAAAAGGCCCGCATCACTGCGGGCCTTTTAGCACTACTGCACGAGGTTATTCGACGGGAATCTCTTCCTCGACGCTTTCTTCCTCCTCCAGCTGCAGGCCCTGCATGGCCGGGTCTTCCTCGCCCATCGCAGCACCACCCATGCCCAGGCCGGCGCCGCTGGCGAAGGCCATGGCGACGAATTCTTCGACGCTCATCTGCTTGCCGTTGAAGTCCACCTTGTCGTCGGCGTAATGCAGGCTGGTGACGATGTTGTCACCCTCCAGTTTGGCCAGCTCGGTGGACAGCGCCATGCCACTGGCCATCTCGGTCATCATCGACGCTTGCTGGGCAACCGCTTCCTTGTCGGTTTCGCCGGCGAAGGTCGCTTGCAAGCCGATCACGTCGCTGATCATGGCCTTGGAAACCGCAACCTTGGCATCCAGCTGGGTGATCAGTTGCTTGGCCAGTTCGGGCGCCGGCAGCTCGAAGGACTCGGGCTTGGCGAAGTCCAGCGCCAGGCTCAGGCTGCTTTCACCATTGGCGGTCTTGAACGCCAGCTTCTCCAGGGCGATCCCCGGTTTGGCGGCCAGCAGCTTCTCCAGGTCCACCATCAGCTGGGCCTTTTGCGCTTCGGAGAGTTGCGGCAGATCGTCCTCGGCTTCCAGGCTGGCCTGCTGCAGCTGGCCGGTGCTCTTGATGATGTCGCTGTACAGCGCCAGCAGCGATTGCAGGGCCGCCGCGTCGATGTTCTTCACGCTGGAGACCATGTCCATGCCACCGATGTCCTGGCCCTGGTAGCTGACCATGCCGATCTTGTAGGTGGAACGGGCGGCCAGCTTGCCGTCGGCTTCGCTGGTCTCGTCGAGCTGGGAAATGTCCTTGGCCAGGATCGGCGCGTTGGCGCCGATCACCAGCTGAGCTGTCTGCAGCTTGACCTCGTTGCGGCCCAGGTAGAAGTCGCTGCTGCCCTTCGCGGTATCGCTGTTCAGGGTCAGGCCCTTGAGCTCGATGCTCAGCGCTTCCGGGCTGTCGCTCAGTTTGGTGCTGACCTTCAGGCTGTCCATCAGACCACTGGCCTCGATCTGCTTGGCTTCGGCCGAGCTGTCGAAGTCGATGTTCAGGCCACTGAAGTCCAGGTTGCTGTCCTCATCCAGGGCTACTTGCACCGGATTCAGACGCAGGTTGCCGGAGACGGAACGGTCGTAACCCAGGCTGGCCTGGCCTTCCACCGGCGATTTGCCCTGGCTGGCGGCAAACCATTGCTCCAGGGCCGGGCTGGTTTCCAGCGCATAGTTGCTGGTGGCCATGACCGGCATCAACTTGAACGCCTTGAGGCGCGACAGCGGGAACGGACCGTGTTCGATACGGTCGTTGATCACCAGCTCGAACTGCTGCGGCGCTTCGCCATCGAGCGAGCCGTTGAAGGTGATGCGATAGCGCGCATTACTGCTGAAGAACTGGCGATCCAGCGAGAGCAACTCGATGGACGCATCCAGGCCCAAGGCCGGCAGGGTCTTGGCCATGTCGGCATTGGCCTGCTTGATCGACTCGTCCAGCACCGAGGGCAACTGGTTGCCGGTGTACCAGGCGCCGGCCACGCCAATGGCGGCAACGGCAACAACTGCGCCTACAACGATACCTGCAGATTTCTTCATGGGGGTCTATCCCTTGTGTAGTGTTGGTCTGTCTTCCCTGAACCGCCTGCGGCCTCTACGGACCCTTACATCACGGTTTGAGGCGGGCAAGGCTATCACTGCCCCGCATGCCCACCAAGGGTGGTGGGCAGAATTCTGCACAGGATGCCAACTATGCCCCGTCCCTACGCTCGCTGCGCTCGGCATCCCGTGGCGTGCTGTTCACCCAGTCGCCGAGCAGGCTGAAGGCGACGGCCAGCAGGGTCGGCCCCAAGAACAGGCCCATGAAGCCGAACGCCAGGATGCCGCCGAACACGCCGAGCAGCACCACTACCAGCGGCAGGTTGCCGCCGCGACTGATCAGGTAGGGCTTGAGTACGTTGTCCACCCCGCTGATGACGAACATGCCCCAGATGCCGAGGAATACCGCCATGCCGTAATGCTCCTGGCTGACCAGCCAGGCGGTGGCGGGAATCCACACCAGCGGCGGGCCCATGGGAATCAGGCTGAGGACGAAGGTGATGATGCCCAGCACCAGCGCTCCCGGCACCCCGGCGATGTAGAAGCCGATCAGTGCCAGCACGGCCTGGGCCGCTGCGGTACCGATCACGCCATTGACCACCCGTTGCACGGTGCCGGCCACCAGCTCCAGGTAATGCCCGGCGCGATCACCGATCAGGCGCCCCAGCAGGCTTTGCACGAAGGACGCCATGCGCGGGCCATCGCGGTAGAAGAAGAACACCAGCACCAGGCTCAGGGCCAGCTCCAGCATGCCGCCGCCAATCTGTGCGCTGCGCGCCAGCAGCCAGTTACCCACCTGGCCCAGATAGGGCCGCACGGCCTCCAGCAGGGCAACCCCCTCCTCGTCGATACGATTCCACAGGCCGACCAGGCGCTCACCCACCAGCGGCAGACCACCGAGCCAAGTCGGCGGATCGGGCAGGCCGTCGACCTGGAAATCCTTGAACAGCGCGGTGGCATCGCGGATGTGGTCAGCCAGGTTGAAGCCCAGCCAGACCAGCGGTACCGCCACCAGGACCATCCAGCCAGCCGTCAGGATGGCCGCGGCGGTGTTGGCCCGGCCATTCAAGGCGCGGCTCAGCAGGCGCATCAGCGGCCAGCTGGCAAAGGCCAGTACCGCCGCCCAGAACAGCGCGGAGAAGAAAGGCGCCAGCACCCAGGCGCAAGCGCCCAGCAACGCCAGCAGCAGAATCTGCACCAGCAGGCGATCATTGTTCAGCATGGTCATGCATCCCCAGGCAAACCGGACACGCGGGTCCGGAGTCAATCAGCACTCAGCGCAGTGGCTGCAAAGTCAGGCCCTTGCCTTCGCTGCCCTGCAGCTGCAGGCGCGTGGCTGCCACGCCCTGTTGCTGCAAAGCCGTGCGCCAGGCATCGGCATGGATTCCGGAAAGCCCCAGGCGCAGCGTGCTGTCGAGCCGCAGCGTCTGCGCCAGCAAGGCACTCCAATCATCGTTCGGAACATCGACAAGCGCCAGCTGCAGTTGGCCGTCACGGCGCAACTGACGCAGCAGGGTGCCAGCGGTCGGCAGCAGCGTCGGCAACGGCGCGCCCGCATCCAGCTGCTCCACATGCAGGTAGCCACGACGATTGCCACGGACGATGCCGTACAGCGCCACCAGGCTGTCCTGCGGCTCGGCCAGGCGCAGCAGCAGGTAGCTCTGCTGCTCCTCCGGGCCATAGAGCTTGGCGCTGCCGAAGATCTGGTTGGCCCACAGGCTGCTGGAACCGCAGTCGCGCCCCTCGCACCAGAACAACAGCTGCGCGCCCTGCTCCTGCAAATGCTGACGAGCAATCTGCAGGGCCTCGCGCGGCCCGTGCTCTTCCGGCAACTGATAGGTCAGTGCACGCAGACGACCCTCGACGAGAACTTCACGGGCCACCAGCTGGCCGCTGATGCGGCGCAGCGAATCCTGCGGGTAGCGGCGTTCGGCCGCGGGGGTGTCGCGGTAGTCGACGATCACAGAGCGCGCCAGACGCGGCAGTGCCTCCAGATCCTGGCTACCTGCCGGTTCAGCCGCCAGCAGGGGCGCACAGACCAGGCTCAGACAAAAGAGAAGATGGTGACGCATGCGCCTCCTTAGCGTGTCAGCATGCCTTGCGCGGTTTTCACCAGCTTGGCGTCATCCTGGGCCCTGACCGGTACCCGAAGCCCACGTTGCACGGCCGGGCGCACGGCAATGGCATCCATCCAGCGCTGCAGGTGCTCCAGGCCGTCGATGGCCACGCCAGCCCAGTCGTGGATACGCACCCAGGGAAAGGTGGCGATATCGGCGATGCCGTAGTCGCCGGCCAGGTACTCGGACTCACCCAGGCGCCGATCGATCACCTCATACAGGCGCCGAGTCTCGTGCTGGTAGCGGTCGATGGCGCCCTGCAGCTTCTCCGGAAAGTAGCGGAAGAACACATTGGCCTGTCCCTGCATCGGCCCCACCCCACCCATCTGGAACATCAGCCACTGGACGGCCAGCGAGCGCCCCTTGGGATCGCTGGGCAGCAACTGGCCGGTCTTCTCCGCCAGGTAGAGCAGGATGGCCCCCGACTCGAACACGGCAAAACCGTCATCGACGATGGCCGGGATGCGCCCGTTGGGGTTGATGCGCAGGAACTCCGGGGCTTTCTGTTCTTGCCGGTCGAAGGACAGCGCATGCACCTCATAGGGCAGCCCGAGTTCTTCGAGGGCGATGGATATCTTGTGGCCGTTGGGCGTGGCGGCGGTGTACAGCTCGATCATGGCAACCTCCGAAGCGATGCGCACAGCCTCGGCAGTTGCCAGGGCCGCGTCAAGCGCGACGGAAGAATGGATTGAAACAGTCTGCAACCTGCTGCGCGCCGGCCTCGTCGTTGAGATGCAGGTGGTGTCCGCCGGGCAGGATATGGGTCGCGAAGCTCGTCTGCTCGATCAGGCTCCTGAGGCGTGGATCGACACTCATCTGCCCGCCTTCGGCAAGGATCAGGCTGACCGGGCACTGCACGGCACGGACGAACTGCTCGACATGGGCGAAGGTCAGACGCATCACCGAGGGCAGGGTCAGACGGATATCGGTGCGCCAGGTGTAGCCCCCCGGCACCGGCTCCAGGCCACGCTGGGCCAGCAGCTCGGCAGCCTCGCGGCTGACCGCGACCACGCCGCGCATGCGCGCCTGCACGGCCGTATCGAGGTCCGGATAGACCGGTTTCTGCTTGTCGCGCACCGCCAGGCGCGCGCGCAGCGCCTCACCCAGGCGCTTGGGTGCGCTGTCGGCCTCGGCCGTATAGGGCACCAGGCCATCGATCAGCGCCAGGCGTTCGATCCGCTCGGGCACAGCGGCTGCCAACAGGGTGGAGATAATGCCACCGAGGGAATGACCGAGCAGGGAAAAGCGCTGCCAACCAAGCTGTTCGGCCACCAGCAGCACGTCCTCCAGGTACTCCCACATGCTGTAGCTGGAGTTGCTGGCGTAGTGCCCGGAATGACCGTGGCCAGGGAAATCCAGGGCGACAATGCGCAGCCCTTCCAGCTTCGGCGCCAAGCGGGCGAAGGTCATGGCGTTGTCCAGCCAGCCATGCAGGGCAATGACCGGCATGCCATTTTCCGGGCCGAACAGATGTGCCGCCAGTTCCACGTGCGGCAGGCTGAAACGGGTTTCTTCCACCTTGAGCGTCATGCCGAGTGCTCCTTGCCCTGCCCCTGCCAGCGCCCGAATAGCTCGCGCAGCAGGTGGGCCGTATCCTGCGGACGCTCCAGCGGGAACATGTGGCCACCGGGCAGGCTCAGATACTCACCCTTGGGCACGCGGCTGACCTGCCGTGCATGATGCGGTAGCACCACTTTGCTATGCCGGCCACGCACCACGGCAAGTGGTACGGCCAGCTGCTGCGGCCGGCCCGGCACGGTATGCGGCACACTGCGGTAGATACTGATCTCGGTGGCCGGATCGAAGCGCAGGCGCAGGCGCCTCTCCTGCCCCTGGCCCTCCTCGCGCAGACCGTGGCGCACGTAGGCGTCCAGGCAGTCGGGGTCGAAGCGGCTGAACAGCGTCTTGCCGGCGAAATAGTCCCGCGCCTCGCGGACGTCACCGAATGCCTCACGACGCCCGACAGTTCGGCCCGCCGGAGTGATCCGATCGATGAAGCCGAAACGCTTGGCGGCGCGAATCACCAAGCGATCGACACCGGTCAGCAGCGGCGAGTCGAGCATCACCACGCCGCGATAAAGCTCGGGGCGACGCAGCGCCGCGTGGTAATGCAGTACACCACCGAGCGAATGGCCGACACCCCAGACCGGCTCGCTGCCCTGCTCCACGTGCAGGATCAGTTCGTCCACCAGGTTGTTCCAGTTATCGTCCACCGGGAAGCGCGGGTCATGACCGTGCTGTTCCAGGTGCCGTACCCGGTAATCCGGCTCCAGCGCGCTGAACAACTTGCCGTAGGTGGCCGAGGGGAAGCCATTGGCATGGGCGAAGAAAATGGTTTGCGACATGGCGAGCGGACTGCTGAAAGATTCCCGCAGATTGTCCGGCACGTCAGGTTGGGCGGCAATCGGCAGAAGGTGCCAGATGTGCCAAAGAACAGGTGCAGCGCGCCAAAAGGCGCGTTGCAGAGGCCCCGGGGCCGCCTTGCACGGCCCCGGACCGGATCACGCGGCCTGAATCGCCGGCGCGCCGCGCAGGCGGTCGAAAACCACCGCGACCAGCAGGGTCAGCGCCACCGGCAGCAGCCAGCCAAGGCCTTCGGCAGCCAGCGGCAGGTGGGCAAACACGCCCGGCACCAGGCCCTTGAAACCGGCGGCATTGAACGCATCGACCAGGCCGAATACCAGCGTCACCGCCATCACCGGCACGAACACGCGCGGCGACGAGCGCCAGAACCCGTCCAGCAGGCTCAGCGCGACCAGCACGATGGCCAGCGGATAGAGACCGACCAGCACCGGCACCGACACGCTGATCAGTTGGGTCAGACCCTGGTTGGCCACCAGCAGGCTGAACACGCCGAAAGTCAGCACCACGGCGCGATAGGACACTGGCAGCAGCTTGCTGAAGTACTCGCCACAGGCGGTCAGCAGCCCCACCGCCGTGGTCAGGCAGGCCAGGGTGATGACCACCGCCAGCAGCAGGCTGCCGTAGATGCCGAAGGTGTGCTCGACATAGGTCGTAAGGATCTGCACGCCGTTCTGCGCATCACCGGCGATGCCCTGGCTGGTGGCACCGAGGTAGAACAGCGCCAGGTAGACCAGCGACAGGCCAATCGCAGCGATGACGCCGGCGATCACCGAATAGCGGGTAATCAGTGCACTGTCACGTACGCCACGGTCCTTGATCGCGGTGGCGATGACGATGCCGAATACCAGCGCGCCCAGGGTATCCATGGTCAGGTAACCCTGCAGGAAACCCTGTACGAAAGGCATTGCCTCATAGGCTTCGGCGCTCTGGCCGATTTCGCCGGCGGGAGCCAGCAGGGCTGCGCCACCGAGCACCAGCAGAGCAGCCAGCAGCACCGGGGTGATGAACTTGCCGATGCTGTCGACCAGCTTGCCCGGATTCAGGGCGAGGAACAGCACGGCGGCAAAGTAGGTCAGCGTATACAGGCCCAGCGCCAGCGGCTCGTTGCCGACAAAGGGCGCCACGCCCATTTCGAAGGACACCACGGCGGTACGCGGGGTGGCGAACAGCGGGCCGATGGCCAGGTAAACGGCCACCGCCAGCAGCGTGCCGGCACGCCGACCAAGCGGAGCGGTCAGTTCCGGCATGCCGCCACCGACACGAGCGAGGGCCACCACCGTGAGCAGCGGCAGGCCGACACCGGTGATCAGGAAACCGAACGCGGCGGACCAGACATTGGCTCCGGCGGCCATGCCGGCGCTGGGCGGAAAGATGATGTTGCCGGCGCCCAGGAACAGGGCAAAGGTCATGAAGCCAAGGGCCAGGAGGTCGAGGCTATTCAAGCGATTCATACAGAGCGTTACCACAGGCAGAAATTCGGAAATCCAGGGGCTCGCCTTGAGGTTCGGTGAGCGTCATCTCTCCGGATGGGATGAGACCGCTAAGCGGCGACCACACCTTGTGAGTGGCGGTCGCCGGGGCGCGGCCACCTTAATGGATAGCCTCCAGCAGAGCGACCGGAGCTGGTCGGCTGGTCGGGCAGGGGCAAGTGGATGTCGCAAATCTGTAAGCAAGCTGACTGAATGAACAACTTCAGATGCGGAACTGTGCAATCAACCGGTGCAGCTGATCTTCCATCTGCTTGATACGACTGGCCGCCGTGCGTGTTTGCTCGACGGTGGCGAAGGTATGCGCGTTGATGTCGCTGGCCCTGGCGGCGCCCTCTCCGACTGTTCCCGCGACGTGCGCCTGCTCCACGGCGGCATGTGTGATGTGCTGGATGGTCTGATCGATGGCGGCCACTGCAGTGGCGATCTCGATCAGGGCTGCGCTCGCCTGCTCGGCCCGTTGCCCGGCATCGCGCACTGCATGCTGACTCTCTCCCATCGTGTCACTGGCCGCGCGAGTGCGTTGCTGCAGGGTCTGGATGATTTCCTGGATCTCCTGGGTGGACTGCTGGGTGCGCTGGGCCAGTGAGCGTACTTCGTCCGCCACCACCGCGAAACCGCGTCCCTGCTCGCCGGCACGGGCTGCCTCGATAGCAGCATTAAGCGCCAGCAAGTTGGTCTGTTCGGCAATCGCGCGGATCACCTCGAGTACCGAACCGATCCGCTCACTGTCGGCGCGCAACGATTCGACCTCACCAGACAGTCGGGAAAACTGCCCAGCCAGCTGCTGCATGCTATTGAGGTTACCCTCGACTCGGCTGCGACCTTGCTCGGCGGTGCTCAGAGCCTGCCCAGACAGTTCGGCGGCCTGCTCTGCACGACGCGCCATGTCCTGGGCACTGGCCGCCATCTGCGCCATGGCCGAGGCGGTATGCTGGCTCTCGTCGCGTTGTTGCTCGACATCTCGGTGGGCTGAATCGGCCGAGGCCTGCAACTGATCCGCTTCACGCTCCAGGGTGGCTGATGCGCTGGTTACCTCGGCGACGGTCTGGCGGATCTTCTCGACGAAGGTATTGAAGCTCAGCGCCAACGCGCCGAGGTCATCTCGCCCCTGGATGGGTAAACGGCGAGTCAGGTCGCCTTCTCCCTCAGCGATATCTCTGAGCATCAGGTTGATCCGACCGATGGTGCCGACCAGCGCGCGACCAACACCATATGCCAGTGCCCCGCCGAACAGCAGGGCGACCAGCACCAACCCCCACTGCACCCGATTGACTTGCGCGGCCGTATCATCCACCGCCTGCCCCGCCTCGCTCATGGCCCGCATGATGCTGGCCTGGAGATCGGCCGCACGCTGGGCGATCTGCGGCTCCAGCGCGTCCATTTTCTGCAAGGTGGCGTTTCGTGCACGCACCAGCTCAGCGGCCCTCTCCGCTGCGGCCTTGTACTTTTCCAAGCTCTGCAGTGCCCCGCTGAGCTTGTCCTGGGTACTCTGGCTGCTGGTCCGCTGCAGCAACGCACTCATGCTGCTCTGGGCGAAGCTCAGCTCACGCGCATAGGCCTTGGCCTGTTCCTCCTGGTTCTCCTGCAGGAACTGATAGAAGTACTGGCTACCGAGCAGCAGATGGCGCATCGCCGCACTGGAGTAGAACACCGCATCCAGGTTGAAATCCTGCTGGGCATTCTCCAGCACCGAAGTCAGGGCCTTCTCGATCGCCGGGCCATGCAGCCCCAACTCCCCTGCCACCAGTGCCTGACGCTGCTGGCTCAGTGGCACCAACTGCGTACGGAACAGCTCGCTGTACTCCCGGCGCAGGCCCTCGATATCTGCCAGAAGCTGCTGATGTTGTGGCTCCTGCAGGCGCGACGCCGTCGCTTGCTGCAGGCCTTGCAGGCGCTGCTCAAGCTCAGTCACCTGTTGCGCAACCGCCGCGTCACCACTGCGGGCATACAACTGCACCGCGAGTTGCAGACGAGCCGTGGCGTCCGCCAACTGTGCCAGTTGCTCAAGGCTGGGCCCGAGATCCTGCGTCACCGCCTGCACGCTCTGCGACACGCTGCGCAGGGATAGGCTGGAGACCACGCCGACAACGACCAGCAACGTGCACAACACGGCTGGCGCAATGGCGATCTTGTGAGCAATGCGCAAATCGGCAAACCACTGCATGCGCGAGCACCCTCTGTGGCGGCGAGATGATGTTCAAGCCATAGGCAGCGTATCGACCATTCGCTTGAGACACTTGAAGTCTAGAAAAGAAAAAGGCCGCCCGGAGGCGGCCTTTTCGCAATCAAGTCAGCCTCAGGCCTTCTTGACTTCCCAACCGGTCAGCTCGGCCAGGGCCTTGCCGATGTCGGCCAGGGAACGCACGGTTTTCACACCGGCGTCCTGCAGAGCGGCGAACTTCTCGTCCGCAGTACCCTTGCCACCGGAGATGATGGCACCGGCGTGGCCCATGCGCTTGCCGGGCGGCGCAGTCACACCAGCGATGTAGGACACCACCGGCTTGGTCACGTTGGCCTTGATGTAGGCCGCGGCTTCTTCTTCAGCGCTGCCGCCGATCTCACCGATCATGACGATCGCTTCGGTCTTCGGGTCTTCCTGGAACAGCTTCAGGATGTCGATGAAGTTGGAGCCCGGGATCGGGTCGCCACCGATGCCCACGCAGGTGGACTGGCCGAAGCCGGCGTCGGTGGTCTGCTTCACGGCTTCATAGGTCAGGGTGCCGGAACGCGACACGATGCCTACCTTGCCCGGCAGGTGGATGTGACCCGGCATGATGCCGATCTTGCACTCGCCGGGAGTGATCACGCCCGGGCAGTTCGGGCCGATCAGGCGTACGCCCAGCTCGTCGCACTTGACCTTGGCGTCCAGCATGTCGAGGGTCGGGATGCCTTCGGTGATGCACACGATCAGCTTGATGCCGCCGTTGGCAGCTTCCAGGATCGAGTCCTTGCAGAACGGAGCCGGAACGTAGATCACGGACGCATCGGCGCCAGTGGCTTCGACAGCTTCCTTGACGGTGTTGAACACCGGCAGGCCCAGGTGGGTGGTGCCACCCTTGCCCGGAGTCACGCCGCCAACCATCTTGGTGCCGTAGGCGATGGCTTGTTCGCTGTGGAAAGTACCCTGCGAGCCGGTGAAGCCCTGGCAGATGACTTTGGTGTCTTTATTGATCAGGACGCTCATTACTTGCCCTCCGCGGCTTTGACGACCTGCTGGGCAGCGTCGGTGAGGCTGGTAGCCGCGATGATGTTCAGACCGCTGTCGGCCAGGACCTTGGCGCCCAGCTCGGCATTGTTACCTTCCAGACGGACCACGACCGGTACTTTCACGCCGACTTCTTTCACGGCGCCGATGATGCCTTCGGCGATCATGTCGCAGCGCACGATGCCGCCGAAGATGTTCACCAGTACGGCAGCGACGTTGCTGTCGGACAGGATGATCTTGAAGGCTTCGGTTACGCGCTCTTTGGTCGCGCCGCCGCCGACGTCGAGGAAGTTGGCCGGCTTGCCGCCGTGCAGGTTGACGATGTCCATGGTACCCATGGCCAGACCGGCACCGTTGACCATGCAACCGATGTTGCCTTCCAGCGCAACGTAGTTCAGCTCCCACTTCTGCGCATGGGCTTCACGCGCATCGTCCTGGGACGGGTCGTGCATGGCGCGCAGCTTGGGCTGACGGTACATGGCGTTGGAGTCGATGTTGATCTTGGCGTCCAGGCAGTGCAGGTTGCCGTCCTTCTTGATCACCAGCGGGTTCACCTCCAGCAGCGCCAGGTCGTAGTCCTGGAACAGCTTGGCCAGGCCCACGAAGATGTGGGTGAACTGCTTGATCTGGTCGCCCTGCAGGCCCAGCTGGAAGGCCAGCTCGCGGCCCTGGTAAGGCTGTGCGCCAACCAGCGGATCGATGGTGGCCTTGAGGATCTTCTCGGGAGTCTCGTGGGCAACTTTCTCGATGTCCACGCCACCTTCGGTGGAGGCCATGAACACGATACGGCGGCTGGAACGGTCGACGACGGCGCCGAGGTACAGCTCCTTGTCGATGTCGGTGCAGGACTCAACCAGAATCTTGCTGACCGGCTGGCCATTGGCGTCTGTCTGGTAGGTCACCAGACGCTTGCCCAGCCACTGGGCGGCGAACGCCTTGGCGTCTTCCTTGTTCTTGACCAGCTTGACGCCGCCCGCTTTACCGCGGCCACCGGCGTGCACCTGGGCTTTGACAACCCACTCGCTGCCACCGATCTTTTCGCAGGCCGCAGCCGCTTCTTCCGGGGTGTCAACGGCATAGCCAGTGGATACCGGCAGGCCGTATTCAGCGAACAGCTGCTTACCCTGATACTCGTGAAGATTCATGCTTATCTACCGTTCTTCGTTTAGGTATTGCGCATTTCGGCGCTGCGCTCATGGCACCGCGCCACCTGTGACTGCACTGGTTAGCAGTCCGACGGGCATTCCTGCGACAGACTCTTGCAAGCCGCCACGGGCCGCCCGCCGTGGTTTTTCCTGATCTGGGCACCTCGGATATCGAGGTGCCCACACGCATCAGCGCTTCTTGCGATTGGCGATGTGGATGGCGTGGCCATTCACCGCCAGAGCCGCTTCGTGCAGCGCTTCGGACAGCGTCGGGTGCGAGAACACCATCATGCCCAGGTCTTCGGCACTGGTGCCGAACTCCATACCGATGGCGCCCTGCTGGACCAGCTCGGCGGCGCTCGGGCCGATTACGTGCACGCCCAGCACGCGGTCGGTCTTGGCATCGGCGATGACCTTCACCAGACCGGCGGTGTCGTTGGCGGCCATGGCGCGGCCGCTGGCAGCGAACGGGAAGGTACCGACGTTGATCTCGACGCCTTCGGCCTTGAGCTGTTGCTCGGTCTTGCCGACCCAGGCGATTTCCGGGTGGGTGTAGATCACCGACGGGACCAGGTCGTAGTTCATCTGCGCCTTGTGGCCCTTGATGCGCTCTGCAACCATCACGCCCTCTTCCGAGGCCTTGTGCGCCAGCATCGCGCCTCGCACCACGTCACCGATGGCGTAGACGCCCGGCACGCTGGTTTCGCACTGGTCGTTGACGAAGATGAAGCCACGCTCGTCCAGGGTCACGCCGCTGTCGGCGGCCAGCAGATTGGTGGTTACCGGGCGACGGCCGACGGCGACGATCAGCTTGTCGAAGGTCAGCTTCTGCTCGCCGGTGGCGTCGGTGAAGGTCACAGTCACCTGCTTCTTCTTCACTTCGCTGCCGGTTACGCGGGCGCCCAGGCGGATGTCCAGACCCTGCTTGCTGAAGATCTTCAGGGCTTCCTTGGAGATTTGCTCATCGGCGGCGGCGAGGAACTTGTCCATGGCCTCCAGCACGGTCACTTCGGCACCCAGACGGGCCCACACCGAACCCAGCTCAAGACCGATCACGCCAGCGCCGATCACGCCCAGCTTCTTCGGTACGGCCTGGAATTCCAGCGCGCCGGTGGAATCGACGATGACGTCCTGGTCGACCGGAGCCGGCGGAATATCCACCGGGCGCGAGCCGGAAGCGAGAATCACGTTCTCGACCTCGACCACCTGGACGGAGCCGTCCAGACCGGTGACTTCAACCTTCTTGCCGGCCAGGAGCTTACCGTGGCCTTCCAGCAGGGTGACGCCATTGGACTTGAACAGCCCGGCAACGCCGCCAGTCAGGTTCTTGATGATGGTGTTCTTGCGCGCGACCATCTGCGGTACGTCGATGGTGACGCCCTTGGCCTCGATGCCATGGACTTTGAAGCCTTCGTGGGCCTCGTGGTACTTGTAGGAGCTGTCCAGCAGCGCCTTCGACGGAATGCAGCCGACGTTCAGGCAGGTGCCGCCCAGGGCGACCTTGCCGTCCTTGTCCTGGTACTTCTCGATGCAGGCGGTCTTCAGGCCGAGTTGCGCGGCCTTGATGGCGGCCACGTAGCCCCCTGGGCCCGCGCCAATCACTACCACGTCGAATTTCTGGGTCATAACTCATTCCTTCTCGAATAAAACCGGGCGGTTCCTTGTGAGAACCGCCTTATTGCGCAGCTCCGGGATCAGATGTCCAGCAGCAGGCGAGCCGGGTCTTCCAGCAGGTTCTTGATGGTGACGAGGAAGCTCACCGCTTCCTTGCCATCGATCAGACGGTGATCGTAGGACAGCGCCAGGTACATCATCGGGCGGATCACGACCTGGCCGTTGATGGCCACTGGACGCTGGATGATGTTGTGCATGCCGAGGATCGCGGCCTGCGGCGGGTTGACGATCGGGGTCGACATCATCGAGCCGAAGGTGCCGCCGTTGGTGATGGTGAAGGTGCCACCGGTCATCTCTTCGATCGACAGCTTGCCGTCACGGGCCTTCTTGCCGAAGGTGGCGATGCCGTTCTCGACTTCGGCCAGGCTCATCAGCTCGGCGTTGCGCAGCACCGGAACCACCAGGCCACGGTCGCTGGACACGGCCACGCCGATGTCTTGGTAGCCGTGGTAGACGATGTCGTTGCCATCGATCGAGGCGTTGACCGCCGGGAAGCGCTTGAGCGCTTCGACCGCGGCCTTGACGAAGAAGGACATGAAGCCCAGGCGCACGCCGTTGTGGGTCTTCTCGAACAGGTCCTTGTACTTCGAACGCAGGGCCATGACTTCATGCATGTCCACTTCGTTGAAGGTGGTCAGCATGGCCATGGTCGACTGGGCTTCGACCAGACGCTCAGCCACCTTGGCACGCAGGCGGGTCATCGGCACGCGCTTCTCGACGCGATCGCCGGCGGCGAACACCGGTGCCTCGGCAGCCGGGGCGGCCGGCTTGGCGGCAGCGGCCGGCGCGGAGTTCTTGGCGGCGACGGCTGCAACGGCGTCTTCCTTGGTGACGCGACCGCCTTTGCCGGTACCGACGATGGCGTTCGGGTCGATACCGCCCTCCTCGGCAATCTTGCGCGCGGCAGGCGACAGGATGGCGTCATCGCTGGCGGCGGCAGCGGCAGCCGGAGCGGCAGCAGCGGCGGCAGGCGCAGCAGCGGCCGGGGCGGCAGCAACAGCAGCGCCGGCGGCACCCAGCTTGCCCAGCAGTTCGCCGGACAGGACGGTATCCCCCTCGTTCTTGACGATTTCGGCGAGAACGCCGTCGGCTTCGGCGAGTACTTCCATCACCACCTTGTCGGTTTCGATGTCGACGATCAGCTCATCGCGCTTGACCGCATCGCCCGGCTTCTTGTGCCAGGTGGCCACGGTGCCGTCGGCGACCGATTCCGGGAAGGTTGGGGCTTTGATCTCGATAGCCATTGTGTGTGTTTCCTTAAATTCGTTTCTTCAGGGGGCGACGACCCATGCCGTCGCCCCGATGCGCGAAGGCGTTAGACAGTAAAGGCGTCGTTCAGCAGTTTTTCCTGCTGTTCGGCGTGCATCGAGGCATAGCCACAGGCCGGTGCCGCCGAGGCGTCGCGACCGGCGTACTGCAGGAACAGCTCCTTCTTGTGCGCCGAGGCAACGCGACGCATGTGGTGCTGACTGCAGTACCAGGCGCCCTGGTTCATCGGCTCTTCCTGACACCAGACGATGTGCTTGAGGTTCTTGTACGGCGCCAGAGCCTCGGCCAGATCGTCTTCGGGGAACGGGTAGAGCTGTTCGATGCGCACGATGGCGATGTCGTCACGCTTCTCGGCACGACGCTTGGCCAGCAGGTCGTAGTACACCTTGCCGCTGCACAGGACGACGCGCTCGACCTTCTTCGCCTCGATCGGATCGATCTCGCCGATAACGGTCTGGAACGAGCCTTCGGCCAGTTCTTCCAGGGTCGAGATGGCCAGCGGGTGGCGCAGCAGCGACTTGGGCGACAGCACCACCAGGGGCTTGCGCAGCGGGCGAATGACCTGGCGACGCAGCAGGTGGTAGATCTGCGCCGGGGTGGTCGGCATGCAGACCTGCATGTTGTGCTCGGCGCACAGCTGCAGGAAGCGCTCCAGGCGCGCGGAGCTGTGCTCCGGGCCCTGACCCTCGTAGCCGTGCGGCAGCAGCATGGTCAGACCGCACAGACGGCCCCACTTGTGCTCACCGCTGGAGATGAACTGGTCAAACACCACCTGGGCGCCGTTGGCGAAGTCGCCGAACTGCGCTTCCCAGATCACCAGCGCGTTCGGCATGGTGGTGGCATAGCCATACTCGAAGGCCAGTACCGCTTCTTCCGAAAGGAAGGAGTCGAACAGCTGGAACTTCGGCTGACCCTCGAACAGGTTCTGCAGCGGCAGGTAGGTGCTGGCATCCTTCTGGTTGTGCAGCGCCGCATGGCGGTGCGAGAAGGTGCCGCGGCCGACGTCCTGACCGGTCATGCGCACCGGATGGCCTTCGAACAGCAGGGTGGCGTAGGCCAGGTTCTCGGCATAGCCCCAGTTGATCGGCATGGCGCCGGCGGTCATCTTGGCGCGGTCTTCCAGCACCTTGGCGACCTGACGCTGCAGCACGAAGCCTTCCGGAATTTCCAGCAGCTTGCCGGCCAGCTCCTGCAGGGTCTTCAGTTCGAAGCGGGTGTCATGGCGAGCGGTCCAGGTGTGGCCCAGGTAGGGGCGCCAGTCGACGAACAGCTCCTTGTTCGGCTCCTTGACCAGGCTCTTGACCACGTGCTGGCCGTTGTCCAGCGCGCTGCGGTAATCCTCAATCTTGGCCTTGACCGCCTCCTCGGCAATACGACCGGCCTGGATCAGGCTATCGGCGTACAGCTCGCGGGTGGTGCGCTGCTTGGCGATCTGCTGGTACATCAGCGGCTGGGTGCCGCTCGGCTCGTCGGCCTCGTTGTGGCCGCGACGACGGTAGCAGACCAGGTCGATGACCACGTCACGCTTGAACTGCATGCGGTAGTCAACGGCCAGTTGGGTGACGAACAGCACGGCTTCCGGGTCGTCGCCATTCACATGGAAGATCGGCGCCTGGATCATCTTCGCCACATCGGTGCAGTACTCGGTGGAGCGCGAGTCCTCGGGACGGCTGGTGGTGAAGCCGACCTGGTTGTTGATCACGATGTGGATGGTGCCGCCGGTCTTGTAGGCACGGGTCTGCGACATCTGGAAGGTTTCCATGACCACGCCCTGACCGGCGAACGCCGCGTCACCGTGGATGGAAATCGGCAGTACCTTGTCGCCGGTGGTGTCCTGGCGACGATCCTGACGGGCACGTACGGACCCCTCGACCACCGGAGAGACGATCTCCAGGTGCGACGGGTTGAACGCCAGCGCCAGGTGCACTTCGCCACCGGGGGTCATAACGTTGGACGAGAAGCCCTGGTGGTACTTCACGTCACCGGAGGACAGACCTTCGACCTGCTTGCCTTCGAACTCGTCGAACAGGTCGCGTGGGTTCTTGCCGAAGGTGTTGACCAGCACGTTCAGACGGCCACGGTGGGCCATGCCGATGACGATTTCCTGGGTACCGTAGGAGCCGCAGCGCTGGATGATCTCGTCCAGCAGCGGGATCAGGCTCTCACCGCCCTCGAGACCGAAGCGCTTGGTGCCCGGGTACTTGGTGCCCAGGTACTTTTCCAGGCCCTCGGCAGCGGTCAGGCGCTCGAGCAGATGCGCCTGCACTTCCGGCGAATAGGCCGGACGGCCACGCACGCTCTCCAGACGCTGCTGGAACCACTTGCGCTGCTCGGAATCGACGATGTGGGTGAACTCGGCGCCGATGGTGCGACAATATGTCTGCTGCAGCGCTTCGTGGATTTCCCTTAGAGTCGCCTCCTCCTTGCCGATGTAAAGCTCACCGGTACGGAAGGTGGTGTCGAGGTCGGCATTGGTCAGGCCATAGTGATGGACTGCCAGATCGGCCGGCGCAGGACGCTGCCACAACCCCAGCGGGTCGAGCGTCGAGGCCTGATGGCCGCGCATGCGGTATGCCTGGATCAGGCGCAGGACTTCCACCTGCTTCTTCTCGTGCTCGCTGCTGACGCTCCCGGCGGAAACCGGTTGAGCGCGGCGCTGGTTCTTCGCCAGCAGCACGAAATGATCGCGGACAGTGGAGTGCGAAACGTCGGTCGCGGCATTGCCATCGGCCGGCAGTTTCTGGAAGTAGGTGCGCCACTCTTCGGGCACAGCGTTGGGATCGTGCAGGTAGAGCTCGTAGAGCTCTTCCACGTAGGCCGCGTTGCCACCGGATAGGTGGGCGCTGTCCCACATGCGCTGCATCACGCTTTCTTGCATGCTTGGTCACCCTCGGTAAGGGGACACCACCGGCGTAGAAGCCGTAGCTGGGCCATTCATAGTCCTAGAGCAGCGACCTGGTAAGCCACTACGGATCCCGCAGATAGTCCGGGTACCAGCCCGGATGCCCCTGCTGGTCGTCATTTTCTTTCAAATAAGACCCCCGGCTTTGTGAGCTGGGGGTCTGGCTTTACTGCGCCGGCGAATCGTTCCGCCGGCGCAGGTGTTGCGTGAAGCGGTGTATCAGGTACCGCTCTGCAGCAGCATGTTGCGCACGTGACCGATGGCCTTGGTCGGGTTCAGGCCTTTCGGGCAGACGTTGACGCAGTTCATGATGCCGCGGCAGCGGAACACGCTGAACGGGTCGTCCAGGGACGCCAGACGCTCGGCGGTCTTGGTGTCACGGCTGTCGGCCAGGAAGCGATAGGCCTGCAGCAACGCGGCGGGACCGAGGAACTTGTCCGGGTTCCACCAGAAGGACGGGCAGCTGGTCGAGCAGCACGCGCACAGGATGCACTCGTACAGACCGTCCAGCTTCTCGCGCTCTTCCGGGCTCTGCAGACGCTCGATGGCCGGAGCCGGCGTATCGTTCTGCAGGAACGGCTGCACCTTCTCGTACTGCTTGTAGAAGATGCTCATATCGACGACCAGGTCACGAATGACCGGCAGCCCCGGCAGCGGGCGGATCACCAGCTTGTCGCCCTTCACCACGGTGGAGATCGGGGTGATGCAGGCCAGGCCGTTCTTGCCGCTGATGTTCATGCCATCGGAACCGCAAACGCCTTCACGGCAGGAGCGACGGTAGGAGAAACCTTCGTCCTGCTCCTTGATCAGGGCCAGCACGTCAAGAACCATCAGGTCCTTGCCGTCGATCTGCACCTGGAAATCCTGCATGAACGGCGCAGCGTCTTTTTCCGGGTTGTAGCGATAAACGCTGACTTGCAAAGTTTTACCAAGAGACATGGCAGCCACCCTTAATAAGTACGTACTTTGGGTTCAAAAGCAGGAACGGTCTTTGGCGCGAAGTTCACGGCGCGCTTGGAGACACGTTTCTCACCCGGGAAGTACAGCGAGTGGCACAGCCAGTTCTCGTCGTCGCGATCCTCGAAGTCCTCGCGGGCATGGGCACCACGGGACTCGGTACGGGTATCGGCGGCGATGGCAGTGGCCTCGGCCACTTCCAGCAGGTTCTGCAGCTCCAGCGCTTCGATGCGCGCGGTGTTGAAGGCCTGGCTCTTGTCGGCGATCTTGACGTTGGCGATGCGCTCACGCAGATCAGCCAGCTGAGAGATGCCCTTCTTCATGTATTCGCCGGTACGGAATACACCGAAGTAGTTCTGCATGCACTGCTGCAGTTCTTTACGCAGCGGAGCCACGTCTTCACCGCTACTGCGCTCGTTGACGCCGGACAGGCGCTTGAGCGAGGCCTCAATGTCGGTTTCGCTGGCGCTGCGGGTCTCGACGCCTTCCTTCAGCGCCTTTTCCAGGTGCAGGCCGGCGGCACGGCCGAACACCACCAGGTCGAGCAGCGAGTTGCCGCCCAGACGGTTGGCACCGTGCACCGATACGCAAGCGACTTCACCTACGGCGAACAGACCTTCGATGATCTTGTCGTTGCCGTTGGCGTCCTGGGTGATGGCCTGGCCATGAATGTTGGTGGCCACGCCACCCATCATGTAGTGGCAGGTCGGGATCACCGGAACCGGAGCGACAACCGGGTCGACATGAGCGAAGGTCTTCGACAGTTCGCAGATGCCCGGCAGACGGCTGTGCAGTACTTCCTCGCCAAGGTGGTCGAGCTTCAGCAGCACGTGGTCCTTGTCCGGGCCACAGCCGTTACCGGCGATCACTTCCTTGACCATGGAGCGGGCGACCACGTCGCGACCGGCCAGGTCCTTGGCGTTCGGCGCGTAACGCTCCATGAAGCGCTCGCCGTGGGCGTTGATCAGGTAGCCACCTTCACCGCGGCAGCCTTCAGTGACCAGCACACCGGCGCCAGCGATGCCGGTCGGGTGGAATTGCCACATCTCGATGTCCTGCACCGGCACGCCGGCACGCAGGGCCATGCCCACGCCGTCACCGGTGTTGATCAGGGCATTGGTGGTGGAGGCGTAGATACGACCGGCACCGCCAGTGGCCAGAACCACGGCCTTGGAGCGGATGTAGACGGTTTCGCCAGTCTCGATGCAGATGGCGATGATGCCGACGATGGCGCCATCCTGGTTCTTCACCAGGTCAACGGCGTACCACTCGTTGAGGAACGAGGTGCCAGCCTTCAGGTTGGCCTGGTACAGGGTGTGCAGCAGGGCGTGCCCGGTACGGTCGGCCGCAGCACAGGTACGAGCAGCCTGGGTCGGATTGTCCGGGCCCTTGGACTGACCGCCGAACGGACGCTGGTAGATGCGACCCTGCTCGGTACGGGAGAACGGGAGCCCCATGTGCTCGAGCTCGAACACGGCTTCCGGGCCGACAGAGCACATGTATTCGATCGCGTCCTGGTCGCCGATGTAGTCGGAGCCCTTGACGGTGTCGTACATGTGCCAGCGCCAATCGTCGTTCGGATCGGCCGAAGCGATGGCGCAGGTGATGCCGCCTTGAGCGGATACAGTGTGCGAACGGGTCGGGAAGACCTTCGTCACCACGGCAGTCTTGTGACCGCCTTGAGCCAGTTGCAGTGCGGCACGCATGCCTGCACCACCGCCACCGACAATGATGGCGTCATAGGAAAGAGTACGAATGCTAGACATGAATCAGAAACCCCACAGGATCTGCACACCCCAGACGAACACGACGAACTGAATCACGCCGCAAGCCGCCTGGACGAGGAAACGCACGCCAGTCGCCCAACGGCCGATGGCCATGGGAGTCAGGTAGTCGGTGGTGATGGTCCACATACCGACCCAGGCGTGCACGATCAGCGCAACCAGCGCCAGCAGGCTGAAGATGCGCATCGCATTGTGGGAGAACAGGCTGTGCCATTCGGCGTAGCCCAGACCTGGATTGACCACGAAGTAGCCGATCAGGAAGATGAAATAAGCCGCGAGAACGACCGCAGAAACGCGCTGAGCCATCCAGTCGTAGAGGCCAGAGCGCGAGAAGTTGGTTACGTTGGTTACCATATCCACACCCCCACCAGAACGATGATCACAGCCGACACGGCGATGACGATCTTCGAGCCCAGCTTGCCGCCTTCCAGCGACTCGCCGACACCCATGTCCATGATCAGGTGGCGTACGCCGGCCACCAGGTGATACAGCAGGGCGGACAGCAGACCCCAGACAATCAGCTTGGCCAGTGGGCTGGTCAGACACGCCTTCACTTCTGCAAAGCCTTCCTCGGAAGCCAGGGACTTATCGAGAGCAAACAGCATCACGATGATACCCAGGAAGAGGATGACACCGGATACCCGGTGCAGAATGGACGTATAAGCTGTGATCGGGAGTTTTATGGTCCTGAGATCTAGGTTTACAGGTCGTTGGCTATTCACGGCTTTTTTCACACTAGAGGCCCCTAACAAACAGGGCAAGTTGTCGGGAAGTGCACTGGTCAGGTACCCCTCACCAAGGGAGTGCCAGCCGCCTTATTAAAGGCTCTAAAGCCTCTGACGGCCGGGCGCAGAGTATAGACAGTTAGGTTACTAATGACAACGCAAGACCCCACACCCAAAAGCGGATTGCGCGCCCTCAATAAATGACGTATTAGGCCACTCCCCGCGCCCTAAAAAAGGGCTGAAACCCGTCTGCCGTCTGGGTTTCAGTAAATTGACTTTCAGATTTATGTCTCTATAGTGTCCCGGGCCCTGCGTGGGGGGCTGTCTGATGATTCCAAGCATAAACAGGAGGCCGCACATGGCTGACAAAAAAGCGCAGTTGATCATCGAGGGCAATGCCCCCGTAGAGCTGCCCGTACTGACCGGCACCGTAGGTCCCGATGTTGTCGACGTGAGGGGCCTGACCGCCACGGGTCGCTTCACCTTTGATCCTGGCTTTATGTCGACCGCCTCTTGCGAGTCGAAGATCACCTACATCGACGGTGACGCCGGCATCCTGCTGCACCGCGGTTACCCCATTGAGCAGCTGGCCGAGAAATCCGACTACCTGGAAACCTGCTACCTGCTGCTGAACGGCGAACTGCCGACCGCCGAGCAGAAGGCCAAGTTCGTCAGCGTCATCAAGAACCACACCATGGTTCACGAGCAGCTGAAGAGCTTCTTCAACGGCTTCCGCCGCGATGCCCACCCGATGGCCATCATGTGCGGCGTAGTCGGCGCCCTCTCCGCCTTCTACCACGACTCGCTGGACATCAATAACGCCCAGCACCGCGAAGTGTCGGCCATGCGCCTGATCGCCAAGATGCCGACCATCGCTGCCATGGCTTACAAGTACTCCATGGGCCAGCCCATGATGTACCCGCGTAACGACCTGAACTACGCGGAAAACTTCCTGCACATGATGTTCAACACCCCGTGCGAGATCAAACCGATCAGCCCGGTGCTGGCCAAGGCAATGGACCGCATCTTCGTCCTGCACGCCGACCATGAGCAGAACGCCTCCACCTCCACCGTGCGTCTGGCCGGCTCCTCCGGCGCCAACCCGTTCGCCTGTATCGCCGCCGGCATCGCCGCGCTCTGGGGCCCGGCACACGGCGGCGCCAACGAAGCCGTGCTGACCATGCTGGACGAGATCGGCAGCGTCGAAAACATCGACAAGTTCATCGCCAAGGCCAAGGACAAGAACGATCCGTTCAAGCTGATGGGCTTCGGTCACCGCGTGTACAAGAACCGTGACCCGCGCGCCACCGTGATGAAGAAGACCTGCGACGAAGTGCTGGCCGAACTGGGCATCAAGAACGATCCGCAGCTGGAACTGGCCATGCGCCTGGAAGAGATCGCCCTCACCGATCCGTACTTCAAGGAACGCAACCTGTACCCGAACGTGGACTTCTACTCGGGCATCATCCTCAAGGCCATCGGCATCCCGACCAGCATGTTCACCGTGATCTTCGCCCTGTCGCGTACCGTCGGCTGGATTTCGCACTGGAAGGAAATGCTGTCCAGCCCGTACAAGATCGGCCGCCCGCGCCAGCTGTACACCGGCTACGACAAGCGCGACTACGTCAAGCTGGAAGACCGCAAGTAAGTTTTGCGGACAAGAAAAAAGGCTGCCAATGGCAGCCTTTTTTATTTCCACAGGGCCTCAGCGCTTCTCGGCCAGGGTGCGCAAACCACTCAGCGTATTGAACGGAGCATCGACCACGAAGCTATTGGCCAGCCAGGACGGTACGCTGCCACCCGGCTCGGTATGCACCTGGTAGGTGACCTCGACCTTGCCATCACCCAGCGGCACGAAACGCCAGAAGCCCTGCAGGCTGGCGACCCGCGTATGGCCTTTGTCCTGCGGCAGGTACTGCGGTTGGCCATCCAGCTTGCGGGTCAGGCTGCCATCGGCGCCCTGCTCTGACACCACATGCAGGATCGAGTCGCGCGCCTCGACCGGCCAGGGCATGTCGAAACGGGTATAGACCCAGCTCTCACCCTCTTCGTGCTTGAGCAGGCTCTGCTCGGCACAGGCGTGAATCCACTTGCAGGATCCCTGGACGTCATCCTGCAAAGCGCGCAGCGTCGCGACATCGGCGTTGATCGTGGTCACGCCGCGATAGGCCTTGTACTTCGAGCCTTGAACCTCGCTCAGGTAGATCTTGATGCCACCCTCATCCTTGGCCAGCTTCCAGTCTTCGGCGTAGAGCCAGGCCGCTTGCCAGCAGGCTAAGGCCGCAGACGGCGGCTATTCGACTCAACGCAATCATCATTGCTCCTTGGTGGGAAAAGGCCCGCCGGCAGGGCCGCCGGACCGGAAATCGCTCAGGCCGTAACCTGCTCCAGCCAGCCGATCAGGCGGATCGCCTCCTCGCGGCTCGAGCCGCAGACGTACTCCGCCGCGGCAAAGCCCGAACAGACGCTTGGCCGCTCGGGGCGGCCGAAGATCGCGCAGAGAAACTCGGCGGTAAGATGGGGACAGCGTTCACCGGCAGCCTTGCCGTTGGGCAGACCGGGAATCGGTGAGCTGATGGAGGGTGCGATGCAGCAGGCACCGCAGCCGGCACGACACTCCATGAAAACCTCTCATGTACTGGGCGGGCGCGATCTTAACGTCTGTGCGCCCGACCTTCCATCATTCAGATGGCACCATGCCCGCCGCCGCTCTCTTGACGCCTTGAATACCTCAGCTGCGCTGCTTGAGACGGGCAATCAGGCTGGAAGTATCCCAGCGGCCACCACCCATGGCCTGAACATCGGAATAGAACTGGTCGACCAGCGCAGTCACCGGCAGCTGCGCGCCATTGCGGCGAGCCTCCTCCAGTAGGATCGAGAGGTCCTTGCGCATCCAGTCCACGGCGAAACCGAAGTCGAACTTGCCGGCCAGCATGGTCTGATGACGGTTCTCCAGCTGCCAAGACTGCGCCGCGCCCTTGCTGATCACCTCCATCGCCGCCTGACCGTCGAGCCCTGCGCACTGGGCGAAGTGCAGCGCCTCGGCGAGGCCCTGAACCAGGCCACCGATGCAGATCTGGTTGACCATCTTGGTCAGCTGGCCGCTGCCCACCGGCCCCATCAGCTTGATCATCTTGGCGTAGGCGTCGATCACCGGCTCGGCACGCCTGTAGAAGCTTTCATCTCCGCCCACCATCACGGTCAGCATGCCGTTCTCGGCACCTGCCTGCCCGCCGGACACCGGCGCATCGAGGAAGCCCAGCTCGCGCTCGGCAGCAATCACTGCCAGCTCGCGGGCGACGTTGGCCGAGGCGGTGGTGTGGTCGACCAGCACGCTGCCCGGCGCCATGCCGACAAAGGCACCATCCGGCCCCAGCAGCACGCTGCGCAGATCATCGTCGTTACCGACGCAGGTCATCACGAACTCGGCACCCTGGGCCGCCTCGCGGGGGGTTGGCGCCGCCTCACCGGCGAACTCGTCCTGCCACAGCTGGGTCTTGCCCGGCGTACGGTTGTACACGCAGACCTCATGCCCCTCGCATGCCAGATGCCCGGCCATGGGAAAGCCCATCACGCCTAGGCCGATAAATGCCACCTTTGCCATGCACACCTCCTCACTCACTGAGGTCCAAGCATAGCCCGGAACAGGGTGGCGCCAGCCAGCACAGCTGGACGGCAAAACTGTGCAAGGCACGCCATAATGGCTGCGAGCTAAGGAGGCCCGGATGCGCCAATGGCTGATCATCGACCTGGAAGCCACCACCGAAGAAGGTGGCTGGCCGATCGAAGACATGGAAATCATCGAGATTGGCGCCAGCCTGGTCGCCGCCGATGGCCATGAGCTGGAACACTTCCAGCGCTTCGTGCGTCCGCTGCGGCGCCCCTACCTGACCGACTTCTGCCGCGAGCTGACCCATATCAGCCAGGCGCAGGTCGACGGCGCCCAGTCGCTTGCCCAGATCTGGCCACAGTTCGAGCGCTGGCTGCAGCCGCACCTGCCCCATCTGGTGGGCTGGGGCAGCTGGGGCGACTACGATCGCCGCCAGTTGCTCCAGGAGTGGCAGCGTCATGATCTGCGCAGCTGCCTCCAGGACATCGCTCATCACAACCTCAAGCAGCGATTCGCCGAGAGCCGCCAGCTCAAGCGCGCCGTCGGCCTCAACGCGGCCCTGCAGCTGACCGGCTTGCAGTTTCAAGGGCAGCAGCATCGCGCCCTCGAAGACGCGCGCAATACAGCCAGGCTGCTGCCCGTGATATTTGCCACCTGAGGGCTGACGCCAATCGCGGCCTTGGGCATACTGGCGGGCCTTTTTCGACCCTTTCCGAGGAGCCCGCCATGTTCAAGGTCAACGAATACTTCGACGGCACCGTCAAATCCATCGGCTTCGCCATGGCCGAAGGTCCGGCCACCATCGGCGTGATGGCCCCTGGCGAATACGAGTTCGGCACCGCGCAGCTGGAAGTGATGCACGTGGTCGCCGGCGCCCTGACCGTCAAGCTGCCGGGCAGCGACAACTGGGAAACCTTTGCCGCCGGCAGCCAGTTCACCGTACCGGGCAACAGCAAGTTCCAGCTCAAGGTAGCGGTAGACACCGCCTACCTGTGCGAATACCGCTGATTGGCACCCTGTGCTGAAAAAGCCGGCCACCCAGCCGGCTTTTTCGTTTAGAGATACAGCGCCCTTTACTACCCCAGCTCGCCCACCGCCCGCCACGCCTGATCGACGGCGCCGTGCAAGTACGGGTCCCATCCCGCATCGGAGTTGGCGATGGCCACGCGGCCCAGCGGCTGGCGGGCGGCTTTCATCACCGCTTCGCCGCCATCCGGACCGTCAAACAGCGAGTTGCTGTAGTAGGAATAGCCATGGGGCCAGCGGTTGACGGTGATGGCCAGGATATCGCGCTGGCTGTCGAAGCCGGCCTTGCCCAGCAGGCGTTGCAACTGGTCGCGGATCTGCGCCTCGTACTGCTCGAAAGACGTGATGTAGATCTGCATGCGGGCTGCCCGCGCCTGGGTGCGCAGGTCCGGTCCGACGCCCGCCGCATGCGGCACCTGCACCATGTGCAGACAGATCGGCTGCTGTGGATCACGTGGCGCGCGGTACCCACCGAGGTCCACCGGGTAGTCGAGCTTGACCAGGCAGAACGGCATGCCCGGTGAATAGACCTCCTGCATGCCCAGCGTGGCCCAGCTGCTCCAGTCGCGGAGCACCACGTTGGCATACACCATCGGCAGCTTGACGTTCTGGCTCAGCGCCGTGGCCTGCGCCGCCGGCAGGTCGCGCAGGATGTAGGGAATCAGCATGTTGTAGCAGGCCAGCACGCAGTGACGCCCGCGCACACGGTAGAGCTGCCCGCCGCGGCTGTAGCCGACATCCACCCCCTCGTCACGATTGCGCACGCTGACGGCGGTGCTCGACAGGCGCAACCGCACCGCCTGCCCGGGGACATCCAGCCGGCCGTAGTCGAAGGCGGCCAGCACCACATCCTCCATGCCGCGCCCCGGCGCCACGCCCGGAATCAGGTCGCGCACCAGCAGACGTGCCACGCCGGCGTTGCCATCGGGAAAGTGATAGATATAGGGCTCCTCTTCGCCTTCATCCTCCTCCAGCCCCAGCCCGGCAAATCCCGGGTACCCGGCATACCGGGCATCGCTCGCCGGTAGAAAGTCGATGCGATAACCGTACTCATCGCTGGAGCGCTGCTGGAAATAGGCAATGGCCGTTTCCGACAGCCCCACGTGCCGTTTGAGGTAATCGCGGTAGCTCAGGCTGGCCAGGTAATCCTCGCGCTCATCGGCGGGCATCTCGGCGAGGTAGTCCTCTTCATCCTCGTACAGCGCCCGCAACGCCTCGCGATCAGCCTCAGGCAGCGGGAAACGCCCGATAAAGCCGGCCCAGTCCGCTTCATCCCCGGCCTCCGCATCGGGCTCACCCACCACCAGCCGGTCCTCACCGAAGGTCTGCCGGTCGAAGAACACCGCGCTGTCCAGTTCCTCATACAGCCGGTGCTGATAGGCCTGATCGAAACGCTCCAGATGCACACCCAGCGCCTGCAGCAGGCGGTGAACCTGATCACTGAAATTGGCCTTGGGCGAGTCCAGCGATTCGCTGCCGCCATAGCCCAGAATCAGCCGGCCACCGGCACGAAACTCGTTGCGCCGGGCATGCCCGCCGAAGTCATCGTGGTTGTCCAGCATCAGTATGCGCGCCTGCGGGTGCCGCTCGCGGTAGAACCAGGCCGCGGCCAGACCGCTGATACCGGCGCCGACCACCACCAGGTCGTATTCCTCCTGTATGGGCAGTTTGTCGGTGTCGAACACCTTCTTTTCCCAGCCCATCTGGTGAGCCACCTCGAAGCTGCCGGGGTGGCTGCCGCGCAACCCGGTCAGCGCCGGCGGATAGCCGGCCTGCTGCGCCTGCGCGGCCCGGACCAGTTGCCAGGGCAGCAACCCGGCGCCCACCGCAAGCGCCGCACCGTTGAGGAAATCACGTCGTTTGATGGTCATACCACCCTCGCAAAAAAGCCCCACACAAGGCGGGGCAAGCTGCTTTGGAACACTGCCACACACAGACTAGTTGCTGTAGAGGCGCCGCCAGTATTTGGTCATCACCTTGATCGTTTTCGGCCCGATCGTGCCCGAGACATAGAAGCTGCGGATCTCCGCCTCACCCGGAGCATAACGGCCATCCTGAATCGCGCGGCTGGCCTCCTGCGCCTCCCGCACCGAACTCGGGTAGCTGTTGTACTCGGTCACCTGGGTCGCCACCTTGGGGTCGAGCAGATAGTTGATCCACTGGTAGGCCGCATCCTTGTTGGGCGCATCCTTGGGAATCCCCATCATGGTGAACCAGATGGGGGTCTGGCCCTTGGGCGTGATGTAACGGATTTCCATGTCCAGCTTGTTCTCGCGGACGATGCGGTTGACCACCCCGGCATCTCCACTCCAGGCCATGGCCACACAGATTTCGCCACGGGTGATCTGATCCCGGTAGGTCGAGTTGACCTGACGGATGTGCGGCCAGACGCGCTGCAGCTGCATGTAGGCGGCCTTGTAGTCCTCGATATCGTTGCTGTTGGGATCACGCCCCAGATAGGCCAGCACCATGGTGAACACATCCTGCGGCGAATCGAGGAAGGACACCCCGCACTTGGCCAGCTTGCTCACCACCAGCGGATCGAACAGCAGAGCCTGGGTGTTCAGGTCGAAGTCCTCGCCGAGGATGGCCCGCACCTGTTTGACGTTGACCAGAATGCCGTTGGTGCCCCAGAGAAAGGGCACGCCGTAGCGGTTACCCAGGTCATGCAGTTCGACCTTCTTCAGCAACACCGGGTCCAGGTGCACACGGTTGGGAATCTTCGACCAGTCCAGCGGCTCGTAGGCCCCCGCCTTGATCTGCTTGGCCATGTAGGAGGAGGACGGATAGACCACGTCGTAACCGGAGTGACCGGTCAAGAGCTTGCTCTCCAGCGTGTCGTCGCTGTCGAGGATGTCGTAGGTCATCTCGGTCGAGGTCTGCTGGGCATAGGCCTTCTGCACCTCGGCCGGGATCAGCTCCGACCAGTTGAGGACATTCAGTGACTGTGAAGCGGCCTGAGCGCTCAGCACGCCCAGGCACAGGGCGCTGGACAGGAACGCGCGGCAAAGAGCGGAGGATCGTGACTTCATGGAGGCTCTCGCGGTGGGATCGGGACAGCCAGACCTTAGGAGAGCACAGCCACTGGCCACAACACGCGATTAGGGCACCTGGCTATTAGAAAAAGTCATACCTGAAGGCTGGCCAGCTTGGCGAACAGCCACTGGCGGAACAACTTGGCCTCCGGCTTCAAGCCCCCCGCCGGACTGAGCAACAGATAGCCCTCCAGTACCGCCTGATTAGCCAGCGGACGCACCAGCCGGCCACTGGCCAGCTCCTCCTCGACCAGCAGGCCATTGGTCAGCGCCACCCCGGCACCGGCCAGCGCCAGGTCGATCACCTGATCGGCACTGACATAGGACATCTCGCTGCTCAGCCGCGCCCGCAGCCCCTGGCTCTGCAGCCAGGCGCCCCACCAGTAGCCGTCGTCCTCGTGCAGCAGAGGCAGACGCAGCAGGTCTTCGACCCCCGTCAGCGGCCCGTGCTCGAGCAGAAACGCCGGCGAGCAGACCGGAAAGATCGGCGGCTGCACCAGCACCTCGCGCGGGCCGCTGAACTCCTCGCCCTCGCCAAAGGCGATACCCAGATCGGCACGCTCGGCCGTCACTTCGCGAAAAGACGGATTCGGCTCAAGGGCGATACGGATGCCGGGGTGCAGCGCACGGAACTCGGCCAGGTGATGGCGCAGCCAGCGCCCGGCGAACCCCGGCACCACCAGCAGGCGCAACCAGCGCTGCTGGGCGCGGGAGGTCAGCTCGTAGGAAGCCTCGGCGATCTGCGTCAGCGCGGCGCTGACCTGTTCGAAGTAACGCCAGCCATCTTCGGTCAGCACCACGCCACGCGGCGTGCGCTGAAACAGCTGCGTCTGCAGACGCTCTTCCAGCGCCTTCACATGCCGGCCGATGGCCGGCTGGGTGACATGCAGCTCCTGCGCGGCGGCCACGTAGCTACCCAGACGGGCAGCGGCCTCGAAGGCACGCACGGCATTCAGGGGGGGCAAACGATGCGCGACCATGCCGGCTCCAGCTATTAGTTTTTTTAACAACCTAGCACAGAAAACGCAGGTTGTTGCAGGCCGGACATGCCTCGCATCCTGCGCCGGACACTGCCCTCCATCACAGGACCTGCCGCATGACACCCACAGCCACCCTGATGCTCGAACGCTCCGCCCAACACTTCGTCGATGGCCAGTACCTGCCCGGTAACGGCGCCCGCGTGACCATCATCGACCCGGCCACCGAGGCCGAAATCGGCTGCTATGCCGAGGCCACCGAGGCCGAGATGGAACAGGCCATTGCCCTGGCCAACCAGGCCCAGAAGGGCTGGTGGGCGCTCAGCGCCCTGAAGCGCGCCGACGCCCTGCACCGGGTCGCCGACCGCCTCGGCGAACTCAGCGCCCAGGTGGGCGAATGCCTGACCCGCGAGATGGGCAAACCCTACCGCGAGGCCGAGTGGGAGGCCGGCGCCTCGGCCTCGGCCTTCCGCTACTACGCCGAACTGGCCCGCCAGGAACACGGCCGCGTGGCCGGCCCGGCCATCGCCGGTCAGCTGCACATGACCATCAAGGAGCCGCTGGGTACCGTGGTTTCCATCGTGCCCTACAACTTCCCGGTGCTGCTGTTCGGCTGGCAGGCCGCGGCCTCGCTGGCCGCCGGCAACGCCATCATCGTCAAGCCGTCGGAGCTGACCTCGCTGACCCTGCTGCTGGTCATGCAGGCCTTCGACCATCTGCCGGCCGGACTGGTGCAGTGCCTGACCGGCGGCGCCAACGTCGGCCGCCATCTGGTGGCACACCCGCACACCCATGCCGTGGCCTTCACCGGCAGCGTGCCGGCCGGTCAGGCGGTGGCGCAGAGCGCCGCGCTGCGCTTCAAGCCGGTGCTGATCGAAGCCTCCGGCAACGACCCGTTCATCGTCATGCCCTCGTCGCCGGTGGAGATCGTCGCCCGTGGCGCCGCCTTCGCCGCCTTCCTCAACTGCGGTCAGGTGTGCACCTCGGCCGAGCGTTTCTACGTGCATGAAGACGTCTACGACCGCTTCGTCAGTGCCCTGGCGGCCGAGGCCCGCAAGCTGCGCATCGGCAACGGTCTGGAGTGCGTGGACATCGGCCCGCTGGCATCGGCCCGCGAGCGGGCGCGGGTAGAGAACATCGTGGCCCGCGCCGTGGAACAGGGCGCGCGCATCGTCTGCGGCGGCAAGCGCCCGGCAGACCGCGAGCAGGGCTGGTTCTTCGAACCCACGGTGCTGGAGGTCAGCCACGCCATGGACATCATGCACGGTGAGTGCTTCGGCCCGCTGGCGCCGGTGTGCAAGGTGCGCAGCCTGGACGAGGCGATTGCCCTGGCCAACGACTCCGAATTCGGCCTGGGCGCCAACATCTACACCGAGAACCTCGCCGAAGCCATGCGTGCGGTGAACGAGATCGAGTCCGGCATCGTCTGGGTCAACACCCCGCTCAACGACAACGATTGCGTGCCCTTCGGCGGCCGCAAGATGACCGGCCAGGGCCGTGAACTGGGCATCGAGGGGCTGGAGCAATTCCGCCGCTCGAAGATGGTGATGATCGCCCCGCAGGCCATCGACGACCCGGAATGGTTCCCCTACCCCGATGACGAGGCCTTCCCGGCCACGCAGCAGTAACCCCGACAACAAGCACAAGACAGGAGCGTTACCCGATGAATCGTCGCACTTTGCTGAAAAACGCCGGATTGGCAGCTGCCATGGCAGCAGCTGCAACCGCCAGCCGGACTACTCTGGGCGCCACCACCAGCCCGAAGCGGGTCATCGTGATCGGCGCCGGCATCGCCGGTCTGGCCGCGGCCAGCCAGCTGGCCGGGCGCGGCCATCAGGTTACCGTACTCGAAGCGCGCAACCGTCTAGGCGGCCGCACCTGGACCAGCGCCGCCTGGGCAGACGCTCCTGTCGATCTCGGGGCCTCCTGGATTCATGAAATGGACGGCAATCCACTCACCCCACTGGCCCGCAGTGCCGGTGCGCAACTGATTACCACCAGCTACGACAGCGTGGTGGACTATGACGTCGACGGCAAACCGATCAACGCCACCCGCGCCTCGCGCCTGGCCGCGCTCAAGGACGAACATGAGTGGGCCATCGGTCAGGGCCAGAACGACGACATCGACCGCTCGGTGCGCAACACCATAGAAAGCCAGCTGGACTGGGCCAGCCTCGATACAGGCGACCAACAGCTCCTGGCGTTCATCACCAACAGCACCGTGGAGCAGGAGTACGCGGGCAGCCGCAATGACCTCTCCACCTACTGGTTCGACAGCATGGGCGGTTACAACGGCGAAGACGCCGTATTCGCCGACGGTTACCGCACCTTGGTCAACTACCTGGCGCGCGGCCTCAACGTGCAACTGGGGCAGGTGGTCAGCGCCATCGACTCCAGCACCGCTGCAGTCAAGGTCACCACCAACAAGGGCAGCTTCAGCGCCGATCGCGTCATCGTTACCGTGCCGCTGGGCGTACTGAAGAAAGGCTCGATCAAATTCACCCCGGCCCTGCCAACCAAGAAGACCACCGCCATCAGCAAACTCGGCATGGGTCACTTCAACAAGTGCTACCTGCGTTTCCCGACCCAGTTCTGGCCGCAGGAAGACTGGCTGGAATACATTCCGCCGCTGTCCCAGCACGGCCAGTGGAGTCAGTGGCTGAACCTGGCCCGGCTGACCGGCCAGCCGATCCTGCTGGGCTTCAACGCCGGCGACTTCGGTGGGCAGATCGAGGCGTGGAGCGATGCGCAGATCGTCGCCGGCGCCATGACGCGGCTGAAACAGATGTTCGGCAGCGGCATCCCAGACCCGATCGGTTTCCAGATCACCCGCTGGAGCCAGGATCCGTACAGCTACGGGGCCTATTCCTTCTACAAACTGGGCTCCAAACCGGCGATGCGCGACGACCTGGCCGCGCCTATCTCAAACCGCGTGTTCTTCGCCGGTGAGGCGACCCACAAGCAAATGTTCGCCACCGTGCACGGCGCCCTGCTCTCCGGCCAGCGCGCCGCCACCCAGGCCGAGGCCTGATCCCCTGCGGCCGCCCGATGCCCTCGGGCGGCCGCCCACAGCAGGCTCGACTAGGCTCAGTGGATACGTGATCACCGAGGCCTCCCTATGGACCGAGCACTGCTGCGCCATCTCGCCCACCTGAGCACCATCGCCACCGCGCTGCTGGCCATTGGCGGCTTGCTGGTGGCGGTCTGGCAGATACGGGCCAGCGAGGCCAGCCAGCGCGAAGCCTCGGCCCGCGACGCCTACAAGGAATACCTCAAGCTGGTGATCGAGAAGCCCGAGCTGGCCGAACCCGACCTCCCCGGCTCGACCTCAGGCCCGGCACGCGAGGCTGGCCAGGACAACCTGTTCAGCTTCTACCTGTTCAGTGCCGAACAGATCTTCGATGCCTTCCCCGATGACCCCGGCTGGCACCAGAGCCTGCAGAGTGACCTGTGCGGTTTCCGCCAACTGCTGGGCCCGCGCCTGGACAACTGGCACTGGAGCCAGCACGAGGCGGAGTTCGTCGAGTTTGCCCAGCAGGCGCTGAGTACCTGCCCGCACGCCAACGACTGAGGATGTCGCCTGAATCCAAAGCTTGCTACTGTGTGAGCAAGATCGTAGCCGGCCCCGTGTCGGCTTTTTTATTGCCCTTCGTCGACTGCCAAAACATGCGCCGCTCCGCCCTGCTCCTGCCCATCGCCCTGCTGATCATCGCCATGACCTCGATCCAGAGCGGCGCCTCCCTGGCCAAGAGCCTGTTCCCGCTGATCGGCCCCGAGGGCACCACCGCCCTGCGCCTGAGCCTGGCCGCGCTGATCCTGTGCGTCGTCATGCGGCCCTGGCGCACCCGCCCGAACTTCGCCGCCTGGCGCTCGCTGCTCGGTTACGGCCTGTCGCTGGGGGCGATGAACCTGCTGTTCTACATGTCGCTGAAGACCATCCCGCTGGGCATCGCCGTGGCCCTGGAGTTCACCGGCCCGCTGGCCCTGGCACTGTTCGGCTCGCGGCGGTTGCTGGACTTTGTCTGGATCGCCCTGGCCGCGCTCGGCCTCTGGCTGCTGCTGCCGGACACGTCCGCCAACGACCACCTCGACCCGCTGGGCATGGCCCTGGCCCTGGGTGCGGGTGTCTGCTGGGCGTCGTACATCCTCTTCGGCCAGCGCGCCGGCGCCGCCCATGGGGCGCAGACCGTGGCCTTCGGCACCCTGGTGGCGGCCATGCTGGTGTTCCCGGTAGGCCTGTGGTCGATCGGCAGCGACCTGTTCTCCCTCGACCTGCTGCCGGTGGCGCTGGCCGTGGCGGTGATGTCGTCGGCACTACCCTACAGCCTGGAAATGGTCGCCCTGACGCGCATGCCGGCGCGCACCTTCAGCGTGCTGATGAGCATGGAGCCGGCCATCGCCGCCCTCTCCGGCCTGATCTACCTCAGCGAGCGCCTGGGCGCCACGCAGTGGCTGGCCATTGGCGCGATCATCCTCGCCTCGGCGGGAGCGGCATTGACCATCCGCCCGCGCAAGCACGCCTGATCAGAGCGGACGCAGCGCACTACTGATCGCCAGCCCCTGCAACTCGGCCAGGTACTCGTCCTGCGTCAGCAGCCCCAGGCAGGGCATGGCGCCGCGAGCCTGCAGAGTGCCGGCTGCCAGCTTGCGCGCCAGGGCCACGGCCGCCATGCAGGGAATGTTCGGGCCATCGTTGTGCTCGGCCAACAGCTCCCAGCACAGGCGTAGCGGCTGCCCCTGCGGGTCCAGCCCTTGCAGACGCACGAACATACCGCTGCGGCCGTCGCCGAAAGGCTCCACCGACACGGCGCGGCGATGCAAGAACCGGGTCAGCGGCACCGCGCTACGCAGCAGGCCGGCACGCACCAGCCAGGACAGCGCCCAGGTGCCGAACTGGGTGATGCGCAGGCCAACACCGGCGGAGAAGCGCACGCTGCGCACGCCGGCATAGCGCGCCGCAAACAGTTCGAGATCGGGGATATCGCAGTTGGCCACCCAGCGTGGGCCGAGCGGCGCGGGGAAGTCGTGGCGAGCCAGGTCCTGCCAGCCGTATACGGTTTGCCACTGGCCATCGCACCATTGCCGGAATGGCTTGCCGCAATAGTCCAGCACCGCTGCCAAGGTCGAAGCGCCCGGAGTCTTCTCCGAAGAGCTGATGCCATGCCAGATGCTGTCCAGCCGCGAGAAGCGCGGCAGCAGCTCATCGATCACCGCCCCGGCCAGCGCCGGCACCGAACTGGCGCCTGCACAGACCAGCACCCCGGCGGCTCGCGCCGCCTCATCCAGCTCGCCGACGCCGCAGACGAAGGCCCGCGCATCAGCCAGGTCGGCATAATGCATGCCGGCCTCGATGGCGGCGCGGGCGACCCGATAGTCCTGGCCCTGGAACGGCCCTGCGGTGGAGATCACCATCTGCGCCCCGGTGGCACGCAGGCGCTCGACCAGGTCCGCGGCGTTCATGTCCAGCGGCAGCGCCTGGCTGCCGCTCTGCGCGGCCAGCGCCTCGGCCTTGGCGCGGTCGCGACCGGCCACCCAGACGCGCATCCCGGCAATGCCGCTGAGCCTGCGCACGATGACCTGGCCGAAGTTGCCATAGCCACCCAGTACCACCACCCCAAACTCCCTGTCCACGCACACTCCTCAGTCGCGCTCACGACGCTCGGTATTGAATTGCAGCTCGGCCAACCGGGCATACAGCGGGTTGCTCAGCACCAGTTCACCATGTGTGCCGATGGCCTGCAGGCGACCGCGCTCGATCACCGCGATGCGGTCGGCGTTCTTCACCGTGGCCAGGCGGTGGGCGATCACCAGGGTGGTACGCCCGCGCATCAACTCCGGCAGGGCCTGCTGGATCAGGTGCTCGCTCTCGGCGTCCAGCGCGCTGGTGGCCTCGTCGAGCAGCAGGATCGGCGCATCGCTGAGCAGCGCGCGGGCAATCGCCAGGCGCTGACGTTGGCCGCCGGAGAGCCCCAGCCCGGCCTCGCCCAGGTGGGTCTGGTAGCCCTGCGGCAGGCGCTCGATGAACTCGTGGGCGTGCGCCGCACGCGCCGCGGCCTCGACCTCGACATCCGTGGCCTCGGGCCGGCCATAGCGCAGGTTGTCCGCGACGCTGCCGAAGAACAGCGCCGGGTTCTGCGACACCAGGGCGAAGCAGCGGCGCAGGTCGGCCGGGTCGAGCCGCTGGATCGGCAGGCCCTCGACCAGGATCTCGCCCTGCTGCGGGTCGAAGAAGCGCAGCAGCAGGTCGAACAGAGTTGACTTGCCTGCGCCAGAGGGACCGACCAGCGCCAGGGTCTCGCCAGGCCGTACTGCCAGGTCGATGCCATCGATGGCCGGATGCTCCGGCCGGCTCGGGTAGCTGAAATGCACGCCGCGCAGCTCCAGTGCGCCGCTGACCCGCTCGGGCAGGCGCAACAGCTCGCCCTGTGCCGGTATTGTGATCAGGTTGCGCGTGCGCAGCAGCTCGGCGATGCGTTCGGCGGCGCCGGCGGCGCTCTGCAGCTCACCGATCACCTCGCTGATGGCGCCGAAGGCCATGCCGACGATCAGGCTGTAGAACACGAACGCAGCCAGGTCGCCGCCACTGATGCGTCCGGCGATAACGTCCATGCCGCCGACCCAGAGCATGGCACCGACGGCGCCCAGTACCAGAACGATAACCACGGTGATCAGCCAGGCGCGCTGACGAATGCGTTTGCCGGCGGTGGCAAAGGCCGCCTCCACGGTGCCGGCGAAGCGCTGACGGTCCTGGTTCTGGTGGTTGTAGGCCTGCACCGTCTTGATCTGGCCCAGCGTCTCGCCGATGTAACTGCCGACATCGGCGACGCGGTCCTGGGTCTGCCGCGAGAGCGCGCGCACGCGGCGGCCGAAGATCAGGATCGGCGCCACCACCAGCGGCAGCGAGCAGACCACGATGGCGCTGAGCTTGGCATTGGTGACGAACAGCAGGATCACCCCGCCGATCAGCATGATGCCGTTGCGCAGGGCCATCGACAGCGAGGAGCCGATCACCGTCTGCAGCAGCGTGGTGTCGGCGGTCAGCCGCGACTGGATCTCCGAGGCACGGTTGCTCTCGTAGAAACCGGGGTGCAGGTCGATCAGGTGATCGAACACGCGCCGGCGGATATCGGCCACCACCCGCTCGCCAAGCCAGCTGACCAGATAGAAACGACTGAAGGTGCCAACCGCCAGGGCCAACACCAGCACGAAGAACAGGCCGATGGAGTGGTTCAGCGCGGCCTGTGACTGGGTGGCCAGGCCCTGGTCCACCAGCAGGCGGATGCCCTGCCCCATGGACAGGGTGATGGCGGCGGTGAACATCAGCGCCAGCAAGGCGCCGATCACCCGCCCGCGATAGGGCGCGACGAAGTGCCAGGCCAGGCTCAGCGCCTCACGCCGGCTCGCGGACAGCAGGCTCATGAGCGCGGCTCGGCGCTGTCGAGGAAGCGGCCCTGGTGGTCCGGGTCCGGCAGCAGGCAGCTGTCATAACGGCCGAACAGGCGGTAGCGGTTCAGCGCGATGCGGTCGTAGCACCAGTCGCGCAGGGCACGCGGCAGGATGCGCGGCCAGGCCAGCCAGCGCCAGGCGCCAGGCAGCTGGGCGACGATGCGCAGCACGGCGTCGGAGCGCACGAACAGCGCCTCGCCCTCGATATAGGCCATGGTCTCGAACGCATCGGTGGGCAGGCCAAACCAGGCGAGGATCGCCTGCCCTTCGGCGGACTGCACCGAGCACAGGCGAAAGCGCCGCTCGCGGTCGTGGCGGATCAGGAACTTCGCCCAGCCATTGCACAGCCGGCACACACCGTCGAACAGCACCACACGCTCGCCAGCCTGGATATGGGGTGGTAGAGCCATCGCGACCTCCGGAAATCCTGCCGCGATGCTAACTCATCGCACGAAGCGATAGTGACCGGTGATGGCGAAGCCGAACAGGATGTCCTCCTCCTGCGTGCCACGGCCGATGTTGTGCAGCACCAGTGGTACGCCCGCCGGGCTGGTGCGATCGGAAACGATGCCGATATGCGTGAGGCCGCGCCCCAGGTCCCAGGTGACGATATCGCCGGCCTGGTAGTCCGCCGGTTTGTCGCTGACCTCGAGGGCCAGGCCCTGGCGCCTGAACCAGGTCATCAGGTTGGGCACGCGACGGTGGTCGATATTGCGGTCCGGGCGCTGCAGGCCCCAGTTGCGTGGGTAGAGGGAGAAGTGCGCACGCATGTCTTCATGCACCATCTGCTGCAGATCCAGCCCCTGCTGACGCAGGGCGCGGATCACCACATCGGTGCACACGCCGGTGCTAATCGGTACATCGCCGCCGGGATAGTCGAGCCGGCGGTAGACCGGGTCATAGCCCAGGGTCACACCAATCTGGGTGCGGGCGTCGCGCACCAGCTGTTGCGGATCGATACTGCTCGCCCAGGCCGGCCCGGCAAGCAGCAGCGCTGCCAACAGCAGATGACGCAGGGCAGGACCAAGTCCCCTACCATCACCGGCCCCCCGGCCAACGCAATGTGCTTGCCGCATGCTTGGTTTTCCTTGATTCAACCCAGCGGATAAAGCAGCTCTTCCCGGTAACCCGCCCAGACGCGCACGGCATCGGGGAAAGCCTCGTCCAGCGCCGGATCGCCGCTGTCCACTCGCAGCGGACGACCGTCCAGGGTGCCGAGCTTGCGCTTGGTAGCGATCACCCGCAGGTGCTCCAGGCCGATGGCGCGCAGCACGCGCGGGCTGATCTGCTGGTTGCCGCGACCGATGATATGGCCCTGGCCGCCGATGGCGGTGACCAGCAGGCGCGCCGGATGACCGTCGATCAGCGCGAACAGCTGCGCCTCGGTCACATCACGGGCGATCACCTGGCCGTTCTCGATCACGTCCACGCCCAGCAGGGTGGTCTCCAGCCCCAGGTTCTGCGCCAGGCCATGAAGGGTAGAGCCGGGTCCGAAGACGTAGCGCACGCCCTCCTCCCAGCTCTCGGCCAGCCAGTCGGCCAGGTCCACCAGCACCAGCTCCTCGGATTCCATGCCGCCCTGCTTGACGTGCTGCATGAACTCGCCTTCCACCGGCACGCACATCTCACCGTAATGCCGCGAGCCGACCTTGCCGTCGCGCAGGGCAGCTTCGTCGATATCACGCACCTCGCCACTGGACAGCCGAACCAGGCCACCCTCGATCAGGCGCAGGGCCATCTGCCCGGCGGCGCGCGGGCTGATGGCATAGACCGCGGAATGGATTTTCACCCCGGCCGGAATGCCCAGCACCGGCTGCTCCTCGCACACCACACTGCACACGTCGCGTGCGGTGCCGTCGCCACCGGCGAACAGGATCAGCGCGCAGCCGGCGTCCTGCAGTTCACGCACCGCCGCCTGGGTGTCCTCGGCTGTCGTCGGGCCCTGGCCCAGGCTGCCGAGCACGCGGTGGGCATAGCCCAGCTCCGCCAGTAGGTCAGCCCCCATGGGCCCGGGGAAGGTGATGAACTGCAGGCGCTCGGCCACCGGTCGCAGGCACTCCAGGGCGATGCGCGTGCGCTCCGCCGCGCGCGGCTCGGCGCCCCGCGCCAGGGCCTCGGCGGCCACACCGTCGCTGCCCTTGAGCGCCGCCGGTCCGCCGAGGCCAGCCAGCGGGTTGATGATCAGGCCCAGATGGAAAACGCTCATAACCACTCCCCAGCGGCGCGGCAGCGGCCACGCCCTTCAATTCAAGTCGCGCGGTTCTGTCACCGCGCCTTCATCTGGCCGCCCTAGACTGCGCCCATCGTCAGACCAGGAGGCCGCCATGCAACCCATTCAACAGCCCAACCAGGCGCATATTCTGCCCTTCAACCCGCAGCAGCCGGTCGGCGGCGCCATTATCGATGCCGAGGGCCGGGAAATTCCCATCACCGAGCAGATGATCCTGCAGGCCTGCCGCGAACTGGAGCAGAGCCTGCAGCAGCGCCAGGCCGGCTAGCAGGTCGTTGAGAAACGTTGGCGAGGCAGTCTCGCATAGGCAAAAACAGCCGAAAAAGCGCAGTTTACGAGCAGTAAATGAGCATTTTGAGGCTGTTTTTAACAACGTCCAGACAACGCAGCCAGTTCTTTCAACGATCTGCTAAAGCACCCGGCAACCCAAGGCTCCGACCAGCGCAGCCAGATGCGGCGCATCACCCTCCAGGCGCACCTGCAGGCCGTCGATCTCGCGGCGATGAGGGTAATGCTTGCGCAGCTGATCGAAGGCTGCCTTGCGCTGCGCCGCATCGCCGACCAGGCTGCGGCGGAAATCCGCGTCGTCGCGCCGCGGGTCGTATACCGCGCGGCACAGGGTGGCCAGCGCCCAGTCGATGGCGGCGTCTTCGTGCAGCGACAGCGCGCCGAGCCAGGCCGGCGGCAGCAGTTCATCCAACTGCACCTGTTCGGCCAGGCCCATGGTCCGGCAGTAGGCCTGGTAGATCTGCGCCGTGCCACGCAGCTTGCCGTCCAGGCTGTAGCCGGCAATGTGCGGGGTGGCTATCTGGCACAGCGCGGCCAGCTCCGGATCGGCCTGCGGCTCGCCCTCCCATACATCGAGCGCCACCTGCAGATCGGCCCCGCTGCGCAGGTGGGCCTTGAGCGCTGCATTGTCGAGCACCGCGCCACGGCTGGCGTTGATCAGCCAGGCGCCCGACCTGAGCGCGCACAGCTCCTCGGCGCCAATCAGGTGGAGGGTGCCGGCGTCCAGCGGCGTATGCAGGCTGAGTACATCGCACTCGCGCAGAATCTCCGCCAGCTCGACGAAGTCGCCGCCCTCGGTCGCCTGGCGCGGCGGATCGCAGACCCGCACGTCCCAGCCCAGGCCGCGCAGCACCTCGACCAGGCGACCGCCGACCTGGCCGGCACCGACCACGCCATAGGTCAGTTCCGGCAGGCGGCGCCCGGTACGTTCGCCCAGGGCCAGCAGACAACCCAGCACGTAATCGACCACGCCACGAGCATTACAGCCCGGCGCGCTGGACCAGGCGATGCCGGCTTCAGCGAAGTAGTCGAGGTCCAGATGGTCGGTGCCGATGGTGCAGGTGCCGACGAAGCGCACCTTGCTGCCTTCCAGCAGCGCGCGGTCGACGCGGGTCACCGAGCGCACCAGCAGCACCTCGGCGTCGCCCAGGGCGGCGCGGTCGATGGCGCGGCCGGGGTGGCGATGAAGGGTGCCGAAACCGGCAAAGAATTCATCGAGCAGGGGGATGTTTTCGTCGGCGACAATCTGCATGAGGTGCTCCTGTAGCAAGCGCCCATTCTAGGCGCAGAGCCACCTGCCGGGTAAGCCGAGCTTTTCTGACCAGGCGGACAGGGCTAGACTAACGCGCCTTTCTGCATCTCCCGCCGGATCCACCATGCTCGCCCTCTCCCGCTCGGCCCGTACCCTGGCCGAAATCCGCGCCCTGCTGGCGCTGGCCACGCCGATCATCATCGCGCAGCTCGCCTACACCTCGATGGGCTTCGTCGACACCGTGATGGCCGGCCGCGTAAGCGCCCGCGACCTGGCCGGCGTGGCGCTGGGCAACTCGCTGTGGGTGCCGGTGTTCCTGCTGATGAACGGCACCCTGCTGGCCACCACGGCCAAGGTAGCGCAGCGCTTCGGCGCCGGCAAGGAGGCCGAGAACGGACCGCTGGTGCGCCAGGCCCTGTGGCTGGCGCTAGCCATCGGCACGCTGTGCGCGGTGCTGCTGTGGAACGCCGAACCGGTGCTGCGCCTGATGGGCGTGGACGCCGAACTCAGCGCCCTGGCCATGGGCTACCTGCGCGGCGTCGCCTGCGGCTTCCCGGCCACCGCGCTGTATCAGGTGCTGCGCTGCTTCAGCGACGGCCTGGGGCGCACCCGGCCGAGCATGGTGCTGGGCATCTGCGGCCTGCTGCTGAACATCCCGCTCAACTACGTGCTGATCTACGGCAAGCTGGGCATGCCGGCGCTGGGCGGCGTCGGTTGCGGCTGGGCCACCGGCATCGTCATGTGGTGCAGCCTGCTGGGCATGCTCTGGTGGGTACGCTGGGCGCCGGCCTACCGCGCCAGCGGCCTGTTCCTGCGCTTCGACTGGCCACAGTGGCCGGTGATCCGCCGTCTGCTCTCGGTCGGCCTGCCAATCGGCGTGTCGATCTTCGCCGAGTCGAGCATCTTCTCGGTGATTGCCCTGCTCATCGGCGGCCTTGGCGCCACCGTGGTGGCCGGGCACCAGATCGCGCTGAACTTCAGCTCGATGATCTTCATGATCCCCTACTCGCTGGCCATGGCCGCCACCGTGCGCGTGGGCCAGTCGCTGGGGCGCAGCGCGCCGCGTGACGCGCGCTTCGCCGCCGGCGTGGCGATGGGTACCGCGCTGACCTATGCCTGCCTGTCGGCGAGCCTGGTGATGCTGCTGCGCGAGCCGATCGCGCGCATCTACAGCCCCGATCCGGAAGTGATCGCCATGGCCGCCACCCTGCTGGTGTATTCGGCGCTATTCCAGTTCTCCGACGCCGTGCAGGTCACCGCCGCCGGCGCCCTGCGCGGCTACCAGGACACCCGCGCGACCATGCTGATCACCCTGCTCGCCTACTGGGGCATCGGCCTGCCGGTGGGTTATGCGCTGGGCCTGTCCGACTGGCTGGGCCAGCCCTCCGGGCCGAGCGGCCTGTGGCAGGGCCTGGTCGCGGGCCTGACCTGCGCGGCCGTGCTGCTCGGCATCCGCCTGGCGCGCAGCGCGCGGCGGCATATTCGCGCGTAGGGCCGAGCCTCAGTCGTCGAGCGCGGGAGTGGCGGCCAACGCCGCCCAGTAGGGCTCGGACAGGTAGGGGCGACCGGCCAGCAGATGCGCCAGGTAGGCGCGGCTGGGGGCCAGGCCCTCGCTGCGCCAGCACGGATTGGCCACGTACAGCCAGGCCGCGATCTGGCCCTGCCCGGTGTGCAGCGCCATGCGCTCGCGGCTGTAGAAGATCGGCGTGCCTTCGAAGACATCCATCTTGAAGATCTCGCGCTCATCGGCGAGACGGTAGAGCACGCCCTCCACCACGGCGTCGCGCTGATGACGGATATTGGCGTAGGCCCGGCCGGGGTGGTCGTGGGCGCGCTTGTCGAAGCTCAGCGCATAGCCCGGCAACCGCGCCGCCATGGTGTCCTCGACGCGCAGCCCGCGTGCCTGCATGCGCGCGGGGTTCATGTTGGAGCCGTAGGCGAAGTAGTAAGGCACGGTTCAGTCGGCCTTCTTGCGGATCCAGTACAGATAGGTGCCGCCATCCTCGCCCTGCTCCACCAGCTCATGGCCGAGAAACATGCAGAACTTGGGGATGTCGCGCTTGGTCGAGGGGTCGGTGGCGATCACCTTGAGCAGACCGCCGGCCGGTAGGTCGCGCACCTTGTTGTGCAGCATCATCACCGGCTCGGGACAGTTGAGCCCGCTGGCGTCGAGAATGGCGTCGGGTTGCAGGGACATGGGGTTACTCCAAAAACGGGCGACTGTTGACGGCTGTGGGCCTGATGCATGGCCCTAGAGGCGGCGCAGATGGCAGGTCACTTCCTCGCGGTCGTGATAGAGCTGCTTGCAGGCGATGGCGACCTTGATGCGCCGCTCCGCGAAGGCGTCTTGCAGACGCTGCAGCAGCTTGCACACCTCGGCGTAGCGCTGCTTCATCGGCAGCTTGAGGTTGACCACCGCCTCGCGACAGTGCCCCCCACCTATCCACTCCTCGACCATCGCCGCGGTGCGCGCCGGCTTCTCAACGATGTCACAGACCATCCAGTCCACCGGCTGCTTGGGCTTCCAGGTGAAGCCGTCGACCATCAGGTGGGTGACCAGGCCGGTGTCCATCAGGCTCTCGGCCATCGGCCCGTTGTCGATGGCGGTGACCAGCATGCCACGGCGAACCAGTTGGTAGGTCCAGCCGCCAGGGGCCGCGCCAAGATCGACGCCGGTCATCTCGTCGGACAGCCGCGCATCCCACTGCTCGCGCGGGATGAAGAAATGCCAGGCCTCCTCCAGCTTGAGGGTGGAGCGGCTCGGCGCCTCGCGCGGGAATTTCAGACGCGGGATGCCCATCGGCCAGGGCGCCTGGTTATCGACCTCGGCCATGCCGAGAAACACCTCGCGGCCGCTCTTGAAGGTCAGCAGTAGACGTGGCTTGCTCGCGTCCTCCACCAGCCGGCCGGCCTTCTCCAGCGCCTTGCGCAGCGGCCCCTCGAACTTCTTGCAGAAGTTCGACAGCTCCTTGCCGTCGTTGGTATCGAAGACCTCCAGCCACAGGCTGCCGCATACCGGGTAACTGGCCAGGGCCTGCAGCAGCACGCTGATGCGATCGGTCTCCGGCAGCTGCAGGTAATCGCCACGGGCCCACTGGCGCGGGAAGATCAGCCGGTTGAAACGCTGGCCCTGCATCAGGCGCTCGGCGCCGCCGGGCTCCAGGCAGGTGAATTCGGCATGGGCACTGTTCGGCTTGGCCTTGGCATAGCCGGCCACGCCCAGGCGCGCGGCCTGGTCGCTGATCTCGGCGCAGACCTCGCCCTCGAAACCGGGACGGCAGTGCAGCAGTAGGGTATTCATCGGCGGTTCTCCTCAGGCCGCGCATGATAGCGGACTCGGAAAGCCCCGGCGCGCCCCGACGGGCGCAAAACGCAAGGGGCGGCTCAATGGCCGCCCCCGTGCTTTCAGCCGACCGATACCGGTTTGACCGGTGTGCGGCCGTAGACATCCTCCAGACGCTCGATGTCGTCCTCGCCCAGGTAGCTGCCGGACTGCACCTCGATGATCTCCAGGGGGATCTTGCCGGGGTTGGCCAGGCGGTGCACCGAGGCGATCGGGATGTAAGTGGACTGGTTCTCGGTGAGCAGGAACACCTTGTCGTCACAGGTCACCTGGGCCGTGCCGGACACCACGATCCAGTGCTCGGCGCGGTGATGATGCATCTGCAGCGACAGCTGCGCGCCGGGTTTGACGGTGATGTGCTTGACCTGGTGACGCACGCCGTTGTCAACCGAGTCGTAGCTGCCCCACGGGCGGTACACGGCGCAATGGCTCTGGGTCTCCTGGCGGCCCTTGGCATCCAGAGTATTGACCAGCTTCTTGACGTCCTGCACGGCGTCCTTGCGGGCGATCATCACCGCGTCCTTGGTTTCCACCACCACCACGTCGTCCATGCCGACCAGGGTCACCAGCTTGGACGTGGCATGCACGAAGCTGTTGTGGCTGCCATGGGTGACGACATCGCCCTTGAGCACGTTGCCATCGCTGTTCTTCTCGTGCACATCCCAAAGCGAGGACCAGGAGCCCACGTCGTTCCAGCCGGCAGCCAGCGGTACCACGCAGGCGCGCGAGGTCTTCTCCATCACCGCGTAGTCGATGGAGTTGTCCGGGCAGCACTCGAAGGTGCCAGCGTCGATGGTCAACGCACCACCGGCCAGCTTGCTGCGCTCCAGGGCCAGCACGCAGGTGTCGTAGATGTCCGGCTCGTAGGCCCGCAGCTCGTCCAGGTAGCGACTGGCGCGGAACAGGAACATGCCGCTGTTCCAGTAATAGCCGCCGCTGCGCACGAACTCGGCGGCGCGCATGGCATCGGGCTTCTCGACGAACTGCATGACGCGGTAGGCGCCCGGCACCAGGTCGTCACCGCCCTCGCCACGCGCCGCCTTGATATAGCCGAAGCCGGTCTCGGGGCTGTTGGCGGGAATGCCGAACAACACCATCTCGCCCTCCTCGGCCGCCACCCGCGCCAGCTCCAGCGCCTTGCGCAGGGCCAGCTCGTCGTCGATCACGTGGTCGGCCGGGAGGATCAACATCAGCTCGTCGCGTCCTTCGCCGAGCAGTTGCAGGGCCGCCATGGCCACGGCCGGCGCGGTGTTGCGGCCAAAGGGTTCAAGCAGCATGGCCTGAGCGCCGAGGCCGATCTGCGCCAGTTGCTCGTTGACGATGAAGCGGTGCTCCAGGTTGCACACCACCACGGGCTTTTGCATGCCCTCGAAGGCCAGACGCTGCAAGGTCTGCTGGAACAGCGAGTGTTCGCCGGTAAGGGCCAGGAACTGCTTGGGATACAACTTGCGCGACAAGGGCCAGAGGCGCGAGCCGCTACCGCCAGAAAGAATCACCGGGATCATGTGGTTTGTCTCCATTCAATATCCGTTTAAATCTGTTGCCACGCCTCACGAGGAAGCGCGTACATCAGGACCAACCTCAAGGCAGTTGCCCGGAAAACAGCTGGGTCATGTCACCGCCGAGCCGATAGCTGCTCAGCGGCTCAAGGGAGCGCCGCCACGCGTCCGTGCTCTGCGAGCACGGATACAACACGCAGTAGGGCTCCAGCCAGGCGAACCGGCTGCTCTGCTGCAGGCCTACGGCCTCCTGCGGGTAGCCGGTCTTTTCTTGGAATAGCTTCGGGTCATGCAGGCCCGCCTCCAGGGTGCGGACCAGGCGGCGCATGGCGCCGTCGTTCTCTTCGCGCAGGTCCAGGCCGTTGGCCTGGGCGAACGCGGACACCATCAGCAGCGGGCCGATGCTGTAGTTGTGGTAGGACAGCGCGCGGGTCTCGCGCACCAGTTCGCGTGGCAGGTAGCCGTCGGCGGTGACCTGGGCCATGCCATGGCGGTACTGCCCCACCGCCCAGTCGAACAGGTCGCGGCGGTCGAGAATCACGGCGCTGGCCATCACCGACCAGGCGGCCCAGTAGTTGTGGTTGTTGCTGCGTTCCTTGGGATAGGCGTTCCAGTCCGCTACCACGCGGTCAGCCAGCTGGCCGAGCCAGCGCTCGACCTGCTGCGCCTGCTCGGCGTTTGCGGCCAAGGGCTGCGAGGCTGAGAACTTGAGGCGTAGGTAGGCGCCAGCCAGGCTGCCGAGCGTCCATTTGCGCACCGACATGCCGGTATGGTTGTACTCCTCGCTGAGCAGCGCGTCGGCCTCGGCCCAGCTGGCCAGCCAGCTCATGGCACAAGCCACTTCCTGCGGTCGCCCGTACTTGAAGTAGCGGCCGACCATGACGTTGACGCCCTTCTCCATCTCGCGCATGTCGCCCGTCAGCTTGAGGTAGCGCCGCTCGGCCGCCGGGTTGAGCTTGTCGCGCGCCTTGTCCGAGCCCTCGTACTTGCTGGGGAAGTCCAGCACGCCGGTATAGGCTGGCGGCGGCGCCTCGCACTCGCGCGGTTTGCCCTGGGCGGCCGGGGCCGCCCGGTAGTAGCCGCTCGGCGCCACCAGCGCCGGGCCTGCCGCGCTTTCTGGCGCCGGCGAGCAGCCTGCCAGCAGTGCGCTCAGCACCGCGGCAGACAGCGACCGGCAGCCTCGCGGGGCGAGCATCACTCGGCGCCCGCCGGGCGCTGCACCCACACCGGCGTCAGGCTGGCGCCACTGCCGGTGACGTACAGCGCCGCCACCTGGCCGCGCTCCAGAACCAGCGGACTGAGATCGCCCACCTTGCGCTCGCCGGCGAACAGCGCCAGACGCACCTTGACCGGGTTAATCTCGCGCTCGCCGCGCCCCTGGCCGGCCACGGCCTGGATCACTTCGGTCTTGCCGTCGGCAGTCTTCAGGCTGACCGGGGTGTCGGACAGGTTCTGCAGGCGCACCAGCGCTTTCTGGCGGTTCTTGAAGGCCGGGTCCTCGACCAGGCTCAGCTTGCCGCCGGGTAGTTGTACCAGGGTGTAGTACTGGTCGGACTTGAGCGTCACCGGCAGGCTCTGCCCGGCGGCGCTGGCGCTGTAGCTGCCGGCCGGGAGGAACTTGAAGTCGCTGGAGCCCTGCGGCGCGACATCCTTGATGCTGACCGGGCCCAGGCTCAGGTCCAGCTCGCTGGAGCCGGCATTGTAGGTCCGCACGAAAGCCGAACCAGCGGGCGCGGTGGGCCCGTACAGGCCACCCTCGTTGGCCTGGGAAGCGACAGAAGTGGCCAGCAGGCCCAGGCAGCCCATGGCCAGGGTCAGTGAGCGGATCGGGGCGTTTTTCATGATGGTCGTCCTTAGTGGTTGTGGGCCGCGACGGAATCCGCGGCTCGCTGGATGGCCAGGCGATCGACACCACCCGAACCGGCCCGCAGCTGGGCCAGCCACTGCGGGTCGAACTCCGACAGATCGCTGGGCATCATCAGATAGCGCTCGGGAACCTCCCAGAGCACCAGGCGCAGGCCGGCGGTTTCCGCCTCGCCCTTGGCCAGTAGGCGCAACATCGGCACCAGCGGGCCATGGCCATTCTCGGCGTAGTTGTACAGATCGCTACCCAGGCTCTGGCGCAATGCGCCGAGGAAGTTCCACTTGGCGTTGGCGCTGTAGCTGGTGCCTACCAGCGCCAGCTGCGGCGTGCTGTCGCCGAACAGATCGCCACCGGCCTCGCTGGATAACTCAGTGCTGCGCTGCTCGAGCTCCTCGGCCGGCGGCTGCATCTCGGCGAAATAAGGCTCCAGCGGCAGGTAGCTGAGCAGGTCACCCTTGTGTGTCTCGCGGCCCTTGACCTGGGTGCTGTAGCTCAGTTCGCCGCCCTGCCACTGGCCGCTGCGACGCAGGTGTTCGGCCACGGCCTGGGCCACCACCGCCGCGCCATGGGGTGTCCAGTGGGTATCGGTGCGCAGGAACACCGCTTCGCGGCCCTTGGCGGCCTGCAGCGCAGCCAGCAGGTCCGGCCCCGGCAGCCCGAGCGCTTGCATGCGCTGCCGGGCCTGGGCATAGAGTGCCTGCTGCTGGAGCACGGGCTGCTGCTCGGCCAGGTATTCCGGGTAAAGGCGTGCCTTGGCCGGCAGCAATACCAGCTGCAGGTCGATACCACGGCGCTGCAGCTCCTGCTGCACGCCGGCGATCAGGCGCCAGTTGTCGTCCAGCTGGCTGGCGCTGACAGCGGGCTTGAACTCCTCGTCGGTAAACAGCCAGTCCTGACGACCGACCACCACTCCGGGGCGGCCCTCGCCGAACAGGCCGTACTCCAGGGCGGCCCAGGCGTTGGTGCCCAGCTCCTTGAGCGGAAAACCCTTGTCGTAGTGCTTCTCGAAGGCCAGAGCCAGTTTGCCATTGAGCCAAGGCGTCTGCGCTGCCGCCGAGAAGCTCAGTGCGGCCGGTACGGACGCCAGCGCCAATAGCAGCATCAGCAGGATGAAGGCCAGGCTGTAGAACAGATTGAGACTGAGTTTCATGGGTCGGCCTCCTCAGAACTGGAAGTACAGGAAGGGAGAGAAGCTCTGTGCCGACAGCTTCAATACCGACACCAGGAACAAGGCCAGCCAGAAGGCCCGCACCAGCATGGCCGAGGTACTGAACGGCACGGCCACGCCGGCGTCGGCTGCGGCGCCGGCAGCTGCCGCCGGTGCCTTCGCCGCCAGCGGGTTGCCGTAGAACTGGCGCAGGCCGTTGAACAGCACCACGGCATAGGCCAGCAGCAGCGTGGCGACTTGCAGGCTGGTGAGCTGGGCCACGGTCAGCTCGGACAGGCGCCAGTCGGCAAAACTGAACATGGCGGTGTACATGCGCCAGGCCACCTCGACGTTCTCGGCGCGGAAGATCACCCAGCCGAGCATGACCAGCAGGAAGGTGAAGGCCAGGCGCCAGGGGAACAGGCGCCGTGGCGCGGCATCGACGCCGAGAGCACGCTCGATGGCCAGCCAGATGCCATGCCAGGCGCCCCAGATCACGAAGGTCCAGTTGGCGCCATGCCACAGACCGCCGAGCAGCATGGTGAGGAACAGGTTGCGGTAGGTCTTGAAGGTGCTGCCGCGGTTCCCGCCCAGGCTGATGTACAGATAGTCGCGCAGCCAGGTGGACAGGCTGATGTGCCAGCGCCGCCAGAACTCGGTAATCGACTGGCTGATGTAGGGCTGGTTGAAGTTTTCCATGAAGCGGAAACCCATCATCAGCCCCAGGCCGATGGCCATGCTGCTGTAGCCGGCAAAGTCGAAGTACAGCTGCGCCGTGTAGGCCAGCGCACCGAGCCAGGCGTCGGCGGTACTGGGATTCTCCAGCGCGAAGCAGTGATCGGCGATGGGCGCCACGCTGTCGGCGATGAACACCTTCATGATGAAGCCCTGCATGAAGCGCGTGCAGCCTTCGGCGAACTTGTCGAGGGTGTGGGTACGGTGATTGAACTGATCCACCAGGTCGCGGAAACGCAGCACCGGCCCGGCAATCAGGTGCGGGAAGATCGCCACGAAGGCGGCGAAATCGATCAGATTGCGGGTGGCCGGAGTGTCGCCACGGTAGACATCGATGATGTAGCTGATCGACTCGAAGATGTAGAAGGAGATCCCGATCGGCAGCAGTATGTGGGTGACGACGAAGGGGTCCATGCCAAACGAGGCGATGATGGCATTGAAGCTCTCCACGCCGAAATTGGCGTACTTGAAGTAGCCGAGCACCCCCAGGTCGACCACTACCCCGAGAATCAGCCAGCGCTGTGCTGACCGGGTCCTGATGCCATGGGCACCGATGCGCAGACCGATCCAGTAGTTGAACAAGGTCACCGCGGCGAACAGCAGCAGGAAGTCCACGCGCCACCAGGCATAAAACACGTAGCTGGCAACCAACAGCAGCAGGTTGCGGTAGCGATTGCCACACAGGTAGTACAGGCCGAGGAAGATCGGCAGGAACAGGAACAGGAACACGTTCGACGAGAAAACCATCCTAGCTTCTCCAGGTAAGGCGGCACGGCTCCACACCGGCCAGAGCCGGAGGGATCGAGTTGTTCAGGGTGGTCATCGGCCGACCGCCAGCTGCGGGCTGCCGGCGTCGCGACGCTGGCACACGGTGGCCTCGACGCTGAGACCTGCGGGCATGTTTTCGGGGGCGTCGACTTCCAGGCTCATGAGGGTCAGGTCGGCCCAGTCGGCATCGTCACGCAGCTCGAACAGGTATCGCCCGCCGGTGTCGATGCGCTCGCTCTGCTCCAGCTTGTAGCCCTCCTTGCGCCCGCTGAAGTACCAGAGCCGGGTCTGCGCCTCATGGATCTTCGAATCACTGAAACGCAGATCGACCATGTGATCGGCACTGCGCAGCTCCTTGAGCCCGCCGACACCGTTGAGCAATACCTGGTTGCTGCCCGGCTGCAGCTTGACTTTGCCGCTGAGCAGCGCCGGCTGGCCGACGCAGCCGTTGTCGACCATGGGTACGGCCTGGCGGTAGAAGTCGCGCAGGGACATGTCGTAGTGAGTCGCGAACTCCCAGACGATCACCTTGGGCGGCTTGCTCTGGAACTCCTCGCTGGCCAGCAGCTGCAACATGGCGCTCTCGAAGCCGCCGCCGGTAACCGCCATGTTCAGTACCTGCACGCCGCTGTACTGCTCCAGATAGCCGGCAAAGTTGTAGGCCACCCCGCTGTTGCTGGTGCCGACCAGCACCACCTCGGGGCTCGACTCGTCGCCGAACAGGTTATCGCCACTGCTTTCATCGGCCGGTTCGGTAGCGAAGCGATCGACATACTCGGTGTCATAGCTGGTGCCGCACAGCTCACCTGCGGCCTCCCCGGAGCTGCCGGGGCTACCGAGGATGCCGACACGCTTGGTGACGAACTCCTTCTTCGGCATGTCGGCGTAGGCCGGAATCTGCTTTAGCACCTCGGCCGTCAGGCGGGCGGCATCCTGGGCGCCACGTGGCGTCCAGTGGTGGTCGTCCTTGAAGAAGAAGTCGGTTTCCTGATTCTGCTCGTCGAACAGCGGCGAGTAGTCGGCAGCCCAGATGCCGATCCGGCGGAACTCCTCGATGGTCCTGATGTAGTTGGCGCGGGCCGTCTCCCAGTCGAAGCGGGCCTGCCACTCCGGCGTCAGCTTGCGCCGGTTGACCAGACCCTTGGTCGGCTGGAACACCACCAGCAACTCCACCCCACGGGCCTTCAGGGCATCGCGGAAACGCTTGAGCTGGGCATAACCTTCGGGCGTGGTGCCGATGTCGGTACGCAGGTCGTTCTTGGTGCGGAACAGCCAGCTGTCCTGGCCATCGATCAGGGTGTAATGGAAATCCAGCTTCTTGGTGTTGTAGCTGGCCGGATCAGCCGCCGCCGGACACAGCCGGTCGATGCGCTCGATATGGTATTCGGGCAGTTGCGTCGCGGCCGCAGAAGCCGTCAGCAGGCTCGCCAGGATGGCGGCGAGCGTACGGGGCGCGCTCATCGCGTGACCTCCTTGTCGTTGCCGAGGTAATCGATCAGTACCGGTTTGTTCTGGCGTACCAGCAGGTCGAGGATCTTGTCCTGATGCGGGCCGAGAATGCCGGGCAGGACGATGCCGGAGCTCTTGGTCGGCGACAGCATCTCCACCCGGTACAGCTCCAGGCTCAGCGGCGAATCCACGCCCAGCGGGCCGGAGGCATTGGCCACCAGCTTGCCGCCAACGATGAGCATGGAGATGTTGGTTTCGAAAGGGTCGAGCAGGATGTCGCGGTCGGTGTTGCTGAGGTCCTTGACGTGACCGTAGACCCCCAGCTTGCCGTTGCCGACCAGCAGGTTCTCGTACAGGCGCACGTTCATGCTGTTGCGCACGCGGATGCCGTGGCGCTCGTTGTTGAAGGCCTTGTTGCCCCACAGCAGGTTGTTGCCGCTCTCGTAGATGGTCACGCCATCGGACTTGTTGCGGTACGTCTCGTTGTAGGCGATGACGTTGTTCACGCTGCTGCGGTCGATAACGATGCCGGAGAGGTTGTTCTCGTAGGAGCGGTTGTTGAAGATCCAGCTGTCGTTGACCTCACGCGAGACGATGATGCCGTGCTTCTGCACCGTGCCGTAGGCGGTGTTCTCGGCGATGATCAGGCGCCGCGAGCGGTCGTGTGGGTCGATGCCGTAGACCAGGTTGTTGCGGTAGGTGTTGCCGCGGATCACCACGTCGTCGGCCTCGTAGCAGTAGAAGCCGTACCACATGTCGTCCCACAGCGAGTTGAGCAGCCAGCCGGTGGGGTGGCCACGCTGCATTTTCGGGTGCATCGACGGGCTGTACTGGGATATCGAGAAGCCGTAGGACTTGCTCTCGGTGTAGCCGAGGCTGGAGATGGTCGAGCCGACCACGTAGGTCTCGGTACCGCCCCAGGCGTTGATGAAAGGACGGAAGCGCCCCGTCTTCTCGAACCAGTCCTGACGGTCTTCCTTCTCGCGCCAGGCGGTAACCCGGCTATCGGTAATGAACAGCTTGCCGTCGTTGATGAGAAAGGCGCCACGGTCACTGGAGAGGCGGAAATCCTTGGTCGCCTGATCGATATGCAGGGTCGCGCCCGGCATCACCACCAGCGGCCGGCGCAACAGATAGACACCCGGCGCCGTTTCGCGCAGCTGCTCGGCACCGAGCGCCTTGGCCAGACCGGCCGGCGTGATGTAGCCGCCCTCCACCAGGATCGCCTCGGGCATGCCGCCCTGGCGTACCACCCACTCACGCAGGCGTTCGTCGCCGCCAGTGAACTCGCTGAGCTGGTCGAGACCGATCATGCGCCGCACGCTGACGCGGGCTGCCGGCTTGCGCTCGATCCTGGCCTCTACTGCCGCCGGGGTGAACGGCGTCAGGTCGGGCAGCTTCGGTGCATCCAGTTGCAGCGGCTCGACTGGTGCGCTGCTGACCCGGTAGGACTTGGGCGTTACATCGGTATTCACCGCCAGGGCCTGGCCAGCCAGCAGGCTGGCGCAGAAACCGAGGGTGATCATGCGTGTGCTGTGCATCATGCCGCCCTCCTCAGTAGCGCCAGATCAGGTCAAGCATGACCCGATGCATGGTCGAGTCGGTGCCACTGGGGAAGGCATCGCCAGGCAGGAACAGGCCGCCACGCAGGCGCACCAGCGCCGAGTCAGCTTCCACCACGCCCAGTTCGGTGCGGTCGAAGTAGCGGGTCAGCACCAGGTCGACTTCCTGGCCCAGGTCCTTGTCGCCCGGTTCCAGTCCGACGCTCAGGCCACTGGCACTGTCGAGGTCCTCGTCCACCCGCCAGAAGCGGTGATAGACGATGCTGGCGTCGTACTTCTTGTCGAGAATCCAGCTGCCGAACAGCGAGGCCGCCTGCAGGTTGTTCAGCTCGCCACGGTAGGCCTCGCCGAAGCGGTGCACGCTGGAGCGGGTGCCGGTGAAGCGCGCGCGGTTGCTCTGCAGATCGGTCTGCAGAAACTGTTCGGAGTCGTCGGCATCGCCACCGCCACTGGCGCGCGTCAGGGTGCCGCCGAGGCGCCAGTGTTCATCGATGTTCCAGCGCAGACCGAGGTCGATGGCCCAGCCATCCAGGTCCTGATCGCGGCTACCGAGGGCGCGCCGCTCGCCGCTGGCGCTGCTGGTCTGCAGCAGTTCGGCGTCGCCCTGCATGCCGGTGAGCGCCACCCAGTAGTTGAGCGGCGCGCTGCTGCGCGGATTGAAGAAGTCGCCATTGAGCTCGGCGCCGAGCCAAGTAATGTCGCCCTTATAGGTTTTGCTCAGCTCATCGACCCGCTCGCCCACCCCGGCCAGACTGCCGTCATCGCGGCTGTGATGCAGCTTGAGCCCGGCCCAGTGCCCGGGACGCCATTGCGTGGAGATGTCGCCCATGAAGTACTGGCGATCCTCGTCCTGCGGTGCCAGGTCGTCGAGGTCGGTGCGGTAGTCGCTGAAACGCTCGGCCACGCCGATATGGGCGTCGAGCAAGGTGGTCTCGAAGTTCCAGCGCAACGCCTCGATATTGGTGTCCCACCACAGGCCGTCATCGGCACGGATGCGTTGACGGCCGAAACGCAGCGACTCCTGCGGATAGGCGGTGAGGCCGCCGTAGTCGATCCAGAACTCGTGCAGGGCGAGGAAACTGTCATCGCGCTCGCGGGCATCACCGGCATCGATGTCGTCGCCGGCGACCTGCGAGGACTCCAGCACATCGGTGGCGGCGAATGCCTCGCCGAGCACATAGCCCGACCAGTCGCCACGCTGTGCCAGCAGCCAGGGTCGTACGCCGAAGCCGAGGCCGTTGAAGTCGCCTTCGTCACGGGTGCCCAGGTCGAGATCCTCGGTGGACTGGGCGGTGAGCTTGAAATTGACGCCGTAGTCGAAACGCGCGCTCTCCTCCGCGCGCAGGCCGGGCGCACTCAGCGCACCGGCGGCGATCAGGAAGGTGGTAACAGCTTTATTGAGGGTCATAGTACTTCCTGTGCCTTGTCCTTGTGGTTGCCCTGGCTGATGCGCTCATCCGCCCTGGCCGCCCTCTCCTGCGCCGCCATCTCGCGGGCCCGCTGCAGATCGGCGGGCTGCAGGCGCGGTGCCATGCGCTCCAGCCAGACGTCGCCCTGGGCCGAACCCTGCTCCTTGGCCAGCAGGGCGAAGCCATAGGCGTAAACCGGATTGATCCGAATGCCACGGCCTTCGCCGAACAGCTGGGCCAGCGCCGCATCGGCGCCGGGCTCGCCGGCGCGGGCGGCGAGCAGCAGATGGTCCAGCGCCTTCTGCGGGTCGATACGCCCCAGCTGACCGCCGCGATACAGCTTGCCCAGCAGCATGTGCGCCTTGTTCTGCTCGGACGCAGCCTGCAGCAGGTACTGCTCGGCCTTGCGTGGCTCGGCGGGCACCAGTTGGCCATTCAGGTAGAGGTGACCAAGGCTCAATGCGGCCTTGGAGGAGCCGGCCGCCAGGCCCTGCTCCAGGTAGGCCACGGCCTGCTGGCCATCGCCCAGCTGCGGGAAACGTGCAAGCAGATCAGCCAGGCTGCTCCAGGCATCCGGCCATTGCGGAGCGATTGCCGCATAGAGCTCGCGCGCTAATTCCGGCTGCGGCTCGCCCTGCCCCTCGGCCACCAGCGCTGCGGCGACGGTTTTCACCCGTATCGGTGTCACCAGGCCGGCGGCATAGTCCGCGCGCAGCCGTTCCAGCAGCGCTTGCAGAGGCTCTTGCGCGCCCTCCAGGCGGTACACGCTGACCAGCTCGACATAGCACTCGCTGACTTCGCTCAGCCAGGCCTCGCACCCCTGGCGGATCTCCGCCAGGTGCGCGGCGTAGTCACCGCGCGCGCGATACAGCAGGATCCAGCCGAGCCGCGCCTGCGGCATGCCGCGTGCCTGCCAGCCGCGTAGTTGCTCTTCCAGTTCGCCGCTAGCCAGACGCTGCGGGTCCTGCAGTTGCAGACGCAGCAGCGCCAGCAGCGCACTCTGGTCACCGTCCTCGATGGCCTGTAGCAGGAGGCGCTCGGCCTCCTGCCGCTCGACCGCGCTGGCCTGCTCCTTGGCCGCCAGCCACTTGCCGAGCTTGTTGCGCGCCAGCGGCGAAACATCGGCCGCCTGGCGATAGAGCGCCTCGCCCTGCGCCTGGCGTTGCGGCTCGGGGCTTTGCACCAGGACATCGGCCAGGCCGATCTGCGCCTCGACGAAGCCCTGCTCGGCCAGGGGGCGGAAGTTGGCCTCGGCGGTGGCCAGGTCGCCGCCGGTCTGCGCACGCTTGGCCAGCTGCAGGTCGGGCAGCTGGGTGCAGCCGCCCAGTGCGGCCGCTAGCGCCAGGGCCAGGCCGCTGCGCTTCATTTGCCGGCCGCCACGCTGTCGAACAGCCCGCCCAGCGGCTGGATGCGCACGTCCACCGGACGCTTGGCCAGCTCGGTGGCCAGCGGCTGGTCAGGCTGAATGGCGACGCGGATATCCGAGGCCAGACCGCCATCCTGCAGCGCCAGGGTGCTGATGCGCCCGCTGCGCTGCTCGCTTTCGCCGGCCACTAGGAAGTTCACCGGGCTGCCCGGCTGCAGCTCGTCGAAGGCGCGATAGGGGAAACGCGCCTCAACCGTGGCCACGGCATCGACCGGCGCCATCATGAACACCGCAGCGCCCTTGGCCGCCACCTGGCCGTCGCCGACCAGCTGCGCCACCACCCGGCAGTCGCAGGGGCTGGTCAGGGTGCCCTGGAAGCTCTTGTCGAACAGCCGCTGCAGATTGTCGGGGGCCATCTCCTCCGGTTTCAGCACGTTCTTCAGCACATCCAGCGCGCTGGACGAGAACGTGCCCACCGGGGCGCCCTTGGCGACCGTGTCACCGACCTTCACCAGGCTCTGTACCGTACCCTCGCGCGGCATGGAAACCTGCTGCCCCGGGACCGAGACCTGGGCGGAATCGGCATGGGTGATGAAGTACACGTCATACAGCTGGTACAGCACATAGCTGCTTGCGGCCACACCCACCAGGAAGATGCTCATGCTCAGGCCGAGCGCCTTGACCCTGGCGGCCAGGCTCATCTTGTCGTCGCCCTTGCCCTTGCGCGGCTTGGTGAAATTTTCGCGCTGCAGGGTACTGATCAGGTCGCCAACATTGACCAGCTCGCCACTGAGGAAAGAGCTGATCAGGTAGCGCAGCGCCGCGATCTCGCGCGGGCGCAGCTCGTGGAACTCGCAGCCGGCGCGCTTGCCGTCGACCAGCGAGCGGACCTGAAACTGCACGTCCATGGCGAAGCCGATGCCTTCGACTTCGAACATCAGCTTGCCCTGGAAGCGCTGGCCCTCGCTGAGCAGCGTATTGCCCGGCTGGAAGCCGAAGCCGCCCACCGATAGGTCGAGCAGCTGCGCCTCCAGTTCCTGGCCCTGCGGCGTGCGATAGCGAATCTTCGCCGGCAGCTTGAGACGCGCGTACTGGCGCTGGGCTTCGGCTTCATGGACCACGTTGCTGTTCGGGCTGATCACTGCGTTCATCTTCGTTCCTTGTGCAAACTGCAAATTGAATGGGGCCGGGTCAGACCACCCACATCAGGGTGGCGGCGAAAACGCTGGCAGCCGAAAAGGTCATGGCGCGTGATGACCAGGTGTTGAACCACGCCTGGAAACCGCCCAGGCCGCGGTCGAGCTTGGTCTTCTGGCGGGTCCACGACTGCTGGTCGAGGCGAAAGAACACGTAGACCTTCACCAGTGCGCCGACGATCTGGTTGTAATAAAGGATCAGTGGGTAAGCCGGCCCTATGCGGTGCCCGGAGGCCAGCAGCAGCAGGGTCAGCACCAGGCGGGTGAGACCGATCCACAGCATGTAGATGAGCAGGTAGGCGAAGCCGTACTTGATGCTCGCCACGATGGCCACCGCCGGGCCGAGCAGGCTGGTCCACATGGACACCCGCTGATCGAGCAGCACCACGCTGGTGAACAGCCCCAGATGCCCGGTGCCGAGCCGCAGCGCCCGCGAGTTCTGCCGCAGGTTGTTGCCATACCAGCGGAACATCAGCTTGCGACTGGCCTTGATGAAGCTCTTCTCCGGCGGGTGCTCGACCGTGTTGATCGCCGCATCCGGCACGTAGAAGGTGTCGTAGCCCAGGCGCATCAGGCTGTACCAGCTGGACTTGTCGTCGCCGGTGAGGAACTTGAAGCGCCCCAGGCGCCAGTGCTCGAGGTGATCGTTCTCCACATCGGCAATGAAGCCGGCATCGGTGACCACTTGGGCACGAAATACCGACATGCGCCCGGTCAGCGTCAGCACCCGCTTGGACAGGGCCATGGAGCACATGTTGATGTGGCGCTGGGCGAAGCGCAGCTTGTGCCATTCCTCCATGATGTAGCCGCCGCGCACCTCACAGAACTCGTTGGTAGTGAGCCCGCCGAGGTTGTCGAACAGCTTGAAGTAGGGAACCGTCTTGCGCACCACGCCGGCGCTCAGCACGGTGTCGCCGTCGATCACCGCGACCACCGCACTTTCGTCCGGATGCGCCCGCGAGATGGCGCGGAAGCCCTGCGCCAGGCCGTCGCGCTTGCCGGTGCCGGGAATCCGCACGAAGTTCAGCTTGACCCGCTCCGGCGGCGCCAGCGCGGCCCACAGGTTCTTCACCAGCAGCTCGTCGGAGAGTTCGACGATCGAGCACACCACGGTGCTCGGGTAGCCGCAGTCGATGGCTTCCTGGATCACCGAGCGATACACCGCAGCCGTGGTCAGCGCATCGATGCGGAAGCTGGTGACCATCAGGAACACATGCGAAGGATCGGCCGATGCACCGAGCTTGCGGGCCTTGCGCCGGTAGTAGGGGTACACCAGATAGAGGAAGATCACCCCACGCACATAGTGGATGGCCCCCATCGAATAGCGCCAGATCCCCACGACCCCGAGCAGCAGCAGGAAGTCCGTGGATTGCGGATCGAACACGCTATGCGGCAGCAGCAAGGCCATGCCGCCCAATATCGCAAGGTAAAAAAGCCACCCGGCGCTCTGCAACAGGCGCCCTTTGAGATCATCCATTTTTCGCCAACCCCGTTAGGTTACAGCTCTGCAACGGGGGCGCTGTTGTTGTTGTTCTACGCCCGGTGCACAGTTCCAGCGGTAGCCTGGGCTACCAGCAGAGGCCTTCCTTGACCTCGTCGCTGCACTGGCGCATGAAGCCCACCAGATCGATCAGCTTCTTGCCCGGAGGGAGCTGCTGCACCACGGTTTCGAACAGCTCGTCACCGTTGCCGAGCACGATCACGTCGGCATCGGCCACCACCTGGTTGAGGTCGGCGCGCAGCAACGAGGATACGTGCGGGATCTTCGACTCGATGTAGTCGCGGTTGGCACCGTGGACGCGGGCGTACTCGACATTGCGGTCGAAGATCTTCAGGTCGAAGCCCTTGCCGATCAGCATCTCGGCCAGCTCGACCAGCGGGCTTTCGCGCAGGTCATCGGTTCCCGCCTTGAAGCTCAGGCCGAGCAGCGCGATCTTGCGCTTGTCCTGGCTGGCGATCAGGTTGTAGGCGTTGCGCACCTGCGCCTCGTTGCTGGGCATCAGCGAGCTGATCAGCGGCGAGTCGACGTCCAGCTGGGTAGCGCGGTAGTTCAGGGCACGCACGTCCTTGGGCAGGCAGGAGCCGCCGAAGGCAAAACCCGGACGCATGTAGTACTTGGACAGGTTGAGCTTGTGATCCTGGCAGATCACTTCCATCACCTCGCGACCATCGACGCCCACCGCCTTGGCGATGTTGCCGATCTCGTTGGCGAAGGTGATCTTGGTGGCATGCCAGACGTTGCAGGTGTACTTGATCATCTCGGCGACCTCGACGGTCTTGCGGATGATCGGTGCGTCCAGCTCGCTGTAGATGGCCTCCAGCAGGTCGCCGGAAGTCTGGTCCAGTTCGCCGATCACGGTCATGGCCGGGAAGTCGTAGTCCTTGATCGCGGTGCTCTCGCGCAGGAACTCGGGGTTCACCGCCACGCCGAAATCCTTGCCTGCGACCAGCCCGGAGTATTTTTCCAGGGTCGGGATCACCACGTTGCGCAGGGTTCCCGGCAGTACGGTGCTGCGCACCACCACGGTGTGGCGGGTGCTCTTCTCGGGCAGGACCCGACCGATCTGCTGGCACACCTCTTCGATGTAGGAAACATCGAGATCACCGTTGCGCTTGCTCGGCGTCGGCGGCGCGAGAAAGGAGATGTCAGTCTCCAGCACGGCCTCGCGCACATCCAGCGTACCGCGCAGGTTGCCGCTGCTGACGCCCTTGCGCAGCAAATCCTCCAGCCCCGGTTCGACAATCGGCGACTTGCCGCTGTTGATCAGTTCGATCTTCAGTGGCTGAACGTCCACACCGATGATCTGATGCCCCCTGGCCGACAGGCATCCTGCACAGACGGCCCCTACATAACCCAATCCAAAAATGCTGATGCGCATCGAGCGATCTCCTCCTTGCGTTGATCGAGACGGCCGCCACACGGCTGACCGGCACACTTCGCGAGACCGACTACTGGGACTACGAACTCCACGGTTCTCTACTACCGCTGCAAAACAACTTCCGCTTCGGCACAAGCCATGGCCGAAAGTTCAACTTGGCAGGGAGCAAAACAAATGCCATGTGAGGTAACTAAGCTCCTCGCACGACAATTAGAAAGTTATTCTTTTTAAAACAGTAACCTAGTTACCGAGAGTAACGCGTGATCGTGATCACAAATGCCATTTTTTTGGCACCACGATGGAGCAGCTGCTCTGGAATGCAGCATACAGCCGAAAAAATAGAAAGTAACACCTAATTTTCCCTGGGCATGGCACGGAATAAGACGACCATAAAGGTAACAAAAAACACCATAACGCCATTTTTATGACGTCAAAAATAGCCAAGCAATCCCGTGCGGATCAATTATCCAGATCCATTACCCAAGATTAATAAAAAGTGACATCCGACCAAACCCAACAATATTGGCTTCATTAACCCTTATAACTTCCGGAAAAATACCGAAAGTTGCACAGCGGTATTTTCTTATCCAGGCGGACAACTTCTTCTCCCCGCAAGCGCGTGACTCCGGCTAAACTTTGCGCTGCGCCGGCCGATCTGCCGGGGACTAGCCACAGGATCAAGAAGCGACAGGCATGCGAAACAACCAGCCCGTTACCCAGCGCGAACGCACCTTCCCTGCGCAGCAGCGACTGATTTCCACCACCGACCTGAAAGGCCAGATCACCTATTGCAATCAGGCCTTCATCGAGATCAGCGGTTTCGAGCGCGAGGAGTTGATGCGAGCGCCGCACAACATCGTGCGCCACCCGGATGTGCCGCCTGCAGTCTTCGAGCACATGTGGCAAACCCTGAAGAAGGGGCGTCCCTGGATGGGCGTGGTGAAGAACCGCAGCAAGAACGGAGACCATTACTGGGTCAATGCCTACGTCACGCCCATTCTCGACAAGGGCCAGGTGGTCGGTTACGAGTCGGTACGGGTCAAGCCGAGCGCCGAGCAGGTCCGCCGAGCCGAAGCGCTGTACGCCCGGATCAACACGGGCAAGCCAGCCATCCCCAGCACCGACCGCTGGCTGCCGGTCCTGCAAGCTTGGCTGCCGTTCATCCTGATCAGCCAGATCGGCTTCCTCATCGGCCACTGGATCGGCTCGACCTGGGGCTTCCTGCTCTCCGCCCTGCTCTCGGTGCCACTGGGCCTGGCCGGCCTGGGCTGGCAGAACCGCGGGGTCAAGCGCCTGCTGCGCCTGGCCGAGCAGACCACCTCGGACCCGCTGATCGCCCAGATGTACACCGACAGCCGCGGCGCCGAGGCGCGCCTGGAAATGGCCATGCTCAGCCAGGAGGCGCGCCTGAAAACCTGCCTGACTCGCCTGCAGGACACCGCCGAACGCCTGACCAGCCAGGCCCGCCAGGCCGACCACCTGGCCCATAACAGCTCGGCCGGCCTGGAGCGCCAACGCATGGAAACCGAGCAGGTAGCCACCGCGATCAACGAAATGGCGGCCACCACCCTGGAGGTGGCGAGCAATGTGGCGCGCACCGCCATCGCCACCCAGGAAGCCAACCGCCTCACCGGTGAGGGACGCAACGTGACGACCGAAACCCGGGAGGCGATCCAGCGCCTGTCGCTTTCAGTCAGCGAAACCGGTGAGACCGTCTCGCGCCTGGCCCAGGACAGCAACGAGATTGGCGGCGTCGTCGACGTCATCAAGGGCATCGCCGACCAGACCAACCTGCTTGCCCTGAATGCCGCTATCGAGGCGGCGCGCGCCGGGGAGATGGGCCGCGGTTTCGCCGTAGTCGCCGACGAGGTGCGCTCGCTGGCACAACGTACCGCCGAGTCGACAGGCCAGATCCACGCCCTGATCGCCAAGCTGCAGCGCACTGCGGAAGAGGCAGTGATGACCATGGAGATCGGCCGCAAGCAGGCCGACCAAGGAGTGGAGCGCGTTCTGCAGGCCGACCAGGCACTGGCCGGGATCAGCGCCGCGGTCGCCAATATCAGCGACATGGCCAACCAGATCGCCGCCGCCGCCGAGGAGCAGAGCGCGGTTGCCGACGAGATCAACCAGAACATCACCACGATCGCCCAGCTCGCCGACCAGACGGCTGGCGAAGCACAGAGCACCGCGCAGCTCAGCGAGGCATTGACCTCAACCGCCCAGGATCAGTATTCGCTGGTGGAGCGCTTCAATCGCTAAGCAGCTGACTCACAAAAAGGCCGGCTATCGCCGGCCCGGCAACCTCAACTGTGCAGGAAGGCGGCCACCCGCTCCGCAGCCCGCTGCAGGTGCTGCGCGTGAGTCAGGCCTGACGCCTTGAGCGGTTTGAGATCGTGGTCGGCTGCTGTCAGCCACTCCAGCGTGATGCCGGGCGCCAGGCTATAGCCGCTGACAGTCTCGCGATCACCCAGCGCATCACGTTCGCCCTGAACAATCAGGCTACGCGTGTGCAATTCAGCCAAGTGCGCCACCCTCGGTTTCTCTGGCTTGCCAGCCGCATAGAAGGGATACCCCAGGCAAACCAAGGCATCGGCACCCAACTCGTCCGCCAACAGACTGGCCATGCGCCCTCCCATTGACTTGCCACCAATGGCCAGCGGGCCCACAACCGCAGCCCGCACCTGCTGGTAGACATCACGCCAGCAATCCAGCAGCTGCGCCTGCGGATTAGGCGGGCGCTTGCCTCCTCCCACACGCCTCGCCGCCATGTAGGGAAACTCGAAGCGCAGAACGCTCACGCCGCGCATCGCCAGCCGCTCGGCCATGCCTTGCATGAACTCGCTGTCCATCGGTGCGCCGGCGCCGTGAGCGAGGATCAGGGTGACCTGCGACATTCCGCCCGCCCCGTTCCACAGCCATCCCCGTGCGCGACATTGATCCTCGTCAATAACCATCATCGTGCCATTACCCATGCTTGCCTTGCTTTTCATAACCGTGGATGGAAGCCCAACACATGAACACAACCAGCACTGCGGCCTACAACTATAAGGTTGTCCGCCAGTTCGCCATTATGACGGTGGTTTGGGGCATAGTCGGGATGGGGCTCGGCGTGTTCATCGCCGCCCAACTGGCCTGGCCCGAACTGAACTTCAACTTGCCTTGGACCAGCTTCGGCCGCCTGCGCCCACTGCATACCAATGCGGTGATCTTCGCCTTTGGCGGCTGCGCATTGTTCGCCACCAGCTACTACTCGCTGCAGCGGACCTGCCAGACCCGCCTGATCTCCGACAAACTGGCCGCATTCACCTTCTGGGGCTGGCAGGCGGTGATCGTACTGGCAGCCGTCACGCTGCCGCTCGGCATCACCACCTCCAAAGAGTATGCCGAGCTGGAATGGCCGATCGATATTCTGATCACCATCGTCTGGGTGGCCTATGCCGTGGTGTTCTTCGGCACCCTGATGAAGCGCAAGACCAAGCACATCTACGTCGGCAACTGGTTCTTCGGCGGCTTCATCCTGACCGTGGCCATGCTGCATGTCGTCAACAACCTGGAACTGCCGGTCAGCCTGACCAAGTCCTATTCCCTGTACGCAGGCGCGACCGACGCCATGGTGCAGTGGTGGTATGGCCACAACGCCGTGGGCTTCTTCCTGACCGCCGGCTTCCTGGGAATGATGTACTACTTCGTGCCCAAGCAGGCGGGGCGCCCGGTGTACTCCTATCGGCTGTCGATCGTGCACTTCTGGGCGCTGATCACCCTGTACATCTGGGCCGGCCCGCACCACCTGCACTACACCGCCCTGCCGGACTGGGCACAGTCCCTCGGCATGGTGATGTCCCTGGTACTGCTGGCTCCGTCCTGGGGCGGCATGATCAACGGCATGATGACCCTGTCCGGCGCCTGGCATAAGCTGCGCTCCGACCCCATCCTGCGCTTCCTGGTGGTTTCCCTGGCCTTCTACGGCATGTCCACCTTCGAAGGCCCGATGATGGCCATCAAGACCGTCAACGCCCTCTCCCACTACACCGACTGGACCATTGGTCACGTGCACGCCGGCGCCCTCGGCTGGGTAGCGATGATCTCCATCGGCTCGCTGTACCACCTGATTCCGAAAGTGTTCGGCCGCGAGCAGATGCACAGCGTCAGCCTGATCAACTCGCACTTCTGGCTGGCCACCATCGGTACCGTGCTGTACATCGCCTCCATGTGGGTCAACGGCATCACTCAGGGCCTGATGTGGCGTGCAGTCAACGACGACGGCACCCTCACCTACTCCTTTGTCGAAGCCCTGGAAGCCAGCCACATCGGCTTCGTGGTGCGGGTACTGGGCGGCGCCATCTTCCTGCTCGGCATGTTCCTGATGGCCTGGAATACCTGGCTGACCATACGCGCCGCCAAACCGGCCGAATATGACCGCGAAGCCCTGATTCCTGCAGAGGTCGCCCACTGATGAGCAGCAAACACGAGATTTTCGAGAAAAACGTCGGCCTGCTGGCCATCGCCATGGTCCTGGCGGTGAGCATCGGCGGCCTGACCCAGATCGTCCCACTGTTCTTCCAGGACGTGGTCAACGAACCGGTCAAGGGCATGCAACCCTACACCGCCCTGCAGCTGGAAGGCCGCGACATCTACATCAAGGAAGGCTGCGTCGGCTGCCACTCGCAGATGATCCGCCCGTTCCGTGCCGAAACCGAGCGCTACGGCCACTACTCCGTCGCCGGCGAGAGCGTCTGGGACCACCCGTTCCTGTGGGGCTCCAAGCGTACCGGCCCGGACCTGGCTCGCGTCGGCGGCCGTTACTCGGACGACTGGCACCGCGCCCACCTGTACAACCCGCGCAACGTGGTACCGGAATCCAAGATGCCGGCCTACCCGTGGCTGGTTGAGAACAAGCTCGACGGCAAGGACACCGCCGCCAAGATGACCGCCCTGCGCGCCCTCGGCGTGCCCTACACCGACGCTGACGTCGCCGCGGCCAGCGAGTCCGTCAAGGGCAAGACCGAAATGGACGCATTGGTGGCCTACCTGCAGGTGCTCGGCACCAGCCTGAAGAACAAGAGGTAATAGGACATGACCGCATTCTGGAGCTGGTACATCACCCTGCTCACCCTGGGCAGCCTGCTCGCGCTTCTGTGGCTGATCTTCGCCACCCGCAGCGGCGAGCAGCCCGGCCCGACCGACCAGACCCTGGGTCACTCGTTCGACGGCATCGAGGAATACGACAACCCCCTGCCGCGCTGGTGGTTCATGCTGTTCCTCGGCACCCTGATCTTCGCCGGTGCCTACCTGCTGCTGTACCCGGGCCTGGGCAACTTCGCCGGCAAACTGCCGGGCTACGAGGGCGGCTGGACTCAGGTCAAACAGTGGCAGCGCGAAATGGACAAGGCTGACGCCGAGTACGGCCCGATCTACGCCAGTTACGCGAAGTTGCCGGTGGAGGAAGTCGCCAAGGATGAGCGCGCACTGAAGATGGGCGGCCGCTTGTTCGCCTCCAACTGCTCGGTTTGCCACGGCTCTGACGCCAAAGGCGCTTACGGCTTCCCCAACCTGACCGACAAGGAATGGCGCTGGGGCGGCGATGCTGCCTCGATCAAGCAGACCATCGCGGGCGGCCGCACCGGCATGATGCCGCCACAAGCGGCGATGATCGGCGAGGAAGGCGTCCGCAATGCCGCCGCCTACGTGCTGACCGAACTGGCCGGGCGCAAGCTGCCGGAAGGTGAAACCGCCGACATCGGTGCCGGCCAGAAGATCTTCGCCAGCACCTGCTTCGCCTGCCACGGCGCCGATGGCAAGGGCACCCCGAGCATGGGCGCGCCCAACCTGACCAACCCGAGCGCCTTCATCTACGGCAGCAGCTTTGCCCAACTGCAGCAGACCATTCGCTACGGCCGCACTGGCCACATGCCGGCACAACTGCAGTACGTCGGCAGCGAAGACAAGGTCCACCTGCTGGCTGCCTATGTCTACAGCCTGTCGCAGAAACCGGCGGCAAACGAGGAGACCCTGGCTAGCGAGTAAACCTATCGGCGGGTGCCTTACGGCACCCGCTACCTCTTCATCGAATGCGACCCGATGTCGCACCTGTCTGACCGCTTGCATACCACCTGACGGGAGTTGGTCTAAGCTGCCCAAAAGTCGTACCCGGTAATAATCTCTAGGCAATCCCCTCCTTTGAGCAGGGTTACCACGGGTACTGGAGTGCCAGTCGACAGGTTCAGCAATGCCTTCCGAGGCCGCTAGAACCTTGATCGTACAGGCATCCCGGCGTTGCAATGGATACCTTGATTCTCCATACTTGCCGCCGCTTTTTTGGCCTATAAAACTCTCCCTTAACCGTGGTACCCCTAGCATGAGCACAGCAATCAGTCAGACTGCTTATAACTATAAGGTGGTCCGCCAGTTCGCCGTTATGACGGTAATCTGGGGGGTCATCGGGATGGGTCTCGGGGTGTTCATCGCCGCACAACTTGTGTGGCCGGAACTCAACCTGAACCTGCCGTGGACCAGCTTCGGCCGTCTGCGCCCGCTGCACACCAACGCGGTGATCTTCGCCTTTGGCGGTTGCGCCCTGTTTGCCACGTCCTACTACGTGGTTCAGCGCACCTGTCAGACCCGCCTGATCTCCGACAGTCTGGCCGCCTTCACCTTCTGGGGTTGGCAAGCCGTCATCGTACTGGCAGTGATCACCCTGCCGCTGGGCTACACCTCCTCCAAGGAGTATGCCGAGCTGGAGTGGCCGATCGACATCCTGCTGGCAGTTGTCTGGGTCAGCTACCTGCTGGTGTTCTTCGGCACCATCATCAAGCGCAAGACCAAGCACATCTATGTCGGCAACTGGTTCTTCGGTGCCTTCATCCTGGTCACCGCCATGCTGCACATCGTCAACAGCATGGAAATGCCGGTCACCCTGTTCAAGTCCTACTCCATGTACTCCGGCGCCACTGACGCCATGGTGCAATGGTGGTATGGCCACAACGCCGTGGGCTTCTTCCTGACCACCGGCTTCCTGGGGATGATGTACTACTTCGTACCCAAGCAGGCCGAGCGTCCGATCTACTCGTACCGCCTGTCGATCGTGCACTTCTGGGCGCTGATCACCCTGTACATCTGGGCCGGCCCGCACCACCTGCACTACACCGCCCTGCCGGACTGGGCCCAGTCCCTCGGCATGGCCATGTCGGTCGTCCTCCTGGCCCCGAGCTGGGGTGGCATGATCAACGGCATGATGAGCCTCTCCGGCGCCTGGCATAAGCTGCGCTCCGACCCCATCCTGCGCTTCCTGGTGGTTTCCCTGGCCTTCTACGGCATGTCCACCTTCGAAGGCCCGATGATGGCCATCAAGACCGTCAACGCTCTGTCCCACTACACCGACTGGACCATCGGCCACGTGCATGCCGGCGCCCTCGGCTGGGTAGCGATGATCTCCATCGGCTCGCTGTACCACCTGATTCCGAAAGTGTTCGGTCGCGAGCAGATGCACAGCGTCGGCCTGATCAACGCCCACTTCTGGCTGGCCACCATCGGTACCGTGCTGTACATCGCCTCCATGTGGGTCAACGGCATCACCCAGGGTCTGATGTGGCGTGCAGTCAACGAAGACGGCACCCTCACCTACTCCTTCGTCGAAGCCCTGGAAGCCAGCCATCTCGGCTACATGGTTCGCGCCCTTGGCGGTGCCTTCTTCGTCGCCGGCATGCTGCTGATGGCCTACAACACCTGGCGTACCGTGCGTGCCGCTGACAAGAGCAAGTACGACGCCGCCGCCCTGATTCCTGCAGAGGTTGCTCACTGATGGCCGGTAGCAAACACGAAATTTTCGAGAAGAACATCGGCCTGCTGGCGATCGGTATGGTCCTGGCCGTCAGTATCGGCGGCCTGACCCAGATCGTCCCGCTGTTCTTCCAGGACGTCACCAACACCCCGGTGGAAGGCATGAAGCCGCGCACCGCACTGGAACTGGAAGGCCGCGACATCTACATCAAGGAAGGCTGCGTCGGCTGCCACTCGCAGATGATTCGCCCGTTCCGCGCCGAAACCGAGCGCTACGGTCACTACTCCGTCGCCGGCGAGAGCGTCTGGGACCACCCGTTCCTGTGGGGCTCCAAGCGTACCGGCCCGGACCTGGCTCGCGTCGGCGGCCGTTACTCGGACGACTGGCACCGCGCCCACCTGTACAACCCGCGCAACGTGGTACCGGAATCCAAGATGCCGGCCTACCCGTGGCTGGTTGAGAACAAGCTCGACGGCAAGGACACCGCCGCCAAGATGACCGCCCTGCGCGCCCTCGGCGTGCCCTACACCGACGAGGACATTGCCGGTGCTCGAGAGGCCGTCAAGGGCAAGACCGAAATGGACGCGCTGGTCGCGTACCTGCAAGGTCTTGGTACCGCAATCAAGAACAAACGGTAACGCATGATGGATATCGGGATGATCCGTGGCATAGGCACGGCAGTAGTCTTCATCGCCTTCATCGGCGTGGTGCTCTGGGCTTACAACAGCAAGCGCAAGTCGAGCTTCGACGAAGCGGCCAACCTGCCGTTTGCCGATGACATCCCAGCCAACAAGCGTGACGAGCAAGCTTCTGGGAGCAATAAAGAATGACTTCGTTCTGGAGTATCTACGTCAGCGTACTGAGCCTCGGCACCCTTGCCGCGCTCACCTGGCTGATATTCGGTGTGCGTAAAGGCCAGCGCCCTGACGCTACCGACGAAACCGTCGGCCACTCCTTCGACGGTATCGAAGAGTTCGACAATCCGCTGCCGAAATGGTGGTTCCTGTTGTTCGTCGGCACCATCGTCTTCGCCCTCGGCTACCTGGTTCTGTACCCGGGCCTGGGTAACTGGAAAGGTCTGCTGCCGGGCTACAACGAAGCCGGCAACGGCAAGCCCTTCACTACTGGCCAGTCCGGCTGGACCGGCGTGCACCAGTGGGAAAAGGAGATGGTTCGCGCCGACAAGGAATACGCGCCCATCTATGCCAAGTACGCCAAGCTGCCGATCGAGGAAGTGGCCAAGGACGAACAGGCCCTGAAAATGGGTGGCCGCCTGTTCGCGTCCAACTGCTCGGTCTGCCACGGCTCCGACGCCAAGGGTGCATACGGCTTCCCCAACCTGACCGATAACGAGTGGCGCTGGGGTGGTTCGCCTGCCGACATCAAACAGACCATCATTGGTGGTCGTCATGGCATGATGCCGCCGCAAGGCCCGGCCATCGGCGAAGATGGCGTGCGCAATGTCGCCGCTTACGTGCTGACCGAACTGGGTGGCCGCAAGCTGCCGGAAGGCGTTACTGCTGACATCGAAGCTGGCAAGAAGGTCTTCTCCACTACCTGCTTCGCCTGCCACGGTGCGGACGGCAAGGGCACCCCGAGCATGGGCGCACCGAACCTGACCAACCCGAGCGCCTTCATCTACGGCAGCAGCTACGCTCAACTGCAGCAGAGCATTCGTTACGGCCGCAGCGGCAACATGCCCGCACAGCTGCAGTACGTGGGCAGCGAAGACAAGGTGCACCTGCTGGCCGCCTATGTGTACAGCCTGTCCCAGGGCAAGTCCGAGGCAGCAACCGAGAAGTAAGCCTTCACCCGCCCGGGACGCGACCGCTGGTCGCACCCGGGCAACGCTCGATCAGGCGTACCATAGTGCATGTGAAATTCTGACTCCCCCGGCAAGTATCGCGGGAGCAATCACCCCAGCCGTGGTACGACCCTGATGAGCGAACAGATTCCCGTCCGAAACATCACCCCTCCCCCGGCCAAAGGCGGCGAATCCGTCGACCTTTACGCCAGTCGCGAAAAAATCTATACCCGTGCCTTTACCGGCCTGTTCCGCAACCTGCGGCTTGGCGGTGGCGCTTTCCTCTTTCTGCTCTACTTCGGCACCGTCTGGCTCAGCTGGAATGACCGCCAGGCTGTCTGGTGGAACCTGCCGGAACGTAAGTTCTTCATCTTCGGCGCTACCTTCTGGCCGCAGGATTTTGCCCTGCTGTCCTGGCTGCTGATCATCTGTGCCTTCGGCCTGTTTTTCATCACCGTGTTCGCCGGTCGCGTCTGGTGCGGCTATACCTGCCCGCAAAGCGTGTGGACCTGGATCTTCATGTGGTGCGAGAAAGTCACCGAAGGTGACCGCAACCAGCGCATGAAGCTGGACAAGGCGCCGATGAGCTCCAACAAGCTGCTGCGCAAGATCGCCAAGCACAGTCTCTGGCTGATGATCGGCCTGGTCACCGGCCTGACCTTCGTCGGCTACTTCTCGCCCATCCGCGACCTGCTACCCAGCCTGCTCAATGGCACGGCTGACGGCTGGGCCTACTTCTGGGTCGGCTTCTTCACCCTGGCCACCTACGGCAACGCCGGCTGGCTGCGCGAACAGGTGTGCATCTACATGTGCCCCTACGCGCGCTTCCAGAGCGTGATGTTCGACAAGGACACCCTGATCGTCTCCTACGACCCGCGCCGTGGCGAGAGCCGTGGCCCGCGCAAGAAAACCGCCGATTACAAGGCCGAGGGCCTGGGTGACTGCATCGACTGCACCATGTGCGTACAGGTCTGCCCGACCGGTATCGACATCCGCGACGGCCTGCAGATCGAGTGCATTGGCTGTGCGGCCTGTGTCGACGCGTGCGACGCAATCATGGACAAGATGGGCTACCCGCGCGGACTGGTCAGCTACACAACCGAACACAATCTTTCCGGGCAGAAGACCCACCTGTTGCGTCCGCGCCTGATAGGCTATGCCCTCGCTTTGGTGGCGATGATGAGCCTGTTTGCCTGGGCCGTTTTCAATCGTTCGCTGGTAGAAGTCGATGTGCTCAAGGACCGCGTACTGTTCCGCGAGAACGAGCAGGGTCATGTCGAGAACGTCTACACCGTGAAACTGATGAACAAAGCCCAGCGCGACCTGACCTACCTGATCTCCGTCGAAGGTATCGACGGTCTCGAGTACGAAGGCAAGCGCGAGGTCAAGGCTGCCGCCGGCGAGGTGCTGTCGATTCCGGTGGAACTGTCCATCGCGCCGGAGAAGCTGCCGTCCAGCGCCAATGAAATTCTATTCAAGGTCCAGGCCTTGGAAGATCCCACTATCGAGAACGATGCCGACAGCCGATTCATCGGCCCGAGCGTGCGCTGAACAAGGTCAAGCAATGTCGTCGCAACAAACCCCGGTCAACCCCTGGTACAAAGAAGTCTGGGTCTGGTTCATCCTCGGCATCCTCGGTCTGTCCGTGGTGCTGGGGACCAGCATGCTGGTGATCGCCACCAACAACCCGCCTGGCCTGCTGTCGGACAACTACTACGATGTCGGCAAAGGTATCAACACGTCGCTGGAGCGCGAGGACCTGGCTGAACGCCTGCAGCTCGAGGCCTTCCTGACACTGGACAACGAGAAGGGCACGGTCGAGTTGCATCTCAAGGGCTACAGCAATCCGCCGCAGCTGGTGCTCAACCTGATCTCGCCGACCCAGCCGGAGCGCGATCGCCGCGTGGTCGTGCAGCGCCAGCCCGATGGCCGCTATACCGGCAATCTGCTGGACGCAGTCGAAGGACGGCGCTTCGTCGAGCTGATCGGCCAGGAAGGCGGCAAGGACTGGCGCCTGTTCGAGGAAAAGCAACTGGCCAGCAGCCAGAGCATCCACCTCGGCGAGTAATGTCTTGAGCAGTCCCCTACCCTGCTATCACTGCGGCCTGCCGGTGCCTGCCGGCAGCCGTTTCGAGGCCCGCGTTCTGGAGCAGACGCGGGCCTTCTGCTGCCCGGGCTGCCAGGCCGTGGCCGAAGCCATTGTTGCCGGCGGCCTGGAAAGCTACTACCGACATCGCAGCGACAACGCCATCAACCCGCAGGCACTGCCCAAGGCCCTGCCGGACGAACTGGCGCTGTATGACCGCGACGAAGTGCAACGCGGCTTCGTCGAACACCAGGGCGAGCTCAGCGAGACTCGCCTGCTGATCGAGGGCATCAGTTGCGCCGCCTGCGGCTGGCTGATCGAGAAACACCTGCGCGGCCTGCCGGGCGTGGTGGATGCCAACCTCAACCTGTCCAACCAGCGCCTGCAGGTACGCTGGTCCGACAGCCAGATCCCGCTCAGCCAGCTGCTCGCCGAGCTCCGCCGCATCGGCTATGCCGGCCATCCCTGGCAGGAAGACGATGCCAGTGCGCGCCTTGCCGAAGAGAACCGCAAGGCCATGCGCCAGATTGGCGTTGCCGGCCTGTTGTGGATGCAGGTGATGATGGCCGCCATGGCCACCTGGCCGGAGTTCAACGTCGACCTCTCGCCGGAACTGGACAAGATCCTGCGCTGGACCAGCCTGTTCCTGACCACCCCCATCGTCTTCTATTGCTGCGGCCAGTTCTTCCGTGGCGCGCTGCGCGACCTGCGCACCCGCCACCTGACCATGGATGTATCGGTATCGCTGGCGATCGGCGGGGCCTACGTGGCCGGCATCTGGTCCACCGTTACCGGTGTCGGCGAACTGTACTTTGACGCCGTGGGCATGTTTGCCCTGTTCCTGCTCGCTGGCCGCTATCTGGAACGCCGCGCCCGCGAGCGCACGGCAGCGGCCACTTCGCAGCTGGTCAATCTGCTCCCCCCCTCCTGCCTGCGCCTGGAACCCAGCGGCCAGAGTCAGCGCGTGCTGCTGCGCGAGCTGGCCATCGGCGACCGCGTACTGGTCCCCCCAGGCGGCCAGCTCCCGGCAGATGGACGCATCGTCGCCGGGCAGTCGAGTGTCGATGAATCGCTGCTCACCGGCGAGTACCTGCCGCTGCCAAAAGGTGAAGGGGACTCGGTCACCGCCGGAACCCTCAATGTCGAGGGGCCGCTGACCGTTGAGGTCGAGGCACTGGGCGAGAACACCCGTCTTTCGGCCATCGTGCGCCTGCTGGAGCGAGCGCAGGCCGACAAACCGAGAATGGCCGAACTGGCTGACCGTGTGGCGCAGTGGTTCCTGCTGGTGGTGCTGGCCGTCGCTGCGGTCGTGGGGCTGGTCTGGTGGCAAATAGACCCACAGCGCGCCTTCTGGATCGTCCTGGCGCTACTGGTCGCCACCTGCCCCTGCGCCCTGTCGCTGGCCACGCCGACCGCGCTGACCACCGCCACCGGCAGCCTGCACAAGCTTGGCCTGCTGCTGACGCGCGGGCACGTGCTGGAGGGCCTGAAGCAGATCGACACGGTGATCTTCGACAAGACCGGCACGCTGAGCGAAGGACGCCTGACCCTCGAGCGTATCGAAACCCTGCGCGAACTGGATGCGGATGCCTGCCTGGCACTGGCGGCCACGCTCGAACACGGTTCTGAACACCCCATCGCCCGTGCCTTTGGTCACAGCAGCAAGGGCGCCGAGCAGCTGATCAGCGAACCGGGCCAGGGCCTCGAGGGCGTGGTCAGCGGTCGTCGTCTGCGCATCGGCCAGCCGAACTATGTCGCAGCCCTGGCCGGGCGCCCGGCGCCGAACATTCCCGGTGAACACGGCCAATGGTTGTTGCTCGGCGATGAGCGCGGGCCGCTGGCCTGGTTCGTCCTCGGCGACCAGCTGCGGGCCGATGCCGCGCAACTGATTGACGCCTGCCGTGCCGAGGGCTGGGCCATCCTCCTGCTCTCAGGCGACAGCTCGCCGATGGTCGCCGAGGTGGCTCGCCAGCTCGGCATCGAGGACGCCCGCGGCGGCCTGACCCCTGACGCCAAGCTGGCCGTGCTGCAGGAGCTGCACCAGCGCGGCCGTCGCGTGTTGATGCTCGGCGACGGGGTCAACGACGTACCGGTACTGGCCGGTGCCGACATCAGCGTAGCCATGGGCAGTGCCACCGACCTGGCCAAGACCAGCGCCGACGCGGTGTTGCTGTCCAACCGCCTGAGCAGTCTCATAGAAGCCTTTAGCCTGGCCCGTCGCACTCGCCGCGTGATCATCGAGAACCTGACCTGGGCCACCCTGTACAACGGACTGGTGCTGCCCTTCGCCGCGCTTGGCTGGGTCACCCCACTGTGGGCCGCACTCGGCATGTCGGCCAGCTCACTGCTCGTGGTACTGAACGCACTCCGCCTGGCCCGAGTGAAGAACGCCTAGGAGCCCGAGTCATGTCCGCCATCTACTTCCTGATCCCCATCGCCGTCGGCCTGGTTGGCTTCGCCATCTGGCTGTTCTTCTGGGCAGTGGACAACGGCCAGTATGACGATCTGGACAGCCCGGCCCACAGCATCCTGTTCGACGACGAAGACCCCCAGCACAAGGCCGGTGTCGCCGAAGCCGACAAGGCCGAGAAGCCCGAGGACGAACCGCGTGCCTGAGCTCGTCGCGCCACTGCTGTCCGCAGTGATCCTCGGCCTGCTCGGCGGCGGCCACTGCCTGGGTATGTGTGGCGGGCTGATGGGTGCACTGACCCTGGCCATCCCGCCCGAGCAGCGCGCGCGACGCCTGCGCCTGCTGCTGGCCTACAACCTCGGGCGCATCCTCAGCTATGCCACCGCCGGCCTGCTCATTGGCCTGGCCGGCTGGGCCGTAGCCAGCAGCCCGGCTGCCATGGCCCTGCGCGTGCTGGCAGGCCTGCTGCTGATCGCCATGGGCCTTTACCTGGCAGGCTGGTGGAGCGGCCTGACCCGCATCGAGGCACTCGGTCGCCACCTGTGGCGTCACCTGCAACCCGTCGCCAGCCGCCTGATGCCGGTCAGCAGCCTGCCACGTGCCCTTCTGCTCGGCGCCGTGTGGGGCTGGCTGCCCTGCGGTCTGGTCTACAGCACGCTGCTGTGGGCCTCCAGCCAGGGCTCACCGGGTGAAAGCGCGCTGCTGATGCTGGCCTTTGGCCTGGGCACCTGGCCGGTGCTGCTGGCCACCGGCATGGCCGCCGAACGGCTGACCGCACTCCTGCGCCAACGCGGCGTGCGGGTCGCTGGTGGCCTGCTGGTGATCCTGTTTGGTATCTGGACATTGCCCGGCCCGCATCAGCATTGGCTGATGGGCCATTGATACAAATCAAGAGGCTCCCCTCGGGCTCTCCCTAGACTGGCATCACTCGCCACTCCAGGGATTTCCCCGATGCTCGATGCCATCCACTGGGACGCCGACCTGATCCGCCGTCACGACCGACCGGGCCCGCGCTACACCTCATACCCCACCGCCGTGCAATTCCATGGCGAAGTCGGCTCCTTCGACCTGCTGCACGCCCTGCGTGACAGCCGCAAGGCCAAGCGCCCACTGTCGCTGTACGTGCACGTGCCGTTCTGCGCCAACATCTGCTACTACTGCGCCTGCAACAAAGTGATCACCAAGGATCGCGGCCGCGCCCTGCCCTATCTGGAGCGCCTGGAGCAGGAGATCGAAATGATTTCCCGCCATATCGACAGCGCACAGGTGGTCGAGCAACTGCACTTCGGCGGCGGAACCCCGACTTTCCTCAGCCACGACGAACTGCGTCGACTGATGGAGCATCTGCGCAAGCACTTTCACCTGCTTGACGATGATCGCGGCGACTACGGCATCGAGATCGATCCGCGCGAGGCCGACTGGTCGACCATGGGTCTGCTACGCGATCTGGGCTTCAATCGCGTCAGCCTTGGCGTACAGGACCTCGATCCCAACGTGCAGCGAGCGATCAACCGCCTGCAGACACTGGAACAGACCCGCGCCATCGTCGAAGCCGCGCACACGCTGCAGTACCGCTCGGTGAACATCGACCTGATCTACGGCCTGCCGCTGCAGAATCCGGACAGCTTCGCCCGCACCGTGGCCGAGGTGATCGCCCTGCAGCCTGATCGGTTGTCGGTGTTCAACTATGCCCACTTGCCCGAGCGCTTCATGCCGCAGCGCCGTATCAACGAAAGCGACCTGCCCAGTCCGGCGCTGAAACTGGAAATGCTGCAGCGCAGCATCGAGCAGCTGACCGCCGCCGGCTACCGCTATATCGGCATGGACCACTTCGCCCTCCCCGATGACGAGCTGGCCATGGCACAGGAGGACGGCACCCTGCAGCGCAATTTCCAGGGCTACACCACGCACGGTCACTGCGATCTGATCGGGCTTGGCGTATCGGCCATCAGCCAGGTCGGCGACCTTTACAGCCAGAACAGCAGCGACCTGGCCAACTACCAGCAAAGCCTGGCCAACGGCCAGCTGGCGACCCAGCGCGGCCTGCATTGCAACGAGGATGACCGCATCCGCCGCGCGGTGATCCAGGCGCTGATCTGTCAGTTCCAACTGAATTTCGGCGAAATCGAACAGCGCTTCGCCATCGACTTTCGCAGCTACTTCTCAGCCATCTGGCCGCAACTGCAGCAGCTTGATCGCGACGGTCTGATCGAACTCGGCGCCCAGGGTATTGAAGTGCGACCGGCCGGACGCCTGCTGGTACGCTCGGTGTGCATGCTGTTTGATCACTACCTGGAGCAGCAGAACCAGCAGCGTTTCTCGCGGGTCATCTGAACCAGGCGCCGGCCATAAGGCCGGCCCGCCTCGGGCAAAGGATTGATCAGCCCATCGCCAGGCGACTGGCCTGCAGTCGCTGGTCATCACTCAGGCGCTTGTCCTTGAGCGCCGTCAACAGACTCGCCTGAGCCGTGCTCAGCGCGCCTTGCAACGAGGACAGCTCACCACGCAGGGCTTCCACGCGCATCTGCTTGATCCGCGGATCCGCTCCCGACTCCGCCATCAGCGCCTGCAGCTCGGCCTGTTTATCGGCGATCTGCTGGCGCAGGGCACGGATCAACCGGAGAATCTCCTTGATGTTGTCCGGCAGGTTGGCCTCCTCGATATCATCATGCTTCGCGGTGGCTCGCGCTTTACCCAACTCCGACAGCGTAACCCGCAGACCGTCACGCACCTCAGGCTCGCCGGGGGCTGTGCCGCTGGCCCTTGCCACCTGACGCTGTATGCCCTGCGCCAGGCGTTCACTGAGCCCACTCACGTCCAGTTTCAACATGCTGCCTCCTCCACATGACGCCAACTGGCTATCGGGCGATCCGGCCATAACTTGAGCAAATGGTCAGACATGCGCAGCCGCTCTGGCCCAGCCGGGCGCCAATGGGTTAACCTTCGATTTTGTGTGTGACTCTCCACTCAGGGGTAGCGATGTCAGAGTTCATCAAGGTGCACAGCCCGCACCAGGCCCATTGCAAGGACTGCAGTCTCGCCGCGCTGTGCTTGCCGCTGTCCTTGAACCTCGAGGACATGGATGCCCTGGACCGCATCGTCAAGCGGGGCCGCCCATTGAAGAAGGGTGAGTTCCTGTTTCGCCAGGGCGACACCTTCGACTCGGTATTCGCCGTGCGTGCCGGCGCGCTGAAAACCTTTACTCTCAGCGACGCCGGTGAAGAGCAGATCACCGGATTCCACCTGCCCAGCGAACTGGTTGGTCTGTCCGGTGTAGACAGCGAACTCTACCCCGTATCCGCGCAGGCACTGGAGACTACCTCCGTCTGCGAGATCCCCTTCGAGCGCCTGGATGAACTTTCCGTGCAGCTCCCTCAATTGCGCCGTCAGCTGATGCGGGTCATGAGCCGGGAGATCCGCGACGACCAGCAGATGATGCTGCTGCTGTCCAAGAAGACCGCCGACGAGCGAATTGCCACCTTCCTGGTCAACCTTTCCGCGCGATTCCGCGCCCGCGGTTTCTCGGCCAACCAGTTCCGCCTGGCCATGTCACGCAATGAGCTCGGCAACTACCTGGGCCTCGCGGTGGAAACCGTGTCACGAGTATTCACCCGCTTCCAACAGAACGGCCTGATCAACGCCGAAGGCAAGGAAGTACAGATCCTCGATCCAATTGAACTGTGCGCCCTCGCCGGCGGTAGCATGGCGGACTGAGGACGCGTGATGATCTTCGACGAATTCGACATCAAGTCGCTGATCCGCCCCGTGCCGGACTTCCCCAAGCCGGGCGTGGTGTTCCGCGACATTACCCCGCTATTCCAGTCGCCGCGCGCCCAGCGCATGGTCGCCGACAGCTTCATCCAGCGCTACGTGGAGGCCGATTTCAGCCATGTGGCCGCGATGGATGCGCGCGGTTTTCTGATCGGCTCGGTGATCGCCTACGAACTGAACAAGCCGCTGATCCTGTTCCGCAAACAGGGCAAGCTGCCGGCGGACGTGCTCTCCGAGAGTTACCAGACCGAATATGGCGAGGCCCTGCTGGAAGTTCACAGCGACAGCCTGTGCGATGGTGACCGGGTCCTGATCTTCGATGACCTGATCGCTACCGGCGGCACCCTGCTGGCCGCCGCCCGGCTGGTCCGGCGCCTCGGAGCCCAGGTGTACGAAGCCGCCGCGATCATCGACCTGCCCGAGCTGGGGGGGTCGCAGAAACTGCAGGACGCCGGTATTCCGACCTTTGCACTGACCGCCTTTGCCCTCGACGAGCACTGAGCAGGAACGACTACCTGCTCAGCAGTTCGTGCAGCCTGGCGCCGATTGCCGCTGCCTTGTCAGCGCGGCCATTGATCAGCGCACACGTTTCAGCGAGCGCCAGTCGCAGCCGGCACTCACAAGCCCATCTGCTTGCTGATGATCTCGTTCATGATCTCCCGCGATCCGCCGCCGATGGAGAGGATGCGGTTGTCGCGGTACAGGCGCTCTACCAGGCTTTCACGCATGTAACCCATGCCGCCGAGGATCTGCACCGCATCGTAGGTGATGCGATCAGCCACGTCGGTGGCGAAGTTCTTGGCCATGGAGATTTCCTTGATCACGCTCTTGCCGGCGGCCATCTTCGCCGCCTGGCGGTAGGTGAACTCGCGAGACACTTCCAGTTGGGTGGCCATCTCGGCCAGGCGGTGCTTGAGCACCTGGAACTTGCCGATCGGCTTGCCGAAGGCCTCGCGCTCGCGGGCCCAGCGCATGGCCTCTTCCAGGGCCATCTGCGAGGTCATGTTGGCCATCAGTGCCAGGCTCAGTCGTTCGCTCTGGAAGTTGGCCATGATGCAGGCAAAGCCCATGTTCTCGGCACCGATCAGGTTCTCCACCGGCACCTTGCAGTCATCGAAGAACAGCTCGGCAGTGTCCGATGAGCGCCAGCCCATCTTCTTCAGCGAGCGGCCAACGGTGAAACCAGGCGTGCCCTTCTCGATCAGCAACAGGCTGACACCGCCGAAGCCCTCGCCGCCGGTGCGCACGGCCACGGTGTAGTAGTCGGCACGCACGCCGCTGGTGATAAAGGTCTTGCTGCCTGTCACGCGGTAGTAATCACCGTCGCGCACGGCACGGGTCTTCAGATTGGCCACGTCGGAACCGCCGGAAGGCTCGGTCACCGCCAGCGCCATGATCTTCTCGCCAGCCAGCACCTCGGGCACCACACGGTCGCGCAGTGCTGGCTTGGCCCACTTGAGTACCGGCGGCAGGCCGATGTCCAGCGAACCGAGGCCGGCGACCAGGCCGCCAGAGCCGGAACGCATCAGTTCCTCGCTGGCCGCCACCTTGGCAAACAGGTCACCTTCATGGCTGCCGCCGAACTGCTCCGGGTAACCGATGCCGAGAATCCCGGCCGCCCCCGCCTTGCGGTACAGCTCGCGGGGGAACTCCTCGGCTTCCTCCCAGTCGGCGATGTGCGGTAGCACTTCGCGCTCGATGAAGCGGCGCACCGAGTCGCGTACCAGCTGATGAGAAGGATCGAAGTATTCCTGGAAGGCGGACATGCGGGTGGCTCCCGGTTGTTGTTTGCCGCCACACTAACCTAGCGCTTGCTTGGTTTTCAATAGCCGCGCTGTTCTCGCAGCGCACGCGATACCCGCAGCTGCAGTTCGTAGGCCGGCCCCTCGACTGCCTCGAAGTCCCGCGTGTAGCGGCGGGCAAAGCCTTCCACGCCCCACGCGCGGTACTGCTGCACATGGTGCAGCTCGTGAGCCCAAAGCGCGACATCAAGCTCGGCGGCTTCAGCCTCGCGAAACACGATCAGGTCGACCAGGGTCACGGCCTGGATGTCGGGGTTCTGCAGCAGGGTGCTGGCAGCATCCAGCTGCTCGCCGCCGCCCACCCGGTAGCGCACGGCATCCAGCAGCTCGGCCGGATACCAGGCCAGCAGCTGCTGGCGGATCGCCGTCGGCATCGGTGCGCTGCCGGCGGCCAGCAGTTGCTGACGTGACTGCAGAATCCAGCCCTGCAGGTTGCTGGCTGCCAGCTCCAGCGCCTGCTCCTGCACCTGCGCGTACTCCGGCACGCACAGGCAGCCGTAGAGACAGACCTGCACCTGGCCAGGTGGACAGGTGTTGGCACCGGCCGGCAGGGCCAGTGCCAGAAGCAGGGTACTCAGTCGAAAGGGCAGCAGGCGCACGGGAAGTTCCAGGAAGAATTGCGGGGCGCCGGCTATGACCACGGGCACGGACAGATTATCCCTGCTCAGCAAGCCGCCGTTCAACGCGCTGCGCCGTGAACAGGCGGGCGCGCTGTTTGCGCCACCAGATCACCATGCCGGTGATGCTGAGTACGGCAATGGCCAGGCCCAGCACGGCGATCAACACCCGCCCGGGGAAGCCGAGGATGCGCCCGCCGTGGATCGGTAGCTGCAGCTGGTAGAAGCGCTCGCCCAGGGTGCCGACACCGGGGATTTCGCGACCGATCACACGGCCGTCCTCGCCATGCACGAAGACCCAGGCGTTGCCCTGGTCGCTGGCATGGTCGCCGAAACCGGCACCGAAGAAGTTGTACTCGAAGCTGTAGTACAGCTCGGTAATGGGTTGCTGCAGCCCCAGGCGATCACCCTCCTCCCGCGCCAGCGCATAGGCCTGGCGGTAGTTCAGCTGCAGCTCGCCCAGCGCCTCCTTGGGCAGCCGGCCGCGCGCCTCGTAGGTACTCAGCGGTACCTCCGAGAACAGCGAAACCACGGGTTTGAACACGTCGGCCGGCAGGTTCATTGCCACACTGCTGACCGCCACCGGGGTCAGCAGCAGCCACAGCCACAGGCCACCGGCGCGGTGCACGTCGTGGTTGAGGCGCTGGCGCTTGATCTTCCAGGCCTTGCCCCATTTGCGCCAGAACGGTCGACCGCGCGGGAGGGTCAGCCACAGCGAGACCAGGCAGTCGATGGTCCAGAGAATGGCGACGATGCCCATCAGCAGGATGCCCCAATTGCCCGGCAGGCTGAGGCTGTAGTGGAACTCGAGGATAAAAGGGACGAAGTTCTCCCGAGAGAAACAGCAGGCGCCCCACTCCCGCTCGCCCAGCACGCTGCCGTCCGCCGGGTCGAGGTAGAACACCCGTGGCGCCAGCGGATAAGGCTGGCCGCTGGCCGGATCGGTGCGCGGCACGGTGGCCAGCAGCGCCGAATGGCCGGGTTCGTCCGGCTGTTCCAGATACCAGACCAGGCGCTGCGGATGAGCCGCCTCCAGCCGCTCGATCAGGCTCGGGCCGTCCATGCGCGCCGTGGCGGTGTGATCGGTCTGGTAGAACTGCGGGTTAAGCCACTCATCCAGTTCGTGGTGGAAGGCCAGCACGCTGCCGGTCACACCGGCCAGGGCGAGGAACACCGCAGTAGCCAGCCCGAGGTAACGGTGCAGCCGGACCAGAATGTTGCGCATCATGATTTTCCGTCTCGCAAACAGCAGAAAACCGCCGTCTCTGGCGAGACGGCGGCCATTGCGCTGGGTCAGAACTTCTGGGTGACGGTGGCCACCACGGTACGCTCCTCGCCCAGGTAGCAGGCGGTGGCCGAATAGCAGGAGGCCACGTAGTACTCATCAGTGAGGTTGTTGGCGTTGACCCGCACCGAGGTGCCCTGCAGGCCGACGTGGGCCAGGTCATAGCTGACTGCCGCGTCGAACAGGGTGTAGGACGGCACCTGGAAGTCGTTCAGGTCGCTACCCTCGCTCTCGCCCACATAGCGGGCGCCAGCGCCGATGGTCAGGCCGGCCAGCAGACCTTCCTTGAAGCCGTAGTCGGCCCACAGGCTGGCCATCTGCTCGGGTGTCTGGTACGGGGTGTTGCCCTTGGCATCCACCACGCCACCGAGCGCGTCGAAGACGAAGTAGGACTTGCTGTATTCCACGTCATTGTAGGTGTAGCTGCCCAGCAGCTGCAGGTTGTCGGTGACCTGCACGCGGGCCTCCAGCTCGACGCCCCTGGAATCGATGCCACCAACGCCCTTGTATTCGTAGTTGTCGGTGAAGCTGTTCTCCTTGGCGAACAGGTTCTCCATCTCGAGGGTGAATAAGGAGATGGTGTACAGGTCGTCGGTGCCCGGCGGCTGGAACTTCAGGCCTGCCTCCCACTGCTCGCCGGTAGTGGGCTTGAGGATCTGCGCACCATCGGAGTAGTTGGACGTGGGGTTGAACGAAGTGGAGTAGCTGACATAGGGCGAGAGGCCGTTGTCGAAGGCATACAGCACGCCGAGGTGGCCGCTGAGCTTGTCGCCGGTGTTGGCGTCCTTGGTGCCCTGCTGATCGTCGTCGATGGATACGTCGTACCAGTCCTGGCGCAGACCGGCGGTGAAGTTCCAGCCGCCCAGCTCGATCAGGTCCTGCACGTACAGGCCGGCCTGCTTCTGCCGGCGCAGGGCGTCGCTGACGGTGGCCAGGGCAGCCAGGTCGTTGGCCGGGTATTGCGGATTGAACACGTCCAGCGGGGTCACCGAGCTGTAGTCGCGGTCGTAGCGCACCTTGTTCTTCGAGTACTGGTAGTCCAGCCCGGTGACCAGGGTGTGCTGTGCCGCGCCGGTGGCGAATTCGGCTTGCAGCAGGTTGTCGACGATCCAGGCGTGCAGGTTCTCCTCGCCACCGCTGAAGCCACGGGCCAGCTCGTTGCCGGTGGCGCTCACATATCCGTTGCCCCACACCTGGCTGTTTTCGGTGCTGGCGGCCAGGTAGCGGAAGTTTTGCCGCGCGCTCCAGGTGTCGTTGAAGCGGTGTTCCAGTTCATAGCCGAGCATCTGCTGGCTGCGCTTGAATTCCTCGATGTCCGGGTCACCCTCGAAGAAGCTGGCAGAGATACGCTCGCCGTTACGCGTGTGCAGGGTGCCGGAGGCCGGCAGGCTGCCGTGGTAGCCGCCATTGGGGTCTTCCTGCAGGTAGGCGTAGAGATTGAGCAGGGTGTCGTCACCGAGGCTCAGCGCCAGGCTGGGCATCAGCGCGTAGCGAGTCTCTTCGACATGCTCGACCTGCACATCGGTGTCCTTGGCCAGGCCGACCACGCGGTAGGCGACGTTGTCGCTGAGCGGGCCGGTGACGTCGAAGGCCGTCTGTTTGTAGTCATGGCTGCCGAAGGACACATCGATGCGGCCGGCCTGTTCGAACTCGGGGCGCTTGGTGGTCAGCGCTGCCAGACCACCCGGATTGCTGCGACCGTAGAGCACCGAAGACGGGCCCTTGAGCACATCGATGCGTTCGAGGAAGTAGGGATCGATCTGCAGGCTGGTAAAGGAGCCCGGATCGCCCATGGCCTTCAGGCCGTCGATGATGATGTTGTCCACCGAACCATCGTTGATCCCGCGCATGGCCAGGTAGTCATAGCGATGGGTGTTGCCGTAAGGGTTGGTGAGCACACCGGCGGTATAGCGGGTAGCCTCGGCGACGGTACGCGAGCCCTGCTCCTCGATCTGCGCGGCAGTCACCACGGATACGCTCTGCGAAGTGTTCACCAGCGCCTTGCTGGTCTTGGTCGCCACGCTGCTGTGGGTGGCGTTGTAGCCGTCCATGCTGCCCAGCGCGTTGCCCAGGGCGAAGCCCTCGACCTCGGTGGTCTGCAGCGACAGGCTGGCGCCCTCGCCAACCAGGCTCAGCGAATAGCTGCCGCTGGCGTCACGCACCACCTGCATACCGCTGTCCTGCAGCAACCGGGCCAGGCCCTCATCCACCGAGTACTGGCCCTGCAGGCCCTGGCTCTGCTTGTTGGCGGTGAGCTGGCCGTCGACAGCGAGGAGAATCTGCGCCTCGCTGGCGAACTGGCTCAGGGCGCTGGACAGCGGACCGGCCGGGATGGCGTAGCTGCGCAGGCTCTGCTCGGCATCGGCGGCCTGGGCCAGGCCGCCCAGGCCCGGCTGCAGGGCGGCCAGCGGCATGGCCAGCACGGCGGCGCGAATCGCCCGACGCAGGGCGTGCGGAGTAGTGGAGTAAGGCATGTGAATCCCCCTGGATAGCGATGGCATAGCGGGCAAAATCGCCCTAATGCGCTTGAAGCCAAGCCAGATGAAAAAAGGGGAACCACGAATGCGAAATATTTATATCCGCACTCAAGTCGCAGCTGAATGGCGCGGCTCGATGCTGATCCACCACGGCAGCCGATGCACCACACGCACCGGCAGGCTGGCCTCCAGGGCGGCGTAGATGCGCTCCGGCTGCGCCAGCGGGAAGGCGCCAACCAGGCGCAGCTTGGCCACCCGCGGATCGCAGCCCAGATGTCCACGCTGGTGGCGGCTCAGCTCGGCGACGAACTCTCCCAACGGCATGTCATCGGCCTGCAGAACGCCGTGGGTCCAGGCCTGCTGGCCCTGGCGCAACGGCGCCGGGCTATCCACCCAGTGGGCATCGAAATAGGCCTGCTGACCCGCAAACAGGCTCTGCCGGCGGGCACCAATAATCTCCAGCGCGCCGATCTGGGTCGAGACCAGGTAACCGTCGTCCAGCTGGCGCACGGCGAAACGCCCGCCCTGCACCCGCAGGCGCGCATGGGCGGTTTCCAGCCACAACGGACGGGCATCGTCGGCCGCCTCGACCAGCACCTCGCCGCGGTACAGCATCAGGCGTCGCAGTTGGGCAGTGAAATCCACGTCCAGCGCGCTGTCGGTGTTCAGCCACAGGCGGCTGCCATCGGCCAGTTGGCTGTCACGTACCTCGCCCACCGCCGTGCGCTGGCTGGCCTGCCATTGCTGCCAGGGCAGTGCACGGCCGCCCAGCCCCAGCAGACCAACGCCCGCCACGATGGATAGCGCCTTGAGCGCCTGGCGTCGCTCCACTCCACGCGCCTGCAGTGCCGAACGCGCCGCCTGGCGCTGCGGCAGGCGTTCAAACTGACCGCTGATGCTCTCAACCCGCAGCCAGGCCTGGCGGTGTTGCGGCCGGGCCTCCAGCCAGCGCTGCCAGGCGAGCCGGTCCTGCTCGCTGGCGTGCTCGTCGCGCAGCCGGGCGAACCAGTCGGCAGCCTGCTGCAACACGGCAAAATCAATCGACTGGCCCATGCCTCAGTCCTGCGCCAGGGTCAGGCAATGGAGCATGGCCTGGGCCATGTACTTCTTCACCATACGCTCGGACACACCGAGCTTTACCGCAATCTGCGCGTAGGTCAGACCATCGAGCTGAGCCAGGAGGAAAGCATCGCGCACCTTGCCCGGCAGGCGCCGCAGCAGGGCGTCGATCTGCAGCAGGGAAGCCATGATCAGCTCGCGCTGCTCCGGTGAGGGGGCGTACTGCTCCGGCTGCTGGGCCAGGGATTCGAGATAGGCACGCTCGATGGCCAGGCGCCGCCAGTGATTGACCAGCAGCCCATGGGCGATGGTCGACAGGTAGGCACGTGGCTCACGCAGCGGCGCGAGATCGCGCTCTTTGCTCAGCAGGCGCAGGAAAGTGTCCTGGGCCAGGTCGGCAGCCCCCTGAGAGCAGTCCATGCGCCGCCGCAACCAGCTGATCAGCCAGCCGTGGTGATCCCGGTAAAGCTGCTGGAAGGTTTGTTGCTGTGAGACCGCGCTAACCGCCATGGGATACGTCTGCCGCTGGACGTGGAATTGGCGCGAATGGTAATGCTTCTCAAGTGTTTTACGCCAGCGGCGTCTGGGCTTTCGTGCCATGCCTGCCGAAGCGCTCGCGATAAGCGCTTGGCGATAGCCCCAGATGGTTGCGGAACGCAACGCGAAAACTCTCCACGGTGCGATAGCCACACTGCTCGGCGATACGCTCGACGCTCTGCGCATCGCCCTCCAGCAGCTCGCGGGCACGGGACAAGCGCTCGTGTTGCAGCCAGGCCTTGGGCGTCATGCCGGTGGCCGCGCCGAAACGGCGCAGGAAGGTGCGCTCGCTCATCGCTACCCGCGCCGCCAGCTGCCTGACCTCCAATGGCTGATCGAGGCGCTGGCGTACCCACTCCAGCAGGCCGGACAGATCATGGCGCGCGGAGTGCGCCACCGGCGCGGGGATGAACTGCGCCTGGCCGCCGGCACGCTGCGGCGCCATCACCAGGCGCTGGGCCACGCGATTGGCGACCTGGTTGCCGAAGTCACGCGCCACCAGGTGCAGACAGGCATCAATGCCAGCGGCGCTACCGGCCGAGGTGATCAGCTGGCCGGCGTCGACATACAGCACCTGCGGATCCACCTCGATGGCCGGGTAGCGCTGCGCCAGCTCATCCGTATAGCGCCAGTGGGTGGTGGCGCGCTGGCCGTCGAGCAGACCGCTGGCCGCCAGCACGAACACCCCGGAACAGATCGACAGCAGCCGCGCGCCACGCCCGTGGGCCTCGCGCAGGGCATCGAGCAACGCCGGCGGTGGCAGCTCGGCACGGTCGCGCCAGCCGGGAACGATGATGGTGCGGGCCTCGGCCAAGCCTTCTAAGCCGGCATCGGCCAGCACCCGGATGCCACCCGTGGCGCGCATCGGCCCCTCGTCGAGGCCGACGATGCGGTGGCGATACCAGGGGAAATCGAACTCCGGCCGCGCCAGGCCGAAGATCTCCACGGCGATACCGAATTCGAAAGTGCACAGGCCGTCATAGGCGAGGATGGCCACCAGGCCGGGGTCGTTGCGCATTGGCGGAAAATTTCCGATACCTGTCCGAGCCGCCACTGTAGCGGAGTCGCGGCGACTCATACAGTGGCGCCATACCCCATCACGAGGAGTTCCACCATGAGCCTGGTCAGCCAGTTCCCCGCCGCCACTTCCGCCATCGCCCTGATGCATTTCAGCCAGCGCCTCGCCTTCGAGACCGACTGCTCGGACGTCTACCGCAGCCGGCAGGAAGGCCAGGTCGACTACGTGCTGGTCGATGTACGCGGCGAGGCCGCCTACGCCGCCGGCCACGTACCCGGCGCCATCAACATCCCGCACCGCCTGATGAGCACCGAGCGCATGGCTGAGTTTCCCCGCGACACCCTGTTCGTCGTCTACTGCGCCGGCCCGCACTGCAACGGCGTCCACCGCGCCGCGGTGCGCCTGGCGAGCCTCGGCTACGCGGTGAAGGAGATGATCGGCGGCGTCACCGGCTGGCTCGATGAGGGCCTGAACCTGGTCAGCGGCGATGCCCAGCCGAGCGCCGCCTCGCAAAGCGTCAGCTGCGCATGCTGATCCGCCAGGCCTGCGCGGCGGACGTGCCGCAGTTGCTTACGCTGATGCGCCAGCTGGCCGCCTTCGAGGACTACCTGGCGGACTTCGCCGTGGACGAAGCCGCGTTGCACCGGCGCGCCTTCGGCCCCACGGCGCAATGCCAGGTCTTCGTCGCCGAGACCGCAGCAGGCGAGCTGCGCGGCTACGCCATCGCGCTGCTCGTCCCGTTCACCGTTGATCTGCGCCCGACCGTGCGCCTCAAGGAGTTGTATGTGACGGCGCCCTGGCGCTCACAGGCTCTGGGCAGGCAACTGCTGGGCACGCTGGCGCAATGGGCGCTGGAGCAAGGTGCCGGACGCCTGCACTGGGACGTACTGGCCGGCAATGCTCGTGCGGAAAGTTTCTACCAGCGCCTGGGCGGTCGCCCGGTGCAGAAATGGATCGCTTACGAGATGGATGACGCCGAGCTGCAGACGCTGGCGCGCTACTGAGTCAGCCGGAAATCGGCCGGCGCCCAGCCAGGGCATGGGCCAGGGTGCCGCCATCCACCAGCTCCAGCTCGCCACCCAGCGGCACGCCATGGGCGATGCGCGACAGCACGATGCCCTTGCCCGCCAGCATCTGCGCGATGTAGTGAGCCGTGGCCTCGCCCTCCACCGTCGGGTTGGTGGCGAGGATCACCTCAGAGAACTGGCTGGCGCCGATATGCGCCAGCAACTCGGGAATGCCGATGGCTTCCGGGCCCAGGCCATCCAGCGGCGAGAGGTGGCCCTTGAGCACGAAGTAGCGCCCGCGATAGCCGGTCTGCTCCACCGCGAACACGTCCAGCGGTCCCTCCACCACGCACAGCAGCGAGTCGTCGCGGCGCGGATCGCTGCACTGCGGGCACAGCTCGTCCTCGCTCAGGGTGCGGCAACGCTTGCAGTGCCCCACCCCCTCCATGGCCGCCGCCAGCGCCTGCGACAGGCGCATGCCACCGCTACGATCGCGCTCCAGCAACTGCAGGGCCATACGCTGCGCGGTCTTCTGCCCGACACCGGGTAGCAGACGCAGCGAATCGATCAGTTGGCGGATCAGCGGGCTGAAGCTCATGGGCAAGTGTCGCTATGTGAATGAGGCTGCGCGGAGCAAGGGGCGTTCAGGCGGCGTGCAGGGCAAGGCGCGAGAAGGCGTGGGCACCGGAGTTTACTGCGCGTAAATGAGGATGCCCGCGCCTTCGAGCAACGCAGCCATGTGCGTCGACTGGGCGGCCCGGTTTAGAAGGGCATTTTGAAGCCGGGGGGAAGCTGCATGCCTGCGGTCATACCGGCCATCTTCTCCTGGCTGTTCTGCTCGACCTTGCGCACGGCGTCGTTCACCGCAGCGGCGATCAGGTCTTCCAGCACTTCCTTGTCTTCCTGCATCAGGCTGTCGTCCAGGGTGATGCGCTTGACGTCGTGGCGACCGGTCATCACCACGCTCACCAGGCCGGCACCGGACTGGCCGGTGACTTCGGCGTTGGCCAGCTCTTCCTGCATCTTCTGCATTTTTTCCTGCATCTGCTGGGCCTGCTTCATCAGGCCCGCCATGCCGCCTTTCATCATGATGGTGTTCCTCGGCTAATCGACTCAGGGAGTCAGGGGTTCGATGGAGTCGGGGCGAATGCTCGCCCCGAACTGTTGAATCATCTGCTGCACCAGCGGGTCGTCATGGATCGACTGCTCGGCCAGGCGCTGACGCTCGGCGCGCTTGCGCGCGGCAGCCTGGGCCGGAGTCTCCTGCTCGGGACGCAGCAACTCGATGCGCAGGTTCAGGCTGCGCCCCAGGTGCTGATTGAGCGCTTCGTTCAGGCGACGCTGCTGGGTGGCATTGAACAGCGCACTGTGCGCCGGGTCCAGGTGCAGCAGCCAGTCGTCACCCTTGGCCTCGACCAGGGTGCAGTTGGCGCCGATGCTGCCGGTCATGCCGGACAGGCCCAGGCGCGGAAACAGATCCAGCCACTCGGCGGCCAGGCCGGTGGCCGGCTGCGCCGCCGGTAATGGCTCGGGCTCGGCCGGCGCCGCCGCAGGCGCGTCGAAGTCGTAATCGAGGCTGTCGGCATCGGCCTCGTAGTAGTCGTAGTCGCCGGGCGGCGGCTCGTCGTCATCGCCCTCCTCGACCGGCGCTGCCGCAACGCTCGGGGCCGAGGCCGCCGGTGCCGGCTCGAGCGGCACAGCGGCAGTGGTTTCAGGAACACTTGCAGCAACCTGCGCGACCGGCTCGGCAACCTGTACGGGCGATTGTGCTGCGGGCGCTTCCCAGGGCAGATCGACCGGCGCTGCCTCGACCACTGGCGCAGGCAGCTCGACAGGTGCGGGGGTGGCGGCCATGGCCGGTGTGGCTGCAGGGGTGGCAGTTTCACTCGGAGCCGGAGCCGGAGCCGGAGCCGGAGCCGGAGCCGGAGCCGGAGCCGGAGCCGGAGCCGCCACAGGCTGGGGTTCCGGCACGGCTGGCGCAACAGCTGGAGCAACCGAAGCAACGATAGCGGCCGGCGCAGCCACGGGGGCCACACCGGCCACCGGGGTCTGGCTGGAATCAGCGGTGGCCTTGCTGATCCCCAGGTCCTTTAAAGGTGACCTCGGCGCTCCATCGGCATCCGCCGGGCGGAACGCCAGCATGCGCAGCAGCACCATCTCGAAGCCACCGCGCGGGTCCGGCGCCAGCGGCAGGTCGCGGCGGCCGATCAGGCCCATCTGGTAGTAGAACTGCACGTCTTCGGCCGGCAGCGCCTGGGCCAGCGCCAGTACCTTGTCGCGGTCGCCCTGGCCGTTGTCCACCGCCTCCGGTAGCGCCTGGGCGATGGCCACACGGTGCAGCACATTGAGCATTTCCGAGAGCACGCCATTCCAGTCCGGGCCTTGCTCGGCCAGGTGGCGCACCGCTTCGAGCAGCGCACGGGCATCGCCTTCCAGCAGCGCATGCAGCACGCCGTAGACCTGGCCGTGATCAAGAGTACCGAGCATCGAGCGCACATCGGCGGCCAGCACCTTGCCCTCACCGAAGGCGATGGCCTGGTCGGTGAGGCTCATGGCGTCGCGCATCGAGCCGTCGGCGGCGCGGCCGAGCAGCCACAGGGCGTCTTCCTCGAACGAAATGCTCTCGGCGGTCAGTACATGGGTCAGGTGCTCGACCACCCGCTCTGGCGGCATGTTCTTCAGGGAGAACTGCAGGCAGCGCGAGAGGATGGTGACCGGCAGTTTCTGCGGGTCGGTAGTGGCGAGCAGGAATTTGACGTGGGGTGGCGGCTCTTCGAGGGTCTTGAGCAGCGCGTTGAACGAGTGCGTGGAGAGCATGTGCACTTCGTCGATCAAGTAGACCTTGTAGCGCCCACGGCTAGGTGCGTACTGCACGTTTTCCAGCAGTTCGCGGGTGTCCTCCACCTTGGTGCGGCTCGCGGCGTCCACCTCGATCAGGTCGACGAAGCGGCCCTCGTCGATCTCCCGGCACACCGAGCAGGTGCCGCAGGGAGTGGAGCTGATGCCGGTTTCGCAGTTCAGGCACTTGGCGATGATCCGCGCGATGGTGGTCTTGCCCACGCCGCGGGTACCGGTGAACAGGTAGGCGTGGTGCAGGCGCTGGCTGTCCAGGGCATTGATCAGGGCCTTGAGCACATGGGTCTGGCCGACCATCTCGCGGAAGCTGCGCGGACGCCATTTACGTGCAAGGACCTGATAACTCATGAAAAACCGTCGCGGCTGAGAGTGCGGAAGTGGCTAATCCTAGCGGAGCACCGGGTAAATTGCATCCGCCATGGACTGCGCCCCTCATCGGGGTGGACTTGCTGACCTCCGCCTCATCGAATACTGTTTTTATATACAGTATTTTAGCGATATCGCCATGCATGCCCAGACACACTTCATGAACGCCCGAAACAGTGCCCTAGCCAACCTGCTGGATGAGCGCCGTGTATGGAAGGGCCAGGCCCTGGCGCCGAAGGCCGGCACCCATCCCACAGGCCATGCCACGCTCGACGCTGTACTGCCAGGTGGCGGCTGGCCCGAGGAGGCGCTCAGCGAGATCCTGCTGTCCGCCCCCGGCACGGGGGAACTGCGCCTGCTGTGGCCGACCCTGGCGCGTCTGAGCCGGGCCGGCGAACGCCTGGTCCTGGTGGCCCCTCCCTACCTGCCGTATGCCCCCGCCTGGCAGGCAGCAGGTATCGATCTGGACCGCCTGGAGATCATTCGTGCCCGTAGGGAGGAAACCTTGTGGGCCGCCGAGCAGTGCCTGCGCTCCGGCAGCTGTGGCGCCGTACTGTGCTGGCCGGAACACGCCAGCGACCGCGCCCTGCGCCGCCTGCAAGTAGCCGCTGAAACCGGGCATACCCTGGCCTTCACCTATCGCCCGGCCAGTGCCGCGCACAACCCCTCGCCTGCGGCCTTGCGCCTGTGGCTGGAGGGATCTGGCCAATTGCGAGTGCTCAAATGCCGTGGCGGCCTGGCACCGGCCCACGCCATCCGGATCTGATCGTCGCCATGCGCTGGGCTTGTATCCTCCTGCCGCAACTCGCGCTGGACCATGCGCTACGCCAGCGGGATGACCCGCACACGCCGCTCGCGCTGCTCACCGGGCCGGCCAACCGTCGCGTCATACAGACGCTCAACCCGGAGGCCCGCGAGCTTGGCTTGCGCGCCGGCATGCTCCTGAGCACTGCCCAGCTTCTGAGCCGTGATTTCGCCACTGCCGACTATGACCTGGCGGCCATCGCGCACTGCCAGGGGTTTCTCGCCAGTTGGGCCTACCGCTTCAGTTCGCAGGTCAGCCTGCACTATCCCCGCGCCCTGCTGCTGGAAGTGCAATCCAGCCTCGCCCTGTTCGGCCCCTGGCCTCGCCTGGAGGCCCGCCTGCGCGAGGAACTGGAGCTGCTTGGCTATCAGCGACGCATCGTCCTGGCACCCAACCCGGCGGCCGCTCGCGCCCTGGCCAATGTTCACGACGGCCTGGCCGTGGCAGACGAGGCCACCCTCGCCCAGGCCATCGGCCGCTTGCCGGTACAGCGTGCCGGGCTTGGCCGTGACGAAGCCGAGGCATTGCTGCGCATGGGTCTGCGCAGGCTGGACGCCGTGTTGCGGCTGCCGCGCGAAACCCTGGCACGGCGCTTCCCCGCCAGCCTGCTGGAACATCTCGACCGCCTGTTGGGCCGCCGTCCGCTGGCCCTGGACTTCTACCTGCCGCCGGACGAGTTCAGTACGCGTATCGAGTTGAATTTCGAGGTTCAGTCGCATCAGGCCCTACTCTTCCCACTGCGCCGTGTCATCAGTGATCTGGCCGCCTACCTGGCGGGCCGCGACAGCGGTGTACAGCGCTTCACCCTCATGCTTGAACACCGCAGCGGCGTGCCGACCGGGCTGAACGTCGGCCTGCTCGCCGCCGAACGCGAAGCGGACCGGCTGTTCGAGCTGACCCGCACGCGCCTGGAGCAGCTGCAGCTACCGGCACCGGTATTGGCGTTGCACCTGCAAGCCCGCGACTTGCCGGCCTTCGTACCGCAACGGCGGGAGCTGTTCGAGGCTCGACCACAGCAGAACCTCGGCTGGGAACAGCTACGCGAGCGCCTGCGCGCCCGCCTGGGCGATGATGCCCTGCAGGGTCTCGGTGCACATGCCGACCCGCGGCCCGAACACGCCTGGCGCCCCTATCCCGGCAGAGCACCAACCGAGACTCGCCCACGCCCCGGCTGGTTGCTGGGCGAGCCCGAGGCGCTGCGCGAGGCGCCGCTGCAGCTGCTGGCCGGCCCCGAGCGCATCGAATCCGGCTGGTGGGATGGCGGCGATCTGCGTCGAGACTACTACCGGGCACGGCTGCGCAGCGGCCAGCAGGCCTGGGTGTTCCACGAGCCGGGAACGGACAACCGCTGGTGGCTGCACGGATGGTTCGCATGAGTGGTTACGCCGAACTGCACTGCCTGTCCAACTTCAGTTTCCAGCGTGGGGCCTCCAGCGCCCTGGAGCTGTTCGAGCGCGCCCAGCGCCTGGGCTACCAGGCACTGGCGATCACCGATGAATGCAGCCTGGCCGGCATCGTACGTGCCTGGCAGGCTGCCAGGACCACGGGTGTGCCGCTGATTGTCGGCAGTGAAGTCCGTATCGAGGCAGGCCCCAAGCTGGTTCTTCTGGCCAGTAACCTCACCGGTTATCAGCAGCTCTGCCACCTGATCACCCAGGCCCGGCGCCGCGCAGAGAAAGGCCGCTACCGCCTGCGGCCGGATGACCTGCAAGGCCCGCTCGACGGTCTGCTGGCGATCTGGCTGGCGGACGACGAGCACCGCGCCGGTTCCTGGCTTAAGGAGCGCTTTGGCCAGCGATTGTGGCTGGGTATCGAGCTGCACCGAGGCCCGGATGATGCGTCAAAACTGACCAACCTGCTGGATCTCGCCAAGCACACGGGAATTCCCGCAGTGGCCTGTGGCGATGTGCACATGCATGCCCGCGGCCGCCGCGCCCTGCAGGACTGTATGACGGCCATCCGTCAGCACCTGCCGCTGACCGAGGCCGGGCAATATCTGTTCGCCAACGGCGAGCGTCATCTGCGGCGCCTGGAGGAGCTGCGCGAACTCTACCCGCCCGAGCTGCTGGAAGAGAGCCTGCGCATCGCCGCACGCTGCCGCTTCGATCTGGGTGAGTTGCGCTACCAGTATCCCCATGAGGTAGTTCCCGCCGGTGAGAACCCTACCAGCTGGCTGCGCCGCTTAGTCGAGCAAGGCATACGCACACGCTGGCCGGATGGCGTGGCGCAAAAGGTTCGCGACCAGCTGGAGAAGGAGCTGCAGCTGATTGCCGAACTGAAATACGAGAGCTACTTCCTCACGGTCCACGACATCGTCGCCTTCGCCCGCAGCCAGCACATCCTCTGTCAGGGGCGCGGCTCGGCGGCCAACTCGGCGGTGTGCTTCGCCCTCGGCATCACCGAGCTGGACCCTGGCCGCAGCAACTTGCTGTTCGAGCGCTTCCTGTCGCGCGAGCGCAACGAGCCGCCGGATATCGACGTGGACTTCGAGCACGAGCGTCGCGAGGAAGTCATCCAGTACGTGTTTCGCCGCTATGGCCGCCATCGCGCCGCCCTCACCACCGTGGTCAACCGTTACCACGCCGCTGGCGCCATCCGCGACGTCGCCAAGACCCTCGGCCTCCCGGCCGAACAGCAGAGCGCCCTGGCCGACTGCTGCGGCCGCTGGAGCGACCGCCTGCCCTCGGATGAACGCCTGGGCGAGGCCGGCTTCGACCCACAAAGCCCGCTACTACGCCGCCTTCTGGCGTTGACCGGGCAACTGATAGGCTTCCCTCGCCACCTGTCGCAGCACCCCGGTGGCTTCGTCATCTCCGAGCAGCCGCTGCATGAACTGGTACCGGTAGAGAACACGGCCATGGCCGACCGCACGGTGATCCAGTGGGACAAGGACGACCTGGATGCAGTCGGCCTGCTCAAGGTCGATGTGCTGGCCCTGGGCATGCTCAGTGCACTGCGCCGCTGCTTCGACCTGATCGAAAGCTATCGTGGGCAGCGCTGGACCCTGGCGACGCTACCCCAGGAGGACAAGGCCACCTACGAGATGATCAGCCGGGCCGACACCATCGGCGTATTCCAGATCGAGTCACGGGCACAAATGGCCATGCTGCCGCGCCTGCGTCCACAGTGTTACTACGACCTGGTCATCGAGGTGGCCATCGTCCGCCCCGGCCCGATCCAGGGCGACATGGTTCATCCCTATCTGCGACGCCGCAATCAGGAAGAGGCGGTCACCTACCCCAGCGCTGAACTCAAGCCCGTCTTCGAGCGCACCCTGGGCATTCCCCTGTTTCAGGAACAGGTTATGGAGCTGGCGGTGGTTGCCGCCGGCTATACGCCAGGCGAAGCGGATGACCTGCGCCGCTGCATGGCCGCCTGGAAGCGGCACGGCGGCCTGGAGCCGCACCGGCAAAAGCTCACCCAGGGCATGCTGGAACGAGGCTACAGCCTCGAGTTTGCAGCGTGCATCTTCGAGCAGATCAAGGGCTTCGGCGACTATGGCTTCCCCGAATCACATGCCGCCAGCTTCGCCCTGCTCACTTACGCCAGCAGCTGGTTGAAGTGCCATGAGCCCGCCGCCTTTGTCTGCGCCCTGATCAACAGCTGGCCGATGGGCTTCTACAGCCCCGACCAACTGCTACAGGACGCTCGCCGCCATGCTGTCGAAGTGCGCCCCCTGGATGTGCGGCACAGCACCTGGGACTGCAGCCTGGAGCCGGCCGAGGGAGTAAAACCCGCCATCCGCCTGGGTCTGCGCCTGATCCGCGGACTGCAACAGGCAGACATGCAGCGCCTGATCGCTGCACGACAGCGGCGGCCTTTCTCCGATATCGCCGACCTGTGCCTGCGCGCCGGCCTGGACTCGCGCTGCCGTGCCCTTCTGGCGGACGCCGGAGCCCTGCAAGGTCTGGCCGGCAATCGCCACCAGGCACGCTGGGCGGTAGCCGGCGTAGAGAAACAGGCGCCACTGTTCGCGGGCCTGCCAGCGGAGGCCGAGGTCGCGGTGCAGTTGCCAGCGCCCAGCATCGGCGAAGATGTACTCGGCGACTACGCCAGCAGCGGCACGACTCTCGGCCCACACCCGCTGAGCCTGCTGCGCGGGGAACTGCAGTCACGCCGCTGCCGCAGCGCGGCGGAGCTGCTGCAGATCGGCAACGGCCGCCTGGTCAAGGTCGCCGGCCTGGTCAGAGGCCGCCAGCGCCCGCAGACCGCCAGTGGCATCACCTTCGTCACGCTCGAAGACGAGCATGGCATGGTCAACGTAGTGGTCCGCCACGAACTGGCCGAGCGTCAGCGCCGGGTACTGGTCAGCTCGCAACTGATGCAGGTGGACGGTCATCTGGAAGAAAAGAGCGGCGTACGCCACGTCATCGCCGGCCGCCTGCACGACCTCACGCCACTGCTCGAGGGCCTGGATGTACGCAGCCGGGATTTCCGCTAAGCCCGAGAAGGAGCGGTAAAGGACAGCGCTGATTTGCAGAAGCGCAACGATGGATCACCCTTTGGATCACCTGAGTGACCAAGGCAAGGATCGTCGGCATTCATGGGGATTTGGAGGCGGCCCCACCAGCCACACCCCGGCACACGATGTTCCCGCTATGGCTGCTTCCTTCCGGACCTGACCAGGTTGACGGGTAATCGTTGCGGGGGGACCGATGGGACCACCATAACGAAGCCCGTCGAACGACGGGCCGCGCCATTGTACTGGTAAACCGGGAAGTTACAACCGCTTCAATCACTTACACACGGAAACGACCCACCAGCTGGGCCAGGCCATGCGACAGTTCGGACAGGCGGGCACTGGCCTGGGTGCTCTGCTCGGAAGTCTGTGCCGCCTCGTTGGAAAGGTCGCGGATGTCACTGATGTTGCGTGCGATCTCTTCGGTCACGCTGCTCTGCTCCTCGCAGGCGGTGGCGATCTGCGCGGCCATGTCGTTGATCCGCGCCACCGAGTCACCAGTGGCAGACAACGCGCCATCCACGCCAGCGGCCCGCTCGACGCTGAAGCGCGCTTTTTCGCTGCCGGAGTGCATGGCCTTAACCGCATTGTGCACGCCAACCTGCAGACGCTCGATCATCTGCTGGATATCCTTGGTGGAGTCCTGGGTGCGCGCGGCCAGCGCACGCACCTCGTCGGCCACCACGGCAAAACCGCGGCCCTGTTCACCGGCACGCGCCGCCTCGATGGCCGCGTTGAGTGCCAGCAGGTTGGTCTGTTCGGCAATCCCCTTGATCACCGCCAGTACAGCACCGATGTTGGCTGTCTCCTGCTCCAGAGTCTGGATAGTGTCGGAGGCACTCTCCACCTCATTGGCCAACTGGCGGATGGCGTGGATGGTGGCGCCCACCACCTCGGCACCCTCGCGGGACTGCAGCTCGGCACTGCGCGCCGCATCGGCGGCATTCTGCGCATTGCGCGCTACCTCGTGCACGGCTGCGCTCATCTCGGTGGCAGCCGTGCTGACCTGATCGACCGCCGCATGCTCGCTGGTGATCAGACGATCATTGGCCGCAGCCATGCCAGCCAGTGTCTGAGCAGACTGGGCGACTTCGCCGGTCACCCGGCCAACCTCGCGAATCAGCGGTTGCAGCTTGTCGAGGAAACGGTTGAAAGCGTCGCTCAGCTTGCCCAGTTCATCACGCGAAAGCACCTCCAGGCGCACACGCAAATCGCCATCGCCCTCGGCAATCTGTTCGATGCGATGCAGCAGATTGTGCAGGGGACGAGTCACCAGCAACGGGAAGCCGACTACCAAGACGCAACAAATGAGCAAACCGATGGCAATGATCAGCCCCTGCTGCCAGCTGCGCTCCTCACCCAGGGCAATAGCAGCCTTGCCTTCGGCATTGGCTTCGTTGTCCTCCAGTTCACCGAGCTTGTCGATGGCATCGCGCATCGCCTCGAACTGCGCCTCGCTGTCGCCGTAACTGAGCGCAGACGCTGCAGCGGGGTCCGATTCACTCAGCGCCAGCACCTTGCCGGAGGTGCTCTTCCATTGCGCAAAGCCTGCGTCGAACTTGGCCACCAGCGCCTTGGCCTCGGCACCCGGCTGCATGTCGGCGTACTTGTGCACGCGCTCGTAGGCCTGCTGCAGGTTCTCCGCATGGGAGTCGCGCAGGCTCTGGGCAAACTCGCCAGCCGCTTCGTCGAGCAGGCTGCGTTCGGCCACGAAGGCCTGGTAGAGGTCCCGATCCGCGTTCAACAGCAGGCTGATAGCCGGCAGATAGCGATTGGTCAGGCGCGTGCTGGAATCGGCAACCTGACCAATGCCCTGGACGCCGAGGCTGCCGATAAGCACCAGCAGAACGGCAAGCAGCAGGATTGGCAGAGCGATCTTCCAGCGGAAACCGAGATCGGCAAATAGACGCAACATGATGGGACTCCACGCTTACCAACGTTGTTGTTTGCCTTAAGCATAGCCAGCGCCAGGCAACTGAGGAGGCAGATCATCTTGCGAATACCCTGGCGCCAGCGGCAGCCCAACAGTGATTGACTCTGCGCACTTCCAACTCAAGGATCGCAATGCCTTTGTCACTGACTCGCGGGCTCGGCAATCTAACCAGCCTGATAAGCCTGTCGATGGCTGCCAGTCTGATCATGCTGGGCGGCACCCTGCTGCTGCCGGTACGCGACAACGGCGGCACATTGCTTGGCGGCGTGGGAGGCGAATACGGTTTGTATCTGTTGCTGCTGGCCTTGGGCATGGGCTTCTCCATGACCATGGCGACCGTCGCCCAGTGGCTGATGTATCCGGACAATCGACAGGGGTGCTACTCCTGTCGCCGAGCCGTGACGAGTTGTGGAGCCTGGGGATGGCCAGCCTCCTGCTGACGTCGCCACTGCTCCTGCGCGCCCCGCGACTTCCCAACCCTCTGCGCGCAGGCTTGCTCACCACGCTGGTGCTGCTCTGCAGTCTCGCGTTCTACCTGCTCGCGCTGTTTTTCGACACGCGCTCGGCACCGAGAGAATGCCTTGACCATCTGCAGCGACAAGTCCGCCTGTGCATCGAATGACAGACGCGGAGCGTTACGGCTTTTTGTGCTAGCTTGCCCGCCCACATACACCGACCGGAGCGCCCCATGGCCATCACCAAAGACCAGCTGATTTCCGACCTCGCCGAAGCCTGCGACCTGCAGAAGAGCGACGTGCGCGCCCTGCTCGACCAGCTCGGCGAGATCGTTGCCGATGCCCTGGAGAACGACGGCGAGATAAGCCTGCCAGGCATCGGCAAGCTCAAGGTCAACGAGCGCCCGGCGCGTACCGGCCGCAACCCGGCCACCGGCCAGTCGATCCAGATCGCTGCGAAGAAGACAGTCAAGCTGGTGCCGGCCAAAGCCCTGCTGGATGGCCTTAACTGAGCGGCGCGCCCGCTCAGAACATGAACCAGTCAACGCTGCGGGCACGCACGTTTGCTCCGCAGCCCCTCCTTGGTTAAGGTCGCCGCGAGCCCGGTTTTGGGCCGGGACGTATCAAAAAGCCAAGGATGCTAGAAAATGCTGAAACGTATTCTGACTGCCACTGCCTTCGCCACCCTGCTGAGCGGCTGCGCCAACGGCCTGTCGCCGGTCGGTGTCGGCCTGATCACTGACGTGAAAGGCCCGATCACCGCTACCACCGCCCAGGGCGGCAAGCAGGGCACCTCCTGCGCCACCACCATCATCGGCCTGATCAACAAAGGTGACGCCTCCATCGAGGCCGCCAAGGCCAACGGCAGCATCTCCACCGTGGCCACCGCCGACTACCACACCAAGGGCTTCTACCCCTTCTACGGCAAGACCTGCGTCAACGTCACCGGTCAGTAATGGCCTGGGCCCCGGCGCTCGCCGGGGCCTCCTCGCTCAACGCCCGTAGCCGGCCAGCAGCGCCAGAAACTCCGCTTCATCCATCACCTTCACACCGAGTTCGTTGGCCTTGGCCAGCTTGGAGCCGGCACCCGGCCCCGCCACCACGCAGGCGGTCTTGGCCGACACCGAACCGGCCACCTTGGCCCCCAGGCTCTCCAGCTTCTCCTTGCCGACATCGCGGCTCATAGCCTCCAGCGTGCCGGTCAGCACCCAGGTCTGTCCCGCCAGGGGCAAGCCCTCCACCACCTTCTTCTCGCTTGCCCAGTGCATGCCGAACTCGCGCAGCTGAGCCTCGATCAGGGCGGCGCGCTCGGCATTGGCCGGGATGTCGAAGAAATCGCGCAGCGACTTGGCGGCTTTCTCGTTGAGGCGTTCGACCTGGCGCAGATCCAGCCAGTCGGCCGTGATCACCCCCTGTAGGCTGCCGAACCTGGCCGCCAGCTTCTCCGCGCCGGTGGCGGCGATGAAGGGGATGTTGAGCTTGTCGATGAAGCCCGCCAGGGTCGCACAGGCGGAGAACTCTGGACTGAGGTCGCCCTCCTCCTGAAGCTCGATGCCACGGGCCAGCAGGTCATCGATGACCTTGAGGTTGTGCCCATCCTCGAAGAAGTTGCGGATCTCCGAGGCCACTTCCAGACCGACATCCGGCAGGTAGGTCAGCACCTCCGGCAGGGCCACGCGGATGCGTGCCAGCGAACCCAGCGCGCGAGCCAGCAGCTTGGCGGTTTCCTCACCCACATCCGGGATGCCCAGGGCGTAGATGAAGCGTGCCAGAGTCGGCCTGGCGCTATCGCGGATTGCCGCCAGCAGGTTGCGCGTGGACAGGTCGGCGAAGCCTTCCAGCACCACCACCTGCTCGTAGGTCAGGGTGTAGAGGTCGGCCGGCGAGGCCACTAGGCCGGTGTCGACCAGTTGCTCGACGATCTTGTCGCCCAGGCCCTCAATGTCCAGGGCACGGCGCGAGGCGAAGTGAATGATCGCCTGCTTGAGCTGGGCGGCGCAGGACAGGCGACCGACGCAGCGATAGACCGAACCCTCGCTGGTGGTTTCACGGCCCTTGCTGCGCTTGACCAGCTGGGTGCGCTCGACGGCGGAGCCACACACCGGGCACTGCTCGGGTACATGCACCGGGCGGGCATCGGCCGGGCGGCGCTCGGCCACCACCTGCATCACCTGCGGAATGACGTCGCCGGCGCGGCGGATGATCACGGTGTCACCGATCATCAGGCCCAGGCGCGCGACCTCGTCCATGTTGTGCAGGGTGGCGTTGGAGACGGTGACGCCGGCCACCTTGACCGGTTTCAGGCGTGCCACCGGGGTGACGGCGCCGGTGCGGCCGACCTGGAACTCCACATCGAGCAGCTCGGTGAGCTCTTCCTGGGCCGGGAACTTGTGGGCCAGCGCCCAGTGCGGGGTGCGCGCGCGGAAGCCGAGCTGCTGCTGGTCCTCGATGTTGTTGACCTTGAACACCACGCCATCGATGTCATAGGGCAGCGCCATGCGCCGCTCGCCGATATCGCGGTAGTAGGCCAGGCACTGCTCGATGCCACGCGCCAGCTTCAGCTCGCGACTGATCGGCACGCCCCAGGCCTTGAGCTGTTCGAGCATGCCAACCTGGGTGGCCGGCAGCTCGCCGCTGACCTGGCCGACGCCGTAGCAGCAGAACTCCAGCGGGCGGCTGGCGGTGATCTTCGGGTCGAGCTGGCGCAGGCTGCCGGCGGCCGCATTGCGCGGGTTGGCGAAGGTCTTGGCACCGCTCTCGGCCTGGCGCGCATTCAGCTCGTCAAAGCCGGCTCTGGGCATGTAGACCTCGCCGCGCACTTCCAGCACAGCCGGCCACCCCTCGCCCTTGAGCTTCAGCGGCACGTTGCGAATGGTGCGCACGTTGGCGCTGATGTCCTCGCCGGTGCTGCCGTCGCCGCGGGTGGCACCGCGTACCAGCTGGCCGTCGCGGTACAGCAGGCTGACGGCCAGGCCGTCGAGCTTGGGCTCGCAGCTGTATTCCACCTCGGCGCCGCCACCGAACAAGTCGCCGCCAGAGAGGCCGAGGCCGCCCTGCACGCTGCGGTCGAAGGCTCGCAGGTCCTCCTCCTCGAAGCCGTTGCCCAGGCTGAGCATGGGCACCTCGTGGCGCACCTCGCCGAAGGCGCTGAGCGCCTCGCCACCCACGCGCTGGGTCGGCGACTCCGGCGTCACCAGCTCGGGGTGTTCGGCTTCCAATGCCTGCAGCTCGCGGAACAGGCGGTCGTACTCGGCGTCCGGCACGCTCGGCTCGTCCAGTACGTAATAGCGGTAGTTGTGCTCATCCAGTTCGGCACGAAGTGCGGCAATGCGTTGGGCGGCGTCGGTCATGCTGTGTGGGTCCTGGAAAACGACAAGAGCAGCCTAGGCTGCTCTTGGGATTGCGTAAGCTAGAACGCTTAGCGTTTGCCGGCGAGCTGCTTCTTGCGCTCGAACTCGACGATACGCTGGCGGTAGTGCTCGATGGTCTGCGCGGTCATCACACTGCGCTGGTCGTCCTTCAGCTCACCATTGAGCTCATGAGCGAGCTTGCGTGCGGCGGCGATCATCACGTCGAAGGCCTGCTTCGGATGGCGTGGGCCCGGCAGGCCGAGGAAGAAACTCACCGCCGGGGTGTAGAACAGCTCGAAGTCGTCCAGATCGAAGGTGCCCGGCTTGACGCCGTTGGCCATGGAGAACAGCACTTCGCCGTTGCCGGCCATGCTTTCGTGGCGGTGGAAGATGTCCATCTCGCCAAAGCGCAGGCCGCTTTCCAGAATGTTCTGCAGCAGCGCCGGGCCCTTGAAGCCCTCGGCGTCGCGGGCGATCACATTGATCACCAGCACTTCCTCGACCGGCAGTTGCTCCTTGCTCGATTTGGCGCTGTGCGGCTCGTCTTCATCTTCGACCGGCGTCAGCAGGGTCGGCACCGGCTCGTCGGCATCCAGCCCCAGGTCACCCTGCTTCGGCTCGATGTTGCGCTTGCGATTGAGCTCGCTGGCGCTGACGGTGGGCATATCGGCTTCGTTGAATTCGGGCTCGCGCTTGCGATCGATGACACGGGCAGGGCCCAGCAGATCGGGGTCGGCATCGTCATCCGGCAGGTTGCTGAAACTGTGGTCAAGCTTGAACTTCAGCTTGCCGCTACCGCCCCGCATGCGGCGCCAGCCGTCAAACAGAATGCCGACGATGACGATGACACCAATGACGATCAGCCAATAGCGCAGCTCCATGAAACTCCCAAACCCCTAAACGATGAAAATGTAATGAAAATAAGGGCTTCCTGCCCCTTTGGAACGCGAACAACTGTATGTTTTTACAGGTGATTTTCGCGTGTAACAAAAGTGAGGCCTAAGCTAGCACGACGAACGGTAAATGTGCACCGTGGCAAGGCATTTCCTGATTTTTCAGGCCTCCACCAGCGTCATGGCCTCCTCGACATCCACCGCCACCAGGCGCGAGCAACCCGGCTCGTGCATGGTTACCCCCATCAGCTGATCGGCCATCTCCATGGCGATCTTGTTGTGGGTGATGTAGATGAACTGCACCGTCTCCGACATTTCCTTGACCAGTCGCGCATAGCGGCCGACGTTGGCGTCGTCGAGTGGCGCGTCCACCTCGTCGAGCATGCAGAACGGCGCCGGATTCAGCTTGAAAATGGCGAACACCAGGGCCAGCGCAGTCAGCGCCTTCTCGCCGCCGGACAGCAGGTGAATGGTGCTGTTCTTCTTGCCCGGCGGGCGCGCCATGATCGCCACACCGGTGTCCAGCAAGTCCTCGCCGGTAAGTTCCAGGTAGGCATGGCCGCCACCGAAGACCTTGGGGAACAGCGCCTGTAGACCGGCGTTGATCTGGTCGAAGGTTTCCTTGAAGCGGTTACGAGTTTCCTTGTCGATCTTGCGGATGACGTTTTCCAGCGTCTCCAGCGCCTCCACCAGGTCGGCGTTCTGCGCATCCAGGTAGCGCTTGCGCTCGGACTGCTGCTGGTACTCGTCGATCGCCGCCAGGTTGATCGCACCGAGACGTGCAATGCGCCCAGCCAGCTGCTCCAGCTGCTGGTCCCAGGCCGCCTCGCTGGCGTCGCTGGGCAGAGTGGCGAGCACCCCATGCAGGTCGTAGCCGTCTTCCAGCAACTGGTCCTGTAGGGCCTTGCGCCGCACGTTGAGGCCCTGCCAGTCCATGCGCTGCTGCTCTAGCTGGCCGCGCAGCAGTTGCGCCTGCTGCTCGGCCTGGCTGCGCCGCTTCTCGGCATCACGCAGCTCACGGTCGGCATCTTCCAGGGCCAGGCGCGCGAGCTTGAGCTCGTCCTCGACGCCCATGCGCTTCTCCAGCAGCTCTTCGAGCTTCATGCGCAGCTCTTCCAGCGGCGCGGCGCCCTCCTCCAGGTTCAGCGAGAGCTGCTCGCGGCGCTCGATGGCGCGTTCGAACTGCAGCTCCAGGCGCTCCAGCGCCTGGCGCGTGGACTCGTGCTGAGCCCTGATTGAACCCAGGCGCACGGCCAGCTGATGGGCGTGATCCTTGTGCTGGCGGGCCTCCTGGCGAACCCGATCGAGACGCTCGCGCAACTGGTCGCGGCTGGCCAGCAGTTGCTCGCGCTGCTCGGTATCGGTAGCCATGGCGTCCAGCGCGTCCTGCAGTACCAGACGTGCTTCACCCAGCTGTTCCTGCTCCAGCTCGCGCTGCTCGGCGACCTCGCCCTGCTCTTCGTCCAGACGGCGACGGCGCAACGCCAGTTGCTCGGCCTTGGCCTGACCAGCGGAAAGCCTGGCCTTCAGCTCGCCCTGGCGACGTGCTTCGTCCTGGACCAGGCGGCGCTGCTGTTCGCGCGCGTCTTCCTGCTGGCGCTGGCTGGCCTGCAGACGCTGCAGGGTATCCTCGAGATCGGCCAGGGCCGCCTCGCGTTCATCGCGCTCGGCGTGCAGCCGTTCCAGCTCCTGGCCGCGGGCCAGCACGCCGCTTTCTGCCTCGCTGGCGCGGCGCACGCGCAGGAAATGCCGACCGACCCAGTAGCCGTCGCGGCTGATCAGGCTCTCGCCGTCGCCCAGCTGCAGGCGCTGGGCCAGAGCCTGATCCAGGCTCTCTACCGGGCGTACCCGGCCCAACCAGGGTGCCAGGTCGATACTCGCCTCGACCTTGTCCAGCAGGCTGCCAGCGATGCGCGCACTGCCGGTTTGCGGATTGATCAGGCGCAGCTCGCCCTGGTCGAAACCGCCCAGGCTCAGATGATTGAAATCGTCCAGCAGCACGGCCTGCAGGTCGGCGCCGAGCACCGTCTCCACCGCCAGCTCCCAGCCGCTCTCCACCCGCAGGCCTTCGGCCAGGCGTGGACGGTTGTTCAGCTGGTGTTCGCGCAGCCATTCCGAAGCGCCCTTGCCCGGGTTCAGCGCGGCCTGCTGCAACGCCTCCAGGGAGGCAATACGTCCATTCAGCCGCTGCAGTTCGCCCTGGGCCTGCTGCTGGGCCTGGGTGGCCTGCTGCAGCTCGCCACGCAGCTGTTCGAGGCGTTCGGCCTGGCCGGCTTCGGCGGCATGCAGCTCGTCCAGCTGCAGCTCGCTGGCGGCCAGCTGCTCGGCCAGCTCAAGAATCGCGGCGTCTTCCGGATCAGCAGCCAATTGGGCCAATTCGTCGGCCAGGCGGCGCTGGCGCTCGGCCAGACGCTCCAGGCTCTGCTCCAGCTGGGCAATGCGCGACTGCTGGACTTCGGCCTGGCGGCGCGGTTCGGCACTGCGCTGGTTGAAGCCGTCCCACTGCTCCTGCCAGCCATGCATGGCGCTCTCGGCTTCTTCCAGCGCGGCGGCGGACTCCTCGGCCGCGGCACTGGTGAGTTCCTGCTCGGGCTCGAGCATGGCCAGCTCTTCCGCCAGGGTCGCCAGCAGGGTGCGATCATGGCCCAGGTGCGATTCGGTCTCAAGGCGCGCGCGCTCGGCCTCGTTGAGGTCGTCCTGCAGCTGGCGCAGGCGCTGCTGGCCGTGCTGGATGCTCTGCTCGACGCGCGCGATGTCACCGCCCACCGAATAGAAACGCGCCTGCACCTGGTTGAAGCGCTCAGACAGCTCATGGTGGCCGTCGCGCAGACGCTCGATACTGGCGTCGGCACTGCGCTGCTCGGCCACCAGGGCCTCGTAGGCCACCTCCTGGTCGCCGATCACCTGTTCGCGGCTACCGACCTGCAGGTTCAGCGTCTGCCAGCGCAGGGCCGCCAGCTGGGCCTTGAGCTGACGCTCCTCGGCCTTGTATTCCTGGTACTTCTCGGCGGCCTGGGCCTGGCGGTGCAGGCGTTCGAGCTGACGTTCCAGCTCTTCGCGCAGGTCGGTCAGGCGCGCCAGGTTCTCCTGGGTGCGGCGAATGCGGCTCTCGGTCTCACGGCGGCGCTCCTTGTACTTGGAGATGCCGGCGGCTTCCTCGATGAAATTCCGCAGATCCTCGGGCTTGGCCTCGATCAGCTTGGAAATCATGCCCTGCTCGATGATCGAGTAGCTGCGCGGGCCGAGACCGGTGCCGAGGAAGATGTCGGTGATGTCGCGGCGGCGGCACTTGGTGCCGTTGAGGAAGTAGGTGTTCTGCCCGTCGCGGGTCACCCGGCGGCGGATGGAAATCTCGGCGAACGCCGCGTATTCGCCCACCAGCGAGTTGTCGCTGTTGTCGAAGATCAGCTCGATGGAGGCCTGGGTCACCGGTTTGCGGGTGTTGGAGCCGTTGAAGATGACGTCGGTCATCGACTCGCCGCGGAGGTTCTTCGCCGAACTCTCACCCATCACCCAGCGTACGGCGTCGATGATGTTGGATTTGCCGCAGCCGTTGGGGCCGACCACCGCCGCCATGTTGCTGGGGAAGCTGACCGTGGTGGGGTCGACGAAGGACTTGAAGCCCGCCAGCTTGATGCACTTCAGGCGCATGCCGGACACTCCGGACGGGAACTGCGCAAAACGGGGCTGTCCGCTGCCATAAAGTGCATGGAAATCCTTGAGATAAGGGGCGAAACGGGAAGTCGAGCGAGTGTATCACAGGGGTTTTCGCGGCCAAGAGCATGCCGCGCTATGCTGGGCGCCCCGACTCTGGCGAGGTGAGGAATGCTCTCGGTAACACGCTGGCAAGCGCTCTGGCAGGAACTCGGCGGCACGGCCCCGGCCGGCAGTTTCGCCGAACTGAACGGCGCCTATGGCGCCGCAGACCGCCACTACCATGGCGCGGCGCACATCACCGCCTGCCTGGCTCACCTGAACCACTGGCGCCACCTGGCCGCAGACGCCGCACTGGTGGAAATGGCGCTGTGGACCCATGACCTGGTCTACGACACCCGCCGCCAGGACAACGAAGCGGCCAGCGCCGAGCGCGCCTGCCAGTGGCTGGCGGACGCCGGCCTCGGTGTGCACGCTGACGCCCTGCGCGAGATGATCCTCGCCACCCGCCATCAGCAGCCGCCGACGGACAGTGACGCGGCGCTGGTGGTGGATATCGATCTGTCGACCCTGGGCAGCACCACGCAGGTGTACGCCGGCTACGAAGCCGCCGTGCGCCGGGAATACGCCTGGGTGCCGGAACCCCTGTTCCGCGCCGGTCGGGCCCGATTGCTGCGCCAGCTGCTGGCCATGCCGGTGCTATACCATCACGCGCCGCTGGCCGCACAGTGGGAAGCGCCGGCCCGGCGCAACCTGCAGGCTGCGCTGGCGGCGCTGGAAAGCTAGTTGCTGAAGGTACGCCCGAGGCCGGCGGGCACGCCGCTGCTGTCGGTCGGCTGCCAGGGACCATTGGGCGTGCTGGACCAGGCCCAGCCGCGGTTCCAGCGATAATAGACGCGCTCGCGGTAGTACAGCTTGCTGCTGCCCTGAATCACGTACACGCCCAGCGCCGGGTCCCAGTAGGCGTTGCCGCCGGGCGGCGGCGCGTAGCGCGGATGGCTCTGCTGGCGCACGGGCTCGTCCGGACCGGGAGCGATACCGGGCTGCAGGGTGCAGCCGCCGAGCACCAGCAGCGTCAGCACCAGCCATGCACGATTCACTGGGCCTGCTCCGGGCTGTCGATCAACAGCGTCTGCGCATCACGGGTGGAGCTGGCAATCGGCTGACCACGGCCGACCCACTCGCCCTGGGTGGCCACGCCGCTGCGCGAAATGCGCGCGACCAACTGTATTTCGGGGAAGCTGGACAGCTTGAGCTGCGCCATCATCGCGTCGGCATCGCTCAGCTCGAGCTGGGCCGGCAGGTCCGCCACCGTCAGGCGCTTGACCGCCAGCGGCATGGGCGGGCCGGAAGCCGCGCGGGCGAAGACGAACACCGCATCGCCTGGCTGCACCTTGGCCCTGACCTCGGGCGCCAGATCGACGCTGACGCGGATCACCGCCATGGACTTGTTGGCCACGGCCTCCGGCAGCGATTGCCCGGCTGCCTGCGCCTGCTCACGGGCCTGGGCGATGCCGCTCTCGATCGAGCTGCGCGACGGATCATCCGCCGGCATCTGCGCCAGCAGACGCTGCCAGTAGCCCACGGCATCGGCAAAACGCTGGTCCTCGAAGGCGGCAATGCCGAGCAGACCCAGGCTGGTGACTTCGTTGGGGTCTTGACGCAGGGCCTCGTCGGTCAGCGCCTGGAGCTGCTCGCTCCACTGCTTGCCGCTGGCGAAGTACAGAGCCTGAGCCCACTGCCCCAGCAACTCGGGCTCGCGCCCGGCCACCCGAATGACCTGTTCAAAGGCCTTGGCCGCCTCGACCGCACGGCCCTCGCCCATGTACAGGCGTCCGAGGAAATACCAGGCCTCGGCCGAATCCGGGTTGTCTTTGACCGCCTGCTCCAGCCGGGCCGCCATCTGCTGCATCGACGGCTGCTCCTGCATGGCCGCCAGTTGCTGACTGGCTCCCCAGTGCCAATAAAGGCCGAACGCCGCACCTGGCACCGCCAGCGCCAGCAGCAGGGGCAGCGCCTTGCCCAGGCGCAGGCCGCGCCCCGGGCCCGCGCCCTCGGTATCGGCCAGCAGCTCGCGCGCCGCCTCGGCCTGGCCGGCGTCGAACTGCTCGACGGTCAGGGTGCCCGCCTCGCGCTGGGCAGTGAGCTCGGCCAGACGCTCCTGATACAGGGCAACGTTCAGCGCGGTGCGATCTTCCTCGGCCTGGGCGCGACGACCGCGCAGCACGGGAACCAGTAGAAAAGCCGTACCAACCAGCAAAAGCAGGCCGACGGCGAGCCAGAATTCGATCATCAGTCTTGGGTATCCCGGTTTTCTGTCAGCAGCGCGTCGAGGCGCTCACGTTCGGCCTTGCTCAGGGCGACCTGCGCCGGCGCCTTCTCCACCTTGCGGCGACGCAGCACCAGCACGCAGAGCACGATGGCACCCACGCCCAGCAGGCCAAAGGGGCCGTACCAGAGCAGCCAGGTGCGACTGTCGAGCGGCGGCTTGTACATCACGAAATCGCCATAACGCATCACCAGGAAATCGACGATTTCCTTGTCGCTACGGCCATCGTCGAGCATGCGATAGATCTCGCGACGCAGGTCGGTGGCAATCGGTGCATTGGAGTCGGCGATGTTCTGGTTCTGGCACTTGGGGCAGCGCAGTTCCTCGGTGAGGCTACGGAAGCGCTCGCGCTCCACCTCGTCGCGAAACTCATAGGTATCGATGGCTGCACGGGCGACACCCACCAGGCTCAAGCCCAGCAGGCAGGCAATCAGCAGGCGCTTCATGGCTTGTCCTCCAGCAGTGCCTGGTAACGCGGCGCAAGTTCCTCGCGCCAGACACGCTCGTCGATAGCCCCCACGTACTTGTGGCGGATGATGCCCTGGGCATCGATCAGGAAGGTCTCGGGAGCGCCATAGACGCCCAGATTGATCCCCAGCGAGCCTTGCGGGTCGGCGATGTTGACCTGGTAAGGGTCGAGGTAGTCCTTGAGCCACTGCCGCGCCGCCACACTGTCATCCTTGTAATTGACGCCATAAATGACCACACCAGCCTTGGCCAGCTGATTGAGCATCTGGTGCTCGGCCTTGCAGGTCGGACACCAGGTGGCCCAGACGTTGACCAGGGCAGGCCCCTTGAGGTCCTTCTCGCTGATCAGGCGCTGCTCATCCTTGAGATCGGGCAGACTGAAGGATGGCAAGGGCTTATCGATCAGTGCCGAAGGCAGCTCCTGCGGGTTGAGGAACAGGCCGCGGTAGAGGAACACCGCCATGCCGAGGAACAACGCCAGCGGCAGCAACAGAGCCAGACGCTTCATGCCGCAGCCTCCTTCATGCCCAGCACGTCACGCACACGGGTACGCACCTTGACCCGGTAGCGCGGGTCGAAGGCCGCCAGCAGCCCACCCAGGCCCATCATCAGGCCGCCCAACCAGATCCAGCGTACATAGGGCTTGATATGCACGCGCACCGCCCACGCCCCGTTCTCCAGCGGCTCGCCGAGAGCGACGTACAGGTCACGGGTGAAGCCCGCGTCGATGCCCGCTTCGGTCATCGGCATCTGCTGCACGGTGTAAAGACGCTTCTCCGGGTGCAACACAGCCACCTCCTCGCCGTTCTCCAGCACGCGCACGGTGCCCTTGTCCGACGTGAAGTTGGGGCCCTCGAAATGCTTCGCTCCCTCGAAGACGAACACGTAGCCGCCCAGTTCCAGCGATTCGCCCGGCGCCAGGCGCAGGTCGCGCTCGGCACTGCTGTGACTGACCAGCACCACGCCGATCGCGCATACGGCCATCCCTAGGTGCGCCATGTGCATGCCCCAGTAGCTGCGGGACAGACTGCGCATTCCCTTGAGCAGCCCCTTATGGCGGCACTTGTCGAGCAAGTCACGGACACTCGCGAGCAGCACCCAGAAGGCCAGCAGGAACACCGCCAGCACGCTCCAGTGGAAGTCACCGAAGGCCCAGCTGGCAAGGAAGCCAAGCACCACTGAACCGATCAGCACCGGCGTGAGCATGCTCAGCAACCACTTAACCGGGGTGTCCTTCCAGCGCACCATCACGCCGACTGCCATGACCAGCATGAGCAGCGCCATCAGCGGCACGAACAAGGCGTTGAAATACGGCGGGCCGACCGAGAGTTTGGCGCCCGTCAGCGCATCCAGAACCAGCGGGTAAAGGGTACCCAGCAGAATCATGGCGGCCGATACCACCAGGACCAGATTGTTGGCCAGCAGGAGCGTCTCGCGCGACCACAGGGCGAACCCCACCTGACTCTTCACCACGGGAGCACGCACGGCGAACAGCGCCAGCGAGGTGCCGACCACAATCAGCAGGAAGATCAAAATGAACACGCCGCGCTCTGGGTCGTTGGCGAAAGCATGGACCGAGGTCAACACACCCGAGCGAACCAGGAAGGTTCCGAGCAGGCTCAGGGAGAAGGCGGCGATGGCCAGCAGCACCGTCCAGCTCTTGAACACACCACGCTTCTCGGTGACGGCCAGCGAGTGGATCAGCGCGGTGCCGACCAGCCAGGGCATGAACGAGGCGTTCTCCACCGGGTCCCAGAACCACCAGCCACCCCAGCCCAGTTCGTAGTAGGCCCACCAGGAGCCGAGGGCGATACCGACGCCGAGGAAGGCCCAGGCAACGATGGTCCAGGGCCGCGACCAACGGGCCCAAGCGGCATCGAGTTTACCGCCGAGCAAGGCGGCGATGGCGAAGGCGAAGGCCACCGAGAAGCCGACGTAGCCCATGTACAGCATCGGCGGGTGGACGATGAGGCCGAAGTCCTGCAGCAGCGGGTTGAGATCACGACCATCCGCCGGGCTGTTCGGCAACAGGCGCTCGAACGGGTTCGAGGTCACGATCATGAACAGCAGGAAGCCGATGCTGATCATGCCCATCACCGCCAGTACACGCGCCAGCATGACTTCCGGCAACTGCCGCGAAAAGATCGCCACCGCGAAGGTCCAGCCGCCGAGGATCAGCGCCCACAGCAGCAGTGATCCCTCGTGAGCCCCCCATACGGCGCTGAACTTGTAATACCAGGGCAAGGCGCTGTTGGAGTTGTTGGCCACGTAGGCGACGGTGAAGTCGTCCACCATGAACGCCCAGGTCAGGCAGGCGAAGGAGATCGCCAGCATGGCAAACTGCCCCCAGGCCGCAGGCTGGGCCAGGCCCATCCACTGACGGTCGCCCAGCCAGGCACCTACCAGTGGCAGGGTCGACTGCACCACGGCCAGGCACAGGGCGAGAATCAGGGCCAGGTGGCCCAGTTCCGGAATCATCAAAGCGGCAGTCATGGCTTGACCTCAGCATCGGCCGGCAGCTTGCCGCTCTCCTTGAGCGCCTTGGTCACTTCCGGCGGCATGTAGTTCTCGTCGTGCTTGGCCAAGACCTCGTCGGCTATCAGCACACCTTCGTCATTCAGCTTGCCGAGCGCGACGATGCCCTGCTCCTCACGGAACAGATCCGGCAGGATGCCGCGGTAACGGATGGTCACGTTCTTGGCAAAGTCAGTCACCACGAACTCGACGTCCAGCGAGTCAGCGGAGCGCTTGACCGAACCCTTGGCCACCATGCCGCCAGCGCGGATGCGGGTGTCCTTGGGCGCCTCACCATTGGCGATCTGGGTCGGGGTGTAGAACAGGTTGATGTTCTCTTGCAACGCACTCAGGGCCAAGCCGACGGCGACGGCGACGCCGAGCACGATGGCCAGAACGATGTACAGGCGTTTCTTGCGGACCGCGTTCACTGTTGTTTCTCCCGGCGCAGACGGCGCGCCTCGTCTTGCAGATAACGTCGACGCGCGAGGATCGGCAGCACCACGTTCAACGCCAGTACCGCCAGGCTGATGGCATAGGCCGACCACACGTAGGGGCCGTGATGGCCCATGGCGAGGAACTCGCCGAAGGACTCGAAACTCATGCCCTGCCCTCCACCAGTCGCGCAACTTCGGCACGTGCCCAGCTGCTGCGGGCCTCGCGCTTGAGTACCTCGGTACGCATGCGGTACAGCAGCGTAGCGCCCAGGAAGCAGTAGAAGCCCAGCACGCAAAGCAGCAGCGGCAGCCACATCTCCATGCTCATGCTGGCCTTGCCGGTGACCTTGAAAGTGGCCGGCTGGTGCAGGGTGTTCCACCACTCCACCGAGTACTGAATGATCGGAATGTTGACCGCGCCCACCAGCGCCAATACCGCACACGCCTTGGCCGCGCTGTCACGGTTGGAGATGGCGTTGCCCAGCGCGATGACGCCGAAATAGAGGAACAGCAGAATCAGCATCGAAGTCAGCCGGGCGTCCCACACCCAGTAGGTGCCCCAGGTCGGCTTGCCCCAGATGGCCCCCGTGATCAGCGCCACGAAGCACAACCAGGCACCGATCGGTGCAGCCTGTTGCAAGGCCACATCGGCCAGTTTCATTTTCCACACCAGCCCCACCAGACCGGCTATCGCCATCATCAGATAGCAAGACTGGGCCAGGAACGCGGCCGGAACATGGATATAGATGATCCGATAGCTATTGCCCTGATACCTCTCCGGTGGTGCGAAGGCCAGCCCCCAGACGATACCGACAGCCAACAGCAACACGGCGGCGGCAGCCAGCCAGGGCAGCCAGCGACCGCTGCGCTCGTAGAACCACTTGGGCGAGCCCCATTGGTGAAACCAGGTCCAGTTCATCGCTCAACTCATCAGTCAACGCCACCGGACACAGTCCGGTCTGACGTCACGGTCCGTTCTTATTCGCCGATGCTGATCTTCAGCCCGGCGCCGATTGCAAAAGGTGTCAGGGTGACCGCCAAAGCGGTCAGGCTGGCCAGCCACAACAGGTGACCGGCTGCCGGCAATCCTTGCAGTGCCGCTTGCAATGCCCCGGTACCAAGAATCAGCACCGGGATGTACAGCGGCAGAATCAACAGCGCCAGCAGAAGGCCGCCGCGTTTGAGTCCGACAGTCAGCGCCGCACCGACGGCGCCAAGCAGGCTCAGCACCGGGGTGCCCAGCAGCAGCGAGCCGAGCAGCACCGGCAGGCAGCGGCCGGGCAAACCCAGCATCAGCGCCAAGAGCGGCGCCAGCAGTACCAGCGCCAGGCCCGAGAAAAGCCAGTGTGCCAGTACCTTGGCCAGCACCAGAAGAGGCAGCGGGTGCGACGAAAGGACCCACTGTTCCAGCGAGCCATCCTCGAAATCACTGCGGAAAAGCCCGTCCAGCGAGAGCAACACGGCCAACAGCGCCGCCACCCAGATCAGCCCCGGCGACAAGGTCTGTAACAGATTGGTCTCGGGACCGACCGCCAGCGGGAACAGGGCGATGACGATGGCAAAGAACACCAGCGGGTTGGCCAGTTCGGCCGGTCGCCGGAACAGCAGACGCGACTCGCGAGCCAGCAGCAGGAGGAAAACGCTGTTCATGCGCGGCGCTGCCCCAGATCGAGAACGCGATAGCCGGATGGAACCTGCTGCAGCGTATGGTGAGTGGTGAGCACGACCAGTCCGCCACGCTCGCAGTGCTCGGCCAGGTGCGCTTCCAACTGCGCCACCCCCTGCTTGTCCAGTGCGGTGAAAGGCTCATCGAGGATCCACAGCGGCGGTGCATCCAGGTACAGCCTGGCGAGCGCGACGCGGCGCTGCTGGCCGGCCGACAGGGTATGACAGGGCACATCCTCGAAACCGCGCAGGCCGACCGCCGCAAGAGCCTGCCAGATCGCCTCACGGCTGGCCGGGCGGTGCAGCGCACAGAGCCAGGCAAGATTTTCCTCGGCAGTGAGCAGCCCTTTGATGCCGGCAGCGTGGCCGATCCACAGCAAGCGACTGCCCAACTCGCCACCCAGCTTCGCCAGCGGCCTGTCATTGAGCAGGACCTCTCCGGCCGTAGGCTGCATCAGCCCCGCCAGCAGGCGCAGCAGGCTGGTCTTGCCACTGCCATTAGGACCGGCCACCTGCAACAGGGTACCGCCGCCCAGGTCCAGCTCCAGCCCCTCGAACAACAGGCGCCAATCCCGCTCACAGGCGAGGGCAACGGCTTGGAGTCGCGGATTGGTCACTGTATGGCATCCCGGAGGGGTTCAAGTCGGAGGGGGGCTGGCCGCTATACTGGGGCAAGTTGACCGTACAGCCAGCCCGAACGGGGCGGGATTATACATGCCGGACTTCGCCCCCCGAAGCTGGCTTTTTGACAGGGTGTGACCCGGCCATGGCAGAAATCAGCAGTCCTCGCCCACTTCCCGTGACGCCGCCGGCCGGTCGCCCCGCCCCGGTCAGCGCCGCGGATCTGGCGGTAAAGCTGCTGCAGCCGCTGGACGGCCTGCTCGCCGCCGGAGAAACCGCCAAGGCCGAGGTGGTGGCGGCGAAGGAAACCGCACAAAGCTTCCAGCTGCTGCTCAAGCTGACGCTGGACAGTGGCAAGCAGGCGACTCTGGAAGCCAGCAGCCCGCGACCGCTGGCCCAGGGCACGGCACTGGCAGTCACGGCACTCTCCGAGACGCGCCTGGCGCTGGCCATGCAGGGCGGCGATACACGCCTGCTGACCAGCCTGGACCTGGAGCAGTTACCGGTCGGCACCTTGCTGCAGGGCAAAGTCGAATCCCGCGAGCTGATCGCCCAGCTCAAGGCTCAGCAAGCGATCTATCGGGTGGTGGTCAGCCTGCTCAACACGCCACTGGCCGGCAGCAAGCTGAGCATCGAGACCCCCCTGCCCCTGCCACTGGGCAGCCTGCTCACCGCCCAGGTACAAGGTAGCCAGAACCTCGGATTCCTTCCCTTGAGCGGCCGTCTGGATCAGTTGGTACTGGGCCAACAGCTGGCCGCTCAGCAGGGCCGCCAGGGCTCACTGGAAGGCCTGTTCAAGGGCCTGCAGGGCATGGCCCGGCAGGACGGCCTGCCAGCCGAGCTGCGCAACAGCATCGACAAGCTGCTCGGTCTGCTGCCGGACGGCAAGCAACTGGGCAGCGCCGACGGATTGGCCAAAGCCATGGAGCAGAGCGGCGTGTTTCTCGAAGCCAAGCTGCTGAGCGGGCAAACCCAGCAACTGCCACAGGACCTCAAGGCCAACCTGCTGCGCCTGGTCGCCCAGCTTCTGCCCAGCCTACCCGGTGCAGCCGCGCTGCCAGCGACCAGTGCCGGTAACGCCTTGGCACAGGCGCTGCCCGCCTTCGTCCGCAATGCACTCGGCGCGCTCGGCCAGGCCAGCCTGCGCCAGCAAGCCATGAGCTTCCCCCTGCCCTCGCGCCTCCTGCAGTCGATGGACGAGGAAGCCGATCTGGAGACGCTGCTCAAGCTGGCTGCAGCCGCGGTGTCGCGCCTGCAGACACACCAGTTGTCCAGCCTGGCGCAAAGCCAGCTGACCCCGGAGGGCAACCTGCTGACGACCTGGCAGCTGGAGCTGCCAATGCGCAATCAGCACGACGTCGTCCCCCTACAGGTCAAGCTGCAACGTGAGGAGTCCGGCGCGGAGAAGCGCAAGGAGCAGAAGGAGGTTTTGTGGCGCATCGACCTGGCGTTCGACCTCGCCCCACTGGGACCGCTGCAAGTACAGGCGCAGCTGCTGCGCGGCAGCCTGTCCAGCCAGTTGTGGGCCGAGCGTGCCGAAACTGCGCTGCTGATCGACCAGGAGCTGGACAACCTGCGCCAGCGCCTGCTCGGCGCCGGCCTGGAGGTCGGCGAGCTGAGTTGCCGCCAAGGCATGCCACCGCAGGGGCCGAAAACCCATCTGGAACAGCGCTGGGTGGACGAGACCGCATGAAGCACGACAAAAAGGCACCCCGCCAGGCCATCGCCCTCTCCTACGACGGCGCCAGCACCCCCAGCCTGACCGCCAAGGGCGACGACGAACTGGCCGAGGCCATCCTGGCCATCGCCCGCGAATACGAGGTGCCGATCTACGAGAATGCCGAGCTGGTACGCCTGCTGGCGCGCCTGGAGCTGGGTGACGCGATTCCGGAGCCGCTGTACCGCACCATTGCGGAGATCATCGCCTTCGCCTGGTACCTCAAGGGCAAACGCCCGGAGGGTTTCGTCGAAGAGCCAACGGAGCGCGACGTCAGTCCTGCGCCACCCCAGCCGCGGCCGCCGGCGCCCCGAGGTTGAAGGCGAACATCTCGCCTTCACTGCCCTTGCCCTGCGGGAAGTCAAGCAACTGCCAGGCGAAGTAACCGGAGCGGAAGTAATAGACCTGCTGGAAGCCCCAGTCCACGGCGCGGCGTGCAGCCTCCGCGCTGTGCGGGCAAACCTCGCTGTCGCAATACAGGACCATCGGCATGGCACGCGGCCAATCGGGATTGGCCAGCTCATCGAAGCGCTGGTCCAGCGCCAGGTGCAACGCCCCATGCACATGTCCCCAGCCCCACTCGCGGGCCGGCCGCACATCGATGAAGAGAACACCGAACTCGTAGAGCTGACGTGCCTGCACGGCATTAATCGTCGTGGCACCCTTGACCGATAGAGGCGCCTCGCTGGCGCCGACGCTCGGCACGCCCAGGCACAGCAGCAACATCAACGCAAGACGCATGGCGGACCTCCTCAAGAAGCCATCCCCCTGTACTCAGGTTAGGCACAGTGAGGCCACGCGCTTGGAACGCTTAGCGTCGCACGGTCGAGAACTGAGAACCGAAAGGAGTAAGGGCTCAGGAACGCTGTTTGGGCGCCTTGTGCAGACGACTGACCAGTTCGGCCTCGGCCTGGGTCAGGCCGCAGGAGTGTGTCAGGTCATCCACGCTGGCCCCCATCCCCACCAGGCGTGCGGCCTGGGTGAAAGACAGGCTGGAAGGATCACGCTGCTCCATCTGATTGAGCTTGTCGGGCAGCGGCGCCACCACCCGACGCAGCTCGTGCAACTCTTCGCCCATGCGGATGCTGCCAGTAAGATAGGCATCCAGACGCTTGCCCAGTTCTTTCAGGCGCTGATCGCGGAAAGCATCGCGCTCCTTCTGCAGCTCGGCCTGCTGGCGCAGCTTCAGCGCCAACTGGTAGGTGAAGCCGCCAAGCAGCACGCAGAACAGGCCGAGCACGGCCACCGCGATCTCCAGCATGGGTCAGATGCTCTCCAGCTCGGACCACTCTTCCTCGCTCATCATCTTGTCCAGCTCGACCAGGATGAGCAGCTCGCCGTTCTTGTTGCACACACCCTGGATGAACTTGGCCGACTCCTCGTTGCCTACGTTCGGCGCGGTTTCCACCTCGGACTGACGCAGATAGACCACTTCGGCAACGCTGTCGACCAGGATGCCAACCACCTGCTTGTCCGCCTCGATGATGACGATGCGGGTATTGTCGGTGACCGGCGCCGAGGACAGGCCGAAGCGCTGACGGGTGTCGATCACGGTGACCACGTTACCGCGAAGGTTGATGATGCCCAGCACATAGGCCGGCGCCCCCGGAACCGGGGCGATCTCGGTGTAGCGCAGGACTTCCTGCACCTGCATCACGTTGATGCCGTAGGTCTCGTTATCCAGGCGGAAGGTCACCCACTGCAGGATAGGATCTTCGGAACCTTGCGCTGACGTTTTCTTCATGTCCCTAGCCTCGGTCTAGTGCCGCCCTCGGCGGCGTTGGCGGGTATGCCCGCTTGTCGTTAACTATAGAACCTCCGCCGCATCAATGCGGGCGGACGGCTCCGTTGCGCGTAGCGCCGCTGGCAATCAGCTCGGCCAGGGCCGAGACGTCGAGCAACGCACACATGTGTTCGATCACCGTACCGGCCAGCCAGGGGCGCTGCGAGCGCTGGCTACGCCATTTGATCTCGCTCGGCTCCAGGCGGATTGAGCGGCTGACCTGATGCACGGCCAGCCCCCACTCGTAGCCCTGCACGGAGATTACATACTGCAGCCCCTCGCGGAAATCATCGCGATAGCGTTCGGGCATCACCCAGCGCGCGGTATCCAGGACTTTCAGGTTGCCCGCCTGGCTCGGCAGTATGCCAAGGAACCAGTCAGGCTGGCCGAACAGCGGCGTGAGCTCCGCGTCGGCCAGCGGGTAAATGGTGCCCAGGCACACCAGCGGCACCGCCAGGGTGAGACCCGCGACATCGAAGAGCAAACACTCGAAAGGCTCATCGGCCCAGCTCGGGCGCCCATCCAGACTCACCGCAGCCGGTTTAGGCGCCGGCTCGACCGCTACCACAACCTCCGGCGTGGCGACCACGATCGGCTCAGGCACGACGACTTCGGGCTGGGGCGGTACTTCCGGCAGACGCAGATCAATGGTTGGCAGCACCTGCGGCTTGGCCTCGGCCAGCGCCAGCGGCCTGGCGAGCACTGGTTTGGCTTCCACCCGCCGAGCATCACGCACCTGCTCTTCGAGGACTGCGGCCTCGAACTCGTCGAGTGCAACACTACCCTCCAGCTCGACAGCGGCCTCCTGTAGCAGCGCGTCCAGATAGGACTGCAGGGCCTGCTGGGGGCGCGTGACGGTGGTTGCGGTGCGACTCATAAGGTAATCCACGAAAGAAGTCTGTACAGCCTATCGGCAGGCCCCGTGCGGGACTTGAGCCTGCCTACTCAGCATAGTCCGAACTCTCAGGCCACCTGGGTGGCAGGCTGGGCCGCCAGCAGGTGCTTGAGCAGCGCGCGGTAGGCGATCACCCCGCGGCTGTTGCCATCGAATTGCGAAGGCGTCAGCCCTGCCCGGCTGGCGTCACGCAAACGTGTATCTACCGGCACATACGCCTGCCAGAGGTGGTCGGGGTAGGCGTTGCGCAATACCCGCAAGGTATTCAGCGAAGCCTGGGTGCGGCGATCGAACAGGGTCGGCACGATGGTGTAGGGCAAAGGTTGCTTGCGCGAGCGATTGACCATGTTAAGGGTGCTGACCATGCGCTCCAGCCCCTTCACCGCCAGGAACTCAGTCTGGACAGGAATCACCAGCTGCTGACTGGCAGCCAGCGCATTGACCATCAACACACCCAGCAAAGGCGGACTGTCGATAATGGCGTGATCGAATCTTTCCCAGAGCTGCGCCAGACTTTTGGCGATCACCAGCCCCAGCCCATTCTGCCCCGGCGACTGGCGCTCTAGAGTAGCCAGCGCAGTGCTGGAAGGCAGCAAGGAGATGTTCTCGTGACTGGTAGGCATCAGCAGACTGGCCGGCAGCCCCTGCGGCACGTTGCCCTGATGCAGGAACAAATCAAAATTGCTGTGCTCCAGGGTGTCCGGATCATGGCCAAAATAGCTGGTCATCGATCCGTGCGGATCGAGATCGACCACCACCACGCGCTTTCCAGCATCGGCCAACAGACCTGCCAGAGCAATGGATGTGGTGGTCTTGCCGACCCCACCTTTTTGATTGGCTACTGCCCAGACTTTCATTTTCTTGGTCCTCCCGGCCTGGCCGCCCCTGCCGAGAACTGGGTGACGCCTCAGGGTGCGGGCGTCGGAATATTGGCGGAACCAGCTGTTGGCACCGCCACTGGCTGTGCCGGTGCAGGTTGCGTGCCAGCACGCTGGAGCGCAGGGTCGGCCTTGGCGTTGCTACTGCCAACACCACTGATGCTACGGCGCACATCGAGATTACGCGACACCACCAGCACTACCCGGCGATTGCGTGCGCGCCCTTCCGCAGTGGCGTTGTCCGCCACCGGCTGAAATTCGCCATAGCCAACAGCCGCCATTCGCCCTGGGTTCACGCCATCCATGGCCAACATGCGCACGATGCTGGCGGCCCGCGCCGACGAAAGCTCCCAGTTGCTCGGGTACTGCGCGGTACTGATCGGCAAATTGTCGGTGAAACCCTCGACATGCACCGGATTCTCGTAAGGCGCGAGGATCTTCGCCACCTTCTCGATCAGGGTGAAGGCCATTTCGTTAGGCACCGCATCGCCACTGGGAAACAGCAGGCTGGAGTTCAACTCGATTTCAACCCACAACTCGTTACCGCGCACGGTCAACTGTTCGGAGGCAATCAGGTCACCGAAGGCATCGCGCATGCTGCTGGCGATCTGCTCAAGCGGGTCGTTCTGCTCATCGCTGGAGGTACTGCTGTTGGGGTTGTCCTCGATCATCGAACGGTCAGGTTCGGTGGTTCGCGGTTTCTCATCACCGATCGGAATGGGCTTGATCGCCCTTTCCGGCTCGCTGAATACGCCCACCAGACTTTCGGACAGGACCTTGTACTTGCCCTCGTTGATCGAGGAGATCGAGTACATCACCACGAAAAAGGCGAACAGCAGAGTGATGAAGTCCGCGTAGGACACCAGCCAGCGTTCGTGGTTCTCATGCTCTTCGTGATTGCGCCGGCGGGCCATGGGTCAATCCATGAAGCCCTGCAGCTTCAGCTCGATGGAGCGTGGATTCTCACCTTCGGCAATCGACAGAATACCTTCCAGTAGCATCTCGCGATAACGCGACTGGCGCATGGCGATGGCCTTGATCTTGTTACCGATCGGCAGCAAGAGCAGATTGGCAAGGGCGACGCCATAGATGGTCGCAACGAATGCGACCGCAATACCGCTACCCAGCTTGCTGGGGTCGGCCAAGTTGCCCATCACATGGATCAGGCCCATCACCGCGCCGATGATGCCGATGGTCGGCGCATAGCCGCCCATGCTCTCGAAGACCTTGGCAGCCTGAATGTCGCGAGCCTCCTGAGTGTAGAGGTCAACCTCGAGGATGCTGCGAATGGCTTCCGGTTCAGCACCATCGACCAGCAGCTGCAAGCCCTTGCGGGCATAAGGGTCAGGCTCGGCATCCGCCACGGACTCCAGCCCCAGCAGACCTTCCTTACGGGCAGTCATACTCCAACTGACCACACTGTTGATCCCGCCGACAAGATCAATTCGAGGTGGAAATACGATCCAACTGAGGATTGCCAGGGCTCGCTTGAATACATTCATCGGTGCCTGGATAAAAGCCGCACCCAGGGTCCCGCCAATCACGATCAGCGCTGCCGGACCATTAACCAGCGCACCGGCGTGGCCGCCCTCCAGGTAGTTGCCGCCGATAATGGCGACAAACGCCAGGATGACGCCGATAAGGCTCAGTACATCCATCAGATACAGGCCTCGGCCAGATGCCGGCCGATATCGTCGAGACTGTAAACTGCATCAGCCAGGTTGGCCTTTACCACCGCCATGGGCATGCCGTAGATCACACAGCTGGCTTCATCCTGAGCCCACACCTGGCTACCGCTCTGCTTTAGCAGACGCGCGCCTTCGCGCCCATCGGCGCCCATGCCGGTGAGCACTACGGCCAGAACCTTGTCGCTGAACGACTTGGCGGCCGAGCCGAAGGTGATGTCGACACAGGGTTTGTAGTTGAGGCGCTCGTCGCCAGGCAGAATTTTCACCACACCCCGCGCGTCGACCATCATCTGCTTGCCCCCCGGGGCCAACAACGCCAGGCCGGGACGCAGCAGATCACCGTCCTCGGCCTCCTTGACGGTGATCCGACAGAGTTTGTCCAGGCGCTCGGCAAATGCCTTGGTGAAGGCCGCCGGCATGTGCTGGATCAAGACGATCGGCGCCGGAAAGCTGGCCGGCAGCTGAGTCAACACCCGCTGCAGGGCCACAGGGCCACCCGTGGAAGTACCGATCGCCACCAGCTTGTATGACTTGCGCTTGGGCGCAGCCGCGCTGGATGTCGCCGCAGGCGAAGCCGGGCTCGGACGGCCTGCCGGAGCAGGTGCTGCGCTGCGGGCAGTCGGAGTGGCAGCTGCCGGGGCGCTTGGAGGGCTGAAGGTACTGAAACGGCGGTTACTGCGGGCGATGCTATGAACCTTCTCGCACAACAGCGCCTTGACCTTCTCCGGATTGCGCGAGATGTCCTCGAAGTTCTTCGGCAGGTAATCCACCGCCCCCGCATCCAGCGCATCCAGGGTAACCCGGGCACCCTCGTGGGTAAGGGAAGAGAACATCAGCACCGGTGTCGGGCAGGACTGCATGATGTTCCTGACGGCAGTGATGCCGTCCATCATCGGCATCTCGTAGTCCATCGTGATCACATCAGGCTTCAGTGCCTGAGCCTGATCGATCGCCTCACGGCCATTGGTAGCGGTACCCACAACCTGGATATTGGGGTCGGCGGAGAGAATCTCCGAGACCCGGCGGCGGAAAAAGCCGGAATCATCCACCACCAGGACCTTGACTGCCATAAACACTCCAGAGCGACCGGTCTGACCGGCCGCGAACGATCAGATGCGACGCGCGTAGCGCTTGAGCATGCTCGGCACGTCGAGGATAAGGGCAATGCGCCCGTCACCGGTAATGGTAGCGCCAGACATGCCTGGGGTGCCCTGCAGCATCTTGCCCAAAGGCTTGATCACCACTTCCTCCTGGCCCACCAGTTGATCGACCACGAAGCCGATGCGTTGGCTACCAACGGTGAGAATCACCACATGCCCCTCGCGCTGCTGCTCATCGAAGCTGGCACCAGTGACCAGCCAACGCTTGAGGTAGAACAGCGGCAACGCCTTGTCGCGCACGATGACCACTTCCTGACCGTCCACCACGTTGGTACGTGACAGATCGAGATGGAAGATCTCGTTGACGTTGACCAGCGGGAACGCAAAAGCCTGATTACCGAGCATTACCATCAGCGTCGGCATGATCGCCAGGGTCAGCGGCACCTTGATGATGATCTTCGAGCCCTGGCCCTTTGCCGAGTGCACGTCGATGATGCCGTTGAGCTGGGAGATCTTGGTCTTCACCACATCCATGCCTACACCGCGGCCGGATACGTCGGAAATCTCGGTCTTGGTCGAGAAGCCCGGGGCAAAGATCAGGTTGAAACACTCGGTCTCGCTCAGGCGATCCGCCGCATCCTTGTCCATCAGGCCTTTCTCGACGGCCTTGGCGCGAAGAATCTCGGAGTCCATGCCCTTGCCGTCATCGGAGATCGACAGCAGGATATGGTCGCCCTCCTGCTCGGCGGAGAGCACTACACGGCCAGACCGCGACTTACCCGCAGCTTCGCGCTCTTCGGGCATCTCGATGCCATGGTCGACCGCGTTGCGCACCAGGTGCACCAGCGGATCGGCCAGAGCCTCGACCAGGTTCTTGTCGAGGTCGGTTTCCTCCCCGACCAGCTCCAGGTTGATCTCTTTCTTCAACTGACGCGCCAGGTCGCGAACCAGTCGCGGGAAGCGGCCAAAGACTTTCTTGATCGGCTGCATACGGGTCTTCATGACCGAAGTCTGCAGGTCCGCCGTCACCACATCGAGGTTGGAAACCGCCTTGGCCATGGCTTCGTCGCCACTGTTCAGACCGAGGCGTACCAGACGGTTACGCACCAGCACCAGCTCGCCGACCATGTTCATGATCTCGTCCAGGCGGGCGGTGTCGACCCGCACGGTGGTTTCTGCTTCGCTGGCAGCTACAGGCCCACCAGCCGCAGGCGCCGGGGCAGCCACCGCAGGCTTGGCCGGCTCGGGCTTGGCAACCGGCTTTGCCGCCGGCTTGGCCGGCTCGGCCTTCTTCGGCGGAGCCTTCGGTGCTGGCGCGGCAGCCGCAGGCTTGGCGGCAACAGGGGCGACGGTCTCTTCGGCCGGGCCGGTGAACTTGCCCTTGCCATGCAACTGATCGAGCAAGGCTTCGAACTCGTCGTCGGTGATGTCATCACCGCCAGTCGCCTGGACCGGAGTCGGAGCAGCAGGCTTGACGACCGGAGCAGCCTCTTCGGCGGGGCCGGTAAACTTGCCCTTGCCGTGCAGTTGATCGAGCAGCGCTTCGAATTCGTCGTCAGTGATCTCGTCACCGGCGCCCGCGGCCGGGGCTGCGGGGGCTGGCTGGACGGCGGGAGCTACGACCTCCTCGGCAGGACCAGCGAATTTGCCCTTGCCGTGCAGCTGATCAAGCAGCGCCTCGAATTCGTCGTCGGTGATCTCATCGCCGCCACTTGCTGCCGGCACTTCGGCCACAGGCTGCTCGTCGATGGCATCCAGCAGCTGTTCGAATTCGTTGTCGGTGATGTCGTCATCGCCCGCTGGTGCCTCAGCGACAGGCTCGGGCTCAGGCTCAGCTTCGGCGGCCAGCTCCTCGGCGCTCTCCGGCTCGGCCAGACGCGAAAGCGCCGCCAGCAGTTCGGGGGACGCAGGAGTCGGCTCGGTGCGTTCGCGCACCTGGCTGAACATCTCGTTGACCGAGTCCAACGCCTGCAGGACCACGTCCATCAACTCGGCGGTAACGCGGCGCTCGCCCTTGCGCAAGATGTCGAACACGTTTTCCGCGATGTGGCAGCACTCCACCAACTCGTTGAGCTGGAGGAAGCCCGCACCGCCCTTGACGGTGTGGAAGCCGCGGAAAATGGCATTGAGCAGGTCCATGTCATCGGGTCGGCTTTCCAGCTCGACCAGTTGTTCGGACAGCAACTCAAGAATTTCGCCGGCCTCTACCAGGAAGTCCTGGAGGATTTCTTCATCGGCGTCGAAGCTCATCGGTGCGCTCCAAAGGCTCTGTTAGAGCCCTAAAATCCAAGGCTGGACAGCAGATCGTCGACATCGTCCTGACTGGACGCGACGTCTTCACGCTTATCGGCATGTATCTGCGGACCTTCACCCCTGGAAGGCTCTTTTTGTTTTTGTTGCTCTGCGCGCAACTCATCCATGTTGTGCTCGATGCCGGCGAAACGATCAACATGGCTGGCCATCAGCATCAGCTTGAGCAGATCGCGCTCCACTTCGGTGACCAGCTGGGTCACGCGCTTGATCACCTGCCCGGTGAGATCCTGGAAGTCCTGCGCCAGCAGGATGTCGTTCAACTGCCCGGAGAGTTTCTGACTGTCACGTTCGCTGCGCGCCAGGAACAGCTCGATCCGCTTGGCGAGGTCACGGAAAGCATCGGCCCCCATCTCGCGACGCATGAACTTGCTCCACTCGGCAGACAGGCTCTTCGCTTCATCACCCAGATCGTTGACCAGCGGAGCGCTCTGCTCGACCAGGTCCATGGTGCGGTTGGCGGCCTTCTCGGTCATCTGCACAACATAGGAAAGTCGCTCGGTAGCATCGGTAATCTGCGAGATTTCCTGGGCATGCGGATTGTGCGGATCGATCTGAAAATTGACGATCGCGTTGTGCAGCTCTCGCGTGAGTTTGCCGATCTCCTGGTAAAGGCCATGATCACGGGCTTTGTTGAGCTCATGAATGAGACCTACCGCATCGCCGAAACGTCCCTTCTCGAGACTTTCGACGAGCTGGGTGGCGTGTTGCTTCAGGGTCGATTCGAGTTCGCCCAGATGTGAATCATCGTGTGCCATAGCGCCCTCGCGGCGGACATCAGCCGTTAACCCGTTCGAAGATCTTCTCGATCTTCTCCTTAAGCACCTGGGCGGTGAACGGCTTGACCACATAGCCGTTCACGCCGGCCTGGGCCGCCTCGATGATCTGTTCACGCTTGGCTTCCGCAGTGACCATCAGCACCGGCAGAGTCTTCAGGCGTTCGTCAGCACGCACTGCACGCAGCAGGTCAATGCCGGTCATACCGGGCATGTTCCAGTCGGTCACCAGAAAATCGAAACTGCCGCTTTGCAGCATCGGCAATGCCGTATTGCCATCGTCTGCTTCCGCAGTATTGGTGAACCCCAGATCACGCAGGAGGTTCTTGATGATCCGTCGCATCGTCGAGAAATCGTCAACGATGAGGATTTTCATGTTCTTGTCCAAGTCGACCTCCGTACAGTCTAAACACCGCCAGTGTTCCGACAGTGTCGCAAATCATGGAACCGGCTGGCTCAGCTGACCCGCCAATCGCCCAGCCTGGCCCGCAAACGCGCGGCACACTGGCTGTGCAACTGGCTGACCCGGGACTCGCTGACCCCCAAGACTTCGCCGATTTCCTTCAAATTCAGTTCTTCGTCGTAGTAAAGCGACAACACCAATCGCTCACGCTCTGGAAGATGGGCGATGGCGTCGGCCAATGCCGCCTGGAATCGCTCGTCCTCGAGGCCACTCAAGGGCCCACTGTGACTACTGCCGACATCCTCACTCAGCCCGCCATGCTCGCCGTCCTGAACCAGATCATCGAAGCTGAACAGGCGGCTGCCCAGAGTATCGCCAAGAATGCCGTAGTAATCTTCGAGACTCAATTGGAGTTCGGCCGCAACCTCTTGATCTTTAGCGTCTCTTCCAGTTCGAGCCTCGATCACGCGAATGGCATCGCTGACCATACGGGTATTGCGATGCACCGAACGTGGCGCCCAATCCCCCTTGCGTACCTCGTCGAGCATGGCACCGCGGATGCGAATGCCGGCATAGGTCTCAAAGCTCGCGCCCTTGCTGCCATCATACTTTTTTGACGCCTCCAGCAGACCGATCATGCCTGCCTGCATCAGGTCGTCGACCTGGACGCTGGCCGGCAGGCGTGCCAACAGGTGATAGGCGATGCGCTTGACCAGAGGCGCGTAGCGCTCGATCAACTGGTGCTGCGAGTCCTGCGCCTGCGCCTTGTTGTACATGCGAAGTCCACTGGCTGCTGTCATACCGCCGTCCCCGCGATCGGCTGCTGCACCAGACGCTCGACGAAAAACTCCAAGTGGCCACGCGGATTGGCCGGGAGTGGCCACGTGTCAACTTTCTGAGCAATCGCCTTGAACGCCAGTGCGCACTTCGAGCGCGGGAAGGCTTCATACACCGCGCGCTGTTTCTGCACGGCCTTGCGGACGGATTCGTCGTAGGGAACGGCGCCGACGTACTGCAAGGCCACGTCGAGAAAACGATCGGTTACCTTGGTCAGCTTAGCAAACAGATTGCGTCCTTCCTGCGGACTGTGGGCCATGTTGGCCAGAACGCGGAAACGGCTCATGCCGTAGTCACGATTGAGCAGTTTGATCAGTGCATAGGCGTCGGTGATCGAGGTCGGCTCGTCGCAGACCACCACCAGCACCTCCTGAGCGGCGCGCACGAAGCTGACCACGCCATCACCGATGCCGGCAGCCGTATCGATCACCAGCACGTCGAGGTTGTCACTGATATCGCTGAAGGCCTGAATCAGCCCGGCATGCTGCACCGGAGACAGCTGCACCATGCTCTGCGTACCCGAGGCCGCCGGCACGATACGGATGCCGCCGGGCCCCTGCAGCAGTACGTCCTTGAGGTCACACTCGCCGTTAATCACATCGGCCAGGGTCCGCTTGGGGGTCAGTCCGAGCAGAACGTCGACATTGGCAAGACCGAGGTCGGCGTCCATCAGCATGACCCGGCGACCGAGGTCGGCCAGTGCCAGCGACAGATTCACCGACACATTGGTCTTGCCGACGCCGCCCTTGCCGCCAGTCACCGCGATCACCTGTACGGGATGCATACTACCCATGTTCTTCTCTTTACCTTGTCTTGCCTGGTCTGGGCTGGTCGGACAACTTCACCGACCCCTTCCTACACACTAGAACGCCTTGTCCGCCGTCGCCTGCCCTACCCCGCACGGCGCGGATGATAAAAGCCCGCGAACATATCGGCCATGGCTTCTTCGCTCGGATCTTCAGCAGTCTGCAGGCTCACGGCACGGCTCACCAACTGATGACTGCGCGGCACCTGCAAATCGTCCGGAATCTTCGGCCCATCTGCCAGATAGGCTACCGGTAGATGCTGGCTGATAGCCAGTCCCAGCACCTCGCCAAGGTTGGCCGCCTCGTCAACCTTGCTCAGGATGCACCCGGCCAGGCCGCAGTGCTTGTAGCTGTGGTAAGCGGCCTTGAGCACCTGAGCCTGGCTGGTGGCTGCCAAAACCAGATAGTTCTTGGCCTTAAGGCCGCGCACCGCCAGACTGTCCAGCTGCTGGCGCAGCGCCGGATCGTTGCCCGGCAGGCCGGCGGTGTCGATCAGAATCACTTTCTTGCGCGCCAGCGGCGCCAGCGCCTGAACCAGCGACTGCCCAGGTTCAACCTGAGTCACCGGTACGTTGAGGATACGACCGAGGGTCTTGATCTGCTCCTGGGCGCCAATGCGGAAGCAGTCCATGCTGACTAGGGCAATGCTCTGCGCGCCATATTTCAACACGTAGCGTGCCGCCATCTTGGCCAGCGTGGTGGTCTTGCCCATGCCGGCCGGCCCGACCAGCGCGATTACCCCGCCCTCCTCCAGCGGCTCCACCGCCGGGGTCCTGATCGCATGGGCCAGGTGAGCCAGCAGCATGCGCCAGGCCTGCTTCGGCTCAGCGACCTTGGCCACGCGCTCCAGCAAAGCCTTGGACAGGTCGGCAGGCAGGCCCATACGCTGCAGGCGGCGCCACAGGTTGGCCTGCTGTGGCTTGCGGTTCTGCAACTGGCCCCAGGCGATGGAACCCAACTGCACTTCGATCAGCTCGCGCAAGCCGTGCAGCTCGAAGCGCATGGCATCGAGGGCATGCTGATCGACCGGCGCCGCCGCAGCACGAGCCGGCTGCGACTGGGCGGCGGCAACCGGGCGTTGCACCTTGACCGCAGTGACCGGCAGTTCAGGCGCGATCAGCGACTCGTTGGCGAACAGCTGGCGGTCCTTGCGCTCGTCAGCCACCGCGCGAATGGTCAGCTCCGCCTGAGCGTTGGCGATCTTCGCCTGGGTCTTGCGCAGCTCGGCCTCCAGGGCCGGGTTGGGCGTACGCGCCGGGGTAGCCGGCTGGTAATCCAGCGCCGCGGTCAGCTCCACGCCGCCGGCCACGCGGCGATTGCCGATAATGGCAGCATCGGCGCCCAGTTCATCGCGCACCAGCTTCATGGCGGTACGCATATCGGCGGCGAAGAAGCGTTTGACTTGCATGGCTTAGAACCCTCAGTTCTGGCCGACCGTGGCGACGATCGTGACCTGCTTGTTATCCGGTATTTCCTGATAAGCCAGGACATGCATGCTGGGCACGGCGAGCCGTGCGAATCGCGACAGCATCGCCCGGACCGGACCGGCTACCAGCAGGATCACCGGCTTACCGAGCATTTCCTGGCGCTGCGCCGCTTCCACCAGGGAGCGTTGCAGCTTCTCGGCCATGCCGGGTTCGAGGAGGATGCCATCCTCGGAGCCCTGACCGGCCTTCTGCAGGCTATTCAGCAATAACTGTTCCAACCTGGGTTCCAGGGTAATCACAGGCAGCTCCGGCTCTAGTCCCACAATGCTTTGCACGATTGCACGGGAGAGCGCGACGCGGACTGCAGCGACCATCGCGGCGGGATCTTGACTCTTGCTCGCGACGTTGGAGATCGCCTCGGCGATGCTGCGGATATCACGCACCGGCACCTGTTCGGCCAGCAGCGTCTGCAGCACCTTGAGCAGGGTCGACAGGGAAACCATGCCCGGCACCAGCTCTTCGGCCAGCTTCGGCGAGCTCTTGGCCAACAGTTGCAGCAGCTGCTGCACCTCCTCATGACCGAGCAGCTCATGGGCGTGCTTGTGCAACACCTGGTTGAGGTGGGTGGCAACCACGGTACTGGCATCCACCACGGTGTAGCCCAGCGATTGCGCCTGGTCGCGCTGGGTCGGGTCGATCCACACCGCCTCCAGGCCGAACGCCGGATCCTTGGCGGCAATGCCGTTGAGTGTGCCGAATACCTGGCCGGGGTTGATTGCCAGCTCACGCTCCGGGTAGACCTCCGCCTCCGCCACGCTGACGCCCATCAGGGTCAGGCGATAGGCATTGGGCAGCAGGTCGAGGTTGTCGCGGATATGCACTGACGGCATCAGAAAGCCCATCTCCTGGGACAGCTTCTTGCGTACGCCCTTGATCCGCGCGAGCAACTGACCACCCTGGTTGCGATCCACCAGCGGGATCAGGCGGTAGCCGACCTCCAGGCCGACCATGTCCACCGGGGTCACGTCGTCCCAGCCCAGCTCCTTGACCTCCTGGGCCTTCTGCGCCGGCAGCAGCTCCTGCTGGCGCTTGACCTCCTTGACCTCCTCTTCCTTGACCTTGCGCTGCTTGTTGGCAATCCAGTAGGCGGCACCGGCAGCCACCAGACCGAGGCTGATGAACGAGAAATGCGGCATCCCAGGCACCAGGCCCATGGCGATCATGATCGCTGCCGACACAGCCAACGCCTTAGGCGAGGCAAACATCTGCCGGCTGACCTGCTGCCCCATGTCTTCCGAAGAAGAGACGCGGGTCACCATGATGGCCGCAGCCGTCGACAGCAGCAGCGAAGGAATCTGCGCCACCAGTCCATCACCGATGGTCAGCAAGGTGTAGATACGGCCCGCTTCGGCGAACGCCAGGTCATGCTGCAAGATACCGATAGCCATGCCACCGATCAGGTTGATGAAGAGAATCAGAAGACCGGCGATGGCATCGCCGCGCACAAACTTCGAGGCACCGTCCATGGAGCCATAGAAGTCGGCCTCCTGGGAAACTTCGGCACGCCGCTTCTTCGCCTCAGCCTGATCAATCAGGCCGGCATTGAGATCCGCGTCGATCGCCATCTGCTTGCCGGGCATGGCGTCGAGGGTGAAGCGTGCACTCACTTCAGAAATGCGCCCGGCGCCTTTAGTGACCACCACGAAGTTGATGATCATGAGGATGGCAAACACCACGGCACCGACCACGTAGTTGCCGCCAATCACCACCTCACCGAAGGCCTGGATCACTTTACCCGCCGCGTCATGACCTTCCTGACCATGCAGCAAGACCACCCGCGTGGAGGCAACGTTCAGTGCCAGGCGCAATAGGGTCGCGGCCAGCAGGACGGTGGGGAAAACGGCAAAATCCAGCGGGCGCAGGGCATAAATCGCCACCAGCAGCACGACGATGGACAGCGCGATGCTGAAGGTGAACAGGACGTCGAGCAGAAACGGCGGGATCGGCAGCATGACCATGGCGAGCATGACCAGCAGCAGCAGCGGAATGCCCAGATTGCCGTGGCGCAACCCGGACAGGTTGCTGCGTACGTCACCAATGAGTTGAGCGCGATCCACTGCCACGTATTTTCCCCAGCCAATTCAATCTTTTGACGCGAAAGGCGCCTTGCAGGGGTATTGGCAAGAAGCATTCCAACTTGGCCCCACCCGGGCGGGCGGAGCCGTATTCACTCAGGCCACCTGGCGTTGTCCGTGACGCGGATCTCCCGGCAGATAGTGCCCCGTGACCTGCCGGTAGGCCTCGGAGGTGCGCTGCCCAGGGATGCCATCGACCTTGACGAAGACACCGGGGAAACCGTTGAGCCAGTGCTGCAGGGCCACAACCTGCCGCTCCAGCTCGGGATCACCCGGCTTCTGCATCGAGTAAACCGCCACCAGCGGACCCGCGCTGGCGGCGGGACGCGGCTGGTCGGCGAACTCGACCAGGCCGCGCTCGGCCATCCGCCGCAACAGCACGGCGGCCCCGCACTGCTTGCTCACGGCGTTGTCGGACCAGGTGCCGTCGGCCACATATTTGCCGCTGCTGTAGTGGTTGGAAAAACCCCATAAGTAGGGCGACAGCACATGCGGATGGTACAGGCGATAGCCGAAGCCGTTGTAACGCTCCAGCTGATACAGAGTGCCCGCCAGGCTCCAGTCGGTACCGGCACCAAGGCGCTTGAGCTGCAGTGCATCGGCCGCGCTCTGCTCCCAGGTAAAGGGCGGACTGCCGTTCTTCGGCCGCCCCGGCGGCTCCTGCACGGTTCGCATCGTCAGTGGGTCGCCGTTATGCAGGTGCTTGTGGAAGCTCTGGCTGCTCTCCATGTTGTGGATCACCGCGATGAAGCTCCACGGAATCCCCAGAGCATCTGCCACCGTCTCGTAGCGCGACTGGTTACTGAGCAGCTGTCTGACGATGGTTTCCACCTCATCCCCCCGCTCGGGGCGGATCCGGCAGCTGTCGAAAAGATGTTCGTACTCGCCGCGCAAGGCGGGGGTTAGGACGACTCTGGCCATGGGCAAGGCTCCGTAGCTATGACTGACTCCGTTCAGGTGCAGTACCACGGCAACGGCAAGGCCACCGACCCGCTAGAGTGCCGCCGCTGTGGGGACGGCACACTGGCAGGTTTAGGCCGCGCTCGGGCGCTGTCAAAGCCAGGCGACGAATGACGACCGCTACTCGTCGCGGCGCAGATCCGGCGGAATTGGCAGATCCGGCAGCGGCCCGGGACGCTTGCCCTTGCCGGCGCGGAACTGCTTGAGCTGGTAGACGTAGGCCAGCACCTGGGCCACGGCCAGGTATAGCCCGGCAGGAATCTCCTGATCCACCTCGGTGGAGTAGTACACCGCCCGCGCCAGGGCCGGCGACTCGAGCAGCGTGACTTTGTGCTCCTGGGCGATCTCGCGAATCTTCAACGCCAGGAAGTCGCCGCCCTTGGCCAGCATCACCGGCGCATTACCCTTGGCCGGATCGTACTTCAGCGCCACGGCGAAGTGCGTCGGGTTGGTGATCACCACATCGGCCTCGGGCACCTGCTGCATCATGCGCCGCTCGGCCATCTGCCGCTGCAACTGGCGGATCTTCGACTTGACCTCGGGCTTGCCCTCGCTGTCCTTGTACTCATCTATGACCTCCTGCTTGGTCATCATCAGCTTCTGCTTGGAATCCCAGAGCTGGAACGGCACATCGACAGCCGCGATGAGAATCAGGCCGCAGGACATCCACAACAGACTCCAGCCAGTCACCAGGATGGAGTGCATGATCGCCGACTCGACCGACTCGTTGGCAATGGCCAGCAGATCGTCCTGATCGGCCTTGAGCACAGCCAGCGCCACCAGCAGAATGATCACGAACTTGGCCAGTGCCTTGAGCAACTCCACCAGGGCGTGAGCAGAAAACATCCGCTTGATGCCTTGCAACGGGTCCATGCGACTGAACTTGGGTTGCAACGCTTCCCCAGAGAACAGCCACCCACCCACGGCAACCGAGCCAAGGATGGACATGATGAGCACGACGATGAAAAACGACTGCAGCGCCAGCAGTGCCTCCATGCCGGTCCGCAGCAGGTAGCGGGCCATGGAGCCCTCGTCCAGCAAAACCTCCCTGGGGAGCGCAAAGTTGCCCTGCATGATATCCAGCATCGACCGACCAATCTTGGCACCGAAAATCAGCAATGCAGCAGCGGCCCCGAAAGTGACCGCGAGGGTACCCAGCTCCTTGGAACGTGCGATTTGCCCTTTCTGACGCGCCTCTTCAAGGCGCTTACTAGTGGGTTCCTCGCTCTTGTCTGCGCCGCTTTCGCTTTCCGCCATGGCGTTTCCTCAGCGTAAGCGCGCCAGTTCGCGCAATTGTTGCAGGGCATCTGTCGTGAACATCTGAAAGTGCGCGAAGAAGTCAGCCAGACCAGCCCAGAAGATGAACAGGCCGAGCACCAACGTCAGCGGGAACCCAATGGAAAAGATGTTCAGCTGCGGAGCGGCGCGTGTCATCACACCGAATGCCAGGTTGACGATGAGCAGAGCTGTCACCACTGGCAGCGAAATGAGCAGCCCCGCGGCAATCACCCAGCTCAGCTTGCCGGCTATCGACCAGTAATGGTCGAGCAGCAGGCCCTCTCCCACGGGCAAGGTAACGAAGCTCTCCGCCAGCACCTCGAGCACCACCAGGTGTCCGTTCATGACCAGGAACAGCAGAGTCACCAGCATCAGCAGGAACTGGCCAAGCACCGGCACCGAAACACCATTGGAAGGGTCGACCATGGAGGCGAAGCCCAGCCCCATTTGCACCGCAATGATCTGCCCGGCGACCGTGAACAGGTGGAAATACAGCTGCAGCATGAAACCGAACATCACGCCGATCAGCACCTGCTCCCCCACCAGCAACATGGACTGCAGGCTGACCGAATCCACCTGCGGCATCGGCGGCAGGGTCGGCGCTAACACGACACAGATGGCCAGAGCCAGGTACAGGCGCACGCGCACAGGTACCAGCTGGGTGCCGATTACCGGCATCACCATCAGCATGGAGGCGATTCGAAACAGCGGCAGGAGGAACTGGCCCAGCCAGCCGCCTATCTGCGCATTGGTCAGTTCGAGCATCAGCCGATCAACAGCGGAATGTTCTGCACCAGCGTCTGGGTGTACTCCATCAGCTCGCGCACCAGCCAGGGACCCGCCCAGATCAGGGTAAGCAGCATCACCAGCAGACGCGGGATGAAACTCAGGGTCTGTTCGTTGATCTGTGTGGCGGCCTGAAAAATGGCGACCACCAGGCCTACCAGCAAACTGGGCAACACCAGCAGCCCGACGATCAGTGAAGTCAGCCAGAGTGCTTCGCGGAACAGATCGACGGCGATTTCAGGAGTCATGTGCGGCGCCTCGCTATAACGTGCCGAAACTGCCGGCCAGGGTACCCATGATCAGCGCCCAGCCATCGATCAGGACGAACAGCATGATCTTGAACGGCAACGAAATGATCAGCGGCGACAGCATCATCATACCCATCGCCATGAGGATACTGGCGACCACCATATCGATGATCAGGAACGGGATGAAAATCATGAAGCCGATCTGGAACGCCGTCTTCAGCTCGGAAGTGACGAAGGCCGGTATCAGGATAGTCAGCGGCGCCTGCTCGGGGCTGGCAATATCGGTCCGCTTGGACAACCGGACGAACAGTTCGAGGTCCGAGGCGCGGGTCTGCGCCAGCATGAACTCCTTGATCGGCACCTCGGCACGGGCAATCGCCTGCTGCGCCGGCAGCTGCTCGTTGAGGTAGGGCTGCAGGGCATCCTGGTTAATTCTTTCGAACACCGGGGCCATGATGAACAGGGTCAGGAACAGCGCCAGACCGATGAGGATCTGGTTCGAAGGCGTCTGCTGCAAGCCCAGCGCCTGTCGCAGGATGGAAAATACGATGATGATCCGGGTGAAGCTGGTCATCAGCATGACGAACGCCGGGATGAAACTCAGCGCCGTCATGATCAGCAGAATCTGCAGGCTGACCGAGTACTCCTGCTGTCCCTCGGCGTTGGTGCTCAGGGTGATCGCCTTGATCGACAGCGGGTCGTCGGCACCGAACGCCAAGGGGGCAGCGATGGCCAGCAGCAATGCCAGCAGGATGCGCCATGCGCTCATTGCTTGGGATCCTTGTGTTCCTTGCCGAGCAGCTCCATCAACCGCTGCGCGAACTCCGGTGCCGCCGGTTCGCTGTCGGCCAGAGGCACGGGCTCTTTGAGTACATGCAGCGGGGTAATTCGCCCGGCGCTGATGCCAAGCAGTATCTGCTCGCCGCCCACCTGTACCAGCAACAGGCGATCACGCGGCCCCAGAATCTGGCTGGCAACCAGCCTGATGGCCTGATTGCCACGTGGCCCTATCTGCTGAACCCTGCGCAACAGCCAGGCCAAGGCGAAAATCAGGCCGACCACCAGCAACAGGCCGAGAAGCAACTGCGCCAGCTGCCCACCGATATCGCTGCCGGCCAACGGCGTCGTCGCCGCCCTCGATGCCGGCTCGGCGGCCAGCGCCGTCAGCGGTGCCAGCAAAAGAAGACTGCAGAGTCCGCGCATCCTCACCTCAACGCAGTTTCTTGATGCGTTCGCTGGGGCTGATCACGTCAGTCAGGCGGATGCCGAACTTTTCGTTGACCACCACCACTTCGCCGTGAGCGATCAGGGTGCCATTGACCAGCACATCCAGCGGCTCTCCGGCCAGGCGATCCAGCTCCACCACCGACCCCTGGTTGAGCTGCAGCAGGTTGCGGATGCTGATCTCGGTGCTGCCGACCTCCATGGAGATGGACACCGGAATGTCGAGGATCACATCCAGGTTCGGCCCTTCCAGCGCCACAGGGCCATTGCCTGGCTTAGGCGCGCTGCCAAACTCTTCCATGGCCATGCGCGGCGCGGCGGGAGCCGCAGCTGCGCCGCCACCGCCCTGCGCCATCATGGCATCGATGTCGGCCTGGCCGGCATCGTCGCCGGCCTCGGCCAATGCGGCGGCCCACTCATCGGCCAGGGCCTGCTCCTCTGGGCTGGTGCCTTCGTTTTCGTCTGCCATCGCTCTACCTCGGCTGGCTATCTATCAGGTTGCTGATCACCGAGTCGATTGCTCGGTGATCGGATATCTATCAGAACACGTTGACTGAATACCGGCAGGCAGGCACTCAACGTACTCGCTCGACGGGCTCTAGAATCTGCAGCGCCAGGTTGCCCTTGTGTGCGCCCAGCTTGACCTTGAAGGCCGGCACACCGTTGGCGCGCATGATCATCTGCTCCGGCAACTCCACCGGGATTACATCCCCCGGCTGCATGTGCAGGATGTCGCGTAGCTTCAGCTCGCGGCGCGCCAGGGTGGCGCCAAGCGGCACGTTGACGTCGAGGATGTCCTCGCGCAGCGCCTTGATCCAACGCTCGTCCTGATCATCCACGTCAGACTGGAAGCCCGCATCGAGCATCTCGCGTATCGGCTCGATCATCGAGTAGGGAAGCGTCATGTGCAGATCGCCACCGCCACCGTCCAGTTCGATGTGGAAGGTCGACACGACCACCACTTCGCTGGGACTGACGATGTTGGCCAACGCGGGGTTAACCTCCGAGTTGATGTACTCGAAGTTGATATCCATGACCGCGTGCCAGGCCTCGCGCATGTCGATGAAGGCCTGGTCCAGCACCATGCGCACCACGCGCAATTCGGTGGGGGTGAACTCGCGGCCCTCGATCTTGGCGTGGCGACCGTCGCCGCCGAAGAAGTTGTCCACCAGCTTGAACACCAGTTTGGCGTCGAGGATGAACAGCGCGGTGCCGCGCAGCGGCTTCATCTTCACCAGGTTGAGGCTGGTCGGCACATACAGCGAATGCACGTACTCGCCAAACTTCATCACCTGCACGCCGCCCACCGCCACATCGGCGGAACGACGCAGCAGGTTGAACATGCTGATGCGGGTATAGCGGGCGAAACGCTCGTTGATCATTTCCAGGGTCGGCATACGTCCGCGGACGATGCGATCCTGGCTGGTCAGGTCGTAACTTTTGACGCTACCGGGTTCGGCATCGGCTTCGGTCTCGACCAGGCCATCGTCGACGCCATGCAGCAGCGCGTCGATCTCGTCCTGTGACAGCAGGTCTTGTACGGCCATGGCAGCTCCCGCTACTGCAGCACGATATTGGTGAACAGGACCTGTTCAACCACGGTTTTGCCGGTTTCCTTCTGCGCCAGCTCCTGCACCACCGCTGTGGCCTGGCTGCGCAGCATTTCCTTGCCGACCGGCGTCATCAGGTTGCCGAAGTCCTGCCCGGAGAACAGCATGACCAGACGGTTGCGCACCAGCGGCATATGGACCTTGAGCGCGTCCAGCTCGGCCTGGTTACGCGCCATCAGCGCCACGCTGACCTGCATGTAACGCTGCCGCCCCTGGTAGTTGTAGTTGGCGATGAATGCCGGGGCGATGGCCTCGTAGATGGCCGGCAGCTTGACCGGTGCGGCAGCGCTCTCGCTGGCGGCCTCCTCTGCAGGCTTCTCCTCCTCACCGCCCTTGTCCTTGCCCAGGAAGAACAGGGTCGCACCCACCGAGCCGCCGACCGCCAGCAGCAGGATGACCACGATCAGAATGATGAGTTTGAGCTTGCTCTTGCCACCGGCCTTTTCGCCGCCATCGGCTGCCGGCGGAGTAGGAGCTTCTTTCTTTGCCATGCCAGAAATCCGTCACCGTTCTGTGATTTGTCCAGAGTCAAAGGCTTAGGAGCAAGTGTTATGCCACCTTGTAAACAAGATAGTCTGTCCTGCGGCCCTCGATACAGGCTGCCGATATACCAAGGCCACGACCGCCTGTCACCCGAAAACGACTGCGCCCGGTGCTTTTATCGGCACCGGGCGCAGCTTCCTGGCCAATGATCGGCAGGCGTCAGGCGTAGTAGTCCACCAGCCCACGTGGAGCGACGCCGCTCGACGGCGTGCGGATCTCGCTGACACCGCCAATCACCTCGTCGTCGCGCGAGCCGTCAAAGCCGCGGCCGGCGGAGCGGCGCTGCCCCTCCTCGCCACCGCCCTGGGAACCCCGCGCCATGGACTGGTCGGAGACATTGACGTCCAGCTGGTTCATGCCCTGCTGAGCGAACAGTTCGCGCAGACGATGGGCCTGGCCTTCCAGCTGATCACGCACGTTGGCGTTGGCACTGACGAAGGTCACCTGCGCTGCCTGGTCCTTGTTCAGCTCGATACGCACCTCCAGCCGCCCCAGCTCGGCCGGATCGAGCTGGATCTCGGCAGACTTGAGGTTCTGACTGGACAGCCACATAACCTTGTCGACCACCGCCTCGCTCATGCCGGGATGCCCAACCTGCAGTGGCTGACCGGGCACCAGCGGCATCCGCTGGGCGGCATTGACCTGCTGATTGATAGCCTGGCTCAGGGCGCTGAGCTTGCTGGCGAAGGCTTCGGCACGCGCATCACTCTGGCCCTCGCGAACGCCGGGCAACGAGCTATCCAGAGCCTCGCCGAGCAACTCGCCCTCCAGCCCTTCGCTCGGTGTCTCCTCGCTGGGCATGGCATCGCCAGCGAAGGCAGCCAGGGCGTTGGCGAAGCCCTGTGCCGGGTTGCTGGCACGCTCGGCCGCTACCGCGCCCGGGCTCAGTTGCTGCTGCGCAGCGGCCTGGTTCTGCGCACCTATTTCAAGGGCCAGCTTTACCCCGGACAGGCTGTTGAGCATGTCCAGTTCAGGATCATGGCTGGCCTCGGTCAGGGTGGCGGGCGCAGCACTGGCCACCGTCGGTGCACTGGCTTGCAGTATGGGTTCACCCTCCCCCTCGACAACCTCGGCCACGCCACTGAGGGCCGGGTCGACCACTTCGGTCGAGGGCAACTGGCCGGTCATGGCCATCAGCAGCAGCGGATCGACCACTGCCTCGTCACCACCTTCAACCACTTCCTCCGCTGGCAAGGTATTGCCGCTTTCGGCAACTGCCGGCTGCTCGACGGCAGCCTCTGTCGCCGGCTCATCGGTCGTTTTGCTCTCGGCAGCACGCTCTTCGGCAGCCTTGCTGCCGGCCTCCTTGCGTTCAGCGGCCTTGGCCTGGCGCTCCTTGGCGTAGACCTCGGCAAAGCTGGAAGCCTCGCTCCTGCTGGGTTCCGGCGCCGTGCTGGGGGCCTTGGCAGCAGGCGCTTTGGGGCGCACGTCGGGCGCGGACTGAAGAAGGAAATCGGGTGCAACGGACATGGGTACTCTCCGTCAGGATTGGATCGTACCTGGGCTAGAGCAAGCAGCGGGCCAACTTTGCCGGCGCCGGCGCAGATTCAGCGATAACGCTGGCGCTCGGTCTTGAGCAGGATGCGCACGATGGCAAATTCGCGACCTATCTGCTCGATCAAGGCGGGCGCCTCGTCCAGTCGTTCGCGGCGTGCGGCCTCCTCCAGCTGCTTGCACAGCCCCGCCAGCATCGGTGCGCCCATGTTGCTGCAGCTGCCCTTGAAACTGTGCGCAGCCAGACGCAGCGCCTGCGGATCGGCCGCAGCCAGGGCCTCGTGAATGTGCCGCTGGCGCTCGTCCGAGTCGACCAGGAAGGTATCCAGCAACACGGGGTACTCTTCCCCCATGACATCCAGCAGGGAAGCCAACACATTCTGATCGAGGTGGATATCGGACACCGGCTCACTCCATGATCGGGGAAGCAGCGATTATGCCTCAGATGCTGCTGGCGATCTGCTGTCTGTTGGCCATGGGCCAGTATCCACTCGACCGCCGGCCCCTTCAGGTCGACCAGCGGAACTCGACCACCGCGCCGCGTCCATCACTGAGCCAGTGACACTGATCGGTCAACTGGCGTATCAGGCGCAGACCTCGCCCACTGAGGCCGCCGCAATCCTGCTGCCGCTGCAGAGCTCGGGCCACATCGAAACCGGCGCCACTGTCCTGCACGCAAACCCGCAAGCGCCCGCCGCCCTCCTCCGGCAACAACTCGAGGTCAAAGCGCACAAAACCCTCTGCCAGAGCCTGCAGGCGCTCACCGCGCTCGCGGTAGTAGCGTGAAAAACCCTTGGCGTCGGCCTTGAGCGCCGAATCCAGGCCCAACACGCCATGCTCCAGCGCGTTCGAGTACAGCTCAGCGAGCACCGTGTAGAGTGCCCCGCCCTGGGCACGCAGGTCGCGCACCTCCATCAGCAGCTGCAGCAGAAAAGGCAGCGGATTGAAGCGCTTGAGCGCCTCGGCACGGAACTCGAAGCTGGCCGACCAGTCCAGCGGGCTGCTCTGGCCGCTGTCGGAGAAAGCCAGCGGTGGACGGCTGAGCACGCCCTCCTCGACCATGCACAGCTCGATCATGCTGACATCGTCCTGGGCTTCGCCGCGGAAGGCCGCCAGGGCGCGCTGGATTTCGTCGAACAGCGCCTGCGGCGCATGCCCGGCATCAAGCACCTGGAGCAAACGCGTCTCACCGAACAGCTGACCTTTGGTATCGCGCGTCTCCAGCACACCATCGGAGAGCAGGAAGATGCGATCGTTCGGCTGCAGCGGATGGACCTCGTAGGCCTCATTGAACGCCCCCGGTTCCAGTACCCCCAGTGGCAGATGGCGAGACACCAGCGGTACGCGCTCGCCCGTGGCCACTCGCAGCAGGTGCCCATCCGGCAAGCCGCCGTTCCAAACCTCCAGCACACGCCGCTGGAAACTCAGGTTGAGCATGGTGGCACAGCAGAAGACACCGACCGGCAGGATGCGCTTGAGCTTGGCATTCATCTCACGAAGGATCTCCGCCATGGAGAACCCCTTGGCGGTCATGCCGTAGAACACCTCGGCCAGCGGCATGGCACCGATCGCCGCCGGCAGGCCGTGGCCGGTAAAGTCGCCGAGCAGCACGTGCATGCCGCCGGAGGGCTTGAACGCGGCCAGCAGCAGGTCGCCATTGAACAGCGCGAAGGGCGACTGCAAATAGCGGATATTGGCCGCGCTGAGACAACCGGAGTGGGCCACCTTGTCGAACACCGCCTTGGCCACGCGCTGCTCGGTCATCAGGTGTTCATTGTGCTTGGCAATCAGGTCGCGCTGCTGCAGCACGGTTTGCTGCAGGCGGCGCAGGCGATCCATGGCACGGATCTTGGCTTCGAGAATGATCGGGTTGTAAGGCTTGGCGAGGAAGTCGTCACCCACCTCCAGGCAACGAACCAGCGCCTCGTTCTCGGTCAGCGAAGTGAGGAAGATAATCGGCACCAGCGCCTCGCCAGCCGCCTCCTTGATCCGTCGAGCAGCATCGAAACCATCCATCACCGGCATCAGGGCGTCCATCAACACCAGCTGCGGGCGCTCCTGCTCGAAAAGCCCCACCGCCTCCAGGCCATTGCCGGCAGTCAGCACCCGGTGGCCCTGGCGACTGACGATGGTGGAGAGCAGCATACGGTCGGCCGCGCTGTCCTCGGCAATCAGGATGGACAGGCGCCCGGCCATGACGATCAGCCGATCTGGAACAGCTGTTCGAAGTTGGAAATGGAGAGGATCTTGCGCACATCGGGGTTGCAGTTGACCAGGCTGATGCGTGCATGGTCGCCGCCGGCATGGTCACGCAGCAGCAGAAGCATGCCCAGCGCCGAACTGTCCAGGTAGGTGGCCCCCTTCAGATCGACCACATAGCGCTTGGGTGTGGCGTTCACCCGCTCGTAGGCATCGCGAAATTCCTGATGCGCGGAGAAATCGAAGCGACCCTGGATATGGATGGTCAGTTCCTGTCCATCGCTCGAGGGCAGCGCTGTGATGGCCATGTAGCACTCCTTGTTTTTTTCTTGTGCAGACACAGATTTAGCACCCGCGGAAGAACGCGGCAACCATGCTTTAGCCATCATCGCGCGGTGGCAGGCGCTGCGCCAGTTCGTCGAGCAGTTTCTGTTCACGCTTGTCGGCGGCGGCACGTGCCTCGTCCAGGTAGCGCTGCACCAGCTTGCGCAGCCCCTCCACCCGCGCATAGCGCTGCTGCCAGGCAGCCCTGGCCTTGTCGACGTTCTGCCGATGCCAGGCGATGCTCTGCAGCTGCTGACCGATAGCGGTCTCCAGCTGGCTGAGAAAGCGCTGGTAGTTCATCAACCATTGGCCCGAAACGCCCTTGCTACCTTCACTGATCCACTGCTGCTGGTAGTCGGCACGGTAGCGCTCCAGCTCGCCCAGCTGCGCCTCGGCCTTACCCAGCAAGCCTTGGCAGTGGGCCAGCTGGCGCGCGGCCTCGCGCTCGGCGCGCTCGGCCATCTCGATCACCGGCGCCAGGCGCGCGGCACGACTGTCAGCCATCTGTCAGGCCTGCGCCTGCGGATTAAAGACCTGAGCCAGCTGGGTCACGCTGTCACCCATGGACTCGCTCTCACCCAGGCTCTGGAGCAGGTAGCGGGCCATCGCCGGCTGGCGGGCGATGGCCAGGTCGGTGTCGGCATCGCCGCCCGGCACATAGGCGCCGACGCTGATCAGGTCGCGGCTCTGCTGGTAGCGCGACCACAGTTGCTTGAAGCGCTGCGCCTGCTTGAGGTGCTCAGGACTGACCACCTGCGGCATGACCCGGCTGATCGAGGCCTCGATGTCGATGGCCGGGTAGTGCCCTTCCTCGGCCAGCCGACGCGACAGCACAAAGTGGCCATCAAGCACACCACGCGCGGCATCGGCGATGGGGTCCTGCTGGTCGTCACCTTCGGAAAGCACGGTGTAGAAGGCAGTGATCGAGCCGCCGCCGGCCTCCGCGTTGCCTGCGCGCTCCACCAGGCGCGGCAGCTTGGCGAAGACCGAAGGCGGATAGCCCTTGGTCGCCGGCGGTTCGCCGATGGCCAGGGCGATCTCGCGCTGGGCCTGGGCGAAACGGGTCAGCGAATCCATCAGCAGCAGGACGTTCTTGCCCTTGTCGCGGAAGTATTCGGCAATGCGCGTGCAGTACATGGCGGCGCGCAGGCGCATCAGCGGCGCGTCGTCGGCCGGCGAAGCAACCACCACCGAGCGCTTGATGCCTTCCTCGCCGAGGATCTCGTCGATGAACTCCTTGACCTCGCGGCCCCGCTCACCGATCAGGCCGACCACGATGATCTCGGCCTCGGTAAAGCGGGTCATCATGCCCAACAGTACCGACTTGCCCACGCCGGTACCGGCGAACAGACCCAGGCGCTGGCCACGGCCGACGGTGAGCAGGCCGTTGATGCTGCGGATGCCGACATCCAGCGGTTCGCTGATCGGGTGGCGGTTGAGCGGGTTGATGCTCGGCCCGTCCATCGGCACCCAGTCCTCGGCCTTCATCCCGCCCTTGCCGTCCAGCGCGCGCCCGGCACCATCCAGCACACGGCCGAGCATGGACATCCCCATCGGCAGTCGACCGGTATCAGGCAATGGCACCACGCGGGCGCCGGGAGCAATGCCGGCCAGGCTGCCGACCGGCATCAGGTAGATCTTGCCGGCAGAGAAGCCCATCACCTCGGCCTCCACCTGAACCGGGTGATAGCTGTCGTCGTTGATTACCAGGCAGCGACTGCCCAGCGCGGCACGCAGGCCCTCGGCCTCCAGGGTGAGACCGACCATGCGCAGCAGCCGCCCCTCGACCACCGGCTGGCTGGGCAGATCGATCGCCTCGGTGTACCCGGCCAGGCGCTTGGCAAAGCTGGTGCGCTCAAGGCGCATCAGGGCTCTCCAGATCGACCTGGATATCCGCCTCGGGCGGATTGGTGGCCTGCGCGCGCTGCTGCTCGAACAGCTGCTTGAGGGCCAGGGCCATGCGCGTTTCGACGCTGGCGTCGATGCGGCTGTGCTGGCTTTCGACGCGGCATCCGCCCGGCTGCAGCGACTCGTCCTCGAGAATGCGCCAGGTTTCCTCATGCCGCTCGCGCAGTGCCTTGACCAGTTCGAAGTCCTGCGGGTGCACATGGATGCGGATGTTCTCGGCGCCCATTGGCAGCAATTTGAGCGCTTCGCGCAGCACATGGCGGATCTGACTGGAGTCGGTGGTCAGTTCCCGCTGGATCACCTGGCGGGTCATCTGGCTGACCAGATCGACCAGACTCTGCTCCAGTTCGCGATCCTGGCTGGCGATGGGCTCCAGCAGATGCCCCATGAGCGTTTCCAGCTGTGCCACTTTGGCGGCCAGCACGACGTCGGCCTCCTGCTTGGCCTTGAGCTGGCCAGCATGGAATCCATCCTTCTCGCCGGCAGCAAAGCCCTCGTTGTAGGCATCCTGACGGATCGCCTCGACCTCTTCGAGCGTCAGCGGCTTGACGTCCTCGACCGCCACCTCCTCGATCTGCGGTTCAGGCTCAGGCTCCGCAACCACTTCAGGCTCGGGCGCCGGCTCTTCTTCGGGATCGAAGCTGGGTATCGCCCAGCGATCAAAGCCCGCCAGGTCCTTGGCGCGGATCAGCTCGCTGGGAGCATCCTTGGGTGCCATTTAGATCATTGCCTCGCCGCCGGCACCGCCGAGGACGATCTCGCCGGATTCGGCCATACGCCGGGCGATGGTGAGGATTTCCTTCTGCGCCGTTTCCACCTCGCTGACGCGTACCGGCCCCTTGGCTTCCAGATCGTCGCGCAGCAGCTCGGCGGCACGCTTGGACATGTTCTTGAAGACCTTTTCCTTGATGCCGTCGTCGGCGCCCTTGAGCGCCAGTACCAGCACATCGGAAGACACCTCGCGCAGCAGCGCCTGAATGCCACGGTCGTCGACGTCGGCCAGGTTGTCGAAGACGAACATGAGGTCCTCGATCTGGCTGGACAGGTCTTCGTCGACCTCGCGGATGGAGTCCATCAGCTGGCCTTCCACCGAGCTGTCGAGGAAGTTCATGATGTCCGCCGCACGCTTCACCCCGCCGAGGCTGGCACGGGTGGTGTTGGCGCTACCGGAGAACTGTTTCTCGAGAATCTGGTTGAGTTCCTTGAGCGCGGCTGGCTGCACGGTATTCAGGGAAGAGACGCGCAGGATGATGTCCAGGCGCACCTTGTGATCGAAATGACTGAGTACCTCGCCCGCCTGGTCCGGATCGAGGTAGGCGACCACGATGGCCTGAATCTGTGGGTGCTCGTAGCGGATCACATCGGCCACGGCGCGCGGCTCCATCCACTTGAGGCTATCCAGGCCGCTGGTGCTGCCGCCGAGCAGGATGCGGTCAATCAGGTTACCCGCCTTGTCCTCGCCCAGCGCCGCGGTCAGCATCTTGCGGATGTAGGCATCGGAGCCGACACCCAGGCTGGTCTGGTCGCCGACGATCTCGACGAACTCGCCCATCACCTGCTCGACCTGCTCGCGCTGCACGTTGCGCATGCCAGCCATGGCCACACCGACCTTCTGTACTTCCTTCGGCCCGAGGTGGCGCAGCACCTGCGCCGCGTCGGTCTCGCCGAGAGACAGCAGGAGGATGGCGGCCTTGTCGACCTTGGTCAGCTTGGCAGGAGCACGATTGTCACTCATCGGCGTTGATCCACTCTTTGACTACCTGGGCCACGCGGCCCGGATCTTCCGCCACCAGACTCTTGATGGCGTTCAGTTGTGCATCATACCCCTCGGAAGGACTCGGCAGCAGGATGCTTTGCGGCCCACCGAGACTGACGCGGTCGGCGGACAGCTCGCCCTCCAGGCCACCCATGTCGCCCAGCTCGATGTCGCCGTCGCCACCCTCGGCCGCAGAACCTTTGCCGGCGTTGGTGATGTTGTTGAGTACCGGGCGCAACACACCGAAGACCAGCACCAGGATGAACAGCACGCCGAGAATCTGCTTGATGATGTCCCAGAACCAGGGCTGCGAGTAGAACGGAATCTCGATCATTTCCTCGCCGGTTTCGGCGGAAAACGGCGCATTGATCACGCTGACACTGTCGCCACGGCTGGCGTCGAAGCCGACCGAGTCCTGCACCAAGCGGGTAAAGCGCGCCAGGTCCTCGGCGGCCCAGGGGCTGCGGGTGACCTCGCCGGTTTCGGCGTTGATGCTGACCTTGTCATCCAGCACCACGGCCACCGACAGACGCTTGAGGCGACCCTGCTGCTGCTTGGTGTAGCTGATCGAACGATCCAGCTCGAAGTTGCGCGTGGACTGCTCGCGCTTATCGGCCGGGTACGGCGCCAGCATCGGCTGGCCGGTGGCCGGGTCGGTGATCTGCGCGCCATTGGCGTCGAGCAGCGGCTGGCCAGGCTGCACCGGCCCCGGCGGTGCAGCCTGGGCATTGGCCTGCTCCGGAGCGGCGGCCGCGCCAGGCGGCTGGTTGCTCAGCGCACCCGGGACGCCCTGCGGCGGCAGGCTGCTGGAGCGCTGCTCGTTGACCTGCTGCTCGCTGCGCAGCGCCGGCTGGTCAGGGTTGAACATCTCAGCAGTGGACTCAACCGCACTGAAATCGACATCAGCGGACACTTCGGCCTTGTAGCGGCCGTTGCCCAGCACCGGCTGCAGAATGTTGTGTACACGCTGAGTGAACAGGCTTTCCATGCGCCGGGTGTAGTCGAACTGCTTGCCGGCCATGGTCAGCTCGGACAGCTCCTGCTGGTCGGACAGCAGGTTGCCCTTCTGGTCGACCACGGTGACCTGCGACTTGGTCAGCTCGGGCACGGAGGTGGCCACCAGGTTGACGATCGCCATCACCTGGCTCGGCTCCAGGCTACGCCCCGGATACAGCTCGACCAGCACCGAAGCGCTGGGCTTGCGCTCATCACGCACGAACACCGAACTCTTCGGAATGGCCAGGTGGACGCGAGCACCCTTGACGTTGTTCAGGCTGGAGATGGTCCGTGCCAGCTCCCCCTCCAGGCCACGACGGTAGCGCGTGGCCTCCATGAACTGGCTGGTGCCCAGGCTCTGCTCCTGGTCGAGGATCTCGAAACCGACGTTGCCATCGCTCGGCGCCACGCCGGCAGCGGCCAGCTTCATGCGCGCCCGGCCGAGGTCTTCGGATTTGACCAGTAGCGCCCCTGAGTTCGGCTCCACGGTGTAGGCGATGTCGGCGGCGTTGAGCGCCTCCATCACCTGGTTGCTGTCCATGCCGGCCAGATTGCCCAGCAGCGGCTTGTAGTCCGGTTGCTGCGACCACAGCACCACGGCGAAGCCGATCGCCACGCTGGCGGCCAGGCCAACCAGCAAGCCGATCTGCCGCAGCATGGACATCTCGGAGAGATTCTCCAGAAAGGCCAGTCCGAGCAACGGCTTCTTCGGCTCATCGGCGCCGGTGGTGGCGGGTACGTTTGCAGCGACTGCTTCAGCCATGTTTCAACTCCACCCTTAAACCGGCATCTGCATGATGTCTTGATAGGCCTGGACCAGCTTGTTGCGCACCTGGGTCATGGCCTGGAAGGACACGCTGGCCTTTTGCGAGGCGATCATCACGTCGGTGATATCGACCCCCCCCTTCCCCGTCTCGAAGGCGGTGGCCAGTTGGCTGGCGGCCTGCTGGGTTTCGCTCACCTTGTTCACCGCCTGGCCGAGCATTTCCGAGAAGCTCGGCGCTCCCGGCTCCGGCGCGCTGACCTGTGCAGGTTTGATCTTGGCCATGGCCTCCATCTGCATGGAGCGCATTTCCAACATCAGGCGATTGAATTCGACACCCTGGCTCATCTTTCCTCCGTCGGTCGCGGTTTTTTGACGCTTCGCGGCCTTTAGGGGGGTGATTGCAAACGCAATGCCAGAAAACAAAGACCCGCACGAGGCGGGCCAATAGGGGAAAGTAAAGCTGTAAACCACACAGCGAGGGAGGTTTAGCCCCCTCGCGCTCAGCTGGCGTAAAGATAAGCCTCGACGTCCATACCGGCATCGCGCATCTGCGCCAGCTTGTACCGCAAGGTCCGCGGACTGATGCCCAGACGCTCGGCAGCCTCCTTGCGGCGACCACGCTCGGCACGCAGGGTGTCGATGATCATCTGGAATTCGCGGCGCCGCAGGTCTTCGCCCAGGGCGCCTGCGCCCTCGGTGACCACACCCGACTCATCCAGCGGCTGTGTGCTGCCGACTGCAGCAGCGGCAGGCGCCGTGTTAGCCGCCACCACGCTTAGGACCGGCGTCGGCGCCATGCCGATGGGGGCTGTCAGACACAGGTCATGCGGCTGGATCAGCCCGCCCTGCTGCAGGATCAACGCCCGCTGGATGGCGTTATCCAGCTCGCGCACGTTGCCCGGCCAGGCATGCGCCACCAGTGCCGCGCGAGCCTGTGGCGAAAGCTGCACGGCGCCATGGTTCATTTTTTTGACGTGCTTGGCCAGCAAGCGCTCGGCCAGCGGCAGAATATCGGCGGGGCGCTCGCGCAACGCGCGCCAGGCCAGCGGGAACACCGACAGGCGGTAGTAGAGGTCTTCACGGAAGCGCCCGGCCGCCACCTCGCCGGCCAGGTCGCGGTTGGTAGTGGCCAGCACACGGATGTCCAGATTGATCGGCTTGCGCGCGCCGACCCGTTCAACTTCGCGCTCCTGCAGCACGCGCAGGAGCTTGGCCTGCAGGCCCAGCGGCATCTCGGAAATCTCGTCCAGCAGAATGGTGCCGCCGTCGGCCAGTTCGAACTTGCCCGGCTGCGCGGCGATGGCGCCGGTGAACGCGCCCTTCTCGTGGCCGAACAGGGTGGCCTCGAGCATGTTGTCGGGAATCGCTGCACAGTTGATGGCGATGAACGGCCCGTCAGCGCGCTTGGACTGCTGATGAATGTAGCGAGCCAGCACTTCCTTGCCAGTGCCGGACTCGCCGGAAATCAGCACGGTGGAATCACTCCTGGCCACCCGCGCAGCCAGTTCCAGCAGCTGCTGGCTGGCCGGCTCACAGGCCACAGGCCCCTCACCCACGTCAGCCTGGACGCGTCCCAGCGCATGGCGCGCCACCAGATCCAGCAGGGTGCGTGGCTCGAACGGCTTGACCAGATAGTCGGCGGCGCCCTGGCGGATGGCATCGACGGCACGCTCGACGGCGCCATAAGCGGTCATTAGCAGCACCGGCAGCTGCGGGTAGCGCGCGCGAATCAGGCCCAACAGCTGATGACCATCCATGCCTGGCATGTTGACGTCGCTGATCACCAGGCTGAATACCTCCTCACCCAACGCCGCAACGGCATCCTCGGCGCATTCCACGGCACGGAAGTCATGCCCGCCGATCATCAGCGTATCGGCAAGGGCCTCGCGCAGCGCGCGGTCGTCTTCGACCAGCAGAACCTTGGCAGTCATGGGCTTACTCCTGAGTATCCGGTTGCGCCGCCGTGATCAGCGGCAATACAAGGGTGGCGGAGGTGCCGCGGCCGACGCGCGAGCGCAGGCGCAGCTCGCCACGATGGGCGCGCACCACCGCCTGGACCACCGCCAGGCCGAGGCCGGTACCGGTGGTCTTGGTGGTAAAGAAGGGTTCGCCAAGGCGCGCCAGAGTGGCCGGCTCGATGCCCGGGCCGTTGTCGCTGACACTCAGGCGCAGGCTGTTGTCGCGGGCATAGAGGTGAATCTTCAGCTGCGCCTCGCGCCCACCGGCCTGAATGGCGTTCTCGATCAAATTGAGCACCGTGCCGACCAGGGTGTCGCGATTGCACAGCAACTCGCCGAGGCGCGCATCGCATTGCCAACGCACACTCATGCCCAGCACCTGCGACTCGGCGGCACTGCGCAGGGCCTCGAACAGCGCGCTCGGCGAGATGCGGTCCGGCAGCGGCAGCTCGCCACGGGCGAATACCAGCATGTCGCGTACCTGGTGCTCCAGTTCGTGCAGGCGCTCCTTGATGCGGCCGGCGAAGCGCTGCTGTTGTTCGAACGGCAGCTCCTGCTCGGACAGATGGCTGGCGTACAGCAACGCGGCAGACAGCGGCGTGCGAATCTGGTGGGCCAGCGAGGCGACCATGCGCCCCAGGGCAGACAGGCGCTCATGGCGAGCCAGCTGGTCCTGCAGGCGACGGGTTTCCGTCAGGTCGGTCAGCAGCACAAGCTGTCCGGGCTCGCCCTGCAGGGACCGAGTGGCGATGGACAGGCGGCGCCCATCCTTCATGGAAATCTCGTGACCATCATCCTCGCGCGGCGCGAAGTTGCGCGTGATCACCTCGCGCCAGAGCATACCCACCAGCGGCTTGCCGAGCATGCTGCGCGCCACCGGATTGGCTTCGCGCACCACGCCCTGACCGTCTATGACGATCACGCCGCCGGGCAGCAGGTCGAGCAGACTCTGCAGACGGTTGGCCAGGCGCTCCTTCTCCGCCAGTTCCTGCATGCGCTGGGCACTGACCAGGGCCAGTTGCCCCTTCAGCTCGTTAACCCGCGCCTCCAGCATGCTGTAAGAACTGCTCAGCTGCGTGGACATCTGGTTGAACAGGGCGAAGGCCTGCTCCAGGCTGGCACGGCTGGCCTGCTCGACAGGTGCGGCAGTAGCGTCAGGGATGGCGGGCGATGGGGCGGCTTGGCTCATGCTCTTCTCTCGGGTGTCGTACCGTCGGTAAACGGTCGGTCAAGAGAGTCTTAGCAATCCCCATGCCTAAAAAATAGTTGTTATTTTTCAATCACTTAAAAAATTAAGCCGGAGCTTGCGTCAAAGCTCCGGCTTAATTGGGCGAGGCGAGAGGCTGATCAGTCCTCGTCGCCGCCCTCCTCATCACGACGGCTCATGCCGTACTTGCGCATCTTCTCCACCAAGGTGGTGCGACGAATGCGCAGGCGCTCGGCGGCACGCGCCACCACGCCGCCGGCATCATCCAGCGCCTGCTGGATCAGGCCCTGCTCGAGGTTGCCCAGGTAGTCCTTCAGGTCCAGGCCTTCCGGCGGCAACATGGCGGCATTGGCGATGCCCGGCAGGCCGGCGCCGATCACCGCGCGCTCGTCCAGCTCCTCGCGAATGCTGATGGCCAGCTGTTCATCCTCGTCGTCGACATGACGGAACTTCTTCGGCAGCTCGCCGACGCCGATCACGCCATAGGGATGCATGATCGCCATGCGCTCGACCAGGTTCGCCAGTTCGCGCACGTTGCCCGGCCAGTCGTGGCGGCACAGCGACATGATGGCCGCGGAATTGAAGCGAATGGAGCCGCGCTTCTCGAACTCCATACGCGAGATCAGCTCGTTCATCAGCAGCGGGATGTCTTCGACGCGCTCGCGCAGCGGTGCCATTTCGATGGGGAAGACATTGAGGCGATAGTAGAGGTCCTCGCGGAAGGTTCCTTCCTCGATCATCTTCTCCAGGTTCTTGTGGGTAGCGGCGATGATGCGCACATCGACCGACTGGGTCTTGTTGCTGCCCACTCGCTCGAAGGTGCGCTCCTGCAGCACGCGCAGCAGCTTGACCTGCATTGGCAGCGGCATGTCGCCGATCTCGTCGAGGAACAGAGTACCGCCGTTGGCCAACTCGAAACGTCCGGCGCGGCTGGTGATGGCGCCGGTGAAGGCGCCCTTCTCATGGCCGAACAGCTCGCTCTCCAGCAGCTCCGCCGGGATCGCCCCGCAGTTGACCGGCACGAACGGCGCCTCACGGCGCTTGGAGTGGTAATGCAGGTTGCGCGCGACCACTTCCTTGCCCGTGCCGGACTCGCCGAGGATCAGCACACTGGCTTCGGTATCGGCCACCTGCTGCATCATCTGGCGCACCTGATGGATGGCCCGGCTGGTGCCAACGAGGCTGCGGAACAGATTCGGCTCACGCTGGCGACCACGCTCGCGTGCCTGGTCGTACATCTCGCGGTAAACCTGAGCACGGTGCAGGGAGTCGAGCAACTTGTTGTAGCTGGGCGGCATTTCCACACTGGCCAGCACGCGACGGCGCAGATCTTCAGCCCAGTCGGCCGGGACTGTTTCGCCGATCAGCAGCAGCGGCAGGTTCTCGTCCCAGGTGCTGATCTGCTTGAGCAGCTCCAACGGCCCGCCCTTGGCGGTCACATCGCCCAGCAGAACGTTGAGCACCTCACGGCTCGACTCCAGCTTGCCCACTGCCTCACGCCATTCACCGCTGGCACAGGCAATGTGGTCTTCACCCAGGAAACCGAGAATCACCGCCAGGTCGCGGCGACGCTCGGCATTGTCGTCAATCAGGAGAATTTTGGTTTCACGCCACATCTTGTTCTGTTCTGGCTCGAGGGCTGGAAGAGGATTCGCCAAGTGACAACGGCAATTGGCCACTAGTAAAGTCAAAAATCAGACAAGAGTCAATTTTATGGCGTGAAATAAATTACTCATTCGATAGCCATCTTGAAATGCAATGCCACGCATACGCTACATGTAGCTCCCTGGCGAGACAGGCGAGTTTTCACTGATATCGTGCGCCGCCCTACTGCCAATCACGCTATCCAAAAACTTGGGCGGCAATCCGAAACCTGGCCTAACACTCCTTACCGCGTCAGCAGTAATCAGCTCTCCTGCCCTCAATGCGCGAACGAAATAGAGCGAGCGCCTGAACATCAGGTTACCTTGCTCACTCGGCTTACGCGTGTAGTCCACATTGCCCAGCGCCGCCCAGGCTGTCTCACTGTCACGGCAAAGAGCCTCCAGTTCATGCGCTTCCAGCGAAAAGCTATCGTCAGGCCCGCCACCACTGCGGTCCAACGTGAAGTGCTTTTCAATGACGGATGCGCCCAGAGCAACGCTGGCTATGGCCGTCGTATTGTCGAGGGTATGGTCCGACAGTCCGGTCACCAACCCATAACGCCGAATCATGTCTGGAATAGTTCGCAGGTTGTAATCCTTAGCTGGCGCAGGGTACCCACTGACACAATGAAGAACAGCCAACTCCCGGCAGCCACCATCTCGGGCTGCGTCGATGGCCTCCTGGATTTCCTCAGCATCCGCCATGCCGGTAGAGATGATCATCGGCTTTCCTGTGCTGGCGACGTATTTGATCAACGCCAGATCGATAGCTTCGAACGAGGCGATCTTGTATGCCGGTGCATTCAGGTCCTCGAGCAGATCAACCGCCGTATTGTCGAACGGCGAACTGAACAGCGTGATCCCCACTTTCCTGGCATGCTCGAACAGTGGCGCATGCCACTCCCACGGGGTATGCGCCCATTCGTATAGCTCGTACAAGGTTTTCCCGGCCCAGAGCCCGTCTCTGATCTGGAAATCCGGCAGATCACTTTTGAGCGTAATGGTGTCCGCTCGATAGGTCTGGATCTTGATGGCTGCAGCACCCGCTTTTTTTGCCGACTCTATGATTTGGAAAGCAACCTCCAGACGACCGTTATGGTTGGCGGACATCTCTGCAATGATGTAGGGGGGAAAGTCTGCTCCGATCTTGCGGCCGGCAATTGAAATGTATGCGTCCATCACTCCACCTTCTCGACGGTGACCCTGTAGGTGTGGCCATGCAACTTGAAAAATGCTGGGAATCGCTGCGGATCGCATACACGCAGTAAATCGAACTGCTCGGCGATCGTTTTTTGCGAATCCAACTCGCTGTCTTCCGGACTTCGTCGCGGGTAATAGCTGGGTACCGCCGAGCTGTCCTGCGGCTCCGGCACGATGCTGTCGAACACGCTCACTGCGAAGCTCATCAGCTGTGACTCAGCCTCGAAAAGCGCCTCATTGATTTCATCGAAGAGCGCATGCTTGGGGACTGGCACTACGAGCTTCTTCCAAATCGCCCCGCTGTCAACCTTGTCTTCCGCTTCCAGCAGGCTAACCGTGATGGCTTCAGCCCCCTCCAGAATGCTCCAAATGTGCGGGCTCCAGCCACGCCCTGCAGGTAAGTCGCTCGCGTGGATCACCAAAACCTTCCTGAACTTTTGACGATCCTCCGCAGCAATTTTTTCACTGCAGGAGATCAGAAAAAGAATGTCACCACCTTGCAACTCCGCCTTCTGCCGTACCAGATTGACAGTGTGTCTCGCCTGGTGTTCAGCAACCCACCTGTAGAGCATCCCATTCACTGGATGGGACGACGAGCTGCACAGGATCGTGATATTCATTTTTCCATCATCCAAGAAAGCACCGATAGCACACCGCTACCGTCAGTAATGCTGGCGGCATCTCGACTCATCTGCCCTAGCAGATCGGGATTACCGAGGAGCTCGGTAACTCGCGCAGAGAAACTGGCTTCAATTAGATCGTCATAGCCCACCAGACGAGCTGCCCCAGCCCTCTCCAAAGCCTGACCTATAACCCTTTGGTTATCTGCCAGTATGGCCATCAGTGTCGGCACCCCGAGACAGCAACGTTCCCAAGAAGTACTGCCCGCAGCGCCAATCGCCAAATCGCTATTGGCCAAACGCCTAGCCATGTCATCGATACCAACCAGAACATTGGTAGACCAAGGCATTTGAGCCGCCAACGTCCGGATTTCCTCAACCCATGGTGCTTTAGTGCCCATAACGACAGCAATCGAACAAGACTGAGGCAACGCACAGCGTTTTAGGGATTCCAAGACTTTGGCTGTCACATTGGACTGATCCACACCGCCCATGCTGATCAGAATGCTCTCAAGCTGCGGTTGCTGGCGCCGCTTCAAGCTGTAATCGCGCAGCGCTGCAAACTCCGGACGCAACAATGCAAATGCTGGCCCAATCAACATTTTGCATCCAGCCGGCAACAGATTGGCGTAGTCATTTGGCGCACGCCCCAGGTTCTGATCCAGCAGCAGATCGCAGATGTGCGTGCGGTCAGCCAGATCATCGATCACCAGCAGCTTTCTACAGTCACGGGACGCAACCCGCTCCCAGCGATAATCGAGCGCGTAATGATCAACCACCAACCAATCAGGCTGAAGTTCATGCAGGACTGGGGCGACCTCATGTGCATCCTGCTCCTGACTGACTCCAAGCCAAGCGGCATGAGCCAGATTAGCTGCGGCAGGAAGCCCTGAAACTCCAACAGGCTCCCGCGCAAGCACATGCACGGTGTGCCCCCGGCGACGGACTAACTCATTGAGATGGCCAGAATGATCACGACAGATAAAGCGACACTCGGCCCCATTGGCTCGCAGCGCATCAGCTAACGTGAGGCAGCGCATGATGTGACCACTACCGATCAGCAGCGAAGCATCAGCCCGGAATACGACCTTCATGACTTAACCGCGGGCCTCGGCAACCATCGCCTTGAACATCCACTCTGCGCGGGCCCAGTCATCGGGAGTGTCAATATCCTGCACACGATGTCGCGGCAAAAGCACAGGCGAAGACTCCGGCGTAAAGATCACCTGTCCGCTCAGCCAAGCAGACGCCTGCCCCCAGTAGAACTGACCTGCGTCGTGATAGGCCTCTTCAAGATCCTGCGAGCGGGTGTTGAAATGCTCTGGACTGAACATTTCGACACGGCCGCCGCTGGTAATACGAACTGCTCGCTGAATTGGAAAGCCATAGCTGGTGACCGAGAAAGCATAGCTACAGTTGTTTTCCTCAAGCAGCTGCAGACCACAACGAAGATCCTCGCCTCGCAGGAAGGGCGCGGTAGCATAAATACAGCATGCCTGCTTAACCCCCAAGCCCTGAGCATCCAGCTGCTTGATCGCATGGCTAATCACTGGGATGGTGCCGGTGTAGTCATCTGCCAGCTCGGGCGGCCGCATGAAAGGCACGCTTGCACCCTGCTCACGCGCCACGCTAGCAATCTCGTCATCGTCGGTAGAAACGACAACCAGGTCGAAGCATCCACTTTGCAAGGCCACCTCGATCGACCAGGCAATCATCGGCTTTCCGCAAAACATTTTAATGTTCTTGCGGGGAATGCGTTTGCTTCCACCTCGTGCAGGAATGATGGCAACCCTCATGCTGCGATAGCCCTTTGCAAGGCGGTGACGACGGCATCCTGCTGTTCTTCGGTCATCGTCTGAAACATGGGAAGGCTTATTGCCTCACGGTAATATCTTTCCGCCTGTGGGAAATCACCCAGCTGGAAGCCGAGGCGCTCGTAGTATGGCTGTAAATGCACCGGGATATAGTGAAGGTTCACACCGACTCCCTGTTCACGCAGACACTCGAATACTTGGCGATGACTGCTGCCTAGTTGATCCAAATGCAGGCGAATCACGTAGAGATGCAATCCGGAGTAACCGTTCGGATGCTGCCACGGGGTTTGTAACGGCAGTCCGGCCAGCAAAGTATCGTAACGTTGCGCCAACTCATGGCGCCGCGCCACATAGCGATCCAGCCGTTCCATTTGCGACAAACCCAGGGCGCCTTGCAGCTCGGTCATACGATAATTGAAACCAAGCTCGATTTGCTGGTAGTACCACGGGCCGTCCACCTCACGCGTCATCTTTTCAGGTTCGCGAGTAATGCCGTGGCTTCTGAACAAACTCATCCGCTCAGCGAGCTGTGCGTCATTGGTGAGAGCCATACCGCCCTCAGCGGTAGTAATAATTTTTACCGGATGGAAGCTGAAAACGGTGATATCGCTGTAACGGCAGTTACCGATAAAGCTTCCCTGATACTTCCCTCCAATGGCATGCGAAGCATCCTCGATGACGCGGAAACCATAGCGCTGCGCCAAGGCATGGATAGCCTGCATATCACAAGGCTGTCCGCAGAGGTGCACCGGCACGACAACCTTAGGCAGGCACCCACTGCGCTCTGCCTGCTGCAGCTTGTGTTCGAGCGCGATCGGGCAGAGGTTATACGTTCGAGGATCAATATCCACGAAATCCACAGTGGCACCACAATAGAGGCCGCAATTTGCCGACGCCACGAACGTGATTGGACTGGTCCACAGACGATCACCCGGCCCTAGGCCAAGCGCCAGGCAAGCCACATGCAACGCAGAAGTCGCACTGTTAACCGCGAGGGCATACCGGGCACCAACGTGTTCAGCAACCTTCAGCTCAAAGCGAGGCACCATCGGCCCTTGAGTCAGATAGTCCGACTGCAGCACCGCAATCACAGCATCGATGTCGGCCTGACTAATATCCTGGCGGCCGTAAGGGATCATCAATCAGATACTCCCGATTTTTGCGTGATTCTTATCGATCCAGGCCTGTAGCGCCGCGTCACTCATCCACTGCGGATTGTTATCGCTGGAATAAACAAAGCCCTCGGGCACCTTCTTCCCGTCCTTGATGCGCTCAGGCGAGCTAGCCCAGTTGTTGATGACCGGCAGTATCTTGAAGTGCTCGGGGTACTCATAGGTGTAGTAGGAGTCTTCAGCACTGATCATCTGCTCATGCAGCTTCTCTCCCGGTCGAATGCCGACGATTTCCTGCTTAGCCGTCGGAGCCACCACCCGTGCAAGGTCTGTAACTTTCATGGACGGGATCTTTTTCACATAGATCTCTCCGCCCTCCATGTCCTCGAACGCATGCCATACAAGCTCGACCCCCTCCTCAAGGGAAATCATGAAGCGAGTCATGCGCTCGTCGGTGATGGGCAGCACCCCTTGATCCTTGATCGACATGAAAAATGGGATGACCGAGCCACGAGACCCCATTACGTTGCCGTAACGCACTACGGCAAAACGAGTACCCTGCCCTCCCGCATAGGAGTTACCCGCAACAAACAACTTGTCCGAGGCAAGCTTGGTCGCCCCATAGAGGTTCACTGGGCTACTCGCCTTATCCGTGGACAAAGCCACTACCCGCTTCACGCCCTTATCTATGCAGGCGTCGATCAAGTTCATGGCCCCGTTGATATTGGTCTTGACGCACTCGAAGGGGTTGTACTCAGCGGTAGGAACGATCTTTGCCGCAGCGGCATGTACTACATAGTCGACACCGTCTAACGCGCGATAGAGACGCTCCTTATCACGAACGTCCCCGATGAAAAAGCGAATGCGCGGATCGCCCTGAAAGCGCTTGGCCATTTCCCACTGCTTCATCTCATCACGGGAATAAATGATGACCCTGCGCGGATTGAATTTGGCCAGGACCATTGGAACGAAGGTGTTGCCAAAGGAGCCCGTACCACCAGTGATGAGAATGGAAGCATTATTGAACATTCGACCTTACCTTTGCTGGATAGTGACTGGCCGTTGTAACGGCAGGGACTCGACGATTGAAGCAGGTCTGCGACTTTCAGCCTAAGCGCTCTAGAAAAGCAATATGCACGTTGTCGTGATCACCCCATCCTGGGCAGTGGGTTAAGTTTTTCTTCGGCCACCGCAGGTGCTAGACCGCCGTTGAATTGATGCGGCCTGACCCAGTTGTAGCGATGCATCAGATAGTGGCTGATGTCCCGTTGTGCCTCCTGGACTGCCAGGTACCGGTCGGCGGAACCCACTCCGATTTCAGGCCGCGGAATAACCGCTCCATCGGTGAATTGTCCCAGCAGTTACCTCTACGGCTCATGCGCTGCACCATCCAATATCGCCACAGCCGCTACCGAAAAGGCGGCTGGCATACTGGCTGCGCTGATCGGAATGAAACAGCACCTGCTGCGGTTTGCTCCGCTGTCCGTGGGCCATATCCAGCGCCTTAATGACCAACTCCGCATCTGGCTTGGCGGAAATCGCCCAGCCGATCACTCGCCTTGTATGCAGATCCAGCACCGCCGCCAGGTAATGCCAACGAGCTTGCGCCCAGATGTAGGCGACGTCGCCACACCACACCTGGTTGGGTCGTTCGGTGCTGAACTCAAGGTGCAGCCGGTTAGGGACATCTGGCCGCTCAACCGCAGCCTGCTTGTACACGTGCGAGCTGGGTTGTTTGCTGACCAGGCCCAACTAGCGCATCAACCGCCGCACGCGAAAGCGGCCAATGCTTACGCCATCCTCACGCAGCATGCCCAGGATGCTGCGACTGCCCGCTGATCCTCGACTCTGGTTGAACAGATGATTGACCTGACTGCGCAGGGCAACCCGGCGTGCATCAACACGGCAGCCCCGTTGACGATGGGCGTAGTAGCAAGACCGCACCACGTCGAACGCTGAACAGACCATCTCCACCGACTCCCGCTCACTCAACTGGTCTATCAGCGCATACGATTGAACTCGTCCGACATCAAGAGAGCGGTAGCCTTTTGGGGATCGCTTTCTCCCGTTTCAGTCGGTCGATCCTGGCCTCCAGCTCCTGGATTTTCTGCTGTTCGGGAGTCAATGCTTTGCTCTTCGGGGTAACACCCAGGCGCTCCTCTTGGAGCTGTTTCACCCAGCGACGAAGCGCTGATTCAACCAGCCCCAGCGAGCGAGCTGCCTCGACATGGGTGTAGCCCTGGTCGAGCACCAGACCTGCGGCCTCTCGTTTGAACTCGGGCGTAAGAGGATGTTGCTTGGTCATCAGACACCGCGAGCATTCTCGCCCTAAATGGATGTCCGGGATCAGTAAATCCACTACACACTACAAACACCGTGCCGAAAAGCGTCTGATAATTCTCGACCAGCCTACTGGTGCCACAGCACCCCGTCGCGCCGCTCCCCCCACGTACTAAAGTGGGGAGCATAAGCACTCTCCACCGAGGCCCGTTTGATCTTCAGCGTCGGCGTCAGGAAGCCGTTGTCTACCGCCCAGACCTCGGGCACCAGCACCAGACCGTTGAGCTGCTCGTGCTTGTCCAATACCTGGTTGGTTTCCTCAAGCAGGCGCTTGAGGCTGCCCTCGAGCTGTTCACGTGGCTCCTTGCGGCCCGCGTCGGACAGCACGCACAGGGCCAAAGGCTGCGGCAGGCCGTCGCCGACCACACAGACCTGCTCGATATGGTTGTGCACCGCCAGGCGGTTCTCGATCGGCGCCGGGGCCACGTACTTGCCCTTGCTGGTCTTGAAGATTTCCTTGATCCGTCCGGTCAGGCGCAGGTTGCCCTCGGCATCCTGCTCGCCCTTGTCGCCGGTACGCAGGAAGCCATCGTCGGTGATCGCTTCGGCGGTCTTGCCCGGCTCCTTGAAGTAGCCCTGCATGGTCGAGCCGCTGCGCACCAGCACTTCGCCCTCCTCGCTGATGCGCACTTCGACGCCTGGGTTGTTCTGGCCGATCCAGCCCTTCTTGAACTGACCGGGACGGCAGACATGCGAGTAACCGCAGTTCTCGGTCATGCCGTAGACCTCCTGCAGCTCGAGGCCCAGGCGGCGATACCAGGCCAACAATGCGTCGGGTACGGGGGCGGCGCCGGACAGCGCGTAGCGCACCGCGTCCAGGCCCAGGCCGCGCAGCACCTTGCGGCCGAGCAGGCGGCCGAGCAGCGGGATGGACAGCAGCATGTCCAGGCGCTTGGCCGGCATCTTGGAATAGACGCCCATCTGGAACTTGGTCCAGATCCTTGGCACGCCGAAGAAGACGGTTGGCCGCGCACGGCGCAAGTCGGCGAGGAAGGTGTCCAGGCTTTCGGCGAAATACACGGTGAGCCCGCTGTAGAGCGAGTTGAGCTGGACGAACATGCGCTCGGCAACATGACACAGAGGCAGGTACGACAGCACGCGGTCATCCTCGCGCACGCCAAATAGCTCGGTGGCATGGGTGGCCGTGAAGCCGAAGTTGCCAAAGTTGTGCATGACCCCCTTCGGCATGCCGGTGGTGCCGGAGGTGTAGATGATGGTGGCCAGCTGCTCGGCACTCGGCTTTGGCTTGTCCTGAATCGGTGCGCAGGCCTGCAGATCCTGCCAGGTACGGTCGTAGCGGCCGTGCGGGTGCAGCGGCAGCGAGACGGTCACCACGCCTTCCGGCACGCCCGGCGCCATGGCGGGCCAGTCATCCAGCTTGCCGATGAACGCCACTCGGGCTTCGGCATGCTCCAGTACCTGGCGCACCGATTCAGCAGTGAGGTTGGGATAGAGCGGGACCGAAACATGCCCGGCCATCCAGATGGCCAGGTCGGCGACGATCCAGTGGGCGCAGTTCTTGGAAATGATGGCGACCCGGCTGCCCTGCTCCAGCTCCAGGCTGCGCAGCCAGCTCGCGGCGCGTCGGGCCTGCTCACCGACATCGGCCCAGGTCAGCTGTTCCACCTGACCGCCGCCAAGGGGCTGGATCAGATAGGTCTTGTTCGGATGACGCGACTCATGCTCGAAGAACATCTCAAGCGGCAAACGGACTGCACTGGCCACGGGGCCTCCTTGTTTATTGTTTTTGTCACAGGGAGCAACCAAGCACTTGCTTGGTTGACTATTCCATGCGTCAGGAGGTGCGGCAAGTGAATAAATGTTACAGGAGCAGAAAGGCGCTCTAGTCCGGGTGATACAGCCCAGTCAGCTGCATCAGGCCAGGAATTGTGCCCTCGCCTTCCAGTTCGACCAGGCTGGCGGTACGCAGCAGCAAGGGTTCCTGCAGGTGCCCGTGCTGGAGGAAACCTGCCACCTGGCCAAGCAGCGGGTTATGGCTGACCAGCAAGCAGTGACAAGGATAGCCATCGAGGTGGCGGGCGGCCTCGTGCGGCGAATCGTCAGGCGTAGCCCAGTCGACGGTTGTCAGTGGCAGCGCCAGCCCGAGGACTTCGCGAACGATTTCAGCGGTCTGCTGGGCCCGCAGATAAGGGCTTACGAGGATGTGTTGCAGCGGCCGACCTCGCAGGCGCTCGGCGCTTTTGCGCGCTTCCTTGCGCCCACGTTCGGTCAGTGGCCGCTCTGCATCACTGCGTGCCCGCACTTCGGCTTCGCCGTGACGCAGCAGCCAGAGGGTCACAGCTTGGGTTCTTCGTCACGCACCGGGTGCGGCGCCGGCGGAATGCTGTGCGGCTCGTTGTCCTGCGGCGCGCGCGGGGTCGGCCAGTCGGCGAATGGCCAGGGTTTCTCCTCGGTGTTGAAGGTGCCGAAGCGGCCGATCTGCTGCAAATACTGGCTGAGGCTGTCGCCGAAGCTCTGCAGGGTGCCGTTGGGCGCGCCGTAGAACAGGCGATAACCCAACTGCAACAGAACCACGCCACCGAGCACGATCTCGGCCAGTTGCCAGACGATGGTGAAGATCACCATCCACAGGATGCGCAGCGCGATGGACTCACGCTCCAGTTCCTTGTTTTCGTCAGTCATGCCGCTCTCCTTCTCAGAATCCACTGGGGGAAATGAAGTCCACGTCGGTCTTCGGTTCGCCGCGCATCAGCGCCTGGATGACCTGTTCCAGCGTGCGCCCCTCGAACAGGATGGCATGCAAACCGGCGACCAGCGGCATGTAGACCTGCAATTCCTCCGCCTTGTTCTTCAGCACCTTGAGCGTATTGACGCCCTCGGCCACCTCGCCCAGGCGCGCCACGGCGTCCTCCAGGCTCAGACCTTCGCCCAGGGCGAAGCCGACCTGGTAGTTGCGGCTCTTCGGCGAAGAACAGGTGACGATCAGGTCACCCACCCCGGCCAGGCCGAGGAAAGTCATGGGGTTGGCGCCGAGCTTGACGGCAAAGCGGGTCATTTCCGCCAGCGCACGGGTGATCAGCATGCTCTTGGTGTTCTCGCCCATGCCCAGCGCGGCGGCCATGCCGGCGATGATGGCGTAGACGTTCTTCAGTGCGCCGCCCAGCTCCACGCCGAAGCTGTCGCGGCTGGCATAGACGCGGAAGGTGCGCCCGTGCAGGGCCGACTGCACGCGCAGGCAGAGCTCCTCGTCCTCGCTGGCGATCACGCTGGCCGTGAGCGCATGCTCGGCGATCTCGCGGGCCAGGTTGGGGCCGGAGAGCACTCCGATGCGCGCCTGCGGCGCGACTTCGGCGAGGATCTGGCTCATCAGCTTGAAGCTCTCGGCCTCGATGCCCTTGGTGGTGCTCACCAGCAACTTGCCGGCAAGGCCTGCGGCCACCGGCTGCAGGGCCTTGCGCAGGGCCGACGAGGGCAGCGCGACAAATACCAGCTCACAGGCAGCCAGGGTCGCCGGCAGATCGGTGACCGGCTCCACGCCCGGTAACAGCTTGATGCCTTTCAGGTAGCGCGGATTTTCGCGCTGGGTCCGCATGAATTCGGCCTGTTCAGGGTCGCGCATCCACTGCAGCACACGCTGACCATTGGCAGCCAGGAGATTGGCAATGGCGGTGCCGAAACTCCCACCGCCCAGTACTGCAACGGGTTGTTGCTCAGTCATAGGAAATCCAGAAAAGCCATGCAGATGGCAGGTAGCGCATTATCACGGAGCCTCGCCCGACCGACCAGCCCCAGACATTGCTACGCTGGCAAAGCCTGGCTTCTCGGTTAACATGCCGCTTTCCGCCAGAGAACAAGGTCGTTCCGTGCGCATGCCACACGCCCAGAATCCTTATGCACAGTCTCTTCACCGCGCACGTGAAGGTGATCGGCCATGATTTTCGGACGTCGCTGGGACATCCACACCCGCACCCAGCTGATCAGCGTCGGCCCCGCCCTGTTGCTGACGCTGTTGCTGACCGGGTTCTTCACCCACTCGCGGCTGCAGGACCTGCGCCAGGAAATCGACCACACCGGCCAGTTGATGGCCAACCAGTTGGCTCCGGCTGCCGTCCATGGCGTCACCAAGGGGGATACGCAGGCGCTCGAACACCTGCTGCGTGCGACCCTGCAGGCTCCCAACGTGCGTTTTCTCGAAGTACGCGATCAGCACGAGAACATCCTGGTCTATGTCGAGCAGCCACGCGCCGACACCACCTCGAGCGTCGACGTATTCCATGCCCCCATTCGCCGTGCTGGCGACACCTACCTGGGCCGTGTCGTGGTGGGCATGTCCGACGAGACGTTCACCAGCCGGCAGCAGGCCATTCTGCTCAAGGCCACGATGCTGGCCCTGGTCGCCCTGCTGCTGACCTTCTTCCTTGCGCGCCAGCTGGCGCGGCGTCTGGCCAGGCCGCTGAGCGCCATGGGCCGTACCCTCGAGGCGATCAAGGCCGGCGACTATCGTCCCAGTCTGGAGGAGACCGACAGCGGCGAGCTGGGCGACCTGGCCAGGCACATCAACAGTCTGGCCATCGAGCTGGAGCGCTCCGGCCGCGAGCAGCGCGAGGCCATGCAGCAGCTGATCCAGACCCGCGAGGAAGCCGAGCAGGCCAGCCGTGCCAAGTCTGACTTCCTGGCCATGATGAGTCATGAGCTGCGCACCCCCATGAACGGCGTGCTGGGCATGCTGCAGCTGCTGGAAACCACCGAGATGACCCAGGAGCAGGCGGAGTACGCCGCGTTGGCGACCGAGTCCACCGAGCACCTGCTCAAGGTGATCAACGATATCCTCGATTTCTCGCGCATCGAGCGCGGCGCGCTGGAGTTGGAGCGCATCCCCTTCAGCCTGCAGGATCTGCTGCTCGGCTCGATCCAGGTGTTCCAGCACAGTGCACAACAACGCGGCCTCTACCTGCGCCTGGAAAGCCAACCGGGGCTCGAGGACTTCGAAGTACGTGGCGATCCGACGCGCATCCGCCAGATTCTGGTCAACCTACTGGGCAACGCGCTGAAGTTCACCGAGGAAGGCGGCATCCGTATCGAGACCCGCTGGCAACCACTGGACAACGAGGTGCTGTGGTTCACCTGTGCCGTGCGCGACAGCGGTATCGGCATCGCCCCCGAGCGCCTGGAACACATGTTCGATGCCTTCCAGCAAGCCGACACCTCGATCTCGCGACGCTATGGCGGCACGGGCCTGGGCCTGTCCATCGCCCGCACCCTGGCCGAACGCATGGGCGGCACCCTGCACGCCAGCAGCGAGGAAGGCGTCGGCTCGGTCTTTACCCTGGAGATCCCGTTGCCGTTCAGCCTGCGCAGCGAGCATGTTCAGGCACCGGCGCAGAACGACTCGCAGAGTGGTGGCGATCAGGAAGTCCTGCTGGTGGAGGACAACCCGGTCAACCAGACCGTTATTGAAGCCATGCTCCGTAGCCTGGGCTACCGCGTGACCCTGGTCAGCGACGGCGCCCAGGCCGTGCAGCGTTTCGATGCCCGGCGCTTCTCCGCAGTGCTGATGGATTGCCGCCTGCCAGTCATGGATGGTTACGAGGCGACCCGCCAGATACGCCGGCACATGCCGCAGAATGGCACGCCGATAATTGCACTGACTGCCAATGCCCTGCAGGGGGATCGTGAAGCGTGCCTGCAGGCCGGCATGAACGATTACCTGGCCAAGCCCTTCAAGCGTGCCGATCTGGAACGGGTATTGCTGCGCTGGCTTGGCAAGCGCAGCCAGGAGCCGGTGGTCGGCAGCGACAACTGACCTGCGGCAAGAACACCGGGTATACAGGTGTTCACACTAGGCTGTGACTTTCACCGGAGCGCAACAGTCTATGACTAGTCTGCCGCTACACAAGAAAACCCGCGGCGCAGCTTAGCCCCGCCGAGGGGACCATTGAGGAGTTCGCATGACCCAGCAAAACGCCTATACCCGGGAAGAGTTGCTCGCCTGCAGCCGCGGCGAACTGTTTGGACCAGGTAATGCGCAGTTGCCCGCCCCCAATATGCTGATGATCGATCGCATCGTGCATATCAGTGAAACCGGCGGCAAATATGGCAAAGGCGAAATCGTCGCCGAACTCGATATCAACCCGGACCTCTGGTTCTTCGCCTGCCACTTCGAAGGCGACCCGGTGATGCCAGGCTGCCTGGGTCTCGACGCCATGTGGCAGCTGGTCGGCTTCTATCTCGGCTGGCAGGGCAACCCCGGCCGCGGCCGCGCGCTCGGCTCGGGTGAGGTGAAGTTCTTCGGCCAGGTACTGCCGACCGCCAAGAAAATCACCTACAACATCCACATCAAACGCACCATCAACCGCTCGCTGATTCTCGGCATCGCCGATGGCAATGTCAGTGTCGATGGGCGCGAGATCTACAGCGCCGAAGGCCTCCGCGTAGGCCTGTTCACCTCTACCGACAGCTTCTGAAGGATTTCCGCATGCGTCGCGTCGTGATCACCGGTCTGGGCATCGTTTCCTGCCTGGGCAATGACAAGGACACCGTTACCGCCAACCTGCGCGCCGGCAAAGCGGGTATCCGCTTCAACCCGGAGTACGCCGAGATGGGGCTGCGCAGCCAGGTTTCCGGCTCCGTCGACCTCAACCTGGAAGAGCTGATCGACCGCAAGGTCCTGCGCTTCATGGGTAACGCCGCCGCCTACGCCTACCTGTCGATGGAACAGGCGATCAAGGATGCCGGCCTGAGCCAGGAAGATATCTCCAATCCGCGTGTCGGCCTGATCGCCGGTTCTGGCGGTGCCTCGACCCTGAACCAGATGGAAGCCATCGACACCCTGCGCGAGAAGGGCGTCAAGCGCATCGGCCCATACCGCGTGCCGCGAACCATGGGCAGCACCGTGTCGGCCTGCCTGGCCACGCCGTTCCAGATCAAGGGTGTGAACTACTCCATCTCCTCCGCCTGCGCGACCAGTGCTCACTGCATCGGCCACGCCATGGAGCAGATCCAGATGGGCAAGCAGGACATGGTCTTTGCCGGCGGCGGCGAAGAAGAACACTGGAGCCAGAGCTGCCTGTTCGACGCCATGGGCGCCCTCTCCACCCAGTACAACGAAACCCCGGAAAAAGCCTCGCGCGCCTACGACGCCAAGCGTGACGGCTTCGTCATTGCCGGCGGTGGCGGCATGGTGGTGGTCGAGGAACTGGAGCACGCACTCAAGCGCGGCGCCAAGATCTATGCCGAGATCGTCGGCTACGGCGCCACCAGCGACGGTTACGACATGGTTGCACCGAGTGGTGAAGGCGCCGTGCGCTGCATGCAGCAGGCCCTGGCCACCGTCAGCGCCCCGATCGACTACCTGAACACCCACGGCACCTCCACCCCGGTCGGCGACACCGCCGAGGCGCGTGCAGTACGCGAAGTATTTGGCGACAAGGCGCCGGCCATCAGCTCGACCAAGAGCCTGTCCGGTCACTCGCTGGGCGCCGCCGGCGTACACGAGGCGATCTACTGCCTGCTGATGATGCAGGGCGGCTTCATCGCCGGCTCGGCCAACATCGAGGAGATCGACCCGGAGCTCGCCGACCTGCCGATCCAGCGCCAGACCCGCGACGCCCAGCTCAACACCGTGATGAGCAACAGCTTCGGTTTCGGCGGCACCAACGCCACGCTGATCCTGCAGCGTTACCAAGGCTGATCTTCAGTCCCAAAAAAACGGCGCCCTCGGGCGCCGTTTTTCGTTATGCCGGCCTCAGATGCGGAAGCGCGCCACCAGGCCATTGAGGTCGACCGCCAGGCGCGACAGCTCCTGGCTGGCGGCACTGGTCTGGTTGGCCCCGGCCGAGGTCTGCAGCGACAGGTCGCGGATGTTCACCAGGTTGCGGTCCACCTCACGGGCAACCTGCGCCTGCTCCTCGGATGCGCTGGCAATCACCAGATTGCGCTCGTTGATCGAGGAAATCGCCTGAGCGATCTCGTCCAGCGCGCGCCCGGCAGCCTGCGCCAGCTCCAGCGTCACTCCGGTGCGTCCGGCGCTTTGCTGCATCGCCCCGACAGCTCGCTCGGTGCCCTGCTGGATACCGCCGATCATCTGCTCGATTTCCTGAGTCGACTGTTGCGTACGGTGCGCCAACGCGCGCACTTCGTCCGCCACCACGGCAAATCCGCGCCCGGCGTCACCGGCCCGCGCCGCTTCGATGGCCGCGTTGAGGGCCAGCAGGTTGGTCTGTTCGGCAATCGAGCGAATCACATCCAGTACCTGGCTGATGCTGCGTATCTGCTCGGCCAGTTGCTCGACCTGCGAGGAACTGCTGGTCACATCGCTGGCCAGGCGGCTGATCGAGTCGACGGTCTGGCGCACCTGCTCGCGGCCATGCTGAGCGGTGCGGTCGGACTCGCGCGAAGCTTCCGAGGTGCTCACCGCATTGCGGGCCACCTCCTCCACCGCCGAGGTCATCTCATTGACAGCCGTTGCCGCCTGTTCGATCTCGGCGTTCTGCTGATGCAGGCCGCGGGTTGCATCCTCGGTCACCGCATGCAGCTCCTCCGACGCTGACGCCAGCTGGCTGGATGAGTCTGCGATGCTCTGGATGGTACTGCGCAGACTGCGCTGCATGCGCTTGAGTGCCTGCAGCAGTTGCGCCGGCTCATCCACGCCCTGGTCGTCGAAATCGCCGGTCAAATCACCACCTGCGACCACCTGCGCGACCTCCACCGCCTCATTCAGTGGCCGCACGATACTGCGGGTGAACAACATGGCGAGGAACACCGTCAGCACTACGGCCACCAACATCAGACTAAGCGCCAGCGTGAAGGCACGCTCATAGGCCGCCTTGTTAGCCTCGGCCGCCTGTTGCGCGCCCGAGCTGTTCAGATCAGTCAGCTCGACCAGTGCCTTGGTCATGGCGTCTGCATGGGTGTTGAGCACACCGCTGGCCACGGCGATGGCCTCGTCAAGATCATCGGCCTCCGAGTGGCGCATGATCTTTTCCTGCTCGCGCAGATAAGCCTCTTGAGCCACCTCAAAACGCTTATAGGCGGCGCGTTCTTCAGGGCTTGAAATCAACGTCTCATAGCGATCCTGGGCGCGCCTGAGGTCCGCTTTGAGCTCACCCAGGCGCTGCACGTTCTGCTGCAGGATTGTTGGGTCCCGCACCACGATGAGCCGCAGAGTGGCGGCGCGAATTCGCAGAATATCCTGGCTAACATCACTAAGAGCCATGATGCTTGGCAGCCAATTCTCATCCACCTCCGTAGAAGCTTGATGCATCTGACGCATTTGCAGCAGCGAAAAGCCGCCAACCAGCAGAACGAGCAGCGCGAGAATGGTGAAGCCAAGGGCAGAGCGAGGGGCGATACGCAAATTTCTCAACAGCATGGCGATTTCCTTTCAGACGGACTGGCCCGCTACGCATCAGAGTAGTGCGCGCTGGTCTTGATGCCAGCCTGCGCAGCGGTCATTGCGCTACACCAGCGCATCGGCATTGCTGAAAAGAGCTTGAGCAGCAAATAAAAAACCCGGCACTTGGCCGGGTCTGGTCAGGCTGCAGGCAGGTTCAACGCACGGTGAAGCGCTGCTCAAGCAGTTTGCGGTCGCCCTGGAACACCATGAACTGCCACTCGCCCGGCACCACCTCATAATGTTCGGTGAACTCGAAGGCCATCACGTCCTGCGGCGCGCCCACCACCAGCTTCTGCTGCAGCTCGATCTTGTCCTGACGCTTGCCGTCCGGCCCGATCAGCCCCGGGGTGAAATACATCAGGGTGAGCGGCTGCTCGGTCTCACTCTTGCCCGCCAGCTGATAGCGCACGCCGAACTTGGTGCCCAGACGCGCCGGCACCACCTCGGTCGGCTCGATCGGCTGGTTGGCGCGGCTGAGAATCCGCTCGCCCGGCTGTGGGTCCTTGATCGGCGCACTGGCAAACACACCGTACTCGATCGGCCCCTCGACACGCACATCGGCCACGGCCAGGTTGGCGGAAAGGCCCAGGGCCAGGGCAGACAGACTCAACAGTTTCATCTCGCGCTCCTTGAGGAAAGTTGGCGCGAGGCTATGACGTCGCGGTTACAGGCTGATGACAGTCAGTCGCGCACTGCGGCCTGTCGCTGGCGAGGCAGTACGGCAAGAAAATTGTCACGCGCCACGCCCCGCGCCACTTTCTCCGGCAGCGCATCGAGAAACGGCGCGAAGGCCTGCATGGCCTCCGTCAGCCCGTCGAACTTGCCGACCACATCGGAGCCGAGCATGAAGCGCGTCGGGTAGCGGCTGACCAGCTCGACCCAGCGCGCGTCGGGTTTGCCATCAGTATCGAGCAGATAAGGCTGCAGCACGCTCCAGGACAGGTCGACGTAGAGGTTGGGATACTCGCCGAGCAGGCGCTCCAGGGTTGGCAGAAGGAAATCCAGCTTCTGCTGATGCCGATGGATCTCCATGCTCGTACCGGCGTGGGCCCAGATGAAACGCACATGCGGGTGGTTGCGCAGCGGCTCCTCGAGCTCCGCCAGGTACAGCGGATTGCGCTCGCGCTTGGAGGTGATGTTGCTGTGCAGCAATACCGGCAGGTCGTACTCGGCGGCCAGGTGGTAGACCCGCGTCATCGCCTCGTTGTTGGCCCGTGGCGTCTCGCCATAGGTCAGCGCGGTGAGGTCATCATGGCGGGTGAACACCTCACCGATACCCTGCCACAGCCCGGGGTCGAGCTCGAGCATGCGGCGGATATGGGCGTCGGAGTTCTTGTCGTTGGGATTGAATCCGCTGAGAAACGGATGGAAGCGCTCGCGCTGTTCGGCCGGCAGGCGCTTGACCGCATCGGCCACCAGCACATCGGTGGCGCTGTACCAGTAGGCGCCGGCGTCATCGCCCGCGTAGTAGCGCGGGCGCTTGGGCTCGTCCTCATGCCATTTCTTGGCCACCGGGATGCCACTGATCAGTACATGATCGATGCGCCCGGCGGCCATGGCCTCCAGCAGGGGCGTCATGCCCTCGCTTTCCTGGAAGAAGTCGACGTAGTGCAGATGGGCGTCGCTGTAGCGGTAGTCGCGAGCCTGCGCGCAAACGCTCAGCAGACTCAGCATGGCGGCCAGCACGGTGCGATGAATGAACAAAGGCGTCACTCCCTGGCGGTTGGGGCAAGAGTAGACCGCCATCCACGCCGTGCCGTTCACTGGCGAGAGCGTCAGCCAGGGACCATCATGACTATCCACCTGCGCCAACCCGGTGCCGCCCATGACCCGCTTCGTCGCCCTCCTCGCCATGCTCTGCGCCATGTCCTCGGTCGCCGAGACGCTCACCTATCCGCGGCACTCCAGCGGCGCGGACCCGGAAGCCTATGTGGTCGAACTGCTGCGCGGGGCCCTGAGCAGGAGCGGCGGCGACTACCGGCTGCAGCCTTCCTCGCGGCCCATGCCGCAAAGCCGCGCCGAACAGTCACTGGAGCAGAATGACGGTGCCGTGCAGCTGATGTGGAGCATGACCACCAGAGCGCGCGAGGAAACCCTGCTGCCAATCCGCATCCCCCTCTACAAGGGCTTGATCGGCTGGCGCGTGCCTCTGGTGCGGCGCGAGGACAAGGATTGGCTGGCCAGTGTCCGCAGCCTCGACGACCTCAAGCCCATGCGCTTTGGCCAGCGTGCCGACTGGCCGGATACCCGTATCCTGCGTGACAACGGCCTGCAGGTGATCACCAGCCAGAGCTATGAAAGCCTGTTTCGCATGCTCGGCGCCGGGCGTTTCGACCTGTTCCCGCGCGAAGTGGTAGTGGCCTGGAACGAACAGGCCCAGGCGGCAACTGATGGGCTGGAACTGGAGGTCGACGAACACATCGTCATCCACTACCCCACGGCCTTCTACTTCTTCACCTCGCGCGCCCGCGCCGATCTCGCCGGCAGCATCGAGCGCGGTCTGGAGGCGATGATCGCCGATGGCAGCTTCGAGGCGCTGTTTCAACAGCATCATGGCGCTACCCTGGAGCGTGCCCGCCTGGACAGGCGGCGAGTGATCGAGTTGGAGAACCTCGATCTGCCGGCACAGACGCCGTTTCGTCGCCCCGAACTGTGGTATCGCCCAGGCGCACCACCATAGCGCGCGACGCACCAGATAAGAGCAGCACAAAAGACAATTACCCGGCGCCAGCCTTGTGACGCAGCGCACAACACATGATGGCACCTTGCTTGCACTTCTCCCGATAGAACTCTCAGGGAGATGCACCATGCTGCAGTTACTGCGCAAACCCTCGCGGCGCGAACGGGATGAAGAAGCCCTCGCTGCGCTCTTTACCGGCCATGACCTCACCACCCGCTTGCCGGAGCAACAGCCCTGGATGGGCCGCCTCAATCGCTTCAGCGACGGCCTGCACCAGCGCATCCGCACCAGCCTGGGCGCCGCCGTCGGCATTGCCGCGCACGCGCCGCAGCTGGCCAGCATTGCCAGTGCCAACCAGGAAAGCGGCCAAAGCCTGGCGCAGACCTCGGAGTTGATTGCCAGCGCCAGCGAACAGGTCACTACCACGCTGGATGCCGAGTTGGTCCCCGGCGCCGCCGAAGTGGCACGCTTGTCCAGCGAAGTGGCGGCCACCCTGCGCCAGTGCCAGCAGAATGGCCAGGCTGTGCTTGTTCAGGTCGATGCCATCGGTGCCTGCGAGGCGCAGCTGGAGAGCGTGATCGGCAACCTGACGGCGCAGCTGGAGGAAGTCAGCAAGGTCATCGGCGTGATCGCCAGCATTTCTCAGCAGACCAACCTGCTGGCCCTCAACGCCGCGATCGAAGCCGCGCGCGCCGGCGAACACGGTCGCGGCTTCGCCGTGGTAGCCGAAGAGGTCCGCCGCCTGGCCGGTCACACCACCGAAGCCACCGGTCAGGTCGGACAGATCATCGAGCGTTTTCGCGATGGCATGGACCAGCTCGGCGCCGCCGGCGAGCGCATGCACCAGGCCGTGCAGGAGGGCCGCAACGGCATGCTGCAGGTCGGCAGCGGCCTGGACAGTACCCGCCAGGCCATGGACCGCCTGGACGAGCGGGTTGGCCACATCGCCACCGGTACCGAGCAGATCGGCGCGGCCGTGCGTTCGATCAACGGCGACGTGCAGCAGATCGCCCAGGTTGCCGGCGACCTGCTCGGCAAGGCCGGCCAGGTGCTGCGCCACAGCCAGGCCGTGCGTGAAGACGGCGATCGCCTGCTGCAAGGCCTGGGCGACTTCCGCCTGGAGCTGCACCGTTCGGTGCAGCAGAGCGTCGAGCAGCTGGCCGCCGATGCGCGCCTGAGCGGCGACATCGCCGCTGCCGAACGCCTGCTCAGCGAAACGCTGCGGCGTGATGCGCGCTTCGAGCTGTTCTACCTGGTCGACGCCAGCGGCGTGCAACTCTCGGAAAACATCTTCGCCAGCGACGTGCCGCATCAGGAAGGCCCCAGCTGCCGCGGCCGCCACTGGGGACAACGCCCCTGGTTCCGCAGCGTGGCGGACGACCTGCGCAGCCACATCACCCCGGTCTACCGCTCCTCGGCCACCGACGATTTCTGCTTCACCGTGTCGGCCCCCGTCCTCGGCGCCGATGGCCGTCTGCTGCGTGTTCTCGGCGCGGATGTGCGCCTCTCCGTGCTGGTCTGAGCCGAGCTACCTGGGCTAGGCTGGATCGACCCACCTAGCCCGGGAGCCACCATGATCCGCATCAGCACCGAATCCGGCCTGCGCCACAGCATCGAGATCGGCCCGCACCTGCTGCACACCGATGTCCCCGAATCCCTCGGCGGCGGTGCCTCCGGCCCCGAACCGCACGACCTGTTCGACGCCGCCCTGGGCGCCTGCAAAGCCCTCACCCTGATGCTCTATGCCAAGCAGCGCGGCTTGCCGCTGGACAGCCTGGACGTGCATCTGGTCCGCGACGACAGCCAGGAACGCCAGGGCATCTACCGCCTGGCCGTGGAACTGGACCTGCACGGCGCGCTGGATGAGGAGCAGCGCCAGCAGCTGCTGCGCGTCGCCGACAAGTGCCCGATCCACAAGCTGATGACCCACGTCGAGGTGCAGGTGGAGACCCGCCTGAGCGAAGGCGCATGAGCACGCTGCTGCTGATCACGCCCAAAGCCGAGGACATCGCCGGCCAGCCGATCCTGCGCCCGCTACCGGCGGCCAAGTGCCGCAGCGTCGGCCCCTTCGTGTTCTTCGACCACATGCTGGAAAAGGCCTACGCCCCCGGCAGCGGCATGAACATCAACCAACATCCGCATATCGGCCTGTCCACCCTCACCTACCTGTTCGAAGGCGAGCTGCAACACAAGGACAGCCTCGGCTCGGACCAGTTGGTGAGGCCCGGCGATGTCAGCTGGATGAGCGCGGGACGCGCCGTTGCGCATGTCGAACGAACGCCTGATCACCTGCGGCAGAAGGGCTCGCGCCTTCATGGCCTGCAGGTCTGGCTGGCGCTGCCGCAAGCGCTGGAGCAAGGCGAGCCGAGCTACAGCCACCACCCTGCCGCCAGCCTGCCGCGCCGCGAGTCCATGGGCGTGCAGATCACCCTGATTGCCGGCAGCGGCTTCTGCCTGCAGTCCCCCGTGCGGGTGCCCTCGCCGACGCTCTATGCCGAGCTCAAGCTGGCGGCGGGTGCCAACCTGCTGATTCCCGCCGAGCACCGCGAGCGGGCGCTGTACCTGATCGCCGGCGAGGCGCAACTGGAAGGCGATGATCTACCGCGACACAGCCTGGCCGTGCTGCCGGAGGGTGAGGAACTGCTGCTGTCAGCCTGCGGCGAATGCCACCTGGCGCTGATCGGCGGCGAGCCCTTGGGGCCGCGACGCATGTACTGGAACTTCGTCGCCAGCGACGCCGCGCTACTGGAAAAAGCCAAGCAGGACTGGGCGGCCTGGAACTGGCCGCGGGTGCCTGGGGAAACAGCGCGGATCGAGCTGCCGGCACGCACCCCGTAGGGCGGGAGAAACCCGCGAAGGAACAAGCAGGCAACGCTGCCCTACCAGGGGCCGCGCCGGTTGGGAGCTTGCTCCGCTCAGCCCTGCAGCTCTCTGGCCTCCTCTTCGGCCAGACGCCGGATATAGGCGGCAAAATCCGGGTCCTCGCCGCGCAGCAGGTGCGGCAGGCGCGCGCGGAAGTCCTCGCGGCGGCTCCATTCGCGCATGTAGTCCTCCCAGGAATGCCAGCGCCTGCGCTGCTTGGCGTCCATGTCTTCCTGGTAGGCCAGCAGGTAGGCACGCTCGAACAGCGAAATCAGCATGTCGAAGATCACCCACATGCGCTCGCGCTGCTCGTCGCTGAGGTTGGGCGTGGCGTTCTGGCTGCGCAGGCGCAGGTCCGGGTTGGCCAGCACCACTTCGAGGAAATCGATATAGGCGTCGGAAATCTGCTGCCAGATGGCTTCCTCCTCGTTGGCGCGCTCCTTGCGCTGCTCGAACAGGAACACACCGATGGCGAACGGCAACGCCACTACGGTGACGATATAGGACAACAGCTCCCAGTTTGACAGACTCATGATGGCTCCTGACGAGTGAAGCCGACATTGTGCCCTAGTCGCGCTCGGCCCAGCGCTCCTTGATCTCGAGAATGGCCGGCAGCTGGCCGAGGAACAGCTCCACCAGCTCGGGATCGAAATGCCGCCCGCTCTGCTCACGCAGCAGCTGAACGGCCTCCTCCACCGGCCAGGCCTTTTTGTACGGCCGTTCGCTGGTCAGCGCATCGAATACATCGGCGATGGCGATGATACGTGCCTCGACGGGAATCTCGGCGCCACTGATGCCGCGCGGATAACCGCTACCATCCCACTTCTCATGGTGATTGAGAGCGATCTCCCGCGCCATGCGCAGCAGGCCCGAAGGGTGTTCGCCGATGATGTCCGCGCCGATCTGCGCGTGCTGCTTCATCACCTCCCACTCCTCGCCATCCAGCTTGCCGGGCTTGCGCAGCACGGCGTCGGGAATGCCGATCTTGCCCACGTCGTGCATCGGCGCGGCATTCAGCAGTTCCTCGGCCTGCGCTTCGCTGAAACCGGCTGCCAATGCCAGCACACGGCTGTAGTGGCTCATGCGGATGACGTGCAGGCCGGTCTCGTTGTCCTTGTATTCGGCCGCCAGGCCCAGGCGCTGGACGATCTGCAGGCGGGTCTCGCGCAGCTCCTCAACCCGCACCAGTGACAGGTGGGTTCTTACCCGCGCCTTGACGATGGCCGGGCTGACCGGCTTAGTGATGTAGTCCACGGCGCCGACGGCGAAGCCTTGCGCCTCGTCCTCGACATCCGCCAGGGCGGTGACGAAGATAACCGGAATGGTGGACGTCGCCGGTGTCGCCTTGAGCTGCGCACAGACTCCGTAACCGGTCATTCCCGGCATCATCACATCCAGCAGGATCAGCTCGGGCTTCTCTCGTGCGGCAAGCTCCAGCGCCTTGGCTCCATCCTTGGCAAACAGCAGCCGATAGTCCTCCTGCAGGATATGCCGCAGCACCTGCAGGTTGGCCGGCTCGTCATCAACCACCAGCAGTTGCGGGCGGCGGTCCTGGGTAGATGTCTGGTTCACTCGGCAGTCTCCCGCGACAACAATTGGCGCACCGCACGCAAATGCTCCAGCGCCTGTTCGAATTCGAAATCATCCACGGCCTGGCGCACGGCACGCATTTCGTTCTGCGCTTCCGGCAGGCCCTGCTCCAGCAGGCGCAGCGCGGCCTCGTCAAGACCACCGCGCTCCAGTTCGGCGCTGAGGCTTTGTAGCGCCAGTAGCAGTTGCGCGGTATCGACACTCGTCACCGACATGGCAGCGGCTTCGGGCTGCAGCGGCAAGGCCGTGCGCACCGCAGCGAACGCCTCGGCCCAGGCCTCGATCAGCGCGCTGCAGCGCGCCGCGGCGCCAGCATGGGCAGCCTGCTCCAGATTGAAGGCCGCCTGGCTCAGCTTGACCAGGCCGAGGTTGCCGGCCACACCCCGCAGGCGATGCGCCAGTTGCTCCAGACCATTGAAATCCTTCTGTTGCAGGGCCGCGCGCAGCGGTTCGAGATCGGACTGTTCCTCGAGGAAACGGGCGATAGCCGCCGCCATCTGCAACGGCCCGCCCCACAGGCGGGCGCCCCGCACCCAATCGAACAAGCCCTGCGTCCTGTCGTTGGCAGTCGGCGCCGCCTGCGCGGTACCCGCCAGCCCGAGGACACTGGACATCTCCGCCACCAGCGCGGACATCTCCAGAGGCTTGCCGGCAAAACCGTTCATCCCAGCATCCAGCGCGTCCTGGCGATCGCGGTCGAGTACGCTGGCCGTGAGGGCAATGATCGGTACCGGCACGCGCTGCTCGCGCTGTTCCCAGGCACGAATCCGCCGACTGGCCTCCAGGCCATCGGTGCCGGGCATCTGAACGTCCATCAGCACCAGGTCGAAAGGCTCGCGGGTGAACCGCTCGACCGCCGCTTCGCCATCGGCGACCGTGGCCACCTGGTGTCCCAGGCGCTCGAGGTTGAGCACCAGCAACTCCAGGTTCTGTGCCACATCGTCAGCCGCCAGAATCCGCAGCGGCGGCAAGCGCGGGGCCTGGCGGCGCTCACGCGGGCGCTCGATACCCTGGCCGGCCGACAGCGGCAGCTCGACGGTGAAGCGGCTGCCAACGCCCAGCTCGCTCTCGACACGAATGCGCCCACCCATCAGCTCCACCAACTGGCGCGAAATGGTGGTACCCAGGCCGGTGCCACCAAAACGCCGACTCATCGAGGCATCGGCCTGGGCGAAGGGATCGAAGATACGTTCGAGGCGATCGGCAGCGATGCCGATGCCGGTATCGTGCACAATCAGGCGCAGCGCGCCCGGCGTGCCGGTCACCTGCAGACGCACCTCACCGCGCTCGGTGAACTTCACCGCATTGCCCAGCAGATTGCTCAGTACCTGCTGCAAGCGCAGCGGGTCACCCTTGAAGTAGTCGCCCAACGCCTCGGCGTAGTCGAGACGCAGCTCGAGCCCCTTGCGCTCGGCCGTCAGCCGCTGGGTATCGCAGACCTGCTCACACAGCTCGCGCAGCGAGAAATCCAGGCTTTCCAGCTCGATGGCGCCACGATCCAGCTTGGCGGTATCGAGAATGTCGTTGAGCAAGCCGAGCAGCGAGCGCGAGGCCTGCTGCACGGTGCGCAGGTGGCGGCGCTGGGTCTCTTCCAGTGCGGTATCGAGCAGCAGCTCGGTAAAGCCAATGATGGCGTTCATCGGCGTACGGATCTCGTGACTCATGTTGGCCAGGAAGCTGCTCCGCGCGGCAGCGGCCTGCTCGGCGCGGTCACGCGCGGTGCGTAGCTCCTGCTCCATGAGTCGGCGCGGGGTCAGGTCGGTAGCCAGCTTGACCACCTTGAACGGCTTGCCGTCGAGATTGAGGATCGGGTTGTAGGTCGCCTGGATCCACACCTCGCGCCCATTCTTGGCCAGACGCCGGTATTCGCCCTGGCGGAACTTGCCCCGCCGCAGGTCGCTCCAGAAGCAGCTGTAGGTCTCGCTCTGGACGTGGGCGGGGTCGCAGAACAGCGAGTGATGCTGGCCGAGCACCTCGTCCGGGCCATAGCCGAACAGGTCGAGGAAGTTTTCGTTGGCCGCCAGCACATTGCCCTGCAGATCGAACTCGATCATGGCCATGGCCTTGCTGATGGCCGTGACCTTGCCTTCATACTCGGCATTGCGCTGCTTGGTTTCAGTCTGGTCGAGCAGTACGCCGTCGATCCAGCGCGGCATGCCCTGTTCGTCGAGTACGGCACTGCCGCTCTCCCAGATCCAGTGCTCACGCCCCTGGCGATCGAACAGCCGGTACTCGATGACGTAGTTGCGTCCCTCGGCGATGGCAAGACCGACCTCCTCTGCCACCCGCTGCACGTCATCCGGGTGATACAGCTCGGCAAACGACTTGCGCCGGCGGATGAAGTCCTCGGCTGGCCAGCCGGTCAGCGGCTCCACTGCATCGCTGATGAACAGCATGGTCCACTCGGCGTCCAGCAGGCAGCGGAACGACACGCCGGGAATGTTGCGAATCAGCGAGCGGTACTGCTGCTCGCTGTCACGCAGGGCCTGCTCCATCTGCTTGCGCTGGCTGATGTCGGCGACGAACACGACGAACCAGGGCCTGCCTTCGTACTCGCTGATGCCGATGCTCAGGCGCACCGGGATCAGGCGCCCGTCCTTGGCCACGCCGGTGAGTTCCAGCTCGCTGCCGCTGAGCTGCGACGTGCCGCTGGCCACGTAGCGTTGCAGCGCATCGCCGAAGGCATGCGACTGCTCCTCGGTCATCAGCACCGACATGTGGCGCCCGACCAGTTCATCGGGCCGCCAGCCATACAGCCCTTCCACCGCCCGGCTGACCGAACGGATGATGCCCTGGTGGTCGACCGTGAAGATCGCCTCGAAAGCGGCATCCAGCAGCGAATTGAGGTGACGTTTGCCAGCCTCCAGCTGGGTGAACAGCTGGCGATAGCGCAGCAGGCCATTCACCGCACCGGCCGCCACGCTCAGGGTCAGGGTGGCCATGGCCACGGCCAGCGCCAGGTAGAAGCCGCCGTCGACGCCGCGCGGCTCTGCGAACTCCTGTGCACCAACGAAACGCGCCGCCGCCATGCCGGTGTAGTGCATGCCGCTGATGGCCAAGCCCATGACCACCCCACCGATGACGATGGCCGCCTGGCTGCTCATGCGCCCGCGCAGGCCGAAACGTACCCACAGGGCGATGATCGCTAGCAGCACGGCCACCAGGATCGACAGGGCAAACATCCAGGGGTCGTAACGCAGCAGGGGCGCCATTTGCATTGCCGCCATGCCGCTGTAGTGCATGGTGCCGATGCCGCCGCCGACCAGCACGCCACCGACGATCAGCTGCAGCGGGCTGACCACGCGGCGCGCCAGGAGGCCCAGTGCGACCCGCGACGCCGCCAGGCTGGGCAGCACGGACAGGCAGGTGATCACCGGGTCGTAGCGCACCGTGGCGCACAATTGCAGGGACAGCATGCCGATGAAGTGCATGGCCCACACGCCGCCGCCCAGCGCCACCGCACCGGTGGCCAGCGCCAGCTCCCGGTACAGCGGGCTGCGGCTGATACGCGCCACGCCGGCCAGCTGCAGCGCCATGCCCGAGGTGAAGGTTGCGACGACCAGCGACAGCACCACCAGCCAGGGGTTGTAGGTGCCGAACAGCAGCAGGCTGGGATCACTATCGAGAAGAAACAGTTTGATCAGGTACGACATGCGGCGGGAGACCACCCTGAACGGGGCGCGATACCGCAGTATCGGCCGAAATCGGACATGCAGCGCGAATCGCCATTAAATAGTCACTGCCCGGCAAGCTCCAGCGCTATTTGTCGCACCCATGAAAAAGCCCGCCGAAGCGGGCTTTTTCACAGCTGGGCAGATCAGGCGGACAGCTCGACCAGCAGCTTGTTGAGGCGGCGCACGTAGCTGGCCGGGTCCTTCAGGCTGTCGCCGGCAGCCAGGGCTGCCTGGTCGAAGAGGATGTGCGACAGGTCGGCGAAGCGGTCCTCGTCGGCCTCGGCATCCAGCTTCTCGATCAGCGGGTGGCCCGGGTTGATCTCGAAGATCGGCTTGGACTCCGGCACCTTCTGCCCGCTGGCCTCGAGGATCTGGCGCATCTGCAGGCCGAGGTCCTGCTCACCGATGGCCAGGATCGCCGGCGAATCGGTCAGGCGGTGCGACACGCGCACCTCGGCAACCTGCTCGCCCAGCGCGCCCTTGAGGCGCTCCAGCAGCCCTTCCTTGGCCTTGGCGACTTCTTCCTGGGCCTTCTTGTCCTCTTCCGAGTCCAGCTTGCCCAGGTCCAGGTCGCCGCGCGCCACGTCGACGAAGTGCTTGCCGTCGAACTCGGTCAGGTAGCTCATCAGCCACTCGTCGATGCGATCGGTCAGCAGCAGCACTTCGATGCCCTTCTTGCGGAAGACTTCCAGGTGCGGGCTGTTCTTGATCTGCGCGAAGGTCTCGCCGGTGAGGAAGTAGATCTTGTCCTGGCCTTCCTTCATGCGGCCGATGTAGTCGGCCAGGCCGACGATCTGCTCGCCATCGTCGCCCTGGGTGGAAGCGAAGCGCAGCAGGCCGGCGATCTTCTCCTTGTTGGCGAAGTCTTCCGCCGGGCCTTCCTTGAGCACCTGGCCGAAGGCCTTCCAGAACTGCTTGTACTGCTCGGGCTCGTTCTTAGCCAGCTTCTCCAGCATGTCCAGCACGCGCTTGGTCAGCGCGGACTTCATCGAGTCGATCACCGGGTCCTTCTGCAGAATCTCGCGGGAGACGTTCAGCGACAGGTCGTTGGAGTCGACCACGCCCTTGATGAAGCGCAGGTACAGCGGCAGGAACTCGTCGGCCTGGTCCATGATGAACACGCGCTGTACGTACAGCTTGAGGCCGCGCGGTGCTTCGCGCTGGTACAGGTCGAACGGTGCGCGGCCCGGCACGTAGAGCAGCGAGGTGTATTCCAGCTTGCCCTCGACCTTGTTGTGGCTCCAGCTCAGCGGGTTCTCGAAGTCATGCGCGACGTGCTTGTAGAACTCCTGGTATTCCTCGTCCTTGACCTCGGTACGCGGACGGGTCCACAGCGCGCTGGCGCGGTTGACGGTTTCCCATTCGGTTTCGGCCGGCTTGTCCTGCTCCTCGCCGTAGTGCTCTTTCGGCAGTTCGATCGGCAGGGCGATGTGGTCGGAGTACTTCTTGACGATGTTGCGCAGGCGCCAGCCATCGGCGAACTCTTCTTCGCCGCTCTTCAGGTGCAGGACGATGCGGGTGCCGCGCTCGGCCTTGTCGACGGTGGCGACTTCGAACTCGCCCTCGCCCTTGCTCGACCAGTGCACGCCCTCGCTGGCGGCGGCCCCGGCACGGCGGGTGTAGACATCCACCTGGTCGGCAACGATGAAGGCCGAGTAGAAGCCCACGCCGAACTGGCCGATCAGGTGCGAGTCCTTCTTCTGGTCACCGGTGAGGTTCTTCATGAAGTCGGCGGTGCCGGACTTGGCGATGGTGCCCAGGTGCGCGACCACTTCCTCGCGGCTCATGCCGATGCCGTTGTCCTCGAGGGTGACGGTCTTGGCGTCCTTGTCGAAGGACAGGCGGATCTTCAGCTCGGCGCCGCCTTCAAGCAGCTCGGGCTTGGCCAGCGCCTCGAAACGCAGCTTGTCGGCGGCGTCGGAGGCGTTGGAGATCAGCTCGCGAAGGAAGATTTCCTTGTTGGAATACAAGGAATGGATCATCAGGTGCAGCAGCTGCTTCACCTCGGTCTGGAAGCCCAGGGTTTCTTTTTGAGTTTCCACACTCATGGTCGTCGAACTCCACATGCAGGACAGGCCGCGTGATTGCGGCGGATGTCCTACAGATGGGGAGTTCGGGAGAGATTTCAAGGGTTTGTCTGCGCGACAAACCCTCGTCGAGGGACGCAACCCGGTTCTAGGGTTCAAGCAGCTCGATGCGGGCGATTTCGTCCGGCTTGAACCTGAAGCTGGCCACACCGCCACCGCCGCCCAGCTGCTGGGTGAGGCTGATGCTGCCGTCGCCTTCCACGCCGACGAAGCGCCCTTCCACCGTGCCACCGCCGGCCTTGCTCACGCGCATGCTGAGGTTGCGGTACTGCTCCGGGTTGCGCTGCAGGCGCGCCAGGGAGAAGCGTTGACGACGATCCAGAGGAGCCCTCGCGCTCTGCGACTGTGGCGCCTCTTCCGCAACAGCCGGCTTGGTCGCCTCAATGCGCCGCGGCTCGGCCAGTGCGGGATAGTTGTCGCCCTGTACCCGCCAGCCCAGCGCACCCTTCTCCAGCACCAGCGCCAGATTCTGCTCGGCGCCGTTGATTCGAGCCTGCACCGTCAAGGGCAGCTGGGTGGCCGGGAAACTCACGTCCGGCAACTCTGCCAATTGCACCAGGCGGGTGGCGAAGCGGCGCTGCAGATGGTCCTCGATCACCTTGGCCACTGTCTCGCGGGAGTCGAAGTGGGTGTCCAGGCGGCCGTCCTTGTAGCGCAGGCGGTCGGCGAACAGCTCCAGGCGCCCACTCAGGCTGGTCTTGAAGGATGGCGGCAGCACCAGGTGGAAGTCGCCCTGCAGTTTGTTCGGCGGCAGCGCCTGCAGGTCCAGGTGCAGGGTATAGCCCTTGCTCAACCGACGCGCCTCGGGCAGGTCCTGCTCGGGCAACAGCCAGCTGACCTCCACCTCCGGCAGGCGCCCCTCGTCACCGGGCAGCACATCCAGCCGCACCGGCCCCTTCTGCGCCTCGGGCAGGCGAATCTTCACTTCACGCCGCGCGAAGAAGTCATCGCCTTCGCGCAGCACCAGCACACCGTCGATCAGCTCGGCGTACTGCGGGGCGAAGGAATGACCGTTGAGTTCGCCGTGCAGGGCGATATCCAGCTCGGCCGGCGCCTTGGCCGGCTCCTTCAGCCAGCGCAGGCTGAGAATCGCCTCCAGGCGCGCGGCGTCATGCGCGGCCAGCAGGGTCAGGCCGACGATCAGCGGGATGCAGCCCAGGGCCAGCAGGCCCACGGCCTTGCGCGCGGTGCGCCAGTGACGCAGCACATAGATCAGGGTGACCGGCGGAATCAGGCTGCCCCAGCCCCACAACAGGCTGGTGGAGAAGGCCAGCATCACCAGCCAGACCAGGCCAGCCAGGATCAGCAGCAGGCCGCCGAGGATCAGCAACGCGTCCATTCGGTATTCCTTGTTATTGTCGCTTCGATCAGGGCTCGTCGACCTTGAAGTGGGCGCGAGCCGTGGCGATGGGTTCGCTCTGACTGGTCTGCCAGGCCGTCATGGCGACGTTGGCCACCCGACGCCCCTGGCGCCAGACCTGGCACTGAACGTAGGTGTCACGATAATGACCGGCGCGCAGGTAATCTATCGAGAAGTCGATGATTTTTGGCAAATGCGGGATGCCCATGAACATCAGCAGGTGGAGCATGGCAGCGTGCTCCATGAAGCCGGCGATCACCCCGCCGTGCAGCGCCGGCAGGATCGGGTTGCCGATGTTGTCCTTGCTCGCCGGCAGGCGAAACACCATGTCGTCGCCCAGGCGCAGGCACTCGATGCCGATCAGCTTGGCATAGGGAATCAGACTGATCAGGGCATCGTAATCGTTCTTCTCGTGGGCTTCTCGCACCAGGGTATTGAGGTTCAGAGCGGCCATCAGGCGGCACCTCCCTGAATCTCGCGCTTGAGGTCCTTGTCGCCCTGAGCGCCCTTGCCCATGCGCATGAAGGCACCGACCACATGGGCGATGGGCTCGTCGGGGTTGTCCTGATAGGCATAGCCACGGGTGAAGATGACGTTCTCGGTCACCCGGTAGCACTCGGCGAAGCCGTAGACGTCCTTGTGCGGCTGGGCCGGGCGCATGTAGTCGATGCGCAGGTCGAGGGTCGGACAGATTTCGAACTCCGGCAGCACGCAGACGGTGGAGATGCCGCAGGTGGTGTCCATCAGCGTGGTAATGGCGCCGCCATGAATCACACCGGTCTCGGGATTGCCGATGATCTGGGTGCTGTAGGGCAGGCGCAGGGTCAGCCCCTCGGGCTTGGCTGCGTGCACGCTCATGCCCAGCACCTGGCAGTGGCGCAGGGCCGAAAGGAAGCGCTCGGCACGCTCTAGAACAGGGTTATCGCTCATGACTGCAGTTCCTGGCGATGTTGCAAAAGGCGCGCATGATACCCCCTCGAACAACTCCGCACACAGCACTCGAGACGTGACCCAGCGCACGCTTGGCCGGATGCGGCGGAACTTTGGCCGCTCCGCCGCCCTCCTAAGTGAGGATTCAGAATAGTCCCGTCAGTAAAGGAGAGACGACATGAGCAAACCATTCACCTATGCCCTGCTGCTGGCCGCCATGCTGGGCCTGGCCGCTTGCGAACAGTCCGCCGAAGACAAGGTGGAGTCGGCCAAGGAAAATGCGTCCGAGGCCATGGAGTCCCTTGGCGAGGCGGCCAAGGACACCGGCGCGGCCATCGAGCAGAAGACCGACGAGGTGCTGGGCAAGGAGCCGACCACCGGCGAGAAAGTCGAAGACGCGGCAGGCAAGGCGGCCGATGCCATCGAGGAAGCCGGCGACGAAGCCAAGGATGCGATCGACGCTCAGTAAAACCAGAAGGCCCGCAATTGCGGGCCTTCTGCTATTCAGGCCAGCGCCGGACTGAGCATCAGCAACAGGCTGCAGAGCAGCCCCACCACCCAGACCAGGCTGCGCTGCCAGGCCAGGTCGATCCAGTACAGCAGCAGGTACAGCACCCGGGCGATCACGAACAGCACGGCGGCAGCATCCACCAGCACACCCTGGCTCTGGGTCACATGCGCGACCAGCACGCCCGCGGCGAACAATGGAAAGGCCTCGAAGCTGTTCTGGTGCGCCGCCAGGGCACGCGCCCCGAACCCCGTCAGGCGCGCCTGCTGGGCGCGAGGATGATGGTTGTCATAGCGCCCTCCTCCTTCCGTCGCCATGGCCTTGGCCACCGGGATCTTGGCCAGGAAGATCAGCACCGCACTGAAGAACAGGCACCACAGGGGTAGTGTCATGAAGGTCTCTCCTTGATCGCCTAGGGTTTGACCCTGCAGCATGGAGAGCAAATCGAAGTGCGGCAAGTCGCAACCGCTGGATTGGGCGAATGCCTGGAGAGGAACAGCGAGGATGGTGCCCGAAGCCGGACTCGAACCGGCATGCCATTGCTGGCGAGGGATTTTAAGTCCCCTGCGTCTACCGATTTCGCCATTCGGGCGGTAGCGCTGTGAAGCGAGGGCTGGACTATATACAGCCCGCGCCAGCCCGGCAAGGCTGAGAAAAGCTTGGCCGATGCAAACAAAAAGCCCCGTAGATCAACAACCTACGGGGCTTTTCTATAGTGGAGGCCGATACCGGAATCGAACCGATGTACGCGGATTTGCAATCCGCTGCATAACCACTCTGCTAATCGGCCTCAAACGAAGACGCCGCTTACCGCGGCGTCAACGTCAACAAACTGGAGCGGGAAACGAGACTCGAACTCGCGACCCCGACCTTGGCAAGGTCGTGCTCTACCAACTGAGCTATTCCCGCGTCTTGGTGACGGGCGCCATTTTATAGATTCACCGCGCCTCGTCAACCCCTTGATTCAAAAATACTTTATTTCTTTTCCGCGTCGATGCTGAGGTGCGGCCAGGCGGCCAACAGGTACTGCAACATGGACCACAGGGTAAGCGCGGCGGCGATGATCAGCAGTACATACCCCATGCCGACCCAGACAGTGAGCTGCGGCGGATTGCCCAGCAGGATGACCAGGGCGACCATCTGCGCGGCGGTTTTCCACTTGCCAAGCCGCGATACAGCCACCTGCGCGCGCGCGCCCAGTTCGGCCATCCATTCGCGCAATGCGGACACCACGATCTCGCGACCGATGATGATCACCGCCGGCAGGCTCAGCCACAGGTTGGCATGCTCTTCCACCAGCAGTACCAGCGCCACGGCCACCATCAGCTTGTCGGCTACCGGGTCGAGAAAGGCGCCGAATGGCGTGCTCTGCTCCCAGCGGCGGGCTAGGTAGCCGTCGAACCAGTCGGTGATCGCCGCCAGAGCGAACACAGCACTGGCTGCCCAATAGCTCCAGGAGAACGGCAGATAAAAGAACAAAATGAAGACTGGAATCAGGGCGACGCGCAGTACGGTGAGCAGATTGGGGATGTTCATCGGGACCACTGGCCAGCGAATTGAGCGCGCATTCTACTCGCTGTGCAGGGCCGCATAAATCGACTCGGCCAGCTTTTTACTGATGCCCGGCGCCTTGGCGATTTCATCGATGCTGGCGCGATTGAGCTCCTGCAGCCCGCCGAAATGCTTGAGCAGCTCGCGCCGACGCTTGGGTCCGACTCCGGCCACCTCCTCCAAGCTGGACGTGCGCCGCGCCTTGCCACGCCGCGCGCGATGGCCGGTGATGGCGAAACGGTGCGCCTCGTCGCGAATCTGCTGGATCAGGTGCAGCGCCGGCGAGTCGGCCGGTAGGGTGAATTCATGTTCGGCATCATTGAGGTAGAGGGTTTCCAGGCCCGGTTTGCGGGTTACGCCCTTGGCCACGCCGAGCAGGATCAGCTCCGGCACCGCCAGTTCCTGCAGCACCTCGCGCGCCATGGCCATCTGCCCCTTGCCACCGTCCACCAGCAGGATATCCGGCAGCTTGCCATCGCCGTCCTTCAGCTTGCTGAAGCGCCGGGTCAGCGCCTGGTGCATCGCCGCATAGTCGTCGCCCGCGGTGATGCCCTCGATATTGAAGCGCCGATAGTCGGACTTCAGCGGCCCCTCCGGCCCGAATACTACGCAGGAGGCCACCGTCGCCTCGCCGCTGGAGTGACTGATGTCATAACACTCCAGGCGCTGCGGCGGCTCGTCCAGATCCAGCGCCTCGGCCAGCGCCTCGAAACGCGCTGCCACATGTTGGCGATTGGCCAGGCGTGCGCCCAGCGCCTGTTCGGCGTTGGTCAGCGCCAGCTGCTGCCAGCGCGCCCGCGTGCCGCGAACCCGGTGGCTGATGGCGATTTCACGCCCGCGCAGCTCGGCGACGGCCGCTGCCAGGGTCGGCAGATCCTCGTGCATGACATTGACGATCAGCTCGCTCGGCATGTCGCGCTCGTGACTGGACAGGTAGTACTGCGCGAGAAACGCCATCAATACGGCGCCGCCCTCTTCCTCGATGCCCACCTGCGGGAAGAAGTTCTTGCTGCCCAGCACACGGCCGCCGCGCACACTGATCAGATGCACACAGGCGCCGCCCGGATTGACCACGGCCGCGATCACATCCACATCGCCACTGCCGCCCTCCATGCTCTGCTGGTCCTGCACCCGGCGCAGCAGCGATATCTGGTCACGCAGTTCGGCGGCGCGCTCGAACTCCAACCCCATCGCCGCGTGCTCCATGGCGGCGGACAGCTCATCGGCCAGAGCGTTGCTGCGCCCCTCCAGGAACATCACCGAGTGGCGCACATCCTCGGCGTACTCGGCCGGCTCCACCAGGCCGACGCAGGGCGCCTTGCAGCGCTTGATCTGGTACTGCAGGCAAGGCCGGGTGCGGTTCTTGAAGTAGCTGTCTTCGCACTGGCGCACCAGGAAAGTCTTCTGCAGCAGCGCGAGGCTCTCGCGGATGGCTCCGGCACTCGGATAGGGGCCGAAATAGCGCCCCTTCGCCGACTTGGCGCCGCGGTGAATACCCAGGCGCGGGTAGTCGCCGTCGGAGAGCAGCACGTAGGGGTAGGACTTATCGTCGCGCAGCAGGATGTTGTAGGGCGGACGCCATTCCTTGATCAGCGTCTGCTCCAGCAACAGCGCCTCGGTCTCGTTGGCTACGATGGTGGTCTCGACCTGAGCGATCCGCGCCACCAGTGCTGCGGTCTTGGGCGCCAGGCCGGTCTTGCGGAAATAGCTGGCCAGGCGCTTTTTCAGGTTCGATGCCTTGCCGACGTAGAGCAGCCGGTTCTGCTCATCGAACATCCGGTATACGCCCGGCCTGCCGCTGCAGGTGGCGAGAAAGGCAGAAGAGTCGAAAGCAGCAGCGGTCATCGCAACGAGCAGGCCAGAAAGAAAAAGAGGACGCAGTTTACGTCCTCTTTCATCGCTTACCCAAGGCTGTCAGCCGGCGGCGTCGACCATGCCGTGACGCACCGCCAGCAGCGCCAGCTCGACGTCGCTGGTGATCGAGAGCTTCTCGCAGATGCGGTAGCGGTAGGTATTCACCGTCTTCGGCGACAGGCAGAGCTTGTCGGAGATGGTTTGTACCTTCTGGCAGTTGGCGATCATCAGGGCGATCTGGATTTCGCGCTCGGACAGCAGATCGAAGGGCGACCCACCACTGTTCGGCTGGAAGGACTTGAGCGCCAGTTGCTGGGCGATCTGCGGGCTGAGGTAGCGCTGACCGGCAAACGCCATGCGGATGGCCTGAACCATCTCCTCCAGCGCCGCGCCCTTGGTCAGGTAACCGGCAGCACCGGCCTGCAACAGGCGAGTGGGGAACAGGTCATCCTCGCAGGCGGTAACCGCGACGACTTTCAGATCAGGATGACTGCGCAGCAGCTTGCGGGTGGCTTCGAGGCCGCCGATACCGGGCATCTTGACGTCCATCAGGACAACGTCCGGCTTGATCTCGCGCACCTTCTTCAGGGCTTCCTCGCCGGAATCGGCCTGGCCGATCACCTGCAGGCCATCGATATCGGCCAGCATGCGGGTGATGCCCGTACGCACCAGATCGTGGTCGTCGACCACCAGCACCTTAATCAAGCGACACCTCGCTGCCCCAAACAGCCAAGATAAGAACCTAGCTTGGCGCAAAACCGCCAGAAAGCAAACGCCAGAAAACCGTGCTTGGCGGATCAAAGGTCGAGAAAAGATGGCGGAGGCGGTGAGATTCGAACTCACGGATAGTTGCCCATCGACGGTTTTCAAGACCGTTGCCTTAAACCACTCGGCCACACCTCCGCATTCGCGGGCCGCCATACTACCCGAACGCAACACACTGTCAAACTCTGACGATTGGCAGCCGGATGCGCTCTGTTATGATCGACCCGACTACGGATTTTCACCCCCTCAGGAGGGACATCATGCACGAACAGGATTACGCACTCGCCCAGACGCAGGCGACTCAGCTGGAAGTCAGCAAGGTGCTGCGCAACACCTACGGCCTGCTGGCGCTCACCCTGGCCTTCAGTGGCCTGGTGGCCTACGTGGCCATGCAGATGAATGCGGTCTACCCGAACATCTTCGTCGTGCTGATCGCCTTCTACGGCCTGTTCTTCGCCACCGTCAAACTGCGCAACTCCGGCTGGGGCCTGGTCACCACCTTCGCCCTGACCGGCTTCATGGGCTACACCCTGGGCCCGATCCTCAACCACTACCTGGGCATGAGCAACGGCGGTGAAGTCATCAGCTCGGCCTTCGCCATGACCGCCCTGGTGTTCTTCGGCCTCTCGGCCTATGTGCTCACCACCCGCAAGGACATGAGCTTCCTCGGCGGCTTCATCACTGCCGGTTTCTTTGTCCTGCTGGGCGCCACGCTGGCCAACATCTTCTTCCAAGTCAGCGGCCTGCAACTGGCCATCAGCGCCGGCTTCGTGCTGTTCTCGTCGGTCTGCATTCTGTTCCAGACCAGCGCGATCATCCACGGCGGCGAGCGCAACTACATCATGGCGACCATTAGCCTGTATGTGTCGATCTACAACCTGTTCGTCAGCCTGCTGCAGATCTTCGGCATCATGAGCAGCGACGACTGATTCGATCAGGCACTGAACAAGCCCGCTTCGGCGGGCTTTTTCATGCCTCGACGTTTATCATGGCGGTATCATCACGGCTGCAGATTCACCATGAAGTTCGCCATCGCCCTCTTCGCCCCCGCACACGCGCCCTCCTCGCGCCGCGCCCTGCGCTTCGCCCAGGCAGCGCTGGACGGCGGCCACGAGATCGTTCGCCTGTTCTTCTATCAGGATGGCGTGCACAGCGCCTCCGGCAATGTGGTGAGCCCACAGGACGAACTCGACCTGCCACGCGAATGGCGCGAGTTCGTGCAGCAGCATCAGCTGGACGCCGTGGTCTGCATCGCCGCCGCCCTGCGCCGCGGCGTCCTCAATGCCGAAGAGGCGCAGCGCTACGGTAAGCCGGCAGCCAACCTAGCGGCACCCTGGGAGCTGTCCGGCCTCGGCCAGCTGCATGAGGCGGCGCAACTGGCCGATCGCCTGATCAGTTTTGGAGGCCACTGATGAGCAAGTCGATGCTGATCATCAGCCGCCAGGCGCCCTGGGCCGGACCGGCTGCCCGTGAGGCGCTGGACATCGCCCTGGCCGGCGGCGCCTTCGACCTGCCACTGGCCATGCTGTTTCTCGACGATGGCGTGCTCCAGCTGGTCGCCGGCCAGCAACCCTCCGCGCTACAGCAGAAGGACCTGGCCGCCAACCTGCAGGCCCTGCCGCTGTTCGGCGTGGAGGAGCTGTATGTCTCAGGCCGTAGCCTGAGCGAGCGCGGCCTGGGTGAAGCGCAGCTGGCCCTGCCGGCACAGGCGCTGGACGATGCCGCCCTGACCTTGCTGCTCGACCGTTTCGACCATGTGGTGACGATCTGATGGCGACCCTGCACCTGCTTTCCCACTCGCCCTTCAGCGACAGCCGCCTGAGCAGCTGCCTGCGCCTGCTCGGTGCCAACGACGGCCTGTTGATGACTGGCGATGCGGTCTACGCCCTGCAACCCGGCACCGCCCAGCTGCAGGCACTGGAGCTGATGCCAGCCGGCATTGCCCTGTACGCACTGGAAGAGGACCTGCAGGCCCGCGCCCTCAGCGCGCCTCCCCGCGCCCAGGTCATCGACTACCCGGCCTTTGTCGAGCTCTGTGGCCGTTACGCCAAGGTCAACAGCTGGCTATGACAGCACTGCACATCGACGGGCGCGAAATCGCCCTGGACAAGGACGGCTACCTGGTGGAGCTGGCCGACTGGTCGCCGGCCGCCGCCGAGGCACTGGCAGCCCGCGAAGAACTGCAGCTGACTGCCTACCACTGGGAAATCCTCGAACTGCTGCGCGGTTTCTACGCCGAGTTTCAGCTGTCGCCAGCCACACGCCCGCTGATCAAGTACGTCGCCCTCAAGCTGGGGCCGGACAAGGGCAACAGCCTGCACCTCAACCGCCTGTTCAAGGGCACTCCCGCAAAACTCGCCGCCAAGCTGGCCGGCCTGCCGAAACCCACGAACTGCCTATGAACCTCGTCACCCCGCCGGAACACCCCTTCGCCCAGTTCGTGCGCATCCTCGGCAAGGGCAAGCGCGGCGCGCGCAACATGACCCGCGAAGAAGCCCGCGAGGCCATGGGCATGCTGCTCGACGGCCAGGTCGAGGACACCCAACTGGGCGCCTTCCTCATGCTGCTGCGGCACAAGGAGGAAAGCGCCGAGGAGCTGGCCGGCTTTACCGAAGCGCTCCGTGCGCGCCTGCAGGCGCCGCCGATCCGCGTGGATATCGACTGGCCCACCTATGCCGGCAAGAAACGCCACCTGCCCTGGTACCTACTGGCGATCAAGGCCCTGGCGGCCAATGGCGTGCGCATTCTGATCCACGGCGGTGGCGCTCATACCGCCGGCCGCCTGTACAGCGAACAACTGCTGCAGACGCTGGAGATTCCGCTGTGCGGCAGCTGGAGCGAAGTCGGTGAGGCACTGGATGAGCGCAGCCTGGCCTTTATCCCGCTGGGCGCCTGGGCGCCGCAGCTGCAGCGCATGATCGACCTACGCAACACCCTGGGACTGCGCTCACCGATCCACTCCCTGGCACGCATCCTCAACCCGCTGGGGGCGCGCGTCGGCCTGCAGAGCATCTTCCATCCCGGTTACCAGGCGGTGCACCGCGAGGCCAGCCAGCTGCTCGGCGATCACGCCATCGTGATCAAAGGCGAAGGCGGCGAGATCGAGGTCAACCCGGACGGCATCTGCCGCCTGTATGGCACCGGGAACGGTGAGAACTGGGACGAGGAATGGCCGGCGCTGTCGGCGCAGCGCCACGTCAAGCCGGACAGCCTGGACCCGCAGCACCTGCTCGCCTTCTGGCGCGGCGAGGTGGAGGACAGCTACGGCCGCCTGGCCGTGCTCAGCACGCTGGCCCTGGCACTGCGCGGCCTGGGCGAGCCGCGCGATGCGGCGTTCGCCCGTGCCGAAGTGATCTGGCAGGCGCGCCGCTAGCTCTAGCCCTTGTCGAACCAGGCCAGCTTCTCACGCAGGGTCACTACCTCGCCGACGATGACCAGCGTGGGCGCGTGCACCTCGTGCTCGGCCACCAGTTGCGGCAGGCTGGCCAGGGTGCCGGTGAATACCCGCTGATTCTGCGTGGTGCCCTGCTGCACCAGCGCCGCCGGGGTGTCGGCTGCCCGCCCGTGGTCGATCAGGGCCTGGCAGATCTGCGGCAGGCCGACCAGGCCCATGTAGAACACCAGGGTCTGCCCAGGCGCGACCAGGTCGGTCCAGGGCAGATTGGTGCTGCCGTCCTTGAGATGGCCGGTGACGAAACGCACCGACTGGGCGTGGTCGCGGTGGGTCAGCGGGATGCCGGCATAGGCCGCGCAGCCAGAAGCTGCCGTGATGCCCGGCACCACCTGGAACGGAATGCCCTCGGCAGCCAGTTGCTCGATTTCCTCGCCACCACGACCGAAGATGAAGGGGTCACCGCCCTTCAGGCGCAGCACGCGCTTACCCTGCTTGGCAAGATCGACCAGCAGCTGGTTGATCTCCTCCTGCGGCACCGCATGCTCGGCGCGGCGCTTGCCGACATAGATGCGCTCGGCATCGCGGCGGCACAGCTCGATGATGGGCGGAGCCACCAGGCGATCATAGAGCACCACGTCGGCCTGCTGCATCAGGCGCAGGGCACGGAAGGTCAGCAGGTCGGGGTCGCCCGGGCCGGCGCCGACCAGGTACACCTCACCCAGCGCACGCGGCGAGGCGCCGGCGATCTTGGCCTCGAGCAGGCGTTCGCCCTCGCCCAGCTTGCCGGCGAACACGCTCTCGGCGATCTGCCCCTGGAACACATCCTCCCAGAACACCCGGCGTTGCTGCACGTCGGGGAACAGCTGCTTGACCCGCTCGCGGAATTTCTTCGCCAGGCTGGCCAGCTGGCCATAGGTGGACGGAATCCAGGTCTCGATCTTGGCGCGGATCAGCCGCGCCAACACCGGCGCGTCGCCACCGCTGGTGATGGCGACGATCAGCGGTGAGCGGTCGACGATGGCCGGGAAGATCACGCTGCACAGCGCGGGCGCATCCACCACGTTGACCGGAATGCCCAGCGCCTGCGCCTCAGCCGAGATGCGCGCATTGAGCGGCTCGTCATCGGTGGCGGCGATCACCAGGGCCACGCCCTGCAGGTCGGCGCTTTCATAACCGCGCAGGTGCACGCGGTCCTCGCCGGCCAGCGCGGCGAGTTCGCCTCGCACCTCCGGCGCCACCACACGCAACTGGCCGCCGGCGTCGCTCAGCAGGCGCGCCTTGCGCAGCGCGACCTCGCCACCGCCGACGACCAGCACGACACGCCCCTGGAGTTTGTGGAACAGCGGAAGGAAATCCATGACTCAGCCTCTCCCGAGGTAAAAAAACGGGGTGGCCATCGCCACCCCGCCATTGTGCATGTGCTATCGGCTTAGCCGATCACCTCGATGCCGCCCATGTAAGGCTTGAGCACCTCCGGCACGCGGATGCTGCCGTCGGCCTGCTGGTAGTTCTCCAGCACCGCCACCAGGGTGCGGCCCACCGCCAGGCCGGAGCCATTGAGGGTGTGCACCAGCTCCGGCTTGCCGGTTTCCGGGTTGCGGTAGCGCGCCTGCATGCGGCGGGCCTGGAAGTCGCCACAGTTGGAGCAAGAGGAAATCTCGCGGTACTTGTCCTGGCTCGGCACCCAGACTTCCAGGTCGTAGGTCTTCACCGCGGAGAAGCCCATGTCGCCGGTGCACAGGGCCAGCTTGCGGTATGGCAGCTCGAGCAGCTGCAGCACGCGCTCGGCATTGGCGGTCATGCCTTCCAGTGCCTCGAAGGACTTGCTCGGCTCGACGATCTGCACCATCTCGACCTTGTCGAACTGGTGCTGACGGATCATGCCGCGGGTGTCGCGACCGGAGGCGCCGGCCTCACTGCGGAAGCACGGTGTGTGTGCGACGAACTTCAGCGGCAGCTGCTTGGCGTCGAGGATTTCGCCGGAGACGATGTTGGTCAGCGACACCTCGGCGGTCGGGATCAGGTAGAAGTCCGCCTCGCCTTCGCGGCTGATCTTGAACAGGTCTTCCTCGAACTTCGGCAGCTGGCCGGTGCCCTGCAGCGCCGGGGCCTGCACCAGGTAAGGTGTGTAGGCTTCTTCATAGCCGTGCTCGCCGGTGTGCAGGTTGATCATGAACTGCGCGAGGGCGCGGTGCAGACGGGCGATAGGCCCGCGCAGCAGGGCGAAACGGGCGCCGGAGAGCTTGGCGGCAGTCTCGAAGTCCAGCCAGCCGTGCTGCTCGCCCAGGGCAACGTGATCCTTGATCTCGAAGTCGAAGCTGCGCGGAGTACCCCAGCGCGAGACCTCGACGTTGCAGTCTTCATCCTCGCCCACCGGCACCGACTCGTGCGGCAGGTTGGGGATGTTCAGCAGCAGGTTGTCCAGCTCGATCTGGATGCTGTCCAGTTCGCGCTTGCCCTCCTCCAGGTCGCTGCCCATCTTGTCGACTTCCGCCAGCAGCGGAGCGATATCCTCGCCACGCGCCTTGGCCTGACCGATGGACTTGGAGCGGGCGTTACGCTCGGCCTGCAGCTGTTCGGTGCGGGTCTGTACGGCCTTGCGCTGGGCTTCGAGAGCTTCGAAGCGCACGACGTCCAGCTGGAAGCCACGGGTGGCGAGGCGCGCCGCGACTTCTTCAAGCTGGCCGCGAACGAGTTTGGAATCGAGCATGGTGTAGGTCCCAACAAGCAGATGAACGCCGACGGAGGGTCGGTCTTGAATGTGGCGAAGTTTACGGACTTCGGCGCGCCAAGCCGAGTCCTTTTGCCCACGAATGGGTCAGAGCCTGAGCCGAGTCAACAGGCAGGACGGCTCAGCGCACCAGCAGCATCCCGAGCCAGGCCGCCAGCAAACCGCCGAGCAGGCTGCTCAGCAGATAGGCGATGGCCACGCCCGGCTGGCCGTTCTCGAACAGCCGCAGCACTTCCAGGCTGAAGCTGGAAAAGGTGGTCAAACCGCCGAGCACGCCCGTGATCAGCCCGGTACGCAGCGCCAGCGGCAGGTCGGTGCGGGCCAGGAACAGCGCCGAGAGAAGACCAATCAGAAAGCAGCCGACCAGATTCACCGCCAGCGTCGCCAGGTAGTAGTGCCGCGGCCAGTGCGCGACCACCCAGGCACTGGTAAGGAAACGCAGAACGGAGCCGGCGGCACCGCCGGCGGCCACGGCCAGTACGACCTGCATCATGGGCGACGCCTCCTCGGGCTCTGCCGGTCCAGCTGGGCCAGGCGTTCGAGTTTTTCGCGAATCTTCAGTTCCAGCCCGCGCGGCACTGGCTCGTAGTAGCGACGCGGCTCCAGCTCCTCGGGGAAATAGTCCTCACCGGCGGCATAGGCGTCCGGCTCGTCGTGGGCATAGCGGTATTCCTCGCCATAGCCCAGCTCCTTCATCAGCCTGGTCGGCGCGTTGCGCAGGTGCAGCGGCACTTCCAGCGAGCCGTGCTCGGCCGCCTCGCGCATGGCCGCCTTGAAGCCCATGTACACCGCATTGCTCTTCGGCGCGCAGGCCAGATAGACGATGGCCTGCGCGACCGCCAGCTCACCCTCGGGACTGCCGAGGCGCTCCTGCACATCCCAGGCGTTGAGGCACAGGGTCAGGGCCCGCGGGTCGGCGTTGCCGATATCCTCACTGGCCATGCGCACCACGCGCCGGGCCAGGTACAGCGGGTCGCAACCGCCATCGATCATGCGCGCATACCAGTACAGCGCGGCGTCCGGGTTGGAGCCGCGCACCGATTTGTGCAACGCGGAAATCTGGTCGTAGAAGGCCTCGCCGCCCTTGTCGAAACGCCGGCGGCTGTCGCCCAGCAGGTTGTGCAGCAGCTCCGGGCCCATCTCGCCGCCATCCTCGGCCAGGTCGGCGGCATTCTCCAGCAGGTTGAGCAGGCGCCGACCATCGCCATCGGCGGCAGCCAGGAGAATCTGGAAGCTCTCCTCTGGCAGCGAGAGATTGCGCTTACCAAGGCCCTTGTCCTCGCCCAGCGCGCGCGCCACCAGCTTGCGCATGGCCGCCTCGTCCAGGCTCTTCAGCACGTAGACGCGGGCGCGCGACAGCAGCGCGTTGTTCAGCTCGAACGAGGGGTTCTCGGTGGTAGCGCCGATGAAAATCAGGGTGCCGTCTTCGACATAGGGCAGGAAGGCATCCTGCTGGCTCTTGTTGAAGCGGTGCACCTCGTCGACGAAGAGGATGGTGCGGCGGCCATACTGGGCGGCCTGCTGCTTGGCCACCTCGACGGCCTGGCGGATTTCCTTGACGCCGGACAACACGGCGGAAATCGTCTCGAAATGCGCGTCGGACACCTGGGCCAGCAGCTTGGCCAGGGTGGTCTTGCCGACCCCGGGCGGCCCCCAGAAGATCATCGAGTGCAGCGCGCCCTGTTCCAACGCCTCGCGCAGCGGCTTGCCCTGCCCCAGCACGTGCTCCTGGCCGACGTATTCGTCCAGGCTGGTGGCGCGCAAACGCGCCGCCAGGGGCTGAGCGACGGGCGCGGCGCGAAACAGGTCCACCTGGGCCTCTTATTCCTGGATGACGTCGGCGCCTTCCGGCACCTGGAAGTCGAACTGTGCAGGATCCAGCTGCTCGTTCATCTTGACGCCGAGGAACAGGATATTGGTGCGCTGGCCGATGCTGTCGATCAGCTGCATGTCGTTGATCATGCCCTTGCGGAAAGACAGGCGCAGGTTGTCGAACAGGCTGTCCTTGGCCTTCGGCTTGAGGATGAAGTCGACCACGTCACCGCCTTCCTTGAAGGTGATCTCGAAGTTCTCGCGGATCTTCGATACGTCACCGGAAAGCAGCAGCGCCGGGGTGTGGGTCAGGCGCTGATCCAGCGTCTGGATGGTCACCTGCATCAGGTCCGGGTCATACAGCCAGACCTTCTGGCCGTTGGACACCAGCAGCTGCTCCTGCGGCGCGTCGGTATGCCAGCGGAACAGACCCGGGCGCTTGAGCGCCAGCTGGCCGGAGGTTTCCTGCAGCTGAGTGCCGCTGCCATCCAGGGTCAGCTGGGAGAAGCGTCCGCTCAGGGTCTGGGCGCGATCGAGCAAGCCCGTCAGGCGCTTGACCGCGGCCTCGTCGTCGGCATGGGCAAAAACGGGGCTGCAGGCCAGCGCGGCCAGCAGCAGCATGCGGATCAGGCGCATGAAAATCCTCTCAAGTCAGTCGCGGGACGGCCCCGGCGCTATGACCTCGCGCGAGCCGTTGGTGTTCATCGGGGTCACGACCCCGGCCATTTCCATGGCCTCGATCATGCGCGCGGCGCGGTTGTAGCCGATCTTCAGCTTGCGCTGCACGGCGGAAATCGAGGCGCGGCGGCTTTCCAGAACGAAGTTGACGGCCTCGTCGTACAGCGGGTCTTCCTCGCTGCCCTCGCCGCCTTCGCCACCGCTACCGCCACCTTCGAAACCACTACCGGCCTCTTCCACGCCGGCCAGGATGTCTTCGATGTAGTCCGGAGCGCCACGCTGCTTCCAGGCCTCGACCACGCGGTGTACCTCGTCGTCGGAGACGAAGGCGCCATGCACGCGAATCGGCAGGCCGGTGCCCGGCGGCAGGTAGAGCATGTCACCGTGGCCCAGCAGCTGTTCGGCGCCACCCTGGTCGAGAATGGTGCGCGAGTCGATCTTGCTCGATACCTGAAACGCCATGCGGGTCGGGATATTGGCCTTGATCAGGCCAGTGATCACGTCCACCGACGGGCGCTGGGTAGCGAGGATCAGGTGGATACCAGCGGCCCGCGCCTTCTGCGCGATACGGGCGATCAGTTCTTCGACCTTCTTGCCGACGATCATCATCATGTCGGCGAATTCGTCGACGACCACCACGATGGTCGGCAGGGTCTTCAGCAACGGCGCCTCGTCTTCCATCGACTGGCGCTTGTACAGCGGGTCGGACAGCGGCGTGCCAGCTTCCTCGGCGTCCTTCACCTTGCGGTTGAAGCCGGCCAGGTTACGCACGCCCATGGCGGCCATCAGCTTGTAGCGGCGCTCCATCTCGGCCACCGACCAGCGCAGGGCGTTGGCGGCTTCCTTCATGTCGGTCACTACTGGGCACAGCAGGTGCGGGATGCCTTCATAGATCGACAGTTCGAGCATCTTCGGGTCGATCATGATCATCCGCGCGTCTTCCGGGCCGGACTTGAACAGGATCGACAGGATCATGGCGTTGACGCCCACCGACTTACCGGAGCCGGTGGTACCGGCCACCAGTAGGTGCGGCATCTTGGCCAGGTCGGTGATCACCGGCTTGCCGCCGATATCGTGGCCCAGGGCCAGGGTCACCGGCGACTTGGCGTCGTCGTACTCGGGCGAGGACAGCACCTCGGAGAAGCGCACGATCTGGCGGTCCTCGTTGGGAATTTCGATGCCGACGGTGGTCTTGCCCGGGATCACCTCGACCACGCGCACGCTGATCACCGCCAGCGAACGCGCCAGGTCCTTGGCCAGGTTGGAGATGCGGCTGACCTTGACGCCGATGCCGGGCTGGATCTCGAAGCGGGTGATCACCGGGCCCGGGTGCACGGACTCTACCACCACCTCGACACCGAACTCCTTGAGCTTGATCTCCAGCAGTCGCGACATGGCTTCCAGCGACTCGGGCGAGAAGCTCTTCTGCTTCTTCTCGACCACGTCGAGGATGGAGATCGGCGGCAGCGTGCCGGCCAGGGCAGCATCCTCGAACAGCTGAACCTGCTTCTCCTTGAGCACGCGCTTGCTCGGCTCGGCAGCTTTGGGCGGCGGTGGCGGCGCGATCACCGGGGCGACGCGGGTCTCGCGCTCGACCATGTGTTTGGCCAGGGTTTCCTCGCGCTCGATCAGGCGCTCCTTGACCTTGGCCTGCTCGCGACGATCCGGCACCACCGGTGCAGCCACCTCGGCGACGCGCTCATCGACCTCGCGCAGCTGTGCCACCAGCTGCTTGCGCTGCAGGCGCGACTCCCACCAGCGGGTGATCAGGCTGTTGATCAGCTCGATCAGGTCGAGGGTGATCTTGCCGGTCAGGTCCATGACCTTGAACCAGGACAGGTCGGTGAACACGGTCAGGCCAAACAGGAACAGCGCCAGGAACAGCAGCGTGCTGCCCTGCACGTTGAGCGCATTGATCGCCAGCTGGCCCAGGCTTTCGCCCAGCGCACCACCGGCGGAGGCCGGCATGCCGGCGGCGGAATGGAAGTGGATAAAGGCCAGGCCGGAACCAGCCAGAACCAGGAATACCAGGCCGATCAGGCGCCAGGAAAACAGCCAGCCACTCCACTGCCAGGGCTGGTGGCGGTTGCGGAACACCTGCCAGGTTTTCACCCCGAGCAGCAGCGGGAACACGTAGGCGAAGTAGCCCAGGGCCATGAACAGCACATCCGCACACCAGGCGCCAGCGCGGCCGGCCGCATTCTGCACCTGCTGGGCGCTGCTGGTATGGCTCCAGCCCGGGTCGTTCTGGTTGTAGGTCAGCAGCGCCATCCACAGGATCAGGCAGAGCGCGCCGAGCGCAATCAATGCACCTTCCTTGAGGCGATAATGCAATTGCTGACGCCAGGCCGAGGCCTGGGCTGCTGTGCTGGAATTCTTCAAAACGCTGTCATTCCTGCGCGCGGGGCGCGACTGACGATCGGTGGAACACGCAAATCAGGCGACCATTGTACAAATTTACAGGTGTCGTGCCAGGCTGCCGAGCCGTTTTGCCGGCCCATCCCGCTTCGGTGTAGCATACCCGGCTATCCCTTACGTGCGGCTCAATTGGAGCATGCATTCTCTTTCGTGACAAAGGCTTATGGGGTCTTTTTATGAGCGAAGTCAAGCATTCACGCCTGATCATCCTGGGCTCCGGCCCGGCCGGCTACACCGCCGCCGTCTACGCCGCCCGCGCCAACCTCAAGCCTGTCGTCATCACCGGCATCCAGCCCGGCGGCCAGCTCACCACCACCACCGAAGTCGACAACTGGCCGGGTGACGTCCACGGCCTGACCGGCCCGGCGCTGATGCAGCGCATGCAGGAGCATGCCGAACGCTTCGACACCGAGATCGTCTACGACCATATCCACACCGCCGAGTTGCAGAGCAAGCCCTTCACCCTCAAGGGCGACAGCGGCACCTACACCTGCGACGCGCTGATCATCGCCACCGGCGCCAGTGCCCAGTACCTCGGCTTGCAGTCCGAAGAAGCCTTCGCCGGCAAGGGCGTATCCGCCTGCGCCACCTGTGACGGTTTCTTCTACCGCAACCAGGTGGTCTGCGTAGTCGGCGGCGGCAACACCGCCGTCGAGGAAGCCCTGTACCTGTCCAATATCGCCAAGGAAGTGCACCTGATCCACCGCCGCGACAAGCTGCGCTCGGAGAAGATCCTGCAGGACAAGCTGTTCGACAAGGCCGCCAATGGCAACGTGCGCCTGCACTGGAACCAGACCCTCGACGAGGTACTGGGCGATAACACCGGCGTCACCGGCGTACGCCTGAAGAGCAGCATCGACGGCAGCACCCAGGAGCTGCAGCTGGCCGGCGTGTTCATCGCCATCGGCCACAAGCCCAACACCGACCTGTTCAAAGGCCAGCTGGAAATGCGCGACGGCTACCTGGTGGTCCAGGGCGGCGGCGAGGGCAATGCCACTGCCACCAGCATCGAAGGCGTGTTTGCCGCCGGCGACGTGGCCGACCACGTCTACCGTCAGGCCATCACCTCGGCAGGCGCCGGCTGCATGGCCGCGCTGGATGCCGAGAAGTACCTCGACGTCTGAGCCTTGGGCGGGCATCTGCCCGCCCTACCCTCCCCATGCTGACCTGGCTGCGGCGCGACTCGCTGGATTTTCCAGCGCTAGAACGCGCATTGCGCGAACCCAATGGCCTGCTGGCTGCCGGCGGCGATCTCTCCGCTGAACGCCTGATCGCCGCCTATCGGCATGGCTGCTTCCCCTGGTTCAGCGAGGGGCAGCCGCTGCTCTGGTGGTCACCCGATCCGCGCACCGTACTGTTCCCCGAAGAATTCCACCTGTCGCGCAGCCTGGCCAAACTGCTGCGCCAGCAACGCTACCGCGTCACCTTCGACCAGGACTTCGCCGCCGTTATCGAGGGCTGCGCCGGCCCGCGCGACTATGCCGACGGCACCTGGATCACCGACTCGATGCGAGTCGCCTACCTGGAACTGCACCGACGCGGCCTGGCTCACTCGGTGGAAGTCTGGGATGGCGAGCAACTGGTCGGCGGCCTCTACGGCCTGGCCATGGGCCAGCTATTTTTCGGCGAGTCCATGTTCAGCCGCGCCGACAACGCCTCCAAAATCGGCTTCGCGACGCTGGTCAGCAAACTGCGCGAATGGAGCTTCGTCTTGATCGACTGCCAGATGCCAACCCGGCACCTGCACAGCTTCGGCGCCCGACCCATTGCGCGCGCGGAATTCGCCCACTACCTGCAGCAGCATCTGGACCGGCCCAGCACAGCCGACTGGCAGGCCTGTGGTAGCCGCCAATAGGCTGGCATACACTTGTGCCAGGGGTTCCCCGAGGGTTGACCATGACCGAGCTGGCTCGCCTCAAGTTCTACGCCACTCAGCCACATCCATGCAGCTATCTGCCCGAAGAGCAGGCGACCACCCTGTTCCTCGATCCCAGCCAGCCGATGGATGTGCAGGTCTATGCCGAACTGTCGGAGATGGGCTTCCGCCGCAGCGGCGACCATCTCTACCGACCACACTGCCAGCGCTGCACCGCCTGCGTGCCGGCGCGCATCCCTGCCGACCAGTTCATACCCAACCGCCAGCAGCGACGCATCCTCAAGCGCAACGCCGATATCCAGGTGCGCGCCGTGCGGCCAGCATTCAACGAGGAGTACTACGCCCTCTACGTGCGCTACATCGAACAGCGCCATGCCGACGGCGACATGTACCCGCCCAGCCGCGACCAGTTCAGCACCTTCCTGGTCCGCGACCTGCCGTTCGCCCGCTTCTACGAGTTCCGCCTGGCCGGTACCCTGGTCGCCGTGGCGGTCACCGACCTGCTGCCCAACGGCATCTCCGCGGTCTACACCTTCTATGACCCCGCCCTGGAGCGTCGCAGTCTGGGCCGCTTTGCCATTCTCTGGCAGATTGGCGAGACTGCGCGTCTGGGCTTGCAAGCGGTCTATCTCGGTTACTGGATCAAGAATTGTCGGAAGATGAGCTACAAGACGCAGTACCGCCCCATCGAACTGTTCGTCAACCAGCGCTGGGTCGTTCTGACCTGAGCACAACACCCGCAACCACAGCCTGACCCTCCAGCCACTTGGCGGCCATCCCCCTTTTCGGGCACAATGCACGCCGCTTTTGCCTGGGCACCGATGCGCCAGGCCTATCTTTGGATACCGAGGGCTTTACTGCATGTCGAAAGAAGACAGCTTCGAAATGGAAGGTACTGTCGTCGACACCCTGCCCAACACCATGTTCCGTGTGGAGTTGGAAAACGGGCACGTCGTTACCGCGCACATCTCCGGCAAGATGCGCAAGAACTACATCCGCATTCTGACTGGCGACAAGGTCCGCGTCGAACTGACGCCGTACGATCTGAGCAAGGGCCGCATCACCTACCGCGCCCGCTGATCGCCCCGCGATCCCGAATGCAAAAACGCCCGGCATTGCCGGGCGTTTGCGTTTCCAGAGCCCGCCGTCAGGCCGGCTCTGCCGCCGTTTCAAACTCGAAGTGCAGCTCGCCGCCCTCCAGGTCGATATGCACCACCCCGCCATGCTCGGCCAGCTCGCCGAACAGGATCTCCTCGGCCAACGGCCGCTTGATCTTGTCCTGGATCAGCCGCGCCATCGGCCGCGCCCCCATCTGCACGTCGTAGCCACGCTCGGCCAGCCAGCCGCGCGCCGCATCCGTGACATCCAGCTGCACTCGCTTGTCCTCCAGCTGCGCCTGCAGTTCGGTGAGGAACTTGTCGACGATGCTCTTGATGGTTTCGTGGCTCAGGCGACCGAACTGGATGATGGTATCCAGGCGGTTGCGGAACTCCGGCGTGAAGCTCTTCTTGATCACTTCCATGGCGTCGGACGAATGGTCCTGCTGGGTGAAGCCGATCGATGCGCGCGCCGCGGTTTCAGCCCCGGCGTTGGTGGTCATGATCAGAATCACGTTGCGGAAGTCCGCCTTGCGCCCGTTGTTGTCGGTCAAGGTGCCGTGGTCCATCACCTGCAACAGCAGATTGAACACTTCCGGGTGAGCCTTCTCGATCTCATCCAGCAGCAGCACGCAGTGCGGCTGCTTGGTGATGGCCTCGGTCAGCAGGCCACCCTGATCGAAACCGACGTAACCGGGCGGCGCACCGATCAATCGCGATACGGTATGCCGCTCCATGTACTCGGACATGTCGAAGCGCACCAGTTCGATACCCATGGCCTTGGCCAGCTGTCGGGCGGCCTCGGTCTTGCCGACACCGGTCGGGCCGGCGAAGAGGAAGGAGCCGACCGGCTTGTCCGGCGCCTTGAGGCCGGCACGGGACAGCTTGATGGCGGTGGACAACGAGTCGATCGCCGCATCCTGACCGAACACGGTGAGCTTGAGGTCGCGCTCCAGGTTGCGCAGCAACTCCTTGTCCGAGCTGCTGACATGCTTCGGCGGAATACGCGCGATCTTCGCGACGATGTCCTCGACCTGAGCCACCTCGATGCGCTTGGCGCGCTTTTCCTCCGGCTGCAGACGCTGGTAGGCGCCCGCCTCGTCGATCACGTCGATGGCCTTGTCCGGCATGTGACGATCATTGATGTAGCGTGCCGCCAGCTCAGCCGCCGCACGCAGCGCCTCGTCGCTGTACTCGATGTGGTGGTGCTGCTCGAAGCGCGCCTTGAGCCCCTTGAGGATGCCCACGGTGTCCTCGACGGACGGCTCACTGACATCGACCTTCTGGAAGCGCCGCGCCAGGGCACGATCCTTCTCGAAAATGCCGCGAAATTCCTGGAAAGTAGTGGAGCCGATGCAGCGAATTTCGCCAGAGGACAGCAACGGTTTGAGCAGATTGGACGCATCCATGACCCCACCCGAGGCCGCGCCGGCACCGATGATGGTGTGGATCTCATCGATGAACAGGATCGCGTGCGGACGCTTGCGCAACTCGTTGAGCAACGCCTTGAAACGCTTCTCGAAGTCGCCACGGTACTTAGTACCGGCCAGCAGCGCACCGAGATCGAGCGAATAGACCACGCTCTCGGACAGCAGGTCCGGCACCTGGCCGTCGACGATGCGCTTGGCCAGGCCTTCGGCGATGGCAGTCTTGCCGACACCGGCCTCGCCGACCAGCAGCGGGTTGTTCTTGCGCCGACGGGCGAGAATCTGCGCAACGCGCTCGACCTCATGCTCGCGACCGACCAGCGGATCGATGCGCCCCTGGCGCGACAGCTCGTTGAGGTTGCTGGCGTAGGCATCCAGCGGATTGCCGGAAGCCGAGGACTCTCCGCCCTCTTCGTCCTGCATCTCCTGCTCGCTTTCGTGCTGATCGGAATGACCCGGCACCTTGGAGATGCCGTGGGCAATATAGTTGACCACGTCGATGCGGGCCACGCTCTGCTGCTTGAGCAGAAACACGGCCTGGCTCTCCTGCTCACTGAAGATGGCGACCAGCACGTTGGCGCCCGTCACCTCACGCTTGCCGGAGCTCTGCACATGGAATACGGCGCGCTGTAGAACGCGCTGGAAGCCCAGGGTCGGCTGGGTCTCGCGATCCTCGTCATGCTGCGGGATCAGCGGCGTGGTGGAGTCGATGAACTCCTGCAGATCATGCCGGAGCTTATCCAGGTTGGCGCCACAGGCGCGCAGTACAGTCGCTGCAGCCTCGTTATCCAGCAAAGCCAGAAGCAGATGCTCGACCGTCATGAACTCATGGCGCTTGGCACGTGCCTCCTTGAAGGCCAGATTGAGGGTGACTTCCAGCTCTCGATTCAACATAGCTTCACCTCTTGCCCAAGCGGGACGGCGTCAGCCGTCCTTCTCTATCTCACAGAGTAGCGGATGCTGGCTCTCCCGAGCGTACTGATTGACCTGCATCGCTTTGGTCTCTGCGATATCGCGGGTAAAGACCCCGCAGATTGCCTTGCCTTCCGTATGCACCGTGAGCATGACCTTGGTGGCCACTTCCCGATTCATGCCGAAGAACACTTCCAACACTTCGACCACGAAATCCATCGGAGTGTAATCATCGTTGAACATCAGCACCTTATACATGGGCGGCGCCTGCAACGCCGGCTTCGCCTCCTGCACGGCCAAGCCGGAGGAATCATCCTCGTGCTCGTCCGGACGATCCTGATTGAATGTTAGTCGAATCTGGCTGGGTGAATGCATGCTGAACTGATGGTGTCGTAAGCGGTCGGAGGTAGATGCCAGGCGGATTATGACAGGCTTCTCAGCCGCCCGACCTGGTGCCTTGACTAAAGGCGAAACGGTGTTACAAACAGTGAATACCCTACTCGGGTATCGGGGTTCCGCGGCTAGCGCCCTTCAGGGCTGAAGTCGGACGTGGAGCTGAAGTGGATGATACTCCAGTGATGGAGTCCTTTGCAGAGGGATGTCAGCATGCTTAGCGGTAAGGTCAAGTGGTTCAACAACGCCAAGGGCTACGGCTTCATCGTGGCAGATGGCCGAGATGAGGACCTGTTCGCCCACTACTCGGCTATCCAGATGGACGGCTACAAGACTCTCAAGGCCGGCCAAGCGGTCAAGTTCGATATTCTGCAAGGCCCCAAAGGCCTGCACGCCGTGAATATCAGCGCGATTCTGGCAACCAGTGACACCCCGGCGCACGTCAGCGCGCCGCAAAGCACTCCAGTAGAAGCCTGAAAAGAGCAGAAATGAAAAAGGCCGGTCAGATGACCGGCCTTTTTGTTTGGCGCCTACTGCTTACATGTGGGTGATGATGGCATCACCGAACTGCGAGCAGGACAGCAGCTTGGCACCGTCCATCAGACGCTCGAAGTCATAGGTCACGGTCTTGGCGGCGATGGCGCCGTTGGTGCCCTTGATGATCAGGTCGGCGGCTTCGGTCCAGCCCATGTGGCGCAGCATCATCTCGGCAGAGAGAATGACCGAACCCGGGTTGACCTTGTCCAGACCGGCATACTTCGGCGCGGTACCGTGGGTGGCTTCGAACATGGCCACGGTGTCGGACAGGTTGGCACCCGGAGCGATACCGATACCACCCACTTCGGCCGCCAGGGCGTCGGACAGGTAGTCACCGTTCAGGTTCAGGGTGGCGATCACGTCGTACTCGGCCGGGCGCAGCAGGATCTGCTGGAGCATGGCGTCAGCGATGGCGTCTTTCACCACGATGGTCTTGCCGGTGTTCGGGTTCTTGAACTGCATCCACGGGCCGCCATCCAGAAGCTCGGCGCCGAACTCGTCACGCGCCACCTCGTAGCCCCACTCCTTGAAGGCACCTTCGGTGAACTTCATGATGTTGCCTTTGTGGACGATGGTCACGGAGCTACGATCGTTGTCCACGGCGTACTGCAGGGCCTTGCGCACCAGGCGCTTGGTACCTTCGAGGGAAACCGGCTTGATGCCGATACCGCAGTTTTCGGTGAAGCGGATCTTCTTGACGCCCATTTCCTCGGTGAGGAACTTGATGACCTTCTCGGCCTCGGGGCTGCCGGCTTTCCACTCGACACCGGCGTAGATGTCTTCCGAGTTCTCGCGGAAGATGCACATGTCGACATCACCCGGCTTCTTCACCGGGCTCGGCACGCCTTCGAACCAACGCACCGGACGCTGGCAGACATACAGGTCCAGCTCCTGGCGCAGGGCCACGTTCAGCGAGCGGATACCGCCACCGACCGGAGTGGTCAGCGGACCCTTGATCGACACGACGTAGTCGCGCACGGCTTCCAGGGTTTCTTTCGGCAGCCAGGTGTCCTGGTCATAGACCTGGGTGGCTTTCTCGCCGGCGTAGACTTCCATCCAGGCGATCTTGCGCTGGCCGGCATAGGCTTTTTCAACGGCAGCGTCGACGACCTTGATCATCACCGGGCTGATATCGACACCGATGCCATCACCCTCGATGAACGGGATGATCGGGTTGTTCGGTACATTCAAGGTCATGTCGGCGTTGACGGTGATCTTTTCGCCGTTCGCAGGCACCTGGATCTTCTGGTATCCCATGCTGGACTCCGTTTGTTTTCGTGGTCTGACAATCCACCGCACGGGTAATGCGGCGAACGATACTTCTGGGTCTCGGAAAGGTGCTGCATTCTTGTAGTTTTTCTACAGAAAGTCACGCACTTTTCGCCATTTACTGACAGCCCAGCGACAGCCTAGACTGCTTGAATACTGGTTTCGCGCCAAACATGTAGTCAAACTACATCAACGCTACAAAAAGCCCTCTTGGGGCGATTTCAATCCTAGCAGCTTGGCTCCAGATTGCTTCGATCCAAGCCTCGACCAATAGTTGCCGCAGACTCGCGGAGGTTCATTGCAATGCGTTTCACCCCACACGTCACCGTCGCCACCGTGGTCGAGGACCAGGGCCGTTTCCTCCTGGTCGAGGAGCTGGCCGGCGGCCAGGCGGTATTAAACCAGCCTGCCGGCCATCTGGAAGCCGACGAAAGTCTCATCGCCGCCGCTCTGCGCGAGACGCTGGAGGAGACCGGCTGGGAAGTTGAGCTGACCGCCGTCACCGGCATCTACCTGTATACCGCCCCCAGCAATGGCGTGACCTACCAGCGTGTGTGCTTCGCCGCCAAGCCGCTGCGCCACCTGCCGGACTCGCCACTGGACGAGGGCATCATCGGCCCGCGCTGGCTGACCCGCGACGAACTGGCGGCCCAGCCCGAACGTTGGCGCAGTGAACTGGTGCTGCGCTGCATCGACGACTATCTGGCCGGCGAACGCCACGCCCTGAGCCTGATCCGCGATCAGGCCGATTGCGGCCCGGCGTGATTCGCCGCGCGCCGCGCGCTCCTGATAGAATCGTCGCCTTTCTGCAGTCAGCCCTCTTCGAACTTCCATGCGCGAACCAGCCAATACCCGAGTGATCGTCGGCATGTCCGGCGGCGTCGACTCCTCCGTCTCCGCCCTCCTCCTGCTCGAACAGGGGTACCAGGTCGAAGGCCTGTTCATGAAGAACTGGGAAGAGGACGACGGCACCGAATACTGCACCGCCATGACCGATCTGGCGGACGCTCAGGCCGTGTGCGATCGCATCGGCATCAAGCTGCACACCGCCAATTTCGCCGCGGAATACTGGGACAACGTGTTCGAGCACTTCCTGGCCGAATACAAGGCCGGACGCACGCCGAACCCGGACATCCTGTGCAACCGCGAAATCAAATTCAAAGCGTTCCTGGACTACGCCCTGAGCCTCGGGGCTGACCTGATCGCCACCGGCCACTACGTGCGTCGCCGCGATGTCGCCGGCCGCAGCGAGCTGCTCAAGGGCCTCGACCCGAACAAGGACCAGAGCTACTTCCTGCACGCTGTTGGCGGCGAGCAGATCGCCAAGACGCTATTCCCGGTCGGTGAACTGGAGAAACCGCAGGTACGCGCCATCGCCGAGAAGTATGACCTGGCCACCGCCAAAAAGAAGGACTCCACCGGCATCTGCTTCATCGGCGAACGTCGCTTCAGCGACTTCCTCAAACAGTACCTGCCGGCACAGCCAGGCGATATCGAGACCACCGAGGGCCAGGTGATCGGCCGCCATGTCGGCCTGATGTACCACACCATCGGCCAGCGCCAGGGCCTGGGCATCGGCGGCATGAAGAACGCCGGTGACGAGCCCTGGTATGTGCTGCACAAGGACCTCGCGCGCAACGTATTGATCATCGGCCAGGGCAACGATCACCCCTGGCTGTTTTCCCGCGCCCTGCTCGCTTCGGACATCTACTGGGTCAACCCTGTCGACCTGTCCAGCCCGCGCCGCCTGACCGCCAAGGTGCGCTACCGCCAGGCTGATCAGGCCTGCACGCTGGAAAAGACCGAGCACGGCTATCGCGCCCTGTTCGACGAACCGCAGCGCGCCATCACCCCAGGCCAGTCCGTGGTGTTCTACGACGGTGAAGTCTGCCTCGGCGGCGGCGTGATCGAAGTCGCCGAGCCCTGTGCCGAAGGAGCGCCGCGCGCATGAGCCCGACTCAGGAACAACTGCTGGCCCTCTCCGCCGTATTCCAGGCCGCCAGCCTGGTGGACAAGCTGGCCCGCACCGGCCAGATCAGCGACGCCCAGCTCGGCTGCCTGCTCGGCAGTCTGCTGGTGCGCGACCCGAAGAACACCCTGGAAGTCTATGGCGGCGACGACCTCAACCTGCGCGAGGGCTACAAGGCGCTGGTCGGCGCCCTGGAGCGCAACCCGGCCAGCCTACAGCGCGAGCCACTGCGCTACGCCCTTGCCCTGCTCGGCCTGGAGCGCCAGTTGGCCAAGCGCGATGACATGCTGCAGGTGATCGGCAATCGCCTGGACCAGATCCAGAACCAGGTCGAACACTTCGGCCTGACCCACGACAACGTGGTGGCCGCCTGCGGTGCGCTTTATCAGGACACTATCAGCACCTTCCGCCAACGTATCCAGGTGCATGGCGACATGCGCTTCCTGCAGCAGCCGGCGGTCGCGGCCAAGGTGCGCGCCCTGCTGCTCACCGGCATCCGCTCCGCGCGCCTGTGGCGCCAGCTCGGCGGGCACCGCTGGCAACTGGTGTTCAGCCGCGGCAAGCTGCTCAAGGAACTCTATCCGCTGCTGCGGGGCTGAGGTGAGCCTGCCCAGCCGCAGCGTCAAACCGGTGCAGGGCGCCCTGCTGCTGGCGCTCTCCGCCCTGCTGTTCTCGCTGATGGGTGTGGGCATCCGCGAGGTCTCCAGCGGGGTCAATAATGAGTCGGTGGTGTTCTTCCGCAACCTGGTCGGCGTGCTGTTCTTCCTGCCACTGCTGCTGCTCAAGGGCGCCGCACCGCTGAAGACCGGTCGCATCAAGTCCCATCTGTGGCGCACCGGCTACGGCCTGGCGGCGATGTACTGCTTCTTCTACGCGATCGCCCACCTGCCGCTGGCCGACGCCATGCTGTTCACCTACTCGGCGCCGGTGTTCACCCCCGTACTGGCCTGGTGGCTGCTCAAGGAACCACTGACCAAGCGCATGCTGGTCACCACCGCCATCGGCCTGGTCGGCGTGCTGCTGGTGGCCAAGCCCAGCCAGGCACTGCTCGACAGCCAGGCGCTGGTCGGCCTGGCCGCCAGCATCCTGGCCGCATTCGCCTTCGTGTCTATTCGCGAGATGAGCGACAGCGAACCGGCTTTTCGCATCGTCTTCTACTTCTCGCTGTTCAGCGCACTGATCTCCGCCGTGCCGCTGACCTGGGCCTGGCAGCCGCTGGATTCGCACCAGCTCGGCCTGCTGCTGGTGATCGGCCTGCTCGCCACGATCAGCCAGATCGTCATGTCCAAGGCCTACGGCCTGGCGCCGCCTGGACTGATCGGCCCCTTCGCCTACCTCGCCATCGTCTTCGCCGGGGTCATCGCCTGGCTGCGCTGGGGCGAGATGCCGGATCTCAGCTCGCTTATCGGTGCCGCGTTGATCTTTGCCTCCAGCCTGCTGTCCATCGCACGACGTCCGACCGCCCGCTAATCGGGCGGGCCAGCACGGGCGACTTCATGTATGATGTGCGCCCTTTTCGTTGACCGACCTGTCCGAGAACGCCCCTCATGCAGCTCTCCTCGCTCACCGCGGTTTCCCCCGTTGATGGCCGCTACGCCGGCAAAACCAGCGCCCTGCGCCCGATCTTCAGCGAATACGGCCTGATCCGTTTCCGCGTGATGGTCGAGGTCCGCTGGCTGCAGCGTCTGGCCGCCCATGAAGGCGTCGCCGAAGTGGCACCCTTCTCTGCCGAAGCCAACGCCCTGCTCAATGAACTGGCAGAGAACTTCGCCATCGAGCACGCCGAGCGCGTGAAAGAGATCGAGCGCACCACCAACCACGACGTCAAGGCCGTGGAGTACCTGCTCAAGGAGCAGGCCGCCAAACTGCCGGAACTGGCTGCGGTCAGCGAATTCATCCACTTCGCCTGCACCAGCGAGGACATCAACAACCTGTCCCACGCCCTGATGCTGCGCGAAGGCCGCGACACCGTCCTGCTGCCGCTGATGAAGCAGATCGCCGGCGCCATCCGCGAACTGGCCGTCAAGTTCGCCGGCGTGCCGATGCTGTCACGCACCCACGGCCAGCCGGCCTCTCCGACCACCCTGGGCAAGGAACTGGCCAACGTCGTCTACCGCCTGGAGCGCCAGATCGCCCAGGTGGCTGCCGTGCCGCTGCTGGGCAAGATCAACGGCGCCGTGGGCAACTACAATGCCCACCTGTCCGCGTACCCGCAGATCGACTGGGAAGCCAACGCCAAGCAGTTCATCGAGGGCGACCTGGGCCTGCAGTGGAACCCCTACACCACGCAGATCGAGCCGCACGACTACATCGCCGAGCTGTTCGATGCCATCGCGCGCTTCAATACCATACTGATCGACTTCGACCGCGACGTCTGGGGCTACATTTCCCTCGGCTACTTCAAGCAGAAGACTGTGGCCGGCGAGATCGGCTCCTCGACCATGCCGCACAAGGTCAACCCGATCGACTTCGAAAACTCCGAAGGCAACCTGGGCATCGCCAACGCGATCTTCCAGCACTTGGCCAGCAAACTGCCGATCTCCCGCTGGCAGCGCGACCTGACCGACTCCACCGTGCTGCGTAACCTCGGTGTCGGCTTCGCCCATAGCGTCATCGCCTACGAGGCCAGCCTCAAGGGCATCGGCAAGCTGGAGCTGAACGAGGCGCGCATCGCCGAAGACCTGGACGCCTGCTGGGAAGTCCTGGCCGAGCCGATCCAGACCGTGATGCGCCGCTACGCCATCGAGAACCCCTACGAGAAGCTCAAGGAGCTGACCCGCGGCAAGGGCATCAGCCCCGAGGCGCTGCTTGCTTTCATCGATGGCCTCGACATGCCGGCGGCCGCCAAGGAGGAGCTCAAAGAGCTCACCCCGGCGCGCTACATCGGCAACGCCGTCGCCCAGGCCCAGCGCATCTGAGCGCCACCAGCCTCCTCAACGCCCGGCTGAGCCGGGCGTTTTTGTTTTAGCCATTTCATCTCTTTCAAGGGCTTAGCCATGAATCCTGATACTCCTCTGCAGCTGCTGGGCGGCCTTACTCCTCGCGAGTTCCTGCGTGATTACTGGCAGCAGAAGCCCCTGCTGGTGCGCCAAGCCATCCCTGGCTTCGAGAGCCCGATCAGCGCCGACGAGCTGGCCGGACTGGCCCTGGAAGAGGAAGTCGAGTCGCGCCTGGTGCTGGAGCACGGCGCCCACCCCTGGGAACTGCGCCGCGGCCCGTTCGCCGAGGACACCTTCAGCCAGCTGCCGGAGCGCGACTGGACCCTACTGGTGCAGGCCGTCGACCAGTTCGTGCCGGAAGTGGCCGAGGTCCTGAAGGACTTCGGCTTCCTGCCCAGCTGGCGTATCGATGACCTGATGATCAGCTTCGCCGCTCCGGGCGGCAGCGTCGGCCCGCATTTCGACAACTACGACGTGTTCCTGCTGCAGGCCGAAGGCCAGCGCCGCTGGAAGATCGGCCAGATGTGCGATGCCGACAGCAAACTGCTGCAGCACGCCGACCTGCGTATCCTGGCTGACTTCGAGCAGACCGACGAATGGGTACTGGAGCCCGGCGACATGCTCTACCTGCCGCCACGCCTGGCCCACTACGGCATCGCCGAAGACGACTGCATGACCTACTCGGTCGGCTTCCGCGCCCCCAGCGCTGCCGAGGTACTGACCCACTTCACCGACTTCCTCGCCCAGTTCCTGCCCGACGAGGAGCGCTACAGCGATGCCGGCATGGCACCGATCAGTGATCCGCACCAGATCCAGCAAGAGGCCCTCGACCGCCTCAAGGCTCTGCTGACCGAGCACATGAGCGACGAGCGCCTGCTGCTGACCTGGTTCGGCCAGTTCATGACCGAGCCGCGCTACCCGGAACTGGTCAGCGGCCCGGAGATCGAGGAAGCGGATTTCCTCGCCGCCCTCGAAGATGGCGCCGTGCTGGTGCGTAACCCCAGCGCGCGCCTGGCCTGGAGCGAGGTGGATGTCGGCCTGGTGCTGTTCGCCAGCGGCCAGAGCCGTCTGCTGCCAGCCCATCTCAAGGAGTTGCTGCGCCTGATCTGCGCCGCCGACGCTCTGCATGCCGACAACCTGGCGCCTTGGTTGGCGGACGAGGACGGGCGTACACTGGTGCGTGAACTGGTCCAGCAAGGAAGTTTGGAGTTTGCTGATGAGTGAGATCCACATCCGCCTCGCCCACTGGCAGAAGGACAATGCCGATCTGCGCCGCATCCGCGAGGCCGTGTTTATTGCCGAGCAGGCCGTTCCCGCTGAGCTCGAATGGGACGATGAGGATATCGAGGCGGTGCATTTTCTCGCCTGCGAGGGTGACTACCCGATCGGCACCGCGCGCCTGCTGGCCGACGGACAGATCGGCCGGGTCTCGGTGCTCAAGGACTGGCGCGGCCTGAAGGTCGGAGAAGCGCTGATGCGTGCCGCCATCGAAGCCGCTGAACAACGTGGCCAGCGCGAACAGAAGCTCAGCGCCCAGGTTCATGCTGCAGCCTTCTACGAGCGCCTCGGCTTCCACATCGAAGGTGACGAGTACCTCGAGGCCGGCATTCCCCACGTCATGATGGTGCGCCATAGCGACTAGGACGGCAGCAATGAGCGAAGAAAACGCCCCGAACGACACGAACGAACCGGATCTGCCGGCCATCGATTTCCAGTCGCCGGGGCGTTTTGCCGTGCACAATCCGCCGAACCTGCCCAGCCTAGCCGCCGAACCGCGCGAGCCGGCACCTTTCCTGCTCGGCAGCCACGCCGAGCTGCAACGCTTCCACCGTCCGGAACAGGCCCAGGCGCATGCCCTGGCCCTGCTGCAACAGGCACGCATCAGTCTGAGCCTCTACAGCCCCGACCTGGAGGCCTGGCTCTACAGCCACAGCAGCGTGCAGGACGCCTGTACCCAGTTTCTCCTGGCCAGCCCGAAAAACCGCCTGCGCATTCTCGTGCGCGATGTCGGCCGGCCAGTCAGGCAGGGGCATCGCCTGCTCAACTTGGCCAAGCGCATCACCAGCAACCTGCATATCCGCAGGATTAATCCGGAGCACCCCAGCGACGAAAGCGCCTACCTGCTGGCCGACGACCGCGGCCTGCTGCTGCGCGAGCAGCCCGAGCAATACGCCGGCTACGCCCTGTACAACGATCCCGGCCGAGTGCGCCAGCGCCAGGCGCAGTTCGACCAGGCCTGGGACATCAGCCTTTCCGACCCCGACCTGCGGAGCTTCCTGCTATGACCCTGCGCGACTGCCTCCTCGCCCTGACACTCGGCCTGAGCCTGCCGCTGCAGGCCGCCACCGAGCTGATCCAGCTCAACTATCGCACCGCCGAGGACGTGCTGCCGGTGGTGCAGGCGGCACTGGACGGCCAGGGCAAGGTCAGCCCCTATGGCAACCAACTGGTCATCAACGCCGCGCCGGAGAAAATCCAGGAGGTCCGCGACCTCCTGCAGCAGCTGGATACTGCGCCGCGCCGGCTATTGATCAGCGTCGACACCAGCGAGACCAGCTTCCAGGACCGCGACGGCTATCGCGTCGACGGCAGCGCCAGTGCCGGCGACGTCGAGGTGATCGCCGGGCGCGGCGAAGTGCAGGGGCGCGATCAGGTGCGCATCATCCGTCGCTCCACCAGCAGCAACAGCGGCGGCACACAGCAGGTGCAGGCCACCGAGGGCTACCCGGCGCTGATCCAGGTCGGCCAGAGCGTGCCGCTCACCACCACCAGCGTCGGACCCTATGGCCAGGTTTATCAAAACACGCAGTACCGCAACGTCAACCAGGGCTTCTACGTGACCGCCAACATCACCGGGGATATGGTTCACGTCAGCATCAGCAGCAACAACGACCGCGTGAACCAGTACCAGCCTGGCGTAATCGACACCCAGAGCACCAATACTCGGGTTAGCGGCCGACTCGGCGAGTGGATTCCCCTGGGCGGCGTCAGCGGCGAGAACCGCAGCCAGGACTCGGCCTTTCTGCGCCAGCATTCCACCCGTGGCGCCAACGACATGAGCCTGCGCATCCGCGTCGAGGCGCTCGACTAAGGTCTAGCCCTCATCCATGTAGTTGCACAAAAAAAGCACTACAAAACGATTGACGAACGCCCGTTTGAAAGCGCATGATGGCGCCGCTCCCGCTAGCCAGGGGCTCTTCGCAGAGCCTCCAGATCGATCCCGTACCACCATTCGGGCGGTCCGTGTTTTAACAGCCCACAAGGCGTTTTAACGAGGTTGCGACTGGAACGAAAGTTGTCCTGAGGGACGGGGAAGCCTAAGCGTTATCAGCCAGACCATTCGAGCAGAACCCGCATCGCCTAGCGGCATCCACGAGCCGCGCAGCCACAGCATCTGCTCACCGGACTGACTTGTTTCGTCCTCCCCCGCCTCCGCTGCACTCTCGTCTCCGTCAAAATCTCGAAGTCCGCCCTGTGTCGCCCGCAACACTGCAAGCTTTTTTGCACGTTGGTTTTGGGTGGGAAGTCGGTGCTCAACCAAACTCATACTTTGAAGGATTGACCATGTCAGCTTATCAAAACGACATCAAAGCCGTTGCCGCTCTGAAAGAAGCCGCAGGCAGCAGCTGGAGCGCGATCAACCCCGAGTCCGTCGCTCGCATGCGCGCTCAGAACCGCTTCAAGACCGGTCTGGAAATCGCCCAGTACACCGCTGACATCATGCGCAAAGACATGGCCGAGTACGACGCCGACTCGTCCAAGTACACCCAGTCCCTGGGTTGCTGGCATGGCTTCATCGGTCAGCAGAAGCTGATCGCCATCAAGAAGCATCTGGGCACCACCAACAAGCGCTACCTGTACCTGTCCGGCTGGATGGTTGCTGCTCTGCGTTCCGACTTCGGCCCGCTGCCGGACCAGTCGATGCACGAGAAGACTGCAGTTTCCGACCTGATCGAAGAGCTGTACACCTTCCTGCGCCAGGCTGACAGCCGTGAACTGGACCTGCTGTTCACCGCTCTGGACGCCGCTCGCGCTGCCGGCGACAACGCCAAGGCCGCTGAGATCCAGAACCAGATCGACAACTACGAAACTCACATCGTCCCGATCATCGCCGACATCGACGCTGGTTTCGGTAACCCGGAAGCCACCTACCTGCTGGCCAAGCGCATGATCGAAGCAGGCGCTTGCTGCATCCAGATCGAAAACCAGGTTTCCGACGAGAAGCAGTGCGGCCACCAAGACGGTAAAGTGACCGTTCCGCACGCCGACTTCCTCGCCAAGATCGCTGCCGTTCGCTACGCCTTCCTGGAACTGGGCATCGACAACGGTGTGATCGTTGCTCGTACCGACTCCCTGGGCGCTGGCCTGACCAAGCAGATCGCCGTGACCAAAGAGCCGGGCGACCTGGGCGACCTGTACAACTCCTTCCTGGATTGCGAAGAAGTTGCCGCCTCCGACCTGGGCAACGGCGACGTCGTGATCAACCGCGGCGGCAAGCTGCTGCGTCCGAAGCGTCTGCCGTCCAACCTGTTCCAGTTCCGTGCTGGCACCGGCGAAGACCGTTGCGTACTGGACTGCATCACCTCGCTGCAGAACGGTGCTGACCTGCTGTGGATCGAAACCGAGAAGCCGCACGTTGGCCAGATCAAAGGCATGGTTGACCGCATCCGTGAAGTCATTCCGAACGCCAAGCTGGTGTACAACAACAGCCCGTCCTTCAACTGGACCCTGAACTTCCGTCAGCAAGTGTTCGATGCGTTCGTTGCCGAAGGCAAAGACGTTTCCGCCTACGACCGCGCCAAGCTGATGAGCGTCGAGTACGACGAGACCGAACTGGCTCAGGTTGCTGACGAGAAGATCCGCACCTTCCAGCGTGACGGTTCGGCTCACGCCGGCATCTTCCACCACCTGATCACCCTGCCGACCTACCACACCGCCGCTCTGTCGACCGACAACCTGGCCAAAGGCTACTTCGCCGACCAGGGCATGCTGGCCTACGTGAAAGGCGTTCAGCGTCAGGAACTGCGTCAGGGTATCGCCTGCGTCAAGCACCAGAACATGGCTGGTTCCGACATCGGCGACAACCACAAAGAGTACTTCGCTGGCGAAGCTGCTCTGAAGGCCAGCGGTAAAGACAACACCATGAACCAGTTCCACTAATAGGAACCGGCTCTGCGGTTCACCGCAGGTGTTTTCAGGGGAAGCCCCGGCAGCAATGCCGGGGCTTCTTCGTTTCCAGCACTTGCATAACGATAGGCAACCGGCCTTAACTGGGCTACACCCGCCATCGCGATCACCGCCATGCCCAGACTGCCGCTAGCTGGCCTGCTCATTGCTCTCGCCTGCAGCGCCACGGCGAGCGACCTGCAGCAGGTGCTTCCCGCCAATACCGCTGCCGATATTCGCCAGCAATTGCAGGGCAATCGACATGCCCATTTCGCCGTGGTGGACTACGCCCGGCACTCCAGCCAGCCACGCCTGATGCTCTTCGAGCGCCACAGCCTGCGCCTGCTCGCCAGCTACAGGGTTGCTCACGGCCAGGGCTCGGACCCCGACCATGATGGTTTTACAGACCACTATTCCGACGCACCGGGCAGCCATGCCAGCTCACTCGGCACGCTGCGCACCGACCAGGTCTACCAAAGCAACGCGCCGGGACACGGTCTTTCCATGCGCCTGATCGGCCTGAGCCCCGGCAACACCAATGCCGAGCGCCGCGCCATCGTGCTGCATGCCAAGAGCTACATGGAGGACGACTTCATCCGCCGCCACGGCGTGGCTGGCCGCAGTCATGGCTGCCTGGTACTGGCCGGTACCGACCGGGACAAGGCCATAGCGCTTCTGCGCGGCGGCGCACTGATTTTCGTCATCGACTCGCGACTCAGTGCGCACCACTATCTCGCCCGAAATCGATAGAACTTGCTTTGCAATTAAGGACGCTCGGTAAAACACTGCGCTCCGCCCACGCATCAATAAGGCCAGGGCTGTAAACAATTACCGACAGAACCTTGCAGAAAAGCGTCATGCACGACTAATACCAAAGCAGTAATTACGCCTGCAGCCCACACCAGCCGGCCCATTACGGCCGTCTACAGCCTTGGAGCGTTCATTTTTTTATTCGGAAAAATTTACTTAGCGCGCCAAGCAGGCATAAAATTGCCGCCACTACTTTGCAGGGCAATCCCATGAGGTTGCTCTACCATTATTAAAAAGCCGCCCCTTTACCCAAGGAGCCCCGGCATGCCTGATGCGGTAACGACCATGTCCCACAACTGGGCCTTCGCTGTATTCCTGCTCGGAGTCTTCGGGCTCATTGCCTTTATGCTCGGCCTATCCAGCCTGCTCGGCAGCAAGGCCTGGGGGCGCAGCAAGAATGATCCCTTCGAATCGGGCATGCTTCCGGTCGGCAGCGCCCGTCTGCGTCTCTCGGCAAAGTTCTATCTGGTCGCGATGCTATTCGTGATCTTCGACGTTGAAGCCCTCTTTCTCTTCGCTTGGGCAGTCTCGGTGCGCGAAAGCGGCTGGGCCGGCCTGATCGAAGCTACAGTTTTCATAGCAATTCTGTTGGCTGGTCTTGTCTATCTTTGGCGTATCGGTGCGCTCGACTGGGCACCCGAGGGCCGTCGTACTCGGCAGGCGAAGCTGAAACAATGAGGCTTTGGCGATGCAATACAAACTTACTCGGATCGATCCGGATGCGCCTAACGAGCAGTATCCGATCGGCCAGCGGGAGACCGTAGCCGATCCACTGCTTGAGGATGAGGTCCACAAGAACATCTTCATGGGCAAGCTTGAAGATGTGCTCAACGGTGCGGTGAACTGGGGTCGCAAGAACTCTCTGTGGCCTTACAACTTCGGCCTGTCCTGCTGCTACGTGGAAATGACCACCGCTTTCACGGCACCGCACGACATTGCGCGTTTCGGCGCTGAAGTCATTCGTGCGTCACCGCGCCAGGCGGACTTCATGGTCATCGCCGGCACCTGCTTCATCAAGATGGCACCGGTCATTCAGCGCCTGTACGAGCAGATGCTGGAACCCAAGTGGGTCATCTCCATGGGTTCGTGCGCCAACTCCGGCGGCATGTATGACATCTATTCTGTGGTGCAGGGGGTCGACAAGTTCCTCCCCGTGGACGTCTACATCCCTGGCTGCCCGCCCCGTCCGGAGGCATTCCTGCAAGGCCTGATGCTGTTGCAGGAGTCCATCGGCCAGGAGCGTCGCCCGTTGTCCTGGGTCGTCGGCGATCAAGGCATCTACCGTGCCGACATGCCGTCGCAGAAGGAGCAGCGCCGCGAACAGCGCATCGCTGTAACCAACCTGCGCAGCCCCGACGAAGTGTGAGCCCGGCTCCCCGAGCCTGCTCACTGACGCCGTACACCGCCGATAGCGACCGAGACCATGACTGCAGACAGCATTCTGTCCGTTCCACCGTACAAGGCCGATGACCAGGATGTGGTCGTCGAGCTGAACTCCCGTTTCGGTGCCGAGACGTTCACCGTCCAGAGCACCCGTACCGGCATGCCGGTGCTGTGGGTCGCTCGTGATCGCCTGATCAACGTGCTGACCTTCCTGCGCAACCTGCCGCGCCCCTACGTCATGCTGTACGACCTGCATGGCGTCGACGAGCGCCTGCGCACCCAGCGTCGCGGTCTGCCGGGCGCCGACTTCACGGTGTTCTACCACCTGATGTCGATCGAGCGTAACAGCGACATCATGATCAAGGTCGCCCTCAAGGAAGGCGACCTCAACGTCCCCACCGTCACCGGCATCTGGCCCAACGCCAACTGGTACGAGCGTGAGGTCTGGGACCTGTACGGCATCACCTTCCAGGGCCATCCGCACCTGACCCGCATCATGATGCCACCGACCTGGGAAGGTCACCCGCTGCGCAAGGACTACCCGGCGCGCGCCACCGAATTCGATCCGTTCAGCCTGACCCTGGCCAAGCAGCAGTTGGAAGAGGAAGCCGCGCGCTTCAAACCCGAAGACTGGGGCATGAAGCGCCAGGGCGAGCACGAGGACTACATGTTCCTCAACCTCGGCCCGAACCACCCGTCAGCCCACGGTGCGTTCCGCATCATCCTGCAGCTGGACGGTGAAGAGATCATCGACTGCGTCCCGGACATCGGCTACCACCACCGTGGTGCCGAGAAGATGGCCGAGCGCCAGTCCTGGCACAGTTTCATCCCCTATACCGATCGTATCGACTACCTCGGCGGGGTGATGAACAACCTGCCCTACGTCCTGTCGGTCGAGAAGCTGGCCGGTATCAAGGTGCCGGACCGCGTCGACTTCATCCGCGTGATGCTGGCCGAGTTTTTCCGCATCACCAGCCACCTGCTGTTCCTGGGCACTTATATCCAGGACGTCGGTGCCATGACTCCAGTGTTCTTCACCTTCACCGACCGCCAGCGCGCCTACAAGGTGATCGAGGCCATCACCGGCTTCCGCCTGCACCCGGCCTGGTACCGCATCGGTGGCGTCGCCCACGACTTGCCGCGCGGCTGGGACAAGCTGGTCAAGGAATTCGTTGACTGGCTACCCAAACGCCTCGACGAGTACACCAAGGCCGCTCTGCAGAACAGCATCCTCAAGGGTCGTACCATCGGAGTTGCCCAGTACAACACCAAGGAAGCGCTGGAATGGGGCGTCACCGGCGCCGGCCTGCGCTCCACCGGCCTGGACTTCGACCTGCGCAAGGCACGCCCCTACTCCGGCTACGAGCACTTCGAGTTCGAAGTGCCGCTGGCCCACAACGGCGACGCCTACGACCGCTGCATGGTCCGCGTCGAGGAGATGCGCCAGAGCATCCGCATCATCGACCAGTGCCTGCGCAACATGCCGGAAGGCCCGTACAAGGCGGATCACCCGCTGACCACGCCGCCGCCGAAAGAGCGCACCCTGCAGCACATCGAGACCCTGATCACCCACTTCCTGCAAGTTTCCTGGGGTCCGGTCATGCCGGCCAACGAAAGCTTCCAGATGATCGAGGCGACCAAGGGCATCAACAGCTACTACCTGACCAGCGACGGCAGCACCATGAGCTACCGCACGCGTATCCGTACGCCCAGCTTCGCCCACCTGCAGCAGATCCCCTCGGTGATCCGCGGCAGCATGATCGCGGACCTGATCGCCTACCTGGGTAGCATCGATTTCGTTATGGCCGACGTGGACCGCTAATCACATGAGCCAGACTACTGTTTCTTCGCAAAACGTGATCCAAACCGACCGCTTCGAACTCAGCCAGGCCGAGTACGACGCCATCGAACACGAAATGCACCACTACGAGGACCCGCGCGCGGCGTCCATCGAAGCCTTGAAGATCGTGCAGAAGCAGCGTGGATGGGTGCCTGACGGCGCCATCTACGCCATCGCCGACATCCTTGGCATCCCCGCCAGCGACGTCGAAGGTGTGGCCACCTTCTACAGCCAGATCTTCCGCGTGCCGGTCGGCCGCCACGTGATCCGAGTGTGCGACAGCATGACCTGCTTCATCGGCGGCCACGAGAACCTGCTCGGCAGCCTCAAGGACAAACTCGGCATCACCCCCGGCCAGACCACCGCCGACGGCCGCTTCACCCTGCTGCCGGTGTGCTGCCTGGGTAACTGCGACAAGGCCCCGGCCGTGATGATCGACGACGATACCTACGGCAACCTCGATGCCGCAGGCATCGCCCAGCTGCTGGAGTCCTACGCATGAAAACGCTGACTTCCATCGGCCCGATCAACAGCATCGCCCGCAGCGAAGAGACCCATCCGCTGACCTGGCGCCTGCGTGACGACGCCCAACCGGTATGGCTGGAGGAATACCAGGCGAAGAACGGCTACGCCGCCGCGCGCAAGGCCCTGAGCGAAATGGCCCAGGCCGACATCGTGCAGACGGTCAAGGACTCCGGCCTCAAGGGCCGCGGCGGTGCGGGCTTCCCCACCGGCGTGAAGTGGGGCCTGATGCCGGCCGATGAATCCATGAACATCCGCTACCTGCTGTGCAACGCGGACGAGATGGAGCCGAACACCTGGAAGGACCGCCTGCTCATGGAGCAGCTGCCGCATCTGCTGGTGGAAGGCATGCTGATTTCCGCGCGCGCACTGAAGGCCTACCGCGGCTACATCTTCCTGCGCGGCGAGTACGTCGACGCGGCCGCCAACCTCAATCGCGCCATCGACGAAGCCAAGGCCGCCGGCCTGCTGGGCAAGAACATCCTCGGCAGCGGCTTCGACTTCGAGCTGTTCGTCCACACTGGCGCCGGTCGCTACATCTGCGGTGAAGAAACCGCGCTGATCAACTCCCTCGAAGGTCGCCGCGCCAACCCGCGCTCCAAGCCGCCCTTCCCCGCCGCCGTCGGCGTGTGGGGCAAGCCGACCTGCGTGAACAACGTCGAGACCCTGTGCAACGTCCCGGCGATCGTCGCCAACGGTGTGGACTGGTACAAGACCCTGGCCCGCCCGGGCAGCGAAGACATGGGCACCAAGCTGATGGGCTTCTCCGGCAAGGTGAAGAACCCCGGCCTGTGGGAGCTGCCGTTCGGCATCCCGGCCCGCGAGCTGTTCGAGGACTACGCCGGCGGCATGCGTGACGGCTACAAGCTGAAATGCTGGCAGCCCGGCGGTGCCGGTACCGGCTTCCTGCTGCCCGAGCACCTGGACGCGGCCATGTTCGCCGGCGGTATCGCCAAGGTCGGCACCCGTATGGGCACCGGCCTGGCACTGGCCGTGGACGACTCGGTCAACATGGTCTCGCTGCTGCGCAACATGGAAGAGTTCTTCGCCCGCGAATCCTGCGGCTGGTGCACCCCGTGCCGCGACGGCCTGCCCTGGAGCGTGAAGATCCTCCGCGCCCTGGAACGCAAACAAGGTACCCAGCAGGACATCGACACCCTGCTCGGCCTGGTCAACTTCCTCGGCCCCGGCAAGACCTTCTGCGCCCACGCACCGGGTGCCGTCGAACCGCTGGGTAGTGCGATCAAGTATTTCCGTCCGGAGTTCGAGGCTGGCGTGGCCAGCTTGGGCGCACCGGCTGCCGCGGCGCAATTCGTCCCGGCCTGAAGAATTGGCGTCGCGGCCGCGGCCGCGATGCAACCGTGATTCCATTAGCCAAGCCCGTTTCGACGGGTAAGAAGAAACCTGAAACCATGGCCACTATCCACGTAGACGGCAAAGATTTCGAAGTCGATGGGGCGGACAACCTGCTGCAGGCCTGTCTGTCGCTCGGGCTCGACATCCCCTACTTCTGCTGGCATCCGGCGCTCGGCAGCGTCGGTGCCTGCCGCCAGTGCGCGGTGAAGCAGTACACCGACGAGAACGACAAGCGCGGCCGCATCGTCATGTCCTGCATGACGCCGGCGACCGACAACACCTGGATCAGCATCGACGACGAAGAGTCCAAGGCGTTCCGCGCCAGCGTCGTCGAGTGGCTGATGACCAACCACCCGCATGACTGCCCGGTGTGCGAGGAAGGCGGTCACTGCCACCTGCAGGACATGACGGTGATGACCGGCCACAACCAGCGCCGGTACCGCTTCACCAAGCGTACCCACCAGAACCAGCAGCTCGGCCCGTTCATCTCCCATGAGATGAACCGCTGCATCGCCTGCTACCGCTGCGTGCGCTACTACAAGGACTACGCTGGCGGCACCGACCTCGGCGTCTACGGCGCGCACGACAACGTGTATTTCGGCCGCGTCGAGGATGGCGTGCTGGAGAGCGAATTCTCCGGCAACCTCACCGAGGTCTGCCCGACTGGCGTGTTCACCGACAAGACCCACTCCGAGCGCTACAACCGCAAGTGGGACATGCAGTTCGCCCCTAGCATTTGCCATGGCTGCTCCAGCGGCTGCAACATCAGCCCCGGCGAGCGTTACGGCGAGATCCGCCGCATCGAGAACCGCTTCAACGGCTCGGTGAACCACTACTTCCTGTGTGACCGCGGCCGCTTCGGCTACGGCTACACCAACCGTGACGACCGTCCGCGCCAGCCGCTGCTGGGCAGCCAGAAGCTCGGCATCGACGCTGCGCTGGACAAGGCCGCCGAGCTGCTCAAGGGCAAGCGCGTGATCGGCATCGGCTCGCCGCGCGCCAGCCTGGAAAGCAACCACGCCCTGCGCGAGCTGGTCGGCGAGGCCAACTTCTACAGCGGCATCGGCGCCGTCGAGCTGGACAACCTGCGCCTGATCCGCGACGTGCTGCAGAACGGCCCGCTGCCGGTGCCGTCGATCCGCGAGATCGAAGACCACGACGCCGTGTTCGTCCTCGGCGAAGACCTGACCCAGACCGCCGCGCGTATCGCCCTGGCCCTGCGCCAGTCGGTCAAGGGCAAGGCCACCGAAATCGCCGCCTCGATGAAGATCCAGGACTGGCACATGGCTGCGGTGCAGAACGTCGCGCAAGATGCTCTCAATCCGCTGTTTATCGCCAGCGTCGACGCCACCCGTCTCGACGACGTGGCCGAAGCTTGTGTGCACGCCGCCCCGGCCGACCTGGCACGCATAGGCTTCGCCGTGGCCCACGCCATCGACCCGAGCGCCCCGGCCGTGACCGGCCTGGACGCCGAGGCCGCCGAGCTCGTTCAGCTGATCGCCGAGGCCCTGCTGGCCGGCAAGCGTCCGCTGATCGTCAGCGGCGCCTCGCTGGGCGAGAAGAGCATCATCGAAGCCGCCGCGAACATCGCCCAGGCCCTGAAGAACCGCGAGAAGAACGCCTCCATCAGCCTGGTGGTACCGGAAGCCAACAGCATGGGCCTGGCCCTGTTCGGCGGCGAATCGGTAGACGCTGCGCTCGAAGCTCTGACCTCCGGTCAGGCCGACGCTGTGGTGGTGCTGGAAAATGACCTGTACCGCCGCGCCGACGCCGCCAAGGTCGATGCCGCACTCGCCGCCGCCAAGGCAGTGATCGTCGCGGACCACCAGCAGACCGCGACCGTGGCCCGCGCCCACCTGGTGCTGTCCGCCGCCAGCTTCGCCGAAGGCGACGGCACCCTGGTCAGCCAGGAAGGCCGCGCCCAGCGCTTCTTCCAGGTGTTCGAACCGAGCTACTACGACAGCAACATCCTCGTGCGCGAGGGCTGGCGCTGGATGCACGCGCTGCACAGCACCCTGCTGGGCAAGGCCGTGGACTGGACCCAGCTGGACCAGGTCACCGAGGCTGTTGCCGCCAGCAGCTCCGTGTTGGCTGCGATCAAGGACGCCGCCCCAAGCGCCTCGTTCCGCATCAAGGGCCTCAAGCTCGCCCGCGAGCCGCACCGCTACAGCGGCCGTACCGCCATGCGCGCCAACATCAGCGTGCACGAGCCGCGCCAGCCGCAGGATCAGGACAGCGCCTTCGCCTTCTCCATGGAAGGCTACGCCGGCAGCGCCGAGCCTCGTCAGCAGGTGCCGTTCGCCTGGTCGCCGGGCTGGAACTCACCGCAGGCCTGGAACAAGTTCCAGGACGAAGTCGGTGGTCATCTGCGCGCCGGTGATCCGGGTGTGCGTCTGATCGAATCCCAGGGCAAGACCCTGGCCTGGTTTGCCGTGCCGGGCGCCTTTGCCCCGGCCCAGGGCACCTGGCAGGTCGTACCGATGCACCACCTGTTCGGTAGCGAGGAGAACTCCTCGCGCGCTGCGCCGGTGCAGGAGCGCATCCAGCCGGCCTACGTCGCCCTGGCCAAGGCCGAGGCCGAGCGCCTGGGTGTTAATGACGGCGCGCTGATCAGCCTGACCGTCGCCGGCCAAGCCCTGCGCCTGCCGGTGAAAGTCAGCGAAGACCTGGCCCTGGGCCTGGTCGGCCTGCCGGTCGGCTTCGCCGGCATCCCGGCGGCCATCGTCGGCGCCACAGCTACCGCTCTCGGTCTTGTAGGAACCCAGGAGGCCGCCCAATGAGCTGGCTGACGCCCGAACTGATCGACGTCATCGTCGCCGTCCTGAAGGCCATCGTCATCCTGCTGGTGGTGGTGGTCTGCGGTGCGCTGCTGAGCTTCATCGAGCGCCGCCTGCTGGGCTGGTGGCAGGACCGCTACGGTCCGAACCGCGTGGGCCCGTTCGGCATGTTCCAGATCGCCGCCGACATGATCAAGATGTTCTTCAAGGAGGACTGGACCCCACCGTTCGCCGACAAGTTCATCTTCATGCTGGCGCCGATGATCGCCTTCGCCGCCATGCTGATGGCCTTCGCCATCATCCCCATCACGCCGTCTTGGGGCGTGGCGGACCTGAACATCGGCATCCTGTTCTTCTTCGCCATGGCCGGTCTGTCAGTGTACGCCGTGCTGTTCGCCGGCTGGTCGAGCAACAACAAGTTCGCCCTGCTCGGCAGCCTGCGTGCCTCGGCCCAGACCATCTCCTACGAGGTGTTCCTGGCCCTGGCGCTGATGGGCATCGTCGCCCAGGTTGGCTCGTTCAACATGCGCGACATTGTCGACTACCAGGCAGAAAACCTGTGGTTCATCATTCCGCAGTTCTTCGGCTTCTGTACCTTCTTCATCGCCGGCGTCGCCGTGACCCACCGTCACCCGTTCGACCAGCCGGAAGCAGAGCAGGAGCTGGCCGACGGTTACCACATCGAATATGCCGGCATGAAATGGGGCATGTTCTTCGTCGGCGAGTACATCGGCATCGTGACCATCTCGGCCTTGCTGGTGACCCTGTTCTTCGGCGGCTGGCACGGTCCGTTCGGCATCCTGCCGCAGATCCCGTTCTTCTGGTTCGCCCTGAAAACCTGCTTCTTCATCATGATCTTCATCCTGCTACGCGCCTCGATTCCGCGCCCGCGGTATGACCAGGTCATGGCGTTCAGCTGGAAGTTCTGCCTGCCGCTGACTCTGATCAACCTGCTGGTGACCGGCGCGCTCGTGCTGGCCTCGGCCCAGTAAGGAGAAACACACATGCTCAAGTACATCTGGGACGTGGTGCACGGCACCTGGACCCAACTGCGCAGCCTGGTCATGGTCTTCAGCCATGGCTTCCGCAAGCGCGACACCCTGCAGTATCCGGAAGAACCGGTGTACCTGCCGCCGCGCTACCGCGGCCGCATCGTGCTGACGCGCGACCCCGACGGCGAGGAGCGCTGCGTAGCGTGCAACCTGTGCGCCGTGGCCTGCCCGGTGGGCTGCATCTCGCTACAGAAAGCCGAGACCGAGGACGGTCGCTGGTACCCTGAGTTCTTCCGCATCAACTTCTCGCGCTGCATCTTCTGCGGCCTGTGCGAGGAAGCCTGCCCGACCACCGCCATCCAGCTCACCCCGGACTTCGAGATGGGCGAGTTCAAGCGCCAGGACCTGGTCTACGAGAAGGAAGACCTGCTGATCAGCGGGCCGGGCAAGAACCCGGACTACAACTTCTACCGCGTCTCCGGCATGGCCATTGCCGGCAAACCGAAAGGCGCCGCGCAGAGCGAAGCCGAACCGATCAACGTCAAAGGCCTGCTGCCCTGAGGAGAGGATGATGGAGTTTGCGTTCTACCTCGCCGCGGGCGTTGCCGTGGCCTCTACAGTGATGGTCATTACCGGGACCAATCCGGTACATGCCCTGCTGAACCTGATCGTTTCCCTGCTGGCCGTGGCCTGCACGTTCTTCGCCCTGGGTGCGCCGTTTGCCGGAGCCCTGGAGATCATTGTCTATGCGGGCGCCATCATGGTGCTGTTCGTCTTCGTGGTGATGATGCTCAACCTCGGCCCGGCTGCTTCCGAGCAGGAAAAACAGTGGCTGAAACCCGGCATCTGGACCGGCCCGGCGATTCTCTCCCTGCTGCTGCTGGGACAATTGCTGTACGCCCTGTTCGCCTCCCCGAGCGGCGCCGCCATCGGCCTTGAAACCGTGGATGCCAAGGCCGTCGGCATCCGCCTGTTCGGCCCCTACCTGCTGGTAGTCGAGCTGGCCTCCATGCTGCTGCTCGCCGCCCTGGTCGCTGCCTACCACCTGGGCCGCCACGAAGCCAAGGAGCCCACCGCATGAATGCCATTCCTCTGGAACACGGCCTGGCGCTGGCCGCTGTGCTGTTCAGCCTGGGCCTGATCGGCCTGATGGTGCGCCGCAACATCCTCTTCGTGCTCATGAGCCTGGAAGTGATGATGAACGCCACCGCCCTCGCCTTCGTCGTCGCCGGCAGTCGTTGGGTGCAGCCTGACGGCCAGGTGATGTTCATTCTGGTGATCACCCTGGCAGCCGCCGAGGCCAGCATCGGCCTGGCGATCCTGCTGCAGCTGTATCGCCGCTTCAACACCCTCGATGTCGACGCTGCCAGCGAGATGCGCGGATGAACCTTCTATTCCTCACCCTCCTTTTCCCGCTGCTCGGCTGGTTCCTGCTGGCCTTCTCCCGCGGGCGTCTCACGGAAAACACCGCCGCCCTGATCGGCGTCGGCTCGGTCGGCCTGGCCGCCCTGAGTGCGGCCTGGGTCATCCTGCAGTTCCTCAGCCTGCCGGCGGGCGGTGTCTACACCCAAACGCTGTGGCAGTGGATGAACGTCGGCAACCTGACGCCGAGCTTCACCCTGCACCTGGACGGCCTGTCGGCCACCATGCTCGGTGTGGTCACCGGCGTTGGCTTCCTGATCCACCTGTTCGCCAGCTGGTACATGCGCGGTGAAGAGGGCTACTCGCGTTTCTTCGCCTACACCAACCTGTTCATCTTCAGCATGTTGCTGCTGGTACTCGGCGACAACCTGCTGGTGCTGTTCTTCGGCTGGGAAGGTGTGGGCCTGTGCTCGTACCTGCTGATCGGCTTCTATTACAAGCACGTGCCCAACGGTAACGCGGCGCTCAAGGCGTTCATCGTCACCCGCATCGGCGACGTGTTCCTGATGATCGGCCTGTTCCTGCTGTTCCTCAACCTCGGCACCCTGAATATCCAGGAGCTGATGGTGCTGGCGCCGCAGAAGTACGTGGCCGGTGATACCTGGCTATGGGTCGCCACCCTGATGCTGCTCGGGGGCGCAGTGGGCAAGTCCGCCCAGCTGCCGCTGCAGACCTGGCTGGCCGACGCCATGGCCGGCCCGACCCCGGTCTCCGCGCTGATCCACGCCGCTACCATGGTCACCGCAGGCGTGTACCTGATCGCCCGTACCCACGGCCTGTTCCTGCTGACCCCGGAGATTCTCGAGCTGGTTGGCATCGTCGGCGCCGTGACCCTGGTGCTGGCCGGCTTCGCCGCCCTGGTACAGACCGACATCAAGCGCATCCTCGCCTACTCGACCATGAGCCAGATCGGCTACATGTTCCTCGCCCTCGGCGTGCAGGCCTGGGACGCGGCGATCTTCCACTTGATGACCCACGCCTTCTTCAAGGCCCTGCTGTTCCTCGCTTCCGGTGCGGTGATCCACGCCTGCCACCACGAGCAGAACATCTTCAAGATGGGCGGCCTGTGGAAGAAGCTGCCGCTGGCCTACGCCAGCTTCGTCGTCGGTGGCGCCGCTCTGGCAGCGCTGCCGCTGGCCACCGCCGGCTTCTACTCGAAGGACGAGATCCTCTGGGAAGCCTTCGCCAGTGGTCACAGCGAGCTGCTCTACGCGGGTCTGGCCGGCGCCTTCCTGACCTCGATCTACACCTTCCGCCTGATCTTCATCGCCTTCCACGGCGAGCAGAAGACCGAGGCCCATGCCGGTCACGGCCTGGCGCACAACCTGCCACTGGCCACTCTGATCGTACTGTCGACCTTCGTCGGCGCGCTGATCACCCCGCCGCTGGCCGGCGTGCTGCCGCAGAGCATCGGCCACGCCGGCGGCGAGGCCAAGCACGGCCTGGAGATCGCCTCGGGCGCCATTGCCCTGGCCGGTATCCTGCTGGCCGCATTGCTGTTCCTCGGCAAGCGCACCTTCGCCACGACCGTTGCACAGAGCGCCCCGGGCCGCTTCCTGTCAGCCTGGTGGTTCGCCGCCTGGGGCTTCGACTGGCTCTACGACAAGCTGTTCGTCCAGCCCTACCTGCTGATCTGCCGCCTGCTCGGCCGCGATCCGATCGACCTGAGCATCGGCCTGGTGCCGCGCCTGGCCCGTGGCGGCAACGCCCTGCTGGCCCGCAGCCAGACTGGCCAGGTGCGCTGGTACGCCACTTCGATCGCCGGGGGTGCCGTGCTGGTACTCGCCGCCCTCCTCTTTCTGAGTTAAGGAAAACAGCCTGATGATTCTCCCCTGGCTAATCCTGATTCCCTTCATCGGTGGCCTGCTGTGCTGGCAGACCGAGCGCTTCGGCAACACGCTGCCGCGCTGGATCGCCCTGCTGACCATGGGCCTGCTATTCGGCCTCGGCCTGTGGCTGTGGGCCAGCGCCGACTTCAGACTGGCCCCGGCCCCCGGCGCCGAGTTGGCCTGGGCGGCCGAGTTCCAGGTGCAGTGGATCGAGCGCCTCGGTATCAGCATCCACCTCGGCCTCGACGGTCTCTCGGTGCTGATGATCGTCCTCACCGGTCTGCTCGGCGTGCTGTCGGTGCTGTGCTCGTGGAACGAAATCCAGAACCGCGTCGGCTTCTTCCACCTCAACCTGATGTGGATCCTCGGCGGCGTGGTCGGCGTGTTCCTCGCCATCGACCTGTTCCTGTTCTTCTTCTTCTGGGAAATGATGCTGGTGCCGATGTACTTCCTCATCGCGCTCTGGGGTCATAGCGGCAGCAAGGGTCACTCGCGGATCAATGCCGCCACCAAGTTCTTCATCTTCACCCAGGCCAGCGGCCTGATCATGCTGGTGGCGATCCTCGCCCTGGTGCTGATCAACTACAACGTCACCGGCGTGCTGACCTTCAACTACGAAGATCTGCTCAAGACTCAGCTGCCCGCCGGTACCGAGTACCTGCTGATGCTCGGCTTCTTCGCCGCCTTCGCCGTGAAGTTCCCGGTGGTTCCGGTGCACTCCTGGCTGCCGGATGCGCACGCCCAGGCGCCGACGGCCGGCTCCGTTGATCTCGCTGGCATCCTGCTGAAAACCGCCGCCTACGGCCTGATGCGCTTCGCCCTGCCGCTGTTCCCCAACGCTTCGGCCGAATTCGCGCCGATCGCCATGTGGCTCGGTGTGTTCGCCATCGCCTACGGCGCCTTCCTGTCGTTCGCGCAGACCGACATCAAGCGCCTGGTGGCCTACTCCAGCGTGTCGCACATGGGCTTCGTGCTGATCGCCATCTACTCCGGCAGCCACATCGCCCTGCAGGGTGCCGTGGTGCAGATGATGGCTCACGGCCTGTCCGCTGCCGCGCTGTTCATCCTCTGCGGCCAGCTCTACGAGCGCCTGCACACCCGTGACATGCGCGAAATGGGCGGTATCTGGGCGCGCCTGCCCTGGCTGCCGGCGCTGAGTCTGTTCTTCGCTGCCGCCGCGCTCGGCCTGCCGGGTACCGGCAACTTCGTCGGCGAGTTCCTGATCCTGATCGGCAGCTTCCCGGCGGCTCCCTGGGTCGTGGTCCTGGCTGCCTGCGGCCTGGTGCTGGGGTCGGTCTACTCGTTGGCGATGATCCACCGCGCCTACTTCGGCCCGGCCAAGTCCGAGGCACCGCTGCAGGCCATGAAGGCTCGCGAGCTGTACATGGTGCTGGGCCTGGCCGTGCTGCTGATCCTGCTCGGCGTCTACCCGCAACCGGTGCTCGACACCTCCGCCGCCAGCATGCACGGCGTGCAGCAGTGGTTCAGCGGTGCCCTCACTCAACTCGCTTCGGTCCGGTAATCACGCGCTATGGAACTGACGACTCAACACTTCATCGCGCTGCTGCCGCTGCTGGTCACCAGCGCCACCATCATCGTGGTGATGCTCGCCATCGCGTGGAAACGCAACCACGCCATGACCTTCATCCTCTCGGTGCTGGGATTGAACCTGGCATTGCTGTCGATCATCCCGGCTCTGGGCGTGACCCCCATAGAAGTCACCCCGCTGCTGCTGGTGGACAAGTTCGCCTGCTACTACATGGCGCTGGTGCTTGCCGCCACGCTGGCCTGCACCACGCTGGTCCATGCCTACCTGGGCGGAGAATCCGGCAGGCAGGGCTACCCGGGCAACCGCGAAGAGCTGTACCTGCTGATCCTGCTGTCCGCCCTGGGTGGCCTGGTCCTGGTCAGCGCGCAACACCTGGCCGGCCTGTTCATTGGTCTGGAACTGCTGTCGGTCCCCACCTACGGCATGATCGCCTACGCCTTCTTCAACAGGCGCTCACTGGAAGCCGGCATCAAGTACATGGTGCTGTCTGCTGCGGGTTCGGCCTTCCTGCTGTTCGGCATGGCCCTGCTCTACGCCGAGTCCGGCAGCCTGAGTTTCGCCGGCATCGGCGCCAAACTGGCCGCCGATGGCCTGCCGAGTCTGATCGCCCAGGTCGGCGTTGGCATGATGCTGATCGGCCTGGCCTTCAAGCTGTCGCTGGTGCCTTTCCACCTGTGGACCCCGGACGTCTACGAGGGTGCCCCGGCACCGGTCGCCGCCTTCCTGGCCACCGCCAGCAAGGTCGCCGTGTTTGCCGTGCTGCTGCGCCTGTATCAGATCTCCCCGGTCACCGCCGGCGGCTGGCTGGAGGGCATGCTGAGTGCCCTGGCCATCGCCTCGATCCTGTTCGGCAATCTGCTGGCACTGCTGCAGAGCAACCTCAAGCGCCTGCTCGGCTACTCCTCGATCGCCCACTTCGGCTACCTGCTGATCGCCTTGATCGCCAGCAAGGGTCTGGCCGTGGAAGCCATCGGCGTGTACCTGGCCACCTATGTGCTGACCAGCCTGGGCGCGTTCGGCGTGATCACCCTGATGTCCACGCCCTATAGCGGCCGCGATGCCGATGCCTTGTACGAGTACCGCGGCCTGTTCTGGCGCCGTCCGTACCTCACCGCCGTGCTGACCGTGATGATGCTGTCGCTGGCCGGTATTCCGCTGACTGCCGGTTTCATCGGCAAGTTCTACGTGGTCGCCGCTGGTGTGCAGGCACAACAGTGGTGGCTGCTGGGCGCCATGATCCTGGGCAGCGCCATTGGCGTGTACTACTACCTGCGCGTGATGGTCACCATGTTCCTCGCCGAACCGAACCTCAAGCGCCACGATGCGCCGTTCAACTGGGGCCAGCGCGCCGGCGGCATCATGCTGCTGGTTGTCGGTCTGCTCGCCTTCTTGCTCGGCGTCTACCCGCAGCCGCTGCTGGAACTGGTGCAGCAGGCCGGGCTGGTAGCGGTCGCCCACTAAGCATCGGAAGTCAACGAAGAACCCGGCCCAGGCCGGGTTTTTTCTGTCCATCGAACTATTGGCGAGGCGTAGCCCGGCTCAGGCCGGTTTTTTATGGGCTGGCTCCCGGCACAGGCGCGAACACAGTTCGCGAAGCAGCCGTAGCCTGGAGGATGTCCGGGCTACCCGACTGAGCTACCGCAACAGACAGAACAAGGGCGCCCATGGGCGCCCTTGTTCTTTGCGCAGGTACTCAGATACGGAACTGTCGCACCAGCGCCCCCAGGCGCTCGCCCAAGCCGGCCAGGCTGCGCGAAGTCTCGGCGCCTTGACGGGTTTCGTCCGCCACGCTTTCCACCGCCACGGCGATCTGATGCACGCTGCGGTTGATCTCCTCGGCCACCGCCGTCTGCTCCTCGGCGGCGCTGGCGATCTGCGCGTTCATCGCATTGATGGTGCCGATCAGCTGGGCGATGGCATCCAGCGAAGCACCGGCCTGATTGGCCTGTTCGCTGGTGATCTCGCCGGCATCGCTGGAGCGGCGCATAGCGGTGACGGCGTCGCGGGTACCGCCCTGCAGGCGATCGATCATGCCCTGGATTTCCTGGGTGCTCTGCTGGGTACGGCTGGCCAGCGCACGCACCTCATCGGCGACCACGGCAAAGCCGCGCCCGGCCTCGCCGGCTCGAGCGGCCTCGATGGCGGCGTTGAGCGCTAGCAGGTTGGTCTGCTCGGCAATGGAGCGAATCACGTCGAGCACGCTGACAATCGACTGTACGTCCTGCTGCAGGTTGTCCAGTGACACGCCACTCTCGCGGATATCCTCGACCAGCGCGTGAATGCGATCGATGCTGCCATCGACCACCTTCTTCGCCGCCTGTCCCTCACTATCGGTCTGCTGCGCAGCCTCGGCCGCGCCCTGGGCACTGCGCGCCACTTCGTGGGCAGCAGCGGACATCTCGTTGATCGCCGTGGCCACCTGGTCGGTCTCGTGGCGCTGGCGCTCCATGGCCTGCTCGGAGCGCTGTGCCTGCGCCGCCACCTCACCGACCAGACCGGTCAGCTGGGTGGTCATCTCGGCAATCTGCCGCACCAGACCATGAATCTTCTCGACGAAGCGGTTGAAGGAGCCGGCCAACTCGCCCAACTCGTCCTGGCTGGCCACCGGCAGGCGACGAGTCAGATCACCTTCGCCGGCGGCGATATCGTCCAGGTTGGCCTTGATCTGCTGCAGCGGTCGCAGGAACGCATTACTCAGGGTCAGGCCAAGAACGCCGAACACCACCAGCATGATCACGGCAATCACCAGAATACTGGTCAGGATAGTGCTGACCCGCTCTTCGATAGCGGCCTCAACCTCGGCGACCTGAGCCTCCACACCGTCCAGGTTAACCGCTGTACCCAGGGCAAGATCCCACTTGGGCAGGTAGTAGCTGTAGGCCAGTTTGGGAACCAGAACGCTCTCGTTGTTGGGCAGCGGCGAGCTGTACTGCACGTAGTTGCTGCCATCTTTGGCCACACGCACCAGTTCGTCGTTAACCCTCACGCCGTTGGGATCCTGGCGGCCAGTGAAGCTCTTGCCGACATCCACAGGGCTGTCGCCCCGGAACAGGCGGATAACCTGCGAGTCGTAGCCGAAGAAGTAGCTGTCCTTGCCGTATTTGATCTTGGAAAGGATGGCGATAGCCTGGTCGCGGCTGGCCATGTCGCCCTGAGCGGCACCATCGTAGAGAGCCTGAACGGAGCCCATGGCGATCTGCATGTAGTGTTGCAGCTCGCGGCGACTCTCCTGCACCAGACGCTCACGCGTCTCCTTGACCTCGTCTTCGGCCAGATCAAGCAGGATCTTTGCCGCGGCTCCGCTGAGCACAATGGCAAACAGGATCACTGGCAGAAGTGCCAGCAGCAGCATTTTGCTTTTTAGTGTGAGGCGCATTGTCCTTTCCTCTGGAGAGCGTCTTTTCGAATAAGAAACGGGGCTGCCGTGTTATCGGCAGCCCCGTTGATTACCTGAGCGACCAAACAGTCACTCGGATCGGGATCAATGGGCGAGATGTACTCTAGAGCAACATTGCTGCGGCCCAGCCAAACACCAGCAACGGCACGTTGTAATGCAGGAAGGTCGGCACCACGGTATCCCAGATATGGTTGTGCTGGCCGTCCACATTCAAGCCGGAAGTCGGGCCAAGGGTCGAATCGGAGGCTGGTGAGCCCGCGTCACCCAGCGCACCAGCCGTACCCACGATGCAGACAATGGCCAGCGGGCTGAAGCCGAGCTGCACGCCCAGCGGCACGAAGATGGCAGCGATGATCGGCACGGTGGAAAAGGATGAGCCAATGCCCATGGTCACTAGCAGCCCTACCAGCAACATCAGCAGTGCACCCAGTGCCTTGCTGTTGCCGATCCACGCCGCCGAGGCATCCACCAGCGCGCGCACATCGCCGGTGGCATTCATCACCTCCGCGAACCCCTGCGCAGCGATCATGATGAAGCCGATCATGGCCATCATCTTCATACCTTCGGTAAACAGGTCATCAGCCTCTTTCCAGCGCACCACGCCGGACACCGAAAACACCACAAAGCCCGCCAGCGCCCCGACGATCATCGAGTCCAGCCACAGCTGCACGATAAAGGCGACCGCCACCGCAATGCCGGCCACCAGCAGGCTCAGCGGGCTGTAGCGCACCTCCACTCGCTCTGCCTGAACAATCGGCTGCAGGGCATAGTCGCGCTTGCCACGGTAGCTGAAGAATATGGCCAGCAGCAGGCCGAACAACATGCCGGCGGCGGGGATCAGCATGGCGTGCGTGACGTTCACATCGCTCACGTCCACCCCACCCTTGGCCACGTTGGCCAGCAGAATCTCGTTGAGGAAGATGTTGCCGAAGCCAACCGGCAGGAACATGTAGGGAGTGATCAGGCCAAAGGTAATCACGCAGGCGATCAGGCGACGATCGATCTGCAGCTTGCTCAGCACGTACAGCAGTGGCGGTACCAGTAACGGGATGAAGGCGATATGGATCGGCAAAATGTTCTGCGAAGCCACCGATACCGCCAGCAGCAGACCGACCAGCAGCCATTTCACCGCGTTCCCCTCTTCCTGCTGCCGCCCTACCAGCGCCAGGGCGCGATCAGCAAGGGCATGGGCCAGCCCCGACTTGGCGATGGCGACAGCGAAGGCGCCGAGCAGCGCATAGGACAGCGCCACGGTAGCACCGCCGCCCAGCCCCTTGTTGAAGGCCGCCAGCGAGCCCTCCAGGCCCAGCCCCCCAAGCAGACCGCCGGCAAGAGCGCCAACGATAAGCGCCACGACAACGTGGACCCGGCACAAACTGAGGACCAGCATGATGCCGACTGCGGCAACCACTGCGTTCATCGCAAAACTCCACTTAACAGCGTGCATGACCCGCCCAGGGCGGAAAAAGCGCGAGACTCTGCACGATCGGTCAGTTTCTGTCAAAAACCCCAGCGTGCGAAATTCTGGGCAACGCGTACATAATTCTGCTTGTCTACGCAGCAGCTTTGCGTAAAAACTCAGGTCGGTCATGAAAACGGTCAAGCTTCTGCCGCCGCCACCGATACATGGCTAAGACGTCTGAAATCCTAAGGACCCGACCATGCTGTCTCGCCTCTCGATTCAGTGGAAAATCACCTTGCTCGCCGGGCTCTGCCTGCTGGCTATCGTCACGCTGCTGGTGGGCGCATCTCTCTATCAGTCCACCCACAGCGCCTCGCTGGTGAAAAAATCCAGCTCCGAGATGCTCGAAGAGTCGGCACGCCTGAGCATGTCGGCCCGTGGCGAGCTGCAGGGTATCCGCATCCAGCGCTACTTCATGGACGCCTATCAGTATGGCAAAGGCTTCTCTCGCCAGGTCCTGTTCCTCAAGGACCAGGCCGAGAAACGCTTCCTCGACGCTTTCGACCTGCGCGAGGACATGACCAGACAAGTACGCTCCTCTCTCGAAGCCAATCCCAGCCTGCTAGGGCTCTACCTGGTGTTCGAGCCCAATGCGCTGGACGGCAAGGACGAACTGTTTGCCGGGCAGAGCGAAATCGGCAGCAACGACAAGGGTCGCTTCTCCCTCTATTGGTCGCAAAGCACGCCAGGCACCCTTGAAGCCGAGGCGATGAATGAGGATCAGCTCGGCGACACGACGGCAGGCCCCAGCGGTGCGCCCTACAACGCCTGGTACACCTGCCCGCGCGATACTCGCCGTACCTGTGTGCTCGACCCCTACTTCGATGACGTGAACGGCAAACAGGTGCTGATGACCAGTATTGCCTTCCCTCTGGAGCATGACGGCAAGGTAATCGGCGTAATGGGCGTCGATATCAGCCTGGAGAGCCTGCAGCAGATCGCCCAGAACGCCAGCAGCGAGCTCTATGAAGGCCAGGCCCATGTCAGCATCATCAGCCCGGCCGGCCTGCTGGCCGGCCATAGTCGGGATGCCGGCCAGTTGGGCAAGTCCCTGGCTGAAGCCTTCGCCAATCAGGACCGGGAGATCATCGGACTACTCGCCAGCGGGCAGGCGCAGTTCCTTGAACAGGACGACCGGCTGCAGGTAATCGAGCCACTGCTACCGATTCCTGAAGCCAAACCCTGGGGTGTGCTGCTGGAGGTTCCAACCGCCACTTTGCTCGCGCCGGCTCTGCAACTGCAGAAGCAACTGGATGAACGCCGTACTGGCGACACCACCTTCTCCATCACGCTGGCGCTGATTGCCATCCTGCTAGGCCTCGCGCTGATGTGGTTGACGGCACTGGGCGTTACCCGCCCGATCCTTGGCGTAGCCAGCATGCTGAAGAACATCGCCAGCGGCGAAGGCGACCTGACCCGCCGCCTGGAGTACGCCAAACAGGACGAGCTGGGCGAGTTGGCGAGCTGGTTCAACCGCTTCCTCGACAAGCTGCAACCGATCATTGCCGACGTCAAACTCTCGGTGCAGGACGCCCGCAGCACCGCCGACCAGTCTGCGGCCATCGCCACCCAGACCAGCGCCGGCATGCAGCAGCAGTTCCGTGAAGTGGACCAGGTCGCCACCGCTTCTCAGGAGATGAGCGCTACCGCCCATGACGTAGCCAACAATGCCGCCCAGGCCGCCGAAGCCGCGCGCAGTGCCGATGCTGCCGCTCGCGAGGGGTTGACGGTAATCGACCGCACCACCCTGTCGATCGAGCAACTGGCCAGCGAGCTGAGCTCGGCGATGCACGAGGTGGAGACGCTGGCTGGCAGTAGCGAGCAGATCGGCTCGGTGCTGGAAGTGATCCGCGCCATCGCCGAACAGACCAACCTGCTGGCCCTCAACGCAGCCATCGAAGCAGCCCGCGCCGGTGAAGCCGGCCGCGGCTTTGCCGTGGTGGCCGACGAGGTGCGCAACCTGGCCAAGCGCACCCAGGACTCGGTGGAGGAAATCCGCCAGGTGATCGAGAACCTTCAGAGCGGTACCCGCGACGTGGTCGGTTCCATGCACAGCAGCCACAAGCAGGCGCAAAGCAGTGTCGAACTGGTCGAGCAGGCGGTGACCTCGCTGCGCCGCATCAGCGACGCGGTCACCGTGATCAACGACATGAACCTGCAGATTGCCTCGGCCGCCGAGGAGCAGAGCGCGGTGGCCGAGGAGGTGAACCGCAACGTGGCCAGCATCCGCGATGTCACCGAAGCGCTGTCCGGCCAGGCCGACGAGTCCGCCCGGGTCAGCCAGAGCCTGAACAGCCTGGCCAACCACCAGCAAGGCCTGATGGACCAGTTCCGCGTCTGACGTTATCTCTGCGCCGCGCCCCGACCGGGGCGCTGGCGTCATCCGACCAGATCTCTGTCGCCCCGCCACTTGCCGCGTTCCAGAGCGGCCGGTAGCCTGCGCGCAATCATTCGCTAGGAATCCCCGCCATGCTCAATATCGCCCTGATCGCCGGCTCCAGCCGCAGCGGCAGCCAGTCCGCCAAGGTCGCCCGCTTCCTCCGCCAACGCCTGATCGAACTGGGTCTGACTCGCCATGAGCAAAGCAGCCTGCTCGACCTCGGCGAGCGCGGCCTGCCGTTGTGGCCTGGAGAGGACAAGGGCCCATGGAGCGAGTATCAGCAGCAGCTGGCCGCCGCCGACGCGCTGGTGGTGATCGCCCCGGAGTGGAACGGCATGGCCTGCCCGGCCGTGAAGAACTTCTTCCTGTACGCCAGCAACGCCGAACTGGCGCACAAGCCTGCGCTGCTGGTGGGCGTTTCCTCGGGCATCGGTGGTGCCTACCCGATCAGCGAACTGCGCGCCTCGGGCTACAAGAACTGTCGCATTGCCTATCTGCCGGAGCACCTGATCGTGCGTCAGGTGGAGGCGGTGATGAACGAAGGCCCGGCTACCGGCGAAGACGACCTGCGCATCCGCGCCCGCGCCGACTACGCGCTGGACATCCTCGGCAAGTACGCCGAAGCGCTGAAGCCGGTGCGCGCGGCCATCGACCTTAGCAATCCGGCCTTCACCAACGGCATGTGATCAACGCCGCCCGGGCAGGCTGATCGCGACCCGCAGCCCGCCCAGCGGGCTGTCCTCGAGGCTCAAGCTGCCGCCCCAGGCCTCGACCATGTCACGCACGATGCCCAGGCCCAGGCCGTGGCCGGCAACCTGCTCGTCCAGGCGGGTGCCACGCCCCAGTACCGCCTCGCGGCGCTCGGGGGCGATGCCGGGCCCATCGTCGTCCACCCACAGCCGATAGCCCTCGCCTTCCTTTACCAGGCTCAGGCGTACCTCGGCATCGGCCCATTTGCAGGCGTTGTCCAGCAAATTGCCGAGCAGCTCGAGCAGGTCTTCCCGGTCCCACGGCAGGCATAGCCCGGGCTCGGCCTGCCACTCCAGCTTCAGGCCGTGGCTGTGGATCATGCCCAGGGTGCTGAACAGCCCCGGCAGCTCCGCCGCACAGTCGAAATGCGCCCCCGGTAGCGCCTCCCCAGCCAGACGCGCGCGACCCAGCTCGCGCTCCAGGCGCTGGCGGATCTGCGCCAGCTGCTCGCGCAGGGTAGCCTGCAGCTCGGGCTGATCGCACAACTCCTCACGTTCACTGAGGCTAACCAGCACCGCCAGCGGCGTCTTCAAGGCATGCCCGAGATTGCCCAGTGCATTGCGCGAACGCTTGAGGGTGTCCTCGGTGTGGCTCAGCAGGTGATTGACCTGTGCCACCAACGGCTCCAGCTCCTGCGGCACCTGGCTGTCCAGCTCGGTGCGCCGGCCCTGCTGCAGCTGGGCGATTTGCTCGCGCACCCGCTCCAGCGGGCGCAGCGCCGAACGCACCGTGTAGCGCTGGGCCAGCAGGATCAGCAGCAGCGCTGCAGCGCCGAGTCCCAGCCCCAGCCATTGCAGGCGGCGAAAGCTCTCCAGAATGGGCGTGTAGTCCTGCGCCACGCTGATGGAAAAGCGCTGGCCAAAACGCAGGTAGTCGCCACGATAGACCAACAGCATCTGGCCATGCGGACCGTCACCGAGACCGTCCTGCAGGCCCGCGCGCGCAGGCTTGGGCAGGTCACGATCCCATAGGGAGCGCGAGCGCCAGGTCTCGTCGGCAAAATCGATACGGAAGTAGTGGCCGGAAAACGGCCGCTGGAACGTTGGGTCCAGGCGCCGCTCATCCAGCTGCACGCCGTTCTGGCCACGCACCAGGGCGACCAGCAGGGTCCGTGTCTCATCCTTGAGGTCTTCCCGCAGGTAGCGGCGCAGGCTGTGGTCGAACAGCCACAGACTGCTCTGCGCCAGGATCAGACCCACCACGATCAGTACACTGGCCAGGCCCAGGCTGAGGCGACGCTGGATCGACTTCAAGTGTCGACTCCGGCGTAACGGTAACCCTGGCCACGCCGGGTCTCGATCACCTCGCGCCCGAGCTTGCCGCGCAGGCGATTGACATGCACTTCCAGGACATTGGAATCGCGCTCGCTCTCGCCATCGTACAGATGGTCAGCCAGCTGGCTCTTGGACAGAATCTGCCCGGGGTGCAGCATGAAGTAACGCAGCAGACGGAACTCGGCGGACGTCAGCTCGATCTGCTCACTGCCACGCGTCACGCACTGGCGGCTTTCATCCAGCTGCAGCCCGGCAGCTTCCAGCTGTGGCTGGTTGGCCAGGCCGTGGGCGCGACGCAGCAGAGCCTGGATACGTAGGGCCAGCTCTTCGGGATGGAAGGGTTTGGTCAGGTAGTCGTCAGCGCCAGCCTTGAGGCCATCGATGCGCTCGGCCCAGGAGCCGCGCGCCGTCAGAATCAGCACGGGCGTGCTCAGGCCGCCGGCACGCCACTCGCGCAGCACCTCAAGCCCAGGCTTGCCCGGTAAACCGAGGTCGAGAATGATCAGGTCATAAGGCTCGATTGCGCCCTGATAGGCGGCATCACGGCCATCGGCCAGCCAGTCCACCGCGTAGCCCTGCCCTTTGAGGCTGACCAGCAGTTCATCGGCCAGGGGCACATGGTCTTCCACCAACAACAGGCGCATCAGTCCTCCACTTCGTCCTTGAGAATGCGGCCGTCACGGGCATCCAGCTCCAGCTCGCGAACGGTGCCGTCGGCGGTCAGCAGCTCCACCTCGTATACCAGCACGTCATCCTCCTCTTCCAGTTCCGCCTCCAGCAACTCGGCCCCGGGGTAACGCCCCAGGGCCGATGCCATCAGATCTTCCAAGGGACGGATGACTCCCTCCTGGCGCAGGCGCAAGGCCTCGTCCTGATCGAGGTCGCGGGCCTGGGCATCGAGAGCCAGTACCGCGACGATCAGGGCAAGGATGCCGCTATAGCGAAACACGAACTTCATCAGTCATCCCGGTGCTCTTGCAGGATCTGGCCATTGGTGGCGTCCAGCTCCACGTCCCACTGCACGCCCTGGGCATCACGCAGCTCGACCTGATAGACATAGCGGCCGTGCTCCTGCTCCAGTTCGGTGTCCTCGACCTTGCCGCCCGGGTACTTGGCCAGCGCAGCCGCGTTGAGTTTCTGGAAGTCCTGGATGGTGCCTGCATCGCGCAGCTTCAGCGCCTCGTCCGGGCCCAGGTCACGAGCCTGGGCAATACCGGCGGTGGCCGCGAGGGCTGCGATGGCAAAAAGGCTGGTCAGCTTGTTCATGGTGTTCTCCTCGTGGGGTATCCGTTGTCTACGGAGCCCAAGATAGCGATGCCAACTTAATTCAAGCTGAATCAGCACAAGGCTCACAACTGACGGGGTATTCATCCGCTGAAGCCGCTTGGCCTCTCAGACCACGCCACTATAATCGCTGGCCTGCAATACGGAGCCAAGCATGACCGCCATCCATATCAAGTCGCCTGCTCTCAGCCTGCGCGCCGGCAAGCGCGCCCTGACGCGTATCCGCGGGCAGGGCCTGCAGCCAGCCGATGTCGGCATTCTGCCTGGCGCTGCCGGCGGCCCCAAGGGCCTCGGCATCCAGGGACTCGATCTGGCCCTGTTCGGTGACTGGCTGCCACGGGCACCGCGCGAACGCACCCTGATCGGCGCCTCGATCGGTTCCTGGCGTTTCGCCAGTGCCTGTCTGCCTGATCCCTGCGCCGGTATCCGCCGCCTCGGCGAGCTTTATACCAGCCAGCGCTTCGCCAAGGGCGTGAGCATGGCCGAGGTCTCGCGCAGCTGTGTGCAGCTGCTCGATGATCTGCTCGAAGGCCAGGACCAGGCGGTGCTGAACAATCCGCTGTACCGCCTAAATATCGTGGTGGTGCGCAGCCACGGCCTGCTCCAGCATGATCATCGCGGCAAGCTTGGTCTGGGCCTGTCGTCGGTGATCGGCAACAACCTGCTGAGCCGCAGCCGCCTGGGTCGGCATTTCGACCGGGTCATCCTCCACGACGCCCGCCAGATGCCGCCACTGGGTGCCCTGAACGACTTCCGCTCGCACTTTCATACCCTCGCCGAGGGCAATCTGCGCCACGCCCTGCTGGCCTCCGGCTCGATACCCATGGTGATGGAGGCGATCCGCGAGATCCCCGGCCTCGCCCCGGGCGCCTACCGCGACGGGGGGCTCCTCGACTATCACCTGGACTTGCCTTACCAGGCCGATGGCGTGGTGCTCTATCCACATTTCACCGACAAGGTGATTCCCGGCTGGTTCGACAAGAGCCTGCCCTGGCGCCGCGCCGACCGCGAGCGCCTGCAGGACGTGCTCCTGCTGGCGCCATCCCCCGAGTACCTCGCCAGCCTGCCTCACGGCAAACTCCCGGATCGCAGCGACTTCAAGCGCTACCTGGGCGATGATCAAGGCCGTGAACGTTACTGGCACAAGGCGATGGCCGAAAGCCGCCGCCTCGGTGACGAGTTCCTCGAACTGGTCGACAGCGGTCGGCTGGGCGAGCGCCTGCAACCGCTTTAAAGACCCTGCAAGGAAGCCATAAATGCCTCTGTATCGAACCCTGGCGCTGTCCCTCCTGCTTCTTTCCACCAGCACGCAGGCAGCCCTGGATGGGCAAGGCCGCCAGGAGGTCGATGCCCTACTCGCCTTCGTCGAGAGCAGTGGTTGTCAGTTCATCCGCAATGGCAGCGAGCACTCACCCGCCGATGCGCGCAAGCACCTGCAGAAGAAACTCGAATACCTGGATGACAAGGGCCTGGTCGACTCGCCAGAGGACTTCATCGCCCGCGCGGCGACCGAGAGCAGCATGAGCGGAGAGCCCTACCAGGTGAATTGCCAAGGTCGACTGCAGCGTTCGGCCGACTGGCTGAATGGCGAGCTCATGCGTCTGCGCCAGACCCGCTAGTGCCCAAGCTGGTAAACTGCGAGGCAAGCTTCACGCCGCCTCGCGGCCTATCCAGCAGAGCGCTTACCTTGGAACTGTTCAAAGAATTCACCTTCGAATCCGCCCACCTCCTGCCCCATGTCCCAGCCGGCCATAAGTGTGGTCGCCTGCACGGCCATTCCTTCCGCGCCGCGATCTACATCGAGGGCGAGGTCGATCCGCATACCGGGTGGATTCGCGACTTTGCCGAGATCAAGGCGATCTTCAAGCCGATCTACGAGCGACTCGACCATAACTACCTGAACGACATCCCTGGCCTGGAAAATCCCACCAGCGAGAACCTGGCCAAGTGGATCTGGCAAGAACTCAAACCGCTGCTGCCCGAGCTTTCCCGCATCCGCGTGCATGAGACCTGCACCAGTGGCTGTGAGTACCGTGGCGACTAATCTGTTCGCGTATCGCAAAACGCAAAAGCCACCTTTACGGTGGCTTTTTTATGGCTATGTTCCCGTTAATTGTTGAAATACGAGTCTGTCAGCGGGCATTTCCAGTGGAGGTGTGCGATGGAAACCCCAGCCTTTGAGCACTGGCCGGCCTCAGCCAGCTAACGCCCCCGCCAAAAAACACGCTTCGTCATGCCCTTCTCATACCAGAAGCCAGCCAGTGGCTGGTGCAAGGTTCTTCCCGCGTTACGCCAGAGCCCGCATTGCAAGGCGACAGCAAGCCTGCTGGTACCTTGGAGCTGGAGGCGCGGGCTGCGCCGCTTTCGCTGCCGCGAGCGCCTGCATACATGTAACGCGCTAACAGGCAAAGGTTTGGCCCGCTTGCACATGCAGGGTCACCGGTTGAATTACTGCGACGCGCTGGTCGAAGGGCTGACCGTGCGTCGTGCGACGAAAGCCTGAGGCATCAGCAAGAACACGGCACTTCGCTGGCGGCATCGTTTTCTGACTCTGGCTGTAGGCCATGCAGCGCAACAAGAAAACGGCATCATCGAGGCTGACGAAACCCTCTTTCTGGAATCCTTCAAAAGTCAGCGTCAGTTACCCCGGCCGTCCCGTCAACGAGGCGGAATCAGCCTGACACGCGGCACAGCGCCGGACCAGATACCGATGCTGATGGTACGTGATCGCAGTGGCCAGACCGCCGACTTCCAGCTGGAAAAGCTCGACGCAGTCCATGTCCAACAGGCGCTAAGACCTCTGGTCAATAGTGACGCAGTGCTGTGTACAGACGGTGCTGCAGTCTATGCAGCATACGCCAAGAGCACAGATGCCACCCATCAGGTGGTTCAGGCACGCCCTAGACGCAGGGTATGCGAGGGGGCGTTGCACATGCAGAACGTTAATTCTTATCACAGTCGAGTGAAGAGCTGGATGGCGCGCTTTCATGGCTTGGCCACCCGCTATCCGCCAAACTATCTAGGCGGGCGCCGAATGCTGGAGCGCTACGCCACTTCTATCGCGCCCGAGCGCTGTCTGCAGGAGGCGCTCGGAGCGCCAATGCAACACGTAACGGCAATATAGCCTTTTTATTGGGCGCAAACGAAAAGGCCGCTGGTCACTCAGCGGCCTTTGGCGTCAGAGCAGACTAGGCACTCAGAAGCGCTCGATGTCAGCCTTGTCCTTGAGCTGCTCACGGTACGCCGCGAAATCCTGCTGACCGGCGCGCGAAGCGAGGAAGCGGCGATAGCTGGCCTTCTCCTCAGCGCTCAGCTCGGCCTTGGCCTGGCCGACACCGTCCAGGCGCAGCACCACGTAGTCACCATTGTTCAGCGTTACGCCGGCGAAGCTGGATTTGCCATCCTCCGGCTTGGCCATACGGAACAGCGCCTGCAGTACCTCGGGCTCGACACCCTCCTGGCTGCGGGTAGCGGCTTCCACGACCTTCCAGTCCTTGCCACTGGCACCGCCATCACGCAGCTGCGCCAACAGCGCCTCGCCCTCGGCCTTGGCCGCTTCACTGGCCTTCTTGCGCGACAGGGTGTCACGAATACCGGCAGACACCTCCTCCAGTGGCAGCAAGGTCGGCTTCCTGTGCTCCTTCACCCGCAGCACCAGCGTGGTATCCGGGTCCAGCTCGATGGCACTGCTGTTGGCACCGTCTTCCAGTACTTCAGGACTGAAGGCCGCCTGCACGACTTGGCGATTGGCAGCCACACCCTCGCCACCCTCACGCCCGAAGGCGCCACTGGTTTGCACCTGCAGCCCCAGTTCCTGGGCTGGTTGCGCCAGATCGGAAGCTTCGAAACTGGCCTCTTCCAGTTCCTTGGCCGCTTCGACGAAGCGCTGCTCGACCTGCTGCGCCTTGACCTCACGCTCCAACTTGGCCTTCAGGCTGTCGAAGCTCGGCACCTCGGGCGCCTGCACGTCCAGCAGCTTGATCAGATGCCAACCGAAGGAGCTGCGCACGGGAGCGGAGACTTCATCTTTCTTCAGGGCATACAGCGACTTCTCGAACTCGGGGTCATACACGCCTGGGCCGGCAAAGCCCAGATCACCGCCGTTGCTGGCCGAACCCGGGTCCTGCGAGACCTCCTCGGCCAGCTTGGCGAAATCCTCGCCCTGCTTCAGGCGCTCGGCGACTTCCGCGAGCTTGGCCTTGGCCTGCTCATCACTGAGCTTGTCGTTCACTTCCAGCAGGATATGCGCGGCGCGGCGCTGCTCGGCCAGGTTGGCGATTTCCTTCTGATACAGCGCCTGCAGTTCCTCATCACTGGCCTCGGCCTGGGCAAAGAAGCTCTCCTTGCGCAGTTCGACGTACTCGACCACGACCTGCTCCGGACTCATGTACTGGTCCTTGTGCTCATCGTAGTATGCCTTCAGCTCGTCATCGCTGACATCGACGGACTTGGTATCGATGTGAATGGTCTGGCTGGCGAAGTCTCGGGTCTGCCGGTCCAGTCGCACGAAGTTTTCCAGCTCTTCGTCGGTGACGAAGTTGCTGGCAGCCAGGCTGGCCTGCAACTGGCTGACCAGAACGTCCTGCTTGAGGCGCTCACGGAACTCCATGCGCCCCATGCCCTGCTGCTGCAGGATCTGATCGAAGCGCGCCGCATTGAACTTGCCGTCGACCTGGAAGGCCGGGGTCTGCAGGATCAGCTGGTCCAGCGAGGCCTCGGAGAAGCCCATGCCGGCGTCCTTGGCGCCCTGCAGCAGCAACGTGCGGTCGACCAGCGCATCGAGAGAGGCCTGACGCAACAGCTTGTCGTCCAGCAGAGAGGCGTCGAAATCCTTGCCAAACTGCTGAATCAGCTGACGGCGCTGCATATCAACGGCAGCGTTGAGGCTGCTCAGCGTAATCGTCTCACCGTTGACTTCAGCCGCATTCTGGCTGTTGCTGGTGGACTGGATGATGGCATCGAAGCCGGTAAAGGCCATCAGCACGACGATCACGCCAATGATGGTTTTGGCGATCCAGCCCTGGGAGTTGTCCCTGATGTTCTGCAGCATGCTTCCCCCGAAACGCCTGCACTGAACAAACAGCCATGCAGCGTGGGTATTGAGGTCCGGATAAAAGAAAGGCGCATCCGAGGATGCGCCTTCTCATAACTGTTGGAGCGCTTTCGCTGCTCCTGCCGAATCGGGTGACCCCGGCTCGGCGAGGGCCAAGCCCGAGAGACGCTTAGTTGACGGCGTCTTTCAGAGCTTTGCCAGCTTTGAAGCCAGGGATCTTGGCAGCAGCGATCTTGATCGGCTTGCCAGTCTGCGGGTTGCGGCCGGTACGAGCGGCACGCTCTTTGACAGCGAAAGTACCGAAGCCAACCAGCACCACGGAATCACCAGCCTTCAGAGCGCCAGTGACGGATTCGATCACTGCGTCCAGCGCGCGGCCGGCAACAGCTTTCGGGATATCAGCGGATGCGGCGATGGCATCAATCAGTTCCGACTTGTTCACTCTTAAGTCCCCTTATTTCTGTTGAGTTTGTTTCTTAGTTGTTTGGTGTAAGCAAAGCGGGTGCTGAAAGGCCTGCCGACACATAGGAGCCGCTTTATAACAAGGGCTCGAAAATAGTGTCAAGGAAGCCTTCCGGCTAATGCGTGCTGATTCGCTCCTTGGAATCAGTCTCGCGCGAGTCATCCTTTGCAACCATCTCGGGAGCCGCATCAGGCAAGGGCTCCGGAGCGTATTGCAGCGCAATTTGCAGGACCTCGTCAATCCATTTAACCGGCTTAATGGTCAGGTCCTGCTTAATATTTTCCGGAATTTCCTTGAGGTCGCGGACATTCTCTTCCGGGATGATCACCGTCTTGATTCCGCCACGGTGAGCTGCCAGGAGTTTCTCCTTGAGACCACCGATGGCCAGCACCTGACCACGCAGGGTGATCTCGCCGGTCATGGCGACATCGGCCCGCACCGGGATCTGTGTCAACGCGGAAACCAGAGCCGTGCACAGGCCGATACCAGCACTCGGACCATCCTTGGGCGTGGCACCTTCGGGCATGTGGATGTGTACGTCGCGCTTCTCGTGGAAGTCCGGCGCAATGCCCAGGCTCTTGGCGCGGCTGCGCACCACAGTCAGCGCAGCCGTCATGGATTCGGCCATCACGTCACCGAGCGAGCCGGTCTTGATCAACTGGCCCTTGCCCGGCACCACGGCAGTCTCGATGGTCAGCAGCTCGCCGCCGACTTGAGTCCAGGCCAGGCCGGTGACCTGACCGATCTGGTCCTGCTGCTCGGCAAGGCCATAGCGATAACGGCGCACGCCCAGGTAATGCTCCAGCGACTCAGCGGTGACCAGCACCTTGATGCGCTTGTCCTTGGCGTGCTCCTTGACCACCTTGCGGCAGACCTTCGACACCTGCCGCTCCAGGCTGCGCACACCAGCCTCGCGAGTGTAATAGCGAATCATGTCGCGGATCGCCGCCTCCTCGAACTCCAGCTCGCCCTTCTTCAGGCCGTTGGCCTGCACCTGCTTGGGCGTCAGGTACTTGATGGCGATGTTGACCTTCTCGTCCTCGGTATAACCGGGCAGGCGGATGACCTCCATGCGGTCCAGCAGCGGGCCGGGGATGTTCATGGAGTTGGCGGTGCAGATGAACATCACGTCCGAGAGGTCGTAGTCGACTTCCAGGTAATGGTCGTTGAAGTTGTGGTTCTGCTCCGGATCCAGCACCTCCAGCAGCGCCGAGGCGGGATCGCCACGCATGTCGCTGCCCATCTTGTCGATCTCGTCGAGCAGGAACAGCGGATTGCGCACGCCGACCTTGGTCAGCTTCTGGATCAGACGACCGGGCATCGAACCGATATAAGTCCGGCGATGACCGCGGATCTCGGCCTCGTCACGCACGCCACCCAGGGCCATGCGCACGAACTTGCGATTGGTCGCGCGGGCGATGGACTCGGCCAGCGAGGTCTTGCCCACGCCGGGCGGACCGACCAGGCAGAGCACCGGCCCCTTGAGCTTCTTCACCCGCTTCTGCACGGCGAGGTACTCGAGAATGCGCTCCTTCACCTCTTCCAGGCCGAAGTGGTCGGCCTCGAGGATATCCTCCGCCTTGGCCAGGTCCAGGCGCACCTTGCTCTCGGCCTTCCACGGCACGTTGGTCAGCCAGTCGATGTAGGAGCGCACCACGGTGGCCTCGGCCGACATCGGTGACATCTGCTTGAGCTTGTTCAGCTCGGCATTGGCCTTGGCGTGGGCTTCCTTGGTCAGGCCGGCGTTCTCGATGCGCTTCTTCAGCTCGTCGATCTCGTTGTGGCCTTCATCGATGTCACCCAGCTCCTTCTGAATGGCCTTCATCTGCTCATTCAGGTAGTACTCGCGCTGGCTGCGCTCCATCTGCTTCTTGACCCGACCACGGATGCGTTTCTCGACCTGCAGCAGGTCGATCTCGGCATCCAGCAGGGCCAGCACATGCTCGACGCGCTCGGCCAGACTGGTGATCTCGAGGATCTCCTGTTTCTGCTCGATCTTCAGAACCATATGCGCAGCCATGGTGTCGACCAGGCGCGCCGGCTCGTCGATGCTGTTCAGCGAGGACAGCACCTCGGCCGGCACCTTCTTGCCCAGCTGTACGTACTGCTCGAACTGGCTGAGCAGACTGCGGGTGAAGACCTCGGACTCGCGCTCGGCGACTTCGCTCTCGTCGAGCAGCTGCACCTCGGCGCGGCAATGACCGTCGACCTCGATGAACTTCTCGATAGCACCGCGCTGCTCGCCCTCGACCAGTACCTTCACCGTGCCATCGGGCAGTTTCAGCAGCTGCAGCACAGTGGCCACGGTACCCATGCGGTACAGCGCATCCTCGCCCGGATCATCGTCTGCCGGGTTGCGCTGCGCCAGCAGAAGAATCTGCTTTTCGCCAGCCATGGCGGCTTCCAGAGCCTCGATGGACTTCTCGCGACCGACGAACAGCGGGATGACCATGTGCGGATAGACCACGACATCACGCAGCGGCAGGAGAGGCAATTCGATGGTTGTCTTCATGATTTCAGCTCTACGGCGGCCATTCGGCCGTAAACGGACGGGGTACCCTTGACCCTAAGATGGGGCCACCCCCGGGAAAAAACAAGCGAGAACGGCGCAAAAGCAAAGGGCCCCGCAGGGCCCTTTGTTTCAGCGTTAGACGTCAGACGTCAGACGTCTGGCGCGGCTTTGGCTTGCGGCTCACTGTTCTCGTAGATCAGCAGCGGCTTGGAGGAGCCCTCGATCACGCTCTCGTCGATCACCACCTTGCTGACATCGGACTGCGAAGGGATCTCATACATGGTGTCGAGCAGCACGCCCTCGAGGATCGAGCGCAGGCCACGGGCGCCGGTCTTCCGTTCCAGAGCCTTGTGCGCGACGGCCTTGAGTGCATCGGCACGGAATTCCAAGTCCACCCCTTCCATCTCGAACAGCTTGGCATACTGCTTGGTCAGGGCGTTCTTCGGCTCAGTGAGGATCTGCATCAGCGCCGCTTCGTCCAGCTCGTCGAGGGTAGCGATGACCGGCAGACGGCCTACGAACTCCGGGATAAGACCGAACTTCACCAGATCGTCCGGCTCGACCTCACGCAGCGCCTCGCCAACCTTCTTGCCCAGATCCGGGCTGCGCACTTCGGCGTTGAAGCCGATGCCGCCCTTGGTGGAGCGGGCCTGGATGACCTTCTCCAGACCGGCGAAGGCGCCACCGCAGATGAACAGGATGTTGCGCGTATCGACCTGCAGGAACTCCTGCTGCGGATGCTTGCGGCCACCCTGCGGCGGAACCGAGGCGACGGTGCCCTCGATCAGCTTGAGCAGCGCCTGCTGCACGCCCTCGCCCGACACGTCGCGGGTGATGGACGGGTTGTCCGACTTGCGCGAGATTTTGTCGATCTCGTCGATGTAAACGATGCCCATCTGGGCTTTCTCGACATCGTAGTCGCACTTCTGCAGCAGCTTCTGGATGATGTTCTCGACGTCCTCACCCACGTAACCGGCTTCGGTCAGGGTGGTGGCGTCGGCGATGGTGAAAGGCACGTTGAGCAGGCGGGCCAGGGTCTCGGCCAGCAGGGTCTTGCCGGAGCCGGTCGGACCGATCAGCAGGATATTGCTCTTGCCCAGCTCGACGTCGTCTTTCTTGTCGCGCTGATTCAGACGCTTGTAGTGGTTGTACACGGCGACGGAGAGCACCTTCTTGGCGCGCTCCTGACCGATCACATACTGATCCAGAATGCCGCTGATTTCCTTGGGCGCAGGCAACTTGTGGGCGCTGCTTTCGGCCTGGGCTTCCTGCACCTCCTCGCGGATGATGTCGTTGCACAGGTCGACGCACTCGTCGCAGATAAAGACCGAGGGACCGGCGATCAGCTTGCGCACTTCGTGCTGGCTTTTGCCGCAGAAGGAGCAGTAGAGCAGCTTGCCGTTGTCCTCGCCGTTGCGGGTGTCAGTCATTAGATCGATCCAATACGGTAGGCATGAAACACAAGATGAAGGCAATTGCGGGCATTTTCAACCCTGCGGGACGGCCGGGCGAGCCCGGCCGCTGCGCTGAAGCGGGGATCAGACAGGGCGTTTTTCCAGAACCTTGTCGATAAGGCGGTAGTTGACCGCCTCTTCAGCGCTCATGAAGTTGTCGCGATCGGTGTCCTTGGCGATGACGTCGATCGGCTGCTGGCAATGATCAGCCAGGATCTTGTTCAGGCGCTCGCGAATAGTGAGGATCTCGCGAGCGTGAATCTCGATATCCGAGGCCTGACCCTGGAAACCACCCAGCGGCTGGTGAATCATCATGCGCGAATGCGGCAGGCAGTAGCGCTTGCCGGCGGCTCCGCCAGCCAGCAGCAACGCCCCCATGCTGCAGGCCTGGCCGATGCAGATGGTGGACACGTCGGGCTTAATGAACTGCATGGTGTCGTAGATCGACATGCCGGCAGTCACCGAACCACCCGGGGAGTTGATGTACAGGTGAATGTCCTTGTCCGGGTTCTCGGCCTCGAGGAACAGCAGCTGAGCCACCACCAGGTTGGCCATGTAGTCCTCGACCGGGCCGACCAGGAAGATCACCCGCTCCTTCAACAGGCGCGAATAGATGTCGTAGGCACGCTCGCCACGAGCGGACTGCTCGATGACCATCGGCACGAGGCCGCCGGCGGCTTGGATGTCTGGCATGGTGTTCATGAAAGAGTTATGCGACATGTCTAGCGATCTCTCCCTAATAGTCATGTCTCTAAAGACGCATAAGCCAGCACGAAGGCTGGCTTATGGTTGTGCTCGAACGAGGCGAGGGATCAGGCTGCTTGCGGGGCTTCCGCCGGCTTGACCGCTTCTTCGTAGGAGACCGCTTTATCGGTCACTTTGGCCTTCTGCAGAACAGTATCTACAACTTGTTCTTCCAGTACAACCGAACGCACTTCGTTCAGCTGCTGGTCGTTCTTGTAGTACCAGGCCACGACCTGCTGCGGCTCCTGATAGGCGGAGGCCATTTCCTCGATCAGCTCGCGAACGCGGGCTTCGTCGGCCTTCAGCTCGCCCTGCTTGACCACTTCGGCAACGATCAGGCCCAGTACCACGCGGCGCTTGGCCTGCTCTTCGAACAGCTCGGCCGGCAGCTGGTCCGGCTTGATGTTGCCGCCGAACTGCTGAACAGCCTGCACGCGCAGACGGTTCACTTCGTTACCGATCAGGGCCTTCGGCACTTCAACCGGGTTGGCGGCCAGCAGACCTTCCATGACCTGGTTCTTTACCTTGGACTTGATGGCCTGGCGCAGCTCGCGCTCCATGTTCTTGCGCACTTCGGCACGGAAGCCTTCCAGACCGCCTTCCTTGATGCCGAACAGAGCGAAGAAGTCGTCATTCAGCTCCGGCAGCTGCGGGGCGGAAACGCTGTTGACGGTCACGGTGAACTCGGCGGTCTTACCGGCCAGGTCCAGGTTCTGGTAATCAGCCGGGAAAGTCGGGTTGATCACGCGCTCTTCGCCCGCCTTGACGCCGACCAGAGCCTCTTCGAAGCCCGGGATCATGCGGCCGGAACCCAGCACCAGCGGGGTGCCCTTGGCGCTGCCGCCGGCGAACGCTTCGCCGTCGATCTTGCCGACGAAATCGATGTTCAGCTGGTCACCATTTTCAGCGGCGCGCTCGACAGCCTCGAAGCGGGTGTTCTGCTTGCGCAGGATTTCCAGCATGTTGTCGAGGTCGGCGTCGGTGACGTCAGCCTGCAGGCGCTCGATGGCGATACCGTCGAAGCCGGCCAGCTTGATTTCCGGGAAGACTTCGAAGGTGGCGACGTACTCGAGATCCTTGCCCTTCTCGAACACTTTCGGCTCGACAGCCGGAGCGCCAGCCGGGTTCAGCTTCTGCTCGACGATGGCTTCGTAGAAGGTGGCCTGGATCAGGTCGCCCAGCGCTTCCTGACGGGCAGCGTCTTCATAACGCTGACGAATGACGTTCATCGGCACCTTGCCCGGGCGGAAGCCAGGCACCTTGGCGCGGCGGGCAGTCTGCTGCAGACGCTTGGTCACTTCGGTCTCGATGCGCTCGGCCGGCACGCCGATGGTCATGCGGCGCTCGAGAGCGGAGGTGCTTTCAACAGAAACTTGCATGGATATTCCTCGTTGCACAGACATAGGCCGGCGTTCCGACCCAGAATCGAAAGGCAGGCATTCTATTAGCTCGAATAGCAGAAGTCACCTGCGCAAAATGCGTGAGCGCAGCGAACCCTATAAGGAGGGATTACAAGGGAGATGGTGCGGACGGAGAGACTCGAACTCTCACACCTTGCGGCGCCAGAACCTAAATCTGGTGTGTCTACCAATTTCACCACGTCCGCGTGGTAACGCTTGAAACGAAAACGCCAGGCTTGGGGCCTGGCGCTTTCTCGAATATGGGGTGGACGATGGGAATCGAACCCACGACACCAGGAGCCACAATCCTGTGCTCTACCAACTGAGCTACGCCCACCATATTGCGTTGCTTGTGCCTGATTCGCCAAATGGCGCACCCGGCAGGACTCGAACCTGCGACCATCCGCTTAGAAGGCGGATGCTCTATCCAGCTGAGCTACGGGCGCTTAATCATCTGCGTAACAGACTTCTAAGCTACAGCTCCAACCGCTTCCGGTCGTTGCCATCTCACCCAGCGGCTGGCTGTGCTCGACAAGCGGGGCGAATCTTATAGAGGCGTTCTGCAAGCGTCAACACGAAAATGAAAAAAATCCTGCTGGGAAAAGGAGTTACAGGAGCAGACGATGCATGCGCCTTTGCCCGACGGGGCTGCCGTGCGAGAATACGCGATCTTTTTTCCACCCCTCCTCATGGTTAAGCACGCGTCATGACTGCAAAACTGATCGACGGCAAGTCCATCGCCGCCAACCTCCGCCAGGATATCGCCAAACGTGTCGCCGGGCGCCGCCAGCAGGGCCTGCGCGCGCCTGGCCTGGCCGTGATCCTGGTCGGCAGCGACCCGGCCTCCCAGGTCTACGTCTCGCACAAGCGCAAGGACTGCGAGGAGGTTGGCTTCGTTTCCGTGGCCCATGACCTGCCCGCCACCACTACCCAAGGCGAGCTGCTCGGGCTGATCGACCAGCTCAACCGCGACAACGCCATCGACGGCATCCTGGTGCAACTGCCCCTGCCCGCCCATCTGGACGCCTCGCAACTGCTCGAGCGCATCAACCCGGACAAGGACGTCGACGGCTTCCATCCGTTCAACGTCGGCCGCCTGTCCCAGCGCATGCCGCTGCTGCGCCCCTGTACGCCGAAAGGCATCATGACCCTGCTGGAAAGCACCGGCGTTGACCTGCATGGCCAGCACGCCGTGGTCGTGGGCGCCTCCAACATCGTCGGCCGGCCGATGGCGCTGGAGCTGCTGCTGGCCGGCTGCACCGTGACCGTCACCCACCGTTTCACCAAGGATCTGCCGGGCCACCTGGCCCAGGCCGACATCGTGGTCGTGGCCGCCGGCAAGCCGGGGCTGGTCAAGGGTGAGTGGATCAAGCCAGGCGCCATCGTCATCGACGTCGGCATCAACCGCCAGGCAGACGGCAAGCTGGTCGGCGACGTGGAGTTCGACGCCGCAGCGGAGCGCGCCGGCTGGATCACCCCAGTGCCGGGCGGTGTCGGCCCGATGACCCGTGCCTGCCTGCTGGAGAACACCCTGTACGCCGCAGAGCACCTGCACGCGTAAGTCGCTTCGGCAATAAAAAACGGCGCCCGCGGGCGCCGTTTTCGTTTCCAGCACTGGCCTTACTGGGCCTGCTGCCAGGACTTCACCAGCTCGTCGTAGCTGACGGTCTCGCCCTTCGGCTTCTCGTTGGCCAGCTTCGGCTTGGGCGCGCCCGGCTGGTCCAGCCAGTACTGCGGGTCCTTCTCCTCGTTGAGTTTCGGGCCGCACTCACCCTGCACGCCGGAGCGCTCGATGCGCGCCATCATGCTGTCCTGGGCCGCGGCCAAGCCATCCAGGGCCTCCTGCGGGGTCTTGTCGCCACTGGCCGCCTCGGCGATGAACTGCCACCACAGCTGTGCCAGGCGCGGGTAGTCCGGCACGTTGGTGCCGGTGGGGGTCCACTGCACCCGCGCCGGGCTGCGGTAGAACTCCACCAGGCCGCCGAGCTTGGGCGCCGCGTCGGTCATGGCCTGGGAGTTGATGTCAGACTCGCGGATCGGCGTCAGACCGACCAGGGTCTTCTTCAGCGAAACGGTCTTGGAGGTGACGAACTGGGCGTACAGCCAGGCCGCCAGGCGCTGCTTCTCCGGGGTGGACGTGAGGAAGGTCCAGGAACCGGCGTCCTGGTAGCCGAGCTTCATGCCCTCCTCCCAGTACGGCCCCTTGGGCGACGGCGCCATGCGCCACTTCGGCGTGCCGTCCTCGTTGACCACCGCCAGGCCCGGCTTGGTCATGTCCGCAGTGAAGGCGGTGTACCAGAAGATCTGCTGGGCAATATTGCCCTGCGCCGGTACCGGGCCGGCCTCGGAGAAGGTCATGCCCTGGGCTTCCGGCGGCGCGTACTGGCGCATCCAGTCGACGTACTTGGTGGTGGCGTAGACCGCCGCCGGGCCGTTGGTGTCGCCGCCGCGGGCGACGCTGGAGCCCACCGGGCGGCAGCCTTCGACGCGAATGCCCCACTCGTCCACCGGCACACCGTTGGGCAGGCCCTTGTCGCCGCCGCCAGCCATGGAGAACCAGGCGTCGGTGAAGCGCCAGCCCAGCGACGGGTCCTTCTTGCCGTAGTCCATGTGGCCGTAGACGCGCTTGCCGTCGATTTCCTTGACGTGTTCGGTGAAGAACTGGGCGATGTCCTCGTAGGTCGACCAGTTGACCGGCACGCCCAGCTCGTAGCCGTAGATCTCCGTGAACTTGGCCTTCAGCTCCGGCTTCTCGAACCAGTCGGCGCGGAACCAGTAGAGGTTGGCGAACTGCTGGTCGGGCAGCTGGTAGAGCTTCTTGTCCGGCCCGGTGGTGAAGGACAGGCCGATGAAATCCTCCAGGTCCAGGGTCGGCGAGGTGAAGTCCTTGCCTTCATTGGCCATCATGTCGCTGATCGCCACCGCCTTGCCGTAGCGGAAGTGGGTGCCAATCAGGTCCGAGTCGTTGACCCAGCCGTCATAGATGTTCTTGCCGGACTGCATCTGCGTTTGCAGCTTCTCCACCACGTCGCCTTCCTGCATCAGGTCGTGGTTCAGCTTGATCCCGGTGATCTCGCTGAAAGCCTTGGCCAGCACCTTGGCCTCGTACTCGTGGGTGGCGATGGTCTCCGAGGCAACGTTGATCTCCATGCCGCGGAACGGTTCGGCAGCCTTGATGAACCACTTGAGCTCGGCGAGCTGCTGCTCCTTGGTCAGGGTGGACGGCGAGAACTCGCTGTCGATCCACTTCTTCGCCGCCTCTTCGTAGGCGTCGGCCCAGGCCGCACCGCTCAATCCGGACAACGTCAGCAGGGCCGCCAGCGCCATGCTATGTCGGGTCTTGTAATTGTTGTCGAACATAGACTCCTCCTTGCTTGAATAGAAAACCGACCGGAACGACAGGCCGCCGGTCAGCCCCAACGCATCACCACCAGTAACCACACGACGGACAGCGCCGAGGCTATCCAGGTGCTCCAGTCGGTTGCGCCCACCACCAGCAGGTGCAGGTAGGCGCTGCCGAGCAAACCGATGAACAGCCGGTCGCCACGGGTGGTGGCGATCGGCAGAAAGCCCCTGCGCTCGACGCAGGGCGAGCGGATTTCCCATACCGTCATGCCCACCAGCAGCAGCGCGATGCCGCCAAAGAAGGCCGCCGTGACGGGGGTCCAGGCCATCCATTCCATAGTCGTTCCTCCTCAGACCCGGCCCAGGGCGAAGCCCTTGGCCACGTGGTTGCGTACGAACCAGATCACCAGCAAGCCCGGCAGGATGGTCAGCACCCCCGCCGCCGCCAGCACGCCCCAGTCGATGCCGGAGGCCGATACGGTGCGGGTCATCACCGCGACGATCGGCTTGGCGTCCACCGAGGTTAGGGTGCGCGCCAGCAGCAGCTCGACCCAGGAGAACATGAAGCAGAAGAACGCCGTGACGCCGATGCCGGGGCCGATCAGCGGGATGAAGATCTTCACGAAGAACTTGGGGAAGCTGTAGCCGTCGATGTAGGCGGTCTCGTCGATTTCCTTCGGCACCCCGGACATGAAGCCCTCGAGAATCCACACCGCCAGCGGCACGTTGAAGAGGCAGTGAGCCAGGGCCACGGCGATGTGCGTATCGAACAGGCCGATCGACGAGTACAGCTGGAAGAACGGCAGGAGGAACACCGCCGGCGGCGCCATGCGGTTGGTCAGCAGCCAGAAGAACAGGTGCTTGTCGCCGAGGAAGCGGTAGCGCGAGAACGCATAGGCCGCCGGCAGCGCCACCAGCAGCGAAATGAGAGTGTTCAGGCACACGTAGTACAGCGAGTTGAGGTAGCCGTTGTACCAGCTCGGGTCAGTGAAAATCACCTGGTAGTTGGCCAGGGTAAAGTCCTGCGGCCACAGGGTCAGGCCACCGAGGATCTCGGTGTTGCTCTTGAACGACATGTTGAGCAGCCAGTAGATCGGCACCAGCAGGAACAGGATGTAGAGCAGCAGCACCAGGGTTTTGCGAAGGGTCATGGGCAGCTCCTCAGCGCTTCTGGTCGTTGTGCGTCATGGCCGTGTAGAACGCCCAGGACACCAACAGGATGATCAGGAAGTACACCAGCGAGAAGGCCGCCGCCGGCCCCAGGTCGAACTGCCCCACCGCCATCTTGGTCAGCGTCTGGCTGAGGAAGGTGGTGGCGTTGCCCGGTCCGCCGCCGGTGAGCACGAAGGGCTCGGTGTAGATCATGAAGCTGTCCATGAAGCGCAGCATCACGGCGATCAGCAGCACGCTCTTCATCTTCGGCAGCTGGATATGGCGGAACACCGCCCAGCTCGATGCGCGGTCGATGCGCGCGGCCTGGTAGTAAACGTCGGGAATGGCACGAAGGCCCGAGTAGCACAGCAGCGCCACCAGCGAGGTCCAGTGCCAGACGTCCATCACCAGCACCGTGACCCAGGCGTCCATGGTGTTGGCCGCGTAGTTGTAGCTGATGCCCAGCTTGCTCAGGGTCCAGCCCAGCAGGCCGATGTCGGCGCGGCCAAAGATCTGCCAGATGGTGCCGATCACGTTCCATGGAATCAGCAGCGGAATGGCCATGATGATCAGGCAGGCGGAAGCCCAACGCCCTTTGGTCGGCATGCACAGGGCAATGGCAATGCCCAGCGGGATCTCGATCAGCAGCACGCAGGCGGAGAAGATGAACTGGCGCAGCAGCGAATCATGCAGGCGTTCGTCCTGCAGCACCTGCTGGTACCACTCGACACCGACGAAGGTACGCGTGCTGGCGTCGAAGATGTCCTGCACCGAGTAGTTGACCACCGTCATCATCGGCAGGATGGCGCTGAAGGCCACCAGCAGGAACACCGGCAGCACCAGCCACCAGGCCTTGTTGTTGATCACCTTGTTCATGCCCGCACCTCCACCAGCACGTCGTCGGCATAGAGCATCAGCCACTGCGACGGGAAGCCGATGTAGGCCACCTTGTGCGGCACCGGCAGATCTTCCTGCAGGCGCGCCTTGAGCGTCACACCGTCCAGCTCCAGGGTGAGGATCTTGTAGGTACCCAGGTCCTCGACGTGGCGCACCTCGCCGCGCAGGGCGTCGACGAAGGGCTCGTCGCTGACGTGGACGAACTCCGGGCGGATGCCCAGCTTGAGCGGGCGGCCGGCCAGCTCGGCCAGGCGCTGGCACAGCGTCGGGGCCAGCGGCACGCGGGTCTGGCCGAAGCACACGCCGCCGGCGTAGGGCGTGACCTCGACCAGGTTCATCCCCGGGCTGCCGATGAAGAAGCCGACAAAGGTATGTTTCGGTCGCTCGAACAGCTCGCGCGGGGTGCCGAACTGGACGATCTGGCCGCCGTACATGACCGCGATCTTGTCGGCGAAGGTCGAGGCCTCCAGCTGATCGTGGGTGACGTAGACCATGGTGATGTTGAACTGCTCGTGGATCTGCTTGAGCTTGCGCCGCAGCTTCCACTTCAGGTGCGGGTCGATCACCGTCAGCGGCTCGTCGAAGAGGATCGCCGACACGTCGTCGCGCACCAGGCCGCGGCCCATGGAGACTTTCTGCTTCTCGTCGGCGGTGAGGTTGCGCGCCTTCCTGTGCAGCAGCGGGTGCAGGTCCAGCACCTCGGAGATCTCGTGCACCTTGCTGGTCACCCGCGACTCGGCCAGGCCCTGGTTGCGCAGCGGGAAGGCCAGGTTGTCGAACACCGTCATGGTGTCGTAGACCACCGGGAACTGGAACACCTGGGCGATGTTGCGCTCCTGCGGCGGCAGGTCGTTGACCTCGCGCATGTCGAACAGCACCTGGCCCTCGGACGGGCTGAGCAGCCCGGAAATGATGTTGAGCAGGGTCGACTTGCCGCAGCCGGACGGACCGAGCAGCGCGTAGGCGCCGCCCTGCTCCCAGACATGGGTCATCTCGCGGATGGCATAGTCGTCCGGCCCGGACGGTTGCGCGCTGTAGCTGTGCGCCAGGTTCTGCAAGCGTATTTCGGCCATGCTGCGCTCCTCAGGACCGGCGGATCGGCGCCAGGACCAGCTGGCCCCGGGCGTCGAAGACGAACAGCTTGTGGGTCGGGATGTAGATGCGGATCGGCGCATCCACGTCGTACTCGTGCACGCCCTGCAGGTGCAGGACCAGGGCGAAGTGCTCGCTGCGCACGTGGAGGAAGGTCTCCGAGCCGCTGATCTCGGCCAGCTCGACGATCACCGCCAGCTCCAGGTCGTCGTCGTTGGACGGCACCAGGCCGATATGCCCGGGGCGCACGCCGAAGCGGTAGTCGCCCTGCCCCAGGCCGCGCAACTCGGCGGTCAGCGGGAAATGCACGAAGTCCTCGAAGCTCACCTCGCTGTCGCTGATGCGCCCGCGCATCAGATTGATTGGTGGCTCGGAGAACAGCTCGGCGGCCAGCACCTGTTGCGGCCGGTGGTAGACCTCGGTGGTCTTGCCGCTCTGGATCACCCGGCCTTCATGCAGGATGGTGGTGGTGCCGCCCAGGGCCAGGGCCTCGTTGGGCTCGGTGGTGGCATAGATGGCGATGCTGCGGCGGGCGCGGAACAGCTCGCGCATCTCCTGGCGCAGCTCTTCGCGCAGCTTATAGTCGAGGTTCACCAGCGGCTCGTCGAACAGCACCAGGTCGGCATCCTTGACCAGCGCGCGGGCCATGGCCGTGCGCTGTTGCTGGCCGCCGGAGAGCTCCAGCGGGTAGCGCTTGAGGAACTTCTCGATGCGCAGCATTTGCGCGGTTTCCTGCACCTTGCGCGCGATCTCGGCCTTGGCCACGCCGGCCTGGCGCAGTGGCGAGGCGATGTTCTCGAACACCGTCAGGTTCGGGTAGTTGATGAACTGCTGATAGACCATCGACACGTTGCGCTGACGCACCGGCACGCCGGTGACATCGGCGCCGTGCATCAGGATGCGGCCGCTGCTGGGCTTGTCCAGCCCGGCCATCAGGCGCATCAGCGAGGTCTTGCCGGCAAGCGTGCGACCCACCAGCACATTGAAGGAGCCTGGTTCGAAGCTCAGGCAGGCGTCGTCGATATAGACCTGCTGGTCGACCACGCGACAGACATGTTCCAGCGTTAACGACATGGCGTGTCCTTATGATTATTGCGCCCATCGCCGCGAAGAGCCCTCGCGGCCGACACAGCCATAAGGCGACATTCGTGCCAGCGCCGCCGCGCGCCAGGAGTCACCTCACAAGCAATTGATTTATAAAGTTTTATCCATGGAATGGATGTACAGCACGCAGGCGCACTGAACAGCCTTGAACAGTAAAAGCTGAACAACTGAACAATTTGCCCTTTGACTTTGAACAGCAATGAACAACACTGGGCGGACGCTGTTTCCCCTGCCCGCACGCGGCCAGGGACCGGGAGGGCAAGGCACTCCCCCGGCCCACCTATTGCAGTAACGGTGAGCCCAGCACGGAAGCTGTCCCCATAAGAAAGACAAGAACCAGGCGACCCTCATGACTGCCACTGCCCCGGCGCCGAACCACGACGCCATCGTTCGCGATTCCTGGAGCCGCTGCCGCGACTTCGGCCTCACCCACCAAAGCCAGCCGGCCTTCGGCCAGGCGGCGCCCGGTGAGGTTTCCGCCCTGCTGGAAAGCCAGCACTTCCTGGTGCAGACCACCCATCAGGAGGTGCTGCCCTACTACGAGAACATCCTGGCCAACTCCAACTGCCTGATCATGCTGGCCGACAACCAGGGCCAGTTGCTGCAGTCCTGGGGCGACCGCCGCTTCGTCGAGCCGAGCCAGGCCGCCGGCTTCACTCCCGGCGCCTGGTGGCAGGAGCGCTACAGTGGCACCAATGCCATCGGCACGGCCCTGGCCTGCGGCCAGGCGGTGCACATCCAGCGCGACGAGCACTTCCTCAAGGCCAACCGCTTCATGACCGGTTCGGCCTCGCCGATCTTCGATGCCAGCAGGCAGATGATCGGCGTGCTCGACGTCTCCAGCGACAGCTACCTGCCACCCGCCCACACCCTGGGCATGGTCAAGATGATGAGCCAGTCGGTGGAGAACCGGCTGATCCTCAACCTGTTCAAGGACGACTACTTCCAGCTCAGCTTCAACACCAGCCTGGACAACCTGGACAGCCAGTGGGCCGGCCTGCTGGTGTTCGATGAAACCGGGCAGATCGTCTCGGCCAACCGCCGCGCTGACAGCCTGCTCGGTGTCGGCCTGTCGCGGGTGAATATCGAGAGCCTGTTCGACGTGCCGCTGCAGCAGCTGCTCAACCAGCCGGAGAGCCTGCCCTTCGCCCTGCGCGCCGCCGGCCGCTACCGCTTCCACGGCCTGCTCAAGCGCCCGCGCAAGCCGCGCATCCAGCCGCGTGACTTCCGCCCGCAAGCGGCCCCGGCGCCGCGCCAGGGAGGCTTCACCCTGGCCAATATCAACCTCGGTGATCCACGGGTGGACAAGGCCGTACGCCAGGCCGAGCGCCTGGTGGAAAAGGACATCCCGATCCTGATCCACGGCGAGACCGGCGCCGGCAAGGAGGTGTTCGTCAAGGCCCTGCACAACGCCAGCTCGCGGGCCGGCCAGCCGCTGATCGCGGTGAACTGCGCGGCGATTCCCGCCGAACTGGTGGAGTCCGAGCTGTTCGGCTACGAGAAAGGCGCCTTCACCGGCGCCAGCCAGAAAGGCAGCATCGGCCTGATCCGCAAGGCGCACAAAGGCACCCTGTTCCTCGACGAGGTCGGCGACATGCCACTGGCCGTGCAGGCCCGCCTGCTGCGCGTGCTGCAGGAGCGCAGCGTGCAGCCATTGGGGGGCGGCGAACCCTACCCGGTGGACATCCACCTGGTCTCGGCGACCAACCGGCCGCTGCGCCAGGATGTGGACGCCGGGCTGTTCCGCGCCGACCTCTACTACCGCATCAGCGGCCTCAACCTGGAGCTGCCGCCGCTGCGCGAGCGCAGCGACAAGGCCGCGCTGTTCCAGCGCGTGTGGGAACACCACCGCGAGCCCAGCCAGTGGGCCGGCCTCAGCCGCGAAGTGCAGGAGCTGTTCCAGCGCCACCCCTGGCCCGGCAACCTGCGCCAGTTGAGCAGCGTGATGCAGATCGCCCTGGCCATGGCCGAGGACCAGCCGATCCGCGCCGAGCACCTGCCGGACGACTTTTTTGCCGATCTGGAAACCACCCCCGACAATCCGCCCGGTCAGGAGCCGCCAATCGAGACCGGGGACCTGGCCAGTCAGTATCAGGCTTGTGGCGGCAACATCTCGCACCTGGCCCGCAGCCTGGGGCTGAGCCGCAACACCCTGTACAAACGCCTGCGCGAGCAGGGGCTGAAGGTGTGAATCAGGCCGGCAGCGCCTGCCGCGTGACGAAAGCGCTCAGTTCCGCCGCCGGCAGGGGCCGGGCAAACAAGTAGCCCTGCCCCTGATCGCCGCCCAGTTCGACCAGCAACTGGCGGGTCGCCTCATCCTCGACACCCTCGGCAACGGTATGCAGACCCAGGCTGCGAGCCATCTGCACGATGGCCGTGACAATCGCCTGGTTCTGCGGATTGCCGCCAAGCCCGCGCACGAAGGATTGGTCGATCTTCAGTTTGTCGACCTGGAACCGCTGCAGGTAGGCCAGGTTGGAGTAGCCGGTACCAAAGTCGTCGATCGACAGTTTCACGCCCAGATCCTTGAGCTGGCGCAGCTGCTCGCAGTCCTGTAGCAGGATGGACTCGGTCAGCTCCAGCTCGAGCCCGGACGGTGGCAGGCCGTAACGCATCAGCGCCGCCTGTACCACCTCGCCGAGGTTGCCACGGCGGAACTGCACGGCCGACATGTTCACCGAGACCACGAAACGAGGCAGACCGCCAGCCTGCCAAAGCATGGCCTGGCGGCAGGCCTCGCCCAGCACCCATTCGCCGATCTCGACAATCAGCCCGGAACGCTCGGCTGCATCAATGAAACGGTCAGGCCCCAGCAGGCCAAGCTCGGGATGGCGCCAGCGTAATAGAGCCTCTGCCGCCAGCAGCTTGCCAGTGTGCAGGTCGACAATGGGCTGATACTGCAGCACGAACTCATCACGGGTCAGCGCCTGGCGCAGATCCAGCTCCAGCGCCAGTCGCTCAAGGTTGTCCGCATTCATACGCTCATCGAAGAAGCAGAACGCATTGCGCCCCACCGATTTGGCCTGGTACATGGCCATATCAGCATGCTTGAGCAACGTCTCGAAATCGTCACCATCACCGGGAAACAGCGATATACCGATCGAGAGAGAAGTCACGATCTGCATGCCTTTGAGGGCAAAGGGCTGGGCTAGCCGTTGCTGCATCTGTGCCGCCAGCGACGAGACGACGGCCAGATCATCGACATCGGCCAACGCCACGAGGAATTCGTCCCCCCCCTGTCGACTCAGCGTATCCAGATCGCTCAGTGTCTCGCGCAGACGCCGCGCCACCTCCTGCAGCAGCTCGTCGCCGGCGGCATGTCCGAGGGAATCATTGATGGTCTTGAAGTTGTCCAGATCGAGAAACAGCAACGCCACCTGCCGACCATCGCGCCGCGCATGACCAATGGCCTGCTCCACACGGTCACGCAGCAACAGCCGGTTGGGCAGATTGGTCAGCGCATCATGCTGAGCCAGGTGAGTGAAGCTGGCCTCGGAGTCCTGTACGCGTGCGATCTCTTGCTGCAGGCGCACCAGCGTCATGCGCAGGTCGCTGGCCAGCAGCCAAACCGCAGCGGCACACATCAGCAAGATGCTGCTGACATTGATCATCCGGCCAAGCCCCATCGGCAAGGGCTCGAAGTGCTGGAGGCCGGTAAGCGCCGCATAGGTCAGCACCGCCACAGCCGCCAGCATACTCAACAGCAGACCGACGAACAGGCGCAATGGCGCGACCATGCCGGCGACGATAAGAATACCGGGGTAGGCCAGCAGCGCACCGCTATACAGGCCCTGACTGAACCAGAGTGAAACGGTGACCAGGGCGGTAAGAATGAACAGCACCAGGCGAATGGACGCATCCACCAGCCCGCACTGGTTCAGGCGCCTTCCCAACAGTACGGCCGCCAGCGCCAGCCCTACCAGCGCGGTGTCCAGCCATAGCTGAGCCAGCAGGGTCTGCATGCCGATCAGCAGCAACACGACACACAAGACATTGGCAATCTGCATCAGGCGCCGCGCCTGCAGGCGACGTTCGAGCAAGCTGCCGGACATGCCGGGAGCCGGCAGAGGGTGCGCACGCGTCATAACTACTCCACGTCCATGAGGCGACTGCTGCGGTGACGGCGAACGCTAACGAATCTTCCTTGTCATGGGCAAGTAGAAATAAGTCGCATACTTGCCAGCACAGCCCTGCGAGGCTAAAACGCCATCCCCGACCACAGCACGGCAGTCATTTGCATGAACGGCGAACTGAAAATCGAAGACCTGGTACTCGGCAGCGGCAAGGCCGCCGTCAAGGGTGCGCTGATCACCACCCAGTACCGCGGCTGGCTGGAGGACGGCAGCGAGTTCGATTCCTCCTACTCGCGTGGCAAGCCGTTCCAGTGCGTGATCGGCACCCGCCGGGTGATTCAGGGCTGGGACCAGGGCCTGATGGGCATGCAGGTCGGCGGAAAACGCAAGCTCTGGGTGCCGGCGCACCTGGCCTATGGGGAGCGCCAGGTCGGCTCGATTCCGCCGAACTCCAACCTGGTATTCGAGATCGAGCTGCTGGAAGTCATGACCCGCGACGACTGATCCCCCGCACCCCGAGCGAGAGAAAACCCATGCGACTCCTACTCAACGTGCTGGCATTGCTGGTGGCCGGACAGGTGCACGCCACCCAATCGGAGCTGCGCACGAGCGTCGACGCCGCGGTCATGCCGACCATCGCGCAACTGCAGATTCCCGGCATGGCCATCGCCATTGCCCACCGTGGCGAGCGCCACTTCTTCAACTATGGCCTCGCCTCCCGCGACGGCGGCCAGGCGGTGGACGAGCACACCCTGTTCGAGCTGGGCTCGGTGAGCAAGCTGTTCACCGCCACCCTCGGCGCCTACGCCCAGGCCGAGGGCAAGCTGCGCCTGAGCGATAAAGCCAGCCAGCATCTGCCGGCGCTGCGCGGCAGCGCCTTCGACCAGATCAGCCTGCTCGACCTGGCCGCCTACACCCCCGGCGGCCTGCCGCTGCAGTTCCCGGACGCAGTGCAGAACGCACAACAGATGCTCGACTACTACCGCGCCTGGCAACCTGCCTACCCGGCCGGCGGCCAGCGCCTGTATTCCAACCCCAGCATCGGCCTGTTCGGATACCTGACGGCCGCCAGCCTGGGCGAGCCGTTCGACCCGTTGCTGGAACGGCAGCTATTCCCGCAGTTGGGCATGACGGAGAGCTACATACAGGTGCCGCCGGCACAGATGGCGCGCTATGCCTGGGGCTACCGCGACGAGCAGGCGCTCCGCGTGCAGCCGGGACCACTGTATGCCGAGGCCTACGGGGTGAAGTCCACAGCCGCTGACATGCTGCGCTTCATCGAGGCCAATCTCGACCCATCGCAGTTGCCGACATCGCTGCGCCAGGCCATCGCCACCACCCACCAGGGTTATTACCGGGTCGGCGAAATGACCCAGGGCCTGGGCTGGGAGCGCTACGCCTACCCCATAACCCTGCCACGCCTGCAGGCTGGCAACTCCACGCAGATGGCCCTTGAGCCACATGCAGTGGAGCACTTCGCCACGCCGCAACCCGCCGAGGGCGACCTGCTGCTGAACAAGACCGGCTCGACCAATGGCTTCGGCGCCTACGTGGTGCTGTTGCCGGAGCGCGACACCGGCCTGGTGATCCTGGCCAACCGCAACTACCCGAATGCCGAGCGGGTGCGCATCGCCTTGCAGATCCTCGCCACGCTGGAGCCCTGAGCCGCTGGCCCATTGCCAGGGCAAAGCCCGTATGATGGCGGACCGCATCTGCTTTCCGAGTTGCCATGCTGTCCGCCGTCAAACGTTACCAGGCGCTACTCTCCAGCACCCTGGCGCGCTACTTCCCCCGCACCACCGAATACCTGCGCGCCGAACGCGAAGCCGCGGCCAAGCTGCGCCAGCCACAACCGCGCGCCAAGCGCCCCGCCAGCAGCAGCAAAGCCAAGGCCGGCGGGCGCAAGAAGAAGGCCAGCGACGGCCCAGCCCCCGCCCCAACCGGCATTTATTCCAGCGTCCGCCTGAAGGTCGATGACCATCAGATCGCCGCCATGCGCGCCCGCGTCGCCGAAGCGGTGGCAGCCGGGCTGATCGGCGCACCGTCCGACGAGCAGTGGGCGATGATCCTCTGCCGCGCGCCGCTGGCGCGCATCTTCGCCGGCGCCGGCTCGGGCAAGTCCACCACCCTGTTGCTGCGCGTGGTGTTCATGCTCTGCCATCTGCGGATCCCCGCCAGCAGTCTCACGGTGATCTCCTTCACCAACACCTCCTGCGCCGAGCTGCGTGGCCAGTTGCTGCGCCTGCTGGCCTTCTGGCAATTCCCGTTCGACGAAGCGCAGGCGCGCCAGTGCGTGCGCACCTTCCACTCCGCCATGGCGCAGCAGGCCAAGGTGCTGCTGGGCGCGCCGAACTGGTTCGAGCAGCTCGGTAGCGGCGCCAGCGAGGAGCCGGACGCTCCCGCCGGCGGACGTCTGCCCCCCGCGCAGCAACGGCTGCTGCGCCAGGCCTACGACGGGCTCTACGCCAGCGATGCTGCCTTCCGCCAGCAGGTGCATGAGCTGCTCGGTGTGGCCCTGCCCGAGGCCGTCGGTAAACCGCCACAGGAGGGCTTGCGCCTGGAGGGCGAACGGCGCGCCACGCCAATCTTCGAAGCCTTCTACCAACAGGGTTGCTTCGCCGAGAGCCTTGGCCTGCGCCCGGACCGTATCGACGCCGCCACCCTGCACTGCGCACCGCGCGAGCGCCTGTTCCTGCAGGCACTGGCCAGCTTCTGGGCGCGCTTCCAGGCGCTGCTGCAGGCGCAGGGCGTCACCACCTTCGATGCCGCCTTCGGCGAGCTCGGCGAGCGCCTAGCCAGCGCCCAGGAACTACCGGAGGAGGCCATCGAGCCGCTGCGCCATCTGCTGATCGACGAGTTCCAGGACATCTCGCCACAGATCGTCCACTGGCTGCAGGCCGTGCACCGCGCGCTGGCCGGCCGCGGCAAGGCGGTCAGCCTGATGGCCATCGGCGACGACTGGCAGTCGATCTACGGCTGGCGCGGCAGCTCGCCGGAACTGTTCCTCGACTTCGACCGCCACTTCCCCAGCCGCGGCAAGGCCAAGAGCCAGGTGCTGATGCTGACCACCAACTTCCGCAGCATCGAGCCGATCCTGCGCGACGCCGAGGCGCTGCTGCAGGGCGTCGCCTGCAAACAGGCCAAGCGCAGCCAGGCAATCAAGACCACGCAGCCGGGCGACCACGGCGTGCGCAAAATCGACAACTTCGACCTCAGGCGCCAGCTACCAGAACTGCTGCAGGAAATCGCCATGCAATGCGCGCATGTTGCCCAGCGCGGCAGCCGCGAGCGCCACCCGATCCTGCTGCTGAGCCGGCGCAACGACGCGCTGAAGCAGGTGCAGACCCAGCTGGCCCCGAGCCTGCCGGTACACGCCTACAGCATCCACCGCGCCAAGGGCCTGCAGGGCGAGGTGGCGATCATCCTCGACGATGGCGGCAGCGCCGAGTCGCATCCGCTGCGCAACGCGCTGTATGCCCACTGTGGCCTGTTCCGCAACAGCTACGACCAGGCCATGCGCGACGAGAGCCTGCGCCTGGCCTATGTAGCCGTAACCCGGGGCGTCAGCCGGGTGATCTGGTACAGCGCCAAGCGCTAAACACGCAGGCACGAAAAAGGCCGCCCGAGGGCGGCCTTTTTTATGGTGCGAAGCAGCTTACTCGGCCAGACGCCAGGTAGTACCACCCTTGCCGTCTTCCAGCACCACGCCCATGGCGGTGAGCTGGTCGCGGATGCGGTCGCTTTCCGCCCAGTTCTTGTCGGCGCGGGCCTGCAGGCGCGCGGCGATCAGGGCTTCCACTTCGGCGGCGTCGACCTTGCCGGCGGCGCCAGCCTGCAGGAACGCATCCGGCTCCAGTTGCAGCACGCCGAGCACGCCAGCCAGTTGCTTGAGCTGGGCGGCCAGGCCGGCGGCAGCCTGTTCATCCGACTCGCGCAGGCGGTTGACCTCGCGGATCATCTCGAACAGCACGGCGCAGGCTTCCGGCGAGTTGAAGTCGTCGTCCATGGCCGCGCCGAAGCGCTCGACGAATGCCTCACCGCCAGCCGGCGCGACTTCCGGCAGACCTTTCAGGCCGTTGTAGAAGCGCTCCAGGGCGCCCTTGGCTTCCTTGAGGCTCTCTTCGGAGTAGTTGATCGGGCTGCGGTAGTGGCTGGACACCAGCAGGTAGCGCACCACTTCCGGGTGGTACTTCTCCAGCACCTCGCGGATGGTGAAGAAGTTGCCCAGGGACTTGGACATCTTCTCGCCGTCCACACGCACCGCGCCGGCATGCATCCAGGCCTTGGCGTAGAGCTTGCCGGTGGCCGCCTCGCTCTGCGCGATCTCGTTCTCGTGATGCGGGAACACCAGGTCCGGGCCACCGCCGTGGATGTCGAAGGTCTCGCCCAGGCAGCAGGTGGACATCACCGAGCACTCGATGTGCCAGCCCGGACGGCCCTTGCCCCACGGCGAATCCCAGCTCGGCTCGCCCGGTTTGGCGCCTTTCCACAGCACGAAGTCCAGCGGGTCTTCCTTGATCTCGTCGACCTCGATGCGCGCGCCGATCTTCAGCTCGTCGATCTTGCGCCGCGACAGCTTGCCGTAGGTCTCGAACTTGGTGACGCGGTAGTACACGTCGCCATTGCCCGGGGCGTATGCGTAGCCCTTGTCGATCAGGGTCTGGATCATCTGGTGCATGCCGGCGATATGGCCGGTGGCGCGCGGCTCGATGTCCGGGCGCAGCACGTTCAGGCGCGCCTCGTCCTCGTGCATGGCGGCGATCATGCGCTCGACCAGCGCCTCGAACGGCTCGCCGTTCTCGTTGGCGCGCTTGATGATCTTGTCGTCGATGTCGGTGATGTTGCGCACGTAGGTCACGTCATAGCCGCGCGCGCGCAGCCAGCGGGTGACCACATCGAAGGCGACCATCACGCGGGCATGACCGATATGGCAGAAGTCGTACACGGTCATACCGCACACGTACATGCGCACGCTGTTACCTTCCAGCGGCTGGAAGACGTCCTTGGTCTTGCTAAGGGTGTTGTAGATGGAAAGCATCTTTAAATTTCCTCAAGAACGGCTTTCAAAGCAGCGAGCGAAGATCAGGCAAGGCGAAGCGGGGTGAGGAAGCGGAATGTACTGCGGTACATGAGCATTCCGAACCTCGCTTCAACACAGCATGATCGAGCGCAGCAATTTGACAGCCGTTATTGCCCCCAGGAGTCGCGCAGGGTGACTGTACGGTTGAACACCGGCTTGCCCGGCTGAGTGTCCTTCAGGTCGGCGACGAAGTAGCCTTCGCGCTCAAACTGGAAGCGCTCTTCCGGCGCGGCGTTGGCCAGCGACGGTTCGGCGCGGCAGCCGGTGAGGACGACCAGCGAATCCGGGTTGATGTTGTCGAGGAAGCTGCCGCCCTCCTCGCTCTTCTCCGGGTTGGCGGAGCGGAACAGGCGGTCGTACAGGCGCACTTCGCACTCGACGCTCTCGGCGGCCGGCACCCAGTGGATCACGCCCTTGACCTTGCGGCCTTCCGGGTTCTTGCCCAGGGTGTTCTCGTCGTAGGAGCAGCGCAGCTCGACGATATTGCCGGCGGCGTCCTTCACGGCTTCATCCGCGCGGATCACGTAGCTGCCGCGCAGGCGCACTTCGCCGCCCGGGATCAGGCGCTTGAAGCCGTCCGGCGGGGTTTCCTCGAAGTCGCTGGCGTCGATGTAGATCTCGCGGCTGAACGGCAGTACGCGCACGCCCATGTCCTGCTTCGGGTGGCGCGGCAGTTCGAGGTTCTCGACCTTACCTTCCGGGTAGTTGGTGATCACCACCTTGAGCGGCTTGAGCACGCACATGGCGCGCGCGGCGTTGGCGTCCAGGTCCTCGCGAATGGCGAATTCCAGCATACCGATATCGACCACGCCGCCGGCGCGGTTGACGCCGATCATGTCGCAGAAGGTGCGGATCGAGGCCGGGGTGTAGCCGCGGCGACGGTAGCCGGACAGGGTCGACATGCGCGGGTCATCCCACCCCTGCACATGCTTCTCGTCGACCAGCTGCTTGAGCTTGCGCTTGCTGGTGACGGTGTAGTTCAGGTTGAGGCGGGCGAACTCGTACTGGCGCGGCTGCGCCGGCACCGACAGGTTGGCCAGGAACCATTCGTACAGCGGGCGGTGATCCTCGAACTCCAGGGTGCAGATCGAGTGGGTGATGCCCTCCAGCGCATCCGACTGGCCGTGGGTGAAGTCGTAGCTCGGGTAGATGCACCATTTGTCACCAGTCTGGTGGTGATGGGCGTGGCGGATGCGGTAGAGGATCGGGTCGCGCAGGTTGATGTTCGGCGAGGCCATGTCGATCTTGGCGCGCAGCGAACGGGCGCCGTCCGGGAACTCGCCGGCCTTCATGCGGGCGAACAGGTCGAGGTTCTCTTCCACGGAGCGGTCGCGGAACGGGCTGTTCTTGCCCGGCTCGGTCAGGCTGCCGCGGTATTCGCGCATCTCGTCGGCATTCAGATCGCAGACGAAGGCCTTGCCGGCCTTGATCAGCTCGATGGCCCAGTCATGCAGCTGGTCGAAGTAATTGGAGGCGTAGCGTTCCTCGCCGGCCCACTTGAAGCCCAGCCACTCGACGTCGGCCTTGATCGCGTCGATGTATTCCTGGTCTTCCTTGGCCGGGTTGGTGTCGTCGAAACGCAGGTTGCACTCGCCACCGAATTCCTGGGCCAGACCGAAGTTCAGGCAGATGCTCTTGGCGTGGCCGATGTGCAGGTAGCCGTTGGGCTCCGGCGGGAAGCGGGTGATGATCTTCGTGTGCTTGCCACTGTCCAGATCGGCCTGGACGATGGGGCGCAGGAAATTCGCGGCTTTTTCGACGGTGGGCTTGCTCATGATGTCCTTAAGCTGAAATGCGGCGTGCGCGGGGCAGTAGGCCGGTCGAGGCAAAGCCCGTATGATACCCAACCCGTCAACCCCCTGACAGCCGCAAAGCGACCGGGAGTGGCCTTTTGGCGCGAACGCGCCGCCGCTTCGCCGGCTTTGCCCGTATTCGAGAGCGCATCTCCATGATCAAGCTGCACACCAACCACGGCGTCATCACCCTGGAACTGTTCGCCGACAAGGCCCCGGAAACCGCCGCCAATTTCGAGCAATACGTCCGCGAAGGCCACTACAACGGCACCGTGTTCCACCGCGTGATCAGCAACTTCATGATCCAGGGCGGCGGTTTCGAGCCGGGCATGAAGCAGAAGCCGACCCGCGCGCCGATCAAGAACGAAGCCAACAACGGCCTCTCCAACAAGGTCGGTACCGTCGCCATGGCTCGCACCATGGACCCGCACTCAGCCTCCGCGCAGTTCTTCATCAACGTCGCCGACAACGGCTTCCTCGACCACACCGCGCCGACCATGCAGGGCTGGGGCTATGCCGTGTTCGGCCAGGTGACCGAGGGCATGGACGTGGTCGAGAAGATCAAGGGCGTGGCCACCACCATGAAGTCCGGCCATCAGGACGTGCCGGTGGAAGATGTGGTGATCGAGAAGGCCGAAGTCGTCTGACAGACCGCCAAAAACTACTGCGCTAGGCTATGCGTCGTTGCGGCCAGCTTCGGAATGCTCATTTACCCTTTGTAAACTGCGCTTCCTCAGCTGTCCGCGCCTAGCCTAGCCGTCGCTCGCTACGTTTTTATCGGTCTGCTGAATGACATGATCCTGCTGATCTCCGATCTGCATCTGGAAGAGGAACGCCCGGACATCACCCGGGCGTTTCTGCATTTCCTGCAGACCCGTGCCCGCCAGGCCGAGGCCCTGTACATCCTTGGCGACTTCTTCGAGGTGTGGGTCGGCGACGACGGCATGTCGCCGTTCCAGCACGACATCGCCCGCGCCCTGCGCGAGTTGAGCGATGCCGGTACGCGCCTCTACCTGATGCACGGCAACCGTGACTTCCTGATCGGCCGCGCCTTCTGCCGCGAAGCCGGCTGCACCCTGCTGAAAGACCCGAGCATCGTGCACTTCAATGGCGAGCCGGTGCTGCTGATGCACGGCGACAGCCTGTGCACCCTGGATGTCGGCTATATGAAGCTGCGTCGCCTGCTGCGCAACCCGCTCTCCTTGTTCATCCTGCGCAACCTGCCGCTCGGCACCCGCCACAAGCTGGCGCGCAAGCTGCGCAGCGAGAGCCGCGCGCAGACGCGCATGAAGGCCCGCGAGATCATCGACGTGACCCCGGAAGAGGTGCCACGAATCATGGCCGAGCATGGCGTGCGCACCCTGATCCACGGCCATACCCATCGCCCCGCCGAACATGCACTCGAAGTGAACGGCCAAAGCGCCCGACGCATCGTCCTCGGCGACTGGGACCAGCAGGGCTGGGCCCTGCAGATCGACGAAGAGGGTCTGCACCAGGCGCCCTTCGCCCTCGCCTGACAGATCGGCGAGAGCCAGCCCACATACCGGCACAGTGCCACTTGACGCCTTCTTCGCGGCTGCGCAGCATGCGCGCACCTTTCCCGCAGTCAAGGAACGATCATGGAAATCCCCAGCGGCACTCCCTCGAAACTCTCCCTGTTCAAGTACGTTGGTGTCCCGGCGCTGGTCGCCGCCATCGGCTTCGTCGGCTTCAACGGCGTGTTCTTCTATAACGAGGCAGGCTTCGTCACCCACGTGCGGACCATCTTCGGCGAAGAGAAGATCGTCGACGACGTGGGCTACGCCACCAAGTGGTTCGGCCGCGCCACGCCCTGGAAAAAGGCCCTCAGCGTGCAGTCGGTGCTCACCGAAGCCCTGGAGATCGACGACACCAGCGACAACGACAGCCTGGGCGCCACCATCGAGGCCTTCCCGATCGTCTTCCTCGGCAACGTCGACGCCAAGGTCGAATCCTCGGCGCGCTTCCGCCTGCCTGGCGGCGACCAGTTCCTCAAGATCGCCCAGGAATACCGCAACCCGGAAAACTTCATCAAGACCGCCCTGGTCCCGGCCATCAAGGAAACCCTGCAGGCCACCGCCTCGCTGATGAGCGCCGACGACTACTACGCCGGCGCGCGCAGCGAGTTCGCCGCCGAGTTCGAGAACCAGCTCAATGACGGCCTGTACCTGATCAAGCGCAAGGAAATCCGCGGCCCGCGCGGCCACCTGCCGAGCCAGACTGCGATCCTCCAGGCCGGCACCGAGCAGGGCAACTTCGGCGACAACAACGCCAGCCAGTTCATCACCGAAAAAGTGGTGGACGACAAGGGCATACCGGTGCGCAAGCAACAGCAGTTCCGCAAGTACGGCGTGGAAGTGGTCGAGGCGCGCATCACCAACGTCGACCCCAACCCGCAGTACAAGCAGCGCATGGTCAAGGTCCAGCAGGCGCTGGCCGAACTGGCCGTGGCCCGGCAGAACCGCCTGAAGGAAGAGGAAGAGAAGCTCCTGGTCACCGCCCGCGGTGAGAAGGAGGTCGAAGCCCGCCGCCAGGAAACCCTGCGCGACCAGATCGAACAGACCACCCAGGCCGAAACCGAGAAGCAGCTGGCCGTGATCAACGCGGAGCGCGAGAAGCAGCGTGCCGAGATCGAGAAGCAGACAGCCGAGCTGCTGCGCGACAAGGCCAGCATCACCGCCCAGGCCACCAAGATCACCGCTGACGCCGAGGCCTATGCGCGCAAGGCGGTGATCGAGGCGGACGGCGCCCTGCAACCCAAGCTGGATGCCCTGGTGCAGATCAACAAGGTGTGGGCCGAAGCCGCCTCCCAGGCGCCGGTGCCCGGCGTGATGATGGGCGGTTCCGGCAACGGCGCCAGCGCCAGCCGCCAGGACGAGATCGGCCAGCTGATGGGCATCCTTGCCACCAAGGCCGCCCGCGACCTGTCGCTGGACATGAAGGTCAAGGAATAAGCCCTTCTGCAGTCAGCGAACGCCCCGCCCATGCGGGGCGTTCTCGTTTTTGCGCCCGCCTGCACTTCCCTTGATACGGATCAAACCCGCCACGTCACCGACGCGTAGGCTGCAAGCAAGCCCGAGCCGTGCGATGGAGGTCGTCATGAGCAACATTCTTCTGGTGTGTTATTCGCGCACCGGCAATACCCGCCTGGTGGCTGATGAGCTGGCCCAGCTCACCGGCTGGCCCCTAGCCCTGATTCAGGACACCCGCCCTCGAGCAGGCAGCAGTGGCGACTGGCGCTGCATGCTCGACGCCTGGCTGCGCAGCTGCCCCGACTATCACTACCAGGGACCGGCACTGGAAAACTTCGAGCACATTGTGCTGCTGACGCCGGTGTGGATGAAGGGCCTTGCGGCGCCGCTGCGCAGCTTCCTGAGCGACCATGACCTGTCATCCAAGCGCATTTCGGTCATCTGCACGCAGGGCGGTCGTGGCGGCTTCAATGCCGTGGAAGAAATCGCCACCCTGACCCACCAGGTACCCTCGCCCGTGCAGATTCTGCTGCAGAGTGAAGTGCTCAGTGGGCTCTCGCCGCAACGCCTGGAAGACTTCGTGGTACAGGTGCTGGCGTCCACCACCTACCAGCGCGATCGTCAGCGCCCCTCCTGGCTGTCACCTGTCGCTTCCTGAGCGGCAAATCGCAGGACCTTGAGCCCCGCGTCCAGGTCCGTCTCGATGAACTCCGGCGGGTTGGCCAGGCGCTCGATGAACTGCAGCCGTGGCGCTTCACGCGCCATCTCGGCGACCAGAAAAGCCGGCGTGATGGCCGGATCATTGCAGCAGGCCAGCACCTGCCCCGTCGGCGCCAGTAACTCCGGAAGCCGGCGCATGATCCTGGCGTAGTCGCGTGGCAGCACGAAGCTGCCTTTCTGAAAACTCGGCGGGTCGACGATGATCAGATCGAAAGGCCCCTCGCGCCGGAGCTTGCCCCAGGAGTTGAACAGGTCGTGCGCCAGAAAGCTCACCCGTGCCAAGTCGTGGCCGTTGAGCCGATGGTTGTCCCGCCCGCGGCTCAGCGCCGGGCGCGACATGTCCAGATTGACCACCCGCGCGGCGCCCCCGGCGATGGCCGCCACGGAAAATCCACAGGTGTAGGCAAACAGGTTGAGCACTCGCAGCCCGGCCGCACGCTCGCGCACCCAGCGACGCCCCAGGCGCATGTCGAGGAACAGGCCGCTGTTCTGCTTGCGTGCGAAATCCAGCCGATAGCGCAGGCCGTCCTCGACGATCTCGCCGCCGTCGATGCGCTCCCCCCACAGGAACTCGGTCGTGCTGTCGGGCAGATAGCGGTGCTGCAGGAGCAGGTGACCCGCGCCACTGCGCTGCCAGACCGGCTCACGGGTCAGCGCCAGCAACACACTGCGCAGCTCGGCCAACGACTCCTCGCCGGGCTCGCGGAACAGCGACACCAGCAATACACCCTGCAGCCAGTCGACGGTGAGCTGCTCCAGCCCCGGCCACTGCCGGCCACGCCCATGCAACAGGCGGCGGGCCTCATGCGGCAGGTCGCCGAAGGCGACGCTCAGGTGCTGCTGCAGGGTAGCGATGGCGGAAAGTGTCATGATGTTCGTGGCTGGCGGCTGGGGCGCCGCATTCTATGTCAGGCGCATGGCAATCGCGGGCAAAAAAACGGCCCATCACCAACAGGTGTGGGCCGCAAAGCACTAACGGGTCGTGCGTGGTGCCCGGCGGTACCCGATGAGGGAGTGGGCACTGCGGGGCTGAACGCGCGGCTGGACGACCGGCCAGCCGCGCGGGGGGTAGCTGCCCTTAGATGTGGGCGTCCTGGTATTCCTGCTCGGCTTCGTCGAAACGCTTGTGCATGGCGCTGGACGGGCCATTGCCGATGCGGCTGAAGATGACGATGGCGAGGGTGGCGAGGATGAAGCCCGGGATGATCTCGTACAGGCCCAGACCGATCCAGTTCTTCCACACCACCACGGTCACGGCACCGACGATCATGCCGGCCAGCGCGCCGTTGCGGGTCATGCCCTTCCACAGTACGGAGAGGATCACCACCGGGCCGAAGGCGGCACCGAAGCCGGCCCAGGCGTAGGACACCAGGCCCAGTACGCGGTTTTCCGGGTTGGAAGCCAGCAGGATGGCGATCACCGCGACCAGCAGCACCATGGCGCGCCCCACCCAGACCAGCTCATTCTGACTGGCGCCCTTGCGCAGGAAGGCCTTGTAGAAGTCCTCGGTCAGGGCGCTGGAGCAGACCAGCAGCTGGCAGCTCAGAGTGGACATCACCGCAGCCAGGATGGCGGACAGCAGGATGCCGGCGATCCAGGGGTTGAACAGGATCTTCGACAATTCGATGAACACGCGCTCCGGGTTCTCGCTGACCGGGCCGGCCAGTGCCGGGTTGGCCTGGAAGTAGGCGATACCGAAGAAGCCGACGGCCACGGCGCCGCCCAGGCAGAGGATCATCCAGGTCATGGAGATGCGACGGGCAGCCGGGATCGACTTGACCGAATCAGCAGCCATGAAGCGCGCCAGGATGTGCGGCTGACCGAAGTAGCCCAGGCCCCAGGCCATCAGCGAGATCACGCCGACGAAGGTGGCGCCCTTGAGCATGTCGAAGTTGGTGGCGTCCTTCAGCTCGATGGCCGCGAAGGTGGTGTCCATGCCGCCGGTGGCGATCATCACCATCACCGGAGTGAGGATCAGGGCGAAGATCATCAGGGTGGCCTGCACGGTGTCGGTCCAGCTCACCGCCAGGAAGCCACCGATGAAGGTGTAGGCGATGGTGGCGGCGGCGCCGGCCCACAGGGCGGTCTCGTAGCTCATGCCGAAGGTGCTTTCGAACAGGCGGGCACCGGCAACCACGCCAGAGGCACAGTAGATGGTGAAGAACACCAGGATCACCAGCGCCGAGAAGATGCGCAGGATGCGGCTGTTGTCCTCGAAACGGTTGGTGAAGTAGTCCGGCAGGGTCAGGGCATTGCCGTTGTGCTCGGTCTGCACGCGCAGACGGCCGGCGACGAATAGCCAGTTGAGGTAGGCACCGACGACCAGGCCAATGGCGATCCAGCTCTCGGAGATACCGGCGACGAAGATGGCGCCCGGCAGGCCCATCAGCAGCCAGCCACTCATGTCGGAGGCACCGGCGGACAGCGCGGTGACGAAGCTGCCGATGCTACGGCCGCCGAGAATGTAGTCGGACAGGTTCTTGGTACGCAGGTAGGCGATAAGGCCGATCAGGACCATCGCGGCGATATACACCACGAAGGTGATCAGCATGGGGGTACTGGCTGTCATGGGAGGATGCCCTCTCGCTTGTTGTTATGGCCGCGGGGTTGACCGCGACAGGGTTGGCAAACGCGCCCGCTCGTGACGAGCGCTTGAGTACCCAGGCCATGCGGCCCGGGTTATGAAGACTGACGCCCGCCGCCGGCGCCTCATCACGCCGCTCCCCTCCCGGAAACGGCCGCGGGCCGCCACTGGCGACCTCTGCATTGGGTTTAGCCCAGCACCCTGAGCGCGCAAGCGCGCAACTCCGGCGAAGGGATGCAGGACTCTAGTGACAGGGGGATGACGGCTTCTTGCAGAAAACTCCGGATTTTTTACGGAAAACTCCGGACCCGGGAACTTTCCGACCGCCCAGCACCACACCAGCCCGTTGACAGGACGGACCTCGCGCCGTCAGGCCAGCACGCTGCGATCGAAGATGAAGATGCCATCGGCCTGCGGATGGTGCTCCAGCAGAACCTGCGGCCGCCCCATCCGCGGTTGGTTCTTCTGCCCACTGTCCACCACCCAGCCCTGCTGCTTCATCTTTTCCAGCCGCCCACGCAGGGTGGTGTGCTGCACCGGCTGGCCGAGGCAGGCCTGGAACGCGGTTAGCGCCTCGGTGACGGTAAAGCGCGGCGCCAGCAGGTACAGCGGCAGCGCGGTGTACAGTGCCTTGCCGGCAAGCCGCTCTGCCGCCAGGGACACCAGTTGCGCATGGTCGAACGGCAGCGCCAGGCGGCCCTCCAGCACCTCGCCCAGGGCGACGAAGCGCAGATCAGCACCCTGCAGTTCGACATCCGGCGCCAGCAGGGCCAGATAGAGGGTCGACAGCGACCAGCCACGCGGGTCACGGACCGCGTTGCCGACAGTGGCCACCTGCTCCAGGTGCGCCGGGGCGATGCGCGCCTTGTCCTGCAGCGCGCGCGCGGCGGCAGCGTCGAGGCTGGTATCGGCGCAGCGACCATTGACCAGCACGCCGGGCAATGCCCATTGCTCCGCGAACGGCGCCTGGGCGCGGCGGATCAGCAGCAATTGCAGCTCGCCCTCCGCGCCCAGGCGCAACGCCACGATATCCACCCCGGCCAGCACTTCGGCAGTACTCATGCCTTCTCCTGAGAATCTTCAGACTTATTCCATCTTGACGAGTAACTCACAGAATTTCACCCCCGACAGAGAAAACCGCTTGCCAACTTATTTCATCAGATGGAATATGTTGCCATCTCCAGGGCAACGAGGAATGCCAAGATGAAAATCGCCAGCTTCGACGTCGATGCGCAAAAGGGCTTCACCCCGCTGTGCCCGGACGAGCTGCCGGTTCCCGGCGGCGATACCATCGCGCCAGCCCTCAACCAGCTGGCCGCGCGTGCCAGCCTGCGCCTGGGCAGCAAGGATGCGCACAGCCCGCAAGCCGCCTGGGTGGCGCCGAGCCATGCGGAGATGCTCAAGCCGCTGCCGCTGGCCAATGCCGACCTGTCCTGGGTCAGCCACTGCGTGCCGGGCACGCCGGGCTTCGAGCTGCTCGACGAGCTGCCCGCGCCGCTGGACTACGACTACTTCGTGTGGAAAGGCGTGGAGCCGGACCTGCACCCCTACGGCGCCTGCTACCACGACCTGGCCGAGAAGCGCAGCACGGGCGTCATCGAGTTTCTCCGGCACAATGACGTGAACCGCGTGCTGGTCGGCGGCCTGGCCCTGGATTACTGCGTGAAGACCACCGCCCTGCAACTGCGCCGCGCCGGCTTCACGGTGGATGTCTATCTGCCGGCCTGCCGGGCCATTGCCGACGATACCGCCAACAGCGCCTGCGCCGAGATGCGCGCCGCCGGCATCGCCCTGCACGCCAGCCTGGATGAGCTGGATGCCGCGCTGAACATGGATGGAGACAACTGAGATGACCGAGAGCGTATTCGCCGAGCGCATCGTGCAGAACCTGCTCGACACCGATTTCTACAAGCTGACGATGATGCAGGCGGTGCTGCACAACTACCCCAATGCCGAGGTGGAATGGGAGTTCCGCTGCCGCAACGCCGAGGACCTGACGCCCTACCTGGCCGAGATCCGCTACCAGATCGAACGCCTGGCCGAACTGGAGGTGACCGCCGACCAGCTCGCCTTCCTCGAGCGCATCCCGTTCATGAAGCCGGACTTCATACGCTTCCTCGGCCTGTTCCGCTTCAACCCGCGTCACGTGCAGACCGGCATCGAGGATGGCCAGCTGTGCATCCGCCTGCGCGGTCCCTGGCTGCATGTGATTCTCTACGAGATCCCGCTGCTGGCGATCATCAGCGAGGTGCGCAACCGCTATCGCTACCGCGAAGTGCTGCTGGAGCAGGCCAGCGAGCGCCTGTACCAGAAACTCGACTGGCTCAGGGCCGAGGCTTCGGACAGCGAGCTGCAAGGCTTCCAGGTGGCCGACTTCGGCACCCGCCGGCGCTTCTCCTTCCGCGTGCAGGAGCAAATGGTGAAGATCATGAAGCGCGACTTCCCCGGGCGCTTCGTCGGCACCAGCAACGTGCACCTGGCGCGCGAGCTGGACCTCAAGCCGATAGGTACCATGGCCCACGAATGGCTGATGGCCCACCAGCAGCTCGGCCCGCGCCTGATCGACAGCCAGATCGCCGCGCTGGACTGCTGGGTGCGCGAATACCGCGGCCTGCTCGGCATCGCCCTGACCGACTGCATCACCATGGATGCCTTCCTGCGCGACTTCGATCTGTACTTCGCCAAGCTGTTCGACGGCCTGCGCCATGACTCCGGCGATCCGCTGCAGTGGGCGGAGAAGGCTATTGCCCACTACGAGAAGCTCGGCATCGACCCCATGAGCAAGACCCTGGTGTTCTCCGACGGCCTCGATTTCGAGAAGTCGCTGCAGCTCTACCGTGCACTTTGCGGGCGTATCCACGTAAGCTTCGGCATTGGCACCAAGCTGACCTGCGATATACCGGGCGTCGAGCCGATGAACATCGTGATCAAGATGACGGCCTGCAACGGCCAGCCGGTGGCCAAGATTTCCGACGCACCGGGCAAGACCCAGTGCCGCGACGAGAACTTCGTCAGCTACCTGAAACATGTTTTCCGTGTCTGAGGACCCCGCCATGAGCAACCGCCAAGCCGAAATCGCCGCCGCACTCGACGTCGTGCCGCCCTTTGCCGACGAAGCCGCCCTGGTGGCGGAAGTCGAGCGGCGCAAGCGCTTCATCAAGAACTGCCTGAAGAACTCCGGCCTCAAAGTCCTGGTGCTGGGCATCAGCGGCGGCGTCGACTCCACCACCGCCGGGCGCCTGGCCCAGCTGTCGGTCGAGGAGCTGCGTGCCGAGACCGGTGATTCGGGCTATCGCTTTATCGCCGTACGCCTGCCGCATGACACCCAGCACGACGAGCACGACGCCCAGGACTCGCTGAAATTCATCCGCGCCGACGAAAACGACACGGTCAACATCGCCGCCAGCGTGCGCGGCCTGGGCGAGCAGGTCGCGCACCTGCAGAAGCTAAGCGAAGCCCGTCGCGACTTCGTCAACGGCAATATCAAGGCACGCATCCGCATGGTCGCCCAGTTCGCCATCGCCAACGCCAACAACGGCCTGGTAATCGGCACCGACCACGCCGCTGAGGCAGTGATGGGCTTCTTCACCAAGTTCGGCGACGGTGCCTGCGACCTCGCCCCGCTGTCCGGTCTGGTCAAGGGCCAGGTGCGTGCCATCGCCCAGTATCTGGGGGCGCCGCAGCACCTGGTAATGAAAACGCCAACCGCCGACCTGGAAGAGCTGCGCCCCGGCAAGCCGGACGAGGAGGCTCACGGCGTGACCTACGCCGAGATCGACGCCTTCCTGCATGGTCAGCCGGTCAGCGAGGCCGCCTACGCCACCATCGTGCGCACCTATGACAACACCCGGCACAAGCGCGAGCTGCCACTGGCGCCCTGAGGCAAGCAACGAAAAAGCCGGGCGATTGCCCGGCTTTTTTCTGTCCCGACGCCATCAGGCCTTGGGCAGAGTCACACCCGTCTGGCCCTGGTACTTGCCGCCACGGTCGGCGTAGGACACTTCACAGGCCTCGTCGGACTGCAGGAACAGCATCTGCGCCACGCCCTCGTTGGCGTAGATCTTCGCCGGCAGGTTGGTGGTATTGGAGAACTCCAGCGTCACGTGACCTTCCCACTCCGGCTCCAGCGGGGTGACGTTGACGATGATGCCGCAGCGCGCGTAGGTGCTCTTGCCCAGGCAGATGGTCAGCACGTCACGCGGGATACGGAAGTACTCGACGGTACGGGCCAGGGCAAAGGAGTTCGGCGGAATGATGCAGACGTCGCTGTTGATGTCGACGAAGCTTTTCTCGTCGAAGTTCTTCGGGTCGACCACCGCCGAGTGGATGTTGGTGAACACCTTGAATTCGGCAGCGCAGCGCACGTCGTAGCCATAGCTGGAGACGCCGTAGGAGATCACCCGGCTGTCGTCGGCACCACGGATCTGGCGCTCGACGAAGGGCTCGATCATCCCGTGTTCCTGGGCCATGCGGCGAATCCACTTGTCCGATTTGATGCTCATGGCAGGCGTCCTGAAAGCAGTGGTTGAAAAATGATCGCGCATCTTACCGGTCACCAGGGCATCCAGCAAAGGGGCGCGGGCGAGTCGACGGGCAGCTCAGCCATCGTTAGGCTGTGCGCCTTTTCCAGTGCGCCACGGATGACCACATGTTCAGAAACCTGACACCCCTGCTCTACCTGAAGCTCAGATCACAGAGTATCAGCGGCCTGCACCTGCCTTCCGGCATGGCCTTCGACGAACCGCCCGTCCTGGCACTGCAGACCATCAAGGGCAAGCGCGAGGCCATTGCCGTTGGCCACGCTGCTGCAAAGCTGCAGGGGCAACCACAGGTGGAGATACTCAACGGTTTCGACCACCCGCGCACACTGCTGGCGGACTTCGCTGTTGCGGAGAAGACCCTGCAACTGCTCGTACGCCAGATCGCAGGGAAAACCTTTCTCAAGCCGGAAGTGGTGTTACATCCGCTCGAGCACCTGGAGGGAGGACTGACGCAGGTGGAGCGGCGCGGTCTCTATGAACTTTGTCACTGTGCCGGCGCGAGAAAAATCCACCTATGGGTCGGTCGCGAGCTCACCCTTGAGGAACTGCGCGCGCGGCAGTTCCCCACAGACGGCGGAACCCTGCTGACGCCCTGAGGCGTCAGTCGTCGCTGATCTCGATGGTCGGCATGGCCGATGCCCCCAGCCCTGCCAGAGCGATACGCGCACCGACGCTGCGCGCCATCTCCTGGTAGATCATGGCGATCTGGCTCTCGGTATCGGCCACCACGGTCGGCTTGCCACCGTCGGCCTGCATGCGGATGGCCATCGACAGCGGCAAGGATGCCAGCAGGTCGACGCCGTACTGGGCCGCCAGTTTCTCGCCACCACCCTCGCCGAACAGGTGCTCGGCATGGCCGCAATTGCTGCAGATATGCACGGCCATGTTCTCCACCACGCCGAGCACCGGGATATTGACCTTGCGGAACATCTCCACGCCCTTCCTGGCGTCGAGCAAGGCCAGGTCCTGCGGGGTGGTGACGATCACTGCGCCGGCCACCGGCACCTTCTGCGCCAGGGTCAGCTGGATGTCACCGGTGCCCGGCGGCATGTCGACGATCAGGTAGTCCAGGTCGTCCCAGGCGGTCTGGGTCACCAGCTGCAGCAGCGCGCCGGAAACCATCGGCCCGCGCCACACCACCGGCGTGTTGTCGTCGGTGAGGAAGGCCATGGACATCACCTGCACGCCGTGGGCCTCCAGCGGCACGAAATACTTCTGGTCGCGCACCCTGGGCCGCGTCCCTTCCGGGATGCCGAACATGATGCCCTGGCTGGGGCCGTAGATATCCGCGTCGAGAATGCCAACCCGGGCGCCCTCGCGAGCCAGCGCCAGCGCCAGGTTCGCGGCAGTGGTGGACTTGCCCACCCCGCCCTTGCCGGAGGCCACGGCGATGATGTTCTTCACCCCGGTCAGCGCCGGCACCTGCTCCTGGGCCTTGTGCGCGGCGATGGCCACATCCACCTGCACCTTGGCCGACTCCACGCCATCCAGGCCTTCCAGGGCCATCTGCAGCATCTGCGCCCAGCCGTTCTTGAACAGCCCGGCGGCGTAGCCCAGCTCCAGGCGCACGGCGACCTTGCCGCCCTGGATATCGACTTCGCGCAGGCAGCCGGCGGAGACCGGGTCCTGGTTCAGGTGGGGGTCGGTGAACTGACGCAGGCGGGCTTCGACCGCTTCGCGGGTGACGGCGCTCATGGGGCAACTCCGAAAGGCTGAGCAAAACAGGCGGGCATCTTACCGTAGGGTGGAAAACCACCGCAGGTCTTTTCCACCGCAAGCTCCGTCCGGAGGAAAATGCGGTTCGGTTTTCCTCCGTACACCCGGCCCCGCGGATGAAAAAAACCTTCCGCGCCTATATAGTGGCCGACTTCCCTCGTAACACCCGATGGCCCGATCACCATGTCCGAAGCCCGCAAGATTCTCGTCACCAGCGCCCTGCCCTACGCCAATGGCTCGATTCACCTCGGCCACATGCTCGAGTACATCCAGACCGACATGTGGGTGCGCTTCCAGAAGCTGCGCGGCAACCAGGCCGTGTACGTCTGCGCCGACGATGCCCACGGTTCGGCCATCATGCTGCGCGCCGAGAAGGAGGGCATCACGCCCGAGCAGCTGATCGACAACGTGCGTGCCGAGCACATGGCCGACTTCGCCGACTTCGGCGTGGCCTTCGACAACTACCACTCGACCCACTCGGACGAGAACCGCGAGCTGTCCGCGTCGATCTACCTGGCGCTGCGCGACAAGGGCCATATTGCCACCCGCGCGGTGACCCAGTACTTCGACCCCGAGAAGGGCATGTTCCTCGCTGACCGCTTCATCAAGGGCACCTGCCCCAAGTGCGCGGCCGAGGACCAGTACGGCGACAACTGCGAGAAGTGCGGCGCCACCTACGAGCCCACCGAACTGAAGAACCCGCGCTCGGCCATCTCCGGCGCCGTGCCGGTGCTCAGGGAGTCCAAGCACTTCTTCTTCAAGCTGCCGGACTTCGAGGCCATGCTCAAGCAGTGGACCCGCAGCGGCGCCCTGCAGGAAGCGGTGGCCAACAAGATCGCCGAATGGCTCGACGGCGGCCTGCAGGAGTGGGACATCTCCCGCGACGCGCCCTACTTCGGCTTCGAGATCCCCGACGAGCCGGGCAAGTACTTCTACGTCTGGCTGGACGCGCCGATCGGCTACATGGCCAGCTTTAAAAATCTGTGCTCCAAGCGCCCGGAACTGGACTTCGACGCCTTCTGGGGCAAGGACTCCACCGCCGAGCTGTACCACTTCATCGGCAAGGACATCGTCAACTTCCACGCCCTGTTCTGGCCGGCCATGCTCGAAGGCGCCGGCTACCGCAAGCCCACCGCGGTCAACGTGCACGGCTACCTGACGGTCAACGGCCAGAAGATGTCCAAGTCGCGTGGTACCTTTATCAAGGCGCGCACCTACCTGGACCACCTGAACCCGGAATACCTGCGCTACTACTACGCGTCCAAGCTGGGCCGTGGTGTCGACGACCTCGACCTCAACCTCGAAGACTTCGTGCAGAAGGTCAACTCCGACCTGGTCGGCAAGGTGGTCAACATCGCCAGCCGCTGCGCCGGCTTTATCCATAAGGGCAACAATGGGGTTCTCGTAGACGCCAACCCCGAGCCGGAGCTGTGGGCCGCCTTCCAGGCCGCCGCGCCGAGCATCGCCGAAGCCTACGAGGCGCGCGACTTCGCCCGCGCCATGCGCGAGATCATGGCCCTGGCCGATCGCGCCAACGCCTGGATCGCCGACAAGGCGCCCTGGGCACTGAACAAGGTCGAGGGCAAGCAGGCCGAGGTGCAGGAAATCTGCGCCCTGGGCGTCAACCTGTTCCGCCAGCTGGTGATCCTGCTCAAACCCGTGCTGCCCAAGCTGGCGGCCGACGCCGAGGCCTTCCTCAACGTCGCCCCGCTGACCTGGCATGATCTGGCCACCCCGCTGGCCAACCATCAGCTGAACCCGTTCAACCCGCTGCTGACCCGTATCGAACCCGCGAAGATCGACGCCATGACCGAAGCCTCCAAGGAAGACCTCGCCGCCGAAGCCAGCAAGCCGCAGGGCAATGGCGAACTGACCAAGGACCCGCTGGCCGCCGAGATCAACTTCGACGCCTTCGCCGCCGTGGACCTGCGTATCGCCCTGATCGAGAAGTGCGAGTTCGTCGAGGGCGCCGACAAGCTGCTGCGCCTGTCGCTGGATATCGGAGACGAGAAGCGCAACGTGTTCTCCGGCATCAAGTCCGCCTACCCGGACCCGAGCAAGCTGGAAGGCCGCCTGACCCTGTACGTGGCCAACCTGGCCCCGCGCAAGATGAAGTTCGGCGTCAGCGAAGGCATGGTCCTGGCCGCCGGCCCCGGCGGTGAGGAAATCTACCTGCTCAGCCCGGACAGCGGCGCCAAGCCGGGTCAGCGCGTCAAGTAATCATCTCCACCAGCACGGACGCTGCAATGACACCACGGATGGCTGCACCGCAGTCGGCCTCGCATGCCGACTGCGCAGAGCGGCACACCACACGCACCCGCATCGCGCACTGGCCGATAGCACCGGGACACCTGAGTCCGGTGGAGATCGCGGTCGCCCCTGGCCAACTATCCAGGTGCTGGCCTGTATCTCCGGCGGGCAGTCCTGCGGCGCGAGCACGCGCCGGTGACAGCCGGCTCGTCGCCCCGCGCCCCTCCGCTCAGCTGTTGCGCCCGGCCGCCTGCCGTGCCGCTCCCCATGCCACTCGAAACGAGACACTGGATGAAGAAGTCTGAACTCGTCACCACCTGCGTCATTTCTGGCGGGGTGCTGCTGGCCGCCCTACACCATGGCACCGTCTATCGGGACCAGTACCGTACCCGGGCGGAGTGTGAAGCCGACTGGGGGCGTTACTCAGGCTACTGCCAGGAGGAAAGCACTGGTGGCTCAGGCTATCGCTACTACGGTCCCAGCTACGAGTCCGGCGCTCGCCCGCGCACACTTGAGCCGCGCAAGGTGGCCGCTCGCGAGACCATCAAACGCAGTGGCTTCGGTTTCAGCGGCGCCCGCTTTTCGGCAGGCGGCTGATGCGCAGAATCGATTTTTTGCCCCGCCCGCACTGGCGCCAGCAGTGCGAAGACCTGGGCTTCACCTTTCACAGCATCGACGGCACTTACTGGGATGAGTCCGCCGCCTACGAGTTGACGTTGACCCAGGTCGAAACGCTCGAAACCGCGGCAGAGGAACTGCATCAGCTGTACATGGAGGCCGTGGAATGGGTGATCGAAACGCGTCATTTCGCCCCGTTCGCACTGCCTCCGGCTGCTGAAGCGCTGATCACCGAGGCCTGGGCTCGACGCGAACCGGCACTGTATGGCCGCTTCGATTTCTCCTGGAGCGGCCAGGGACAGCCGAAGCTGCTGGAATACAACGCCGACACCCCCACCGGACTGCTGGAAGCCAGCGTGGTGCAGTGGTACTGGCTGCGCGATGTGCTACCCGCTGCCGATCAGTTCAACTCGCTGCATGAGAAGCTGATCGAGCGGTGGCGCCAGATTGGCAAAGGGCGGGTACATTTCGCCGCCATCGAAGGCCACGAGGAGGACACCGGCAACGTTCTCTACCTTCTGGATGTGGCGCACCAGGCGGGGCTTGCAACGCACTACCTCCCCATCGAGGCTATCGGCTACGACACGCAGCGGCGCGCCTTCGTGGATCAGCATGCACACGTCATTGAGCACTGCTTCAAGCTGTATCCATGGGAATGGCTGCTCCAGGACGAGTTCGGCGCTCACATCGCCGAGAGCGGCATACTCTTTCAGGAGCCGGCCTGGAAGCTGCTGATGTCGAGTAAAGCCATGCTGCCAATCCTCTGGGAGCGCAACCCGGGCCACCCCAACCTGTTACCCGCAAGCTTTGCCGCCGACCTGCCTGAGCCCTACGTGCGCAAACCGCTGTATGCGCGCGAGGGACAGAACATCCAGATCATTGGTGCCGGGCAGCGCCTCGAAAGCGATGGACCTCATGCCAACGACGCCTGCATCTATCAAGGCTATGCACCGCTGCCGAGATTTGGCGACAGCTACACGGTGCTGGGTTGCTGGATGGTGGGGGACCAGGCCGCGGGGCTTGGTATCCGCGAGGACGCCACCCCCATCACCCGCGACAGCAGCCGCTTCCTCCCCCACTACTTCATCGAGTGATCGCCATGGCCATCCTGCACAACCTGCCCAACTTCCTGCTCTACTTCGCTACCGCGCTGGGCCTTTTCAGCCTGTTCATCAGCCTCTACCTGCACCTGACGCCCTATGCCGAGTTGCGGCTTATCCGCCAGGGTAACCTCGCCGCCGCAGTAGCTTTGCTGGGCGCGGTATTGGGCTTCGCGCTCCCGCTGGCAAGCAGCATCGCACACAGCGTGAGCGTGCAGGACATGCTGATCTGGGGCTTCATCGCCCTGCTGGTTCAGGCCTTGGTCTACGGAGTGGCCGCCCGCCTGCTGCCCGAGCTGAAACAAGGTATCGCCGAAGGCGAATTGGCGCACGGCGTGTTTCTCGGCGGCCTGGCCCTGAGCGTCGGCCTGATCAACGCGGCCTGCATGGTCTACTGAGAGACCCTGCGGTTGTAGCGCCCTGCCTGCGCCGGGATAATAGGCAACCTTTTTTGTGATCGCTCAGCCACGCGCATGACCGACTTCCTCCTCGCCCTGATCGGCGCAGCGCTGGTCAGCAATCTGATCCTCGGCCTGCCGCTGGCCGCCGATGCCCTGCGCCACACCCGCGCGCAGGCGCTGGGGCCGGCCGTCGCCTTGCTGATCCTGTTCGCCGCACCTGGCGCCTGGGTATTGCAGCAACTGCTGCAGGCGGTCGACCTGGCCTACCTGCACCTGTTGCTGTGCATACCGCTGCTGGCCGTGCTCGGCGGGTCGGCCCTGACCCTGCTGGCACGCTGGCGCCCCGACCTGGCCCAGCCCCAGCTATGGCCATTGCTGCTGGGTAATGGCCTGGGCGCCGCCGTTCTGGCCCGGTCGCTGGAGAGCTTCTCTGCCGCGCTGGCGCTGGGTATCGGCGGCGGCCTGGGCTTCTGGCTGGTGCTGCAACTGATGAGCGACCTGCTCGGGCGCATCGAGCAGTGCGATGTACCGGCCGTCTTGCGTGGTACACCGCTGCTGCTGATCGCCGCGGGCCTGATGAGCCTGGCCTTCCTCGGTTTCAATGGCCTGGGGGCGGCATGAGCGCACTGATCAGCATCCAGGCCATCGACGCCCTGCTGCCGCAGACTCAATGCGGAAAATGCGGGCACCCCGGCTGCAAGCCCTACGCCGAAGGCATCGCCAACGGCGAGGCAATCAACAAGTGTCCGCCCGGCGGCGACGCCACCATCCAGGCACTGGCACAACTGCTCGATGTGCCGGAGCTGCCGCTGGAGCTGCCCGCCGTACCGCCACAGATCGCCCTGATTCGCGAGGCCGAGTGCATCGGCTGCACCAAGTGCATCCAGGCCTGCCCGGTGGACGCCATCGTCGGCGCGGCCAAGCTGATGCATACGGTGATCAGCGCGGAATGCACCGGTTGCGAGCTGTGCGTGGCGCCCTGCCCGGTCGACTGCATCGACATTCTGCCGCTGGCCGACGCCGAAGCCTTGGCCCAGCGCCAGCGCGCCGACCAGTTCCGCCGCCGCCATCAGGCGCACCTCGCCCGCCTGGCGCGTGACGAAGCCAGGCGCAAAGCCGAGCGTGCCGCCCGTGCAGCGGTGGTTCCACCTGCCCCCGTCGCACAGCCAGCAGCGGCCAGCGACGACCAGTACAAGCGCCTGAAGATCGAGGCGGCCATGGCCAAGGTGGTGCTGGCCAAGGCCGAGAAGCAGCTGGCCCAGCGCGGCAATGCCGAGCTGCAGCGCCAGGTGGAGGAGCTGCGTCAGGCCGCCGAGCGTGCCCAGCAAGCTCTGGATCAAGCCACGCCGCCGGCGCCCGTTGCGCCCACTGCGGGCATCGCCGCGCTCAAGCAGGCCAAGATCCAGTTCGCCCTGCGCCGTGCCGAGCTGGACAAGGCCGTCCGCCAGGGCGCCGACGAAGCGACTGTGCAAAAGCTGCGCTCCACTCTCGAAGCTGCCGCTCAGGCCCTGCATGCCGCCGAGGACGCCAGTGGCAAGCCACTGCCCCAGCTGGTGCGTACCGACAAGCACCCCGTGGATCTCAGGCTGCGCGAACTGAAGACCGAGCACGCCTACGCCCGCGCCGAACTGCAGCGCCTGGAGCGGCGCCTGACGGCCAATGCCGCAGCGGTCGACCCGCAAGCCCTGCAGCAGGCCCGCCAGCGCCTGGCGGATGCCGAGCGACAGCTGCATGACCACCAGCAGCAGTGAACTGCGCTTCGACCCGCGCCCGAGCATGCAGCGGGTGCTGCTGGCCTGCCTGCCCGGTGCACTGGCACTGCTCTGGTTCAACGGCTGGGGCCTGCTGATCCAACTGCTGCTGGCCATCGCTACCTGCGTCGCCTGTGACCTGCTGACCCGCCGCCTGCGCGGCCAGCCACTGACGCCGAAGCCGCACAGCCTGTTCCAGCAGCCGTTACTGGCCGAAGGCAGCGGCCTGATCAGCGCCCTGCTGCTGGCCCTGGCGCTGCCCAGCTATGCGCCCTGGTGGCTGACTGTGGCCAGCGCCGCCTTCGCCAGCCTGTTCGGCAAGGCGCTGTTCGGCGGCTTCGGCAACAACCCATTCAACCCGGCCATGCTCGGCTACGCCTTCGCCCTGGTCGCCTTTCCCGCGCAGATGGTGCACTGGCCGGCGCCCGGCAGTGGCCACGACCTGCTGGCCGGGCTGCAGCAGATCTTCGGTTTCGGCCCCGGCCTGCCGGACGGCTGGAGCCAGGCAACGGTGCTCGACAGCCTGCGCCACAACGACCGCCTGACCGTCGACGAGCTGTTCGCCAGCCACCCGGCCTTCGGTGGCGTCGGCGGGCGCGGCGTCGAATGGGTCAACCTGGCCTTCCTCGCCGGCGGCCTGTTCCTGCTGCAGCAGAGGGTGATCCGCTGGCAGGCGCCGGCCGGCATGCTCGGCGCCCTGTTCGTCGCCAGCCTGCTGTGCTGGAACGGCTCGGGCTCGGACTCCAACGGCTCGCCACTGCTGCACCTGTTCAGCGGCGCGACCATGCTCGGCGCCTTCTTCATCGTCACCGAGCCGGTCAGCGGGCCGGACAGCCCGCGCGGCCGCCTGTACTTCGGCATCGGCGTCGGCCTGCTGACCTACGTCATCCGTACGTGGGGCGGCTACCCGGACGGCCTGGCCTTCGCCGTGCTGCTGATGAACCTGTGCGTCACCCGCCTTGACCGCCTGGGAGCGCCGCGATGAAGCGTGCCGTCTTGCTCCTGCTGCTGATCGCCCTGCTCGGCGCCGGCCTGCTCGCCCTGCTCCAGCATTTCGCCGCACCGCGCATCGAGCAGCAGCGCCAGGCCGCCGCCGAACGCGCCCTGCTCGACCTGCTGCCCGCCGGCAGCTACGACAACCGCCCGCTGCAGCAGCCCATCGCCCTGCCGGCTGGCGGCCTACTGGGCAATGGCCGCGCCGAACAGGGTTACCTGGCCAGCCTGAACGGCAGGCCCAGCGCCGTGCTGCTGCCAGTGTCAGCTCGCGGCTATGAAGGGCCGATCCAGTTGCTGGTGGCCGTCACCGCGGATGGCCGCCTGCTCGCCAGCAAGGTACTGCAGCAGCAGGAGACGCCGGGCCTGGCCGACCTGTCGGCACCCGCGCGGGTCAGCTGGCTGCGCAGCCTCGATGGCAAGAGCCTGGGTGCAGACTGGCGCCTGCGCGTGGACGGCGGGCGCATCGACCAGATCGCCGGCGCCACCGTCACTTCCCGCGCAGTGACGGATGCATTGCAGCGCGCCCTGCGCTTTTTCGATGCCGAACGCGAGCAACTGCTGGAGGCGCAACCATGAAGCGCGGCCTGCAGCTGCTTACCCTGGCGCCGCTGATCGGCTGTACCGACCTGCTGATCAAGGCACTCGGCATTGGCCTGGCCGGCCTGTTGCTGATCCCGCTGTGTGCCCTGTTGCTGGCGCCACTGCGCGCTCGTCTCAGCGGCAACGGCCTGGTGCTCGCCGCGCTGCTGATTGGCGCCACGCTGGCCAGCTGCGCCGAGCTGGCACTGCAGCTGTTCAGCACCGAGCTGGCCAACGCGCTCGCACTGTTCCTGCCATTATTGGCGCTGCCATGCCTGGCCCAGGCACTCGACGACGACACCAATATCGAGCGTGCTGCCCAGACAGGCCTGCTGTTCGCCCTGACCGCCCTGGCAATGGGTGTGCTGCGCGAGGTCCTCGGCCACGGCAGCCTGTTCGCCCACGCCAACTGGCTGCTCGGCCCGGCCGCCACGGGCTGGCACTGGAATGCCAGCCTACCCCTGCTGACGCACAGCGCCGGTGGCTTTATCCTGCTTGGCCTGCTATTCGCCCTGCTCTGCCACCTCAACCAAGACGACGCCCGATGAACGCCGCCAAGCGCTTTGAGATCTTCCGCCGCCTGCACGAAGACAACCCCGAGCCCAAGACCGAACTGGCCTACAGCACGCCCTTCGAGCTGCTGGTGGCGGTGACACTGTCTGCCCAGGCCACCGATGTCAGCGTCAACAAGGCCACGGCCAAGCTGTTTCCGGTGGCCAACACCCCGGAGGCGATCTACGCCCTGGGCGTCGAGGGCCTGTCCGAGTACATCAAGACCATTGGCTTGTACAACAGCAAGGCGAAGAACGTCATCGAGGCCTGCCGCCTGCTGATCGAGAAGCATGGCAGTGTGGTGCCAGACAACCGCGAAGACCTCGAGGCGCTGCCAGGGGTCGGCCGCAAGACCGCCAACGTGGTGCTCAACACCGCGTTTCGCCAGCCGGCCATGGCGGTCGACACGCACATCTTCCGGGTCAGCAACCGCACCGGCATCGCGCCCGGCAAGAACGTGCTGGAGGTGGAGAAGAAACTGCTCAAGTTCGTGCCCAAGGAGTTCCTGCTGGACGCCCACCACTGGCTCATCCTGCACGGCCGCTACGTCTGCCAGGCACGCAAACCGCGCTGTGGCGCCTGTCGCATCGAGGATCTGTGCGAATACAAGGGCAAGACTTCAGACGATTGACGAGCCTTTGAATCCCACATGGCTCCGATTGAAAAAATCTTTTTTACCGGCTCCAGCTTTGTGGTTATAAGGTGCGCCATCAGCATTCCGAACGCTGGAGTGGCCCCTTATGAGCACTGACAAAGAAGAACTCGAACTCGAAGATGATTTCGTCGTCGAGGAAGTTGAAGACGCCGGCGAGCGCACCGTGGAAGTCGCCAAGACCAACCTGACCAAGCGCCGCATCATCGACAACCTGCTCGAGGAACGTCGCCTCAAGAAACAGCTGAGCGACTACGACTTCGACCTCTGAACGCCGAACAGAAAAAAGCCCCGCGATGCGGGGCTTTTTCGTTGCAGCGCGGCCTCAGTCGTTGCGCGAGGGCGACAGCAGCTCGATCTTGTAACCGTCCGGATCCTCGACAAAGGCCAGGATGCTGCTGCCATGCTTCATCGGGCCTGGCTCGCGGGTGATCTTGCCGCCACGGGAGCGGATGTCCTCGCAGGCCTTGTAGACGTCTTCCACTTCCAGGGCGATGTGACCGTAGCCGGTGCCCAGCTCGTACTGATCCACGCCCCAGTTGTAGGTCAGCTCGATCACGCTGTTCTCGGCCTCGTTGCCGTAGCCGACGAACGCCAGGGTGAACTGGCCGTCCGGGTAGTCCTTGCGACGCAGCAGGGTCATGCCCAGCACTTCGGTGTAGAAGGCGATGGAGCGGTCCATGTCGCCGACGCGCAGCATGGTATGCAGCAGTCTCATCAGGTTTTCCTCTTCGTAAAAAACAGAACCCCGGCTCGTGGCCGGGGTTCGTCTGGCACGGGTGTTCAGCTTATCAGAACAGCTTGCGGCCCTTGCCGGCGGCGATGCGCATGCGCAGCGCGTTGAGCTTGATGAAGCCGGCCGCGTCCGCCTGGTTGTAGGCGCCGCCATCTTCCTCGAAGGTCGCGATGTTGGCATCGAACAGCGAGTCGTCGGACTTGCGGCCAACCACGATGACGTTGCCCTTGTACAGTTTCAGGCGCACCACACCGTTCACGTTGGTCTGCGAGGCGTCGATCATCTGCTGCAGCATAAGACGCTCCGGGCTCCACCAGTAGCCGGTGTAGATCAGGCTGGCGTACTTGGGCATCAGCTCGTCTTTCAGGTGGGCCACTTCGCGGTCCAGGGTGATCGACTCGATGGCGCGGTGGGCGCGCAGCATGATGGTGCCGCCGGGGGTCTCGTAGCAGCCGCGCGACTTCATGCCGACGTAGCGGTTCTCGACGATGTCGAGGCGACCGATACCGTTGGCACCGCCGATGCGGTTCAGCTCAGCGAGCACCTGGGCCGGGGTCATTTCCTTACCGTCAATGGCGACGATGTCACCCTTGCGGTAGGTCAGCTCGATGTAGGTCGGGACGTCCGGGGCCTTCTCCGGGGAGACGGTCCACTTCCACATGTCTTCTTCGTGCTCGGTCCAGGTGTCTTCCAGCACGCCACCTTCATAGGAGATGTGCAGCAGGTTGGCGTCCATGGAGTACGGCGACTTCTTCTTGCCGTGGCGCTCGATCGGGATGGCATGCTTCTCGGCGTAGTCCATCAGCTTCTCGCGGGACAACAGGTCCCACTCGCGCCAGGGAGCGATCACCTTGACACCCGGCTTCAGCGCATAGGCGCCCAGCTCGAAACGCACCTGGTCGTTGCCCTTGCCGGTGGCGCCGTGGGAGATGGCGTCGGCGCCGGTCTCGTTGGCGATCTCGATCAGGCGCTTGGCGATCAGCGGGCGAGCGATGGAGGTACCCAGCAGGTACTCGCCTTCGTAGATGGTGTTGGCGCGGAACATCGGGTAGACGAAGTCGCGGACGAATTCTTCGCGCAGGTCGTCGATGTAGATTTCCTTGACGCCCATGGCCTGGGCCTTGGCACGGGCCGGCTCGACCTCTTCGCCCTGGCCGAGGTCGGCGGTGAAGGTCACCACTTCGCAGTTATAGGTGTCTTGCAGCCACTTGAGGATCACCGAGGTATCCAGGCCACCGGAATAGGCCAGAACTACCTTCTTAACGTCCGCCATGCCAATCAACTCCACGGGTTGTACGGAAAACCGGGGATTCTACCGGCCGTGTGGAATGATTTACAGGGGCGCGACAGACTCTAGCGACAAAGCGACAGTTTTATTTGCCGGCGCGACGTCAGGATTTCGCCGCCGGGGCCGCCGTGGGAGCAGGCTCACTGGCGGCCGGTGCAGCTTCGGGCGCAGGCGCAGCGGGAGCTGCGGCGGGGGCCGGCTCAGGCGTCACGACTGGCTCGCGTGACAGCGTCAGGGTTACGCGGCGGTTCTGCGCGCGGTTGGCCTCACTGCTGTTTTTCACCAAGGGATAGCGTTCGCCATGGAAGCGCACGACGATCTGCTCGGCAGGAATCCCTCTGGACCTCAGGTACTCCTCCACCGCCAGGGCGCGCCGCCTGGAGTTATCGCGATTGGTCAGACGATTGCCACTGCTGTCGGAGTGGCCGTCTAGCTGGAAGCGATTGACGCTGGGGTCGGCCTTGATGAAATCGAGAATGATGTCGAGCTTGGCCTGGGCCAGCGGCTCCAGCTGCGTGCCGTTCGGAAAGCCCAGCTGAGTCTGGCGGATCTGGTCGAAATTCACCGGCAGCAGACCCGCCGTGCACTTGAGGTAGTCGTTATAAGCCTTGTTGAAGCGGATCGGCAGCAGGCGCACTTCCAGGCTGTCGCCCCCATGCAGGGTGCGATGACGCACCAGCGGACTGCGCCCCTCCATCAGGCCGGAAAGCAGGCGCCCGGCCTGCTCCTGGTTGCTGTTGAACGGTACCTGGCCGCTGCCAACCGCCAACGCCCCCAGGTTGATGTCACCGCGACCCGGCTGCCAGGGCGCCGCTGCCGCCAGCAGGGTCGCCGATCCGGATCCCAGCCAGCGCTCGCGCACTGTGAGCCGGAAAGTCGCCTGCTCGCCGGCGCGGCGCACGAACTCACCGCTGCCGAAATCGGCGATGGGTTGACTCAGACGACACTCGAACTGATCGCCCTCAACCTTCCACTCCACTTTCTCCATGCGCGTCTGGAAAGTGATGGCCGCGGCCGGCATGCACCAGGGCAGGCAGGCGAGCAGGCTGAACAGGAAGGCAGGGGATCGGCGCAAAGTCGGCTCCGTCGGGAGAAACGGCTATCACAGCCCATATCGGCGGCGCCGGAACAAACTTGATAGGCACAACGAAACGACAGCAGGGCCACTGGCAAAACTGGTAGCATTCGCCCCACGTTTCACCTGCCGGGAACTCCCATGTCCGACCGCCTTACCCTGCTGCGCCCAGACGACTGGCATATCCACCTGCGAGATGGCGCCGTCCTGCAGCACACCGTCCGCGACGTCGCGCGGACCTTCGCCCGCGCCATCATCATGCCCAACCTGGTGCCGCCGGTGCGTACCGCCGAAGAGGCCGATGCCTATCGTGCCCGCATCCTGGCTGCTCGCCCGGCCGGCAGCCGCTTCGAGCCGCTGATGGTGCTCTACCTCACCGACAAGACCTCGACCGACGATGTGCGTGCGGCCAAGGCCAGCGGCTTCGTGCATGCCGCCAAGCTCTACCCGGCCGGCGCCACCACCAACTCCGACTCCGGCGTGACCAGCATCGACAACATCTTCCCTGTGCTGGAAGCCATGGCCGAGGTCGGCCTGCCGCTGCTGGTGCATGGCGAGGTGACTCGCGCCGAAGTCGACGTGTTCGACCGCGAAAAGCGCTTCATCGATGAGCACCTGACCCGCGTGGTCGAGCGCTTCCCGACCCTGAAGGTGGTGTTCGAACACATCACCACCGGCGACGCCGCTGCCTTCGTCAAGGCCGCGCCCGCCAACGTCGGCGCCACCATCACCGCCCACCACCTGCTGTACAACCGCAACCACATGCTGGTCGGCGGCATTCGCCCGCACTTCTACTGCCTGCCGATCCTCAAGCGCAACACCCATCAGGATGCCCTGCTGGATGCCGCCACCAGCGGCAATCCGAAGTTCTTCCTCGGCACCGACTCGGCACCGCACGCCAAGCACGCCAAGGAAGCCGCCTGCGGCTGCGCCGGCTGCTATACCGCGCATGCTGCCATCGAGCTGTACGCCGAAGCCTTCGAGCAGCGCAACGCGCTGGACAAGCTGGAAGGCTTCGCCAGCTGCCATGGCCCGGACTTCTACGGCCTGCCGCGCAATACCGACCATATCACCCTGGTCCGCGAGGACTGGGTCGGTCCGACCGAGTTGCCGCTGGGCGAGCAGGTCGTGATCCCCCTGCGCGCCGGCGAGAAGCTGCGCTGGCGCCTGCAGGAGGACCAGGCATGAGCGAGGAACATTTCGACGACGAACTCGACGGCAGCCTGCCGTCCGGCCCGCGCCACCCGATGGCCGCGCGTTTCCGCGGCTACCTGCCGGTGGTGGTGGATGTCGAGACCGGCGGTTTCAACGCCGCAACCGACGCCCTGCTGGAGATCGCCGCGACCACCATCGCCATGGACGAAGGCGGCTTCCTCTATCCGGACCACACGCACTTCTTCCGCGTCGAGCCCTTCGAGGGCGCCAATATCGAACAGGCAGCGCTGGAGTTCACCGGCATCAAGCTGGATCACCCACTGCGCCAGGCGGTGAGCGAGGAGCAGGCGCTGACCGAGATATTCCGGGGCCTGCGCAAGTCGATCAAGGCCAATGGATGCAAGCGCGCCATCCTGGTCGGTCACAACAGCAGCTTCGACCTCGGCTTTCTGAATGCCGCGGTGGCCCGTTGCGACATCAAGCGCAACCCCTTCCACCCCTTCTCCAGCTTCGACACCGCCACGCTGGCCGGCCTCGCCTACGGCCAGACCGTACTGGCCAAGGCCTGCCAGGCGGCCGGCATCGATTTCGACGGCAAGGAAGCGCACTCCGCGCGCTATGACACCGAGAAAACCGCCGAGCTGTTCTGCGGCATCGTCAACCGCTGGAAGGAAATGGGCGGCTGGGATGAATTCGACCAGTAAGCCCCCTGCCCCGTGATGAAGAACCCGGCCCAGGCCGGGTTTTTTGTGCCCCATCGAAAGAAGGCGCAGCGCCGGCCAAAGGGAAACTCACGCAGCTGTGAAATCAATTCGCCAATCTTTGACAAGCATTCTCATTAGCATTAGTATCCTGCCAACAGTAATCCTACTCGATAGAGCCTGCAGCATGTACGTTTGCCTGTGCCACGGTGTGACAGACGGCCAAATCCGCGAAGCCATCTACGAAGGCTGCTGCAGCTATCGTGACGTGCGCGACAGCCTCGGCGTGGGCACCCAGTGCGGCAAGTGTGCCTGCCTTGCCAAGCAGGTGGTGCGCGATACCCTCGGCGAACTGCAGAGCAGCCAGAGCGCCCTCGCCGGCCAGGCAAGCTTCGTCGCCGCCTGACCCCGAACACAAAAAAGCCGGACCCAGGTCCGGCTTTTTCATGCCCGCAGGAAAACCTCAACCCTGTGGCACACCGCTGTGGAAACGGAACTCCTGATCCGGCGACTCGATCAGCTCACGCTCGGTGGCACGCACGCGCTCAACGGTGCGCTCGACATCACTCGCCTCGCCGTACTGATAGGCCAGCTTGAGATAGCCCTGGAAATGGCGAGCCTCGGACTTGAGCAAGCCGCCGTAGAACTTGCCCAGCTCCTCGTCCAGGTGCGGCACCAGCGCCTCGAAACGCTCACAGCTGCGCGCCTCGATGAAGGCGCCCACCACCAGGGTATCCACCAGTTTCTGCGGCTCATGGTTACGCACCTGCTTGCGCAGCCCGGAGGCATAACGCGAAGCGGACACCGGGCGCGGCTCGATGCGGCGCTTCTTCATGATGCGCAGCACCTGCTCGTGGTGAACCAGCTCCTCGCGCGCCAGGCGCGACATGAAATTGACCAGATCGAGCGCCTGGTTGTACTTGGCGATCAGCGCCATGGCCGTGGAGGCCGCCTTGAACTCGTTGTTCTTGTGATCGATCAACAGCGTCTGCTGATCGGCCAGGGCCGCCTCGACCCAGGCAGCAGGCGTCGGGCAGGCAAGAAAGTCATGGATGCTGAGTTCGGTATTCACGGCGCGAATGTTGGCAGGCAGTAACGAGGCGCGCCATTATACGGATGAAGGCGCGCGGGGCCAGCGATGCCGTGATGCAGGTCAAGACGCCGCCAGCGGCCGCCTCTATAGTGGGCTGCATTCAAGCACCTCAAGCACAGGGAGACGCTCATGCAAGCCATACGCAGCATTCTGGTGGTGATGGACCCCCAGCACCCCGAGGGCCTGGCGCTCAAACGCGCCAAGCTGATCGCCGGAGTGACCCAGTCGCATCTGCACCTGCTGGTCTGCGACAAGAAAGGCGACCACGCCGACTACCTCGCGCAGCAACAGGCCGCACTGCAGGAGGAAGGTTTCAGCGTCAGCATCCAGCAGGCGTGGCACGAAGGCCTGTACCAGACCATCATCTCCGTGCAGCAGGCCGAGGGCTGTGGCCTGGTGGTCAAGCAGCACGTACCGGACAACCCGCTGAAGAAGGCCCTGCTCACCCCCGAGGATTGGAAGCTGCTGCGCTACTGCCCGGGCCCGGTGCTGATGGTCAAGACCGACAATCCCTGGACCGGCGGCGTAATCCTGGCGGCGGTCGATGTCGGCAACAGCGATGCCGAGCACCGCACCCTGCATTCAGGCATCGTCAGCCACGGCTACGACATTGCCAACCTGGCCAAGGGCACCCTGCACGTGATCAGCGCACACCCCTCGCCCATGTTGTCCGCAGCCGACCCGACCTTCCAGCTCAAGGAAACCATCGAGGCGCGCTACCGTGCACAGTGCAAGGCCTTCCAGGCCGAATACGACGTGAGCGACGAGCGCCTGCATGTGGAGGAAGGCCCAGCCGATGTACTGATCCCCTACACCGCGCAGAAGCTGTCCGCGGTGGTCACCGTGGTCGGCACCGTGGCGCGCACCGGCCTGTCTGGCGCTTTGATCGGCAATACCGCGGAGGTGGTGCTGGACGCCCTGGAAAGCGACGTGCTGGTGCTCAAGCCGGACGAGATCATCGCCCACCTCGAGGAGCTGGTCGCCCAGCGCTGATCGCCCACACGAAAAAGCCGCCCTCGGGCGGCTTTTTTCATGGTGCCAGGTCAGACTCGGATTTCCATGCCCTCGCGCAGGAAGCGCGGTGCGATATAACGCTCGTAATGGGCCTCGGAGAGCAGGAAGAACTCGCGATCGATGGCCTCGCGCAGCTCCGGCAACGGCCAGTCGCGAAACTCCGGCAGCAGCACCAGGCCATAGGCATCCAGGCGACTGATCAGCCTCGAGGCGCGGGCAATCAGCTGATAGGCCCAGCAGTATTCCGACTGCTCGGGCACGAAGCGCACCTGGCGCTGCTCCAGCTGGGCGCGCAGGCGCAGCGGATCGAACACCTCGACCTTGCCCTGCATCACCTGCACCAGCAGCACCTCCAGGCGCCGCCACACGGCGCGCTTCTCCTCGTCGTTGTAAGCATTCCAGTTCACCACTTCATGGTGGAAACGCTTGCAGCCGCGACACACCAGGTCGCCGTAGACGGTGGAACAGAGGCCGACGCAAGGCGTCTTGATGCGCTGACTGGACATGTGTTGCTGGTAGATACGCGATGAAACGGGCGGCCCATGATAGCGAGTCCACCCCGGAGGGTCACCATGACCAACCAGACCTTTGTCGACTTGCCAGACAAACGACAAGCAGTAGCCTTAGAGGCCGATTGGATCCGGGTTTGCGCTTAACTTTGGCGTCCCGTTCCAGTAGAATCGGACCGCCTTTTTAGGCATCGATGTCCGTCAGAAGCTGTTTTCAAAGCGTCACGAGCACAGTTATCCGCCAGGAACGATGTTGGCGCAGCAAGGCTGCGCCAGCCCTCATCCCCCCTCGCTCCTGCGGCGTAAAACTTTGAAAGCAGCTTCTAGTATGAGGCTGTCGACACGTCGGCCAGTGCGCTCACAAAGCGCAGCGGCGCAATGTGCGACGGTTTTATGGATGAGCGTTGCGGGCCGCCGCGACCACTGATGAGGGTAATAACTGTGCTTGAAGCCTATCGCAAACACGTAGAAGAGCGCGCCGCTCTGGGGATCGTTCCTCAGCCGCTGAACGCCGAGCAAACTGCAGGCCTGGTCGAGCTGCTGAAGAACCCGCCGGCTGGCGAAGAAGCCTTCCTCGTTGACCTGATCACCAACCGTGTTCCGCCGGGTGTGGACGAGGCCGCCTACGTCAAGGCCGGTTTCCTCTCCGCTCTGGCCAAGGGCGAAGCCAGCTCCCCGCTGATCGACAAGAAGCGTGCCGTCGAACTGCTGGGCACCATGCAGGGCGGCTACAACATCGCCACCATGGTCGAGCTGCTGGACAGCGCCGAGCTGGCCGAAGTGGCCGCCGAGCAACTCAAGCACACCCTGCTGATGTTCGACGCCTTCCACGACGTCGCCGAGCGCGCCAAGAAGGGCAACGCCGCCGCCAAGGCCGTGATGCAGTCCTGGGCTGACGGCGAGTGGTTCACCAAGCGTCCGGCCGTACCGGAAAAAGTCACCCTGACCGTATTCAAGGTCACCGGCGAAACCAACACCGACGACCTGTCGCCGGCGCCGGATGCCTGGTCCCGCCCGGATATCCCGCTGCACGCCCTGGCCATGCTGAAAATGGCCCGCGACGGCATCAACCCGGATCAGCCGGGTTCCGTCGGCCCGATCAAGCAGATGGAAGCGCTGAAAGCCAAAGGCTTCCCGGTTGCCTACGTCGGTGACGTGGTCGGTACCGGTTCCTCCCGTAAGTCCGCCACCAACTCGGTGCTGTGGTTCTTCGGTGACGATATCCCCTACGTGCCGAACAAGCGCGCCGGTGGTTTCTGCTTCGGCACCAAGATCGCCCCGATCTTCTACAACACCATGGAAGACGCCGGCGCCCTGCCGATCGAATTCGACTGCACCAACCTGGCCATGGGCGACGTCATCGACGTGTACCCGATCAAGGGCGAAGTGCGCCGTAACGGCAGCGACGAACTGGTCACCAGCTTCCAGCTGAAGACCGACGTACTGCTCGACGAAGTCCGCGCCGGCGGCCGTATCCCGCTGATCGTCGGCCGCGGCCTGACCGAGAAGGCGCGTGCCGAGCTGGGCCTGGCCCCGTCCACCCTGTTCAAGAAGCCGGAATCCCCGGCCGACAGCGGCAAGGGTTTCACCCTGGCCCAGAAGATGGTTGGCCGCGCCTGCGGTCTGCCGGAAGGCAAAGGCGTGCGTCCGGGCACCTACTGCGAACCGAAGATGACCACCGTCGGCTCCCAGGACACCACCGGCCCGATGACCCGCGACGAGCTGAAGGACCTGGCTTGCCTGGGCTTCTCCGCCGACCTGGTGATGCAGTCCTTCTGCCACACCGCGGCCTATCCGAAGCCGATCGACGTCAAGACCCACCACACCCTGCCGGACTTCATCATGACCCGCGGTGGCGTGTCCCTGCGTCCGGGCGACGGCATCATCCACAGCTGGCTGAACCGCATGCTGCTGCCGGACACCGTCGGCACCGGTGGTGACTCGCACACCCGCTTCCCGCTGGGTATCTCCTTCCCGGCCGGTTCCGGTCTGGTGGCCTTCGCCGCCGCCACCGGCGTGATGCCGCTGGACATGCCGGAATCCGTACTGGTGCGCTTCAAGGGCAAGCTGCAACCGGGCATCACCCTGCGTGACCTGGTCCATGCCATCCCCTACTACGCCATCCAGGCCGGCCTGCTGACCGTCGAGAAGAAAGGCAAGAAGAACATCTTCTCCGGCCGCATCCTCGAGATCGAAGGTCTGAACGAGCTGACCGTCGAGCAGGCTTTCGAGCTGTCCGACGCCTCCGCCGAGCGTTCCGCTGCCGGTTGCACCATCAAGCTGCCGGAAAGCGCCATCGCCGAGTACCTGAAGTCCAACATCACCATGCTGCGCTGGATGATCGGCGAAGGTTATGGCGATGCCCGTACCCTGGAGCGTCGCGCCCAGGCCATGGAAGCCTGGCTGGCCAACCCGCAACTGCTGGAAGCCGACAAGGACGCCGAGTACGCCGCCGTGATCGAGATCGATCTGGCCGACGTCAAGGAGCCGATCCTGTGCGCCCCGAACGATCCGGACGACGCCCGCCTGCTGTCCAGCGTGCAGGGTCGCAAGATCGATGAAGTGTTCATCGGTTCATGCATGACCAACATCGGTCACTTCCGCGCTGCCGGCAAGCTGCTGGACAAGGTCAAAGGTGGTATCCCAACCCGCCTGTGGCTGGCTCCGCCGACCAAGATGGACCAGCACCAGCTGACCGAGGAAGGCTACTACGGCATCTACGGCAAGGCCGGCGCCCGCATGGAAATGCCGGGTTGCTCGCTGTGCATGGGTAACCAGGCACGCGTGCAGACCGGTGCCACCGTGGTCTCCACCTCCACCCGTAACTTCCCGAACCGCCTGGGCGACGCCACTGACGTCTTCCTGGCCTCGGCAGAGCTGGCCGCCGTTTCCTCGATCATCGGCAAGCTGCCGACCGTAGAGGAGTACATGGCCTACGCGAAGGATATCGACAGCATGGCTGCCGACATCTACCGCTACCTGAGCTTCGACCAGATCGCCGAGTACCGCGAAGCCGCGGCCAACGCGAAGATCCCGGTCATCCAGGCCTGAGCCTAGCCGAATGAAAAAGCCCCGCCCCGTGCGGGGCTTTTTCTTGACACAAAGCAGCACCCGGCGGGCTCGCGCCCGGTTAGAGTGCCGCATAACCACACACTGGGAGTGAAACGATGAAACGCCACCTCTGTATCGCCGCGCTGTGTCTGCTGAGCCTTACCGGCTGCGCCAGCGAGTACATCATCACCACCAACGATGGGCAGATGCTCACCAGCTACGGCAAGCCGGAACTGGACGAAGACACCGGCATGCTCGAGTTCGAAGACGGTGAGGGACGCAAGCAGCAGATCCCGCAGACCCAGGTCAAGCAGATGCTGGAACGCTGAGTTCGCGCCGCCCTCCTGACCCCGCTTCGGCGGGGTTAGTTTTGTCTGGCACATCGCTTGCTTAGTCCATCGCAACAAGCTGACACCAACGGCGGTGACAGCACTCAGACAATGGCGTCGTTTCCCGCGGGCACTGGCTGCACGCGTGAGCGACGCTTTTTTGTTCAACGGCGGAACAAACACGATGACCGATACCAGCAATACCCGTAGCGATGCCCTGGCCTGGGTCGCCGGCAGCGATGCACCGGAGAAGAGCGCACTGAATCTGGGCTTCATGGCCCTGACAGACTCCGCCTCGCTGATCGTCGCTGCGACACAAGGCTTCGCCCAGCCCTACGGACTGACCCTCAACCTGCAGCGCCAAGCTTCCTGGGCCGGCCTGCGCGACCGCCTGCTGAGCGGCGAGCTGGATGCCGCGCAGATGCTCTACGGTCAGGTCTACGGCATCGACCAGGGGCTCGGCGGTCCGGCCACCGAAATGGCCATCCTCATGGGCCTGTGCCAGAACGGCCAGGCCATCAACCTGTCGCAACCGCTCAAACAGGCCGGCGTGACCAGCGCCGAGGCATTGGCCGCGCGCGTGCACCAAGGTGGCGCAAAGCTCACCTTTGCCCAGACCTTCCCCACCGGCACCCATGCCATGTGGCTGTACTACTGGCTGGCGGCCCAGGGCATCCATCCGCTGGAGGATGTCAGCACCGTGGTGGTCCCCCCCTCGCAGATGGTCGCCCACCTGCGCGCCGCCCGCATCGACGGCTTCTGCGCCGGCGGCCCCTGGGGCGCCCTGGCGGTCGAGGAAGACCAGGGCTTCACCCTGGCCACCAGCCAGGACATTTGGGCAGACCACCCGGAAAAGGTGCTCGGCGTGACCCGTGAATTCGCCGAGCAGTACCCCAACACCGCCCGCGCTCTGACCATGGCCGTGCTGGAAGCCAGCCGCTTCATCGATGAGAGCGAAGAGAACAAGCGCGGCACTGCGCAGCTGATCAGTGGCAGCGACTACGTCGACGCACCGCTCTCGGCGATTCAGCCACGCTTCCTCGGACCAGTACGAGGACGGCCTCGGCCACGCCTGGCTGGACGCCCACCCGCTGCGCTTCTTCGCCGGCGGCGAGGTGAACATGCCGTGGCTGTCCGACGGCATGTGGTTCCTCACCCAGTTCCGCCGCTGGGGCCTGCTCAAGGACGATCCGGACTACCTCGGCATCGCCCGCCGCATCCATCGCCTGGACCTCTACCGCAGCGCCGCCGAAGCCCTCGGCATCGCGGTGCCGGAGCAGCCGATGCGCACCTCCACGCTGCTCGACGGCAGCGTCTGGGACGGCAGCGATCCAGCCGGATACGCCCGCTCCTTCGCCATTCATGCCCGCGCCAACGGCGCCGCCGCCATCGCCCTGTAACGGACCGAGATAACCGCCAGATGCTACGCATACTCCTGATCAACGATACGCCGAAAAAGGTCGGTCGCCTGAAGAGCGCGCTGGTCGAAGCCGGCTTCGAGGTGATCGACGAATCCGGCCTGACCATCGACCTGCCCGAGCGGGTCGAGGCGGTGCGCCCCGACGTGGTGCTGATCGACACCGAATCGCCCGGCCGCGATGTAATGGAACAGGTGGTGCTGGTCACCCGTGACCAGCCACGGCCGATCGTCATGTTCACCGACGAGCACGACCCGCAGGTGATGCGCCAGGCCATCCAGTCCGGGGTCAGCGCCTACATCGTCGAGGGTATCCAGGCCGAGCGCCTGCAGCCGATCCTCGACGTGGCCATGGCCCGCTTCGAGAGCGATCAGGCCCTGCGTGCCCAGCTGCAGGCCCGCGACGCCCAGCTGGCCGAGCGCAAGCGCATCGAGTTGGCCAAGGGCCTGCTGATGAAGATGAAGAGCTGCAACGAGGAAGACGCCTACACCCTGATGCGGCGCCAGGCCATGAGTCGCCAGCAGAAGCTGATCCAGGTGGCCGAGCAGATCATCGCCATGCACGACATGCTCGGCGACTGAGGCCTCGGGCGGTGCAACTGTACCGCCCGCAAGCCAACTGTTACTCCCGCTGCGACGGAGCAGATCCGCACTGTACGACCATCTGCAGACAACTGTGTACCTGCTGCTGCAGAGACACTGCGGCTATCGTGAGGGCATCCACCTGCCATCACGGAAGCGCCATGCCCACCGAAGAACGCCAGCTGCTGGCCGAGGCTGACCGCCGCGCCCTCGCCTACCTTGACCAGACACCCGCACGCCGGGTGTTTCCCGACGCCGATGCCATTGCTGCACTGGACACCTTCGATCAGGCCCTGCCGGAGCACGGCCGGGCCCCCGAACAGGTTCTGAAACAGCTCGACGAAGTTGGTTCGCCAGCCACCGTAGCCAGCAACGGCCCGCGCTACTTCGGCTTCGTCATCGGCGCCACCCTCCCCGCCGCTGCGGCTGCCGAGCGCCTGGTGCTGGCCTGGGACCAGTGCGCTTCCTCCTTCGACAACTCGCCGGTCGCCGACCGCCTGGAGAAAGTCGCCGGGCGCTGGGTCTGCGAGGCGCTCGGCCTGCCCCGCGAAAGTGCGGTGGGCTTCGGCACCAGCGCCACCGCCTGCACCCTGGCCTGCCTTTCCGCAGCACGGCGCACGCTGCTGGCCCGCCTGGGCTGGGACTTCGATGCCGACGGTCTGATAGGCGCACCGGAGATCCGCGTGGTGCTCTCGGAAACCGCGCACATCACGGTGAAGAAGGCCCTGCGCATCCTCGGCTTCGGCATGAACCGCCTGCACTACGCCGCGGTCGATGCCCACGGGCGCGTCGATCCGGCGCGCCTGCCCGCGCTGGACGCACGCACCCTGCTGATCCTGCAGGCCGGCGAAGTCAACACCGGCGAGTTCGACCGCTTCGCCGAACTGATTCCCGGGGCCCGCGCTGCCGGCGCCTGGGTACATGTCGACGGCGCCTTCGGCCTGTGGGCCAGAGCTTCCTCCTCGACACACCTGGCCGAGGGCGTGGAGCTGGCCGACAGCTGGACCAGCGACGGCCACAAGTGGCTGAACACCCCCTACGACAGCGCCATGGCCATCTGCCGCGACGCCGACGCCCTGGCCGCGGCGATGAACAGCGATGCCGCCTACGCCACGGCAAGCAAGGATGCACAGAAGAACCTGACCCTGGAATTCTCCCGGCGCGCCCGCGGCGTGGCGATCTGGGCGGCACTGGCCAGCCTTGGCCGCGACGGCCTGCGCGAGATGATCGACCGTCATATCCGCCAGGCCGGCGAGCTGGCCGAGGCGCTGCGCGCCGGTGGCTACCAGGTGCTCAACCGCGCGGTGCTCAACCAGGTGCTGGTGCGCGGCGACTCGGATGCGCAGACCATCGCCATCCGCGAGGCAGCCCAGGCCTCCGGCGAGGTCTGGTTCGGTCCGACCGTCTGGCAAGGCCGCCCGGCCTTCCGCCTCAGCCTGTCGTCCTGGCGTACCCAGGATGAGGACGTGCAGGCCCTGGCCGAACTGCTGCTGCGCCTGAAGCGACAGCTCTGACGCGGAAACGCCCCTCTCCCCAGCCCTCTCCCGTAAACGGGAGAGGGAGCCAAAGCGAGCCGCATGTACCCGACCCGCTGTGCAGACACGTCCCTGGTTCCAACAACTGCTCCGCCCCATTGCCACAGAACTGCTCTGGACAACGGCAGGCCCGCACCCTTATCTTCGCGCCAGGCCACATGCAGGTGGCCTGCGTCGCTCGGACGGTTCCGGGCGCTTACGTACTTCGAGGACAGCATGGCTGACAATGCCAAGCGCCGCTTTGCGCGCATCGATCGTCTCCCCCCCTACGTTTTCAATATCACCGCCGAACTGAAGATGGCCGCCCGCCGCCGTGGCGAGGACATCATCGACTTCAGCATGGGCAATCCGGACGGCGCCACCCCGCCGCATATCGTCGAGAAGCTGGTGCAGGTCGCCCAGCGCGAAGACACCCACGGCTACTCCACTTCCCGCGGCATACCGCGCCTGCGCCGCGCCATCTCTCGCTGGTACAAGGACCGCTATGACGTGGAGATCGACCCGGAAAGCGAAGCCATCGTCACCATCGGCTCCAAGGAAGGCCTGGCACACCTGATGCTGGCCACCCTGGACCACGGCGACACCGTACTGGTGCCCAACCCCAGCTACCCGATTCACATCTATGGCGCGGTGATTGCCGGCGCTCAGGTGCGCTCGGTGCCGCTGGTGCCGGGCGTGGACTTCTTCGCCGAGCTGGAGCGGGCCATCCGCGAAGCGATTCCGAAACCGAAGATGATGATCCTCGGCTTCCCCTCCAACCCCACCGCGCAGTGTGTGGAGCTGGACTTCTTCGAGCGGGTGGTGGCCCTGGCCAAGCAGTATGACGTGCTGGTGATCCACGACCTGGCCTACGCCGACATCGTCTACGACGGCTGGAAAGCCCCGTCGATCATGCAGGTGGAAGGCGCCAAAGATATTGCGGTGGAATTCTTCACCCTGTCCAAGAGCTACAACATGGCCGGCTGGCGCATCGGCTTCATGGTCGGTAATCCGGAACTGGTCAGTGCCCTGGCGCGGATCAAGAGCTATCACGACTACGGCACCTTCACCCCGCTGCAGGTGGCGGCCATCGCCGCCCTGGAAGGCGACCAGCAGTGCGTGCGCGATATCGCCGAGCAGTACCGGCAGCGCCGCAACATGCTGGTCAAGGGCCTGCATGAAGCTGGCTGGATGGTGGAGAAGCCCAAGGCCTCCATGTACATCTGGGCCAAGATCCCCGAGCCCTATGCCCATATGGGCTCGCTGGAGTTCGCCAAGAAGCTGTTGCTGGAGGCCAAGGTCTGCGTCTCGCCGGGCCTGGGCTTCGGCGACTATGGCGACGACCACGTGCGCTTCGCCCTGATCGAGAACCAGGACCGTACCCGTCAGGCCATCCGCGGCATCAAGGCGATGTTCCGCGCCGATGGTCTACTCGAGGCGCCACCCACCAAACCGAAACGCGCCACCGACAAGGCCAAGCCTGCAGCGGTGTAAGAAGGCCAAGGCCCTGACACGAGTCGGGGCCTTTTCATTTCAGCCCGAGTAATCCAGCGCCGTCCAGGCCCGCGACAGGTCGCTGGCAATGCTGCACCCGGGCCGCTCCAGAGCCTCGCCGGCACCATGGGCCAGGCGTGTCACCTCACCCTCGCCACCGCGCTCGGTCAACCACTGCAGGCGTCCGCAGTTGGGCGTTTCGATCACGTAGCTGGCGGCGATGCTCGATTCCTGCCCCGGCAGCTTGACCACGTCGAGCACCCTGCCGGCCTCCTCGATCCGCTTGCCATCGCGCACCAGCACGGCCCAGGCCGCGCCGCCCTCGATCACCAGGTAGGCGCCGTTGGCCTTGGGTTGTTCCAGTTGCGGCTGGGCACAACCCGCCAGCACGGCCAACAGCAGAAATGTCATCAGCTTGTGGTGCATATAAGCGACTCCTGTTCCGACTTCGGTTGCGATGCGCCGACGGCACTTGAGCTGTACTATTATCCAGTAGTGTTTATTTGTACAGTATTTTTCATTTACTCTTGTGCGGCCCTGGAACCCGAGGAGATCGACCATGCTGGACGTGCTGCAGCTGAAGAACAAAGTGAACCAGATGCCGCTGGAGAGCATCCGCGCCACGGTCGACGAGCTGCGCCTGGAAGGCCTGGTCACCGGCAGCAAGACGCCCTTCAAGCGAGTGCATTTCAACACCTGTTTCGCCGAGATCGAGGCGCTGCTGCAGCGCGCGGGCTACCACCGCCAGGTCGACGTGGTCGGCTACCAGGGCCAGGCCTACGCACTGTTCGATCCAGGCCGCTGGGAGGCAGTGGAAGTGTTGCGCTGGCTCAAGGAGTACGTCGAGGAGGCACAGCGCCAGCGCGTCTGAATCGGCGAGGCACCGAACCAAAAGCGCTCACACTGGCACACACCTGGCCCCCGCACGGTGCAGATGCTTGCACCGCCCTGCACCTGCGACAGCCAAGTCGCACCGTCCCTGGAAGCACCTAAGGTACTGACCAGAAAGACTTTTGTAGGCAGTTAAGGACATCGGAGAGGGTCTTGCCGACGACGCTCTCTGAGCGCGAAGGAAAACTGGCAAGGGCCTTGCAAAGGCCTTGTCAGATTCCAGCGCAGCACACCAACGGCGGTGAGCCGCGGATCACGGACAACGGCGTCCGTCAGAACACCCTCCCCCATCGGGCGTTCTGGCGTACGCCGTTTTTTATTGCCCATGAAAAGGAACACCCCATGAGTGAGCGTGATTCGAAAAAACCGGTCGACAACAGCCGCCGCAATTTCCTCAAGCAGTCCATCGCCATCGCCGGCACGGTCGGCGGCATCGCCGCCCTGGGCCTGTCCGCCCCCGGCTTCCTGCGCAGCGCCGCCTATGCCGCCGGCTCCGACGCCCCGGAAAAAGCCGCACTGAAGATCGGCTTCATTCCGCTGACCGACTGCGCCTCGGTGGTGGTCGCCGCCACCCAGGGCTTTGCCGCCAAGTATGGTCTGACCATCACCCCGAGCAAGGAGGCCTCCTGGGCCGGCGTACGCGACAAGCTCAACACCGGCGAGCTGGATGCCTCGCACGTGCTCTACGGCATGATGTACAGCTCCCAGCTCGGTATCGCCGGCCCGCAGAAAGACATGGCGGTACTCATGGGCCTCAACCAGAACGGTCAGGCCATCACCCTGTCCAAGCAGCTCAAGGAAGCCGGCATCACTACCGGTGAGCAGCTTGCCGCGCATATCAAAAAGGGTGGCAACCCGCTGACCTTCGCCCAGACCTTCCCCACCGGCACCCACGCCATGTGGCTGTATTACTGGCTGGCCCACTACGGCATCAACCCCTTCACCGACGTGAAGACCATTACCGTGCCGCCGCCCCAGATGGTGGCCAACATGCGCATCGGCAACATGGACGGCTTCTGCGTCGGCGAACCCTGGGGCGCACGGGCGATCTTCGACAAGATCGGTTTCACCGCCACCACCACCCAGCAGATCTGGGCCGACCATCCGGAGAAAGTGCTCGGCTGCTCCCGTGAGTTCGTCGAGCAGAACCCCAATACCGCCCGCGCCCTGGTCATGGCCCTGCTCGACGCCAGTCGTTTCATCGAAGCCAGCGCGGAGAACAAGAAGGCCACCGCCAAGCTGATATCCGGCAAGGCCTACGTCAACGCGCCGACCGAGGTGATCGAGCAGCGCTTCCTCGGCAACTATGAAGATGGCCTGGGCAACAGCTGGGAAGACAAGAACCCGATGGCCTTCTGCAAGGACGGCAGCGTCAACTTCCCCTACCACTCCGACGGCATGTGGTTCCTCACCCAGTTCAAGCGCTGGGGTCTGCTCAAGGACGACCCGGACTACGCCGCCGTGGCCGCCCAGGTCAACCAGACCAAGCTCTACAGCGAAGCCGCCGGCGCTCTCGGCATCGCCGTGCCAAGCAGCCCGCTGCGCAGTAGCACGCTGATCGACGGCAAGGTCTGGGACGGTTCCAACCCGGCGGCCTATGCCGCGTCATTCGCGATCAAGGCCTGAGGAGGTAAGTGAGCATGAATGCCCCTGTCAACGCGCCACTGCCGGTGGTCAAAGCCGCCGCGTCCAGCGTGCCTCCGCGTCCGGCCTCGCCGGTCGCGGAGGCGCTCGCCGCCCTGTGCAAGGCGGCCATCCCGCCACTGCTAGGCATCGCCCTGTTCATCGGCCTCTGGGCCCTGGTAGCAGCGCGCAGCGAAGGCCTGCCGGGCCCACTCTCAACCTGGTACGCGGCGCTGGAACTGTTTGCTGATCCGTTCTACGACAATGGCCCCAACGACATGGGCATCGGCTGGAACATTCTCAACTCGCTCGGTCGGGTGGGTGTCGGCTTCGGCCTGGCGGCGCTGATTGGCATCCCACTGGGTTTCGCCATTGGCCGTTTCGCCTTCCTCGGCGGCATGCTTGCACCGATCATCAGCCTGCTGCGTCCGGTATCGCCACTGGCCTGGCTGCCGATCGGCCTGCTGGTGTTCGAGGCCGCAGGCCCCGCCTCGATCTGGGTGATCTTCATCAGCTCGATCTGGCCGATCATTCTCAACACCGCCGCCGGCGTGGCCAGCGTGCCGCAGGACTACCTCAACGTGGCCCGCGTGCTCAAGCTGTCGGAGTTCAAGGTGCTGACCCGCATCCTGTTCCCCGCCGTGCTGCCGCACCTGATGACTGGCATCCGCCTGGCCATCGGCGTGGCCTGGCTGGTGATCGTCGCTGCGGAAATGCTCACCGGCGGCGTCGGTTTGGGCTTCTGGGTATGGGACGAGTGGAACAACCTCAACGTCGAGCACATCCTCATCGCCATCATCATCGTCGGCCTGGTCGGCTTGGCCCTGGAGCAGGCGCTCCTGCTGCTGGCCAAGCGCTTCGACTACGCGAATTAAGGAGCCATCGATGGACAAGTTCGTTGAGCTGACCGCCGTCAGCAAACACTTCGACACCAAGAAGGGGCGCTTCCAGGCCCTCAGTGACGTCAACCTGAGCATCGCCAAGGGCGAGTTCGTCTCGCTGATCGGCCACTCCGGCTGCGGCAAATCCACCGTGCTCAACCTGATCGCCGGCCTGCTGGAGGCCAGCGAGGGCGGGCTGATCTGCAACGGCCGCGAGATCGACGGCCCTGGCCCGGAGCGCGCCGTGGTGTTCCAGAACCACAGCCTGCTGCCCTGGATGACCTGCTTCGGCAACGTCCACTTGGCGGTAGAACGGGTATTCGGCGGCAAGGAAAGCAAGGCGCAGCTGAAGGAACGCACCCTGCAGGCACTAAATATGGTGGGCCTGAGCCACGCTACTCACAAGCACCCCAACGAGATCTCCGGCGGCATGAAGCAGCGCGTCGGCATCGCCCGCGCCCTGGCCATGGAACCCAAGGTGCTGCTGATGGATGAGCCCTTCGGCGCCCTGGATGCCCTTACCCGCGCGCACCTGCAGGACGAGCTGCTGCGTATCGTCGGCCAGACCCACAGCACCGTGGTCATGGTGACCCACGACGTCGACGAGGCGGTACTGCTCTCTGATCGCATCGTGATGATGACCAACGGCCCGGCCGCGACCATCGGCGATATCGTGCAGGTCGAGCTGGCCCGCCCGCGCGACCGCCTGGCGTTGGCCAATGACAGCCAGTACCACGAGTACCGCACGGCCGTGCTGGAGTTCCTCTACCAGCGCCAGCAACGCCCGGCGGCTTGAGCATGGCGGCATCATGAGCCCGGCCACATGCCGGGCTTTTTCTTGCCGCCAGGCAATCAGGACTGCGCCAAAGCCATCTCGCGCGGACTGCCTGTCGCGGTCGTCAGCCACTGGTCGATGCAGTCGACCACCGACTGTGGCGCACGCAACCAGGCGCTATGCGGGTTCTCCTGCGGTGGGCGCGGTGAAGCCAGATACAGCAGCTGCGGCTCGACCTGGATCAGTTCGGCCAGGCCCTGCGTGGATGCGGGCGGAGCGAACTTGTCACCCTCGATCTGGATATACAGCGAGGCCACCCGGTTGCGCGCTGCCGGCGCCAGGGTCAATCCCAGATGGCGATAGTGGCCACTGAAAGCCACCCGCCCCCAGTCGCGCATCAGCGAACGCGCCTCGCGGCCACCAAAGCCAAGCCGCTGTCCAGGCAGATGACCAAGCAGGCTGGCAAGCAGCCCGAACAGCAGCGCCACGCCGGGAGTCAGCAGACGACTCGGTCCCTGCCAGTGGCGATAGTGGATATTGCCGCAGGCCACGCCGACCACCGCCACCGGGCTGTCCGGATGGGCCGCGGCATAGAGCGTGGCGATATGGCCGCCGAGGCTGTGCCCCAGCAGCACGGGCACGGCCTGGGGAAAGTGCCGTCGCGCCAACTGCAGCAGTTTGGGCAGGAACTCCTCGACCAGCTGGCGGTAGCCGTAATTGAAGCGCCAGCCAGGCCGCGGCAGGCTCTCGCCCTGCCCAGGCCAATCGGCTACCAGCACATTGTGACCGGCCGCCACCAGGCGTTGGGCCAGGCCTGCATACTTGCGTGCCGTGACCCCCAGGGCCGGCAGGATCACTACCGTTCTGCGCGCTTCGGGATGCGCCGCATAGAGAGTGACCGGGCAATGGAACTTGCCACCGGCGAACTGTAAGGCATCGACCATGGCATTCACTCCTGTTGCTGTTGCGGCGAATCTAGAGCAACTGCTCTAGAAATTCCACAGCACGCAGAGCGGACATTGTCACCTCAAGCCCCCTGAGAAAAAGCAAAAAAATGCCGCGATATTCGCGGCAGGAGAGGTGAGCCAGAATCGGCCTGTATCAACCGTGATGTTCCACTTCCTGTGTGACAGGAAGATGACTGGCCAGCACGGGCAGGTCATGCGGGGCTTCCAGGCGTTGCTGCAGGCGCTCGACGAAACGCCCGGCGTCTGCCTGGGTACGGAATGGCACATCGCAGTCGTCCAGCCTGACGATCCAGCCGCCAGGTGTCGCTTCGGTCACGCTAATGTCCATGGTGTTTCCCCTCTCGGTAATGGCCAAGGCCAGGCGAGCATAGGCCAGGGTCGTGGCCGCTCGAAAGTTCGATTTCGTCTAGGCCCATAACCGATGATGCTGAACCAGATGGCGACATAAACCGCTCTAGCTCGCACCTTCAGGGACCACTCACTGCGCCAGATTGAAGCAGCGCCAGGTTGCCGGGAGATGACAGTGAGCGCTATCGTGGCGCATTGCCCCCGAAGGAGCTCCCCATGCCCTGGTACGCCTGGCTGATCATCGCACTGGCCCTCGGTTCGATCCTTGGCAGCCTCCTCCTGCTGCGCGACAGCGCGCGCAGGCTGCCGCTCACGCAAGAACAGCTCAAGCGCATCCGCGAGCGCAATGCCGAAGCCGATGCGCAGGACGCCAAGGACCGCTGAACCGACTCGCGCAAGGAAGCGGCATGCCCTACCTGATACTGCCCCTATCCGCACTTGGGCTGGGCCTCAGCCTCGGCTACGTCGATGGCGTGGGGGCCGTACTGACCGTCCTCTATATGGCCTGGGTAATGCGGGGCGCATATATCCTGCCGCACTGGTTGTGGTGGAGCATCGGACTGGCCGGTGGCATCGGCCTGGCTGCGCACCTGCTGCCCGGTTTCCAGGCCACGGCACTGTGGCCAGCCCGTCAGCTCAGCAGCGATGCTCCACCCTTCGCCTTGCGCCTGTCCTGGGACAAACTGCTGCTCGGCCTGATATTGCTGGCCTGGTGGCTGTCATGTCGCAAACCTCAGGTCCGGAATGCGCGCCTGGCGGCCGCGGCCGGCGCAACCACCCTGCTGCTGGTCCCCCTGCTGGCCATGGCTCTGGGCGTTGTCGGCTGGCAGCCCAAATGGCCGGAGCAGCTTTGGCTCTGGCTGGCGGTGAACCTGGGCGTGGCGGTGCTGACAGAAGAACTGCTGTTCCGAGCCTGGCTGCAACCCATGCTGGTGGCGCGCCTGGGTGCAGCATGCGGGATAGCGCTGACCGCCCTGCTGTTCGGCGCGGCACATCTGCCCTTCAGCCCGTTGTTCGCGCTGGTGGCCGGCTTCGCCGGACTGGGTTATGGCCTGGTGTTCCATCTCAGCGGCAGGCTATGGCCGGCGCTGTTGCTGCATGGCGCGGTCAATCTGACGCACTTGCTGTTGCTGAGCTACCCGCTACGTTCGGCCTGACGTCGATGCCGTAGGGCGCGAAGATGCGCTGCATCTCGCCGTTGTCACGCAACCGCTGCAGGGCCCTGCGGAAGTCCGCAGCACTGATAGGTGCCTGGGGGCTGAGGATGGCGTAATGCCGGTAACGCTGGTCCTCCCAGTCAGACACCAGCAACTGCTCGCGCAACTGAGGTTGCTCGCGCAGGCGCGCGCCGAGCCAGGAGCGGGTTATCGGCGCAACATCGGCGCGCCCCAGCAACACCAACCGCAGGTTGCTCTCGTGGGAATAGGTCAGGACGGCGTTGAAATGCTCTTCGAGCCACTTGGGGTCGTTATTGAAACCAGCGAAACCGTAGTGGTAGCCATTGAACAGCGCCATGCGCTTGTTCATCAGGTCATCGAAGTAGCGCTGGTCACGCTCCGGCGCTCGGCGAGCCACCAGCACCTCGGCATCCTCCAGCCCCATATCGATGCGGGTACCGGCAATACCCTGCCAGTTCCAGTCGGGATTCTCGAATATCGCGACATGCACGCGCGCCTGACGGAAATCATCGAACCGACGGTTGAGCGAGGTGGCGCGCAGGCCAAAGCGATGTTGTGTCTGTACCGCGTTGAGAGCCGCAACCAGCTCACCGAGCAGGCCGCGGTGCGCATCCTGCTCCGGCTTGATCACGTAAGGCGGGAAATGCACGGCGGCAATCACCACTTCATCCGCCGCACGGGCACCCGAGCTGAACAGCACTGCCAGCAGCAGAGCGCCAAGCAATCCCTGTCGACGCCGACACATATTGACCTCAAGGACAACGTAGCTGCACGAAGACTAGCCCAGCCGCAAGGCGGCGTAAATCAATACCTCTGCGCACTCAGCGTGGCATAGGGTTGGCTGTCTCGGCCACGGCATCTTTCGCTGTCCGCAGGTGATAACGACTGACCAGATCACCGAGCTTGCCGCTCTCCTGCAGCCCCTGCAGCAGCCCGGCCAGCTGCGAGGCATCCAGCGGCCCCTGCGGGCGCAGCAGGGCATGGTGGTGGTAGACCTGATCAGTGCGCTCGGACACCAGCAAGCGCGCGCTCTCCTGCGGGTGCTCGAGCTGGTAAAGGTGCAGGTAGGAGCGCGTTACCACACTGATGTCGGCTCGGCCATGCAGCAGCATGCGCAGGTTGCTGTCGTGGGAATAGGTCAGTACCGCGTTGAACTGGCGCCCCAGAAACTCCTGATCGGAATTGAAGCCGGCGAATCCGTAGTGATAACCACTGTACAGGGCCATGCGCTTGTCACCCACACGGTCGAAGTAGTGCTGGTCACGCCCCTCTTCCGCGCGCGCCACATAGACCTCGGCATCGGTGATCTGCAGATCAAGCTTCTGCAGGGGAATGCCCTGCCAACCCCAGTCGGGCGACTCGAACAGGATCATGTCATAGCGTGCCTGCAGCAGGTCACGATAGCGGCGGGTCACCGAAGTCGGGACCAGGTCGAAGCGGTAGACCTGCTGGCTCTGGTTGAGCGCCGCCAGCAGTTCCGGAAGCAGCCCCGAGGGCTCAGTGCTCTCGGGTTTTACTGCATAGGGCGGAAAGTGATAGGCGCCGACTCGCACGCGCTGCTCGGCCTGGACTTTTGGCATGCACAGCACGAGTGCTGACAGCAGCAGACAATGAAGAAGGCGCAATGCCAGAACCTCGACAGGGAGAACGCCGGAGAAATCAACACATCCCTGTGGCCCAGGCTGGCAGCTGACCAGCCCTGAAAGCAGCTTAGCCTATCCGTCAGGATTCCTTGAAGACCAGAGCCAGCGCCTCCTCGGCCAGCTGATCCAGAGTCATCTTGCCACCTGGGCGGAACCAGGTGGTGGTCCAGCTCAGCGCGCCGGTCAGGAAACGCCGCAGGACGAAGGGATCGGCCTTGAAGAAGCCGGCGGCACGCGCCTCGCCCAGCACGTCGAGCCAGATCTGCTCGTAGCTGTCACGCAGGCTGAGGATGTAGGCCTGGCTCTCCTCGGAGAGCGAGCGCCATTCGTATACCAGCACCCCCATGGCCTCGCCGGTACCGCCCATGATCGACTGCAGCTCGCAGCGGATCAGCCCCAGCACTCGCTCGCGCGGGCCGCGGGCCTCGTCCAGGGCGGCGCGCATCAGCGCGGTGTTGTAGAGGATGGTTTCCTCCATCACCGCCTTGAGGATTTCGTCCTTGCTTTTGAAGTGGTGAAAGATGCTGCCGGACTGGATACCCACGGCGCTGGCCAGGTCGCGGACCGTGGTGCGCTCGTAGCCCTTGCTGCGGAACAGGTGGGCGGCGGTCTGCAGCAGCTTGCCGCGAGCGCTGTCCGGGTCGGTCAGCTCGCCATTGGCGACCAGCTTCTGCATCACTTTTCGGGCTTTCTGTTCGTCCAGGCTCATCGCTCCCCCAGCTTGCGCTCGCGTACAGCGCCGATTGTACGCGAGCTTCATGGATACCGAGCAAGCGCTTGGGTAAAAAGAAGCACACAAAGGCTTTTCAACCAAGCGCTTGCTTGGTAGCCTTCACGACATCTGCCCCGCACGGACCCACAACCATGACCAAGACCGTACGCATCGGCTGCGCCTCCGCCTTCTGGGGCGACACCTCCACCGCCGCCGCCCAGCTGGTTCGCGGCGCCGAACTGGACTACCTGGTGTTCGACTACCTGGCCGAAGTGACCATGTCGATCATGGCCGGCGCGCGCATGAAGAAGCCGGACGAGGGCTATGCCACCGACTTCGTCGAGGTGATGGCGCCGCTGCTCGGCGAAATCGCCGAAAAACGCATCCGGGTGATCAGCAATGCCGGCGGGGTCAACCCGAGCGCCTGCTCCGCCGCCCTGGCCACCGCCTGCGACAGGGCCGGGGTGAGCCTGAAGATCGCCGTGCTGCATGGCGACAACCTGCAACCCAAGCTGGGCGAGCTGGCCAAGGCCGGCACCGTGGAGATGTTCAGCGGTGCCCCGCTGCCGCCGATGTGCGTGTCGGTCAACGCCTACCTGGGCGCACCGGGCATCGTCGCGGCGCTGGAAGCCGGTGCGGATATCGTGATCACCGGCCGCGTGGTCGACAGCGCCGTGGTCAGCGCTGCCCTGGTGCATGAGTACGGCTGGGCCTGGAGCGACTACGACAAGCTGGCTCAGGCCGCCCTGGCCGGCCATATCATCGAATGCGGCGCGCAGTGCACCGGTGGCAACTTCACCGACTGGCGCGACGTGCCGGACTACGAACACATCGGCTTCCCCATCGTGGAAGTCGGCGCTGACGGCAGCTTCGTGGTCGCCAAGCCGGAAGGCACCGGCGGCCTGATCTCCACCCTGTCGGTCGGCGAGCAGATGCTCTACGAGATCGGCGACCCGCGTGCATACTACCTGCCGGATGTGGTCTGCGATTTCACCCAGGTGCAGCTGCGCCAGGTCGGCGACAACCGCGTCGAGCTGAAAGGCGCACGTGGTCTGCCACCCACCACGCAATACAAGGTCAGCGCCACCCACCCGGACGGCTTCCGCTGCACCGCCAGCTGTCTGCTGGCCGGTATCGACGCCGTGGCCAAGGCCGAGCGGGTCAGCCAGGCGATCATCGCCAAGACCGAGGAAATGTTCGCTGCACGCGGCTGGGGCCCCTACAAAGAGGTGTGCATCGAGCTGCTCGGCTCGGAAGCTACCTATGGCCCGCATGGCCAGCGCCGCGATACCCGCGAGGTGGTGGTGAAGATCGGCGTGCGCCACGCGAAGAAAGAGGCGCTGATCCTGTTCTCCCGCGAGATCGCCCAGGCCGCGACCGGCATGGCGCCGGGGCTGACCGGTATCGTCGGCGGCCGCCCCACCGTATACCCGGTGATCCGCCTGTTCAGCTTCCTGGTGGACAAGAGCGCCTGCAACCTGGAAGTGGAATTGAACGGCGAGCGCCACCCGCTCGCCCTGCCTCAGCTGGACGCCTTCAGCTCGGCGCAGATCGCCGATGCAGAAGCCGTGGTCGCACCGGTTGGCCACGCCGACAGCAGCGTGCCGCTGATCAAGCTGGCCGTGGCCCGCTCCGGCGACAAGGGCAACCACAGCAATATCGGTGTGATGGCAAGAAAGCCCGAGTATCTGGCGTGGATCGCCGCTGCGCTGAGCGAGGCTGCCGTGGCCGAATGGATGCAGCATGTGCTCGATGGCCAGACCGGCAAGGTCAGCCGCTGGTACCTGCCCGGCAGCCACAGCCTCAACTTCCTGCTGGAGAACGCCCTGGGTGGCGGCGGCGTGGCCAGCCTGCGCATCGACCCGCAGGGCAAGGCCTTCGCCCAGCAACTGCTGGAGTTCCCGGTGCCGGTGCCCAAGGCCCTGGCCGAGCAGCTGTAACGCACAGGTTTTCGGTGACAGCGGACAGGAGCCGCTGCCCACCCAACGACGAGGACGATAACAACAATGGCATACGACTCAGTCTTCAAACCCGGCCTGTTCGCCGACCAGACCATTCTGGTCACCGGCGGCGGCAGCGGCATCGGCCGCTGCGTGGCGCATGAACTGGCCTATCTGGGGGCCCATGTGGTGCTGGTCGGACGCAAGCTGGAGAAGCTTGAAAGCACCTGCGCCGAGATTATCGGGGACGGCGGCAGCGCCAGCTTCAAGGTCTGCGACATCCGCGAGGAAGAGGCGGTCAAGGCGATGGTCGCCCAGGTGCTGGCCGAGCGTGAGCGCATTCACCACCTGGTCAACAACGCCGGCGGCCAGTTCCCGGCTCCCCTGATCGGCATCAACCAGAAGGGCTTCGAGACCGTCGTTCGCACCAACCTGGTGGGCGGCTTCCTGGTCGCTCGCGAAGTCTTCACCCAGAGCCTGTGCAAGCACGGCGGCAGCATCGTCAACATGCTCGCCGACATGTGGGGCGGCATGCCCGGCATGGGCCACTCCGGCGCCGCCCGCGCCGGCATGGAGAACTTCACCAAGACCGCTGCCTTCGAGTGGGGCCACTGCAACGTGCGGGTCAATGCGGTGGCACCGGGCTGGATCGCCTCCAGCGGCATGGACACCTACCCCGAGTCGATGAAGAGCCTGATCCGCAATCTCAAGGAGCACGTGCCGCTGCAGCGCATCGGCACCGAGTCGGAAGTGGCCGCGGCGATTGTCTTCCTGCTGTCGCCGGGTGCCAACTTCATCAACGGCAACACCATCCGCATCGACGGCGCCGCCAGCCTCGGCACCCGCGCCTGGCCGTTGGCCAGGGCGAAGAAGAGCGAGTCCTACAACGGCTTCCACCGGGCCTACATGCCCGACGTGTTCAAGGAGTAAGTCATGCCGGTCATCCAGAGCGACATCGACGTCCATGGCGACACCTTCGCGCAGAATCGTCAGGCCATGCTGACCGCCATCGCCAGCTTCCGCGACGTGGAACAGAAGGTGCTGGACAAGGCCGCCGAGGCCAAGCCCAAGTTCGTCAAGCGCGGCCAGCTGCTGCCGCGCGAGCGTATCAACCTGCTGCTCGACCCGGGCGCACCCTTCCTTGAGCTGTCCTCGCTGGCCGGCTACAAGCTGCACGACGACAAGGACGGTACCCAGGCCGGCGGCGGCATCATAGCCGGCATCGGCTACGTGGCCGGCGTGCGCTGCCTGGTGATCGCCAACAACAGCGCGATCAAGGGCGGCACCATCTCCCCCACCGGGCTGAAGAAATCCCTGCGCCTGCAGCAGATCGCCGTGGAGAACAAACTGCCGGTGATCACCCTGGCCGAGAGCGGCGGCGCCAACCTCAACTACGCCGCCGACATCTTCGTCGAAGGCGCGCGCGGTTTCGCTAACCAGGCGCGCATGTCGGCCATGGGCCTGCCGCAGATTACCGTGGTGCATGGTTCCTCCACCGCCGGCGGCGCCTACCAGCCGGGCCTGTCCGACTACGTGGTGGTGGTGCGCGGCAAGGCCAAGATGTTCCTCGCCGGCCCGCCCCTGCTGAAAGCCGCGACCGGCGAGATCGCCACCGACGAAGAGCTGGGCGGCGCCGAGATGCACGCCCAGGTCGCCGGTACCGCCGAATACCTGGCCGAGAACGATGCCGACGGCGTGCGCCTGGCCCGTGAGATCACCGGCCTGCTGCCGTGGAACGCGCAACTGCCGGTACGCCCGCCACGCCAGTACCGCGAGCCGCTGTACCCAGCCGAGGAGCTGCTGGGCATCGTCCCGGCGGATGCCAAGAAGCCCTACGACGTGCGCGAAATCATCGCCCGTATCGCCGATGGCTCGGAGTTCCTCGACTTCAAGAACGAGTTCGACAGCCAGACCGTTTGCGGCCACCTGGCCATCGAAGGCCAGCCCTGCGGCTTTATCGGTAACAACGGCCCGATCACCCCGCGCGGCGCGGCGAAAGCCGCGCAGTTCATCCAGCTGTGCGAGCAGAGCAACACGCCGATCCTGTTCTTCCACAACACCACCGGCTTCATGGTCGGCACCGAGTCGGAGCAGAACGGCGTGATCAAGCACGGCTCCAAGCTGATCCAGGCCGTGGCCAACTGCAGCGTGCCGAAGCTGACCATCGTCGTCGGCGGCTCCTACGGCGCCGGCAACTACGCCATGTGTGGCCGCGGCCTCGATCCACGTTTCATCTTCGCCTGGCCCAACAGCAAGACCGCCGTGATGGGCGGCGCCCAGGCCGGCAAGGTGCTACGCATCGTCACCGAGGACAAGCACCGCAAGGAAGGCAAGGAGGCCGACCCGAAGATGCTCGACATGCTGGAAATGGCCACCGCGCAGAAGCTCGACAGCCAGTCCACCGCGCTGTACGGCACCGCCAGCCTGTGGGACGACGGCCTGATCGACCCGCGTGACACGCGCAAGCTGCTCGGCTTCCTGCTGGATATCTGCGCCGAAGCCGCCGTGCGCCCGCTCAAACCCAACACCTTCGGCGTGGCCCGGCTCTGAGTCGGTCGCCCACCTTTCATTCGAGATCGCAGGAGAACAACAAGATGATCTTCACCCAGGAACACGAAGAACTCCGCCGCACCGTACGCAACTTTGTCGACAAGGAAATCAACCCGCACGTCGACGAGTGGGAAAAGGACGGTCGCTTCCCGATCCACGAAATCTTCAAGAAGGCCGGCGACCTCGGCCTGCTGGGCATCTCCAAGCCGGAGAAATTCGGCGGCATGGGCCTGGACTACAGCTACTCCATCGTCGCGGCCGAAGAGTTCGGCACCATCCGTTGCGGCGGCATCCCGATGTCCATCGGCGTGCAAACCGACATGTGCACCCCGGCACTGGCCCGCTTCGGCTCCGATGAGCTGCGCGAGCAGTTCCTCAAGCCGGCAATTGCCGGCGACATGGTCGGCTGCATCGGCGTCTCCGAAGTGGGTGCCGGTTCCGACGTGGCCGGCCTGAAGACCACCGCGCGCAAGGACGGCGACGACTACGTGATCAACGGCAGCAAGATGTGGATTACGAACTCTCCGAGTGCCGACTTCATCTGCCTGCTGGCCAACACCAGCGACGACAAGCCGCACGTCAACAAGTCGCTGATCGTGGTGCCGATGAACACCCCGGGCATCACCGTAAGCCCGCATCTGGACAAGCTCGGCATGCGCAGCTCGGAAACCGCCCAGGTGTTCTTCGATAACGTGCGCGTGCCGCAGCGCTACCGCATCGGCCACGAAGGCGCCGGCTTCATGATGCAGATGCTGCAGTTCCAGGAAGAGCGTCTGTTCGGCGCGGCCAACATCATCAAGGGCCTGGAGTACTGCGTCGACTCGACCATCGAGTACTGCAAGCAGCGGCAGACTTTCGGCAACCCGCTGATCGACAACCAGGTCATCCACTTCCGCCTGGCCGAACTGCAGACCGATATCGAGTGCCTGCGCGCCCTGGTCTACCAGGCCACCGAGCAGTACGTGAAAGGCCGCGACGTGACCAAGCTGGCCTCGATGGCCAAGCTCAAGGCCGGCCGCCTCGGCCGCGAAGTCTCCGACGCCTGCCTGCAGTACTGGGGCGGCATGGGCTTCATGTGGGACAACCCGGTCTCACGTGCCTACCGCGACGTGCGCCTGGTCTCGATTGGCGGCGGCGCCGACGAGATCATGCTCGGCATCATCTGCAAGCTGATGGGCATTCTGCCCGGCAAAAAGAAAGGCTGAGGACGCGACCATGGCCGAACTGCCGAACTGCCAAACCCTGCTGCTGGAACAGGTCGAGGGCGTGCTCTACGTCAGCCTCAACCGCCCGGAAAGCCGCAACGCCATGAGCCTGGCCATGGTCGAGGAGCTGCGCGCAGTGCTCGCGGCCGTGCGCAGCGACCGAGGCGTGCGCGCCCTGGTACTGCGCGGCGCCGACGGCCACTTCTGCGCCGGCGGCGATATCAAGGACATGGCCGGGGCGCGCGCCAAGGGAGGTGACGCCTATCGCGACCTCAACCGCGCCTTCGGCCGTCTGCTGGAAGAAGCCCAGGAGGCGCCTCAGGTGCTGGTCGCGGTGCTGGAAGGTGCGGTGCTCGGCGGAGGTTTCGGCCTGGCCTGCGTCTCCGATATCGCCATCGCCCACCAGAACGCCAAGTTCGGCCTGCCGGAAACCAGCCTGGGGATTTTGCCGGCGCAGATTGCCCCCTTCGTGGTCAAGCGCATCGGCCTGACCCAGGCCCGGCGCCTGGCCCTGACCGCCGCCCGCTTCGACGGTGCAGAGGCTCTGCGCCTGGGCCTGGTGCACTTCTGCGAAGGCGATGACCAGGCGCTGGTCGACCGCCTCGCCGAGTGCCTGCAGCAGGTACGCCAGTGCGCCCCCGGCGCCAATGCGGCAACCAAGGCCCTGCTGCTGGCCACCGAAACGGAGCACCTCGCCGGCCTGCTCGACCGTGCGGCTGGCCAGTTCGCCGAGGCCGTGCTGGGCAGCGAAGGCGTGGAAGGCACCATGGCTTTCGTGCAGAAGCGCAAGCCCAAGTGGGCGGAGTAACGCTCCCCTCGGGGAGAGGGAACAAATCGAAGTAGCCCGGATGCAATCCGGGAACCGACACCCCGGATTGCATCCGGGCTACGACTAGCAGGAGCACGACGATGCCCGCCTTCAACAAGATCCTGATCGCCAACCGCGGTGAAATCGCCTGCCGCGTCATGCGCACCGCCAAGGAACTCGGCTACCGCACCGTGGCCGTGTACTCCGAGGCCGACGCCGGCGCCCGCCACGTGCAGGTAGCCGACGAGGCCGTGTGCATCGGCCCGGCGCAGGTCAACCAGTCCTATCTGGTGATCGACAACATCATCAAAGCGGCGCAGAAGACCGGCGCCGACGCCATCCACCCAGGCTACGGCTTCCTCTCCGAGAACGCCGACTTTGCCCGCGCCTGTGAGGCCGCCGGCATCGTCTTCATCGGCCCGACCGTGGAAGCCATCCACCTGATGGGCAGCAAGCGACTGTCGAAGATCGCCATGCTCGAAGCCGGCGTGCCCTGCATTCCCGGCTACGAAGGCGCAGCCCAGGACGACGAGACGCTGGTGCGTGAAGCCGAGCGCATCGGCTACCCGCTGATGATCAAGGCCAGCGCCGGCGGCGGTGGCCGCGGCATGCGTCTGGTGCATCAGGCCAGCGAGCTGCAGGAGCAGATCCGCACCGCACGCTCGGAGGCGCAAAATGCCTTCGGCTCCGGCGAGCTGATTCTGGAGCGTGCGGTGATCCGCCCGCGTCACGTCGAGATCCAGGTGTTCGGCGACCAGCACGGCCACATCGTTTACCTCGGTGAGCGTGACTGCTCGGTGCAGCGCCGCCACCAGAAAGTGGTCGAGGAAGCGCCCTGCCCGGTGATGACCCCGGAACTGCGCCAAGCCATGGGCGAGGCGGCGGTCAAGGCCGCCGCGCGGGTCAACTATGTCGGCGCCGGTACCGTGGAATTCCTGCTCGATGCCAGCGGCGAGTTCTTCTTCCTGGAAATGAACACCCGCCTGCAGGTGGAACACCCGGTCACCGAGCTGATCACCGGGCAGGACCTGGTGGCCTGGCAGATCCGCGTGGCCGAAGGCCAGGCGCTGCCGCTCAAGCAGGACGACATCACCCTCACCGGCCACGCCATGGAAGTGCGCCTGTACGCCGAGGATTCGGCGCACAACTTCCTGCCGCAGACCGGTCGCGTGCTGCGCTGGGAGCCGGAGCTGCTCGAAGGCATCCGCATCGACCATGGTCTGGTCGAAGATCAGGAAGTCACGCCCTTCTACGACCCCATGCTGGCCAAGGTCATCGCCTACGGCGCGACCCGCGAGGACGCCCGCCGCAAGCTGGTGCGTGCCCTGGAGAACTGCGTGCTGCTGGGGGTCAACGGTAACCAGCGCTTCCTCGCCAACCTCTTGGCCAACCCGGAGTTCGCCGCCGGCAACGCCACCACGGCCTTTATCGCCGAGCACTTTGCCAGCGACGAAAGCCTGACCCCGCAGGCGCCAGCCGCCAGTGAGCTGGCCATCGCCGCCGCCCTGCTCTATCAGGAATCGGCCAACAGCCGCAGCCACCAGGCTGGCCTGGCCGGCTGGCGCAGTGCCGGCAGCGCGCCGTGGCGCTTCGTCCTCAGACAGGACGAACACAAACACGAGGTCGAACTGGACGTGCTTGGCGATGGCGCCCAGCCGCAGCTGCAGGCCCGCGTGGGCGACTGCCAGATTGAACTGCGCCTGCTGGCCAGCGACGGCCGCTGGCTGACCCTGGAACAGGACGGTATCCGCCGTCGCCAGGCCTATCACCACGACGGCGACCGCCTGTGGCTGTTCGGCCACTTCGGCAACCTGGAACTCACCGACGTGACCCACGAACCGGCCGGCGGGCAGAACGCCGCCAGCTCCGGCGCAGTGAAGGCGCCGATGGATGGTGCGATCGTCGATGTCCTGATCGAAGAAGGCGCCCGCGTCAGCAAGGGCCAACTGCTGGTGGTACTGGAAGCCATGAAAATGGAACACCCGCTCAAGGCCGGAGCCGACGGCGTGGTCCGCCGGGTCGGCGTGAGCCAGGGCGACCAGGTCAAGAACCGTCAGCTGCTGGTGGAAATCGAAGCCGACGCCTGATGCCGACTTAGCCCGGATGCAATCCGGGGCCAATCCAACCCGGATCTCATCCGGGCTACGCAAGACAGCCCCCTCTCCCTCCGGGAGAGGGTTGGGGTGAGGGACCAACGAGCCCACACTCAACAGACCACAAGAGACCGAGCATGTCCCTTTCCGGCAAGACCCTGTTCATCACCGGCGCCAGCCGCGGCATCGGCCGCGAGATCGCCCTCAAGGCCGCCGCCGACGGCGCCAATATCGTGGTCGCGGCCAAAAGCGCCGAGGCCCACCCGAAACTGCCGGGCACCATTTTCTCGGTGGCCGAGGAAATCGTCGCCGCCGGCGGGAAGGCCCTGCCCCTGCAGCTGGATGTGCGCGACGAGGAAGCGGTGAAAGCGGCCATGGCCCAGGCTGCCGAGCACTTCGGCTGCATCGATGCGCTGATCAATAACGCCGGCGCCATCCGCCTCAAGGGCGTGGAGCATCTGGAGCCCAAGCGCTACGACCTGATGTTCCAGATCAATACCCGCGCGGTGATGGTTTGCAGCCAGGCGGCGCTGCCCTACCTGAAGAAAACCCAGGGGCATATCCTCAGCCTGTCACCGCCGCTGAACCTCGACCCCAAGTGGTTCGCCAGCTACGGCCCCTACACCACCACCAAGTACGGCATGAGCATGCTGACCCTGGGGATGCACGAGGAATTCAGGAAGTACGGCATCAGCGTCAACGCGCTGTGGCCCAAGACCGTGATCGCCACCGCCGCCATCGAGTTCGAGGCCGGCGGCCCCGCCGTGATGAAGGCGGCACGACTGCCGGCGATCATGGCCGATGCCGCCTACGCCATCCTCAGTAGCAGTGAGCGCAGCATCAGCGGTCGCCTGCTGATCGACGAGGAGATTCTTCGCGAACAGGGTCAGACGGACTTCGAGCAGTACCGTTATGACCCGGCCGGCAAGCTGATGACCGACCTGTTCGTCGACTGACGCCGGCCCAAATGGTGCGGAGTCGCTCCGCGCCGCCGTCACTCAGTCGAGCAAACCATAATGTGGAGTAAGAGGGCTATTGCCGGGGTGCTGGGGACATGTCTGCCCAGAAGCGAATCCGGTGAGACAAGCCGGGCCGATGCTGTGATCGTTGGCATTCGCGGCCTGGATGTCTGGGATATAGGCTCATGGCTTCTGACTCGCAGAAGCCCTCTCCACAAGATCAAAGGCCCGGAGGCTCGCGCCGGGCAGGTTCGGCATACCAGTTTTCCTTTGGCACCCATTTGGCGTCCTGCGGATCGGCGATGTAGTGCGGCGACATGATCTGTACGCCGTACTCGTTGAAGACATCCTGAATATGGGCATGCAACGCTGACAACAGCGCTGCACGGGGGCGCGGCTGACTCGGTACAGCCTGCGCCACCAGTCGGTACTCCGGGTAGTAGTCCGAGAGTGCCGTCTGGAAAACCTGCGGCTTTGGCTCGGCCAGAATACCCTCGGTACGCCGGGCCGCTTCGATGAGCATCGCCTCAACCTGCCGCCAGGGGGTGTCGTAGCCGATGGTCACCGTGGTATCGATCACATACCCCTGACCTTTCACGCTGCGCGAGTAATTCTTGGTCACGCTACCGGTAATCATGGAGTTAGGAATACTCAGCACCTCACCCAAACCGGTACGGATACGGGTGTTAAACATGCCCATTTCAGTGACGGTGCCTTCGTGCTCCCCTATCCGCACGTACTCTCCCGGTCGCAACGTGCGGGCGTAGGTCAGGATCAGCCCGGAAGCCGCCTGGCCAATCACACTGGAAGCGCCTAGCGACACCATCAGGCCAAGCAACACCGAAAGGCCCTTGAATGCCTCGGTACCCGCACCGGGCAGGTAGGGATAGGCCATGGCCAATGCAAACAGCCACACGGCCAGCGCCGAAAGACGCCGCGTGGGGGCCAGGGTCTCCTGATTCAACCACGCATCGTTGTCGCCATGCGCAGCCATGCGTTTGAGCAGGCGCTGGACAAAGGCACTGAGCCCCCGGGCGATGAAGAAGATCGCCACGGCAACTCCCAGCCCCGGCACCGCGCTGACAATCCCATCAAACAGGTAGCGGGCCAGTTCGACCAGGTAGCTGTTGAGGCTCTCCCCCCAGGGGCGCGTATAGGGAAAGCGCGACAGCACAAAGCTGAGCCACTCATAGGTCAACAACAGGACTATCAGCCAGCGCACCACGTGCAGCACCCGCGAGACCACCGGGAACAGCTGATGGGCATCGACGACCTGAGTACTGCCCAGCTTGAGTGCTCTGGTATGCCGCAGCATCACGCCAGGCAACGCTCCGAGAACCTTACCGCGCACAAAATAGATCAGCCGGATCAGAAGCAGGAACACAACAGTGGCAGCAACCGAGTAAACCACTGCCAGCAGCATGAAACGCAGGTTGCGGCTTTCCTCGTTCTCGCTGACCACCTGATGCAGCACCTGGGCCGCTGCATTGGCAGCGGCCTCGACCGAGTCATGCTGAACAGGATCGACGTCCCCCGGCGAGACGATAAAGGCGCGGCGATCGCCCAGGCGCACAATGATGCTGTCGTGAACCGGTTGCAGACTGACCTTCAGCTCACTGCTGCCATCCAGCACCTCATTGATCACTGCGCGGGCACGTGCAGCTCGGATTTCAGGGGTTTCTCCGAGCAAAGTGGCACGCAAGACCAGAATCGTGCGATTGGCTACTTTCAGATCTGCAGCCGGCGCCTTCGTCTCACCGCCCGAATCATCTGCAGCCAGCGCGGCGGACGGCAACAGACACAGCAGCAAAACACGAAGCAGCCATTGCCACCGCACGGAATTCGCCATCGATGTCACTCCCCTGTGCATGCTCCAATGATCGATCAACTCATATTAGGGCACGCGATTAATACCGCGCCCAGGTTCAACCTACTCTCTGGTGAAGGGTCAACAACAATTCGTACGAATCAGCGCACGCCCAGCGCATTGCTCAGGAGATACCTCCGAAGGTACTCACCGCCAGCGAAGCTCGCGCCAGCCTCTATCGACACATGAATCAGTCGGCCGAGTCGCATCAGCCGGTCATGATTGCTGGCCAGCGGACTCATTCCGTGCGGGTGCCTGCAGAGGATTGGGAGGCCACTGTATCTGCTGTCTATTTCAGGCATGCGCGAGTCGATCAAGAAGGGCATGGCCGAGACTGTCGACGACTGCCCTAAGGAACTGGACTGGCAACTTGGCCTCAGAAAGATGCGCAGAAGCTCGCTGCAGCGGGCTTGAAGGATAAGGCAAAGGCGTTGAAGGACGCGGCACGGGAGAACCCGCTCCAGCCCCGCGCTGCGGGGAGCTGGTCGGTGCATACTCCCACCGCATCAGTATCCAGTATCGGCTGGTGTTTCAGGTGCTGCAGGAAGAGCAGACGTCAAAGGCACTCAGACTCTGGTCGCACTACGAGTAAAGCCGCTTCGACAAATCGTCGACAGTTCGTACCCCAGAAAAGCAAAAGCCCCGAAAACTGTTCGTTTTCAGGGCTTTTACAATGGGTTCTGGCGGTGAAGGAGGGATTCGAACCCTCGATACGGTTTCCCGTATACACACTTTCCAGGCGTGCTCCTTCAACCGCTCGGACACTTCACCGGATCTCGCCGCACCAGTCTGGTCCGTCGAGGCGCGCTAATGTAGCCGCACGCTCCTTCGAATGCAAACTTTTTTTCAGTCGATTCATGCGCTTATGCAGAATGGCCGGAATCCTGGTCGAGGTGCCGGGCGCCGAACAGCAGGTAGCCCAAGGATACGAACAGGCTGAAGGCCGATAACAACACCACGCCGGACTGACTGTGGATATGGGGGCTGCTGGCCAGCAGGGTCAGGCCGATCAGCAGCAACGGCAGCAGATAGGGAATGATACGGGTCATGGCAGTGCTCCTCAGGTGCGCGACCAACCTAAGTCATCGCTGGGTATAGCAGCCAATTGCCGATACCGATGGGGGTGATAGTCACTCAGGCGACAGATGGATGACCCTCCGGTCAGCCAAAGCGCTTTACCCCCGCGCCTGTGCTGGGTAACGTCAGCGCCACTTCCAGCAACCCAGGACTTGGATTTCCGCTATGAGCGACCTGATCAGCTATCAACTCGAAGACGGCATCGCCACCCTGACCCTCAACAACGGCAAGGTCAATGCCATCTCCCCCGACGTGATCGCCGCCTTCAATGCCGCCCTGGATCAGGCCGTGCAGGACCGCGCCGTGGTGGTCATCACCGGCCAGCCGGGTATTCTCTCCGGCGGCTATGACCTCAAGGTGATGACTTCCAGCCCGCAGAATGCCGTGGCCCTGGTCACCGCCGGCTCCACCCTGGCTCGCCGCATGCTGGCTCACCCCTACCCGATCATCGTCGCCTGCCCGGGCCATGCCATCGCCAAGGGCGCCTTCATCCTGCTGTCGGCCGACTACCGTATCGGCGTGGAAGGCCCGTTCAACATCGGCCTGAATGAAGTGCAGATCGGCATGACCATGCACCACGCCGGCATCGAGCTGGCGCGCGACCGCCTGCGCAAGTCCGCTTTCCACCGCTCGGTGATCAACGGCGAGATCTTCAACCCCGAAGGTGCCGTGGATGCAGGCTTCCTCGACAAGGTGGTGCCGGCCGAGCAACTGATGGCAACCGCCGTAGCCGCCGCCCAGCAGCTGAAGAAGATCAACATGACCGCGCACAAGAACACCAAGCTGAAGGTGCGCAAGGCTCTGCTGGAGACGCTGGACAAGGCCATCGAGCTGGATCAGCAGCACCTCGGCTGATTCCCGCCACCGATACACAAGCCCGGCCCAGCGCCGGGCTGTTTGTTTGTGGCGATCCGCGGGGAAACGCCTGGCAACAACCTCTGATCGGCGTCAATTGCCGAAAGCAGTGCACGCCCGTACACTTCGCCACCTTTTGTCTGCCGGTAGGCTCTCCAGAATGCTTTTCGTCGCGCGTATGTTGTTGATGGGCCTGCACTTTATTGCTGCTGGCGTGCTCGGTCTGCTGCTCGGCCTGTGCCGCCCGTTCAATCCGGACAACAGCCGCCTGTGCGCACGCCTGTACTCGCTGCCAGCCTTGTGCATGCTGCGCATCAAGCTCAAGAGCGATGTGACAAGCCTGTTTGGCCAGGACCGACCCTGCGTCGTGATTGCCAACCACCAATCCAACTACGACCTCTACGTGCTGGGTCGCGTGGTACCACCGCGCACCGTCAGCATCGGCAAAAAAAGCCTGAAATGGGTGCCTTTCTTCGGCCAGCTCTACTGGCTGGCGGGTAACGTGCTGATCGACCGCGGCAACGGTCGCCAGGCCAAGCAGGCCATGCTGCAAACCACCGAAACCCTGCAGCACCGCGACACCTCGATCTGGGTCTTTCCGGAAGGCACCCGCAACCAGGGCAAGGGCCTGCTGCCATTCAAGAAAGGCGCGTTCCAGATGGCCATTGCTGCCGGTGTGCCGATCATTCCGGTCTGTGTCAGCACCTATGCCGGCCGTTTCAAGCTGAACCGCTGGGACAGCGGCAAGGTGCTGATTCGCTCGCTGCCGGCCATCCCCACTCTGGGCCTGACCCTGGACGACCTGCCGCAGCTGATGGAACGCTGCCAGCAGGTGATGCGTGAGTGCATCGAACAGCTCGACCAGCAGCTGGCCAAGGCCTGACCCACCCGCCACCCATGGGGTAAGCTGCGGCATCGCCATGCAGAGGACACCCCATGGGTCAGGTCGTTGCCGCCGCTGCCTATCATCAAGGCCGCAAAGTCGCCGATATCGCTCTCGATGAGGGTCATCAATGGGCCGCCCGCCCCGGACACTTCGTCTGGATCGGCCTGCGTGATCCCGACAGCCGCCAGCTTCATGCCTTGCAGGAACAGTTCAACCTGCATGAGCTGGCCATGGAAGACGCCATCGCCCAGCACACCCGTGCCAAGCTGGAGATCTTCGGCGACGCACTGTTCATGGTGCTTTACTCGCCACTGCGCAAGGACGGCCGCCTGGAGTTCATCGAAACCCAGCTATTTGCCGGCAAGGGTTATGTAATCAGCGCCCGCTATGGCAACTCCGCGCCCTACTCCACCGTGCGTCAGCGCTGCGAGGCACGCCCGCTGCTGCTGGAGCACGGCGAGGATTTCGTACTCTACGCACTACTCAGCTTCGTGATCGAGAACTACCGGCCGCTGCTGGATACCATCCATGGCGAGCTGGAAGACATCGAGGAAAGCATCCTGGGCAGGCCGCTACAGCAGAGCGACGTGGAGCGTATCCATGGCCTGCGCCGCGACCTGCTGCGCTTGCGCCGACAGGTCGCGCCCATGACGGAAATCTGCAAGGAGCTGCAGCAACTCGATTTCCCATTCATCGACAAGCACATGCGCCCCTACTTCCGTGACATCGCGATTCACGTCAGCCGCCTGATGGAAGATCTCACCGGCCTGCGCGAGATGGCCGATCATGCCATCGAGATCGGCCTGCTGCTGGAGTCGTCACGGCAGAGCCTCACCCAGCGCAAGTTCGCCGCCTGGGCAGCGATACTGGCGTTTCCCACCGCCGTAGCGGGCATCTACGGAATGAATTTCCAGAACATGCCCGAACTGACCTGGCACTACGGCTACTTCGGCGTACTGGGCATCATCGGCATCGGCTGCGTCGGACTATTCGCCAACTTCAAGCGCATGGGCTGGCTGTAACGACGCCTGAGCCGTTCGCTAGACGCGCTCAGGCGCTCTGCGCACGTTTGCCTTGCGCCACGAAGCGCATCATCCATTCAGCCACCGTGGTGCCCTGGTGCTGTTGTGCCAGGCTCTCCACGGCACGGCTGTAGACCGGTTCGCCGATGCACTTCTGGCGAATGTCGAGCAGCGCGCGCGAGTAGTCGTGGACAAACTCGGGGTGGCCCTGGAAGCACAGCACCTGATCCTCGATGCAGTAGGCCGCCACCGGGCAGAATTCGCTGGCCGCCAGCAGGGTGGCGTTTTCAGGCAATGCCGTAACCTGGTCTTGGTGGCTGATCAGCAGGGTCAGCTCCTCCAACGCCGGGCTCATCCACTGCGGCCGCTGCTTCACCTCGTAGCGGTGGATGCCCACGCCCCAGCCCTGGCTAGCCCGCTCGGCGCGCCCCCCCAGCAACAGGGCCAACAGCTGATGACCGAAGCAGATGCCGAGCAGCTTGTCGCCCTGCTCGTAACGCTGCAGCAGGAAGGTCTTGAGCACCTGAATCCAAGGGTCGCTACCGAAGGAATCGGCCTTGCTGCCCGTCACCAGGTAGGCGTCATAGCGCTCGCCAACCGCCGGGTAGTCGCCCTGCACCACGTTGAACACCTCGAATTGCGCCGCCAGCGGCTGCTGCGCGAACAGCCGCTCGAACATGCGGCCATAGCCCTGATATTGGTCGACGAGTTCGGGGCGGAGTACATCGGTTTCCAGAATGCAGATACGCAGCGACATTGAGCGGATTACCTGAGGCGACCTGGGTGGTTGAGAAGGCGCCTAGCGTGCATCGAAGCCCCCTGGAACGCAATATCCACGGGGCTTTCCAGCGTGATCGGGCGATGTCCGGCAATTATCACTGCGTTCGATAGCCAACATGCCGAGCATTCACTTCTGTCGATGACCAGGCTCGGCAAAGATGCAGCCATACCCAGCCACCTCCAGAGGAGCCCGATATGAGCAGTTTCGCCGCCATCGCCAACCTGATAGCCGCCTCGGCCTTTCACAGCACCCCGACCCACCAACCGGATCGTGCCCGTCAGTAACCCTGGCGGCACGCTCACGCGGAGAATCCGCCATGACCATCAGCGCAGTCATCGACAGCAGCATCAGCTACGGCGTCACCTACGTCAGCCTCAGCGACTCCGGCCTGCACTTCGAGTCCGAAGCCGCCTTGCACATGGACGACGGGAGCCTGCTGACCCTGCGCACGCCGACCCGGCAGAGCGAGAAGCTGGCCATCCACGCCCTGCTGTGCGTGCAGAACGGCTGGTGCCAGGCAGCCTGAAGGCTCAACTGCCGCTCAGGCGCGCTGCCAGCCCCTCGCCCAGATGCCGGGCGAGAATGCGCCGCCAGCTACCATCGGCCTGCATCTGCACAAAGGCCTGCTGCATATCCAGCTGCAAACGCGGCGCCTCATGCAGCAACGGACTGCCGGCGATAAAGCTATGGATAGCGCCGACAGCACGGCCAAAGCGTATCGTCTCGTCGGCGTAACCAAGGCGCCGCCACAGGTAATGCACGCGCAGGTCGATCTCGTACCAGGCGATGACCCGACCACCGTGAAGCATGCGCGCAGCCTGTTCCGGATCAGTCACCTCCACCACTTTTTGCCCGGTCTGTTTGAGCGCCTGCGCCTCCTGCGCGCGTGGCGTTCCGCCCATTACCACCACTGGACCGGCGGCCAGCGCGTCACCCAGGGTGTCGAACGCCTGCTGCGGGCTGGCCAGCACGTATGAAGTCGGCAGCACATCCAGCAACCAGACAAAACCCTGCTCGCGCTCGGCCGTGCGCCCGAGGTTGAGCACGATGCCGTCGGGGTCATGGGCAACCGCCACCTGAACCCGTTTCCAGGGCACGCTGTGGTAGCGGCACTCACGCTGCAGGCGCAGGCACAGTTCGGCCATCAGATCACCAAAAAGGCCGCGATTATCGGCCCGGTCATCAGCGAAAGGCATTTGCCCCTGGCCGATATAGATATTCAGCGGCCGGTCCGCCAGTGCCCCCAGCGAAACCAACAGCAGGACCGCCATCAGGATGGCCCTGCATCCCATCATGTTCTGTACGCGCATCCGCACTCCTTATTGCGCACCCCGGCAAGACGGCAGGCAGCCCCGAAAAGCAAAACCGGCCACATGGGCCGGTTATGCTTTTCGCGCTCACAGGACGATCAGAAGCCTTCCCCTCTGGCCGCCTTCTCCAGCAACAGCGCGGGCGGCAGGAAACGCTCGCCGTACTGCTCGGCCAGGTACTGGGCGCGGGCGACGAAGTCCTGCACCCCGTACTGGTTGATGAACTGCAGTGCGCCGCCGGTCCAGGCCGCGAAGCCGATGCCGAATATGGAGCCTATGTTGGCATCGGCCACCGATTTAAGCACGCCCTCTTCCACGCAACGCACTGTTTCGATGGCCTGGATGAACAGGATGCGGTCACGCACGTCCTCCTGGGAAATCTGCGCATCGGCCTTCTCGAAGCGCGCCTTCAGCTCGGGCCACAGGTGCTTCTTGCCACCTTCCGGGTAATCGTAGAAGCCACCGCCGGCGGCCTTGCCCGGGCGCTTGTACTCCTTGAGCATCAGGTCGATCACGGCGAACGCCGGGTGCTCGGGGATGCTCTTGCCCTCGGCAGCGAGGTCGGCCACGGTCTGCTTGCGGATATGGTCCATCAGGCTCATCGACACTTCGTCGCTGATCGCCAGCGGGCCCACCGGCATGCCGGCCTTGCGCGCCTCGGCCTCGATCATCGCCGCGCTGACGCCCTCGCCGAGCATGGCGATGCCCTCGTTGGTGAAGGTGCCGAACACCCGCGAGGTGAAGAAGCCGCGGCTGTCCTCGACCACGATCGGGGTTTTCTTGATCTGCAGCACGTAGTCGAAGCCACGCGCCAGGGTTTCGTCGCTGGTCCTGGCGCCACGGATGATCTCCACCAGCGGCATCTTGTCGACCGGGCTGAAGAAGTGCAGGCCGATGAACTTGTCCTGCTTCTGCACCGCCGTTGCCAGGCCGGTGATCGGCAGGGTCGAGGTGTTGGAGGCGATCACCGCATCCGGCAGCGCGGCGGCCTCGGCGGCGGCGTTGACCTTGGCCTTGAGGGCACGGTCCTCGAACACCGCCTCGATGATCAGGTCGCAGCCCTCGAGATCGGCGTCACTGGCGGTCGGCTTGATGCGGGCGAGGAAGGCGTCGCGCTTGTCGGCGCTCATGTGGCCACGGCTAACCTTCTTGTCCAGCAGTTTGGCCGAGTAGGCCTTGCCCTTCTCCGCCGCTTCGACGGACACATCCTTGAGCACCACCTCGATGCCGGCGGCGGCCGACACATAGGCGATGCCGGCGCCCATCATGCCGGCGCCGAGCACGCCGACCTTCTTGGTCACGTACTGCGGGATGCCCTGCGGGCGCGAGCTGCCGGCGTTGATCTCGTTCAGCTGGAACCAGAAGGTGCCGATCATGTTCTTCGCCACCTGGCCGGTGGTCAGCTCGGTGAAGTAGCGCGCCTCGATGATCTGCGCGGTGTCGAAGTCGACCTGGGCGCCCTCGACGGCGGCGCACATGATCTTCTCCGGCGCCGGGAAGCAGCCCTTGGTCTTGTCGCGCAGCACGCTCGGCGCGATGGCCAGCATCTGCGCCACGGCCGGGGTGCTCGGCGTACCGCCGGGGATCTTGTAGCCCTTGGCGTCCCACGGCTGCACGGCACTCGGGTTAGCGGCAATCCAGGCGCGGGCCTTGCTCAGCATCTCTTCCGGAGTCGCGGCGATGTCGTGGATCAGGCCGGCCTTGAGCGCGGCGTCCGGGCGCACCTTCTTGCCTTCGGCCAGGTACGGCAGCGCCTTTTCCAGGCCGAGCAGGCGCACCATGCGCACCACGCCGCCACCGCCCGGCAGCAGGCCGAGGGTCACTTCCGGCAGGCCCAGCTGCACGCTGGAGTTGTCCAGGGCGATACGGTGGTGACAGGCCAGGCAGATCTCCCAGCCGCCACCCAGCGCGGCGCCGTTGATCGCAGCCACTACAGGCTTGCCCAGGGTCTCCAGGCGGCGCAGCTGGCCCTTGATGTTGAGGATCATGTCGTAGAACGGCTTGGCATCGGCCTTGGTGACCTTGATCAGCTCGTTGAGGTCGCCGCCGGCGAAGAAGGTCTTCTTCGCCGAGGTGATGATCACCCCGGCAATGCTGTCCTTCTCGGCTTCCAGGCGAGCAACGGTCTGGCCCATGGCCTCGCGGTACACCGCGTTCATGGTGTTGGCGCTCTGGCCGGGCATGTCGATGGTCAGGACGACGATATTGTCCTGGCCCTTTTCGTAACGGATGGCGTCAGTCATGTCTTCTGGTCCTTTTCGGGAGCCTGTAGGGTGGAAAACCCGCAACGCGGTTTTCCACCGCGCCGCCACGGTGGATGGCTGCGGCCATCCACCCTACACAGCCCTTAGATTCGTTCGATGATGGTCGCGATACCCATGCCGCCGCCGACACACAGCGTGGCCAGGCCGAAGCGCAGCTCGCGCTTCTCCAGCTCGTCGAGCAGGGTGCCGAGGATGGCGCAGCCGGTGGCGCCCAGCGGGTGGCCCATGGCGATGGAACCGCCGTTGACGTTGACCTTGCTCTCCGGCACGCCCATGTCCTTCATGAACTTCATTACCACCGAGGCGAACGCCTCGTTGACTTCGAACAGGTCGATGTCCTCCACCGACAGGCCGGCCTTGGCCAGCGCCTTGCGCGTGGCCGGCGCCGGGCCGGTGAGCATGATGGTCGGGTCGGTGCTGGTCACCGCGGTGGCTACGATGCGCGCGCGCGGCTTCAGGCCCAGCTCCTTGCCCTTGGCTTCGGAGCCGATCAGCATCAGCGCCGCGCCATCGACGATGCCCGAGCTGTTGCCCGGCGTGTGTACGTGTTCGATGCGCTCGACGTGCGAGTACTTGCGCAGGGCGGTGGCGTCGAAGCCCATCTGCCCCATCATCTCGAAGCTCGGCTTGAGCTTGCCCAGGCCCTCCAGGGTGGAATCACCGCGGATGAATTCGTCGCGGTCGAGCAGCACGATGCCGTTCTGGTCGGTGACCGGGATCAGCGACTTGGCAAACGAACCATCGGCGCTGGCGCGCGCGGCCTTCTGCTGCGAGCGCAGGGCGAAGCTGTCGACGTCGGTGCGGGAGAAGCCTTCGAGGGTGGCGATCAGGTCCGCGCCCACGCCCTGCGGCACGAAGTTGGTGTGCATGTTGGTCGCCGGGTCCATCGCCCAGGCGCCGCCATCCGAGCCCATGGGGATGCGCGACATGGACTCGACGCCGCCGACCACCACCAGGTCCTCGAAGCCCGAGCGCACCTTCATCGCGCCCATGTTCACCGCCTCCAGGCCCGAGGCGCAGAAGCGGTTGAGCTGCACACCGGCCACGCACTCGGCCCAGTCGGCGGCCAGCACGGCGGTCTTGGCGATGTCGGCGCCCTGGTCGCCCACCGGCGTCACGCAGCCCAGCACCACATCGTCGACCTGGGCGGTGTCCAGGCGATTGCGCGTTTCCAGGGCCTTGAGCAGGCCGACCACCAGGTCCACCGGCTTGACGCTGTACAGCGCGCCGTCCTTCTTGCCCTTGCCGCGCGGGGTGCGCACGGCGTCGAAAATATATGCTTCGGTCATGACGTCCTCGGTGCATGGCAGCGGCAAATGCCGGGTCGCCCTACCTTAAATCCACGCCCCATGGACTCAATGACCGATGCGCTCAGGCCCATTGACCGTTCGGCTCAGACGAGCGGTCGCACGGCAACGACGCAGGGTCCTCCGGGCCGCGAGTGGTCTGGCTCAAGGTCCGCGACGCCGGCAAAGACAGCTGCCAATAACCACGTGATTCTGCCGCTCAGACGCTAGAAACGAAGTGGTCTAAGCACGGTGTGACGAGGCCCCTAGGATTAACCATGCAAGGTGCCGCCGCCGGGTTTTGCCGGGGCGGCTTTTTTGTCCGCGCCACGGTGCCAGGCCCCGCCCTGCGAAGCTCTGCAGGCCACCGGCCGACACACCAACAAGAACAAAGGCAGAAGCGCCATGTGGAAACAAGCGAAGTACCGGCAGGCGACCCTGATCGTCCTCGCCACCACCGTCATCCTGATCCTGCCCAACGTGACTCGTCTGGTCAGCTGATCCTCCCGATACCCGCCGTGGCCCGATGCCGTAGCGCTCGGGCCGCGGAACAACCCCCGCAGAGACTGTGCTAGCGTGAGCTTTCAACGCTTCACGAGGTCTTTGCCATGCGCCATTTCCTGCTCTGCCTCAGCCTCGCGCTGAGCCCGCTGGCCGCCCAGGCCGGCGACATCGACTCCGCCGCTGCCCTGCACGCCCTGGCCCAACCCGGCGCCGTGCTGATCGACGTACGCTCCCAGGAAGAATTCGCCAGCGGCGCCCTGCCCGGCGCGAAGCTCATCCCCCACGGCGACATCGCCGCACGCATCGCCGAAGTGGCGCCGGACAAGAACACCCCGGTGGTTCTCTACTGCCGCAGCGGCCGCCGCTCCAGCATCGCTCAGGACGAGCTGCAGGCGCTGGGCTACACCCAGGTGATCAACGCCGGCGGCTACGACCAGTTCAAGCTGGCCCGCGACAACCAGAGCGAGAGCCCCACATGCACCAACTGCTGAGCCGCCTGCTGCTGGGCGCCGCCCTGCTCGCCCCGCTGACCCAGGCTGGCGAACTCAAGCTGGAACTGCCGCAGGGCAGCCGCAGCTGGAGCACGGCACAGCTACTGAGCCACCCCCAGGCGCAGCAGATCGAGATCGCCGCCGACGTGGCCTACAAGCGCGCCATGAGCTACCGCGCCTTGCCGCTGGCGGCGCTGCTCGACGGCGTGCAACCCGGCGACCACCTGCAGGCCGTGGCCCTGGACGGCTTCGCCGCCGAACTGCCCGCCGCCCCGCTGCTCAGCACCCAGGGCGCGCGCGCCTGGCTGGCGGTGGAAGACCCGGCGCAGCCCTGGCCGGCGCTGTCCAAGAACAAGCCCAGTGCCGGGCCCTTCTACCTCGTGTGGCAGAACCCCGAGGCCGCGCAGATCGGCCCGGAGCAGTGGCCGTTCCAGGTGGTTAGATTCCGTCTGCTGGCCCCGGTGGCGCAGCGCTTTCCGGCGCTGCTGCCGGCCGCCGATGCCAGTGCCGAGGTGCAGGCGGGGTTTGCGGTGTTCCAGAAGAACTGTCTGGCCTGCCATCGCCTGAATGGCGCGGGGGATTCGCAGTTCGGGCCCGATCTGAATATTCCGCATAACCCGACGGAGTATTTCGCGGGAGACTTTTTGCGGCAGTACATTCGGGACCCGCAGAGCCTGCGGAGGTGGCCGCAGGGGCGGATGCCGGGGTTTAGTGAGGCGGTTTTGAGTGACAAGGAGCTGGGGGAGTTGATTGGGTATTTGGGATACATGGCAAAAAGAAAGCTGCCCGCACACTGAGAGCACTGCAATCTAGTAGGGAGCGCATAATGACTGCGTTCCTTTATATGCTTATTCCCCTATGCCTGCCATGAAGTCAGTAGTCATTGCACGAGGATGCCATGATTCTTGAACCACTCGACAAACGAAATATAAACTGGGATTCATCCTGCCTCGAAATTAGAGACTGCCCTTTTTGCGGCACGGAAAATATTGATCCATCGTACATTCGCCCAGACAGACGCCCTATTCTAAAGTGCTCCAACTGCACTTCCTACTATGTATCCCCGGCGCCATCAGAGGATGCACTTAATGAATTTTACAGCTCTTATCATGAGACATATTTCGGAGGAAAAACTATAATCCCCAGCTCCGACCCGAGATTGAAATTCATTAAAAAGGACATGTCACACAACCGCAAATCCACATATAAAGTCTTGGATTTTGGGTGTGGAACTGGTTCTTTTTTATATCAAGCTAAAAAAATGGGCGCCTCGGTGACGGGTATTGAGCTTAATAGCTCCGCGGTATCAAAGTGTCACAAGCTTGGTCTCGACTCTATTTTTCTAGGCGGCTTTGATATTTTGAGGTCTCTTGATGAAAAATATGACCTTGTTGTTTTAAATGATGTAATTGAGCACCCATTAAATCCAGCCCAGCTGGTCACCGAACTGTGCGGCCTGCTCTGTGAAACCGGTAAAATTTTAATATGGACCCCAAATGGGGATGCCATAGATTCAGATCATCAAAAAATCACTCTCCGCGTGGACTTAGAACATATGCAATACTTAACCAGCGGAGCTGTATCAGCGCTATGCCACGAAAACAATCTTTCAGTTTGGCACTACCAACAACTTGGCTTTCCATCGAGCGGTAATTTTATAACCAATGCAACCGAGGGAGCTTGGACTTCAAAACTCAAAGGCAGACTGACTGCTCTTTTAAGGTCTTTGAAGCTGGTCGGCCTTGTAAAACCTTTATTGTCGCGCCTTGGATTTGCGAATAGCACTTACTCAACTCGCGGAAATTACAATCTGTTTTGCGTATTATGTAGAAATAAATAAGAACTGGGAATGATCTGAAGTAGCGAGCAGCCCGGATGTTCGTAGGGTGGACGACGCTCTGCTTATCTACTCTCGGAGCGAAACGGGACTTTCTGTATATCTGGAATCATGCTTCGCGCCCTTACGGCGCCTTACTTTTCTTTGTTTGCGGATCGTCGCCCGGCGCAAAGAAAAGCAAACAAAAGAAAGCGCACACCGACATCCAGGTTTGGCGGCTGCACCGCCAAACCTCCCTCCTTCCGGTGCCGCTCCGGGGGCCGGCTTAAAGGGCCATCCATGGCCCTTTAAGCGGGGACGCCTAGTCCTCTCGCCGCATCCATGCAGCTCGTCCACCTTCGCAACACCTCCACTCGGCCTCCTGACGGGGACTCGGGCTCCGGGTTGCCTGGTGGTTTTACTTTGCGCTGCGCGCAGTGATCGTTCCCACGCTTTGCGTGGGAATACAGCTGTTGGCGCTTTGCGCCAGTTGTGGAATTTGGTTGCTGATAGCTCTAAACGGAGCGTTGCGGGATGGGTTCCCACGCGGAGCGTGGGAACCGGACACAGGGCTTTCAGGCGGCGCCAAACGCCCCTTCAGGAGGGTGAGTGGAATCGTCGTGGAAAGGGTTGAGCGGCATGGATGCCGCGAAAGACGCGATGGGCCAGGGATGGCCCATCGTCGGTTGGCCGCATCCGGTCGTGCCCCTGGAGCAATGATGGAGTGAGGGAACCCCGCCGCAGGCGGGGCCGGATGTCGGGGGCAAGCGTTTTTGGTTACTTTTTCCCGGCCGGGCATGGCGCGACTGGAAAAAGTGACCCGCCCAGCAGGGCGGAACTGATGTCTCAACAAACACGCAAACGAGCAACGGCACATACAAATAACGCCAATCCTCAGCCAAGCAAGCCTCTCAGGTGCGCCAACAGCCCTGCCCCTCGCAAATCCAGACTTCGCATTACCGAACGGCGCCCCCCAGACGCGAACACACCGACTAAGAAATGCTTGCCGATACACCATCAGGAACTAGCGTATTCCTGACGGCCCAGTCCCGAAGACAAAGCCCCCACGCTCACCGCGCGCAAAGGAGGTAGCCCACCATGCCCACAGGAATCGTCGATGCGCTGTTCAAGGTCGGCTCTGCTCTGTTCGACCTGAGAAATGCACTGTCCGAGGCTCGCCAGGTCCGCAAGAAGACCGTCGCGGACTTCCTCAGCGGCATCGCCCAGACCATCGAGACAACCAGTGCCTCGCTCAGGCAAGGCATCTACCCACACGGGACCTGCCAGGAACTGCTGGCACACGCGGACCATATGGTGAAGGCCATCGGCGATCTGGTTGGTGAAACCGAGGCAACAGACCTGGCTAGCCAACTCAAGGAAGTCTGGCAAATTGAACAGCTGTACGGTCAATTGCAATCCGCAGCGCCGGAGGACAAACACAGAAGCCTGGACACCCTGGATCAGGCCGCCGGACTATTCCGCGCAACAGCGGCCTTCGTGCTGGTCAGTCCGTAAGCCAACTCAGCTCTTGAGTCATAGCAACGAACTGTCAGGCAGCACCAAACGCCCCTTCAGGAGGGTAAGTGGAGTCGTTGCGTAGAGGGGTAGCCGCATGGATGCGGCGAAAGAACTAGGCGCCCCCGCTTAAAGGGCCAGGGACGGCCCTTGTAAGCCGACCCTCAGAGCGGCGATGGAGCGAACGAACCCGGAGCGAAGCGGAGGGCCGGATGGCGGGGCAAGCGCTTTTGGTTACTTTTGGCGGGGCCGGCCATCCGGCAACTGCCAAAAGGAACCCGCCCAGCAGGGCGGAACAGATGCATCAGCCAGCGCGGCAACGGGCATCGACACGAACATAAAAGGTGGATAACGCCGCGCGGTTATCCACCCGACGGGCTCAAGCTCAGCAGGCAGTGCGGAGTATCAGGGCAGCACCCTCACCCCTGCCCCTCTCCCAAAGGGAGAGGGGTTGAAGAGCAGAAGCGCGCTCCGCGCGCCACGCCTCACTGCTGCTGTTGCTGCGTCTGCATCAACGCCGCCACATTAACGCGAGCATGCATCTGCTCACCGCCACCTCCACGCCGCATACCCCGCACCGGGCAGGCATCCAGGTAATCCAGCCCCACCGCCAGCTTCAGATGGCGCTCCGGCCGCGCCAGCTGGTTGGTCACATCGAAGCTGTACCAGGCATCGCCCAGCCAGGCCTCGGCCCAGGCATGGCTGGCCAGGTGGCCGCTGTCCTCGGTGTACAGGTAGCCGGACACATAGCGCGACGGCACCCCCAGGCTGCGCGCGCAGGCCAGGAAGGCATGGGTATGGTCCTGGCACACCCCGGCGCGGCCGGCGAAGGCTTCGGCGGCGGTGCTGTCCACCTGGGTGGCGCCCGGCGTGTAGGGCATGTGGGCGTGCAAGCCGTGCATCAGGCCGATCAGGCCTTCGCGGTCGTTGCGCCCGGCGCTGTTGGTACGGGCGAACTCACGCAGGGCGTCGTCGGCCTGGGTCAGGCGGGTGCTGCGCAGGTACGGCAGCGGCGAGCGGGTGTCGCGCTCGGATTCGCAGTGCTCGTCGATGTCCACCTGGCCGCGTGCGCCGATCACCAGCGCCTCGTGCGGCTCGTCCAGGGTCAGTACATGCAGGATGTTGCCGTAGGGGTCGCGCTGCGCGCGTACCGGGCGCGGCAGGTCGAGCTGCCAGCTGATCACCCGCTGGCGCGCGCTTTCCTGCGGGGTCAGGCGCAGGTACTGAATGCTCGCGCGCACCTGGTCGTCGTAGTTGTAGGTGGTGTCGTGGCGGATCGAGAGTCTCATACGACCTCCAGATAGGACGTGTGGATGGCGCTGCCCAGTTGACGGACGAGCAGGATGAAATCGGTGAGCCAGGTGTGCAGGCCCTCGTCGAGGACCTCGTCGATGCTGGTGTAGCGCAGGCGCGCGTCCAGTTCGGCGGCCAGGCGCTGGGCCGGGCGGCCGTTCTCGCCGGGCAGGCCGGCGAGCATCAGGTTGAGTTCTTCCATGCAGGCACGCAGGGAGCGCGGCACTTCCGGGCGCAGCAGCAGCAGTTCGGCGATCTTGCGGGTGCGCGGCGAGCCGCGGTAGATCTCGGTGAAGGACTCGAACGAGGACAGCGCACGCAGCAGTGCACTCCACTCGTAGTAGCCACGCGCCGAGGTGTCGCTGACTTCGTCAGCGGCCTCGCCGAGCATTTCGTAGCGTGCGTCGAGCAAGCGCAGGGTGTTGTCGGCGCGCTCGATGAAGGTGCCCAGGCGGATGAAGCGGTAGGCCTCGCCACGCATGATGGTGCCGAAAGTGGCGCCACGGAACAGGTGCGAGCGCTCCTTGACCCACTCGCAGAAGCGACTGATGCCATAACGCCCCAGGCCCTCGGCGGCGATGCCGCGCATCTCCAGCCAGGTGGCGTTGATGTTCTCCCACATGTCGGCGGTGATCCGCCCGCGCACCGCGTGGGCGTTGGCGCGCGCGGCCTGCAGGCAGCAATAGAGGCTGGCCGGGTTCTCCGCGTCGAGGGCGAAGAAGTGCAGCATGCGCTCGGCGTGCAGCTGGCCGTGGCGGGTCAGGTAGTCATCCAGGGTGCCGGTGATCAGCAGCGGCAGCGCCAGTTCATCGAGGCCGTCGCCACAGCCGTCGTGCGGCATCAGCGACAGCGAATAGCTGACGTCGAGCATGCGCGCGAGGTTCTCGGCGCGCTCCAGGTAGCGCGACATCCAGTACAGGTCGGAGGCAGTTCTACTCAACATGATCAGTCCTCCACCACCCAGGTGTCCTTGGTGCCGCCGCCCTGCGACGAGTTGACCACCAGCGAGCCCTCACGCAGCGCGACGCGGGTGAGGCCACCGGGCACCAGGCGGGTTTCGCGACCGGACAGCACGAACGGACGCAGGTCGATGTGGCGCGGGGCAATGCCGCTCTCGACGAAGGTCGGGCAGGTCGACAGGCTCAGGGTGGGCTGGGCGATATAGGCCTCGGGGCGGGCCTTGAGGCGTTCGCGGAAGGCCTCGATCTCGGCCTTGGTAGCGGCCGGGCCGACCAGCATGCCGTAGCCGCCGGAACCCTGGGTTTCCTTGACCACCAGTTCGGGCAGGTGGGCCAGCACATGGGACAGTTCCTCGGGCTTGCGGCACTGCCAGGTGGGCACGTTCTTGAGGATCGGCTCCTCGTCCAGGTAGAAGCGGATCATGTCGCCGACGTAGGGGTAGATCGACTTGTCGTCCGCCACCCCGGTACCGACCGCGTTGGCCAGCACCACGTTGCCGCTGCGATAGGCAGCCAGCAGGCCGGGCACGCCGAGCATGGAGTCCGGATTGAAGGCCAGCGGGTCAAGGAAGGCGTCGTCCAGGCGGCGGTAGATCACATCAACCGGCTGCGGGCCGGCGGTGGTGCGCATAAATACCTTGTCGTCACGCACGAACAGATCGGCGCCCTCGACCAGCTCCACGCCCATCTCGCGGGCGAGGAAGGCGTGCTCGAAGTAGGCGCTGTTGAAGCGCCCCGGGGTAAGCACCACCACGGCCGGATTATCCATCGGGCTGGAGCTTTTCAGGGTATCCAGCAGCAGGCTCGGGTAGTGGTCGATGGGCGCCACGCGCTGCAGGGAGAACAGCTCGGGGAACAGGCGCATCATCATCTTGCGGTCTTCCAGCATGTAGCTGACGCCGCTGGGCGTACGCAGGTTGTCTTCCAGCACGTAGAAGCTGCCGTCGCCGTCGCGCACCAGGTCGACCCCGGCGATGTGGGCGTAGATGTCGCGGTGCAGGTCGAGGCCCTGCATGGCCAGCTGGTAGCCCTCGTTGGCCAGCACCTGCTCGGCCGGGATGATGCCGGCCTTGAGGATGCGCTGCTCGTGGTAGATATCGGCGAGGAACAGGTTTAGCGCCTTGACCCGCTGGATGCAGCCGGCCTCGACGATGCGCCACTCGCTGGCGGGAATGCTGCGCGGAATGGTGTCGAAAGGAATCAGGCGCTCGGTACCCTGCTCGTCGCCATAGAGGGTGAAAGTGATGCCGGCGCGGTGGAACAGCAGATCAGCTTCGCGGCGGCGCTGGGCTTGCACTTCGGCGGGCGTATCAGCCAGCCAGCGGGCAAATTCCCGGTAGTGCGGGCGGACTGCGCCGCTCGCGTCGTACATCTCATCGTAAAAAGTGCGGGCCATGCCGTACTCCTTGTCACCCGGACAACGGAGTCATCGCAAGGGCCGTGCCACGAAATAAAATCCTTTTATTTCAATAACTTGACAATTCGCACCGAACATCACGCACCAGTTCGGGGCGCTTTTCGAGACACCACAATGGGTTACGCCCCAGCGCGTGGCAGTCACTCTATGAGGCACATAGGCAGCTTCGATTTCACCCTGCGCGGCGCGGCGGGCAGACTGCACAGCATCGAACGGCGGCTGCATCAGGCCCGCCACTTCGCCAGATCGGCGCTCCCCTACCTGCCGATCGCTCCTGCTGGCCGCTCCTGCTTGAGCGGCCTTTTTTATGGCTGCTTGAAAGCGCTAACCCGGATGTAATCCGCGAGGCAGGCGACTCCACCCCAAGATTGCATCCGGGCTACAGGGTTGTGCCCGCTCTGCGGCACGCCGGGGCCGATCAGACGGCGCGCGCCACCGCCGGCTCGCCAAAGGCCAGGCCCAGCCAGTGACGATAGAAACCCTCGGCCACCTGGTTCAGCGAGGCGATGCGCGCCGGCAGGTCGGTCAGCATCTGGCGCAGGCCCTGCTGGCTGGCCTGGGTTTCATCGAGCAGGTGCGACCAGTCCTGCAACCACCAGCGCACCAGCTCCTCGGTGACTTCCGGGTGGCCTTGCAGGGCCAGCACCTTGTCGCCCCAGGCGAACGCCTGGTTCGGGCACCAGGGGCTGGACAGCAGCCAGTCGGCGCCGGGCGGCAAATCGAAGGTGTCGCTGTGCCACTGGTACACCGGAAACTCGCGCGGCAAATGCGCCAGCCAGGGGCTGCCGGCATCGCGCCGCACCAGCGGCTGCCAGCCCACCTCGGTGTAGGGCATACGGTGCACCGCCGCGCCCAGGGCCTTGGCGATCAGCTGCCCGCCCAGGCAATGGCCGATAAGGGGGATGTCACGGCGGATGAAATGGCGCAGTGCTTCGATTTCCGCCCTGATCCAGGGCAGGTCGTCGTTGACGCTCATCGGGCCGCCCATCACCGCGACCGCGCGGGGGCGATCCAGGTCATAGCCGTCCAGCTGGTTGAGGTCGGTACGTAGCACTGTGAAGTCGAGGCCATGCTGTTCCAGAACGGTAGCAAGGTGGCCCGGAGCACAATAATCGACGTGGGTCAGAATCAGGATGTCGGTCATGACTACTCTCCGTTGTCCGCTTGCAAAGGCAAGGCCCGTGCCGAAACACGAACCCTCCCCCGTCTTACGAACTTATTTTTTCGAGCAGGCTAACCGAGGCGGGGCAGACAGGCCAGCCCCTCTCCCTTGAGAGAGGGTTCCCGCGAGGGCGGGTGAGGGTATTACAGGCCACTCGGAGTCGGCCCCGGCACCCTCACCCTACGCGGGCCGCCCCCCCCCTCTCCCGGAGGGAGAGGGGGGGCAAGGCTCAGGGAATGCACACGCCCTGCTTGTCGCTTTGCGCCAGGTCCATCAGCTCACGACTGGCCACGGTGTACATGGCGTAGTCGGTGCCGGTGGCCGCCCGCAGTTCGGCAAGCATGGCCAGCCAGCGCTGCACCAGCGGCCTGTGCTGGTCGAGCCAGTAGGCCACGCGTTCCTCGATGTCCTTGGGCCCCTCGGCCATCTGCAGCACGGCCACGGTGATGGCGCGCTGCTGCCCGTCCAGGTCATCGCGGAACGCCTCGCGGGCCAGGGCCTGCCAGTTGTTCTCCACCGGCAACGAGGTGAGCTGCTGCAGGTACCAGGACAGCTCCAGCGCGCCGCCCACGGCGAAGTAGGCAGTGGCCACGTCCGCCGCCGGCTGGCCGGTGACGTCGGCGGCCTCGATGATCGGCAGCAGGGTGTACAGGTGGCTGGTGCCCGCCACCACGCGCGCCAGCTCCTCGGGTGCGCCGGCCTCGACGAAGCTCTGGTAGCGCGCCAGCCATTGCTCGCGGGCCGGGCCTTCGAGCAGCTCGTCCAGGCGCCCGGCCAGCTCGGCCACACGCGGGGCGAAGTGACCGACGTCGCGGGCGGCGTCCAGGTCCTCGCGGCGGCTGCGCAGGAACCAGCGGGTGGCGCGACGGCCCAGGCGCATCAGCTCATCCATCAGCTGCAGCTGCAGTTCGGCCGGTACCTTGTAGTCCAGCGCCTCGATCTGCTGCCACCAGTGCGGCAGGCGGAACACGTCGCGCACGATCACGTAGGCGCCGGCAACGTTGGCCGCGCTCATGCCGGTGGACTCCTTCATGCGCTGCACGAAGGTGATGCCCATGTGGTTGACCAGGTCGTTGGCAATCTGCGTGCTGACGATCTCGCGCTTGAGGCGATGACGGCGCATGGCCTCACCGAACTTCTTGGTCAGCTGCGCCGGGAAGGCGGTCTCCATCTCGCGGGCCAGGTAGTCGTCGTCCGGCACCAGAGATTTCAGCAGCGCTTCCTTGAGGTCGATCTTGCTGTAGGAGATCAGCACCGACAGTTCGGGCCGAGTCAGCCCCTGACCGTTGGCGGCGCGCTCATTCAGCTCGTCATCCGTGGGCAGGAACTCCAGGGCGCGATCCAGCTTGCCGGCCGCTTCCAGTGCGGACATCAGGCGCTTGTATTCCGGCAGGCGCTCGCGGGCACGGCGCTCGGCCAGGGACAGGGCCTGGGTCTGCTTGTAGTTGTTGCCCAGCACCAGCGCACCGACCGCATCGGTCATCTCGGCCAGCAGCTTGTTGCGCTGCTTGCCGGTCATGTCGCCGGCCGCAACGATTTCGCCGAGGAGAATCTTGATGTTCACCTCGTGGTCGGAGCAATCCACACCACCGGCGTTGTCGATAAAGTCGGTGTTGCTGGCGCCACCGTTGAGGCCAAACTCGACGCGGCCGAGCTGGGTCATGCCGAGGTTACCGCCCTCGCCCACCACCTTGGCGCGCAGTTCGCAGCCGTTGACGCGCAGACCGTCGTTGGCCTTGTCGCCGACGTCGGCGTGGGTTTCCCTGCTCGACTTGACGTAAGTACCGATGCCACCGTTCCACAGCAGGTCGACCGGAGCCTTGAGCAGCGCGTTGATCAGCTCGGTGGGCGCCAGCTTGTCGGCCTGGATGTCGAAGCGCTGCTTCATCTGCGGGGTGATGGTGATGCTCTTGGCACTGCGCAGGAAGATGCCGCCGCCTTCGGAGATCAGCTTGCTGTCGTAGTCGGCCCAGGACGAGCGCGGCAGGGCGAACATGCGCTGGCGCTCGACGAAGCTGGCGGCCGCATCCGGGTTGGGGTCGATGAAGATATGCATATGGTTGAACGCAGCGACCATCTGCAGTTTGTCCGACAGCAGCAGGCCGTTGCCGAACACATCGCCGGCCATGTCACCGATGCCGATCACGGTGATCTCGTCCTTCTGCACATCGATGCCACGCTCGCGGAAGTGGCGCTGCACGCTGACCCAGCCGCCCTTGGCGGTGATGCCCATGCCCTTGTGGTCGTAGCCGGCCGAGCCGCCGGAGGCGAAGGCGTCGCCGAGCCAGAAGCCGTAGTCCAGGGCGATGCCGTTGGCGATGTCGGAGAAGGTCGCGGTGCCCTTGTCCGCCGCCACCACCAGGTAGGGATCATCCGGGTCGTGGCGCACCACGCCTTCCGGCGGCACCACCTTGCCTTCCTTGAGGTTGTCGGTGATGTCGAGCAGGCCGCTGATGAAGATGCGGTAGCAGGCGATGCCCTCGGCCAGTACCTCGTCACGGTTGCCACCCAGCGGCAGGCGGCGCGGGATGAAGCCGCCCTTGGCGCCCATCGGCACGATCACCGCGTTTTTCACCTGCTGCGCCTTGACCAGGCCCAGCACCTCGGTACGGAAGTCCTCCTCACGGTCGGACCAGCGCAGGCCGCCGCGGGCCACGTCGCCGAAGCGCAGGTGCACGCCCTCGACGCGCGGGCAATAGACGAAGATCTCGAACTTCGGCACAGGCCGCGGGATGTCTGGGATCAGGCGCGGGCTGAGCTTGAAGCTGAAGTAGTGCTTGGGCTGGCCGTCAGCGCCGTTCTGGAAGAAGTTGGTGCGCAGGGTGGCCTTGATCAGGTCCAGGTAGCGCCGCAGGATGCGGTCCTCGTTGAGCACCGCAACGTTGTCCAGCGCGGCGAGGATGGCCTGCTCGAGCTTCTGCTGCTTGTCCTCCAGGTCCTCAGCGGACAGCTTGCGCGCCAGGTAGAAACGGGTGCGGAACAGGCGCACCAGCTCCTTGGCGATATCGGCATGATTCACCAACGTCGCCGCGATATAGCTGAGGTCGAAGCCCAGGCGGATCTGTTTGAGATAGCGGGCGTAGGCGCGCAGCAGCGCCACGTCGCGCCAGGGCATCGAGGCGGTCAGCACCAGGCGGTTGAAGCCGTCGTTCTCGGCCGCGCCCTCGACGATACGCACGAAGGCATCCTGCAGGGTCTCGTTGAGCTGCTGGATATCGACATCGACGCCTTCGGCGGTGGTGAAGGCGAAGTCGTGGATCCAGAACTCACGGCCATCGGCTCGGCGCAGCTTGTAGGGGAACTCGCCAAGCACGCGCAGGCCGAGGTTCTCCAGGATCGGCAGGACGTCGGACAACGGCAGCGGCGTATCGGCGTGGTACAGCTTGCAGTGCAACTCCTGCTCGCCCTGGGCCAATGGCTGGTAGAAGCTCATCACCAGCTGGCGCTCGTCGGACAGGCTGAGCAGATGCTGCATGTCGACCACCGCCGAGTGCGGGGCGAAGCGTTCGGTGTAGCCGGCCGGGAAGCCTTTCGGGAAATCGGCCAGCACCTGGGTGCCCTGGGCCTCGCCGAAGCTTTCGACGATCAGGCTGGCATAGTCGTCCTTCCACGAACGGCAGGCCTGGATGACTTCCTTCTCCAGGCGCGCCGGGTCGATCTGCACGCGGTTCTTCGGGTCCACCTTGAGGATGAACTGCACGCGCGCCAGCACCGACTCGGAGAAGTAGGTCCAGAACTCGCAGTCGCTGGCCTGCAGGCGCTCCATGAGGATCTGCTGGATCTTCACCCGCGTCTCGGTGGAATACACGTCGCGCGGCACGTAGGCCAGGCAGTAGGCGAAGCGACCGTAGGGGTCGCGACGCAGGAACAGGCGCAGCTTGTTGCGTTCCTGGATCTGCACGATCGCAATGGCGGTGTTGAACAGCTCGTCCACCGGGGTCTGGAACAGGTCGTCGCGCGGCAGCACCTCCAGTACCTGCTCCAGCTCCTTGCCCAGGTGGGCCTTGGGATCGAAGCCCGAGCGCTGGACGATCTCGGCCACCTTGCGGCGGATATAGGGGATGCGGCTGACGCTGTCGGCATACACCGAGGAGGTGTACAGGCCCATGAAGCGGCATTCCTTGACCACCTTGCCCTTGGCGTCCAGCTCGCGGATCGAGACGAAGTCCGGGTAGGCCGGGCGGTGCACGCGGCTTGGCGTGGCGGCCTTGGCGAAGGACAGCAGCTGAGGTTCACGCAGGTAGTCCAGGGCCTCTTTCTCGATGTGCAGCTCATCCTTCTTCAGGCCGGCGCGCAGCTGTTTGGACAGGCCGAGCAAAGAAGCCTCGTCATAAACCAGGTGGCCACCGTCCTTCTCGTCGACCAGGGTGAACTCCTCGTAGCCAAGGAAGGTGAAGTGGTTGTCCAGCAGGTATTCGAGGAAGGTCTTCACCTCGGCCAGCTCGGCGCCGTCGACCTTCAGCTTGGCCTTGCCCAGCCAGGCCAGCAGCTGCTCGGCCTTGGCCTTCATCGGGGCGAAGTCGGCAACCGCCAGGCGCACCTCGGCGAGCACTTCGAGCAGGGCCTTCTCCAGGGTACGCAGCTCGCCGACATTGGCGCAGCGGTCGATCTCCAGGTACATCAGCGCTTCGTGCTGCACCTCCTTGCCGGTGCTGCCCTTGCTCAGCAGCTCTTGCAGCTCGCCGCCCTTCTTGCGCTTCACGCTGAACACGCTGTTCTGCAGGGTGTGGATGCTGTAGCCGCGACGGTTCAGCTCCATGCGCACCGAGTCGACCAGGAACGGCAGGTCGGCGTGCAGGACCTCGACGACAGTGTGGGTGGACTGCCAGCCGTGCTTTTCATAGTCGGGGTTGTACACGCGCACCAGCGGCTTGCCATCGAAGCGTTCGAGCAGGCGCCAGGAAGAAAGGGTGCTGCCGGCCAGGTCGCCAAGGCGGCGCTGGGTCAGCTCATCGAGGGAGACGATGCCGAAGAACTGCTCGGCGAACAGGCCTACTTGTGGCAGCGCCTTGTCGCTGACGTGCTGGGCCAGGGCCGCTTGCAGTTGATGCTGGAAGTCGGCCTTGCTGGCAGCAGTGAAGAACGCCATGGTGATGCTCCGCTGGTGTTGTTATTCGTCTTGGGCGCTAGGCGCCGGGCTTCCAAGCAGTCTAGGCGATAGCTGGAACTCGGCAGACGCACAGCGACCATTAGGTCAGCGCAAGCTTAGCGGCCGCCCATGGCAGCTGGATTGCGCCGGCGCGACATATTCGTTCATCGCCATGCAGGCACCTGCGCTGATAAGGTTCAGCTCTATGCAATCGGGAAAGGAAGCCATGCAGTCTCCGCTCCACCGTCATCTGTTCCTTCATTACGGCAACCTGCTGGTCAGCGCCATCGGCCTGGTGCTGCTGGCACTGGCTGCCTGGCTGCAGCCGCAGCTGCTGCCCGCCTTGCTGTGGGCCGGCCTGCCCATCTACCTGGGCGTGCTGCTGCCGCGCTGGGTCGGCCGCCGCGAGCGCCAGCGCCGCGCCGCCGCCATCCGCGATGCGACCCTGGCCAAGTGGGGGTTCAGCCAGCGCGACCACAGCGGCCCCTGGCTCAACTACATCGACCGTCCCTTCGTGCGCCATTGCCCGGAGTTCGCCGGGCGCTACTTCTATGGCGAGTGGCTGCTCCTGCACGACGGCTGGCTGGTGGTCAATCCGGGGCAGTCGAGCCTGAGTGAGGACGGCGCTGCGGTGACCTACGATTTCGACCGCCCCGGCACCTACGCCTGGGACGGCTGCACGCCCAAGGTGCCGTTCTACTGGCTGGCGATCATCGGCATCCCGGACTGGTGGGAAAAGCGCCATCGGGTGCTGCAACTGCGCGAGGGCGAGTTGCGCGATGTCGAGGTGTTCTGGCCGCTGGCGCACCCGGCCAGCCTGGTGCATGACGCCCTGTACCAGTACCTGAACGCCGCCCCGGTAGCCAAGCACGAGGCCGATCTGCTGTTTCTGCGCATGCTGCGCGAGGCCGGCATGGTGAGGCCGCTGGCCTTCGCCTACTACCTGGCGGTGCGCCTGTTCGGTGCGCCGGATGTGCGCGGACCGGCGCCTGCCAGCAGCCATCTGCAGCTGGCCAGCGAGCTGCCGGCGGCACTGCTGAACTTCGCCGAGAAACGGCGGTCTGCTTGAGCCACCACGGAAGTGGAACTGGTCGGCAGAGCCCATCCCGAGGGCATGCAAGCGCACCCGCCAATGCAGTAGAGTTGGCAGCCCGACCACCCGAATCCGGCACCGGTCAGTCCCTTTCCAGGAAGATTCTCGATGGAACATCGTGAGGCGCTGCTCGCGCTGCGGCAATTTCTCGCTACCCAGATCCTCGGGCAGGAAAAGCTCATCGAGCGCCTGCTGATCGCCCTGCTCGCCGACGGCCACCTGCTGGTGGAAGGCGCCCCGGGCCTGGCCAAGACCAAGGCGATCAAGGAGCTGGCGGAAGGCATCGAGGCCGAGTTCCACCGCATCCAGTTCACCCCTGACCTGCTGCCCGCCGACATCACCGGCACCGAGATCTACCGTCCGGAAACCGGCAGCTTCGTGTTCCAGCAGGGGCCGATCTTCCACAACCTGGTGCTGGCCGACGAGATCAACCGCGCGCCCGCCAAGGTGCAATCGGCGCTGCTCGAAGCCATGGCCGAGCGCCAGGTCAGTATCGGTCGCTCGACCTACGACCTGTCGCCGCTGTTCCTGGTGATGGCCACGCAGAACCCCATCGAGCAGGAAGGCACCTATCCCCTGCCCGAAGCCCAGCTCGACCGCTTCCTCATGCACGTGAAGATCGGCTTCCCGGACGCCAGCGTGGAACGCAAGATCCTCGCCCAGGCCCGCGGCGATGCGCTGAACGGCGAAGCCAAGCCGGAGCAGCGGGTCAGCCAGCAGGCGATCTTCGCCGCGCGCCAGGAAATCCTCGGCCTGTACATGGCCGACGCCGTGGAGGAATACCTGGTGCAGCTGGTGATGGCCACCCGCACCCCAGCCAAGCATGACGCCGAGCTGGCCGAGTGGATCGCCTACGGCGCCAGCCCGCGCGGCTCGATCGCCCTCGATCGCTGCGCGCGCGCCCACGCCTGGCTGGCCGGGCGCGACTTCGTCAGCCCCGAGGACATCCAGGCGGTGCTGTTCGACGTGCTGCGCCACCGCATCATCCTGTCGTTCGAGGCGGAAGCCGCCGGCATCGACCAGGACCGCGTGGTGCAACGCATCCTCGACGTGGTGGCGGTGGCCTGAGTGCAACCGCAAGTCGTAGCCCGGATGCCATCCGGGATTGCCCGCACCCCGCTCCCGGATTGCATCCGGGCTACCGGCTGACTGCCCCATGCACATCCAGCCCACGCCCCCCGGCATCCGCGTCAGCCTCGCCGAGCTGATCGAGATGCGCCATCGCGTGCGCGAGGTGCAACTGTTCTCCACGCCCGCAAGGCGCAGCCCGCTGATCGGCCTGCACCATTCCAAGCTGCGCGGGCGCGGCGTCGACTTCGACCAGGTGCGCGTGTACCAGGCCGGCGACGACGTACGCACCATCGACTGGCGCGTCACCGCGCGCACCCAGGAGCCGCACACCAAGCTGTTCCATGAGGAGCGCGAGCGGCCGATCTTCATCATGGTCGAGCAGAGCCGCCGACTGTTCTTCGGCTCGGCCCTGCAGTTCAAGTCGGTGCTCGCCGCGCATGCCGCTAGCCTGTTCGGCTGGTCAGCACTGGCCCACAACGACCGCATCGGCGGCCTGGTGTTCGGCGATGCCGAGCACCACGAGATCAAGCCGCGGCGCAGCAAGCAGAGCCTGCTGCAGCTGCTCAACCGCCTGGCTCGCGCCAACCAGGCCCTGCATCCGGAGGCGGCCGGTGAGCGCGACAGCTTCGGCCTGGCCCTGCGCCGCGCGCGCGAGGTGCTGCGCCCGGGCAGCCTGGTGATCATCGTCTGCGACGAGCGCACGCTGAACGATGCCGCCGAGCAGCAGCTCGCCCTGCTGGCCCGGCACACCGACCTGATCCTGCTGCCGGTGTCCGACCCGCTCGACCACGAGCTGCCCGACGCCGGCCTGCTGCGCTTCTTCGAACGCGGCGCGCAGCTGGAGCTGGACACCCGCGGCGGCGATTTGCGCGTGGCCTACGGCGGCCTGGCAGAACAGCGCCGCGCGCGCTGGCAGCGCCTGGCGCAGAAACTCGGCGTACCACTGCTGGCGCTGAGCACCGCGCAAGACCTGATCGAGCAGCTGCGCGATCACCTGAGCGGCCCGCAGGCGGGTAAGCGCGCATGAACCCGCTCGATCAGCTGCAACCGACCATCGCCCCGCCGCCGGTTTCCTGGTGGCCGCTGGCACCCGGCTGGTGGGCCCTGCTGGTCCTGCTGCCGCTGCTGCTCTGGGGCCTGTGGTACCTGCGCCGCTACCTGCCGCAACGCCGGCAGGCCGCACAAACCCAGGAACAACCGCTCGACCCGCTGCGCCAGGCTGCCCTGGCCGAGCTGGCGCGCCTGGTACGCCCCTACGACGGCCAGCATGCCGGTCCCTGGCTGCAGCAGCTCAACGCCCTGCTCAAACGCCTGGCACGTGCGCACTACCCCAACGACAACAGCCACGTGCTCAGTGGCCGCGCCTGGCTGGCGTTCCTCGACAGCCGCTGCCCGGCTGCCGGCCTGACCCGCTGGATGATCCTGGTCGAGGGTACGTACCGCAGCCACTGCAGCCTTGACGACAAGGCCATCAACGGTCTCAACCAGGCCGTCGACACCTGGATCCGCAAGCATGTTTGAGTTCGCCTGGCCCTGGATCTTCCTGCTCGCGCCGCTGCCCTGGCTGCTACGCGCCCTGCTGCCGGCGGCCGACAGTGGCGAAGCGGCACTCAAGGTCAGCTTCCTCAACGAGCTGGAGGGCCTCAGTGGCCAGCGTGCCCGCGCCAACCTGCCGGCCTGGCGCCAGCAGGCGCCCTTCGTGCTGCTGTGGATGTTCCTGATGCTCGCCGCCGCCCGCCCGGAATGGGTCGGCGAGCCGCTGCCACTGCCCACCAGCGGCCGCGACCTGCTGCTGGCGGTGGACGTCTCCGGCTCCATGGACCACGACGACATGCAGTGGGAAGGCGAGGACATCCAGCGCCTGGCGCTGGTGAAGAAGCTGTTCGGCGACTTCATCGAGGACCGCCGCGGCGACCGCATCGGCCTGATCCTGTTCGGCAGCCGCGCCTACCTGCAGTCGCCGCTGACCTTCGACCGCCACACCGTGCGCACCTGGCTGGATGAGGCGCTGATCAACATCGCCGGGCCGCAGACCGCCATCGGCGATGCCATCGGCCTGGCGGTCAAGCGCCTGCGCCAGCGCCCGGCCGACAGCCGCGTGCTGGTGCTGATCACCGACGGCGCCAACAACGGCGGCGAGATCGAACCCAAGGTCGCCGCGCGCCTGGCCGCCGAGCAGAAGGTCAAGATCTACACCATCGGCATAGGCTCCGACCCACAGCAGAGCGGCATCATGGGCATGCTCGGGCTGAACCCCGGGGTGGACCTGGACGAAGCCACCCTGATCGACATCGCCGAGCAGACCGGCGGCGCCTACTTCCGCGCCCGCACCAGCGAGGAGCTGCAACACATCGAGGAGACCCTCGACCAGCTGGAACCGGCTGCCCAGCTGCCGACCCGCGCCCGCCCGGCCAAGGCCCTGTATCCCTGGCCACTGGCCGCTGCCCTGCTGGTCAGCCTGTTGCTGGTGGCGCGCGAGCTGTGGCCGCAGCGCTGGCAGGCGCTGAACGCCCGCCTCGGAGGGCGCAGCTGATGGAGATGCTTTGGCCGCAGTGGCTGCGCCCCTTCTGGCTACTCCTGCTGCCGCTGCTCGGCTGGCTGCTCTGGCAGCTGTGGCACCGCGAGCGGCGCAGCGGCCGCTGGCAGTTGCTGCTGCCGGCGGCGTTTCAGGCCGTGCTGCTCACCGCCGGCCGCGCGCGCAGCAACAAGCTGCCGTGGATCGCCCTCGGGCTGGCCTGGCTGCTCACCCTGCTGGCCCTGCTCGGGCCCAGCTGGCAGCGCCTGGAGCAGGCCAGCCAGAAACGCGCCGACCCGCTGGTGGTGCTGCTTGAGCTGACCCCGGCAATGCTCGCCACCGATGCCGCGCCGAACCGCCTGGAACAGGCCAAGCGCAAGATCATCGACCTGCTGCAGGCACGTCGCGACGCGCAGACGGCGATCATCGTCTATGCCGGCAGCGCCCACGTGCTGGTCCCGCTGTCCGATGACCTGGCCACCGCGCGCAACCTGCTGGAGGCGGTCAAACCCTCGATCATGCCCGAGCCGGGGCGCCGCGCCGACCTGGCCGTGCAACGCGCCCTGGACCTGCTGGACCAGGGGGCTCAGGGCCGTGGCCGGCTGCTGCTGATCGGCAGCGAACTGAGCCTGGATGAGCGCGACGGCCTGCGCAGCGCCCTGGGCAACCGCGGCGAGCGCCTGGCCATCCTTGGTATTGGCACCGCCGAGGGCGCGCCGATTCGAGGAGCTGACGGCAGCTTCCTCAAGGATGCCCAGGGCGCCATCCTCGTACCGCGCCTGGACGCCGCCAGCCTGCGCCGCTTCGCCGGCGAGCTGGGCGGCCAGTACCGCAGCGCGCGCCTGGACGATAGCGACCTGCAGGGCCTCGACCTGCTCGCCGGCCCCGAGCAGTTGCGCGAGGGCGCCGAACCGACCCAGCTGGCCGCCTGGGCCGACCAGGGCCACTGGCTGCTGTTGCCGCTGCTGCTGCTCGCCGCCTGCGCCGGACGCCGCGGCTGGCTATTCTGCCTGCCCCTGCTGCTGTGCCTGGCGCCGCAGCCGAGCTACGCCCTCGGCTGGAACGACCTCTGGCTGCGCCCGGACCAGCAGGGCGAGCGCCTGTTGCAGGCGGACAAACCCAAGGAGGCCGCCGAGCACTTCCGTGATCCGCAGTGGCAGGGCGAGGCGCTGTACCGCGCCGGCGACTACACGGCCGCCGCGGAGCGCTTCGCCCGCAGCGACAGTGCCATCGCCCACTACAACCGTGGCAACGCCCTGGCCAAGAGCAACGAGCTGGCCGCGGCGGTGGATGCCTACGAACAGGCGCTGGAGCGCGACCCCGAGCTGCAGCCGGCGTTGCACAACAAGGCCCTGGTCGAACAGCTGCTGCGCCAGCAGCAACAGCAGCAACAGCAGCAGTCCCAGCAGAACGACGACCCGCAGCAGGGCGAGGAGCAGCCACAGCCCTCCTCCGGTCAGCCCCAGCCCGGTCAGCCGCAACAGGCCCAGGACTCGCAATCCCCCGCGCAGCCACAGCCCGCGCAGGAGCCGCCGGCCAACGCCCAGCCGCAGCAACAGGGCCAGGCCCGTGATGGCGCCGATCAGCCGCCCGCGCCGGACGGCCAGGCGCAACCCGGCGCCGGCGACCCGCAGGACGCACCCCAAAGCGCCAGCGCCGAACCGCTGGACGGTGAGCAGCGCGACGCGCTGGAACAATGGCTGCGGCAGATTCCGGACGACCCGGGCGAGCTGCTGCGGCGCAAATTCCTCTACGAACAACAGCAACGCCAGGAAAGATCACGATGAAACGCCTGCTTTGCGCCCTCCTCCTCTGCCTGTGCGGCACCCAGCTGTGGGCCGCCGGCTTCTCCGCCACCGTCGACCGCGCGCGCCTGAACGAGGGCGAGACCTTCGACCTGATCCTCGAATCCGAGGACGTCACCCAGTTCGGCATGCCCGACCTCGCGCCGCTGCGCGACCAGTTCGAAGTCGTCAGCACGCGCCAGGAGAACCGCCTCTCCACCTTCGCCGGCCAGGCCCGTTCCAGCACCCGCTGGATCGTCACCCTGCTGCCGCGGCAAAGCGGCTACGTGGTGGTGCCGCCACTCAAGCTGGGTGACGCACAGAGCCAGCCGATCACCCTGCAGGTGCTGAAGAACGACCCCAACAGCGGCGGCAAGCTGGCGCCGATCTTCATCGACGCCAGCCTGGATCGCGAAAGCGTCTATGTGCAGGCCCAGGCGGTGCTGACCCTGCGCATCTACCACTCGGTCTCGCTGTATGACGACAGCAGCCTGACCCCGCTGAGCATCCCCGATGCCCGCGTCGAGCAACTGGGCGACCCACGCACCTTCGAGACCGACATCAACGGCGTGCGCCACGGCGTGATCGAGCTGCGCTACGCCATCTTCCCGCAGCAAAGCGGCGCCCTGAACATCCCCTCGCAGGTGTTCAGCGCCACGCCGGTGGAACGCTCCAACAGCTATGAGTTCAACCCGTTCGGCCCGCGCCCCGGGCGGCCGACGCGGGTCAAGTCGCCGGAAATTCCGCTCGAGGTGAAGCCGCGCCCGGCCAGCTGGCCGGCCGACGTGCCCTGGCTGCCGGCGCGCGCGCTGAGCCTGAGCGAGGCCTGGAACCCGGAACCCAAGGCCGTGACGGTCGGCGACTCGCTGACCCGCAGCCTGATGCTGCGCGCCGAGGGCCTGTCCAGCGCCCAGCTGCCGCCCCTGCCGATCCAGGACAGCGCCGGCCTGCGGCGCTATCCGGACCAGCCGCAGCAGCGCAACGCGGTCAACGACAAGGGCCTGATCGGCAGCCGCGAGGAAAGCGAGGCCCTGGTACCGAGCCAGAGTGGCCGCATCACCCTGCCGGAAGTGCAGGTGCTGTGGTGGAACACCGAACTGGACCGCCTGGAAAGCGCCAGCCTGCCAGCCCGCACCCTGGAAGTGGCGAGCAACCCGAGCCTGGAAGTGGAAGCCCCGGTGGGCGGCCAGGCCGTCGCCCGCGACGCGGCCCAGGTCCTGCTGTGGCCCTGGCAGCTGGCCTGCGCCCTGCTCGCCCTGACCACCGTGCTGGGCTTCGGCCTGTGGTGGCACGCGCGCCGCCAGCCGGCCATCCTGCCCACCGCACAGACCGGCCCCAGCCCGCGTACCCTGCTCGACGACCTCAAGCGCGCCTGCCTGGCCAACGACCCGCAAGCCACCCGCCAGGCGCTCGACGCCTGGGCTCGCCAGCAACCGGAAACCCTGGCCGACATGGCGGCGCGCTTCGCCACCCTGTCCGATGCGCTCGACGGCCTGAACGGCGCGCTCTACAGCGAAACCGGCAATCAGTGGCAGGGGGAAAGCCTGTGGAAAGCCATTCGCAGCCTGCCGCCACTGGAGGCGGCGGCCAGCCCGCAGGAGAGCAGCCCGCTGCCGCCTCTGTACCCGCGCTGACAACCACGCCAAGGATGGAACCCATGACTCTCAGGGAAGAACTCGCCGCCTTCTACCGCCGCTGCGGCTTCAGCGACACCGCCGACCGCCAGGCCTGCACGGTGCCGGTCTACACCGGCTGCCTGCTGGTGCCGCTGCCGAACATCGAGACGCGCCACATCTACCTGAAGTACCACGACCTGCACCACATCGTGACCGGCTACAGCACCGGGCGCATTGGCGAAGGCGAGGTCAGCGCCTGGGAGCTGGGCACCGGCTCGATGCTCAACTCGCCCCTGCTCGGCACCATGAACCTGATCGCCCTCTCCACCGGCCTGGTGCTGCAGCCGAAACGCATGTGGCGCGCCTTCCGCTGCGGCTGCCGCAGCCGCAACCTGTACCCGCTGGCCATGCGCGAGCAAATCGACGCCGACCACTGGCCCGACCTGCCCGCCCTGCGCCAGGAACTGTTGGAAAGCCGCCGCGATCCGCTGCCGCTAGCCCTGCGCGCCATCGAGTTCGGCGCCTACGCGGCGGTGGCCATGCTGATCCACGCGCTGATCGCCATCCCCGCCATGATCACCCGCGTGGTCACCGATATCGGCCTGGGTTACAGCTTTATCCAGGCGGTAAAGCCGACCAGGCGCACCGACCTCTACTGATGGGAAGGAGTTCGATGCCCAACCTCAACAGCGTGGAACTCAAAACCCTGGTGCCGGCCAGGGACTTCGCACGCTCCAAGGACTTCTACCAGGCACTGGGCTTCCAGATGCCCTGGAGCGACGACCAACTCGCCTATCTGCACCACGGCACCTGCTCCTTCCTGTTGCAGAACTTCTATGTGCACGGGCAAGCGGAAAACTTCGTCATGCACCTGCTGGTCGAAGATGTCGACGCCTGGCACCGCCACCTCGCGAAAGAAGGTATCGCGGATCGTTTCGGCGTGCGCATGGGCGAGTTGGTCGAGCGCCCCTGGAAGATGCGCGAGTTCGTGCTGTTCGACCCCAGCGAAGTGCTTTGGCGCATTGCACAGAACATCCAGGCTAGATAACAGCGGTGTGTCGCCCATCCCGAGCGCAGCCGATAGCTAGAAGCAGGCAGATGTTCACGATGACGTCGCGTCCATCGTCGGGAGCCCAGCAAGTGGCCACCTTGCTCTACAGGATGCTGGGGGCCATCTTCCAAGCCACCTTTTACCTTGATGTTCGACATGCGCTTGGTGGAAGGCCATACCAGCGCTTGTAGGCTTGGGAAAAAGATGACTGGTCACTGTAGCCAAGGGCTTCGGCAATCTGGGCCATGGTGAAGGCTCCGGAATTGAGCATGTCACCCGCCAACTCCATCCTCAGTTCAGCCAGCAATTCTCTGAAGCTGGTTGCTTCATTCTGGAGGTGACGGCGCAGAGCGCGCTCGCTCATGTGAAGTTTGCTGGCGAGTGTTGGAAGATCCAGCATGCCCTGGCCGCTGAAAGCTCGCAGGTAGGTTTTCGCAATGGCAGCGACCCCCTGCCTGGTACGCCGCTTCTGGATCAGAGCGCTGCACAGTTGCTCGCACGACGCCGAAGTCAGGGGATTGCTCAACGGCAGTGGCGTTTTCAGGAAGGCGGGATCGAAAACCAGCGCGTTCAGCGCGCTGTCGTACTCGATGGTGATGTTCCAGTCACTGGGCACTGCCCCGTCGTTTCGCCCTGGTCTGGGGCCGCTGTAGAGAAATCTGCCCACGTCGAACTCATCAACCTGCAGGCTGCGTATCAGCTTATGGGCTGCCGCCATGTCGCGTTGAATGATGAATGATCGGATGGGCTCCGGGGCGACGGGCTCCCCGAACAGCAGAGCCATCTGCCCCTGAAGTGGCCTGGCTGTTATCGGGCACAGGGCGTAAGTCAGCGGCAGGAACCTGAGCGCCAGCTCCATGGCTTCCTGGACATTCTTGCTGCTAAGCAAGGCGAAACCCCATACGCCATAAGTAGTGATGCTGTACTCCCAGCCGACCTGTATGCCCAATAGCGGATGAGATCCGAGCTGGTTGAGCAGACTCTCGATGACCCGGATTTCCTGATGCGCCTGGATTTCTACCAGCGGATCTTCCAGTTGATCCCTTCGCAGCCCCGATCGCGAGAGCAGTTGCTGTTCGGTCAGGCCATTTCTCAGCCCAAATTCGACCAGGATACGGACGCTGCCGGGGTCTCTCAGGTAGGTCGCACTCATGGATAGCGCCCTTATCAAATCGGCCTTAATGGCCGAAAAACTAAAATCTTAAGCCGACACCGTTATTCGCGCTACCCGGTCCGGATTTCATAATTTCGCACGTAACTCCAAGCAGCTTCGTTCACCCGAGCAGTGGAAACGTACGTAATGGCCCTGACTTCAGAAGAGCTACAGATATTTCTTGAGGAGATATCCCGATATGCCCAGCAGCATATCGTTCCTGCCACCACGCCCTACGAGCACCCCATGGACACACAGACCATGGTCAGGTTTCTGGGCGAAATCGAATCGATGGGCATCATTCCCCAGATCGAGGGCGAGGCTATTGGTCTATGGGCTGATACCGACGACTCCTCGACGACCCAACTCAGCCTCGGGCTGCTGCGAACCCTGGGGCGAGCCAACACGGCACTGGCGTTAGCGACACATCGCCAGTCGCTGAGCAACTGGTTGTTGCGCGAGAGCGGCCTGCCGGCTTCAGGGGACGAAACTGCGTTGATCGTCACCGGGCACTTCGGCCTTGCACGCGGGAGCCTGGGACGCTGGCTGCAAGGCAGCGTAAGCCTCACAGATGAAGATACTGCCCTTCTCGAAGACTGGCTGAACCGCAGCAATCACGAGTCCGTCGCCTGCTCACTGCCGGACGTTCGACAGGTGCTGTGGCCGATCTGGCGAACTGGGGCGGTCCAGTGGCAGCTCGTTGCGATCGATCAGCTGGACCCTGTCGTTCAGGTTGCTCACGGTCTGGATGAGCTGGAGGTCCGCACGCTCCGGGCACGCACGGAGGCAGTCGGCGTGCATACGGACATGCCGACCGAACAAGCCCGCAAGCTTTACGCCAACATGCTCAAGATGGAGTTTCTTGGCCTGACAGCCATAGGTCTTGGCGTCCTTGACCGGAGCAGCGAGCTGGCGGTCGAGTTCAGCGGCATTCGCTCACAAGGCGGAAAGCCGATCAGGGAACACCCAGCGGTACAGATCATGCTCAGCGAGGTTCGTACCACCGTCCGGCAAGTCGAACAACGGCTCCACGGCCTCCAGTCCAGCGTTGAGGAGATTGCGCTCGAGGACGCCGCCTCAATTCGCATGACTTCCTGCGAGGCACTTGTACATGCCTGTCATCAGGTCATTCAGATCCACGGTGGCATCGGCTACATGCGTGATGCCGGGCCCGAGAAATACGTACGCGACCAAAACATGCTGAGACTTTCATCCGGTGCTGTTCTGGATCTGCCGCTCTTTATCCATGGAGTTGCGCAATGACCCTTTCCAAGCGTGATCTGCATCTGGATGGATATCTGCCACTCGACTCGAAGTTGTCGCCTCGCTGGCAGTTCGACGATCTACCGCTACTGGGACGTTTTCTGACGGCCTACAAGCAGGATGACCTCTGGATTCAAGACACCCTCCAGCTTCCGTGGCCATTGCAGGGTATCCGCAAGCGCGCCAGGGCATTTGCGGATGACCATATCGCGCCGATCTCGGCAAAGCTCGATCTTGCCGAGCACTTGCCCGCAGGCGGTATTCATCCTGATGCCCATCAGCTTCTGGTCGAAGCGGGTAAAGCGGGCTGGCTGAGCTATTTCCTGCCCAAGCCACTGGGCAGCATGCCGCTGCTCGCCGGGCTTTATCCGCCAATCCTGCAAGCCTCGCTGGTAGTGGAAGAGTTCAGCCGTGCCTGCGGCGGCATCATGCTGCTGCTCTCGGCGCATCACCTGGGCGCCATGCCGCTGATTCTATCGGGGAATCTTGCCGCGATTCGGCAGTACCTGTTGCCCGCCTACCGCGAATGCGAGGTGGGAACGCCCCATCTGATGGCTTTTGCCATCACCGAGCCCGGAGCGGGTTCCGATGCTGAGGAAGGGCATGGTGCGGAGCTGTACCGTCCCAAGGTATTGGCGCGACGCACCTCTGGGGGATGGCTGCTCAATGGGCGCAAGTGCTACATCAGCGGCGGTGACCTGGCTAAATCCATGACCGTGTTTGCGGCATTGGAAGGTGAAGGCATGGAGTCCTGGACATGCTTCTACGTCAGGAGCTCAGCAGCGGGCTTCAACGTGGCTCGCACCGAAATCAAGATGGGGATGAGAGCCTCGGGTGCCGCCGAGTTGGAATTCAATGATGTTTTCGTACCCGACGAAGCTGTCATCGGTGGCCTAAGGCAGGGCTGGGCCCTGAACCGGGCGACCCTGAACGCCTCCAGAATCCCTGTCGCATCGATGGGAGTTGGCTTGGCGCGTGCGGCAACTGAAGCGGCGGTCGAGTTTGCCCGCCATTACCAACTCGGCGGCAGAGCCCTGATCAATTATCAGGAGGTCCAGCTTCAGCTCGCAACGATGCTGGCCGAAACCCGCGCGATAAGGGGCATGGTCTGGCATGAGGCCAGAGCCAGCTGGAAACCCCGCCAGTTAAACGCGTCCGCCTGTAAGTTCCATGCCACTGACCGTGCGCAGAAAGTCTGCGAGATGGCCATGGATCTGCTGGCCGATCATGGCGGCCTGCATCGCAATCGCGTGGAGCGCGCGCTGAGAGATGTGAGGCTCACAAGGATCTTCGAGGGCACTAACCAGATCAATCGCCTGGCACTCATGGAGGACTGGCAACCCCAGTTACTCAGCCCGGTCGCGCATGGGATTGGAGCTTGACGATCCCGCAAGGCAATCAACCTTCATGCCGATACGCGCTGCCGCCCGGATTGAGAGCAGGCCAGCCAGCGCAGAGCATGAAGTCAAAGCACCGCATCGGAGAATAAACATGAGAAAAATACCGCTCTGGCAGGATGTCTTCTTCCAATACCCGGTCAATGAACTCGAGGTCAGCACCGGCAATGTTGCTCTGCCGATTTTCTACTACGACAGCTCTGTATGCATGGCGATCTTCATGGTTAACCTGGAGAACGCTCGCTCATTGGTCATGGACGAACGCCTGGAGGTCGTGCGTTTTCGCGGCGATCAGGCCATGGTGGCCATCGCCTTCTACGAGTATCGCCTGACTGCAATTGGCAGCTACAACGAAGTCGGCGTGGCGATCGCTGTTGAGCCCAAGGGAGTGGTCTCTCCGCGAATGCCGCTGCTGACCATGCTCGGTCCATTGGACAAAAATCCGATGGGCTTCCACGTCATTGATCTACCGGTCACGACTGACTCTGCCTGCGCAGCAGGCAGAGAGGTCTGGGGGCTGCCAAAGTTCGTCACGCCGATTGAATTCAATCTTCGGGGAAACAGGTTTCTGGGGCAGGTCAAAAGCCCAGATGAAGAATGCTCGATCATCTCACTGGAAGGCGCGGGTACCTTTGGCCTCCCGGCGCCATTGCTGGATTTGTCCCTCTATTCCGTGCGTGACGGCAAGCTCCTCAGATCCCTGGTCAATACACGCGGCGGATGCAAGTGCATGCTCGGCGGCAGCATGAGGGCAAGGGTTGATCGGCGGTCTTCTCATCCGATGGCCAACCGTTTGAGACAGCTCGGACTGGATAACGCAAAGCCGCGTTTCGTCATGGCCAGCCACAGACTCCAACTGCGACTGAATGCGGGCGCTCAGGTTCCGTCAATTGAGACGCCGCTGCCCCCAGGAGAACTGCGGTGATCGATTTCAGGGTTGAGGTGAAGTCGGATTCGGAAACTCGCAAGCCATTTGACGTTGGTTTCGAGTCCGGACTTCGTGGTCAGACACTCTTCGAGTGCCCTTATGACCATCAGAAACCTGATGGCCTGCGTTTGCGCCATGAATGGCTAAATGGCTATTTGACCGCTCTGGCGAACAAGCGGGTGGCGTCGTTTTTTTAAAGCGCATGAACATGCGCAGTGGCCCTTCAAGAAGGCTGATTGCGCATGAAGTTGCCCACACCAGGACAGCGCCTTATCACGCGCAGCGTGCCGCAAGGTCAAAAGCCCTTGCCAAGGCCACATCCAGATCAACGTGGGAAAAGCTGTGTGGTGCAGGTGGTAATCAAACGACTTGAACTCCGGCTAAGCACCGTACCGAAGGCTGCAACAAAAGGAGAAAAAAGCATGAGCTACGACCTCCGGGGGAAAGTGGTTCTGATCACCGGCGCAGCGGGCGGTATCGGCTCCGCTACCGCGCGGGAACTGTATAGGAATGGCAGCAGCCTGGTACTAACCGATACATCGCAGATAGCGGTGGACACCTTGGCTCAGGAGTTCAACAGCCAGAACGTACTGCCGCTGGTGTTCGATGTCACCGATGCCGAGGCGGCCAAGGAAGTGGTCCGCAGGGCGGTCGAGCGCTTCGGCCGTCTGGACGTTGCCTTCGCCAATGCAGGCATCTCCTGGCGGGGGGTGCCCGCGACACTGCGCACCTGCGACGAGGCTGAATTCAGGCGCATCATCGAGGTGGATCTGTTCGGGGTCTGGAACACAATGCGCGCCGCTCTCCCGGAGATCGTGCGCAACCGGGGCCAGGTACTGGTCACCTCCTCGATCTATGCCTACTTGAACGGTATGGCCAATGCGCCCTACGCCGCGTCCAAAGCGGCCGTAGAGTCACTGATCCGATCACTGCGCACCGAACTGGGTGCGACAGGAGCAAGCGCGAGCGTGCTCTATCCCGGCTGGACGGAGACCGCCATCGCCAAGGTCGCATTCGGCGGCAACGCCATCGCGACCGAGATGAACAGAACCGCATTGCCTGCATTTCTGCGCCGAACAATTCCGCCAGAGCAAGTGGCGCAGGGAGTGGTGCGGGGCTTACAAAAACGCCAGCCACGAATCGCCGTACCTGCACGCTGGGCGCCGATATCGATGATGCGAGGCTTGTTCAACATGTTTGCCGACCGGCTGCTGACACGTAACACGCACCTGCACCGACTCATCGGCCAACTGGAAGAAGAGGTCGTTCGAACGCGTGACTGCGACTGATACTCGCCCTGCCGCGAACGAAACCATCATGAAACGTACGACTCTCACCATCACGGCTAACGCTGGTGACCTCGACCAGGCCACTGAACAAGCCTTTCAAGAGTCTGGGTCAATGATCTGGGTAGCCCTGTCACTGCCAGGTTGAATCGTCCGGCGGGCACGGCGAGTCACGCTGCACGCGCGTTGATTCCTGGCGCGGCGCAGCCATCAGCCGGGGGCTTGATAAAGGCTACAGGCAATGTCCGATTTGGCAGGTCGGGGACGGATACAACCGTCAGCTACTCCGGCTGTAATCCGATGGGGAAGAACTCACCGCCGCTCCAGACGCCCAGCCAGGTCTGCCCGTCGATCTGCCGCTCCACGGCCAGGTCGACCAGCTGGTAGAACACGTTGCGGTGCACCAGCGCTTCCAGGTTGCGCCGCACGTGCAGGTAGGGTGCGGGCTCCTGAGTCTCGGGGTCGATCTCCACGCGCAACGGGTGTTCAGCGCCGGCCTCGATTTCCTCGTCGACATTGGTGGTGAAGCGCAGCAGCTGCCCTTCCCCCTCACCTTCCACCTGCAGGGTCACCGCAACGAAAGGCGCGTCGTCGACGATGATGCCGACCTTCTCCACCGGGGTGATCAGGAAGTACTTGTCGTCGTCGCGCCGGATGATGGTGGAGAACAGCTTGACCATCGGCTTGCGCCCGATCGGCGTGCCCAGGTAGTACCAGGTGCCGTCGCGGGCGATGCGCATGTCGATGTCGCCGCAGAAGTCCGGATTCCACAGGTGTACCGGCGGCAGGCCCTTGCCCTCGCCCTTGGGAATCTGCGCCAGCAGGTCGCCGGCCTTGCCCGGATCGGTCATGCGGATATCTCCTTGTACGGGTCGCCAGCAGTATGGCGGCTAGCGCTCGCTGACGCCCAGCAAGGTGCGCGCGTACTGTTCGAACGGCGCGCGCAGCTGGTCAGCGGGCTGGTTATCGTAAAACGTCAGGATTCCGCCGCGAACATGGATGCGCGCGGTATCTACCAGGTAGCGGGTGCCGGTCTCGATCAGCATCAGCTGGATCACCCCGGAGTCGACACCGAGACGGTCCAGCGCCTCCTCATCCTCCCACTCCACCACCGTGCCGATACGGTCGTCGGCACCGGCGAAACGGGCGTACAGCAGGTAGTGGGCACCGGCCGAACGCGCGTCGATCATCGCCTGGTCCAGGCCCTCGGGCTGGCTGGCACGACGCACCAGCGGGAAGTACTCGACGAAAGCCTTGAACGCTTCTTCCGCCACCACGTTGGGCCGCGGATGGGCGTCGCCCGGCGGCACGTAATGGCTTTGGGCGATGTAGACGAAAGAGTCGGCCTGCAGGCGCCAGGACGCGGAGCGACGAGTGTCGCTGTGGTCGAGCACGCCGGCATCGCGCAGGTGGTATTCGGCGCCAGCGGCCAGGTCGCTGGCCTTCATGCAGCCGCCGAGCGCGCACAGCGCCAGCAGCAGGATCAAGCTACGCATTGGGTTTCTCCCTGCCGGTGACGGAATACCGGCGGATAGAGCGACATAGCAGCTTCCGCGCCAACCCTCACAATCCCCTCTGCCACTCCTGACGCAGCTGTGCACTGTGCGGCCGCTCGATGGCCTGGCGCACCTGAGCCAGCAGGCGTGCCTTGTCGGCGCCCAGGTTGCCCTTGAGCACCAGGTAGTTGGAGGCGTGGTCGCTGCGGAACACGGTGTTCTGCAGCTCCAGCCCCTGTAGCAGGCGCTCCACTTCGAGGAACAGCTGCTGCTGGCCGAGCGGCTGGAAATCGGCGAAGCCTTCGCGGAAACGCGCCTCGCCCATAGGGAAGCTGACCACCAGGGTGGAGAGGAACTCCGGCTGGGCGGCATTCATCAGGCGCGCCGAGTTGTCGGCATGCTGCTCGCTGAGGACGGTACCGCCCAGGCCGTTGAGGATCATCACCGAACGGGTGATGCCGGCTTCGCCGAGTTTTTCCAGGGCGCTGAGGCTGGACTCATAGGTCTCGCCCTTGTTGACCCGCGCCAGCACCTCGTCGTCGCCCGACTCGCAGCCGACATAGGCCATTCTCAGCCCGGCGTCGGCCAGCTCCTTGAGCTCGGCCACCGACTTCTTGCGCAGGTTGCGCGGCAGGCAGTAGCTGGAAACGCGGTCGACCTCGGGCATGTGCTCGCGAATGGCCTGCAGGATATTCAGCAGGCGCCGGGTCGGCAGCACCAGGGCGTCGCCGTCGGCGAGGAACACCCGCTGCACGATCAGCCGTTCGCCGGCGCGGCGGATTTCCTCCAGCACCTGGTCCTCGTCGCGGGCACGGAATTTCTTCTGCGGCGCGGTGTACATCTCGCAGAAGGTGCAGTGGTTCCACGAGCAGCCGTTGGTCACCGGCAGGATCAGGGAATGGGCTTCGCTCGGCGGACGGAACACCGGCTCGATATAGGCGATGGGGAATTCGGCGGACATGGCTTTCTGGCTTGGTACGGGGCGGCCGATCAGCCGCCGATGATTTTCATGACGGTGGCACCGCCGGCAAAAGCGACCTCCTGCTTGTCCGCCAGGGCGCGCACCAGCAGGCGTTGCAGGGCCGGCAGGGCCTGGTGGCGCGGCTTGTCGAGCAGATCGCCGACATAGTGGCGGTTGCTCGACGACAGGCAGCCATGCAACCAGCCGGTCGACGACAGGCGCAGGCGTGAGCAGGTACGGCAGAACGGCACGCTCTCGTTGGCGATCACGCCGAAGAAGCCGCGGCCGGGAATCTCGTAGCGCAGCGCGGTGGCATCCAGCGGAGCCGGCGCCTGGACGAACTCGTGACGCTCGGCGACCTTCTCCAGCAGCTCGGGCATGCCATAGAACTGCTGCTGGAAGCTGGCCCCCTCTCGGGCCAGATGGCCCATGCGCATCAGCTCGATGAAGCGCAGCTCGAAGCCGTTCTCCAGGCAGTAGTCGAGCATCGGCAGCACCTGCTCGTGGTTCTGCCCGCGCAGCGGCACCATGTTGATCTTGATCTTCAGCCCGGCCGCCCGCGCTTCCGCCAAGCCTTGCAGCACGGTCGGCAGATCACCACCACGGGCGATGCGCTTGAAGGCGACGGGATCGAGGGTATCCAGAGACACGTTGATGCGCTTGAGCCCGCACTCCAGCAGCAACGGCAGCTTGCGCGAGAGCAGCTGGCCATTGCTGGTCAGGCCGATGTCCTGCAGGCCCAGGCGGCTGACGCCGCGCAGGAAGTGTTCGAGCTTGGGGCTGACCAGCGGCTCGCCGCCGGTGATGCGCAGGCGTTCGATGCCGGCCGCCTCAATCAGATAGGCCACGCCGCGCACCATGGCCTCGGCGGACAGCTCGTCCTGCGCCGCCACCAGACGCTTGCCGTCCGGCACACAGTAGGTGCAGGCGTAGTTGCATGCGGCGGTCAGGCTGATGCGCAGGTTACGAAAGCGCCGACCCTGGCGATCAACGATCATGGGCAACTCCGACAGTGTTCGCTTCGGAGTATATGCCCGCCGCCGATGGCAAAAAACGCATCATTGGCGGGCTGAATGGCATCAGGCTGCCGGCGCTTCGCCGTCGCGCTTGCGCTTGTTGCCCATGCGCACGCCGATGTCCATGAGGAACTGGAAGAAGCCGTCCTGGTCCTCCAGTACGCTGCTCCAGAACGGCGAGTGGTACAGCGCCACGGCGCCGTGCACCAGCGCCCAGGCGGCGCAGTAGTGGAAGTAAGGCGGCACGTCCTCCAGCTTGCCCTCCTCGATGCGGCCCTTGATCAGCTGGGTCAGACGCTCGAAGTTGGAGGTACGGATCTTGTGCAGCTGCTCGACCATCTCCGGCACCTGGTTGCCCTTGACCACCTTCTCTTCGAGGCGGTCGAACAGGCGATAGCGCTGCGGGTCGCGCATGCGGAACTCGAAGTAGGCGCGCGCCAGCGCTTCCTTGTCCTTGGCCACGTCCTCGGACAGCAGCAGGGCATTGAGGTCGCGCTCGTAGTCCAGCATCAGGCGCAGGTAGACCTCGGCCTTGGACTTGAAATGCTTGTAGATGGTGCCTTTGCCGATACCGACGGCGTCGGCGATCATCTCGACGGTGACGCTGTCTTCACCCTGTTCAAGGAAGAGCTTGAGCGCGGTATCGAGAATTTCCTGTTCGCGACGACGGAATTCACGGACTTTGCGAGGTTCTTTGTTCATAAAATGACTACAGGATGAAAAATCGAGGCGCAATATTATGCCTGTTCAGCACGAAAATGCACGGATCATCGGCCCCATGCCCAATCTAAGCGACGAATTCCCTCTAGCTGCAGGCCTTTGCTACCTCAATCACGCTGCCGTGGCGCCCTGGCCGAAGCGCGCCAGCGAGGCCGTCAGCCGCTTCGCCGAAGAGAACTGCCGCAGCGGTGCCCGTGATTATCCGGCCTGGCTGCAGGTGGAGAGGCGCCTGCGTGAGCGCTTCCACCGCCTGCTGAATGCAACGAGCACCGCGGATATTGCACTGGTCAAAAACACTTCGGAAGCCCTCTCCTTCGTCGCGTTCGGACTGGATTGGCGAGCTGGCGACCAGGTGGTGATCAGCGACGAGGAGTTTCCCTCCAACCGCATCGTCTGGGAGGCCCTAGCGCCGCGCGGTGTCGAGGTGGTGCAGGTCAACCTGGGTGGCAATAATCCGGAAGCCGCCCTGCTCGCCGCCTGCGGGCCGCGCACGCGGCTGCTGTCGATCAGCGCGGTGCAATACGCCAGCGGCCTGCGCCTGGACCTGCTGCGCCTGGGCGCAGGCTGCCGCAGCAAGGGCGTTCTGCTGTGCGTGGACGCCATCCAGCAACTCGGCGCCCAGCCCTTCGACGTCCAGGCCAGCGACTGCGCCTTCGCCATGGCCGATGGGCACAAATGGTTGCTCGGCCCGGAAGGCCTCGGCGTGTTCTATTGCCGCAGCGACCTGCGCGATCAGCTGGCCCTGCATGAATACGGTTGGCACATGCTGGAGCATGCCGGCGACTATGACCGCCGCGAATGGCAGCCAGCACGCAGCGCGCGACGCTTCGAGTGCGGCAGCCCGAACATGCTTGGCGCCATGGCCCTGGAGGCCAGCCTGTCGCTGCTGGAGGAAGTTGGCATGGCGCAGGTCGCGACACTGATCGAGGAGCGCGTGCAGCAGCTGCAGGAAGGATTGCAGCGCATCGCCGGCGTCCAGCTGCACAGCCCGCTGAACCCAGCCCGGCGCGCCGGCATCCTGACGTTCAGCTGGGACGACTGGGACAACCAGGTGCTGTTCGCCCGTCTCAGGGAGCGACAGGTGATCTGCGCGCAACGGGGCAAGGGTATCCGTTTGTCGCCGCACTTCTACACCGAGCCGGCGGTGATCGAGCAGACGCTGGCCGTGCTGGACCAGTTGCGACAAGACTGAGTGCTCAGCAGAGGCGGCGGTATTCCAAATACGTTTAAGAAACCGCTCAAACCAATCTGGACGATCGGAATTCCTGGCCAATACTGGAACTACTGGTGTGCGGCATCTCCCCCCAAGTGCCCCGCCAGTCTGGGTACCGTGGATCGCGTACCTTGTTTTACTCCTAATGGTCTTGACCCGGATTCATCCCCCAGAACCCGGGTTTTTTTTGTCCGCGATTTTTACCCGACGAGCCGATCAGGCAACCCTGGCCAGCGGAAACAGGCGCTTGAAGTTGGCCGTGGTCTGCGCGGCCAGGTCCTCGAAGCGCTCGCCGCGCACCATCGCCAGGAACTCCGCGACCTCGCGAACATACTGCGGCAGATTAGGCTTGCCACGGTGCGGGATGGGCGCGAGATAGGGTGCGTCGGTTTCCACCAGCAGGCGGTCGGCCGGCACCTTGCGCGCCACTTCGCGCAGGGCATCGGCATTGCGGAAGGTGACGATGCCGGACAGCGAGATGTAGAAGCCAATATCCAGCGCCGCCTTGGCCATCTCCCAGTCCTCGGTGAAGCAGTGCAGCACGCCGGCCTGCGGCAACGCCGCCTCGCGCAGCAGCGCCAGAGTGTCGGCACGCGCCTCGCGGGTGTGCACGATCACCGGTTTGCCGGTGATCTTCGCCGCCTCCAGATGCAGGCGGAACGACTGCTGCTGCAGCTCGGCCGCCTCCGGCTCGTAGTGGTAATCCAGCCCGGTTTCGCCAATGGCCACCACATGCGGGTGGTTCAGCTCGCCCAGCAGCCAGTCCAGTGCCGGCGCCTCGCCCTGCTCCAGATCCAGCGGATGCACCCCCACCGAGCAGTCGACATCGGCATAGCGTTCGGCCAGCGCCTTGACTGCCCCGGCGTTGTCGGCGCTGACGCCGATGCACAGGAAGTGCTGCACGCCACGGGCGCGGGCGGCAGCCAGCGCCGCATCGAGGGAACCATCGTGGGCCGCCAGATCGAGGCGGTCGAGGTGGCAGTGGGAATCAACCAGCATGGAATTTCTCTGTCTCTGAAATGACGAAGCGCCCGATTCGGGCGCTTCTACCTTGAAGCTCGATACTCACGAGTTACATGGTGTGGGTCGGGCGATCCGACTTCAGCGCACCGGCCAGGTAAGTTTCGATCTTGTTGCGCGCGGTGTTGTCGCCATCGTTGAACTGCACACCGACACCGGCGGCGCGATTGCCCTGAGCGCCCTTGGGGGTGATCCACACCACTTTGCCAGCCACCGGAATCTTCTCCGGCTCATCCATCAGGTTCAGCAGCATGAACACCTCGTCGCCCAGCTTGTAGCTTTTGGCGGTGGGGATGAACAGGCCGCCGTTGCGAACAAACGGCATATAGGCCGCATAGAGAACGGATTTGTCCTTGATGGTGAGGGACAGGATGCCGTTACGCGGTCCCAGATTCGGTGGCAAACTCATGCGCTAATCCTGGCAACTTAATCCAATTTCTCGATTCTAGCCCGGTCCGGGCAGGCTTGCCCACTGCACCAGCAGGGCTTCGAGAAGCAGAGCACCGTTCAGGTTGGCCTTGCCCAGCACCTTCTGCCGTTGCTGCAGCAACCAGTCCTGCATGGCCAGCAGCTTGTGCTGGGGGGTTTTGTCGGCCAGGTACTGCACCACCTTGCGCATGTCGGCCAGGCCCAGCCCCTCTTCATCGCGGCTCAGCTGGTAGCGCAGCATCAACTGCGCCCAGTCGCAGAACCAGTCGAACAGCATGGCCATCGGCAGGGTCTTCCACGCCTCGGCCAACTGACTGGGACTGGCCTGCTGCTTGAGCAGCTTCTTCACCCCCTCGACCACCAGCGCGCGCTGCTCCAGTACGCCCTGAGCGTGCAGGCGGCGCGCCATCAGCGGCGAGCCGGCAGCCAGCGCAAGCAGTTCGCCACGCTGCTCGTCACTCACCTCGGGCAGCGCCTGGGCCAACCAGGCCAGGCTCTGCTGCGGGCTCGGCAACGGACAGGCCTGCTGCACGCAGCGGCTCTTGACGGTCGGCAACAGGCGACTGGGCTGGTGACTGACCAGCAGCAGCACGGTATCGCCGGAGGGCTCCTCCAGGCTCTTGAGCAGGGCGTTGGCGGAGTTGAGGTTCATCGCCTCCACCGGCTCCAGCAACACCACCTTGCGCCCGCCCAGCTGTGCAGTCTGCACCACGAAGCTGACCAGCTCGCGCACCTGGTCGACCTTGATCGCCTTGTCCGCCTCCTCCGGCTCCAGCACGAACACATCCGGATGGGTACCGGCCGCCAGCAGGTGACAGGCCTTGCACTGGCCGCAAGCCTCCAGGCCCGCGGGCTTCTGGCACAGCAGCCGGGCCATCAGGCGCTCGGCCAGGTCGCGCTTGCCGATGCCGGCGGGCCCGTGCAGCAGGTAGGCGTGGGCATGCCGCGGGCGGCTCGCCAGCTGCTGCCAGAGTGGCTCCTGCCAGGGGTAGGCCTCAGCCACGGCAGCGCTCCAGAATTTCCGGCAGCAGCGCATCGATGGCCCGCTGCACTGCCTCCAGCGACTGCGCCGCATCCAGCACGCGATAGCGCGCCGGCGCGGCTTGGGCACGCTGCAGGTAGGTATGGCGCACGGCCTCGAAGAAGGCGCGCCCCTCCTGCTCGAAACGATCCAGGCGCCCGCGCGCGGCGGCGCGCGACAGACCGATCTCCACTGGCAGATCGAATACCAGAGTCAGGTGTGGACGCAGCTCGCCCTGGACGAAACGTTCCAGTTCGGCAATGCGCGCCTCGCTCAGGCCGCGGCCACCGCCCTGGTAGGCGTAGGTGGCGTCGGTGAAGCGATCACAGAGCACCACGGCGCCGCGCGCCAGGGCTGGGCGAATCACCTGCGCGAGGTGCTGGGCACGGGCAGCGAAGACCAGCAGCAGCTCGGTATCGCTGTCCATGATTTCGTCACTGGGCGCCAGCAACAGCTCACGGATGCGCTCGGCCAGCGGCGTGCCGCCGGGCTCGCGGCTCAGCACCACCTCGATACCCTGCTCGCGCAGACGCTCGGCGAGGTACTCGCGGTTGGTGCTCTTGCCGGCCCCTTCCGGGCCCTCCAGGGTGATGAACAGACCGTTCACGGGTTTTCCTTATCTGGGCGCGGGGCTGGAACGGTAGTCGGCGCGGCGCTTGAGCTGATACTCGCGCACGGCACGGTTGTGCTGCTCCAGGGTTTCCGAGAATACATGGCTACCATCGCCGCGGGCGACGAAGTACAGGCTCTTGCCGGCCACCGGATTGAGCGCGGCATGAATCGCTTCGCGGCCAGCCAGGGCGATGGGGGTCGGCGGCATGCCATCGATCACATAGGTGTTGTAGGGCGTCGGCTGCTGCAGGTGGGCGCGGGTCAGGTTGCCGTTGTAGCGCTCACCGAGGCCGAAGATCACCGTCGGGTCGGTCTGCAGGCGCATGCCGCTGCGCAGGCGGCGGACGAACACACCCGCGATCTGCCCGCGCTCCTCGGCCACGCCGGTCTCCTTCTCCACCATCGAGGCCATGATCAGAGCGTCGTAAGGCTTGCGATAGGGCAAGCCATCAGCGCGCCTGGCCCACTCCTCGTCCAGTACCTGGTCAAGGCGCGCGCTGGCCTGCTTGAGCAGATCCAGATCGCTCATGCCGCGCACATAGCGGTAGGTATCGGGAAAGAAACGCCCTTCCGGGCTGACACCGGCCAGGCCGAGCCGATCCATCAGCGCCTTGTCATCCAGATCGGCCAGGCGTTGCTCGAGCTTTTCCTGGCGCCCCAGGGCCGCGCGCACCTGGCGGAAGCTCCAGCCCTCGACCAGGGTCAGGCTGTACTGCACCACCTCACCGCGCCGCCACAAATCGAGCAGGTCGCGCGCGCTCTGCTGAGGGATCAGACGATATTCGCCGCTGTGCAGCGCCTGCCCAGACAGATTGAAGCGCCAGTAGAGACGCAACCAGAATGCGCCGTCGAGCACCCCCTCGCCCTCCAGGCGATTGAGCAGGCCACCAGGCGTATCGCCCGGCACGACCTCGATCAGGCGTTCACTCTCCAGCTTGAGCGGCTGGTCCAGGGCGATGCGCAGGCTCCAACCAGCCAGAGCCAACGCCAGCACGAGTGCCACCAGGCCGGCGACCAGCAGCAACAGCAACTTGCGAATCACGAATCAGGAATCCAGAAGACTGCGGATAAGGGCCTGCAGTTTACGGGTGAGCGGGCCGGCCGGCCAGACGCTGGCAGCCAGTTCGCGCACCGGCCAGATGCCATAGAGGCTGTTGCAGAGGAAAACCTCGTCAGCCTTGAGCAGTTCGTCGTAGCCAATGTCACGCACCTCACAAGAGATACCCAGGCGCCTCGCCTGCTCCAGCACCTCGGCGCGCATCACGCCGGCTACGCCGCAACGCGACAGGTCGGCGGTGACCAGTACGCCGTCCTTGAGCAGAAACAGGTTGCTGTAGACGCCTTCGATCACCCGCCCGGATTGATCACGCATAAGCCCTTCGGCGAAGGCAGGGTCCTGCCATTCTCCGCGGGCCAACACCTGCTCCAGGCGATTGAGATGCTTGAGGCCGGCCAGCAGCGGCTGCTCGGCCAGACGCGTGACACAGGGATAAAGGCATACACCCTGCTCGGCATTGGCGGCGGAATAGCGGGGTAGCGGGTTGCCCAGCAGGATGCGGCGCGGCTGCGCGGGTTGCGGCGGCGCATAACCGCGCAGACCGTCACCACGGGTGATGATCAGCTTGGCCACGCCCTCGCCCAGCTCGCTGAAAAAGGCCTGCAGCTCGATCTCCAGCGCAACCAGGTCGAGGTCGATGGCCAGCCGCCGCAGCCCCTCGGCCAGGCGAGCCAGATGGCGCGCCAGCAGAACGGCGTGACCGCCGCGCACGGCGATGGTCTCGAACAGGCCATCGCCATAGGCCAGACCACGGTCGCCCAGGGGCAGATCCGCGGCCGGACGGCCGTCGACCCAGCTCAGCATCAGCCGTTGAAACGGCGGAACACCAGCGATCCGTTGGTGCCGCCGAAGCCGAAGGAGTTGGACAGCACCGCGTCGATCGCCAGCGGCTTGGCCTGGTGGGCGACGAAGTCGAGGTCGCAGCCCTCGTCCGGCTCGTCCAGGTTGATGGTCGGCGGCGCCACCTGATCGCGCAGGGCCAGCACGCTGAAGATCGCCTCGACCGCACCGGCAGCTCCTAGCAGGTGGCCGGTCATGGACTTGGTCGAGCTGACCGACAGCTTGTGCGCATGCGCACCGAACACCGACTTCACGGCACAGGCCTCGGCCTTGTCTCCCGCCGAGGTGGAAGTGCCGTGGGCGTTGATGTACTGCACCTGCTCCGGATTGAGACCGGCATCGCGCAGGGCGTTGGTCATGCAGCGGGCAGCACCGGCGCCATCCTCGGGCGGCGAGGTCATGTGGTAGGCATCGCCGCTCATGCCGAAGCCCACCAGCTCGGCGTAGATCGTCGCGCCACGCGCCTTGGCGTGCTCCAGCTCCTCCAGCACCAGGGCGCCGGCGCCGTCGGACAGCACGAAGCCATCACGGCCTTTGTCCCAGGGACGGCTGGCCTTGGTCGGATCGTCATTGCGCGTGGACAGCGCGCGCGCTGCGCCGAAGCCGCCCATGCCCAGACCACAGGTGGCCATCTCGGCGCCACCGGCGACCATCACGTCCGCCTCGCCGTAGGCGATGTTGCGCGCGGCCATGCCGATGCAGTGGGTGCCGGTGGTGCAGGCGGTAGCGATGGCGTAGTTCGGGCCCTGCAGTCCCAGGTGAATCGACAGGAAGCCGGAAATCATGTTGATGATCGAGCCGGGCACGAAGAATGGCGAAATACGCCGCGGCCCCTGCTCGAACAGGGATTTGCAGTTGTTCTCGATGTTGGTCAGCCCGCCAATCCCCGAGCCCATGGCCACGCCGATGCGCTCGCGGTTGGCATCGGTGACTTCCAGGCCGGAATCACGCATCGCCTGGAAGCTGGCAGCAAGACCGTACTGGATGAACAGGTCGAGTTTGCGCGCCTCCTTGGCCGACAGATACTCCTCGACGTTGAAGCCCTTCACCGAACCACCGAAGCGGGTGGAGAAGGCCGACAGATCCATATGCTCGATCAGGCCGATGCCACTGCGGCCGGCCAGAATGCCCTGCCAGCTGCTGGCAACATCGGTGCCCAGGGGCGACAGCATGCCCATACCGGTAACCACGACGCGTCTACGCGACACTGCACATTCCTCTTGTTCGTTGAAACTGGCCGCCCCGACAAAGAAAAACCGCACGCCTTTTGAGGGGCAGTGCGGCTTCTCGGGGCCGAAAACCGGCGATTACAGGCGCTTAGGCGTGCGCGGTGATGTAATCGATGGCTTCCTGAACGGTGGTGATCTTCTCAGCCTGCTCGTCCGGGATTTCGGTCTCGAATTCCTCTTCCAGAGCCATCACCAGCTCAACGGTGTCAAGGGAATCGGCGCCCAGGTCTTCGACGAAGGAAGCGCTGTTGGTCACTTCATCTTCTTTGACGCCCAGTTGCTCGGCGACGATTTTCTTGACGCGTTCTTCGATGGTGCTCATGTCTAGTTTTCACTCCTAGTGGAAAAATTCCGTGCAGCTGGGCTGCAGTGTATAGAAAGGGTTTTCTAAGTTTCAAGCCGAATCCCCGGCCCCTTCCGAACTGCCGTCTACCGCCGGTTGCACTTTTGTAACGGACTTTAGACTGGTTTTATGACAGTTTCCTGAAGCGGCGAGTCACATTCAGCTCATGTACATGCCGCCATTCACCGGCACCGTGGCACCGGTAACGTAGGCCGCACCATCGGAAGCGAGAAAGCCTACGACCTTGGCAATCTCTTCGGCCTGGCCCAGGCGACCCAGCGGAATCTGGGTCAGTAGCGCTTCGCGCTGGGCATCCGGCAGCTCGCGGGTCATGTCGGTATCGATAAAGCCCGGCGCTACCGAGTTCACGGTGATCGAGCGCGAACCGACTTCACGCGCCAGGGCGCGGCTGAAGCCTTCCAGGCCAGCCTTGGCCGCCGCGTAGTTGGCCTGCCCGGCGTTACCCATGGCACCGACCACCGAACCGATGTTGATAATCCGCCCCCAGCGAGCCTTGGTCATGCCGCGCAGCACGGCCTTGGACAGACGGAACAGACTGTTGAGGTTGGTATTGATGACGTCGAACCACTCCTCGTCCTTCATCCGCAGCATCAGGTTGTCGCGGGTGATGCCGGCGTTATTGACCAGGATGGCGACGGCGCCAAAGTCCTTCTGGATCTGTTCCAGAACAGCCTCCACCGACTCGCTGTTGGCCACATCCAGCACCAGGCCGGCACCCTGAATACCCTGCGCCTTGAGCGCCTCGCCGATGCGCGCGGCGCCGGCTTCGCTGGTGGCAGTACCAATGACGATGGCGCCCTGACGGCCCAGCTCGAACGCGATGGCCTGACCTATGCCACGGCTGGCGCCGGTGACCAGAGCGACCTTGCCTTGCAGACTCATGCTTCTCTCCTTGTATCTCAGGCCAGCGCCGCATGCACGGCGGCGAAGGCTTCCGGGGTTTCCAGGCTGTGAGTGTTGATGCCTTTGACGCAACGCTTGTTGAGACCGGCCAGGACCTTGCCCGGGCCGCACTCGACCAGTTCGGTGACGCCTTGAGCGGCCAGGTAGGTCACGCTCTCCACCCAGCGCACCGGGCTATACATCTGAGCCAGCAGATCGCGCTTGAGGGTATCCAGATCAGCCGGCACCACCGCGCTGACATTCTGCACCAGGGCGATCTGCGGAACCTGCCAAGACAGGCCGTTGACTGCATCGGCAAACTTCTCGGCAGCCGGGCGCATCAGCGCACAATGCGACGGCACGCTGACCGGCAGCGGCATAGCGCGCTTGGCGCCGCGCGCCTTGCAGGCCTCGATGGCGCGCTCGACGGCAGCGGCGCTACCGGCGATCACCACCTGGCCGGGCGCATTGAAGTTGACCGCACTGACCACGTCGCCCTGCGCCGCCTCGGCACAGGCGGCCAGCACGTCGGCATCCTCCAGACCGAGAATGGCGGCCATGCCACCCTGCCCGGCCGGAACGGCCTGCTGCATCAGCTGACCACGCAGCTCGACCAGCTTGACCGCATCGCGGAACTCGATGGCACCGGCAGCGACCAGAGCCGAGTATTCACCCAGGCTATGGCCAGCGACAAAGGCCGGGCGCGAACCGCCTTCGGCCTGCCACAGACGCCACAGCGCAACCGAAGCGGTCAGGATGGCAGGCTGGGTCTTGTCGGTTTCATTGAGGCGCTCTTCCGGCCCCTGCTGGACCAGCGCCCAGAGGTCATAACCGAGCGCCTCGGAGGCCTCGCCGAAGGTGTCCCGGATCAGCGCCTGCTGGGCGCCAAGCTCGGCAAGCATGCCGAGCGACTGCGAACCTTGGCCGGGGAAGACAAATGCGAGGGAGGCAGACATCAAAACGTTCCCTTATCTAGTCGGAGGAAGCGGCGCGGGAGAGCCGAGCCGGAACTGCAGATTGGATGAAGCAACCACGAAGGGGGTCACAGGCTGCCAGGTTTGGCGATCGTCAAACAGCAGGCATTCAGGAGACGGGGCGGCACGGCAACAGGACACATGACCCGAGCCATGCGTCAGAGCAACAGATCCTCGAGACGACCGTGCAAACGCTGCGGCAGATTCTCGCGCACCTCGATCACAGCCCGACGAATGGCACTCTGGAACCCCTCGCTGCTGGCCGCGCCATGGCTCTTCACCACGATACCCTGCAGACCCAGGAAGCTGGCTCCGTTATGTCGCGCAGGTGCCAGCTCGCCACGCAGACGCTTGAGCAGCGGCAGCGCCACGGCACCCGCCAGCCTGGAGACAAAGCCTTCATTGAACAGCGCTTCGATCCGCTCGGAGATCATCGACACCAGGCCCTCACTGGACTTGAGCAGGATGTTGCCGACGAAGCCGTCACACACCACCACATCCGCCTCGCCGCGATACAGGCCATCCCCTTCGACGAAGCCGATGTAGTTCAGCCCCTGCGCCTGCTGCAGCAGGCTGGCAGCCAGCTTGACCTGCTGGTTGCCCTTGATGTTCTCGGTACCGACATTCAGCAGCGCCACCCGCGGGCGCACCACGCCCTGAGCCTCGGCCGCAACCGAGCCCATGACGGCGAACTGGTAAAGCTGCTCGGCGCTGCAATCGACATTGGCGCCCAGATCGAGCAGATGACAGACACCCCTGGCGGTCGGCACCGCGGTGACCATCGCCGGCCGATCGATGCCGGGCAGCGGCTTGAGCACATAGAGGGAAAGCGCCATCAGCGCGCCGGTATTGCCGGCACTGACGCAGGCCTTGGCCCGACCGCTGCGCACCAGCTCCAGCATGACGCGCATGGAGGCATCCGGCTTGCCGCGCAGGGCATGAGTGGGGCGCTCGTCCATGCTGATCACCTCGCTGGCGTGCTCGACCTGCAGGCGCGCGCGATCGACACCCGGATGGAGGGCAATCAGTTCTTCGAGGACGGGGGCTTGGCCGACAAGGACCAGATGAAGCGAGGGGAATTCAACCAGACTGGCGATGCAGGCTGGAACAATGAGATGGGGACCGAAGTCCCCACCCATTGCATCGATAGCGATCAAAGCGGACAAGGATTACTCGTCGGCGCCCTTGTCGATCACTTTACGGCCGCGGTAGAAACCTTCCGGCGACACGTGGTGACGCAGGTGAACTTCACCGGTGCTCTTCTCGACGGACAGAGCGTTGGCCTCGAGAGCGTCGTGCGAACGGCGCATGTCGCGGGCAGAGCGGGATTTTTTGTTCTGCTGAACAGCCATAACTCATTAACTCCTAAACGTTTGGGTCACGCTTTAACTGCGCCAAAACACTGAACGGGTTGGACCGCGATACCTCGTCCTGGCTCGGCTCGGGCTCGTTAGCACCGGCCGGCTGCTGGCAATCCTCAGGGTCATGGGCCGGAACGATGGGCAGAGCGAGCAAAAGCTCATCTTCGACCAGCGTCATCAGATCCAAGGGATCCTCACCCACTTCCAGCACGTCATAGCCCTTCGGCAGCGACTGGGTATCCGCACCTTCCTTTACCACCGCGTAATGACACTCGCTGCGGATCGGCAGGGCGACCAGTTCCAGACAACGCTGGCAAACCATCTTGACCTCAACCTCGAGCTCACTGTGAATACTCACAGCTCGACGCTCGCCACGTTCGAAGACCAGCTTCGCGCGCACCTTGCCGGAGTTATCTTCCAGCGAGTCGCACAGTCGCTCGAAACTGGCCAGCGGCATTTCCCCTTCAAGGGTAACACCGCGATCGGCGAGTTTGCGCGGATCAACGTGAGGTGGAATCGGTCCATTCGACATAGGCGCGGTATTCTAGGGATGCACCCTGCCCCTGTCAAAGGAATTTCCGCCCTGTCCGTTCACCGTCGCGGCCGCTAGAATCGCCGGCCCACCAAGAGAACGATCATGCTGCCACTGGTACTCGCCTCTAGCTCTCCCTATCGCCGCGAACTGCTTACCCGGTTGAGACAACCTTTCACCTGGGCAGCGCCGGCGATCGACGAAACGCCACTCCCGAACGAAAGCGCCGAAGCCCTGGTGCGCCGCCTGGCCGAAGCCAAGGCCCGCGCCCTCAGCGAACTGCACCCAGCGCACCTGATCATTGGCTCGGACCAGGTCGCCGTCCTCGGCAACCAGATACTCGGCAAACCTCACGATTTCAGTCGCGCCCGCAGCCAGCTAATGGCCGCCAGCGGCGCCAGCGTGACCTTCCTGACCGGCCTGGCCCTGTTCAATAGCACCAGTGGCCACTGCCAGGTTGATCTGGTGCCTTTCACCGTACACTTCCGCGCACTCAGTGAAGAGCAGATCAGCCGCTACCTGCAGGCGGAGCAGCCTTATGATTGCGCCGGCAGCTTCAAGGCCGAAGGCCTGGGCGTCAGCCTGTTTCGCGCCACCGAGGGCGAAGACAACACCAGCCTGATCGGCCTGCCACTGATTCGCCTGGTGCAGATGCTGGAGCAGGAAGGCATCGCCATTCCCTGAGCGCCTATATAAAGGAAGAAACCCGGCACACGCCGGGCTTCTCGCGGGCGCCATCAGCGCAGCGCCGGTCCCTGGAAGCCCATCCACAGCGCCAGACGCTCGGCCACGCTGGCGCCGAGTTTCTTGGTGAAGCGATCGAAGGGATTCTCTTCGCGAGTGAAGTCGACGATATCCTTGGCGCCGATCACCTCGCGGGCGACGTAACTGCTGCTACCCAGCGCATCAACCAGGCCCAGCTGCAGAGCCTGCTCGCCCGACCAGATCAGACCGGAGAACAGCTCCGGATGCTGCTCGACCTTGAGACGCTCGCCACGCCCCTTTTTCACGCTGTCGATGAACTGCTTGTGGGTGGTTTCCAGCACGCCCTGCCAGAAGCGCGTCTCTTCCTCCTTCTGCGGCTGGAAGGGATCCAGGAAGGCCTTGTGCTCACCCGAGGTGTAGACGCGGCGATCGACACCCACCTTCTCCATCACCCCGACGAAGCCAAAGGTGGCCGCAGTGACTCCGATGGAGCCAACCAGACTGGCCTTGTCGGCATAGATCTGATCGGCGGCGCTAGCGATGTAGTAGGCACCGGAAGCCCCCAGATCGCTGATCACTGCATAGACCTTGATGTCCGGGTACTCGCCACGCAGACGCTTGATCTCGTCATAGATGTAGCCCGACTGCACCGGGCTGCCGCCCGGACTATTGATGCGCAGGACAATGCCCTTGGTCTTCTTGTCCTCGAACGCCGCGCGCAGGCTGCTGACGATATTGTCGGCACTGGCCTCCTCGTCAGCCATGATCATGCCGCGCACCTCGATCAGCGCCGTGTGGTGCTCCGCCGAGGAGGCCGTCTTGTCCAGCTTCAGGGCCGGAGAGAACAATACAAGGGCGCCGAACAGATAAACGAACGCCAACAACTTGAAGAAAATGCCCCAGCGCCGCGCACGACGCTGCTCGACTACGCCTGCCTGGAGGGTTTGTTCCAGCAGTTTCCAGGCCTTTTCGTCACCCGATGCATTCCACTGATCAGACATACTCGCCAACCTCGACAGAGCCAACAGGTGCGCACCCTTCCAGCCAGGCACGCAATTCGGAAAACTCATTGATCGCCAACCGGGGCTCGTGAGCCCGCAGGCTATCCAACGGCTGCGCGCCGAAGCCCACCGCCACCGAATCGACCCCCGCATTGCGCGCCATCAGCAGGTCGAAGGCCGAATCACCGACCATCAGCGCCCGCTCCGGCGCAACAGCGCAATGCGCCATGATTTCATGCAGCATGCGCGGATGCGGCTTGCTGGCCGTCTCGTCAGCGCAGCGGGTGATATCGAAATAATCCAGCCAGCCGTGCCCTTCCAGCACCTTGTGCAGGCCGCGGCGACTCTTGCCGGTAGCCACCGCCAGACGATAACCCTGATCCCGGAAGGACTCGAGCGACTCGGCAACCCCCGGAAACAGCGCCGACGGCTCACTCTCCAGGGTCATGTAGTGCTCGCCATACCCCACCCGGAAGCGCTCGACCTGCGCCGCCTCGCGCAACTGGGGGTAAAGGGTCTGGATAGCCTCAGGCAGACCGAGACCGATAATGCCCTTGATCGCCTCGTCACTCAGCTGCGGCAGACCACAGACATCGGCAGCGCGACGCATGGACTCGACGATACGACCGATCGAGTCGACCAGAGTGCCGTCCCAATCGAAGATCAACAGCTGATAGTCAGGCACCGAGGCGCTCCAGGGTCTGCGCCCACATGTCGTCCACCTCGGCCTGCAGCTCCAGAGACTGACCATCCGGCAGCTCGATCTTCAGCTGGTAGGCATGCAGGAACAGGCGCTTGCCGCCCAGCTCGCGCACCTCGCGCGTGAACTCCTCGTCGCCGTACTTGGCATCGCCGGCAATCGAGTGCCCGGCGTGCTTCGCATGCACGCGAATCTGGTGCGTGCGCCCGGTGATCGGACTGGCTTCGACCAGGGTGGCGAACTCGCCGAAACGGCGCAGCACGCGAAACTCGGTGAGCGCCTCCTTGCCTTCGGGATTGACCTCGACCATGCGCTCACCGGAGCGCAGGTTGTTCTTCAGCAGCGGCGCCGCCACCTTCTTCTTGGAAGTCGGCCAGCTGCCACGCACCAGGGCCATGTAGCGTTTATCCACGCCATCGCCGCGCAGCGCCTCGTGCAGGTGGCGCAGCATGCTGCGCTTCTTGGCGATCATCAGCAGGCCGGAGGTGTCGCGATCCAGGCGATGCACCAGCTCGATATCCTTGGCATCCGGGCGCAACTGGCGGAATGCCTCGATCACCCCGTAATTGAGGCCGCTGCCGCCATGCACGGCGATGCCGGCCGGCTTGTTCAGCACGATCAGCGCCCTGTCCTCATAGACGATGGCCGCCTCCAGGCGCTCCAGCAGACTCTGCGCCAGCGGCGCTGGCTCGTCTCGCTCGGCCAGGCGCAGCGGCGGCACGCGAACGATATCGCCCGCCTGCAGCTTGTAGTCGGGCTTGATGCGCCCCTTGTTTACCCGCACTTCGCCCTTGCGCAGAATGCGATAGATCAGGGTTTTCGGCACACCCTTGAGGCGGGCGAGAAGGAAATTATCGATACGCTGGCCGGCATGATCCGGCGCAACCTCAAGCAGCTGAACGCCGGAGGTTGGGGAGTTGTCTGTAGTCATGCCCGCGATCATAACAATTTTTTATGGAATTGAAGCACTTAATCATTACTGCTATAGTCGCGAACGCCGCCAAAAGCGGCCCGGTCAGCGGATGATCGACAACCTTGCCATCCCTGCCGAGCGCAACCCATTCAGGACGTGAGGCCGTCCGACGGGATTCTCGCCGCACAGAGCGCGATGAATTCCGGAAACAAAGCCTTGAGCCAAAGAGCCCTGAGCGCAGAAGTCGCAACCAGGCTCGACAGACGCGCAGGCCCAGCCTGCGGTAATGCAAACCCGCTACGGATTCAGCGAGCGGCACCCGATTTCAGCGATACGTGTAGGGTGGAGATGCACAACCGTCGGACAGCGTAGCTACAGGCATTACCCAGACGCTTCACATTCGTCCGCACCGACCGGTTGATTCCTCCCCTGACTGAGTGCTTCTGTCACCACAGCAAACAGGAGCGTTGTCGCGGCCCCAGGCCCCGTTGGCTTGGCCGCTGGACACCGGAGTGATTTACGACCACTCCGAAAGACGCGCCCTGACACCGACCGTGAGAGTCGTGTGTGCCAAACGCCGTTTCCGGTAGCCCGGAAACCATTGGTACAACATGAAAAGAATGCTGATCAACGCAACTCAGCCCGAAGAGTTGCGTGTCGCCCTGGTAGACGGCCAGAAACTCTACGACCTGGACATCGAGTCCGGCGCCCGCGAGCAGAAGAAGGCCAACATCTACAAGGGCCGCATCACCCGCGTCGAGCCCAGCCTCGAAGCCGCCTTCGTCGACTTCGGCGCCGAGCGCCACGGCTTCCTGCCCCTCAAGGAAATTTCCCGCGAATACTTCTCCAAGGCTCCCGAAGGCGGCCGCGTCAACATCAAGGAAGTACTGAAGGAAGGCCAGGAAGTCATCGTCCAGGTCGAGAAGGAAGAGCGCGGCAACAAAGGCGCCGCCCTCACCACCTTCATCAGCCTGGCCGGCCGCTACCTGGTGCTGATGCCGAATAACCCGCGTGCCGGCGGCATCTCCCGCCGCATCGAAGGCGAAGAGCGCAACGAACTGCGTGAAGCGCTGAACGGCCTCAACGCCCCGGGCGACATGGGCCTGATCGTGCGCACCGCCGGCCTGGGCCGCTCCAGCGAAGAACTGCAGCTCGACCTGGATTACCTGATCCAGCTGTGGACCGCGATCAAGGAAGCCTCGCAAGGCCGCGCCGCGCCTTTCCTGATCTATCAGGAATCCAACGTCATCATCCGCGCCATCCGCGACTACCTGCGCCAGGACATCGGCGAAGTGCTGGTCGACAGCATCGAAGCCCAGGAAGAAGCCCTGGCCTTCATCCAGCAGGTCATGCCGCAGTACGCCAGCAAGATCAAGCTGTACGAAGACAGCGTGCCGCTGTTCAACCGCTTCCAGATCGAAAGCCAGATCGAAACCGCCTTCCAGCGCGAAGTGAAACTGCCGTCCGGCGGCTCCATCGTCATCGACCCGACCGAAGCCCTGGTGTCCATCGACATCAACTCGGCGCGCGCAACCAAGGGCGGCGACATCGAAGAAACCGCCCTGCAGACCAACCTGGAAGCGGCCGAAGAGATCGCTCGCCAGCTGCGCCTGCGCGACATCGGCGGCCTGATCGTGATCGACTTCATCGACATGACTCCGGCCAAGAACCAGCGCGCCGTGGAAGAGAAAGTCCGCGAAGCCCTGGAAGCGGACCGCGCCCGCGTACAGGTCGGCCGCATCTCGCGCTTCGGCCTGCTGGAAATGTCCCGTCAGCGCCTGCGTCCGTCGCTCGGCGAGACCAGCGGCATCGTCTGCCCGCGCTGCAACGGTCAAGGCATCATCCGTGACGTCGAATCGCTGTCGCTGGCCATCCTGCGCCTGATCGAGGAAGAGGCCCTGAAGGACCGCACCGCCGAGGTTCGCGCCCAGGTGCCGATCCCGGTTGCCGCCTTCCTGCTCAACGAGAAGCGCAACAGCATCACCAAGATCGAGCTGCGTACCCGTGCGCGCATCGTGATCCTGCCGAACGACCATCTGGAAACCCCGCACTTCGAAGTCCAGCGCCTGCGCGACGACAGCCCGGAAGTACTGAGCGGCCAGTCCAGCTACGAAATGACCCCGGCCGAAGTCGAAGACGCCCAGCCGGTCAGCGCCACCCGCACCCTGGTGCGCCAGGAAGCCGCGCTGAAAACCACCCCGCCGCGCCCGGCCGCACCGACTCCGGCCGCCCCGCTGGCACCGGCCGCACCGACGCCGCAACCGAGCCTGTTCAAGGGCCTGGTCAAGTCGCTGGTCAGCCTCTTCGCCGGCAAGGAAGAACAGCCGCAGCCGGTCGCCGAAGCCAAGCCCGCCGAACGCAAGCCGCGTGGCGACGAGCGCCGCAACGGTCGCCAGCAGAACCGTCGCGACGGCCGCGGCAACCGCGAGCGCGGTGAACGCAACGAGCGCAGTGAGCGTGGCGAGCGCGAAGAGCGTAAACCGCGTGAAGAACGCCAGCCGCGTGAAGCCCGCGAAGAGCGTCAGCCGCGCGAGGAACGTCAACCGCGTGAAGCCCGCGAGCCACGTGAGCCGCGCGCCGAAGGCCAGGAAAACCGCCGCGAGCGCGGCGAGCGCCAGCCGCGTGAAGCCCGTGAGCCGCGCGAGGAGCGCCGTCGCGAACTGCGCGAGCCGCTGGACGCTGCCACGACCGGTGAAGGCCAGGAACAGCGCGCCGAGCGCAAGCCGCGCGAAGAGCGTCAGCCGCGCCCGCCGCGTGAAGAACGTCAACCGCGTACCGAGCAGCTGAATACCGAGGCTGCCGAAGAGGAAGTGCTGGAGAACGCCGAGCAGCTGGAAGACGGCCAGGATGCCGCTGAAGGCGGCGAAGGCGGCGACCGTCCGCGTCGTCGCTCGCGTGGTCAGCGTCGCCGCAGCAACCGCCGCGAGCGCCTGCGCGATGCCGACGGCAACCCGATCGCGGATGACGCCGAGGACAACGCAGACGCAGCCGAGGCAAGCACCGAAGTCGCGCCCGCCGCAGGCGCTGCCGTAGCCGTCGCCGCTGCCGTGACCGTGGCCACCGAGGAAGCCCTGGCTCAGCCAGAGCAAGCGCCGGTAGCCGAGCAAGCGCCCGCCGAAATCACCGGTGCAACCGAAGAGCCCACCCCTGCCCCGGCCATCGTGGCCGAGCCGGTAGTGGAAGCTGCTGCGCCGGAGCCGGCTCCCGTTGCGCCGGTTGTCGAGACTCCGGTCGTGGCTGCCGAAGTGGCGTCCGTCCCCGTACAGGCCGCCCCAGCAGTCGCGCCGCAAAGCACTGGCGGCCGGGCACCGAATGACCCGCGCGAAGTACGCCGCCGTCAGCGCGAGGCAGAGCGCCTGGCTGCTGAAGCCGCTGCCGCAGCGCAAGTGGTCGCCGCTCCGGTCGAGGCGCCTGCTGAGGTCGAGGCTGCTCCAGCCGCTGCCGCTGCTGTGGTTGAACAGGCTGCTCCGGTCGAGGAAGCCGCTGAAGCGCCAAGCGAAGTCGTTCTGACGACTGAAGCGGTAGCCGAAACGCCGAGCGAGGAGCCGGTGATTGCCAGCGCCACCGAACCGGCTGCTGAGCAAGCGGAAAAGGCAGAAGAGGCAAAACCGCAGATCTAAGGTCTGCGGCACAAAAAAGGGGATGCTTCGGCATCCCCTTTTTTATTTCTGCCTTGCACCTCGGCAAAGCCAGATTACGGACCTAGAGCACGTTGGGCTCAATCTCCAGCAGCACACCGAAGCGTCGCTCGATATCCGCACGAATGCGCTGTGCCACTGCCAGCAACTGCACGCCACTGGCCGTACCGTAGTTCACCAGAACCAACGCCTGCAGGCGATGCACGCCGGCGTCGCCTTCGCGAAAGCCTTTCCACCCTGCCCGCTCGATCAACCAGCCGGCGGCCAGCTTGACCATCCCCTCGCCCGCCGGGTAGCTGACCAGGTCGGCGTGCTCGGCACGGATACGCTCGGCCAGCTCACTCGTCACCACCGGATTCTTGAAGAAGCTACCGGCATTGCCCAGCACGGTCGGATCCGGCAGCTTCTCGCTGCGGATGGCGCAGATGGCGCGACTGACGTCGCTCGGCGTCGGCACCTCGATGCCTTCGGCCTCCAGGCGCTGCCTCACCGGGCCATAGTCCAGGTGCAGGCTGGCCTGGCGGCTGAGGGCAAAGCGCACGCGCAGGATCAGCCAGCGCCCCGGCTGCTGCTTGAACAGACTGTCGCGGTAGGCGAAGGCACATTCCTCAAGGCCGAACTCGCGTAGCTCGCCGCTTCGGCGATCCAGCGCGGTCAGCCCGGCGAAGACGTCCTTGATCTCCACGCCGTAGGCGCCGATGTTCTGCATCGGCGCGGCGCCGACCGTGCCGGGAATCAGGCTGAGATTTTCCAGCCCGCTCAGGCCCTGCTCCAGGCTCCAGAGCACGAAGGGATGCCAGGGCTCGCCCGCCTCGGCCTCGACCAGCACCCGCTCGCCGTCGTCTTCGAGAATGCGCAGGCCACGGCTGGCCATGCGCAGCACCAGGGCTTCGACATCGCCGGTGAGCAACAGGTTGCTGCCGCCACCGATGGGCATTAGCGGCAGGCCGCGGCGCGCGGACTCGGCCAGGGCCTCACGCACCTCGCCGTCGTCGTGCGCCTCGGCGAACAACCGGGCTTTGGCATCGACAGCGAAGGTATTGAACGGTTTGAGGGAGACAGACTCTTGCAGTCGCAGGCTCACAGGCGCCCCCTGATCTCGGCGAGCAGCGCATCGCTGGCCTGTTCGATCAGGTCCAGTACCTGCTCGAAGCCATCGGCGCCGCCGTAGTAGGGGTCGGGCACCTCGTCCAACGCCAGGTCGTAACGGCGCAGGAACAGGTCCAGTTCGGCACCGCCCGTGGCGGGTCGCAGCGCCTGCAGGCGGGCCAGGTTGTCATGATCCATGGCCAGGATCAGGTCGAAGTGCTGGAAATCCTCGCGCTGTACCTGGCGCGCACGCAGGCTCGACAGATCATAGCCACGGGCCGCCGCAGCCTGGGCGGAACGCCCGTCCGGCGATTTGCCGACATGCCAGTCGCCGGTACCGGCGGAGTCCACCGTGACCTTGGCGGCCAGACCGGCAGCACTCAGGCGCTGGCGCAATACGCCCTCCGCGGTAGGCGAACGGCAGATATTGCCCATGCAGACGAACAGAACGCGCATCAGGCCCCCAGCAGGCGACGCACCCGCTCCAGGTCTTCCGGGGTATCCACGCCGGCCGGCGGCGCCTCGAGGGCATCGGCGACATGGATGCGCACGCCATGCCAGAGCGCACGCAGCTGCTCCAGGCACTCGGTGTCTTCCAGCCAGCACGGGCCCCAGGCCACAAAGTCATGCAGGAAGCCGGCGCGGTAGGCGTAGATACCGATATGGCGGCGATAGGGCACGCCCTCGGGAAGCACGTCACGGCTCTTGGCGAAGGCGTCACGGGCCCAGGCCAGCGGCGCGCGACTGAAGGTCAGGGCCAGGCCGCTCTTGTCGCTGACTACCTTGACCACATTGGGGTTGAACAGCGCCTGCACGTCCTCGATCGGCTCGGCCAGGGTGGCGATGCCGGCCTGTGGGTTGGTCGCCAGGTTGGCCGCCACCTGATCGATGATGGCGGGCGGGATCAGCGGCTCGTCGCCTTGCACGTTGACCACGATGGCGTCGTTGGCCAGGCCCAGCTGGGTGGCCACTTCGGCGAGGCGATCGGTGCCGGAGTTGTGGTCGACGCGGGTCATCAGCACTTCAGCGCCGAAACCCTGGCAGGCCTCGAGAATGCGCGCATCGTCGGTGGCCACCACCACGCGGGCAGCGGAGCTCTTCTTCGCCTGCTCCCAGACGTGCTGGACCATGGGCTTGCCGGCGATGTCCTGCAGTGGCTTGCCGGGCAGGCGACTGGAGGCGTAGCGCGCGGGAATGACAACGGTAAAGGCTTGGCTCATTTACTTGTCCAGACGCTCGTCGGTGGTCAGGGTGCGCGCCTCGCTCTCCAGCATCACCGGGATGCCGTCGCGAATCGGATAGGCCAGGCCGGCGCCCTTGCTGATCAGCTCGGTCTTGTCTTCGGAAAGCTGCAGCGGGCCTTTGCACACCGGGCAGGCCAGGATGTCGAGCAGTTTGGGGTCCATGGAGGAGATCCTCGGGGAGGTTGGAAAACGGCGCGAAGCTCAGTGCTTTGCGGCAAGCAGGCGATCCAGCTCGGTATCCAGCCAGGCGACGAAGGCCGGCGAAGGGGCGGCATCCACGGCCAGATACCACCAGTCGGCGGCGGCGAAGGCCCGGCATTTCACCGCGTCCTTCTCGGTCATCAGCAGCGGCAGCGCGGGGCTGAATTGCAGGGCCTCGGGGCTGAAGCTGGCGTGGTCGGCGAAGGGATGCGCAATCGGCCGCCAGTTTAGCGCTTCGAGGGTATTGAAGAAACGCTGCGGATTGCCGATGCCGGCGACCGCATGCACCTGCTGGCCGGGCGGAAAATGCTCCAGCCCTACCCGCTCGCCGCTGCGCAGATTGACCAGGGCGGTCGGCCGCAGTTGCAGCGCATAGCCCTGCTCGTCGTCTTCAGCGGCGCCGTTGCGCAGCACGGCATCGACCTCGGCCAGACGCTCGGCCGGCTCGCGCAGGGGGCCGGCCGGCAGACAGCGGCGATTACCCAGGCCTCGCGCCGCATCGATCAGCACCAGTTCCAAGTCACGCGCCAGGCGGTAATGCTGCAGGCCGTCGTCGCAGAGGATCAGGTCCAGCACTTCCTGCTCCAGCAGCGCCTGTACAGCGCGAGCGCGCTGGGGGTCAATCACCAGCGGCACATCCGTGCGCTGCACGATCAGCAGCGGCTCGTCACCGGCCTCCTCGGCGGCATGCTCGGCACGCACGCGCCAGGGCAGTTGCGGCGGCGTGGCGCCATAGCCGCGACTGACCACGCCAACGCGCAGGCCGCGAGCACGGCAGTATTCGATCAGCCAGAGAATCAATGGGGTCTTGCCGGTGCCGCCAACAGTGACATTACCGACCACGACGACCGGCACGGGCGCGCGGTAGATGTCGCCCTGCCCTGCCAGAAAGGCGCGGCGCTTGCCCATTACCACGCACCGGTACAACCACTCCAGCGGGCGCAGCAGAACCAAGGCCGGGTGGCCCTGGTACCAGGCAGCGGTGAGCCGGTCGGCCAGGCTCAAGGCTTGGCCTCGGCCTCGACCGTGGTGATCCGCAGGTGGGAGAAGCCCAGCTTGCCGGCTGCATCCATCGCGGTGATCACCGCCTGGTGCGGGGTCTTGGCATCGGCGCTGATGGCCAGCGGCAGGCTGTTGTCGCCACCGGATTCCTTGCTCAGGGCAGCCATCAGGCCTTCCAGATCACTCTTGAGCAGCGGCTGGCCATTCAGCGAGTAGCTGCCCTCGGGGCTGATCAGCACCTCCAGCTGCTTCAGCGCGGTTTCCTCGGGTGGCGTGCCGCTGGCAGCTTCCGGCAGGTCGACCTTGAGCTGGGTCTCGCGGGTGAAGGTCGTGGTGACCACGAAGAACAGCAGCAGGATGAACACCACGTCGATCAGCGACGCCAGGTTGATCTCTACGTTCTCCCGCGGTTTGCGCCGGAATTTCACGCCTTCTTGCCCTCTTTGCGGGTTTCCTTCGGCGCGGGAGCGCTGGCGTTGCCCAGATCGACGTCACGGTCGCCCTGCACCACTTCCACCAGCTTGATCGCCTCCTGCTCCATGCCGACCACCAGCTCGTCGACGCGACGCTGCAGGAAGCGGTGGAAGAACAGTGCGGGGATGGCCACGAACAGGCCGGCCGCGGTGGTTATGAGGGCCTTGGAGATGCCGCCGGCGAGTTGCGCAGCGTTGGCCATATTGGTGCCGATAAAGGCGCTGAAGATGTCGATCATGCCCAGCACGGTACCCAGCAGGCCGAGCAGCGGGGCTACACCGGCGATGGTGCCGAGGGCATTGAGGTAGCGCTCCAGCTCATGGATCACGCGGGCGGCGGCTTCCTCGATGCACTCCTTCATGATCTCGCGACCATGCTTGGAGTTGGCCAGGCCGGCGGCGAGGATCTGCCCCAGCGGCGAGTTGGCACGCAGCTCCTTGAGCTTGTCGTTGGTAAGCTTCTTTTCCTTGATCCACATCCACACCTGACCCAGCAGGTGCGGCGGTGTGATGCGGCTCGGCCGCAGGGTCCAGAGGCGTTCGGCGATGATGCCGGCAGCGGCGATGGAACACAGAATGATCGGCAGCATCATCCAGCCGCCAGATTTGACCAGCTCCCACACGGTATCGAATCCCCCTTCGAAAAGTGGCGCCACTCTAGCATAGGGTCGCGCCGACGCAGACCTCCCCGGTTCTCATTTTTCCCGCCAGAAACGCGGGCGTTCGCGCCAGGCGGAAACACCCTGCGCAGCGCCCAGCTGCAGCCGAATGGCGCCCAGCTCGGCGCTGTCATACAGGACGATGCCGCGCGCGTGGTAACGCGCAACGACACCGGGGTGCGGATGGCCGAACGGGTTGTGCCAACCGCGCGAAAGCAGCGCGCCGCGCGGCGCCACGGCGTCGAGAAAAGCCGCACTGGAGGAACTGCGACTGCCGTGATGTGGCACCTGCAGCCAGCTAGCGCGCAAATCGCGACCGCTCGCCAGCAGGGCCTTCTCCGCGGCAGCATCCACATCGCCGGTGAGCAGTAGACTCTCGCCTTGCGCCTCTACCTTGAGCAGGCAGGATGCGGCATTGCCCGGCGGCGCATCACGCCAACGCCAGGTGGTGAAAACCACGCCGTCCCACGCCCAGCGTGCACCGTCGACGCAGGGTTGCGCCTGCAGCCCCAGCGGCAGCTCGGCAGCCTCGCCACTTGTCACCCGAGCTACGGTCATGCCCCGGACCACCGCCTCAGCGCCGCCGGCATGATCGCTGTCGGCATGGCTGAGCAGCAGCAGGTCGAGTCGGTCGACACCCAGCTGGCGCAGCGAGGGCAGCACCACCCGCTCGCCGAGGTCGAAGTCCCCGAAGCGTGGGCCGGCGTCGTATAGCAACGCGTGTTCGCGAGTACGCACCAACACGGCCAGGCCCTGACCGACATCCAGCTGCCAGACCTGAGCCTGCCCCGCCGGAATGCGCTCGCGCGGCGGTAGCAACAGGGTGAGCAACAGCACCAGCCCCAGCGCCCGCAGCGGCACGCCCGCCGGCAGCAGGCAAAGCAACACACCGAGGCTGCCGAGCAGCCAGCACCAGAGCGGCACGGCGGTGGGCAACCAGGCTGGCAGCGCGCCGGCTATCCAGCCCAGCAGCTGAAACAGGATCGCCAACAGGCCACCCGCCAGCCACAGCAGGCCCTCACCCAGCCAGGGCACGGGCAGCAACAGGGTTCCAAGCAGCGCCATCGGCACCACCAGCAGACTGACCCAGGGTACGGCGAGCAGGTTGGCCAGCGGCCCGCTCAGGCTCAGCGGCAGCCCCAGCGCAAAGAACAGCGGCAACAGCCCCAGCGCCAGAGTCCACTGCGCACGCCACCAGACGCGCCACCAGGACCAGGCCCCGAGCCGCCCGCCAAACACCCAGGCCAACACCGCCACCGCGCCGAACGATAGCCAGAACCCGGCCTGTAGGCTGGCCAGCGGCTCGACCAGCAGCACCAGCACGAACGCCAGCAGCAACGGCCACCACAGGCCCAGATGACGAAAACGCAAACGCCACAGCAACACCAGGGCCACCATCACACAGGCCCGCCGCACCGGCACCTCGAAGCCGGCCAGCAACCCGTAGCCCAGCGCGCCGGCGAAGGCCAGCGCGCAAGCCCAGGGCAACCAGGGTAGAAAACGCGGCCACAGGCCAAGCCGCGCCAGACCGGAAACCAGCGCGTAGAGCACCGCCGCCAGCAGCGCCACATGCTGCCCGGAGATCACCAATAGATGCACCGTGCCGGTATCCTGCAGCACCCGCCAGTCGGCGCGACTGAGTCCGGAGTCGTCGCCCAGCACCAGCGCTGCCAGCGCCCCCGCGCGACCGAACGCCTCAACCGCGAGCAGCTCCTGGCGTAGCGCGTCGCGCCAGGCGGCCGCGCCCGCCGCCGCCTGCAGGCGCTCGCCGGCCTTGACCGTACCGGTGGCACCGATGCGCTGCGCCAGCAGCCAGGCTTCGTAGTCGAAGCCCTGTGGATTGACCAGGCCGCGCGGACGCTTGAGTTTGACCGCCAGTCGCCAGCGCTCGCCGGCCAGCACCGGCGGGCCGTCGTACCAGGACAGGCGCAATCGCCGAGGCAACCGATGCTCACGCGCCGCTGCATCTTCCAGCTGGAAGCGCACCACGCCCTCGCCCACCTCCGGCAACCCGCTGATCCTCCCCTCCAGCCACAGGGTGCGGCCGTCGAGGGCCATGGCCAGGCGGTCATCCAGTGCCGCCTGGGCGCTGAAGCAGGCCCAGACGAAGCCGAACAGCAACAAGGCCAGCGGATAACTGCGCCAGGGCAACAGCATCAGCGCCAGCGGCAAGAGCGCCAGCAACAGCCAGGTCGGCGGCAACTGCGGCAGCACCGGCAAACAGGCCAGGCCTGCGGCCAGCGCGAACATCCCTGTGCGCATGGTTTTCCCATCCCGGGGTTGAGCTGTCATCACAGGGCCAAGCCGGCCTGCGAGCATCGGTGCATAATAGCCGCTGATTTTTGCCGAGACCGCTCATGCCTCGCCGTCTGTTCAAACGTTACATGCCCGATCCGCAGATGATCAGGGACCACAAGTCACTGCGCTTCCTCGGTACCCTACTGCACGACCCCAACCTCTGGCACCTGAATCGGCACTCGGTGGCGCGCGCCATGGCCGCCGGGCTGTTCGCCGCCTTCATCCCAGCGCCAATGCAGATGCTGATCGCCGCCAGCCTGGCCATTCCGATTCGCGCCAACCTGCCGATCTCGGTAGGCCTGGTGTGGTTGACCAACCCGCTGACGATGCCGCCGATCTTCTACTGCACCTACAAGATGGGCAGCTGGCTGCTCGGCGTGCCGCCCATGGAACTGCCAGACGAGCTGACCTGGGAATGGATCAGCGACGAGCTGGCGATTCTCTGGCAGCCCTTCCTGCTGGGCTCGGTGATAGTCGGGGTGATCTCCGCCGCCCTGGGCTACGGCCTAACCATGCTGTACTGGCGCTGGTGGGTGGCGCACAACTGGCGCAAGCGTGCCGAGAAGCGCCGCCAGGCCTCGCGCTAGATAACAAAACGCCGCTTCTCAGCGGCGTTTTCGTTTACTCGTAGCGCAATGCCTCGGCCGGCTGCGTGCGTGAGGCACGCCATGACGGATAGAGCGTCGCCAGGAAGCTCATGCTCAGCGCTGCGCCGCAGATCAGCAGCACATCCAGGCCACGCAGGTCGGACGGCAAGCTGCTGATGAAATACACGTCGGAGCTGAAGATATGCGCGCCACTGGCCTTTTCCAGCCAGGCCACCCAGCCGCTGATGTTGAGCGCGACCGTCACGCCCAGCACGCCACCGATCAGGGTGCCGATACAGCCGATCACCGTGCCCTGCACCATGAAGATCGCCATCACCTGCCGCGGCGTGGCGCCGAGGGTGCGCAGGATCGCGATGTCGGCGCGCTTGTCGGCGACCACCATGATCAGCGTGGCGATGATGTTGAAGGCGGCCACCGCGATGATCAGCAACAGCAGCAGGCCGATCATGGTCTTCTCCATCTGCATGGCACTGAACAGGCTGCCCTGGGTGCGGGTCCAGTCGATCGCCTTGAAGCCGGCGCCCAGCTGCGTGGCGATGGCGGCCGACACCTGCGGCGCCTGGTACAGGTCCTTCAGGGCGATACGCACGCTCTGCACCTGGCCGTCGGCCAGACGCTGGATGCCGGAAGCATCGGCGATATGGATCAGCGCCAGGCTGCCATCCAGTTCGGCGCCGACCTTGAACACGCCGACCACCGACAGGCGCAGCATGCGCGGCGTGATACCACCGGCAGCCTTGCTCGCTTCGGGCACGATCAGGGTCAGCTTGTCGCCGACATTCAGGCGGAAACGCCGCGCGCTGATCTCGCCGATCACCACGCCGAACTCTCCCGCCTTGAGGTCCTCCAGGCGCCCCTGAACCATGTGCCGTCCGATGATCGAGACTTTCTGCTCCTCGGCCGGATCGATGCCGTTGATCTGCACCGGCTGCATGTTGCCCTTGTAGGAGAACATGCCATCCAGTTCGGCGAAGGGCGCGGCGCCAGTCACCTGCTTGTGCTGCATCGCGGTGGCGGCCACCTTCTGCCAGTCGTCCAGCGGACGGTCGGCGCTGAGGGTGGCGTGCGGCACCATGCCGAGGATGCGCGAACTCATTTCCTTCTGGAAGCCGTTCATCACCGACAGCACCACGATCATCGCCAGCACGCCCAGCGCCAGGCCGATCATCGAGGTCAGCGAGATGAAGGAGATGTAGTGGTTGCGCCGTTTGGCCCGGGTGTAGCGGGCGCCGACGAAGATGCTCAGCGGACGGAACATCAGGCGGCCACCAGCTTGCCGTCTTCCAGGCGCAGCACGCGGTCCATCTGGCCGGCCAGCTGCGGGTCATGCGTCACCACCAGGAAGGCCGTGCGCGAATCGCGACTGAGCTCGCGCATCAGTTCCTGGATGCCCTGCGCGGTGTGCTGGTCGAGGTTGCCGGTAGGCTCATCGAGCAGCACCAGCGCCGGGTTGTTGACCAGAGCACGAGCAATGGCCACGCGCTGGCGCTCGCCACCGGACAGCTCGGCCGGCTTGTGCGACAGGCGATGCCCCAGGCCCACCCGCTCCAGCAGCGCAGTGGCGCGCTGACGCGCCTCGGGGATCGGCGTCTTGCCAATCAGCAGCGGCATGCACACGTTTTCCAGCGCGGTGAATTCCGGCAGCAGGTGATGGAACTGGTAGACGAAGCCCAGCGCGCGATTGCGCAGCAGGCCGCGGGCCTTCTCGTTGAGCGCCGACAGCTCCTCGCCGGCCAGCCAGACGCTGCCCTGGCTCGGTGTATCGAGGCCGCCGAGCATGTTCAGCAGGGTACTTTTGCCCGAGCCGGAGGTGCCGACGATGGCCACGCGCTCGCCGGGCAGCAGCTCCAGCTCGACGTTGCTCAGCACCACGACCGTCTGCGGGCCTTCCTCGTAGCTCTTGCCCAGATTGCGGCAACTCAGCACGGACTTGTCACTCATAACGCAAAGCCTCCGCAGGCTGGGTGCGCGCCGCACGCCAGGCCGGATAAAGGGTGGCAAGGAAACTCAGGACCAGGGCGGCACCGCAGACCAGCGCCACGTCCGAACCCTGTACCTGCGAGGGCAGGTAATCGATGAAATACACCTCGGCATTGAGGAACTGGATGCCCAGCAGGCTCTCCAGTCCCTTGATCGCGGCGCTGACATTGAGCGCCGCGAGCACGCCGAGCACACCGCCAACCAGGGTACCGACGATGCCGATCACCGAACCCTGGACCATGAAGGTGGCCATGATCTGCCGCGGCGTGGCGCCGAGGGTACGCAGGATGGCGATATCGGATTTCTTGTCGGTCACCACCATCACCAGGGTGGAGATGATGTTGAAGGCGGCCACCGCGACGATCAGCAGCAACAGCAGGCCGATCATGGTCTTCTCCATGCGGATGGCCTGGTACAGGTTGCCGTGGGTGCGGGTCCAGTCGCGCGCGTAGAAGTCCTGCTCACGCAGCAGGGTAGCCAGTTCCCAGGCCACCTGCGGTGCCTGGAACAGGTCATGCAGTTTCAGGCGGATGCCCTGCACCTCGCCCGGTTTGAGGCGCAGCAGGCGGCCGGCGTCCTGCACATGGGCCATCACCACATGACCGTCGATCTCGCCGGCGCCGACATGGAAGATACCGACCACGGTGAAGCGTTTCATGCGCGGGAACATGCCGGCCGGTGTCACCGCCACTTCGGGGGCAACGAAAGTGACCTTGTCACCGATGGCCAGGCCTAGCTTCTTCGCCGCCAGGTCGCCGATAAGGATGCCGAAGCCGCCCGCTTCGAGCGACGCCAGCGAGCCCTCGCGGAAGTAGTCGCCAATGATCGACACCTTGCCCTCTTCGGCCGGGTCGATGGCGTTGACCAGCACCTTCTGCACCTGGCCGTTGTTGGTCAACAGCCCCTGCATCTGGGTGAACGGCGCGATGGCCGCCACCTGCGGATGACGCTGCAGGCCTTCGCCGATGGTGCGCCAGTCCTTGATCGGCGTGGCGCTGTCGAGAGTGGCGTGGGGCACCATGCCCAGCACGCGGTCGCGCATCTCGCGGTCGAAGCCGTTCATCACCGACAACACGACGATCATCACCAGCACGCCCAGGGCCAGGCCGATGATGGAAGTCAGGGAAATGAAGGAAACGAACAGGCTGCGGCGTCGGGCTCGCGTGTAACGCACGCCGATGAAGAACGGCAGGGGTCTGAACATGAGTGAGGGGATTCGCTGCGAAAAGGGAGAAACGTCCTTGTGGCGGGGCCTGGCGCGCGGCTTTACACTCAGACCACCACTGCTGCCATGGGTTCGCCATGTCGAATCAAGACGTCGATGATCGCCGCGAATACTACCGTATCGAGGATACGATCGCACTGGATTTCAGCCTGCTGTCCGGGCCGGAGGCGCACGCCAGTGATCCGCTTCACGACAACTCGCCGCTGTTCAATCTGCTCAGCGACCTGCACCTGATGGACTTCGAGTCGCAGCACCTGCTGCGTCACATCAGCGAGCGTGATCGCACCCTGGCCAACTACCTCAAGGTGATGAACAAACGCATCGACCTGCTCGGCCAGGCCGTGGCGCAGAGCCTGCTGCGCGATATCGGCGCGCCGCGTCGGGTATCGATTTCCGAAGGCGGCATCAGTTTCAACCATGGCCAGGCGGTGCCCAAGGGCAGTCATCTGGCGATCAAGATGGTGTTGATGCCCCAGGCCCTCGGCCTGCTGTTGCGCGCGCAGGTCGTTCACTGCCAGGCCCGCGACGACGGTCAGTTCGAGATCGGCACCGAGTTCGAGGCGCTGACCGATGCGCAGCGTCAGCTACTGGCGCGGCACATCCTGCAGAAGCAGGCCCTGGAACGGCGCATGGCCAAGGAGCAGCGATGAGGCCGTTAGCGCTCCTGCTCGGCGCCCTGCTGCTCTGCTCACCCGCCCTCGCCCAGACTCTCGAGATCCCGCTCGGCCAGCAAGGCGACGCGGTCGCCGGCCTGCCCCAGCTGGGCGAATCGAAGCGCTCCGTGCTGGAGCGTTTCGGCCTGGCCGACGAAGAGCACCCGCCGGTGGGGCAACCGCCCATCACCCGCTGGGACTACCGCAGCTTCAGCGTTTATTTCGAATACGACCATGTGATCAACAGCGTGCTGCACCATCAGCCGCACCACTCCCTCGACAAGGATCAACCGTGACCCTGATCTACGGCCACCGCGGCGCCAAGGGCGAAGCGCCGGAAAATACCCTCGCCAGCTTCCAGCGTTGCCTGGAGCACGGCGTGACCCGTTGTGAGCTCGACCTGCACCTGTCGCGTGACGGCGAGCTGATGGTGATTCACGACCCGACCCTCAAGCGCACCACCGGCCGCCGCGGCAAGGTGGTGGAGCACGATGCCGAGGAACTGGTGAAGCTCGACGCCCGCCAGGGAGGACCCGGCTGGAAAACGCCCTGCCCGATCCCGACGCTGGAAAGCCTGTTCGAGCAGTGCCCGTTCGAGCACTGGCAGCTGGAGGTCAAAAGCGCCTCGCGGGTGCGCGCCGCGCGCACCGTGCTGGCCATCCAGGCGCTGGCTGAGCGTTTCGACATTAAGGACCGCATCACCGTCACCAGCAGCTCGCGCGAGGTACTGCGCGCCCTGCGTCGCCTGACGCCAGAGCTGTCGCGCGGCCTGGTGGCCGAATACAACTGGCTCGATCCGCTGAAGGTGGCCGCCCACCATGGCTGCTCGATGCTCGCGCTGAACTGGACCCTGTGCACGCCGGAGCGCCTGCTCAAGGCGCAGAAGGCCGGCCTGCACGTGTCGGTCTGGACGGTCAACGAGCCGGCGCTGATGCGCCGCCTGGCCGACTTCGGCGTGAACAGCATCATCACCGACTTCCCGGGGCTGGCGGTGGATACCCTCAAGCGCTAGCAGGCGGCCCCTTGTAGCCTGGATGCAATCCGGGAAGCAGGCAACACCGCTCCCGGATTGCATCCGGGCTACGGACTGCTCGCGAAGCCTATTAGCCCGCGTGTACATTCCCTCTCCCATTTATGGGAGAGGGTTAGGGATAGGGTCGATAGCCCGCCCTCTCCCCCAGCCCCTCTCCCGCCAGCGGGAGAGGGGAGAAAGCAAAAAACCGGCCCAAGGGCCGGTTTTTCTTTGCAGCATCGCGCCTGGTCAGAAGCTCTCCCGGTTCGGCCAGCGCCAGCTGCGGGAGTCGCCGAGGGGGTCACCCCCGACCGGTTCAGGCCACCGGTCGGAGCCGCTCAAAAAAGCCGGTTGAGCCCGTCGAACGCCGCCACCCGGTAGGCCTCGGCCATGGTCGGGTAGTTAAAGGTGGTGTTGACGAAGTACTTGATGGAGTTCGCCTCACCCTTCTGGTTCATGATCGCCTGGCCGATGTGCACGATCTCCGACGCCTGGTAGCCGAAGCAGTGCACGCCGAGAATCTCCAGGGTCTCGCGATGGAACAGGATCTTCAGCATGCCCACAGGCTCGTGGGAAATCTGCGCGCGCGCCATGCCCTTGAAGAACGCCTTGCCGACCTCGTAGGGGATCTTGGCCTGGGTCAGCTCCTTCTCGTTCTTGCCGATCGAGCTGATCTCCGGAATGGTGTAGATGCCGGTCGGCACGTCGTCGACAAAGCGCCAGCTGTCATTCTCCACCGCGCTGCCAGCGGCCGAGCGACCCTGGTCGTAGGCGGCGCTGGCCAGGCTCGGCCAGCCGATCACATCACCGGCGGCGAAGATGTTGCTGACCTGGGTACGGTAGAACTGGTCGACCTCGATCTGGCCACGGCTGTTGACCTTGATGCCGATGTTCTCCAGGCCCAGCTTGTCGGTGTTGCCGGTACGGCCGTTGCACCACAGCAGGCAGTCGGCCTTGATCTTCTTGCCCGACTTGAGGTGCAGGATCACGCCGTTCTCCAGGCCCTCGATGCGCTCGTACTCCTCGTTGTGACGGATCAGCACGTTGTTGGTGCGCAGGTGGTAGCTGAGCGCGTCGGAGATCTCGTCATCGAGGAAGCTGAGCAGCTGGTCGCGGTTGTCGATCAGGTCGACCAGCACGCCCAGGCCACTGAAGATCGAGGCGTACTCGGAGCCGATCACGCCGGCACCGTAAATGATGATGCGGCGCGGCGTGTGAGTGAGGCTGAGAATGGTGTCGCTGTCGTAGATACGCGGGTGGTGGAAGTCCACATCGGCCGGGCGGTAGGGGCGCGAGCCGGTGGCGATGACGATCTGCTTGGCCACCAGTTTTTCCACCACGCCGCTGGTGCACACCACTTCCACGGTCTGCTCATCGGAGAAGCTGGCCGTGCCGAAGAACACGTCGATGCGGTTGCGCGCGTAGTAGCCGGTGCGCGAGGCGACCTGCTTGGCGATCACCCGCTCGGCGCTTTTCAGCACGTCGGGGAAGGAGAACCAGCGCGGTTCGCCGATCTGGCGGAACAGCGGGTTGGTGTTGTACTGCATGATCTGCCGCACCGAGTGGCGCAGGGCCTTGGACGGGATGGTGCCCAGGTGGGTGCAGTTGCCGCCGACCAGCGGGCGGTTGTCGACCACCGCCACCTTGCGCCCGGCCTTGGCCGCGTTCATCGCCGCGCCCTCGCCCGCCGGGCCGGAACCGAGCACCACCACGTCGTAGTTGTAGACCGCCATGCTTACTCCTCATCACGCACCGGGCACGTCACGCGGCACCCGGATCGGCCGCGACACCCCATGGTCGCGGCGTTTGAATGCTCACCACAGCTTAGCCGGGTGAATTTGCCCGGCACATTAGCGCTTGGTCGCGTCGTAGGCGAGCTTTGCGTCCACTACATCGCCTTTCTGCTCGCGATTGACCTCTTCGCACTTCTCGCGGCTGCCACCACAGATCGAACATTCCTTCTCGATGCCGAGATTGGCGATGCCACCACAGGAGCCGGCGATAGGCTTGCGACCCATGATCACGCCAATGGCCATCCCCAGCACCACCAGCAGCATGAGACCGAATACCAGTAACCAGGTCATGGCGTTTCTCCTGCGCCGAACCGGCGCTCGAATGCGGGCGTCGCGCGGGTGGCGAAGCCCTGGTCGGTGCGGGTCACGAAGAAGGCCGCCACCTGCACCTGCTCGGCGAAGGCGAAGCCGCGTTCGGGGCCTAGCACCATCAATAGCGTAGACAGCCCGTCGGCGCGCAAGGTCGAGGCATCGACCACCGTCACTGCCGCCAGGCGATGGCTGATCGGCGCGCCGGTCTGCGGGTCGAGGGTGTGCGAATAGCGCTTGCCGTCACGCTCGAAATAGTTGCGGTAGTCGCCGGAAGTCGACACGCCCAGGCCATCCAGGGTCAGTACCTTCTGCGCAACCTGGCGATCATCGCGCGGCACCTCGATGGCGATGCGCCAGGCGCTGCCGTCCGGCTTGCGCCCCAGCGCCTTCAGTTCGCCGGTGACATCCAGCAGGTAGCTATGCACCCCCAGCTCGGCCAGGCGTGCGGCGATGCGGTCCACCGTATGGCCGGCGGCGATGCTGTTGAGGTCGAGCTGCACGGCGGCGTCCTTGCACAGCTGCTCGCCGTCGATACGCAGGTGTTGATGACCGGTGCGCTGGCGCACGTCAGCGATTTCCTCCGCCGTCGGCACCCGCTCGCCACGCGACTGCGGGCCGAAGCCCCAAAGGTCGAGCAGCGGCTCCAGGGTCAGGTCGAAGGCGCCATCACTGTCTGCTGACAATTGCTCGCCGAAACGCACCAGCTCCAGCACCGGAGCAGGCATGGCGTGGCAGCTGCCGGCCGGCAGGCGGTTGAACTCGGAAAGATCGGAATCGGCGCGCCAGGTGGACATCTGCTGATCCACCTCGGCCAGCAGAGCCTCGACATCGGCCTTGAGTGCGGCAGGCTGAGGCGTGCCCTCGCCTGCCACATATTTCAGCGAGTAGTGGCTGCCCATGGTCGGGCCGCCGAACTCCTCGACCTTCTCGCCGCAACCGGCCAGCAGGACGCTGGCCAGCAGGGTGAACAACGCGGGTTTAACCACCGAAATCGTCCAGCAGTATGTTCTCGCGCTCGACCCCCAGGTCCAGCAGCATCTTGATCACCGCGGCGTTCATCATGGGCGGGCCGCACATGTAGAACTCGCAATCCTCGGGGACCGGATGGTCCTTGAGGTACTGCTCGAACAGCACGTTATGGATAAAGCCCTTGAGGCCGGTCCAGTTGTCTTCCGGCTGCGGATCGGACAGCGCCAGGTGCCACTCGAAGTTGGGGTTCTCCGCGGCGAGCTGGTCGTACTCCTCGACATAGAAGGCCTCGCGCAGCGAGCGAGCGCCATACCAGAAGCTGATCTTGCGCTTGGACTTCAGGCGCTTGAGCTGGTCGAAGATGTGCGAGCGCATCGGAGCCATGCCGGCGCCACCGCCGATGAAGACCATCTCGGCATCGGTTTCCTTGGCGAAGAACTCGCCGAACGGGCCGTACACGGTGACCTTGTCGCCCGGCTTGAGGTTGAACACCCAGGACGACATCTGGCCCGGCGGCAAGTGGTCCTTGCCCGGTGGCGGCGAGGCGATGCGGATGTTGAATTTGACGATGCCCTTCTCGTCCGGGTAGTTGGCCATGGAGTAGGCGCGGATCACCGGCTCGTCGACCTTGGACACGTACTTCCACTGGTTGAACTTGTCCCAGTCGCCACGGTATTCGGGCTGGATATCGAAATCCTTGTAGCTGACCACGTGCGGCGGACACTCAAGCTGCACGTAGCCACCGGCGCGGAAGTCCACGCTCTCGCCTTCCGGCAGGCGCAGGGTCAGTTCCTTGATGAAGGTGGCGACGTTGGGGTTGGACTCCACCGTGCATTCCCACTTCTTAACGCCGAACACCGACTCTTCCACCTCGATGTGCATATCCTGCTTGACCGGAGTCTGGCAGGACAGGCGCCAGCCGGCCTTGGCCTCGCGCTTGGTGAAGTGCGACTCCTCGGTCGGCAGCATCTCGCCGCCGCCGCTTTCGACGATGCACTTGCACTGCGCACAGGTACCGCCGCCGCCACAAGCCGAGGACAGGAATACGTTGTTTGCCGCCAGTGTCTGCAGCAGCTTGCCGCCCGCCGGCACGGTGAGGGTGCGCTCACCATTGATGACGATGTTCACGTCGCCGCTGGAGACCAGCTTGGCGCGCGCCGCCAGGATGACCACCACCAGCGCCAGCACGATGCCGGTGAACATGCCGATGGCCAATGCGATTTCAAAACCCATTCTTTAACCTCCGATTGAAACGCCGGAAAAACGTAGCGAGCGCAGCTCAGGCAAGGCGAAAACAGGCGAGGACGCGGAGTTTACGTGCCGGTAAATGAGCAGTCCGAGCCTGTTTTCAACACAGCCTGTGCAAGCGCAGTAGTTTTTCTGGTGTTTCACAGCTGAATGCCGCCGAAAGACATAAAGCCCAACGACATCAGACCGATGGTGATGAAGGTGATGCCCAGACCCTGCAGGCCTTCGGGGACATCGCTGTACTTGAGCTTCTCGCGGATGCCGGCCAGCAGCGCGATGGCCAGGGCCCAGGAGATGCCTGAACCAGCGCCATAGACCACGCTCTCGCCGAGGTTGTAGTCGCGTTCAACCATGAACAGCGAGCCGGCCATGATCACGCAGTTCACCGTAATCAGCGGCAGGAACACACCGAGGGCGTTGTAGAGTGCCGGCATGTACTTATCCAGCAGCATCTCGAGGATCTGCACGAGCGCGGCGATCACCCCGATGTAGCTGAGCAGGCCGAGGAAGGACAGGTCCACCTCCGGCAGCCCGGCCCAGGCCAGTGCGCCTTCCTTGAGCAGGTAGGTGTACAGCAGGTTGTTGGCCGGCACGGTGATGGCTTGCACCACCACCACGGCAATGCCGAGGCCGATGGCCGTTTCGACCTTCTTGGAAATGGCGATGAAACTGCACATGCCGAGGAAGAAGGCCAGCGCCATGTTCTCGATGAACACGGACTTCACGAACAGGCTGAGGTAGTGCTCCATCAGTAGGCCTCCTTATCCGAAACCTGCGGGGCCATGCGGAACGCGGGTTTTTCTTTCTGTTCCGGCTTCCAGCTGCGCAACGCCCAGATGATCAGGCCGATCAGGAAGAAGGCCGAGGGCGGCAGCAGCAGCAGACCATTGGGCTGGTACCAGCCGCCTTCGCTGACAGTAGGCAGCACGCTGTAGCCGAGCAGCTTGCCGGCACCGAACAGCTCGCGGATCACCCCGAGGACGATCAGCATGGCGCTGTAGCCCAGGCCATTGCCGATACCGTCGCAGAACGACAGCAGCGGCGGGTTCTGCATGGCAAAGGCCTCGGCACGGCCCATCACGATGCAGTTGGTGATGATCAGGCCGACAAACACCGACAGCTGCTTGGCCAGCGAGTAGGCAAAGGCCTTGAGCACCTGATCCACCACGATCACCAGCGATGCGATGATCACCATCTGCACGATCATGCGGATGCTGCTCGGAATCTGCTGGCGAATCATCGAGATGAACAGGTTGGAGAAGCCGGTCACCAGAGTCAGGGCGATCGACATCACCAGCGAGGTCTTGAGGTTGGAGGTCACCGCCAGCGCCGAGCAGATACCGAGGATCTGCAGGCCGATGGGGTTGTTGTGCAGGATCGGGTCGAGCAGCACGCTCTTGTAGGTGGGTTGCGACATGCTTATGCCTCCCCTTTCTTGAGGTTGGCCAGCAGCGGGCCGAAGCCGTTTTCGCCGAGCCAGAAATGCAGCAGGTTGTTGACGCCCTTGCTCGTCAGCGTCGCACCGGCCAGGCCGTCGACCTGATGGCTGGCCTTGGGCGACTGCGCGTCGACGCTGCCCTTGATGATCTCCACGGCCAGTTGGCCCTGCTCATCGAACAGGGTCTTGCCAGTCCACAGCGCCTTCCACTTCGGGTTGTCCACCTCGCCACCGAGGCCGGGGGTCTCGCCATGCTGGTAAAAGCCGAAGCCAACCACGGTGTTCAAGTCCCCTTTCACAGCGATAAAGCCGTACAGGGTCGACCACAGGCCGTAGCCGCGCACCGGCAGGATCAGGGTGTCCAGCGCGCCGTCCTTCTCCACCAGATAGACAGTGGAGAAATGCTCGCGACGCTTGATCGAGGCAATGTCCTTCTCACCCGGCAGGGCCTGGGACAGCTTGGGGTCCTTGGCGGCCTTGAGCGGGTCAAAGCTGGCGGCATCCTGAGCGTCGCTGAAGGTGCCTTTGTCCAGATCGACCACGCGGGCCTGGATGCGCTCGGCAAACAGTGCCTTCACTTGTTTGGCAGACATGCCCGCTTCACCCAGGCCGGCAATGGCCAGGATGCTGCGCTGCTTGTCCAGCTGGCGGTTCTCCACCTGCGCGGGCTTGAGTGCGATGGCCGCGCCGGCAACAAACACCGAGCAGACCAGGCACACCAGCACCGCGACGGTCAGGGTACGGACGGTCGATTCCTTGTTAGCCACGGGCGATCCTCCGCTTGATGTTGGCCTGCACCACGAAATGGTCAATCAGCGGGGCGCACAGGTTGGCGAACAGGATCGCCAGCATCATGCCCTCCGGGAAGGCCGGGTTGACCACGCGGATCAGCACGACCATCAGGCCGATCAGCGCGCCGAAGATCCATTTGCCGGTATTGGTCATGGATGCCGAGACCGGGTCGGTGGCCATGAAGATCATGCCGAAGGCAAAACCGCCGACCACCAGGTGCCAGTACCAGGGCATGGCGAACATCGGGTTGGTGTCCGAGCCGATGCTGTTCAACAGCGTGCTGGTGGCAATCATGCCGAGCAGCACGCCGGAGACGATGCGCCAGGAGGCAATCTTGGTCAGCAGCAGGAAGGCGCCGCCGATGAAGATGGCCAGGGTGCTGGTCTCGCCCATGGAGCCCTGCTCCAGGCCGACGAAAGCATTCCACCAGGTCAGACCACTGGCCGTGACCTGCTCCATGCCGCCGGCGGCGGCCACGGACAGCGTGGTGGCACCGGCGTAGCCGTCTACCGAGGTCCACACCATGTCGCCGGACATATCCGCCGGGTAGGCGAAGAACAGGAAGGCACGACCAACCAGGGCCGGGTTGAGGAAGTTCTTGCCAGTACCGCCGAACACTTCCTTGCCGATCACCACGCCGAAGCTGATACCCAGGGCCACCTGCCACAGCGGGATGTCCGGCGGCAGGGTCAGGGCGAACAGCACGGAGGTGACGAAGAAGCCTTCGTTGACCTCGTGACGGCGGATGGAGGCGAACAGCACCTCCCAGAAACCGCCGACGATGAAGGTGGTCAGGTACACCGGCAGGAAGAAGGCGGCGCCCTGGATGAAGTTGTCCCACAGGCTGTTAGGGTCGAAACCGGCCAGCGCGCCGATCAGGCCGAAACGCCAGCCGTCCTGGGCCGCCAGCAGCTCGGCGTTGCCGGCGAAGAGGCTGTTGGCCTGGTAGCCGATGTTCCACATGCCGAACAGCATGGCCGGGAAGGTGCACAGCCACACGGTGATCATCATGCGCTTGAGGTCGATGCCGTCGCGCACGTGGGCGGTGCTCTTGGTCACGCTGCCGGGGCGGTAGAAGAAGGTATCCACCGCCTCGTACAGCGCGTACCACTTCTCGTACTTGCCGCCCTGTTCGAAGTTGTGCTCGATCTTGTCGAGGAATTTACGCAAGGACATGGATCAGCCCTCCTTCTCGATGCGAGCCAGGTTGTCCCGCAGGATCGGGCCGTACTCGTACTTACCGGCGCACACGTAGGTGCACAGGGCCAGGTCTTCTTCGTCCAGTTCCAGGCAGCCGAGCTTCTGCGCCATCTCGGTGTCACCGACGATCAGGTAGCGCAGCAGCTGGGTGGGCAGGATGTCCAGCGGCATCACCGCCTCGTAGTTGCCCACCGGCACCATGGCGCGCGGGCTGCCGTTGGTGCTGGTGTCCATGGCCAGCTTGCGGCCGCCCATCAGCTGGGAGACGAAGATGTTCAGCACCGAGTGCTTGTTCACCCCGGCACGCAGGTAATGCAGCAGCTCGCGCTCGCGGCCCTCGTGCAGGCAGGAGATCTGCACGTGGTAGCGGCCGAGGAAGGCGAAGGCGCCACGCGAGGTCCGCCCACCCAGCACCGAGCCGGAAATCACGCGATTGCTGCCGGCCTGCAGCTCACCTGCGGTGAGTTCCTCCAGGCTGGCGCCCAGGCGCGTGCGCAGCAGGCGCGGCTTGTCCACCACCGGGCCACCCAGGGCCACCACGCGGGTGACGTCCAGCTGGCCACGACTGAACAGCGCGCCGATGGCGATCACGTCCTGATAACCGATCTGCCAGACGCTCTTGCCGGCGGACACCGGGTCGATGAAATGAATATGAGTACCGGCCAGACCGGCCGGATGCGGGCCGGCAAACTCGTGGGGCTGGACATTCGCCTGCACCTCGCCCGACAGGCCGACGCCGGCAGCCTTGCACAGATGCACCTTGCCCAGGCGGGCCAACACGGCCAGGCCATTGGCAAAGTCAGCCGGCCTTTCGCCGATCACCACGGCCGGATCGGCCGCCAGCGGATGAGTATCGATGGCCGTCACGAAAATCGAGCTGGGCACCGCGTCAACCGCCGGTACCTTGCTGAACGGACGCGTACGCAGCGCGGTCCACAGACCGGACTGCTGCAGGTTGTCGCGCACCGCCTGGGGATCGAGCGCCGGCAACTGCGCGGCGTCATAGCGGGCGAACTCGACGGCGTCATCGCCCTCCAGGTCAATCACCACCGACTGCAGCACGCGCTGCTCGCCGCGATGGATGGCACTGACCACGCCAGCCCCCGGCGCGGTGAAATGCACGCCCGGGTTTTTCTTGTCGGAGAACAGAACCTGGCCAAGCTTGACCCGGTCACCGACCTGGACCGCCATGGTCGGCTTCATCCCGTGATAGTCGCAGCCGAGCACAGCCACGCTGCGCACGGCGCGTGCCGGCTCGATGCGCTGTTCAGGCGCGCCGGCAAGGGGCAAATCCAGCCCGCGTTTGATCTTTATCATTAGAGCTTCCAGACACCGGAGCCGGTGTGCAGCAAGGTTGGAGTTCCGCCATGGCCCACCCGAGGGAACCGGAGCACGCACCAAAGCGGAGCAAAAAACTCAGGAATTATAAGGAGATATCCGCGGCATGCCCACCCATGAGTACCGCTTTAGACCAGAGAGTCGCAACAAGCGGTAACACGACCAACCGCGCCCGCCGGCCTGGCGCCCTTAGCCTCGGGGCGCTCAGCAGACCTGGCGAGGCCGGCGCCAAAAAGCAAAACGGGAGCCGAAGCTCCCGTTTTGTGGATTGCCCTGACGCTTACTGCGGGAAGGCCGGCGGGTTGACCCCAGCCATGTCTTCCATCACGCGCACGACCTGGCAGCTGTAGCCGAACTCGTTGTCGTACCACACATAGAGCACGACGCGGTTGTCGTTGGCGATAGTGGCTTCGGCATCGACCACACCAGCGTGACGCGAACCGACGAAGTCGGTGGACACCACTTCCTGCGAGTTGACGAAGTCGATCTGCTTCTGCAGATCCGAGTGCATGGCCATCTGGCGCAGGTACTCGTTGATCTCTTCGCGGGTGCAGGCCTTCTCCAGGTTCAGGTTGAGGATGGCCATGGAGACGTTCGGCGTCGGTACGCGGATGGCGTTGCCGGTCAGCTTGCCCTTCAGCACCGGCAGGGCCTTGGCAGCGGCAGTGGCGGCACCTGTCTCGGTGATCACCATGTTCAGCGCGGCACTGCGGCCACGACGGCTGCCCTTGTGGAAGTTGTCGATCAGGTTCTGGTCGTTGGTGTACGAGTGAACGGTTTCGACGTGGCCGTTGACGATGCCGTACTGGTCATTCACGGCCTTCAGCACCGGCACGATGGCGTTGGTGGTGCAGGAGGCGGCGGAGATGATCTTGTCGTCGGCGGTGATGTCGCCATGGTTGATGCCATGCACGATGTTCTTCAGCGCGCCCTTGCCCGGTGCGGTCAGCACCACGCGGTCGATACCCGGGCACTTCAGGTGCTGGCCCAGGCCTTCGGCGTCACGCCACTTGCCGGTGTTGTCCACCAGCAGGGCGTTCTTGATGCCGTACTGGGTGTAGTCGATGGACGCCGGGTCGTTGGAGTAGATGACCTGGATCAGGTTGCCGTTGGCGGTCAGGGTGTTGTTGGCTTCATCGATGGTGATGGTGCCGTCGAACGGACCGTGTACCGAGTCGCGGCGCAGCAGGCTGGCGCGCTTGACCAGGTCGTTCTCGGCGCCCTTGCGCACAACGATGGCACGCAGACGCAGGCCGTCACCGCCACCGGTCTTCTCGATCAGGATGCGCGCCAGCAGGCGGCCGATGCGGCCGAAGCCGTACAGGACCACGTCGGTGCCTTCGCGACCGGCGCCGTTCTGCTTGCCAGCCACGTCAGCCAGCACGTCCTTGGTGAACTGCTCGATGCTGCGACCGGCACCTTCGGCCTTGAACTTGGCAACCATCTTGCCCAGGTCCACGGAAGCGGCGCCCAGCTTGAGCTCGCTCATGGTCTTGAGGATGGGGAAAGTGTCATGCACGGACAGTTCGGTCTCGCCTTCCAGGCGGTGACGGGCGAAGCGGTGTGCCTTCAGGATATCGATCACCGAACGGTTGATCAGGCCACGGCCGTAGATCGAGGTCACGACGTTGTTGTTGCGGTAGAGCTGACCGATCAGCGGAATCATCGCTTCCGCGAGGGCTTCACGGTCAATCCACTCACCGAGACACTGGTCGGGCTTCTGAGTCACGAGCAATACCTTCCACATGTAGGGGCTGAAAAAAGGGGCTACATGATATGCCGTGACTCAGCCCCGAGCAATGCGCGCCTGTCGCCACTGACAGCCGCCACCTCGCCTCGCTACAATCGCGCACTATTTTTCGCCTGGGGCCGTGACACCCGTGTCCGTACTGCAACTGCCGAAACTGCCGGGCGCCGCCGGCAAACAGCACTGGGGCAACCTGCCCGGCGCCGCGCTGAGCCTGGCCGTGGCCGAGGCGGCGAGCGCCGCCAAGCGCTTCACCCTACTGCTGACTGCCGACAGCCAGAGCGCCGAGCGCCTGCAGGAAGAACTGGCGTTCTTCGCCCCCGACCTGCCGGTGCTGCACTTCCCCGACTGGGAAACCCTGCCCTACGACGTCTTTTCGCCGCACCAGGACATCATTTCCCAGCGCATCGCCACTCTCTACCGCCTGCCGGAAATCAAGCACGGCGTGCTGGTGGTACCGATCGCCACCGCCCTGCATCGCCTGGCGCCGACCCGCTTCCTGCTCGGTTCGGGCCTGCTGCTGGACGTCGGCCAGAAGCTCGATGTCGAGGAAATGCGCGCGCGCCTGGAGGCCGCGGGCTACCGCTGCGTTGACACCGTCTACGAGCACGGTGAGTTCGCCGTGCGCGGCGCGCTGATCGACCTGTTCCCGATGGGCAGCGAGACGCCCTACCGCATCGACCTGTTCGATGACGAGATCGAAACACTGCGCACCTTCGACCCCGAGACCCAGCGCTCGGTGGACAAGGTGGAGTCGATCCGCCTGCTGCCGGCCCGCGAATTTCCCCTGGAGAAAAAGGCCGTCACCGATTTCCGCGGGCGTTTCCGCGAGCGCTTCGACGTCGACTACCGCCGCTGCCCGATCTACCAGGACCTCGCCTCCGGCATCACCCCGGCCGGTATCGAGTACTACCTGCCACTGTTCTTCGAGGAAACCGGCACCCTGTTCGATTACCTGCCGGGCGACACACAGGTGTTCTCCTTGCCGGGCATCGAGCAGGCCGCCGAGCAGTTCTGGCTGGATGCGCGCACCCGCTACGAGGACCGCCGCGTCGACCCGGAGCGCCCACTGCTGCCACCGGCCGACATCTTCCTGCCGGTGGAAGACTGTTTCGCCCGCCTGAAGCAATGGCCGCGCGTGGTGGTGAGCCAGGAAGACGTCGAGGTCGGCGTCGGCCGCGAGCGCTTCGACGCCCGCTCCCTGCCCGACCTGGCCATTCTGGCCAAGGCCAGCGAGCCGCTGGCCGCGCTGCGTCGTTTTATCGAGGAGTATCCGGGCCGCGTGCTGTTCTGCGCCGAGTCCGCCGGCCGCCGCGAGGTGCTGCTGGAGCTGCTCGCGCGCCTCAAGCTCAAGCCGCTGGAAGTGGCCAACTGGCATGAATTCACCGCCAGCCGTGAGCGCCTGGCCATCTGCATCGCCCCGCTGGACGAAGGCCTGCTGCTCGACCAGATCGCCCTGATCGCCGAGAGCCCGCTGTTCGGCCAGCGCGTGATGCAGCGCCGCCGCCGCGAGAAGTCGCGCGACGGCGGTGACAACGTGATCAAGAACCTCACCGAGCTGCGCGAAGGCGCGCCGGTGGTGCATATCGACCATGGCGTCGGCCGCTACCTGGGCCTGGTGACCATGGAATTCGATGGCCAGGCCGCCGAATTCCTCGCCCTGATGTACGCCGAGGAAGCCAAGCTCTACGTGCCGGTGGCCAGCCTGCACCTGATCGCCCGCTACACCGGCAGCGACGACGCCCTGGCGCCGCTGCACCGCCTCGGCTCGGAGACCTGGCAGAAGGCCAAGCGCAAGGCCGCCGAGCAGGTGCGCGATGTCGCCGCGGAATTGCTCGATATCTACGCCCGCCGTGCCGCCCGCGAAGGCCACGCGTTCAAGGATCCGGCCGTCGACTACGCCACCTTCAGCGCCGGCTTCCCCTTCGAGGAAACCCCGGACCAGCAGGCCGCCATCGACGCGGTGCGCGCCGACATGCTGGCCGGCAAGCCGATGGACCGCCTGGTCTGCGGTGACGTCGGCTTCGGCAAGACCGAGGTGGCCATGCGCGCGGCCTTTATCGCCGTGCACAGCGGCAAGCAGGTGGCGGTGCTGGTGCCCACCACCCTGCTCGCCCAGCAGCACTACAACAGCTTCCGCGACCGCTTTGCCGACTGGCCGGTAACGGTCGAGGTGATGAGCCGCTTTAAGACCGCCAAGGAGGTCAACGAGGCGGTGGCCAAGCTGGCCGAGGGCAAGATCGACATCGTCATCGGCACCCACAAGCTGCTGCAGGACGATGTGCGCTTCAAGGACCTGGGCCTGTGCATCATCGACGAGGAGCACCGCTTCGGCGTGCGCCAGAAGGAGCAGCTCAAGGCCCTGCGCAGCGAAGTCGACATCCTCACCCTCACCGCCACCCCCATCCCACGCACGCTGAACATGGCGGTGTCGGGCATGCGCGACCTGTCGATCATCGCCACCCCGCCGGCCCGCCGTCTGTCGGTGCGCACCTTCGTCCTGGAGCAGCAGGATTCGGTGATCAAGGAAGCGCTGCTGCGCGAACTGCTGCGTGGCGGCCAGGTGTACTACCTGCACAACGACGTGAAGACCATCGAGAAGTGCGCTGCCGACCTGCAGGCCCTGGTGCCCGAGGCACGCGTCGGCATCGGCCACGGGCAGATGCACGAGCGCGAGCTGGAACGGGTGATGAGCGACTTCTACCACAAGCGCTTCAACGTGCTGGTGGCCTCGACCATCATCGAGACCGGCATCGACGTGCCCAGCGCCAATACCATCCTCATCGAGCGCGCCGACAAGTTCGGCCTGGCCCAGCTGCACCAGTTGCGCGGGCGCGTCGGCCGCAGCCACCACCAGGCCTACGCCTACCTGCTGACGCCGCCACGCAAGGGCATGACCGAGGATGCGCAAAAGCGCCTGGAGGCCATCGCCAACGCCCAGGACCTCGGCGCCGGCTTCGTCCTGGCCACCCACGACCTGGAAATCCGCGGCGCTGGCGAACTGCTCGGCGACGGCCAGAGCGGGCAGATCCAGGCGGTCGGCTTCACCCTCTATATGGAAATGCTGGAACGTGCCGTCAAAGCCATCCGCAAGGGCGAGCAGCCCAACCTGGAGCAACCACTGGGCGGTGGTCCGGAAGTCAACCTGCGGGTGCCAGCACTGATTCCCGACGACTACCTGCCGGACGTACATACCCGCCTGATCCTCTACAAGCGCATCGCCTCGGCCGCCGACGAAGACGGCCTGAAGGAGCTGCAGGTGGAGATGATCGACCGCTTCGGCCTGCTGCCGGAGCCAACCAAGAACCTGATGCGCCTGACCCTGCTCAAGCTGCAGGCGGAGAAGCTCGGCATCAAGAAAGTCGACGCCGGCCCCCAGGGCGGTCGCATCGAGTTTGCCGCCGACACCTGCGTCGACCCGCTGGTGCTGATCAAGCTGATCCAGGGCCAACCGAACCGCTACAAGTTCGAAGGCGCCACCCTGTTCAAATTCCAGGTGCCGATGGAGCGCCCGGAAGAACGTTTCAATACCCTAGAGGCGCTGCTGGAGCGCCTCGCCCCGCCATCCGCCTGAAAGGACTGACCCATGCGCGTGCTTCGCCCCCTCCTGATGCTGCTCTGCCTGATGGCCCCGCAGGCCTTCGCCGACGGCCTGTTCCAGATCGAAGTGATCGTCTTCCGTCAGGCCGGCGAAGCGCTGTCCAGCAGCCAGCCGGCACCGGATGACTGGGCCGTGGGCGCCGCGCCCATCGCCGGCAACGAGCGCGGCACCGCGCTGGACGGCGAGGCCGCCAAGCTCAATCCGGGCAATGGCTACGAAGTGCTGCTGCACAAGGCCTGGGCGCAGAACCTGACTGCCGCCCCGAGCAAGGCGGCACTGAGCACCGGCAACGAACAGTTCGGCCACTTCCCGGTGGAGGGCGTGGTGTCCTTGAGTGAACAGCAGCGTCTGATCGACCTGGAAGCCGACTTCTGGATCAACCGCTTCGACACCGACGGCCTGCTCACCGGCAGCGAACGCGTGCGGCAGAAGACTCGCCTGAAGCCGAACGAGCTGACCTACCTGGACAACGGCAGCCTGGGCGTGCTGGTGAAGATCACCCAGCCCTGATCACACCGCATGAAAAAAGCCCCGCACTGCGGGGCTTTTTTATTCCGGCCGGATGACTCAGGCGCTCAGCACATGCCCGAGTACGGCCCGCACATTGTCGATGCCACGGGCCAGCTCGGCCTCGATCTCGGCCATGGTGATGATGCCGCTGGACTTGCCGGCTGCCGGATTGACCACCAGCGCCAGACAGGCGTAGGGCAGCTCCAGTTCACGGGCCAGAGCGGCTTCGGGCATGCCGGTCATGCCGACGATGTCGCAGCCGTCGCGCTCCATGCGGGCAATCTCCGCCACTGTTTCCAAGCGCGGGCCCTGAGTAGCGCCATACACGCCATGGCTGCTGTGCGGGTAGCCGAGCTCTTGCAGCGCGTCGATCAGCTTGCCGCGCAGCGCTTCGTCATAGGGATAGCTGAAGTCGATATGGGTGACATGGTCGATCTCGCCCTCGAAGAAGGTGTGCGCCCTGCCCCAGGTGTAATCGATCACCTGGTGCGCCACGCACAGGTGGCCGCTGCCCATGGCCGCGTGGATGCCGCCCACCGCGTTGACCGCGATGATCGCCTCGGCGCCGGCCTGCTGCAGCGCCCAGAGGTTGGCGCGGTAGTTCACCTGGTGTGGCGGGATGCGGTGCGGGTGGCCGTGGCGAGCGAGGAACAGCACCTCCTGGCCGGCATACTCGCCGCGCAGCACCGGCGCAGAGGGCGCACCGTAAGGCGTATCGATGTTCTGCGCCTGCTTGAGGGTGAGGCCTTCCAGCTGGGTCAGGCCGGTGCCGCCGATGATGGCGTAGATGGTCATGCTGCGTCCTTAATCAGTCGATCAGCTGCGCGGCGCGCAGCGCGGCAACGGCCTGCAGCCAGCGCGGCTGCTCGCGGTAGTCGGTACGGGCGAAGCCACGCCCGCGCATGCGCGCCAGGCCCTTGGGCGGCTGCACCTTGAGGCGCTGCAGGGCGCCGAGAGCCAGCTCGGCCGAGGCGCGGTCGTTGCACACCAGGCCCATGTCGCAGCCGGCGTTCAGCGCCGCTTCGATACGGCTGGCGGCATCGCCCACCACATGGGCGCCGGCCATGGACAGGTCGTCGCTGAAGATCACCCCATCGAAGCCCAGCTCGCCGCGCAGAATCTCCTGCAGCCAGCGCCGCGAGAATCCGGCCGGGCCGGCGTCCACCTGCGGGTAGATCACATGCGCCGGCATCACCGCCGCCAGCTGCTGTCTCAGGCGCTGGAACGGTACCAGGTCCCTGGCACGGATCTCGTCCAGGCTGCGCTCGTCCACCGGGATGGCCACGTGCGAATCGGCCTCGGCCCAGCCGTGGCCGGGGAAGTGCTTGCCGGTGGCGGCCATGCCCGCCGCATCCATGCCGCGGATGAAGGCACCGGCGAGACGTGTGGCCAGCTCGGCATCGCCCTCGAAGCTGCGGCTGCCGACCACGGCGCTGCGCTGGTGATCCAGGTCCAGCACCGGGGCGAAGCTGAGGTCCAGACCCACGGCCAGCACCTCGGTCGCCATCAGCCAGCCGCAGTGCTCGGCCAGCTGCTCGGCGTTGTCGTTGTCGGCCAGGGCACGCATCGCCGGCAGGCGCACAAAGCCGTTGCGCAGGCGCTGCACGCGGCCACCTTCCTGGTCCACCGCCAGCAGCAGGTCCGGGCGCACGGCGCGAATGGACGCGCACAGCTCGCGCACCTGGCGCGGATCTTCGATATTGCGGGCGAACAGGATCAGGCCGCCCACCTCGGGCTGGCGCAGAATCCGGCGGTCCTCGGCAGTCAGCCAGGTACCGTGGATGTCCAGCATCAGGGAACCAAACAGGGTCGTCACAGAGAAGTCCTTAAACGGGATCGGCCGCTGCCCACTGCGGGCACGGCGCTTCGTCGATCATCACCGCGCAGTGAGACGGCACGCGGGGAAAGAGGTTCAACAGGTCGGCGTTGCGCAGACGCACACAGCCGTGCGACAGCGGCACGCCCATGGGCTGATTGTCCGGCGTACCGTGCAGATAAATGTAGCGGCGGAAGGTATCGACTTTGCCCAGGCGATTGCGACCGGGCTCGCAGCCGCTGAGCCAGAGAATACGGGTGAGGATCCAGTCGCGGCCGGGGAACTGCGCATCCAGCGCCTCCGACCAGACTTCGCCGGTCCAGCGTCGCCCGCGCAACACGGCCCCCTCGGGCAGGCCGTCGCCGATCTTCGCGCGCACCTGATGGCGGCCGCGCGGCGTGCAGTTGGACCCACTCTGCTCGCCCGCCCCGTTCAACGCGGTGGAAACCGGCAGGCGCACGACCAGCTGCCCGTCGGTAAACCCGTACAGGCACTGGTCGGCGATAGAGATATGCAGGAGGTCGAGCGGGCGCATGGGCCGCTAGCTTAGCCCATCGGCCCGCAGGGGCACAGCCTCAGACGGCCTTGGCGGCTACCGGCGCCTTGCTGCGCGGCTTGAACTGGGCGTTGGCCAGCGCCTCGTCGGTCACGCCGCTTTCGGCGCGCATGCCGGCGGCGAGAAACGGCACCATCAGGCGCATCACCTGCTCGATCGAGGTATCCACACCGAAGTCGTTCTCGGCGATGGCGCGCAGCGCCTTGATACCGGACATACTGAAAGCTGCGGCACCGAGCATGAAATGCACGCGCCAGAAGATCTCCAGCGGCGGCAGCCTGGGCGCGACCTCGTTCAGCAACAGCATGTAGCGGCGGAAGACCTTGCCATAGACCTCTTCCAGATACTTGCGCAGGTGGCCCTGGCTCTGGCTGAACGCCAGGCCGAGCAGACGCATGAAGATCGACAGGTCATTGCCACTGCGCGGCTTTACCGCCAGGGCCTGCTCCACCAGCATCTCCAGCAGCTCTTCGAGGCTGGGCTTGATCTCCGGCTTGGCCATGCGCCGGTCCAGCTCGCGCTCGAGACTGATGCAGAAAGGCCCGAGGAAACGCGAGAACACCGCCTGGATCAGCGCCTTCTTGGAGCCGAAGTGATAGTTGACGGCCGCCAGGTTGACCCCGGCCTTGCTGGTAATCAGACGCAGAGACGTCTCGGCGAAGCCCTTCTCCGCGAACAGCTGCTCGGCAGCATCCAAAATGCGCTCAACAGTTTCTGATTGAGCCATGACACCCTCACCTGACAAACACTTGTTTGAAACATACGTTTCAGACTGTCTGCCTGTCAAGTCTGGCAGGACCATTCATGGCTGGTCGGTCACGCATTTAACCATAGGCCAGATAGCGGAAATCCCAACCCACCCGCCGGGGTGGTGAGAAGGGCCGCGCCAAGCCTGGCCACAAAGAAAGGTTGCCAGCGGAGAATCACTGTATATAATCACAGCAACTGTATAAACAGACAGACCGCCAGCATGCTCAAACTGACGCCGCGACAATCCGAAATCCTCGCCTTCATCAAACGCTGCCTGGAAGACAACGGCTACCCGCCGACGCGCGCCGAGATTGCTCAGGAACTGGGCTTCAAATCGCCCAATGCCGCCGAGGAGCATCTCAAGGCCCTCGCCCGCAAAGGCGCGATCGAGATGACCCCGGGTGCTTCCCGCGGCATTCGCATCCCCGGCTTCGAACCGGCCGCCAATGAAGAGGAAGGTCTGCCGGTCATTGGCCGGGTCGCTGCCGGCGCACCGATTCTCGCCCAGCAGAACGTGGAAGACACCTGCAAGATCAACCCGGAGTTCTTCCATCCCAAGGCCGATTACCTGCTGCGCGTCCGCGGTATGAGCATGAAGAACATCGGCATTTTCGACGGTGATCTGCTGGCCGTGCACACCACCCGCGAGGCCCGCAACGGCCAGATCGTGGTGGCACGCATCGACGACGAAGTCACAGTCAAGCGCTTCCAGCGCAACGGCAACAAGGTGCTACTGATCGCCGAGAACCCGGAGTTCGCGCCTATCGAGGTGAATCTGGAAGAACAGGATCTGGTGATCGAAGGCCTGAGTGTCGGCGTGATCCGCCGCTAAGTATCAAGGAGAGCTTCATGCAGTTCCCGCAGTCGCTGAATCGTTCGCAACTTCCGCTGTTTGAAGCTTTCCTCGGCACCCACCTGCCGCTGCTCGACGAAGCCGTGCAGGCGCCCTGGCTCGACGAGCCGGAGCCCTTCAGTGAACTGCGCCTGTCCGGCTCGCTCGGCAACTGCCGCCACCTGCTCGGCCCGGTGCTGCGCGAGCTGAGTCTGAACCAGGACGCCCGCTGGCTGACCCTGGTCGCTCCGCCCGCCGCCATCACCAATGCCTGGCTACGTAGTGCCGGCCTTAATCTCGATCGACTACTGGTATTGCAACCGCGCGCCGGCCAGGATGCTTTGGAGCTGGCTCGTGAGGCCTTACGCCTGGGCCGCAGCCATACCGTGGTGAGCTGGATCAGCCTGCTGCCCGGCCAGCGAGCCAGCCTGAGCAGTGCCGCACGCCTGGGTAGCGCGCAAAGCCTGAATATCCGCCTGGATTGAGGCGCTTCGGAGCAAGGCTGCATAGGGCCATGGGCGGCCCGTCAATCGATCAGTGCAGCACGCGCGGCTGCTCATCCTGCTCGATATCACCTTCGGCAAGGCGACCGGCCATCTGCACGCCGACATTGAGCATGGCCTTGGCCACTTCGACATGATGGCCCTGCAGGAAGGCCTTGGCATCCGCCGAGAAGTCCAGCGTCACCAGCACTTCTTCATCCTCGGCACGGCGCAGAATGATGCGCCCATCGGGCAGTTCGACGATTTCGAGGAAGGAAGTGGACATGGTGCGGTTCTCCTAGCGAGGTGCCAGTGTAACAGTACCCGCCCTCAGGCCCTAGCCCGGAAGGCGCAAACAGCCCCGGGGCAAGCCGCACTGCAGCTGCACTGATCGCCGAAGATATGCATTCCAGAGGCCGGCGTATCGCCATGCAAGCGACCCGCCGCGAATCTCAGCACTCGCTGAGCGACTCCCGGTAGCGCAATACCAGCTGCTTGAGTTGCTGGCGCCAGCTCTCCAGCTCGGCGTAGCCCAACTGCGGTGCCTCTTCTGGCTCCAGGCTGACCGTCTGGATCAGCGGCAGGGTCGGGTCCACCTTGGCCGTCTTCGGCGCCTGCGGCGGCAGGAACAGCGCGGCATGAGCAGCCAACAACTGCGCTAACCAACTCTCCGGCTGAGCCGCGATTTCCATCAGCTCGGCAAGCTCAGGCGTCGGTGAACGCTGCAGGACGTCCTGATTCAGCAGCAGCTCGACTCGAGGGGCACGGGCCTCGGCCAGCTTGTAGTAATCGGCTATCTCGTGGCACAGCGCCAATACGGCGCCATGCAGATGGAACAGCACGACCTCACGCTCGGCCTGCATCAGCGCCTGGGCATTCATGGCCTCGCCAGCCTCGGCTTTGCGCAGACTCTCCAACGCCAGGCCGGCGAAAAAGATCTTTTGGTTGGTACGGGTATAGGGCTCGTGAGCCATGGCCTACTCCTCGACTGCGAGAGCGGAACATGCCGGGTGCATCAGCACCCGGTATCAGAGGGCAACAGAGATCAGCGCTTGTCTTCGATCTTCCACTTGCCACCATCGAAGAAGGCGCGCCAGCCGGTGGGCTTGCCGTCCACTTCGCTCTGCACATACTGCTCCTTGGTCTTGCGGCTGTAGCGGATCACTGCCGGACGGCCATCGGGATCCTTGGCTGGAGCAGCCAGCAGGAAGTGATACTTGGGATCGATCTCGTCCTTGTGCGGAATCAGCTCCAGCACCAGCGGCGCACGGGTCTCACGGTTCTTCGGGAAGCCACTGGCGGCGAGGAACAGGCCGGATGCCCCGTCACGCAGCACGTAGGTGTCGTCGACCTTCTCGCACTTGAGTTCCGGCATCGGCACCGCATCCATTTTCGGCGGTGCCGCCTCGCCATTCTTCAGCAGCTTGCGGGTGTTCTTGCAGCTGGCATTGGTGCAACCGAAGAACTTGCCGAAGCGCCCGGTCTTCAGCTGCATCTCGCTGCCGCACTTGTCGCACTCCAGGCTCGGACCTTCGTAGCCCTTGATGCGGTACTGACCCTGCTCGATCTCATAACCGGCACAATCCGGGTTGTTGCCGCAGATATGCAGCTTGCGGGTCTCGTCCAGCAGGTAGGCATCCATCGCGGTGGCACAGATCGGGCAGCGGTGCTTGCCCAGCAGTACGCGGGACTCGGACTCGCCCTCGTCATCCGCAGCGATCTCATCGCCCGGGATCAGGTTGAGGGTGGCCTTGCAGCGCTCCTTGGGCGGCAGCGCATAGCCGGAGCAGCCGAGGAAAACACCAGTGGAGGCGGTACGGATCATCATCGGCCGGCCGCATTCGCGGCAGGCGATATCGGTCGGAGTCGGCTGGTTGGCACGCATGCCCTTGTCCGCCGTCTCGGCCACTTCGAGCTTCTTCCTGAAGTCGCCATAGAACTCGTCGAGCAGGTGCTTCCAGTCGCGCTCGCCCTGGGCCACATCGTCCAGATGCTCTTCCATGGCGGCGGTGAAGCCGTAGTCCATCAGGTTGGCGAAGCTTTCGTCGAGGCGCTCGGTGACGATGTCACCCATCTTCTCGGCATAGAAGCGACGGTTGTGTACGGTGACGTAGCCGCGCTCCTGAATGGTGGAAATGATCGCCGCATAGGTGGACGGACGGCCGATGCCGCGCTTTTCCAGCTCCTTGACCAGGCTGGCCTCGGAGAAGCGCGCCGGCGGCTTGGTGAAGTGCTGGCTGGGGTCGAGCTTGAGCAGCTTGAGCGCCTCGCCTTCCTTCATCTCCGGCAGTACGTCGTCCTCGCCTGGCTTGCTCTGTTGCGGCAGCACGCGGGTGTAGCCGTCGAACTTGAGGATGCGGCCCTTGGCACGCAGTTCAAAGCCACTGGCCGCCACACTGACGCTGGTGGACAGGTATTCGGCCGGCGGCATCTGGCAGGCCACGAACTGGCGCCAGATCAGCTCGTACAGGCGCTCGGCGTCACGCTCCATGCCGGACAGCTGGGTCGGGCGCAGATTGACGTCGGACGGGCGAATCGCCTCGTGCGCTTCCTGGGCGCCCTCCTTGCTGGAGTAAAGGTTCGGCTTGGCCGGCAGGTATTTCTGGCCGAACTCGTTGTCGATGAAACCGCGCACCATCTCGATGGCATCGGCCGACAGGTTGGTCGAGTCGGTACGCATATAGGTGATGTAGCCCGCCTCATAGAGACGCTGGGCCATCATCATGGTCTTCTTCACCCCGAAGCCGAGTCGGTTGCTCGCCGCCTGCTGCAGGGTGGAGGTAATGAACGGCGCGGACGGCTTGCTCGAGGTCGGCTTGTCCTCGCGCTTGACCACGCTGTAGCTGGAGGCCTTGAGCTTTTCCAGCGCCGCCATGGCCTGGGCCTCATTCAGCGGCTTGAAGGCCTCGCCGTTCTCGCGGACCACCTCGAAGCGCACCTTGTCGCTCTTGGCGGTGCCCAGATCGGCGTGCACTTCCCAGTATTCTTCCGGGACGAAGGCACGGATTTCCTTTTCACGCGCCACCACCAGCTTCACCGCCACCGACTGCACGCGACCGGCGGAGAGGCCACGGGCGATCTTGGCCCACAGCAGCGGCGAGACCATGTAGCCCACCACGCGATCGAGGAAGCGGCGTGCCTGCTGCGCGTTGACGCGGTTGATGTCCAGTTCGCCGGGCTGGGAGAAGGCCTCCTGGATGGCCTTCTTGGTGATCTCGTTGAACACCACGCGCTTGTAGCGGCTATCGTCGCCGCCGATGGCCTCGCGCAGGTGCCAGGCGATGGCCTCCCCTTCGCGGTCCAAGTCGGTTGCGAGGTAGATGGTGTCGGCATCCTTGGCCAGTCGGCGCAATTCCTCGATCACCTTCTCCTTGCCGGGCAGGATCTCGTACTTGGCTTTCCAGCCATGCTCGGGATCAACGCCCATGCGCGCGAACAGCTGACGCTTGGCCTTCTCCTTGGGCGACAGGGCCGGCGCCTCGGCAGCCGCGGCCTTGCCGCGCTTGGCCGGCTCCTTGCTGGCACTGGCGGAACCGCTGGTGGGCAGGTCACGAATATGGCCGATGCTCGACTTCACCACAAACTGGTTGCCCAGGTACTTGTTGATGGTCTTGGCCTTGGCCGGGGATTCCACGATGACCAGCGATTTGCCCATGGACTGGAGAATTCCTGAATACGAAAAAGAAAGAATAAGCGGCGGGAGCCTATCAAGGCACCGCTATATATAGTGGCTGTCGAGTTGCGGTCAAGCGTGATTCCCGGCAGCCCCCTGCCCGATCACCGCCGGTTCGGCCTCGATCAGAGCAAAGCGCGGCACCGTCTCGCCGTCCAGTTCGACCGTGCCACAGAACATCTCGAGCGGCCGCACCCACAGGCCGAAATCACCATAAAGTGCCTGATAGACCACCAGCCACTCTTCGCTTTCCGAATGGCGCGCGGTACCGAACACGCGGTACTGCGGCCCCTTGTAGTGGCGGTAGAGGCCAGGTTGCAGTTGCATGGGAGTTCTCCTGAAAAACAAAAACCGGGGCACAAGGCCCCGGTCTTCGCATCGACTAACGCTTAGACGCGTTCGAAGATGGTGGTGATGCCCTGGCCGAGACCCACGCACATGGTGGACACGCCCAGAGTACCGCCGTTCTGCTTCATCACGTTCAGCAGGGTGCCGGAGATACGCGCACCGGAGCAGCCGAACGGGTGACCCAGAGCAATGGCGCCACCATGCAGGTTGACCTTCTGCTCCATCTTGTCGAGGAGTTTCAGGTCCTTCAGCACCGGCAGGGCCTGAGCGGCGAAGGCTTCGTTGAGCTCGACGTGATCGATATCGTCCATGGTCAGGCCGGCACGCTTAAGTGCCTTCTGAGTGGACGGTACCGGGCCGTAGCCCATGATGGCCGGATCGACACCGGCAACGGCCATGGCGCGAACCACGGCCATCGGCTGGATGCCCAGGTCCTGAGCGCGCTGGGCGCTCATGACGATCATGCAGGAAGCGCCGTCGGTGATCTGCGAGGAAGTACCCGCGGTCACGGTGCCGCCTTTCGGGTTGAACGCCGGCTTCAGGGCCGCCAGGCTTTCCAGGGTGGTCTCCGGACGAATGGTTTCGTCGAAGTCGAACACCTTCAGGAAGCCGTTCTCGTCGTAGCCTTGCATCGGGATGATTTCATCCTTGAACTTGCCTTCGACGGTGGCCTTGTGCGCCAGACGGTGAGAACGCTCACCGAAGGCATCCTGCTGCTCGCGGCTGATGCCGTGCATCTTGCCCAGCATCTCGGCGGTCAGACCCATCATGCCCGACGCCTTGGCAGCGTACAGGGACAGGTGCGGGTTCGGATCGACGCCATGCATCATGCCAACGTGGCCCATGTGCTCCACACCGCCGACGACGAAGACGTCGCCGTTGCCGGTCTGGATGGCCTGCACAGCAGTGTGCAGGGCGCTCATGGAGGAACCGCACAGACGGCTGACGGTCTGGCCGGCACTGGTGTGCGGGATCTGGGTCATCAGCGACGCCATGCGCGCGATGTTCCAGCCCTGCTCCAGGGTCTGGTTGACGCAACCCCAGATCACGTCTTCGACTTCAGCCGGGTCCAGCTTGGTGTTACGCGCCAGGACGCCGCTGATCAGGTGTGCCGACATGGTCTCGGCACGGGTGTTGCGGTGCATGCCGCCCTTGGAACGACCCATCGGGGTACGACCGAAGTCGACAATGACTGCGTCTCTCGGATTCAGGCTCATATTTCTACTCTCGCTCTGTTCGCTGCGCGATTAACCGAAGAACTTCTGGCCCTTGGCGGCCATTTCACGAAGCTTGGCGGTCGGGTGGTACAGGGCGCCCAGCTCGGCGTACTTGTCGGCCAGGGCGACGAACTCGGCCACACCGATGGAATCGATGTAACGCAGAGCACCACCGCGGAAGGGAGGGAAGCCGATACCGTAGATCAGGCCCATGTCGGCCTCAGCTGCGGTTTCGACGATGCCGTCTTCCAGGCAACGAACGGTTTCCAGGCACAGCGGGATCATCATGAAGTTGATGATGTCTTCGTCGGTCAGCTCACGCTGCTCGACGACGATCGACTTCAGCAGCTCGTAGGCGGCCGGGTCGGAGACTTTCTTCGGCTTGCCGCGCTTGTCGGTCTCGTAGGCGTAGAAGCCCTTGCCGTTCTTCTGGCCCAGGCGGTTGGCTTCGTACATCACGTCGACGGCGGTCTTGCCTTCAACGCCCATACGATCCGGGAAGCCTTCGGCCATCACGTCACGGCCATGGTGACCGGTGTCGATACCAACCACGTCGGACAGGTAGGCCGGACCCATGGGCCAGCCGAACTTCTCCATGACCTTGTCGATGCGCACGAAGTCGACACCGAAGCCCAGCAGCTTGGAGAAGCCGCCGAAGTACGGGAACAGCACGCGGTTGACCAGGAAGCCGGGGCAGTCGTTGACCACGATCGGGTTCTTGCCCATCTTCTTGGCGTAGGCCACGGTGGTGGCAACGGCCACGTCGCTGGACTTCTCACCACGGATGACCTCAACCAGCGGCATCATGTGTACCGGGTTGAAGAAGTGCATGCCGACGAAGTTTTCCGGACGCTTGAGGGCCTTGGCCAGCAGGTTGATCGAGATGGTGGAGGTGTTGGAAGCCAGGACGGCATCTTCCTTCACCACGCCTTCCACCTCGGCCAGCACGATCTGCTTGACCTTCGGGTTCTCGACCACGGCTTCGACCACGATGTCGACGGCACCGAAGTCGCCGTAGGACATGGTCGGGCGAATGGCGTTCAGCGCCTCGGCCATCTTGGCCGGAGCCATGCGGCCTTTCTCGACGCGCTTGCCGAGCAGCTTGGAAGCCTCGTTCAGACCCATCTGGATACCCTCTTCGCGGATATCCTTCATCAGGATCGGAGTGCCTTTGGAGGCCGACTGGTAGGCGATACCGCCACCCATGATGCCGGCGCCGAGTACGGCGGCCAGTTTCACGTCGCGGGCGATCTCGTCGTGCTGCTTGGCCTTCTTCTTCAGTTCCTGGTCATTCAGGAACAGACCGATCAGGCTTTCGGCAACGGAGGTTTTGGCCAGCTTGACGAAGCCGGCGGCTTCGACTTCCAGGGCCTTGTCGCGACCGAAGTTGGCAGCTTTCTGGATGGTCTTGATGGCCTCGACCGGAGCCGGGTAGTTCGGGCCGACCTGGCCAGCGACGAAACCTTTGGCGGTTTCGAAGGCCATCATCTGCTCGATGGCGTTGAGCTTGATCTTTTCCAGCTTGGGCTGACGCTTGGCCTTGTAGTCCAGCTCGCCGGAGATGGCGCGCTTGACCAGGTCCAGAGCGGCGGCGTGGAGCTTGTCGGCGGCAACCACGGCATCGACGGCACCCACTTTCAGGGCGTCGGCGGCCTTGTTTTCCTTGCCGGAAGCAATCCACTCGATGGCGTTGTCGGTACCGATCACGCGCGGCAGGCGCACGGTGCCGCCGAAGCCCGGGTAGATGCCCAGCTTGACTTCCGGCAGGCCGATCTTGGCGCTCTCGGCGGCGACACGATAGTCACCGGCCAGGCACATCTCGAAACCGCCGCCCAGGGCGATGCCGTTGATGGCGATAACGGTCGGAACGGCCAGGTCTTCGAAATCGCTGAAGATCTTGTTGGCTTCGAGGTTGCCGGCCACCAGCTCTTCGTCGGGCAGCTTGAAGTTGTCGACGAATTCGGTGATGTCGGCGCCGACGATGAACACGTCTTTGCCGCTGGTGACGATTACGCCCTTGATCGAACCGTCGGCCTTGATGGCATCCACGGACTGACGCAGCTCGGTCAGGGTGAGACGGTTGAACTTGTTAACGGACTCACCCTTGAGGTCGAAATTCAATTCGACGATGCCGCCCTCAAGAGCCTTAACCGTGATGGCTTTACCTTCGTAAATCATCAACTGATCTCCACGGTATGGAAGCTGAACTGTACACATCGGAGCCAACCGGCCGGGGCCGCTCTAGGCATAGAGCCGTCGAGCATAGTCCCAATCGATCCGACACACCCGCCGACGCGATAATCGGGCTGTAAAGGCGCTGCCATAGGGGCAGACCGCTCAATTCATACGCCCGTTTGATTTGGGTGGGCGTACATTCAGTGAAAACCCGGCAATTGTCAATTGCCCGTCGCAGAAGCCCCGAATGAGTGCAGAGCCACTCGATGACCAGAAGTTGCCGCCGGGTCACGCATGGTCGTTCAAGCCCTCTGGCACCAGCATTCAGCAGTTGAATAATGACAATAAGCAAATGCCATCAGGCCAGTTGCGCCAGCAATGCCGCTACCACCCGTAGCTCCTCTTCGCCACCGCGCTCGCCCCAGAACAGGGAGATCATCTGCGGGTTGGCCTCGACCTTGTAGACATCCGCCGGCAAGGCCTGCAGCCGCTCCAGCATGACCGCATCGGTACAGGGCTCGCGCCACTGGTTGCACCACTGCCCCGGCGCGACCTGCCAGTAGCTCCAGCTGTCACTGCGCCCTGCGCGGCGCCCCCGGTGATACTGGGCACAGCGCTCCGGCGGCTGTTTCTCCAGCCAGTGCGGCCACTGCTGCTGCCCCAGCTGCATGCCAAGCCCCAGGCGCCGCGCGGCCAGGCGCAATTCCATCTGCCCGCGCTGCTGCGGCGAGGGGCGCAGCCACACCAGCGGACTGAGGGCCGCACCGACGAGCAAAAGCACTATCCACCAGGTCATATCTCTCTCTTGTTACTGCTAGGGTCTGTGTTATGAAGGAAGCAGAACTTACTGCAAGCATGCCCACTGGAGTGGAGGAAATTCATCATGCCCTACCAGCACATCCTGATTGCCGTCGACCTGACTGACGAATGCCACCCGGTCGTCGAGCGCGCCCTGGCCATCGCCGCCAGCAGTGGCGCCAAAGCCGCGCTGGTACACATTGTCGAGCCCATGGCCATGGCATTCGGCGGCGACGTTCCCATGGACCTGTCAATGCTGCAGCAGCAACAGTTCGACCAGGCCCGCGAGCGCCTGCAGAGCTTTGCCGGACGCTACCCGCAACTGAGCGCCGAGCAGCGCCACCTGGCCTACGGCCAGCCACGCCAGGAGCTGCACCGACTGGCCGAGGAACAGGGCTGCGACCTGATCGTCGTGGGCAGTCACGGCCGCCACGGCCTAGCCCTGCTGCTCGGTTCCACCGCCAACGACGTGCTGCACGGCGCCCCGTGCGACGTGCTGGCGGTACGCCTGAAGAAAACCAAGGAATAACGCCGGGCCCGGCAACGGGCCCTGCAGCTCACTCCGGAACGTCGCCGGCGCTCATGACCAGCGGACGGATCTTCTGCAGCTGGGTCTCCATCGACACCGTCATGCTCGACGACATGGAGAAGAAGGTGAGGAAGGCCTTGAGGTTGGAATCCCCCTCGCAGACATCGTGAATGCGCTGCCAGAACGCCTGGTTGACCAGCTGTAGCTGCTGGAACTGCTTGACCAGCCCCTTGAGCTCCCAGTCGGCGAGGCGCCCCTCGCGGAAGTTGAAGTACTGCCGGGTCAGGTACAGCGAAATGGTGCGCAGGATGAACTCCTGGCTGCTGGCGAACGGCAGGTGGTTGTGCGCCATCGGCTTGAGCTTGCCCAGCACCGGGCAGGCACTGGTGGCCATGATCACGCCAAGCAGAGAGCGCAAGCCCTCCTCCAGTCCGACCAGCTTGCTGTACTCGCGCTCCGGCGTGCGCACCCATACCTGGGCCTTCTTGAAGGCCGGCAGGCCCTGGAAGTCCTCGATCACGCGGTGCAGGTCGACCGCTGCCGGGCAGCGGCTGAATTCATCCTTCTTCAGTGGGCAGTTGCTGCACTGATTGTTTTCCAGGCGCGTCCACTTCGGCGTCGCCTCGGCACCCTGGGGGTCGTACTGACGGTCCAGCTCGATCCTGTAGCTGAACTGATGGTTGTCATCCAGGGTGATGCGGTACTCAATCGCCATGCATGTCTCCGACAAGCGTTTTAGGCTTCCAATTCGGCCCAGCGCTCCAGCAACTGGTCCAACTCCTCTTGCAGGCTCTGCAGGCGCTGCAGCACCGGCCCGGTAATGGTCGGTGCCTGCTGGTAGAAGGCCGGATCGGCAATCTGCCCCTGCAGTTCTGCCAGCTGGGCCTCCAGGGCGTCGATCTGCCCGGGGATGGCCTCCAGCTCTCGCTGCAGCTTGTAGCTGAGCTTCTTCGCGGCCGGAGCCGCAGTACCGCTTGTCACTGCCACCGGCGCCGGATCTGCCGCACGGGGAGCTTCGACCTTGGCCGGCTTGGATTCGCCGACACCCAGCAGGCGCGGCGAACCGCCCTGGCGCAACCAGTCCTGGTAACCGCCGACGTACTCGCGCACCCTGCCCTCGCCCTCGAAGACCAGCGTGCTGGTCACCACGTTGTCGAGGAAGGCCCGGTCGTGGCTGACCATCAGCACGGTGCAGGGGAAATTCAGCAGAACCTCCTCGAGCAGCTCGAGGGTTTCCACGTCCAGGTCGTTGGTCGGTTCGTCCAGCACCAACAGGTTGGCCGGTTTACTGAACAGCTTAGCCAGTAACAGGCGCGCCCTCTCGCCACCGGACAACGCCTTGACCGGCGTACGTGCCCGCTGCGGACTGAACAGGAAGTCCCCCAGATAGCTCAGCACGTGGCGGCTCTGACCATCGATGCTGATGAAGTCGCGACCTTCCGCGACGTTGTCGATCACCGTCTTTTCCGGCTCCAGCTGATGGCGCAGCTGATCGAAATACGCCACTTCGATCTTGGTCCCTGCCACTATCGTGCCACTAGTGGGCTGCAGGTCGCCAAGCAGCAGTTTCAGCAGCGTGGTCTTGCCGGTTCCGTTGGCCCCGAGCAGGCCGATGCGGTCGCCGCGTTGCAGCACCAGCGAGCAGTCGCGGATCAGGGTAGGTCCCCCTGCGTGCGCAAAACTGACATTTTCCGCCACTATCACCTGCTTGCCGGACTTTTCCGCCGACTCCAGCTGGATGTTGGCCTTGCCCTGGCGCTCGCGGCGCTCGCTGCGTTCCTGGCGCATGGCCTTGAGCGCGCGTACGCGGCCCTCGTTGCGGGTGCGGCGGGCCTTGATACCCTGGCGAATCCACACTTCCTCCTGGGCCAGGCGCTTGTCGAACAGCGCGTTGGCGGTCTCCTCGGCGGCCAGTTGCTGCTCCTTGTGCACCAGGAAGCTGGCGTAGTCGCCGTTCCAGTCGATCAGGCCACCACGGTCCAGTTCGAGGATGCGCGTGGCCAGGTTCTGCAGGAAGGAGCGGTCGTGAGTGATGAACAGCACGGCGCCGGTGAACTCCTTCAGCGCCTCTTCCAGCCAGGCAATGGCGCCGATATCCAGGTGGTTGGTCGGCTCATCGAGCAGCAGCAGGTCCGGTTCGGAGACCAGCGCCTGGGCCAGCAGCACGCGGCGACGCCAGCCACCGGATAGCTCGGCCAGGGTCTTGTCGGCCGGCAGCTGCAGGCGGCTCAGGGTGCTGTCGACCAGCTGTTGCAGGCGCCAGCCATCCTTCGCCTCCAGCTCCTGCTGGACATGCATCAGCTGGTTGAGGTCATCCTCGCCCTGGATGTTCTGGCTCAGGTGGTGATAGCGCGCCAGCAGCTCGCCGACCCCGGCCAGGCCCTCGGCCACCACGTCGAATACCGTACGCTCGTCGGCACGCGGCAACTCCTGCGGCAGCTCGCCGATCTTCAGCGCCGGCGCGCGCCAGATTTCGCCGTCATCGGGCATCTGCTCGCCCTTGACCAGGCGCAGCATGCTCGACTTGCCGGTACCGTTGCGGCCGATGATGCACACCCGCTCTCCCCGGGCTATCTGCCAGGACACCCCGTCCAGCAGGGGCATGGCGCCGTAGGCCAGGGAAACATCGGAAAACTTGAGCAGGGTCATGACTACCACCTTCGTGAACAGGCGCGCATTCTAACCGAGTTAAGCTGGCCCAATGCTGGCGCGTTGTCGCACGCTGCGGTGCCATTCTGCCGCCCAGTCAGGCTAAGCTAGGCGAAAGCTCCATTTCGTTTTCTCTGTCCGGATGTGTCATGCGCCGCCCTCTGTTCTGCCTGCTTTCCGCGTTCCTTTCCTGTTCCCTCGGCCTCGCCAGCGCTCAGGCCGCCAATCTGACCCAGCAGCGGCAGATGTATGACGAAGCCAAGCGCGCCCTGGCCAAGGGCGACAAGGGCCCTTACCTGCGCTACGCCAATGCCCTGCGTGACTATCCGCTGGAGCCCTACCTGGCCTACGACGAGCTCACTGCCCGCCTGAAATGGGCCAGCAACGACGAGATCGAGGCGTTTCTCACCGAGCACGGCGACCTGCCCCAGGCCGGCTGGATGAAACTGCGCTGGCTGCGCTGGCTGGCCGAGCGCGGCGAGTGGCAGACCTTCGCCAACCACTACGACCCCAAGCTTAACTTCACCGAACTGGACTGCCTGTATGGCCAGTACCTGTACAAACAGGGCATGAAAGCCGAAGCCCGGGTCGCCGCCGAGAAGCTGTGGCTGGTCGGCAAATCCCAGCCCGAGGCCTGCGACACCCTGTTCAGCACCTGGCGCGCCGACGGCCAGCTCAGCGAGGATCGCCGCTGGCAGCGCGCCAAGCTGGCCGCCGAGGCGCGCAACTACGGCCTGGCCAGCTACCTGATCAAGGGTCTGCCCAACCTCGGCAAGCAGGGCCAACTGATGCTCGATGCCGCGCAGAAGCCGCAGATGATGAGCCAGACCGCGCGTTTCGCCCCGGCCGATCGCTACATGGCCGACGCCGCCGGCCTCGGTCTGCGCCGCCTGGCACGCCAGGATCCGGAAAAGGCCCTGAGCCTGCTGGACGTCTATGCCGGCAAACTGCCCTTCTCCGCCGAGGAAAAGGTCGCCATCGCCCGCGAGATCGGCCTGACCCTGGCCAAGCGCTTCGATATCCGCGCGCTCAAGGTCATGGCCCAGTACGACCCGGAGCTGCGCGACAACACCGTCTCCGAATGGCGTGCGCGCCTGCTTTTGCGCCACGGCCGCTGGGACGAGGCCTACCAGCTGACCAGTCGCATGCCGAGCCCGCTGGCCACCACCAGTCGCTGGCGCTACTGGCAGGCGCGCAGCCTGCAACTGGCTCAGCCCCAGGCCCAGCAAGCCATCGCCCTGTACCAGCCGCTGGCCAAGGAGCGCGACTTCTACGGTTTCCTCGCCGCCGACCGCATCGAGGTGCCCTACAGCCTCAACCACAAGCCGATGCCCATCAAACCGCAGGTGATGCAGAAAGTGCGCAACACGGCGGGCATCCGTCGCGCTCTGGAGTTCCATGATCGCGGCCAGATCGTCGATGGCCGCCGCGAGTGGTACCACGTCAGCCGCCTGTTCAGCCGCGAGGAAATGGTCGCCCAGGCCAAGCTGGCCTACGACAAGGGCTGGTACTTCCCGGCCATCCGCACCATCAGCCAGGCGCAGTACTGGGATGACCTGGACATCCGCTTCCCCATGGCACACAAGAGCAGCCTGACCCAGCAGGCCAAGCTGCGCGGCCTGCACTCCAGCTGGGTGTTCGCCATCACCCGCCAGGAAAGCGCCTTCATGGCCGACGCCCGCTCGCCGGTCGGCGCCATGGGCCTGATGCAGCTGATGCCGGGCACCGCCAAGGAGACCGCACGCAAGTTCGGCATCCCGCTGGCCGACCCCAAACAGGCCCTAGTGCCGGAGAAGAACATCCAGCTCGGCGCCGCCTACCTGAGCCAGGTGCACGGCCAGTTCAACGGCAACCGGGTGCTCGCCTCCGCCGCCTACAACGCCGGCCCCGGCCGTGTACGCCAGTGGCTGCGCGGCGCCGACCACCTGGCGTTCGACGTGTGGGTGGAGAACATTCCGTTCGACGAGACCCGCCAGTACGTGCAGAACGTGCTGTCCTACTCGGTGATCTACGGCCAGAAGCTGGGCTCGCCGCAGAAGCTGGTGGACTGGCATGAGCGCTTCTTCGACGACCAGTGAGAAGCCGGTTCAGAAAAAAGGGCGCCCGTAGGCGCCCTTTTTTGTTTCTGCCGCCGAAGCCCGCATGCAGGCCGGGAATTCAGACTACTTCAGCACTTCCACCGGCATGCCTAAGCGCAGCTCGCCGATACCGCGCGGCAGCAGGTTCTGGCCGAAATACACATCACCCTCGCGCTCGCGATAGGTCTTCAGCGTGGTCAGCGGTTCGCGGTCAGCACTGCGCTCGCCGGTCTGCGGATCGATGGTGGTGAGGATGCAGCGGCTGCAGCCCTTGGCCACCTCGAACTCGAGGTCACCAATGCGGATACGCTTCCAGCCATCCTCGGCGTAGGGCGCACTGCCCTCGATCACCAGGTTGGGACGAAAACGCAGCATCTCCAGCGGGCGTCCGACGCGCGCACAGAGGTCGTCCAGCGAGGACTGGCCGATCAGTAGCAGGGGGAAGCCATCGGCGAAACCCACCCGGTCATCTGGCTGGGCGTAGTTGGCATCTACCTGGCGAGCCCGAGACTCAGGCACGTGTACCAGCCGGCAGGGCCGACCAATCGCGGCAGCCAGCCAGAGCGCAGCCTCATCGCCAGCGTCAGGGGCCTGCAGACAGTCGCTCCAGACCGTGACTTCACGTAGCGCGCTGTCAGCCTCGGGAACCTTGACCTCCAGCGGTTCCATACCGGGCACCATCAGGGTCAGCGAACCGCCCTCGCGCCAGTGAGCCCTGATACGCCCCATCTGCGGCAGAGCACGCTGGGTCAGGAATCGACCCGTCACTGGATCTACCAGCATCCAGCGTCGATCACCCTCCAAACCCTGCAGCCGCACTCGTGCCTCACTCAGCACATCGGCGGCCGTGGATTTGATCGGGTAACGGTACAACGCGGAAAGTCGCAACATGACAGCCATTCCTGGCAATGGAAAAGGCGCTTATAAAGCGCCTTTTCCACTAACTCAAGCACAGCCCTAAGGCTGTAGTAACTCAAGCCGCTTGCGGACCACATCCACCAGCTTGTCCGGCTGGAATTTGGAAAGGAAGTCGTCACAGCCAACCTTCTTGACCATCGCTTCGTTGAAGCTGCCAGAAAGCGAGGTGTGCAGAACCACGTACAGATCCTTGAGCCTGGGGTCATTGCGGATTTCAGTGGTCAGCCGGTACCCGTCCATCTCCGGCATTTCGGCATCGGTAATGACCATCAGCAGCTTGTTGGGCACATCCACATTCGAGTCGACCCAGAGCTTGAGCATCTTGAGCGCCTTCAGTCCGTCACCCGCCTGATGTGAACGGATTTCCAGCTGCGCCATGGTCTCCTTGAGCTGCCCCATGGCCACTCCGGAATCATCCACCAGCAGCACTTCGCGCCCGCGAGCCTGGGCCAGCAGCGGATCCTCGAGTTTCTCTTCGGACACCTTGGTACTCATCGGTGCGATTTCCGCCAGCACCTTCTCCACGTCGATGACCTCGACAATCTGATCGTCCACCTTGGTGATGGCCGTCAGATAGTGTTGACGGCCGGCACCACCCGGCGGGGGCATGACCGACTCCCAGTTCAGATTGATGATGCGGTCCACACCACCCACCAGGAAGGCCTGCACCGAGCGGTTGTACTCGGTGACGATGATGGTGCTGTTCTGGTTGGGCGTCAGCGGACGCATGCCGATGGCCTGCGACAGATCGATCACCGGCAGCGTCTGGCCGCGCAGATTGACCACACCACACACATAGGGATGGCGGTGCGGCATCAGCGTCAGCTTGGGCAGTTGCAGGACTTCCTGCACCTTGAACACGTTGATGGCGAACAGCTGCCGGCCAGCCAGACGAAACATGAGGATTTCCAGGCGATTCTCGCCCACCAGTTGGGTGCGCTGGTCCACCGTATCGAGAATGCTGGCCATCGAGTGCTCCTCATATTTACTTCGAGTCTAGCTGCTATCGGCCACTTGTTAAGAAACTGCAGCACATGGCCTCAGGCCATCATGCCGCAGGCGCACCAACAGCGCCATGACCGAGCAGCGGCGAGGCCTCCGGCAAGTGTAGGCGCAAGGCGCCCGACCTCGTGGCAAAACGCAAGCGTCGCCCCTCCATCGGTTCGCCATCGAGATTGATGTCCAATCCCTCCGGGGCCTCCACCTCCAGCCAGGGCAGACGGACCCGCAGGGACACGGACTCCAGCCCCAGAACACCTCCGGAGAGCAGGGTACCCAGGGTGCCCACCACATCCTGGGGGGCCGGCACGATACAGATGTCGAGCAAGCCGTCATCGATGCACGCCTGCGGGCACAGCACATGACCACCGCCTGCCTGACGGCCATTACCGATTCCCAGGGCGAGGAAATCACCGTCCCATTCGAAACCTGGCCCGCGAAAGCGACCATAGGACGAATGCACCTCGGAGAACCGCGTCAGCCCGGTGAGGAAATACGCGGCGCCGCCCAGTAGCTTCTTGAGCTCCTCGGACGTGTTGGCCGTTACCCTGGAGCCAAAACCCCCAGTGGCCATGTTAAGAAACAGCTGACCGTCCACTTCACCGAGGTCGACCGCCACCGGCGGACGCGCCAGCAGCGCCAGCGCCTCGCTCGGCACCAGCGGGACCCCGGCCGCGCGACAGAAGTCGTTTGCGGTCCCCAGCGGCAGCAATGCCAGGCTGGCCTGAGCGCCGGCCAGCGCGAGTGCTTCAGCCACCTCACGCAAGGTGCCATCGCCGCCCCCGGCGATCAGGGTGGAATAGCCGGCGGCCAGCCCCTCCTGCACCAGGCGCGCCGCATCGCCACCTTCCCAGGTCAGGCGCACGACCAGCTGCCAGCCCCGCTCGCGCAGCGCCATCACGGCTGCACGGACCTCCTCGTTCTGCGCCTGCTTGCCATGCAGGATCAGCATCGCCTTACGCTCGCTCATGCCCCCTCCTTTGCCTATCGGCTCAGTATAAGCGGGCAGACATGCATTCAGGCGGGATAGCCAGTGATCTCCCGAATGCTGCGGTACAGCGGCCTCAGCTGCCTGTACATGCGCAGATAGACCTCGCGGTACAGGCGCTCGTACACCGCCACGGCCTGTGGGTTGGGCTGGAACACTTTACCGACGCGGGTCATGGCGGCGATGGCCGTGGGGAAGTCAGGATGCAGACCGAGGCCAACGGCGCAGTCAATGGCCGCGCCGAGGCCGGAAGTCTCGTACAGGTGCGGGCGCTCGGCCGGCAGGTTGAAGATGTCGGCGGTCAGCTGCATGGCCGCATCGCTCTGCGAGCCCCCGCCGGAGATGCGCAAACGCTCGATGCGCGTGCCGGAACGCTGCTCGATCTTCTCGCGGCCCTGGCGCAACGCGTAGGCCAGCCCCTCGAGGATGGCGCGATACAGGTGCGCACGGGTGTGCACATCGCCAAAGCCGATGATCGAGCCCTTGGCCTCCAGCCCCGGCTCGCGAATACCCGGCGACCAGAACGGCTGCAGCATCAGGCCCATGGAACCGGGCGGCACGCTCTCCACCAGCTCGTCGAACAGCGTCTCGGCCTCCACCCCCAGCTCCAGGCCGCGCTGGCGCTCGGCGTGGCCGAACTGCTCCTTGAACCAGCTGACCATCCAGAAGCCGCGAAACACCATGACCTCGGTGTTGTAGTGGTCGGGAATCGCCGCCGGGTACGGCGGGATCAGCGGGATGGTCTCAAGATACTGGCTGCGGGTGGTGTTGATGGTCGCCGTGGTGCCGTAGGACAGGCAGGCCGTGCTTGGCTCCACGCCGCCGGCGCCGATCACCTCGCAGGCCTTGTCCGAGGCGGCGGCGATCAGCGGCAGGCCCTCGGGAATGCCGGTGTGCAGGCTGGCCTCGGCGCTGATGGCGCCGATACGCTCGCCCGGCTTGACCAGCTCCGGCAGCATGTCCGGGCGCACCGGAATGGCCTGCCACTTCCAGTCGCTCGGCTTAGCCCAGCACAGGCGCTTGTAGTCGAACGGCAGGTAGGCCACGCAACTGCCCACCGAGTCGGCGAAGCGGCCACACAGGCGGTGGGTGAGAAAGCCCGACAGCAGCAGGAACTTGTGCGTGCGCGCCCAGATATCCGGCTGCTGCTGGGCGATCCAGTTGGCCTCGGCCTGGCTGCGGAAGTAGTCGATGGTCTCCTCTTCGCGGATCAGCTTGAACAGCCAGCCCCAAGGTCCCTGGATGCGACCCGCCACATCGGCACGGCGCTGGTCGAGCCAGAGGATGGCCGGGCGCAGCGGCTGGCCGGCCGCGTCGACATTGATCAGGGTGCCGCGCTGGGTGGTCAGCGACACGCCGGCAATCTGGCTTTTATCGATGTCGACGCTGGCCCACAGCTGCCGACAAGCCTCGCCGAGGCTGCGCCAGTAGTACTCCGGGTCCTGCTCGGCCCAGCCGGGGTGCTCGGAATAGTAGGGTTCCAGCTCCACCTTGCCCTTGCCGACCAGATTGCCGGCCAGGTCGAAGAGCAGCGCGCGCACGCTCTGGGTGCCGTTGTCGATGGCCAGCAAATAGCGTTGTTCGCTCACGAAGATTCACCCGGCAGGCTGTAGCACTGGCGCCATAGCGCCAGGTAGCGTTGTTGTTGTTGTTCCCAACGCGCATCGCTCCAGCCCAGACGCGGCTGGCACAGGGCGCGGATGCGCGGCAGCTCGGCGGCAGCACCGCCCGCCAGCAACAGGCCGATGCGCGTGCGGCGCAGCAGCAGGTCGTCCAGTTGCAGCACCAGTTCGTCGTCACAGGCCAGGGCCAGCTCGGCCCACAGCGTGGTGCTGGCGCCGATGCACTCGCTGCCCAGCTCGCCAATCAGCTCGGCCAGACGCGGCAGCGCATGGCCATGGCGCCCGGCCAGGCGCCGCTGTTGGCTCAGGCTCAGGCCGGTCAGCGCCACCGGCGGCGCGGCATGGAATACCGTCTGCCCCACATCCGCCACCTCGCGTCCGAGCATCGGCGCACAGGCGCGCAGCACTTCGAGCGCCAGCAGGCGGAAGGTGGTCAGCTTGCCGCCGGCCAGAGTCACGCAGCCGGGCTCGACCCACAGGGCATGCTCGCGCTTCTCGTCCGACGGCTTCTTGCCGGTGCTTTCGCCCTCGCTGACCACCGGGCGCACGCCGGCCCAGGTAGACAGCACGTCGGCGCGACCGACCTTGGCATGCGGGAACACGCTGGCGCAGGCCGCCAGCAAATACTCGACCTCGTCCTCCGTGATCCGCGCATCGCGGTTCAGCGCCTCGCCATGGTCCAGGTCGGTGGTGCCGATCACCGTGGCGCCCTCCCAGGGGAAGACGAACACCGGTCGCTGGTCCTCGGGGTGCATAAAGCTGATGGCCTGGGCCACCGGCAGGCGCCAGGCCGGCAGCAGCAGGTGGCTGCCGCGCAGCGGGCGGATATGCTCCAGGCCGATCTTCTGGCGCAGCTCGTCAGCCCAGGCACCGGTGGCCTGGGCCACGGCGCGTGCGCGGAAGCTGAAGCGCCGGCCGCTTTCGCCGTCCTCGGCGACCAGGCCGTTCACCCGTTCGCCATCGCGGCTCAGCTCGACCACGCGCAGGCCATTCAATGCCTCGCCGCCCTCGGCCCGCGCCTCACCCAGCACGCGCATGACCAGGCGCGCGTCATCGGTGACCGCATCGGTGAACAGGGTGCCGCCGAGCAGCTCCTTATCGCTCAGCCCCGGCGCCAGGTAGCGCAGCTCGGCGGCCGGGTGATAGCGGTGCAGGCGCTGGCCAGCCAGGGCGTCGTACACGCCGAGCAGGCCGCCGAACACCCGGGGGCCGGGGAACTGGCCGCGGTAGTGGGGGAACAGGAACGGCAGCGCATCGACCAGGCCAGGCGCCTCGCCGAGCAGGCGCTGGCGCTCGCGCACCGAGTCGCGGGTCAGGCCCAGCTGGCCCTTGGCGATATAGCGCAGGCCGCCATGGACCATCTTCGACGAGCGGCTGGAGGTGCCCCAGGCGAAATCGCGCTGCTCCAGCAGCAGGCAGCTCCAGCCGCGCCGCGCCGCCTCGCGCAGGATGCCGGCGCCGCTGATGCCGCCGCCGACGACGATCAGGTCCCAGTCGCGCGCTGCCAGCTCGGGCAGCGCCGCCTCACGCCAGACCGCGTTCCAGGCCATCTCAGTCATCCAAGAGCACGCCCGGAGCCAGACGTCGCTCCGGATCGAAGTGCTGCGCCATGGCCTTGAGCGCCGCCATGCCCAGCTCGCCCTTCTCCGCCGCCAGGTACGGCGCGTGGTCGCGACCGACGCCATGCTGGTGACTGATGGTGCCGCGGTTGGCGGCGATGGTCCGGCTGGCGGCCTGCTTGAGCTTGGCCCAGCGCGCCAGGGTCGCGTCGTAGCGGTCGCCCGGACGGAACACGTAGGTGGTGTAGATGCTCGAACCCTGGCCGTAGACATGCGACAGGTGGGTGAACACGTGGACACGCTCGCCCTCCTCCGCCAGGCACTGGCGCAGACTGGCCTCGACCTGGTTCAGCAGGTGGTCGACGTTGTTCCAGTCGGTGGCCGTCTCCAGGGTATCCACCGCGTAGCCGGCCTCCCACAGGCCATGGCGCAGGTAGGGGAAGCGGAAGCGGTTCTCCGCCCATTTCTTGCCCAGCAGGGTACCGGTGAACACGCCGCCAAAGCTCTTCAGCAGCTTTTTCGCCTGCTTCACCGACAGCGCATTCTGGCTGCGGTTGCCGGTGACGCCGAAGGTCAGCATGCACTTGCCGGCGCGCGCGCCGCGCAGGGCCAGGTACTTCTCCAGCAGGGCGATCTGCTCGGGGTGGCCGGCCAGGGCCAGCTGGGTCTCGGTCTCGATGGCGTTGGACAGGCGCAGCATGGATAGCGGGATGCGTGCCTGGACCAGGGCGCGGATTCCGGCCAGGGCCTGCTGCCAGCTGGGCAGGAACACGGCGAAGAACTTCTCCTGCTCGGCCAGTTTGCTCACGCGCACGCGCACCTCGGAGATCACGCCGAAGCGGCCCTCGCTGCCGAGGATCAGCTCGCGCAGATCCGGTCCGGCAGCCGAGGCCGGGAAGGTGGGGATCTCCAGGGTGCCGGCGAAGGTCTCGACCTTGCCGCCGGCAAACAGTTGCTCGATGCGCCCGTAGCGCAGCGACTGCTGGCCGCTGGAGCGGCTGGCGACCCAGCCACCGAGGGTGGACAGCTCCCAGGACTGCGGGAAGTGGCCGAGGGTGTAGCCGCGTGCGCGCAGCTGCGCCTCTACTTGCGGGCCGTTAGCGCCGGGGCCGAAGGTGGCGATCTGGCTCTGCTCGTCGAGGTCGAGCAGCTGGGTCATGCGCTCCAGCGACAGGGTCAGCACCGGCTTGGCGGACTCGACCGGGTTGATGTGCCCGGCCACCGAGGTACCGCCGCCGTAGGGGATGACGATGGCGTCCTGCTCCCTGGCCCAGGCCAGCAGCTCGCGGATCTGCGCTGCGGTTTCCGGCAGGGCGACACCGTCGGGGAACACGCCGAACTCACCGGAACGCATGGCCAGCCAGTCCGGCAGGCTCTGCCCGCGGGCGTGGCGCACGCGCACTTCGGCATCGACGCTGACCAGCGGATGGCGAACGCCCAAGCGCGATTCGGGCACCCGCGCCAGCACCTGCTCCAGACTGGCATCCGGCAGACGCTGCCCCACGCCGACCCGCTGTTCCAGGAAGGCCGCGCCATGCGCCGGCAGCTCCACCACGGTGGCCTCGTCGCCCCATCCATTCCAACGTCGCATGCGTGCTCCCACTATTCCGGTCATTCTCGATGGCTGCCTATACTAGCCAGCCGCCCGCGCCGGTCACTGTCGGATCGGGCCAGCGGCTGTCGCCAATCATGACAAGCAGAACAACAAGAAAACCATGCTGACCCTCGGCTATACCTCGGTTCCCGCCCTGCTCAAGTACCTGCGCCACGCCGAAGCCCTCGGCCTGGATCTGGAGGCTGCGCGCAACGCCGCCGGCGTGACCCTCGAAGATCTGGCCGACAACGGCCGGCGCATCCCCAGCGAAGCCCACGAACGCCTGCTGCAGTACCTGATGCAGGTCTCCGGCGACCCGCTGTTCGGCCTGCATTCGGCGCGCTACGTGCAGCCGGGCTCCTGGAGCGTGCTTGGCTACATCACCATGAACTGCGCGACCCTGGGTGAGGCCATGAGCCGCATCGTGCCCTACGAGAAACTGGTCGGTGACATGGGAACCAGCCGCCTGGAAATGGCCGGCGACCATGTACGGCTGATCTGGAACTGCCGCCACGAGAGCCCCGGCATCCGCCGCCATATGGTCGAGAACGTGCTGGCCTCATGGATGCTCTACGCGCGCTGGATCGCCGATATGGACCGGTCGCCCCGCGAGGTCTGGCTGGAGCATGAGCGCCCCGCCGAGGCGCCACAGGAGGATTACGAGACCTTCTTCGGCTGCCCGGTGCGCTTCGGCCAGCCCTGCAACGCCCTGCTGGTACCACTGGACTACCTGGCCATCCCCCTGCGCCAGGCCGACGCCAACCTGCTGCGCACCCTGGAAGAACACGCGCTGACCATGATGGCCGGGCTGGACGACAACGAGCCGCTGCCACAACGGGTGAAGAACGCCCTGCGCCTGCTGCTCAAGGACGGCCTGCCGCGCAAGGAAAAGGTCGCCGAGAAATTCCACATGACGGTACGCACCCTGCAACGCCACCTGCAACAGGCCGGCACCAGCTACCAGGAAATCCTCGACCAGCTGCGCCAGGAGCTGGCCGAGCACTACCTGCTGCGCAGCGACCTGGCGATCCAGGACATCGCCAGCTACCTCGGCTTTACCGAGTCGCGCTCCTTCCACCGCAGCTTCAAGGCCTGGACCGGCATGACCCCGGGTGAATACCGCGAGCGGCGCAAGGGTGCGCCGCTCTGAGCTGACGCCCTAGCCGAGCACTTCGCTCAGCGGAATAAAGCGCAGCGTGTCACCTTCGGCATAGCTCCGCTCTTCCAGCACCTCCACCAGGCCATCGGCCCAGGCCGCGCTGCGCAGCACGCCGGAACTCTGGTTTGGATAGAACACGGCGCGGCCGTTTTCCAGGCGCGCGCGCAAGTACTCGCGGCGCTTGCCCGGCTTGCTCCAGACGAAGCCGGCCGCCACCTCGAAGGCCAATGGCGCGACCCGCTGGACGCCGAGGCGACGCAGCAGGTAGGGCCTGGCCAGCAGGGCGAAGGTCACCAGGGTCGAGGCCGGATTGCCCGGCAGACCGAGCACCGGCACACCACGGAAGTGCCCACAGGTGAGCGGCTTGCCCGGCTTGATTGCCAGCTTCCACAGCGCCAGCTCGCCCTCCTCGCGCAGCACCTGGCCAAGGTGATCGGCCTCGCCGACCGATACCCCACCGGTGGAAAGGATCAGATCGGCATCACCCAGCGCCGCCAGGGCTTCGCGGGTGCGCTGCGCATCGTCCGGCAGGATGCCGGCGTCGCGCACCTCGCAGCCCAGGCGCTGCAACCAGGCGCACAGCAGGCTGCGGTTGCTGTTATAGATCTGCCCCGGGCCGAGCGCCTGACCGGGCTCGACCAGTTCGTCGCCGGTCGACACCACCGCCACCCGCGGCCTGCGTCGCACCGCCAGCACCGCACAGCCAAGCGAGGCGGCCAGCCCCAGCTCGACCGGCCCCAGACGGGTGCCGGCCGGCAGCACCACTTCACCAGCACGGGTCTCCTGGCCCTGGGGGCGGACGTTCTGCCCGACCTTGATCGGCTCAAGGAAACGCACGCGGCCATCGGCCAGAATCTCGGCGTTCTCCTGCATTTCCACCGTGTCAGCGCCCGCCGGCAGCGGCGCACCGGTAAAGATGCGCGCACAGCTACCCGGCTGCAGCGATTCCGGTGCCTGGCCGGCAAGAATGCGCTGGCTCACCGCTAGCGGCTCGCCCTGCCAGTCGGCCAGACGCAGGGCATAACCATCCATGGCGCTGTTGGGCCAGGGCGGCAGGTCGAGGCCAGCGACCAGATCGGTGGCCAGTACACGTCCATCGGCAGCGGCCAGCGATACGATCTCGCGCGCATCGATCGGCGCCGCCTCGGCCAGCGCCAGCAGGCGCCCCAGTGCGTCCTCGACCGGCAGCAGGCTCATCCGCGGCTCTCGCAGGGCACAGCCTGCTTCAAGTGCGGGACGAAGTTGCAGGGCCGGTGGCGATTGTCCAGCTGCTCGCCGAGGATGCCGTCCCAGGCGGTGCGGCAGGCATTGGTCGAGCCCGGCAGGCAGCACACCAGGGTGCCGTTGGCCAGGCCGGCCAGGGCGCGCGACTGCATGCTTGAGGTGCCGATATCGGCCACCGAGATCTGCCGGAAGTACTCGCCGAAGCCATCCACCTGCTTGTCCAGCAGGCAGGCCACCGCCTCGGGCGTGCTGTCGCGGCCGGTAAAACCGGTGCCGCCGGTAATCAGCACCACCTGCACCTCGTCCTCGGCGATCCACTGCGCCACCTGGGCGCGAATGCGGTACAGGTCGTCCTTGAGCAGCACCCGCGCGGCCAGGTGATGGCCGGCGGCGCTGAGGCGCTCGACGAACAGCTGGCCGGAGGTGTCGGTGTCCAGGGTACGGGTATCGCTGACGGTAAGAACGGCGATATTCAGCGGCACGAAAGCCGCCTCGGCCTTGTGGCTCATGGCAGGGTCCGGTTGTGGCGAAAACTGGCCGGTGTTATATCACAGGCCCCGCACCAGAGCGTCCGCCATGACCCGCCCGCACCTGCCGCCCTGCTCCATCCTGCTGCTCGCCGGTGGCCGTGGCCAGCGTATGGGCGGGCAGGACAAGGGGCTGATCGCATGGCGCGGCCAGCCGCTGATTACCCACCTGCATGAGGTGGTACGCCCCCTGACCGACGACCTGATCATCTCCTGCAATCGCAACGCCGAGCACTACGCGGCCTACGCCGACCGTTTGGTCAGCGATGTCGAGAGCGACTTCCCCGGCCCGCTGGCCGGCATCCTCGCCGGCCTCGCCGTCGCCCGCCATGACTGGCTTTTGGTGCTGCCCTGCGACGCCCCGCTGATTGATCACGCACTGCTGCAGGCGTTGCGCGAAACGGCAGGCGACGACACGACAACCCCGGTAATGGTGCAGCAGGGCGAGCAGTGGCAGCCCATGTTCTGCCTGCTGCCGAGGACTGCACTCGGACGGCTGCAGGCGGAGTGGCAAAAAGGTGAACGCAGCCCTCTGCGCACCCTGCTGCGCCTGGATGCGCGAGCCTGCTGCTGCGCCGTAGACGACCCACGCCTGGCCAATCTGAACACCCCCCAGCTACTGTCAAAAACCACAACGGGTTGAACTTGAGCCACAGGATTCCGTCAGACCAACGGTACTCACTCGTACATCAAGGAGTTACCCATGAATCGACGGAAATTGCCCACCCTCTTCGCCAGCCTCGGCTTCTTCGCCCTCACCGCCTGCTCGACCCCGAGCGTGATCACCCTCAACGATGGCAGCCAGATTCAGACCGTGGACACCCCCGCATTCGATGAGGACTCGGGCTTCTACGAGTTCGAACAGCTCGACGGCAAACCCGCGAAGATCAACAAGGATCAGGTGATTACCGTCAAGGAACTCTGATGCAGCGCCCCACAGGGATGCGGGGCAAAAAATCTTTTCAGCTAACCCCTTGTGCAGCAAAACTTTTTCGGTAAAATGCGCGCCATCTTCGGAGCGTAGCGCAGCTTGGTAGCGCGTCTCGTTCGGGACGAGAAGGTCGCTGGTTCGAATCCAGTCGCTCCGACCAAATCCCGAATCGACGAAAGTCGATCAGAAAAACCGGCCATAGGCCGGTTTTTTCGTTTATACGCCCATAAAAAAGCCCGCATGCCTGAACGGCTGCGGGCTTTTGACATTCTGGCGTCCCAGAGAGGGGTCGAACCTCCAACCTTCCCCTTAGGAGGGGGATGCTCTATCCGATTGAGCTACTGGGACACACAACGGGGCGGCATGTTAACGGTCGGTCGCGCATTTGTCATGCCATTCGCAGCATGGAATCGACTACCCATTCATTTGCGGCGACCACGACCGCGCAGCCCTTTTCTGGCCACCAATGGAAAATCGCAAAAACCGGCGAGAAGGCTCTAGAATGGGCATTACAGAGTACAGCACGCCAATAAACGCGACTGCTTTTGCCTATCTGTACGCATTTCGGACAACTGGTGCTGGCAATGCGCCGCTACTAGGGCCACACTTCGACATGTAATTGGCGTCAATTAGTTGTCCGGCGCCCCAAAAAATCCGATGCAGATCCCGGCTGAACGGCTAGTGCCTATCAAGGTCAAAGCAGCGACAATCAATAGCTGAATGCCAGCATCGCTTTCCTGAACTAACCGGTTTAATGTATACGCCCTATGAAACAGGCCATCTATTCCAGCCGTACGGCTGACAAGCTTGTAGTCCGCCTGCCCGACGGTATGCGTGAACGCATCGCCGACGTGGCGCGTAATCATCACCGCAGCATGAACTCGGAGATCATCGCTCGCCTGGAGCAGAGTCTGATCCAGGAAGACTCTCTGGGCGATGACTTGAATCTGCGCCTGGACAGCCCCGAGCTATCCCTGCACGAACGCGAGCTGCTGCAGCGCTTTCGTCAGCTGTCGCGCCGCCAGCAGAACGCCTTGGTCTCCCTGATCGCCCACGATGCCGAGATGGCCGCCGACGAGGCCTGATCGCTCCACCCAAGAAAAAGCCGGCTCACGCCGGCTTTTTTGTGCCCATTGATCAGAGCAGGAACAGCGTCGCGAGCCCCAGGAAGATGAAGAAACCACCGCTGTCGGTCATCGCGGTGATCATCACGCTGGCGCCCATCGCAGGATCTCGCCCCATACGCATCAGCGTCATGGGAATCAAAACCCCCATGAGCGCCGCCAGCAGCAGGTTGAGCGTCATGGCCCCGGTCATCACCAGGCCGAGCGACCAGCTGCCATACAGCAGGTAGGCAACTACACCGATCACCCCCCCCCAGAGCACACCATTGATCAGCGCCACCCCCAGCTCCTTGCGCATCAGACGCGAGGTGTTGCCGGTGCTGACCTGATCCAGTGCCAGGGCACGCACGATCATGGTGATGGTCTGGTTGCCCGAGTTACCACCGATACCCGCCACGATCGGCATCAGGGCGGCCAACGCCACCAGTTTTTCGATGGAACCCTCGAACAGACCAATCACCCGAGAAGCGATAAAGGCCGTGATCAGGTTGATGGCCAGCCACGCCCAGCGGTTGCCAACCGACTTCCACACGGAGGCGAAGATATCCTCTTCCTCGCGCAGACCGGCCATGTTGAGCACTTCGCTCTCGCTCTCTTCACGGATCAGGTCGACCATCTCGTCGATGGTCAGACGACCAATCAGCCGCCCCTCTCCATCCACGACCGGCGCGGAAATCAGGTCATAGCGCTCGAAGGCCTGCGCCGCGTCGTGAGCGTCTTCGCCGGGCTGGAAACTCACCGGATCACTGGCCATCACCTCACCGACCTGTTTGTCGGGGTCGTTGACCAGCAGACGCTTGATTGGCAGGACACCCTTGAGCACGCCGTCATAGTCGACCACGAACAGCTTGTCGGTGTGCCCCGGCAGCTCCTTGAGGCGGCGCAGATAGCGCAGCACCACCTCCAGACTGACGTCCTCGCGAATGGTGACCATCTCGAAGTCCATCAGCGCGCCGACCTGGTCATCCTCGTAGGACAGCGCCGAACGCACGCGCTCACGCTGCTGTGCGTCGAGCGACTCCATGAGTTCGAGCACCACGTCACGCGGCAACTCCGGCGCCAGGTCCGCCAGCTCATCCGCATCCATCTCCTTGGCCGCAGCGAGGATTTCATGGTCATCCATGTCCGCGATCAGCGACTCACGGACCGCATCGGACACTTCGAGGAGGATGTCACCGTCACGCTCGGCCTTGACCAGTTGCCAGACGGTCAGGCGATCAGCCAGCGGAAGGGCTTCGAGAATATGGGCAACGTCGGCGGAGTGCAGCTCATCGAGCTTGCGCTGCAGCTCAGCGAGGTTCTGGCGATGGACCAGGTTTTCCACCAGGTCACGGTGCAGGCCTTCCTGGCGGTGAGTCAGGCCCTCCACAAGCTTATGGCGATGCAACAGATCGACCACCTGTGCGAGGCGATCCTGCAGGCTCTCTTGCGGCTTTTTGGCTTCTACTTCAGTCATACGGCACGCTCCACCCCAGCAGCAGGGCGCGCCGCGGGGCTCAATCGATCAGATCGGGCGAAAGGAAATTTGAGTAACTACTGGGTAAGTCCATGGTGGTTATCCACAAGCCCCGGCGGGGCTGACACGACAATGATAGCACCGCGACCTGTTTCGGCGCGACAAAATCGAGCCTAGAACAAGCGCTTGCGCTATTTTCTTAGACCAGCACACAACCTGCTTTTCCGACGCATGCGTCAGATCACAAGACACGCTGGCAACATCGAAAAGCGGGACTAGGCTGCAATGGCACTCGTCAAGGAGGACGAATCATGCAGCGCTCAATCTGCGCAGGAATTTGCGCACTTCTGCTCTACCCTTCCGCCCCGGCATCCGCCTCCACGGTCTTCCGCTGCGAAGACAGCAAAGGCCACATCACCTACACACTGCATGGCTGCCCGGACAGCGCCAGCCAGGATCTGCAGGAAGCCCACAACCCCACGCCCGGCAAAGGCAAGGCCGTGCCCCTGGCCAAGACCAAGAAGCCGCGCAGCAAGGCCAAGAGCAAAGAGAAGGATGAACAGTTGGTCGTAGTCGGCACCAAGCAGGACGGCTGCGGCAACCAACTCAGCAGCAGCGAACGGCGCCGCGCCGTGATTCGCCAGCAGATCCGCAGCGGGATGACCCAGCGCGACGTGGAGAGCGCGCTCGGCAAGCCTGACAAGATCACCACCAACGACGGCCAGACCCGCTATCACTATGCCGACGACAAGGGCAACAAACGCCAGGTGAACTTCGACGAATACGGCTGCGTGAAGAAAAAAGGCAAACGCTGAAAAGACAAAAGGCCCGCATCGCTGCGAGCCTTTTGCTGTATGGCGCACTCAGGAGGATTCGAACCTCCGACCGCCCGGTTCGTAGCCGGGTACTCTATCCAGCTGAGCTATGAGTGCGTGTGGCGCTTTTAGACCAGTTCACCGCTGGTTGAAACAAAATGGCCTGCATCGCTGCAAGCCATTCCAAAATGGCGCACTCAGGAGGATTCGAACCTCCGACCGCCCGGTTCGTAGCCGGGTACTCTATCCAGCTGAGCTATGAGTGCGTGGGTTGCGCATTTTAGTGATCTTAACCATCAGGTCAAGCACTTTTCCGAATAATTTCAATAACTTATCGGACTTAGCGCAAACACAACCAAGGTTGTGAATATGGCGGAGAAGGGGGGATTCGAACCCCCGACACCCTTTTGAGGTGTACTCCCTTAGCAGGGGAGCGCCTTCGGCCACTCGGCCACCTCTCCGCAACACGGGGCGCATGATAACCATGTTTTCCCCGTTTGCAAAGACAAAATTTCGAGAAAAATTAGTGGCTTGGTTCGTCGCCCTTCTCTTTCTGGATGCGCTGGTAAATCTCTTCGCGGTGCACGGCGACTTCCTTGGGAGCATTGACGCCAATGCGCACCTGATTACCTTTCACGCCCAACACGGTGACGGTGACATCATCACCCACCATCAGGGTCTCTCCGACCCGGCGAGTCAGAATCAGCATTCCTTTCTCCTTACGGATTCAATTACGGGACAACAGTCTGCAGAAATAAAATGGTGGCAGCCCCGCGCATATCAAGTGCGACGCCTTCACCCAAGTATTGACCAGCCCGGACAAAAGGAAAGTTCCTCGCCAAACCGACCAAAAAAACGAAAGGCGCGGATCGCCGCGCCTTTCAGGTAGAGCATCACTCGGCCTGTCGGGCCGGAGCGTCCAGATCGAAGGCGGTGTGCAGCGCGCGCACGGCCAGCTCCAGGTACTTCTCTTCGATGACCACGGAGACCTTGATCTCGGAGGTGGAGATCATCTGGATATTGATGGTTTCCTTGGCCAGCGCCTCGAACATGCGGCTGGCGACACCGGCGTGCGAACGCATGCCGACACCCACGATGGAGACCTTGGCGATATTGGTGTCGCCGATTACCTCGCGAGCACCCAGCTCGCGCGCGGTGTTCTCCAACACGCCCATGGCGTTGTTGTAGTCGTTGCGGTGCACGGTGAAGGTGAAGTCGGTGGTGTTATCGTGCGCCACGTTCTGCACGATCATGTCCACTTCGATGTTCGCGGCGCTGATCGGGCCGAGGATCTTGAAGGCCACGCCGGGGATATCCGGTACGCCACGGATGGTCAGCTTGGCTTCGTCGCGATTGAAGGCGATGCCGGAGATGATCGGCTGTTCCATGGATTCCTCTTCATCAAGGGTAATGAGGGTGCCCGGACCCTCCTGGAAGCTGTGCAGCACGCGCAGCGGGACGTTGTACTTGCCGGCGAACTCCACCGAGCGGATCTGCAGGACCTTGGAGCCGAGGCTGGCCATTTCCAGCATCTCCTCGAAGGTGATCTTGTCCAGGCGCTGGGCCTTGGCCACCACGCGAGGATCGGTGGTGTAGACGCCATCGACGTCGGTGTAGATCTGGCACTCGTCGGCTTTCAGCGCTGCGGCCAGGGCCACGCCAGTGGTGTCGGAGCCGCCACGACCGAGCGTGGTGATATTGCCTTGCTCGTCCACGCCCTGGAAGCCGGCAACCACCACGACCTTACCGGCCTTGAGGTCGGCACGGATCTTCTGGTCGTCGATCTGCAGGATGCGCGCCTTGGTGTGCGCACTGTCGGTGAGGATGCGCACCTGGTTACCGGTGTAGGACACCGCCGGCACGCCGCGCTGGATCAGGGCCATGGCCAGCAGGGCGATGGTTACCTGCTCGCCGGTGGAGACCATCACGTCCAGCTCGCGCGGAACCGGCTGGCCGTCGCTGACCTGCTTGGCCAGGTCGATCAGACGATTGGTCTCGCCGCTCATGGCGGAAACCACGACGACGATGTCGTCGCCGCGCTCGCGGAATTTCTTCACCTTCTCGGCCACCTGCTGGATACGCTCCACGGTGCCGACTGAGGTGCCCCCAAACTTCTGTACGATCAAAGCCATGTCAAAAAGCCGCCTGATTCCTCGAAGGGCGCCCATTAAACCCGCATCGGGTCACACTGCCAAGGCCCGCCGGACGCACTGCGGGCCCTGGTTTCGCTGCCTTTAGGCGCCTTGTTCGACGAAGGTCGCCGCCAGTGCCAGCGCCTCGTCCAGCTTGCCGGCATCGACGCCACCGCCCTGGGCCATGTCCGGGCGACCACCGCCCTTGCCACCCACGGCGGCGGCAGCTTGACGCATCAGGTCGCCGGCCTTGAGCTTGGCGGTCAGGTCCTGGGTGACGCCAGCAACCAGCACCACCTTGTCCTCGAATACGCCACCGAGCAGGATCACCGCACTGCCGAGCTTGTTCTTCAGTTGGTCGACCATGGCCAGCAGGGCCTTGCCGTCCAGACCGTCGAGACGCGCGGCCAGCACTTTGACGCCCTTGACGTCCACGGCCGAACCGGCCAAGTCGTTGCCGGCGGCGCTGGCGGCCTTGGCCTTGAGCTGCTCCAGCTCCTTCTCCAACTGGCGGTTGCGCTCGATCAGGCCGGACAGCTTGTCCAGCACGTTGTCGCGGCTGCCCTTGACCAGCACGGCCGCTTCTTTCAGCTGCTCTTCCGCGCCGTTCAGCCAGGCCAGCGCAGCAGCGCCGGTAACGCCCTCGATACGACGCACGCCGGCGGCCACACCGCCTTCGCTGGTGATCTTGAACAGGCCGATGTCGCCGGTACGCGAGACATGGGTACCGCCGCACAGCTCGACGGAGAAACCGCCACCCATGGTCAGCACGCGCACGTCATCGCCGTATTTCTCGCCGAACAGCGCCATGGCGCCCTTGGCCTTGGCGGTCTCGATATCGGTTTCTTCGGTCTCGACCGCGGAGTTCTTGCGAATCTCGGCGTTGACCAGCTCTTCCAGCGCTTTCAGCTGCTCGGGCTTGATCGCCTCGAAGTGGCTGAAGTCGAAGCGCAGGCGCTGGCTATCGACCAGCGAGCCCTTCTGCTGCACGTGCTCGCCCAGCACCTGGCGCAGCGCGGCGTGCAGCAGGTGGGTGGCCGAGTGGTTCAGCGCAGTGGCCTGGCGCACCGAGGCGTCGACTTCGGCTTTCAGCAAAGTGCCGACGGACAGGCCGCCCTTGGCCACCACGCCGTGGTGCAGGAAGGCGCCGCCAGCCTTGGTGGTATCGCGCACGTCGAAGCGCACACCGGCGCTTTCCAGGAAGCCGCAATCACCGACCTGGCCACCGGACTCGGCGTAGAACGGGGTCTGATCCAGCACCACCACACCCTCCTCGCCCTCGGCGAGGCTGTCGACGGCGGCGCCGGCCTTGAACAGGGCGACGATCTTGCCGCTGCCGCTGGTGCCCTGGTAGCCGAGGAAGACGGTGTCGCTGTCGACCTTGACCAGGCTGTTGTAGTCCATGCCGAAGGAGCTGGCGGAACGGGCGCGCTCGCGCTGGGCCTCCATCTCGCGCTCGAAGCCTTCTTCATCGAGGGTCAGTTCACGCTCGCGGGCGATGTCGCCGGTCAGGTCGACCGGGAAGCCGTAGGTGTCATACAGCTTGAACACCACGTCACCAGGAATGACGCTGCCCTTGAGTTCGGCCAGGTCCTGCTCGAGGATCTTCAGGCCCTGCTCCAGGGTCTTGGCGAACTGCTCTTCTTCGGTCTTCAGCACGCGCTCGATGTGCGCCTGCTGCTGTTTCAGTTCGGGGAAGGCTTCACCCATCTCGGCCACCAGCGCGGCGACGATCTGGTAGAAGAAGCTGCCCTTGGCGCCCAGCTTGTTACCGTGGCGGCAGGCGCGGCGGATGATGCGGCGCAGCACGTAGCCACGGCCTTCATTGGACGGGGTCACACCGTCGGCGATCAGGAAGCCGCAGGAGCGGATGTGGTCGGCGACGACTTTCAGCGAAGCCTGGCCTTCGTTGGCGCAGCCGATGGCCTTGGCCGCGGCATTCAGCAGGCTCTGGAACAGGTCGATCTCGTAGTTCGAGTTGACGTGCTGCAGTACCGCGCTGATGCGCTCCAGGCCCATGCCGGTGTCCACGCTCGGCGCCGGCAGCGGGTGCAGCACGCCGTCCGCGGTACGGTTGAACTGCATGAACACGTTGTTCCAGATCTCGATGTAGCGGTCGCCATCTTCCTCCGGAGAGCCGGGCGGGCCGCCCCAGATGTGCTCGCCGTGGTCGTAGAAGATCTCGGTGCAGGGGCCGCATGGGCCGGTATCACCCATGGCCCAGAAGTTGTCGGAGGCGTACGGCGCGCCCTTGTTGTCACCGATGCGCACCATGCGCTCGGCCGGGATGCCGACTTCCTGGGTCCAGATGTCATAGGCCTCGTCGTCGGTGGCGTAGACGGTGACCCAGAGCTTTTCCTTCGGCAGGTTCAGCCACTTTTCGCTGGTCAGGAATTCCCAGGCGTAGGTGATGGCGTCGCGCTTGAAATAGTCGCCGAAGCTGAAGTTGCCCAGCATTTCGAAGAAAGTGTGGTGGCGCGCGGTGTAGCCGACGTTTTCCAGGTCGTTGTGCTTGCCGCCGGCGCGCACACACTTCTGGCTGGTGGTAGCGCGGGTGTAGGCACGCTTCTCCAGGCCCAGGAAGCAGTCCTTGAACTGGTTCATGCCGGCGTTGGTGAACAACAGGGTCGGGTCGTTCGCGGGGATCAGCGAACTGGAGGCGACGCGGGTGTGCCCCTTCTCTTCGAAGAAGCGGAGGAAGGCTTCACGGATTTCTGCGCTTTTCATTGATTTCATCCAGGCAAACGACAGCACGGCAAACGCCGGCAAAGGGCCGCATTATATCGGCCCGGCGCTGCAGGGACAGCCCGTTTGCGGGGAATTTGGATAGAAAGCCTCTATCGGGCCACCTTGTGACCCGAATCCGCCACGCAGAGCCGTGTCAGAGTGAGGTAGGGACGATCAGGATGCCGGCGCGCAGGCCGTTCTTGACCTTGGGATTGGGGAAGATGATGCGCGCGCCCTCCTCCTCCACCAGCCAGCGGGTACCGGCGATGTCCTCGGCCAGCAGGAACCCCTGCTCCAGCTCGGTGAAGTTCTCGATGTCGGCCGGCAGGTGCAGCTTGAAGGCATCGCTGTGCTTGATCACCTCGCGCGACACGGCAAATAGCTGCATGCCGTCCAGCGAGTCGGCCTGAGGCTCGCAATTCTCCACCAGCTCGCGCAGGCGCTTCTCCAGCAGATCGAGGTTGACCTGCTGGTTCTGGCCGAAGGGGCGCGCCTTGCCCAGCTCCAGGGTGAAAGCCTCGGCGCCCAGGCGCGCGTAGGTGTAGGAGCTGAACGTGATGCCGGTCTTGCGCTGCAGCAGTACGGCGTCGATACCGGCGGCACGCAGGCGCGCCAGCTCGGCACGCGAATGTTCGCGGCCTTCGACGTAGGGATAGAGGGCGAACTGCTCGATCTTCGAGCCGCGGATCGCCGTGTGCAGGTCATAATGCAGGCGCGCCCGGCCTTCCTTGCTGAAGAAGGCGGCCGCGAAGCGCTCCAGTTCATTGGCGCGCAGCGCCTCGAAGCCACTGCTCTGCTCATGGCGGCCATCGAACAGGCGGTTGATGTCCTGCTCCACGAAACGCTCGCCACGGCGCATGGCCTCGGGGTTGCCGAGCAGGAACAGGATGCGCGCCCTGGGCAGCAGCTGGCCTGAGGCGATGGCCTGCAACAGGCGGTCTAGCAGCTCGATCGGCGCCGTCTCGTTGCCATGGATACCGGCCGACAGCAGTAGGTCGAGACCGCTGTCATCCTGGGTGGTGGGCGTCACTTCCAGCACACCCTCGCCCAGCCAGTGCAGGCGCGCGCCCTCGCGGGTCAGCTGAATCTTCTCGGTCGGCTCGCGGCCGGCCAGGGTGAGTTCGAGCAGTTTGCCGAGGGCGAGCATGGGATTACCTCAGTCGGGCTCAGTGATTGCAGTCGGGACCGTGCACATGATCCTCGTCGTCACCGGCGAGACCCGCCGGTTCCATTTCCAGCTGCAGGCCGACCAGGTTGGTGGCCTGCGGGCGCAGCAGCAGGTTGGCGTACTCGGTATCGCCCTCCTCCACGTCCACGCCGATCAGCAGCTGGTCGCCGACCGCCTGGATCCAAACTTCCTTGCCCTGCCAGACGACAGCGAAGCGGGTGCAGGAGGTCTCCAGCTGGGTGCCGTCGGAGTCTTCGAGGATCAGTTGCAGGGCGTCGGACATGTTTCAGTGCTCTCAGGCGAGTTGGAAAGGGTAGACGGAGCCCAGTTTAAGGATCTGCGTCAATTCATCCAATGCCGTGCGGCATTCGATCAGCAGTTGCGGGTCGGCCAGGTCGCTTTCCGCCAGGCGGTCACGGTAGTGCTTGTCGACCCAGGCGTTGAGAGTGGTGAACAGCTCGGGGGTCATCACCACGCCCGGATTCACTGCCGCCAGCTCGTGCTCCTTGAGCGCCACGCGCAGGCGCAGGCAGGCTGGGCCACCGCCGTTCTGCATGCTCTGCTTGAGGTCGAACACCTTCACTTCGCGGATCGGGCCATTGCCGCGGGTCAGCTCGCTCAGGTAGTTCCACACGTTGGCGTTGTTGCGGCACTCCTCCGGCACGATCAGCAGCATGCTGCCGTCGGCGCGGGTCAGCAGCTGGCTGTTGAACAGGTATGACTTGACCGCGTCCTCCACGCTCACCGCGCTGGCCGGTACGCGCACGGCCTGGAAGTTGCCGCCGCGACGAGCCAGCTTGTCGCCCAGTTCGACTAGTACCTTGTCGGTGTCGAGGAAAGCGTCCTGGTGGTAGAACAGCACCTCGCCGTTGCCCACAGAGATCACGTCGTTGTGGAACACGCCCTGATCGATCACCGCCGGGTTCTGCTGGGCATAGACCACGCCCTCGTCACCCAGGCCGTGCAGGCGGGCCACCGCCTGGCAGGCTTCCAGGGTCTGCCGCGCCGGGTAGCGCTGCGGCGCCGGGAAGCGGCTGTCGAAGGCACTGCGGCCGAACACGAAGAACTCCACGCCGGCCTCGCCGTAGCTCTTGCAGAAGCGCGTGTGATTGGCCGCGCCCTCGTCGCCGAACTGGCTCACCGCCGGCAGCGCAGCGTGGTGAGCGAAGTGCTCGTCGTTGTTGAACATGGCACGCAGTACGCGGCTGGTGGTCGGATGTTCGATCGAGCGGTGGAACTTGCAGTTGAGATTGGCAGCGGTGAAGTGCACGCGACCATCCGCGGTGTCGGCACTGGGGCTGACGGTGCAGGAGTTGGCGGTCCACATGCTGGAGGCGGAGCTGCACGCAGCCAGCAGCGGCATGGCTTCCTTGGCGGCCCGGGCGATCACCTCGGCATCAGTGCCGGTAAAGCCCAGGCTGCGCAGGGCGGCGACGTCCTGGCGTTCCTGCGGGGCGAACACGCCCTGCTTGAAGCCCATGTCCATCAGCGCCTTCATCTTGCCCAGGCCCTGCTTGGCCGCTTCCTTCGGGCTGGACACCGCCTGGCTGTTGCTCTGCGACGCCACGTTGCCGTAGGACAGGCCACCGTAGTTGTGGGTCGGGCCGACCAGGCCGTCGAAGTTCATTTCATAGGCGGACATCACAGACTCACTCCCGGGGTCAGGGTGGCGGGCAGGCTCAGGGTTTCACTTTCCAGCGAGGCGACCGGGTAGGCGCAGTAATCGGCGGCATAGTAGGCGCTGGCGCGATGGTTGCCGGAGGCGCCTACGCCGCCGAACGGCGCGCTGCTGGCGGCGCCGGTCAGCTGCTTGTTCCAGTTGACGATGCCGGCGCGGCACTCGATCAGGAACTGCTGGTAGCGCTCGGCGGACTCGGACAGCAGGCCGGCGGCCAGACCGTACTGGGTGTTGTTGGCTTCGGCGATGGCGGCATCGAAGCCGTCATAGCGGATCACCTGCAGCAGCGGGCCGAAGAACTCTTCGTCGATACGCTCGGCCACCTGGGTCACGTCGAGAATGCCGGGGGTCAGCAGCGCGGCATTCGGCACCGGCTGGATCATCTCCAGCAGCACCTCGGCGCCCTTGTCGACCAGGTGGCGCTGGGCCTTGAGCAGATGCTCGGCCGCGGCCAGGGAAATCACCGAGCCCATGAAGGGCGCCGGCTGCTCGTCGAAGGCGCCGACCTTGAGGCTCGAGGCCACCGCCACCAGGCGCGCCAGCAGGGCATCGCCCCAGGCACCGACCGGCACCAGCAGGCGACGGGCACAGGTGCAGCGCTGGCCGGCGGAAATGAAGGCGGACTGGATGATGGTGTAGACGGCGGCATCGACGTCCTTGACCTCCTCCACCACCAGCGGGTTGTTGCCGCCCATCTCCAGCGCCAGGATCTTGTCCGGGCGGCCGGCGAACTGGCTGTGCAGCAGGTTGCCGGTGCGGCTGGAGCCGGTGAAGAACAGCCCGTCGATGCCGGTGCTGGCAGCCAGGGCCACACCGGTTTCGCGGGCGCCCTGCACCAGATTGAGCACGCCGGCAGGCAGACCGGCCTCAATCCAGCACTTCACGGTCAGTTCGGCAACCTTGGGGGTCAGCTCGCTGGGCTTGAACACCACCGCATTGCCGGCCAGCAGCGCCGGCACGATGTGGCCGTTGGGCAGGTGACCGGGGAAGTTGTAAGGACCAAACACGGCGACTACGCCATGCGGCTTGTGGCGCAGCACGGCGGTGGCGTCGGCCAGCGGGCCGCTCTTCTCGCCGGTACGCTCGCGGTAGCTCTGCACGGAGATGGCGACCTTGTTGACCATGCTGGTCACCTCGGTGGCGGACTCCCACAGCGGCTTGCCGGTTTCCTCGCCAATGGTACGGGCCAGTTCGTCACTGTGCGCCTTGAGGGTGGCGGCAAACTGTTCGAGGACGGCAATGCGCTCTTCCAGCGGGCGGCGCGCCCAGGCCGGGAACGCGGCACGAGCGGCGGCAACGGCCTGCTCAACCTGCACGGCAGTAGCGCTCTGGCCGCTCCACACGGCTTCCTGGGTCACCGGATTGAGCGAATCGAAGGCCTCGCCCTGCCCGGCCAGCCACTGGCCGGCGATGTAATGAGTGGTCATTGCTTGCTCTCCTTGGCCGACAGCGGCACGGCGCGCACCTGGGCGCCTGCGCTCAGCTGCAGGCGCTTGGCGGTCAGCGGATCGACCACCAGGGTGCCGGCGGCGGCACGCGCCGGCGCGGCGGTGATGCGGCAGTCTTCGCGCTTGCGGTTGTGAATCAGGTAGGGAATGGCGTCGTCGCCCGGAGTACCGACGGCCAGCACCAGGGTCTGGCTGTCGCGCACGGCGCGGATCTTGTCGGTTTCCACCTCGATGGCCGGGCCTGCGTCGAAGATGTCGACATAGCCCTGGTAGCTGAATCCTTCGCCCTTGAGCATGGCCAGCGCCGGTTCGGTGTCCGGGTGCACGCGGCCGATCACGGCGCGCGCCTCCTCGGAGAGGAAGCAGGTGTAGAGCGGGAACTTGGGCATCAGTTCGGCGATGAACGCCTTGTTGCCCACGCCGGTGAGGTAGTCAGCCTGGCTGAATTCCATCTTGAAGAAGTGCCGACCCAGGCTCTCCCAGAACGGCGAACGACCACTCTCGTCGGACATGCCGCGCATCTCGGCGATCACCTTGTTGCCGAACAGCTCGCGGAACTCGGCCATGAACAGGAAACGCGCCTTGGACAGCAGGCGGCCGTTGAGCCCGCTGCGGTAACCGGCGTGCAGGAACAGCGAGCACAGCTCGGAATTGCCGGTCAGGTCGTTGGCCAGGAACAGGGTGGGGATCTCGCGGTGGATCTTCAGCTCCTGCGAGGCGCTGACGGTGAGGCCGACCCGGTAGTTGTACCAGGGCTCGCGCAGGCCGACAGCGCCGGCCACGGCGGAGATGCCGACGACCTTGCCGTCGTCGTCTTCCATCACGAACAGGTAGTCGGCGTCGGCGCGTTCGGCCTCGCCACGGAAGGTCTTCTCCGCCCAGCCGACCCGGTGCGACAGGCGCTCCTCGTTGGCCGGCAGGGTGGTCAGGCCGGTGCCGGTGCTGCGGGCCAGGTCGATCAGCGCCGACAGATCGGCGCTACGGACGGGACGAACAATCATATTGCCTCCAGAATTCTCGCCCCACTCGGGGCCAAGGGTGAGGGAAAGGCCCTAATCCGGCCCTGCGGGCCACCTTCTCCCGGCGGGAGCAGGGTTGACGCATCAAACCGCAACCAGGCGCACGCTCACGCCTTCACCCACACCCAGCGCCTCGGCGGCCTCCAGACTCAGGGTCACCGGCTTGCCGGGCACCCAGTCGAGGTCGGCGATGATGGCGCGGAAATCCTGCAACTGGCCGTTGCTCACCAGGTACTGGCGCCCGCCCTTGCCCGGCTCACCGATGCGCACCGGCACCACGCGGCTCTGCGCGATCGAGCGGATACCCGAGGTGCGCGCATGCAGGGTCGGACCGCCGTCGAAGATGTCAATGTAGTGATCGGTCTCGAAGCCTTCGCGCATCAGGATGTCGAAGGTCACCTGGGCGCGGCTGTAGACCTGGCCCATGGCTTCCTGGGCGCTGTCCGGCAGCAGCGGCACGTAGATCGGGTAATGCGGCATCAGCTCGGCGAGGAAGGTGCGGCTCTTCAGCCCGCACAGGCGCTCGGCCTCGGTGTAGCTCATGTCGAAGAAGTTGCGGCCGACGGCGTCCCAGAACGGCGAATCGCCGTGCTCGTCGCTGTAGCCGACGATCTCCACCACCACCGCGTCGGCGAAGCGCTCCGGGTGGGCGGCCATGAACAGCAGGCGGCCACGCGAGTTGAGCTCGGCCAGCGGGCTGTCGACCAGGTCGCGCTGCACGTAGAAGCTGGTCAGCAGGCTGTTGCCGGTGAGGTCGTGGCACAGTGAGAGGACGTGGATCTTGTTGTGGATCTTCAGCTCGCGCGAGGCATGCACGAAGGTCTCGTTGCGGAAGCTGTAGAACGGCTCGGAATAACCCGCCGAGGCGACGATGGCGGAGCAGCCAACCAGCTTCCCACTGGCTGTGTCCTCGAGAACGAAGAAATAGCTCTCCTCGCCGTTGAAGCTGACCTCGGCGGCGAAAGAGGCCTCGGAGGCGGCGATCTTGTCGCTCAGACGACCAGCATCGTCCGGCAGCGAAGTAACGCCCACCGGGCTGTCGGCAGCCAGACGCTGCACTTCAGCGAGGTCGGACATCTGCGCAGGGCGCATCACCAGCATGGCGTTACTCCTTTTCGGAAAACGCGCCCCGCACGGGCGGAGCGATTGACGAATAAAAGCTCCAACAGGCCTGAGGCTGCCCACTGGAGAAAGACCGGAGCACTCCGATCACACATGAATCAGCTCATCCTGAGCAGTCGGCGGCGCATCCTGCGCCGCCGGTTGCAGCCATCAGCCCTGCGCGAGCTTGGCGACGGCGCACTCGAAACGGTCCAGACCGTCAACGATATCGGCCTCGTCCACCACCAGGCTGGGTGCGAAACGCACCACGTCCGGGCTGGCCTGCAGCACCAGCACGCCCTCGGCGGCAGCGGCATCCAGCACGGCCTTGGCCTTGCCCTTCCAGGCATCGTTGAGCACGCAGCCAAGCAGCAGGCCCAGGCCACGCACTTCTGCGAACATGCCGTAACGCTCACCGATGGCTTGCAGGCGCTGCTTGAACTGCTCGCTCTTGGCCTTCACGCCCTGCAGCACCTCTGGGGTGTTGACGATGTCCAGTACCGCTTCGGCCACCGCGCAGGCCAGCGGGTTGCCGCCGTAGGTGGTGCCGTGGGTGCCGACGGCCAGGTGCTTGGCCAGCTCGGTAGTGGTCAGCATGGCGCCGATGGGGAAACCGCCGCCCAGGCTCTTGGCGCTGGAAAGGATGTCCGGGGTGACGCCGTAGTGCATGTAGGTGAACAGCTCGCCGCTGCGGCCCATGCCGCTCTGCACCTCGTCGAACACCAGCAGCGCGTTGTGCTGGTCGCAAAGGGCACGAGCGCCTTCCAGATACGCCTTGTCGGCCGGCAGCACACCGCCCTCGCCCTGGATCGGCTCCAGCACCACGGCGCAGGTCTTGTCAGAGATGGCCGCTTTCAGCGCGTCCAGGTCGTTGTACGGGACATGGGTGATGCCCTCGATCTTCGGCCCGAAACCATCGGAGTACTTGGGCTGGCCACCGACGCTGACGGTGAACAGGGTACGACCGTGGAAGCTGTTGAGCGCGGCGATGATCTCGTACTTCTCCGGACCGAAACGGTCATGGGCGACGCGCCGGGCCAGCTTGAAGGCGGCCTCGTTGGCCTCGGCGCCGGAGTTGCAGAAGAACACGCGCTCGGCGAAGGTGGCATCGACCAGCTTGTGGGCCAGGCGCAGGGTCGGCTCGTTGGTGAACACGTTGGAGATGTGCCACAGGGTGTTGGCCTGCTCGGTCAGCGCCTTGACCAGTGCCGGATGGCAGTGACCGAGGGCGTTGACGGCGATACCACCGGCGAAGTCGATCAGCTCGCGACCGCTCTGATCCCAGACTCGCGAACCCAGGCCACGCACCGGAACAAAGGCGGCAGGGGCATAGTTGGGGACCAGATACTGATCGAAATCGGCGCGTTGCACCGGATCGTGCTGAACGGACATCGGGGCTCTCCTGAATAAGGAACACCGCACAAAATGGCAGGTGATGAAAGGATTGTAGGGGCTGCCCACGGGCCCGCATTGTCGCCATGCGACAACTTCTTACAGCGGAACCCCGCGGTTTTCGGGGGCTTTCGGCAATGCGACAGAAAGCTCCGGAATTGCGCAGTTTAAACGCTGCGCGAGGGGATCGGGGCAATTCGCTGCGCCCATCAAACCCCTCCTGGAACACACTCCAACCTCACGAGCTCCTATTCCCAGACTTCCTGCCCATACTCCAGAGCCTGATCGCAGCACGTTCCTCGGCACCGACTGCCGATTTCGCCTTGCACGGCGAGTTACTTTCTCTTGTCTGGCCAAGAGAAAGTAACCAAAGAGAAGGCCACCCCGGCATCCGGCCCCGCCTGCGGCGGGGTTCCCTCCTTCCGGCGCTGCTCCGGGGGCCGTCACGATGGGACGTCCTGTCCCATCGCTCCTAGCTCGGCGTCCTGCCTCGCGTCCCCCTGCGCAACACCTCCACTCGGCCTACTGACGGGGACTCGGGCACCGAGTTGCTTGGCAGCCCTTCTCGCTGTGTAAACGCGCGTCGGATTTGGCACCGACTTGCAGCATTCTTGGCATACAAGCTAGGCCGCAGGCGCACCGGGTCTAGCGGCTCGTTTGGCATCGCAACGGCTGCCCGCTCACTCACCACTGTTTCATGAGCTGCTTGGCATGCAGGCGGTCTCCACAACGGCAACCAAGTCAGCACTTGAAATGCCAGCCAGTGGTCGCAATCTACGAGTAGACCAGCACCAAGGAGCACGCGATGTCACAACTGGAAGCACTTCACAAACACCTTAAAACCAGGGTAGAGCGCGAGCAGCGCGAAGCTCTCTTACGGACAAGCAAGTCTCTGCGATGGGCAGATGCCGTGAGGGACCTCCATGCCTCTATTCAGAAGTGGCTGGCGCCTATGGTCGCCGACAACCTGGTGACCTTCACGAGCGCTAACGTCAAGAGAGTCGAACTGAGTGGCACGTCAGAGGAATGCAGCTACTTTGTCCCTGAACTCACCATCGAATTGAGAAAATGCCCCCCAATCGTGGTTTCGCCTGGCCCCATTTTTGATGATTTCGGCGGCCGGGGTTTTGGGGAAGCAGTGGTAGTTATCACAGATGCTGACGGTGCTCTCGGCTATCTCCATTCGGATTCTCTTCAGCTAATCGACTGGAAAATATCAACAGAAGATCGTGCCCAATACCCCTTGAATGTAGACACCTTTGCCTATTTTCTTATGCAAGTCGTGGAGTGTGCGGAGGAGGAAGCCCGCTAGATGTGGGCTTCCTGGCTTTATAGCGCTTTGACTTGCCTAAGCCGGCGTCTATCGGGAAGCGGCTGACCCGGCTTCGGGAACGGTAACGGACTCTTCTTAAAGCGCGAGAGCCAGCCCTGCTTGATCAGGTAGATGTAGCGGAACTGCAGCAGGCTGCGCCGGGTGGCTCGGTGCAGGTTGTCCCTCAGGTACTGACCACGGCCGCCGCCCTTTCTGCCTGTTGTCAGCAGCATCTCGTGGTAGGTCTCGCCGTCCAGCTCGTAGAAGCTGGTCTTGTGGTGACCCAGGTAGAGGAAATTCGCCGCCTGGTAGACCACACCCCAGCCCCCGCAGCGCTCGTCTGCGAAAGATTGCACCCAAGCCACGCGCGGACAGGCCCGCTTGATGAATTTGAAGGCGTACGACAGGGCACGACTCTCACTGTTGCGCGGCGCCACGTCGTCGAACCACATGCGGTTTAGCTCCAGGTACTGGTCCACCTCAGTGCCGGCGACGATCTTCTGTGCCCCGGCGACGGGGTTGAGGGCATAGCCGAACTGGAGAACCCCTCGCATGACGCCATCCACCCAGCAGCCCAGGTGGACGTAGGAGTTGGCGACGATGCGGCCTGAGTAGTGGTTGGCCAGAATGACGCGGTTGGCCTCGGCGCGGGGGATTAGTGCCACATAGAAGGCGCTGCAGCCGAAGCCAGCCAGCGCCTGTTCCCCGTTGAAGTAGCCGACCAGGTCAGTGGACGGTGGGTTGTAGTTGCCCGGCTGGGCCGGATGGTGGTCTTTCTTTGTTGCCATGAGCAGCCTCGGAACGAGGCGCTCTATGGCGCTCAGGGTTCGGGCAGCTCGCGGCTGTCTGGTGGTTCAGTGTCCCGCAGCGCGGGCACTTGATTTGTAGGGTGTAGCAACCGCTCGCGCGGGCAAGTAGGCGGGCGCAGCCGCCGCAACGTATGTCAAACATCCTGCAAAATGGCCTTCTTTCAGGTAGGCTCCCCGGCGCTCGCGCGAGCGAGAGGGCCTTGGCTGGCTTGCAGGTACGGTCTGCGGGCTGGTGCCGGTAGGGGGTGTTCCCGCACCCTCGGCCGGCGCCCTCTTTTATATATGGTCGAGCAGCTCCATAGGCTTGCTCGGGCGGATGTAGGGGTTATCCAGCATCCACAGGTGCTGGGGGGTAATGCGCCCCACCAGGGTCTCGCGGAACAGCGGCACTCCGCCCTGGGCAAGCGCCCAGGCGATCAGCTCGCTACAGAACCAGTCCTCTTCCCCCTGCCAATCGCGGCTACGGGTAACCAGACCAGCTACGCCCACCCAATCGTATGGCTTGCCCACCTGGCTACGCGCCGCAGCTAATACGGCCGCCGCGCTTCCTACACGGAACTCCACAAGCGCGGCGCGGCTGGCTTTCTGGAGCCTGTAGGCCAGCGGCTCCACCACCACGCCAGAGGGCGCTACTGCGCCGACCAGCTCTGGCCGACCAGCACTGTCGTCTAGCAGGTCGACGTGCGACCAGGCCGACCAGGTGAAGGTGCGGATAGCCAAGCTGCCGAGGTGTCGCCGCCGGGTGAAGAGCACGCGGATGGTTTCCATCACACCCCCTTGGCGTTACCAATGCCGGCGACAGACGCGCGGATGGCCTCTACGGTGCTGGCCGCCAGTTCTTCGGCCTGCTCGATCTCGCCAGCCTGGATCAACTGGCGAACCTGCACCTTGGCGCCCAGGCGCACTTGGCGCAGCTGCAGCATGGCGCCGTTGTAGAGCCCGGCTTCCCGCCGGATATCGTCGGCCGCCTGCTCAGGCGTAAGGCCGCCAATAGCCCAGGCAGCAACGTAACCAGGCACCTGATCGGCCGGATAGCCAGCGGCAGCAAAGGCCTCTGCCTCCTCAGCGGCACGCAGGTACTCCATCGCTCGCAGTGGATCTCCTGCCACAGCATGGCGGGCGCCGTCTGCTGCCGTGTCGATGCGACCACAGAGGCGTCCGGCGAGGGCCTGACGGTTTTCAGCCTGCAACTCGGCGCTGAACTCCCAGGTCGAGCCGTTCCAGGCGTGATCCGCCGTTGGCCTTGGCAGAAGGGTCAGCCCCTCGGGCAGCTCGCCCAGCTGCCCATGCTGGACAGCGCTGCCATCTGCTGTGCTGAAAACGGCACCACGGAAGTCAGGCAACTGGTGCACCTCGCCATCGACAAGCGCCCAGGCAAAGCCCTCGTCTGGCTCAGGCAGCTGCTGCTCAAGCTCTACGCCGCCGGCCGGCAGCTGTACTCCAAGGCCAGGAATCTCGGGAATCTCAACCGGGCCGACCAGGGCGCCAGAGCCGTCCGTAAGATAGATAAGTGGTGCGGTCATGACGGCTCCTTAGATCAGCTTGATACGGCCTGGATAGGCGATGTTTCGCGGGCGAGTGGCGCCAATGTATTGAGACGATGCAGCCTGAATGCTGTTGGCAGAAGACGCTGACTGCGCTGTAGCAATGGAGTCGCTCGCATTGCTGACATCGAAGAACTTTGTTGTGAGATTCTGCATACGACGGAACGAGCCCACAGCATCCACGATCTCGCCGATCACCAGCGAGCCATGCTGGAAGGAGCCCGCCAGGCGGGAGGGGTCAGCGCCCCGGCTGTCATCCAGAATCCGCAGAAACTCGCCACGGCCCTCAGGCCCCCGGAAAGTCGCCACGCCGTCGCCGCTGGTCCAGCCACCCTCGCGCCCCACACGTGCGGCCTCGGTGGTGAGCATCCCCGACTGGTTGGCGTGGTCCCACAGCCACGGCCAATCCGCCCGGTTGAGCAGCGGTCCGTTCAGCGCGCCGTAGCCACCAGGGCTGAACAACGTGGTGGTCTCGAATACCGGCCGGCCGAGCGAGGTGCTATCGAAGCGCCCAACGACCCACCAGGTGGTGCCGTCGCTGCGCAGGCGCCACCAGTCTCCGGCCCCCATCAGCACAAAGAAGGAATAGCCGGCAGCATTCAGGTGGGTGTGAAACTGGATCTTCTCCGCGCCACTGGCCTGGACCACCAGGCGGTTGCCGCTGTTGTCTACCCGCCGCAGGATGAAATCATGGGGCGTCTTCGCCGAGGTAGCCGGCGGCAAGGTGAAAGTCCGGGCACCGCCAGCAGCATCGAGGTGTAAGAGCCCGGCGTGCAGAGCGGTGAGCTGCGTGTTGGCGGCAAGGGTTGATTGCCCGCCCCGAAGGGCTCGCAGCAGCTGTGCAAGGTCCGCTTCGGATGGGGCTTGGCCGGACGCTGTTATGACGTTAAGAAGTTCGTCCGTGACCATGTTGTTCCATACCGCCGGGTCAAGGGATGCGGGAATGCTCAGCAGCGGGTTGCCATCGGTAAATTTGCCAGCTAGCAGGTCTACGTTTGGCACAGAGTGTGGGTAATCCATGGTGGTCAGTTACCTCCATAACTGAAGAAAACAATGGAGCCACCCTGACGCTGGTGGCTGATAACACATTCGAGATAGGTGTCGCCCCACACGCGGAAGCGCTCGCCGCATGCACTGACACCATGCCGTCGGGCAGTAACCTTTTGCTCAGGCAGATTCATCTGCCAGACCTGTTCCCAATCCACCCCGCCAAAGCGCTCACCCATGCGAGCGCGGCCATGCCGCCGGGCGCCATATTCGGTGATCGTTGCGTGGGGATAGCCGAGTAGCGCGGCCAAAGCTATGTAGTACTCGCGGCTCTGGCCTCCGACGGCGAAAACCTTGGCGTTCAACGCTTGCAGGCGCTCCAGTAGCGTTTGGCTGCCATGGACACTGCACGCGTCAGGTAGGCCGAAGGCGGCTTCCCAGCGCTCCAGCATCTGGTAAGTGGCGCGCGGATCAGTTTCGCGCCACAGGTCATCGCTGCGAGCGTGAACGCGTGAAAAGCTCTCGCCCAATCCCCGCAACAAGCGCTGCAGGCCGCTCTCGGGCTCTTGGGTCCATGCCGGCCCAGGCGGCAACAACTGGCTGAGCTGTCGGCCATAGGCCTCTGCACTCATGACCATGTGAAGCCCCCTACGACAGCCAACTTCCCTGGAGTGGTGGCAACATTTGTCAGGGGCGCAAGTAGCTGATGGTCGTTCTCGCCGGGGGCGGTGCTGATGGCCTCGCGAATATGAGTAAGCAGCAGCGTTCCGCCAGGAACTGCCTCGCGGCGGTGCAGATCCCGTAGCTCGGCCTCAACCGCCGCGCGGGTCGCAGAACTGTCGGGGTTTAACCGAATGTCATAGTTAATCAGCTCAGCGACAGGCGGTAACACGTACACTGAACGCCGACCAGCCGGGCGGCGCTTACCGATGTACTCGTCCACCGCTTCTAGCACTTGGGCGGAGGGGATGGGCGTGTCTTCGTTATCACAAACCACCCGCACGACCACGCTACCAATGCCTAGCTCATGCTCGGTTGCCCAGGCGCGTGTTACCGAAGGGTGTGCAGCCTTTGCCCAGGAAACATAGTCATCCAAGTGGCCGGCTTTCGGCGGATTACGCATGCGGTCCTGGACGCGGGCCAGCAGGCCCTGGAGCTGCTCGGCATCAGCCCCGCCCGCAATTCCGGCAGCGCCGACCACCAGGGTGGGCTGGACGCCAGGCACTGGGCTGAGCAGGGTTAGCACGCTGCCGGCTGGCAGGTTACCGGCGGCTCCGGGTTCCTCGGCCTGAACCGTGCCCTCGCCGCCCTCGCTGCCGAGCACCAGCGTGTCCTGGAGGACGTAGACAGCGCCCGCCCTCGACTGCATGCGGTTGCCGGCATCGAGCACGGCGCCGGGCATGCCAGCTGCCACTGCCGGCCCATTGGCAAAGGTCGGCTCCAGATACCAGAGGCCATAGCCGCGCGCCCAGCGCTCGATACCCTCGGCGTCTGCCTGCTCATCGGGTAGGAAGTTACGAGCGCGGTACTCGATATGGGCGTGCAGGCCCTGCTCGACGCCTGCCTGGGCGTGGGCAATTACCCCAACCGTAGTGCGGCGGGTAGCCGCTGATTTTCCCGGCAGCCAGGTTTGCATATCCGTGGCGGTCAACTCACGGGTGTCAGCAAGGCTGGGAATCTTAAAGTCCATTCATTGCCTCCCAGAGGATCTCGAATTGGTAACTCTCACGGCCGCCATCGCGGCGGTTGATGGCCACGGCCAGGCCGAGGACGCCACGGCGCGGAACGCTTGGCTGCACGTCGATGCTGGCGGCGATGCCGTCCTCGGTCAGCCAGCTCAACGCCTCCAGGGCGTAGTCGCGGGCGCGGCGCATGGGCTCGGGCAGCTCCTTCTCGCGGCCGAGCAGCCAGAGCCGCGAGCCCAACTGGTCGCCGGGCACCTCGGCCAACTGATCCGCCCACCAGCCCCGGCGGTCGGTGCTGCCGTCTGGCAAGGTGTCGTCGGCGCGGGCGCGGCGGTCGGAAAAAAGGCTGACGATGACAGCGGTCTGCAGACCGTCATCAATGACCAGGTCGCCATCCTCGAAGACCAGGTCAGCCCCGGTGCCGTCCCACTTGAGCGCGATGTCTCCCATCAGCTCACCTCCGCAAAGGGGCGGCCGCTCTGCTGGCCGGCGGCTGGCTGAGTGTCTTTGTGCGGGTGGGTCTTGAGGCTCACGCCGGCACCGATCACATCGCCCTGGGCGACGATGCGGCCGGTGCTGGTGATCAGCGGGGTTTCGTAGTGAACCGCCGTGCCGGCCTTGACCTGGAGGGTCATGGTCTCGACCTCGATCACGCGGCCGCGCTTGAGGTGAATCTTGTCCTGCTCGTCGGTGTAGATGGCCACCTCGCCAGTCTTCATGCCCACCAGCCGGTAGCGGCGGTCGGCACAGGAGATGACCACGCTGTGCGCGCGGTGGCCTCCGGTGGCGAGCACCAGGGCCTCGGCGCCAGGGTGCGGGACCACGGTCAGGCCGTAGCCCTGCCAGTGCTCGACGCCATCCAGGGTCTCGTCCTTGAGAATGCCGATCTGCAGCGTTTGCATTTTGGCTGCGTCGTTGACCAGGGTGACCACGGCGCGGGCCACAATATGGGCCAGGCCACGACGCAACGGATTAAGGAGCCGGTCAATACCCGCCATCGGTGGCCTCCGGCTCGGGAATGGAGAGCACCTCGAAGGCCTCGCGGGGCATGACTGTCGGCTCCACGCGCTCGCCTTGCTCGTCCAAGATGTAGTTGATGTCGGTAATCAGGCGCTCGGCGCCGCGCAGGTAGCTGTAGTCGTCGAAGACTGTGGCCAGTGTGTTGTGCCGCCACAGCTCGCCATTACTCTGGCGGTGGCCGATCAGGGTGTAACTGATGGCCTGCGAGCGGCCCCAGCGCACATTGCGCTCCCAGGTGACACGCTGGCGGGCGGCGGCCGGGTCCAGAGGGCCGTCGGCGATCAGGGTCAGCGGCCGGTAGCGCTTGATGCGCTTGTCCACGGCGGTGGCCAGCACGGCGGCGGCCTGCTCGCCGTACCAGTCGTCGCTGCCCTGGCTCTGGCCCTTGAGGGTGTAGTGGCTGTAGACGTCGGTCAGGTCGCGGTTGGGCGCGCCCGTGTTGATGTTGCGCCCCAGCACCAGGTCGTCCTTAGCCCGCGCCTGGCCGGCGCGAGTAATGACCAGGTTGCCCTTGCCGTCAGTGATCAGCAGCACGCCACGAATGCGCGCAGCCTGGTCGAGCATCTCGAACACGGTTTCGCCGTCGTTGGGCTTGAGGCTGCGAAACGGCGCATTGGCCCCTGCCAGGTCGATGACGTTTATGCCAAAGGGCGCGCAAAGCTCGCGGGCCACATCGGCCAGGCCGCGCCCGATCCATTGGGTGGCGGGCGCCGAGCAGTCGACCAGGTCGGCAGTCTTGTCGCGGCCGCTGACGGAAATGCTGTGATCCTGGCTGTTGTAGGTGGGGCCGACGCGGTCCACATGGCCTGTGATCAGCAACTCGCCGTCGTAATGCAGGGTGCAGGGAGCGCCCTCGGGAATCTCGCGGGCGGTTGCCTGGCCGGCCCAGCGCTCGGTCAGGGTCAAGTCGAAGCGCCCGGCCAGCTGCTGCATGCCGAGGTTGATGCGGTAGCCCTTCCAGCCGCCCCAGTCTTTGCCATCCACGATCAACATGACTTCAGACATCGCGCAGCACCTCCAGCGGCTGCCCACCGGCCACGAATCCGGGGTGGGTCAAGCGGTTGCGGGCAGCAATGTCGGCAGCCCGGCGCGCGTCGCCATAGAGTTTGTGGGCGATCAGCAGCGCCGGCATGGTGGCCTGCGGGGTGAAGCTGGCCAGCGGCGCCAGGTCGGCGGCGGTACGCTGCAGCTCGACTACCAGGCTAGAGCTGAGCCCGGCCAGGGCGCGATAACATTGGGCGCTGGCCTCCAGCTGCTGGCGCTCCAGCTCGGCTACCACCTGGTCACGCACCTGGATGGCCTGGTCGCGGTTGTCATAGGTCATGCCGGGCAGCGGGCGGCCGCTGGCATCGAGCGGCCGGCCGGTGGCCAGGCGCACGGCCTCAGCTGCAGCAGCGCGCTCAACCAGGCGGTAGACGGCGGCTTGGTTGGTTGCCTGCTGGGCGCGAGCCTTGGTCACATAGCCGGCGCTGCGCACGGGCTTGGCCTTGCTGCCCATGTTGAACAGCGAGGACTGCGCGCGGAAGGCCGCAAACGGGTCAGAGGTGGCGGTCATGCCGCGAACCAGACCGATGATGTTGCCGGCCAGGTTGCCCGGCGAAAGGAGCAGTTGCTGGAAGCTTCCAGTCAGGCGACCAACCATGGAGCCGAAGCCCGAGGCGCTGGTGAGCATGCCGCCCGCGCTGCCGATGTAGCCGGTAGCTTCCTGCAGCACATCCACCGCTTCCTCGGCGACGAAGCTGGCATAGCCGGCCACAGCCCATACCTCGGCAAACTCGCTGGCGGCCTCTTCCTGCACCAGGTCGGCGGCGGCGTTGGCCTGGGCGCCCTGCAGGGGTTTGTTGTCCGGGCGCGGTTCTTCGCCGTCCTCGACGAAGGTCTGGCTGATGGTGGCGCGTCCGCCCTCGGCGGTGCTCTCCTCGCAGCTGTAATCGCCCAGGACAGCAACCTGCATCTCGCCGTAGTACGGGTGCACCAGGGTGCCGGGGCCTTTAGCCTCCAGGGCCTCGATCAGCTTGTCGCGGCGCGCCATGTAGTCGGCGCCGGTCACCACCATGGTCAGGCTGAACTTGCGCGCGGACCGGCCCATGTCCTGGGTGCTGGGCACGTCGCGCAGCGGGTACTCGTCCAGGATGGTACGGCGGCCCCCGGTGCGGGAACTGGTGCGCAGGTTGAACGGCACGCCACGGAAGGAGCCGGGCCGGTATTCGTCGCGCCAGGCCATTAGCGCCCCACCCCTGTGCGGCCTGTAGTAACAGCCAGTTCCAGGCCGTTGTCGCTCTCTAACTGAGTGACTTTGGTGGGCAGTGTGCTGAGCACCTCGACGGTGAACTTTCCTCCTACTTCTACAGGTTCGGCCTTGGTGCCCATGATGGCTTCGGTCAGCTGCTGGCTCAGAGTGGCTGCTGCTGCGGCGAGGGGGTTGGCCACCCATGCGGTACCCTTGGCCAGGGTGCCTGCGGCCTCCATGCGCTCGTCGCGCTCGCCATTGAACATGTCGTACAGCAGGCCGCCCAGGCTGGTTTCCTCGCCGTGCAGCTTGCTCAGACCCGCATCAATCCCAGCATTGGCAACAGTGCCCACGCCATAGCCTGTAGCGCCTGCGCCTGCTACCGCCAGCGCAGGCAAGCCGAAGCGCCCTGCGCCAGCCAGCAGCTTTCCGCCGTTGCCTTTGCCAACGATGGCGTCAACAGGGTTGAGTGAGCCGCCAAGGCTGTCAGGCATGTTGACGACATAGACCGGGGTGACGCCTGCCACCTCCTCCAGGGCCTTGCCGGTGGCCACGCCCGCTGCCGTGCCGCCCAGCTTGCCGGCCAGGCCCTTGATGGCCTTGCTGCCGTAGCGGGCCGCGCCTAACAGGCCGAGTGCACCGGCAGCGCTGCCGGCGATGATGTCCGTGCCATCCAGGCCCAGGCCGCCGTTTTGCTTGCTGTCCAGACCCCACTTGATCAGGCCGGAAAGGGTGTCATTGATCGGCTGAGCGAAGCCATCGGCGGCCTCGCGCAGGGCGCCCTTGAGGCGGCTGGTCTGGTCCACGGCGTTGCCGATGGCGTCTGGCAAGTCGCGGGCAATGGTGCCGCTGGCGTTGCTGACCTGGGCGAACACCTCATCCAGTTTGCCTAGGGAGTCGCCATCGAGCAGCGCCTTGAGGCCGCGCTGGGTGTCCAGGTCGGTGTTGCCGAACGCCTTGGAGATGAACTTGAAGCGGTCCTGGTCTGTTCCAAGCTGGGAGTATTTACCCTGGATCTCCTCGATCACTGCCAAGGCATCGCGGCGGCTGCCGTCGGCATCGAAGAACTTGATGCCCGTGGCCTTCTGGGCATCCTTCATGTACTTGCTGTTGGTGAAGACACGCAACGTGCTGTCGGTGAGGGTCGCCAGGCGCTCGGCGTTGGGCTCTACCAGGGAGAGCGTTTCCACCAGGGCCAGGGTCTGCTCCAGGCTCAGGTTGGACGACCTGGCGCTGCCGCCCACGCGGGCGAAGATGTCCGGCAGGTTCTCCAGTTCGGCGTTGCCGGCACGGCCTGCTACCACCATTTTGTCCAGGAGCAAACGGGCTTGCTCGGTCTGGCTCAGGTCGATATCAAACTGTTTGCTGGCCACGCCCATGGCCTTGGCCAGGGCGTCGGCGTTGGTCTTGGCCACGGCCAGGGTCTCGGCCATCGGGTCAACCGTGGCGGTGGCCTCGGCCATGCTCAGGCCGCCCGCGATCAGGGCGTCCACCCCGGCCTTCAGCTCATCCGCACCTTGGCCAGTGGCAATCTGCGCCTCCATCAGTTCGCGGCGCAGGCGGCCCGCCTCATCAGCGGTCGCGCCCGCTGTGAGCTGCAACTGCTTGAGGTCTTTGTCGAGGCGCGCCGACTGCACGCCCAGGGCGACCGCCGATACGCCAATACCCAGCTGGGCCAGCTTGCCCTCAACCGAGCCCATGAAGTGCCCAAGTTGCTCCATCTCATGCTTGGCCGCGCGGCCGAACTTGCGCACGCCACCCTCGCCCTTGGCCATCCCGGCCATAAGGCGGGTGACGTCGGCGCTGACGCGCAGTGCCAGATTGAGATTGCTGGAGGTGCTCATGACTTCTTCTTGGTCAGGTTGGCCAGGTAGTGGTCGAACTCGTAGCGCGGCAGCGCGAGGATGGTCTCGCGCGACCAGTGGTGCTTAAGGGCGATTAGCTGGATGGCGTCGAGGTAGTGGCGGATTCGCTCAGCTCGACGTTTCCCAGCCGATCCAGCACGATCTGGGCCGAGCGCAGTGCCAGGAAGTCCGCGCGCTTCTTAACCATGCCGACGGTGAACGGGCCGGGATATTCGCGGCCGTCATCGCTGCGAATCTTGGTCAGCTGCCGCACCGCCAGCTGGGCGTTGTAGTGGATGGCGTGGCCCGCGCCACCCGAGTCGGCCTCGGCCTCGATCATGTCGGCCAACTCAGCCTCGCGCATGTCGAAGTGACGGTAGACAGTGCCCTCGATCACGAAGCCTTTCGGCAGGGTGCCGCTGGTAACGAGCAGTTGCATGGTGGCTCCTTAGACTTGCGCGGCCGGTTGGCCGCTGAACTTGATGGCTACATCGGCGCCGACGGTGATGGCGTCGACGGTGAAGGCGTCGCGGATGACCCAGCTGCGGCCGGTGTCGGACTCGAACACGACGTTGGCGCCGGTCAGGGCGCGCAGGCCCTCGACGTCCAGGTCTCGGGTCAGCGGGACGCTGCAGCTCAGCTCAGGGGCGGCGGTGGCCTCGGTGAAGCCGACCGACCCGTCGTCCAGCGGGTCCGGCGTGCGAGCGACACCGCCCAAGTTGAGGGTGGCGCCAGGCTTGGAGCGCAAGCGCTGGCCGTTGAAGCTGATGGTGGCGCGGCCGTGGTGTTGCATGGGGCCTCCTTACAGGCGGAACTGCACTGCGGCAGCGAAGATGTCGAACTGGTTGACCAGGTTCGGCGGCATCACCGCGTTGACCCGGTTGGGGTTCTGGTTGGAGCGTTTGATCAGCAGATCGCGCTTGAAGCCCTCCATGTCCTCGATCAGGCCATCCTCCTCGTGCAGCTTGGTGGCCTCTGCAACCAAGGTGGCGCGGATCAGGTTCGGGGTGGCGATGGCCTGGCCGGGAATGGCCCTGTCGCCCAACTTGTGGCGCGGGTAGTCGCGGGCAACCGCCGTGTTGAAGCGGAAGCGAATCAGGTCGGCGGTCCACTTGGTCTCCAGGCGCAGCAGGCTGATATCGGGCAGGCCGAAGCTGTTGGTCTGGTAGTTGGTGATGATCACTTCGCACAGCACCTGGCCGCCCTGGTCGACGGTGAAGGTGCTGATGCCGTCGTACAGCAGCAGGTTGCGCTCGGCACGGGTGAAGCGGATCTTCTCGGCAGGCGGCAGCACCCCTGGCAGCACCAGGCTGCGGAACGGGCGAGCCGGGTCGTTAGCGCCCGAAAACTCGGCAACCGTTGCCCACACCGAAGCCACCACCCATGGCGCGGTCGGCACGCCATGCAGGCCGAGGGTGCTGCAATGCGGCGAGTTGCGGCCGCTGCCCCAGGTAGTCAGCTGGGCATGGTTGCCGGTCTTGGCGTTGAAGACATGCCCGGTCAGGGTGTCCATCGGGCCGAAGCGGTCCACCATCTCCGCCTCCAGGGCGGCCAGGTTGGCGCCGTCCAGGTACGGGCAGACGATGCTGTAGTACTGCTTGCCCGCAATGGCATCGAGCACCGGCTGTACTTCCGGGTTTGCAGTGCCACCGGCCATGGCGGTGATGGCCACGGTCAGACCAGCTGGGGTCTGCTCGCCGTCGTAGTAGTTCAGGCGCAGGTCCAGGTCGTTGCCGGTCTCGCCCTTCCAGCGGCAGGTCAAAGTCACCTCGCCGGCCGTTGCGGCAGCAGTAACCGGCAGGCCGGTGGTGGCGTTGATGGTCGAGGCCAAGCGGCTGGCCAGAGTGGCAACCGGCTCGGCAGCCGCTACACCGATACGCACACGGTTGCCACCAATGTAGAGGCACAGGGTGCCGCTGGCAGTTGGTGCGCCGCCGAAGGTGACCTTGCCGGTCGCCGCTTGGCCGTCGCCGTCGTCATCCAGGGCGATGGCCCACAGGTCGACGTACTCGTTTGCCTCGCGGGCAGCGGCGGCCATGGCATGGAGCATGGAGCCTTGACCGAAGGCGTCGGCGGCCTGGTCACCGGCCTGGCTACCCAGGCGAATCGTGTTCAGGGCCGCGACCTTGCCGGTGGCCAGGCGCTGGCCGACCAGGAGCAGGCGGCGCTCCATGACAGCGCCGCCGCCATTGGCCTTGCTCGGGTCGATCTCGATATAGATGCCCGGTACCCGGATGCTATCCGGGACTTCGTTGAAGCTGACGTTCTCGGCCATGGCTTACTCCTTGGCTTCCGACTTGCGCGAGGTGGCCGGCTTCGGCGGCTGGCCTTTCTTGACGGACTCGTCCGCCAGCTGGCGACGCCAGTAGCTGTCGAGCACTACGAAGCCCCCCTCAGGCGGCAGGTAGCCGCCTTGCGGGTGGCGCACCTTGAGGCCCTCGGCGGGCACCAGGTACTCGGGTTTGGGTTGAGTCATCACTCCTCCTGAGGGTTGATGCTGGATTGCAGGTCAGGCGCTGGGGCGTCGTGGTTCTCGTCGAGCCAGCGCTGGTGCTCGCTTGGGGTTTGGGGCTCCAGATCGAAGTCGGCGTGGAACTCCAGGAAGTCGCCCAGGTTCTGCTGCTCGGGCTCCGGGGTGTCGCAATTGCACTGCACTGCCAGCAGGGACACATACAGGCCCTTGTCGCGCAGCGCGTTGTCCTGCTGGAACTGGTAGCCGGTTACCTGCCAGCTGCCGCCGTTGGTGACACCGCCGTGCAGGTACGCAACGCCGGCATCGACCATCTCGTAAAGACCGATGGTTGCCTTACTGCCGTGGCGGGCTTCCTGATGGCCTTTGGCATTGCGAGCGACCATGACCACGACAAAGCGCGGGGTGGCCACCAGGTCCGCCAAGGTGCCGTCCATGGCAACGACGTAGGCTGCCGGGGCATCCACGCCCCAGCGGTTGAGGACGTCCTTGCCCGGTACGTCCGGTAGGCTGTCGACGGTCTTTAACCTCAGGCCTAAGGGACACTCCTTAATCAGTTGCACCAGCTGGTTTTCGAGGTCGCCGAGCATCAGGCCCCCCCAGCCGCGGAGCGGCGGATCAGCTGAGTGATGTGGTCGGCAGCCAGGTCGAGGATCTCGCGGCTGTCCTCGGCCGATACGCCCAGGAAAGCGCGCGCCTCGATCTTCACCTGGCGCTTAGAGGCCCAGCCGAGACCGGGAATGGCGAAGCGCAGGAACTGGCCGGCCTTGGCCGCGATGGTGGCGCCGAACTGGTGGACTGCCGCATAGATGCGGTTGGTGCCCCACTCGGCGGCCTCGCTGTCGGCCTGGCTGGTGATGGAGTCACCCAGGTGGCCATCCTTGGTCAGCGTCTTACCGCCGCTGTGCAGGGCGCGCAGACTGGGCTTCCAGCGCTGGCCGTCCGGGCCGGTCTGGGTGCTGAAGCGCTCGCGGGTGCTGTTCTCGCCATAGAGGGCGATCTGTTGCAGCAGCGGCTGCGGGTTGGCTCCCATCTGTCGGATGCTGGTAAACACGCGCTGCACGGCTGCCAGGTTGGAGTCCAGCTGAATGCTGACGGCCATTAGATGAACCCCTTCGAGTCTTCGCGGCTGAACACCAGCGGCTCGCTGACCATCTCGGCGCTGGCCGAGGACTGTGCAGTGGCGCCGCTTTCACCTGGGCCGAGCTGCACGTTGCCCCTCGACACGTCGCGCAGAAAGGCGACGGCGTCGTCGTGGTTCTTCTTCACCTGGTCGGTTACCGCGTCGTCATAGAGGAAGTAGCGGGCCAGCTGGCAGGCGATGCGTTCCAGGACGCCCGCCGCGTTGGTGACGGGCGTCTGGTAGCGGCTGGCCAGGTAGCCATTTATGGTGCTGTCGGCGTCGCGCAGGGTGCGCTCGATGTTGGCCAGCGCCGCCCCTGCAGCCGCCTGCTCCTCGGGGGAGTAGCCGGTCAGGTCGTCACCGCGCACGGCCTTGGCCAGCAGCACACCATCCACCAGGGACGGCACGCTGTCGTCGGCGCGCTGGGCGATCTCCTCGGCGCCATAGCGCGCGAGCAGTTGGGCGGCGCTGGCGTACATCAGGCGTTACCCCCGGCCTGGGGCTCGGTGGTACCACCGTTAGCGCCGGGATTGGCACCGGTCTCGTGCTGCTGCAGCTGCTCGTCGTCCTCGGCAGTTGCCGGGAACTCGCACTCCTGGACGGACAGCATGGGCTCCTCGCGGATGGCCTTGAGCTGTTCCTCGGTCAGGTTCTCCAGGAGCAGGCCGTGGCCTTCGCGGGTGAAGACATGACCCGCGCGGCGGAACACTTCGGAAAAGCTGCGGACGAAGATGCCCGGCAGCATGTTCGGTTCTTTGCCTGCGGCAGGTTTAGCGGTGGCCTTAGCCTGCGGCTTGGAGGCGCCAGATTTTGCTGTTGCCATGGGTCAGCCCTCCTTAGGCGCCGGTACCAGTGGAACCAAAGGACAGCTGCCAGAAGCCATAGCCGGCGGCAGCTCGGGCCTCGGCGCCGAACTTGTACTTCTTCAGGTTGAACACGTCCTCGGCTTCCGGGTTGGTCTGCGAGACGAACAGCGGCTTCTTGCGAGGCTGGTAGATGAAGGGCTTGATCGGCTTGGTGGTGTCCAGGAGGAACCAGGCGGTATCGGACTCGATACGGCCATCCACCAGCAGCTCGGCGGTGCCCTTGTAGGGGTTGGGGGTGCCGTCTGCGAGCTTGTCGTTGGTCAACAGCGACTTGGCCATGTCTTCCAAGGCGGGGCCGACCAGAAGCACGTTGGGGGTGATGTTGAGCGAACGGCCCTCGTCGTCCTTGAACTTCTTCATGGCGGTACGGGCAGCGCCATAGCCAGCCTTGGCGGCAACCAGCGTGGCATTGGAAAGTGGCGCGGTGCTCTTGTTGCTGGCGATCCCATTGCCCACCGGGTGGTCGGTGTCGAAGTGGTACTGGCCGTCGTAGGTCAGCTTGGTGAAGCCGCCATTGACCGCCTCGTACACCAGCTCGTCCGGCAGCTGCGCCGCCGAGTAGCCGGCCATCTCGGCCTGGGGCTTGTAGATACCGAGCTGGTCGTCCTCGATGTGGTTGCGGTCGACCTCGACGGTGGCCTCGAAGTCTTCGTTGACCACCACGTACTTGTAGGCTTCCAGGGCCTTGGCGACCTTGGCGCCGACCCAGCGACGCATCTTCGGGAAGAGGCTGAGCCAGCTGTAGTCGTTCTGACCGCTGGTGCTCGGCACTTCCATGGCGATCTTCTGCCAGGTGCTGGGCGCGGCGTCGAACGCCTTGTTGAAGATGGTCTTCAGGTTGATGAAGACGGCCGTCAGGCTTTGCTTATTGATCAGCATTGCGGGTGCTCTCCTTGTAGTTCCGGGTTATTCCACCCACACGCCGTCGGCCTCGATGCCGACGATGCGGCCAGCCGGGGAGCGAGTGCTGCCGCCATCGGTGGCGGCCAGGGTCTGGTCGTCCACGATGTAGGCGGTTTTCATGAGGTGGGCTTGGGTGATAGAGCCGTCGTTGACCCACTTGAAGGCCAGCAGGCGGCGCACCGGCACAGACTTGGCGCCGTTGGCGCCGCCGGTGTTATCCACCGCTTCTTCGGCGCGGCCGATATAGGACAGGCCGAGCGCGGTGCTGCCGGGGGCGCCGTAGCCGGCGGCATTGGTGACGACAATGGCCCCGGCGAAGACCTTGGCATTGGCGGCCAGTGCGATGCTGAGGATGGATGCAACCTGTTGATGGGTGTTGCGGTCACGTACGAGCGCAGTCATGGGGCCTCCTTAAGCCTTGAGCGTGGCCAGGTAGTCTTTCGGGTCGGTGCCCATGGCGCGGCAGGCGGCCAGGGCCTCCTCGCTCAGCTCCTCGACCGTTGCCGGAACCGGCGGTTTGGCCTGGGTTTGCTGGCCCTTGAGCGCGGCAATGGCTGGGGTGTTATCCAGGTAGGTCTTGAGGGCGGCTACGTCTTTGCCGCCCAGATCACGCGCCCACTTCTCCTGGGCAGGCAGGAGGCGGCCGTCGGCCAGGCCGGTTTTCACCAGATCCTCCACCTCGCGGCCAACCTGGCCGGACTTGAGGGCAACGATGTCTTGTTTCAGCTCCTCGACCACGGAGACCGGCACGTGCTTGGCCGGGTCAACGACCTGAGCCTTGGCGGCGGCCAGCTGGGCCTCCACCTCGGGCAGTTTGTCGGCGTTGCCCTTGACCATGGTCAGGGCGTTCTGGATGTCCTCGTCGCTGGCGTCCTGGGCCAGGCCGAGCAGAGCGATCAGTTGTTCGCGTTTCACACTGTGGTTCTCCTCTGCGGATGGGGCGGCCGGGTCGGCCAGTTGAAAACGGGCAGCCGCCAACGCCGGCAGGGATTCCATGCCGTCCAGGGCGGGGTAATTGGTGAGCGCGACGTGCAGCAGCTCCAGCACCGAGCCAGTGCGGGTGTCGTAGGAAAAAACCGGGGACAGGTAGCGGTATTCGCGGGCCTTGATGAAGGCGGCAGCGTTGTCAGTCCACTCCGGAGCAGTGGCGAACAGGCCTAGCCCGTCGCGCCACTCCAGGGTGGCGCCCTTGATCCAGCCGGCGGCCGGGGCTGGCTTGCCGTTGTCTGCGCTGTTGAGGGTCTGGTGCTCGTAGTCGATGACCAGGTCAGTGGCTCGCGCAGCGGCCTTGGACAACACGCGGGCTGCAATCTGGGCGTCAATGAACCAGTGGCCGGCTTCGACGTCAGCCGGTCGGCCGTCGCGGGCCTTGAAGGCGCCAGCCGGAAAGAGCTGGATGGCCGCGCCCTCGGCCTGCAGCTCGAAGGTGCAGGCGGCGAAGGCGGTATGGAGGGGGGCTTGTTTGCTCATGCCGCCATGGTCGGCGGCTGGAGCGGGCTATTGCAGATTGAGGGGGTTCAGTAGGTTAGGCGTAGTACAGCACCAGATAAAAACGCCGGAGTGCTAGAAGGTTGATATAGCTAGCGAAGACGAAACCACCGACAAGAACTGAAAAATATAGGTAGAGGTGGCTCGCAGGTATCAAGGCAGAGGTTAACCCCCAGATCATAATCAGCAGCGCCGCAACGCCCGCATAGGCAAGGCAAGCCAGCAGGCCGTTGAAATGTCCTGTCTTCTTCATATTCTCTATGAGCTGCCTGCTCCAGAGCGAGCCCAGTATGGATAGAGCAGTCAGTGTGAAGCCAAAGAGAGTGCCCGCCACTGTTGATGCGGTAGCGACCGTTGACCTGATTTCAGCATCAAGTCCAGGCGGCAAATACCGGTAGGTCGCCCAACCTGCAGCAACGGCTATCAGCAATGCTAGGAGCGTGTTAAACCAGCCGATTGCCTTCATCACCAAAAATCTCAAGTAGCTCATCGCGTTTTTCTTCCAATGCGAGGTACAGAGCCGGAAGAATTGACGCTCGCAGCGGATAGCGGCCGGCCATCTCGACCGTTTGCGTGCTGGCCATTCGATCAGCAATCAGATCGATGGGATGGCTGAAGCCGTCTTCCTCAACATGAATTTTCGCCCTTTTAGCGGCTCCGCAACCGATGAGCTCCTGGACGGCACGTTTGATGTTTTGGTTAAGAAATCGCCCATCGTCCCTGGCTCGGCCGTCAGCATGCAAGTACAAGGTGACTCCCGCGCCTCCTGAGCTGCTAAGAAGCTCTAACGCAGCGCGTCCCCAATCCGACTGCGGTACCAACTCAGGGTTTGTTGGTCGAGCCATGGTGAGATAAGCCTTCTTCGGTAAAGCCTCGCCGCGCATCAATCGTCTCATTGGCTCGGGCTGGAGCACTGGGTGGAAAAGGGTCAGTGCTTCGTGGTGAATCTGTGCAAAGTACTTTTCTAGATTCAGCACAGATCCGCCGTGCGCGTTGCGCTGGTAAATCAACAGTTGGCGCGCGGGCTCAAACAAGAAGTAATTCTTCTCGATCAGGAACTCATCCGCCCGAATCTCCAACTCGCGTTCCTGTGCATTTGGGGCTCCAACATGTGGGAGGAAATCCTGGCGAAATTTTACGAACTCGCCTGTGAACATGCCGTCCGCAAGCTCCTCGATTCTTCGTAGGTCGAAGGTAAAAGCACCGATTCGTACTGGATGGCTTCCACCATTCTCTGGCGCCTGTTGAACACGCCGACGCATTATGTCGCTGACCCTGCCAGCGTTTCCGTCTGCCCCCACTGTAGTGGTCTACTGATCCCGGACACCAATTTAGGGCGAGAATGCTCGCCATAGAGAGGTGTCTGATGACCAAGCAACGTCGTTCCTTTACGCCCGAGTTCAAACGAGAGGCCGCCTGCCTGGTACTCGACCAAGGCTACAGCCATATCGAAGCCGCCCGTTCGCTTGGGCTGGTTGAGTCGGCCCTGCGCCGATGGGTAAACCAGCTCCAAGAGGAGCGCCTGGGCGTGACCCCGAAGAGCAAAGCACTGACGCCCGAACAGCAGAAAATCCAGGAGCTGGAAGCCAGGATCGACCGGCTGGAACGGGAGAAAGCGATTCTAAAAAAGGCTACCGCTCTCTTGATGTCGGACGAATTCAATCGTACGCGCTGATAGACCAGTTGAGTGAGCGGGAGTCGGTGGAAGTGGTCTGTTCAGCCTTCGACGTGGTGCGGTCTTGCTACTACGCCCACCGGCTTCGTCGTCGCTGTGTTGATACGCGTCGCATGGCACTGCGCAGCAAGGTCAATCAGCTGTTTAACCAGAGTCGAGGCTCAGCTGGCAGCCGCAGCATTCTGGGTATGCTGCGTGAGGATGGCGTATCCATTGGCCGCTTTCGTGTGCGTCGGTTGATGCGTGAGTTGGGCTTGGTCAGCAAGCAGCCGGGCTCACACGCTTACAAGCAGGCTACGGTTGAGCGGCCAGATATTCCGAACCGGCTGAACCGCGAGTTCACCACCGAGCGCCCCAACCAGGTGTGGTGCGGCGACATCACCTACATATGGGCGCAAGGTCGTTGGCATTACCTGGCGGCGGTGCTTGACCTGCATACAAGGCGAGTGATCGGCTGGGCACTTTCCGCCAAGCCGGATGCAGAGCTGGTCATCAAGGCGCTAGACATGGCCTACGAGCAGCGAGGCAAGCCGCAGCAGGTGCTGTTTCATTCCGATCAGGGCAGCCAATACGCCAGCCGCTTGTTTCGGCAGCGGCTGTGGCGATATCGAATGGACCAGAGTATGAGCCGTCGAGGTAACTGCTGGGACAACTCGCCGATGGAGCGGTTGTTCCGCAGTTTGAAATCGGAGTGGATTCCACCAACCGGTTACCTGACAGCTCAGGAGGCCCAGCGGGACATCAGTCATTACCTGATGCACCGCTACAACTGGATCAGGCCGCATCAATTCAACGATGGGCTACCGCCTGCGGTGGCCGAAGAAAAACTTAACCCACTGTCCGGGATGGGTTGACCACTACACACAGTGCCCTGATAAAATTCGATTTGGATGTTGCGGCTTGCCGGCATGGGTAACGTCCCTGATCTGACTACTACGGCAGAGAGACTATCCAACCGGCCGCCGCTTAGCCATAGACCGCGTTAGATTGCCGTTAGATTCAACGCCCACCCTTTCAACTGTGCCGTCCCTAACCTCTTCCCCTTCATGCCCCTTATAGGCCCTCCCACGCTGAACATCGAATCCGAGCTAATAGCTGCTATAGTGGGGTAAGGCAGACGTGACACGGTGATACTCTCCCGGCCGTACCACGCAGCTTGCTGCGGAGGGCAATGTGGGGTTCCTGGCCTCGGCCAGACTGGGAGGCCCCACCGCCTGCCTTAACTACTCAAATGCGAAGGGAAACTCCCAGGCGCATCCTGCTTTTAACCTCTCGTATAGTTGCCGCTCACGCTCAGGCGTCTTCGCCTCCTCATGAAAGGCTATGTCCAGGTAGTAGTTCATTCCGTTGTGGATGTAGTAGACGATCCACTCCCCGGTAAGCTGTTGCCGCCCAGCGCGCCGCTGATAGCCATCCATTGTGAAGGTATGGGCTATGCGCCCCGCCTTTTGCCATGCGTCATTCTCATCCTCCACAACAGAGCCTAGTGGGCTGACCTTCTCTATTTCAGCAGCCAGCAGCTGATGCTTTCGGCCGTAGCCTTCAAACCACTGGTTATAGAGATTCGCCCCTAGGAATGCCGCGCTGGTGTAATGCTTGTGCATGAAGCGCCCGAGAATTGGCCCGCGAAGAGGGGCCGGAGGCATTGTTGATGTCTGCCTAGCCCCGTGTGCACGCTCAAGCCATCTCAGCTCGTCCATTATTCTCCATGTATGGATCAGAGCTGATCGCCCCAAGAACGCGTTGTGTAGTCGTATGGCCATTGTTTCGCTGATGCGAGGCCAGAAGCCGGCACCGCCGCAGTACCGTTTTTTTAATAGTGCTGCGCCATATCGGTTAAGGAGAGGCATGGTGGCTTTTCTTATCCTCCTAACACCTGGCCTAGTGAGCCAACTGCAAAAACCAGCGCTGCGATCAGCACTAACTCCCAAGGGGTAAATAGGTGCTGGAAGGCGCCGAGGTATCCTCTGCGATTGCGAACATCTAGAAACCGCCAAACCCGAACCCTCACCCTGTCCCAGAGCCTCGGGCGGATCAACGCACTTTCCGCCCGATTGAAGACAAGTAACCTGGCTATATTCTTTTCAGCCCAGGAATTGGTTAAGTCATCCGTGTTGTATGTGTGATCGATCAGAAGGCTGTCTCGGCCATTCTGTTCGTTTTGGCCAACCGTCTGTACTTTGGGCGGCTGTAGGTACACCTGCACAAGCCCCTCGGCTGGAGAATGGTGTACGACTAGCGCGGTACCAAGCTCAATATCGAAGTGCCTTTTCAGCCCCTTCTCATCCCTTTCAAAATAACCGTGCCCTGTTGGCTGATTACCGAACCTCAGGATGACAGCCGTTTCCCCAAACGGCAGTGAGCCTCCAAGGTCTCTTACCATCTGGGCCATTTCGAATCGGTTCCAGATAGGCTCGTCTACATACATCTCGACGCCATCTCTTTTGGCGATTTCAGCGAACCCCTTGAATAGATTCACCAGCTTGTCTGCATGTCCTGGCCAGTTCCGGTTCACGCGCTCTTTGCGGGCGGTGTCCTTCGAGCGGCGTCTATTCTCGCGCCTCCATATGCGCTCTAGGCTCATTGCGATACATCTCCCTGATAACCCTATTCAGTGGGTCTTAGCTTATCGGCCTTTTTCCGCAGCCGCTGTAACTCCCGATCCCTCTGCGCCTGCCGGCTACTCAGTCGCCGCAGGCTCGTCAGAAATACGCCCTTGCCGCTCTTGGTCGCCTTGATCACCGTGACGTAGCCCGCTTCCTCCAGGATGAAAATCAGCGAGCCGTCCCTGGCGTCGAGTATCTGCTCGCCCTGGTCGATGGCCGCCTGCACCACGCCGTATTCATCCAAGGTGATTTCCGGGTGCTCTCGCAGCTGCTTGGCCAGGGTGTCCTCGGATAGTGCTACCAGCTGGGTCTTGGCGCCCAGGCGCTCGGCCAGTCCCTGCGCCAGGTAGGCCAGCGGGAAGGAGCCTGCCGGTTTACGGTACCACTCGGCGAAGGCCTGGCCGCCGACCAGGTCGGCGATGCTGGCACGGGCTATTGGTGGCGGCGCGGCTTCCAGCTTTTCCACCAGGTGGCGGGCCAAGCTGGCGCGGCGCCCGCCGGGCGGGTAGTGGAAGGCCGGGTGCACACCTTCGGGAATCTGCTGGACTTCGCCGGTTCGGGCATTCACATAGCTGCGCGTGGCCACTGCGGGCGCCTGCCCGACCTGCTTGCCCTGGCGCTCCAGCTGGCGGGCGCTGCGCGGGATGACCCTGCACTTGCAGCCAAACTCCTTGACCGGGCAGTGGCTGAGCCAGAACGGGTCGTCCACCGGCAGCACCAGGCCATCCCAGGCGCTGTGCTGCAGGCGCGGGTTTTCCGAGTTGGCGCCGTCGTACTCCAGGAACGGAAAGGCCGCCTTGTTTGCCTGGATGCGCGCCCATTGGCCCTCGGCGTGGGCGGTGCGCAGGTTGGTGTCGTAGATGACCTTGAGCCGGCGCGGGCTGCCCAGCTGGGCCTCCACCTCCGCGCCGGTCAGCGGGTCGCGCTGCTGCTGGCGGCCCCACCATCCCCTGGCCTGCAGGTTGGGCGTGAGGCGCTTCTGGAACTCCTGGATCGTGGTGCCTTCGTCCAGGGCGCGGTCGACCTCGGCGCGAATGTCCTGGAGCAGATCCAGCTGCATCGCCTTGGCCACGGTGAATGCGGCCTGGTGCTGGGCCTGCCAGACGTCGCGGTAGTCAAAGCCAATCGCGTAGCCCTTCTGGCGGAAGTACTCGACGGCCTCTTTGGGTGGCAGCGGGCGCAGTTCGATCATCAGGCTGCGCCGCTACGTCCGGCCAGGTTGGCGGCGAACATGCCTTGGGCGATCAGCTCAGCCAAGTCGTCGACATCAAGCTGGGGGATGATCTCGGGCAGCCGGTCGCGGAACTCCTCCAGGGTCTTACAGCGGGCCAACAGCTGTTGCACCGGCTCGGCCAGCGCCGCGACCGGCTGCCAGTCACCGGCGAGTTGCTCGGCTAGGTCGTCCAGTGGGTCAGCCGGCTGCTGAGTCTTGAGCGCCGCCACGCGGGCAGCGGCGGCGCCTTGTTCGGCCCCGACCAGCTTACCCAGGATCGGCTCCTTGCCATTGGGTAGAGGAATACGCAGCTTGTCGTGCGCCCAACTGGCGGGAATCTGCATGCCGGCGGTGACCAACTTGGGCAGGGCCTCGGCATAGACGCCAAGGTCTTCGGCCTCGACCAGGTCGAACTGGAAGCGTGGCAGCCGGCGCGGGTCGCGCTCACCTCCCTTGTTGAGTACCAGGAGCGGGTAAAGCAGGTACTGCCGCAGCGATGTCGCAACTTGTTTGGCATCACTGCGCAGCAGGTCGTGGCGCACCTCGTTGTGCACAGCACCTAGCGCATGGGTGGCGCTCTTGCCGTCGGCCTGGCTGGTCAGAGTGCCACCCAGGATGGCCTTGGACATGCTCTTTTCCGCCCACTGCACCATCCAGTCGAAGGGCTCGTGAGTGCCCTTGGCGGCCTCCTTGAAGTCGATGGCCATGCCCTCGGGGATGATGCCCGCCGCGTTGTGGCCGATGCTGACCACGGCACGCAGCAGCGTGGCCTTCTCCTGAGCGCTGGCACCTGGCGGGTACTTGCCCAGGCGCAGTGGCAGGCCATAGACCTCCAGGAACTCGGCCAGGTCGCGCACGGCGTAGTTCTTGAACAGGTAGGGCCAGGCCAGCACGCGGTAGAGGCCGCCGCGCGCCACATAGCCCGACTTGGCCTTGTGCTGGTGAACGATCCAGCCGAATGGGTTGAGGGCTTCCCCCTCGGGCGTGCCATCGCGCAGGCGCAACTCGGTGCGGGTTTGCGGGTCGAGCTGGAACCAGGACGACTCGCGGTAGTTGAACGCTGCGGGCATCCATTCGCGCCCCACCAACTGCCAGTCCAGCTCGATGCAGGAGAAGCCCTTGCCGATGGCATCGAGCATGTCGAACAGCAGATCCTCGAAGTCCCCCAGATCCTGGAGCATCTCATTGAGCCACTCGGCCTCGGCTTTCTCGGTAGGGGTTGGGTTACGCGGTGGCGCTACTTGCCATTCAATAGTGGTGAGGGCGCGGCGGCGCTTGCCGATCTCGGCCAGCAGGTGGGCGTCCTTTTCTTCCATGTCTTGGAACAGCTCGCACTGCGCCCTGATGTCGCCTTGTTCGGCCGCGCGCAGGATCTGCGCAAGACGCGGCGGCGTCAGGCCGTTGGATGGGTGGTCGGCGTACTCACTGTGAAGCTGGCTCAGGCGGCTGGTCTGCTGTTCCTTGAGGGTTTCGCGTTCCAGGGGGCGGCCGTGGATATCTACGATCATGGGGGCTCCTACCAGGCGCCGTCGAAGCTGGCGTGGTCGTCTTGGTCGTCCAGGTTCCAGCGGCTGGCGCTGGTGGGTGCTGAGGTGTATTCGATGGGGGCGGCCGGGCTGCGGCTGGCGGCGTGGGCCAGCACGCCCGCGACAGCAGCATCGCCGTGTCGCTTGCCGCCGCCTTTCTCAGTGGTGCGGGCATCGGGGATGCGCGGCACGCCCTTGATGACGGTGATGGCGCGGTAGTCGTCCACGGTGTCCTTGTCGGCCGGGATCTGGTCGAGGGTGCCGTCTTCTAGGGCGGCCTTGAACGGCGGCATGTTGTCCCGGTACCAGCCCTCGGTGAGCATGACCTGGTCGATGCGGGTGTGGCCGTAGCGCACGGCGGCGGCCTCGGCCAGGGCCTGGCCGTTGCCGCGCGCGTCGTGCTTGCCGCCCATGAAGCCGGGCAGGCGGTCGGCGGTGAAGAAGAGAATCTGCTCCTGTTGCTTGAAGGGCACGTTGCGCAGCTCGACCTGGAAGGGTTGGCGGCGGCGTAGGTCCTGAAGCTGCAGCAGCGGCACGATCACCGACAGGTCGCCGCTGCGGCCGAAGTCCATGCCGTAGAAGCTGCGCAGCTCGCGGGGGATGGCCTGCAGCAGCGGCAGCAGCTCGCGCTCACACCAGGCCAGGGAGTCGGCCAGGCGCAGGTGTTCGGCGATGGTTTCGTAGCCCTGCGGGTAGGCCAGGCGCAGCACGGGCACGTCGCGGCTGGCGCGCTGCTCCAAGAGCGCCAGGCTCAGGTAGGCGCCGCCGCCCTGGCTGGGTACGCAGTCCAGCTCTTCCTCGGCGGCATCGCCGTAGAAGGCGTAGACCGACTCGACCCATGCGGCCTCGCCCTCGGCCGTCCACTCGGTGCCTTTGCGCAGGCAGACGCGGCGGTAGAGGCCGTCGGCCACCGCCTGCTTGAAGGTGCAGCGGAACAGCTGGCCCTTGCGCTTGCCGGCGCGGATGTCCTGGATCAGCTCGTTAAAGGGGTTGTCGGTGCCGTCGTGGGTACTGATGACGTGCACCTCGCCGCCCCAGATCAACAGCGCCAGGGCGGCCTTGAGCAGCTCGGCCAGGTCCTGGTGGAAGGCGGCCTCGTCGATCACTACCACACCCTGGCGGCCGCGCAGGTTGGATGGGCGGCTGGTCAGGGCGACGATGCGGTAGCCGGAGGGAAAGGTGATGGTGAAGGTCTTGATGTGCTTGTCGGGGTCTTCGTCCGGCCAAATGCCTTCCTCGATCTCGCCGGCCGCGTAGTTGAAGGCGCGCGCCCACATGGCGCAGGCCTGGATGTACTCGACCGTCATGTCCTGGTTGTAGCCCAAGTAGTAGACGTTCATGCCGCCGGCCTGGGTGGAGCTGGCAGCCACCAGGACGTTGTCCGCTGCCTCGGCCCAGGTCAGGCCGATGCGGCGGGACTTTTCGCCGACCTTGAGGGGGGCTCGGATGCCGATCCAGTCTTTCTGGTAGGGAAGCAGGACAGAGGGCACGTCCGCTACCTGGCCGACTGAAATGACGTCGGCTAGTGGGGAGCGCTGGTGTTCATCGGCTGGGATAGGTGCTGGCTTCATGCCGGCCTCACAGCGGTGGTAGCCTGCAGGTGCCAAACAAAACGCAAAAGGAGTGGGCAATGCTGGATTGGGTAGCGGGCGCGGTCGAAAGCACGAAAGCTGCATTCGGCATCACGAAAGCGATGATCGCTCAGCGAGATGAGGGTCTTGTTCAAGAGCGAGTTTTTGAGCTCAACAGTCTTCTGGCCGGTCTGCAGCAACAGATGCTGCAAGGGCAGCTTGAGCAAATGCAGTTGATTGATGAACTGCGGGAGTTGAAACGCGAGCTTGATGCGATTAAGAGCGCCCGTGATGAAGATGGGCTGTACGAAAGGTACCAGCTTGAGCGCGGCCCTTTTGTCTACAAACTTATTGCTGAGCGAGATCCGGAGAAAATCAGCCATCTGTTGTGCAGTGTGTGCTTTGAGAAAGACCGCCGCCACGTGACACTCCACACCATTGGTTCCTTCTATGTGTGCCCTGCGTGCGATACGAAGCTGCGATTCAAGAAAGACCCACCGCTGAACACTTCTGCGTGGCGCTAGAGTCACCCGGCCACCCCCAGAATCTCGCGGCGAATCTCGGCCACGGTGTCGGCATTGAGCCCACCCTTGCGGGCGATCTTTTCCACGGCCTGAGCAGCAGCCTCTGCCTTAGAGCGCACCTCGGCCTGCCACTTCTTCTGCACCACGGCCGCGCGGCCCAGCTCGGCAACGGCCTTGGCCACCTTGGGCAGATCGAGCTTGCCGTCCTGGGCCATCAGCATCTTGAACAGGTGCTCCTGCACAAGGCGCATCAGCGCCTCGTTGACCGCGCCTTCCTCGTCCGGCGCCGCCGCTACCACGGCGCGAGCCTGCTCGCTGGCCATGCGCAGGGCCGACAGCCTGTCCTCGAAGCTCTGCCCGTAGGCGTGCAGTGCAGACTTGCCGATGCTGATGCCTCGCGCAGCCAGCTCAGCGGAGAGCACCTCATAGCCGCTGAAGTTATTCTCAACCAGGTATTGGTCGAGCCAGGCTTTCAGTTCTGGCGGCAGTTGGGCGACCTTGCCACGGGGCGGCATATCAGGCGCTCCAGTACTTTTCCGGCCGGGCGATGCCGGGGCGGCATTCCACGGTGTACTCGGCGATATCCACGCCCAGGCTGGTCAGGCCGCAGACCCATACGCCCATCGGCTGCTTATTCAGCGTGACCAGGCTGCGGTCAGCTAGGTAGTCCATCTCGCGGCGCAGCTCCATCGCCGTGGCGTCGGGGTAGATGCCCTGGATGATCGACAGCACCACGGCCTCGTGGGGGTCGACCGGGCGGGAGGTGTTCAGGGCCAGCAGGATGTACCAGCGCAGGCTTTCGCGCCGGGCCTTGGCGGCGTCAATCATGGCGCGCTCCTTTGAGGTAGATGTTCTCGAACTTGAGGGCCAGGCCGTCGAGCTTGGCCTCGATCACCGATTGCCCGCGCACCCACTCCTCACGGCGCACATAGGTGACGGGCAGCTCGGCCTGGAACTTGAGGAAGGCGCGCTCCAGCTGCTGTACAGCTTCGGCATCCTTCTCCTGGCGCTCTAGGACCTTGGCGAAGCTCTCCTCCCAATGTTTGGTGGCGGCTTCGCGGGCTTTGTCTTGGGCGGCGAAGCGCTCACCCAGGCGTTTCTCGAACTGGGCCAGCAGCAGCTTGACCAGACCGAAGACCACGGTGGTGAAGATCGAAAGCAGGGAAATGGCCCAGCCGATCAGCTCGCCGAACTCCAGTGGCATCAGTGTTTCTCCTGTACGGCGTCGCTCAGAGCGTCCAGCTGGGCGGCCACGTTGCGGCACTGCTCGGCATAGCGGACGTGATGGGCCAGGACAGCGCTCTGGCTGAGGCCTGAATCGAGCTGCTCAGCGGCGAGGGCTTCGGCGCTTTGCGCAGCAGCTCGGCCGGGATCTGCGGCTTCGGGCACTGCGGTTCGGGCTCCGGTGGCTTCGTCCCACACCCGGATAAAACCGCGAGTGAACACGCAAGCAGGCAGAGGCTTAGGCGGCGCATCGAGCGCTTCCCGATAGAGGTCGTTGACACGGGCTATCTCCCCAGAGAGTCGGTCGGTGGTTTGGCGGTGGAGGCGTTGCTGGTCAGCCAGCTGGCCGGCTAGCTGGTCGTTGCGGGCCTGTTCTTCCTGCAGGAGCTTGGCGGCAGCTTTGGCACTGGCCTCGGCGGCGCGGGCGCGCTCCAGCTCCTGCTGGCTGTGCTCGCCTCGCAGTTGCTCCAGGGCAAGGGCGCCTTCGTCTGCGGCTTTGGCGTAGCCCTGGTCGTAGGCCGCGCTCTTCCAAGACTCAATCAGCAGATACCAGGCCAGGAGCAAGACAACGCCCAGGGCCAACGGGAGCAGCTTGCGAAGAAATTCGAGCCAGCTCACTTCAGCCCCTCCAGGCAAAGCCTCATCTCGTCCAGACGCCGGTAGTGCAGACCGCGCACGAACACCCGGCGCCCCTTGGCATCGGTGACATAGGCCCAGACCGGTGTCTTGCCGTCGGCCGCCCAGGCCAGGGCCTTGCAGCCTTCGACGATGCGGCCCTGATTGATCAGACCCACCGCCCGGCTTGCGCAGGTGTTGGGGTTGCCGAAGTTGTGGCCGTGGCTGCTCAGGGCGTCGAAGGTGTTCTGGCTGATGTGCTGGTTGTCGATGCAGGCCGCCAGCTCCAGCTGGCCCTGGCTGACCACCAGGCGCTCAACCTCTTCGCAGCGCTCGTCCGACCAGTAGTCGCCCACCACTAGGGGGTAAGGGCTGGTGTATTGGGTGATGCCCTTGCACACGGTGGGCAGGCCACGTGCCAGCTTGTCGGCGTAGACCCTGTTTTGGCCTTCGCCCTCCCAGGTGCCGAGGAAGGCCAGCAGCGTGCCGCTGGCCAGCGCCAAGGTGCCGGCGGCGATACGGGCGCGCAGGCTCATGCGACCCCCTTGATGGACGCCCGCAGCTTGGCCAGGTGGCCGTTGCCGACTTCCGGGGCGCTCTTGCGGTGGTTGAGGACGTTGGGGGTGTCTTCGCGGCGCGGCGCCGCCGGGGGCTTTTGCTTGGCGCCTTCCCGCTGCTCCCGCTTGAGGCGATGGTAAGCGGCTGCCTTGGGAAAGGCCGAGCGCACATGCTCCTCGACCAGGCCGCGCCACTCCGCCGGGCAGCGCTCCATCAGCCATTGGCGGCGCTCCAGCGCTGGCTCGGCCAGCACGGCCGCCGCGTAGTCGCGTGGGTTGGTCAGGCGGTGGGGAGCGGCTTGAGTATTCATGCCGCCATGGTCGGGCCTGGCGGCGCTCGGGTTTAGCTGGAAGGGGTTCAGTAGAAAGCAGAAGCCCCGCGAGGTGCGGGGCTTCGGTGGGGGTCAGAGCTGTTCTATGCCCTGGTCCTGGGCGTACCGGTAGGCATCGTAGCCGATGCCGCTGTGGTAGCTCTCCATGCGCTGCTGGAACGCCTTGCCGTTGCGGTCCAGCGCCAGGATTTCCTTGGCCAGGGCGGCGGACTTCTGCATCAGCTCGGCCAACTGGCGGTCCTGCTTGCTCAGCCCGCCCGAGGTTTGCGCTTGTTTGACGGCCTGCTGTTGCCGGTCGATCAGGCGCTGCAGCAGTTCGGTGTCCTGGGCTGTCAGCGCGCCATCGCGGTACAGCGATAGCCCGTTCTTGACCTGCATCAGGTAGGCCGCTTGCTGGGCCAGGGTTGCGCCATTCTGCGCGCTGTTAGCTTGGTCGGCCGCGTCGCGGAACTCGCTCACCGCCATCTCGGTTAGCGGGTCGGTTGCCGCCTGGGCATTCGCGGCGGCGCAGGCGGCCAACAGCGCCCCGGCCAGGATCAGGTTACGCCACATGCTCGCTCTCTCCTTCAATGGAACAGGTCTCCAGTCGCCTCGGGCGTCGGCTGCTTGAGAATTTCCCAAATGCGCCGGTCGCTCAGGCTATACGAGCGCGCCAGCTCGGTCACCACGGCGTTAGCGCTGACCCCGTCGCGCACCGCCTGCTCGAACTGGCGGTTGATCTCCAAGTCACGTAGCCGGCGCAGCGGGCCGTCGCACTTGGCAATATACAACGGCACATTGCCCCAACGCTCGGCCAGGATGTTTGCGGCGTCTTCTCCTACCACCTCCTTGAGCGCCTCATGGCGGATGATGCCAAGGCGGCGAACGCCTTTGGCTACAGGCCAGGTGGTGCCACCCAGTTCCTCGACCAGACGCTGGGTGGCCGGCAGGCCAATCGCATCGGCGATATCCTGGATTTGCTGCGGCAACAGGGAGCGCACCCGTTCCAGATCCATCATGCGGTTCTCCCATTGCGCTTGGCATCGTAGGCCAGAGCGGCCACCAGGCGGCGCAGCTGATCCGGGTCGCACCACTCGACCCGCTCGACCTTGAACATGCGGTGTGCCATGCCGTCGGCGTACTCCCACTGACGGCCCGCCTCGGCAAGCTGCGCCTCGATCTTGCCGACCAGGGCCTGACGCTCGTCCGATGGGTTCGGTGCTGCGCGGCCGGTGCGCTTTGCTGCAGGCTTGGCCGAGGGTTTCGGCTCCCAGCCCAGGCGCTCGAACTCAGCCAATACGCGCCCGATCTGGCGCGGGGCCAGCTCTTTGGACGAACGAACACCGGCCACGCGGGCCAGGATCGAGCGGTAAACGTCATCGTCCAGGCCCAGGTCGCGGCGGGCAATGTGGATCTTCTTCAGGCCTGCGCTGCTCATGCTGGGTTCCTCGGGTCCATGGCCGCCAGGAAGGCAGCCGGGTCACGCCTGGCCAGGCCTGCCATGTAACGAATGACTAGGGTGATCACCTCGTCGCGCTCCTCGTAGCCGCCGACCTGCTGCATCAGCTCCAAGTCGGCGCGGGTGCCGCGATAGGTGACGATCTTGGTTTTCTCGGCGCCGACCCGTTCGCGGTGTTCGGCATCGCGGTCACGCTTGCTTTGCTGGCGCTTGGCGTCCTGCTGGCGGATGCGGTCGGTGCGTTCTTGCCTGTTCATGTATGGCTGCTCATCAGTACCGGGCAACCACGCCCGGCAGACCAGCCCCGGCCAGGCCGGGGCGGTTTCGCGTCAGTGAATGGTGTGGTTGGGCGGCTGGCAGCGGTGCGGCGGCAGCTGGCTGAGCCTGGAGTCGAGCACTGCCAGTTCGAACATCGTGGCCGCCACGCTGCGAGCCCTGGTGCCGGTTGGGCCTTGGCCGTTCATGGTCAGGGTCACGCGCTCGCCGTTGTCTTCCAAGGTGATGGTGATCTTCGCCATGTCAGGCCCCCAGCGCGCGGATGCCAGGCGTGCCGCGCTGTGCCAGGGCCTGGATATAGCGGGCAATGGCGTCGAGGTTGGCGCGCGGCTCGGCCGCGTCCTGCGTTTCCGGCACGCGGTAACGGCCAGGGTGATCGGCGTGGTCGTAGTGGGGCGTGGCGGTTTGGTGGATCTCCTCGACCAAGACGGAGAAGTCGCCTACGGCCAGGGCGAACTGGCCCTCGCCGGGTTGCTGGTCTGTCAGGCGGATCAGGCCGGCGATGTTGCAGGTGGCGTAGAACTTGACCATGTCAGTGCACCTTCTGCGCGTGTGCTTCGAGCGTGTCGGCGGTCGCGATGGCCGCGATGTCCAGGCTGATTGGGCGGTACTGGTCGCTGTCGCCGACGCGCTCATAGAGGCGCAGGTACTCCTTGGAGCTGGTGACCTGGCAGGCTTCGCCGATGGCTTTCATCGCCCGCTGCCAGCGCTCGTCGGCAATCTCCAGGCGGCGCAGGGCCAGCACGCGGGCGGTGCGAATCTCGCCCTTGGTGTCGGTGCGGAAGGCGTCATTGACCAGGGTGACGACTTCCGGGCGGGCGCCTTCGGTCCACTCGGCCAGGCATTCGTCGATCAGGGCGCGGGCCGCCTGCAGGCGCTCGTCGAAGCTGATGGAGTCCTGGACGGCGATCTGCAGCTTGTAGCGGCCGTCGTAGGTGAGCAGCGTGACGTTGCCTTTCTTGCCGCCGACCTTGGCGCCGTACTCCTCGAAACTCATCTCGATGAAGGCGCGCACATCGCCGAAGGCGACTGCCTTGAAGTCGGCCAGCTCGCTGTTGAGTTCGCTGGCGCGGTCGACCAGGTGGCGCACCAGGCGGTCGCGCTCCTGGTCGATGGGTTTGACCATGCTGACCGGTACAAGGCGCCCTTGGGCGTCTTGCCAAAAGCCGGCTTGTACTTCGGGGGTTCCGTACATGGGTTACTCCTGATTAGTGAAAAGTGGTGCCGGCGTACTCGGCGGGGCGGGTGTGGCTGATGGGCTCGCGCCATTCCAGGGTCACGCCCTGGAACTGCGCGGTGTAGAAGGTGCTGCCCGCCGTGGGGCGGCGGGTCAGGCCGATGACCAGGCGCTCCTGCACCAGGCGGCGGCCGTCCTCGTGGCCGACGGTCAGGCGGTTGCCCAGTAGCTCGATGCGGTGCAGGCGAATGCCCAGGCGTTGCAGGTCGCGGCAGGCTTGGTTGAAGTTGGCGACCTGGGCGCGGTGGTCATGGGTCAGCACTTTCAGCGGGCGTTGCTCAGTGGCGGACATGGCGTCGCTCCTGTGTCATGCAGTTGGGGTTGTTCGGGCAGTGCTGGCAGGCGCGCCAGTGCTGCATGGCCATGGGGTTGTGGGTTGGGGCCGGGCGTTCGCGGTAGCTTTGGCACTGCTCGACCGTGACCACCCCGCCGATGGCTGCGCAGGGGATGCGGCCGAGCACCTTGAGCACGCGGCGCTCGACGCCCTTGGTGGTGGGTGACGGGTAGCGGTTCTGCAGGACCAGGGTCACGGTGGTGCGGCTCATGCCGATGCGCTCACCGGCCCTGGTGCGGTTGGTCTGCTCGACCTCGCGGGCCAGCAGGGTGACGAACAGCGGCGGCTGGTCGCCCCAGGCGGACAGGTCGACTTGGGCGGCTTGGTTCATGCCAGGGCCTCCGTCTGCTCGCCGAGCGCGGCCTTGATCTGCTCGATCCAGGTATCGCCGTAGAGCACCAGCGGCCGGGCCGATTTCAGCTCCGTCAGCAGTTTGCGCAGGCGTTCGTTTTCGATGCGCAGGCCGCTTTGCTCGACCGTGTCCAGTTGCTGCCCCTTAACCCATACGACCTGGTCCAGGTTCGGGTCGTAGACCTGCTCGTAGGTGCAGCGCTGGTAGATCGGGTGCAGCGGCCCGCTGTTGCGGGCTTGCAGCAGGCGGTAGCGCGCGGGCTTGCCTGGGGTGCCGCCCTCGCGGGTGACATATCCGGCCAGGGCCAGCCCCTGCAGGTAGATGCGCGCGGCGTTCTCGGTGATGGCTGCGCCGCCCGCGTGCGCCTGCTGGGCGGCTTCGGCGGCATTCAGGTCGCCCATGATGCGCAGGGCGCGCCAGATGCACTCGACGGCATCGGGCGGCTGGCGCTCGCCGCGCCGGTTGACGCGCGGGGCCTCGGCGCCTTCGTCCTTGTGCAGTTCCCAGAGGGCGTCGCGGCCCATCGGCCGAACCTGGCGCACGATCCCCGCCTTGCCCAGGCCGAGCAGGTACTCGCGCACCGCTTCGTCGTCCTGGCCGCTGCGGCGGGAGATGTTGTAGGTGGTCAGGGCGACATTGCTATTGGCCAGGGCGCGCAGGGTTTCCCAGATGCGCTGGCGGGGGAGCTTGCCGCCGGCCATGGCCAGGTGGGCAGGTGCCTTACCGGGGCGCATTAGGCAATCCTCCGGGCCGGGGCTTCGCCGGTGAACCAGCCCTTTTTCCCCCAGGTGGCCATGTCCACGACCGTGGTGCCCATGGCCTTGGCCTCCGTGTGAACGCGGTAGAGGTTTACCGCGACGCGGCGCAGGCAGCCCTGCACCTGGCGGCGCAAGTCTTCCAGCAGGTCGTCGGCGATGTTCAGCGTCGGGTAGGTGGCGGTGGCCAGGTCGCGTAGGTCGTCCAGGGTGGCGGGCTGGGCCGGCACCCACTCCAGAACGCGGTTGTGTAGGCGCTCCAGCTTGGCCAGGCTGCTCGGCACCCGCTCCTCGCCGATCAGCACGATGGTGCCCTGGCTGGCGTTGTAGAGGTCGGTCAGGATGTTGGCGGCGGCCTTGTCCAGCAGGTACTGGACGTCGTCCACGATTAGCGGGCGGCTGCTGCGGCTGAGTTGCTCGGCTACCTGGTCGACCATCTCGGAAAGGGTGCGGGCCGGGATGATGGCCATCTCGCGCAGTACCGCCTGCAGGAAGGCCTTCTTCGTCCAGGTGTCGCGGCACTCGACGTAGTAGGCGCGGTGCTGGTTGGCCGCGAAGGCGGCGGCCACGGATTTGCCATAGCCGGACGGGCCGTACTGGACCACCAGGCCGGGCAAGCCGACTGGCCGCATCAGGGCGCGGTCGATGGCGCTGGCCAGCAGGCCTACGTTGGTCAGGGGGACAATCTTGCTCATGGTGGGTGCTCCTGTGGTCAAGCGCGGGCCTGTCCGGCCTCTGCGAAGTCGTACATCTGTTGGGTGGTCTGGAATTCGCGGGTAGTGCGATATTCGCCGTGCCAGCGGGCCTCGGCTTCGGCCAGGGCTGCGCCTGCGGCCAGGCGGGCGTCGAGGCGTTTCCAGAGGCGGAAGCGGGCCATCGAGTCGCCCGGTACCTCGAAGGCGGCGGGGGCCTCCGGGGCTGCGAGTTGGGCGGCATAGCGGCGGGCGCCGTCGAGTTGCTCGGTCGACATCGCGGCGGCCTCCTGGCCTTGCGGCACCACGCGCAGCTCGACGTCCTGGCCGGTGAGGGTCTTGGCCTTCTTCACCAGGCGGGCCAGCTGGCCGCGCTCGCGCTTCTCGGCGGCCTTCTCCAGGAGGGACTGCGGCATGGCGGGGCTGGCATTGCCATCGAGCAGGGCCTCGCCGATCAGCTCTCCCTCCAGGGTGTGGACCCACACGCGGCTGGCGTCGCGGAAGTCGTAGGCCACGCGCACCTCCTCGCCGTGAAGGTCGACCAGGTCGGCCAGGAAGTAGATGTGGCCGGCGTGGCGTACCTCGCCGCGGTTGGTGACACGCACCACCTGCGGGCGGGTCAGGCTGGCCACGACCTGGGCGTCTGCCTGCAGCGGCTCCCAGCCTTCGGCCAGGGCGGACTTCCAGGACTCCATCGGGCTCTGGTGGCGGCGGTTACCGCTTTCCAGGTCGCGAATCTTCGGCAGGCCACGGTGCGGGGCGTGGTTGTACTCGTCGAGGGCGTTCTGCAGGTCGGCGAAGAAACGCTCGAAGGTTGGAATCTGTGTCGGTTCGACGCCCAGGGCCAACTGCTTGCGGGAAATCCGGTGGACTTTGGTGCCGGCCTCCTTGTCCATGTCTGCGCCGATGTAGCTGTCGTAGGTCTTGGCCAAGCGCACCAGGATGGTCTTGTGGACCCGCTCGATCACGCCACGGGCCTGCGAGTTGTAGGGCAGCGAGTGGGTGATGGTGCCGCCCAGGCGGTCGTTGACCTCGTAGACGTTGGCGTTGTCGAAGCCGCCGCCGTTGTCGACATACAGGACCTTGTACATGCCGCAGCGGCTGACCCCGTCGCGCAGGGTGTCGAGCGTGGCGATGGTCGACTCGGCCAGGTTGACCGAGAAGCCTGTGATGCGGCGGGTGCCCCAGTCGATTACCAGCGTGATCTCAGGCCGGAATATTTGCCCGGTCAGCGGGTTGATCACTTCGGCGTCGAAGGTGTGGCCGTCCGATACCCACACGTCGTTGGGCCAGAGCATGTCGGCCTTGCGGCGATTGAAGGCTTTGATCGCCTTGATTTCGCGGGAGCCCATCCGGCCGTGCTCGCGGGCCTCGGGGCTGAGCTTGGCCAGGAAGCGGCGCACCGCGTGGACGCTGGGAGCGCCTGGGTACTCGGCCTTGAAGCAGGCGTAGGCGGCCTCGACGCTGGGCTTTTGCGGGCGCTGGTAGTGCTTGAGGAACACGGGGGCCCAAGTCGGCGTGCTCATGTCGGGCTTGCGCCGGGCCGGGGCCAGGGCAACCTCGCCGTGCTTGCGGTAGTCGGCCAGCCAGCGCTTGAGGGTACGCTCGCTCAGGGTGCGATCGGGAGTCTTGCGGTCGTTGGCCCGCTCGATGCGCTCGGCCAGGTAGGGGCTGAGCTGGCCGTCCTGGGCCAGGCCGATCAGGGTCAAGATTGCCCGCTGCTGGCTGACGACCTGGCTCATGCGCTCGACCTCGCGGATGATCGACACGCGGGCGGCCATCACATCGCGCTGGTCATCGGTTAGGCGTGACGCTGGAATCGCGTCACGCTTAGCCGAAATCAGCGTATGCGGGGCACTTGGAGCTGGCTGGGCTTTGGGCTCCTGCTGCTGCATTTGGCGGGCCAGCAGTGCGGCCTGGGTCTCGCTCGGCAGCACGGCGAAACTGTATTCAACCGCCTTGGAGCCGAGGCGGCGCTGGCCTTCCCAGCCCTCGCGCACGGCCATGAGCCTGACATTGCGGTCAGTGCCCGGCATTCCCGGCAGGCCGGCCAGTTCCTGGGCGGTGAGCCAGCTACGCATGGTCATCACCCAGCAGGCGCTTCAACTCGCGGGCGCGGCGGCCGGCTTCGTCGCGGGCCCGCTCCAGGCGGCCTAGCTCGGCATGGAGGGCGTCGCGGCCGTAGGCAACCCGGCCGCCGCGTACGCTCACCAGCCAGTCGGTCAGCAGGTGGCTGGCGCAGACTTCTTCAAGGAGCGCCGCCCGGTAGAACGGCAGGTTGTTGTCGGTGCGCGCCGGGCTGGACCAGGCATCGAGCATTGGCTTGCTGACGTCATCGCCGGAAAGGCGGGACATGCGGGCAGAGACCTCGTAACGGTCGAGGTCGGTGCCTTTCAGCATGGCGCCGACTATCTCGCTCACCTGGGCCGAGTAGTTGCCTTGACCCGGAACGGCCAGGATCGGTCGGGGAACGGGGAAGAACAGGTCAAGAGTTCGGTCGTCTTTTCCGTGACGCATGTTCATGCCTCCTTGGCCTTTTTACGGTGCCCAACCGGACACGCTGCGTTATGCTTCCGCAATGCCGAAATTGAACTGGGGTTCAAACTCTCGGGCCGGTTAGGGCGTTGGCGGTGCGGCGTGCCGTCTGCGTTCCAGCGTTCTGGCCAGAGTTGTGCAGGACGCACCCCCAGGGCAGTGGCAATTGCCCGTTCGATGCGGGGATAGGGGCGGCGCTTCGCGTTGCGAATCGCGCGGTCCGTAACCCCAAGCTGGCGGGCGAGCTTGGCGGTCGAGTTCCCATTGATGCGCAGCTGGTACTTGATCCATTCCCAGCGCTCCTCAAGGGAGAGCGGCATATCTGTAACGTCCATCGTTCTAACCATCTTGGCGGGTGGTTCTGGCTGGCCATCTAACGGCCTGTTACGGATATACGTTACTCGGAAATGTGCGCGAGTCAATCGGATAAATGCGCATCCGATTCATTTTTTTGCGCTGGATACACAGAAAAAAGAATAATCCGAGGAGTATCAATGAGTTACGCGGAATCGGACGAATCGGATGCAGTAGCACCTGAGCATCCGATTGACCTTGGAGAGATCGGACGCTTCAGTAAGCGCCTGCTTAAGGCCATGGGATTGACCAAGGCACGCGCTTTTGCGCGCGCTTGCGGCCTTTCTGAGGGGGCGATACGCAGTTATCTGAGCGGAGAGACGTTCCCGACCCTGGATCGCCTGGCTCAAATTGCGAGTGCAGCAGGCGTTGACCCCATGTGGCTTGCGTTCGGGACAGAGCCTGCGGCAGTCGTCGAGGATGACGCCCACGCCTTCATCCCCCTCTACGACGCCCGTTGCAGCGCCGGCCACGGCTCTTGGAACGAGCGCGCTCGCGTACTCACGCAGCTGGCGTTCACCAAGTACTCCCTGCGAAAGAAGGGGCTTAACCCCGCAAACCTTTCGTGCTTGCGTAATGACGGCGACTCGATGAAGGGGCTGATCGAGGACGACGACACGGTGATGATCGACGAAAGCCGCAACACGCTAGAGGGTGAGGGTGTCTATGTGATCCTGCTGGATGACCACCTCTACGCGAAGCGGCTGCAGCGCCAGTTCGACGGCTCCGTCAGCATCATCAGCGAGAACAAGGCCTACCACGATATGCTGGTGCCCAAGGAGCAGCTCGCGGAGCTGCAGATTATTGGCCGCGTGGTTTGGGCGGGCGGCTGGCTTATCTGATGCGGGCTATGCCAATTGGCCCGCTAAACCACCTCTAAGCCGCCTCGCGCGGCTTTGGCACAACTCCCGCTGCCATCGTCCCCGGCCCCCGCGCCATCCGGGGCTTTCCGGTTTCTTCCGGGCTCTTCCGGCTTCCTCCTGCCCTGTGCCATACCTCTCACTAGCTCACACGCTGCTGCGCGCTTTTGATCGTTCCCACGCAGAGCGTGGGAACCATCGGGAAAGGAATACAGAACTTCCAGGCAACTCCAAACGCCCCCTTCAGGAGGCCGAACGGAATCATTGCGGAAGGGGTTGAGCGGCATGGATGCCGCGAGAGACGCGATGGGCCAAGGATGGCCCTTCGCGGCGCGCCCCTGGAGCGATGATGGAGTGAGGGAACCCCGCCGCAGGCGGGGCCGGATGTCGGGGGCAAGCCCTTTTGGTTCCTTTTGGGGCGACTGCCAAAAGGAACCCGCCCAGCAGGGCGGAACAGAAGCATCGAACAGCACGATAAACAGCCACTGCACAAAAAAGGCTAGCGCCAGCTGCCAGCCTCAGCCGCGCTCAACGGAAGCCGGAGCAATCTCAAACGGACTGGCACTCCGCCGCTGATTGCGATCTTCCCGCGGCGTCGCCCCGAAGAAGTTGCGATAGGCGCTGGAGAAGTGCGGGCCGGAGGAGAAGCCACAGGACAGCCCGATCTGGATGATCGACTTGCTGGTCTGCATCAGCAGCTGGCGCGCCTTGTTCAGGCGCAACTCCAGGTAGTACTGGCTCGGCACGCGGTTGAGGTACTGCTTGAAGATGCGTTCCAGCTGACGCCGCGACACGCACACGTGTTGGGCGATCTCATCGGTGGTCAGCGGCTCCTCGATGTTGGCCTCCATCAGCAGCACGGCCTGGGTCAGCTTCGGATGGCTGGAGCCGATGCGGTTCTGCAGTGGAATACGCTGGCGCTCACCGCCCTCGCGGATGCGCTCGACCACCAGCTCCTCGCTCACCGCACCGGCCAGTTCGGCACCGTGGTCGCGAGCAAGCACGGCGAGCAGCAGGTCGAGCACGGCCAAGCCACCGCAGGCGCTGAGGCGATCGCGATCCCAGTCGAACAGATGGCTGGTGGCGATGACCTTGGGGAAGCGCTCGGTGAAGTCGTCCTGCCAGCGCCAGTGCACGGCGGCGCGATAGCCGTCGAGCAGGCCGAGCTGGGCCAGCGGGTAGACGCCGGCAGACAGGCCGCCGATGGGGATGCCGCCACGAGCCAGCTGCTTGAGCGCCTGGGCCAGCGCCGGAGCAACCTGCGCCGGCGGCTCGTCGGCCAGCACGAACAGCTTGTGGCAACCCTCCAGGCGCCCGGCCCAGGACTCGCCCGGCAGTTGCCAGGCGCCGGCCGCTGGCGCTTCGGCCTGGAGGAAGCGCAGTTCGTAGGACACTTCCGGGTGAACGCGCTGCGCCACGCGCAGGGCCTCCTCGGCCAGGGCCAGGGTCATGGGCCTAGTTTCCGGCCAGATCAGGAAGGCAATGCAGTGGGCAGTCGAAGTCATGAGGGCAGTCTAGTGCTTACTTCAGGCTGCCGGAAAGGAACTGTTTCAGGCGATCGGACTGCGGGTTGGCCAGCACCTCTTTCGGGCAGCCGGTTTCTTCCACCAGGCCCTTGTGCAGGAAGATCAGCTGGTTGGACACCTCGCGGGCGAAGCCCATCTCGTGGGTCACCACCACCATGGTGCGGCCTTCCTGGGCCAGGTCCTGCATCACCTTGAGCACTTCGCCGACCAGCTCGGGGTCGAGCGCCGAAGTCGGCTCGTCGAACAGCATGACCTCCGGCTCCATGGCCAGGGCACGAGCGATGGCCACGCGCTGCTGCTCACCACCGGACATATGGGCCGGATAGGCGTCCTTGCGGTGTGCCACACCCACCTTGGCCAGGTAGTGCTCGGCCTTCTCGATGGCTTCCTTCTTCGGCACGCCAAGCACATGCACCGGCGCTTCGATGACGTTCTCCAGGGCGCTCATGTGCGACCACAGGTTGAAGTGCTGGAACACCATGGACAGGCGCGAGCGCATGCGCTGCAGCTGCTTGGCATCGACTGCCTTGAGCGCACCGTCCTTGTTGGCCACCAGCTTGAGCTCTTCGCCATTGAGCAGGATCTTGCCGCCATGCGGCTGCTCCAGCATGTTGATGCAGCGCAGGAAGGTACTTTTGCCCGAACCGCTGGAGCCGATGATGCTGATCACGTCGCCAGCCTTGGCCGCCAGCGACACACCCTTCAACACTTCGTGGCTGCCGTAGCGTTTGTGCAGATCCTGAACTTCGAGTTTGTACATGGTTGGGCTCTCGTATGGCTCAGTCGCTCAGCAGGCGACCCTGGCGAATGGGTTGCTGACCGGCCACCTTGGCCAGCCAGAGTCCGGGTTGGGCGAAGCGCAGGCGCTCGCGCACATAGAGCACCCCGGCGGTCGAGGCACGCACGATGCTGTGGCGGTCCTCCAGCGGATCAATGACCTCGAACAGCGGGTCGCCCACCTCGACACGGGCGCCGACCGGCTGCAGGAAGCTGACCACGCCGGCATGCGGCGGGTAGGCGTATTCGGCGCCGGCAAACGGCGTGGGTGCGCAGGTTGGTGCCGGCGCGGCAGGCCAGGCACCGTCGATCAGCCCCTGCTCGGCGAGGAAGGCGAGGATGCTTTCGGCGCTGGCCTGGGCACGCTCGCGCTCGGTATCCAGCATGCCACCCAGCTCCACCGTGCTGGCCTGGCAGGCCAGCGGCACGGCGGCCTGCGGGAAACGCCGCGCCAGGCGCAGCCAGGCCATCGAACAGGCCTCGTCGAAGGAGCTGCCGCCGGTGTCCTCGGACACCAGCACGGCGCCGGCGCTCAGCCGCGCACCCAGCGAGGCGAAGTTCTCGGCCTGCTGCGGAATCATGTACAGGTGCACCACGGCGTCGAAGTCACAGTGCAGGTCGAGCACCAGGTCGGCATCGCAGGCATGGCGCAGCAGCAGGCGCTGCAGGCCCTGCAGCTCGGAACCGGCTGGCGGCAAAGCATCCAGGCCGGCACGCATGGCCTGGCGAATCAGCTCGACGTTGGCCTGGCTATCCGCCCCCAGGCGCCCTTCCAGCGTGGGCGCGACCAGCGCGGCGAGGTCGACGAAGTCACGATTGAAATTCTTGCCGCTGCCCAGCTCGAAACGCCCCTGGCTGGTAGCCTGAAACATCTGACCGAGACCGATGGGGTTGGCCACCGGCACCAGCTCGACCACGCCCGTAAGGCGCCCCTGCCCTTCCAGCTCGACGAGACGACGCTTGAGCTCGACGGCCACGCGCATCCCAGGCAGCTCGTCGGCGTGCAGGCTGGCCTGGATATAGGCCTTGCGCGCGCCGGCGCCGAAACGGAACACACTCAAGGTGCGCTCGGTGCCGGGACAGCCCCAGGGCAGACGGTGATCGATACGCTGCATGATCTCGACCTCAGTGCTTGCGCGGGGCCAGGTAGGCCAGGTAGCGGCGCTCGGCCAGCTTGAACAGGCGCACCAGGATCAGCGTCAGCACCAGATAGAACACACCGGCGGTGATGTAGGCCTCGAACGACAGGTAGTACTGCGAGTTCACGGTCTTGGCCGCGCCGGTGATGTCGATCAGGGTCACCACCGATGCCAGGCTGGTGGTGTGCAGCATCATGATCACCTCGTTGCTGTACTGCGGCAGCGCGCGGCGCAGCGCGGACGGCAGGAGGATGCGGCGATACAGCTTGGCGCGCGACATGCCCATGGCCTTGGCCGCCTCGATCTCGCCATAAGGCGTGGCCTTGAGGCTACCGGCGAGGATTTCGGCGCTGTAGGCGCTGGTGTTGATGGCGAACGCCAGGCAGGCACAGAAGGTAGCGTTGGACAGGTAGGGCCACAGGGCACTCTCGCGCACCACCTCGAACTGGGCCATGCCGTAATACAGCAGGTACAGCTGCACCAGCATCGGCGTACCACGGATCACGTAGGTATACAGCCAGGCCGGGAAGTTGATCGCCGGTTGCTTGGAAACCCGCATCAGCGCCAGCGGCACCGCCGCGAGCAGGCCCAGGGCCAGGGAGATGACCAGCAGCTTGAGGGTGACCAGCACACCGCCGAAGTACAGCGGCAGGCTTTCCCACACCACGTTGTAGTCGAAAAGCATGGTAAATCCCTCAGATCTCGGCCGTTTTCACGCCGACCGAATAGCGGCGTTCGAGGTAACGCAGGACCAGCAGCGATACGCTGGTGATCGCCAGGTAGATGGCGGCGGCCAGCAGGATGTAGGTGAAGGGCTCGCGGGTCGCGTCACCGGCGCTCTTGGCGCGGGCCATCATGTCCTGCAGGCCGACCAGGGAAATCAGGGCAGTGGCCTTGATCAGCACCAGCCAGTTGTTGGTGAAACCGGGGATGGCCAGGCGGATCATCTGCGGCACCAGGATACGGAAGAACACCCGCAGCGGACTCATGCCGTAGGCCAGACCAGCCTCGCCCTGCCCTTTGGGGATGGCCATGAAGGCGCCGCGGAAGGTCTCGGACAGGTAGGCGCCATAGATGAAGCCCAGGGTACCGACGCCAGCCACGAACGGATTGATATCGACATAGCCCTCGTAGCCGGACAGCTCGAGGACGCGATTGAGCATTTCCTGGCCGCCGTAAAAGATCAGCAGGATCAGCACCAGGTCGGGGATGCCGCGAATCACCGCGGCATAGGTTTCGCCCAGCAGGGCCAGCCACTTGACCGGCGACAGGCGGAAGGCCGCGCCGAGCAGGCCGAGCGCGATGGCCACCGCCATCGACAGCAGAGCCAGCTGCACGGTGAGCCAGGTACCGTCGAGAATGGTCGAGCCGTAGCCGTTGAACATGGAATCTATCCTCTGCAGACAGGAGGAGCGCTCTTGCTCAGAGCGAGGGGCGGAGGTGAGTCCGGCAGAGCGCTGCGCTCACCCGGCCCGACGTACCACCCTCCCCGCTCCGGGGAGGGCGGCCGCAGCGGCGTTATTCGCCGTAGACGTTGAACTGGAAGTACTTGTCCTGCACTTCCTTGTACTTGCCGTTGGCGCGGATCGCCGCGATGGCGGCAGTGATCTTGTCGGCCAGGGCCTTGTCGCCCTTGCGCACGGCGATGCCGGCACCGTTACCGAAGTACTTCTCGTCGGTGTAGTCCGGACCTACCAGGGCGAAGCCCTTGCCGGCGTCGGTCTTGAGGAAGCCATCGTCGATGTTGACCACGTCGGCCAGGGTGGCATCCAGGCGACCGGCGGTCAGGTCGAGGAAGATTTCGTTCTGCGAGCTGTAGCGCACCACTTCCACGCCTGCCGGGGCGAACACCTCGGTGGCATAGCGGTCGTAGATGGAGGCCCGCTGTACGCCGACCTTTTTGCCTTTCAGATCAACCAGCGGGTCCTTGATCTCGGTACCGGCCTTCATCGCCAGCTTGGCGGGGGTGTGGTAGTACTTGCCAGTGAAGTCCACGGACTTCTTGCGCTCTTCGGTGATCGACAGCGACGACAGTACGGCGTCGAACTTGCGCACCTTGAGGGCCGGGATCAGGCCGTCGAACTCCTGCTCGATCCACTGGCACTTGACCTTCATCTCTTCGCACAGCGCGTTGCCGATGTCGTAGTCGAAGCCAGTGATGTTGCCTTCCGGGGTCTTGTAGGCAAACGGCGGGTAGGCCGCTTCGATGCCGATACGCAGGGGTTTGTCTTCTGCCTGAACCAGCGCACTGAAAGCGGAAAGCGCCAGGGCGCCGAGAAGTACGATCTTCTTCATCTTGTGCTCCTTCGAATGGGGTACAGCGATTGGCAGAATGAGGTTCGCCATGGCCATGGGTGAATTGTAGAAAGTGTCACCGTCTTTGCCGCCACCAGGGACGCCACAAGAGGGTTGGCCAAGTGGGCGGCATTCTATCGACCGGGGGTGGGTCGATATTTCTTCAAAGCGACAACAAATTACAGAAGCACAGGGCGAGCGCGGAGCGCGTATTGACAGGCCAGCCAAAAGATGACCAAGGGGACACAAACAAAACTTTGTAATACAGCAATAAGCAGGCCATAAAATACAAACACCCTATTCCACAGGGCCTGCAGCCCCGCACCCGCATCCAATCATGCACGCATGCAGGGCACGGCGTTCCCCGCCCACCCCAAAAGTGGGCGAGGTGTTACTCGACGCTGTTACTCACAGCTCGAATTCCTGCCCCTGCAGCGGCACGCACACCGACCAGCCGAGTTCGCGCTGGATGCGCTCGCGCAGTGCCTCGGAGGCATCCGCCTCGCCGTGCACCACGAAAACCCGCCGCGGCGCGCGCTGGAAGCCGGACAGCCAGCGCATCAGCTCGTCGCTGTCGGCATGCGCCGACAGCATCGGCAGCTCGGCGATTTCCGCGTTGATCGGCAGCCACTGGCCATAGATCTTGGTTTCGCGAGCCCCTTCCAGCAGTTTGCGCCCGCGTGTGCCGGCAGCCTGGTAGCCGGAGAACAGCAAGGTGTTGCGGTGATCCGCACCGAAGGCGGCGATGTGGTGCAGCACGCGCCCCCCGGTGGCCATGCCGCTGGCCGAGATGATCACCTTCGGGTAGCGGTTGGCCGACAGCGCCTTGGATTCCTCGACATCGCGCACATAGGTGACCGAGTCGCAGGCCGCCTCGCAGTCCTGCCGGCCCAGACGGTGCTCCTTGGGGTAACGCTGCAACAGTTCGCTGGCACTGGTGGCCATGGGGCTGTCGAGATAGACCGGCAGGTTGTGCAGCCGACCACTGCGGCGCAGCTGCCAGAGACTGTGGATCAGCGATTGCGCACGGCCCACGGCGAAGGCCGGGATCACCACCGTGCCGCCGCGCTGCACGGTGCGCTTGATCACCTCTTCGAGCGCATCCAGCGGATCGGTGGTGTCGTGACGACGGTTGCCGTAGGTCGACTCGATCACCACGTAGTCCGCCTCCGGCACGCTCTCGGGATCGTGCATGACCGGATCGTCATAACGCCCCAGGTCGCCGGAGAACAGGATGCGTCGACCACCGATGTCGATCTGCGCGGTGGACGCGCCGAGAATATGCCCGGCGCGGCGCAGCAGCAGGCGACCATCCCCCGGCAGCGCCACTTCCTCATGCAGTGCCGCCGGTTTGAACAGCGCCATGGTCCGGTCGATATCGGCGACGCGATACAGAGGCAGGGCCGGCGAGTGCTTGGAGAAGCCCTTGCGGTTGGCCAGCTCGGCGTCCTTCTCCTGCAGGAAGGCGCTGTCACGCAGGATCAGCTCGGCCACGTCGCGGGTCGCACTGCTGCAGTGGATGCGCCCGGAAAAGCCATCCAGCACCAGCCGCGGCAGGTAGCCGCAATGGTCCAGGTGAGCATGGGTCAGCACCACCGCATCGATGTCGCCGGGATTGATCGGCAACCGCTGCCAGTTCAACTCGCGCAAGTTCTTCAGCCCCTGGAACAGCCCGCAGTCGATCAGCAGACGGGTATCGCCACAGGTCAGCAGATGCTTGGAGCCGGTTACGGTGCCGGCACCACCGAGGCTGGTCAGAGAAAGCTTGGCCATCAGATGTTCCTTTCGAGATTGGCAATGTGCAGATCGGCAGCCCGCCCCAGGCCCTGGATGGCCAGGCGCCGGGGCTCATCGAGCAGACTGGGCAGCGGGCGACCGCTGAGTGCTGCCACGGCCTCGACCGCATGGGCCCAAGTGCAACGGTTGGCGAACAGCATGCCGTCGACATCCAGCGTGCCGCCGCGGTTGATGTAGCCCAGGGCACGCGTGCATTCCGAGCCACCATCGAGGCGGCGCAATACACCCAGCATAGGCTCGGGACGGGTATGGCACAGCAGCACACGCGGCAGGCGGCGCGGGAACAGCGCCTGCAGGCGGGCCTCATCCAGCACGAAGGCGGCCTCCAGCTCATCCCGCGGGCTGCGCAGGCGACCCGGCTCGATGATCAGGGTGACGCAGGTGCGGCAGCCGCGCGCGGCCAGTTCGGCGTGAGCCAGCAGCGCCTGCTCCAGTTGATAGGCGCCGATAGCCACCAGTTGCACCTCGGCGTCGGCAGGGTCGCCGCGCAGGTGCAACGCGCCCTGCTGCAGCAGCTGGCGACAGGCCTCAGCGTCCAGCTGGCCGGCCACCTCGCGCTTCGACACCACCAGGCAGCCAAGCTGGCCACGCTCGCCGTAGAGCGCCTGCAGGGCGGCCTGGGCGCTGTTGGCGTCGACCGGGAACAGCACCCGCGTGGTGTCGGCCATTTCGCCGAGCAGCGCTTCGCCGATGGTCGGGTCCTGGTGCGATTGTTCGTTCTTGGCGTTCTCCCAGGTGTGCGACGTCACGATCAGGGGCACGGCGAGCCAGCCCGGCGCCTGGCCGAGCAGTTTCTGGTGACGGGCAAAGATCGCCTCCTGGCGCAGCAGGCCGAGCATCTTCACGGCGAACGCCTCGTAGCTGACGATCAGGTTCAGCCCACCCTTGTTGCCCAGTGCCGCCGCCGCGACGGCCTCTTCGTTGAGTGCGGTAATCACCGCGCCGTGCAGGTCCTCGGCCACGCCCGGCTCCGGCGCGTTGACCCGGTGTCGCAGCAGCGCCAGGGTCTCGCCCATCTTGTTGCTGGCCAGCTCGTCGGGGTTGCCGACCCGCACGCGCAACTGCGGGTTGGCCCGCACCAGCTCGACGAACCAGCGATCCAGCGCGCTCATCGCGCTGCCGTGCGCGCCAGGCGCCTGCCAGTGCACCGGTGGCAGCTGCGCCGGCGCCGGATGGCGGTGCACCATCGGGTGCTGGCTTTCGCGCGGGCGCGCCACACGCTCATGGTTGTTCAGACAGGCGATGGCGGCCTCCAGCTCGGCCGGGGGCACGTGCAATGCCCGCGCCGCCGCGTTGAACTGCAGGCGAGCCCGCGCATCCGTGTGCGGATTGGCCGCCAGCGGCAGGTTGTGCGCCGCATTGCTGCCGGCTCCGGGGAAGCCGAAGCCCTTCTCGGTGACAGCGATCACGTAGGGCAGTGGTGCCGGGTAGCGACGCTGCGGATCAGCGGCGAAGGCTTGCAGACGCGCCTCGGCTTCGAGGATGGCCCAGGCGATCGCCGCCGGATCGCGGCCGTCGATGATCAGCGGATCGAAACCATTGAGGCGCAGGTCCTCGGCCATCCAGGCGGCACCGCCCTGCTGCACGATCTGCGTGCGCTGCTCAATGCGCCGGCCATTGAGGATCATCACCGGCACCGCCAGTCCGCAATCCTCGGCCCGCCACCAGCGTGGCGCCCAGTCCGAGCCGCGCTGTTCCTCGAAAGCGCCATCACTGAGAAAGGCCACCAGGCGCTCGCCTGGCAACGGCATGTGCACGTACTGCAGGCCGGCGAAGCCGAGGTAGCCGCCCTCGCACACCGCACCGGCCGTGTGCGGCCCGGCATGGCTGCCCAGCGGCACGGCTGGCATGCCCTGGGCATCGATGGCGTAGGAGTAGAAATCGCCGATCAGCCTGGCCAGTCCGGCCGCACTGCGGTCATAGCGGCCCTGCTGGGTCGGCGACAGATCGCCGGTCAGGGTGTTGATCGCCTCGATGGCTGCCACGCAGTGGCCCTGCCCCATCAGCCAGCCACGGGTCGTCGCACTCAGGGCATTGGCCAGCAGATAGCCGACGAAGGCCGGCACCATGTTCAGCGAACCGCCGGTGTGCCCCTCGGGAACGGCCTTGAAGTCCTCGGCAGCCAGTTCACCGCCGTCGAGGTCGATGCGCCGCGCATAGGTCATGTGCGCCACCAGGCTCAGGGCCATGCTGGTCAGCCGGTCGGCACTGCGCAGCAGCTCCAGCCCATGCGCCTGGTCAGCCAGGCGGCCGGCGGCGACCAGTCGCGCAACCAGGTCGCGCACGCGCTCGATGGTTTGCGGCTGACGGCACAGCGGCCCCCAGCCCTCGCACCAACCGGCCCAGAGATCGGTATCGTTCATCAGCACAATCCTCATCCTTGTCTACACGCATTTTCAGCGCCACAACGCCGCCCTGCACTGCCGCGCGTCAATGAACCTGCGTAGCGACCCCAGAAACGACAAACCCCGGCTTGTGGCCGGGGTCGTGCACGTTGCGTGGCTGCCGTCAGGCGGCTTGCATGGTGCGATGAGTGTCGATGAGGTGCTGCACCACGCCAGGATCGGCCAGCGTGGAGATGTCGCCGAGAGAATCGTATTCGGCAACGGCGATCTTGCGCAGGATGCGGCGCATGATCTTGCCCGAGCGGGTCTTCGGAAGTCCCGGAGCCCACTGGATGACGTCTGGCGAGGCGATCGGGCCGATCTCCTTGCGCACCCAGTTCTTCAGTTCCTGACGCAGTTGTTCGGACGGTTCCTCGCCGGCATTCAGGGTTACGTAGACATAGATGCCCTGGCCCTTGATGTCGTGCGGTACGCCCACCACCGCGGCCTCGGCGACCTTGGCATGCGCGACCATGGCGCTTTCGATCTCGGCGGTGCCCATGCGGTGGCCGGAGACGTTGAGTACGTCGTCCACACGACCGGTGATCCACCAGTAGCCATCCTCGTCGCGACGCGCGCCGTCACCGGTGAAGTACATGCCCTTGAAGGTGTTGAAGTAGGTGTCGACGAAGCGGTCGTGGTCACCATACAGGGTGCGGGCCTGTCCCGGCCAGGAATCGATGATGACCAGGTTGCCCTCGGTAGCACCCTCAAGGATGTTGCCCAGGTTGTCCACCAGGGCCGGCTGCACGCCGAAGAACGGCCGGGCGGCGGAGCCCGGCTTCATCGCGTGAGCACCCGGCAGCGGGGTCATCAGGCAGGCACCGGTCTCGGTCTGCCACCAGGTGTCGACGATCGGGCAGCGGCTCTGGCCGACATTCTCGTAGTACCAGTGCCAGGCTTCCGGGTTGATCGGCTCACCGACCGAACCGAGCAGGCGCAGGCTGGAACCATCGGCACCCTGCACCGCCGCCTTGCCTTCAGCCATCATGGCGCGAATGGCGGTCGGCGCGGTGTAGAGGATATTGACCTTGTGCTTGTCGATAATCTGCGCCACGCGGGTGACGTCCGGATAGTTCGGCACACCCTCGAACATGACGGTGGTGGCGCCGTTGGAGAGCGGGCCGTAGATCAGGTAGGTATGGCCGGTGACCCAGCCGATGTCGGCGGTGCACCAGAAGACTTCGCCCGGGCGGTAGTCGAACACCCGCTCATGGGTCAGCGAGGCATACACCAGGTAGCCGCCAGTGGTGTGCAGCACACCCTTGGGCTTGCCGGTGGAGCCGGAGGTATAGAGGATGAACAGCGGCTCCTCGGCCCCCATCTCCTTGGGTGCGCAGGTGGAGCCGGCGACTTTCATCAGGTCTTCGTACCAGATGTCGCGGTGCTGGTTCCACTTGATCTCGGAGCCGGTGCGCTTGGCCACGATGACCTTCTGCACGCTGTGGGTTTCCGGGTTGGTCAGGGCATCATCGACGTTGCTCTTCAGCGGAACCTTCTTGCCGCCGCGCACGCCTTCGTCGGCGGTGATTACCACCTTCGACTTGCAGTCGATGATGCGACCGGCCAGGGCCTCCGGCGAGAAGCCGCCGAACACCACCGAGTGGATGGCACCGATGCGCGCGCAGGCCAGCATGGCCACCGCCGCTTCCGGAATCATCGGCATGTAGATGGTCACCACATCGCCACGGTGCACGTCCTGGCCACGCAGGGCGTTGGCGAACTTGCACACCTGCTCGTGCAGTTCGCGGTAGGTGATTTCGCGGTGCTCGGAGGGATCGTCACCTTCCCAGATGATGGCGATCTGGTCACCACGGGTTTCCAGGTGGCGGTCCAGGCAGTTGGCCGAGAGGTTGAGGGTGCCATCGGCGAACCACTTGATGTCGACATGGTGGTCGTCGAAAGAGGTCTGCTTGACCTTGGTGAACGGCTTAATCCAGTCGATGCGCTTGGCCTGCTCGCGCCAGAAACCGTCCGGATTGATCACCGACTGCTGGTACATCGCCTTGTAGGTGGCTTCGTCGGTCAAGGTATTGGCGGCCACCTCGGGACGCACGGGGTAAATGGAAGCAGCAGTCATGACGGATACCTCAAAGGGCGGTTGTTTTTGTATGGCTCCTTTTGTATCCCCCGACACCCTGTGGGGCCATTCGACCATGGTCTTACCGCTCTACGACCATGGTCTCAGGGCCGCCTTCCGGCTAAACGGCAGGCAAAAAAAAGGCGACCCTAGGGTCGCCCGCCAAGTCATTCCGGGGAGGAATGTCAGAAACGCATCCGGATATCGCAGGAGCCGGATGACGACTTTCTACGCCCTCGCCCGCGCCGCAACCATTGCACCAAGGTCGTAGCCCTAGTCCTTGCCCACCCCGTGCTGACGCAGCTTGTTGGCAATGGTGGTGTGCGACACGCCCAGGCGCTTGCCCAGCTGGCGGCTGCTCGGATGCTCGGCGTACAGGCGCTCCAGCACCGCTTTCTCGAAGCGGCCGAGGATCGCATCGAGGTCGCCGTCGATGGAGAAATCGCCCAGCGGCTGCGGCGCACCATAGTCCGGCAGACGGATATGCTCGGCCTTCACGGTGCCGCCGTCGCACAGCGACACGGCCTGGAACAGCACGTTCTCCAGCTGGCGCACGTTGCCCGGCCAGTGGTAGTGGGCCAGGCGCTCGAAGGCCTGCGGCGCCAGCTTGGGTAGCGGGCAGCCGATCTGCCGGCTGGCCGAGTCGAGGAAGTGCTCGACCAGCGGCGCCAGGCCATCCAGGCACTCGCGCAGTGGCGGGATATGCAGCGAGAGGACGTTCAGGCGGTGATACAGGTCCTGGCGGAATTCGCCTTTGGCGCACAGCTCAGACAGGTCGACCTGGGTGGCGCAGATCACCCGCACATCCAGGTACACCTCCTCGTCGCTGCCCACGCGGCGGAAGCAGCCGTCCTGCAGGAAGCGCAGCAGCTTGGCCTGCAGGCGCGGGCTCATCTCGCCGACACCGTCGAGAAACAGCGTGCCGCCGGCCGTCAGCTCCAGTAGGCCGAGCTTGCCCTCCGGGCGCGCGCCCTCGAAGGCGCCGGGGCCGTAGCCGAACAGCTCAGTCTCGGCCATGGATTCCGGCAGCCCCGCGCAGTTCAGCGCCATGAACGGCGACTGGCCACGCGGGCTGGCCAGATGGCAGGCGCGCGCCAGCAGTTCCTTGCCGGTGCCGGTCTCGCCCTCGATCAGCAGCGGCGCATCCAGCGGCGCCATGCGCCGCGCTTCGCGCACCACCGCGGCCATCACCCTGGAGCTCTGGAAGATCGAGTCGAAGCCGCGCAGCTCGTGCTTGCGCACGTTATAGATACGCTCACCGACGCGGTCGGCACGGTGCAGGGTCAGCACGGCGCCGGCCAGCGCCTCGCTCTCGTCATGCTCGGACTGCAGCGGCGCGATGTCGGCGAGGAACACATCGCCCTTGACCCGCACCCGCAGGCCGTTGACCCGCGACTTGTTGGCGCGCACCAGCTCGGGCAGGTCGAAGTCCTCGATATAGCGCGACAGCGCCATGCCCGGCACCTCGTCGACGCGCACGCCGAGCAGCTGCGCCGCGCTGCGGTTGGCGGCCACGATCGAGCCGCCCATGTCGATGGAGAGCACCGGGAAATCCAGCGCGCCAAGCAGCGCGTTGAGCTCCAGGTGACGGCGTTCGCTGGGCATCAGGCCGACGCGCTTGACGCCGAACACGCCGGGAATGGCCTCGAACTTCGGCCGCAGCGACTGAAACTGCAGGTTGATCAGGTTCGGGCAGTGCAAATAGATGGCGTTGCCCTGCTCGCCGCCGACTTCGCCACGGGCGACGTTGATGCCGTAGTCGACCAGCAGGTTGAGGATGTCGCGCAGGATGCCGACGCGGTTCTGGCAGTGGACTTTGATGCGCACGCTGAGCCCCTTGAATTGTGATTGTCGGGCGGGAGCGGCCGAGTTTTCGCAAGGCGGCCGTCATTTTTCGTCAAGAATATGTGACAGCCAGGACCAGCAACAAGGTCGCCATCTGTCATTTCCACATAGTCGTAATCAATTCTTTACGAAAAAGCCCACTCCTTCTGGCTCGACGAGGTTGCCAGCCCCTCCTCAGGTTGCGCCATCGGCGTTATCCCTTGTCCCAGACAAGAACAACAGCCCAGCGGGAGACCTGCATGAAAGGCACGCAGTACGTAGCTCGGCAACCGGACGAGAGCGGCTTCATCCATTACTCGGACAGCGAGCACCAGGTGTGGAACACCCTGATCACCCGGCAGATGAAGGTGCTGGAAGGCCGCGCCTGCCAGGAGTACTTCGACGGCATCGAACAGCTGCGCCTGCCGCATGAGCGCATCCCCCAGCTCGGCGAGATCAACCAGGTGCTCGGTGCCACCACCGGCTGGAGCGTGGCCCAGGTGCCGGCGCTGATTCCCTTCCAGACCTTCTTCGAGCTGCTGGCCAGCAAGCGCTTCCCGGTCGCCACCTTTATCCGCACCCCGGAAGAGCTGGACTACCTGCAGGAGCCGGACATCTTCCACGAGATCTTCGGCCACTGCCCGCTGCTGACCAACCCCTGGTTCGCCGAATTCACCCACACCTACGGCAAGCTCGGTCTGGCCGCGACCAAGGAACAGCGCGTGTACCTGGCGCGGCTGTACTGGATGACCATCGAGTTCGGCCTGGTCGATACTCCGGCCGGCCGGCGCATCTACGGCGGCGGCATCCTCTCCTCGCCCAAGGAGACGGTCTACTCGCTCTCCAACGAGCCGGAACACCAGGTCTTCGACCCACTGGAAGCCATGCGCACGCCCTACCGCATCGACATCCTGCAGCCGCTGTATTTCGTCCTGCCGGACCTCAAGCGCCTGTTCGACCTGGCCCAGGAGGACATCATGGGCCTGGTGCAGCAGGCCATGACGCTCGGTCTGCACGCGCCGAAGTTCCCGCCGAAAGCCGCGTAGGGTGGATAACGCCGCTTGCGGCTTATCCACGCCCCCTGGTGGACAAGGCCTGTGGCCGTTGTCCACCCTACAGACAGCCCATTTCAGGAGAAAACCGATGAGCCTTGCCCAAGCCCAATGCGAAGCCTGCCGCGCCGATGCGCCCCATGTCAGCGAAGAAGAGCTGGCCACGCTGATCCGCGAGATCCCCGACTGGAACATCGAAGTACGTGACGGCCACATGGAGCTGGAGCGCCAGTACCTGTTCAAGAACTTCCGCCATGCCCTGGCCTTCACCAACGCGGTGGGCGCCATCGCCGAGGAAGTCGGCCATCATCCGGCCCTGCTCACCGAGTGGGGCAAGGTCACGGTGACCTGGTGGAGCCATGAGATGAAGGGTTTGCACCGTAACGACTTCATCATGGCCGCGCGCACCGACGTGCTGGCCAACGCAGCCGAGGGGCGCAAGTGAAACACTTCGCCACCATCGCCCGGGTGCCGGGCGACCCCATTCTCGGCCTGCTCGACGCCTACCGCGCCGATGGCAACCCGGCCAAGCTCGACCTGGGCGTCGGCGTGTACAAGGACGCCTCCGGTCTGACGCCCATCCCGCGCGCGGTGAAGCTGGCCGAGCAACGCCTGATCGATGGCGAAACCAGCAAGACCTACATCGGCGGCCACGGCGCACCGGAGTTCGGCGAACGCCTGCTGGAGCTGTGCTTCGGCACCGGCAACGCGCTGCTCGCCGATGGCCTGCTCGGCGCCACCCAGACGCCCGGCGGTACCGGCGCCCTGCGCCTGGCCGGCGAATTTATCGCCAGGAATCTTCCGGGTAGAGGCATCTGGCTCAGCGACCCGACCTGGCCGATCCACGAGACGCTGTTCGCCGCCTGTGGCCTCAAGGTCGGCCACTATGCCTATGTCGGCGCGGACAACCGCCTCAACGTCGAGACCATGCTCGCCGCCCTCGCCCACCTGCCCAGGGGCGATGTGGTGCTGCTGCATGCGTGCTGCCACAACCCCACCGGCTTCGACCTCGCCCCGCGCGACTGGAAGCGCGTGCTGGAGGTGGTCAAGGCCCGCGAGCTGCTGCCGCTGATCGACTTCGCCTACCAGGGCTTCGGCGACGGCCTGGAGGAAGATGCCTGGGCCGTGCGCCTGTTCGGCGCCGAGCTGCCGGAACTGCTGGTCACCAGCTCCTGCTCGAAGAACTTCGGTCTCTATCGCGAACGCACAGGCGCGCTGATCGTGCGGGCGGATAACGTCGAGAAGCTGATCGATATCCGCAGCCAGCTGGCCCTGCTTGCCCGCAACCTGTGGTCGACCCCGCCCGCCCATGGCGCTGCAGTAGTGGCCGAGATTCTCGGCGATGCCGAGCTGAAGGCCCTGTGGGCAGCGGAAGTCGATGCCATGCGCCGACGCGTAGCCGACCTGCGCACGGGCCTGGTCGAGGCCCTGCGCCCGCACGGCCTGGCCGAACGTTTTGCGCATATCGCCGCGCAGCGCGGCATGTTCTCCTACACCGGCCTGACGCCAGAGCAGGTGCAACGCCTGCGCGACGAGCTCAGCGTGTACCTGGTCAGCAGTGGTCGCGCCAGCATGGCGGGGATGAGCGAGGCTCGCCTGGACTACCTGGCCGAAGCCATCGCCCGCGTCTGCCGAGGCTGAACGAAAACGCCGCCCGAGGGCGGCGTTTTTTCTGGGGATCCGGGTCGTCAGGGGCCAGACCTAAGGACTGGGCGAAGCGCGATGCCAGAGTCCCTCACCCCAGCCCTCTCCCGAGGGGAGAGGGAGACAAGCCAACCTTGCCTCAGCCGGACCATGCTCGCCGGCACCGCCGACTTCGCGGAAAAAACCGCCAGGACGGACACTCCCCTCTCCCACCGGGAGAGGGGCTGGGGGTGAGGGAGTGCGACGCGGCGCAGGGCTAACCCGACGACGCCCCTCACGACCCGTTGCAACCCTAACGGCTCCGTACGCCCCACAACTCCCAATCGCGGGAGCAGGACCAAGGAATAGGAAATCCCCCGTCAGTCCAGCTGATCGTCGCGGATCAGCACATAGCTGGCATCGGCGCGGTCGTAGACGTAGTACATCTCCACCTGCATGCCGCGCATCACCGCCAGGTAGTCGCCGGGCTCGGCAACGAAGAAGTCGTTGCTGTCGGCCTTGGCCGGGCTCTCGATGCGCGCGGTGACGAACAGCGCAGGATCACTGCCGTCGAAGTAGTCCTCGCGCTCGGCGGCATCCCACTCGGCAGGCGCCTCGAAAGGCCCCTCAAACAGCACGTGGCCGTCGCCCAGTTCCAGTTCCTCGGCGTCCGGGTCGTTCTCGTCCGGGCGGTACAGGGTGCAGTCCAGGGCGTCCGGGTGGTCTTTCAGTTTCATGCCTTGCTCCGTGATGCGCGGTCGCGCAGATAGGCCAGCACGGCATCGTGCTCGCCGGCGAATTCGATGCGCGCGGCCTTGCTCTCGCGCTGGTAGACGTACATCGGGTCGTAGTACTCGTTCAGCAGCGCCCCGATCCAGGCCCGGTGCAGGTCCACCGCGCCGCTGCGCGCCTGCTCGTCCAGTGCCTGCGCCAGGATGGCCCGTAGCCGCGCATGGCGCTCGCCGCCCAGGCGTTTCTGGATATTGTCCATGCTCTGCAGCAGGCGCGCGGCGAACAGCGCAAAACCCTGCTCCTCGCCATGTACGGCGAGGAATTCGGCGGCCAGGTCGATAACATAGTCGCGCAGGATGCGCTCGACGCGATCGGCAACGCTGTCTTCCAGCCAGACCAGCGGGTAGTCCTGCATGCCCTGGTGCAGCGACAGCGGCAGCGAGCAGGTGCCGATCAGGCGACTCTCGTCTTCCAGCACGAACTGCTGCTGACCACGCGCGCGGCGCTTGAGCAGGTCGATGGCCAGGCGGTTCTCGAAGTCGATCTGTGCCGGCTGGCCGGTGGCACGCTTGCCGAAGCTGGAGCCACGGTGATTGGCGTGGCCTTCCAGGTCGATGCTGTTGTCGAGTGCGGCGATCACCTCGGTCTTGCCGGTGCCGGTCATGCCGCCGACGATGACGAAGTCGCACTCGGCCACCGCGCTGTCGAGGGTCTCGATCAAGAAGGTACGCATGGCCTTGTAGCCACCGATCACCCGTGGGTAGTCGATGCCGGCATCCTTGAGCCACTGCTGGACGATCTGCGAGCGCAGGCCGCCACGGAAACAATACAGGTAGCCGTTCGGGTTGGCCCGGGCGAAGGCCTCCCAGGCCTCGACCCGCGCAGCCTTGACCTTGCCGGAGACCAGCTGGTGGCCCAGCTCGATAGCCGCCTGCTGGCCCTTCTGCTTGTAGCAGGTACCAACCTTCTGCCGCTCGATGTCAGTCATCAGTGGCAGGCTGATGGCATTGGGGAAGGCGCCCTTGGTGAATTCCACCGGGGCGCGCATGTCCATCATCGGCAGGTCGTTGAGGAAGATGTCGCGGTAGTCGGCCGTGTTGTCGCGCATCACAGAACCTCTACCGCGTAACGCTGTCGTGCAACCAGCTGGCCGATGGGCGCGAGGGTCAGGCCCAGCTCGGCGGCCACGACGAGGAACTCGGCCTCGCCCTCAGGGCTGACGGCGATCAGCAGGCCACCACTGGTCTGCGGGTCGCACAGCAGATTGCGCTGCTGCTCGGAAATCGGCGCGATCTTCTCGCCGTAGCTGTCGAAGTTGCGCAGGGTGCCGCCCGGCACGCAGCCCTCGGCCAGGTAGTAGTCGACGCCCGGCAGGCGCGGCACGGCGGCGTAATCCAGCTGGGCGGTGAGGCCCGCGCCATCGGCCATCTCCACCAGGTGGCCGAGCAGACCGAAGCCGGTGACGTCGGTCATCGCCTGCACGCCAGCCAGCTTGCCGAAGCGGCTGCCGGGTTTGTTCAGGGTGCACATCCAGTCGCGTGCCAGACCGACGTCCTGCTCGCGCAGCTTGGCCTTCTTCTCGGCGGTGGTGAGGATGCCGATACCCAGCGGTTTGGAGAGATACAGCTGGCAGCCCGCCGTGGCGGTGTCGTTGCGCTTCATGTGCTTCTTGTCGACCACGCCGGTCACCGCCAGACCGAAGATCGGCTCCGGCGCGTCGATCGAGTGCCCACCGGCCAGCGGGATGCCGGCGGCGTCGCACACGGCGCGGCCGCCACGGATCACCTCGCGGGCCACTTCCGCCGGCAGCACATTGACCGGCCAGCCGAGGATAGCGATGGCCATCAATGGGTCGCCGCCCATGGCGTAGATGTCGCTGATGGCGTTGGTCGCGGCGATGCGTCCGAAGTCATAGGGGTCATCGACGATCGGCATAAAGAAGTCGGTGGTGGAGACCACTCCGCGCTCCTCATCCAGCGCATAGACCGCCGCGTCGTCGCGCGAGGCGTTGCCGACCCAGAGCTTCGGGTCGAGGTTCTGCGCGCCGCTGCCGGCGAGGATCACCTCCAGCACCTTGGGGGAAATCTTGCAGCCACAACCGGCACCGTGGCTGTACTGGGTCAGGCGGATCGGCTCGCTCATCGCAACGCTCTCGGCAAATCGGATAACAGGCGGCGGATTCTAGCAAAGCTGTTCTTTATCCCGGTCACTCATATAATCGCCGCCGTTCTACTAACCTGACGGAGCCCGCCCGATCGGCGGCCCCTTCGAACCTTTTCCGCTATTGAACCGGAGAATCTTCATGCTCAAGCCCGTTCTGGCCCTGTCTGCTGGCCTGGCCCTGTCCTTTACCGCCCTGGCTGCCCAGGCCGCCGACGTCCTCAAAGTCAGCGCCATTCCCGACGAGGCCCCCACCGAGCTGCTGCGCAAGTTCAAGCCGCTGGGCGCCTACCTGGAAAAAGAGCTGGGCATGAAAGTCGAGTTCGTCCCGGTCGCCGATTACCCGGCCGTGGTCGAGGCCCTGGCTACCGACCGCCTGGACCTGGCCTGGCTGGGCGGCTTCACCTTCGTTCAGGTACGCCTGAAGACCGGCGACGCCATCCCACTGGTGCAGCGCGAGCAGGACGCCCAGTTCACCAGCAAGTTCATCAGCGCCAACCCGGACGTGAAGTCGCTGGCCGACCTCAAGGGCAAGAGCTTCGCCTTCGGCTCGGTGTCCTCCACCTCCGGCAGCCTGATGCCGCGCTACTTCATGCTGCAGGACGGGATCAAGCCGGAAACCTTCTTCAGCCGCGTCGGCTACTCCGGTGCGCATGACGCCACTGCCGCCTGGGTCCAGGCCGGCAAGGTCGACGGCGGTGTGCTCAACGCCAGCGTATGGGACAAGCTGGTCGCCGCCGGCAAGGTCGACACCAGCAAGGTCAAGGTATTCGCCACCACCCCGGCCTACTACGACTACAACTGGACCGTGCGCGGCACCCTCGACCCGGCCCTGGCCGCGAAGATCAAGCAGGCCTTCCTCGCCCTCGACCCGGCCAACCCGGAGCACAAAGCGATCCTCGACCTGCAGGCTGCCTCGCGCTTCATCGAAACCAAGCCCGAGAACTACAAGGGCATCGAAGACGCCGCCCGCGCCGCCGACCTGCTGAAATGAGCCTGCGCCTGACCGGCGCGCACCTGCAGCACGGCAACGGGGTCCACGCCCTGCGCGGCGTGGACCTGAGTATTGCCAGCGGTGAGCGAGTGGCCATCATCGGCCCTTCTGGCGCCGGCAAGTCCAGCCTGCTGGGCCTGCTGGCCAGCGCCCTGGCGCCGAGTAGCGGCAGCGTCGAGCTGCTGGGCGCCGCCCCCTGGCACCTGCCTGCCAGGGCACGCCAGCGCCTGCGCACGCGCATCGGCCTGATCCACCAGGCGCCACCGCTGCCGCCCAGGCAGCGGGTGGTGACCGCGGTGCTGGCCGGCAAGCTCGGCCAGTGGGGGCTGGGCAAGAGTCTGCTGAACCTGCTGCACCCCGTCGATATTCCCGGGGCCAGGGAAGTGCTCGCCCGCCTGGACCTGGCCGACAAGCTGTTTGCCCAGTGCCAGCAGCTCTCCGGCGGCCAGCTGCAGCGCGTCGGCATCGCCCGTGCGCTGTACCAGGACCCCGAGCTGCTGCTGGCCGACGAGCCGGTGTCGGCGATGGACCCGGTGCTGGCCGACCACACCCTCTCCGTGCTGTGCCGGCATGCCGAGGCGCGCGGCGTGACCCTGGTCGCCAGCCTGCACGCAGTGGACCTGGCGCTGGCGCACTTTCCGCGCATCGTCGGGGTGCGCGAGGGGCAGATCGTCTTCGATCGCCCGGCCAGCGAAGTCAGCCAGGAACTGCTCGACGCGCTCTACGCCAACGAGCAGCTGGTGTCGCCACAGGCGCCGGCAGTGAGCCTGACCCTGCAGATTCCGCGATGCTGAGAAGCGACAGCCGCGACCCCGCTGCCCTGCCCCGCCTGCTGCTGACGGTGCTGGCCGTGGCACTGTTGTGGCCGGGCATCCAGCTCGCCGAGCTGAACCCGGGCGTGCTGCTGCAGGCCGACAGCCAAAGCGAGATGGGCCGCTTCGTCGCCGCCTTCTGGCCGCCGGCGCACACCCCGGAGTTCCTCCAGCTGCTGCTCGACGCCACCCTGCAGACCCTGGCCATCGCCACCGCCGGCATGGCCCTGGCACTGCTGGTGGCGATTCCCGCCGGTCTGGCCGCCAGCCGCGCGCTGTCGCTGTCGGCGGCCTCGCGCGGCGGCCGTCCCAGTGCGCTGGGCCAGGCCCTGCGCTGGCCGGTGCGCGGCCTGCTGATCTTCCTGCGCAGCGTGCCGGAGATCGTCTGGGCCCTGCTGTTCGTCCGTGCCGTCGGCCTCGGCCCGACCGCCGGGGTGCTGGCCATCGCCATCACCTACGCCGGCATGCTCGGCAAGGTCTATGCGGAAATCCTCGAGTCGGTCGACCAGCGCCCCATGCACGCCCTGCTGCAGGGCGGCAGCGGCCGACTCAGTGCCTTCGTCTACGGCCTGCTGCCGAATGCCGCCGCCGAGCTGACCTCCTACACCGTGTACCGCTGGGAATGCGCGATCCGCGCCTCGGTGGTGATGGGCTTCGTCGGCGCTGGCGGCCTGGGCCAGCAGATCGACCTGTCGCTGCGCATGTTCGCCGGCGGCGAGGTGGCCAGCATGCTGCTGACCTTCCTCCTCCTGGTGCTGCTGGCTGACGCGCTGAGCCGCGTACTGCGCGGGAGGCTGGCATGAATCGGCTGGCCAACCTTGCTCTGCTGCTGGCGATTGTCGCCGTCGTCGTCGCATCTTTCAGCTACCTGGGCCTGGACCTGGCCGCACTGGGCCAGGCGGATAACCTGGGGCACATGGCCGATTACGCTGCACGCTTCCTGCAACCGGACCTGAGCAGCGGTCACCTGCTGGCCATCGGTCGCGGCGCGCTGGAAACCCTGGCCATGTCGGCCCTTGGCACCCTGCTCGCCGCCCTGCTCGGCCTGCTCCTGGCGCTGCCGGCGGCCGGTCGCTTCGGCGTGCTGGCACAGAGCGTCACGCGCCTGCTGCTCAACGGCCTGCGGGCGATTCCGGAACTGGTGTGGGCGGCGCTGATTGTGCTGGCTGCAGGACTCGGCCCGAATGCCGGCACCCTGGCCCTGGCCCTGCACACGGCAGGGGTACTCGGTCGGTTGTTCGCCGAAGCGCTGGAGAACACGCCCACGGCACCGGCCGAGGCGATTCGCCTGCAGGGCGGCAGCCAGATCAGTGCCTTCTGCTACGGCACCCTGCCCAACCTGTGGCCGCAACTGCTGGCCTACTCGCTGTACCGCTGGGAGAACAATATCCGCATGGCCAGCGTGCTCGGCTTCGTCGGTGCCGGCGGCCTGGGGCAGATGCTCTATGTCAGTCTCAGCCTATTCCAGGAAGCGCAGGCCAGCACGGTGATCCTTGCCATGCTGGTACTGGTGTTCGCGGTGGATGCGCTGAGTGGCTGGACGCGGCAGCGCTGGGTACGCGCCTAACCCCCCTCTCCCACTTGTGGGAGAGGGGCTGGGGGAGAGGGCTCGTCCTTTTCCCTCTCCCTAACCCTCTCCCGTAAACGGGAGAGGGGACAGAAGCCACGTGGCTCACTTGGCTCCGCACCCGGATTGCATCCGGGTTACTCAACCTTGCCCTCGCAGGTTACGCCTGGCGGACACCCACTTCGCTGCCCCCGCAGTGTCCGTGCAGCAGGCGGTCGCGGCCCTGCTGCTTGGCCTGGTAGAGCAGGCGATCGACCGCCTCGATGAAGGCCAGTGACGTGTCATCGGCCTCGGGAATGATGGTGCCGACGCCCAGGCTGACCGTGACCAGCTGCGCTACATTGGACTGCTCGTGGGCGATCTGCTCCTTGCGCACCAGCTTGCGGCAGCGCTCGGCGATCTTCTTTGCCGACTCGGCATCGGTCTCCGGCAGCACCAGCACGAACTCCTCGCCGCCGAAGCGCGCCACGCAATCACGCGGCCGCGCCGCCGCGCCCTGCAGGGCCTGGCCGATACGCCTGAGGCAGTCGTCGCCGCGGATATGCCCGTAGTGGTCGTTGAACTGCTTGAAGAAGTCGATATCCAGCAGGATCAGCGACAGCGGGCGGCGAGTGCGCTGGGCATTGCCCCATTCGATCTCGAGGATCGAGTCGAACATGCGCCGGTTGCTGATACCGGTCAGGCCATCCTTGTAGGAGTACTCCTCCAACTGCTTCTGCAGGGCCAGCAGCTGCTCCTCGGTCTTCTTGCGTTCGCTGATGTCGAACATGAAGCCGATCAGCGCCTCGGTCTCGCCGGCGGCGTTGCGTTGTACATGCACCACGTCGCGAATCCACACATAGCGGCCATCGGCGGTCAGCGCCCGGTAGTCGGCCTCGTGGTCGATGCCATGCTGCGACTGGGCGATGCAGAAGTTCACCACGCGCTCGCGGTCTTCCTCATGGATGCGCTCGGCCCAGTCGTTGGCGCTGATCCAGCTCTGCTGCGTCCAGCCCAGCAACGGCTCGATCTGCGGGCCGATATAGGCGAAGGTCATGGTCTTCCAGTCGATCTTCCAGGGAATGGCCTTGGTCGATTCGAGCAGGGTCTTGTACACGGCGCTGTCGGCCGTATCGGGCACTTTGGGGTCGAGCATGCTGGTGAATCCGCGACGATATACGCAGAAGCTATGCCGGTTCGCCTCAGTAGTCCACCTTTCCACGCCCGGCCTTGACGGTCGCCCGTCGGCTTTTGCCATCCAGACGGCGCTTCTTCGAGCCCAGGGTCGGCTTGGTCGGGCGCCGCGCCTTCTCGGTCTTGCCGGCGCTACGGATCAGTTCGGCCAGGCGCTCCAGCGCATCGGCGCGGTTCTGCTCCTGGGTGCGGTACTGCTGGGCCTTGATGATGACCACGCCACCCTCGGTGATGCGGCTGTCGCGCAACTCCAGCAAGCGCTCCTTGTAGAATGGCGGCAGCGACGAGGCCTGGCTGTCGAAGCGCAGATGCACGGCACTGGAGACCTTGTTGACGTTCTGCCCACCCGCACCCTGGGCACGGATGGCGGTCAGCTCGACCTCATCGTCGGGCAGATGGACAGTGTTTGAGATCACCAGCATGGCGCACAGGCACAGGACAAGGGGATGCGCAGGATAGCGCAATCGCGCAGCGCGGCCGCTCGCCACGCGCGCAGGGACGCACCCCGGCGGTTGCCGGAGGCAGCCATGCCCTCGGGCGACGCCCGGTGCCTCGAACCAGACCGGGCAGCCACTAAGGGCACCAATGGATCTGCAGCGGCGGACGCAGCAAGGCGCGAATCGGCAGCTCCTCGGCCGGCCCCGGCTGCAGGGCGCGGGCCAGTGTCGCCAGCTTGGGCTGGCCCTGAATGGCCAGCAGTGCCTGGCGCGCAGCGCGCAGGGAGGGCAAGGTCAGGCTCAGGCGCTCGACCGGCGCGCTCGGCGCGCGCATCGGCAGCAGCCGCTGCGGGCAGTCCTCGCGCAGGGCTTCGGCAAGGTTGGGACTGCCGGGAAACAGCGAGGCGGTATGGCCGTCGTCGCCCATGCCCAGCAGCAGCACGTCGGCCGGTGGCAGCCCGGACAAGCGAGCATCGGCCCGCTCGGCCGCCTGCGCATGGCTGGCCGCAGGCTGGCACAGACTGACGAAACAGGCCTCGGCCGCCGCCCCCTGCAGCAGGTGACGGCGTACCAGGGCCTCATTGCTGTCGGGATGTGACGGAGCCACCCAGCGTTCATCGACCAGGCTCACCAGCACCTGCTTCCAGGACAGCGGCTCGCGTGCCAGGCGTTCGAACAGGGCGACGGGGCTGCGTCCCCCCGAGACCAGCAACAACGCCCGCCCCCGCTCGCCCAGCGCCTGGCGCAGGGCATCGGCGACGCGCTGCGCCAGCGCCTCGGCCATCTGCGCAGCGGTCTCGTACTGGTAGCCCGGCACGCCGAGCGGCATCTGCAGCGATGCCAGGCTCATTGCAGCGTCGCCAGGCTGGCGGAGAACACGCTGGCGCCCTGCTCCGCGCTACTGAACCCGGCACGCATGAAGGCGAATAGCTCGCGACCGCTACCGATGGCCGGCGGCGGCGGCGCTACCGGTTCGCGGGCGGCGAACTCGGCGTCTTCTACCAGCACCCGCAGCTCGCCCGTGCGCCCGTCGACGCGGATCAGGTCACCGTCGCGCACACGCGCCAACGGGCCGCCATCACAAGCCTCGGGGCAGACGTGGATGGCCGCAGGGACCTTGCCCGAGGCGCCGGACATGCGCCCGTCGGTGACCAAGGCAACCTGGTAGCCGCGATCCTGCAGCACCCCGAGGAACGGCGTGAGCTTGTGCAGCTCGGGCATGCCGTTGCAGCGCGGGCCCTGGAACCGCACCACGGCGACGACGTCACGGTCCAGCTCGCCGGCCTGGAAGGCGGCGGCCAGCGCGGCCTGGTCATGGAAGACCCGCGCAGGGGCCTGAACCACATGGTGCTCGGGCGCCACGGCGGAGAGCTTCATCACCCCGCGGCCGAGGTTGCCCTGGAGCAGGCGCAAGCCACCTTCGGGCGAGAACGGCCGCGCCGCCGGGCGCAGGATGCTCTCGTCCAGGCTGGCCACGGCACCCGCGCGCCAGACCAGGCGCTCGCCATCAAGGAAAGGCTCCTCGGTATAACGGCGCAGACCGGGGCCGGCCACGGTGGCGACGTCCTCGTGCAGCAGACCGGCGTCGAGCAGCTCGCGGATCAGCAGCGCGGTGCCGCCGGCAGCCTGGAAGTGATTGATGTCGGCCTTGCCGTTGGGGTAGACGTGGGCCAGGGTCGGCACCACCTCGGACAGCTCGGCCATGTCCTGCCAGGTCAGCTGGATGCCGGCGGCCTGGGCAATGGCCGGCAGGTGCAGGCTATGGTTGGTCGAGCCACCGGTGGCATGCAGTGCCACCACCGCGTTGACCAGGCAACGTTCGTCGACCAACTGCCCCAGCGGAAGGTAGTGCCCGCCCTGGCGCGTCAGGCGCGCCGCCTGCTGCGCCGCCGCGCGGGTCAGGGCATCGCGCAGCGGCGTGCCGGGGTTGACGAAGGAGGCGCCCGGCAGGTGCAGGCCCATCACCTCCATCAGCATCTGGTTGGTATTGGCGGTGCCGTAGAAGGTGCAGGTACCGGGACCGTGGTAGGCCTTCATCTCGGACTCGAGCAACTCGTCACGGCTGGCCTTGCCCTCGGCGAAGCGCTCGCGCACGGCGGCCTTGTCCTTGTTGGACAGGCCGCTGGTCATCGGCCCGGCCGGCACGAACAGGGTAGGCAGGTGACCGAAGCGCAACGCGCCGATCAGCAGGCCGGGGACGATCTTGTCGCATACGCCCAGGCACAGCGTGGCATCGAACATGTTGTGCGACAACGCCACGGCGGTGCTCATGGCGATCACCTCGCGGCTGGCGAGGCTCAGTTCCATGCCCGCCTCGCCCTGGGTCACGCCATCGCACATGGCCGGGACCCCGCCGGCCACCTGGCCGACCGAGCCAACCTCGTGCAGGGCCTGCTTGATCAGCGCGGGAAAGCGCTCGTAAGGCTGGTGCGCCGACAGCATGTCGTTGTAGGCGCTGACAATGGCCACGTTGGCCGCATCGGGCAGGCGCAGGGTCTGCTTGTCATGGCTGCTGCAACCGGCCACGCCGTGGGCGAAGTTGGCGCACTGCAGCTTGCCGCGCTGCGGCCCCTGTGCAGCGGCCGCGCCGATCAGCGCCAGGTAGTGCTGGCGGGTGGCGCGACTGCGCTCGATCAGGCGCTCGGTGACTTCCAGTACACGGGGATGCATCGCAAGGCTCCTCTGTTCATGCGCACACTTTACCCCCACAGGCGCCTGAAATCTTTGGTCGGAAATTAGCGGCTGCCGAGCATCACGCTCGGCGCTAAGTTAGCCGCCTGGTTTTTTCTCACGAGAAGACACATGGATTCGATTACCCAGGCGGTCCTTGGCGCCAGTATCCAGGGCGCCCTGCTCGGCCGCTGGCAGAGGCGCCGCGCCCTGCTCTACGGCGCCATGCTCGGCACCCTGCCCGACCTCGATGTGATTATCGACTACGGCGATGCCGTGGCCGACATGACCTACCACCGCGGCTTCAGCCACTCGCTGTTCGTGCTCAGCGCCCTGGCGCTGGTGATCACCCTGCTGGTACGCCATCTGCGCCCCAATCCCGGCTACTCGACGCGACGACTGTTCTTCGCCATCTGGCTGGTGTTGATCACCCACCCCCTGCTGGACGCCTTCACCAGCTACGGCACCCAGCTGCTGTGGCCGCTGCAGACGCCGCCGGTGGCCTGGTCGTCGATCTTCATCATCGACCCGCTGTACACCCTGCCGCTGCTGGTGGCCGTGATCGTTGGCCTGATCCGGGGCCTGCGGCACCGCCCGCAGTGGCTGGCCATTTCCGCGCTATGCCTGTCTACCGTCTATCTGGCCAGCACCCTGGGCGGCAAGTGGATGGCCGAACAGCGGGTACAAACCGTGCTGGCGGAACGCGGCATCCAGGCCGACATGCTGTTCAGCACGCCAACGCCGTTCAACAGCCTGCTCTGGCGGGTCATCGTGATCGAGGGCGACGACTACCACGAGGCACTGGTTGGCTGGCTGGACGACGTGCCACCGCACCTGGAGCGCATTCCCCGCGGCAGCGAGCTGGCCAGGGTTCTGCGCCACTCGCCGCAGCATCAGCGGCTGGACTGGTTCACCCAGGGCGTGTTGCGCTACGACCGCATCGGCAACGAGCTGATCGTCACCGACCTGCGCCTGGGCATGACCGGTTTCCATCCCTTCCGCTTCGTCTTCGCCAAACACCTCGACGGACGCTGGCATCCTCTGCCGCAGGTCGACCGCCTGCCCTTTAGCCGCGGTGAACCCCAGCATCTGCAGTCACTCTGGCAACGTATCTGGGATGAAGGCGAACCCATTGAACTGTTGAGCTGGGCCGAAGGGCTGGAGAGAAGGCCCTGAGTTTACGACTCGCCACCCTGAGCTAGGCTTGACGGAAAGCCGGCTACAGGAGGGCCTTCCATGAACATCCGCCAGAAAATGATCGCCTGCGGCGCCATCAGCGTCCTCGCTGCGGCCCTGCTCGGTGGCGTGGGCTTCTGGGGCCAGATGCGCCTGAGCCAGGCCCTGGCTGAAAATCAGCTGAGCGTCAGCGCGCTGCGCAACCATCTGGAAGGCGACATGATGCACGATGCCCTGCGGGCGGATGTCCTGGCCGCCTTCTATGTTCAGACTGGCGACAGCGCTGCGGCCGACCAGGTGCGCGCCGATCTTGTCGAGCACAGCCAGTGGTTCCAGCGCACGCTGCAGGACAACGCCGCCCTGCCGCTGACGGCCAACATCAAGCAGGCCATCGCCCAGTCGCAGCCGGCGCTGGCGGAGTACATCGCCGAGGCCAAACGCATCGTCGACCTGGCCCTGGTCGACCCACAGGCAGCACGCGCCGAGATGCCCGCCTTTGATCGTGCCTTTTCGGAGCTGGAGGAAAAGAACGAGGCGCTCAGCAGCCTGATCGAACAGCATTCGGCCACGGCCCGCAGCCAAAGCGAGACGGCCGTCAAACAGGCGGCCTGGCTGCTGATAGGTGGCATGCTGCTGGTCTGCCTGCTGCTGTGCCTGCTGACCACCCATTTGCTGAAAACAGTGCTGCGACCGCTGGGCAAGACCATCGCCGTAGCCCGTGCCATTGCCCAGGGCAACCTGCGCAGCGCCATCAATGTGGAAAGTGACGACGAAGCGGGCCAGTTGCAGAAAGCCCTGGCCGATATGCAGACCTACCTGAAGCAGATGATCGAAATCATCCGCCGTGAAAGCGAGCAACTGCAGAACACCGCCCAGCACCTCAAAGACGCCTCACAGAGCATCGTGCACAGCTCGCGCGAAGAGTCGGAGAATGCGGGCAGCATGGCGGCGGCCATGGAGCAGATGATTCACAACATCTCGCAGATCGCCAACCACGCCCGCAGCGCACAGAGCATCTCATCCCACTCCGAGCAACTGGCCAGCGACGGCGGCCAGGTGATACTCGGAGTGGTCGACGGCATGAGCCGCATTGCCGAGGCGGTCAACGAATCGTCAGAGACCATCACCGCGCTGGGCCAGTCGTCCGAGGAGATCCATTCGATCATTCAGGTGATCAATGGCATCGCCGAGCAAACCAATCTGCTCGCGCTCAATGCGGCCATCGAGGCGGCTCGCGCGGGCGAAGCCGGACGCGGCTTCGCCGTGGTGGCCGACGAGGTGCGCAACCTAGCCTCGCGCACGGCGCAGTCGACCCAGGAAATCAGCGCCATGATCGAGCGCATCCGCAACAGCACTGCCCAGGCAGTCAGCAGCATGCAGGCCGGCGTGACCCGGGTGAGCGACGGTGTCAACCTGGCCCGCCAGGCTGGCGAGTCGATTGGCGAGATTCGTGGCGGCGCCCAGCGTGCCGCCGAGGTGGTGGAAGAGATTTCCCACACCATCAGCGAACAGAGCAAGGCCTCCAGCGAGGTGGCCGAGCGAGTCGAGCAGATCGCCCGCATGTCGCAACAGAACAGCCAGACGGTCAACGAACTGGCCGCCGCCGCCCAGCGGCTGGAGAGCGTGGTCCGCAGCATGCAGGCGCAAGTGCTGCAATTCCAGACCTGAGCAGCCTGAGCGACCATCAGCCACAAAAAAGCCCGGCCTGAGCCGGGCTTTTTTACGCCGCCGCGATCAGCCCTGACTGCCGGCCAGGCGCGTGCCGGCCGCCAGCTTGAAGCGGTAGCAGGCCCAGAGCAACAGCAGCCAGAACGGAATCGCGTACACCGATACCTGGATGCCCGGAATGAACAGCATCACGCCGAGGATGAACAGCACGAAGGCCAGGCAGATGTAGTTGCTCAGCGGGAACCAGAAGGCCTTGAAGCTGGGCTCCACGCCCTTGGCGACCATGGCCTTGCGGAACTTCAGATGCGCCAGGCTGATCATCGCCCAGTTGATCACCAGAGAGGCCACCACCAACGACATCAGCAGCTCCAGCGCGCTCTTCGGCGCCAGGTAGTTGACCACCACGCAGAGCAGGGTCACCGCCGCCGACAGGGCAATGGCCAGCACCGGCACGCCACGGCGGTTGACCTTCATCAGCGCCTTGGGCGCATCACCCTGCTCGGCCAGGCCGTAGAGCATGCGGCTGTTGCAGTACACGCCGCTGTTGTAGACCGACAGCGCGGCAGTGAGCACCACGAAGTTGAGCACATGGGCAGCGGTATCCTCGCCGATCAGCGAGAAGATCTGCACGAAGGGGCTGCTGGCATAGGCGTCGCCGCCCGAGGTCAGGGTCTTCACCAGATCGTCCCAGGGGTGCAGCGAGAGCAGGATGGTCAGCGCGCCGATGTAGAAGATCAGGATCCGCCAGACCACCTGGTTGATCGCCTTGGGGATCACCGTCTTCGGCTGGTCGGCCTCGGCGGCGGTGATGCCCACCAGCTCCAGGCCGCCGAAACTGAACATGATGATGGCCATCATCATCACCAGGCCGGACACCCCGTTGGGGAAGAAGCCGCCATGGCTCCACAGGTTGCTGATGCTGGCCTGCTCGCCGCCGGCGCCGCTGAACAGCAGGTAGCCACCGAGCAGGATCATGCCGACGATGGCCACCACCTTGATGATCGCGAACCAGAATTCGGTCTCGCCGAACGCCTTCACGTTGACCAGGTTGATCAGGTTGATCAGCACGAAGAAGGCCAGCGCGGTAGCCCAGGTCGGGATCTCCGGCCACCAGTACTGCACGTACTTGCCCACGGCCGTGAGCTCGGCCATGCCCACCAGTACATAGAGCACCCAGTAGTTCCAGCCGGACAGGAAGCCGGCGAACGGGCCCCAGTAGCTATGGGCGAAGTGGCTGAAGGAACCGGCCACCGGCTCCTCGACGATCATCTCGCCGAGCTGGCGCATGATCAGGAAGGCAATGAAGCCGCCGATCGCATAACCCAGGATCATCGACGGCCCGGCGCTCTGCATCACCCCGGCGGAGCCGAGGAACAGGCCGGTGCCGATGGCGCCGCCGAGGGCGATCAGCTGGATATGGCGATTTTTCAGACCGCGCTTGAGCGGGCCGGTGTGCAGATGTTCGGACATCAGCGGGCGCTCCGGGTCGGACGACGGGAAAGGCAAGTGCGAGGCATGGGTTCACCTGTCTGGGAAATGTGCCGGCGGACTCGTGATCCGCCAGTCGGGGCCCGCCGGCCGTGGCCTCGGGCGCGGCGAGTATACACCCGAGGCCTATAGACTATGGCCTGTTGACGCTTCGGGGGCAGGTAGTTCTTTGTGGGAGCGGCCTTGGCCGCGAAGCTCTTATACCGCCTGCCGCTATCGCGGCCAAGGCCGCTCCCACGCTGCGCTTGAGGCTAACTGCGTGAAGTAAAGCAAGCGTCGACAGACCCTAGCGGCCGAGGCGCTCACGCGCCATGCGGTCGGCGATGGCGGTAGTGGTGGCCCCCTCGGCCTCCGCGCGCTGGAAGATCTCCGCCAGGGTCGTTTCGATGCCCTCGATGTGCGCCTTCAGCGCGGCGGTGCTGCCGCCGGTGCGCTCGTAGCACACGTCGATGATGCCGCCGGCGTTGATCGCGTAATCCGGTGCGTACAGGCAGTTGCGTCGGCGCAGCTGCTCGGCCAGTTCCGGGCTGGCCAGCTGGTTGTTGGCGGCGCCGGCGATGATCGGCGCGCGCAGCGCCTCCAGGGTCTGCGGGTTGACGATGGCGCCCAGGGCACAGGGCGCGAACACGTCCACGTCGAGGCCGAAGATCTCGTGCTGGCCCACCGCGCGGGCGCCCAGCTGCTCCACGGCGCGGCGCTGGTTGGCCTCGAAGATGTCGGTCACCCACAGCTCGGCGCCGGCGTCCTTGAGGTGTTTGGCCAGGCTGAAACCGACTTCGCCGACGCCCTGGATGGCCACGCGCAGACCCTTGAGGTCGTCGCGGCCGAGACGGTGACGCACCGCCGCGCGGATACCGACGAATACCCCGTAGGCGGTGGATGGCGAGGGATTGCCGTCGCGGCTGCCGCCGTCGAAGGCCTCGCGCTGACCGGCACCGGCCACGTGGCGGGTGCGCTGAGCCATGATCTGCATCTCGGCCACGCCGGTGCCCGAGTCGGCGGCGGTGATGTAGCGTCCGCCGAGCTTGTCGACGAAGTCGCCCATGGCCTGGAACAGCGCCTCGCTCTTGCCGCTGCGCGGATCGCCGATGATCACCGCCTTGCCACCGCCCAGCGGCAGGCGCGCCAGCGCGGACTTGTAGGTCATGCCACGGGACAGGCGCAGCACGTCGCGCAGGGCCTCCTCGTCGCTGGCGTAGTTCCACATGCGGCACCCGCCCAGGGCCGGGCCGAGGGTGGTGTCGTGCACGGCGATGATGGCCTTGAGGCCGCTGGCCGGGTCGTGGCCGAAAACCACCAGCTCGTGGTGGTCGAAGTCGATATGGGTGAAGACGGGCATGGGGATTCTCTGTTCTTGTTGGATATGGAATGTTGAGTGAGCACGAACACCCTTCTCCCGTTGGGAGAAGGTGGCCGAAGGCCGGATGAGGGAATCCCTGGCGCCTGGGAGACCCTCACCCCTAACCCCTTCCCCAAGGGGAGAGGGGAATGGCTTCCGAGTTGGATTGGCTTTAGGCAGCCGGCTCGAACAGCTGTACTGCGGCGATCTCGCTGACCAGCAACCGCGCCTTGAGCTGCTCGGCCTGCTCGCGAGCCTTGGCCAGGGCGTGCTCCTTGACGTGGCCGTAGCCGCGGATCTGCTCCGGCAGCTCGGCCAGGGCCACGGCGGTGCGGTAGTTGTCCGGGCGCTGCTCCTTGAGCAGCAGCTCGATCCACTGCTCGTACTCTTCGATCAGCTCGCGCTCGACCTTGCGCTCGGCGCTGTGGCCGAACGGATCGAACACACTGCCGCGCAGGAACTTGAAGCGCGCCAGCACGCCGAACACCTTGAGCATCCACGGTCCGAACTCGCGCTTGATCGGCGCGCCGGTGCGCGGGTCGGGCTTGGCCAGCCAGCTCGGCGCCAGGTGGAAGTGCAGGCGGTAGTCGCCCTCGAACTGCGCCTCCAGCGCCTGACGGAAGGCCGGCTCGCTGTACAGCCGCGCCACTTCGTACTCGTCCTTGTAGGCCAGCAGCTTGAAGTAGTAGCGCGCCACGGCGCGGCTCAGCGCCTGGTCGGCGCCGCTGTCGGCCTGGCGCACGCGGGTCACCAGTTCCAGGTAGCGCTGCGCATAAGCCGCGTCCTGGTAGGCGGTCAGGCGCGCCATGCGGTCGGCGACGATCTCGTCGAAGGTTTCGCAACGCGGCGCATCGGGCGTTTTCGGCTTGGCCAGCTGCTCCACGGCGGCCAGGTCATGGGCCGCACGGCGGCCCCAGAGGAAGGCCTGCTGGTTGAGCGGGATTGACACGCCGTTGAGCTCGATGGCCTTGTTGATAGCCTCGGCCGAGACCGGCACCAAACCCTTTTGGTACGCGAAACCCAGCATGAACAGGTTGCTGGCGATGGTGTCGCCGAGCAGCGCGGTGGCCAGGCGGGTGGCATCGACGAAATGGGTCTTGCCCTCACCCACCGCCTCCACCAGCGCCTCGCGCATGGCCGCGCCGGGAACCTGGGCGTCCGGGTTGCGGGTGAACTCGGCGGTGGCCGCCTCGTGGCTGTTGACCACGGCGTGGGCGATCTTGTCGTTGAGCTTGGCCAGGGATTCCTCGCCGGCCGCCACCACCAGGTCGCAGGCCAGCAGCAGATCGGTCTCGCCGGCGGCGATGCGCACGGCATAGATGTCGTCCTGCTTGGCGGCGATACGGATATGGCTGATCACCGGGCCGAACTTCTGCGCGAGGCCCGCCTGGTCGAGCACGGTGCAGCCCTTGCCTTCCAGGTGCGCGGCCATGCCCAGCAGGGCGCCGACGGTGGTCACGCCGCTACCGCCGACCCCCGGCAGGAGGATGTTCCAGGGCCGGTCGAGCTGCGGCTGACGCGGCTCCGGCAGGGCCACGAACAGCGCCTTGGCGCCGAGGGCCTCGGGCTTGCGCAGGCCGCCGCCGTGCACGGTGACGAAGCTCGGGCAGAAGCCCTCGACGCAGGAGAAGTCCTTGTTGCAGGCGTTCTGGTCGATCTCGCGCTTGCGCCCCAGCTCGGTCTCCAGCGGCAGCACGGAGAGGCAGTTGGACTTCACGCTGCAGTCGCCGCAGCCCTCGCACACGGCCGAGTTGATGAAGGCGCGCTTCTGCGGATCGGCCAGCTTGCCGCGCTTGCGCCGGCGGCGCTTCTCGGTGGCGCAGGTCTGGTCATACAGGATGACCGTGGTGCCCTTGATCTCGCGCAGCTCGCGCTGCACGGCGTCCAGCTCGCGGCGATGGTGGAAGGTGACAATGGGCGCGAAGGTGGCGCGGGTCGGGTACTTGTCCGGCTCGTCGCTGACCAGGGCGATGCGTTTCACGCCCTCGGCGTAGACCTGCTGGCTGAGCTGATCGATGCGCAGCTCGCCGTCGATCGGCTGGCCGCCGGTCATGGCCACCGCATCGTTGTAGAGGATCTTGTAGGTGATGTTGACGCCCGAAGCCACGGCCGCGCGCAGGGCCAGTTGGCCGGAGTGGAAGTAGGTGCCGTCGCCGAGGTTCTGGAACACATGCTTGGTGTCGGTAAACGGCGCCTGGCCGATCCAGGTGGCGCCCTCGCCGCCCATCTGGGTGAAGGTATCGGTACGGCGGTCCATCCACTGGGTCATGTAGTGGCAACCGATGCCACCGAGGGCGCGGCTGCCTTCCGGCAGCTGGGTGGAGCTGTTGTGCGGGCAGCCGGAGCAGAAGTGCGGGGTGCGCTTGGTGTCGTGCTTGGGCGCGGCCAGCGCGGCTTCCTTGGCGGCGAGGAAGGCCAGGCGCTCCTCGATCTGCGGGCTGGTGTAGATCGGCGCCAGGCGCTTGGCGATCACCCGGGCGATCATCGCCGGGGTCAGCTCGGCCAGGTTGGGCAGCAGCGAGTTGCCCTGCTCATCGAACTCGCCGACCACGCGCGGGCGCTTGCCGACCGGCCAGTTGTACAGCTGGCCGGTGAGCTGGTCCTCGATGATGCTGCGCTTCTCCTCCACCACCAGGATCTCGTCCAGGCCTTCGGCGAAGTTGTGCACGGACACCGGCTCCAGCGGCCAGCTCATGCCGATCTTCAGCACGCGCAGGCCGACCCTGGCGCACAGTTCCTCGTCCAGGCCCAGGTCATCGAGGGCCTGGCGCACGTCCAGGTAGGACTTGCCGGTAGTGATGATGCCCAGGCGCGGGTTGGGCGAATCGAGCTTGATCTGGTCGAGGTTGTTGGCCAGGGCGAAGGCGCGCGCGGCGTAGATCTTGTACATGTTCAGGCGCTTTTCCTGCGCCAGGGGCGGGTCCGGCCAGCGGATGTGTACGCCGTCTTCCGGCAGCTGGAAATCGGTCGGCAAAGTGATCTTCACGCGCAGCGGGTCGACGTCTACCACGGCCGATGAATCGACGTTCTCGGCGATGGTCTTGAGCGCCACCCAGCAGCCGCTGTAGCGCGACAGCTCCCAGCCGATGATGCCGTAGTCGAGCATCTCCTGGACGTTGGCCGGATTGAGCACCGGAATCGATGCGGCGATAAACGCATGTTCGCTCTGGTGGGCGATGGTCGAGGACTTGCAGCCGTGGTCATCGCCGGCCAGCAGCAGCACACCGCCATGCGGGGACACGCCGGCCGAGTTGCCGTGCTTGAACACATCGCCGCAGCGGTCCACGCCCGGGCCCTTGCCGTACCACATGGCGAACACGCCGTCGTAGCGCGCGCCAGGGAACAGGTTGGCCTGCTGGCTGCCCCACACGGCGGTGGCGCCCAGCTCCTCGTTGACGCCGGGCTGGAAGTGGATGTGGTTTTCCTGGAGGAACTGCTTGGCGTCCCACAGGCTCTTGTCCAGGTTGCCCAGGGGCGAGCCCCGGTAGCCGGAGATAAAGCAGGCTGTATTGAGGCCGAAGGCGGCATCACGCTGCTTCTGCAGCATGGGCAGGCGGGTCAGGGCCTGGGTACCGGTGAGGTACAGCTGGCCCGTGGCTACACGGTACTTGTCGTCCAGGCGGATTTCGGCCAGAGACATGGTGCGCTCCTTTTATTCTTGTGTGAGCGACGCGGCCCTTCTTGGAGGCCGCCGTTTGACCCAGGCGCGGGATCGCCGCGCCGAGTCGCATGGTCAAAACTATGACCGAGCAGTTCTGGATTTTTCTTTCTTTTTTCGGGTCTACAGCGAGATACTGCGCATGACTTATCCCTTCATGACCAATAAAGAGAACAATTCATGCAGGAATCATTAAGCCCCATCGACCGCCGCATCCTCCGCCTGCTGCAGCACAACGCCGACCTCTCCGCCGCCGAGATCGCGGAGAAGGTGGAGCTGTCGCAATCACCCTGCTGGCGCCGCATTCACCGCATGCAGGAGGAAGGGCTGATCGAGCGCAAGGTCGCCCTGCTCAACCCGAAAAAGCTCGGCCTGGGCATCACGGTGTTCGTCGATATCAAGCTCTCGGCCCACGGGCGCAGCAACCTGGAGGAGTTCGAGCAGGCGGTGGTCGGCTACCCACAGGTGCTGGAGTGCCACACCATGGCCGGGGGTTCGGACTACCTGCTCAAGGTGGTGGCCAAGGACATTGCCGACTATGAGCGCTTCCTGCGCGACCATCTGCTGCAACGCCCGCATGTGCACGAAGCGCACTCGCATATTGCGATGAGTGAGGTGAAGAGAACTACGGAGTTGCCGTTGGACTAAGTCGTAAGTCTGGTATCACTCGCTGGACGCTGGGGAACCGGAGCCTGACTCCCCCTCTCGTTTGCTGTTTTTTGTATCTATTTTTAGGAGCAAGTGATGGTGCAGGGCGACACAGACAAGGATCGTCAAAGCTTGGTTGATAAAGGCTCCTTGGGGGCAGAACCATCTGAGCACTACCTTGAAAGAGTACAAGCACTCGACAACGTCATACGCGAGTGCATGCATGTATCTCAAAGTTATGCAGGTATCCGCTCCCCATCTGGACGTCATTACTATGCTTCCGTGCTCTTTACTGCCCTCATCACAAGAAGTGTGTCTCTAGCAAATCTAGTCCCACATACACCTTGGGCCTCAAAATTGATCGAGCATTGGGACTACGCATCTGTTGCTGGAATTACCAGAACCATCCTTGAGTTACGTCTAGCCTTCTTCTATCTCTGCGCGGAACCATGCAGCGATGAAGAGTGGGACTGCCGCTGGAACATCTTTAACCTCCACGACTGTACCTCTCGCAGACGAATGTTTGAGTCATTGCCAAGTGGAGCAGATCAACTTCCAGGCTTCGACGCTCAAGCCGAGGAACTACGTGACAGGTTGCGCAACAATACATTTTTCCAGTCACTCCCCCCTAAAAAGCAGAAAAGCCTGCTTCACGGACAAACTGCATACATTATGCCTTTGGAGGACATCGGAGAGCGTGTAGGTGTTGAGAAAGAAACTTTTCGATGGCTATACGTACTCTTATCAAGCCATGTTCATGGGCTGCCTATGTCGTTTTATCGTATAAGTAGCGGAGAGGAAGAAAGAGGTCGTGGACTACCAAGTGAAACCGAGGAGGGCTACACGTCACTTTGCCTTTCTTTTGTAGTTTCTCTCATTGTTGGTGCTAGAGACGAATTACATAATTTTTTTAGCAACTTGATTCCAGAGCGACCTGAGCAATCCAACCTGCATTCAGCACCTCCTGCAGAAGCATCACCTTCCACATCGAAATTTTACGTAGGTGAGACACGCACGATATTCGATAATGGAGACACGCGCTTGGAGGCTACTCGCGACAGTGATACATCAATGAGCATTATTGTTTTTGCTTCCGAGACTCCGGTCTTGCGTCGACGCGAATCTGAAGATGAAGAAGCTAGCCTTGAGTGGTTTGACCCTTTTTATTGGAGCGTAACAATCGATGAGTTACCTGCCACAGAAAAACTCTTTACCAAATTAAAATCCACTCCGCATGCCTTCCGAGTAGATATAGAGACCCGAACCCTACTATTCAAAACCAAGTAATAATCAAACAAAAAAGAGGGAATTTATTCCCCAAACAGGAAAAGGGGACAGATTTATTTTCCATGTCACTGTGCTGAACGAATCTTCCCCTTTCGCCCTTACGGCGAGTTACTTTCTCTTGCGTGCCCAAGAGAAAGTAACCAAAGAGAAGGGCACCCCGACATCCGGGTCTCGCTACTCTCGACTCCCCTCCCTCCGGTGCCGCTCCGGGGGCCGGCGTACAAGGGCCGTCCTGGCCCTTTACGCCTCTCGCCGCATCCATGCGGCTCGTCCCCCTGCGCAACACCTCCACTCGGCCTCCTGACGGGGACTCAGGCTCCGAGGTGCCTGGCGGTTTTTCTTGGCGCTGCGCGCATTGATCGTTCCCACGCTTTGCGTGGGAATGCAGCCGTTCACGCTTTGCTCCCATTGCTTGTTTTGTACTTCTGGCAGCGCTCTGACGCAGAGCGTTGTGGGAACCATCAGGACAAGAATGCGGAACTTTCAGGCAACTCCAATCGCCCCCTTCAGGAGGCCGAACGGAATCATTGCGGAAGGGGTTGAGCGGCATGGATGCCGCGAAAGACGCGATGGGCCAGGGATGGCCCTTCGTCGGTGGGCCGCATCCGGTCGTGCCCCTGGAGCAATGATAGAGTGAGGGAACCCCGCCGCAGGCGGGGCCGGATGTCGGGGGCAAGCGTTTTTGGTTACTTTTTCCGCGACTGGAAAAAGTAACCCGCCCAGCAGGGCGGAACCACTGCCTAAGCCAACACGCCAATAAGCCGGACCACGAACACCAAAACAGCAGCCCCAAGTCCCCAGAAACCAGAGCAACTGCGACACCCCACCACACCACCCCGCCCAACTAACCGCCATCACGTTGACATCAGTCAACACTCCCACATACCCCCATGGGTATCTTCACCCCCATCAGCAAAGAACCCGGCACCCCTGCCCGCCTCCCCGGCAGCAAGGCCACCCCGACTCACCAGGCGCTGCAAGATGAAAAACAGCCAATCCCCCTGGCGAATCCCGCTGGTCCGCGAGATCGGCGTGATTCTGCTGGTCAAGCTCGTGCTCCTGATGGGCATCAAGGCCATCTGGTTCGACCAACCGACCCTGCCTGAAAACGGCACCGAACGCCTGGACAGCCACCTGTTCACCCGTCCTGCCACACCGTCTTCCCCCCTTGCCGAGGAGACCCCGAGATGATCTCGGAAACCGTCGTCGACCTGTCGCGTCTGCAATTCGCCATGACCGCGATGTACCACTTCCTGTTCGTGCCCCTCACGCTGGGCCTGGCCTTCCTGCTTGCCATCATGGAGTCGGTCTACGTCATGACCGGCAAGCAGGTCTACAAGGACATGGTCAAGTTCTGGGGCAAGCTGTTCGGCATCAACTTCGCCCTCGGCGTCACCACCGGGCTGACCATGGAGTTCCAGTTCGGCACCAACTGGGCCTACTACAGCCACTATGTCGGCGACATCTTCGGCGCGCCGCTGGCCATCGAGGGGCTGATGGCGTTCTTCCTCGAATCGACCTTCATCGGCCTGTTCTTCTTCGGCTGGGAGCGCCTGTCCAAGGTCCAGCACCTGGTGGTGACCTGGCTGGTGGCCATCGGCTCGAACCTCTCGGCACTGTGGATCCTGATCGCCAACGGCTGGATGCAGAACCCGGTCGGTGCGGAGTTCAACTACGAAACCATGCGCATGGAGCTGACCGACTTCGGCGCCCTGCTGTTCAACCCGGTGGCGCAGGTCAAGTTCGTCCACACCGTGGCGGCCGGCTACGTGACCGGGGCGATCTTCGTCCTGGCGATTTCCAGCTACTACCTGCTGAAGAAGCGTGACTTGGGCTTCGCCCGCCGTTCTTTCGCCATCGCTTCGGCCTTCGGCCTGGCCTCGATCCTCTCGGTCATCGTGCTGGGCGACGAGTCCGGCTACGAGATCGGCGACGTGCAGAAGACCAAGCTGGCGGCCATCGAGGCCGAGTGGGAAACCCACCCCGCGCCGGCCGGCTTCACCCTGTTCGGCTTGCCCAACCAGGAGGAAATGCGCACCGACTACGCGGTGAAGATTCCCTACGCCCTGGGCCTGATCGCCACCCGTTCGCTGGATACCGAGGTCAAGGGCATCAAGCAGCTGGTGGCCGAGCATGAGCTGCGCATCCGCAACGGCATGCAGGCCTACGCCCTGCTGGAGCAGCTGCGTGGCGGGGACAAGAGCGCCGCGACCATCGCCGCGTTCGAGGCGGTCAAGCAGGACCTGGGCTACGGCCTGCTGCTGAAGAAGTACACCGCCAAGGTGGTGGACGCCAGCGACGCGCAGATCAAGCAGGCCGCGCTGGACACCATCCCCAACGTGTTCAGCCTGTTCTGGACCTTCCGCATCATGGTCGCCTGCGGCTTCCTGATGCTGGCCCTCTTCGCCTGCGCCTTCTGGGCCTCGGCGCGCAAGAACGAGGAACGCAAGCCCTGGCTGCTCAAGTGGGCGCTGCTCAGCCTACCGCTGCCGTGGATCGCCGCGCAGACCGGCTGGTACGTGGCTGAGCATGGCCGCCAGCCCTGGTCCATCGGTGAAGTGCTGCCTACCCATCTGTCCGCTTCCAGCCTGTCGGCCGGTGACGTGTGGGGTTCGCTGACCGCGCTGATCGCCTTCTACAGCCTGCTGCTGGTGGTGGAGATGTACCTGATGATCAAGTTCGCCCGCCTCGGCCCGTCCAGCCTGCACACCGGGCGTTACCACTTCGAACAACAGCAGCCGGCCGCCGCCTGAGGAGACAACCATGTTCGACTATGAAAGCCTCAAGCTGATCTGGTGGGTGCTGGTCGGCGTGCTGCTGATCGGCTTCGCCCTGACCGACGGCTTCGACCTTGGCGCCGCCGCGCTGATGCCCTTCGTCGGCCGTACCGACAACGAGCGGCGCGTGGTGATCAACACCATCGCCCCGCACTGGGATGGCAACCAGGTGTGGCTGATCACCGCCGGTGGCGCGCTGTTCGCCGCCTGGCCGCTGGTCTACGCCGCATCCTTCTCCGGTTTCTACTGGGCCATGCTGCTGGTGCTGTTCGCCCTGTTCGTGCGCCCGGTGGGCTTCGACTACCGTAGCAAGCTGGAAAACACCCGCTGGCGCCAGACCTGGGACTGGGGCCTGTTCGTCGGCGGCCTGGTGCCCTCGCTGGTATTCGGCGTGGCCTTCGGCAACCTGCTGCTGGGCGTGCCCTTCCAGTTCGACGCCGACCTGCGCGTGACCTACTACGGCAGCTTCTGGCAGTTGCTCAACCCCTTCGGCCTGCTGGCCGGGGTGGTCAGCCTGTCGATGCTGCTGCTGCACGGCGCCACCTGGCTGATGATGCGCACCGAGGCCGATGTCGCCCGCCGCAGCCGGCGTGCCGCGCAAGTGACCGCGCTGGTGTACCTGGTCGCCTTCATCGGCGCCGGTGCCTGGCTGTGGCTGGGCAATATCCAGGGCCAGGTGCTGCAGGGCGCGCTGGATACCGGCGCCGCGCTCAACCCGCTGGGCAAGCAGGTGGCCGCCGGCAACGCCGGCTGGATGGCCAACTACGCGCAGTATCCGCTGACCAAGCTGGCCCCGCTGCTGGGCATCCTCGGCGCGGTGCTGGCACTGGCCGCAGCCAGCGGGCGCAAGGGCGGCTTCGCCTTCCTCGGTTCCAGCCTGGCCATCGTCGGCACGCTATGCACCGCCGGTTTCGCCCTGTTCCCCTTCATCATGCCGTCCTCGCTCGACCCGGCCTCCAGCCTGACCGTGTGGGACGCCGTGTCCAGCCGCATGACCCTGGGCATCATGTTCGTGGTGGCCTGCATCTTCGTGCCGATCATCCTCGCCTACACCCTGTGGGGTTACGCGAAGATGTGGGGCACAGTGACCACCGCGCAGATCGACAGCAACCGCCACGGCCTGTACTGAGGAGAACGCATCATGTGGTATTTCACCTGGATTCTCGGTGTGCTGCTGGCCTGCAGCTTCGGCATCATCAATGCCCTGTGGCTGGAGACCACGCAGAACCTCGACGAGGAACCGGTCGGTGACGACTGAGGCCCGCCCCCTGCTGCAGCGCCCGTGGAGCCGGGCGCTGTCGCTGTTGCTGGCCAGCCCGCTGGCCTTGCTGCTGCTGATCCACCCCGCGGCATACCTGGATGATCAGGGCCGCTACAGCCACAGCCTGCTGATGCTGGTGATGCTCGGCATCAGCGGCGGCTTCGTCCACGGCGTCGGCTTCGACCCGATCAACCGCCTGTGGCGCCTGCTGTTCGGCCCGGCCTGCGCCTGGCCGCTGCTGGTGCTCGGCTATGTCGTGCTGGTGCAGGCGCAGGGCTGATGCTCCGCACCTCTCCCTAGCCCTCTCCCATCAACGGGAGAGGGGACTAGAGCACCGCGTCGGGCTGGGCCTCGGGGGCGGCGGCCTTGAAGGCATCGAGGGCCAGGCAGCGGTCTTCCATCGCCAGCAGGCGCGGGAAAGTCTCCAGCGCGCAGGCAAAACGCCGCGCGTTGTAAAGCTGCGGGATCACGCAGGCTTCCAGATAGCCCGGTCGGTTGCCCAGTGACAGGCCGTCGTCGAGCACCGCCAGCCCCTGCTCCACCGCCGCCAACCCCTTTTGCACCCAGTGCCGGTACCAGGCGTTCTTCGCCTCGTCCGAGGCGCCCAGCTCGGCGCTGAGGTAGTGCAGCACGCGCAGGTTGTTCAACGGATGGATGTCGCAGGCGATATGCAGCGCCAGGGCGCGCATCTGGGCGCGCTGGGCCGGGTCGGCCGGCAGCAGTGCCGGCACCGGGAAGACTTCATCGAGGTATTCGAGGATGGCCAGCGACTGGGCGATGCGCACCCCGCCATTGCCCTCGTCCACCAGCAGCGGCACCAGACCCTGCGGGTTCAGCGCCTGGTATTCGGCCGCATGCTGCTGACCGCCGTCCTTGACCAGGTGCACCGGCACCTGGCGGTAGGCCAGGCCCTTGAGATTGAGCGCGATGCGCACCCGATAGGCGGCGCTGGAGCGCCAGTAGGAATAGAGTTTCAACATGCCGAATGCCCTGTAGGGTGGAAAACCGCGAAACGTTTTCCACAGGGAGGCCATCCACCGGATATCCGCTCGCCCTGGTGGATGTGGAAAGCGACATCCACCCTACGAACCATAACGCTCCACCACCTGGTCGATGGCGCCGAAGATGCTTTGCCCTGCGGCATCGAACATCTCGATGCGCACCCGGTCGCCGAACTTGAGGAAGGGCGTCTTGGCCTCACCCAGCTCGACGATTTCCAGCATGCGCTTCTCGGCCAGGCAGCTGGAGCCGGCGCTGCGGTCGTAGTTGGACACGGTGCCGGAGCCGATGATGGTACCGGCGCCCAGCGGGCGGGTCTTGGCGGCGTGGGCCACCAGGGTCGGGAAGTTGAAGGTCATGTCCACGCCGGCGTTGGGCTGGCCGAACAGCGCGCCGTTGATGTGCGACACCAGCGGGCGGTGCACCTTGCCGTCCTTCCAGGCCTCGCCCAGCTCGTCCGGGGTCACGGCCACCGGCGAGAAGCTGGATGAGGGCTTGCTCTGGTAGAAGCCGAAACCCTTGGCCAGCTCGCCGGGGATCAGGTTGCGCAGCGACACGTCGTTGACCAGCAGCAGCAGGCGGATGTGTTCGCCCGCCTCGGCCGCGGTGGCGCCCATCGGCACGTCGTCGGTGATCACCGCCAGCTCGGCCTCCAGGTCGATGCCCCAGGCCTCATCAGCCAGGCGGATCGGCGCGTGCGGCGGGATAAAGCTGTCCGCCCCGCCCTGGTACATCAGCGGGTCGTGCCAGAAGGATTCGGGCATCTCGGCGCCACGTGCCTTGCGTACCAGCTCGACGTGGTTGACATAGGCGCTGCCGTCGGCCCAGTGGTAGGCACGCGGCAGCGGGCTGTGGCAGGCGGCCTGATCGAAGGCGAAGGCGCCCTGTTCCAGGCCGTCGTTGAGGCGCTGGTACACCGCTTCCAGTTGCGGGCGCTTGCTGGCCCAGTCGTCCAGCGCGGCCTGCAGGGTGGCGGCGATCTGCGGCACCTTGACGGCACGGGAGAGGTCGCGGGAGACGACGATCAGCATGCCGTCACGGCCTTGGTTGAGTGATGCGAGTTTCATGTTTACTACCTATTCGTCTGTTCGCACGCGGGCCTTTACTCCCCTCTCCCATTCATGGGAGAGGGGCCGGGGGAGAGGGTTAGCTGTCTGCCCCCTCTCCCTGGCCCTCTCCCCGAGGGGAGAGGGAATGGTCCGTGCAGTTCTCAGCCTGGTTTCCCCGGCGCACGCCAGGAGTTCACGTATTCCGGCACGTCCACCGCGGCGGCGGCCTCGGCCACCTCCAGCGCGCGACGGGTGTCGATCATCACCGCCACTTCCTCGGCGAAGGTGGCCGGGTCTTCCTGGGCCTTTTTCAGCGCCTTGGGATGTGGGCCGTGGGGGAAGCCGCAGGGGTGCAGCGTCACCATCCCAGCCTCGATGTTGTCGCGGCTGAAGAAGTTGCCACGGTGGTAGAACAGCACCTCGTCGTAGTCGTCGTTGTTGTGGAAGAACGGCACCTTGAGCGCGCCGGGATCACTCTCGACCGGGCGCGGGGTGAAGGTGCAGACCACGAAGCCGTTGGCGACGAAGGTGGTGTGCGCCGACGGCGGCAGGTGGTAGCGGTGGCTCATCAGCGGGCGGATGTCGCGCCAGTTCAGGCGCACCACCGTGTTGTCGCCGTGCCAGCCCACCGCATCCAGCGGGTTGAACGGATAGGTGACGGTGCTGATCTGGTTGCGCCGCTTGATTTTGATCTGCCAGGTGCGCTCGTCCTGCTGGGCCTTGAAGGCGGCGTCGATGCGCGGGTGGTCGAGCACCGCCGGGTCGAAGATCGCCTGCGGGCCGAGCAGGCCCCTGTCCGGCAGCTGGTAGGCGCCGTCGGTGTTTTCGATCAGCAGGAAGTGGCTGGGTGCCGTTGGCTCGATGCGCCAGGCGGTGCCACGCGGGATCACCAGGTAGTCGCCGTCACGGTACTCCAGGTGGCCAAAGTCGCAGTAGAAGTGCCCGGCGCCGTCATGCACGAACAGTAACTCGTCGCCATCGGCGTTGCGTACCAGGTGCTGCATGGCGCCAACGGTCTTCCACACGCGCAGTTTCACATCGGCGTTGTGCAAGGTCAGCGGTGCCTGCAGCGGGCAGTCGCGCTCGCTGGCGATCCGGTTGAAGTTGAAGGCGTGCGGGCGCAGCGGCCCTTCCCAGTCGACCCAGCCGGTGGGCGGGTGCTTGTGGTGCAGCTGGGTCACCGGGCCGAAAAAGCCCTCGCGGCCCATCTCCCGCTCGTAGGTGCCCTCGGGAAAATCACAGTGGGCCTGGCGCGAGTGCTCGCCCTCGCGCAGGGGGAAGTTGATCCATTGGCGGCTCATGCACATCTCCTCGTCATGGCACACAGAGTCGTAGGGTGGAAAACCGCGAAGCGTTTTCCACGGGGTGGCCATCCACCGGCTATTGGCGTTCCTTGGTGGATGTACAAAGCGACATCCACCCTACGGATCACTGCTCGGAGATCACGCCACGGCGCAGCTGATCTTCCTCGATGGATTCGAACAGCGCCTTGAAGTTGCCCTCGCCGAAGCCCTGGTTGCCCTTGCGCTGGATGATCTCGAAGAAGATCGGGCCGATCACCGTGTTGGTGAAAATCTGCAGCAGGATGCCGTCATCACCCGGCGCGCCATCGATCAGGATGTTCAACTCGCGCAGTTGGTCGAGCGGCTCGCCGTGGCCGGCCACGCGGCTGTCGACCTTTGCATAATAGGTGTCCGGGGTGGTCATGAAGTCCACGCCGTTGGCGCGCAGGCGGCGCACCGTCTCGTAGATATCGTCGGTGCTCATGGCGATGTGCTGGATGCCCTCGCCGTGGTACTCGCGGATGAATTCCTCGATCTGCGACTTGTCGTCGGCCGACTCGTTGATCGGGATGCGGATCTTGCCGCAGGGCGCGGTCATGGCGCGGGAGAACAGGCCGGTGAGCTTGCCCTCGATGTCGAAGTAGCGGATCTCGCGGAAGTTGGCGATGCGCTCGTAGAAGCCGGACCAGACGTCCATCTGCCCGCGTTTGACGTTGTGGGTCAGGTGGTCGATCTGCTGCAGGCCGACGGCGTGGTCGCCCGGCTTGCGGCCCTCGATGTATTCGAAGTCGACGTCGTAGATGGTCTTGTCGCCGTAGCGGTCGACCAGATACAGCAAGGATCCGCCGATACCCTCGACGCAGGGGATATTCAGCTCGCCGAAGTTGGCGTGGCTGCCGACCAGGGTGGCGCCCTGCTGCTCGACGTAGGCGGCGGCCTGGGCCGCGTTCTTCACCCGGAAGGCCATGGCGCAGGCGCTCGGCCCGTGCTTCTCGCCGAAGGCGCGGACGTGGCCGGTGGGGCTGCCGTTGAGGACGAAGTTGATGTCGTTCTGCTGGAACAGCCAGACCTGCTTGGAGCGGTGCTTGGCTGTCTCGGTGAAGCCCATGGCGCCGAACAGCTGGCGCAGTTGCTCGATGCCTTCCGGCGTCGGCGCGGTGAATTCGACGAACTCGAAACCGTCGGTTCCGATGGGGTTGTGCTGATCGATCTTGGCCACGGCGTTCATCCGGCCTCCCTGAATTGTTGTTGTGGGGCAGTCGTCCGCCAGTCGGCGGCGCGTTTGGACTGTTGTCATCACAACCCTTGGCCGGCACGCGGACAAGCGGCGGCGGATGCCGCCGCGGCCGCACGTCCCTGGTCTTACGGCAAGTTTTCCTTACAGCGCCAGGCGCGCTCCCCCAACCCCGGCATTCGCGTAACGATTTCTTGCCAAGGTGGTTCAGGCAGCTGCCAGCGGCCTGCGACACGGCGCCGCAGTGCATCTACGCGCCATCTGATACGGTTTTTCCCGGGCAAGCTGAGTCTGTTACGCATACCGCCCGACCGGCAGAGTGCGCGCAGCCTGATTAGCAGCCCGAGAGGCCCACCATGAGCGAGCGCATACCGGCGCAGATCATCGACACCATCGACCCGCGCCAACCGGTCCGCCTGACCCCGGCGCAGGCCGGCGGCCCGATTCACCCCCGCAGCTTCAGCGGCCTGTACCGCAACCTGCGCCTGTATGGCGCGGGGCTGCTGATGCTGATCTTCTTCGGCACCGCCTGGCTCGACTGGGACGGCCGCCAGGCGGTGCTGTGGAACCTGGCCGAGCACCGCTACTACATCTTCGGCGCCACCTTCTGGCCGCAGGACTTCATCCTGCTTTCGGCGCTGCTGATCATCTGCGCCTTCGGCCTGTTCACCATCACCGTGTTCGCCGGCCGCGTCTGGTGCGGCTACAGCTGCCCGCAGAGCGTATGGACCTGGGTGTTCATGTGGGTGGAAAAGCTCACCGAAGGCGAGCGCCACCAGCGCATCAAGCTCGACGCCGCGCCCTGGGGTCCGGCCAAACTGCTGCGCCGCAGCGCCAAGCACCTGCTGTGGCTGGCACTGAGCCTGCTTACGGCGCTGACCTTCGTCGGCTACTTCACGCCGATCCGCCCGCTGGCGCTGGAGCTGTTCACCTGGCAGATCGACGGCGCCACGTTGTTCTGGGTGCTGTTCTTCACCAGCGCCACCTACCTCAACGCCGGCTGGCTGCGCGAGAAGGTCTGCGTGTACATGTGCCCCTACGCGCGCTTCCAGGGGGTGATGTTCGACAAGGACACCCTGCTGGTCGCCTATGACGCCGCCCGGGGCGAGAGACGCGGGCCGCGCCGGAAGGACACCGACCACAAGGCCGAGGGCCTCGGTGATTGCATCGACTGCACCATGTGCGTACAGGTCTGCCCCACCGGCATCGACATCCGCGACGGCCTGCAGGTGGAATGCATCGGCTGCGCCGCCTGCATCGACGCCTGCGACAGCATCATGGACAAGCTGGGCTATGCCCGCGGCCTGATTCGCTATGGCTCCGAGCATGAGATGCAGGGCGGCCGCCGCCACCTGCTGCGGCCGCGCCTGCTGGGTTACGCGGCGGCCCTGCTGCTGATGATTGGCGCCTTCGCCTGGGCCCTGCAGGCGCGCTCGCTGGTGTCGCTGGATGTGGCCAAGGACCGCGGCATGTTCCGCGAGAACGCCGCCGGGCAGATCGAGAACGTCTACCGCCTCAAGCTGATCAACAAGACCCAGCAGCCGCAGCGTTACCACCTGGGCCTGGTGCCCGGCCAGCCGTTCCGCCTGAACGGGCCGAACGACCTCAGCCTGGCCGCCGGCGAAATCCTAGAGGTGCCGGTCAGCGTGGTGCTGGAGCGCGAGCCACTGGGCCGTAGCCCCGCGCCGGTGTTCTTCGAGGTGGTCAACCTGCGCGACGGCAGCGAGCGCCTGGAGGCCGGCAGCACCTTTATCGCCCCCAGCGGGCGCTGATGGCCGGCCAGCCGCCCCAGCCCTTAGACTGTGCCCCGGAATGGACCGCAGTCAGGGGCGAGATGAAACGCTACGAACAGTTGGCCGAACAGATCGCCGAGCTGATCCGCAGCGGCGTGCTCGCCCCCGGCGAGCGCGTGCCCTCGGTGCGCCAGGCGCGGCGCAGCTACGGCGTCAGCCCCTCGACCATCTTCCAAGCCTACTACCTGCTGGAAGATCGCGGCCTGATCCAGGCCCGTGCGCGCTCCGGCTACTTCGTCCGCGAACTGGCGCGCCAGCCGCTGGCCGAGCCCGGCAGCAGCGCACCAACGGCCACCAGCACCGAGGTGGATGTCAGCGAGCTGGTGTTCTCCGTGCTCGGCTCGCTCAAGGACCCGGCCACCGTGCCGTTCGGCTCGGCCTTCCCCAGCCCCGAGCTGTTCCCCCTGCCGCGCTTGGCGCGCTCGATGGCCCACGCCCTGCGCGACATGCCCGGCCATGCGGTGATCGCCGACATGACCGCCGGCAATCCCGACCTGCGCCGGCAGATCGGCCTGCGCTATCGGGTTGCCGGCGTAAGCCTGGCGCTGGAGGAACTGGTGATCACCAACGGCGCCATGGAGGCGCTCAACCTGTGCCTGCAGACGGTGACCCAGCCGGGCGACCTGGTGGCCATCGAGTCGCCGGCCTTCTACGCCACCCTGCAGGTGCTGGAACGGCTCAAGCTCAAGGCGGTGGAGATCCCCGTGCACCCGCGCGAAGGCATCGACCTCGGCGTGCTGGCCGAGCGCCTGGCCAACCTGCCGATCAAGGCTTGCTGGTTCATGAGCAGCCTGCAGAACCCCATGGGCGCCACGCTCGGCGAAGCGCAGAAGGCCGAACTGTACGCCCTGCTCAGGCGCCACCAGGTGCCGCTGATCGAGGACGACGTGTACGCCGAGCTGCACTACGGCGCCCAGCCGCCGAGGCCGCTGAAGAGCTTCGACGACGCCGGCCTGGTGATGCACTGCGGCTCCTTCTCCAAGAGCCTGGCGCCGGGCTACCGGGTCGGCTGGGTAGCCGGCGGGCGCTATGCCGAGCAGATCGCGCGGCTCAAGCTGATGACCACCCTCTCGCCCTCGGTGCCGGCCCAGGCGGCTATTGCCGACTACCTGCAGCACGGCGGCTATGACCGCCACCTGCGCAAGCTGCGCATCGCCCTGGAGACCCAGCAGGCGGCCATGCTCGCCTCCGCCGCGCGGCATTTCCCGGCCGAGACCCGTGTCACGCGCCCCAGCGGCGGCTACTTCCTGTGGTTCGAATTCCCCGAGCGGGTCGACTCGCTGCAGCTGTTCCAGCTGGCCCTGGCCCAGGGCATCAGCCTGGCACCGGGGCCGATCTTCTCCGCCACCCGCAGCTTCCGCCATTGCGCGCGGCTGAACCACGGCCACCCCTGGGATGCCCAGAGCGAGCAGGCGATGGCGGTACTCGGACGCATCCTCGCCTCGTTCTAGACGCTATGCTGCACATAGCAATGCCGCGCCCCATACAACAAGGACAGGCAGCATGAGTGACGACAACGCACCCGCAGAAGGCAACAGCGCCCCCAGGGATGAGGGCGACCCGCCAGCACCGGAGCTGGGCAAGGCCGCCAAGGTCAATCGCTTGCTGCTCTATGGCCTGGCAGGCACCTTGGTGCTCAACCTGATCGCCTGGATCCTGGTCTTCGTGCTGGGCGGCTCCTCCGAACCAGACGAGGAAACCCTCGCCGCCCTGGCCAGCAAGGCCAGCGTCGAAGCGCTGCAGAAAGAGGTCGCCGCTCTGCAGTTGCAGATCGCGCCACTGCAACAGCAGATCAAGGACCAGCAGCGGCTCATCGGCCTGCTCTCGCAGCAGAGCCAGAAGCCAGTCCAGCAGCCCGCCGCCGAGGGCGGTGGCGACAGTACGGCGATGGCCGAACTGCAGGAGCGCAACAAGGAAAACGTGCGCATGCTGGCCCGCACGCTGATCGGCCAGGAACGCAACTACCAGCAGAGTCTGGTGGCGCTCAAGGAGGGCATGCGCGAGCTGGCCGGCATGACGGCAGGCTCGCGCAGTTGGCTGGAGTTCTACGAGGAAGCCCTGGATAAACCGATGTCCGACAGCCAGGCGCGGGTCAAGGCGCTGGAGAAGTGGTCGGCGCAGCAGAGCAAGTGACGCGGGCCGCCCAGGGCGGCCCAGCTACTGTTGCAGATGCCCGTAGAGCTTGGCGTACAGCCCGCCCTCGGCGATCAGCTGCTGGTGATCGCCATCCTCGGCGATGCTGCCGCCGTCGAATACCAGCACGCGGTCGGCCTGCTTCACCGCCGACAGGCGATGGGCCACGATCAGCGTGGTACGGCCACTGAGGAAACGCCCAAGCGCCTCGTGCAGGGCATACTCGGTGGCGGCGTCGAGGGCCGAGGTGGCCTCGTCGAGGATCACCACCTTGGGCTCGGCCAGCACCATGCGGGCGATGGCCAGGCGCTGGCGCTGGCCACCGGACAGACGCACGCCGGAGCGCCCGACCACGCTGTCCAGGCCATCCGGCAGGGCGCGGATGGTGGCGGACAACTGGGCGATCTCCAGCGCCTGCCAGCAGGCCTCGTCGCTGCGCTCACGGCCCATGCACAGGTTGGCGCGCACCGTGTCGTTGAACAGCGCCGGGTGCTGCAGCACCACCGCCACATGCTCGCGCACCCGCTCCAGACCGATCTCCTCCAGGCTCGCCCCACCGAAACGGATGGTTCCGGCCTGGGCCGTGTAGAGCCCCAGCAGCAGCTGCACCAGGGTGCTCTTGCCGCCGCCGCTGGCGCCGACCAGGGCGACCTTCTCGCCGGGCGCGATGGCCAGGTCGAGATCATGCAGCACCGGTTCGTCACGGTAGGCGAAGCGCAACCCGCGCACCTCGATACCGACGGTGTCGCGGCCCTTGAACGGGTCACTGCGGCCTTCGTGCTGCGGCTCGTCGGCACGCGCCAGCAGCTCGTTGATCCGCGCCAGCGCACCGCCGGCGGCGTAGTAGGCGTACTGCACGCCGAGCAGCTGCTCGACCGGGCCGATCATGTACCAGAGGTAGCTGAACACGGCGAGCATCTGGCCGATCGACAGGTCGGAGAACAGCACGGTGAGCATGGCTGCGGCGCGGAAGATGTCGATGCCGAACTGGAACAGCAGGCCGCTGGTGCGCCCCGCCGCGTCGCTCTTCCACTGCGAGGCCACCGCGTAGTCGCGCACCTCGCGGGCGCGCAGGCCGAGGCGGCCGAGGAAGTAGCCCTGGCGGTTGCCGGCGCGCACTTCCTGGATCGCCTCCAGGGTCTCGGTCAACGCCTGGGTGAAGCGCGAAGTACTGTCGTTCTCCAGCTTCTTCAGGTGCTTGACCTGCTTGCCCAGCTGCACCGTGGCAAAGATCACCAGCGGGTTGAACAGCAGGATCAGCAACGCCAGCTGCCAGTGCATCCAGATCAGCACGGCGGCGGTGCCGGTCAGGGTCAGCAGGGCCACCAGCACCTTGCTCAGGGTCTCGCCAATGAACTTGTCGAGGGTGTCCAGATCGGTGACCAGGTGGGCGGTGACGGTGCCGCCTCCGAGGTTCTCGTACTCGCTCAGGGCGATGCGCTTGAGCCGCTCGATCAGGCGCACCCGCAGCCGGAAGATCACGTCCTTGGACAGGCGGGCGAACAGGCGCGCCTGCAGCACGTTGCTGACCAGCGCCCCCAGGCGCAGCACCAGGGTCAGTACCAGCATCAGGCCGATGTAGCCGGCCGCACTCTGCCAGTCGGCGGGGAGGAAACGGTCCATCACCCGCAGCGCCGCATCGCCCTGCTTGAGCAGCACCTCGTCCACCAGCAGCGGCAACAGCAGCGGAATCGGCACGCTGCACAAAGTGGCGAGCACGGCGATCAGGTTGGCCAGGATCAGGCCCTTGCGGTGGCGCAGCGCCAGGCGGCGGATTTCCGCCCAAGTCAACCGATCAGGCATGCGCGGCCTGCTCCAGCCAGCGGCCGAGCAGCGGCGCCAGCGCCTGCAGCGGCTGGTAGCCGTTGGTCAGCAGGGCCAACTGGCCGTTACGCTCGGCCAACAGGGTGGGGAAGCCGGCGATGCCAAGGTCCTGCACCCAGTTGAAGTCGACCTCGGTGGCGGCCTGCATCGCCTGGCTGTCGAAAGCCGCGGCGAACTCGATACGCGGGATGCCGGCACGTTCGGCCAGCTCCACCAGCACCTGGGCACGCGTCACGTCGCGCCCCTCGGCATAGAAGGCCTCCTGGATCAACTGCAGCAGGGGCCAGACGCTCTGCTCGTCCAGCTGGCGCGCGGTGACCAGCGCCCGACAGGCCGGTTCGGTGTCATAGACGAAGCCTTCAGGCAGGGCATCCTGGAAGTTGAACAGCTGGCCGGTGCTGGCGTTGACCGCCTGCCAGTGCGAGAGGATGCGCACCCGCGCCGAAGGGTCCATGGCCGCGCGCTCGCGGCGCAGGCCACCCACCACCAGCTGCAGCGGTATGCCGGCGGCAGCCGCCTGCTCGGCCAGGGCCTGCACCACCGGGGCAAACCCCCAGCACCAGGAACACATGGGGTCCATCACGTAGAGCAGACGGGCTGGGCGCAAGCTGGGCTCCTCGAAATTCCGCGGGGTGGTTGTAGGGGGGATAACGGCGCCGCCTTATCCACCAAGGGTGACGGCCGGTGGAAAAGACCTGCGGTCGTTTTCCACCCTGCTCCTCATTGCTCCTGCAGCGCCTTGTAATTGAAGCCGATGGGGTGCGGCAGGTTGCGCTGCTGGGCGATCTCGATCTGCTTCTGCCGCTCGCGGGCGGCCTGGCGGGTCTTCTCCGGCAGCGAGTCCCAGCAATGCGGGCAACTGATGCCCGGCGAGTAGTGCGCGCTTTGCCGATCCTCGGCGGAGATCGGGTTGCGACAGGCATGGCACTGGTCGTAGTCGCCCTCGCTGAGGTCGTGGCGCACGGTCACGCGGTTGTCGAAGACGAAGCAGTCGCCCTGCCACTTGCTTTCATCCTGCGGCACCTCTTCCAGGTACTTGAGGATGCCACCCTTGAGGTGGAAGACCTCCTCGAAGCCCTCGCCGAGCATGTAGCTGGAGGCCTTCTCACACCGGATGCCGCCGGTGCAGAACATGGCGACCTTCTTGTGCTTGCTCGGGTCGTAGTGGGCCTTGATGTACTCGGGGAACTCGCGGAACGACTTGGTCTTGGGATCGACCGCGCCCTCGAAGGTGCCGATGGCGACCTCGTAGTCGTTGCGGGTATCGATCAGCAGCACCTCGGGGTCCGCGATCAGGGCGTTCCAGTCCTTGGGCTCGACGTAGGTGCCGACGCGCTGGTTGGGGTCCACGCCCGGTACGCCGAGGGTGACGATTTCCTTCTTCAGCTTGACCTTGGTGCGGTAGAAGGGCTGCTCGTCGCAGTAGGATTCCTTGTGATCGACATCCGCCAGGCGCGGGTCGCGCTTGAGCCAGGCCAGCAGGCCATCGATGCCCTCGCGCGTGGCGGAAACGGTGCCGTTGATGCCTTCCTCGGCGAGCAGCAGGGTGCCCTTCACGCCGAATTCCAACATGGTGTTGAGCAGGGGCTCGCGCAGCGCTTCGTAATCCGGCAGGGACACGAACTTGTACAGCGCCGCGACAACAATCTTCGCAGTCATGCAGTGTTCTCCAGTGGTCACCCTCGCAAAGGGCGGACCGGGGCTCTAAATAAAAGCGCCGGCTTGAGCCGGCGCGGAGCACGATTCTAACGCAGCGGCGCGGCCTGGGGCACGCGCTGCGGGATTAGTGGTCGTGCTTGCTGCCACCACGGCAGGTTGGCGAATCCGGTGCGACGCCCTGCGCGGCCCACTCCTCGGGGGTGTAGGTGTGCAGCGCCAGTGCGTGAAATTGCTGCATCAGATCGCCCAGGGTGGCGTAGACCTTCTGGTGGCGCTTGACCGCATTCAGGCCGGCGAAGGCCGGGCTGACGATCACCGCCTTGTAGTGGGTTTCCTGGCCACGGCTGTGCATGTGGCTCTCGTCCTGCACATCGAGGTGCTCGCTGTGCAGCGGCTGCAGGGCGGCGATGATCTGGTCGCGCATGCTCATGTCCGGTTCCTCGTTACGGCTTGGCGGGTTTCAGTTCGCTGGTCATCGCCCCCAGCAGGCGGTCGACTTCCGGCACCGCCTGCTGCAGGCGGGCCTGGGTCAGCTGGGCGGAATGCGCCATCAGCTGCGGCATCTGCTCCAGCACCTTGCGCCCGACCGGGGTCTGGTAGAAGGCCAGCAACTCCTTAAGTTCGGCTTCGCTGAAGGCATCGGTGTACAGCGCCACCAGCGCCTCATCCAGCTTGCCCTCGCCCACTACCTTGTCCAGCGCAGTATCGGCCTGGGCCTGGTAGCGCTCCAGCACGGCCTTCTGCGCCTCGCTACCGCCGGCCTGGGCGAAGCGCTGGGCGAACATCTGACGGACCTGCATGTAGGCCGGCACGGCCAGCTTGTCGACGCGAGTCAGCTCGACGAAGCGCTTGGCCTCGGCAACGTGACTGGCAGACGCGGCCAGCAGAGGCCCGCTGGCGAACAGCAGCAGGAGAGAACAAACGGCGCGCAAGCGGCTCATGGGTAGATCCTCGGGTAAAACGCGGGGCGCCATTCTGCGCGCAGCGTCTGCCGGGCTCAAGCGCCGGGGGCGGCGCAAATGGCCATCACTTGCCCCGCAACCCCGGTAATAGGCATGATCACTCATCTTTCGGGGCCGGCTCCCCCCTGCCCCACACATGGATGTGTCTGATGAACAGCTTCACCAACCCGCTCACGCCGCACTCACAGCCCCTGTGCGATGCCCAAGGCCGCCTGCAGGCGAATGCCGTCGGCTGGTCCACTCGCCCGCTGGTGAACTGCGCGCTACCGCGCAACCTGGGCCGCCGCAAGCGCTGGAACCACTGGTGCATCACCACGCCGGACTGGATGCTGGCCCTGACCTTCGCCGACCTCGACTACCTGGGCTACGGCGCGGCCTATTTCCTCGACCTGCACAGCGGTAAAGCGGCCGCGCGCACCCAGCTGAGTCCCTTCGGCCAGGGCTGCGACCTGCCGGATACGCCGCTGGAAAGCCACGCTTTCCGCCATAGCCGCCTGCAGCTGCGCGCCGATGATCGTGGCAGCATGATCCGCCTGACGGCCATGGCCCCGGACATCGGCGGCCAGCCGCTGCAGGTGGCACTGGATATCCAGCGACCGCCGCACCTGGAGTCGGTCAACCTGATCTGCCCGATGGGCCGCCGCACCTTCCACGCCACCAGCCGCCAGCTCGGTCTACCGGTGACCGGCAACCTGCAGCTGGGGGGGCGACAGTACCTGTGCACGCCGGGGCAAAGCTTCGCCTCGCTGGACTTTGCCCGCGGCGTCTGGCCACTGAAAAGCCACTGGACCCGCGCCGCCTTCGCCGCACCCGGCGGCATTGCCGGTAACTTCGGCACCGGCTGGTGCGACTACAGCGGGCTGTCGGAAAACGCCCTGTGGTTCGGCGGGGAGCTGGTGCATCTGGAAGAGCGGGTCGAGATCGAGCGGCCGCCGAAGGGCCCGCTGGAACCCTGGAACCTGCACAGCGCCAGCGGCCGGGTCGAACTGCGTTTTACCCCGCGCCAGCAGCACCAGGCCTGCCCGCGCCTGGGGCCGCTGTATGCCGACACCCGCCAGTGGTTCGGCCGCTTCGACGGCGTGCTGCGCGGCCCGCAGGGTGAGAAGGTGCCGGTGAGCAGTGCCTACGGCTGGATGGGCGCGACCCACGCGCGCTGGTAATCGCTGCCATAGAAAAGCTGTGGAACCGCGGCAACGTACGGCGGCCTAAACTGCCGACCAGTGATGAGGAGCCGCCCCATGAGCCGTATCGAAACCGACAGCATTGGCGCCATCGAGGTGCCCGACGACGCCTACTGGGGTGCCCAGACCCAGCGCTCGCTGATCAACTTCGCCATCGGCGAGCAGCGCATGCCACTGGCCGTGGTGCATGCCCTGGCGCTGATCAAGAAAGCCGCAGCACGGGTCAACAGCCGCATCGGCGAGCTGCCGCCGGACGTCGCCCGGCTGATCGAGCAGGCCGCCGATGAGGTGCTGGCGGGCCAGCACGATGCGCAGTTCCCGCTGGTGGTGTGGCAGACCGGTAGCGGCACGCAGAGCAACATGAACGTCAATGAGGTGATCGCCGGGCGCGCCAACGAACTGGCCGGCCAGGGCCGTGGCGGCAAGCACCCGGTGCACCCCAACGATCACGTCAACCGCGCACAGAGCTCCAACGACAGCTTCCCCACCGCCATGCACATCGCCACCGTGCAGGCCGTGCAACACCAGTTGCTGCCAGCCATCGCCGAGCTCTCCGGCGCCCTGGCCGAACAGGCGGCGCGGCACATGGACCTGGTCAAGACCGGGCGCACGCACCTGATGGACGCCACCCCGGTGACCTTCGGCCAGGAGCTGTCGGCCTTCGTTGCGCAACTCGATTATGCCGACAAGGCCATCCGCGCCAGCCTGCCGGCGGTCTGCGAACTGGCCCAAGGCGGCACCGCGGTCGGCACCGGACTGAACGCGCCCAGGGGCTTCGCCGAAGCCATGGCCGCCGAGCTGGCTGCACTGGCCGGCCTGCCCTTCGTCTCGGCACCGAACAAGTTCGCCGCCCTCGCCGGCCACGAGCCGCTCACCGCACTGTCCGGCGCGCTGAAGACCCTGGCCGTGGCGCTGATGAAGATCGCCAACGACCTGCGTCTGCTCGGCTCCGGCCCACGCGCCGGCCTCGCCGAGGTGCGCCTGCCGGCCAACGAGCCGGGCAGCTCGATCATGCCCGGCAAGGTCAACCCGACCCAGTGCGAGGCGCTGTCCATGCTCGCCTGCCAGGTGCTGGGCAACGACGCCACCATCGCCTTCGCCGCCAGCCAGGGGCAGCTGCAGCTCAACGTGTTCAAGCCGGTGATCATCCACAACCTGCTGCAGTCGATCCGCCTGCTGGCCGATGGCTGCCGCAACTTCGCCGAGCACTGCGTGGTCGGGCTGGAGCCGGACACCCGGCAGATGGCCGCACACCTGGAGCGTGGCCTGATGCTGGTGACGGCGCTGAACCCGCATATCGGCTACGACAAGGCCGCGGAGATCGCCAAGAAGGCCTATGCCGAGGGCCTCACCCTGCGCGAGACGGCCCTGCAGCTGGGCTATCTGAGCAACGAGGAATTCGACGCCTGGGTGCGTCCGCACAACATGCTGGAGTCGGGACAACATGGCTGAAGAAACGAAAAGCGGCGCCACCCCGCTGGAAGGCGACGGCAAGCGCATCCTGCTGATTCTCGGCACGCCCAAGCGTGACAGCCTCTGTCATGCCCTCGCCGAAGCCTACAGCAGCGGCGCCCGTGGCCAGGGCCATGTGGTGCGCCAGCTCAAACTCGGCGAGCTACAGTTCGACCCGATCCTGCGCGAGGGCTTTGGCCAGCAGCAGACGCTGGAGCCGGACCTGCTGGAGGCGCAGCGGCAGATCCACTGGGCCGAGCACCTGGTGTTCGTCTACCCGGTCTGGTGGGGCGGCGTGCCGGCGCTGCTCAAGGGTTTCTTCGACCGCACCTTCCTGCCCGGCTTCGCCTTCAAGTACCGCAACCGCTCGCAGCTGTGGGACAAGCTGCTGAGCGGGCGCACCGCCGATCTGCTGGTCACCCTGGACACCCCGCCCTGGTACTTCCGCTGGATCTACGGCGCGCCGGCGCACCGGCAGATGGTGCGCACCATCCTCGGCTTCTGCGGCATCAAGACCCGCCGCCTGACCGAATTCGCCCCGGTGCGCCCTTCCTCCGAGGAACAGCGCCAGGGCTGGCTGCGCAAGGCCGAGGGGCTGGGCGTCAGGGCCTGAGCGTCACCAGGCGGGCACGACGCGCGCGCCAACCGGCCAGCAACGAAGGTCCCAGCGCCGTGAGCGCCGAGCCCAGCACCACCAGCACTGCGCCACCGTAACCGAGCAGGTTGATCTGCTCCGGCTGCACATGGTCGGGCCACCAGACGGCAGCCAGGGCCACCGCGACAAAAGTCACCAGCGGGGTGATCGACAGGGTCGCGCTGACCCGCGAGGCCTCCCAGTGCGCCAGCGCCTCGGCGAAAGCGCCGTAGGCCACCAGCGTATTCAGGCAGCAGGCCAGCAGCAGCCAGCACTGCAGTGTGCTGAGCTGCAGTACCTGCAGCGGATGGGCCCAGGGCGTGAGCAGCAAGGCGCAGGCCAGGTAAATCACCATCATGATCTGTGGTGAGCTCCACTGGGTCAGCAGCTGCTTCTGCGCAAGTCCGTAGAACACCCAGACGAAAGCCGCCAGCAGTATCACCAGCACCCCGGTGGTGTAAGTGGTCAGCGAGGTCAGCAACTCTGCCAGGCGCTGGTTGAAGAACAGGCCGAAACCGAGCAACAGGATTGCCATGCCGACACCCTGGCCAAGGCTGAATGACTCGCGGAACACGAACAGGCTGGCCACCAGAAACAGGATCGGCGCCATCTGGATTACCAGCTGGGTAGTGCCGGGGCTGAGCATGTTTAGGCCGATCAGGTAGAGCACGTAGTTGGCGGTCAGGCCGAGAATGGCCAGCACCAGAAGACCCTGGCCACGGCGCCCGAGCGGGGCAAAACGCGGCAGGCGACGCTGGGTCGACAACCAGATGAACAGCAGCACACCGGACACCAGCAGGCGGCACCAGGTGACGGTGACCGGGTCCATCACCTGCAGCACTTCCTTGAGCTTGATCGGCAGGATGCCCCAGAGCACGGCAGTGGTAAGGGCGAGCAGCAGGCCGAAAAGCCAGCGGCCGGAGGAAACGTGCATGACAGCCTCGACGGCGAAACAGCGGAACGGCCGGGAATTATAGGCCGCGCCCGATTGACCCGACAGCCACAGCTGACCACGCAGACAGGAACAAACTGTGCCGCCCGCTCGAGATGACTAAAAAATGACCACTTGTCGCGCCAGCCTACTCGCTAATGACCAGGCACTAGACTGAAAGCAGTGCACCCTGTCGCAGGAGGCTTAGCCATGTTCGGTCAACGCAATATCGACCCCGCCCCCGGCACCCACTACCGCAGCGAGCGAGTCAGTGCGGTCAATGGTCAGTATTTTTTCGCCACTCGCGAAGGCACCCTGGAAGGCCCCTTCTTCACCCGCGTCGATGCGGAGCGCGAGATCGCCTTCTACATCCGCCGCATGCAGCAGGCCAACGACATCATCGAAAGCCGCGCCTTCTAGTCAGTCGTTGGCAAAGGCCCTTTCCAGCGCTTCATTGATGGTGCGCAGCACCTTGACCCGAGCGAAGCGCTTGTCGTTGGCCTCCACCAGGGTCCAGGGCGCGATCGAGGTACTGGTGCGGTCGACCATGTCGCCTACGGCATCACAATAGGCGTCCCACTTGTCGCGATTGCGCCAGTCCTCTTCGGTGATCTTGAAGCGCTTGAAGGCGATCTGCTCGCGCTCCTTGAAGCGCTTGAACTGCTCGTCCTGGTCGATGGCCAGCCAGAACTTCACCAGCACCACGCCGGCGCGACTCAGTTGCTCTTCGAAGTCGTTTATCTCGCCATAGGCGCGCAGCCAGTCACTGGGCTGGCAGAAGCCCTCCACACGCTCCACCAGAACCCGGCCATACCAGGAACGGTCGAACACGGTGAACTTGCCGCGCGCCGGAATGTGCCGCCAGAAGCGCCACAGGTAGGGCTGGGCGCGCTCCTCCTCGGTCGGCGCGGCGATCGGCACGATACGGTACTGGCGCGGGTCCAGGGCCGCTGCCACACGGCGGATGGCGCCGCCCTTGCCGGCCGCATCGTTGCCCTCGAACACCGCCACCAGCGCGTGCCGGCGCATGCGCTTGTCGCGCATCAGCATGGCCAGGCGCGCCTGCTCCGCCGCCAGCATGTCCTTGTAGGCGTCCTTGTCCAGACTCTGGGTGAGGTCCAGGCTGTCCAGCAGGATGCGGTTGTCCAGGCTGGCCACTATCGGCGCCACATGCGGCTGGGCGGTCGGACGCGTCTTGGCTTTGAGCGCCGCCTGCAGGCCGTCGAGGAGAATGCGCCCCACCGTCAGGCTGCGATAGCACTCGTCGCTGCCCTCGACCACGTACCAGGGGGCGAAGTCGCGACTGCTGCGCCGCAGCACGCGTTCACCGTTGCGCACGAACTTGTCGTAGGTCTTGGACTGCTGCCAGTCCAGCGGGCTGAGGCGCCAGGCGCGCTGCGGGTCGTCCTGCAACTCCTTCAGGCGCATCTTCATCTGCTTCTTGGACAGGTGGAACCAGAACTTGAAGATCAGCGCCCCCTCGTCGCACAGCATCTGCTCCAGCGCCAGGGCACCATCGATGGCCTGGTCCAGCACGGCATCCTTGAAATGGCCATGGATGCGGCCCTGGATCATCTGGCTGTACCAGTTGCCGAAGAAGATACCGATGCGGCCCTTGGGCGGTAGTTGCCGCCAGAAACGCCAGGCCGGAGGCCGCGCCAGCTCTTCGTCGGTCTGCACGTCGAAGGTGCTGACCTGAATCAGGCGCGGGTCCATCCACTCATTGAGGAGCTTGACCGTCTCTCCCTTGCCGGCGCCCTCCACGCCATTGATCAGAATGATCACCGGGAAGCGCCCCTGCTGCTGCAGTTCAAACTGCGCCTCCAGCAAGGCCTCGCGCAGCGCGGGCAGTTCCTTTTCGTATTCGGCCGGATCAATCTTGCGGCCCAGTTCGGCGGACTCAAACATAGAGGTCTCCCTGTCTCGATTCGCTCAGCCTAGCGGATTCGCCGAGCCTTGGCGCAAGTAGCTACAATGCCGCACCTTGTTTTCCGGGTGCCTCGATGTCCGACCTCTGCAACGCCCAGCTCGACTGGAACGACCAAGGCCAGCCACTTTCGCGCCAGTTCGGTGACGTGTATTTCTCTCGCGACGACGGCCTGGGAGAAACCCGTCATGTGTTCCTCGCCGGCAACGACCTGCCGGCACGCTTCGCCGCCCTGCCTTCCGGCGCAAGCCTGGCAATCGGCGAAACCGGCTTCGGCACCGGGCTGAACTTCCTTTGCGCCTGGCAGCTGTTCGACCAGTTGGCCCCAGCGGATGCCTGTCTGCATTTCGTCAGCGTGGAGAAATACCCGCTCACCGCGGCCGACCTGCACCGTGCCCTGGCCCTGTGGCCGGAGCTGGCGCTCTGGTCCGGGCAGTTGCTGGAGCAGTACCGGGCCATCCATCCCGGCTTCCAGCGCCTGGTGCTGGATGGCGGTCGGGTCATCCTCACCCTGCTGATCGGCGATGCGCTGCAGATGCTGCCGCAACTGGACGCGCGCATCGACGTCTGGTTCCTCGATGGCTTCGCCCCGGACAAGAACCCGGAAATGTGGACCCCGGAGCTGTTCCAGGAATTGGCGCGGTTGTCCGCCCCGGGCGCCAGCCTGGCCACCTTCACCAGCAAGGGCACGGTACGCCGAGGGCTGATCGAGGCCGGCTTCGCCATGCGCCGCGCGCCCGGCCACGGCAAGAAGTGGGAAATCCTCTGCGGGCGTTTCGAGGCCCATGCGCGAGTGGCGGAAAAGCCCTGGCATGCCCGTCCGCCCAGGCCGGAAGCGCGCGAAGCACTGGTCATCGGCGCCGGTCTGGCCGGTTGCGCTACGGCCGCCAGCCTGGCTGCGCGCGGCTGGCAGGTGACCCTGCTGGAGCGCCACGATGCAGTGGCGCAGGAAGCTTCCGGCAACCCCCAGGGCGTGCTTTACCTCAAGCTGTCCGCCCATGGCACCGCGTTGTCGCAACTGGTGCTGGCCGGCTTCGGCCACACCCGCCGCCTGCTCCAGCACCTGCAGCAGGGCCACGACTGGGCTGCCTGCGGCGTGCTGCAACTGGCGTTCGATGCGCCGGAAGCCGGGCGCCAGGCCAAGCTGGCCGAGGCCTTCCCGGCGGACCTGCTGCACAGCCTGACGCGCGAGCAGGCCGAGGCTCGCGCCGGCGTCGCGCTGCCGGCCGGCGGCCTGTTCTACCCCGACGCCGGCTGGGTGCATCCGCCGGCGCTGTGCCGCCAGCTCGCCAGCCATCCGCGCATTCGTCTGCTGACGCACAGCGAGGCGCTGGAGCTGCGGCGGGTCGACGGCCGCTGGCAGGCGCTGGACGGCGAGCGCCTGCTGGCCGAGGCTCCCGTGGCGATCCTGGCCGGTGCCGCCGAGGTGCGCCGCTTCGCCGCCGAGCTGCCGCTCAAGCGCATCCGTGGGCAGATCAGCCGCCTGCCGCAGACCACCCGCAGCGCCGAGCTGGCCTGCGTGGTCTGCGCCGAAGGCTATGTGGCGCCGCCGCGCGGCGGCGAGCACACCCTGGGCGCCAGCTTCGACTTCCACAGCCAGGACTGCGCACCGACCGCTGCCGAACACGCCGGCAACCTCGAACTGCTGTGGGAAATCTCTGCGGACCTGGCCGAGCGCCTGGACGCCGACCGGCTCGATCCGGCGCAGCTCGAAGGCCGCGCCGCCTTCCGCTGCACCAGCCCCGACTACCTGCCGATCGTCGGCCCGCTGGCCGACCCGGCGGCCTTCGCCGAGACCTACGCGGTACTCGGCAAGGATGCCCGCCAGGTGCCGGACAGCCCCTGCCCCTGGCGCGATGGCCTGTACGTCAACAGCGGGCACGGCTCACGCGGGCTGATCACGGCACCGCTGTGCGGCGAGTTGCTGGCCGCGTGGCTGAACGACGAACCGCTGCCACTGCCGCGCGCCGTGGCCGAGGCTTGCCACCCCAACCGTTTCCTGCTGCGCAAGTTGATCCGCGGCCAATGACCGCAGGGCGGACGCGACGAGCGACGGTTGCCTTTTCTGCCATCCAACATATACTCCCCCCTGTATATAGATAGGGAGTATGCCGATGCGCCTATTCACCACCCTGCTCTGCTGTGCCCCGCTGCTCGCCCAGGCCGCCGACCTGGCACAGCTGCGCGGCGAGGCCGAAGCCCTAATCCCGCCCTTCCAGCAACAGCTGCTGGCCAGCGTGCAGACCGCGGTCGCCACAGGCGGCCCGGCACAAGCCGTCGAAGCCTGCCGCCAGCTGGCGCCCGGCATCGCCCAGCAGCACAGCGTCGCGCCCTGGAAAGTGGGACGCACCGCGCTGCGCCTGCGTAACCCGGACAACCGTCCGGATGCCTGGGAACAAGCCGTGCTGGAAGATTTTCAGCGCCGCAGCCAGGCCGGCGAGGCCGTCGCCAGCCTGAACCGTGCCGAAGTGGTGGACGGCGAATTCCGCTACATGCGTGCCATCGCCACCGGCGAGCCCTGCCTGGCCTGCCATGGCAGCGCAATCAAACCCGAGCTGGTACAGCTGCTCGACCGTCACTACCCGCAGGATCAGGCCCGCGGCTTCGCCGCCGGCGAACTGCGCGGCGCCTTCACCCTGCGCCGCCCCCTGGAGCTCTGAGATGACCACCCCCAACACCCAGCAACAGGACGCCATGCTCAAGCGCCTGGCCCGCGTCGAGGGCCAGATCCGCGGCATTCAGGCGATGATCCGTCGCGGCGAGGAATGCGAGGCCATTGCCCAGCAGTTCGCCGCCGCGCGCAAGGCGCTGGACAAGGCCTACCAGGAGATGCTCGCGTGCCTGCTCGAGGAAACCGTGCTCGACCCCTCGCGCGACGACGCCGAGACCCTGGCCCGCGTGCGCGCCATCTTCACCAAATACACCTGAACCACATACCCCCAGGGAGTACCCTGCAATGACTGATACCATCTGCCTGATCGACGCCCCGCGCTTTGCCAGCGCGCGCCAGCAGGGGCATGTGCGCTTCCTCATCGACGTGCGCAGCCCGGCGGAATTCCGTGCCCAGCACGTGGCCGGCGCGCGTAACGTGCCACTCGACCAGCTCAATCCGGCCGCCCTGGTGCAGCAGCTGCGCCAGGAAGGCCTGCAGCGTGGCGACGAACTCTATCTGCTGTGCCACAGCGGCCAGCGCGCCCGCCGCGCCGCCGACCATTTGCAGCAACTGCTGCCCGGCGTGCAGGTGATCGACGGTGGTACCCAGGCCTGCGTGGCCTGTGGCCTGCCCACTGAAGAGGCCCCCAGCGGCGTGATCAGCATCCAGCGCCAGGTGCAGATCAGCGCCGGCAGCCTGGTACTGCTGGGTGTCGCGCTTGGCACCTGGGTGCATCCGGGCTGGTACGGTCTGGCCGCCTTCGTCGGCGCCGGCCTGACCTTCGCCGGCCTCAGCAACACCTGCGCCATGGCCCTGCTGCTCGCCCGCATGCCCTGGAACCGTTGATGGAGATATTGCTGCTGGAGGCCCTGGGCGTCGGTGCCGTGCTCGGCCTGCTGCTCGGTCTCACCGGCGCCGGTGGTTCACTGGTGGCCCTGCCGCTGCTGCTCAGCCTGCACCTGCCGCTGCGCGATGCGATCGGCGTCAGCCTCGGCGCCGTAGCCATCACGGCCCTGATCGGCGCCGTCCCGCGCGCTCGCCAGGGCCTGGTGGCCTGGCGCCCGGTGCTGCTGCTGGCCATCGCCGGCCTGCCGGGCAACTTCGCCGGCCAGTGGCTGGGCCGGCAGATTCCCGAGGCCGCGCTGATCCTCGGCTTCTGCGCCCTGGTGCTGTGGACGGCTTGGCGCATGTGGCGCAGTTCGAACCTGCCCCGTGAAAGCAGCGGCCCGCTGCGCAGCGCCCCGCTGATCGCCATTGGTCTGGGTGTCGGCCTGTTCTCCGGGCTGATGGGCGTCGGCGGCGGCTTCCTGGTGGTACCGGCGCTGCTGGCCTTCACCCCGCTCGGCATGCTGGCTGCCACCGCCACCTCGATGGCGGTAATCGCCCTGGTTTCCGGCGGCGGCTTCCTGTTCTACCTCAGCGGCGCGCAGCCCTCGCTGCTACTGCTGGCCGGCCTGGCTCTGGGCGGCGCGACCGGCGTGCTCGGCGGCAACGCCCTGGCCCAGCGCCTGGGCGGGCGCACGCTGCAACGCCTGTTCGCCCTGATGCTGGTGGCGGTCAGCCTGTCGCTGGCCGCGCAGAAACTCCTCGGAGGACACTGATCATGCTGTTTCGCCAACTCTTCGACAGCGAAAGTTCGACCTACACCTACCTGCTGGGCGATGCCGGCCAGGCGGTGCTGATCGACCCGGTGAAGAACAAGCTGGACGACTACCTGCGCCTGCTGCGCGAGCTGGACCTGCAGCTGCTGCTGGCCCTCGACACCCACACCCATGCCGACCACATCACCGCCCTCGGTGAGCTGCGCACGGCCACCGGCTGCCGCAGCGGCTTCGGCCAGCAGAGCGGCAGCGCCTGCGCCAGCTTCACCTTCGCCGACAGCCAGCGTCTGGCCTTTGGCGAGCGCGAGCTGGTCGCCTGGCATACACCGGGGCACACCGACGACTCCTACTGCTTCCTGCTGCCGGCCAGCGCCGATGAGCCAGGCAAGGTCTTCACCGGCGACACCCTGTTGATCCGCGGCAGCGGCCGTACCGACTTCCAGAACGGCGACGCCCGCGCCCAGTGGGCCAGCCTGCAGCGCCTGCTGGCCCTGCCCGGTGACACCGAAGTCTGGCCCGGCCATGACTACCGCGGCTGGACCCGCTCCAGCATCGCCGAGGAAGCCGCGCACAACCCGCGCCTGCAGGTGGCCGATGGCGAAGCCTATGCGCAGCTGATGGCCGGTCTCAGCCTGCCCAACCCACGGCTGATGGACATCGCCGTGCCAGCCAACCGGGCCTGCGGCCAAACCTGAATAGGCCAACAGGCTCTGGCCAGCGCTCTTGCCGCCGACGCAGCAACTAGGCAAAGTGACACAAACAAGTAAAACAACTCAGAGGTTGGCGGATGCCTCGTTTGCTCCTGGCAATGCTGCTGCTGTGCCTCTGCGGGCCGTTGTGGGCATTAGCCCCGGCGCCGCTGGACCGGGATGATCTGCGCCTGTCACTGGGCCCTTACATGGGCTACCACGAAGACAAAGACGGCCGCCTGAGCGTCGATGAGGTGCAGCGCCTACCCGACAGCGCCTTCACCCAGGTCAGCGGGAACCACGCCAATCTGGGCAAGAACGACTCGGTGTGGTGGTTCAAGGTGCGCCTGGTCAACAGCCGCCCGCAGGCGCTGTCCGGCTATCTGGAGATCAACTACGCTCTGCTCGATCGCATCGACCTGTACCTGCAGGACGAGGACGGCCGCCTGCACAGCCAGCAAAGCGGTGACGGTTTCGCCTTTGCCCAGCGCCCGGTGCAGGTACGCAATTTCTGGTTCCCCGTCGAGTTGCCGCCCGGCAGCAACACCTTGCTGGTGCGGGTACAGAGCAGCAGCACGATCTTCGTCCCCCTGTACTTCAGCACCTATGGCGCCAGCGCGGCGACCCAGGAAAACCTGATGGGACTGAACGGCGCGTTTTACGGCGTGCTGTTTGCCATGTTCGTGTACAACCTGTTCCTGTTCGTCTCGCTGCGTGAACGGGCGTACTTCTGGTACCTGGCCTACATCCTGGTATCTGCCCTGTTCGCCTGCGCCTTCGACGGCATGCTGTTCAAGCTGCTGCCAGAGAACGTGGCTCTGCAATCGGTCAGCATCTACGTATTGATGTTCCTGCTCTGCCTGGTCGCAGTGCAGTTCAGCCGCCACTTCCTCAGTATTCCGCAGAGCTTCCCCAGGCTGGACAGAGGCATGCGCCTGCTGATGCTGGTCATCTTCCTCTGCCTGCTGTCGGGGCCGCTGATCGGCCTGCAGGCCTGGAACATCCTCGCCAGCCTGACGGTACTGGTGTTCTCCAGCATCCTGCTGGCGATCGGCATCTACGTATGGCGACGCGGCCTGCGCTACGGCTCCTACTACGTGCTGGCCTGGGGCGTCCTGCTGATCTGTTTCATCCTCGCCACCAGCGGCTCCCTGGGGGTCGAACTGTTCGGCATCTATGGCGCCAACGCCGTGAAGCTGGGTTCGACCTTCGAGCTGCTGACCCTGTCGCTCGGCCTCGCCGACCGCATCAACCTGCTGAAGGAAGAGGGTTTTCGCTCCCACCAGGCGGCTGAACGGGCGGAACTGGAAAACCAGGCCAAAAGCCGCTTTCTGGCCAAGATGAGCCACGAGATACGCACGCCGCTCAATGGCGTGCTGGGCATGCTGCAGATGCTGCGCGAGACGACTCTCGACCGCACTCAGCGCTTCTATGTGGACACTATCGCCAGCTCCGGCAGCGCTCTGATGTCGGTAATCAACGACATTCTCGACTATGCACGCATCGAGTCCGGCAAGCTCAGTCTCGAAGAGATCGAGTTTGATCTCGAAGAGATGGCCTCGGACACCCTGATGCTGTTCACCGCCCAGGCCATGGAGAAACGGCTGCGCCTGTATGTCAGCCTCGAAGGCGGCGTCCCCCGGCGCGCGCTGGGCGACCCGACACGCCTGAAGCAGGTGCTGATGAACCTGCTGGGCAACGCCCTGAAGTTCACCCAGCAGGGCCATGTAACCCTGACCATCTGCCGCCGCAGCGACAGCCAGGGACAAGCCCACCTGGTGTTTGCCGTCAGCGACAGCGGTATCGGTATCAGTGGCGATACCCTCGGCCAGCTGTTCAAGTCTTTCTCCCAGGGCGACTCCAGCACCACTCGCCGCTATGGCGGCAGTGGCCTGGGCCTGGCCATCAGCAAGGAGCTGGTGGAGATGATGGGGGGGCGCATCGAGGTGCAGAGCACGCCTGGCCAGGGTTCGCGCTTCGCCTTCGACATCCCGCTGCGGACACCCGCCGAAAGTAGCGACGACCTGCCCCGACTGCTCGACAATCGCACCGCCCTGCTCTGCTCGCTGGACAGCCAGGGGCTCGATTGCCTGAGCCATCTGCTCAGCCGCTGGGGCATGCGCACCCAGCGCTGTCAGGACCCGGAGCGTCTGCAGGACTTCCTCGAAGACTTCGCCAGCCCCCCCCTGCTGGTGCTGATGGCGCCCTGGCCGGGCAGCAGCAGCCAATGGCTGGAGAGCCTGCGCCCGAACCTGGAACAGGGTCAGCGTATTCTGCTACTGAGCCCGCCCGGGCAGCACCAACCGCTGCCCGAGGGCCGGGGCCTGCGCCTGCTCGGCCTGCCTCTCCCCCTCTCGGCAACGGCATTGCGCGCCGCGCTGCATGATCTCTACAGCGAGCGCCGCCTGAGCCAGGCAGCGACGCCTCAGACGCTCGAGCGCCGCAATGGCCGTGCCCCCTGCATCCTGGTGGCCGAGGACAACCGGGTGAATCAGATGGTGGTGGAGGGCTTTCTCAAGAAGCGTGGCTATGCCATGCGGCTGGTAGCGGACGGCTGCAGCGCCGTCGCGGAGTATCGCCGCGATCCCGACGCCATCCAGCTGATCCTGATGGACTGCGAAATGCCTGAAATGGACGGCTTCGAGGCCACGCGGCAGATCCGTACCCTGGAGGCCGAGCGCCAGTTGAGCCCCGTGCCCATTGTCGCGCTGACCGCCCACATACTGGAGGAGCACCGTGCCGCCGGGCAGGCTGTCGGCATGGATGACTTCCTCGGCAAACCGCTGGATCGCCAGCAACTCTACGATGTGCTTGACCACTACCTGCTCGCCCACGCCCGCGCAAGCGATTAGCATGACCACCCCGCCGAGGAGACCTCATGCTGATTCCCCACCATCTGCTGGAAGCCGAAACCCTGACCCGCCTGCTGGAGGACTTCGTCAGCCGCGACGGTACCGACAATGGGGATGACACACCGCTGGCAACCCGCGTGGAACGGGCACGCCGGGCTCTGGAAAAGGGCCAGGCCGTGATCGTCTTCGATCCGGACAGCCAGCAGTGCCAGCTGGCGCTGCGCGAGGAAGTGCCCAAGGAGTGGCTGCAGGACTAGCTTTGCGTGAGCAGGCCTAGTGACTGGCGAAGCGCGGCCCGAGCAGGATGATGCCTGCGCCGACCAGGCATAATGCCGCGCCCAGCCAATCCGACAGCAGCGGCCGGGTGCGTTCGATCAGCCCCAGCCAGAACAGCGAAGCCACCACATACACCCCACCGTAAGCGGCATAGGCGCGCCCGGCATATCCCGCCTCAATACGCGTCAGCAGCAGGGCGAACAGGGTCAGGCTGAGCAGGCCCGGCACGATCCACCAGGCGCTTTTGCCCAGCCGCAGCCACATCCAGAAGGCATAGCAGCCGCCGATCTCGAACAGCGCGGCGAGGAAAAACCAGAAGTAATTGAGCATCGTCCGCCTCAAGGAAGCTGTTTGATCTCGGCGCGCCGTCGCGGCGCCGCATGACGGATCGGGGATCAGCCGCGCAGGCTGCCCTCGCGCTCCCACACGCAACGCACCCGCAGATCGGCTTCCTGCGGGCTGTGGAAGCCGCTCTCAGACTCCCAGCGGAAGGTATGCAGGCCGTTCAGTTCGGTTTCCAGGTGCACCACGGCGCTGGCCCAATACAGGCGCTGCAGCAAGGCCTCGAACTCCTTGACCCACAGCGCCCACTCATACTCGATGGCCTGATAGCTGGCGCCGAAGTGGATGACCTGGGTCTGGTACAGCCCCTCGCCCTCGTTGCCGCAGAAGGAGAACATTTCGCGGCCGAGAAACGGCCAGGCGTCGCCCTGGGGCAGTTGCTCCAGCACCTGGCGATTGGTGCCACGACGCAGCAGACGCTGCTCGCGATCACCGGACGGCCAGTCGCGGATGCAGCCATAGACGATGGATTCGGACTCCACGCGGGTACTCCAGAAAGTGCAGGCAGCCTTCTAACACAGGGAGTCCTCCCTGCAAAGGAACCAGTGCCTATGTCGACCGTTTCGGTGCCCGCAGGGCCCAGGCAATCAGACTCATCAGCGCCCCGAGGCCAATCAGCACCGCGAACGGTGCCTGGTAGCTGCCCGCCAGATCACGCCCCAGGCCGACCAGAATGGGCGCCAGGCAGGCCATGCAGTAGCCGGCACACAGCATCATCGCAGTCCAGCGGCTGACCGCCAGCGGCGTGTGGACCTCATACAACGGCAACACCAGCGACAGGGCAAAGGAGCCACTGAGGGCGAAACCCATCAGCACGGCCCAGAGCTCCGGCAACAGGGTCGGCTGAAACGTGATCATGCCCAGACACAGCGTCAGGGTCAGCCCACAGGCCACCAGCAGCGGCTGGCGGATATCGAAGCGCTGGGCCAACCAAGGCAGCAACCAGGCGCTGGGCAGTCCGACCAGCATGAACAGGCTGAACAGCGCGTTGCTGTACAGCAGGCTCAAGCCAGCCTCGTGATAGCGCGCCACCAGCCAGGTCGCCATGGTGTAGAAAAACCCGGCCTGAATCGCGAAGAAACCCGTTACCAGCCAGGCGCGAGGCTCGCGCCAGGGCAGCCCCTGGCCATCGCCGACCACAGCCGCTTCGGCGCGGCTCGGCAGGCGCAACCAGAGCAAGCCGGCCAGCAGGGCCGGGAGGAACCAGGCGGCCAGGCCCAGACTCCAGTCATCACCCAGGCCCAAGGTCAGTGGCACAGACAGCACGGCGCCACCCGCACCACCGATGGCCATGCTGAAGGAATACCAGCCCACCACCTGGCCAACCTGATCGCGGAAATGCCGTTTGATGAAACCCGACAGCAGCGGCCCGGCCACGGCGATGCCAGTACCGAGCAGCACGGCGCTGCCGATCAGCAACGGGCTGAGGTGCCCGCCGACACGCAGCAGTAGCGCCAGCATGATCAGCATGAGGCAACAGGCGATGGTCCGCTCCAGGCCGAAAAGCACGGCAAGACGCGGAGCCAGGGGGGCCAGCAGGCCCATGCAGAGAACCGGCAAGGCGGTGGTCAGGCTGATCAGGCCACGGCTCAGCGCGAGCTCCTCGGCGATACGTTCGATCAGCGGGGCGAAGGAGGTGATGCCGGGGCGCAGATTGATCGCCGCCAGCACCAGCGCCACCATCAACAGGGCCCTGGATACGGGTTTCACGGTACATCCAACAGCATGACGGCCAGATAGGCCGGGGCGCTTACCCTACCCCGCGGCATGTCGGTACGGCAATACGAATCTGACCAATCAGGCAAGTTAATAACCCACATGAGCTTCCCGTAAATGACATTCCTGCGACCCGCAGAATGCGTTCATATGTCTGCCAAAGCGACAGAAAACCGACCACGAACAAACGGCCGACGAACCTAAATGGCACTTCGCCATTGAACCGTCGCCAGACCACGGCCAGCGCGGCACGCGCCAAATAAAAAGAGTGGCGCCTGCCTCGAACAATGTTCATACGCTGTATATAGTGCTTATTCGTGAAAGCCTGGGTTTTACGGAATAACCCACCAATAAGAAAAGCTGCTGCCAACAGTCACGGAATGTCGACGATGAAAACAACTAAAGACGTAGATTCCACCGTTTCCGAGCCCCGTACCGTCGCATCGCCCGTGATCGAACCCCCATCGGTACCGGCCATACCCGCCTCGACCCTGCCGCTCAGTAGCGAGCAGTACATGTATTTCACCGAGCGTGACATCGACCGCATCCTGGAAAATCTCGACGGACTGCGCGAGCGGGTGTTCCCCAAACTGCATGGCGAAGACGCACTGGATGCGCTGCATGCCCAGCACTTCCCTTCGGTGTGCCTGATCGGCCTCGGCCGTTGCGGTTCGAACATCGCCCTGGATGTCGCCTCGCTGGTGTACAACGCGCGGCGCTTCTACCTCAACGAATTCAGCAACCAGGAAAAGAGCGGCTCCGAACAGCGCCCGGCCGGCTGGCTGCGCAGCAACCTGCGCCTGGCCGGCAGCCGCGCCGCCAAGCCGGTATTCCTGATCGAGCCGCTGGTGATGCTGGGCGACCTGGACAAGGACATCGAGGGGCGCATCCGCTTCTCGCGCAAGGCCGAGACCAGCGGCTTCCTCGACGACTACAGCAAGATGAAGATCATGGACCTGTCCGAGGTCCACGCCGGCGGCGCCGGTAACGCCCCGATCCTCGGCCAGTACCTGGCCAAGATCATCCTCAACAAGGATACCCAGCGTTTCTCCAACGCCGACTGGAAGTTCATCCACAGCTACCTGATCGACTCCTGCGGCATCAAGGCCAACCAGTCGCGCCTGTACTTCTACATCTTCAGCGCCGGCGGCGGCACCGGCTCGGGCATGGCCTCGGAGTTCGGCCTGGCCCAGCAGTTCGCCTACATGAGCAAGACCTTCGAGACCAAGCAGGAAAGCAGCAGCGAGGACAACCGCGGCCACTCCTTCGTCTTCGAGCCGATCTTCACCAGCGGCATCTGCATCCTGCCGAACATCTCCGACCAGCGCATCGAGATGTCCGAGGCCCTGCATATCAACGCCGGCCGCCTGCTGTGCAAGTACCTCGCCGAGGAGTGGGACTTCTCCTACAACTTCGACAGCGAGGAAACCGGCGAAGAGAGCGTGATGCGCCGCATCCGCCCATGGAACGCCATGATGCTGATCTCCAACGACATCATGCGTTATGCCGAGGAAAGCGACGGCGGCAACGTGCAGAACATCGACGTGAACGCCATGGAGCGCCACGCCAACCAGTACATCTCGCAGCAGATCTTCAACATCCTCACCGCCCAGGCGGTGACCACCGACTACGACCAGAACTACTTCCGCCGCGCCGGTATCGACATCGGCGAGACCATCCGCCTGGATGCCAATGACCTGTTCATGAGCCTGGCCGGCCCGGTCGCCGTGGCTTACGCGGAGTCCGTGGTGGCCGAGCAGGCCACGCCGGCGCCCACCGACAAGTTCAAGGTGTTCGAGAAAGAGCAGCCCAAGCTCAATATCGACGACCTGTTCTTCCGCTCCATCGACCTGCCGCACTTCAACAAGGCGACCCAGGCCATCGAGGGCATCAGCCTGCTGCCGATCGAGGCCAAGCGCTACCGCGCGGCGCTGGAGCAGTACAAGAAGTCCAACTACGACGCCAGCGCGCTGAGCGACCTGCACTTCTTCAAGAACTGCTCCTCGGTGGTGTCCATCGTCTCGCTGCCGAAGGACTACAAGCTGTCCTACATGGACCTGAACCGGCTCAAGACCCACCTCAACAGCCTGTTCCCCAACACCACCCTGAAACGCTACGCCCTGGTCATCGGCGCCTCGGCCAACCTGTCGCTGACCACCCTGATCGTCAAGAGTCCGTGCCTGTCGGACGACTTCCTGACCCTGATCGTTGCCTTCATCAAGCGCTGCTTCGCCCGCGACCAGTACCGTTACGACGAGAGCCTGGACAACGCCATGCTCGACTTCATCGTCTCCGAGGACTTCGACGAGGCGCGCATCGAGGCCATGCTCAACGAGTACGAGAACCCGGCGAAGATCCTCGACACCAACTGGTACGCGATCAAGCCGATGTACGAGAAGAAGTACCGCGAGTTGATCCACGACCACGACAAGTTCGTCTCGATCAATGACATCCGCCTGTCGCGCGACAGCGTGAAGAAAGCCATCAAGTACCTGCGCGAGATCTACCGCCACCGCGTCGGCAAGACCCGCGTCATCTCGCTCAACGACTACGACGGCCACAAGGCCTGAGTGGCGGCGAAAAGAGAAAGGCCTGCAGTTGCAGGCCTTTTATATTGAGCTCGTTTTAGGTCACTGGCTTTCTCAAACCCAGCAGAATGCCTACTGGAAACCAGAACAACGCCCAATATGGGCTAGGCCGATGAAAGATCGCATAGACATCGGAAATCATCGCCACCATAGCCAACACCAGCAGCCCCATAGCCAATTGTGCCAATGGTAACGCTCGGCACTGCCAGGCCTTGAACAGCAGGCTTAGCACAAAGGCTACAAATAAGCCGATCCCGACAAGCCCATACTCATACCAAAGCTGCAGATACAAACTGTGTGCGTGGATAAATGACTGCCCGGTAGGGAAGGTGAACTCAAAGTCGGCCCCCGCGCCACGCCCCATGAGCCAGAATTCCGAAAGGCGACCCAGCCAGCCCACCCAGATGAGCTCACGGCCGTTGACCCCAACTCTCTGCTCATTCTGTAGTTCAGGCCAAAACCAGTAGGCCGCCAAACAGAGCACTACAGCACCCAAGCTAAGCAGCGCGTAAGACTTGCGGCTGTTCGTAATGAGTAGAAGAGCCAGCCCACCGGCTCCCAGAGAAAACCAAGAGCCCCGAGAGAACGTCAGCAAAATATAAAAGGCGAGACCCGCGATGGCCAACATCAAGAACAGCGAGCGCCAAGGCCCCATACCGGGCCGCAACAAAAGCCAGGTAGCAATAATTGTGAATATTGAATAGTAAAGACCCGCTATGATCGGGTGCTTCAAGTCCCCAAAGCCTCGCCAGCCCAACTCCCACAAGCGTACCCAGCGAAATGCCTCATAACTTAACGGGCGATCGAGAACAACAAACTGGTAGTAGAGGGTCAACCAGGCGAATACAGCAGCCACTATCAGCGAGATGACCAAAACGAGCATTAGAAACTTCTCATGCCGAGTCAAACTGGCTACTGCAGCAACATAAAAGATCAGCAATAGCACAAGTTTCAACCAGTTCCAGAAGTCTTTATCTGACCCAGGATGTACACCTGCGTACAACAGCACCCAACCCAGCAAAAAAAGAAAAATAACCGCGGGCAACTGCCTCCAGAGATCGAGCATCAGGCGCTCACGCAGGAGCAGCAAGAGTGCTGGCAAGAACAGCGACAGATAAAGCTGCGTAGCGTACCGACTGCCATCATTATTCAGCAGAAGACCACTTAACTGAATAAAAACGCCGAGAGCCAGAAGAAGAATGAGCACCTTACCAAGCCCCTTTATCTCCCGCCCAATCAACTGCCGCAACATCGAGACTCTCTTAAAACGAAAATAAAAATAAAATCAATAGGCATTTCTATTGATAAATCCTTTGAAGATCGTCCATAGAATAATCTTCAAATCCAGCCCCAGCGACCAGTTATCGATATACCAGAGATCAAACTCCACTCGCTTCTGCATCTTCTCCAACGTATCAGTCTGCCCGCGATAGCCATTCACCTGAGCCCACCCGGTTATACCTGGCTTAACCTTGTGGCGCTGCATGTAAGATTCGACCAGGTCCTTATAATATTCGTTATGCATGAGTGCATGCGGGCGCGGCCCCACAATCGACATCCGCCCCTGTAATACGTTAAAGAACTGAGGCAACTCATCCAGGCTGGTGCGCCTTAAAAACGCACCCACCTTGGTGACGCGCTCATCATTCTTGCTGGCCTGAGTGACCTGTCCGTTCGACTCCTGATGCACCACCATCGAGCGAAATTTGTAGACCTTGAAGCGCTTGCCATTGATACCCGTACGATATTGCTTGAATAAAACAGGCCCCTTGGAAGTGAGGGCAATCGCCACCATAATCAAAAGACAAACTGGCAATATCAAGATAGAGATCAGCCCCCCCAGAATGATGTCCTCCATTCGTTTGAGCACCCGAGCAGGGCCATCCATCGGACTGCAACTCAGGTCCAAAGCATAAAGCCCCGCGATATTGGTCACCTTGTGATTAAGCAGAGGTATATCGCCCCACTCTGGAATAAAACGTATTGCCACTGTGTGATGACGCAGCGCATACATAACTTCTTTAACCGCCGCCCCTTCACTTAGAGGCAAACACAACCAAACTTCATGAACCCCCAAGACAGCGACCCGCAACTCCAAAGCATTGATCCATTCGCTATCTCGAGAGAAATCTAGGCTCTCTGCGATACGGAAACCGAACTCCCTAAGTGACCGACTACTGTTCAGACGCTCAACAGAAGCACCACCAGCATCAACGACCAATACATGCTTCAGATTCCGCCCACCCGAACGCAGCAAACGCAGAAGCCAGTACACTATCAAGCGAAGCAGTACGCTCAACCCACCCCCAAGAAAAAGCACATATACAAACCAACGACGGGAGTAATTATCGGATACCTTTAGAAAAAAAATTACCGCAAGCAATATACCAACAGCGAAAACCCACCCAACTAATACATTACCAATCTGTCTGGCAAGAGAAATACCGCGCCAAGAACCGTAGACGCCACTCCCCCAGAGACTGAGCATGACAACGGAGGAAATGGTGAACGCGGCCGTTGTGTAGTGCGCATTCAAGTCTGCAGAATCAAACCGCAACCAGTAAGCAAGATAGACAGCAGCAATGACCAACAGAAAATCGAGTACCGCCGCCAATAGCGGAATGGGATATCGCTCGGCGAAAGTAGGCTGGTATCGAGACTCAAACAACATGACCAGATACGACTCCATGTCATCCATGGCCACCGCATAGCGGCAGAAGGGGCAAAAACCTCCCTAGTTTACGGCAACAGCCTCGGTCTGTCCGTCATTTCTCCGTCCTATTGGACAACATCAGGACTGAGACCTGCATCACACTGCCAGCCGAAGCGCGATATGCGCACAAGAGATAATGATTCTCAAACCATGTACTGACGACACCTTATTCGATGGTCAAGACTTCCGGCAGTATGGGATCAGACTCTATGCAGTCCCTATCGCTCAAACGGATACCACCTCGGCGTGTACACCCACTCGCCGCCGCCCTGACGCGGGAAACGGCGGGTCTGGCTGGAGCCGATGATCACCAGGGTGCGCATGTCCACCAGCTCCGGGGTCAGCTCGCCGAGGGTCAGCACGCGCAACGCCTCCGCGGGGCGACCGATGTCGCGACCGAGCACCACCAGGGTCTGCGGTTCGCGGTGCTGGCGCAACAGGTCGAGCGCGCGACCGAGTTGCCAGGGGCGTGCCTTGGAAATGGGGTTGTAGAAAGCCATGGCCAGGTCGGCGGCGGCCGCGTGCTGCAGGCGTTTCTCGATCACCGCCCAGGGTTTGAGGTTGTCGGACAGCGAGATCAGGCAGAAGTCGTGCCCCAGCGGCGCACCGGCCCTGGCGGCGGTGGCCAGGGCGGCGGAGATGCCGGGCAGTACTTCCAGCTCCACACCCTGCCAGCGCGGGTCGCTGGAGGCTTCAAGCGCTTCCATCACGGCTGCGGCCATGGCGAATACGCCGGGGTCGCCCGACGACACCATCACCACCCGCCGCCCCTGCGCGGCCAGCTCGAAGGCATGGGCAGCGCGCTGCAGTTCCTCACGATTGTCGCTGGCGTGCAGGCACTGGCCTTCACGGTAGGGACCGGCCATGGCTACGTAGGTCTCGTAGCCGAGCACGTCCTCGGCCTGGTCCAGCGCACTGCGCACGGCCGGAGCCAGCAGTTCGGCGCAGCCGGGGCCGATGCCGACCACGCTGAGGCGACCACGCGGGCGCCCCAAGGCGCTCGCGGACTCGGGGCTGCCAGCCAGATGCAGGCTCAGCCCCGGCGTCTCGTGGCAGGCCGGCGGCAGTGCAGCCGGCGAGTCGATGAAGCGCAGCGGTACTTTCAACTCGGCGGCGGCCTGCTCGGCGAGTGGCAGCGCACGTCCCTCGCCCTCGACCAGCAGCGCGGCCAGCGCCGCCTCGGCCAGGCCGGCATCTGCCAGTGCGGCACGCACGCGCTCGACGCTGGGCTCCGTGCATCGCGCCAGCACCCGACGCGGATGAATCAGCAGCGCATCGTCGCCACTGACGGCGGACACATCAATACGCAGGCAGCGCTCGCCCTCGGCATGCACAGGCAGATTGGCCTGCTGCAACCAGGGAGCCTCGCCCTCGACGCGCAGGCGTGCGCCGCCGAGCAGGTCGCTGACCAAGCGCTTGCCCTGTTCCAGGTCGGCCAGAACATAGCCCTCCGGCGGATCGAGCAGGCAGGTACCGAAGCGCAGCTCACCGCTGGTGGTAATGGCCGGCGCTACCGTCAGCCACTCGCCCAGCTCGCGCGCCAGGCGGTTGACCCCGGCTAGGCCGCCGAGCAACGGCACCACGGCGCTGCCATCTTCGGCCAGTGCCAGCACCGGCGGCTCCATCCCCTTCTCCGCCAGCAGCGGCGCCAGGCTGCGGATCACGATGCCGGCTGCGCACAGGGCGATGATCGGAGTGCCGGCGCGGTACAGGCCACGCAGATGCTCGCCGAACTCGTGGTAAGGCTCATCGACCTCCTCCACCCGCCCGACCAGGCCGTGGATGCGGGCCTCGGGATAGCGCTCGCGCACGCGGCGTGCGGTCTCTAGAGCCGAGGTGCCGAGAATAACGATGGCGGCAGGATTCACGGACTCAGCCACGCCACTTCTCCCCTGGCACCAGGATCATGGAGAAGTACGGCGAGGCCAGCGGGTCCACCTGGTCCAGCGGCACTATCTGCTGGTTGTGCATGGTGGCGCGCTCCACATAGTGGGCGCGCTCGGCCAGACCGAGGCGTTGCAGGACGCGGCGCACCTTGTCGAAGTTGCGACCGAGCTTCATCACCACGGCGGCTTCGGCGCTACGCAGGCGCTGCTCCAGCTCTTCCTCCGGCAGCACGCCAGAGAGCACGCTCAGGGACTGGTTGCGGTACACCAATGGCGTGCCCAGTACCGAGGCGCAGCCGAGCATTGAGCACACGCCGGGCACCACCTCGGCCTCATAGCGTTCGGCCAGGCGGTCGTGCAGGTACATGTAGGAACCGTAGAAGAACGGATCGCCCTCGCAGATCACCGCCACATCGCGGCCGGCATCCAGCTCGGCGGCTATCTGCACGGCGCAGGTGTCGTAGAAGTCGGCGATCACATCCTCGTAGGTCAGCGGCGGCTCCAGCTTCTCGGTGGTCACCGGGTAGACCAGCGGCAGGCGACGCTGCGCAGTGGTGAGATGAGCCTCGATGATGCCGAAGGCGTTGCCGCCCTGGCCCTTGTTGGCCTTGGCCTTGGCCACGAAGTAGCCCACCACCGGCGCAGACTGCAGCAGGCGCAGAGCCTTGAGGGTAATCAGTTCCGGATCACCGGGGCCGACGCCGAGGCCGAGCAGACGTCCCTTCATCACTCCACCTCCGTGGCCAGGGCGTTCACCGCGGCAGCGGCCATGGCGCTGCCACCACGGCGCCCGCGCACGATGATGTAGGGCACGCCGCGGCTATCGGCAGCCAGCATGTCCTTGGACTCGGCCGCGCCGATAAAGCCCACCGGCATGCCCAAGATCAGCGCCGGCCTGGGCGCGCCGGCGTCGAGCATCTCCAGCAGGTAGAACAACGCGGTCGGTGCGTTGCCGATCACCACCACGCTGCCTTCCAGGTGCTCGCGCCAGTGTTCAAGAGCCACGGCAGAGCGGGTGTTGCCAAGCTCGCGGGCCAGCTGCGGCACGTCTGTATTGTGCAGCGTGCAGATCACCGGGTTGTTCGCCGGCAGGCGCGCGCGGGTGATGCCTTCGGCCACCATGCGCGCATCGCAGAGGATCGGCGCGCCCTTGGCCAGGGCGGCGCGGCCGGCGGCACCGGCACCGGGCGAGAAACGCAGGTCCTGCACCACATCGACCATCCCGCAGGCGTGGATCAAACGCACGGCGAGCTTTTCCAGGTCGACGGGGATCGCCGAGAGGTCGGCCTCGGCGCGGATGGTGGCGAAGGACTGGCGGTAGATCTCCTGACCATCGCGGATGTAATCGATCATTCGGGGCTTCCTGCGGCGAGGCGCTCGCCGGCTTGGTCGATATCGAGGGATTGCGCCAACAGGCGGCCGAACCCGGCCAGGCCCTGCTCGCGGCGATAGAGGTCGTAACGGCCGCCGGGCTGGGCCAGCAGCGTATAAGGCGCGATATGAGCGGCGGCGCAGCTGCGCGGGCAGCCGCTCAGGTGCACCTGGGCGATGTGCGCCGGGAGGCGCTCAGCCAGCTTGCGGGCATCGGCCTTGGTGTCCGCCTGGGCCCTGGCGCAGCCGGGCAAGCCGCTGCAGGCGAGCAGGCGGGCCAGCGGCGCGCGCGTTTCCAGCAGCAAGCCAAGGTCATGCAGGGCTTGGCCGACGAAGGCTCGACGGCTCCCAGGTATGTCCGGCAGCAGCAACCCCTGCCATGGCGTGAGACGCAGCTCACCACAGCCCTCGGAGTCAGCCAGTTCAGCCAGGGCACTCAATTGGTCGGCGTGTAGCCTCCCGAGCGGCACGCCGGCCAGCAGCATCACCCAGCCTGACTGCGCCTGCACATGCGCCCCCAGTGGCGGGCTGTCATAGCGCGGACGCCGCGGAGTGGCCCATGGCTGCTGAACAGACAATGGCAGGCGCGCCAGGAACTGCTCCACCGGCAGCTCAGCCAACAGCTGGCGCATCCGGGTATGCGCGCCGGCCAACTGCAGGAACAGCCGTAGCACGGCCTCCACCAGTCGCTCCGCCTGTGCCAGGGGAATCACGCCCAGCGCCGCATCGCGCGGGCAGCCCGCCAGGCCGAAGGCCAGGTGCGTGCCGCCAGGCAACGCGCTGAGCCACAGGTCGTGGGGATGGTCGAGCATGGCGAGGGCCTCGCCGCCGTCCAGCTGGAGGGCGAACTTGGCCGACAAGGCGTGAAACTCGGGCGTATTTTCCAGCAGCGCCAGCAGGCGGCCGGCCAGCGGGCGGGTATCGAGGTGCGCGCTGCGATCGCGCCCGGCCGCCGGACTGAGTAGCAGGTTGCGCACATCATCAGCATCCGGGTGGCGCGGGCCGAGGCCGGCGGCCAGCAGGTGCTGCACCAGCGGTTCATGATTCTCGTCGCGCACGCCGCGCAACTGCAGGTTGCTGCGGTTGGTCAGCTCCAGCACGCCACTGCCGCAGAGCCGCGCGGCCTCGGCCACGGCGCGGGCCTGCGCGCTGGTCAGCAGCCCACCGGGCAGCTTGACGCGGCAAATGCCGCCATCGCGCGCGGGCACGACACGCCATAACCCCGGGCAGGCCGAGGGACGCAACAAAGACGCGGCAGGAGCAACTGGCTGCATGCGGTCACCGACAACAAACGACGCGGCGACCGAACCGGAGGCATCACCCGGGCAGGGCGATTCCTTGGCATCGGTACACCCCGCCCGATGTTGGCACTCGCGACTGCGTCGTCGGCAGGTCTCCTGGCTGGCAGGTCATCATCGCGGCGCGGCCTTCCCGATTGCTCAGTGGCGTGTGTGCGGAGCGACTCGCTGCTTACAGTTGCGGGGGCAGCCATGGTTGGAGCCGGAGCTCACCCATGTTCCCTCTTAGGCCCGTAAGGAGCCACGATCTGCTGCGCGTCGGAAAAACTGCGTTGAAAGCGGCTTCGGAATGCTCATTTACCGTTCGTAAACTCCGCTTCCTCAGCCCCTTTCGCCTGGTTTTTCTCTAGCTCGCCAGATCGTGAACCGTCTCATGGGCACCGACGAAGGCGCTATTATGCCCGCTTTTTCCGGCGCAGGGCCAAGCCCGCGCGTCACCGCAAGGAGAGCTGCATGACGGCCTGGCTGACAGTGGTGGGCATTGGCGAAGACGGCTACGCCGGTCTGGGCAAGGCGGCGCGGCGCGCGTTGCTGGAGGCCGAGTGCATTGTCGGTGCGCCGCGCCAGCTCGACCTGCTGCCACCTTGCATCCGCGCCGCGCGCCTGACCTGGCCAAGCCCCTTCAGCCTGGAGCCGGTGTTGCAGCGGCGCGGCATGCCGACCTGCGTGCTGGCGAGCGGCGACCCCATGCTCTACGGCGTCGGCGCCAGCCTGGCGCGCCAGCTGGATGAAGGCGAGATGCTTGTGCTGCCGACGCCCTCCGCCTATTCGCTGGCCGCCGCGCGCCTGGGCTGGCCGCTGCAAGACATCACCCTGCTGTCGGTGGTCGCGCGCCCGCTGCCGGCCGTCGCCCGCCATCTGCACGACGGCCAGCGCCTGCTGATCCTGTGCAACGACGGCAGCAGCCCGAGCGCCCTCGCCGCTCTGCTGCGCGAGCGCGGCTTCGGCGCCAGCCGCCTGAGCGTACTGGAGCACCTGGGCGGCCCGCTGGAGCGGCGAATCGATGGCCTGGCAGATAGCTGGAACCTGGAGGAAGTGGCCGCACTCAATCTGCTGGCCGTCGAGTGCCGGGCCGATACCGGCGTGCAGCCGCTGCCACTGACGGTCGGCCTGCCCGACGATGCCTATCGCCACGACGGCCAGCTGACCAAGCGCGACGTGCGCGCCGTCACCCTGGCCCGCCTGGCACCCCGCCCCGGTGAGCTGCTGTGGGATGTCGGTGCTGGTTGCGGCTCGATCGGCATCGAATGGCTGCGCAGCCACCCACACTGCCGCGCCATTGCCATCGAAGCTGATGCCGGTCGCCAGCAGTTGATCGCTCATAACCGCGACGCTCTCGGCGCACCGCAGCTGCAACTGGTGGCCGGCGAGGCACCGCAGGCCCTGGGCGGGCTGGAAGCGCCCGACGCCATCTTTATCGGCGGCGGCGTCACCGTGCCCGGCATGCTGGAGCAGTGCTGGCAGGCGCTCAAGCCGGGCGGCAGGCTGATCGCCAATGCCGTGACCCTGCAGAGCGAGGCCGTGCTGGTGGCTTTTCGCGCACAGCACGGCGGCGAGCTGACCCGCATCGCCATCGCCCAGGCCCAGCCGTTGGGCGACTTCGATACCTGGCGCAGCGCACTGCCGATCACCCTGCTGCAGGTGCACAAACCGTGACCCGCGTGTTGCTGCTCGGCGGCGTCGGCGATGCCCTGCGCCTGGTGCGACGCCTGGGCCCCGAGCATCTTTACAGCCTGGCCGGGCTGGGCAAGGTGCCGGATGATCTGAGCTGCCGGGTGCGCGTCGGTGGATTTGGCGGTGCCGAAGGGTTGGCCGATTTCATTCGCACTGAAGGCTTCGACCTGCTGCTGGACGTCACTCACCCCTATGCCGCGCGGATCAGCGCCAATGCCGCTGCGGCCGCGCGCCTGGCCGGGGTACCCTGCTGGGCGCTGCGCCGGCCCGGCTGGCAGCCGCAGCCTGGCGACGACTGGCGCGAGGTAGCCGACTGGGCCGCACTGGTCTCGGCGCTGGCGCCCTTCCGCAAGCCCCTCTTCACCCTCGGCCGCGAACCGCTGGCGCACCTCGATGAAATCCCGGTACACCAGCACTGGACCCTGCGCCTGCTCGACGCCCAGCCCGAACACCCACGCGCCCGCTGCATCGCCGCGCGCGGCCCGTTCGCGCTCGAAGATGAACGGGCGCTATTCGCCAACGAGGGCTTCGATGTGCTGATCAGCAAGAACAGCGGCGGCAACGCCACCGAGGCCAAGCTGCAGGTCGCCCGCGAGCGCGGCCTGCCGGTTTTGATCCTGCAACGCCCGCCACTGCCCGAGGTGGAGCGCAGCTTCGCCGATCCCGACACCCTGTGGCAGGCGCTACAGCCGCTGCTTTGAGAACACCCAATGAAGACCTCAATCTACGCCCGTGTCCTGTTCGCCGGCCCCGACCTCGACCATGGCAGCTTCGCCGAGCTGATCCGCCGCCAGTTCGGCGAACAGTTCGGCGCCGCCGTGCTGAGCGATCTGTTCGAAACCAGCACCGGTTATGACGCACTCTGGACGCACGTGCGCGAGTGCCTGAGCGGCGAAGAACTGCCGCTACTGGTCGTGGATCTGGACCCGCTCGGCAGCAGCCAGCAACTGGACTGGCTACGCGGCGAGCTACAGGCGCTGGGAGGCGAGCACGCCGACCGGCTGTTCGTCTGCGCAGGCAATGCCGAGGACGCGGCAGCGCTGGCCGAGCTGATCCGGCAACCGGAAAAGCACCTGGGCTGTGTGGACGTGCCGCAGCTGCCGCCATCCCACGCCTGGTCGTGCATCCCACCGCACCGCTATCGCGTGCTGCTGTGCAACGGCCCGCGCTGCACCCGGCGTGGCGCCCTGCCGCTGTGGAAGCTGTTGCGCGAAGAGCTGAAGGCAGTCGGGCGCCTGGAGACCGAGGATGGCGTGCATATCACCCGCACCCAGTGCCAGTTTCCCTGCGACCAGGGGCCGACCCTGAGCGTCTACCCGAGCGGCGAGTGGTACCGCATTCGCGATGCAGCCGAGGTGAGGCGTCTGGTGCAGGAGCGTTTCGTCGAGGAGCGCGCCGTGCCCGAGCTGATCATGCGCGCATGATCATGGAACCCATGTAGGACGAGTGGAACCCACGCGGTGTGATTACGCAGGTTTCAAACGCCCTACCAAAAGCTCACCCGGAAACGAAACCGGCCGCTCTGGGCGGCCGGTCGGGGATCACAGATTCATCACGTCGAGGAAGCGTGGCGTGGCGCTGTCGTCGATCTTCAGGCTCTGGAAATCGAACAGATTGCGGTCGGCCAGTTGCGACGGCACCACGTTCTGCAGGGCGCGGAACATGATTTCGGTACGGCCCGGGCTCTTGCGCTCCCACTCGGTGAGCATTTCCTTGACCACCTGGCGCTGCAGGTTTTCCTGCGAACCGCACAGGTTGCACGGGATGATCGGGAATTCCTTCATCACCGAATAGGCCTCGATGTCCTTCTCGCTGCAGTAGGCCAACGGGCGGATCACCACGTTGCGGCCGTCGTCGGACAGCAGCTTGGGCGGCATGGCCTTGAGCGTGCCGCCGTAGAACATGTTGAGGAAGAAGGTCTCGAGGATGTCGTCGCGGTGGTGACCGAGTGCCATCTTGGTCGCGCCGATCTCGTCGGCGTAGGTGTACAGGGTGCCGCGGCGCAGGCGTGAGCACAGCGAGCAGGTGGTCTTGCCCTCCGGGATCTTCTCCTTCACCACCGAGTAGGTGTCCTTCTCGATGATGTGGTACGGCACGCCGATGGACTCCAGGTAGGCCGGCAGCACGTGCTCGGGGAAGCCGGGCTGCTTCTGGTCCATGTTCACCGCCACGATCTCGAACCGGATCGGCGCCACCTTCTGCAGGTACAGCAGCACGTCGAGCATGGTGTAGCTGTCCTTGCCGCCGGACAGGCAGACCATCACCTTGTCGCCGTCCTCGATCATGTTGAAGTCGGCAATGGCCTCGCCGACCTGGCGACGCAGGCGCTTCTGCAGTTTGTTCTGGTTGACCGAGAGGGTGCTGGGCATGGTGCTGGGAAATCCGGGGTGAAGGCGAAAAGCTGGCTATTTTACGCACAAAGCCGGCGCACGGCAGCCCGTGTTAGGCTCAGCCGATGAACAACGACCTTGATCCCGCCCTCGACCTGCCCGAGCAACTGCACGAACTGCTGCGCGCCGCGCCCGCCGGCATCAGCGAATTCCAGCTGATCCAACAGCTCAAGGCGCGCCACTGCACGCATATCCCCAACCTCGGGCTGGCCGACAAGCTGGTGCTGTTCCGCACCCACTTCCTGCTGTTCAACGCCCTGTACCTGTTGCGCGAACGCCTTTGGGGGCGCGAGGAAGCGCACCTGCAGATCAGCCCGCTGTGCGTGCAGTTGCAGCCCTGGCACAGCGGCGGCGAAGGCCTGGCCCAGCACGACCCGCTGCGTGACTACTATCTCAATCTGAACAATCTGCGCGACACCACCGAACGCGACGTGGAAAAGCTGCTGGCCAGCTTCTGGACGCGCATGCAGGGCGGCGACGAGAAGCGCGCGGCCCTGGAGCTGTTCGAGCTCAATGGCGACCAGCCGCTCAATCTCGCCGCTATCAAGCTGCGTTACCGCCAGCTGGTGAGCCAGCACCATCCGGATCGCGGCGGCAGCACGGAGCGTCTGCAGTCGATCAACCTGGCGATGGAAATACTTGAGCGCTATTACGGCTGACAGATAGAGAGCAATTCGCTCTAAAGCCACGGCTCACGCGGACTCCAGCCTTCTCCTATACTGCGACACACGGTCGCACTTAATTCGGCCTGCACCCGGCGCTGCTGAGCACGCACTCCGGGCGCTACGCTCGGGGCGATCGACAATAAAAAGAGGAGGTGTCTGCATGATCCACCATGTTTGGGGGCTCTTCACCCATCCCGACCAAGAGTGGCAGGAAATCCGTGGCGAGGAAGAAAGCATCAGCCACATGTACCTGACCCACGTCCTGATTCTCGCTGCCATCCCCGCGCTCTGCGCCTACTTCGGCACTACGCAGGTAGGCTGGACCATCGGCGATGGCGATCCGGTAAAACTCACCGCCGAAAGTGCGTTGCAGATGACCATCATGTCCTACCTGGCGATGCTGGCCGGCGTAGCCGTGATGGGCGCCTTCATCCACTGGATGGCACGTACCTATGACTCCAACCCGACCATGACCCAGTGCGTGGTCTTTGCCGCCTACTGTGCCACCCCGCTGTTCATCGGCGGTGTCGCCGCACTCTACCCGAGCCTGTGGCTGGGCATGTTCATCGGTACGGCGGCCATCTGCTACACGGTCTACCTGCTATATGCCGGCATTCCTACCTTCATGGGCATTCCCCAGGACGAAGGCTTCATGTTCTCCAGTTCGGTGCTGGCCGTAGGCCTGGTGGTGCTGGTGGCGATGATCGCCTGCTCGGTGATTCTCTGGGGCTTCGGCGTGGGGCCGGTCTACACCAGCTGATTGGAAACCCGGCCTGCCGCCACAGGGAGCCGCCTTCGGGCGGCTTCGTGTTTTATGGCGCCCCTGGACGCGGCATAATCGCCGCATGCCCGAACTGCTCCATGCCCGCGTCGAAGCCTGTTACCAACTGGCCGAGGACTTCTTCAAACGCTCATTCCCTCGCCCCGAAGTCAGCTTCAAGCTGCGCGGGCAGAAGGCCGGGGTCGCGCACCTGCAGGAAAACCTGCTGCGCTTCAACCCCAAGCTCTACGCGGAAAACCGCGAGCACTTCCTCAAGCAGACGGTGGCCCACGAAGTCGCCCACCTGGTGGCGCACCAGCTGTTCGGCCCGCGCATCCAGCCGCATGGCGAGGAATGGCAGCTGATCATGCGCGGCGTCTACGAGCTGCCACCGGACCGCTGCCATAACTATGACGTGGGCCGGCGCAAGGTCACCCGCTACCTCTACCTGTGCCAGTGCCCGGACGGCGAGTTCCCCTTCTCCGCCAAGCGCCATGGCCTGGTGCGCCAGGGCCGCCGCTACTTCTGCAGGTGCTGCCGCGCGACGCTGGTGTTTAGCGGCGAGCAGCGGGTGGAGTGACCCGTCGGGTCAATAGCCCACTTCGAGCATGTGCTTGATCGATAGAGTGCGCCTGCGCGCCTCGTCGGCCATGCACTCAGCCTCCCAGAAGCCGGTCCAGCTACTGCCCTCCACCCGGTCGCGGGCATACACGCTGCAGTACTGCTCGCGAAAGCGGATCCAGGTGCGCTGAGCCCGCACAAGATCCGGCAACAGATGAGGGCTCTGCTCCTTTACGTGAGCCACCTGCAGGTCATAACTGGCCTGCAGCTCCTGCTCAGCGGCTTTCCACTTGGGCTCTTGGCACGCACTGGTAGCCATCGCACTACCCAGGGAGCAAGGGTCTTCCTCCGCAAAGGCAAACGTGCTCAAAAGCATTAGCAGAGACATCCAAATCGACCTGACCATAGCTCGCCTCCTTGGCAAAAGGAGGCAAGGCTAGTGCAGTGGGTGAAGGTCGTCGAGCCCCTATGCCAGCGCCTTGCTCGCCCTGAGCGCGGCGATCTGCTCGGCGTCATAGCCCAGCTCGCGCAGCACCTCGTCGCTGTGTGCACCGACGGCCACGCCGATATGCCGGGGCGGCTCCAGCCCTGCGGAGAAACGGATCGGGCAGGCCAGCTGGCGCTGCGCCGCCCTGCCCTCGCGCGGTACTTCGGTGACCACGCCACGCGCCCTGAGCTGCGGGTGCTCGACCGCCTCGGACAGCCTGAGTACCGGTTCGACGCAAGCATCCAGGGCGGCGAAACGCTCCTGCCAGTCGGCCAGGTCGTGCTTCTCGATCTCGATCTCGATCTCGCGCTTGAGCGCCTTCTGGTCCTTGGGCGACAGGCCCAGGGCGGCCAGCTCCGGGCGGCCGATGGCGGCGCAGAACTGCTGCATGAATTGCGGCTCCAGGCTGCCCACCGACAACCAGCGGCCGTCGCGGGTGCGGTAGTAGTCGTAGAAGCTGCCGCCGTTGAGCGCCTGGTTCTCCATGTCCGGCTCCTGGCCGGCGGCGAGGTAGCCAGCACCGGCCATGGCGTGAAGGCTGAAGACGCAATCGGTCATGCTGATGTCGACGTGCTGGCCCTGCCCCGTGCTGTGCCGGGCGATCACCGCGGCGAGCAGGCCGATCACCCCGTGCAGGGAGCCGCCAGCGATGTCCGCCACCTGCATGCCGAGCGGCAGCGGGCCGCTGTCGCGGCGCCCGGTGTAACTGGAGAGGCCGCTCAGCGCCAGGTAGTTGAGGTCGTGGCCAGCGCGGTCCTTGTACGGCCCGGTCTGGCCGTAGCCGGTGATGGAGACATAGATCAGCCGCGGGTTGATTGCCTTCAGTGCCTCGTAGCCGAGGCCGAGTTTGTCCATTACCCCGGGGCGGAACTGCTCCAGCACGATGTCGTACTCGGCCACCAGGCGGCGCACCACCTCCAGGGACTCGGGCTTCTTCAGGTCCAGCGCCAGCGAGCGCTTGTTGCGGTTGAGGTAGGCATGGCTGGCGGATACGCCGTCGACATGCGGCGGCAGCACGCGCACCAGGTCCATGCGCGTCGGCGACTCGATGCGCAGTACCTCGGCGCCCAGGTCGGCCAGCAGCAGCGAGGCGAACGGCCCCGGCAGCAGGGTGGAGAAGTCGAGGACTTTCAGCGAGGACAGCGGGCCTTTCATATTCAGTCTTCCCAGTGAACAGCAGGTTGATGCGGCAGGCGGGCGACCCACTCGGCGTAGCGGGCCTCCAGCACGTTGCGGCGGATTTTCAGGGTCGGCGTCAGGCTGCCGTTGTCCACGGTCCAGCTCTCGCTCACCAGCAGCAGATGGCTCAGACGCTCGTGTGCCGGCAACGCAGCATTGAGGCGCTCCAGGGTCACCAGCAGGTCGGCGGCAATCTGCTCGCGGGCCTGAGCACGAGCCGCCGGCGAAAGATCGATCAGCGCCAGTGGCTGGTCGCGGTTGCTGCCCATCAGGCAGACCTGCTCGACCCAGGTGTTCTTGGCGATCTCGCCCTCGATGGGCGCCGGTGCCACGTACTTGCCCTTGCTGGTCTTGAAGATGTCCTTGACCCGCCCGGTGATGCGCAGATAGCCGTCGGCATCCACCTCGCCCTTGTCGCCGGTGTGCAGCCAGCCGCCCTCCAGGGCTTGGGCGCTCAGTTGCGGCTCACGGTAGTAGCCCTGCATCAGGGTCGGACTGCGGAACAGCACCTCGCCGCTGTCGGCCAGGCGCATTTCGAGGAACGGCATGGGCCGCCCGACCGTGCCTAAGCGCACTTGTCCAGGGCGGTTGAAGCAGCCGTAGGCGAAGTTCTCGGTCATGCCGTAGCCCTCGCAGAGCGTCAGGCCGATGCGCCGGTACCATTCCAGAAGCCCCGGGGAAATCGCGGCGGCACCGGACACCAGCACGCGTGCCCGATCAAGGCCCAGGCCACGGCGAATCCTGCGCGCCACCAGGCTGCCGAGCAGCGGCAGGCGCAGCAGCAGGTCCAGCTTGCGTTGCGGCAGGCGTTCCAGCACGCCCTGCTGGAAGCGCGTCCACAGCCGCGGTACCGAGAAGAACACGGTCGGGCGCACGTGCTGCAGGTCAGCGGCGAAGGTCTCCAGCGACTCGACGAAGGCCACCGCCGCGCCAGCGTAGAGGCTGTTCATCTCCACCAGGAAGCGTTCAGCGGCGTGCGACAGCGGCAGATAGGAGAAGAACTGGTCGCGCTCGTCCATCTTCATCTCGGCGCAGGCGTTGGCGGCGGAGAAAGCCATGGCCCGCGCCGACAGCATCACGCCCTTGGGCTGACCGGTGGTCCCGGAGGTGTAGAGAATGCTGAGCAGCTCGTCGCCCTGCTGCCGGTGCACCTGCTGCAACGGCGCATGGGCCTGCAACTCGTGCCACTGGTAATCGGCGCGCAGGGTCGGATAGGGCATGGCGATGCGCGCCACCTGTGCGCCGATAGCCCCCTCCAGCTTGTCCGGCTCGTCCAGCTTGCCGAGGATGATCGCCCGGCACTCGGCATGCTCCAGCACGTAGGCGATGCTCTCGGCGGTCTGCAGCGGATAGAGCGGCACGCTGATCAGCCCGGCCATCATGATGGCCAGGTCGCTGATGAACCACTCGGCGCAGTTCTTCGCCAGGATCGCCACCCGGTCGCCCTGCGCGCAGCCCAGCGCCTGCAAACCGGCGGCCAGGCGGCGCGCCTGTTCGTCGACCTGATGCCAGGTGAAGTCATGCCAGTGGCCGGCCACCGGCTGGCGCAGCCAGACCCGCTCGGGCGTGCGCTCGCACCAGTGCTGGAAACGTTCTAACGGCAGTTGTTCGGTCATGCGGGCGTCCCTTCTTGTTGTTATCTGCCCCGCCGGGCTGGTTCAAGGTAGACCCGCCCTCGCCGCCTCTCAATGACCCAAGCGCTCGGTGCGATTGACCCTAGCGGTCAGCCTCCAGGGTGAAGGCCAGGAAGCGCTGCAGGTAATCGATGAAGGCCTGCACCTTGCCGGTGGCACGGCGGTGGCTGGGATAGACGGCGAGGATGTCTTCGCCAAAGGCGTCCGGCTCGATCTGGTAGTCCGCCATCAGCCGCACCAGGCGGCCATCGGCCAGATGAGGCGCAACGCTCCACAGCGGGGTGTGCAGCACACCGTTGCCGGCCACGGCATTGGCCAGCAGCAGGTCATAGTTGTCGCTCTCCAGGCGCACCTGCTGCGGGTGCGGCAGGCGGATGCGCACGCCGTCGCGCACCACCCACCAGCCGTCGCGCCCGAGCGCCGGGTGGGCGTACATCAGCCAGTCGTGCTGCTCCAGGGTCTGCGGCGTCAGCGGTAGCGGGTTGCGGGCCAGGTACGCGGGGCTGGCAGAGAGACAGATGCGGTTCTTGCCGACCACCCGTGCGATCAGCCCCGGAAGGTCGCTCGGTCCCTCGCGCAGGGCCAGGTCGTAACCGGACTCGACCAGGTCGACGAAGTCGTCGCACAGGTCGACGCGCAGGCGAATCTGCGGGTACTCGGTCAGAAAACCGGCACACACCTGATCGAGAAAGGCCTGGCCGAACGCCAGTGGCGCGGTCAGCCGCAGGCTGCCGTGCAGGCCGTGCTGCAGTTGGCCGATCTCCTCCCCCGCCTCGTGCAGGCGCTGCAGCACCTGGCGCGCGGTGTCCAGATACAGGCGCCCGGCCTCGGTCAGCACGATGCGCCGGGTGCTGCGCTCGAACAGCTGCGCGCCCAGCTCGCGCTCCAGGTGACCGACGGCCTTGGTCAGGGCCGAGGGCGTCTTGCCCAGCAGCTCAGCGGCGCGGCTGAAACTGCCCTGCTCGGCCGTGGCGACGAACATGCCGAGGGCACTGAACTTGTCCATGGTCGTTTCCTACCAGGCAAAAGGATTTTGCACGAACAGGCCGTTCTGCCCGCTCCCCATGCTCGCTAGTCTCGCCGGCAGCTCAATAAAAACAAGGGGTCTGCTGTGAAAAGAGCGTTACTGGCAAGTGCACTAGCTTTTTCCTCCCTGGAAGCCATGGCCGCCGCCGATATGGTGTTTTATAACGGCCAGGTGTTTACCGCCGAGGCCAGCCAGCCCAGGGCACAGGCCATCGCCGTGGACGACGGCAGGATTCTCCAGGTCGGCAGCGACGCCGCCATCCTCGCCCTGGCCGACGCCACCACCCAACGCATCGACCTGGCTGGCAAGGTGCTGATGCCGGGCATGATCGACACCCACAGCCACCCGGTGATGGGCGCCCTTGCCAGTCTGCGCGCCAACCTCTACGACGAGGTCAAGCCGCTGGCGGAACTGGAACAGTGGATCCTCGCGCAAGACGCGGCCGGCACCGCGCGCCTGGACGACATCATCGCCATCAGCGGCGTCAGCTCGGCCTACTGGAAGGACAGCCGCGAACTGGCCAAACGCTTCAACCAGGGCCGCTGGGCCGAGCAGCCGCTGGTGCTCGACGGCATCGACGGGCACACCGGCTGGGCCAACCAGGCCATGCTGCGGCGCGTCGGCATCGATGCCGCACTGATCAAGACCCTGGACGCCAAGGAAGCCAGCTACATCGAGCACGAGGCGGACCTGACACCCACCGGCTACCTCAGCGAAACCGGCTGGGACCGGGTGCGCAGCAAGCTGCCCAAGCCCTCCCATGAACTGATGCTGAAGGCCGCCCGCGAGGCGGTGCGCCTGAATCTGGAAGTGGGCGTCACCGCGTGGATGGACGCTGCGGCCAATGGCGGCGGCGAGCAGTCGCTGTTCGAGATGCGCCCCACCACCCAGGATCTCGGCGTACTGCCGCTGTACCGCGAGCTGGCCGAGAAGGGCGAGTTGAACGTACACGTGGCCGCCCTGCTGCTGGCCCACCCGCAGAGCAAGCCCGAAGACCTCGCTGTGCAGGCCGAGGTAATGCGCCAGTTCAAAGGCGTGCCCAACCTGACCTTCCCCGGCCTCAAGGTGTTCGTCGACGGCATCCTCGAATATCCGGGGCAGACCGCCGCGGTGATCGACCCGTACACCAACAGCCACAAGCAGGGCCAGCTGCTGATCGATCCACAGGGCTTCGGCCCGCTGCTGGCCGCTGCCGAGCAGCGCGGCTGGATCGTGCACATGCATGCGGTCGGCGACCGCGCCGTGCGCGAATCGCTGAATGCCGTGCAGTACGCCCGCCAGCACAATGCCCAGCCAGTGCCACACAGCATCACCCACCTGCAGCTGGTCAACCCCAAGGAGTTCGCGCGCTTCAAGGCGCTCGGCGTGATCGCCTCCATGCAGCTGCTGTGGGCCACCGCCGAGAGCTACACCGAGGAGCTGGTCAAGCCCTACGTCAGCGCCTTCGCCTACCGCTATCAGTACCCGGCGCGCTCGCTGCACAAGGCCGGCGCCACCATTGCCGGGGCCAGCGACTGGCCGGTGTCCAGTCCCAACCCGTGGAACGCCATCGCCCAGGCCAGTACCCGCACAGGCCCGCTCGGGGTGCTCAACGCCGCCGAGAGCATCGACCGCGAAACCATGCTGCGCGCCTACACCATCAATGCCGCCAAGGCCTTGCGCCTGGAAGACCGCATCGGCTCGCTGGCGCCCGGCAAGCAGGCCGACCTGATCTTGCTCGACCGCGACATCTTCACGGTCAGCGATGCCGAGCTGTTCGACACCCGTGTGCTGCAGACCTGGTTCGCCGGCAAGCCGGTGCACCAGGTCGGCGCCACCACCGCCCACGCCGAATAAGACCCACCCGCCGCCTTCACCGTGCGCCCTGCGGCGCGCGGCGGAGCGGCTCGCCTTCGAACTGCCGACCTAACAACCACAACACAAGGCTCTTCCATGCGCATCCAGCACCTTCTCGCCCTGGCCATCGCGGCCGGCGGCACCCTGCAGGCCCAGGCCATCGAACTCAACGAGCAGTTCGCCCTGGCCATCACCCCGGCCATCTACAGCGACTACCGCAACAGCGGCATCTCGCAGACCCTCGGCGACCCCGCCGCCCAGCTCGACCTGATGCTCAGCCACGCCAGCGGCCTGTACGCCGGGGTGTGGACCAGCAACGTCGACTTCGGCTACGACTGGGAAAACGACGATCGCTTCGGCACCCGCCAGGAGATCGACTACTACCTCGGCTACTACTGGCAGATCACCGACGCCATCAGCCTGGACGGCTACTACAACCACTACACCTTCCCCGGCGAAGGCCAGTTCAACGGCAGCGACATCTACCTGACGCTAGAGGCCTACGGCTTCTTCGTCGGCGGCAAGCACTCCCACGACACCGACGACACCGCCTTCACCCAGTACGCCGGCTACCGTACCCAGCTGCCGCTGGAGATCGGTCTGGAGCTGCGCTGGGAGAACGTCGACTACAAGGACGGGGTGTTGTTCAACGCCGATTACAGCGATTCGCGCGAGGACTACGACAACTGGCAGGTCTCGCTCAACCGCGAGCTGGCCGGCATCACCTGGGGCCTCAGCTATGTCGATACCGACCTGTCCGATGCCGAGTGCCTGAGCTTCACCGGCTACGAGGACCTGTGCGGCGCCGACCTGATGGTCAGCGCCAGCAAGACCTTCTGAGCCATGACCACGGCCGTGCGAATGCATCTGTACGGCCGATTTGAGAGTCAGCTGCGGATTGCGCCGCCTGCTGGGCGGCGTAATCTGGCGGCTCCTGCCTGGAGCCGTTGATGAACGCCGCCGACCTGTTCCGCCTGCTGCTGCTCGCCGCCATCTGGGGCGCCAGCTTCCTGTTCATGCGCATCGCCGTGCCGGTGCTGGGCAGCCTGCCGACCGCCTTCTTCCGTGCCAGCCTCGGCGCCCTCGGCCTGCTGGCCTTCCTCCTGCTGATGCGGCCGCTGTGGAACTATCAGGGCAAGTTTCGCGCCTGCCTGATCCTCGGCGTGATCAACGCCGGTCTACCCTCGGTGATGTACTGCCTGGCAGCGCTGGTGCTGCCGGCCGGCTACTCGTCGATCTTCAACGCCACCACGCCGCTGATGGGCGTACTGATCGGCGCGCTGTTCTTCAGCGAGGGGCTGACCGCGAGCAAGGCCGCCGGCGTGGCGCTCGGCCTGTTCGGCGTGGCCGTGCTGACCCGCACCGGCCCGGTGGACTTCGACCTGCCGCTGCTGCTGGGCGCCGCCGCCTGCCTGGTGGCCACCACCTGCTACGGCTTTGCCGGTTTCCTCACCCGCCGCTGGATCGGCCCGCTGGGCCTGGACAACCGCCTGGTGGCCTTCGCCAGCCTGGTCGGTGCCAGCCTGTTCCAGTTGCCGCTGTTCGCCGGCAGCCTGGTCTGGCAGCCGCCCACCAGCTGGGGCGGGCCCACGGTATGGCTGTCGCTGGCCGGCCTGGGCCTGGTCTGTACCGCCTTCGCCTACGTCCTGTACTTCCGCCTGCTGGCCGATATCGGACCGATCAAGGCCAGTACCACCACCTTCCTGATCCCGCCGTTCGGCGTGCTGTGGGGCGCGCTGCTACTGGGCGAACCGCTGAGCTGGGACTACCTGCCGGGCTGTGTGCTGATCGGTGTGGCGCTGTGGCTGGTGGTGAGGCCGAGCGCACCGAGTGCGGCGCCGGCCAGAACGTAGCCCGGATGCAATCCGGGAGCGGAGTGGTCCGTTTCCCGGATTACATCCGGGCTACGACCTTTAGTGCATCCGCGCGCACCGAGCGGGACACTAGCCACGGTGTAGGGCGCGTGGCCAGGGCTAGGGTGAGGGGCTGACGGGCAACTCCGTGGCGCCTGTCGCACCCTCACCCTACGCGGGCCGCCCCGCCCCCTCTCCCATGGGGAGAGGGGATACAAAAAGCCGCCCGAGGGCGGCTTTTTCATGCACGGCAGCTGCTTACTGCTGCAGCTCCTGCTCGGTGAACAGATCACTGAACAGCATGCTCGACAGGTAGCGTTCGCCCGAGTCCGGCAGGATCACCACGATAGTCTTGCCCTGCATCTCCGGCTTCTCGGCCAGGCGCACGGCGGCGGCCATGGCGGCGCCGCAGGAGATGCCGCAGAGGATGCCTTCTTCCTGCATCAGGCGCAGGGCCATGGCCTTGGCCTCGTCGTCGCCGACCTGCTCGACGCGGTCGACGATGGACAGGTCGAGGTTCTTCGGCACGAAGCCGGCGCCGATACCCTGGATCTTGTGCGGGCTGGGCTTGACCTCTTCGCCGGCAATGGTCTGGCTGATCACCGGCGAGGCGATCGGCTCCACCGCCACCGAAAGAATCGGCTTGTGACGCTGCTGCTTGATGTAGCGCGAGACACCGGTGATGGTGCCACCGGTACCGACGCCCGCCACCAGCACATCTACCGCACCGTCGGTATCGTTCCAGATTTCCGGGCCGGTGGTCTTCTCGTGGATGGCCGGGTTGGCCGGGTTGTCGAACTGCGCAGGCATGAAGTGGGTCGTGGGGTTGGCCGCAACCAGTGCCTCGGCCTCCGCGATGGCGCCCTTCATGCCCTTGGCGGGCTCGGTCAGCACCAGCTCGGCACCCAGGGCCTTGAGCACCTTGCGCCGCTCAAGGCTCATGGACGCCGGCATGGTCAGGATCAGCTTGTAGCCACGGGCGGCGGCGACGAAGGCCAGGCCGATGCCGGTGTTGCCCGAGGTCGGCTCGACCAGGGTCATGCCCGGCTTGAGCACGCCGCGCGACTCGGCGTCCCAGATCATGTTGGCGCCGATCCGGCATTTGACCGAATAGCCCGGGTTGCGCCCTTCGATTTTCGCCAGAATGGTCACGCCCTTGGGCCCCAGGCGGTTGATCTGCACCAGCGGCGTGTTGCCGATGGATTGGGCGTTGTCGGAATAGATGCGGCTCATGGCGGAAGTCCTTGTGCAGGCAGGAACGAGACCGCCAAGCCTATGCCCAGGCCGCGCGGGCGTCCAGCCGCTGACCTTGAGCGGGTGACCCGCCATTCAGTGACTGAATGGCGCGTCTGCGTTCACAGTGCGCCGGCACGCGGGGTATATTGGGCTTTTCAGCTGTTCGCCGTGCCGGGCGCCGCCCGCGCGTTACCGTTCGAGGATGACACGATGAAGTTCGAAGGCACTCAGTCCTACGTCGCTACCGACGACCTGAAGCTCGCGGTCAACGCCGCCATCACCCTGCAGCGCCCGCTGCTGGTCAAGGGCGAGCCGGGCACCGGCAAGACAATGCTGGCCGAGCAGCTGTCCGCGGCCTTCGGCGCCAAGCTGATCACCTGGCACATCAAGTCCACCACCAAGGCGCACCAGGGCCTGTACGAGTACGACGCGGTCAGCCGCCTGCGCGATTCGCAGCTGAACTCGGAGAAGGTCCACGACGTTCGCAACTACATCAAGAAAGGCAAGCTGTGGGAGGCCTTCGAGTCCGAGGAGCGGGTGATCCTGCTGATCGACGAGATCGACAAGGCCGACATCGAGTTCCCCAACGACCTGCTGCAGGAACTCGACAAGATGGAGTTCTACGTTTACGAGACCGACGAGACGATCAAGGCCAAGCAGCGCCCGATCATCATCATCACCTCGAACAACGAGAAGGAACTGCCGGATGCCTTCCTGCGCCGCTGCTTCTTCCACTACATCGCCTTCCCCGACCGCGAGACCCTGAAGAAGATCGTCGACGTGCACTACCCGGGTATCAGCGGCGAGCTGGTGGCCGAGGCGCTGGACGTGTTCTTCGACGTGCGCAAGGTGCCTGGCCTGAAGAAGAAGCCCTCCACCAGCGAACTGGTCGACTGGCTGAAGCTGCTGATGGCCGACAACATCGGCGAGGCCGTGCTGCGCGAGCGCGATCCGACCAAGGCCATCCCGCCGCTGGCCGGCGCCCTGGTGAAGAACGAGCAGGACGTGCAGCTGCTTGAGCGTCTGGCCTTCATGGCGCGCCGCGCCGGGCGCTGATTGCTTGTCTCCCCTCTCCCTTTGGGAGAAGGGCTGGGGGTGAGGGATTGCCGGGCGACTCGGTGTTGCCTGCCGGACCCTCTCCCTCCCCCTCTCCCATGAATGGGAGAGGGAACTGTCCGTACATGCCTAGAGGTCCGCAGCCATGCTGCTCAACCTGTTCAATGAAATGCGCGCGGCCAAGGTACCGGTCTCGGTGCGCGAGCTGCTCGACCTGATCAACGCGCTCAAGCACAACGTCGTGTTCGCCGACATGGACGAGTTCTACTACCTCGCCCGGGCGATCCTGGTGAAGGACGAGCGCCACTTCGACAAGTTCGACCGCGCCTTCGGCGCCTACTTCAAGGGCCTGGAAAACCTCAACGAACACATAGAGGCACTGATCCCCGAGGAGTGGCTGCGCAAGGAATTCGAGCGCCACCTGACCGAGGAAGAGAAGGCGCAGATCCAGAGCCTGGGCGGCCTGGACAAGCTGATCGAGGAGTTCAAGAAGCGCCTCGAAGAACAGAAGGAGCGCCACGCCGGCGGCAACAAGTGGATCGGCACCGGCGGTACCAGCCCGTTCGGCTCCGGCGGCTACAACCCGGAAGGCATCCGTGTCGGCGACGCCGGCAAGCGCCAGGGCAAGGCCGCCAAGGTGTGGGACCAGCGCGAGTACAAGAACCTCGACGACCAAGTCGAACTGGGCACGCGCAATATCAAGGTGGCCCTGCGCCGCCTGCGCAAGTTCGCCCGCGAAGGCGCGGCGGAAGAGTTCGACCTCGGTGGCACCATCGACCACACCGCCAAGGACGCCGGCCTGCTCAACATCCAGATGCGCCCGGAGCGCCGCAACACGGTCAAGCTGCTGATCCTGTTCGACATCGGTGGCTCGATGGATGCGCACGTCAAGGTCTGCGAGGAGCTGTTCTCGGCCTGCAAGACCGAGTTCAAGCACCTGGAGTACTTCTACTTCCACAACTTCATCTACGAGAGCGTGTGGAAGAACAACCTGCGCCGCACCAGCGAGCGCTACTCCACCAATGACCTGCTGCACAAGTACGGCCCGGACTGGAAAGTGGTGTTCGTCGGCGACGCCGCCATGGCGCCCTACGAGATCACCCAGCCCGGCGGCAGCGTCGAGCACTGGAACGAGGAAGCCGGCTACGTCTGGATGAAACGCTTCATGGACAAGTACAAGAAGCTCATCTGGATCAACCCCTACCCCAAGGACGCCTGGAGCTACACGGCCTCCACCAACATCGTCCGCGAGCTGATCAACGATCAGATGCACCCGCTGACGCTGCGGGGGCTGGAGGAAGGGATGCGCTTCCTTTCCAAGTGACCAATGAACGGGCCCTGCGGGGCCCGTTCTGCTTTATGGCGAAAGCCGTTAGGCTTGGCCCGTTACCCTTCGCAACGAGCCAAACATGCACGACATTTCCCTGCAGGACGCCGCCGCACCCGAAGGCGTCTGCTACGGCTGCGGCAGCCGCAACCCGCACGGCCTGCACGTCAAGAGCCGCTGGCACGAGGACGGCATCCACGTCGTCGCCGAACACCTGCCCGACCCCATGCACTGCGGCTGGCCGGACCTGGTCTACGGCGGGCTGATCGCCATGTTAGTGGACTGCCATTCGAACTGGACGGCCATGGCCTACCACTACCGAGCCGAGGGCCGCGAGCCCGGCAGCCTGCCGCGCATCGACTGTGTCACCGGGTTCCTCGGCATCAAGTACATCAAACCGACGCCCATGGGCGTGCCACTGCAACTGCGCGCACGGGTCGAGGGCGAGGTGGGGCGCAAGACCCAGGTGATCTGCGAGATCTACGCCGGCGATGTGCTCACCGCCATCGGCGATTCGGTCTTCGTGCGGGTGGATACCGGGCAACTGGCTGCCGCCGCCCACGGTCGCGACAGCTGAAGGCACCACGAACAAAGAAAAGGCCCCTCGCGGGGCCTTTTTCATGTCAGCGCCAGTGGCGCTTCTCGTAGGCGATGGTCTTGTGCTTGCGGCCGATGCCGAGGGTCCAGCCGATGCCCAGCGCCAGCAGCTCGACCAGCCAGGCCAGCAGCAGCCCGACGCCGAGCGCCCAGGCGATGGCCTGGGGCGCCAGCAGCACCTGGTAGCTGTAGGCATCCAGGGTCTGCTGCAGGATCTCGCGATCAGCCGCCGTGGCCAGGTGCCAGGCCTGGGCGTACCAGGGGCCCTGCATGGCCAGCCACTCGGCTTCCAGCAGCTCGGAGCGGCTCACCAGGTGGGCGATGCTGTCGGCGTCGCTGCGCATGACTGCGTCGGTACTGGCGCGGTAGTGGGCGACCAAGGCATTGAGATCGGCATTGAAGAAGCGCGCGGCGGTCTCGCGAAAGCCCAGCAGGCTTTCCTCGGACTCGGCGCGCTGGGCGGCCACACGCTTGCCGTAGTCGTCGACCAGGCCCGGCACCTGCACGCCAACCAGCAGGCCGAAGGCGAATACCAGCAGTCGCAGGTAGCTTCTGAACATCCTCACTCCCCCATCTGTCCCTGGGCAATGCGCTCGCCGCGCCGCCACAGGCTCCACTCGCCCGGGCGCAGCAGGTTCCAGCGCTCGTTATCGGTCAAGGGTTCGGTGGCGATCACGGTCACCACGTCATTGGGCGTGGTCTCCGCCTGGAAGTCCACCGTCACGTCCACATCCTTCAGGCGCGCCGGGCCGAAAGGCGCGCGGCGGGTAATCTGCGCCAGCTTGGTCGAGCAGAAGCAGAACAGCCAGTCGCCGTCGCTGAGCAGGCAGTTGAACACGCCCTTGCCCCGGTACTCCTGGGCCGCCTGCACCAGCACCGGCAACAATACCTCGACCGGCACCGGCTCGGGGAAGGCGCCGCGTACCCGGTTGAGCAGGTCGCAGAAGGCCGCCTCGCTGTCGGTATCACCGACCGGGCGGTAGAACTCGAAACGCGGCGCGAAGCCGGCCAGCTGGCCATTGTGGGCGAAGCACCAGTTGCGCCCCCACAGCTCACGCACGAAGGGGTGGGTGTTGGCCAGGCAGACGCGGCCGACGTTGGCCTGGCGAATGTGGCCGATCACCGTCTCGCTCTTGATCGGATAGCGCTGCACCAGGCGCGCCACCTCGGAATCGACGCTGGCCGCCGGGTCCTGGAACAGGCGCAAGCCGCGCCCCTCGTAGAAGGCGATGCCCCAGCCGTCACGGTGCGGGCCGGTGCCGCCGCCGCGCTGCATCAGCCCGGTGAAGCTGAACACGATGTCGGTGGGCACGTTGGCGCTCATGCCGAGCAGTTCGCACATGGCTCAGCAGCTCTCCGCCAGCGCGACACGCAAGCGCTCGGCCTCGCGCACCAGGCGTGCTTCGATGCGCTTGCGGCCGAACGGCAGGAAGCGGGTGAGAATGCGCCAGCACAGCGCCGGCAGGTCGCCGACACGTCGGGGAATCAGGTGCAGATGCAGGTGCGGCACATGCTGGTTGGCCACCGGACCGTCGTTGATCAGCAGATTGATACCGAGCACCGAGGGATCGCTGCGGTAAAGCGCGCGACCTACTCGGTCGGCCAGGGCCAGCAGCGCCTCACGCGGCGCAGCCGGCAGGTCGGCGAGAAAAGGCGCGTGGCCGCGGGCGACGATCAGCACATGGCTGGGGCGCAGCGGGAAGATATCCAGCAGCACGACGAAATGCTCATCTTCATGGATCACATGGGCCGGCAGCTGGCCGTCGACGATGGCGCAGAACACACAGGTCATGCACTGGGCCTCACAGGCGTGGCTCGATACGCAGGCGCCGCTCGCCCTGGGCATCCAGACGGGTATCGGCGTCGAAACGCTCGTCACGGTCCATCAACTGGCGCAGGGTCGGCTCGTCCGCTGCGGCGGCGGCCTGGTCCGCTTGGCCGCGACGTGCCTGCCACCAGCGCTCGATCGGCCAGCGCAGCCCAGCGAAGGCCAGCCATACCGCCAGCGCGATCAGGCCGTAGATGGAAAGGTCGGCCACCGCCCGCCAGGCGTTGTTGCCCACCTTGAACAGCAGGTCCAGCGCGGTAATGGCGATGGCCGGAGCGAACAGCTCCTTGGCCGGATCGACGATGGTCGGGGTCAACAGCAGCACCGCAACCACCACACGCAGCGGCTCACGCAGCCAGCGCCACATCCAGCCGGTCATGCGGAACCACACCAGCAGGCAGCCCAGCGCGGCGATCGCGTAGAGGCCCCAGGCGAGCAGATAGTCTTGTTCGGTCATGGTGTGTCGTGGCTTGGCCGGCTAAGGGGGGCTTATGATAACGGCTTTTGCGCGACCTGCGCCTCCCCATGGTCGCCCCAGCCGCAACCGAAAGCCGAGAAGCGCGATGACCGACGCCCCGATTACCCGCCGTGAAGCCGGCGCCGACCCCTACCGCTGGCTTGAGCTGCGCGACAGCGCCGAGGTGCTCGAACATCTCAGGGCCGAGAACGCCTACCTCGAGGCACAGCTGGCCGAACAGGCCGAGCTGCGCGAGACGCTGTTCCAGGAGATCAAGGGCCGTATCCGCGAGACCGACCTGTCCCTGCCGGTGCCCTGGGGCCCCTGGCTGTACTACCAGCGCACCACCGCCGGCGACGAATACCCGCGCCACTACCGCTGCCCGCGCCCGGCCGACGGCTCGCTGAGCGTGGATGAGGACGCCGAGCAGCTGCTGCTCGATCCCAACGCCCTGGCCGGCGACGGCTACCTGGCCCTAGGCGCCTTCACCATCAGCCCGGACCACCGCCTGCTCGGCTACAGCCTGGACACCAGCGGCGACGAGATCTACCGCCTGTTCGTCAAGGACCTGGACGACGGCCACATCGACGAGCTGCCGTTCGACGACTGCGACGGCCAGATGACCTGGGCCAACGACAGCCAGACCCTGTTCTTCGTCACCCTGGACGATACCCATCGCCCTCATCGCCTGTATCGTCATGCACTCGGCAGCGAAGGCGCCGATCTGGTGTTCGAGGAAGCCGACGGACGCTTCTTCCTCAGCTGTCATCGCACCAGCTCCGAGCGCCAACTCGTGCTCAGCCTGGGCAGCAAGACTACCAGCGAGGCCTGGGTGCTGGATGCCGACACGCCAGCCGGCGAGTTCCGCTGCCTGGCGCCACGCCAGGAAGACCACGAGTACGACGTCGACCACGGTCTGCTGGACGGCCAGTGGACCTGGTTCGTGCGCAGCAACCAGGCCGGCATCAACTTCGCCCTGTATGCCGCGAGCGAGGCACAGCCGAGCCGCGAGCACTGGCGCGAGCTGATCGGGCACGACAACGCACGCATGCTGGAAGGCATCAGCCTCAACCAGAACGCCTTCGTCCTCAGCCTGCGCGAAGGTGGCCTGCCGATCATCGAGGTGCATCCGCAGGGCGGCGCTCCCTACCCGGTGCAGCTGCCGGATGCCGCCTATAGCCTGTACGTGCAGGACAGCCTGGAGTTTCACAGCCCGGTGATCCGCCTGCGCTACGAGGCGCTCAACCGCCCGGCCCAGGTGCGCCAGCTGGAGCTGGCCACTGGCGCGCAGCAGGTGCTCAAGCAGACTCCGGTGGAAGGCCCGTTCGATGCCGACGCCTACGAGAGCCGCCGCCTCTGGGCCACGGCGGCCGACGGCACGCAAGTGCCGATCAGCCTGGTGGCGCGCCGCGAGGTGCTTACCGCAAGTAACCCCGCCCCGCTCTACCTGTATGGCTACGGCGCCTATGGCGAAAGCCTCGACCCCTGGTTCAGCCATGCGCGCCTGAGCCTGCTGGAACGCGGCTTCGTCTTCGCCATCGCCCACGTGCGCGGAGGCGGCGAACTGGGTGAAGCCTGGTACCGCGCCGGCAAGCTGGAACACAAGACCAATACCTTTGGCGACTTCATCGCCTGCGCCGAGCAGCTGGTCGCCAAGGGCCTGACCACGCCGGCGCAGCTCGCCATCAGCGGTGGCAGCGCCGGCGGCCTGCTGATCGGCGCGGTGCTCAACCAGCGTCCCGAGCTGTTTGCCGCGGCCATCGCCGAAGTGCCCTTCGTCGACGTGCTCAACACCATGCAGAATCCCGACCTGCCGTTGACGGTGACCGAGTACGACGAATGGGGTGACCCCAACCAGCCGGACGTGTTCGCCCGCATCAAGGGCTACGCGCCCTACGAGAACGTGCGCGCGCAGGGCTACCCGGCAATCCTCGCCGTGGCCGGCTACAACGACAGCCGCGTGCAGTACTGGGAAGCCGCCAAGTGGGTGGCCCGCCTGCGCGAACTGAAGACCGACGGCAACCTGCTGCTGCTCAAGACCGACCTCGGCGCCGGCCACGGCGGCATGAGCGGACGCTACCAGGCGCTGAAGGATGTGGCGCTGGAGTACGCCTTCCTGTTCAAGGTGCTGGGGGTCAGCTGATGCAGACCCTGCTCTATCGCTGGCTGCTACTGGTCGGCATGAGCCATATAGTGCTGGGTGTAGTGCTGGCCTTCGCCGTGCACCTGCCGCTCACCCAGGCCTATTTCGACTACCTGCACGCCAGCGTTTCCGCTGCGCCACCCTCGGCGGAGTACCAGGCACTGCTGCGCACCATGGTCGGCCTGTTCGGCCCTACCGTGGCGAGCTGGGGCGTGCTGTTCAGCCTGCTGGTGGTGCTCTATCGCCAGCATGGCCATTGGCAGATAAAACCGGTGATCTTCGTCGCACTGCTGCTCTGGTGTGTGCTGGACAGCGGCATCTCCGCCTATTTCGACCTGTGGCTGCATGCGTACCTCAACAGCGCTGCCGCCCTCGCCATCGCGCTGCCACTCTGGGCATTGCGGCCGCTCAGGGCTTGCCGCTAGCGTCCGCCGGCTTGGCTGAGGGCGGGTTGCCTCGGGTATCCAGCTGCGGCAGCGGCTGATCCCGGGGGAGTGGCTGCGGCGCGAGCAGCGGCGAGCGCGGCGCAGGCTGGCCGGGCCGCACCTGCAGCGGTGGACTACTGCGCGGAGCGGCCGGCAGAGTGCGGATCTGCGGCTGTGCATAGGGCTGGGGCGTGGCGGTGCCAGGCAGACCTGGCGGCTGGGCCAGGGTCTGCGCAGCCGGCAGCAGCAACAGACAGGCGAAGAAATACAACGAGCGCATGACAGGCCTCCACCCTTTTGGGCTTTCCCTCTATTCTGGCAGCCTTCCCCGGTAACCATCGGCCAACCGACCATAGGCACCCGCATGAACAAGCTCGACCAGATCCTCGCCGAGGCCCAGCGCCGGCGCGAGACCAGTTATCGCGAGAAGGCGCTGAAGATGTACCCGCACATCTGCGGGCGCTGCGGCCGCGAGTTCAGCGGCAAGCGCCTGAGCGAGCTGACCGTGCACCATCGCGACCACAACCACGACAACAATCCGGAAGACGGCTCCAACTGGGAGCTGCTGTGCCTGTACTGCCACGACAACGAGCACCAGCGCCAGGTCGACCTGCATTACCAGAAAGAGGAAGCAGCGACCGCCGGCTCGGACCAGCAAGGTCACGCACAAGGCCCTGGCCGGCCTTGAAGCACTGCTCAAGAGCAAACCGGACGCCTGAAACGCAAACGCCCGCTCAGCTGAGCGGGCGCCTTACTGCCTGCCGAACGATCAGAGCATGTGGTTCTTCTTGAACTGGGCGATGGTCTCGTCCGGACGCCCTTCTTCCTTGCCCAGACCGTAGGTCACGGTCTTACCCTCTGGACCGCCGCCGATGTCGGTGTAGCGGAAGATCGGCTCACCCAGCTTGATCATATCCTGCATGTCGCCGTAGCGCTTGAACACGTAGATATTGCCATCCTGGCGTACTTCGCCGTAGAAGGGATGGGCCGGCACCTGAGCGAACTTATAGAAGCGGTAGGCGGCGATCTTGTCCAGCGGCTTGCCCTGGTCCTCGGCACGCAGGGCCAGGATGACTTCCTGACCACCGATCGGGTCCTTCTCCTCCAGCGCGCGCGTATTCGGTGCCTGGCCGCTGGAGAGGAAGTCCTTGAACACTTGGTAATCGTCGAAAACGAACACCTGCGTCTCGCTACGGACCTGGTACCAGTCCTCATTGTTCAGCGGCTCCGGCTTGGGCACTGACATGGGCGCTGCGCAGGCGGCGAGAGTCGCGGCAACCAAGGCGACGGACAGAGGCTTGAGGATGGACATGGCAACTCCTGATGGCTGTTGTAATGGCCGAGCAAGTTGCCGTAGTACCGTGACGAGTGGATGAAGAAGCTGTTTCAGTTACGTGACTGCACCAATCAGCGCAGGAGCTTGCTATCGAGCACCTCGGAGCCACGCCCCATGACGTTCTCGCTGATCTCGATGAAATCCTTGGTGCTGGCCTTGTCCAGACGCATCAGGCCGCGGGTGACATCATCCAGCGAACGCTGGTTGTCGGTGTTCTTGCGAATCTCGCGGTCCAGCTCCTGCAGCAGCAGCACAGCGCGCGCAGTGACCGGCCCGGTGGAGTCGTCGGTGCGCAGGCTGTCGACCTTCTTGCTCCAGCCCACCAGTTTCTTGCGAATGGACTGGTAGCGATCCTCGCTCATGCCACCGGCGCGGCGCACCAGTTCGATGGCGTAGTACTCGGCCAGGCCCTCGCTGATCCAGTCGCTCTCGTCGGTGTCACGGATACGGCTGAACACGTGTACCAGTTCGTGGACCAGCGAACTGGTGCCATTCTCGCTGACCAGCGGTCGGTCAGCGTGGAAGAAGATCGAGTTGGGTGCCGACAGGCCGCCGCGCCACATCGGATCATTGGCGCCGACGATCAGCAGCTTGGCCGGGTCGCGCGGGAAAACGGCCTGGGCCTCGGGCCAGACGAAGGTCAGCAGGGTCAGGATGTCCATGCGGCGCATGCCCTCGCCCACCGGCGCGGCCACGGTCACATCGGTGTCGCCGAGCTGGGCGCGACGGCTGCCGATCTTGCCGGCCAGGATCCAGCCCGTCGGGCGGTCGAACTGGCGCGACGGATTGTCGATGCGGAACTTGTTCTCGCCGATCTTGGGCCAGCCGGTCTCGATGCCGTTCCAGCCCTTGGGCAGTTCGAACTGCAGGCGTGCGACCAGCTCAACCTTGTCATCCTTGCTCAGGCGCGCGCTGGGTACCAGGTCATCACCGCGCAGCAGGGCCCAATCCGGTGTCATGCGCGCGTCGAAGGTGTCATTGGCACGCGGGTGGCTGATACGCACCTTGTAGATCAGGCTGCTTTTGCCCTTGCCCGGCAGCCAGGTGCCGCTCTCGGGGCCGTCCTGGGTCCAGGTACCGTCGGCGCTGAAGTCGCTGTAGTAGCCCTTGCTGCCCAGGTTGAAGGCCAGTCTCTGAACGGCCTCGCCCTTCTCCAGAGTCAGGCTGACTTCGGCCTGATCACTTTCCGGCAGAAATTTCACCTGGTAGTCCAGGTCGACCCGCTTGGCCGCCCACAGCGGTGAGCTCATGCCAAGCAGTAAGGTAGCGGTCAGCAGCGAACGACGGGCGGACATCGAGAAGCTCCATGCGGTGAGATTGAACAGCCTTGGACAGGCGTCGACAGAGAAAAATCAGCCGGCGCGGAAGATCAGATGATCCTCCCAGTCATCCTCGGCCACGCTGCCTTCGGCGAGCATGCGCCCGGACTGGGAGATACGTTCGTGGTGCACGGCATCGGGGTCGCCGCAGACCAGGTGGTGCCAGAGCGGCAGGTCCTTGCCCTCGCTGACAAGACGATAGGCGCAGGTCGGCGGCAACCACTTGAACTCATCGGCCTGGGCCGGGGTGAGCTGGACGCAATCCGGAACGTGCTGGCGGCGATTGGCGTAGTCGCTGCAGCGGCAGGTTTTGAGGTCCAGCAGCTTGCAGGCGATGCGCGTGTAATAGACGCTGCCATCGTCCTCGTCTTCCAGCTTCTGCAGGCAGCACAGGCCGCAGCCGTCACACAGGGACTCCCACTCGTCCTGGTCGAGCTGGGCGAGGGTCTTGCGTTTCCAGAAGGGTTGAACGATGGCGGCCATGGCAATCAGTACAGCGGCTAAAGGCGCGGCAGTCTAGCCCCTGGCGCCAGCGCGGCCAAGCAGGCGCGACTGCCGGTCGGACTGGCCGAGATTTTTACTGACCAATAAACCAGATTTTCGCCGAACTGATCTAGGCTTTCTCCTGTCATGGCCCCTGGCCAGTTTCTGCCTAGTCAAGGACGAGCCTCATGAAAAGCTGGAAGATCAGAACCCATCTGTTCCTGCTGATCGGCACGCTGCTCTCGAGCCTGCTGCTGGTCGGCCTACTCGGCCTGAGTGGCCTCAGATCCACGGTACAGGGGCTGGAAACCGTCTACCTGGACCGTGTGGTGCCGCTACGCGACCTCAAGCTGATTGCCGACCTCTACGCGGTGAACATCGTCGATGCCACGCACAAGGCCAATAGCGGTACTCTCGCCCCCCATTCCGCACAGCAACTGATCGCCAAGGCCCGCGACGATATCGAGCAGACCTGGCAGGCCTACCTGGCCACGCAACTGATCGCCGAGGAGCAGCAGCTGATTGCCGAGATAACACCCCTGATGGCCGCCACCGAGACACCGCTGGATCAGCTGCAAGCCCTGCTTCTCCAGGACCAGCGTGAAGGGCTGAGGCAATTCGCCGACCAGCGCCTCTACCCGCTGATCGACCCGCTGTCGAACAAGTTTGCCGAACTGATCGAGGTTCAGCTCGGCGAGGCACGACGCCAGTACGACCTGGGCCAGGCGGCTTACGCCAGCAATCTCAGGGTGAGCCTGGGTGTCTTGTTGCTGGCCCTGCTGATCGGCGCCGCCCAGGCGCTATGTTTCGCCCGCCTGCTACGCCAGCAACTGGGCGCCGAACCGGGCGAGCTGGAAGCCATCAGCGCGCGCATCGCCGCCGGCCAACTGGACAGCCAGGCCGGCCTGGAGCGGGCGAGCACCGGGGTAATGAAATCGGTACAGCGCATGCACCATGGCCTGCGCGACATGATCGGCAATATCGGCGAGGCGTCCGAGCAGATCGAAACCGCTTCCCTGCAGTTGGCCGCCTCCTCCGAGCAGGTTCTCAACAGCGCCAACGTACAGAGCGATACGGCCTCGGCCATCGCCGCCACCATGGAACAGATGGCGGTGAGCATCAGCCAGATCGCCGAAAACGCCCAGCAAACCCGCGACAGGGCCGAGAAAGCCGGTAGTCTCAGCGATCAGGGCCTTGAAGTGACCGCAGCCGCCATCGAGGAGATGCACAGCATCGCCGAGCTGGTCAGACGCAGCTCGGCCGACCTGGAACAGCTGGCCGACCAGTCCGCCAACATCAGCGCCATCGTCGACGTGATCAAGGGCATCGCCGAACAGACCAACCTGCTGGCCCTGAATGCCGCCATCGAGGCCGCCCGCGCTGGCGAACAGGGCCGCGGCTTTGCCGTGGTCGCCGACGAGGTGCGCAGCCTGGCCAGCCGTACCGCGCAGTCAACCACCGAGATCATCGCCCTGGTCGACTCCATCCAGGGCGGCGTGGAGCAGGCTCGTACGAGCATGGGCCTGGGCCGCGAACGCCTGGGCAGTGGCACGCGGCTGGTGGAGCAGGCTGGCACGGCGATGCAGGACATTCGCGAGGCCCTGAGCGAATCGCTCGACGCGGTCAACCTGATCTCCACCTCTCTACAGGAACAGCGCGCCGCCAGCGAGCAGGTGGCGGCAAACGTCGAGCGAGTGGCGCAGATCGTCGAAGAGAACTCCGCCGCCCAGGGCAGCATCGTCCAGGCCATCAAGGCGCTGCAGGGCATGTCCGGACGCCTGCAGGGCATGCTGCGACGCTTCAGCTACTGAGGGCGGCTAGTACCCGCGGACGAAATCCACCTCGCCGCGCAGCGGCTGGCCGTCGCGGTAGCGCTGCAGGTTGTCGAGGAACAGCGCGATCAACGCCGCCGGTTCGGTCGGCGCCGAGCTGTGCCCGGTGAGCAGCAGGCGCGGCGCGTCCCAGAAGGGATGGCCGGGCGGCAGCGGCTCCTCGCGGCACACATCGATCACCGCGCCGGCCAGCAGGCCGCTGCGCAGGGCCGCCACCAGGTCGGCCTCGACCACCGCCCCGCCGCGTCCGCAATTGATGAACAGTGCCTCGCCGCGCATACGCGCGAACAGCGCAGCATCGTAGAGGTCACGGGTGGCCGGGGTGTCCGGCAACAGGTTGACCAGGCAATCGGCCCAGGCCGCCTGCGTGGCCAGCGCATCGAGGCCATGCACCTCGGCGAAAGGCGCGATCGGTCGCGGCTCGCGGGCGATGCCGCGCAACTCCACGCCGAAGGGCGCCAGCAGATGCGCCACCTCGCGGCCGATATCGCCGGCGCCGACGATCAGCACCTTGCAGCCGCGCAGACTGGGCGGCGGCTGGTTATCCCAGCGCTGCTCGACCTGGCTGGCCAGACGCGCCAGCAGGCGCCGCCGGTGGGCCAGCAGGTAGGTCAGCACGTACTCGGCCATCGGCTGGCCGAAGATGCCGACCGCGCGGCTCAGGCGGTAGTCACGCGGCAGGTCGCTGCCCAGCAGCGGGGTGATACCGGCCCAGGTGGATTGCAGCCAGGCCGGGCGCAGACTCTGACGCAGCAACGGCAGCAACAGGTCCGGCTGGCCGAGCCAGAGCGGGCAGGCGCTGGCCTGCTCGCTACTGGCCTGCTCGCCCGCAACCAGCTGCAACTCCGGCGCGGCAGCGCGCAGCAGCTCGGCGTAGCTGGCGTGGTCGTGCTCCAGCAGGAGGATGCGCACCGGCGTCACACCGGGTCGTTGCGGCGCAGCAGCTCTTCCGGCAGGTGCTGGATGTATTCCTCTTCCGGCGGCGGCATCTGCAGGTGGTAACCCTGCTTGTCGAGGTTCTCCAGCACCTGGTGGATGTCCTCGCGAGCCAGCTTCTTCTCCGGGGTGAGGATCATCTCGAAGCACAGCTGCGGGGCGCCGAAGGCGGCCAGCAGACCTTCCGGTACGCGGCTCAGGGCCTCGGCCTTGAGCACGTAGAGGTACATCTCGTTCTTGCGCGGGCTTTTGTAGATGGAGCAGATCTTCTTCATTGCAGTACGTCCAGCAGGGCTTGGCCCATCAGTTCGCGGCGCCAGCCGCGCAGGTTGTCCGGCAGCGTCCAGGGGCCGTCGGGGAAACCGCTCTTGAGCAGGGCTTCGAGGGATTTCTTGCGCAGCATCAGCTCGGGGGCAATCTGCAAGCGCTCGGCCTCGCGCTGGCCCACCGCGCGCAACTGCTTCAGCAGGGCGCCGGCTTCGAGCGGCAGCGGCATGGGCAGTGCCTCGGGCCACTGCTCGGGCGGCAGCGCGGCAGCCTCGCGGATCAGTTTGAGAATGGTCTCGCCATCCTGGCGCACGGTGCGCGGATGCATGTCCTCGATGCGTGCCAGGGCCACCGTGTTGTCCGGCTGGAAGCGCGCCAGCGGCCACAGCGAATGCTCACGCAGGATACGGTTGCGCGGCTGGTTGCGTGCCCGCGCCTGACGCTCGCGCCAGGCGCACAGGACGCGCAGCACGGCCAGCTGCTGGGGCGACAGCTTCCAGGCCAACTTGGCCTCCAGGTAGGCCTCGTCCGGGTCGATCTCGCGACGCAGGTTGGCGACCAGTTCGGCGCCGTCTTCGAGAATCCAGGCCAGCTTGTCCGCCGACAGCTTCGGCAGCAGCACCTGGTACAGCTCGGCCAGGTGCTGGGCATCCTCGGCGGCGTAACTGACCTGGGTCTCCGACAGCGGGCGCTGCAGCCAGTCGGAGCGGGTCTCGCCCTTGGGCAGCTCGATGCCAAGCACGGTCTGCACCAGGCGCGAATAGCCCATGGAGAAGCCGATATTGAGGTAACCGGCCGCCAACTGGGTGTCGAACAGCGGAGCCGGCAGCGCACCGGTCAGGCGCAGGAAGACTTCCAGGTCCTCGCTGCAGGAGTGCAGCACCTTGGTCACCGCCGGGTCTTCCAGCAGCTCGGCGAACGGCGCCCAGTCCTTCACTTCGAGCGGGTCGATCAGGTAGGCCCGCTGGCCGTCACCGACCTGCAGCAAACCAGCGATGGGATAGAAGGTGTCGACCCGCATGAACTCGGTGTCGAGGGCGACGTATGGCAGCTTGCGCCACTCGGCGCAGTGACGCGCCAGACTGGCGTCGTCGAGAATCCACTGAATATCGATGGCCACGCGGCACTCCTTGATCAATGCCGCGCAGTATATATGGGCGGCGCTGATGCGGGGCATTCATGCCCGGCATGGCGACGGCGTGTACACTGCCGCCACCTCACCACAGGGACGAACAACAATGAAGAAACTCCTTGGTCTGCTGGCCATCGCCATTGCCGGTGCTGCCGGCTATCTCGCCATCACCCCCAGCCCCATCCAGCCGCTGGCCTGGCAACCGCAGCCGGCACCGCTGATGACCGGCGTGCTGGAGCCCAACGACACCCTGATGAAGGCAGAACTGCTGGCCCAGGGGCAGATCCACGGCCCGGAAGACACCGCCGTGGACGCTCAGGGCCGGGTCTATGCCGGCCTGCATGACGGCCGTGTAGTGCGCATTGCCGACGGCAAGGTCGAGACCTTCGCCAATACCGGTGGCCGCCCGCTGGGCATGGATTTCGATGCGCAGGGCAACCTGGTCCTGGCTGACGCCTACAAGGGCCTGCTGCGCATCGACCCGGCCGGCAAGATCGAAGTGCTGGCCACCGCGGCCGACGGCGTACCCTTCGCCTTCACCGATGACCTCGACATCGCCAGCGACGGGCGCATCTATTTCACCGACGCCTCCAGCAAGTTCCAGCAGCCCGATTACCTGCTCGACCTGCTCGAAGGCCGTCCCTATGGCCGCCTGATGGTGTTCGACCCGGCCAGCGGCAAGACTGAAGTGCTGCTCAAGGACCTGTACTTCGCCAACGGCGTGGCGCTGTCGCAGAACGAGGACTTCGTGCTGGTCAACGAGACCTACCGCTACCGCATCCAGCGCTACTGGCTGAAGGGCAACAAGGCCGGCACTCACGACCTGTTCGCCGACAACCTGCCGGGTATGCCGGACAACCTGCAGGGCGACCGCGCCGGCACCTTCTGGGTGGCCCTGCCAACCCCACGCAAGGCAGATGCCGACTTCCTGCAGAACCAGCCGTGGATCAAGGCCCAGCTGGCCAAGCTGCCACGCGCGCTGTGGCCGAAACCGGCCTCCTACGGCCTGGCCATCGCCCTCAACGAGCAGGGCGAGATCGTGCAGAGCCTGCACGACACCAGCGGCACTCACCTGCGCATGGTGACTTCGGTGAAGCCGGTGGGCGACTACCTGTACCTGGGTAGCCTGGACAACGATCGGATCGGCAAGCTGAAGATTCGCTGACCCTCCCCCCTCCGGGAGAGGGACAAAAAAAGCCCGCCATTAGGCGGGCTTTTTCATGCCGGCTGACCGGTCAACCGCTCCCGCGGTGCGCTGGACTGCGGCTCGCCGAGCAGCGCCTGCATGCTCTGGCGAGTCTGCGCCATCAGCTCAGGCAACTGCTCGGGGCTGAAACGGCTGGCATCGATCGGCGCGCCGATGTGCAGCTGCACCGGCTGGCCCAGGTTGAAGCGCCAGGTGCGCGCCGGCAACACCTCGTGGATGCCACGAAAGACCATCGGCACGATGATCGCATTGGTATCCAGGGCCAAGTGAAAGCAGCCTTTCTTGAACGGCAGCAGCTGACCATCCTTCGAGCGCGTGCCCTCGGGTGCCGCCCACAAGACGATGCCGCTCTCCATCATGCGCCGCGCCTGTTCCAGATCCTTCACCGCCTGCTGGCGGTTATGCCGGTCCACCGAAGGGAACTCGGCGGCGCGGATCGCCGCGCCGAAGATCGGGATGCCGAACAGCTCCTTTTTCGCCAGCATGCGGATCGAGCCCGGCAGGGCGACGAAGCTGGCAGGAATGTCGTAGTGGCTGGCGTGGCTGCTGAGCAGGATGTAGCGCCGCCCGTCATTGAAGTCCGGCATCTGCCCGTGCACGCTCAGGTGCATGCGCACCAGGCGCAGCAGCAGGCCCGACCAGCGCCGGGTATAGCGATCGACATCGGCGCGCCGCAGGCGCCCCACCAGGGCACGCAGCAGCACCTTGCTGCAGTAATAGAAGGTGGCCAGCAGCGACCCCAGGACCACGCCGACACGGCGGGCCAGGTTGGCGCTTTCGATGGCAGGTTGCAGGCTGAGCATGGTGACTACCTCACACGGCGAACCGCCTGGGGTTCGCTTCTGGTTATGGAAAGCTGTCTTTATGATGCCCATAGTCACGATTTCGACACAGGAGTTCCCATGCCGCTCGCCCAGCTGATCAGCGCCACCGACCTGCACACTCGCCTGCAGGAGCCGAACCTGGTGCTCCTCGATTGCCGTTTCGCCCTCGAAGACCCGGACTACGGCGCCCGCAGCCATGCCGAAGGGCACCTGCCCGGCGCACACTACGCCGACCTGGAGCGCGACCTGTCGGCACCCGTGGTCAAGGGCGTGACCGGCCGCCACCCGCTGCCCGATCCGCAGATGCTCGTGGACAGGCTGCGCAGCTGGGGCATCGACAACGACTCGACCGTCGTGCTGTACGACGACGGCCCCGGCGCCTTTGCCGCGCGCGCCTGGTGGCTGCTGGCCTGGCTGGGCAAACGCGACGGCGTATGGCTGCTCGACGGCGGCCTCAAGGCCTGGAAGGCAGCCGGCCTGGCGCTGACCACCGACATGCCTGCGCAGCGGGCGGGCAGCTTCAGCGGCCAGCCGGACGGCGCGCTGCTGCTGAGCGCCACCCAGCTACAGCAACGCCTGGGGGCCGGTGATCTGACCCTGCTGGACGCCCGCGCCCTGCCGCGCTTCCGCGGCGAAGTGGAGCCGCTGGACCCGGTGGCCGGGCATATCCCCGGCGCGCAGTGCGCGGCGTTCACTGACAACCTGGGCGCCGACGGGCGCTTGCTCCCCGCCGAGCAGCTGCGCGCGCGCTTCGATGCCCTGCGCGGTACACGGCCGGTGGAGTCGCTGGTGGCCTACTGCGGGTCAGGCGTCACCGCCTGCCACAACCTGTTCGCCCTGAGCCTCGCCGGCTACCCGCTGGCGCCCCTGTACGCGGGCTCCTGGAGCGAATGGATCACCGACCCGGCGCGCCCCGTGGCGACTGGCGATTGAGCAGCGCCTGGGGCGAGGGAGGCAGCGAGTGGCCTGAACACCCTCACCCCTGGCCCCTCTGCCAAAGGGAGAGGGGAAATGACCTCTACTGCAGGCCGCGCAGGCGCTTGGGGGTCAGCCCCAGGTAGCGGCGCATGGCCGTGGTCAGCGCGCTCTGGCTGGAGAAACCGCACTCCTCGGCGATCCGCACCAGCGGCAGCGGGCTCTCACGCAGCAGGCGCGCGGCATGGTCGAGGCGGGTTTTGAGCAGGTACTGGTGCGGGGTCAGGCCCACGCTGTCCTTGAACTGGGCATGGAAGTGGCTGGGGCTGAGGCAGGCCACCTGGGCCAGCTCGATCACCGTGATGCGCCGCGCCAGGTGCTCGACGATATAGGCGTCCAGGCGGCCGATATCCAGGCCGGCCACGGCGCTGCGGCCACGCTCGCCGAACAGACGCAGGTGCAGTGCACGCAGCAGCACACCACCGAGGGCGCGGGCCAGGTGCGGGTCGCTGCCGTAGCGCGCCAGCTCGGCGCCGGCGTAGCTCAGCAGGTTCTGGAAATCGGCGTCCAGGGTCGGGTAGCGCGGGCTCTCGAACAGCTCGGCGAGCAGGCTGAGGTCTTCCGGCGAGGTGTCGCGCTCGTCCAGATCGAGGATCAGCATGCGGTTGTCGCCCATGCCGGCGAACTGGTGCTCGGCATCGCCCGGCACCAGGCAGGCACGCATGCGGCAAACCTCGCCACCGCAGCCATCGACCTCGAATTCCGCGCGGCCGGAAAGAGACAGCACCAGCTGGTGGTAGTCGTGGGCATGTTCGTGCGCCTGGTCGTCCAGGCGCAGCAGACGGGCGTTGAGCATTCTCGTTACCGGTTTGGGTAAGCCGGCACTTTATCGGGTTGCACTAAGTTGCAACAGGCCCTCGACACAAGGTTGCGACGGATGGATGCCGACATCCGCACGACCAGGGCGCCGTTACTTCGCACCAAATGAGCGAGCCCAGGCAACCCACTGCACGCCCACGGTGCGTCGCGCGCAACGATCAGCAGCGCAGCGCGCAACACTGCCGCATCGGCCACTGGCAGGGCTCTTGCAGCTGCTCGTCACATGCCCTGACCATGAGCCCGCCAGATGAGCCCCGAACTGCTTTTCGCCCTTGCCCTTGCTCTGAGCCTGTTGATCCTGGGCCAACTCCTGACCCGTCGCGCTGCGCAGATTCATCGCGCCACCCTCGACCAGCTTGAAGGGCAGTGCCTGCAACGCAGCCTGGAGCTGCTGCGTGCCCTGCAGAAGCACCGCGGCCTGGGTGCCCAGCAGGACATAGTCGCGGTGAGCCAACGCAATGCCCTGGCCCGCCAGCTCGACCAACTGTGGCTGAACTGGCCGGGAGAAAGCCTGGAGCTGGCGCCACTGCACCGTGAATGGCCGGCGCTGCGCATGCAGCCAGCCGACTTCGAAACCCACTGCCAGGTCATCGAGGCGCTGCTGCAGGTGATCGACACCCTCGAAGAACGCCTGGCCACACGCGAGCATGGCGCCGTACGCGGCCTCGCCAGCACTTGCCGCCACCTCGAGGAGCTGGCCCGACTGCGAGGCCTGGCGGTGCGCGCTGCCAACTACAGTCAGTGTCCACCTGCACTGCAGGAGCAGATGCGCGAACTGTGTCAGCGTATTGCCGCCAGCAACGCCGACCAGCAACTGCATGATCTGCTGGCGCGCCTGCGCAGTGACCTGATCGAGGCGCGCCAGCCCAGCCTTGGCCCGGCCGAGTGCTTCGCCCTGCTCACTCCACCGATCGAACGACTGCTGCAGGGTACCTGCCTGGGCCACGGTTGAAATCACCGGCGCCTCGCCCCATCTAGCACCCCACAACCGAGGGTGCGCCATGAACGACCAGGACAACACGCCGGAAATTATCGAAGCCAAGACCAGTGGCCTTGCCCTGCCCGGCCAGAACCTGCCGGACAAGCTGTACGTCATTCCCATCCACAACCGCCCGTTCTTCCCCGCACAGGTGCTGCCGGTCATCGTCAACGACGAGCACTGGGCCGAGACCCTGGAACTGGTGGCCAATACCGAGCACAAGTGCTTGGCGCTGTTCTACGTCGACCAGCCGGTGACCGACCCACGCCACTTCGACACCGCCAGCCTGCCCGAGCACGGCACCCTGGTGCGCGTGCACCATGCCAGCCGAGGCGATGGCAAGCTGCAGTTCGTCGCCCAGGGCCTGAGCCGGGTGCGCGTTCGCGGCTGGCTCAAGCGCCACCGCCCACCCTACCTGGCCGAGGTGGACTATCCGCAAAGCCCGGCCGACCCGCGTGACGAGGTCAAGGCCTACGGCATGGCGTTGATCAACGCGATCAAGGAGCTGCTGCCGCTCAACCCGCTGTACAGCGAAGAACTGAAGAACTACCTCAACCGCTTCAGCCCGAACGATCCGTCGCCGCTCACCGACTTCGCCGCCGCGCTGACCACCGCCAGCCCCGCCGAGCTGCAGGAGGTGCTGGACTGCGTGCCGATCCTGCGGCGCATGGAAAAAGTGCTGCCGCTGCTGCGCAAGGAAGTGGAAGTGGCGCGCCTGCAGAAGGAGCTGTCCGCCGAGGTCAACCGCAAGATCGGCGAGCACCAGCGCCAGTTCTTCCTCAAGGAGCAGCTCAAGGTGATCCAGCAGGAGCTGGGCATCACCAAGGACGACCGCAGCGCCGACGCCGACGAGTTCCGCGCGCGCCTGGCCGGCAAGACCCTGCCCACCCAGGCGCAGAAGCGCATCGACGAGGAGCTGGGCAAGCTGGCCATTCTGGAAACCGGCTCGCCGGAGTACGCGGTAACCCGCAACTACCTGGACTGGGCCACCAGCCTGCCCTGGGGCGTGTTCGGCGCAGACAAGCTCGACCTCGGCCATGCCCGCCAGGTGCTGGACAAGCACCATGCCGGCATGGACGACATCAAGGCGCGCATCACCGAGTTCCTCGCCGTCGGCGCCTTCAAGGGCGAGATCGCCGGCAGCATCGTGTTGCTGGTCGGTCCGCCCGGCGTGGGCAAGACCAGTATCGGCAAGTCCATCGCCGAATCCCTCGGCCGGCCGTTCTACCGCTTCAGCGTCGGCGGCATGCGCGACGAGGCAGAGATCAAGGGCCACCGCCGCACTTACATCGGCGCCATGCCCGGCAAGCTGGTGCAGGCGCTCAAGGAAGCCGAGGTGATGAACCCGGTGATCATGCTCGACGAGATCGACAAGATGGGTGCCAGCTACCAGGGCGACCCGGCCTCGGCGCTGCTGGAAACCCTCGATCCCGAGCAGAACGTCGAATTCCTCGACCATTACCTGGACCTGCGCCTGGACCTGTCCAAGGTGCTGTTCGTCTGCACCGCCAATACCCTGGATTCCATTCCCGGTCCGCTGCTCGACCGCATGGAGGTGATCCGCCTGTCCGGCTACATCACCGAGGAGAAGCTGGCCATCGCCAAGCGCCATCTGTGGCCGCGCCAGCTGGACAAGGCCGGGGTGAAGAAATCCCAGCTGAGCATCAGTGACGCCGCACTCAAGGCGGTGATCGAGGGCTACGCCCGCGAGGCCGGCGTGCGCCAGCTGGAGAAACAGCTGGGCAAGCTGGTGCGCAAGGCGGTGGTGAAGCTGCTCGACGAGCCCGGCAAGCCGGTGAAGATCGGCCCCAGGGACCTGGAAAGCTACCTCGGCATGCCGCTGTTCCGCGGCGAGCAGGTACTGTCCGGCACCGGCATCATCACCGGCCTGGCCTGGACCAGCATGGGCGGCGCCACCCTGCCGATCGAGGCCACGCGTATCCACACACTCAACCGCGGCTTCAAGCTCACCGGCCAGCTCGGCGAGGTGATGAAGGAGTCGGCGGAAATCGCCTACAGCTACGTCACAGCCAATCTGAAGCAGTACGGCGGTGATCCGACCTTCTTCGACCAGGCCTTCGTCCACCTGCACGTGCCGGACGGCGCCACGCCCAAGGACGGCCCCAGCGCCGGCATCAGCATGGCCAGCGCCCTGCTCTCCCTGGCGCGCCAGCAGGCGCCGAAAAAGGGCGTGGCCATGACCGGCGAGCTGTCGCTGACCGGCCAGGTGCTGGCCATCGGTGGCGTGCGCGAGAAAGTGATCGCCGCGCGCCGGCAGAAAATCTTCGAGCTGATCCTGCCGGAAGCCAACCGCGGCGATTTCGCGGAACTGCCGGACTACCTGAGGGAAGGCCTCACCGTGCACTTCGCCAAACGCTACGCCGATGTGGCCAAGGTGCTGTTCGGCTAGCCATGGAGCAGCTCATCGCCGCCTGCAGCCCTCGCCGGCACCCGAAAGCAGCGGCTATGCTGTGCGGGTTTTCGATCGACAGGAGTCCGCCATGAACCGTGCCTATCGCCTGCTGCTGCCCTGCAGCCTCGCCCTGCTGGCCGCTTGCACCACGCAGCCCAAGCCCAGCGTCAGCGTTGGGGAAAAACAGCTGGGCCGTTGCCCGATGCAGCTGCACAGCGGGCAAACGCTGACCGTGACCCTGCCGAGCAACCCCACCACCGGTTTTCGCTGGGTGGTGGAGGACGCCGCGCCAGGTGTATTGCGCAGCCTGGGCCAGGAGGTCTACACCACACCGGAGAATGCCGGCGTGGTTGGCGCCGCCGGGCAGTCCAGCTGGCGCTACCAGGTCTACCAGGCGGGCGAAGGCCGACTGCTGATGCACTACCGTCGCCCCTGGGAAGTGGAAGTCGCGCCGGCCAAGACCGTCGATTGCCAGATCAGCGTGCGTTGAGGCGGATGCAGTGGCGCGGGTACGCCTCCCCAGAAACCTGGGCGACTGCGAAATCATCATCACCAAAGCAGGCAGCCCTGCGGTCTGGAATCGCAAGTCCGGTAAAAATCGATTTCTACTGGCCTGCCGCAATATCGAAGAGGCCGAGAAGGTGTTGCAGAAAATCAGAGCCAATGACGGACAGGAAGACATCTGGCTGTAGCCACTGACGCAATCAGCCACCCCTGCTGGCATGCCGCGCACTGCTGCCGGGTCTCTTGGTGGCCATACTGGCTGCAAACAACAAGAGAGTTCCGCCATGCGTCCATTGCTCCTGACCGTCGCGCTGGTCGGCGTCGCCCTGTTCCTCGTCGGCCTGCAGCTGAACCTGCCGTGGCTATGCCTGCTCAGCAAGCCGCTGCCGATACTGGCCCTGCTCGTCTGGCTGCGCGAGGCGCCAGCCGGAGGCTATCGGCGCCGGATCTCCATCGGCCTGTGCCTGTCGCTGCTCGGCGACATGCTGCTGCAGTGGCCGGCGGACCTCTTCGTGTTCGGCCTCGGCGCCTTCCTGCTCGCCCACCTGGCCTACCTGCTGGCCTATCTGGGTGATACCCGCCGCCTGGCACCCCTCGACCTGCTGATCGCCGCCCTGGCGGCCGGCGGTATGTTCTTCATCCTGGCCCGCGCTGGCCTGGGCCCGCTGTTGCTGCCGGTGGCGCTGTACAGCCTGGCCATCGGCGCCATGCTCTGGCGCGCCCTGGCGCGGGTCGGCGTGATGCCGCCGCGCTCGGCCTGGCTGGCGGCCGGCGGTGCGGCGCTGTTCGTGCTGTCGGACAGCCTGATCGGCATCAACCGTTTCGTCGCGCAGTTCGAGGGCGCGCGCCACGCCATCATCCTCAGCTACTGGCTAGGCCAGTTCGGCATCGCCGCCTCGGCGGTGGCACTGGCCGCCCCGCGCCAAACAGCGGCCTAGACTGGTCCAAGTAACCAGGGCGCCCATCGCGGTTGGGTTGGCGCCCGCTCTTGGCTAGAATGCCGGACTTTTCCGCCGTGAACCGACCGCCGTGAAACAGCAGCCCGACCGACTCTTCGCCCAGCCCCTGGACCAGGTGCCGGACTTCGTCTTCAACGAAGACGTGGCCAAGGTCTTTCCGGACATGATCAAGCGCTCGGTGCCGGGCTACCCGACCATCGTCGAGAACCTCGGCGTGCTCGCCGCGCAGTTCGCCCAGCCGCACAGCGCCCTGTATGACCTCGGCTGCTCGCTCGGCGCCGTGACCCAGGCCCTGCGCCGCCATGTGCGCAGCGACGACTGCCGGGTAATCGCGGTGGACAACTCGCCTGCCATGGTCGAGCGCTGCGCCGAGTACCTGCATGCCCAGGACGCCATGTTCCAGGAGCTGTTGCCGGTCGAAGTGATCGAGGCTGACATCCTCGCCCTGGAGTTCCAGCCTGCCTCGCTGGTGGCGCTCAACTTCACCCTGCAGTTCGTCGCTCCGGAACAGCGCCTGGAGCTGCTCACGCGCATCCGCCAGGCGCTGCTGCCGGGCGGTGCGCTGATCCTCTCGGAGAAGCTGCGCTTTGCCGATGAAGCCGAGCACGAGCTGCTCGGCGAGCTGCACCTGGCCTTCAAGCGTGCCAACGGCTACAGCGAACTGGAAATCGCGCAGAAGCGCAGCGCCATCGAGAACGTGATGAAGCCCGACAGCCTGGAGCAGCACCGCGAGCGTCTGCTGGCCGCCGGCTTCTCCAAGGTCGTGCCCTGGTTCCAGTGCCTCAACTTCGCCTCGCTGATCGCCCTGCCATGATGCTCTCCCGCCTAGACCTCGACGCCTTGCAACAGCAACTGGCCGGTACACCGCTGCAGGACTGGACCGCCGGCCTGCCCGGCCAGCTCGACGCCAAGCTGGCCGTCGGCCATGGCGACCTGGAGCGCTGGTTCGCCGCCGTCGCGGCCCTGCCGACGCTGCCCGTCGAACATGCCGAACTGCGCGAGGCACTGCGCCTGGAGGGCGCCTGCGACGAGGCGACCCGCGCCGCGCTGAAGACGGCCCTGCAGGGCCTGATCCCCTGGCGCAAGGGCCCCTTCGAGCTCTTCGGCGTGCACATCGACACCGAATGGCGCTCGGACTGGAAATGGTCGCGGGTGGCCCCGCACCTGGACCTGGCCGGCAAGCGCATCCTCGATGTCGGTTGCGGCAACGGTTACTACATGTGGCGCATGCTCGGCGCGGGTGCCGAGGCCGTGGTCGGCGTCGATCCCAACTGGCTGTTCCTCAACCAGTTCCTCGCGGTCAAAAACTATCTGCCGGATGCTGCCGCCTGGCACCTGCCGCTGGCGCTGGAGGAACTCCCAGCCAAGCTGGAAGGCTTCGATACCGTGTTCTCCATGGGCGTGCTGTACCACCGCCGCTCGCCCATCGACCACCTGCTCGACCTCAAGGATACGCTGCTGCGCGGCGGCGAGCTGGTGCTGGAGACCCTGGTGGTCGAGGGCGACGCCCAGCAGGTGCTGGTACCCGAGGACCGCTACGCGATGATGCGCAATGTCTGGTTCCTGCCCTCGGTGCCGGCGCTGGAGCTGTGGCTGCGCCGGGCCGGTTTCGTCGACGTGCGCTGCGTCGACGTCTCCACCACCAGCGTCGAGGAACAGCGCGCCACCGACTGGATGCGCTTCCAGTCCCTGCCCGACTTCCTCGACCCGACCGACCACAGCCGCACCGTCGAGGGTTTGCCGTCACCGACGCGAGCCGTGCTGCTGGCACGCAAGCCCTGATGGGCAGAAAGTCGCATTGCACTGCCGGCTGAATCGCCCACACTGATAGACAGACTCCGGTGGACTGCCTGCATGTTCCGATACCTGCCGCTTCTGGCCTGCCTTTTACTGGCCGTACCTGGCCGTGCGGAACAGGCGCAGCTGCAGTTTTTCACCGAGGAATACGCCCCCATCAGCTTCCTGCACAACGGCATCGCCGACGGCATGGCCAGCGAGCTGGTGCGCGCCCTACTGCAACGCCTGGGTGAGACGGCGAGCATCCAGGTGGTGCCCTGGTCGAGGGGCTACCACATCGTGCAACGCACTCCCGGCACCGCATTGTTCGTCACCATCCGCACGGCGGAGCGAGAGCCACACTTCAAATGGGTAGGCCCGATCATGCTGGCGCAGGATGCCTACTACGGCCTGAAAGGCTCCGGACTGAAGATCGACGACCCCAGGCAACTGCATGACGTCGGCCCCATCGCGGTGCCGCGCAACTGGTTCACCTACCAGGAGCTGAGCGCCGCCGGCATGCCCAACCTGCTCGGTGTAAACGAGCCCGAGCAGATGTTTCGCATGCTGCGCCATGGCCGGGTGAAACTGATCGTTGCCGACAACATGAGCTTCTACGCCCGCGGCGAGGCGGCTCAGCAGGTCGATGGCCTGGTCCCGGAGGATGTCGAAGTGGTCTACCCCTACCGCAGTTCCGAGGGTTACATCACCTTCTGGCCGGGTACCGACGACGCGGTGGTCCGGCGCTGGCAGGCAGCACTGGACGCGATGAAGGCCGACGGCAGCTTCAGCCGCATCTACCAACGCTGGCTGCCGGGCGCCCAGGAGCCGCGCTAGTCAGACCAGTTCGATACGGTCTTCGTGGATGCGGATCAGGCCCTGCTTGAACAGCCCGCCGATGGCCTTCTTGAAGTTGCCCTTGCTCACGCCGAAAGCCTTGCTGATCACCTCCGGCGGGCTCTTGTCGGACAGCGCCAGGTTGCCGCCGGCGTCGCGCAGGGCGGTGAGAATCTGTTCGGACAGCTCATCGCGCGCCTGCTGACCGACCGGTTGCAGGCTCAGGCTGATCTTGCCGTCGGCTCGCAGCTCCTTGATGAAGCCCTTCTCCTGGGAACCGCCGCGAAGGAACTTGAAAACCTCGTTCTTGTGGATCAGGCCCCAGTGTTGACCATTGATAATGGCCTTGAAGCCCAGATCGGTCTGTTCCACCACCAGCAGATCGACTTCCTGGCCGACCTGGTAGTTGGCTGGAACCTTGTCCAGATAGCGGTCCAGACGCGCGGTAGCGGTGATGCGCCGGCTGCGGTCAAGGTAGACGTGCACCACGCAGTAATCGCCGACCTGCAGCGGGCGCTTCTCCTCGGAGTGCGGCATCAGCAGGTCCTTGGACAGGCCCCAGTCGAAGAACAGGCCGATGCGGTTGATGTCGACCACCTTGAGGCTGGCGAAGCCGCCGACCTGCACCTTGGGCTTCTCGGTAGTGGCGATCAGGCGATCTTCGCTGTCCAGATAGACGAACACGTTGAGCCAGTCGCCCACCTCGCAAGGCTCGCCCTTGGGGATGTAGCGCTTGGGCAGCAGGATCTCGCCATCGGCGCCGCCGTCGAGGTAGAGACCGAAGTCGGCCAGCTTGGCCACCGGCAGAGAGTTGTAGCGCCCGATCAGAGCCATGTTCGTCACCCAATTCGAAGAGGCGGGCATTCTACACCCCGCGAGACAGCCGGTTACATGCGCCACTGGCATCTAGCACAGGCATGTTTCAGAATCATGGCACGCCGCAACTTCGGCCGGTTCCACCTGTCTGAATGACACGGACTCTCGCTGCCTTATCTCAGGAGCTCCTGTGCGCCCTTCCAGCCATTGGCTGCCTTACCCCGCCGCGTCGCTTGTCGCGCTCGGCTCGCTGTACCTGCTCCTGCCCCTGGCCTGCCGTTACTGGCTGGGCTGGTCGAGCTGGCCCGGCTATGTCTCGGACCTCGGCATCGGCAGCCTGCTCCTGCTGCTGAGCTATCGCCGCCCCCTGCTGGCTGCACCGCTGGCCGTGGCCTGGGCGCTGATGCTGCTGGGCAATGCCGAGCTGGTCAATGCGGTGGGGCGCATGCCCGAGCCCAGCGACCTCAAGTACCTGAGTGATCCGCAGTTCGTCAGCCAGTCCACCCAGGGCAGCGGTATCCGCTATCCGCTGCTGGCAGGTGCGCTGACCGTCGCGGTGCTGGCCTGCCTGCTGCTCGGCCGCCGCCAGGGGCCGAGACTGTCTCGCTACGCCTACGCGCTGCCCGCCTTTCTGCTGCTGGGGCATGCCGCCGACCAGTACCTGGCGCCCAGCGAAAACGACCAGTGGCAACTGTTCAACCTGCCGCACAAGGTCCTCGCCGAAAGCACCAGCCGCGCCCGCGTGGCCATCGAGGACTGGTACGCCGGCGAAGAATCCGGCCTGCCGCCGGACATCGACGGCCTGACCAAGCTCGACCTCTCCGGCACCCCGCTGCTGCCGGGTGGCGGCAAGGCACGCAACGTGCTGATCGTCACCCTCGAAGGCATCCCCGGTGCCTACATCGCCAAGAATCGCCAGCTGATCGGCAGCCCCTATGCGGAAGACCTGATGCCGCGCCTGAGCCAATGGGCAGAGCGCAGCATGACCACGCCGGACTATGTGCTGCACAACCACCAGACCATTCGCGGCCTGTACGCGATGCTCTGCGGCGACTACGAGAAACTGGACTCCGGCACCCCCAAGGGCGTCGAGCTGCTGACCAGCGAGACCCGCAACCAGCAGTGCCTGCCGCACCAACTGGGCATGATGGGTTTCCGCACCCACTTCCTGCAGGGTGCCGGCCTGCGCTTCATGGCCAAGGACCAGATCATGCCGCATATGGGCTTCCAGCAGACCCATGGCCGCGACTGGTTCAAGAACAAGCCCTACCTGGAGTTCCCCTGGGGCATGGACGACAAGGCCTACTTCGAAGGCGCGCTGAAATACGTCCAGCAACTGCGGCAGAACCAGCAGCCATGGATGCTCACCCTGCTCACCGTCGGCACCCACCAGCCCTACTCCGCGCCCAAGGCCTATCTGGAGCGCTATCCCACCGCCAAGCAGGCTGCCATCCGCTACCTGGACGACGCCGTGGCCGACTTCCTCGCCGGGCTGGAAAAGCAGGGCGTACTCAAGGACACCCTGGTGATCGTCACCTCCGACGAATCCCACGGCCTGGAGAACGTGCGCCTGGCCTCGGCCTGGGGCTTCAACCTGGTATTCGCCCCGGAGGGCGACAAGCTGCCGGCGGTTAAACCCGGGGTGTACGGCCATGTCGACCTGACCGCCTCGGTGCTCGACTACTTCGACCTGCCGGTGCCGGACAATATTGCCGGACGCTCGCTGTTCCGCGACTACGCCACGCCGCGCGAGATCATGTCCTACACCAACGGCCTGCTGCGCCAGCACGACGGCAAGGTGTTCACCGAGTGCACCTTCCAGCAGGTGTGCCGGCGTTATGAAAGCACCCGCTTCATCGCCGCCGAATCCCAATACCTGGGGCGGGTTACCGGCCGCCAGGCGCGCCTGGTCAGCCAGCGTGCGGACCTGCTCGACCAGTCCATTACCGGCGGCCAGATCGGCCAACGCTACCAGTTCGCCAACCGCGAACGGATCGACCTCAAGCCCGAGTCGCGTGACGAGTGGGCGGACAACCTGATCGGCGCCCAGTATCTGGAAATGCCCAAGGGCACCCGTACCCGCGTGACCCTGAAGATCGAGGCCGTGCGCCTGGATCGCAACGGCGCGGCCCTGCGCCTGCTGACCAAGGAATTCGACCGCGACAACAGCCTGGCGATACCGCCGCTGCCACAGCTCAAGCGCGGTGAAAGCATCCAGCTGAGTTTCGACTTCGACAACCCGGAAACGCGCAAGGCCTTCTCCTTCCATCTGCTGGGCGAAGGCCACGGCGCCATCCGCATCAGCGACTTCAGCGTGGTCACCGAGCCATTGCCGCCCGAACTGGTGGCGGCCCAGGAGCCGGAGTCGGCCATGGAGGCCGCAGCGCACTGAACCGCGGCCTGCTCTTCCCCTCTCCCGGGGAGAAGGACCGTAGCCCGGATGCAATCCGGGGAAAGCACCGCCTGCATCCCCCCCTGGTCAGTCCCTATCGGCCTGAGACCAGGCCCAACCGAACCAGCTTGCCGTCCGGTGCATCGGTCAGCAGGTAGAGAAAACCATCCGGCCCCTGGCGCACATCGCGGATGCGCCAGCCCCGGTCCTGCAGCAGACGCTCCTCATGCACCACCTGATCGCCCTGCAGCTGCAGGCGAATTAGCGCCTGCCCCGCCAGCGCCCCGATGAACAGACTGTGCTGCCAGGCCGGAAAGCGCTCGGCGCTGTAGAAGGCCATGCCGGAAACCGCCGGGGACTTCTCCCACACATGATGCGGCGGCTCGGTGCCGGCCACCGTCGCGCCCTCGGCCTCGGGAATCGGCAGGAAGCTGTAATTGATGCCATGAGTTGCCTTCGGCCAGCCGTAGTTGCGCCCCGCCCGGGGGATATTGATCTCGTCGCCGCCGCGCGGACCATGTTCATGCAGCCAGAGCTGGCCACTCCAGGGATTGAGCGCCAGCCCCTGCGGGTTACGGTGACCATAGGACCAGATCTCCGGGCGTACGCCCTCGCGGCCGACGAAGGGGTTGTCCGCCGGTACGCCACCGCCCAGCTGCAGGCGCACCAGCTTGCCCTGCAGCTTGTCCAGCTGCTGCGCGGTGGCCCGCTGGTTGTTCTCGCCCAGGCTCACGTAAAGCTGGCCATCAGCACCGAAGGCCATGCGCGAGCCGAAGTGGATGCCCTCGGAGAGCTTTGGCAGCTGGCGGAAAATCACCCGGAACCCCTCCAGCGCGCTCAGGTCCTCCTTCAGCCGACCATAGCCGACCGCCGTGCCGGCCCGCTGCCCCTCGTCGTCCGCCTCGGCGTAGCTTAGGTAGACCAGGCGATCGGTGGCGAAGCTTGGCGACAGCGCGATATCCAGCAACCCGCCCTGACCACGGGCGAACACCGCCGGCACGCCGCCCAGCGGCGGATGCAGGCGCCCCTGGACATCCAGCAGGCGCAGACGCCCGGGGCGCTCGCTGATCAGGCAGCCCTGCCCCTCCGGCAGGAAGGCCAGAGCCCAGGGATGCTCAAGACCACCGATCACCTCGGTCAGCTGCAATTCGCCCAGCTCGCTGCGCTCGGCCATGACCGGCGGAGTCAGCGCCAGCAGGCTCGTCACGGCCAGCGCCAGCAGTGCTCGTTTCATCGTCGTTATCCCGATCCGTCGCTAACCTTGTAGCGCAATCCCGGCAAAGCCCCCAGGCCGGGTACAATGCCGTTCATTTCCCGATGTGACACCCACCACCATGACCGAAGCCGAACGCCTGTCCAAACGCCTGATCCAGCTCACCTCCTGCTCGCGGCGCGAAGCCGAGCTGTACATCGAAGGGGGCTGGGTCACGGTGGACGGCCAGGTGGTGGAAGAACCCCAGCACCCGGTAACCCACGAACAAGTGGTGCTGCTGCCCGGCGCCAAGGCCGAAACCCAGTTACCGGTCACCCTGCTGCTGCACAAGCCGGTCGGCCTCGGTTGCGGCCTGGGCGCCAACTCCACCCAGCAGCTGCTCAGCCATGCGCACCACTGGAGCGAAGACCCCAGCGGCATCCGGCCGCTGCAGCGCCACCTGCGTCGCCTGGAGCTGCTCACCCCGCTGGAAACCGACGCCAGCGGCCTGCTGGTGTTCAGCCAGAGCCATGCGGTGCAGCGCCTGTTCAAGGAAAAAGGTGCGGAGCTGGAACAGGAATACCTGGTGGATGTGGCCGGCAGCCTGGACGAGAAAGGGATCAAGCGCCTGAGCTTCGGCTTCAGCTACAAGGGCACGACCCTGCCGCCGTGCAAGGTCAGCTGGCAGAGCGAAACGCGGCTGCGCTTCGCCATCAAGGCGGTACAACCGGGGCAGCTGCGCTACATGTGCGAGCACGTCGGCCTGCAGGTGCTGGGCATCCGTCGCCTGCGCTTCGGCCGCACCGGCCTGGCCAAGGTGCCGGTGGGCCAGTGGCGCTACCTGGGACTCAGCGAGAAGTTCTGAACCCGCTCAATAATCCGCGTAGCGCTGCTCGATGCGCGCGTATTCGCCGCTGGCCCGGATCGCCGCCAGGCCGCGATCGAAGCGATCACGCTGCTCGGCCAGGCGGAAGCCGACACTGTAGGCCGTCGGCGGGAACAGCATGTACTGGGTCACCGGCTGACGGATATCGACCTGATCGGCGACCTCGTGGTTGAAGTACCTCAGGATGCGCGGGTCGCCAACCACCAGATCAATGCGCCCGCTGTACAGAAGGCGATTGCGGTTGATCTGCTGCGCCTCCTCGCGGTAACGCGGGTTGGCCTCGGCCATGGCCTGAAATGCCGGCCCCAGCAGAAAACGGGCGCGCTGGAAGCTGCTGATCGAATAATCGTGCAGATCCGCGATGCGGGTAATGCGATAGCCACGCGACGACAGTGCCATGACCACGTTCTGACAACGAATATAGGGCTCGGAGTAGAACGCCTCGATGCCGCTGTAGGGATTGGTGGTGGCAATGCCATCCAGATCACCACGACTGAGGGCCAGGTGCAGGCGCTCCATCGGCGCGTGGTACACCTGCGGCTCATCCCCGGCAGCACGCACCGCCGCCGCCACGATGTCGTACTCCAGGCCACGGTGCTCGCCCTCGAACACATAAGGCGGCTTGTGCGTACCAAAGCCCACGCGCAAAGACTCGGCCTGTAAGACGGGCGCCAGTGTCACCAGCAGCCACGGCCAGACGCGTCGAAACATGCAGTTCCCCCTGTCAGTCTGCCAAGCATAGGCGCTGCTCGCGAATGGGTGCTATCACTCGCGGATATGCCGGCCGATTCATCCGGTGGCAGCCTCTTGCGGCTAGACTCAGCGCTCTCAGCCGATGGAGAACTGCCATGCTTAAAGCCGAATACCAACACCGCGGAAAAGTTCCGCAGGACGTGATCGAAGCGGTCAAGCTGGAGCTGCCGCCACTGGCCGCCGGCCAGGCTCTGGTCAAGGTACTGGCCGCGCCGATCAACCCGTCCGACGTGCTCACCCTGACCGGCGAATACGGCATGCTGCCGCCGCTGCCGGCCATCGGCGGCAACGAGGGGGTCGGCCGCGTCGAGCAGCTTGGCGATGGCGTCAAGCACCTCAAGGTCGGCCAGACCGTGCTGCTGCCGGTGGGCTGCGGTACCTGGGTGACCCACCTCAACGCCCCGGCCGACAAGCTGATCCCGCTACCGGATGCCGACCCGCAGCAGCTGGCGATGATGACCATCAACCCGCCGACCGCCTCCTTGCTGCTCAGCCAGTTCGTCGACCTGCAACCCGGTGACTGGGTGATCCAGAACGCCGCCAACTCCGGCGTCGGCGGCTACCTGATCCAGCTGGCCAAGCTGCGCGGCTTCAAAACCATCAACGTGGTGCGCCGCGAGTCGGCGGTGGCCGGTGTCCAGGCCGAGGGCGGCGACGTGGTGCTGGTAGACGGGCCCGACCTGCACAAGCGCGTGCGCGAGGCCACCGGCGGCGCCAAGCTGATGCTCGGCATCGACGCCATCGGCGGCCCGGCCACCGACCACATCGCGGCCTGCCTCAGCGAGGGCGGCACCCTGGTGAACTACGGTCTGATGAGTGGCCAGCCGTGCCAGGTGTCGGCAGCCTCCTTCGTGTTCCGTGACGTAACCCTGCGCGGCTTCTGGCTGGCCAAGTGGTTCCAGAAGGCCACCCCGGCCGAGCAGATGAAGGTGTTCGGCGAGCTGACCCAGCTGATCGCCAGCGGCAAGCTCAAGGCGCGCATCGCCGCCACCTACAGCGTGGCGCAGATCAAGGAAGCGGTGGCCGCGGCCGCCAGCGGTGAGCGTGACGGCAAGATCCTGATCGTGCCCTGATCGGTTCGAGCCAAAAGAAAAAGGGGGCCTGCTGGCCCCCTTCTCGTTTCACCGCTGACCTATATGCTCCCCTCTCCCACCTGTGGGAGAGGGGCTGGGGGAGAGGACAATCCAGCTACGCCCCTCTCCCCAACCCTCTCCCCAACCCTCTCCCGTAAACGGGAGAGGGGGCAACATCCTCATTCCGCCGCCGGCTTCTTGCGCTTGAGCGGGGCCATGCCGTCCTGGCTGACCAGGGGCGCCGCCTTGGGTGCGTTGGCGCGCCGCTTGGGTGCGGTCTTGGTGGCCGATTTCTTGGCCCCGTCCTTCTTGTCGGTCTTTTTCTTCTTCACGCCGACCGCCTTGCCGGACGCCTTGACGTTCTTCGGCCCCTGGTAGCTGCCCTTGAGCTCCTTGATCACGCGGCGCTCGAAGCGCTGCTTGAGGTAGCGCTCGATGCTCGACATCAGGTTCCAGTCGTTGTGGCAGATCAGCGAAATCGCCAGGCCGCTGGCGCCGGCGCGGCCGGTACGGCCGATGCGGTGCACGTACTCGTCACCGGAGCGCGGCATGTCGAAGTTGATCACCAGATCGAGGTCGTCGATATCCAGGCCACGGGCGGCCACATCGGTCGCCACCAGCACCTTGCTGCCGCCCTGGCGGAAGCGATCGATGGCCAGCTTGCGGTCCTTCTGGTCCTTCTCGCCGTGCAGCACGAAGGCCTTGTAGTCCAGCGCGACCAGATGGCCGTAGAGACGGTCAACCTGGGCGCGGGTGTTGCAGAAGATCATCGCCTTGCGGTGCGGCTCGTTGGACAGCAACCACTGCACGAGGCGCTCCTTGTGCATGGCATCGTCGGCCGTGATGATCTGCTGGACGGTGGTCGCACTGAGCTGGTCGACGCTGTTGAGCTTCAGATGCAGCGGCTCGCGCAGCACCTTGGCGATCATCTCGCGCAGCACCTTGCCGCCGCCGGTGGCGGAGAACAGCAGGGTCTGCTGGCGGTTGGCGCACTCATGGGTGATGCGCTCGATGTCCTCGGCGAAGCCCAGGTCGAGCATGCGGTCGGCCTCGTCCAGCACCAGCACTTCGACACCATTGAGCTTGAGGCTGCCGGCGTTGAGGTGCTCCATCAGCCGGCCGGGGGTAGCGATCAGCAGGTCGGGCTGCTTGCGCAGCAACGCGGCCTGCTCCTTGAAGTCCTCGCCGCCGGTGACCAGGCCAGCCTTGATGAAGGTGTACTGGGAGAAGCGCTCGACCTCCTTGAGGATCTGCTGGGCCAGCTCGCGGGTCGGCAGCAGGATCAGCGAACGCACGTCGGTGCGCTGCTTCGAGCTGGCATCGCCGAGCAGACGGTTGAGCAGCGGTAGCAGGAAGGCCGCGGTCTTGCCGCTGCCGGTCTGCGCCGTAACCCGCAGGTCGCGTCCCTCCAGCGCCGGCGGAATGGCCGCCTGCTGCACCGGCGTCGGCTCGGTGAAGTTCAGCTCGGCGACGGCCTTGAGCAGGCGTTCATGCAGGGCGAATTGGGAGAACACAGGGGCTTACCTCGGCACGGAAAATCGGAAACAGCCGCATAGGTTACCGGTTGTCGGGGCAAAAGAGCGTATTTGATCGAATTTTGTACAAATCCTGGCAAACGGATAGAATGCGCGCCGCCTGCCATCCCGGCCGGCATGGGTTCCCTAACCCCATCCCCAAAAAAGGTAGCCTCCATGCTCGTTTCGCAGACCGCGCACCAGCGTTCGGCCCTGGCCGTGCTGATCGCCTTCCATATCCTCATCATCATCGCCAGCAACTACCTGGTGCAGCTGCCAATCACCCTGTTCGGCTGGCACACCACCTGGGGTGCCTTCAGCTTCCCGTTCATCTTCCTGGCCAGCGACCTGACCGTGCGCCTGCTCGGCAAAGGTCCTGCGCGCCAGGTGATCGCGCGGGTGATGATTCCCGCCCTGCTCGCCTCCTACGTGGTCTCGGTGCTGTTCCAGGAAGGCGCCTTCCGTGGCCTGGCGGCGCTGGGCGAGTACAACGAATTCGTCCTGCGCATCTCGGTGGCCAGCTTCCTCGCCTACGTGCTCGGCCAGCTGCTCGATATCCAGGTGTTCGACCGCCTGCGCCAGCTGCCGCAGTGGTGGATCGCGCCGACCGCCTCGACCATCCTCGGCAACCTGCTGGACACCTTCGCCTTCTTCTCGGTCGCCTTCTGGCGCAGCGACAACCCCTTCATGGCCGAGCACTGGGTGGAGATCGCCACGGTGGACTACGGGGTCAAGCTGGCCGTCAGCCTGATGCTGTTCGTGCCGCTGTACGGCATGCTGTTGCGCGCCATACTGCGAGTGCTGGACCACCGCAGCCGCGCGCTGGCCTGAGGGAACGATCGGGCACGGCCGCACTCGAAACCTGTACCCCGTACCGGAGAAGGCCCCATGTCCCGTACCCTGTCGCTTGCCCTGATCGCCGCCACCCTCGCCCTCGGGCTGAACAGTGCCGGCGCCGCGCCCAAGCATGACAAGCACGACAAACACGGCGGTGAAGGTGACGATGTCACCGTCGACCTGCGCGGCCCGAGCATCGACATCGGCCGGGTACGCATCGTGCTCGGTGACAACCGCGAGCTGATCGGCCCGGCGCAATCGCTGCCGCCGGGCATCCGCAAGAACCTGGCGCGCGGCAAGCCGCTGCCGCCGGGCATCGCCAAGCGTTTCGACAACAGCCTGCTCGGCCAGCTGCCGCGCTACGACGGCTACGAGTGGCGCCAGGTCGGCACCGACGTGGTGCTGGTGACACTGGCCACCGGGTTGATCTACGAGATCATCGAGAACGTGCTGGACTGATCCGCGGCTGCACCGGGGCGCTCACATGAAGCCGCAACTGATCTACTACGTCGCCGCCAGCCTCGACGGCTACATCGCCCGCCCCGACGGCGCCGTGGACTGGCTGCAAGCCATCGAGGCCAAAGGCGACGATCATGGCTACGAGCAGTTCTACCAGGGCATCGACGGCCTGCTGATGGGCCGCGCTACCTACGACATGGTGCGCGGCTTCGGCAGCGCCTGGCCCTACCCCGGCAAGCCCTGCCAGGTGCTGGCGCGCCATCCGCTGCAACAGCCACCAGCAGATGTCCAAGGCCGCCACTGCACCCCCAGTGAGGCCCTGGAAGAACTGGCTGCGCGTGGCTGCCAACGGGTCTGGCTGGTCGGGGGCGGCAGCCTCGCCGGCAACTGCCTGGCCGCCGGGCTGCTCGATGAACTGCTGGTCAGCGTCATCCCACACCTGCTCGGCGCCGGCATCCAGCTGTTCGCCGGCGGCCTGGAACAGCAGCTGAGCCTGCAGGCGCACCGGCTGTTTCCCAGCGGCGTCGCCCAACTGCACTACCGGGTGTTGCGCGAAAGCGCCGACTAACCCAGCTGCCGCGCCTGCTTGCGCAGCAGGCGCGCGCTGTCCCAGCCTATCAGCAGCACCGCCAGCCAGATCGGCAGGTAGGTCCACAGCTGCTGCGGCGAGAAGGTCTCGCCGAGGAACAGCACGGCAACACCGAACAGCAGCACCGGCTCCACGTAACTGAGAATGCCAAACAGCCCCAGCGGCAACAGGCGGCTGGCCGCCATCATCGCGCCGAAAGCCAGGGCGCTGAGCAGCCCCAGGCCCGGCAACAACCACCACAGCTGCGGCGCCTGCTCGAACACCGCAGGTGGCCCATAGGCATGGATCAGCCAGATGCCCAACGGCGCCAGCACCAGCATCTCCAGGACGAAGCCGGACAGCGCGTCCAGCTTCATCCAGCGGCGCAGCATGAAGTACGGCGGATAGCCGAGCGCCGCCACCAGGGTCACCCAGGAGAAGGCCTGGGTCAGCCACAGCTCATGCGCCACGCCGAGCAGCGCGCACCCCACGGCAAGGCGCTGCAGCGGGCGCAGGCGTTCGCCATAGAACAGCCGGCCGACCAGCACCATGGCCAGCGGCAGCAGGAAGTAGCCAAGCGACACATCCAGCATCCGGCCGGCCAGCGGCGCCCAGACGAACAGCAGCCACTGCACGCCCATCAGCGCCGCCGCCAGCGGCAAGGCGAGCAGCAGCAGCGGCTCGCGCCGCAGGCGCACGAAAGCGGCGCCGAGTACCTGCCACTGGCGGGCCATGGCCACCAGCAGAAGGACCGCCGGAATCGACCAGAGGATGCGCTGGGCGAACACCTGCAGGCCGTCCAGCGGCGCCAGCTCGCGCACGTAGCCGGGAATCAGGACGAACAACACCGACGCCGCCACCGACAGCGCCACACCACGACCCGACAACTGCACTGTCGCCTCCGACCACCCGACTCAAGGTGCGCTATGGCAACACAGAGCGTTCAATATTTCAAACACAGAAGACGAATTTATTGCCCATACACCTCACGCCGACCTGCGCGTCGCTGCTGCACACCGCCGAAAAAACCTTAGACTCTCAGCTCCGTGCCAACCCATCCCGCCGAGTCCAGCGTGCCTTATCCCTACGCGCCATCGCCCGTACCAGCCTCCGCCACGATAGAGGAGTTCTGGCGTGAACCGGCCCTGCCATACATGGAGAGCCGCCGCGCCTGCCACAGCCGAGCCTGCTACAAGCCGCACAGCCATCCGACGTTCTCCATCGGAGCGGTAGACGAGGGCCACAGCCTGTTCAGCAGTGCCGGCGACCAGCCCGTCGCCTTGTACCCCGGCACGCTGGTATGGGTACCGGCAGCACGTGTTCACGCCTGCAACCCGGCGAGCGGAACGGCCTGGAGCTACCAGATGCTGTATCTGGATGCTGAGTGGATGCAGGCACTGCGCCGCGAGTCGGCGCTGGGCCCGGTGGCTCCTGACGAGCCGGTGCGGATCATCGCTGAACCCGCACGCTATGCCCGCTTCTGCCGGCTCAACGCCCTGCTCTTCTCCGATGCCGCCGCGGCGGACAAGGAGGCCGCGGTGATCGAATTCATCGGCGACTTCGATGCCACACACGCGCACGGCATCGAGGTGCCTGGCCCCGACGCCGCGCAGGCCGACCGACTGCGGGCGGCGTTCGACCGCTTACAGCGCTCGCCGGCGGCCGATGTCTCACTGCACGAGCTGGCGCAGTTGAGCGAGATGAGCCGCTACCAGTTGATCCGCACCTTCCGCGCCATCACGGGCATGACGCCACATGCCTGGCAGCTCAACCTGTGCATCAACCTCGCCAAAGAGCAACTGCTGAAGGGCGCGAGCCTGGCGGACGTGGCCTACGGACTGGGCTTTGCCGACCAGGCGCACTTTCAGCGGGTATTCAAGGCCTACACCGGCATTACCCCCGGACGCTTTCGCGCCTAGGTCTGCAATTTTCTTCAATACTGGGCAGGGCCACGACTGACACGCTGCGAAAAACATCGAGCGAGTCGCCATGCAACCCTTTCTCTTCATTGCCGCCGCGCACTTCCTGGCACTGCTGTCCCCCGGCCCCGACTTTTTCCTCATCGCCCGCACCTCACTGGCTGCCGGCTGGCGGATAGCCAGCGGCGCCTGCCTGGGCATCGCCCTGGCCAACGCGCTATTCATCGTGGCAGCCTTTGTCGGCACGGCGGCACTACGGCCCGGCAGCCCGCTGTTCATGACCCTGCAGCTGGCGGGCTGCGCCTACCTGCTGTACCTCGGCGTGGCGTTCCTGCGCCATGCCGGCAGCACGCCACTGGCGCTCTGCGGCACGCGTACAGCACCTGGTATCGACGCCTGGTGGCGCGCCCTGGGCATGGGTTTTCTGTCAGGCATCTTCAATCCGAAGAACGCGCTGTTCTACGCCAGCCTGGCGGCAATGCTGACACCGCCGCACACCAGCGCGTTCTGGAAGACCCTATATGGCGTCTGGATGTTCGCCGTGGTGCTGCTGTGGGACGTACTGGTGGCGCTGCTGATCGGCAACCAGACCGTGCTCGCCCGCTTCACCCGTGCCCTACCATGGCTGGAGCGCCTCTCGGGCATCGCCCTGATCCTGCTCGCGCTGGGCATGCTGAGCCTGCTCTGGCTGCGCTGAGCAGGACCACGGACATTGCCGCAGGCAAGAAAAAACCGGCCCGCCGGGAGGAGCGCCCGCGCGGGCCGGTGACGGACCGAGACAGTCGGCCCCAGGGGAGAGTCAGGTGATCAGGCGACCTGGGCCAGTTGCTCGCGCGCCTTGGCCAGACCCTGCTCGGAGAACTCGGCGCCCATGTTCAGGCCCTCGGCATGGATGAACTGCACGTCGTGGATGCCGATGAAGGCCAGTGCCTGGCGCAGGTAAGGCTCCTGGTGGTCCATGCCGCTGCCGGCGTAGATGCCGCCGCGAGCGGTCAGCACGTAGGCACGCTTGCCGGTGAGCAGCCCCTGCGGGCCGGTCTCGGTGTACTTGAAGGTGACGCCGGCACGCAGTACGTGGTCCAGCCAGGCCTTGAGGGTGCTGGGGATGGCGAAGTTGTACATCGGCGCGGCCAGCACCAGCACGTCGGCGGCCAGTACCTCGTCGGTCAGCTCGTTGGAGCGCGCGGCGGCGGCCTTCTCGGCATCGCTCTGCTGCTCGGCGGGCTTCATCCAGCCAGCCAGCAGGGTTTCGTCGAGGTGCGGCACCGGCTGCTTGGCCAGGTCGCGGACCTTGACCTCATCCTGCGGATGGGCGGCCTGCCACTGGGCGAGGAAATCGGCGGTCAGCTGGCGGGAAACGGAACCTTCCTGACGGGCACTGCTTTCGATAACGAGGATGCGGGACATTGGGCTAACTCCATCGGGGTTGTTGGGCTTCGATGGAGTGCAGATTATGGTCAGCCAATAAGATAAAAAAGCGCAAATATCCGCTACAAATGATCAACAAAGTTGATTTATTTAGCGACGCGCCCTAGTCTCACTTGGGCTGGCAGGTCACATTCACCCGCAGCCGGATGATGCTGCGAGCGAACTTCACGGTCTGGGTCACGCTTTCCCCGGCCTTGAGTTCGGCGGAGCGGGTACGCGGCGCCTCGGGGCCATTGCGGAACTGGGCTGTGCACTTGGCGTCGGTGAGGCCGTAGTTGTAAAGAGTAAGGCCGCCAATGTTGCTGTCGATCTGCTGGACGGTGGCGGAAACCTCGGCGCCATTCATCTGCTTCTCCAGCTCGGTGGGATAGGCTGCAGCGGTAAGCGGCAGCAGGGCAAGCAGGACCAGGCAGCAGTTTTTCATCGGCACTCTCCTTTTGGGGGTGCCTAGTGTGCTGTCTCGAAATTAACTGTTCAATGAGGAAGCGGCGATGAAAGCGCCCCGTGTCACCCTGGATCAATGGCGTACCCTGCAGGCGGTGGTGGACCACGGCGGCTTCGCCCAGGCAGCCGAGGCGCTGCACCGCTCGCAATCATCGGTGAGCTACACGGTGGCGCGCATGCAGGAGCAACTGGGCGCACCGTTGCTGCGCATCGACGGGCGCAAGGCGGTGCTCACCGAAGCCGGCGAAGTGTTGCTGCGCCGCTCGCGGCAGCTGGTCAAGCAGGCCAGCCAGCTGGAAGAACTGGCCCACCACATGGAGCAGGGCTGGGAAGCCGAAGTACGCCTGGTGGTGGACGCCGCCTACCCCACCGCCAATATCGTGCGCACCCTCTCGGCCTTCATGCCGCAGAGCCGCGGCTGCCGCGTGCGCCTGCGCGAGGAGGTGCTGTCCGGGGTCGAGGAAGTGCTCAAGGAAGGCTCCGCCGACCTGGCCATCAGCGCCCTCAACATTACCGGCTACCTGCCCATCGAGCTGGGCGAGGTGGAATTCATCGCCGTGGCCCACCCGGAACACCCGCTGCACCGCCTGCAACGCGAGGTGACCTTCCAGGACCTGGAAGGCCAGATGCAGGTGGTAACCCGCGACAGCGGGCGCATCCAGCCCCGCGACTCGGGCTGGCTCGGCGCCGAGCAACGCTGGACGGTCGGCAGCCTGCCCACCGCGCGCACCTTCGTCTCCAGCGGCCTGGGTTTCGCCTGGCTGCCACGCCACCTGATTGCCCGCGAACTGGCCGAGGGCCTGCTCAAGCCGCTGCCGATGGAGCAGGGCGGCACACGCAAGCCGCGCTTCTGCCTGTACAGCAACAAGGACAAGGTGCTCGGCCCGGCCACCCAGATCCTCATCGAGCTGATCAAGAACTTCGACGGCGCGCCGCTGGAGGCGCCCTTCGCCGCCCCGCTACCCAACGCCTGAGGCCGCGTAATGCCCTACTTCGAACACGCCGGCTGCCAGCTGTACTACGAGGACCATGGCCAGGGCGAACCGCTAGTGCTGGTGCACGGCCTGGGCTCGAGCATCCAGGACTGGGAATACCAGCTTCCCCACCTGCAGCAGCAGCGCCGCGTGCTGGCTATAGACCTGCGCGGCCACGGCCGCTCCGACAAGCCGCGCGAGCGCTACAGCATGGCCGCCTTCGCCGCTGACGTGGCGGCGCTGATCGAGCAGCTGGACCTGCCACCGGTGCATCTCGTGGGCATCTCGATGGGCGGCATGGTCGGCTTCCAGCTGGGCGTCGACCGCCCCGAACTGCTGCGCAGCCTGTGCATCGTCAACAGCGCCCCCGAGGTGAAGGCCAAAAGCGCGGCCGACTGGTGGATGCTGGCCAAGCGCTGGAGCCTGTCGCGCCTGCTGAGCCTGCAGACCATCGGCAAGGGCCTGGGCCGCCTGCTCTTTCCCTACCCGGAGCAGGCCGAGCTGCGCGCCAAGGTCGAACAACGCTGGCCACAGAACGACAAGCGCGCCTACCTCGCCAGCCTCGACGCCATCATCGGCTGGGGTGTGCGCGAACGCCTGGCCGCTATCACCTGTCCTACCCTGGTCATCAGCGGCGACCGCGACTACACCCCGGTGGCAGCCAAGGAGGCCTACGTGGCCGAACTGCCGAACGCCCGCCTGGTGGTGATCGAGCGTTCGCGCCACGCCACGCCGATGGACCAGCCGGATCGTTTCAACGCTGTCCTGGACGATTTCCTCGCCCAGGTCGAGCAACCTCAACCGCAACACGACAACAAGGACCCGCAACCATGCTGAAGCAACTCCTCCTTTCCGCCGGCCTGCTGCTGAGCACCAGCCTGTTCGCCGCCGAGAACCCGCACGTGGTGCTGACCACCAGCTACGGCGACATCGAGATCGAGCTGAACGCCGAGAAGGCGCCGATCAGCACGCAGAACTTCCTCGGCTATGTCGAATCCGGCTTCTACAACGGCACCCAGTTCCACCGGGTAATCCCGGGCTTCATGATCCAGGGCGGCGGCTTCGATGCCGACATGGGCCAGAAGGACACCTTCAAGCCGATCAAGAACGAAGCCGACAACGGCCTGCGCAACGACCGCGGCACCATCGCCATGGCCCGCACCCAGGCGGTGGACTCGGCCACCAGCCAGTTCTTCATCAACCACAAGGACAACGACTTCCTCAACCACGGCGGCCGCGACTTCGGCTACGCGGTGTTCGGCAAGGTCGTGCGCGGCATGGACGTGGTCGACCGTATCGCCAAGGTGCGCACCGGCAACCGCGGCATGCACCAGAACGTGCCGGTCGAGCCGGTGCTGATCCTCAGCGCGAAGAAGCTCTAAGCCCGTTCAGGCCCTGGGCTGCGCCAGCAGCTCCAGGGCACCGGCAATATCGCCGCTGGCGTGCGCCAGGCGCAGCAGCTCCAGGCGCCGCGCCAGTTCCTCGGCGCCCAGTCCGTAGTTCTCCGGCAGCGCCGCATGGCAACCAGCGATGGCCAGCGACAGGCGCACGCCGCGCCCCTCGGGCTCCCGCCCCTCGCGATAACGCCAGCCGACCATGCGGTTCGACGCCACCTGCACCTGAGCAAAGTCCTGCACCTCTGCCCAACGCACATGATACGCACGGAACAGCGAGCTGAAGGTAAAGCCCTCCTCGTCCAGGCGCAGGTAGTTGGCCCCCGGCAGCAGGGCCAGCGCGGCGATCAGGCTGCCCAGGCCGAACAGCGCCAGGCAGAACCAGCCGGCCAGCCGCCCATCGCGCAGCATCAGCACCGCCACCCCACAGAACGCCAGGCAACCGAGCAGCATGCCCAGCCATTTCCAGGGCCTGGGGCGCAGGATGAGGCTCATCGCAGGTAGCTTCCCACCTTGCGCTGCAGCAGCTCGACCAGCTCGGGCTGCATGTACTGGTAGTCGTCGGGAATGCCCAGGCAGATCACCCGCTTGCTCTTGAGCAGCGCGCCGAAGCGCTGCTGCAGGCGGCGCTGGTGGACGCGCTCCATGACGAAGATCAGCTCGGCCCAGTGCAACTGCTCAGCGGACAAGGGCACCTCGGCGTCTGGCGCCAAGCCGGCAGAATCGCTCTCTACGCCCGGCCAGACGGCGAACAGCTGCTCCGCCGTGGGGCTGCGCAAGCGATTGCGACTGCAGATGAACAGGGCGCGTGGCATGTTCAGTCTCCAGTCTGGCGATAGGGCAGCAGCTGCCGCGCCTGCTCGGCATAGGCCCGCAGCGCCGGCCGCTCCTCAGCCAGGAAGTTCGCCACCGCGGCCCGCAGCCCCGGGTGCAGCAGGTAGTGCCAGGAGCGCGTGATGACCGGCTCGAAGCCGCGGATCAGCTTGTGCTCGCCCTGCGCGCCGGCGTCGAAACACTGCAGGCCTTCGGCGATGGCGCGCTCGATCCCCTGGTAGAAGCAGGTCTCGAAGTGCAGGCGGTCGAAGTCGCCCAGGCAGCCCCAGTAGCGACCATAGAAACGCCCGCCAGCGACCAGGCTGAAGGCCATGGCCACCGGGCGACCATGCTGCAGGGCGCTGACCACGCGGATCGCCTCGGGCATGCGTTCGGCCAGCAGGCTGAAGAAGGCACGGGGCAGGTAGGGCGCGCGGCGGCGCACATGGTAGGTGCTGGCGTAGCAGGCATACACGAAGTCCCAGTCCGCCTCGCGCAAGTCGCCGCCCAGCTGCCAGCGGAAGTCGATGCCCTGCCCCGCCACCTGCTCGCGCTCCTTGCGCAGCTGCTTGCGCTTGCGCGAATTGAGCGCATCGAGGAAGTCCTGGAAGTCGCGATAGCCGCGATTGCGCCAGTGATACTGACAGTCCAGGCGCTGCAGCCAACCCTCACGCGCCTCGAACAGTGCGTCGTCCTCGGCACGCAGGAAATTGACATGCAGACCGGAAAGCCCCTCGCCAGCCAGGCTCGCCGTGAGTTCGTCGAGCAAGGCGCCAGCCTGCTGCGGATCGCCCAGCAGGCGCGGCCCGCTGACCGGGCTGAAAGGCACGGCACCGAGCAACTTGGGGTAGTAGGCGATACCGGCACGCTGGCAGGCCTCGGCCCAGCCCATATCGAACACGTACTCGCCGAAGGAGTGTTCTTTTATATAGGCCGGCAGTGCAGCGCGCACCTCGCCCGCCGCGTCGCGCAAAAGGCGATGCGCAGGCTGCCAGCCGGTGTGAACACCGACGCTGCCGCTGTCCTCCAGGGCCGTCAGAAAGGCATGACGCAGGAAGGGCTGTGCCTCCGGCAGCAGGGCGTCCCAGGCGGCGGGCGCGATATCGGCGAGACGATGCAGGGTATGAAGCGACATGCCACCAGTCTGGCGGCTGCCCAGCGCAAATAAAAGCCTGCCGCTCCCCGCTCCAATAAAAAAGCCCCGCAGAAGCGGGGCCAGGAAGAGGAGCGGATGAACTGCTTGTACTTAGAAGACGTACTGGGCGCGCATCACGAAGCCGTCGCCACTGTCGTCATTGTTGGCATTCTTGGCGTTGTCGACCGAGGACTTGACGTAAACACCGCTGATCTTGACCGACTCGTTGGCATACCAGTTCAGGCCGACGTTGTGCACCTTGCCTTCGATATCATCGATCTTGGCGAACTTGCCGTTGTCGTCTTCAGCGCTCAGATAGTCGTAGCGGTAGAACACTTCCCAGGCACCGATCTGCTTGTTCGCCGGCTTGATCGCATCGAACTTGCCGAGCTTGTAGCCGCGCGGCTCACCGGTCAGGGTGTAGGCCGCCTGTACATAGTAGCCATCGGCATCGATGTCCTCGTAACCGTCATCGTCGGCTTCCATGCTGCGCGACACGTACTCACCCTGCAGGGAGAACGCGCCCATGGCCCAGGCCGCTTCCAGGCCCCAGGCGGCATCGTCGCCATAGGCGCCGGCCGGAGTGGCTTCGGCGCCGCCCAGGGTCAGGCGGTTGCCGTTGTCGCCGGCGTCCTGGCCACCATCGGTGCTCACGCCGCGCATGCCCAGACGGCTGCGGATACGGCCGTCGAACGCGGTGTCGGAAAGGTCGCGCTGGGCATAGTTGAGGCCGAAGTGCAGCACCTTGCCAGCCTCGGCCATCGGCGCGAACACGCCACGCAGGTTGAACTGGGAAGTGCTGTCGCCATCTTCGGTGGAGTTGGTCGCGTCCTTGGAGAACAGGCCGGCGGAACCGTACAGGGAGTTGCCGGCGGTGCCGGACACCTGGATACCCATGCCGCCGTTGTGGCCGTTGGCCCAGTCGACCAGGTCATAGGCAGCGGTACGCTCCTGGGCAGTCACCCACTTGGAGCTGGTGGCCCTCTCCAGACCGAATTCCGGGTTGAAGCGGCCGACCTTGATCGAAACCGGCGCGAAGCCGTTGTAGGCCAGGGAAGCTTCGTTGAAGTAGCCGTCATCCTTGCGGCTGTCGCCACCGGCGTTGTGCGAGAAGTCGTAGGTAACCTGGTAGGCCCAGTCGGTGTACATCACACCGCCCAGCTCGAGGTAAGCGCGGCGGAAGTAGCCGGCGTCGGCGGTGTTGCCGTTCTTGGTGTAGAAGCCATCGAAGCGGCTGTAGTCAGCCTGGATGCGGCCGCCCAGCTTGAAGCTGAATGCCTTGTCGGTGGTGCCGACTTCCAGGCCACCTTTGGTCTTGATCATGATGTCGGCGCCGTCAGTGGTGACGGTACCGGCGAAAGCCTGGGCGGAAATGGCCAGAGCCAGGGCGCTGGCAGCAAAACCGGCAAAGTGCTTCATCGAAGGATTCCCCTATTGGTCTTTAGAAAAACACTGGGCATTGGCCCTGCGTGTTGGGGGGGAATCTTGGCGGGGGGTTATTTCAGCTCGGTTGTAGTTATATGAAAGTTAAATTACAGAGGAACTTTTTAATTCCTTTTGAAATAGCAGCGAATCCCCCGGCCCGCCTGGGCCGGGGCCTCATTCAGCGGCGGCGCAATACCCTTGCCAGCCAGTGATCCAGACTCAACCAGCGCCCCGCGCCACTGAAGAACAGCGCCAGCAGCATCAGCAGGTAGGTAACGGCGAACTCGATGCCGTTGTTCAGCACGACGAAACGCCCGCTGGCCGTGAGCCAGGCGTAGTTGCCGTGCTCCTGCAGGATGGCGCGGGCACGCTCCAGTTTTTCTGCCGCGGCCAGTACGCGCTCGTTGGCGAAGGGCGCGGAGGGATCGGCAATAGCCTGCCAGCCGAACTCCCAGTGCACGGCGAAGATCGCCACCAGCATGGTTACCATCAGCGGGATGCTGATCCAGCGCACCGCCAGCCCCAGGAGCAGCAGCACCGCCCCACCCGCCTCGGTCAGCGCCGCCAGCCAGGCCAGCAGCGCCGGGAACGGCAGGCCCAGGCCCCAGTCAGGGTTGCCGAACCAGGCGATGGTCGACTCCATGTCCGCCAGCTTGTGCGTGCCGGCCATCCAGAAGATCGGCACCAGGTACAGGCGCAGCAGCAGCGGCGCGAGAAAGTCCAGACGGCGGGTGGCGTCCAGGCCGTCCTGAAAGCGGTTGAGCAGGTTCAGCATGAGGGTCTCCAGATATCCTGGCGCTGCCAATCATCCAGCAGCGCCCGAGCGTGAGCGAAGTAGTGGTCGTCGGCCGGTAAACCGGTGGTTTCGGCCAGGTCCAGCAGTGCATCGCGGCAAGGCTGTCCGCCCTGCAGGCGCAGCGCCAGGTGAAAGGCGAAGGGCGCCAGCTGCTGGAAGCGCACCCGCTCCTCGCGGTCACGCCAGGCCAGCAGGCAAGTAGGCTCGGCAGGACGCTCAGTAGGCCGGTAATCGGCGCTCAGCAACTGTACTGGCCAGGCATAGGCCAGCGGCCAGGCCAAAGGCGACCAGCCCTGCTGCGGCAGCGCGTCGGTGGCGATGTCCAGCGCCAGCTCGACCCGCTCGTAATGCGCCAGTTCGGCGACAAAAGGCGGATCGCCCGGCTCCGCGCCGCCGCCCTGCTGCAGCCAGTCGACGAACGCCTCGCCTATCTGCAGAAAGTAGGGCGTGGCGCTGCGTTGCTCGCAGAGAAAAGCCCGCACCAGCCGGCGCCGGCGCGGCTCGCCGAGAATCCGGCAGAGCACCGGAAAACCGCTGGTGATGAAGCCGTCGAGGTTGTTGAAGAACAGCTCCTCGTACACCGCCATGCGCGCCGCGGGGATGCCCGGCAACAGCGGCGCGGCCTGCGGGTCGCGGATGCGCGCGGCAAAGAGCACCTGATCACGTTCGCTCATCGCGGCGCCTCCTGCTGCAGCGCGCGGATGTGCGCCACCTCGGCATACAACTCGGCCAGCGGCGGAAAGTTGAAGTCGCGCTCCAGCAGGGTCGGACGCACACCATGGACCCGGTAGGCGTGCGCCAGCAACGCCCAGACCGGGTCGTCCACCGGCGCGCCGTGGGTGTCGATCTTCAGGTCGGCCGCCTGGTCCAGGTGCCCGGCCACATGCAGATAGGCGATGCGCGCGCTGGGCATCGCCGCGATATAGGCGTACGGGTCGAAGCCGAAGTTATGGGCATTGACCTGCACATTGTTGACGTCCAGCAGCAGCTGGCAGTCGGCCTCTGCCAGCACGGCGCGGACGAAATCCACCTCGTCCAGCTCGCCGGGCAGGCGCGCATAGGCCGAGACGTTCTCGATGATCAGCGGCCGCTCCAGCACGTCTTCGACCTGGCGGATGCGCGCAGCCACCCGGCGCACCGCCTCAAAGCTGAAGGGCAGCGGCATCAGATCGTACAACTGGCCGTCGTCGGCACAGGCCGACAGATGCTCGCTGTAGCCACGGATACCGTGCTCGTCGAGAAACACCTTGATCGCGCGCAGCAACTCAAGGTCCAGCGGCGCGTAGCCGCCCAGGTTGAGGGACAGGCCATGGCAGAGGAACGGCACGCGCTCGCTCAGCGCACGCAGCTGGCGGCCGAAACGACCGCCAACGCCGATCCAGTTCTCCGGGGCGATTTCGAGAAAGTCCACCGCACCTAGGGCGCTGTCCTGCAGCGCCCCGAGCAGGCCGCGACGCAGGCCCAGGCCCGCGCCGCTGACGAAGTTGCCGTTGGCCATGTCCCGACGCCCTTACTCGGCCTTGTCGCCGCCACACTTGCCTTCATGGCCGGCCTTGGCTTCCTCACCGCAGCTGCCTTCTTTAGCCGCCTTGTCGCCGCCGCACTTGCCCTCGCCGCATTTGCCTTCCTTGCTTGCCTTGTCGCCGCCGCACTTACCTTCCTCGGCCTTCATGTCGCCGCCACACTTGCCCTCGCCGCAGGCGCCTTCATGGCCCTTCTCGTGGGCCGCCAGGCTGTAGCCGCTGGAGAGTTCCTGGCTGGCGAAAGGATTGCCGCCGGCCTGGACAACGAAGGTGGAGCCGAGCAGGGCCGCGCCCAGGGTGATGGCGATGGTATTGCGCTGTTTCATGGAATGTCTCCGTCAGAAAAAAGTGCGAGGGGCCGATCGGCCACCTTCGCCACACTAGACGGAGCAGTCTCGTGCGCATTACAGCCGGCACGAAAAAAATTATGCGCCCTGGCGCCGCGGCCACATCAGGCTGAAACGCGCGCCCCCCAGGTAGGTGCCACGCCCGACGTAGGCACGCCCGCCGTGCCAGTAGATGATCCGCCGTACGATGGACAGCCCCAGGCCGTGACCGCCGGAGGCCCGCGTGCGGCTGTCGTCCAGGCGCAGGAACGGTGTGAACACCCGCTCCCAGGCCTCTTCCGGCACGCCCGGGCCATCGTCCTCGATGTCGATCCAGCAGCGCTCGGGATCGATCCGGTAGGTCACCCGCACACGTGACTCGGCGTGGCGCATGGCGTTGCTCACCAGGTTCTGCAGGGCACGGTGCAGGTAGCGCGGTTCGGCATCCACCTGCGCCGTGTCGTCCGGCCCATCCTGGCAGGGGCCACGCTCGACACGAACGGCCGCGCGCAGCGGCGCCAGCTCGCCGATCACCTGCTCGATCAGCGCACTCAGGTCCACCCGCTGGAAGTTCAGCTCGGGCGAGCCCTGCTCCAGGCGGGCGTAGACCAGCATCTCGTCGACCAGCTTGTCGAGGTCCTGGATATCGCCATCCATGCCCTCCAGGTATTTGCGCCGGGCCTGGTCGGTCTCGGCGTCGGCGATCATCTCCAGGCCGAAGCGCAGGCGCGCCACCGGGGTGCGCAACTCGTGGGACACCGCCCGCACCATCTCACGCTGCACGCCGACCAGGCGCTGCAACTGCTCGGCCATGGCGTTGAAGGTGCTGGCCAGACGCCCCACCGAGTCGGCACCCTGGGTCGGCGCGCGCGCCTCGAAGCGCCCGCTGGCCAGCTGCGTGGCGGCATTTTCCAGGCCCTGCAGGCGGCGCTCCAGGCGCCGCACCAGCAGATAGAGGATCATCCCCGTGAGCGTCAGGCCCAGAGCGCCGATCAGCACCAGCAACTCGGTGGGATAGGGATTCATCTGGTAGATCGGGCCGACTTCCAGCACCCAGGGCGTATTGACCATGCCGGCGATCACCCGGATCGAGTTGCCGTCCTTGCCCAGCGCCATCACCGTGTCGCCCTCGTCCACCCGGCGCTGCTGATCCTCATCCAGATCAACCTTCTCCAGCGTGACCAGGCGCAGGTCGAAGCCGAACCCCTTCTCCTCCTTCAACGCCGCCAGGCGCCTGGGTTGCTCGGCGATAGGCTGGCGCACCAGCTCGTCCATCAGCAGGTAGACGGTGGCACGCGCCAACTGCTCGCTGATCTGCTCGATCTCGGCGGTCAGCACCAACTGCTCGTCGGCACTGACCAGCGCGTATACACGCGCCTCGTGCGGAGCACTCTGTTCCACCAGCACCTGCCCATTGAGCAGGCGCGCACGCGCACGCCCATCCAGCGGGTCAGAGCCCAGCGTGCGCAACTCCAGGGGTACGCCGAGCAGACGGCTCCAGGTCACCAGGGCGCGGCGCCGATCGACATCGTCCATCGGTTGCAGGCTGTCCGCCATCAGGCGGAAGGTGCCGCGTGCCAGTTGCTCGCGGTACTGGTCGCTGCGCACCTCGTTGGTCAGCTGCAGGGCGCTGACGCCAAGCAGCGCCACCAGCACCAGCGCGGCGATGATGCCGCCATAGATGCGCAGGAAGATGGTGTTCATTGCAGCTCGGCAGCCGCCTCGGCGACGAACAGATAGCCCTTGCTGCGCACCGTCTTGATCAGGCGCGGGTGCATCGGGTCGTCACCGATCTTCGGCCGGATGCGCGAGATGCGCACGTCGATGGAGCGGTCCTGGCCGTCATACTCGATGCCGCGCAGGGCGGTGAAGATTTCCTCGCGGGAGAGGATGCGCCCGGCGTTGGCCGCCAGCAGCCAGAGCAGATCGAACTCGGCGCTGGTCAGCTCGACACCGGCACCGCGCAGCCAGGCCTCGCGCATCGCGCTGTCGATCACCAGCTGGCCGAACTCCAGGCGCCGCGGGTTCTCCGTCGGCGCCTCGCCGCCCTCGCTGCGCCGCAACAGGGCACGGATGCGCGCCAGCAGCACACGCGGGCGCACCGGCTTGCACACATAATCGTCGGCGCCCATTTCCAGGCCGAGCACCTCGTCCATGTCGTCCGTGCGCGCCGTGAGCATCAGGATCGGTCCGGCGAACTGGCCGCGTACCTTGCGGCAGATGGACAGCCCATCCTCGCCCGGCAACATCAGGTCGAGCACCACCAGGTCCGGCTGCTCCTTGAGGATACGCGCCGCGGCACGGCCACCATCGGACTCGATTTCCACCTGCAGGCCGTTGCTCTGCAGGTACTCCTGGGTCAGCTCCGCCAACCGCTGGTCGTCCTCGACGATCAGGATCCGCCAGGCCTCTTGCTCCACGACTTCTTCTCCAGCGCCAACACCATTAGTGGCGGCATTGTAACAACCGCGACCGGTTAGCACAGCGCATGCCAGAAACACTACATATTGTGTTAGGGTCGATAAGGTTTCAGAGCGTGTCGCAACCTGAGAAAAGCATGACTCAGTGGCGACGAACGGTAGAAGCCAGGGTTAACGGGGCTTGCCGCACAAACCACCGAAACGACCCACAATTCACCCACAAGTTATCCACAGCAGGCGCCTTCTCGGCTCCCTTGCAAAGCCCCCGATAGCGCATTATCTTGTATCCCCATCGCGCCTCACCCCAATATCTAGTGGGTAGAACGAGGCCAGGGACACTAAGAATAAAGAATGCAGAGGGGCCCGATCCACGCGCTACCGTTAGCATTTACGCCCAGCCGCCAACCGTGCGGCCGGCCTAGCACGGACCGCGTAGAACACTCCCCCGCATTCACCAAACGACCGCGAAGTCGCGCCGCGTCGATCACTACAGGTTGTGGTCACGCCAAACGCCTTCAGCCGTGGTCTGCAGCCAGGACGGCCCCGCGTCACCCTGTACTGCCGCAGTTTCTCGATGCCTGGCCGGACGCCGGATATCGCGATGTTTTATCAAGGGAATGAACACAAGACACCCAGCGTGTCCAAACCAATTAGAAGTGGAGAACCTCATGCACACCGACACAACTCGCGAGAACCCGCAGGCCGTGGCGCCGCAGGCCGCCGAATCCAGTCAGGATCTGGCCGCCACCGCCCCGGGCCAGCTGCGCGTGATCAAGCGCAACGGCACCGTCGTCCCCTACACCGACGACAAGATCACCGTGGCCATCACCAAGGCGTTCCTCGCAGTTGAAGGCGGCACCGCCGCTGCCTCGTCGCGTATCCATGAAACCGTCGCGCGCCTGACCGAGCAGGTCACCGCCACCTTCAAGCGCCGCATGCCGTCCGGCGGCACCATCCACATCGAAGAGATCCAGGACCAGGTCGAACTGGCCCTGATGCGCGCCGGCGAGCAGAAGGTCGCCCGCGACTACGTGATCTACCGTGAATCCCGCGCCCAGGCGCGCAAGAGCGGCGCCGCCGACGTGGCCCAGCCGCACCCGAGCATCCGCGTGACCCGCGCCGACGGCAGTGTGCAGCCGCTGGACATGGGCCGCCTGCAGACCATCATCCGCGAAGCCTGCGAAGGCCTGGCCGAAGTCGACGGCGCGCTGATCGAGTCCGAGACCCTGAAGAACCTGTACGACGGCGTGGCCGAGAAGGACGTCAACACCGCCCTGGTGATGACCGCCCGTACCCTGGTCGAGCGCGAGCCGAACTACTCCTACGTCACCGCCCGCCTGCTGATGGACAACATCCGCGCCGAAGCCCTGGGCTTCCTCGGCATCGCCAGCAGCGCCACCCACCACGAGATGGTCGACCTCTACGCCAAGGCCCTGCCGGCCTATGTCGAGAAGGGCGTGGAGTTCGAGCTGCTCGATCCCAAGCTCAAGGACTACGACCTGGCCAAGCTGGGCGCCGCGCTGAACCACGAGCGCGACCAGCAGTTCACCTACCTGGGCCTGCAGACCCTGTACGACCGCTACTTCATCCACAAGGACGGCATCCGCTTCGAACTGCCGCAGGTGTTCTTCATGCGCGTGGCCATGGGCCTGGCCATCGAAGAGCCGAAGAACCGTGAAGAACGCGCCATCGAGTTCTACAACCTGCTGTCCTCGTTCGACTACATGGCGTCGACCCCGACCCTGTTCAACGCCGGCACCCTGCGTCCGCAGCTGTCCTCCTGCTACCTGACCACCGTGCCGGACGACCTGTCGGGCATCTACGGCGCCATCCACGACAACGCCATGCTGTCGAAATTCGCCGGCGGCCTGGGTAACGACTGGACTCCGGTGCGCGCGCTGGGCTCCTACATCAAGGGCACCAACGGCAAGAGCCAGGGCGTCGTGCCCTTCCTCAAAGTGGTCAACGACACCGCCGTGGCCGTGAACCAGGGTGGCAAGCGCAAGGGCGCCGTCTGCGCCTACCTGGAAACCTGGCACCTGGACATCGAGGAATTCCTCGAGCTGCGCAAGAACACCGGTGACGACCGCCGCCGCACCCACGACATGAACACCGCGAACTGGATTCCGGACCTGTTCATGAAGCGCGTGTTCGACGACGGCCAGTGGACCCTGTTCAGCCCGTCCGAAGTACCGGACCTGCACGACCTGACCGGCAAGGCCTTCGAAGAGCGCTACGAGTACTACGAAGCCCTGGCTGGCTACGGCAAGATCAAGGTGTTCAAGACCATCGCCGCCAAGGACCTGTGGCGCAAGATGCTCTCGATGCTGTTCGAAACCGGCCACCCGTGGCTGACCTTCAAGGACCCGTGCAACCTGCGTAGCCCGCAGCAGCACGTGGGCGTGGTGCACAGCTCCAACCTGTGCACCGAGATCACCCTGAACACCAACAAGGACGAGATCGCCGTCTGCAACCTGGGCTCGATCAACCTGGTCAACCACATCGTCGACGGCAAGCTGGACACCGAGAAGCTCGGCCGCACCGTGAAGACCGCCGTGCGCATGCTCGATAACGTCATCGACATCAACTACTACAGCGTGCCGCAGGCGAAGAACTCCAACCTCAAGCACCGTCCGGTCGGCCTCGGCCTGATGGGCTTCCAGGACGCCCTGTACCTGCAGCACATCGCCTACGGCTCCGACGCGGCCATCGAGTTCGCCGACAAGTCCATGGAAGCGATCAGCTACTACGCCATCCAGGCCTCCTGTGACCTGGCCGACGAGCGCGGCAGCTACAGCACCTTCGAAGGCTCGCTGTGGTCCAAGGGCATCCTGCCGCTGGACTCCCAGCAGATCCTGATCGAGGCCCGTGGCCAGAAGTACATCGATGTCGACCTGTCCGAGTCGCTGGACTGGGCGCCGATCCGCGAGCGCGTGAAGAAGGGCATCCGCAACTCCAACATCATGGCCATCGCGCCGACCGCGACCATCTCCAACATCATTGGCGTGTCGCAGTCGATCGAGCCGACCTACCAAAACCTGTACGTGAAATCGAACCTCTCCGGCGAGTTCACCGTGATCAACCCCTACCTGGTACGCGACCTGAAGAACCGCGGCCTGTGGGACAGCGTCATGGTCAACGACCTGAAGTACTACGACGGTTCCGTACAGCAGATCGAGCGCATCCCGCAGGACCTCAAGGACCTGTACGCCACCGCCTTCGAAGTGGAAACCAAGTGGATCGTCGACGCCGCCAGCCGCCGCCAGAAGTGGATCGACCAGGCGCAGTCGCTGAACCTGTACATCGCCGGCGCTTCGGGCAAGAAGCTGGACGTGACCTACCGCATGGCCTGGTACCGTGGCCTGAAAACCACCTACTACCTCCGTGCCCTGGCCGCCACCAGCACCGAGAAATCCACCATCAACACCGGCAAGCTCAACGCGGTGTCCAGTGGTGCGATCGACGAAGGCAACTTCGCCGCGCCGGCCGGTCCGGCTCCGGTTCCAAAGGCATGCTCCATCGACAACCCCGACTGCGAAGCCTGCCAGTAATGGCAGGCGCGCGAATCTGAGCGGCGCCCGCGTTGTTGCCCGGCAGCTCCGCCCCCATCACGTGCACTAGCACGCTCAGGGGCTCGAACCTGCCAGGCGCCTAGCGCTCACTCGCTCAGCTTCGCGCTTGCACCGAGTGGCCGAGGCTAAAAGCTAATGCCGCAAGCCACTCGGACTGCTGCTAGTCCCCTCTCCCTCCGGGAGAGGGCTAGGGTGAGGGACCCAGGCCCAGCGCCGAATCCCTCAATGAACACTCCCCTCGCCCGCCAACACGGGCCTGGGCGCCACCAGTCGGGTGGCACGGTTTTACCCTTGCGCGCTGTACGCAACGGAACATAATCAGAATTACTGGACATACATACAGGCTGCTGAATGGCGGCCGTCAGCACCAAGCAGGAGACCACCATGCTCAGCTGGGACGAATTCGATAAGGAAGATGCCACCGAAGCGGCCGCCAAACCCGCCGCTGCAGTCGTTGGCGCCGCGCTTGATCAACTGGACAGCGACGCCGCCGGCTCCGTCGAGGAAGCCCGCGCCGTGTCGGCCGACGACTCCGACGCCGTCGCCCGCGCCAAGAAGGCCCTGAACGACCTGGACATCCAGGAAGGCCTGGACGACCTGGAAGGCGCCAGCGCCCGCGTGCACGTCGGCGACAAGCAGATGATCAACGCCCGCGCCGACCTCAACCAGCTCGTACCCTTCAAGTACGACTGGGCCTGGCAGAAGTATCTGGATGGTTGCGCCAACCACTGGATGCCGCAGGAAGTGAACATGAACGCCGACATCGCTCTGTGGAAGAGCAAGGACGGCCTCTCCGAAGACGAGCGCCGCATCGTCAAGCGTTCGCTGGGCTTCTTCTCCACCGCCGACAGCCTGGTTGCCAACAACCTGGTACTGGCCGTGTACCGCCTGATCACCAACCCCGAGTGCCGCCAGTACATCCTGCGCCAGGCCTTCGAGGAAGCGATCCACACCCACGCCTACCAGTACTGCATCGAGTCGCTGGGCATGGATGAAGGCGAGATCTTCAACATGTACCACGAGATTCCTTCGGTCGCGAAGAAAGCCTCCTGGGGCCTGAAGTACACCCGCTCGATCTCCGACCCGATGTTCCAGACCGGCACCCCGGAGACCGACCGCCAGTTCCTGCGCAACCTGATCGCCTACTACTGCGTTCTGGAAGGCATCTTCTTCTACTGCGGCTTCACCCAGATCCTCTCCATGGGCCGCCGCAACAAGATGACCGGCACCGCCGAGCAGTTCCAGTACATCCTGCGCGACGAGTCCATGCACCTGAACTTCGGCATCGACGTGATCAACCAGATCAAGATCGAGAACCCGCACCTGTGGGACGCCGCGATGAAGGACGAAGCGACACAGATGATCCTGCAGGGCACCCAGCTGGAGATCGAATACGCGCGCGACACCATGCCGCGCGGCGTGCTGGGCATGAACGCGGCGATGATGGAGGACTACCTGAAGTTCATCGCCAACCGTCGTCTGACCCAGATCGGCCTGAAAGAGGAATATCCGGGCGCGACCAACCCGTTCCCGTGGATGAGCGAGATCATGGACCTGAAGAAGGAAAAGAACTTCTTCGAGACTCGCGTGATTGAGTATCAGACTGGTGGTGCGTTGAGCTGGGATTGATGGCCATATGAAATCACGCTAAATTCTTACATTGCTAAGAATTTCAGGCAAAAGCCCTGCCCTAGCAGGGCTTTTTTTTGACTATAAAAGAGGTTATTCATGTCTCAGCGGATGAGTATAAATCCCACCCACCTTTCAGTAGGCCAATTATTTTCACATAACTTTATATTTCGACTACCCAAGTATCAAAGATACTACTCATGGACAAGCGAAGAAATTGATGACTTTTTAAAGGATCTGGATATTTGTGCCAGACACAAAGAAGCCAACAAGCCAAAATCCCATTTCTTCGGCGGCCTCGTAACTGTAGACCAACCAATACTAGGAAGCGCACGACAAAATGTCGAAGTGATTGATGGCCAACAGCGCCTTGCAACTTTTGTAATGTTTGCGGTAAAGCTCCGCCAAACAATGAAAAAACTTTCATCAGAAGATACAACACCAAAAGAAATCAGCGAATTTCTCTCCAAGAAAGCAGAGTCACTAAGATCACAGTATGAAGAATACAATGACACCATTAATCTTCAAGTAATCCCCGTACCGCGACTAGAGCTTTCAAAACCAGACAAAACCTTCTTCTCTCAGCTAATTGAGGGACTCAATCCGTCGATAGAACGAAAGTCACATGAGCTTCTTGAAAATGCCTTCAACCGAATGGGAAAGCACTTAGAGAAAAGTATTGCATCAAAGAGCACTGTTGAAGAGAAAGCACGATACCTCGCAACCTTAGCCGCGGTTCTTGATGAGGACTGGACTGTAATCCATATGTCGACCAAAACTAGAAGCGAAGCATATATGCTCTTTCAGGTTTTGAATGACAGGGGCATGGGCCTAACAGAAGGAGAGCTCTTACGAGCCAAAACTCTCGAAGCGCTTGATAATGGCGGTAATGCCACACAACAGCAAGCAGTGGAACAAGGCTGGGATCAAATACTCAGCACAGCTCCAGAAAGAGTAGAGGAAAGCTTGAGATGGCTGTACGCATCATATAAAGGAGCGCGCCCAGGCAAGGCTACTCTTTTCGATGACTGCTTAGATCACTTTTTCCCGATGCATAGTGAGCTACCACTTAGCAGTGAGTCTGCAGCAAGCCTAACCAAAACCGTTAACGAACTCAAAAAAGAGTTCCAAGTAATAAATTCTCTTTTAGAGGGAGAATGGCCTTACGATACTACCTCTGTAACCAAATGGGAATCAGATAGGCTTCGCCTATTAACCATTGAGCTAAAACACACAAACTGCATGCCATTGCTAGTAGCAGCATCAAAGCTAAGTCAAAAGAATTTCTCAGAAATAATACAAATTTTGGAAAAATTTGTATTTCGCTACAAAACAATTATCAATGGGCATATTGGCCCTGCGACGGCAATCTATCAGACGCAAGCAATCGAAATAAGAAAAAATCCCGCAAGTTATGCAACAAAAAATCTACAAAAAGCATTAGCGCAATTAATTTCGAGTAATGCAGATGACGCCAAATTCCGCGCAGTCTTGGGCGAACTGAAATACTCCCGAATAGCAAGCAACAAGCCTATAAAATACCTTCTAATGACACTTGAACATTACCACTCTTGGTATGCATCAGGGGCCAAAGGCAAACCTAACTGCAAAGACAAGTCTCGAGTCTTCGATTTCTCTAACGGTACGATTGAACACATATACCCAGCCAACGCCAACCCTAAGGATCCAGCACTGGAGCCATTGACCGACACACTGGGGAATCTCACATATCTAGGGCTTGCCGATAACGACGCGATAGGAAACAAGCTATTTTCAGAGAAAAAATCAGTTCTTGAAAAATCAAGCATTCTTCTAAATAGAACTGTAGCAGCCAATATGACCTGGGATGAGAAAACAATTGAGGAGCACAAAAAACTACTCATTGACATGGCAGTCAAAGTTTTCTCATTATAAATTTTTCAGGCCAACGTCATGACAACAATAGTTGAAAGCATAAAGGCGGTGCTAAACCAAAGCGTCGCCCCCCTATCTGCTCACCAGATATATGAAGCCATCGACAAGTCAAAACTATACAAATTCAATACGAAAGACCCTCTAGGAGTAGTACGCCAACAAGTTAGACGCCACTGCGAAGGCTTATCTTTTCCTTCAGCCATGCCCAACAAGTATTTTTTTCAAGCGGAAAAAGGGAAATATGGGCTACTAGAAAAACATATAAAAAACTCTCCAATACAAGCCGCAAGCACAAGCAAAGAGAAGATCCCTGAAGAGCACATACAGGAGTTTTATAAAAAACATATCGAAGAGACAAAACGCGATCTCATTGATAAGATGCTAGAAATACAACCAAGAGCATTTGAGAGACTCGTCTTAGATCTTTTGCTGAAAATGGGTTATGGCGTGAACGGCTCAGTTAAGCAGAGCAAGAATGGCTCAGACGGAGGGATTGACGGAGAAATCCTTCAAGATCAGCTAGGCTTTGATCGAATTTATATGCAGGCAAAAAGATATGCACGCAATAAATCCGTCAGCGAAGCTAAAGTGAGAGACTTTGTAGGTGCACTAAAGGGAGGGACAAGAGGGGTGTTCATCACCACGTCAAGATTTACAAAAGCAGCAATAGATTACTCAATAGACCAGCAGCAAAAAATACTTGTATTGATTGATGGTGATAGGCTGAGCCAGTTGATGATTGACCACGGCCTTGGCATTCAAAAGACCTATACCTTCTCAACGTATAGGCTTGACTCAGACTATCTTGGCGAAACAGATCTTTAGCCAAGTGATTCAAGAACAGCGTCAATCATAAAGCCATCCTCTTTACCAGCAAGATAGGACAGCCCTCTATGCAAATGACGCGCACAAGCCTGCTTAACATCTTCAACATTTGCACTCAAACCATCTTGCTGAGTACGGAGCAAAAGTAAATTCAAATATAGCTCTTCATGCCCCCCAGTGAACGTGCGCCAGTCTATTTCTATACCACTGGTAAAATTGAAGTCTTCCTCTGGCGGCATCGACGGATTAGCAAGTGAAACACACAGTGCATGCCGGCAAATCGAGTTGTAATGCTCGATACCCGTCTTGCGTTTGAGGGTGGAGAGCTGAATCTTGGCAGCGGCCGTCAGGCGAATTCGGTCGATCATAATGCGGCTTCTAACTGGAGCTGATGGGCTTTGACGCTGGCAATACTGCGACGGCTTTCGTCGTCGAAAGTCAGGGCGTATTCGCGGTTCATATGCTGTTCGAGTGCGGTATGTACGCTGCCCTCCACTTCCTCGTCGGTGGAAAGCACCAGTACCTGGTGGGAGACCTTGGCGAAGAAGTTATGGATCAACGCCTCACGGTGGGCGCGATCCAGGCGAGCCAATGGCGTATCCACCACCACCGGGAAGCGGCCTTTGCGCTCACGGATCAATGCACTCAGCACGGCAATGGCCAGGATCTGCCGCTCACCGGCGGACAGGCGTTCCATGGCCAGGCTATGGCCGTTTACATCTTCGATAGATACGGCGTAGGTTTGCGGCTCCACCAGTACACGCGATATCAGGTTGCGCTTGCGCAGCAGTTGCTTGAATTCAGCGGTGATCATTTCCGACAGCCACTGCGCCTTCGAAGCCAACAACCGCTCACGGAATATCACCAGCGCCTTCTTCGCGCGCTCTGCTGCTTCAAATGCTTTGAGCTGAAACTCGCTTTCACGCGATTCGGTACGCAACTTTTGCCGGGCGGCACTCACACGGCTCTCGACATGTTTCTGGCTTGTACGGGCCTCTTCCAGGCTACGCGCCAACTCTTTCAGTTGCAGCTCTGCGCTGGAAACGGCCTGGGTATAGGCCTCCATTTGCGCAAACACATCGGCGAGCTGCCCCTCTTCAGGAATCTGATCAACTGCCTTTTGTGCCTTGTCGACTTCATGCTGGGTTTGCTCCACAGCCTGCTGCGTCTGCTTGAGGCGGGCCTTGGCCTGTTGCAGGCGCGGCTCGATCTCTGCAGGGTCACCGCCTGGGAGCAGCAGCGGCTCATGCTGCTTCGCTGCCTCCAAGGCTTGCAGATCCTGGGCAAGCAACGCAGCCACTGCCTGCGTGACTTGTGGCGCTTGAGTGTCGAGCAAGGCCAGCACGCGCTGATCGCGCTTGCTGAATTCATCACTCAACAACGCCGCATGCTGTGCCTGTTTGTCCTGTTGCCACTGGGTTTTATAGCTATCCCACAGCGGCCCCAACCAGGCCAACGGCAATATGGGGTCTTCAAGGACTGCCACTCGCTCGCTTTTCGCTGCAGCGTAGCGCTCCTGACACAGTTTCAGCCGCGCCTTGAGTTCAGCCGCCTGCTTATAGGCATGCAGACCGCTGCGCTGGGCTTCGACCGAGAAGGTCTGTAGTGCGCGTTGAGCATTGTCCAGATCGGTACGCGCCGCGCCCTGCTGTTGCGTCAGCAGGGTAATACGCTCGTTGATGGCATCCAGTTGCGTCTGGTGCTGTTCAAGCTGCGCATGTACTTCATTAATGTCGCCCGATATCGACTTCTTGCCACCCGCACGCCTCTCGACGGCCTTGAGATCAGTGGCCAGCGCATCAATACCACCCAGCCCCAAGAAGACTTCCGTGGCGCGGCGCAACAGTTGCGGCAGGCGCTCGGGGTTGGCCAGTGCTTCGATCTTCTCGCCATCGAACAGAAACAGATGAACCAGCTCGACCGGCAATATGCCATTGATAAAGTCGTCCCACTCTTCAGCCAAGGTGATGTCTTCCCTACCCTGCTGATACACACGGAACACTTCGCGGAACGAAGCGCCCTTGGCGATCCACTCGCGACGGAGTGTCAGCACTTGGCTTTCATCGCCACGCTCGATGGTGAGGATAATTTCGATGCGCGAGTTACCCGTGGCGTCCTTGCGCTGCAAGCCGGCAATAAGTTGTTCGTACTCGGAACGCCGCGCGATATTCACGGCTTTGTAGCCGTACAGGCCAATTTGCAGCGCGGTCAACAATGTCGTTTTGCCGCTGCCGTTAAGAGCCTTGATCAGAATGACCGGACGCTTTTCCGCAACGCTGAAGTCAAAGCTTTGCTGTTCGCGGAATGGCCCCAGGTTCTCGATGGAGATATGGTTAATCGTGAGTTTGGCCATGCTTATTCTTCAACTTCTTCTTCGACCAGCGGGATCAGCTCCAGCTCTTTGTCTTCGCCAATGTCTTCCTCTTGGCTCGCCTCATCACGCGCTATCTGATCGCGGTGGCTGAGCGCGAACGCCAGGGCTTCGTCTTCGGTTCGGAAGGCGTTGGCCTTGAGTACGGCATCGAGTCGATCCAGATGCAGTGAACGCTTCTGCGACTGCATGGACTGGAACTGCACGGCCAGCAAATTACGGGTGAGCCGATACAGGCGGTCAGCCGCTTCTGGATCGAGCTCAGCGGCTACTTCTCTCAACAAGTCGAGGTCTGCGTTTTCCAGCGGATGCTGCTCCTGGGGTTTGCCTGGATACGGCTCACCGAAAACGCGCTCATAAATCTGCGGCACCAGGTCTTCAATTTCTCCCTTTTCCTCGACCCAGATGCGGCGAATGGCGTCCATCTCGTCGAGCGGAATCAGCTCGATCTGGTCATGCCCCGGCACATTGGCGTCCCGTACGATCTTCTGGGTACGCAGCAGCTCTTCGAGAAGAGTGGCGCGGTACTCCTGAAGATAGGGGCCATGAATCAGCTCATCGCGCTCGTTCATGACCTTGATGCGGCCATTCATGCGCTGGAAATCGCGCTTATCCCAGTCATGAATCGTCAGGTAGGTGTTACGAAAGTCCAGAATCGGCTGCATCCACGACTTTTGCTCGTCGTTCTGGATCATCGCCGCCATGGACTTGTCCTGCGACACCATGGTGCAGACATAGCAGCCAAAACGGCTGTCGCCGCAGCTCGGTGTGGACTTGTCGACCACCACCGGGCACTCGGCATCTGGCGTCGCGCCTTTGTAGATGTCAAAGAGATCCTGGTTATCGACGCCCCATGGGTTCGGTTCGGTGAGGACGTACATCCACACGTCGTCGCTGGTCCAGGTTTCAATCGGCAGATAAACCCATACCCGCGACAACTTAGGGTTAGCGTTGCGACTCAAACGATCACGGGAGCTGCCGCTGTAGGCATCCATTACCTTGTCACGCGCAGCGCTCTCACCACGGCGCTGACCCAGTACCAGAATCGCTTCGTTATTAGCCTCGGAAAGCTCTTGGATGAACTTCTCGGAGGCACTGATCTTCAGGCGGTCCGTACACCAACGAAAGCGATTACGCGGGGTCGGATAGCCCTTGCCGATCAGATTCACCCAGAAACGGCTTTCCAGATCAGGCGTCAAGCGATGCGGGCGGATCGGCAGACCTTGGCGCTGGGCCTCGTACTCCATGGTGCGCAGCGAGCTGACCACCCAAGCAGCGATGACCGGGTTTTCCACCAGCGTATCGGTACTGATGACGTGAATATCTTTGGTGCGCTGTTCAGCAGGCAACGCTGCGACAGCCTTCCAGATCAGTTGCAAAGAGGCAGTCGAGTCCTTGCCACCGCTGTAACCGACGATCCACGGCAGGGAGTCGGAACAATACAGCGACTGGATTTCTTCGATGATGGCCTCGGGTGGCGTGCTCATGTGGGCTTCCGCTTAAAACTCAAGATCTTTCCCGCTGAGCAGCGAGAAAGGCATTTTCGATGTCCTGCTCTTCCTGGGTCAGAGGCAACCCAAGGGAGCATTTGATTTGATTACAGGTCAGGGTGACGTTCTGGCTGTTCTTGGTCATACGCCCGCCAGTCATAGCCCTACCCTCCCAGGTACCGATGTTCTTGCGTGACCAGTCGATGTCGCTGAGCTTGTTCAGCGCCTGCTTCAGATCGGATTGGCCGCTCTGGTAAACGCACTTACCGACCCGCCCCAGCGCCTGCAGCACGATGGCGTGCGAGTGGATGAAATCCTGCCGTACTTCCCCGGCCGTCATCTTGCCGTTGCGCACATGTACCCACTCGGGTATCAGCTCGCCAACGGTTTCCCAGTAAGCAAGGCATTTTTGCGAGGCTGCGGCAAAATCCTCGAGCTCTTTCTCACTCAGCATTTCCAAGATGGCGAAGTGCAAGGCGCTCAATGTGAACAGCTTGCGCGAGCGTGCGGAAAGGGAGGAACGTTCAGCTTCGATCAGATTGCGGAATACCTTTGAGGTAAGCCCCAGATGCTTGGCGACATTAGCGGCAGCGCTTCGGTGGTCATACAGAACACCCAATGAAGGAGAAGGCTTGACCGCATGCCGGTTCAAGTCCGCAAACATCTGCTGGCAACGTTGCAAACCACGATCATGGAAGAAGACCACAGCGATGGTTTCATCACCAAGCTCAGGCTTAGCTTCCAGCGCTTGCTCGATAGCGGCCCGCCGATGCTGACCATCGTTGACGATGAACTTGGCATCCAGATCGACTTTCAGGGTGCCCATGCGAAAGCTGTTGGTATCGTTCGTTCCAACCGGCTCGAAAGCCACCTTGCCGTCGATGGAGGCAGTGATGGCGGAGAAGGTGTAGTTATCCGAGTTCGCAACGATGTAGCGGGCAATCTCGGGCACGCGGGACTTGTTGATCGAGCGCTGAGCACGCAGCTCTGGCATAAGCTCTTCGTTGTCAAAAACGAAGAGCTTGGCAAGCAGCCTGAGCGGGCACATCGAGACGTAGAATTCCCGTCCCGCCTGCACGCCGCGGATTGCCGGAAAGGTATAGGAGAAGGCGCTGACCATAAGGGCCGAAACCTTAGCATGTTTGTGTATTTCGAGACATACAAATGTCTGGTTTCACACGTACAGGCAAGGTCTGCGCGATGAGCGGCGTATTGTCGCTGAAAGCCACTGAGAACTGCTAGCCACTGCGCCCTGCCAGCCATCTGTACCCTCACCTAGCGCTTCCCGTTAGACTCCATGTCCAAGGAAACAGGTGGCCGGAAACGATGACAGACGAAGCCAAGCTAGAAACGATTAAGCACCAGAATGCCGTCATGCTGGAAAAGCTGAAATGGCAGTTTAAAAAGCAGGAGCTGGCCTTTCTGGAAGCTGGCCAGCATCTACGTGCCCTCAATCAGCTGCTCTGGCAAGTACCGGGCATGGTAATCGCTATCACAGGTGGAATTTGGTACGGGGCTCTGTCTATCCCAAATGACCGCGCCAGATCACTAGCTCTCTTGTTTGCAGCAGCGGTAAACTTTTTGACCATTGTTGTCATTTGGCGACTTCGTGCGGTTATCGATATACAAATCGCTCTTCAAAACAAATTCAATCAAATTGAGCGAAAGCATGGAAAAAATATAGTTGTCTGGTGCTGGACGCTTCTCCTCCTTGCCGCACTCACCCTCAGCCTGCTAGCAGCCATATATTTACCCACAACAACCACTAAAACAAATAATTCAGACACCACCAACAACTACTTATATCCTGAAAAAATTGAAATTATAAAGAATGAGCAACCATCTAAATAAGCCATGGAGCAGCTACGACCAACGCAGTGATGTTTTCTTCCAGACCTATAACAAAATCTACTTTTCCAGCGTACACAGACCCTTCATAAGGTTCTTACCAAAACAAGCAGCAGCAAGAGTCCTCGACATTGGCTGCGGCTCGGGGAGGGACGCCAGGGCGCTAGCTAAACGCGGCTACTCCGTCACAGCAGTTGACCCAAGCAAAGAGATGCTCCGTCTTGCTGAAGCACGAGATGTAAAAAAAACAATTGCATGGAAAATGGATGCACTTCCCCAGTTACTGTCTTTAGGGAAAACCTCCTTTAGCTTTATACTTCTCAGCGCCGTCTGGATGCACATACCTCCCCAGCAACGCGAAAGTTCAATCAAAAGAATTTCAGAGCTCTTAGAAAATGAAGGCCACCTTGCTATCACACTAAGATTAGGCAAGCAAGATGAAAACCGAATCATGTACCCCATCACTCTAGAAGAGCTTTTAACACTATCTTCAAGATACAACCTCCACCCTGTTTACATCAGCCGCTCAACCAAAGACTCACTAAAAAGAACCGAGATAAATTGGAAAAAGATAGTCCTCAAAAAGTCAAAAAAGACGTATCCCCATCTGCAATAGCAGCTGGCTTTAGAGTCCTAGATCAATGTAACGGCTTTCGTGGCCAGTTGCTCGGCAAAGACCGATGGCGTTAACCCACCAAGCCCTTTCTTAGGTCTCTCTTTGCTGTATTCCCTCCGCCAGGACTGAATCACTTCCTTGGCGTGCGGCAGGCTGGTGAACCAGTATTCGTTCAGGCATTCATCACGAAAGCGCCCGTAAAACGATTCTATGTAGGCGTTTTGATTGGGCTTTCCTGGCTCAATCAGGGACAGCTGCGCACCCCGCTGCTGAGCCCAGGTCATCATGGCCCGACCACAGAACTCCTTGCCATTGTCAGTGAGGATGGCTTTGGGCAGAGGTAGTAACTGGCATCTGAAAAGCCGTGCCGACGACACAGCTCCTTGATCGGCAGTCTGGCCTCGGCTTCTCGTAGGAAGCCAATGATTTGCTCTCCAGTGAAACGCTTATTCATGTCCGGTCTCCTGGTTACTGGGATTGGACTCTAAAGCTGAGCGCTACTCAAATCGGGGGCGACGTCCCCACGCCCCCAATAAATGCGCCGCTCTGGCCCGCTATAAGCAGCGCTTCCCTTACCCGCAGCAATCGCTAGAATGGCGCCCACCCAAAAAGTGGCACATCGCCTCCATGAACAAGGACGCTCAATGAAAACCCTGCATTACGTTGCAGCAGCCCTGCTCAGCCTGAGCCTCACCGGCTGCGTCTCCTTCAACCCCGCCGGCCCGATCAGCGAGCCCGCAGACAAAGCCAGCAGCCCCCGCCAACAGGCCGTGATGGTCGATGACGTGGTGGTCTCCGACAACAGCATCAACGCCGAAGTCCGCAAGAACCTGGGCAGCCAGTTCACCGCACAGCTGAACAAACGCCTGGAACGCGGCGAGTACTTCCGTGAAGTCATCAGCTTCCCGGCCAAGCTGGGCGAACAAGATGCCCTGCTCAAACTGGAGTTCAGCTCCCTCAAGGGCAAGCGCTCGCCACACCCGGGCTATTTCCCCGGCGCCATCCTGACCCTGACCGGCTGGATCTGGTTCAACGGCCCGATCTACGTCGACAAGTACGACCTGACCGGCGCCCTGGTCTTCACGGATGCGCACGGCAAAACCCTCGCCAGCAGCCAGAAGACGCTACAGCTCAAGCAGAACACCGGGCTGTGGGATGACGACTACTTCAACCTGGCCCTCGGTGCCACCCAACTCAACCAACTGGTCGAGGAGTTGCTGCAAGACAGCCTCCGACAACTGCCCACTGCCCCACAAGGAAACGCCCAATGAACCGGATTCTGACCCTGCTGCTGACCACGCTGCTGCTCAACCTCACCGGCTGCGCCACTTACTCGCATGACGATCTGACCCCGGTCAAACAGTGGCCGCCGGTCGCCACCAGCGGCGCCAAGCCAAGCCTCTACCTCAAGGTGGAAGGTCAGCACCTGCTCAATGGCGCGCCTACCGGTGCCAACCTGAATCAGGCCAAGCTGGCGGAGTTCGTGCTCAAGGAATACCAGAGCAGCCAGCAGTTCGAGCGCGTCACCCTCGAGCAGCAGACCTCCGATATCTATGCCACCGTACAAATCACCAACCATGAACGCGGCAGCATGGTCGGCGCCTTCATCACCGGCTTCACCCTGTTCGTCATCCCCGGCAAGTACGACAACACGCTGACCATGGAAACCGTGTTCAAGGATGGCCAGGGCAAGGTACTGGGCCGCATCGAGAAGGAAGAAACCACGACCACCTGGATGCAGCTGCTGCTGATCTTCGCCCTGCCCTTCAACGAATCGCTGGACAACGTGTTGACGCAACTGGCTCGCAGCAGCCTGGAAGAGGCCGCGCAACAGGGCCTGCTGAGCGTTCGCTAGCCCCGGGCGCCCGATCGGTTGGTATGGCCGTACAATGCCAGACCACCGATCGGGGCATCCCCGGAGTACTCGCCTAGATGTTCACCCTCACCCACCTCACCACCCCGCCGCCCGAATCGCTGAAAAGCCAGGTGCTGCAGATGGTGGTCGACTACTTCAGCGACCTCAGCCCGGCCCCGCTGACGTCGAGCAACCCGCTGTACCAGCTGTACCAGTACGTCATCGGCTACGAGGTACACCTCTACCTGCAGGCCATGGGCAGCGAGCCGGCCAGCAGCGCCCGGATGATCCTCGCCCTCGACGATGAAGACCCATCGCGCGTACTGGGCTTCGCCCTCTACCTGCCCAGCCCGGATGATCCCGAGGCCTGCACCCTCGTCTACAGCGCCGTACAGGCCAGCCACCGCCGCCAGGGCATCGCCCGCGCCATGCTGCAGCAGATGCAGCTGCTGCATCCGCATGCGGCGCTGGCCTGCGTGGCAGACCGGGTGCCGACCTTTGAGGCGATGGGCTTCAACGTCCTTGGCGCGCGCGGGCCACAGGTGTTGATGAATACCCGGCGTAAGGCATCGGATGGCTGGGTGGCGGTGCAGGACCTGGCGCCGATCTTCCAGTCCAAGGAGGTGCGGCAGATCCACAGTTACCTGGTCAAGCAACATGGCGAGCGGGCGATGCGCGATGCGGAGAAGCAGCGCGACCGTCTGCTCGACCAGCTGACCCGCCAGGCCGAAGCGCTGGCCGCCTCGCGCCGCCTACACTGAGCCCCGACACACCACACAGGAGCGGCCCCATGCGCATGATCGCGTTCTCGGCAACGCTGCTCGCCTTCGCCCTGAGCGGCTGCACCAGCCACGGCGGCGGCGAGCATGTGCAGATGCGCCTGACCGGCACGGCGAAGAACGCCGGCCGGATCGGCCAGGCCACGCTGTCGCCGCGCGGCGAGCTGACCGACGTGTCGATCTTCGTCAGCGGCGTGCCCTTCGGCGTGACCTTGCCGGTGCGCCTGTTCGCCTATGTCTACCCCGGCAGCTGCGCGGCAAGGGGCACGCAGCCGAGCCACGCGTTGAACAACACGGTGCTGACCGAGCACCGCGGCTCGGCCGATGGCTGGCGGCTGTCGCGCATCGCCAAGGTGCCACTGGCCGCGCTGCGCGCCACGCCGCACGCGCTGGTGCTGCGCACCGCGCCGGCGGATGGCAGCCAGGACATCTTCTGCGGCGAGATTCCCCAGGGAACCTGATGGAATAACCAGCAGTCTCACCAGCCCCGGCCTTCGCCGGACAGCCCTCCAGGACCACACAGCAAGGACACACCATGACCCTTCGCCCGCTCCCGCTCTTCGCCCTCGCCTGCCTGCTCCCACTGGCTGCCTGCGCAGCCACGCCGGAAATCATCAAGCCCTACCCGCAGGCCGGCGAGGGTCAGCAGCGCCATGTGATCGAGGTGCCGCCCCAGGCCAACGAGGCCGACTACCGGGTGGAGCTGATCGCCGGCAAGACCCTGGACGTGGACTGCAACCAGCAGCATCTGGCTGGCCAGTGGCAACGCAAGAGCGTGCAGGGCTGGGGCTACGACTATTACGAACTGGAGCAGGTCGGCCCGGGCATGAGCCCCCTGATGGCCTGCCCGGATGAAAGCCGCCGCAAGGCCTTCGTCACCGTGGGCGGCGAGCCGCTGCTGGTGCGCTACAACAGCAAGCTGCCGCTGGTGGTCTACACCCCGGCCGATGTGCAGGTGCGCTACCGCATCTGGTCTGCCGCCGAAAACAGCAGCACCGCGACGAAGCGCTGAGCGGCTAGCGAGGGCGTCCTGCGGTTGTCTGGAGCTGCGGATTTCACCGACACTCCAGGCCTGCACCATCGACAAGGACGCCCGATGCCCCCGCGCCACCCGCTTGCGAAGATCGCGCTGATCCTGCTGCTCAAGCTCGCCATTCTGGCGCTCATAGTCCCTGTCCTGGTGATCTCGAACATCCTGGCCATGTCCCCATTCATCCGCCTGGGGTTCTACTGGCCACCGTTTCTCTATGCCTGCGCAGCACTGATTGGCTGCTGCGCCCTCCTTACATGGCGCAGGCGCGACTGGGGGCCAATCGCCATGGGCTTCGCCACAGTGGCGACTGCAGGTGTGATGTACCTCCACTCGCCCGCCATGCCGGGAAGAGGCGCAGAGTGGGTTCTCACCGCCCTATCGATGCCTGCTGCAATCAACTTTCTTTATCGCAATCGGGTCACGGAGCCGATGCTGATCTTTTCGGCCCTGATCGTTTTGGCCTTCGCCTTCACGGACATCCTGTATCCCGCCGTGCTCCTGCTTTGGGCCTCTTTCTCCGCGGGCTACCCGCTAGGGATGAAGGATGTCTGGACCACACTGAGAAGCGTTGAAATGCTTCTGGGCGTTGCCCCTACCGCCCTTATCTATTGGCTCGGCAAGCACGGCTACGCCCCCTGGCTGAACAGGCTGCAGGTGCTGCTGCAGCGCCGCTCCGCATAGACCCCCTCCGTTTACCACGCGACCACTAGGCACCTCAGGGTGCCACCCTCCCCGCCTCCCGCTACAATGCGCGCCTTGCCGTGCCACGCCTATAAAGAAGAAACACCATGTCCTTGCCGAAGAACCATCTGGAACTGCTCAGCCCTGCCCGCGATGTCGCCATCGCGCGGGAGGCCATCCTGCATGGGGCCGATGCCGTGTACATCGGCGGGCCGAGCTTCGGCGCGCGGCACAACGCCTGCAACGAGGTGAGCGATATCGCCGAGCTGGTGAAGTTCGCCCGCCGCTACCACGCGCGGGTGTTCACCACCCTCAACACCATCTTCCACGACGACGAGCTGGAGCAGGTGCGCACGCTGATCCACCAGCTCTACGACGCTGGCGTCGATGCGCTGATCGTGCAGGACATGGGCGTGATGGAGCTGGATATCCCGCCGATCGAGCTGCATGCCAGCACCCAGACCGACATCCGCACCCTGGACCGGGCCAAGTTCCTCGACCAGGCCGGCTTCTCCCAGCTGGTGCTGGCGCGCGAGCTGAACCTGCAGGAAATCCGCGCCATCGCCGACGCCACCGAAGCCTCCATCGAGTTCTTCATCCACGGCGCGCTGTGCGTGGCCTTCTCCGGCCAGTGCAACATTTCCCACGCGCAGACCGGCCGCAGCGCCAACCGTGGCGATTGCTCGCAGGCCTGCCGCCTGCCGTACACCCTGAAGGACGACCAGGGCCGCGTGGTGGCCTTCGAGAAACACCTGTTGTCGATGAAGGACAACAACCAAAGCGCCAACCTGCGCGCACTGGTCGAAGCCGGCGTGCGCTCGTTCAAGATCGAGGGGCGCTACAAGGACATGGGCTACGTGAAGAACATCACCGCCCACTACCGCCAGCTGCTCGACGCCATCCTCGAAGACCGCCCGGACCTGGCCCGCGCCTCCAGCGGCCGCACCGCACACTTCTTCCAGCCCGATCCGGACAAGACCTTCCACCGCGGCAGCACCGACTACTTCGTCACCGAGCGCAAGGTCGACATCGGCGCCTTCGACTCGCCGACCTTCACCGGCCTGCCGGTGGGGCATGTCGAGAAGGTGGGCAAGCGTGACCTGATCGCCGTCACCGACACCCCGCTGTCCAACGGCGACGGCCTCAACGTGCTGGTCAAGCGCGAGGTGGTCGGCTTCCGCGCCAACATCGCCGAGCTGAAGAACGAATTCGAAGAGGATGGCGAGCCGCGCTACCGCTACCGCGTCGAGCCCAACGAGATGCCCGAGGGCCTGTTCCGTCTGCGCCCGAACCACCCACTGTCGCGCAACCTCGACCACAACTGGCAGCAGGCGCTGCAGAAGACCTCGGCTGAGCGCCGTATCGGCGTGAGCTGGAAGGTTGTGCTGCGCGAGGAGCAGCTCGGGCTCACCGCCACCAGCGAGGAAGGCATCAGCGTCGATGTAGCGCTGCCCGGCCCCTTCGGCGTGGCCAACAAGCCGGAGCAGGCACTCGACGGCCTGCGCGATCTACTGACCCAGCTCGGCACCACTGATTACCACGCCCTGGACGTGACGCTGGACGCCCCGCAGGCGTTCTTCGTGCCCAACTCGCAGCTCAAGGCGCTGCGCCGCGAAGCCGTCGAGAAGCTGACCGAGGCGCGCATCGCTGCCCACCCGCGCGGCAGCCGCAAGGCCGAGACAAGCCCGCCGCCGGTGTACCCGGAGGCGCACCTGTCGTTCCTCTACAACGTCTACAACCAGAAGGCCCGCGACTTCTACCACCGCCACGGCGTGCAGCTGATCGACGCCGCCTACGAGGCCCACGAGGAAGAAGGCGAAGTGCCGGTGATGATCACCAAGCACTGCCTGCGCTTCTCCTTCAACCTGTGCCCCAAGCAGGCCAAGGGCGTCACCGGCGTGCGCACCAAGGTCGCGCCGATGCAGCTGATCCAGGGCGACGAGGTGCTGACCCTGAAGTTCGACTGCAAGCCCTGTGAGATGCACATCATCGGCAAGATGAAGGGCCATATCCTCAACCAGCCGCAACCGGGCAGCGCGGCCCACAGCAAGATGGTCGCCAGCATCAGCCCGGAAGACCTGCTCAAGACCATCCGCAACAAGCCGACCGGCTACAGCCACTGACGGCTATCGACGGCCCAGCCCCGACCCTCTACCCTGTCGGCATCAAACCTGAAGTTCACTTGAGGTTGCCGCATGAAAGAGATGGACATCGGCAAGGTCGCGCGCTGGTCCGGCCTGCCAGCCTCGACCCTGCGCTATTACGAGGAACGGGGGCTGATCCGCTCCATCGGCCGCAACGGCCTGAAGCGGGTATTCGGCGAGTCGGTGCTGCAGCGTCTGGCGCTGATTGCCCTGGGGCGCACGGCCGGTTTCTCGCTGGATGACATCGCCGCGATGCTGGCCGGTCCGGAGATCGACCGCCAGCAACTGGACAGCAAGGCCGACGAACTGGACCAGACCATCCGGCGCCTAACAGCCATCCGCGACGGCCTGCGCCACGCTGCGGTCTGCCCCGCTGACAACCACCTGGCCTGCCCCAAGTTCCAGCGCCTGATGGACATAGCCGCGAAGCAGGCTGCCAAGGGCCGACACACCGCGCCGCAGCGGCGCTAGACGCTGAGCATCTCGATCTCGCGAATCTCGAAGTCGCGCTGCAGGTAGTCCATGCGCCGCTCGCTGAACGCGCGCATGTGCGGCAAGGCCGTGTGCTCGGCAAAGGCCTCGCGTGACGCCCACACCTCGAAGAAGATGAACAGGCTCGGATCAGCCGCATCGCGCAGCATGTGGTACTGCACACAGCCCGGCTCGGCACGGCTGGGTTCGACATAGGCGCGAAACAACCGCTCGAAGGCCTCGGCCTGTTCGGGTTTGGTATGGGCGTGAAGGATAAAGCCGTACATGGTGAACTCCGAAGGGATGATGCCCACACCCTAGCGCAACAGCAGCACCAGTATTCGTGACATATCAGCAATAATCATTTGCCCACGGGCGGCTGTTTCAGGGGCGCCCGCCTGCGTAACCTGCCGGCCATTCGAGATGCCCGGAGGCTCCCATGAAAAAGATCCTGTTCCTCAACGGCGGCAAGCAGTTCGCCCATTCCGACGGCCGCTACAACGCCACCCTGCACGACGCCGCCGTCGCCTTCCTCGATCGCGCCGGCTTCGACATCAAGACCACCTTTATCGACGGTGGCTACGACATCGATGAGGAAGTGCAGAAGATCCTCTGGGCCGACGTGGTGATCTACCAAATGCCCGGCTGGTGGATGGGCGCGCCCTGGACGGTGAAGAAGTACCTGGACGAGGTGTTCACCGCCGGCCACGGCAGCCTCTACGCCAACGACGGCCGCACCCGCGCGGACGCCTCGCAGAAGTACGGCAGCGGCGGCCTGATCCAGGGCAAGCAGTACCTGCTGTCGCTGACCTGGAACGCCCCGCAGCAAGCGTTCGACGACCCCAGCGACTTCTTCGAGGCCAAGGGCGTGGACGCGGTGTACTTGCCCTTCCACAAGGCCAACCAGTTCCTCGGCATGCGCGCCCTGCCGACCTTCCTCTGCACCGATGTGATGAAGCAGCCGAACATCGAGCGCGACGTGGCGCGCTACCAGCAGCACCTGGCCGAGGTGTTCAACCTCGCTTGAGCCCGCGAGGCGCAGCACCCATTCAGGGTGCTGCGCCGCTTCACGCCCCACACTGCCTTGCGATAGCCTTGCCGACACCTACTCGCAAGGACGCTCCCATGTCGCAGGATCCGCAGTTCCACCCTCTCGCCAAGCCCATCCGCCGCCTGACCCTAGCCGTGTGGGTAACGGCCGCCGCGCTGATCTTCAGCACAGTGGCCCCCTACGTCGTCATGCTGTTTCCGCAGTTCTACGCCGCACAGGTGGAACGTATCGAGGAGTCACTCGACTCGACGCTGGTGAAAGAACAAGAAGAAGTCGCCCAACTGCCCCGAACCTCCGTCGAATCGAACGCGCCATCGACTATTCCAGGCGAGGAGTTCTATGCCCTGCCGCTGGACAAGAAGATCGAGCAAGCCAGTGCAATCGCCATCACCCGCATCGAAAAAACCGACGACGGCAGACTGCGCGAGATTGTTCAGGAATATCTGAAAAAGGCACCTGGCATAACCATTCGCCATGAAGTGGGCAGCGAACTCCGCTCCCGCTACATCAATGAGGACGATAAAACCGTCTACGGCGATGGCGCCATCGTATTCTTCCAAGGCTCTCCAGCCAGGGAGTTTTACTGGTCGTACTTCCACGGCGATCGTGTCCGTGGGCTGGACGACATTCCTCTCGCGCTACTGCGTGAAAAGTGCAAACAGGCTCAGGGCGCGCCGAACAGCGCCGTCCAGTAGATGCCAGCATCGCTCTTCGGGTCCACCGCGTAGCCGGCGCCCAGTTCGCTGAACGTCGGGCTCATCAGGTTGGCGCAGTGGCCGGGGCTGGCCAACCAGCCGGCCACCACCTTGTCGGCGGCATCCAGGCCGGCAGCGATGTTCTCGCCGATCTGCATGCCGCTGTAGCCGGCCAGCTCGGCGCGGTCGCCCGGGGTGCGGCCGTCACGGTCGCGGTGGTCGAAGTAGTTACCGTTGGCCATCGCGCGGCTGTGGCTCTCGGCGGTACTGGCCAGGGTCGCGTTCCAGGCCAGCGGCGCGCTGGCGGCAAATGCCTGGCCGCCGCACTGACGCGCCTGCGCGCGGGCGGCGTTGATCCGTTCCAGCAGCTTCTGCCCTTCCGCCTGCCAGTCACCCAGGCGCCCGCCCAGCAGCGGCCGCGCCAGCACGATGCGCCAGTCGCGGTCCACGCGGCTGACGCCGACATCGACGAACTGCGGATCGAGCACCACGCGGCAGAAGCTCTCGCGCAGCGCCTGCATGGCGCTCTGCGCATCGCGCGGACCGGACAGGGTGATCGCCTGCACATTGACCATCGGGTAGCCGTTGCGCGCCAGACTGTCCTGCAGGTCGCCGCCCACCACCGGCAGTACCAGGCGCGGATCGCTGGCCAGCGGCGGCAGTTCCGGCGACGCCAGCGCGCCGCAGCGCTGCACCTGGCCACGGTAGGCGTTGATCGCCTCGACCAGTTGCGCCTCGTCGGCAGCCAAGGCACTGCCGCCGAAACCCAGCGACAGGATGAGCAGAACGGATGAAATGGCGCGCATGGGGACCTCCCTGAAACCGATGGCCGCCATCATGCGCGATTCCACCCTTGCCTTGCCACGCCCTTGGCTCTACCGTCGGCCACCCGAGCAAAGGAGTGCCGCCATGAACGAATCGTTCGACGTGAACCGCGCCAACTGGAACGAGCGCGCCGACCTGCATGCCGCCTCGCCGGACTATCAGGTCGAGCAGTTCGTCAGCCAGCCGGAGCATCTCTCAGAGGTGGTGCGCTTCGATCTGCCGCGCCTGGGCGATATCGCCGGGCTGCGCGCCGTACACCTGCAATGCCATATCGGCACCGACACCCTGTCGCTGGCGCGCCTGGGCGCGCGAGTATGCGGCCTGGACTTCTCGCCCGCCTCGCTGGCCCAGGCACGCCGCCTGGCCGAGCGCTGCGGCGCGGCCATCGACTATGTCGAAGCCTCGGTGTATGACGCCGCCAGCGTGCTGCCGACGGAGAGCTTCGATCTGGTCTACACCGGCATCGGCGCACTCAACTGGCTGCCGCGCATCGACGGCTGGGCGCGCAACGTGGCGGCCCTGCTCAAGCCCGGCGGGCGTCTGTTCCTGCGCGAGGGGCATCCGCTGCTGTTCGCCCTGGACGAGGACTGCGAGGACCAACTGGTGATCGGCTTCCCCTACTTCGAGCACACCGAGCCCACGGTATGGCAGGACGAACACACCTACGTGGAGACGGACCAGCTACTGAGCGCCAGTATCACCCATGAGTGGAACCACGGACTGGGCGAAATCATCACCGCCCTGCTGCGCCACGGCATGCAGATCAGCGCGCTGGATGAGCACGACAGCATTCCCTGGGAGGCCCTGCCCGGGCAGATGGCGCTTGGCGCGGACGGCGAGTGGCGGCTGCGCAGCGGACGCGAGCGCGTGCCGCTGAGCTACACGCTGCAGGCGATCAAACGTAGATGCTGACGCCGCCCCTGGCCTGCAGCCAGTCGCGGTAGGTGGCCAGCGAGTCGGTCTGCTGGCCGGCATTGAAGCCGACGAAGCTGCTGCTGTCACCGAGGCCCGCGTCGATCAGCTTGTCGACCTGTACCAGCAGCTTGGCCGCGTCGTCGCGGTCCATGGCGGCGACGTCGGGCAGCTCGATCTTCGCCCCCGACTCGCCGGCCTTGCTACCCGACAGGCTCTGGCTGATGCTCGGCTGCAGGCTGCCACCGCCATTGAGCGCGCGCAGCAGCCCGCCCTCGCTGCGCGCCACCATCTGCCGGGCCAGGCTGCGCAGCTCGGCAATCGGGTCCTTGCTGCTCTCGGCCGGTTTCTCCTGGCTGCTGGCAGTGGTTGCAGTGGTGACCTTGCCGGCGCTGGCGAGGTAACTGGCCAGCGGCGAGCTGGTGTTGATGGTGGTCATGGCGAAGCCCTGCGAAAGTCCGTTTCAGGGTCATAAGCAGAATGCGCGCCACCTTGCCGAAAAGCCCATGCCTGCTGGGCTGCCGCCGTATCGGCAACGCCAGTCAGCGGAACGGCCTTGCCGCTCGGGGCAAGGCCTTGCCACCCATCAGCCCGGATGCCCGTCGACCCGCGCCGTCCAGAACATCGCCGCGTAATGGCGCAGGAACAGGCCGAAGGCCAGGCACCAGCACAGCGCCGCCAGCCACAGGCCACTGACCGCAAAGGCCGCCAGCAGCACGCGGCTGAGTGCCGCTGCCTGCAGCAGGGCGAAGGCCCAGGTCATGGCCGGTGGCGGCTGCAGTGGACGCCCGGTATGGCCGAGGCTGACTCGCGCCAGCATGGCCAGGATCAGCCCACCCATCGCCCCGACTGCCAGCGCATGGCTGGCCAGGCTCGGCTGCGCCAGCCAGCCCAGGTGCCAGGCGGCCATCAGCAATCCAGCGATGGCCAGCCAGGCGTAGGCCAGGTGCAGCGACCACAGCAGCGGCACGCGCCAGATGCCGCCTGCCCGCCACTGCCACAGGCGCAAGCCGTGCAGCATGGCCACGGCGAGGAACAGCGGCGCCAGCCAGGAGCTGGAAACCTGGCCAAGGCCGGCGACAATGGTCGCGGCTATCGCCAACGAACCGCCCAGCAGACTCCACATCAGCCAGGGCCGCGCCGGCACCTGGCGAGCCAGCCCCAATCCCCGTGCAGTGAAGAAGGGAATCACCCGCCCGCCGATGATCGCCATCAGCGCCGCTACCAGCCACAGCGCGGCCAGCACGCCGCGCCGCTGCAGGCTATCGTCGACCAGCAGCAGGCCATACAGGTTCAGCGCCTGGCAGGCACCAAGCAGCGCCAGCACCAGCACGAGCGGGGCGTTATGCCACTGCCGGGCCCGCAGGATCAGCCGAGCGAAGGCCAACAGCAGAGCCAGGGCGAAGGCCAGTTCGAGCGCCGCCAGCGCGGCCAGAGGCATGGGCAGGAACCAGGCCAGGCGGCCTGCCAGCCACAAGCCGAACAACAGCGTCAGCGGACGCCCGGACAGGCTCGGCTGGCCGGTCCAGGTCTGCACGGAGGTGAGCAGGAAGCCGGCGATGATCGCCAGGCCGAAGCCGAACGGCATTTCATGACGGTGCCAGGCCAGCCAGCCGCCGAGCGGCTGCAAGACCAGCCAGCCATTCAGCGCCGACACCCAGGCGGCCATGGCCAGCAAGGCGAACAGCGCCCCGCCGAGAAAGAACGGACGAAACCCCATCCGCCAGAGCGGCGCGATGGCCAGGGCCCGGCTGCGCTCAAGCACTTGCACAGCAACGCTCCCAGCCGGCCTTGCGTTGCAGGTGCTGGGCCAGCAGCCGCATCACATAACCGATCTTCAGCAGGCTGGGGCCGAGAATCACCGCCGAATGCGCCGCCACCTGGGTAGCGATACTCAGCCGGCTGTCCAGGCCGTAAGCGACCACGACGCCGACCAGCAGCAGCGCCAGCCCAGCCAGCAGCAATTGGGTGGATACCCGCAGAAGGTTCTTCGGGCAGCTCAGGTACTCGATCATGGCGGCATCTCCCTGGAGTTGGAGGGTGAAACCCCTCTATACCCTGATCCTTACAGAACCCATGCCAATAAAATAATTATTTAAAATCAACAAGTTGAGCAATTAAGAGTCATATAGACACATGACAATAGATGTCCTTATGACCACATATTGTCATAAAGACAACAGCAGCTAGCTCCATCGGGCAATCTGCTGGCAACATGGGTGAACAGGAAACCATCAGGGACAAGGATGATGCCCACCCTCCCAACGCTCAGCACTCCGCGCCTCACCCTGCGCCCGCTGCAACTGGAAGACGCCCCGGCGATCCAGACGCTCTTTCCGCAGTGGGAAATCGTCCGCCACCTGGCCAGCCGCGTGCCCTGGCCCTACCCCGCCGATGGCGCCCTGCTCTATCTACGCGACATTGCGTTGCCCGCCATGCAACGGGGCCGAGAATGGCATTGGACTCTGCGCCTCCAGCAGCACCCGCGACAGTTGATCGGGCAGATCAGCCTTTACGACTCCCCCAACGACAACCGTGGACTCTGGCTCGCTCCCGAGTGGCAGGGCCAGGGACTGATGCAAGAGGCTCTCATGGTGGTGATGGCCTATTGGTTCGAAGTCCTTGAGCGGCCATCGCTACGCGCCACCAAAGCCTGCGCCAACCAGGGCTCACGCCGCCTGTCCGAACGCTGCGGCATGCGCCTGATCGCTACCGCCGAGAGCGACTACGTGGCGGGCAGACTGGCCAGCGAAGTCTGGGAAATCACCCGTGAGCACTGGCTGCAGCAGCGTCTCACGACGGATGCCCTGCCATAGCGCCGCGCTTTGCGTTAGGCTCTGCCGCCTATTCAACAGGAGGACACCCCATGCCCCGCGCCAGCGCCCGCCACATCCTGGTTTCCAGCGAAGCCAAGTGCAACGAACTGAAAGCCGCCATCGAAGCCGGTGCCGACTTCGCCCAGGTGGCCAAGGACAACTCCAGCTGCCCGTCCAGCCGCGACGGCGGCAACCTGGGCTCCTTCGGCCCCGGCCAGATGGTTCGCGAATTCGATCAGGTGGTATTCAGCGCCCCGGTCGGCGTAGTCCAGGGTCCGGTGAAGACCCAGTTCGGCTACCACCTGGTGGAAGTCACCAGCCGCCAGGACTGATCCTGCGGACAAATAAAAACGCCGGCGAATGCCGGCGTTTTTCATGGTGCGGGAATCAGGCGTTGCGCAGTTGCTGCTCGGCCAGGAAATCCTCTTCCAGCAGTTGGTCCTGGGCGGCGGCATCACCTGCCTCGACGCCATCACGGTGGCTCGGTCCACGCTTGTTGCGCAGCTTGCCGAGCTGGTGATCGAGTGCATGCCCGAGCTTCTCGATGGCGCCATCGAGGGCGAACTCCAGAGACTCGGCCTTGTGGGTCACGGACAGCGGCTGCAACCCCTTGGGCCGGACCTCGATCTGGCAGCGCTTGTCCTGGGCACCGGCCTTGCTGCCGTTCTCGTCGTTGAAATGCACGACGACACGGGTCAGCTCCTCGTCGTAGCGCTCCAGTTGGCTGCCGAGGGTAGCGCTGACCCAGCTGGCGAGACGGGCGCTGCCGTCGATATGGTTATCACTGTGAACCTGGATTTGCATAAAGCCTTCCTTATTCAACTTCAACCATGCGTCGCACTGAGCGACGACTTCAGCCTACGCCATTCGACGCCCCATGGGGCACTCTGTTGCACCAGGAAACACTCTTTGCTGACCTGGATCACGCACGCAACGACCACCTCGCGCCAGCTCTGGACTTTCTCGCCAGCCGGCACCTAGCATGGGCCGGATGGATGCCCGCAAGGGCTCGTTCGACACCAGGGAAGGCTGATGGAAAACCTCTACCGCACACCACAAGCACAACTCGTCGACGCCCCGCTGGCCGACGCCGAGGGTCACTTCTTCACCACCTCCATTCGCAAGATGAGCATCCTGTTCATCGCCACCATGGGCCTGTACATCCTCTACTGGGGCTACAAGCAGTGGGACAGCCAGCGCAGCCGCATGCTGCCGAAGAAGATCATGCCGGTGTGGCGCTCGATCTTTTCCATCTTCTACATGCACAGCCTGTCCGGCCTGATCGACGAGCAGCTGCGCCAGCAGGGCAAGCCTCTGCTGGGCTCTGGCCCGGCCACGCTCTATGTGGTGGTGGCCATCGGCAGCGCGCTGCTTGGCCAGGTGAGCGCCCGCATCGAGGACCTGCCGGTATTGCTCGACGTCGTCCTGATGCTGCTGCAACTGTGCATTCTGCTGCCAATGATCAGCATCCAGCGCCAGGCCAACCTGGCCAGCCAGGACCCGCAAGGCAGCGGCAACGCGCAGATGTCGGGAGCCAACATCGGCTTCATCGTCGCCGGCGTGCTGTTCTGGTGCCTCTATCTGGGCAGCATCGCCACCCTGCTGATACTCGGCGCACCGGCCTGAATCAGAAGCGGTAGTGCATGCCCAGGCTGGCCTGCACGGTGCGGTTGGACATGCCTCCCGCATCACCCTCGATCACCTCGCGGGTAACGCTGTCGTCAATCTTCACCTTGCCCTTGCCCTCGGTGAACTCCTGGTACTCCACCTGGCCACGCAGGCTGAGCTGCTCGCTGAAGCGATAGGCCAGGCCCAGGCTGGCAGCGCGCAGGCGTGAACCCTCACCGGTACCGGCAAAGGTGGTGGAGCGCAGGTGATGGATGTCGTAGTCCTCGGCATCGACCCAGTCACTGCCCTTGAGCGTGGCGTCGAGCTGCCAGTCCTGCCACTGATAGCGCCCGGTCAGCCCCAGATAGGGAGCCTTGTAGGTCTGCTGGTAGGTGATGCCGACTTCGCCATCCGGGAAGGTGCCCGTCATATCGCGGAAACCCCAGTCAGAGGAGTAGGTGTAGCTACCACCCTTGGCCTCCCACTTGTAGTGGGTGCGCTGATAGCCGGCGAGCAGCCCGAGCTGCCAGTCGGCCTCACGCAGCACCCAGAAACTGGCCGCGAACTCGGCCTGATAGGCACGAATCAGACGGGTGTCCGGATGGTAGGAGCGATCGCTCCAGGCGCTTTCCTGCTGGCTCAGCCAGTCGTAGTCGGTCATCGTGCTGTCGCCCGAATCGAGCTTGCTCCAGCCTTGCAGCGAGAGGGTCAGCCACGGATTCGGATCGAGACTGAAGCCCGCATGCAACGTAGGCGCCTGCTCGATCTCCCAGAACAGCTGGCTGATCTTCGCCCCGCTCTGCGGGTCATAGACCTTCTCCTGAGAGCGCCCGGTCAGGTAGCCGACACCCAGGCTCACCTGCGCCTTGTCCCACTGCCAGCTGGCTTCCTGCGTCCGCACCGCTTCGGCCTGCGCCACACCACCGATCAACGCCAGGCAAACGCCCGACAGGTTTACTAGATTGCGCATGCTGCTCCTCCCTGAAAAAAAGCGCGCATTCTGGCGCCCTGTTACTGTGCATTCAATAGCGTCAACCGTGACCTGATACGCGGTATCAGGCATTACCACCAGCATGCCCTAGCCAGACTGCTCGGCTTGCGCAGACACTGCGCCCCCCGCAGTCAGGAATATTGCGCATGGATCGCCAACCCCGCTCGCTTATCAAGATCATCCTCTCCCTGCTGGCGTTTAGCGCCGCCTGCGTCATCGGCCTGGGGTTCTGGACGGCATTGCCGGCGTTCAACGATCTGTTCGCCGCCTTCGGCGCCGATCTGCCGGGGCCCACCCGCTGGGTGATGGAGAATCCCGACGGCGTGCTACTGCTCCTGCGCAGCCTGCTGATTCACAACCTGGTCTGGCTGGTCGTCTGGCTCTGCGTACGCCAGCGCTGGGTCGGCCTGCTGCTGAGCCTGGCCACGCTGCTGGTATGGCTGGCGCTGGCAATGCTGGTCGGTGCCGCCTATCTGCCGATCTTCACGATGAGCGTCATGGTCAGCTGAGGCGCATTGCCATCGGCGGGATGCCGAGGCCGAAGCAACCCGTTAGAATCTGCCTCCTGAATTCGCCCCGCCCTGCGGGGCGCCGTCCCCCTCAGCCTGCGAGAACACCCCATGGGCGCCCAGTGGAAAGCCAAACCCAAAGAAGCAGCAGCCAACGCCAGAGGCAAGATCTTCGGCCGTCTGGTCAAGGAAATCATGGTCGCCGCGCGCAACGGTGCTGACCCGGACACCAACGCCAAGCTGCGTGTGGCCGTGCATGCGGCCAAGAAGGCTTCGATGCCCAAGGACACTCTGGAGCGGGCGATCAAGAAAGGCGCCGGCCTCTCCGGCGAGGTAGTCAACTACGAACGCACCCAGTACGAGGGTTTTGCCCCGCACCAGGTGCCGGTCATCGTCGAATGCCTGACCGACAACGTGAACCGCACCGTGGCCGAGATCCGCGTGCTGTTCCGCAAGGGCCAGATGGGCGCCGCCGGCTCGGTGAGCTGGGACTTCAACCATGTCGGCATGATCGAAGCCTCCTCCGACACCGGCGCCGACCCGGAACTAGCCGCCATCGAAGCCGGCGCCCAGGACTTCGAGCCGTCCGATGAAGGCAACACCCTGTTCGTCACCGACCTGACCGACCTGGACGCCGTGTGCAAGGCCCTGCCGGAGCAGGGTTTCACCGTCAACTCGGCAAAGATCGGCTACATGCCGAAGAACCCGGTCAGCAACCTGACGCCCGAGCAGATGGAAGAGGTCGAAGCCTTCCTCGAAGCGCTCGACAACCATGACGACGTCCAGAACGTCTACGTCGGCCTGAGCGGCTGACGCCGCCCGTGAGCCGCAGCCAGTTCCACCAGCAGCACGCCGCACGCGCCGAGGCCGAAGCCAGGCGCCTGCTGGCACAGCGCGCCGAACTCGGCGCGCGTTGGCTGGACTGGGTGGCCGCCGAGCTGTACCAGCTGACCCCGCCCGAATACGCCGCCATGGTGCGCCGGGAACTGCAGCGCCTGAACACCCCATGACTCGACTGACCATCGCAGCCGCCTGCCTGCTCGATGATGCCGGCCGCCTGCTGCTGGTGCGCAAGCGCGGCACCCAAGCCTTCATGCTGCCCGGCGGCAAGGTCGAGCGCGGCGAAACCTCACTCGCCGCCCTGCGTCGGGAACTGCTGGAAGAACTGCAGTTGCCGCTCGACGAATCCGCTTTCACGCCGCTCGGACTGTTCGAGGCACCTGCCGCCAACGAGGCCGACACCTGGATCGACGCCAGCCTCTATCTCGCCTATCTGCACCGCCCGGTGCACCCGGCTGCCGAACTGGAAGAGCTGCGCTGGCACTCCCTCGATCACCCCGATACCGCCGATCTGGCTCCGCTGCTGCGCCTGCATGTTTTGCCGCGCCTGCGCCGTCGAACGGCGCTATGCTGCACTTAATGTACAGCGCAGGCTGGCTCAGCCTGGGAGGTGGTGATGACCGACGAGAACTGCGGTTGCTAACGACTCGCCATTTCCGGAGGAAAGCACCATGAGCAAAGGTCTGGACCGGCACAAGGAGGCGAAGAAGAAGCCTCTGAAGACTGCCGAAGAAAAACGCATGGCCAAGCGCAACAGGAAGTCCGGCAACACCCTGCTGGGCAGCCATGCCCCGAATGCCTGACCCACTCGCACCCGGCATCGCCGGATGCCCATCTGCCACTTTGATCCAGAGCAAGACGGCTCCGCCGTCATGCTCTAGGATCGCCGGCAAAACATAACGACAACGCCCTGCGTGCAGACCCAGTCATCAACAGAGGTTTGCATGAGCACCACTTCATCCACCATCTGCGCCGCCGCCGACGCCCTGCAGGGCCTGGTCGGCTACAACGCCAAGAGCGGCCATCATATCGTCCGTTTCAGTGAGGACTCCTTCGGCCTGGACGTCACCGAAGACAGTATCCAGCCCTGCGCCGAATTCGTCTGGCAGCCCCTCAAAGGCGCGCTGATGACCCTCAGCCGCGAGCGTCTGGGCCTGCTTCTGGAGCAGCGCATCGACGAACGCCTGAACATCACCGAGCCCCTGCGCCTGTACCTGAAGCGCCACGACCTGCCGGAGATCATTGCCGAACGGCGCAAGACCTGAGGGCGACTCGGCTGGCATAATGCGCGCACCACCCTGATGCGTCTGCGCGCATCCCCTGCGAATGGAAAGGATTGCCATCGATGTTCCCGCGGCGCCTGCTGCTGGCCCTGCTACTGATCGTCCCGCCAGCCCTGGCTGCGAACGATGTCATGCGTTACCCCCGCGCGCCGGCCGGCGACGAATTCCGCCCACTCTACCCACTGGCCCTGCTGCAGCTGGCGCTGGACAAGGCCGGCAGTGACCTGCGCCTGGAGCCATCGGAACACCACATGGAGCAGCAGCGCGCCCTGCTCAACCTGGAGCGTGGCGAAGCAGTGGACGTGGTATGGACCATGACCAGCATCGAGCGCGAGCAGCGCCTGCTGCCGGTCCGCATTCCCCTGGACAAGGGCCTGTATGGCTGGCGCATCGCCCTGCTGCGCGCTGACCGGGCGCAGCTGCTGCGCGATGTGCGCACGCTCGATGACCTGCGCCGGCTGCGCGCCGGCCAGGGCCACGACTGGCCGGACACCGCCATCCTGCGGCACCAGGGCCTGCCGGTGGAAACCAGCTCCAGCTATGACAGCCTGTTCCTGATGCTGCGCGCCGAGCGCTTCGACTACTTTCCGCGAGCCGTGCTGGAAGCCAACGCCGAGTTGCAGCACATGCACATCGACGACCTGACACTGGACCGCCACCTGGTCCTGCACTACCCCACCGCGCTGTATTTCTTCTTCTCGCCACAGAAGCCGCAACTGGCGGACACGGTGCGCCAGGGGCTGGAACTGGCGCTGGCAGACGGCTCCTTCGACCGCCTGTTCCAGCAACACCACGCCGACGACCTCCGGCGCGCCAGGCTGGACCAGCGGCGCATCATCGAGCTCGACAATCCGCTGCTGCCACCGCACACGCCGCTGCAACGGCGCGAGCTGTGGTATCACCCCTAGTTGGCCGGCAGGGTGCCTTTCAGGGCGTTGCGACTGTGCGCGCCGAAGTGGCGGAACAGCTCGACCAACAGTTGCTCCAGCGCCGGATCGGGCATCACCGGCTGTAGCTGGTTGCTCTCGCTGAAGCCCTTGCCCGCTGCCGCCTTGTGCGTCGCGACCCGTGCCATCCACTCGCCGATCAGCGCATCGAACGGATCGGCGCGGGCATGCGACTCGGCCGCTACCACCTGGGCCGCATAGTCCACGTCGAAGGGTGGATAGTCAGCGTCCTGTTGCCGTTCGCCATAAGCCGCCAGCAGCGGATGGTCTAGCTCGCCCGTGAGGATCAGCGCCTGCATGCGGTCGAACTGATACTGCTCGATGGCGGTGTGGCGGTCAGCCACACGCTGGATGGCGGCTTCGCGATCTTCCGGATACCCCGCCTCGGCCTTGGCCGCGATCAGCACCATGCCGCTGGTGCCCACGCCCGGCAGCACGCTGGCGTGATACGGCTGGGTGAGGTCCTGCAGGTAGTGCATGGCCCAGCCGAGAAAACGATAGCCCCAGTAGGGATGGCCGCTGGCAAAGGCCAGGCGGGCCAGGCCGCTGTACTGATAGACCCGCCAGTGCGGCAGCGTCTGCCCCAGGTAGGGCGCGGCGGCAAAGATCAGCGCCGACTCGTGGTAGTAGCCGATGTGGAACGGCGCCTGCGAGGAATACTCGAAGCGCGCATCGCCAAACGGCTGCGGGCCGAAGTTGTAGCGCTGCCCGGTATCCCCCGGATTGTCGCTGAACAGGTTGATGTCATGGCCGTAGTCCGGCTCGTCCGCCGCGCTGGCCAGCACCTGCAGCGCCTCCACCCGCTCGCCGTCGCGCAGCGCCAGGTAGCGCCAATTCGTCCAGGGACCGACCTTGTGGAACACCAGCACGTCCTCGCCCTTGAGCAGCGGCCTGCCGCCGCCATCCTGCCCCGGCAGTTGCTGGATGAAGCTGGCCAGCTTGACCTCCGGGTTGATGCGCAATGCCTCGAGGAACGCGGCGCGCCGATCGCCCTCGCCGGCAGCCTGCCAGCGCAGCTCGTCCGGGCGCGCCGGGTAATAGGAGAAGTGCTCGCGGGCGTAACGCTCCTGCTCGTCCAGCAGTCGCTCGATGGCTGGCGCCTGAGCGGCGAGGAAGGCCTCCAGCGGCTCCACCTGCACCTCCTGGCGCAGCGCGGACTCCTCGCGCAGTGCCAGCAGGCTGCCCAGCGAGTGGTTGGACCAGGCCAGGGCATGGGAAGACAGGCCGGCCAGCAGGCCGGCGCACGACAACAGAACGAGTGACTTCACGGCTACTCCGATGCGTGAGGCTAGTCGGGCAAGGCTAACCTCGGCAGCCGCCCGAGGCACTGTCGGGCTGCGCCAGCGGCACTCACCGATCAGGCATCAGAGCAGGAAGGCGGCCGACGCTCCGGCAATCACCAGTAGCACCGCAAGCGCCAGGCCGACGCCCAGCGCCGACCCCGCCGACTTGGCAGCCGGCGCCGGCGCGGCCTGAGCCTGGGCTGCCGCACGCAACGGGTTGACCGTTGGCGCCGCGCCGTTGGCCGGCCTGGGCCTGGCCTGCGGCTTGGGCAGATCGACGGCACGCACGAACACGGTGGCGTCTTCGTTTTCGTCCGCCGGCGCCTCCTGGGCCTCGACCTTGGGCCCGATCACCAGCAATACTACCGACCCCATGCGCACCTGGTCACCGGGCTTGAGCACCGCAGCAGCGGTCTTCTCGCCGTTGACCTGCACGCCGTTGGCCGACGCCAGGTCCTTGACCTCCAGTACCTCGTCGCGCAGGAAGAACTCGCAGTGGCGACGCGACAGCTGGGCGTCACTGAAGCACAGCTCGCACTTGACCGAACGACCGAAGGTCATCGAGCCGCTGACATGGAACTTCTTGCCTTCGTGCTCGCCCTGGATCACCTGGAGGAACCAGCGCTGGCCGGCTTCGGCGCGCGGCGCGACCTTGCCCGGGTCGGTCAGTTGCAACTCCACCTCGCCCAGGCGCAGACAGTCGCCCGAACGCAGCTGATAACGACTGGCGATACGCTCGTCGTTGACGAAGGTGCCCAGCTCGCTGTCGCAGTCACTGATGTAGTAGAGGCCATTGTCCTGGCGAATCTCGGCGTGAAAGGCACTGATCCCCGCATCGGCCAGGACCAGGTTGTTGCGCTTGTCCTGGCCCAGGGTGAAGCGGTCCTCGACCAGCCAGATGGGGGCCTGGCGACTGTCCTTGAAATGCAGCTTGAGCATGGGTACGGGTCCTACTGACCGAAGATGTTGTTCCAGGCACGTTTGATCGGGTTGCTGTTACTTTCACGCTCCTCGCGCGCCGCGCGATCGGCGGCAGCGCGGGCATTGGCGGCACGGGCTTCGGCCAGCAGCTGCTGGTGTTCGCCCTGCATCTGCAACAGTTCCAGGTTCTGCGGCTCGGCCTGCAGGCCGCGCTCGATCATGGCCAGGGCAGCCGGGAAGTCGCTACGCCGATAGGCGGCATTGGCCAGGTCACGGTACAGCAGGGCCACGCGATTGAGGCCGGCCAGGGCCTCGGCGTTGTCCGGCGACCAGCCGAGAATCTGCCGGTAGTAGTACACCGCGCTGTCCTCCTCGGGCAGCAGCAGGCGCTTGTCGGCGATGCTCTGCTCGGCCAGCGCCAGGTAGCGAGCGATGCGCGCCTGCAGCACACGGCTCAACCCGTCGAGCGCGCCGGCGTGCTGCGGGTCGATGGCCAGGGCCTGGCGGTAGTAGAAGTCGGCGTTGTCTTCGCTCGGCTCGGTCAGCAGACCGTCGGCCAGGCGCTGCTCGGCCAGGTCGGTGAAAACCTTGATGCGCGCCTCGCGAATGCGCTGCAGGCCGGCCAGTGCCTCGCTGCTGTCGGCATCGATGGCAAGGATCTGGTTGAAGTAATGCTCGGCGCTGTCCTGCGCCGGCTCGATCAACTGGCCGGCGGCGAAGCGCTGCTCGGCCTGGACCAGCAGCGCCTCGATCTGCCGCTGCTGCTGGATGTACAAGCCGGCGGAGGTCAGGGTACCGATCAGCACCAGTACGCTGAGCACCACCAGCAGCGGCATGGCCGAGCGGCGCGGGCGCGGCGCGGGCGCTGCAACCGGCGCGGCAGGTTCGGGCAGCACCAGCGCCGGACGGATCTGGGTTTCCTCCAGATCGCTCAGCTCTACCTCGTCCAGCGCGGCGAGCAGCGCGCGGCAGTCGGCGAAACGCTCGTCCGGCTTCTTCGCCAGCATGCGCGCCAGCACGCCGCGGAAGGCGCCGAGACTGTCCGGCAGCGGCGGTTCCATCTGCACGTGGTTGACCACGGTCTGGGTGTAGTTGCCGCCGCGGAACGGATTGCTGCCGGTGAGCATCTCCAGCAGGATCACGCCCAAACTGTAGATGTCACTGCGCGCGTCCAGCGGCTGGCACTGGGCCTGCTCGGGGCTGCTGTAGGCCGGGCTGCCGACGGCCACGCCGAACTGGGTCAGCTCGCTGTCGATGTCCAGGTCCTTGGCCACGCCGAAGTCGGTGAGCACGGCAGTGCCATCGCCACGGAACAGCACATTGGCCGGTTTCACGTCGCGATGCACCAGGCCCTTGTCATGCACCACGGCCAGGCCGCTGGCGACCTGGCGCACGATCTGCAGAGCGCGCTCAGGGGCAAACAGCTCGCCCTTGTGCCGCGCCAGGTCGCCGCCGGGGAGGAACTCCATGGCCAGGTAGTAGCGACCGTCGGCCAGGCGATCGATGTCGTAGATGGTGATGATCGACGGGTGGTTGAGCGAGGCGACGATGTGCGCCTCCTTGATGAAGCGCTGGCTGAAGGTCTCGTCTTCGGCGCTGCGCAGCACCTTGATCGCCACCTTGCGGCTCAATGACTCCTGGGTGGCCAGGAATACCTCGGCCATGCCGCCCTTGCCCAGCTGGCCGTGGACCCGGTAGCCGGGGATTTCAAGCAGAGTGGTGCTCATGGATGTGCGTCGATCATTCAGTGCTTGCGGGAATGGAGCCAACGGCTGAGGAAGTTGCGCGGCCTGGCGTCGATCTCCGTCGATTCCGCCATGCTACGACCCAGCACGATGCAGGAGATATTGTCCTTGCCGCCCAGCCGATTGGCCAGCCCTATCAGCTCCTCGACCAGCTCATCGAGCGTGGCCGCGCCAGCACAGACTTCCTGGATCTGTTCGTCGGTCAACTCGCCGGTCAGGCCGTCGCTGCACAGCAGAAGCAGTTCGCCGGGTGCCAAACTGCCCTGCACACGCCCGACCTCGAGCTCCTGCTCGCCCTGTCCCAGGCACTGGGTCACGATATTGCGCCGCGGATGCTGGCGCGCTTCGTCGAGGCTCAGTTCACCCGCATCGATCATCGCCTGCACCCAGCTGTGGTCGCGGGTCAGGCGCTCGATGCCGTCCAGGCTGATGCGGTAGGCGCGGCTATCGCCGATCCAGGCCACCTCATAATCGGCGTCGACAAAACGCACGGCCACCACGGTACTGCCCATGCGCCGGCCACCCTCCTCCTGTACCGCCGCGAGGATCGCCTGGTGTGCTGCGTGGATGGAGGATTCGAGACCGCTACCGGCGACAACGGACTGGCGCAACGTGTCCAGGGCCAGGGCGCTGGCGACTTCCCCACACTCATGCCCGCCCATGCCATCGGCCACCGCCCACAGACCGAGCTCGGGGAGGCAGAGCACGGCGTCTTCGTTATGCCCACGAACCCGGCCCGCGACGCTCTGCGCCGCAAACCCCAGGGACTGCATCGACATGGCTGCTGCTTACCTTATGAATCTGCACTGCCGTGCATGATGCTGCGCCAGGCCCTGGCTGTCAGCCCGAAGCGCGCGAACTGTTAAACAGTCGTCAGCGGCGGCGCTGCACCTCTTGACCACTCTGTCCCGGATAACGCTGTACCTCGATGCCACCGGGATACTCGGTGCTCTGGCGGATGCCGCCGCTCTGGCGCACGCTGGAACCACTGTGGATCTGCACCTCGCGACCGTCATATCCCTGAATGGGGACGGCGTGACCGCCATACAGGTCATAGCGCTGGCTGTAACTGGAGCCGCTGACACTCCCGGAAGCGCCCGGGCTTACATACTCGATGGGCACAGGCTGCGAGCGCAGCGGCTCGTTCGCCAGGACCGGGCCGCCACACAGCGCGGCCAGCAACAACAGCGGATAGCGCATAACGGCTGCCTCTGCGAACATTCGGGCAATCGATGCTACGCCAGGCGCTGGCGCCTGGCCATGCTTGGCACAAGGCGCCGAGCCGGTATGATGCGGCCCTTTTTGGGATGCCGTATCCATGCCCAAGCGCCTCGCCCTGTTGTTGCTCTGCTGCATCGCCCTACCCACCCTCGCGGAACCACCACGCACCTTCGCCGAAGCCAAGAAGATCGCCTGGTCGCTCTATGCCCAGCAGTCGGTGGAGTTCTATTGCGGCTGCCGCTACAGCGGCAATCGAGTCGACCTGAAGAGCTGCGGCTACCAGCCGCGCAAAAACCCGCAACGCGCGGCGCGTATCGAGTGGGAGCATCTGGTACCGGCGTGGGTCATCGGCCATCAGCGCCGCTGCTGGCAACAGGGCGGCCGCAAGCACTGTGCGCGCAGCGACGAGACGTTCCGCCGCGCCGAGGCAGACCTGTTCAATCTGGTGCCCAGCATCGGCGAGATCAACGGTGATCGCAGCAACCTGCCCTTCGCCTGGCTGCCCCAGCCGCCCACCCAGTACGGCACCTGCCCGATGGTGATCGACTTCAAGGCAGGCAAGGCGATGCCAAGGCCCAAGGTTCGCGGGATGATCGCCCGCACCTACTTCTACATGAGCCAGCGTTACGGCCTGCGCCTGTCCAAGCAGGAGCGCCATCTGTTCGAGGCCTGGAGCAAGCACTACCCGGTGGAATCCTGGGAGCGCCAGCGCAACCAGCGCATCGCCTGCGTCATGGGCTGGAGCAACCCTTTCGTCGGCCCCGTCGATCTGCGCAGCTGCGCCGGGTCATTTACCGGAAAAGGCAAAAATGATTAGGTGTTTTGGCACTTTGCCTGTAGGGTAGCGAGTACTGTGCTGCATGTGTCACCGCAAATCGACCGGTTTAGATTTCGGTCCAACCTCCCTCGGTTTCTTTACTCTTTGCACTCAGTCATGGCCTGGGCTGTTCCAGCGCCGTGTTCACTTTGTTCAAGGAGAAATCCCATGTCCGTACGTCAAACTGGCACCGTCAAGTGGTTCAACGATGAGAAAGGCTTCGGCTTCATCACTCCGGAAAGCGGCGCCGACCTGTTCGTGCACTACCGCTCCATCCAGAGCGCCGGCTTCAAGAGCCTGAAGGAAGGCCAGCAGGTCTCCTTCATCGCCGTACAAGGCCAGAAAGGCATGCAAGCCGACGAAGTCCAGGTCATCTAAGACCTGCACTGCGCCGCAAGGAACCGGCCTCAGGGCCGGTTTTTTTATCCCTGCAAGATAGAGGAATACCATGAGCGCCAAGAAGTCCACCCAGCAGCCCAAGCCGCAAGCGGCCGTGGCAACCAGTGAATCCCTTGAAGCCCAGGTGGCAGCCTTCCTCAACTCCGGCGGCGAAATCCAGCAGATCGCCAAGGGCGTCAGCGGTCAGTCCTGGAGCGCGCCGAGCCGACATATCGTGATCGGCAAGAAATAAGCAGCCCCAGCACTACTGGCACTTTGCCTAACAGTTCCTTGCCGACACGCACAAAGCCCTGCATCCTTGATCTCATAACAACGAAAAACGCGCCACTGGCCAGAGATCTCGCTGATGTTCAAGCGACTGCGCAATGATTTCCAGCTGTCCATCATCACCCTCATGGGTGTCATCGGCGTGCTCGGCATCAGCCCCTACGCGTTTTACCGCCTGCTAAACGGCAACCTGCTGGTGGGCATCGCCGACAGCGTGATAGTGCTGTCGACACTGGCCGCCGTGACCTACGCCTGGCGCACCGGCGATACGGAAAAACCGGGCATCTACCTGGCCGCCGTGTTCTCCGTGGGTGCGACGCTGATCGCCATCAACCTGGGCGTCAACGGCCTGTTCTGGATCTACCCGCTGATCCTCTTCAACTTCTTCATGGTCTCGCCCGGCAAGGCGATCGCCGCCACCCTGCTGGTGCTCCTCGGCCTGGTCGCGCATGCCCTGTGGGTACCCGGCAGCGTGTTCGAAAGCCAGTACCAGATGGTGTCCTTCTTGGTGACCAACGCCATGGCCGGCATCCTGACCTTCATCTTCGCCTACCGCACCCGCACCCAGCGTGAGCAGCTGCAGGCCCTGGCCATTCAGGACCCACTGACCGGCGCGCGCAACCGCCGGGCCATGAACGAAGAACTGAAGATCGCAGTGTCCAGCAAACGTCGGCATGGCCGCAGCTACGGCGCGCTGGCCATGGACCTGGACCATTTCAAGCAGATCAATGACCAGCACGGCCACCAGGCCGGGGATCAGGTACTGATCGACTACGTGAAGCTGATCAAGGCCTGCTCACGCCAGGAGGACCGGCTGTTTCGCTTCGGCGGAGAGGAATTCCTCCTGCTACTGCCGGATGTCGACCTGCAGGGCCTGGAAGCCGCCGCCCAGCACCTGCTGGTCTCGGTGCGCGAGCAGCTGAACGGCCCTGGCGGCGCAGTTACCGTCTCGATCGGCGGCGCCATGCTGCGCAACGACGAACCCTGGGGACAGTGGCTGCAGCGCGCCGACCAGAGCCTCTACCAGGCCAAAAGCAACGGACGCAATTGCATCATCATCGACAGACCCACCGTCGGCGACCTGGCACCCAGCCATGCCGGCTGACTGACAGCCGGCACCACGCGTGAGCAGAATACTGGCAAGGGAGACGCTACAGATCCATCAACCGCTGGACCTCACGCCCAGTGCTCGCCTGATCGATATGGGCCGCGATGACCTCTTCATCGCCGACAGCCTGCTGGGCGAACGCGCCGTTCACCTTTCGGGAGTCAGCCACCAACGCGTCCATGCCTCCCGACAGACAGTCGGCAGTTACACCCTGCACTTCCTGGTGCCACGCAAGCGGGCCGACGCCCAGCCGTTACTCCACCAGTTCGACGGCGGTCTGCGACGACTGCAGGACAGCGGTGAGTACCAGCGCATCCTCGACACCCATCGCGAGCATGCGCTGCGTGCTGAATAGACCTCAGCCGCGGTGGGCGGCGGCGACGATCAGCTGCTTCATTTCCGCCACGGCCCCCTTGAAACCGACGAACAACGCATGGGCGACGATGGCGTGACCGATGTTCAGCTCGTGCACCCCGGCGATTGCCGCTACCGGCTCGACGTTGTGGTAGTGCAGACCGTGGCCAGCATTGACGATCAGGCCATGAGCCAGTCCGCAGGCCACGCCATCACGGATACGTGCCAGCTCACGAGCCGCCTCTTCCGGGGAGTGGGCATCGGCGTAGCGACCGGTGTGCAGCTCGATGGCCGGTGCACCGATGCGCCGGGACGCTTCGATCTGCCGTTCCTCGGCGTCGATGAACAACGAGACCTCGCACCCCAGCTTGCTCAGGCGCTGCACCGCGGCCCTGATCCGCTCTTCCTGGCCGGCCACGTCGAGGCCACCCTCGGTGGTCAGCTCCTGGCGCGTCTCCGGCACCAGGCAGATGTGCTCGGGCCGGATCTGCTCGGCGAAGTCGAGCATGAAGTCGGTCACGCCCATCTCGAAGTTCATGCGCGTCTGCAGCACGTCCTTGAGTATGCGCACGTCACGCTCCTGGATATGCCGGCGATCCTCGCGCAGGTGCACGGTAATGCCGTCGGCGCCCGCCTCTTCGGCATCCAGCGCCGCCTTGACCGGGTCCGGGTAACGAGTGCCGCGAGCCTGGCGCAGGGTGGCGACGTGGTCGATGTTGACGCCGAGGAGAATGCGGTTGGCTTCAGTCACGAGCAGGTTCCTTGAGAGTCATGAAAAGTTCGCGGCTGACCAGCGGTCGGCCGCCCAGGTGAGGAGCCAGGGCTTGGCGCATCAGGCGCTTGGCGGCAGCCAGGGCACCGGGAGATGACCAGTCGGCCTGCGCCATCGCCAGCAAATCGGCACCCTGGAATAGACCGGGTTGCAATTGTCCTACCGGTTCCAGACCGGCATCCGGCTGCAGGCGGTACAGCCCTTCAGCGGCGATGGGTCGACCGGCAATATCGATATCCAGGGCGAAACCATAGCCCAGCTCGTCCAGCAGACGCCATTCGAAGGCGCGCAACAGCGGCTCAAGCGGAGGATTGGCGGCCAGCGCCTGCAGGGTCAGAGCGTAGTGTTCGAACAGGCCCGGATGAGCATCCTCGGCGGGCAGCAGGCGCAGCAACAGCTCATTGAGGTAGAGCCCACTGTAGAGGGTTTGCCCCTGCAGCCACACCGCCAGCCCGGAGGCCTCCAGGCGCGCCACGTTCTTCAGTTCACCGCGCCCTCGCAACTCCAGCTCCAGCGGCGCAAAAGGCCGCGCCAGGCTGCCAGCCTTGCCGCGCGCACCACGCAGCACTGCGCGCAGGCGCCCTTGCGGAGTAAGGAAATCAACCAGCGCGCTGGTTTCCTTGTAGGGCCGGCTATGCAGGACGAAGGCCGGGTGCGCGCCGGAGAGCATGGGGATCAGAAATCGGTGTAGCCCAGCGAACGCAGCGCGCGCTCGTCATCGGACCAGCCGCCCTTCACCTTGACCCAGAGGTTGAGCATCACCTTGGAGTCGAACATGGTTTCCATGTCCTTGCGCGCATCCTGACCGATGCGCTTGATACGTTCACCCTTGTCACCAATGATGATTTTCTTCTGCCCGTCGCGCTCCACCAGGATCAGGCCGTGGATATGCAGTACGCGCCCCTCCTGCTTGAACTCCTCGATCTCCACGGTGATCTGGTAAGGCAGCTCGGCACCGAGCTGGCGCATGATCTTCTCGCGAATCAGCTCGGCAGCCAGGAAACGGCTGGAACGATCGGTAATCTGGTCTTCCGGGTAGAAATGCTCGGACTCCGGTAAACGCTCGGCAACCAGGCGCTCCAGGGTATCGAGGTTCTGCCCGTGCAGCGCGGAAATCGGCACTACCTCGGCCTGCGGCAGCTGGGTGGCCAGCCACTCCAGATGCGGCAGCAATTCGCTCTTGTCTTCCAGGCGGTCCGCCTTGTTCACCGCCAGCAGGATCGGGCACCGCACATGCTGGACCTTCTCCAGCACCATCTGGTCCTCGTCGGTCCAGCGGGTACGGTCGACCACGAACACCACCACATCGACGTCCTTGAGCGCGGTCGATGCACTGCGATTCATGTAGCGATTGAGTGCTTTGTCGTTGTGCTTGTGCAGGCCGGGCGTGTCGACATAGACAGCCTGCACCTCCCCCTCGGTCTTGATGCCAAGCATGTTGTGGCGGGTGGTCTGTGGCTTGCGCGAGGTGATCGCCAGCTTCTGCCCAAGGATATGATTGAGCAGGGTCGACTTGCCCACGTTGGGGCGGCCGACGATGGCGACATAGCCACAACGGGTCACGGGTGCATCAGTCATGGCTGTTCTCCACGCCCAGGGCCACCAGCGCGGCGGCAGCGGCCACCTGCTCGGCGATGCGCCGGCTGGCGCCCTGCCCCTGGGTCTTGTCGGTCAGCAGGGCGATTTCGCACTGCACGAAGAAGGTCCGGCAATGCGGCTCGCCCTGGATATCCACCACCTCGTAGCGCGGCAGCTCGGCGGCACGCGACTGCAGGAACTCCTGCAGTCGGGTCTTGGGATCCTTGTTGGTATCCACCAGGGTCAGGCCGTCCAGCTCATTGGCCAACCAGTCCAGGACACGGGCACGCGCCACATCCATGCCGGCATCCAGGTAGATGGCGCCGATCAGCGCCTCCAGGGCATCGGCCAGAATGGACTCGCGGCGAAAACCACCACTCTTCAACTCACCCGAGCCCAGACGCAGGTACTCGCCCAGCTCAAAGCCACGGGCCAGCACCGCCAGAGTCTCGCCTTTGACCAGGCGCGCGCGCAGTCGCGAAAGCTGCCCCTCACGGGCCTGCGGGAAGCGCTCGAAGAGCGCCTCACCGGCAACGAAGTTGAGGATGGCATCACCGAGGAATTCCAGGCGCTCATTGTTGCGCCCGGCAAAGCTGCGGTGCGTCAGTGCCAGGAGCATCAGCTCCTGGTTCTGGAATGTATGGCCGAGCCGGCGCTCGAGACGGGAAAGAGATTGGCTCACTGGGCTCGGATTCGGAATTCTTTGTCGAAGTTGGCAACCAGATCGAGATTCTCGATCAGATGCTCGCGCCTCTCATACTTGAGATGAACGAGGAACTCGTTATTCTCCAGCTTGATCTCGATAGCATCTTCTAGATTGAGATCACGAATACCGTTTACGGTCATCCCCTTCTCGACGTGCTCATAAAAATCGCGAACTGTGCTGATATCAAGGCTAGGCTCAGTCTCGACTTTAGTGATCATACTTTCCAGCGCCATGTAATCCATGTAATGCGGAAACATCTTGAAGGCTGTGCTGGCAAAAAAAGCCACCAGCGCCAAGACCACCATCCAGCCCAGCATGGACATGCCTTTCTGCGAACGCGCAAGTTTCATGGTCGACCCCAATTCCAATGTTGTTGTGATGGTGATGACTATATCTAAGCAGGCGCTGCCGGGTTGAACAGCGCCTCGCAAAACCGGGTGATCAGCGAATCAGACCGACCCGAGAGAAGTTCGGCAGGCTGCGCAGCTTGGGCTCGGACCAGGTCATCCATACGGCGAACGCCTTGCCTACGATATTGCGATCGGGAACCATGCCCCAGTCTTCCTTGGCAATATGGGCATCCTGCCAGTAACGGCTGTCGTTGGAGTCGTCGCGGTTGTCACCCATCATGAAATAATGCCCTTGCGGCACTACCCACTCGTCGCCCGGCCGGACATTGCGATGCAGCTGCTTGCGGATCATGTGCTCCGCCTCACCCAGCTTCTCCTTGTACAACAGGGTGCGCCCCAGAGAACCCGGCTCCTCACCCAGCAGCGTCTCGGCTACCAGTTGACCGTTGACCAGCAGATGCTTGTCCGCCGTATAAGCGATGCGATCCCCTGGCAGGCCGACCACACGCTTGATGTAGTTGATGCTCGGGTTGCTCGGGTAACGGAAGACCATGACATCGCCACGCTGCGGATCACCGACTTCGATGATCTTGGTATCGATCACCGGCAGGCGGATACCATAGGCAAACTTGTTGACCAGAATGAAGTCGCCCACTTCCAGAGTCGGCTTCATCGAGCCGGAGGGAATCTGGAACGGCTCCAGCAGGAAGGAGCGCAGCACCAGGACGATGGCCAGCACCGGAAAGAACGATTTGCCGTACTCGACCAGCAGCGGCTCCTTGTTCAGACGCTGCAGAACCTGCTCGTCCGGCTCACTGACCTGGCCTTCATAGGTCGCGGTGGCCGCACGACGCCGCGGCGCCAGCAGCAGCAGATCCAGCAGGGCGAGAGCGCCGCACACGGCGACGGCGATGACCAGAATCAGCGGGAAGTTGAACGACATGGGAGTTAACTATCCACCTTGAGTACGGCAAGGAAGGCTTCCTGCGGGATTTCCACGCTGCCGACCTGCTTCATCCTTTTCTTACCGGCCTTCTGCTTCTCCAGCAGCTTCTTCTTACGGCTGACGTCACCACCGTAACACTTGGCCAATACGTTCTTGCGCAATGCCTTGACCGTGGTCCGGGCAATGATCTGGCCGCCGATGGCTGCCTGGATCGCCACGTCGAACATCTGCCGCGGGATCAGTTCTTTCATCTTCTCGGTCAGCACACGACCTTTCTGGTGAGCACGATCACGGTGCACGATCAACGCCAGAGCGTCGACCTTCTCGCCGTTGATCATCACGTCCAGACGCACCAGGTTGGCCGACTGGAAACGATCGAAGCTGTAGTCCAGCGAGGCGTAGCCGCGGCTCACCGACTTGAGGCGGTCGAAGAAGTCCAGCACCACCTCGTTCATCGGCAAATCGTAGGAGACCTGCACCTGGCTGCTGAGGAACTGCAGGTCGCGCTGCACGCCGCGCTTCTCGATGCACAGGGTGATGACGTTACCCAGATGCTCCTGCGGCACCAGGATATTGGCGCGTACGATCGGCTCGCGCATGTCGAGGATGCCGGCCGGATCGGGCAGCTTGGATGGGTTGTCGACGTAGATGGTCTCGCCGTTCTTCATCTCCACTTCGAAGATCACGGTCGGCGCGGTGGTGATCAGGTCCAGGTCATATTCGCGCTCCAGGCGCTCCTGGATGATCTCCATGTGCAGCATGCCGAGGAAGCCGATGCGGAAGCCGAAGCCCAGGGCATCAGAGCTTTCCGGCTCATACTGCAGGGCGGCATCGTTCAGGGTCAGCTTCTGCAGCGCTTCGCGGAAATCCTCGAAATCATCGGAACTGACCGGGAACAAGCCTGCGTAGACCTGCGGCTTGACCCGCTTGAAGCCTGGCAGCACATCGACGTCCGGAGTAGTGGACAGGGTCAGGGTATCGCCCACGGGCGCGCCGTGAATGTCCTTGATGCCGGCGATGATGAAGCCCACCTCGCCAGCCTTAAGGTCGGCGGTCTCGGTGTGCTTCGGGGTGAACACGCCAACGCTGTCGACCTGGTGCATCTTGCCGGTCGACTTGACCAGGATCTTGTCGCCCTTCTTCACCCGGCCGTGCTTGACCCGCACCAGCGAGACCACGCCCAGGTAGTTGTCGAACCAGGAGTCGATGATCAGTGCCTGCAGCGGCGCGTCGAGTTCGCCCTCTGGCGGCGGAATCACCTTGACCAGGTGTTCCAGCACGTCGATCACGCCCATGCCGCTCTTGGCACTGCAGGGCACGGCGTCGGTCGCATCGATGCCGATGATGTGCTCGATCTCATCCTTGACCCGCTCCGGCTCGGCCTGCGGCAGGTCCATCTTGTTCAGCACCGGCATGACCTCAAGGCCCTGCTCGATGGCGGTGTAGCAGTTGGCGACCGACTGCGCTTCCACACCCTGGCCGGCATCCACCACCAAGATCGCGCCCTCGCAGGCGGCCAGCGAGCGGCTGACCTCGTAGGTGAAGTCGACGTGGCCGGGAGTATCGATGAAGTTCAGCTGATAGGTCTTACCGTCCTGCGCCGGGTAGTGCAGGGTCACGCTGTGCGCCTTGATGGTGATGCCGCGCTCACGCTCCAGGTCCATGGAGTCCAGGACCTGGGCTTCCATCTCGCGGTCGGACAGGCCGCCACAGATCTGGATGAAGCGGTCGGCCAGGGTCGACTTGCCATGATCGATGTGGGCGATGATGGAAAAATTGCGGATATGACTCAGGTCACTCACGGATCAACACTCGAAAAAGCCGCAGGCAGGCTGCCCGCCGAAAAATAGCCGGGGATTCTACCCGATCGGCGACCGGCCCGTCACGGGCAGGCATGAAAAGGGCGGCCAAAGCCGCCCTTTTCACTCGCCGGCCGTTTACTCGGCCAACTTGAAGGTAATGAAGCTGGCGCGCCCCTGACGCAGCACGCGCATGGACACCGAGCGGTTGACCGGCAGCGCCTTGGCCACTTCGGCAAACTGCTTGGCAGAAGTGATGGCCTGATTGTTCAGGTGCGTGATGATATCGCCGGGGCGCAGACCGATCAGCGCTGCCGGGCCGTTCTGCACGTCCTTGATGACCACGCCACCGCGCAGGTCGAGCGCTTTCTTCTGCTCGCCACTCAGCTCCACCACCGAGACGCCCAGCCGATTGCTGCTGCGCTCGACACCCTCGGCAGCGCCCAGCGCGACCTCCTCGCCCTCTTCAGGGAGAGCGCCAATAGCCAGTTTGATGGTCTTGCGCTCGCCCTCGCGCACCACTTCCAGAGCGGCCTGCTCGCCAGGCTTGAGCGCCCCGACCAGGTGCGGCAGATCGGCCGACATGACGATCGGCTGGCCGTTGAGGCTGAGGATCACATCGCCGACCTGCAGACCACCCTTGGCTGCGGGGCCCTCCTCGAGCACCTGAGCCACCAGGGCGCCGGCCGGCTTGTCCAGCCCGAAGGACTCGGCCAGATCCTTGTTGACCTCCTGGATCACCACACCCAGCCAGCCTCGGCTGACCTTGCCCGCGCCCTTCAGCTGATTGGCCACATCCATCGCCACATCGATCGGAATGGCAAAGGACAGCCCCATGAAGCCGCCGGATCGGGTGAATATCTGCGAGTTGATGCCGACCACCTCGCCGTCCAGATTGAACAGCGGGCCGCCGGAGTTACCCGGATTGATCGCCACGTCGGTCTGGATGAAGGGCACGTAGTTCTCGTTGGGCAGGCTGCGTCCCTTGGCGGAAACGATGCCGGCGGTCACCGAGTGGTCGAAGCCGAACGGCGAGCCGATGGCCAGCACCCACTCGCCCACCTTGAGCTCATCCGACTTACCCAGCTTGACCGTGGGCAAATCCTTGCCCTCCACCTTCAACAATGCCACGTCGGAACGCGGATCCGCGCCAATCAGCTTGGCTTCCAGCTCACTGCGGTCGGACAGGCGCACAATGATCTCGTCGGCATCGGCCACCACGTGATTATTGGTCAGTACATAACCGTCATCGGAAATGATGAAACCCGAGCCCAGCGACTGCGCCTCGCGTTGCCGGCCGCCAGGGCCACGCGGCATCTGCGGGACATTGCGCTCGAAGAACTCGCGAAACATCGGCGGCAGCCCTTCGAGATCCGGAATCTGTCCCTGGATCGCCACGTCGCGCTGCGGCAGCTTCTGCCGGGTACTGATGTTCACCACGGCAGGTGAGGCTTCCTGCACCAATTCAGTGAATTCAGGGAGTTCGGCCTGCGCCAGGGACACCTGCCCCAACAGCAACAGGGCACACAGGCCAGTGAACGAGGATTTCAGGCTACTCATGGACATCAGCTCCATCCACTCGGAAGACAGGACAAATTCGCACCCGCTCGGAGTGCATGAATCACCCGGCGGTCGCGACCATCGAAACTCACTGTGCGCTCTTGGCGTCACCGCCCTGCATCGACAGGGCCACACGCTCTGCGGTGCCCAGGGGGATTTCCCCCACCACGGTGACCATCACATCACCTTCGGCGGTATTCATGCGCCGGGACACCACGGCCGTCGGCCCAAACTGGCTGCGCGCGTCTTCGGCGGCAGCACCCCGCAGCGGCTCGAGGAAAATACTGAAGCGCGCCAGTCCGTCGCCGTAGAGCAAGTAGGCCACCGGCTCGGGAGACAGCGGGCTGGTTCTCTCCAGCGCCTGGTTCAACTCGAAACCAGGCGGCACCCAGCCGGCCTGCCAGGATTGCGAAAGGCCGGGTGACTTGTCGAAGCTGACCGGCTTGCAGGCAGCGCTCGGTTGCAACGCATCCTCGCTCTCGAAGGGCGCCAGGCTGATGAACTGGAAGCGCTCCAGCAACTGACCCTTCTCGTTGATTAACAACGATTTCAGCGGCAGCGCCGTCTCGTCATCCAGATGCAATTCGAAGGCGTAGCGATGGCGGTCGCGGGGAATCAGCGCCAGCACAGTGGCAGTGCGACCGGCAACCCGCGAACCGCCCAGCACGCGGAGGTCGTAGTGCTGCTGCAGCTGCGCCGCATTCAGCTCACGAGCCGGCCACTGCGCCTCGACCGCGTGCCCAGCCAGGGCGTCGGTCATGCACTGCGGACGTCCGTCGACCCGCAGAACTTCCTGAGCAGGGCCATCGAGCTGCAGCAAGCGCTCGCTTATCGCGTTCTCGCCCCCCTTGTGCCAGACGGCATGGGTGGAGAAGCTGCCGTTGCGCTCGTAGATGAAGGTGCCCTGAAAACTCTGATGTTCGGCCTGGGTCAGGCGCTGCAGCCAGTTCTCGGCAGCCTGGACGGGCTGGACCAGACAGCTGCCGAGCATGGCGAGAAGGACGACGCGCATAGAGGCTCTCAGCGGTTTTCCAGGCTGGCGGCACGGGCATAGGGCAGGACCGAATCATTCCCGCTGGCAGCCGCCTGTTGCGCATGCTGGCGCAGGTAGTTCGGCAGACGCTGCTCATACCAGCCGGAGGCAGGCTGCTGCACGTTCTGCCGCACCGGCGCGGCGGACTCGGTATAGCCTGCCAGCACCGCCGGCCCCTGCACCTGCGGCAGGGTCAGACTCGGCTGACCGGCCTGCTGGGCCAACTGAGCACCGGACAGCTCGTCCTGATTGTAGAAACGCACACCGGCCAGCACCGCCAGGGTCACGGAAGCGGCTACCGCCACGCGTCCGAGGGTACGCCAGGAACGCTTTACGGCAGGCGCAGGCACCGCCTCTTCGGCCAGCGCGGCGGAAACCGCCGCGGCGATATCCAGGCGCGGCTCCAGCAGCTCCTTGTGCATCACCGCGCGGGCAATCTGGTAGCGCGACCAGGTGCCTCGCAACTCGGCGTCGTCGCCGGCGGCAGCCAGCACTCGACGCAGCTCCAGTTCGTCCGCTTCGTTATCCATCACCGCGGACAGCGATTCCTGCAGGGCTTCACGACTCATGGCGTTTCCTCTCTTGGCTGTCGCCGCTGTCTCAGGCTTCCTGCAGCAACGGCTGCAGGGCTTTATCGATGGCCTCGCGAGCACGGAAGATCCGTGACCTCACAGTGCCGACCGGACACTGCATCACATTGGCAATGTCCTCATAACTCAGACCGTCGAACTCGCGCAGGGTGAGCGCCGTACGCAGGTCTTCCGGCAACTGCTGGATGGTTCGATGCACGGTGGCCTCGATCTCATCCCGCAACATGGCGCGCTCCGGCGACTCGATGTCCTTCAGGGCATGATCGCCCTCGTAAAACTCGGCATCCTCGGCGCTGACATCACTGTCCGGCGGCCGACGACCGCGCGAGACCAGATAGTTCTTCGCCGTGTTGATGGCAATGCGGTACAGCCAGGTATAGAACGCACTATCACCGCGGAAGTTGCCCAACGCCCGGTAGGCCTTGATGAACGCTTCCTGGGCGACATCCTGCGCCTCATGACTGTCATGTACGAAACGCACCACCAGACCGAGAATCTTGTGCTGGTACTTGAGCACCAGCAGATCGAAGGCTCGTTTGTCGCCCCGCTGCACACGCTCGACCAGCTGCTGATCGTCTTCCTGGGCTAGCATGAATACTCCTCGTTCGCCTCGGAAGGAGTCAGCATCGTCCAGTCTGTCGGTCTGCCAAGATAGACTCGGGTGCTGTGCAAAAGTTCTCCCCTCCGAACAAGCTTCGCGAGGCCTGCGAGGCCTGCGCAAAACGGAGCAGCGGCTGGGTCCAGCCACTGCCCGAATGATCCTTGCAGTCGACCCACTGACCGCCCGACAAGGGTAGCCATGATGCCGACAACTTCCTTTGGAACCTGACTGACTAAGAAAGTTCCGATTCGCATTATTGCGTCATAAGCCTGGCTATTGTGCGTCTGCCCCCCTCTATATACTAGGCGGCGCCATTTCGACCCCCCGCGGAACCAGCAGTAGATGAGCCAACATTATCAGCATGACGTCCTGGTCATCGGCAGCGGCGCTGCCGGCCTGACCCTGGCCCTGACCCTGCCCGGGCACCTGCGCATCGCCGTGCTGAGCAAGGGTGACCTGGCCAATGGCTCCACCTACTGGGCCCAGGGCGGCGTGGCGGCCGTGCTGGACGACGCCGACACCGTCGAGTCCCATGTCGCCGACACCCTCAACGCCGGCGGCGGCCTGTGCCGCGAAGACGCCGTACGCTTCACCGTCGAGCACAGCCGCGAGGCCATCCAGTGGCTGATCGAACAGGGCGTCCCCTTCACCCGTGACGACGAGCAGGAGCGCGAGGACGGTGGCTTCGAGTTCCACCTCACCCGCGAAGGGGGCCATAGCCACCGGCGCATCATCCACGCCGCCGATGCCACGGGCGCCGCGATCTTCAACACCCTGCTGCAGCAGACCCGCCAGCGCGCCAATATCGAGTTGCAGGAACAGCGGGTGGCGGTCGACCTGATCACCGAGCGCAAACTCGGCCTGCCCGGCCAGCGCTGCGTAGGCGCCTATGTGCTCAACCGCACCAGCGGCGAAGTCGACACCTACCACGCGCGCTTCGTCATCCTCGCTACCGGCGGCGCGGCCAAGGTCTACCTCTATACCAGCAACCCGGACGGCGCCAGCGGCGACGGCATCGCCATGGCCTGGCGCGCCGGCTGCCGGGTCGGCAACCTGGAGTTCAACCAGTTTCATCCGACCTGCCTGTACCACCCGCAGGCCAAGAGCTTCCTGGTCACCGAGGCCCTGCGCGGCGAAGGCGCGCACCTCAAGCTGCCCAACGGCGAACGCTTCATGGAGCGCTTCGACCCGCGCGCCGAACTGGCCCCGCGCGACATCGTCGCCCGCGCCATCGACCACGAGATGAAGCGCCTGGGTATCGACTGCGTGTACCTCGACATCAGCCACAAGCCGGCCGAGTTCGTGAAGTCGCACTTCCCTACCGTCTACGAGCGCTGCCTGACCTTCGGCATCGACATTACCCGCCAGCCCATTCCGGTGGTGCCGGCGGCGCACTACACCTGCGGCGGCGTGGTCGTCGACCAGCACGGCCACACCGACGTACCGGGCCTGTACGCCATCGGCGAAACCAGCTTCACCGGCCTGCACGGCGCCAACCGCATGGCCAGCAACTCGCTGCTCGAATGCTTCGTCTACGCCCGCTCGGCCGCCCAGGACATCGTCGCACAGCTGGATCGGGTACCGATGCCGCAGGGGCTGCCAGCCTGGGATGCCAGCCAGGTGACCGACTCGGACGAAGACGTGATCATCGCGCACAACTGGGACGAACTGCGGCGTTTCATGTGGGACTACGTCGGCATCGTGCGCACCAACAAGCGCCTGCAACGCGCCCAGCACCGGGTGCGCCTGCTGCTCGATGAGATCGACGAGTTCTATTCCAACTACAAGGTCAGCCGCGACCTGATCGAGCTGCGCAACCTGGCCCAGGTCGCCGAGTTGATGATCGAATCGGCCATGCTGCGCCGCGAGAGCCGCGGCCTGCATTACACTCTGGACTACCCGGACCTGCTGCCCGAGGCCCGCGACACTATCCTGGTGCCGCCCACCTACGCCGGCTGAACTTCAGGCGCACGCGCAGATGCCGGTGCGCCTCGCGCGTCAGTGCATCACGCGGGATACACAGGCCACGCACGCGCCGCTCACCAACCAGGCGAAAGCGCAGCACCACGGCGAGTGGCAGCGCCAGGCTGTCCGGCCGCAGCTGCACCGACTGCCAGCCATTGCGCGCGCTGAACAGCTGCCAGCCCTCCTCGTCCCGGCGCAGACCGGTGAAGGCCGACGGATGGCGCAGCAGAATCTGCCGCGGCAACGTCCAGGCCGCATACCCCAGGCAGGCCAGCACACCGAGCGCAGCGCCCCAGAGGGGCAGATCGATGACCAATAGGGTAAGCAGCGCCAAGCCGAGCGCCGCCAGGTAGAGCGTCAGCAGCAGGCGCGAGGCCTGCCAGTGACATTCGAAGTGCTTACTTGGGCTGGACACGATCCAGGATCATGCGAACCATGCGGCGCAGATCGGCATCCTCGGGCTCACCGCGCTGCATGAACCAGCCGAACATGTCCTGGTCCTCGCACTCCAGCAGCTTGCGGTAGCGCGCCTGGTCCTCGGCGTCGAGGCTGGGGTAGACCTCCTTGACGAAGGGCACCAGCAGCACATCCAGCTCCAGCATGCCGCGGCGGCTATGCCAGAAGAGTCGGTTCAGTTCGGTCGCGTCGGCCATGCAGCAGGCTCCTGTGCAAAGGGGCGCAGTATAACGGCGCGCGGCGCGCTCGGCACCCGCTGACAAGGCGCCGGACGGCCTCTATGATGACGGCCTGACTTATTGCCCAGCGATCGCCCATGGCCGACTCTGCCTTCTTCACCCCGCTCAATCACGAAGCCCTGCTCGCCGTACGCGGCCCGGACGCTGCCAAGTTCCTCCAGGGCCAGCTCACCTGCAACCTCAACTATCTCGACGAACGGACCTCCAGCCTGGGCGCCCGCTGCACGCCCAAGGGCCGCATGATCTCCAGCTTCCGCATCGTCCAGGAAGGCGACGGCTACCTGCTGGCGCTGGCCAGCGAACTGCTTGAAGCGCAACTGACGGATTTGAAGAAATACGCGGTGTTCTCCAAGTCCAGCCTGGCCGACGAATCCGCCGCCTGGGCCCGCTTCGGCCTCAGCGGCGGCGATGGTGCGCTGGTGAGTCTCGGCCTGGACCTGCCACAACAGGCCGATGCCGTAGCCCGTGCCAATGGCCTGCTCGCCCTGCGCCTGCCCGGCGGCCGGGCAGAACTCTGGGCCCCGGCCGCACAGGCCGAAAGCCTGCAGGCTCGCCTGGCTGCCCAACTGCCGGAGGCCCCGCTCAACGACTGGCTGCTCGGCCAGGTACGCGCCGGCATCGGCCAGGTGTTCGGCGCCACCCGCGAGCTGTTCATCCCGCAGATGATCAACCTACAAGCCGTCGGCGGCGTCAGTTTCAAGAAGGGCTGCTACACCGGCCAGGAAATCGTCGCGCGCATGCAATACCTCGGCAAACTCAAGCGCCGCCTGCAGCGCCTGAGCCTACCCCGGGGCGAACAGCCGGCCGTAGGCAGCGAACTGTTCTCGCCAGTACACGGCTCCAGCGTCGGCGAAGTGGTCCTGGCAGCCGGTAACGGTGGCGGCGCCGAGCTGCTGGCGGTACTGCAGGAAGATGCCGTCGCCGATGGCCGCATCCACCTGGGAAGCCCCGAGGGCCCAGCCCTCGAACTGCTGGAAATGCCCTACCAACTGGACGCAGATCGCGAAATCCAGCGCTAGGTAAAAAAGCTGATGCATGATCCCGGGCAAACGCGGTACAACCCGGGCAGACCCGAACACAGTCCGCCTCAGCACCTAAACTGAGGCAGTCGAGCGACCCGAGAAGCGAAATGAGCAAGCTTGCCGAGAAAGTCCAGGAAGAACTGATCCAGGCCATCGAGAACGATGAACTGGTACTGCCGACCCTGCCGGAAGTCGCATTGAAGGTGCGCGAAGCGGCCGAAGACCCGAATGTCAGCATCCCTGCCCTGAGCAAAGTGATCGGCAACGACGCAGCCCTCACCGCGCGCATCATCAAGGTGGTGAACAGTCCGCTGCTGCGCACCAGCAAGGAAATCACCGACATCCAGATGGCCGTCAGCCGCCTGGGCATCAACTACACCTGCAACCTGGCCACCGGCCTAGCCATGGAGCAGATGTTCCAGGCCACCAGCGATGTGGTCGACCGCAAGATGCGCGAAGTGTGGAACAAGAGCACCGAGATCGCCGGTATCTGCCACGTCCTGTGCCGCCATTACACCAAGCTGATGCCCGATCAGGCCACCCTGGCCGGCCTGGTCCACCAGATCGGCGTGCTGCCGATCCTCACCTATGCCGAAGAGAACAACGCGCTGCTGGCCGACTCGATCAGCCTCAACCATGTGATCGAGAAGATCCATCCGATCATCGGCGACCGCATCCTGCGTGCGTGGGAGTTCCCCGAGCCGATCGCCATCGTGCCCAGCCAGCACCTGAACTTCAGCCGCAACTCGGCCAAAGTGGACTACGTGGATATCGTTCAGGTCGCCACCCTGCAGAGCTACCTGGGCAGCGAGCACCCCTACACCCAGCTGGACTGGAGCCAGATTCCGGCCTTCGCCAAGCTCGGCCTCGACCCGAATGTCGACATGCAGGCCGACGAAGATCTCTCCGCCGCCATGGAAGCGGCCACCAGCATGCTGCAGTGAGGCACGGGCGACCCTCCGTCGCCCGCCCCACCCCGGCAAGGCTGATCCTGACTAGACTGCAAGCAAGCCCGGCGCGCGCCGGGCGGCGTCAACGGAAGCACGCCACGGCCCCGAAGGAATCGGGGTCGCAATGCTGGGTTCTGGGTAAGGAAATATCTCATGCGCCTGCTGCCACTGCTGTTCGCCTTGCTCCTGCCGCTGGCCGCCACGGCCGATGAAGTCCGCCTGACCAACGGCGAATGGAGCCCCTACCTCGGCCAGAACCTGCCCCACCACGGCGTTGCCTCGCGCATCGTCGAGGAGGCCTTCGCCCTGGAAGGCATCCGGGTCAGGTGGGAGTTCTACCCCTGGGCTCGCGCCCTGCGCAGCGCCGAGCGCGGCAAGAGCGATGGCAGCGCCGTGTGGCTGCGCAGCCCCGAACGTGAGAAGACCTTCTACATCAGTGACCCTGTGGTGGAGAGCGGCTTCTACCTGTTCCACCGCAAGGACCGCCCCCTCAACTGGCAACAGGCCGCCGACCTCGCGCCGCTGCGCCTCGGCGGCGCCATCGACTATGACTACGGCCAGGCCTTCCAGCAGGCCGAGCGCGACGGCCTGCTCAAGGTCAAGCGCCTGAGCAGCGAAGAGCAGGGCCTGCGCATGCTGCTGGCCGGCCGCCTAGATGCCTTCCCGATGGACAAGGTGGTGGCCTTCGACATGCTGCACAGCCAGTTCAGCCGCGAGGAGCGCCTGCGCCTGTCCTTCCATCCGCTGCCACTGCGCAGCGACAGCCTGCACCTGCTGCTCTCGAAGCAGGTGCCCGGCAACGCCGAACGCATGGCGCGCTTCAACCGCGGCCTCAAGGCCCTGCAGGACAGCGGCAAGGTCAGCCAGTACCTGCTGGAAATCCAGCAGCCGCTGAGCCTGACCTACTAATAGGCCGGCGGAAAACTCACCCGCACCCGCAAGCCGCCCAGCGCGCCCTGCCCCAGCTCGATCTCGGCGCGATGGGCGCGGCAGATCTCGCCGACAATCGCCAACCCCAGCCCGGCCCCGCCGGCATGCGGATTGCGCCGATAGAAGCGCTCGAATACCCGCGCGTGCTCCTCCGGCGGAATGCCGGGGCCATCGTCCTCCACCTCCAGCAGCGCCGGCGCCAGCACCCGCACCACCACGTTGCCACCCGGTGTATGAGCCAGCGCGTTGTCCACCAGGTTGTAGATCAGCTCGTGTAGCAGCATCGGCTCGCCGCGCAGCCACACCTCGGTATGCGCTTCCAGTGCCAGGGCGATGCCACGCTGGTGCGCCAGAGGCGCCAGGGCCATGCCCAGCTCGCGGGCCAGCTGGGCCAGTTCGACCCGCTCGGCGCCGCCCTCGGCCACGGCGCGGGCGGCACGCTCGATACGCGCCAGCGACAGCAGCTGATTGGCCAGGTGGGTGAGGCGGTCGGTGCTCTGCGCCGCCTTCTCCAGGGTGCTGTGCCACAGCGCCGGCTCGCGCTCGCGCAGGCCCAGCTCGATGCGCGCCTTGAGCGCCGCCAGCGGCGTGCGCAGCTCGTGGGAGGCGTCGGTGATGAACTGCGCCTGGCGTTCGAACTGCTGGCGCAGACGCTCGGTGAAGTGGTTGAGCGAGGCCACCAGCGGGCGCAGCTCGTCCTGCACCTGAACCATCGGCAGCGGCTGCAGGTCGTCCGGCTGGCGCTCTTCCACCGCCGTGCGCAGGCGCTCCAGCGGACGCAGCGCGGCACTCACCGCCAGCCCCACCAGGGCCAGGGTGATCAGTGCCAGCAGGCCCATGCGCCACAGGGTATCGAGCAGCAGGCCACGGGCCATACGCACCCGCGCCACGTCGGTCTCGGCCACGCGGATTTCCGCCATGCCGTTCATCCCCGGCTCGGAAACCGGCTGCAGCAGGCTGACCAGGCGTACGCCGACGCCATCGAATTCACCGTCATAGAAGTGCGCCAGCGCCGGGTAGTCATCGGTACGCGGCGTGCCGGGCGGCGGCGGCGGCAGACCGTCGTAGCCGGACACCACGCGCCCCTCGAGGTCGCTGACCTGATAGAAGATGCGTCCCTCCAGGTCATAGGCGAAAGGGTCCAGCGCCACGTAGGGCACGTCGGCGCGCAGCTTGCCATCCTCGGTGTAGAGTCCGTCGGCGATGGCCCGCGCCGAGGCCAGCAGGGTGCGATCGTAGGCCGCGTCGGCGGCATGGCGACCATTCCAGTAGGCGCTGAGGCTGCCGATCAGCAGCGGAATGGCCAGCAGGATGGCCAGCCGACGCAAAAGCCGGCCACGCAGGCTGCCCGCCGCCAGCTCAGTCACCGGTGGCTTCCAGCAGGTAGCCCAGGCCACGGAAGGTGACGATGCGCACCGCATCGCCTTCCAGCTTCTTGCGCAGGCGGTGCACGTAGATCTCGATGGCATCCGGGCTGGCGTCCTCGTCCAGGCCGAACACCTGGTCGGCCAGCTGCTCCTTGCTCATCACCCGTCCGGGGCGGGCGATCAGCGCCTCCAGCACCGCCTGCTCGCGCGAGGTCAGGTTGAGCAACTGCGCGCCCAGGGTGAAACGCCGGGTACCCAGGTCGTAGACCAGCGCGCCACAGCGTTGCTGCTGCTCGCCGCCGAGCACGCTACGGCGCAGCAGCGCCTTGACCCGCGCCTCCAGCTCGGTGAGTTCGAAGGGCTTGGCCAGGTAGTCGTCGGCGCCCAGGTTGAGACCATGCACACGGTCCTTCACCTCGCCGCGTGCGGTCAGCATCAGCACCGGCAGGGTCTTGCCGCGTCCGCGCACGCGCGCCAGCACCTCGAAACCGTCGAGCCGCGGCAGGCCCACGTCGAGCACCGCCAGGGCGTAGTCCTCGCTGGCCAGGGCGTGCTCGGCGGCCACCCCGTCGTGCAGCACATCGACGGTCAGTCCGGCGCCGCGCAAGGCCTGGGCCACGCTCTCGGCCAGGGGCAGATGGTCCTCGACCAGCAGGATTCGCACGGCAGCACACTCCGAAGTCTTGTCGTTATGCGCCGAGTTTAACCAGCGCGGGCGGCCTGTGAAGGGCGCCGCCGGTTTCTTTCACCCTGAAAGCCTGGCGAAAGTTTCGCCCCCTAGGATCGCGACCAGGGTGGCTCGATCCACCCGTAAAACGCCGGGAGCGTGGTTGCCCCGGCGTGACAAGAACAACAATCGGAGACCACATGATGCGATCTGCCCATCGGCAGGCCTCGGCGCCTGTTCGTCGCTTCAGCCTCACCCTGCTCGCCTGCGCCCTGGCGCCCGCCTCGCATGCCGCTTTCATCGAAGACAGCAGCGCCACCCTGACCACCACCAACATCTACCTCAACCGCGACTTCCGTGAAGGCGATGGCCAGAACAAGCGCGAGGAATGGGGCCAGGGCTTCCTGCTCGACGTCCGCTCCGGCTACACCGACGGTACCGTCGGCTTCGGCCTCGACGCCCTCGGCATGCTCGGCCTCAAGCTCGACTCCGGCAAGGGTCGCACCGGCACCGATCTGCTGCCGGTGCAGGACGACGGCGGCACCCCGGACCAGTTCGGTCGCCTCGGCCTGACCGCCAAGGTCAAGCTCGCCGAAAGCGAGTTCCGCTACGGCTCGCACATCCCCGAGCTGCCGGTGGTCAAGGCCAGCGACAGCCGCCTGCTGCCGCAGGTGTTCGAGGGCGGCCTGCTGACCTCCAGCGACATCGACAACCTGAGCTTCACCGGCGGGCGCCTGGACAAGGTGATCGACCGCGCCTCGACCAACTCCGAGGACCTCATCCTCAACAGCAAGAACAGCCGCTTCGCCAGCGGCGTGACGGCCGAGCACATGGACCTGGCCGGCTTCGATTACAGCTTCGCCAAGGGCCTGACCGGGCGCTACTACTACGCCGACGTCGAGGACATCTACCGCCAGCACTTCCTCGGTCTGCTCGCCAGCCAGCCTCTGGGCGGCGGCACCCTGAGCGCCGACCTGCGCGTCTCGATCAGCGACGACAGCGGCTCGGCCAAGGCCGGCAAGGTCGACAACAACGCCTGGAACGGCCTGGTCTCCTACGCCCACAGCGGCCACAAGGTCGGCCTCGGCTACCAGCACCTGACCGGCGACACCGGCTTCGCCTACCTCGATGGCAGCGACCCCTTCCTGGTCAACTTCGTGCAGATCAACGACTTCGCCAACGCCGACGAGCGCTCCTGGCAGGCCCGCTACGACTTCGACTTCGCCGGCCTCGGCGTGCCCGGCCTGAGCTTCATGACCCGCTACATCAAGGGCGACAACGCCCAGGTCAGCGGCAGTGATGAAGAAGGCCGCGAGTGGGAACGCAACATCGAGTTCAAGTACGTGGTGCAGAGCGGTCCGCTCAAGGACCTCTACGTGCGCCTGCGCAACGCCAGCTTCCGTTCCAGCTTCGCCCGCGACGCGGACGAAAACCGTCTGATCGTCGGCTACAGCCTGCCGATCTGGTAAGCCACAATAAAACTCCACAGGAGAAAGATCATGAAGACTGCCTTGTCGCATATCGCCCTGGCCCTCGGTGCCCTCGCCCTCAGCAGCCAGCTGCTGGCCGAGCCCAAGCGCCCCGAGTGCATCGCCCCGGCCAAGCCCGGCGGCGGTTTCGACCTGACCTGCAAGCTGGCCCAGAGCGGCCTGAAGGACAACGGCCTGCTCCAGGCGCCGATGCGCGTCACCTACATGCCTGGCGGCGTCGGTGCGGTAGCCTACAACGCCGTGGTGGCGCAACGGCCGAAGGACGCCGGGACCATCACCGCGTTCTCCTCCGGCTCCCTGCTCAACCTGGCCCAGGGCAAGTTCGGCCGCTATGACGAGAACGCCGTGCGCTGGCTCGCCGGCATCGGCACCGACTACGGCGCCATCAGCGTACGCGCCGACTCGCCCTACCAGACCCTCGACGACCTGGTGCAGGCGCTGAAGAAGGACCCGGGCAGCATCGTCTTCGGCGCAGGCGCCACCATCGGCGGCCAGGACTGGATGCAGACCGCGCTGATCGCCCGCGCTGCCGGCATCGACCCGCAGAAGCTGCGCTACGTGGCCTTCGAGGGCGGCGGCGAAACCCTCACCGCCATGCTCGGCGGTCATGTCCAGGTCACCTCCAGCGGCCTCGGCGAAGTCACCCCGCAACTGGCGGCGAACAAGATCCGCGTTATCGCCGTGCTCTCCGAGCAGCGCCTGCCGGGCAAGCTGGCCAACCTGCCGACCGCCAAGGAGCAGGGCTACGACATCACCTGGCCGGTGATCCGTGGCTTCTACATGGGCCCGGAAGTCAGCGATGCGGACTACGCCTGGTGGAAGGGCCAGTTCGACACCCTGCTGGCCAGCCCCGAGTTCGCCAAGCTGCGCGAACAGCGCGACCTGTTCCCCCTGAGCATGACCGGCGACGAGCTGAAGGCCTACGTGTTCAAGCAGGTGCAGGACTACAAGACCCTGGCCGGCGAATTCGGCCTGGTCCAGTAAGGCCTCCCCTCTCCCCCCGGGAGAGGGTGTCCCACAGGGCCGGGTGAGGGCATCGCATGCCCCTCACCCCTAGCCCCTCTCCCGGCGGGAGAGGGGAACCACCATCCTTGCTCAGGAATACCACCATGTACGTCCGCCTGTTCGCTGCGGTGTGGCTGCTCGTCTGCGCCTTTCTCGCCGTGGTCGCCTGGGGCTTCCAGGCGCCCTTTTCCTATGACCCGGTCGGCCCACGTGCCTACCCCCTGCTGTTGCTGGCACTGATGGCCGCCGCCGCCCTGTGGCTACTGTGCAAGCCAAGCGGCGAGCCGACCCTGCCGATCTCCTGGGCGCTGGCGCGCAAGGTCGCCCTGTGCATCGGCGCCCTGCTGGCCTACGCCCTGCTGTTCGAGCCACTGGGCTTCGTGCTCAGCACCGCCCTGGCCGGCTTCGGCCTCGGCCTGCTGTTCGGCGGCCGCCTGCTGCCCAGCGCCCTCAGCGGCCTGCTGATGGGCACCCTGCTGTATGGCCTGTTCGATTACCTGCTGGACGTGCCGCTGCCGCTCGGCCTGTTCGCCGCCTTCGTGGAGAGCTGAAATGGAAACGCTGAATTTCTTGATGCAGGGCTTCGACGTGGCCACCCGGCCGGTCAACCTGCTGGTGGCGCTGTTCGGCGCCTTCGTCGGCACCGTGGTCGGCCTGCTGCCGGGCCTGGGCCCGATCAACGGCGTGGCGATCCTGCTGCCGCTGGCCTTCGCCCTCGGCCTGCCGCCGGAGACCGCATTGATCCTGCTGGCCGCCGTGTACCTGGGCTGCGAGTACGGCGGGCGTATCTCGGCCATCCTGCTCAACGTACCGGGCGACGCCGCAGCGATCATGACCACCCTCGACGGCTACCCGCTGGCGCGCCAGGGCAAGGGAGGCATCGCCCTGTCGCTGTCGGCCATGAGCTCGTTCATCGGCAGCACCATCGCCACCATCGGCGTCGTCCTGTTCGCGCCGATCCTGGCCAACTGGGCGGTGGCCTTCGGCCCGGCCGAGTACTTCGTGCTGATGGTGTTCGCCATCGCCTGCCTGGGCGGCATGGTCGGCGACAAACCGGTCAAGACCCTGCTCGCCGCGCTGATCGGCCTGGGCCTGGCCACGGTCGGGGTGGACGCCACCACCGGGGTTTACCGCTTCACCTTCGACAGCGTCGGCCTGTCCGACGGCATCCAGTTCGTCATCGTGGTGATCGGCCTGTTCAGCGTCAGCGAGGTGCTGCTGATGCTCGAACACACCACCAGCGGGCAGAAGGCAGTCAAGGCCAGCGGGCGCATGCTGTTCAACTTCAAGGAGTTCGCTTCGGTCTGGTGGACCACCCTGCGCAGCTCGCTGGCCGGCTTCGTCATCGGCGTGCTGCCGGGCGCCGGCGCGACCATTGCCAGCGCCATCACCTACATGAGCGAGAAGCGCATGGCCGGGGCCAACGGCCGCTTCGGCGACGGCGACCTGCGCGGCGTGGCGGCACCGGAAGCGGCCAACAACGCCTCGGCCTGCGGCTCGCTGATCCCCATGCTGACCCTCGGCGTGCCGGGCTCGGGCACCACCGCGGTGATGATCGGCGCCCTGACCCTGTACAACATCACCCCCGGCCCGCTGCTGTTCGAGCAGCAGCCGGACGTGGTCTGGGGCCTGATCGCCTCGCTGTTCATCGGCAACGTCATCCTGCTGGCGATGAACATCCCGCTGGTCGGCCTGTTCGCCCGCATGCTCAGCGTGCCGAGCTGGATCCTGGTGCCGGCGATCACCATCGTCAGCCTGGTCGGCGTGTACGCGGTGCACAGCACCACCTTCGACCTGGTGCTGATGATCGGCCTCGGTGTGTTCGGCTACCTGCTGCGCAAGATGGACTTCCCGCTGTCGGCGCTGATCCTCGGCTTCGTCCTCGGCGAGCTGATGGAATCCAACCTGCGCCGCGCCCTGTCGATCAGCAACGGCGACCTGGCGATCCTCTGGTCCAGCCCGATCACCGTCGCGCTGTGGGGCCTGGCCCTGCTGATGCTGGCCCTGCCCGGCCTGCGCTGGCTGCGCAAGCGCCGCTCGCTGCGTGCCGCGCATGCCTAAGTGGTGGCTCACGCCGCTGGCCGGTGCGGCCGGCGGCGCCCTGGCCAGCCTGATCGGCTGGCCTTTGCCATGGATGGTCGGCTCCCTGCTGGCGGTGATTCTGCTGCGCTGCCTGGGCGGCCTGGACCTGCGCGAAGTGCCCGGCGCGCGCAAGGGCGGGCAGTGGCTGGTGGGCACCGGCATCGGCCTGCACTTCAGCCCGGCGGTGCTGGAGCAGGTGCTGGCCCACGGCGGTCTGCTGCTGGCCGGCGCCCTGCTCACCAGCCTCACCAGCCTGATCGGCATTGCCCTGCTGCGCGCGGCCGGCCACGACCGCGCCACCGCCTTCTTCGCCAGCATGCCCGGCGGCGCCAGCGAGATGGTTAACCTCGGCCAGCGCAACGGCGCCCAGGCCGGCGAGGTGGCGGCCGGACAGAGCCTGCGCCTGCTCCTGGTGGTGCTCCTGGTGCCGGCGCTGTTCCAGTGGTGGCTGGGCGCCGCACCGACATTGGCGCACGCGCACAGCCACAGTCAGCCCCTGGCGCTGGTTGCACTGCTGATTGGCGGCGCGCTGCTGGCCCTGCTCGGCCAGCGCCTGCGCCAGCCCAACCCCTGGCTGCTCGGGCCGATCCTGTTCGCCGCCGGCGGCGCGGTCTGGCTGGACCAGCCGCTGAGCCTGCCGTCCGGTACCAGCGAGCTGGGCCAGTGGCTGATCGGCAGCGCCCTGGGCTGCCACTTCAGCCGCGAGTTCTTCCGCCGCGCACCGCGCTTCCTCGCCCTGGTGCTGGCCGCCACGCTGCTGGCCATGTGCGCCGCCGCCCTAGCCGCCGAGGCCCTCGGCTGGCTGGGTGCGCTGGATCAGCGCTCGCTGATGCTGGGCATGATGCCCGGCGGCATCGCCGAGCTGAGCCTGACCGCCGAGGCCCTGGCCCTATCGGTGCCACTGATCACCGGGCTGCAGGTACTGCGCCTGATGTGCGTGCTGTTCCTTGCCGAACCGGCCTTCCGTCTGTGGCAGAGACAGCGCTGAACCGTCGGTCGGCACCCCGCAAGAAAACCTGTTGACCTCAAGTCAACTTGAACTCGTAGAGTCGTTTCACCCCCCTGAACGACTCCTGCGAGGTTCCCGTGCAAGACATCCTGCTGCTCACCGCCATCGGCGCCGGCGCCACCCTGGTCATGGACGCCTGGTTGCTGCTCCTGAACAAATGCGGCATCCCCACCCTCAACTTCGCCTTTATCGGCCGCTGGGTCGGCCATCTGCCACGCGGCCAGGTGATGCACGCGGCCATTGCCCGCTCCGCGCCCATCCGTGGCGAACGGGCACTCGGCTGGGCGATGCACTACGCCACCGGCATCGCCTTCGCCGCCCTGCTGCTGGCACTCACCGGCCCGGCCTGGGCGGCCGCCCCCAGCCTGCTGCCGGCGCTGGCCCTGGGCATCGCCACGGTCGCCGTGCCGCTGCTGCTGATCCAGCCGGCCATGGGCGCCGGCATCGCCTCATCGAAAACGCCAACGCCGCTGCGCAACTGCCTGCGCAGCATCGCCAACCACGGCGTGTTCGGCCTCGGCCTGTACCTGAGCGCCGCGCTGATCGCCGCCCTGTAAACGGAGTATTCGTCATGCACCGCATCGCCATCCTGTACCACAGCGCCCACGGCCACACCGAACACATCGCCCGCTGCATCGGTGACGGCATCCAGCAGGTCGCCGGCCTGCAGACCGACCTGCTGCAGGCCCAGGACCTGCTCGCACACCCCGAAGACCTGCTCGCCTACGACGGCCTGATCCTCGGCTCGCCCACCTACCTCGGCGGCGTCTCGGCACCGCTCAAGGCGCTGATGGACGCCACCGGCGGCCTGTGGCGCCAGCAGCGCCTGCGCGGCAAGCTGGCGGCCGGCTTCACCGTGTCGGCGCTGCCGGCCGGCGACAAGCAGTCCACCCTGCTGTCGATGTTCACCTTCTGCATGCAGCACGGCATGCTCTGGGTCGGCAACCCGATCCTGCCCGAGCAGCACCAGGGCGTGCCCTATGACGAGGCGGCCAACCGCCTGGGCTCCTGGTCAGGATTGATGGCCCAGGCGGACAAGGCCTCCCCCGGCCACGCCTTCGCCCCCGGCGATATCAAGACGGCGCACCTGTTCGGCCAGCACTTCGCCCACACCCTGCTGCGCCTGCACGCCGGCGCCAGCCTGGAGCGCGCCGAATGATCCCGCCCAGGTACGCCCCGCAGCTGTTCGCCCTGATCCTCTCCGGCCTGATGTCGCTGCTGGTTTCGGCTATCGCCACCCTGCGTGCCAGCGGGCTGGGGCCGCCGTTCATGGGCATCTGGCTGGGCGCCTGGCTGACGGCCTGGCTGTTCGCCTTCCCGACCGTACTGCTGGTAGCGCCGCTGACCCAGCGTCTGGTGCGCCTGCTGGTGCGCCAGGGCTGAAGCCGATGGCACGCTGCCGCGTGCCACAGCCTTTCAGCGCAAGGTGTAGCCCTTGTCCACCACCCAGTCCTGGCCATACACGCCACGGGCGCCCTGGGACAGCTGGAACAGCACCACCTCGGCCACCGCCGCGGCGCTGAGGAACTCGCCATCCACCAGGCGCGTATTGACCTCGCTGGCCACACCGGCCAGCGCCTCGTCCGGCAGGCCCAGGCTGTTCCAGATCGGCGTGGCCGTCGGCCCCGGCGATACCAGGTTCAGGCGCACGCCTTCGCCGGCATGCTCCAGCGCCAAGCTGCGCACCAGCGCGGACAGCGCCGCCTTGCTGGCGATGTAGGCGCCCAGGCCGACAAAGCCAAGCTGGCGCAGGAAGGTACTGATGAACACCACCGACGCCGGCTGTGCCAACTGCGCCTTCAATGCGTAGAAGGTGTTCACTGCGCCGGCGCCGTTGACCCGCCACTGAGCCTCGAACGCCTGCAGGTCACTGCCCGGCGCCAACCGGGCGATGCCCGCATTGGGCACCAGGTAATGCACCTCCCCCAGCTCGGCGGCGCCCGCCGCCAGGGCGTGCAGCGACGCCTCGCGGGTCACGTCGCCCTCATGCCAGTAAAGCCGCTGAGGATAGCGTTCCAGCAGTGGCGCCAGTTCGCCCAGGCTGCGCGACATCGCCAGCACCCGTGCGCCACGCTCAAGCAGTTGCTCACACACGGCCAGACCGACACCGGAACTGGCGCCCGTCACTACCGCCAGGCGCTGTTCAAATTCATTGTTCATCACTTACCTCGAAAGCCGAGAAGAAGGGGCCGCTCCGGGCCTGGCCCGGAGCGCCGTCAGGATCAATGGGAATAAAGCCGGCCCTGGCGCAGGTCGACCTGCTGACCACGTTCGAAGCGCCGCTGCGGCGAGCGCACCCAGCGCTTCTCACCGGCCTCGTCACGCACCCGGTAGGCGGTGCCACTCTGCCCGCTAGCGCGCTGCACCTGCGCCCCGGACCAGCCACCCACGGCCGCGCCGACTACAGCCCCAACCGGCCCACCGGCGGCGGCGCCGACCATCAGCCCGGTCAACCCACCGAAACCGGTGCCGACCGCGTTTTCTTCCCGCTCCGCCACCACCTCAGCGGCCTGGAGGGATTGCATGGCCAACAGGCCGGTTGTGAAAGCAAGCAAGGCAAGGTGTTTCATCTGAGTACTCCTGAGTTGGGCATTGCGCCTGGAGTCACTCAGCTTTCGTGCCAGGTATTTTTCTTCTTAATTTCAATTACTTGATAAGCATATAGGTCGATATGACAGCTTCTGCCTGCGGTTGATAGGACACTCATAGAGGTCGGAATGACAACTAAACGGTACTTTCCCACCGTCTATGTCCGCCAGTACCTTTATGAACAACCGTCAGGAGACCCCTGATGGCCAGAAGTGGTCAGTCTTGTCGATTAACAAATCCGTCCTCTTGTGTTCTCGATACGGACCAAGGAAGGGGCCGCGACCTGCGCGCAAGCTGAACGCATGGACAGCTTGCGTACCTCCCCCTCGATTGGCTAAGTTCCGGAAACACTAATGGCGATGCGCCAGCCGTCGGCGCCACGCGACTACAACGGAAGTAGGCCCTCTCGAAGGGCTCGGTAGTAGAGGGAAGCGCGATGCGCCTTGGCTTCTGGCAACTCTTCTCCACGCTGGCCCGGCTGGTGGCCGGCACCTATTTCGTCAACCCCCTCTCCGTGCCCAGCCAGGACCCGCGCCTGCGGCTGCTGGGTATCGCCCCCTTAACCCTTGCTGCCAACTCGATGGCGCCGGCGCTGGTCGCGGGCGACCACATCGTCGCCAATGCCTGGGCCTATCACCTTGGCCAGCCGCAGCGCGGTGATGCGGTGGTGTTTCGCCATCCAAAGATGCCGCAAATCACCTACGTGAAACGCCTGATCGGGCTGCCCGGCGAGCGAGTAGCCATTCGCGGCGGCACGGTGTTCATCGATGGCAAGGCGCTGGTAGAGCCTTATATCTTGGACAGGCCGGAAGATCGGAAGCCCAGCACCTCGGAAATGGCAGAGCGAGTGGTATCGGAGGGGGAGTTTTTTGTATTGGGGGATAACCGGAATGACTCGAATGACAGCCGGTACTGGGGGATGGTGCCGGTGGGGAAACTGGTAGGCAAGGCGGGAATATCAAATCAATAAAACATCAGCCCGCTATAGAAAACCACACCATTACCAAGCCATCTTAAGAGCCAACACAAATGAGACTGCTAAGTTTCTCTATAAAAAATTATCGAAGCATTACCAAGGCCCACAAAATTGCCCTATCCCAATCATCAGTTCTTGTCGGAAAAAATAACGAGGGAAAATCAAACGTTCTCCACGCACTAACTCTCGGACTCGAACTAATAAAGCAATACCCCGCCAAAAGATCACGACAGCTAAGATCAATAGACTCCGGCCGCATGATATTGAGGCGCGCTGGCTTCGAGTGGGAAAAAGACTTTCCGATATCTTTTCAGTCACGAAACAGACCAGCGCCATGCGTACTGCGCCTTGAGTTCTCATTGGACTCCAATGAGATTGAAGAACTTTATGAACGCATAGGAAGTAGAGTCAACGGCAGCCTACCAATTGAGATCACCATTGCAAATGGCGCAGATTACGACCTCAAGGTAGTTAAAAGCGGCCCGGGATCAGCCACCATCTCCAAGAATTCTTCAAAAATATGCTTATTTATCGCCGAAAGACTAGAATATAACTACATCCCCGCAATAAGAACTGCCGGTGAAGCGGTGAAGGTTGTTGAGGAAATGGTTGCAAACGAGCTCGCAGCCTTAGAGAAAGACGAACGATATCAAAAAGCAATGGAGGATATTGCCAACCTCCAAGAGCCTATACTTGAAAAAATATCCAATTTAATTACAACCCCTCTGAGAGAGTTCGTACCACAAATTGAAAGCGTCAGTGTTACAGTATCAAGCGAGGCACGCAGACGAGCACTCACCAAGTGCGACATTGTAATTGATGACGGAATTAAAACCTCCATAGAGAGAAAGGGTGATGGTGTCAAAAGCTTGGCAGCCATTAGCCTTCTTCAAGGAGTTGGGGACTCAGTAGAATCTAAAATATTAGCACTTGAAGAACCAGAATCTCATTTGCACCCTGGAGCCATCCATCGACTCAAAGACATTATCGATGACCTCTCACAAAAACACCAAGTAATAATAACAACTCACTGCCCCGTCTTTGTCAATAGAGCAAATATCAACTCAAACGTTGTCATCGACAACAATAGCGTCAGACCAGCAAAACAGATAGATGAAGTTCGCGAGATACTAGGAGTAAGAGTTTCGGACAACCTTCATCACGCTCGATTAGTTTTACTAGTTGAGGGTGACACAGATGCCATATCCATTAGATCTATCTTGGAAACCTCATCCACTCCTCTAAAGAGAGCTCTTAAAGAAGGCCTACTTATAATAAAATCCTTAGATGGAGCATCAAAACTCTCATTCAATGTTCATCTTTATCAAGGAATAATGTGCGATATACATGCCTTCATTGATGACGACCAATCCGGCCGAACTGCCGCACAAGGGCAACTCGACAAAGGAAGCCTTAAAGAATTTGAGATCCATCTAGCAAACTGCAAAGGCAAGATCGAAGCAGAGTTTGAAGACCTTGTTGACCCCAAAATTTACAGCGACTCCGTTCTTGCAGAATTTGGCGTAAACCTCCTAAACGACGCCACATTCACAAGAAGCAAAATGAAGTGGTCTACCAGAATTGCCGAAACCTTCAAATCCCAAAGCAAGCTATTCACACCCAGCACTCTTAAAAAGCTAAAGACGATGGTATCTGAATCTGTCGAAAAGCATGGACACACCGCAATAAACAAACACCACCTCAGTACTACAGAAAACCTATGCAAAGCACTTGAGTCTAGGATCTCAAAATATAACTAACCAATTATCTCAAGACACAAAAACAGGATAATCAGGGACAGACCACGATTTAGCGGCCGACGCATCAGTGCCAAATCGCCGCACTTTCCTCGGCTGGAACGCCAGATTTCGCCTTGTACGGCGAGTCACTTTCTTGTTGCTTGCCCAACAAGAAAGTAACCAAAGAAGAAGGGCACCCGACATCCGGGTTTGGCGGCTACGCCACCAAACTCCCCTCGCTCCGGTGCCGCTCCGGGGGCCGTCACGAAGGGACGTCCCTGTCCCTTCGTTCCTCGCTCGGCGTCCTGCCTCGCGTCCCCCTGCGCAACACCTCCACTCGGCCTCCTGACGGGGTTCGGGCTCCGAGTTGCCTGATGGCTTTTACTGGCGCTGCGCGCATTGATCGTTCCCATGCTCCGCGTGGGAGCGCAGCCGTTGATGCTCCTGCGTCCATTCGTTGGTTTATACGGGTCGGCAGGGCTGTGACGCGGAGCGTCGCGGGATCAGCTCCCACGCGGAGCGTGAGAGCTGGAGAAGGCACATGACTGTCAGGCAGCTCCAAACGCCCCTTCAGGAGGGTGAGCGGAATCGTTGCGTAGAGGGGTGAGCCGCATGGATGCGGCGAAAGGCTTAAAGGGCCAGGGACGGCCCTTGTAAGCCGACCCTCGGAGCAGCGATGGAGTGAACGAACCCGGAGCGAAGCGCAGGGCCGGATGGCGGGGCAAGCGCTTTTGGTTACTTTTGTCGCGACTGACAAAAGTGACCCGCCCAGCAGGGCGGAATCAGTGCAGTAAGCAAGTAGATAAATAGTATCGGCACGAACTAGAGCCCCTCTCCCCTACCCCTCTCCCGTAAACGGGAGAGGGGAGGTACAGTGCCCCGCTCCAACTCCCTCGCCAGCCCTGAGCAAGATCCCGATGAGCAACGACCCTCTTCATGGCCTGACCCTGAAAGCCATCCTCCAGGCCCTGGTCGACAAACACGGCTGGGAGCGCCTCGGCCAGCTCATCGCCATCCGCTGCTTCACCCACGACCCCAGCCTCGAATCCAGCCTCAAGTTCCTGCGCAAGACGCCCTGGGCGCGGGAAAAGGTGGAAGCGCTCTACATCAAGGACATCGCCCGCTAAGGAAGCGCTCAGCGCTGCAGGTAGCGCGCCTGGATGCGCGCATAGTGGCCCTCGGCAATCTGCCGGCGCAGGGCCTCGGCATAGCGCTGAACGAACTCGGCGGACAGGCTCTTCTTGCTGAAAGCGACCTCCGCCCCCTCGCTGGACACCACCACCGGCGTCGCCCGGATCTGCTCGCTCAGGCCCAGCTCCATCAGCTCCTGCTGGCCAGTGTGCTCGTCGGCGATTACGCCATCGAGGCGGCCCTTACCGAGCATACGCCAGAGGCTGGCGCGGTTCGCGCTGAACTCCATGCGCTCATGGAAGGCAGGCTCCTGGAGCAGTGCCTGATAACCGGGCCCGTAGGACACATCAATCTGCGCACCCAGGCGGAATGGCGTGTCGCGCAGCTGCAGCAGTTCAGTGACCGACCAGCGCGCGGCCGCCTGGTGGCTCATGAACAGGATGTTGCGCGAGGGCTCCTCGACGACGCCGGAGAAGTGCGCATAGACCTCACGCTCGGGCTTGCGGAAGGCGCCGGTAAGTACATCCAGGCGCCCCTGCTCCAGCTCGCGCAGCGCCCTGGCCCAGGGCAGGCGTACCAGGCGGACCTCGCAACCCAGCTCATGCAGCACACGGCGGGCACTGTCGACGGAAATGCCGCCGATGGAACCATCGGCCAGCTGCATGCTGTAGGGCGGGTCGTTGTCCCAGCGCAGCGATACCACGCAGGTGGCGCCGGCCAGGCCGGGAGCGAGCAACGATGCGCCCAGCAGGAGGCGCAGGAGCAAACGCATGAGGGGCATCGGAGTGCTCACGAAGTGACTGCAGCCGACTCTAAGAGAAAGCCCCTGCGCGGGTAAAGCGCGCTCGACTCAGGCTTTGTGGCGCTTCACCGCTTCCAGCCAGGCCAGGTCGAGGCGTTTCTGCTCGGTGTCCAGCCGGCGCTGCTCCATGGCCTCGCGGTGCGTGTCGATTTCGCGGGTCATCTGGCTCAGCTCGCTGCTGTTGCCATCGAGCTGGTGCATCTGAACCACCCCCAGGTGGTAGAAGCGCAGCAGCTTCATGGCGGTCTCGTCCCCGGCGGCCACACCGGCTCTGACGTGGTGCATGACATTGGTGACGCGCATCAGGCTGCGCTTGAGCGCCCAGCCGTAGGCGGCAGCGGCCATGAACGGGCGGTGCCAGAGCTGCTGGCGCACTACGGCCACAGTCAGGGCCAGGCCGCTGAGCACGCCGAGCAGGTTCCACTTGAAGTTGTCACCGGGCGGGCCGCCGAACAGCTGGGTGCTGGCGGTGGCGCAGAGCATGGCCAGCACCAGGAAGATGGCGATGACCACGAAGGTGCTGCGGCGGGTCTGCTGGCGGTAGAGCTCGGGGCTCATGGGCTGGATTTCGAACATGGTCTACCTGAGTGAATAGCGGAGGAGCGCCACCTTGCCTGAACGCTCGGCGAGGGTCGAGTCCCAGTGGGTGACAAAGCGCTTCAGAGCACTTCGATGCGATCGCGGCCGTTGGCCTTGGCTCGGTACAAGGCGCGGTCGGCACGGTCGAGCATGCTTTGCGGGTCCTCATCGCCGTGGTAGTGGGTAACGCCAAAGCTGGCGGTCTTGCGCACCACGGTGTCGAAATCGAACTGGCGGATGCGTTCCTGCAGGGTGCGCGCGGCGGCCTGGGCCTGCAACGCGTCGATCTCCGGCAGGATGATGAGGAACTCCTCGCCGCCCAGGCGGCCGACCTTGTCCACGCTGCGCACGTTGTCGCGCAGCAGCGTGGCGAACTGGCGCAGCACGCTGTCGCCCACCGTGTGGCCGTGGTCGTCGTTGACGTGCTTGAAGTGGTCGATGTCCAGCAGGATCACCGAGAACGGCGTGCCGTAACGACGCGCGCGGGCGAACTCCTCGGCGAACAGCTGGTCGATGCGCGCGCGGTTCCACAGCCCGGTGAGCCCGTCAAGGCTGGCGCTCAGGGCCAGCCGGCTCTGGTGCAGGAACATGGTCTTGTGCGCCTTCTCGAGCATGAAGGCGCACAACGCGCCGAACGACAGCGAGGCCAGCACCCAGATGCAGTGCAGGCGCTGCACGCCCGGCTGCAGGGCATCCGGCAGGGTGACCAGGAGCAGCACCAGGGTCGAGCCCGACGCGGTCAGCGTGGCCTGGCGCAGGGTCAGGCCGGACACGGTGAAGGTCCACATCAGGTTGAGGTAGATCTCGGGTACGAAGTAGGCGAAATCCGGCTTGCCGTAGTTGAACGCCAGGTTGGCGGCCACCGAGCCCACCGGCGCCACGCAGAGGATGGCCAGCATCCAGCGGTGCCAGGCCTCGAAGTAGCTCAGCACGCCCACGGCGAGCAGCGCCAGCGGCACCAGCAGGCCATGCGCAAGCAGGCGCAGGCCGAGCTGATCCTGCGCCACGTTCTGCTCGATCAGCGCGTAGATCAGGTACAGCGCCATGGTCAGGAAGGCGAGGTGGCGTACCTGCGGCAGCTTGGCCTGACGATACCAGCAGGCAAATTCCTGGCGCGTCGCCTGCGGCAAGCCGTGCAACGGGTCCAGCGTCCGTGTCAGCCTGTGGATCAAGGTCACCTGGGCGCTCCTGTCCAGTGCGTGCCGCCCTGCTGCGGCTCACTTATGTCGGCAGTGGCGCCGCCGACATGAGCTCAGAATGCCATCAAGCCTCCACCTGGCTCCACTGCTTGGCCAGGCGCTTATCGGATACTGCCATTTTCGTGCCCAGTTGCTGAGCGAACAGCGACACCCGGTACTCCTCGAGCATCCAGCGATACAGCACCAGCTCGGCGTCACGCTTGCCCTCCTGGGCGTGCTTGGCGGCGCGTGCCTGGTACTGCTCCCAGGCGGCGCTCAGCTCGCCGGTCCAGACGCGGTCGCGCTGCACTTGGCTGGCGACCTTGTCCAGGCGCTGTTCGATGGCCTTGAGGTAGCGCGGGATCTCCTTCAGCCACTCGCCCGGGGTCTCGCGCACGAAACCGGGGTAAACCAGGTTGGCCAGCTGCTGCTTGATGTCGTTGAGGGCCATGGCCTGGGCCAGGTCGATCTTGCCCTTGAAGCGCTTCTGCAGGCCGTGGGTGAGCTTGAGGATGTCCAGGGTGAGTTTGGCGATGCGCTCGGCGTGGCCGGTCCAGTCGCCACGCTTGCGCTCGGCCAGCTGCGCCAGGGCGGCGCCATCGCGCGGCAGCGTCGTTTCGCCGTCGAGGATGCAGGCGTCGAGGCTGGCCAGCAGGATGTCCTCGACCAGCGCCTCGGGCCGGCCCATCTCACGGTACAGCAGGCCCAGCTCAGTGAGGCCCGGCAGCTTGCCGCGCAGGTACTTGGCGGGTTCGGCCAGTTGTTGCAACAGCAGCTTCTGCAGCGCGCGGCGGTGCTGGAAGTCGGCCTCGGCCTGGGTCGGGAAACGGCCTTCCTTGACCACCCCACCCTCTTCCACCAGGGCCGGGAACACGGTCATGGAGAGGCCAGCAATCTTCTGCTGGGTTTTCTCGGCGACCTGGGCGAAGGCCTTGGCCTCGACCGGCTTCTGTTCCTGCTTCTGCTGCGGAATGGCGAGGGCGGCCTGGCTGGCTTCGGCGAAGCGCGCACACAGCTCGGCGAGGTCGCGGCCTTCGCCAAGGAACTTACCGCGCGCATCGACCACTTCGATGTTCATCTTCAGGTGGTGTTCCAGCTGCTGCGCCGACTCCCCCCAGGCCTCTTCGGGCACGCGGGCACCGGTCATGCGGGTCAGCTCACGACCGAGCGACTCGGGCAGCGAGCCCTGGCCGAAGGCAATCTTCGACAGGGCCGCGCCGACGAAGTCCGGCACCGGCACGAAGTTCTTGCGGATGGCCTTGGGCAGGCCGCGCACCAGGGCGACGGCCTTGGCCTCGATCAGGCCCGGCACCAGCCATTCGAGACGGTCCGCCGGCAGTTGCGGCAGCAGCGGCGCCGGTACGCGCAGGGTCACACCGTCGCGCGGGTGGTTGGGCTCGAAGTGGTAGGTCAGCGGCAGTTGCAGCTCACCGAGCTGGAGAATGTCCGGGTACTGCGCGGCGGTCACTTCCTTGGCATCGCGCGCCAGCACGTCTTCCTCGCGCATGATCAGCAGCTGCGGGCTCTTCGCGCCTTCGCTCTTGTACCAGTGCTCGAAGGTCGCGGCCTGGTGGATCTCCGCCGGGATGCGCGCCTCGTAGTAGGCGTAGAGGGTTTCCTCGTCGGCCAGGATGTCGCGGCGGCGGGCCTTGGCTTCCAGCTCGTCGAGGCGTTCGAGCAGCTCGCGGTTGGCCGCCAGGCAGCGGGCGCGGCTATTGATCTCGCCGCGCACCAGGCCCTCGCGGATGAACAGCTCACGCGAGGCGACCGGATCGACCGGGCCGAAATGCACGGGGCGGCGGCCGACCACGATCAGGCCGTAGAGGGTGACCTGTTCAAAGGCCACCACCTGGCCACGGCGCTTCTCCCAGTGCGGCTCGAAATGGTTCTTCTTGATCAGGTGGCCGGCCAGCGGCTCGATCCAGTCCGGCTCGATCTTGGCCACCATGCGGGCGAACAGCTTGGTGGTTTCCACCAGCTCGGCGGTCATCACCCAGGCCGGCTTCTTGCGCCCGATCACCGACGACGGATGAATCCAGAAGCGCCGCTGGCGCGCGCCGAGGTAGTCGCCGTCTTCGCTCTTCTGGCCGATCTGGCTAAGCAAGCCGGACAGAATCGCCTTGTGCACAGCCGCGTAGCTCTTGGCGCGCTGCGCCGCCTCGCTGGCCTCGGCCTGCTCGCGGACGATGACATTGACCTTGGTATCGGTGGTGGGCTGCGGCGCGCTTTTGTGGGAGCGGCCTTGGCCGCGATCAGCTGCCTGAAGGCCGCTCCCACGCCTACTCTCCGATTGGCTCGCCGACAGCTGCAGTTCGCGGGCGATCAGCACCAGCTGGCGATGCGCGTCGCGCCACTCGCGCAGGCGCAGGTAATTCAGGAAGTTCTTCTTGCACCAGTTGCGCAAGGGGTTTGCGCCCAGCTCCTGGCGCTTCTCCTCGAAGCCACGCCACAGGTTGATCAGCGCGGCGAAGTCGGAATCCACATCCTTCCACTGCGCATGCGCCTGGTCGGCCGCCTGCTGGCGGTCCATCGGCCGCTCGCGCGGGTCCTGCACGGACAGCGCCGAGGCGACGATGAGGATCTCGTCCAGGCTGCCGAGCTTGGCTGCCTCCAGCACCATGCGACCCAGGCGTGGGTCGATGGGCAGGCGCGCCAGTTGGCGGCCCAACGGGGTGAGCTGGCCCTCGCGGTTGACCGCCGAGAGTTCCTGCAACAGGTTGAAGCCGTCGCTGATGGCCTTGCCATCTGGCGGCTCGATAAAGGGGAAGTCCTCGATGCTGCCCAGGCGCAGGTGCAGCATCTGCAGGATCACCGCCGCCAGGTTGGTACGCAGGATTTCCGGATCGGTGAATTCGGGGCGGGCGAGGAAGTCCTCCTCGCTGTACAGGCGGATGCAGATGCCCGGTTCGACTCGGCCGCAACGGCCCTTGCGCTGGTTGGCGCTGGCCTGGGAGATGGCCTCGATGGGCAGGCGCTGCACCTTGGCGCGGTAGCTGTAGCGGCTGATGCGCGCGGTGCCGGAGTCGATCACATAGCGGATACCCGGCACGGTCAGCGAAGTCTCGGCGACGTTGGTGGCCAGCACGATCTTGCGTGCGCCCATCGGCGCGAAGATTTTCTGCTGCTCGGCCGGAGTCAGCCGCGCGTACAGCGGCAACACCTCGGTCAGGCGCAGGTTGGCTTTGCGCAGCACCTCGGCGGCCTCGCGAATCTCGCGCTCGCCGGGGAGGAACACCAGCACGTCGCCGGGGCGCTTGCCTTCGGCCCGTTCGTGGGCGGCGATCTCGTCCAGCGCGGCGAGGATGCCCTGGTCGACGGTCAGGTCGTCGAGCAGGCTCTCGCCCTCCTCGTCCACCTCGGCGGCCAGCGGGCGGTACCAGGTGTCCACCGGATAGGTACGCCCGGACACCTCGATGATCGGGGCGTTATTGAAGTGCTTGCTGAAGCGCTCCAGATCGATGGTCGCCGAGGTGATGATCAGCTTGAGATCGGGGCGGCGCGGCAGCAGGGTCTTCAGGTAGCCGAGCAGGAAGTCGATGTTCAGCGAGCGCTCGTGGGCCTCGTCGACGATGATGGTGTCGTACTTTTCCAGGAAGCGGTCGTGCTGGGTTTCGGCCAGCAGGATGCCGTCGGTCATCAGCTTGATCAGGCTGGCGTCGCCGGAATGGTCCTCGAAGCGCACCTGGTAGCCGACCAGCTCGCCCAACGGCGTGCCGATCTCCTCGGCCACGCGGGTCGCCACGCTGCGAGCGGCCAGGCGGCGCGGCTGGGTGTGGCCGATCAGGCCGTGCACGCCGCGGCCCAGCTCCAGGCAGATTTTCGGCAGCTGAGTGGTCTTGCCCGAGCCGGTCTCGCCGGCAATCACCAGCACCTGGTGTTTTTCCAGCGCCTTCTTGATCTCGTCGCGCTTGGCAGCGATCGGCAGGGCGTCGTCGTAGCGGATCGCCGGGATGCTCTGCCGGCGCGCCTCGACCTTGGCCACTGACGCCTGGAAGCGCTCCAGCCACTGCGCCAGCCTGGCCTCGTCCTGTGGCGTCTGCTTCTGCAGCTCGTGCAACTGGCGGCGCAGGCGGTGGCGATCGGCCTGCATGGCCTGGTCGAGGTTCTTCTGCAAGGTGTGGAAGTCGGTCATTGCAACGCGGCGGTCTGGCGAGGGCGGGCGGCGATTGTCGCAGATTGCACGGCCCGGCGTGAAACCGCGCGGCTCAGCGCCCGGCTGGCGGCAGGCCGGCGAGCAGCTTGCCGAGCAGGTCGAACAGCTGGGTTTGCTCGGCTTCATCCAACCCCGCCAGCAGGCGCTGCATGTTGGCCACGTGCGACGCCATGATGCCGTCGATCAGGGCGAAGCCGGCGTCGGTCAGCGCCACCAGCACGCCGCGTCGGTCGCTCGGGTGCTTGCGCCGCTCGATCAGCCCGGCCTTCTCCAGGCGGTCGATGCGGCTGGTCATGCCGCCGGAGGAGATCATCGCCGCCTCGTACAGTGCGGTGGGCATCAGCGCATAGGGCTCGCCGGCACGGCGCAGGGTGGCCAGCAGGTCGAACTCGCCCGGTTGCAGGCCGTGGGCGGTGAAGAACGGCACTAAGTGATCGCGGCTGATCAGCTGGCTCAGCTCGCTCAAGCGCCCCAGCAGGGCCATGGGCGCGGGATCGAGGTCGGGACGCTGCTGGCGCCACTGGTCGGCGGCGGTTTGCGCACGGTCATGCATGGGCGGCTCCAATTATCTTGCCATCAAGATACTTATCATCAAGAATGCAGCCATCCTAACCCGAGGTGAGCGTCATGTCGCGCCCCTGGCTTTCCCTGTTCCTGCTGCTGGCCGTGGGCAGTCTGCTCGGCCTGATCGGCAATGTCGCCAAACTGGCCGCCGCCAGTGGCTGGCCACCGGTGGCCCTGCTGCTGTGGAGCCTGCTCGGCGCCGGCGGCCTGCTCTGCCTGCTGGCGCTGGCCCGCGGCGAGGCGCCGAGCCTGAGTCGCCCCTATCTGCGTTACTACCTGATCTCCGGGCTGGTCAGTATCAGCCTGCCCAATGCCCTGCTGTTCAGCGCCATCCCCCATGTCGGCGCCGGCTTCGCCTCGCTGTGCCTGGCCTTCCCGCCGCTGCTGACCTATGTGCTGGCCCTGGCCCTGCGCATGGAGGGTCTGCAGCGCCTGCGCCTGCTCGGCATCCTGATCGGCCTGGCGGGCAGCCTGATCCTCGCCCTGGGCAAGCTCGGCAGCGGCGACAGCCCGCTGCTCTGGGTACTGGCGACGCTGGTGATGCCGGTGTTCCTGGCCATCGGCAACGTCTACCGCTCGCGCCACTGGCCGGAAGGCGCGCGCCCGCTGCAGCTGGCGCCCGGCATGCTGCTGGCCGGCGCCCTGCTGCTGTTGCCGCTGGGACTGTTCGGCGTGGAACTGCGCCCGGCCTGGGAGCAGGCCGCCGGAGCCTGGTGGCTGGCCGCCGAGGTGGCACTGTTCGCCGGCATGTACGCGCTCTACTTCGTGCTGCAGAAGGTGGCCGGCGCGGTGTACCTGAGCCAGATCGGCTCGGTCACAGCGATTACCGGCGCAGCGGTGGCGATCTTCCTGCTCGGCGAACAAGGCTCGGCGTCCATGTTACTGGCAGCCCTGTGCACCACGCTCGGTGTAGCCCTGGTGGCATTGCGCGCGGCGCGCTAAAGATCGCCTAATCTCAACCGCTATAAAGAGCAGCGGCGGCTCTCTTGACCCGGATCAAGCGGGGACGAAATGCCGCATGCATGATAGCGGCCTTGTGCCATCCCATCAGTCGATGAAGAAGTTCGCCATGGATGCGTGGATTCGCAATCTCTCCCTGAAATACAAGTTCTGGGCCGTCAACCTGGTGGCCTTCTTCACCACGCTGTTGCTGGTGTTGTTCGCCATGCAGCAGGAACAGGCCGGTCGCGCCGACGCCGCGCGCGAGGCAGCCCAGGCACGCGCACAACTGCTGGCTACCTGGCCGGCGGGCACACCGCTGCCGCGTGATGCCCAATTGCTGCCCTTCCCCGCCAGCGGCCAACCGCCACTGGGCTTGTCGTCCTCCGCCCGCGGCTGGACGGAACTGGAGCACGATGCGCTGTGGGCCGACTCGCCGGTGATCGGCGCCTGGGTCCAGGAAGTCGCCGGCCAGCGCGTGGCGGTGACCGCGCAGGCGCCGAGCCTGTGGCAGGTGTTCGAGGACCGGGCCGGTGCCTACGCGGTGTGCGTCTTCGTGCTGATGCTGCTCCTGCTAGCAGCTTCGCAACTGCTGATCCACTTCATCCTCAGCCACCTGCACCAGTTGAAGGACGTGATGCTGCACGTGGAGCGCAGCGGCGACCTGTCCGCGCGCGCCGAATTGAACAGCGGCGATGAGGTGGGCCAAATGGCCAATGCCTTCAACGCCATGCAGGCCGGATACCAGCGCGTGGTCGGCACCGTGGCCCAGGCCGCCGCCAGCCTCGACGAAGGTGCGCGGCGCCTGGCCGTGAGCATGGAGCAGGTGCGCAGCGGCATGCTCGGCCAGCAGAGCGAGACCGACCAGGCCGCCACCGCGATCAACGAGATGTCCACCACCGTGCACCATATCGCCCAGCACGCTGCCGACACCCGCGACCAGTCCACCGAGGCGGATCGCCTCAGCGGCGTCGGCCAGCAGGTGGTGGCGCGTGCCGGTTCGGCCATCGCCAACCTGTCGCAGGGCGTGCAGCAGACGGCCGAGATGATCCAGAAGCTGGCCGACGACAGCCGCACCATCGGCGGTATGGTCGAAACCATTCACGGCATCGCCGAGCAGACCAACCTGCTGGCGCTCAACGCCGCCATCGAAGCAGCGCGTGCTGGCGAGATGGGCCGCGGCTTCGCCGTGGTGGCCGATGAGGTCCGCAACCTGGCCAGGCGCGTGCAGGACTCCACCGACGAGATCACCCGCATGATCGGCAACCTGCAGGCAGCCAGCCGCGATGCCGTGGAGTTCATGCAGGAAAGCTCGATCAAGGCCGACCACTGCGTGCAGGAAGCCAATGCCGCCGGCGAGGCCCTGGGCGATATCGCCCGCGCCGTGGCGCTGATGCGCGAAAGCAACACACAGATCGCCGTGGCCGCCGAGCAGCAGAGCCAGGTCGCCGAGGAGATGACCCGCTCGGTGGTGGGCATCCGCGACGTTACCGAGCAGACGGTGCAGCAGACCCTGGCCTCCGCCAGCACCAGCCACGAACTGGTGGGGCTGGCCGAAGACCTGGGCAAGGCAATCCGCAAGCTCAAACTGTAAGGGGCCGGAACACGCGAGCCATTGTCGTGCCTTGGGGCGCCGGATCACTCCATGGATAGTCGGGCTACGTCGGCGCACACCCTCGGCGATGCAGCCAGACGTGCGCCGTCATGCCCCCGCATCATACCGATCGGCTACAGCTAACCCGCAGCACGCCCCTTATCGACTACTTCGTGATTGAGGCGCCCCATGCGTTTCTCTCCCACAACATCGGCGGCGAGGAGCCGCCCAAGGCCCTCGCTGCGAACATCCTGCCGCCGGCGGTGACACTGCACCAGCCCGACCGTAGCGCCCGGAAGGACCGCCCTCGGCGTCGATATCGGGCACCGTCAGGCTTCGGACAGGCCGCCTCGTGCCAGGCATGCATCTACCCCGGAAACGAGCAGCCAACTAACCTGCCCGAGGCTTTGCGCCGGGCGCTATTGCCCGAATGAGAGAACCGCAGAAACGAAAAAGCCCCGCCAAGGCGGGGCTTTTTCATGTGGCGGAAGATCAGGCCGTGGCGGCGATCTTCTTCAGCTCCTGGTCGCGCAGCTCGCGGCGCAGGATCTTACCGACGTTGGTGGTCGGCAGGCTGTCGCGGAACTCGACGAAACGCGGCACCTTGTAACCGGTGACGTTGGAACGCATGTGCTCCAGCACCTGCTCCTTGGTCAGGCTCTCGCCCGGACGCACCACGATGAAGACCTTGATCGCCTCACCCGACTTCTCGTCCGGCACGCCGATGGCCGCGCACTGCAGCACGCCCGGCAGGGTGGCGAGCACATCTTCCAGCTCGTTCGGGTACACGTTGAATCCGGACACCAAGATCATGTCCTTTTTGCGGTCGACGATGCGCATGTAGCCGTCGTCCTGGATCACCGCGATGTCGCCGGTCTTCAGCCAGCCATCAGCCGAGAGCATCTCGTCGGTGGCTTCCTGGCGCTGCCAGTAGCCCTTCATCACCTGCGGGCCCTTGACACACAGCTCGCCACGCTCGCCCATCGGGAGGTCGTTGCCTTCGTCGTCGATGACCTTGCACAGGGTCGAGGGCACCGGAATACCAATGGTACCGATCTGGATGTTCTGGTACGGGTTGACCGACACCACCGGGCTGGTTTCGGTCATGCCGTAACCTTCACAGATGGAGCAGCCGGTGACTTCCTTCCAGCGCTCGGCGGTGGCCAGTTGCAGGGCCATGCCACCGGACAGGGTCAGCTTCAGGCTGGACAGGTCCAGGCGACGGAAGTCCTCGTTGTTGCACAGGGCAACGAACAGGGTGTTGAGACCGACGAAGGCGGTGAACTTCCACTTGCCCAGTTCCTTCACGGTACCCGGCAGGTCACGCGGGTTGGTGATGAGGATGTTGTGGCTACCGGTCAGCATCATCGCCATGCAATGGAAAGTGAAGGCGTAGATGTGGTACAGCGGCAGCGGGCAGATCACGGTCTCGCAGCCTTCGCCGAGGTTGGAGCCCATCAGCGCCTTGGCCTGCAGCATGTTGGCCACCAGGTTGCGGTGGGTCAGCATGGCACCCTTGGCGACGCCGGTGGTACCGCCGGTGTACTGCAGCACGGCGATGTCACCATTGGCCGGGCTGGCCTCGCTGACCGGCTTGCCACGGCCCAGGGCCAGGGCCTTGGTCAGCTTGACGGCCTGCGGCAGGTTGAATGCCGGGACCATCTTCTTCACGTGCTTAACCACGGTGTTGACCAGCAGGCGCTTGAGCGGCGGCAGCAGGTCACCCACTTCGGTGACGATGACGTGCTTGATGCCGGTCTTGGGCAGCACTTCCTCGGCCAGGTGGGCCATGTTGGCCAGGCACACCAGCGCCTTGGCGCCGGAGTCGTTGAACTGGTGTTCCATCTCCCGCGCGGTGTACAGCGGGTTGGTGTTGACCACGATCATGCCGGCGCGCAGGGCGCCGAATACCACGACGGGGTATTGCAGGACGTTGGGCAACTGCACGGCGATGCGATCGCCGGCCTTGAGGTCGGTGTGGTTCTGCAGGTAGGCGGCGAAGACGCCGGAGAGCTCGTAAAGCTCGCCGTAGGTCAGGGTCTTGCCCATGTTGCTGAAAGCAGGCTTATCGGCAAAACGTTGGCAGGACTCTTTCAGTACGGCCTGGATATTGGGGTACTGGTCGGCATCGATTTCGGCAGCGATTCCGACAGGGTATTTGTCCTTCCAGAAGTTATCGGTCATGGAAGCCTACTCCTGAGCAACAGCTTGTCTACACCGCGCGCAATGGCGGTTGTTTGTTGTGATGATTGACCTTGACGCGAGGTGGGGACTGGCGCAAAGCGTGCCGAGAGTAGCAGCTTTGCCGGGGAGCGCCTAGCACCAAACATGGCCCCGGCGGTCAGAAAAATGACCGATCATATTAGATCGGTCATTTCCTGATAGAGCAGATGGGAACCGCTTGAGGACGGGGCTTCAGGCGATGTCGCGCAGCTCGCGACGGAGAATCTTGCCGACCGGCGTCATCGGCAGGGCATCCTTCAGCACGATGTGCTTGGGCACCTTGTAGCCGGTGAAGTTCTCCTTGCAATAGGCCTTGATCTCCTCGACGGTGACCCCGCCCTCGCGAGCGACCACGAACAGCTTGACCGCCTCGCCGGACTTCTCGTCCGGCACACCGATGGCCGCGCAGCTGGCCACCTTCGGATGCGCCATGACCACTTCTTCGATCTCGTTGGGATACACGTTGAAGCCGGAGACGATGATCATGTCCTTCTTGCGGTCGACGATGCGCGTGTGGCCATCCGGATCGATCACGGCGATATCACCGGTCTTGAACCAGCCCTCCTCGTCCAGCACCTCGGCCGTCGCCTCTGGGCGCTGCCAGTAGCCCTTCATCACCTGCGGGCCCTTGATGCACAGCTCGCCGCGCTCGCCCAGCGGCTGCTCGACGCCGTTGTCGTCGATCACCTTGAGCGTGGTGCCGGCCACCGGAATGCCTACCGAGCCCAGGCGCGCCAGCTTGCCGTAGGAGTTGGTGGTGGCTACCGGCGAAGTCTCGGTGAGGCCATAGCCCTCGACGATGGTGCAGCCGGTCATCTGCTGCCAGCGCTCGGCGGTGGCTTTGACCAGTGCCGTGCCACCCGAGTTGGTGACTTTCAGGCGAGAAAAATCGAGATTCTTGAAGTCCGGATGGTCCATCAGCGCGACGAACAGGGTGTTCAGCCCCAGCAGCGCGGAGAACTGCCACTTGCCCAGTTCCTTGACGAAGCCGGGGATGTCGCGCGGGTTGGTGATCAGTACGTTGTGGTTGCCACTGACCATCATGCACATGCAGTTCGCAGTGAACGCATAGATATGGTAGAGCGGCAGCGGCGCGATCATGACCTCGCCGCCTTCCTTCATCAGCGGCAGACCATCGTCACCGAGCTGCTGCAGGCAGTTGTACACCTGCAGCATGTTGGCCACCAGGTTGCCGTGGGTGAGCATGGCCCCCTTGGCCACCCCGGTGGTGCCGCCGGTGTACTGCAGTACGGCGATATCATTCAGCTCCTGTTTGGCCGGCTGGAAGGCGTGGCCCTTGCCTTCGCGCAGCACCTGCTTGAAGGAGATGGCCTGCGGCAGCTGGTAATCCGGCACCATTTTTTTCAGGTGCTTGACCGCCGCGTTGATCAGCAGCCCCTTGAACGACGGCAGCATGTCGCCCAGGCGCGCTTCGATCAGGTACTCGACCTGGGTATCGGGCAGCACTTCCTGCACCGACTTGCCGAAGGTATTGAGGTAGACCAGGGCACGCACACCGGCGTCATTGAACTGGTGGCGCATCTCGCGCACGGTGTACAGCGGGTTGGTGTTGACCACGATCAGCCCGGCGCGCATGGCGCCGAATACAGCGATCGGATACTGGAGCACGTTGGGCATCTGCACGGCGATACGATCACCGGGCTTGAGGTCGGTATTCTTCTGCAGCCAGGCGGCGAAGGCTGCGGAATGGCGCTCCAGTTCGGCGTAAGTCAGCGTAACACCGAGGTTGGTGAAGGCCGGGCGATCGGCGAATTTCTTGCAGGATCGTTCGAAAACCTCGACCACCGAACGATAGGAAGCGAAGTCGAGCTGGTTGGCGACACCGGCAGGGCGTTTGTCGTCCCAGAAATCAGGTTGCATTGTTGTTATTCCCCTAGACCTGAAGATGCGGGCCAGCCACCTGGGTTGCGGCCGGGCTGATCGGGAACTTAACAGCTCCATCCGCGCCGGCATATCCCCCGGCCACGCTCATTGACCGCATGAATCTTTACCATGCTTTTCAGCGATTCCCCGCGCACTGGTCTATAGCTTGTTGTGCCTCCCTGCTCGGCATCGACCATGCATCGCCCCCTATTGCTCGCCACTATCGCGCTGTTTTGCCTGCCACTGGCGGCCGAACCACGCCTCGCAGCACCGGAGTATCCACCCTACAGTTCAGCGTCATTGCCGGCCGGCGGCAGCTTTATCGAACTCACCCGCAGCGCCTTCGCCACGCAGGGCTACAACCCGGACATCGACTTCATGCCGTGGGCACGTGTACGTGCCAAGCTGCATTCCAGTCGCTACCAGGGTGCCCTACCCCTTTGGCCACGGGAGGTCAGGGAGGAAAAACTGCGGGCCTCACGCCCACTCTTCTACAGTCAGCTAGGCCTTTTCGTCAGACGCAACACCCCGTTAGTCTTCAGTAGCCTGGACGATCTGCGCGGTCTTCGAGTCGGCGTTGTCCGCGGCTACGGCTACCCGGCCCGTATCATGAATTCGGGCATCCACCTGGAGGAGGCGGTCGACGACATCAGCAACCTGCGCAAACTGGCAGCCAGGCGATTCGACCTGGTGCTATTGGAACGACGGGTTGGCGAGCACCTGATTTCCAACGATACGAACCTGCGCGACCGCCTGGTGTGGCAGGAACCGGCTCTGGAGAGCATTCCCCTGGTGGTCGGTTTCACCGCCCCAGGACCCGGCCAACCAGACTGGGCCGCAATCTTCGAGCGCGGCCTGCTCGAACTGCACGCCAGCGGCGAGTACCTGCGCATCCTCAAACGTCACAACGAGTGGCGCTAGCGGCCCTTTGCGCGATAGCCCCGGCCATGCACAATGCCGCCAATAACCGGGCACAAGGATCGCCATGCACCCACAAGACTTCCGGATCGGCGCCAGTGACGGCACCGCCCTGCGCGTACTCCACTGGCCGACCGAGACACCGCCCAAGGCGCTGCTGATGATCGCTCACGGCATGGCGGAACATGCCGAGCGCTATGCGCGCCTGGCCGAGGCGCTCACTGCCGCCGGCTATGGTGTGTATGCCCTGGATCAGCGCGGCCATGGCCGCACGGCGGACCAGGGCCTGCTCGGCCACTACGCCGACACGGACGGCTGGAACAAGGTGGTCGGCGACCTGGCCACGCTCAATCACTACATCCGTAAACAGCACCCGCAGGCGCCGATCTTCCTGCTCGGCCACAGCATGGGCAGCTACATCGGCATCGCCTACCTGATGCAGCACAGTTGCAGCCTGCAGGGCGCCATCCTGTCCGGCTCGAACTACCAGCCGTTGCCGGTCTACCAGGCCGCAAGCCTGATCACCCGTTTCGAGCGCTGGCGCCTGGGCCCGACCGGACGCAGCCGGCTGATCGACTTCCTCTCCTTCGGCTCGTTCAACAAAGCCTTCAAGCCCAATCGCACCGCCTTCGACTGGCTCAGCCGCGACCCGGCGGAAGTGGACAAGTACGTGACCGACCCGCTGTGCGGCTTCGTCTGCACCACCCAGCTGTGGTGCGACCTGATGGGCGGCCTGCAACAGATCACCCCGGTAGAGAACCTGGCGCAGATAGACGCCGACCTGCCGCTGCTGGTAATCGGCGGCGACCACGACCCGGTCAGCCAGGGCAAGCGCCTGGGCGACCTGGCCGGCGCCCTGCGCACTGCCGGTTTGCACAACGTAGAGCTGAAGATATATCCCCAAGCCCGCCACGAGCTGCTCAACGAGAGCAACCGCGACGAAGTCACCACCTACCTGCGCGACTGGCTGGACCGGGCCCTGGCCCGCAGCCGCGCGTGCACCCACCCCATCGAGGAACCCGTATGACCCAGGTCACCAACATCCCCTACGACAACCTTGAAGTCGGCCAGCAGGCCAGTCTGGAAAGGACCGTCGAGGAACGCGACATCCAGCTGTTCGCCGCCGTCTCCGGCGACAACAACCCGGTGCACCTGGACGCTGCCTTCGCCGCCGAGACGATGTTCAAAGAGCGCATCGCCCACGGCATGTTCAGCGGCGCGCTGATCAGCGCGGCCATCGCCTGCCGCCTGCCCGGCCCGGGCACCATCTACCTCGGCCAGCAGCTCAAGTTCACCCGTCCGGTGAAACTCGGTGACACCCTGACCGTGCAACTGGAAGTGCTGGAGAAACTGCCCAAGGGCCGCGTACGCCTGGCCACCCGCGTGTTCAACCAGAACCAGGAGCAGGTGGTCGACGGCGAGGCCGAAGTGCTGGCGCCGCGCGCCGAGCAGACCCTGAATATGCCAGAGATGCCGAAGGTTAGCGTCGGCTGATCCTTCGACCATGTTCAGCAAGGCCGCTCGATGAGCGGCCTTTTTCATCAACCTGCGGATTCGCAATGCGCAGCATCATGCTGCGTGGCGCCGGTGTCGAGGAACTGTGGCGGGAGATCCTGATCCTAGGAGTGTTCTGCATCGTGCTGCTGGGCCTGGCCGTGATGCGCATCCACAAGCGCCTGGACTAGGCTGACGCAGCAACGCCCCCCGGAGGCTGCCATGCGACGACCGCTGCGTCTGCTCACCCTGCTGGCCTGCCTGGCGCTGCTCGGCGCCTGCAGCCGTTTCGACCTGGCCTACCGCAACCTCGACTGGCTGCTGGCCTGGCGCATCGACCGCTACCTCGACCTGAATGCCGAACAGAAGGCCTGGCTCGAACCGCGCCTGGACCAGCACCTGACCTGGCACTGCAGCACCCAGCTGCCGCTGCTGACCCACTGGCTGGACCAGGACCGCGCCGCCCTTGCCGCCGGCGAACTGGACGCGCCTCAGCTGCGCGCCCGCCTGGGCGAGCTGCGCGCTGCGCTCGAACAGATTCCCGGAGAGGTCAGCCCGACCGTCGCCGGCCTGCTGCAGCAGCTCAGCCCGCTGCAGGTGCAGCAGTTACGCGAACAGATGGCCAGGGAAAATGCCGAGCTGCGCCGCGAATTCGTCACCCCACCGCTGGAACAGCAGATCGCGCTACGCGCGGAGAACACGGAAAAGCGCCTACAGCCCTGGTTCGGCGAGCTCAACGCAGCGCAACAAGCACTGGTGCGCAGCTGGGCAGGGCAACGCGGCGAGCAGAACCGCCTGTGGCTGGACAGCCGCGAGCGCTGGCAGGCAGCGTTGCTGCAGGAGCTGGAGGGCCGCCGCAGTGCCGACTTCGCCGCGCGCATCGAGCGCCTGCTGCGCGAACGACAGAGCTACTGGAGTGATGCCTACCGGCAGTCGTTCGCGCAGAGCGAAGACGACCTGGCCGAGTTGTTCGGCCAGCTGATTGCCAGCGCCGACAACGCCCAGCGCCAGCGCCTGTATGACCGCCTCGGTGCTCTGCGCGAGGACATCGCCGGGCTGGAGTGCATCACGCCGGCAGCGGCGGGAGTCGCCAGTCGATCGGAGTAAGACCGCACTGCTTGAGGTACTGGTTGGTGCGGCTGAAGTGGCCGTTGCCGAGGAAACCCCGGTAGGCCGACAGCGGCGAGGGATGCGCCGACTTCAGCACCAGATGGCGGGTGGTATCGATCAGCTTCTGCTTGCTCTGCGCGTGCGCGCCCCAGAGCAGGAACACCAGGTTGCCGGGGCGCGCATTGACCACCTCGATCACCTTGTCGGTGAAAGGCTGCCAGCCCTTGTCGGCGTGCGATCCGGCGCTGGCCTGCTGCACCGTCAGCGAAGTGTTGAGCAGCAGCACGCCCTGCTCCGCCCAGCTCTGCAGGTAGCCGTGCGCGGGGATGTCGATGTTCAGGTCGCGCTTGAGCTCCTTGAAGATGTTCACCAGCGAAGGCGGCGCCGGCACGCCCGGCTGTACCGAGAAGCACAGGCCATGGGCCTGGCCGGGACCGTGATAGGGGTCCTGGCCGATGATCACCACCTTGACCTGATCCAGCGGCGTGGAATTGAGCGCATTGAAGATCAGCGGCCCCGGCGGATAGATCACCTTGCCGGCCGCCTTCTCGGTACGCAGGAATTCGCTCAGCGCCTTCATGTAAGGCTTGTCGAACTCCTCGCGCAGGGCTTCTTTCCAGCCCGGTTCGAGTTTGATGCGGTCGTCGGCGCTCATGCGGCTTTCCTGCGGTAAAAACGAAAGCGGCACGCTAGGCAAGGCACCCGGGCAAGTCAAGGCTGATGCCGCGCCATCACGCCGCTGGATGCGTGTGGCGGCGCCACGCCAGCCGACCAAGACTGCAAGCTCCCACTGCCGAGGAGCATGGATCATGAGCACTGACGACAACGTAACCGGGATCAGCCGCGAACGCCTGGAGCAGGCGCTGCAACACTCCACCTTCGCCCAGCTGCTGGGCGCCGAACTGCTCGACTTCGAACCCGGCCGCGTCAGCCTGCAGGTACGCAGCCGGCCGGACCTGTGCCAGCACCACGGCTACCTGCACGGCGCGGTGGTCGGCTTCATGGTCGACAGCGGCTGCGCCTGGGCGGCGGCCTCGCTGTGCGGCGACGTGGTCACCAGCGAGTACAAGCTCAACCTGCTGGCCCCGGCCGTCGGCGAGCGCCTGCTGTGCCGCAGCGAGGTGCTCAAGGCCGGCCAGCGCCAGGCGGTGTGCCGGGCCGATGTATTTGCGCTGAAGGATGGCCTGGAGAAGCTGGTCGCTACCGGGCTGGCGACCATTGCCCGGGTGTGAAACTCAGCCAGCACCTAGACTTGCCCTAGGCGTCGACACTGGCGAACCGGGAGAAACCGAAATGGCCGATTACCAGCCCCTGAACTGCGACCTGTACGACTACCTGGAGATCGCCTGCATGCACGGCTATCGCCTGCAGGTCGAGCTGGTCGACGGCCCCGGCTTCATGGCCAGAGCGCTGGATACCCGCACGGCGGCGAGCAAGGAGGAGTTCCTCGTGCTGCAGACCGACGAGGGCCGGCAGGAAGTGCGCCTGGATCGCCTGCTGGCCATCACCCCGCTCGACCCCGGCGCCCGTTTCGGCCGAGTGGAGCTGGCCGGCAGGGTCTGCTCGATCTGATCGCTCGCACGGGCCGCTCACCCGGCCATTCATGCGTCGGCGCCTGCAATTTGCTAGCATTGCCACCCCCTTGCCCCTCGTCGTCGTCACTATGTCGCAGTCCGCCAATGCCGTGCGTTTCGCCCTGCTCACCCGTTTTCTCAAGGGTGAAGCCAAGGTGCCACAGATGCCGGAAGCCGCCCTGCGCATTCGCCGCCTGCTGGAGGACCCGCGCACCTCGCTGGAACAGTTGGCACGGGTGATCAACAGCGATCCGCCGCTGGCGGCCTATCTGATGCAGTTCGCCGACAGCCCGCTGCTGCGCGGCGGCCGCCAGGGCATGTCCATGCGCGACCTGCTGGCGCGACTGGGCACCCGCCAGCTCAACGACCTGGTGCTGGGCTTCACCGTGCGCCACCTGTTCGCCAGCCGCGAAGCCATCCTGCAGCAGGCCTTTGCCCTGCGCTGGCGGCGTGCGCGGGAGCGCGCCGCCTACTGCGCGGCATTGGCACAGCGCTGCAGCCTGACGCTGGATGACGCCATGCTCGCCGGCCTGCTGCAGGACATCGGCAGCCTGCCGCTGCTGGACGAGCTGCAGCACTGGCCGGACTTCCCGCGCGAGATGGCGGCACTGGACGAATTGTGCGACCAGCTCTCCGCCGACATCGGCGCGCTGGTGCTGACGCGCTGGCAACTGCCCGCTGCCGTCATCGAATGCGCGCGCCAGCGCGGCCAGTGGCAGCGCCAGCACGAAGGCGCAGCGGACCTCACCGACCTGGTCCTGGTCGCCAGCGCCCTGCAGGCCGACGCGGCCGCCCTGATCGAACCCCTGCCGGCGCAACAGCGCCTCGGCCTGCAACAGCCGCTGGCTGAGCTGCGCGAGGCGCTGCGCCCCGAGCTGCAGCTGTGGCTGCGCCTGCTCGCCTGATCAGCCGCGATGCAGCGCCCGGTAATGACTGGGCGCCATGCCCACCACCTTCCTGAACAGCCGCGAGAAGTAGTACGGGTCGTCGTAGCCCAGCTGCTCGGCGATCTGCCGCACCTCCAGGCTGCCCTGGTCGAGCAGGCGGCAGGCCTGGGCCATCTTCAGCTGGATGAAGTCCTGGATCGGCGCATGGCCGGTCAGGGCACGGTAGGTCTTGGCAAAGTGGAAACGCGACAGCTTGAACTGCGCGGCCAGCTCGTCGAGGTTGAGGCTGCCGTGCAGGTGGCTGCGCATCACCGCCTGCACCGCGTCCACGTCCAGTACCCGTCCGGATTTCAGCGTGGTGCGGATCGGCAGCACGGCCAGCGAGCTGAGCAGCGCCTGCAGCTGGTGGGCGGCGTGGATGAAGTGCGCCGGGTTGAGGCCACGGCGGTGCAGGCCGAGCAGCGCCTCGAAGTCGGTCAGCAGGCGTGGCTGCACACCGATACGACGTACGCCGGGCTTGCCCAGCAGACGCAGGAAGTCGTCGCACAGGGCGCCGTCGAAATGCACCCAGTGGATGGTCCAGGGCCGCTGCGGGTCGGCGCCGTAGGTGTGCGCCAGGCCCTTGGGCAACAGCAGCAGGTCACCGCCACCCACCTCCAATCGTCCATCCCCGCAGTCCAGCCAGCCACGCCCGGCGCGGCAGTAGATGAGCAGGTGGTCATCCGGTAGAGGCCGCTGCATACGGTGCCCGGCGGCCTCCGGGTAGAAGCCCAGAGCCAGCGGATAGCAGCCTGCAGAGAGCGGGTGACGGGCCAGTACACGCCTCAGCCGAGGCGGCACGATAAAGCGCAGGCCGTTGGCCGGCAGTGGCCAGTTGGAGGTTTCCACCGAGGCGTTCATGGCGCCCTCATTGTTGTTCGAATGCCAAGATCGTCCATCCCCCGAGCAAGATCGTCAATCCACAGGGGGATCGGCTGCGGCTATAACAGGGGCACATAAGAACAATCAGGAGGCCCTCGATGCCCCAGGTGATCCCCCAGCTGATCAACGGCCAATGGCAGGCCAGCAACGCCCGCGAACTGATCGAGGTGACCGACCCGGCCACTCAGGAAGTGCTGGCCCTGGCGCCCAAGGCCACCCACGAGGAAATCGAGGCGGCCATCGCCGGCGCCAAGCAGGCCTTCTTCAGCTGGCGCGAAGTCCCGGTGCCGGAACGCGCGCGGCTGATGCTGCGCTACCAGCACCTGCTCAAGGAGCACCATGACGAGCTGGCCGAGATCCTCGCCAGCGAGACCGGCAAGACCTTCGCCGATGCCAAGGGCGACGTCTGGCGCGGTATCGAGGTAGCCGAGCATGCGGCCAACATCTGCAGCCTGATGATGGGCGAGACGGTGGAGAACGTCGCCCGCGAGATCGACACCGCCAGCTATATCCAGCCGCTCGGCGTGTGCGTCGGCATCACCCCGTTCAACTTCCCGGCGATGATCCCGCTGTGGATGTTCCCGCTGGCCATCGCCTGCGGCAACACCTTCATCCTCAAGCCCTCCGAGCAGGACCCGCTGACGCCCAACCGTCTGGCCGAGCTGTTCCTCGAGGCCGGTGCGCCGGCCGGCGTGCTGCAGGTGCTGCACGGCGGCCGCGAGGTGGTGGACGCCCTGCTCACCCACGAGGACATCCGCGCCATTTCCTTCGTCGGCTCGGTGCCGGTGGGCCAGCATATCTACCGCACGGGCACACAACACCTGAAGCGCGTGCAGGCCTTCGCCGGCGCCAAGAACCATATGGTGATCATGCCCGACGCGCCCAAGGACCAGGTGCTCAGCAACCTGGTGGGTGCCAGCTGCGGCGCCGCCGGGCAGCGCTGCATGGCGATCAGCGTGGCGGTGTTCGTCGGCGAGTCGAAACAGTGGATTGCCGAACTGGCCGCGCAGATGGCCGAGCTGCGCCCCGGCTACTGGAAGGACAGCGGCGCCGCCTACGGCCCACTGATCAGCCAGCAGGCCAAGCAGCGCGTGCAGAAGCTGATCGCCGAGGGCAAGGCGGAAGGCGCCGAGTGCCTGCTCGACGGCAGCCACTGCGAGGTGCCGGGCTATCCCGACGGCAACTGGCTGGGCCCGACCCTGTTCCGCAACGTCAAGCCGAACATGTCGATCTACCGCGAGGAGATCTTCGGCCCGGTGCTGGTGTGCATGGAGGTCGACACCCTGGAACAGGCCATCGAGCTGGTCAACGCCAGCCCGTTTGGCAACGGCACCAGCATCTTCACCCGCTCCGGTGGCGCCGCGCGGCATTACCAGCATGCGGTGGAGGTCGGCCAGGTGGGCATCAACGTGCCGATCCCGGTGCCGCTGCCATTCTTCTCCTTCACCGGCTGGAAGGGCTCCTTCTACGGCGACCTGCACGCCTACGGCAAGCAGGCGGTGCGCTTCTACACCGAGACCAAGACCGTCACCAGCAGGTGGTTTGATGACACTCCAGTAACGGGCCCGAACATGACCATTCAACTGAAGTAAAGGTTGATCCGCGGCACCACGGTGCCACTACGACGAAAAGACAATGCCTCCGCGTTCGCCAGGTCTGCACAGTCGGCCCTGGCATAACAACAACAGGGAGCATTGCATGAAACGACTGACTGCCTGTCTGGCCCTCTGGGCCGGACTCACCGCCGCCGCGCAGGCGGCCGAGCCGATCACCCTCGGCCTCAGCTACCCGCGCACCGGCAGCTACAAGGAAGAAGGACTGGCACAGATGCGTGGAGCCCTGCTGGCCATCGACGAGCTGAACGCCAAGGGCGGCGTGCTCGGCCGCCCGCTGCGCCTGTCCAGCCTGGACGACGCCTCGCGCCCGGAGAAGGCCGCACGCAACGTCGACAAGATGGCCGGCGAAGGTGCCGCCATGCTCTTCGGTGGTGCCTCCAGCGCCGCCGCGATCGCCGCCGGCAAGCGCGCCAGGGAACACGGCCTGCTGTACTTCGGCACCCTCACCTATTCCAACGACACCACCGGCAAGGACGGCCACCGCTACCTGTTCCGCGAGTGCAACAGTGCCTGGATGAGCGCCCGCGTGCTCGGCCAGTACCTGGCCAAGCAGCTGCCGGACAAGCGCTATTTCTACGTCACCGCCGACTACACCTGGGGTAACACCACCGAGAGCTCGCTGCGCGAGACCACCGGAACCCAGGACGGCGCGCGCAACCCCGGCCTCAAGGTCCCCTTCCCCGGCGCGCGCATGGCCGACTACCAGAACGCCCTGACCCAGGCCGCGCAGAGCGACGCCGAGGTGCTGGTACTGGTGCTGTTCGGCGAGGACCTGGTGCGCGCCATGCGCGTGGCCGAGAAACTCGGCCTGACCCGCAAGGTGCAGATCGTCGCGCCCAACCTGACCCAGGGCATCGTCGAGCAGGCCGGCCCCGGCCTGATGGAAGGCGTGGTGGGCACCGAGCCCTGGACCTGGCGCGTGCCGGAGCTGGAGGGCAGCCAGGCCGGCCAGGCCTTCGTGCGCAACTTCACCGAGCGCTATGAGGTCTACCCCTCCAGCGCCGCCGCCTCGGCCTACAGCATCGTCCAGCAGTGGGCGGAGGCCGCCGCCCGCGCCAAGAGCCTGGACAGCGAGGCACTGATCAAGGCCCTGGAAGGCCACCGCTACAGCCTGCTCAAGGGCCCGCAGGAGTGGCGCACCTTCGACCACCAGAATGTGCAGACGGTGTACGCGGTACGGGTCAAGAGCCGCGCCGAGGTGATGGCCTCGCCACGGCATCAGGATTACTTCGAGATCGTCCACCGCCTGGACGGCGACAAGGCCGCGCCCAGCCTGGCCGAATGGCGGGCCGAGCGGCGCGCCGCCGGCCAGCCCACGACATTGCAGTGAGAGCCTATGGACTTTGAGCTGAACGAAGAACAACGCCTGCTGGTCGACAGCGCCCGCGCCTTCGCCACGCGGGAGCTGGCGCCGCATGCCGCCGACTGGGACCGCGAGCAGCACTTCCCGCTGGAGGTGATCCGCCGCGCCGCCGAGCAGGGCTACCTGGCCCTGTACATCGGCGAGGACGACGGCGGCCTGGGCCTGTCGCGCCTGACCAGTTCGCTGATCTTCGAACAGCTCGCCGCCGGCTGCGTGGCCACCACGGCCTACCTGACCATCCACAATATGGCCACCTGGATGCTGGCCAGTTTCGCTGATGAAGCCCTGAAAGCGCAGTACCTGCCAGGGCTGACCAGCGGCGAGCTGCTGGCTTCCTACTGCCTGACCGAGCCGGACGCCGGCTCCGACGCCGCCCACCTGCGTACCCGTGCCCGCCGCGAGGGCGACGAGTACCTGCTGGACGGCAGCAAGTGCTTTATCTCCGGTGCGGGCAGCACGGATGTCTTGATCGTCATGGCCCGCACCGGCGAGGACGGCGCCAGGGGCATCTCCTGCTTCCTGGTGCCGGCGGGTGCCGAGGGCGTGAAGTACGGACGCAACGAGGACAAGATGGGCTGGAAGGCGCAACCAACCCGCACCATCAGCTTCGAGGGCGTGCGCATCCCCGCCGGCAACCGCATCGGCCCCGAGGGCCAGGGCTTCGTCTACGCCATGAAGGGCCTGGACGGCGGCCGCCTGAACATCGCCAGCTGCTCGCTCGGCGCGGCCCAGGCAGCGCTGGAGCAGAGCCTGCGCTACGTTGAGGAGCGCAAGCAGTTCGGCAAACCACTGGCCGAGTTCCAGGCCCTGCAGTTCAAGCTGGCCGACATGCTCACCGACCTGACCGCCAGCCGGCAGATGGTGCGCCTGGCCGCGCACAAGCTGGACAACCGCCACGCCGAGGCCGCGCTGTACTGCGCCATGGCCAAGCGCTTCGCTACCGACCACTGCTTCGCCCTGTGCAACGAAGCGCTGCAACTGCATGGCGGCTACGGTTACCTGAACGACTACCCACTGGAGCGCTGGGTGCGCGATAGCCGCGTTCACCAGATTCTGGAAGGCACCAACGAGATCATGCGGGTGATCATCGCCCGCCGCCTGCTGGACCAGGGCGGCATGCTCGATCGCCTGCTGTAGTTTTGGCTTTTAGTCCCCTCTCCCCTCGGGGAGAGGGTCAGGGAGAGGGGGCCGATCAACCTCCCTCTCCCCCTGCCCCTCTCCCATGAATGGGAGAGGGGAGTAATCCGACGAGGACCGTTATGAGCACCGCCATCGAACCCTACAACCCCGGCATGTTCGACCTGACCCACAAGCTGACCGTGGAGAAGCACGGCCATACCGCGCTGATCACCATCAACCATCCGCCGGCCAACACCTGGGACCGAGACTCGCTGATCGGCCTCAAGCAGGTGGTCGAGCACCTCAACCGCGACGACGACGTCTACGCCCTGGTGGTGACCGGCCAGGGTAGCAAGTTCTTCAGCGCCGGCGCCGACCTCAACCTGTTCGCCGACGGCGACAAGGCCCGCGCCCGCGAGATGGCGCGGCGCTTCGGCGAGGCCTTCGAGACCCTGCGCGACTTCCGCGGCGTGTCCATCGCCGCGATCAACGGCTACGCCATGGGCGGTGGCCTGGAATGCGCCCTGGCCTGCGACATCCGCATCGCCGAACGGCAGGCACAGATGGCCCTGCCGGAAGCCACGGTCGGCCTGCTGCCCTGCGCCGGCGGCACCCAGGCGCTGCCGTGGCTGGTCGGCGAAGGCTGGGCCAAGCGCATGATCCTCTGCGGCGAACGCATCGACGCCGAGACCGCCCTGCGCATCGGCCTGGTCGAACAGGTGGTGGACAGTGGCGAAGCGCGCGGCACCGCCCTGCTGCTGGCGGCCAAGGTGGCACGGCAGAGCCCGGTGGCGGTGCGCACCATCAAGCCGCTGATCCAGGGCGCCCGCGAACGTGGACCGAACACCTGGCTGTCCGAGGAGCGCGAGCGCTTCGTCGACCTGTTCGACGCCGACGATACCCGCGAGGGCGTCAACGCCTTCCTCGAAAAACGCGACGCCCAGTGGCGCAACAAGTGATCCGCAGGGTGGAAAACGACCGCAGGTCTTTTCCACCAACCTTCCCTTCGCTGGATAACGCTACGCGCTTATCCACCCTACGATGGCCCGCCTGATGAACATGCATTTCGAAGAACGTCCCGCCCAGCACGGCTATCGCATCGGCATCGCCAGCCTGGATGCGGAGAAGAGCCTCAACGCCCTGACCTTGCCGATGATCGAGGCCCTGGATGCCAAGCTGAAGCAGTGGACCGAGGACGAGCGTATCGCCTGCGTGCTGCTGCGCGGCAACGGGCCCAAGGCCTTCTGCGCCGGTGGCGACGTGGTGCAGCTGGCGCAGCAGTGCCGCGAACATCCCGGCGAGGTGCCGCCGCTGGCGCGACGCTTCTTCGCCGACGAATACCGCCTCGATCACCGCATCCACACCTACCCGAAACCGCTGATCTGCTGGGCCCATGGCCATGTGCTGGGCGGCGGTATGGGCCTGATGCAGGGCGCGGCGACCCGCATCGTCACCCCGAGCAGCCGCCTGGGCATGCCGGAGATCAATATCGGCCTGTTTCCGGATGTCGGCGGCAGCTGGTTCCTCGCCCGTCTGCCAGGCAGGCTCGGCCTGTTTCTCGGCCTCACCGCCGCCGGCATCAACGCCCGCGACGCTCTGGACCTGAATCTCGCCGACCGCTTTCTGCGTGACGAGCAGCAGGACGCGCTGCTCGACGGTCTGGTGCAGATGAACTGGCAACAGCAGGCACCGGAGCAGCTCAACAGCCTGCTGCGCGCCCTGGAGCACGAGGCCCGCGCCGAGTTGCCCCAAGCCCAGTGGCTGCCGCGCCGCGAGCGCATCGACGCGCTGCTCGACGTGGCCGACCTGCCCGCCGCCTGGCAGGCACTCAGCGCCCTGCAGGGCGACGACGACCCGCTGCTGGCACGCGCCGCCAAGACCCTGGCCGCCGGCTGCCCGCTGACCGCACACCTGGTCTGGGAGCAGATCCGCCGCGCCCGCCACCTGTCGCTGGCCGAGGTGTTCCGCATGGAATACGCCATGAGCCTGAACTGCTGCCGCCACCCGGAATTCCCCGAGGGTGTGCGCGCACGCCTGATCGACAAGGACCAGGCGCCGAAGTGGCACTGGCCCGACCCGGCGACCATTCCGGCGGCGGTGATCGCCGCCCACTTCGAGCCGGTGTGGGACGGCGTCCACCCACTGGCGGACCTGTAGCCAAGGAGCACGCCATGTCCAGCCAGTTGCACCAAGCCCAGGCCTTCCAGGCGCTGCACCGGCGCCCCGGGTGCTTCGTCCTCCCCAACCCCTGGGATGCCGGCTCGGCCAAGGCCCTTGCGGCACTTGGCTTCGAGGCGCTGGCCACCACCAGCGCCGGCCTGGCCTTCAGCCTAGGCCGGCAGGATGGCGCCGGCCTGATCAGCCGCGAGGACGCCCTGGACAACGCCCGGGCGATCATCGCCGCCACGGGCCTGCCGGTAGCCGCCGACCTGGAGAACGGCTTTGGCGACAGCCCGCAAGAATGCGCCCAGACCATCCACCTGGCGGCCCAGGCCGGCCTGGTCGGCGGCTCCATCGAGGATGCCAGCGGCCAGGCGGATACGCCAATCTACCCGTACGAGCTCGCGGTAGAACGCATCCAGGCTTCGGTCGAGGCGGCCCGCGCCCTGCCCTTCCCCTTCACCCTCTGCGCCCGCGCGGAGAACTTCCTGCACGGCCGCGCCGACCTGGCCGACACCATTAGCCGCCTGCAGGCCTATGCCGAAGCCGGTGCCGACGTGCTCTATGCCCCCGGCCTGCGCAGCCGCGAGGACATCGCCGCAGTGGTGCGCGCCGTGGCGCCCAAACCCGTCAACGTGGTGATGGGGCTGGGTTCGGCCAGCTTCACCGTCAGTGAGCTGGCCGAACTGGGCGTCAAGCGCATCAGCCTCGGTTCGTCCCTGGCCCGCGCCGCCTTTGGCGCCTTCCTGCGCGCCGCCGAGGAAGTGCGCACGCAGGGCAGCTTCACCTTCGCCGAGCAGGCCGAACCCTTCGCCCGGATCAACGCCCTGTTCCAGCAACAGCCCTGAGCCACCCACGAGGAGAACAATAACAATGACCCAGATCGCCTTCATCGGCCTTGGCCACATGGGCCTGCCGATGGCCCGCAACCTGCTCAAGGCCGGCTTTGCCGTCACCGCCTTCGACCTGGCGCAGGAGGCGCTGGACGCCTTCGCCCAGGATGGCGGCAAGCGCGCCGCCAATGCCGCCGAGGCCGTGCACGACGCCCAGGTGGTGGTCAGCATGCTGCCCGCCAGCCGCCATGTGGAGGGACTGTACCTGGGCGATGACGGCCTGCTGCAGAAGATCACGCCCGGCAGCCTGGTGCTGGAATGCTCGACCATCGCCCCGGACTCCGCGCGCAAGGTGCATGCGGCCGCCGCCGCACGTGGCATCGCCCTGCTCGATGCGCCCGTGTCCGGCGGTACTGCCGGCGCCGCCGCCGGCACCCTGACCTTCATGGTCGGCGGCAAGGCCGAGGCGCTGGAATGCGCGCGCACCGTGCTCGCCGCCATGGGCAAGAACATCTTCCACGCCGGCCCCGACGGTGCCGGCCAGGTGGCCAAGGTGTGCAACAACCAGCTGCTCGCGGTGCACATGATCGGCACCGCCGAAGCCATGGCCCTGGGCGTGGCCAGCGGCCTGGACCCGGCCGTGCTGGCCGAGATCATGCGCCAGAGTTCGGGCGGCAACTGGAGCCTGGAGAAGTACAACCCCTGGCCGGGGGTGATGGAGAACGTGCCGGCATCCAAGGGTTATGCGGGCGGCTTTATGGCCGAACTGATGGCCAAGGACCTTGGCCTCGCTCAGGAAGCCGCGCAGGCTACCGGCAGCAGCACACCGATGGGTGCGCTGGCGCTGCAGCTGTATCGCCTGCTGCTCAAGCAGGGCAACGGCAAGCTGGACTTCTCGGCGGTGCAGAAACTGTTCGTCGAATGATCGGCTGAACAGGAAAACGGCGAAGGACCTGCATCCTTCGCCGTTCCCCCATCAGTAGGCGCGGCGCGTACCGCCAACGCCCTCGCGCTGTTGCGAGTGGCGCCTGCCATCATGCTCGCGGGTGCCATCGTGCCGGCGCGGATAGCCGTCATAACGCTGCCCGCCATGTTGCTGCTGCCAGTAAGACCGGTCACGCCGGTCATGGCTGCGATAGCGCTGGTCCCAGCCATGGCGCGGTGGCTGGTAACCACGGTCATGCTCGCGATAGCGCTCGTGGCGCCTGCCATCCTGCCATTGGTAACGACCGTCATAGCCCGGCGCGTAGTAGGAGTGGCGACGCTCCTGATAACGGTCGCGGTGCCAACGGTGATAGCTGCGATCGTCTTCGTAGTAATAGATGCGGGTGGAGGGATAACTCTCGTAATAGCGCACGCTGGGGCCGGGATAACCGTAGTCACCGCCGTACACGGCGCAACCGCTGAGGCTCAGGGCCAGAACTGCAAGGACAAGGACTAGACGGGACATGGCGGCCTCCTTCGACCGCGGGGAAGGCGCCGGCGAGTGCCGGCTCCGGGACTGCTCTCACTGCATCTGACCGCGTCACCGGGGCAAGCACATGCCGCGCCCCGGGCGAACTTTCATTACAAGTTGTTACAGCGTCGACAGCTCGATGTCGTCCTTGTAGGGCGACTGCAGGTCGCGCTCGGGAATCTCCCAGATCAGCAGCTGCGGTGGCGTTTCGCGGAAAGCCGGGCTGGCGAAGTAGTCCTTGGCGGCGCCGGAGAATTCGCCGCCGTCCTTGGCAAAGTTGCCCAGGCTGGCCCCCAGTGCCTGCTCGAGGAAGGCCACGAAGTTGGAGTTGCGCGAGAAGGAGGTACCGATCAGCGCGACATTGGGCAGCTGACTGTCACCAAACAGGTCGTCCTCGCTCATTGCCTCGGCCTGCTCGACCTTGCTGAAGCGCGACTCGGCCACCCGCTCGCCCGCCGGCTGCAGGCCTTCCGGTAGCCAGTCGAGGCCCGCCAGACGCACCAGATCGCCAGGGCGCGGCGCCTCCGCCTGCAGCTCACGCTTGAGCTGCTGAGCCGGTGTAGGGGTCACGCCGAGCGCGCCGATCTGCGGCGCCAGGGCCAGTGCGGCAGCCTGCGCCCCTGCTTCGCTCCAGTGGGTGTCGCTGCGCAGGTAGGCCGAACTGCCCAGCCTCTGCAGGGTCGGTGCCAGGTCCAGCACCGCCACGCCGGCCTGCTGCAGCTGCGCCTGCCAGCGCTGCGCGCGATCGGCCAGCTGGGCGGAACGGCTGATACCGCACAGCTGGTCGGCGGCGATCCGGCTCTTGTCCGGCACCAGAGCCACCAGCAGGCGGATGTTGCGCGCCGCCAGCCAGTCACGCACGGCGAGCACCTTCTGCGCACGCGCCTGGGCATTGTCCTCGGCACGCGGGTGAATGCGGTTCTCGTCGGCCAGGAACAGCCAGCCCGGACACCCCTGGCGCACGCGCGCACCGGTGTCGCCAATCAGCAGCCAGCTGGCGGCGCGCTCCAGGTCGGCAGCCTTCCTGGCCAGCGCCACATGGGACAGCTCCTTGGCGATATGGTGAGTGATCTCGCCCTCGCCGATAGCCGCCCAACCGTGGTCCTTGGGCAGCAGGTCCACCTTGCCGCTGACGAACATGGCCCACAGGCAGCTGAGCAGACCGGCCAGCAGGAACACGAACATCACCACTCCGGCCACCGGGCTGAGCAGAATGGTCATCGCACTTGGCGGCACCGGAGCGAGGGAAGCGTCTTTTTTCGACATAAGGACGTCCCCTTAGAACTGGAAGTACAGGAAAGGTACGGTTTCACGGCTGGCGATCAGGGCGAACGACAGCAGGAAACCGGCGACCGGCCACAAGGCGCCAACCGCACGGAAGGTCAGGCTGTGACCGAAGCGTGCCTCGGCACGGGTCTGCAGCAACGGCAGCAGCAGACACACCACGCCGAGGGCGGCGGCGATGCCATGCGCCGGACGCAGGGTCGCCGCCAGGGCATCGCCCAGGGCGAAGCCGTTGAAACCGAACTGGCCGGCATACATGCCCAGCGCCGTGGCGAAGTCCGGCGAGCGGAACAGGGTCCAGGCCAGGCAGACGAACAGCAGCGTCACCGTGTGCGCCAGCGGCGCTGGAAGGTCCGGCAGGCCGGCGCGGCTCCAGGCGCGGTCGATGCACAGGGCGATACCGTGGGCGGCGCCCCAGAGCACGTAGTTCCAGCTGTCGCCGCCATGCCACAGACCGCCGATGGCCATGATCAGGAACAGGTTGCGGTAGGTCTTCCAGGTACCGAAGCGGTTGCCGCCCAGGCCGATGTACAGGTAGTCGCGCAGCCAGCTGGACAGCGAGATGTGCCAACGCCGCCAGAAGTCCTGGATATTGCGCGCCCAGTAGGGCCGGTTGAAGTTCTCCGGGAAGTGGAAGCCGAGCATCAGGCCCAGGCCGATGGCCATGGCGCTGTAGCCGGCGAAGTCGAAGAACAGCTGGAGCGAGTAAGCCAGGCAGCCGATCCAGGCATCGACGAAGGACGGGTTGGTCTGGTGGAAAGCCACATCCACCAGCGGCGACAGGCTGTCGGCCACCAGCACCTTCATGCTCATGCCGATCATGAAACGGCGCGCACCCAGGGCGAAGTTCAGCGGATTGAAGTAGCGCTGGACCAGCTCGCGACGCACCCAGTCGTAGCGGATGATCGGGCCGGCGATGGAGTGGCCGAACATCGCCAGGTAGGTGGCGAAGTTGGCAAAGCTGCGCTCCACCGGCACCACCTTGCGGTGGACGTCGACCAGGTAGGAAATCACCTGCAGCACGATGAACGACAGGCCGGCGGGCAGCGCCACCTTCTGCCACTCGAACGGCATGGAGCCGTGCGCGGTGAGCAACTCGTTGAAGGTCGCGGCGAGGATGTTGGCGTACTTGTACCAGCACAGCACCAGCACGTTGCCCACGATCAAGAGGGTCAGCAGGCGGTAGCGCCGGCGCGACTGTGGATCAGTCAGCTCCACCAGCAGGCCACCGACCCACCCCACCACCGTCAGCACCACGTGCAGCAGGAGGAAGGCCGGGCTCAGCCAGCCGTAGAAGATCCAGCTGCCGATCAGCAGCACATGGTTGCGCCCCCCCGGCCGGACCAGGGCATACACCAGCATGAAGGTGGGCAGGAACAGCAGCAGAAACTCGAGGGAGGCAAAAACCATGTCGGGATCTTAGTTAGCCAGGTTGTCGACGGCCTGGAACAGGCGCGGACCCTGGGCCGAGGGCACCAGGAACAGGGTGTAGCGCTGGCCGGCGGCCAGTTGGCCGAGGTCCAGCGGCTGGCCGACGGCGGCACCGCCGCAACGCAGCTGTACGGACAGCTTCAGCGGGTTGATCGAACGCCGCTGCAGGCTGCCTTCGGCGACATCCTTGAAGATGTCGACATTACGCCCGGCGGCTTGCAGGCCGGCGTTGGCGCAACTGCCATCGAGGCTGTAGAAGGCCAGCGAGGCTTTCAGGGCGTTGAAATCGTCCGGCTGCTCGCGCAGGGTCACCAGGCGCAGTTCCTTGCCGTTACCAAGGCCGACCACGGTGGCGAACTCACCCGGCTCGACACTGACATCCAGCGCCTGCTGCGCGTCGCCCTGCTTCAGGCTGCCCTGGATCGGCTTGCCGGCCGGCACGGTGAGGAAATCGGAGGCACGCTGCTCGCCTTCCAGGCGCAGACTGGCGCCGTTGGCGGCATTCAGCTCCAGCGGCGTCTCGCCGGCGTTGAAGAAGCGCAGGAAGGCCGAATCTTCGCTGGGGCCGGTGGGATACAGCGGAATCTCCGCCGCCAGGGCCTGGCCCAGCGGCAGCACAGCGAACAGACCGAGCAGCACGCGCTTCATCATTTGCCTCCTTTCAGGCTGGCGGCCGGCAGCTTGCTCATCGCCTCGGCGATGGCATTGCCCCAGGCCTTGTAGCCGGCCACGGTGAAGTGCTGGCCATCGGTGGTCACCCACTGCCCCGGCTTGGACATCTTCAGCGAGTCGACATAGGTGCAGGGCGCCACGTTGGCGGCGAGGAACTGCGACATGAACTGGGTGCGCTGGTCGTTCTTCTTGTACTTGCCACCAACCTTGCCCCAGGCCGGGCCGACCCACACGCACTTGGTGCCGGTGGCAGCGATGGCCTTGGTCAGGTTGGTCACGCTCTGCCAGGCCCAGGCCTTGGGAAAGGCCGGCTTGTCGTAGGAGGCCATGGTGTCGCCGATGACCAGCACCACCACATCCGGTTTCTGCTGCGCGATCAGCTCCTTGATCGGCGTGGTGGTGGCGCCACTGCCCTTGAGCACGAGCTTGCCGTTGTTGTCCTGCACGGCACCGCAGTCAACCTTCTTGGTCACCAGCCAGTCGGCTGCGCTGGCACCGCAGGCGCCGATGGAGTGCACGTTGGCGCCTTTGGCCACCAGTGCCGCATTGAGCGGTTCGGTCAGGTGGTTCTGCAGGCTCATGTGGCTTTCGCCGAGCACCAGAAGGGTCAGGCCGGCCAGTACGGAAGAAGACATCTGAAACTCCTTGAATCGTTCACTGCGTAAAGAGGAATACCGGGCTTACTGGGCAGCGCCCTTGCGCACTTTCTCCAGCTCGGCGCTGATGGCCGCGCCCCACTTCTGGTAGCCCTGCACGTTGAGGTGCTGACCGTCGGTGGTGGCCCACTCGCCCGGCTTGGAGAATTTCAGCGAGTCGACATAGCTGCACGGTGCCACGTTGGCGGCGAGGAAAGCCGACATCTGCTTCACCTTGGCGTAGGTCTTGCCGTACTTGCCGCCCTCGGTACCCCAGTTCGGGCCAATCCAGGCACATTGGGTGCCGGTGGCGCCGATGGCCTTGGTCAGGCTGGTGGTCTGCTGCCAGATCCAGGCCTTGGGGAAGGACGGCTTGTCGTAGCCGGCCATGGTGTCGCCGATCACGATCAGCACCAGGTCCGGCTTGTCCTTGGCGATCAGCTCCTTGATCGGCGTGGTGCTGGCCTTGCCGCGCAGCACCTGGGCCGGCTCCTTGCCACGGCGCTCGGCAGCGCCGCAGTTGCCGCCCGGGGAGACCTTCAGCCAGTCGCCGGCATTGGCCCCGCAGATACCGATGGAATGGACGTTGGCGCCCTTGCGGGTGAGGTCGTCGTGCAGACCGCCGATCAGGTAGTTGGGAGTGGCCATATGGCTGTCGCCAATGATCAGGATCGACAGGCCGGCAAGCAGGGAGGAAGCCATGGGAATCCTTATTTCGCGTAGGGGGATTGATAGGGAGAAACGGGCAGCGGCATCGGGCCGGTCATGCGTTCAAGCATGTAGCGCAGGTACAGGCCGCCATTCCACTGGCGGTAGTCCTGGGCGTTGTCGACGCCGACGTGACCACCGAGGAACAGGTGGTCGCCCAGCTTGTATTCGGCGGCGCCGGCCAGGTTGTAGCCGATACCGGTGCTGTTATCGCTGCCGTAGACCGCCTCGTAGCCCAGCGCACGACTGGCCTCAGCCTGTTTCGCACGGTCGCCGGGGAAGAAGTCGGCCTCGTCCTGATTGATCGCCTGCACGCCGACCGAGCCGCGCAGCTGGAAGCTCAGGCGGTCATAACGCTGCGCCCAGCTGACCGGCACGCCCAGGGCGAAGAAGCTCTGCGGGCTGAAGTAGCCGCCGTGGCCATAGGTGAAGTAGCCGAGGTTCTCGCGATAACCGATGCCGAGCAGGTCGAGACCGATGGTGGCCTGGCTCTGCTCGTCGTTCTGCAGGTACCAGTAGACGCCGGTGCCCGCCTCCACCCGGTCGTTGTCCTCGACGTTGTTGCCAAGCAGGCGATGCCAGCCGGCATAGGCATAGGCGCCCATTTCGCGGTCATCGAAGGCCAGCTGGGCACGTCCGCCGTTGGCGGTGACGCCGCCCCACTTCTGCCCGGTGCGTTTGTCCTCGGCGCCGGCGAACGACAGCAGGCTGTCGGTGACCGCGCGCCGCGACACGCCGACGTTCCAGTGCAGGTCCGGGTTGCCGGGCACGGCGCGCTCGACGCTGACGCCACCGACCGCAGTGCTGTAGAGGAAACCCTGCGGCGTGGTGCCGATGTCGGCCTTGAGGCCCGCACCGGGGTTCTCGAAGGCCACGGCCAAACCGACACCGGAATCCTTCTGCGAGCCGGGCGACATGCCCGGGTTATCCAGGGTCGCCTGCGGACCGCCGCCGAAACGATCACGGGCACTGTCGTCCAGACTGCCGGCGTTCAGCGAGACGGGGGTCACGCGCAAGGCCAGGCGATTGTCGCCGAGCGGCATGCTGGCCTCGAACGGCGCCTGCACATCGGTGATCTTGCTCAGGCCGGACTCGCTGTCATTGGTCCGCACCGTCACGCCCTGCACCAGGTAAGGGCTGCGCTGCTGCAGGATATCGTCCAGCGCGCGTGCCGCCTCGCTCATCCCGGCACGCGGGTCCACCTCCTCCTCGGCACCCGGCAGGAAGGGGTTGCGCGGGGCAGGCTCGGCGGCGGCCAGGGTGGTCGTCGGTGCCGGCGCGGGCTCCAGGGCCAGCAGGCTGTCACGCGCGGTGGCCACCGGCAGCTCGGCACGGGCCGGGGCACGCGGCTGGCTGCTCGCCGGAGCCGGAATATCGTCCAGCGTCAGGCGCGGACGTTCGACCGGCGTCGGCAGGGTCGATACCGGGTCGGGAATCGCGGCAGGTGCTGCGGCCAGGCTGCCAACACCGGCGAAGGGGTTGGCCGGCGCGCTGGCCGGACGGGTGCTGGCGGCGTAGCTCGGGGTCTGTTCGCGCTTCTCCTGGGCCACCACCTTGCTCAGCAGCTCGGCCGCGGTACCGGTACGGCCGAGGTAGCGGTACACACGGGCAGCGGTGCTGAGGATGTCGACATCGTTGGGTGCCAGCTTCAGCGCCTGCTCCAGGCGCTCCTCGGCGTAGCCGTTCTCGGCCTGCTGGGCGGCCATATCGGCGGCACCGACCTGCAGGTTGGCGTCCTGCGGAAAACGCTGCACCAGCGGCTTGAACAGCTCCAGGGCCTTGGCGGTGTTGCCGTTGGCGCCGTACATGCGCGCCAGCGCCGAAACCGCCAGCGGGTCCTGCGGGCGCTGCGCCAGTGCCGGCGCCAGGGTGTCGTAGGCTGCGGCCAGCTCACCGCGCAGGCGCAGCTGCTCGGCCTGGCGCACGCGGTAGTGGAACAGCAGATCGTCGTACTGCTTGCGCTGCTCCACCGTCATGCTGCGGCCCTGCAGGTCGCGCAGAATGGCGGCCACCTCGGTGTCCTGCTCGGCGCGAAGCAGCACGCCGGCATAGCTCAGGGTCAGCGACAGGTCATTGCGCGGGCTGCGTGCCAGCAGGTCGCGCATGATGACCATGGCACGCTGCGGGTCGTCGGCATCGGCGTAGGCCGAAGCCATGCTGGCCAGGCGCGCCGGCTTGCCCTGGGCCAGCGGCTCGATGCGGCCGAGGAAGGCACGGGCCTCGGCGCGCCGACCACTGCGGTTGAGGCGCTCGATTTCCTGCATCTGCAGGTTGAAATCCACTTCCGCCACCAATCGGCTGACGTCCGAATTGCGCGCGTCGCGCGGGATGCGCGCGAGAGTCGCCTGGGCCTTGCGCCAGTCGCCCAGCTGCATGGACAGCAGCGCGCTGGTGTAGAGCGCGTCGCGGTCGTTCGGCTGGGTCTGCAACAGGCCATCGACCAGGCTGCGCGCCTCGTCCACGGCACCCAGATCAACGTACAGGCGGGCCAGGGCAAAGCGTGCCCAGGCATTGTTCGGATCGTCGCGCAGGGCGTTTTCCAGCTCGCGGCGCATGCCGGCGCTGTCGCCCCGCTGTTCGGCGGCGCGGGCGCGCTGCAGCGCCTGCTCGGCACGCAGCTGGCTGAGGCTGCCGATCTTCTCGCGCTCGGCCTTGGGCAGCTTGTCCAGTTCGCGCAGGGCCTCGTCGGCCTTGCCCTGGCCACCCAGCACCTGCACCAGGCCGCGCAGGGCGCGCGCCTGCTGCTGGCCCAGCTGCAGCGCCTGGCGATAGCCGGCTTCGGCGGCCGCGAGCTCGCCCTGCTGGGCCTGCAGCTCGGCCAGGCTCAGTACGGCCTCGGCATCCTTGGGCTTGAGCCGGCGCGCCTGCTCCAGTTGCAGGCGGGCATCGGCATTGCGCGCGTTGGCGATGTTGTCGCGCGCACGCTGCAGCAGCGACCAGTAGCGCACATCGTCCAGCGCACTCTGCCAGGCGCGGCCACCACCGCCCTTCACAGCACGGGTGAGCAGCAGCTCGGCATCCTCGAAGCGCTCCTGGCGCTGGCGCAGGATGCCCAGCCCGCCGAGAGCATCGGGGTCCTTGGGGTGCTTCTCCAGGTAGGCGCTCAACTCGCGCTCGGCCACCTGCAGTTCGCCTTTCTCCAGTGCCTTGAGGCCGCGGTCGAGCTGCGGGTCACGGCGCCAGGCCGCCGCGCCGCTGGCGGGCTGAGTGCGGCCCTTGACCAGCAGCGCGCGGATTTCCTCGTCGTCCGGATGAGTCTTGAGGAACTGTTCGAACAGCGGCTGCTGCGCCTTGTTGGGCGGGCCGATCCAGGTCAGCGCCAGGCGCCAGCTTTCGTCGGCGTCGCCCCCGATATCCTCGCGCTCGGCCAGCTTGGCCAGGGCGCGGATGCCCTCCTCGCGTGCGCCCTGGTTGCGCGCCAGGTGCTTGGCCAGGAACAGCGCGGCATAGGGGTCATCCGGGTACTCGCGGTGGATACGCTCCATGCCGCTGCGGGCCTCGGCCCAGTGCGCATCGACGTAGCCCAGGTTGTTGTAGAACTCCAGGCCGATCTGTCCCTGCGCAGGCTTGCCGCCCAGCGCACGGCGATAGACTTCGGCCGCCTTCGCGCGCTGGTCGCTCTCGACCAGCAGGCGGGCCTCGTCGAGCAGCTTCTGATTGGCCGGATCGGCCAGGCGGATGTCCTGCTCCAGCAGCAGCGCCTGGCGCGGCAGCGGCTGGATGGCCTGCAGGCGCTGCAGGTAGCCACCAGCGCTGGCCAGGTCACCGTCCTTGACTGCGATGAAGCCCAGGCCATAGAGCGCATCCGGCTGCGCCGCATCGATCAGCAGCAGCTTCTGCCAGACCTCGCCGGCGCGCTTGGGCTTGTCCTGCGCCTGCCAGAAATGTCCCTGCTCGATCAGCAGGCGCTGGGCATCGTTGCCCTCGGCCTGGGCGCCGCCATGGGCCAGGGCGGCGAGCAGCGCCAGAGTCAGCGGGCGGTAGCGGAACATGGAGACTCCCAAAGCGGTAGCAGACGGCCATCGGCCGCGAAGCGGTAGTACTTGTCCGCCCAGCCGAGACCGAACAGGCTGAGCATGTAGTCGTAATAGAACGGCGCAGGACCCGTGCCGGCGATCCACTGGTCAATGGCGCCGCGCGCGCGCTGGTCCTGCAGCTCTTCCAGCCAGGGCTGGCCCTTGGCGCGGAAGTACGGCACCAGGGCGCCGGAGAAGCCGCTCGGGCTCTGCCCCGAGGTGGTGCCCGTGCGCACGTCGACCTTCTCCGGCGGCAATCCGCTGGAGGCCGTGGCGCGCGCCATGCCGAACAGGCTATCGAGCAGCGGCTTGGCCAGCGGGTCGGCAGGGTCGGTCATGCCGGCCCAGAGGTAGACGCGAATGGCGTCGTAGCTGCCGCTGTCGCCCTTCATCGGGTCACTGGCGAACAGGCCGGCGCGCTCGGATACGGCGCGGTAACCGATCCAGTCGGCGGCGAAGCCATGCGGCCCGGCCTGCTCCTGCAACACCGCGCTGTGCCGGGCGATGGCGTTCCACGGCCCCTTGGGGTCGACGGCGGCGAGGCGGCGCAGCAGTGGCAACGGCTGGTAGCTGGGATTGATGCGCCACAGATGGCCGATATGCGAGAAGCCGATCGGCCCCGGCAGCAACACGGGGCCCAGGCCTGGCAGCTCGGTGGTTTCTCGGGCCTTGATCTGCGCCAGAAGGGCCAGCGCATCGGCGCGGTATTCGGGCTTGCGCCACAGGCGGTCGGCTTCCAGCAGGGCGTAGACGAACCACAGGTCGGCGTCGGAGGCGGAGTTGGGGTCCTGCACCTGCCACTGGCCATCCTTGCCCTGCCCCCACAGCCAGGCTGGCAGGATGTTCTGCGGATCGTTGCCGGCGAGGTTCTCGCGGCTCCAGCGCCAGATGCGCTCGAAACGCGCCTGGTCGTTGGCCACCAGGGCGAAGAACAGCGCGTAGGACTGCCCCTCCGAGGTGCTGTGGTTCTTCTCCAGACTGGACTCCAGGACGCGGCCGTCCGGCTGGATCCAGTGTTCGGCGAAGCGCTGCCAGTGTGGCCAGTCGACCGGGCAGGCAGCCTGCGCGGCGCTGCCGAGCACGAGGCTCAGCAGGCCGGCGCAGAGAGTCGGATACAAACGCCGCATGGCCGACCTCAGCCGTTCAGACGGGCACGGGCCCGCGCGCGCAGGCTGACGAACAGCAGCAGACTGATCAGGCCGACGCCCAGCGCGGTAAGCAGCAGCATCCAGCCCAGGTTGTGTGCCAGCAGCCACTGCAGGTAGCGGAACCAGCCCAGCTCGCCGACATGGTATTGCTCGTCAGCCACCAGCGAGTTGATGCGCGTGCCGTTGACCACCGCCAGGCTGCCCTGCAGGGACTGCTCGTAGTCCTCGCCGCCACGCAGGGCCGCGCTGACTTCGCCCAGACGCTCCGCAGCGCTGGCGGCGATCACCACCACGCTGCGCTCGCTGGTCAGCGGCGACTCGAAGCCGGTCACGTAGGCGCCGGCCGCACCGCCGTCGAGGATCAGGTTGCTGCGCGCCGGACGCAGGTTGGCGCGGCTGTCGCTGTCCACCCAGTGACGCACGCGGTGGACCAGGTCGGACAGCTCGAAGCGGGCGCGACCGTTGATCTGCGCCGGCAGCCAGTCAGCCCAGCGCTCCAGCAGCGGCTGGTTGCTGCCGGTGGCCAGCACCAGCAGATCCTTGTCTTCCAGCTCGGCATCGTTGTCGCCCTGGGTCACGCTGACGCCGCTGGCCGGCAGACCGGTGGACTCACCGAAGCGACCGAGCAGGTCGAGCAGCAGGGAGATTTCCTCGGCACTGGCGCCGGCCGGGATCACCACGGCGGTCTCGGCCAGGTCGGCCATGCGGGTGAACGGGAAGCCGCTGCTCTGGAACACGCCCAGGTTGGGCATGGCGATGAAATGCTCGTAATCGCTCAGGTCCAGGGTCGAATCCGGCTCGATGGTACCGCGCATGCTGTCGATGATGATGTCGCGGCAATCGCCCTGCTTGATGTAGTCGTACATGAAGCGCAGCTGCAGGGCCGACTGCAACGGCAGGCTGTCCAGCGGCAGCATCAGCTTGGCCTCGCGCAGCAGGCTGTCATCCTGCAGCTTGGCCAGCAGCGACTTGTCGAGGTTCTCCTGCGACGGCAGCGGCAGCGACTTGATGAACTTGCCGCCGACACTGATCAGCAGCGACGAGTTGGTCGACACCGGCTGTGGCGTGTAGCGGTACTTGAGGTGCAGCGGTACGCCCGGCTGGCGCCAGTTGAACAGGTCCGGCGGCAGGCGCATGGGCAGATTGATGGTTCCCGGGTCATAGCCGGAAACGCTCAGGCGCTTGGCATCGGCCAGCTCGCCGAGGCGCACCGGGCGATCGCTGGGCAGCCAGTTCGGCGCGTCATAGGGTTCGCGTGGCGCCAGGCTGTCGATGCGCTCGATGCGGGCGTGGGCGCCGGACAGCACCTGGCTGCCGGTGACCAGCGCCAGGGCGGCCTGCTTGAGTTGCTCGGTGTCGTCACCACGCAGGATCAGCAGCTTGCCAAAGGGGTCGGCGGGGTGCGCCATCAGGGTCAGACTGGGGCCCTTGTCGGTTGCCTCGGGCACACCGTCGACACTGGCCGCACCGCTGAGCAGGACGATGGCATTGCCCTTCTCCGGCAGCTGGCCGAGGCTCACCGGGAAACGCGCACCGCGATAGCTGGCCAGCGCGCCGAACCACGAGGACACCATGCCGGCGGCCTCCAGGCTGCGGTTGTCCGGCGCACCGGCAAACACGAAGGGCAGCTCCAGCAAACGCGAATCGCGGCTGTCGAAGAACGGCAGCGGCAGCTTGGCCAGGTCGTCCGGCAGGGCGATCTGGGTGGTCTCCAGCTGCAGTTCGCTGGTGTTGCTGACCTTGGCCCACAGGCTGGAATGCAGTGGGTCCTCGCACATCATGGTGTAGTGGCCGATCAGCTGCAGGGTCAGGCGGTTGAATTCGGTGATCAGGTGCGGCGGGATGTCCAGTACCTGCTGCTGCAGAGTCCCGGCGGTTTCCTTGGGCACCGGCAGGCTGGCCGCCACCTGGTCGTTGACCATCAGGTTGATCTGCGACAGGTCGGGCAGCAGCGCCGGCGAGTAGCTGTACTCCAGTTTGACCCGCGCCTTGCTCACCACCTGGTCGGCACGCACGTCGAAGCTGACGCTGTCACTGCCCTCGATGCCGCGCAGGTGCATGGTGTAGTTGGCGCCCAGCTGCTTGAGCGTGGCGCTGTAGGTCGGCACGAACTCGACCGGCACGGCCTCCGCCGGTACCTCACCACCTTCGACGGCAGCGCCCTCGACGGCGACGGCGCTCTCCTCGACCGGCTCCTCGGCCCAGGTGGATGCCGCCAGCAGCGGCAGGGTCAATGCGAGACACAGGGACGACAGTCCATTGCGTTTCTGGCTCATGGGTTCCTCGGGGTGGAGCGAAGGTGGAAAGACGGGATGCGCAGGCGCACACGCAATTCGGCGAAGGTGGCGCGTGACAGCAGGCGAATGCCGCGCCAGCCAATGCTGGAGACTTCAGCCAGGGCGCCCAGCGGGGTATCGACAGCACCCTGGCCCCAGGTGGCGGCCCAGGTGTCGGCACGCGAGAAGGTCATGCGAGTCAGTTCGCGCTGCTGCTCAAGGTTCAATTCGAGGAAGTTCAGGCCCAGCACGCCGTCGCGGGAGAACATCACCACGGCGGGGAACACGCACTCCTCGTTGTCGCGGAACAGCGACACCAGCAGCTGCTCGCCACGCTCGACATGTGCCCCTTCCGGCAGGGCGATGCCGATGCCGCGCTGGGAGAAGTCGTTGGTCCGGCAGACGATGGTCTTGCCGTTGGCCAGGCTCAGGGTGGCCGGCAGCTCGGCGTACACCCGCGGCTCGGCACGAATCTGCCGGGCTTCGGCGGCCACCGCGACCGACGCGGCGCTGATGACGATGTTGTAGAAGGTCCAGGTCAGGTTGATCAGCACGGTGGCCACGCTGACCTCGGGATCGAAGCCCAGCTTCCACAGGCCGGCCAGCACGCCCAACACGTTCAGAGCCAGCACCACGATATAGGGCCGGGCCATCTTCCAGTCGAAATAGCTCTTGTCGATCACCCCGCCCTTGGCCGTCACGTTGAACTTGCCGAGCTTGGGGTTGACCATCGCCAGCAGCACCGGACGCATGATGTACCAGGCCAGTACCGACTCGTAGACCTCGTTCCAGAAGGAATGGCGGAAGCGCCCCTGGATGGTCGAGTTGGTGACGCTGGCGATGAGGATGTGCGGCAGCGCATAGGCCAGGATCAGCAGGGCCTCGGCCTGGAAGATCTGCGCGCCGAAGAACAGGTAGGCCAGCGGCGCGGTGAGGAACACCAGGCGCGGCAGGCCATAGAAAAAGTGCAGCATGGCGTTGAGGTAGCACAGCCGCTGGCCGAGCTTGAGCCCCTTGCCCAGCAACGGGTTGTCGGTGCGGAAGATCTGCGCCATGCCGCGCGCCCAGCGGATGCGCTGACCGATGTGCCCGGACAGGCTCTCGGTGGCCAGGCCGGCGGCCTGCGGCAGCGCCAGGTAGGCGGTGTTGTAGCCCAGGCGGTTGAGCTTGAGGGCCGTGTGGGCGTCCTCGGTGACGGTCTCCACGGCGATGCCGCCGACTTCCTCCAGCGGGCCGCGCTTGATGATGGCGCAGGAGCCGCAGAAGAAGGTGGCGTTCCACAGGTCGTTGCCGTCCTGCACCAGACCATAGAACAGCTCGCCCTCGTTGGGCACCGAACGGAAGGTGTCGAGGTTCTTCTCGAAGGGGTCCGGCGAGAAGAAGAAGTGCGGCGTCTGCAGCATCGCCAGCTTGGGGTCGCGCAGGAACCAGCCCATGCCGACCTGGAGGAAGGAGCGGGTCGGCACGTGGTCGGCGTCGAAGATGGCGATGTAGTCGCCGTGGGTCAGCTTCAGCGCGTGGTTGAGGTTGCCAGCCTTGGCGTGGAAGTTGTCCGGGCGAATGATGTAGCCGATCCCGGCCTCGGCGCAGAAAGCACGAAACTCCTCGCGGCGGCCGTCATCGAGCACGTAGACGTTGAGCTTGTCCTTGGGCCAATCGATGGCCTGGGCGGCGAAGGCGGTGAGCTTGATGATTTCCAGCGGCTCGTTGTAGGTGGGGATGTACACATCCACCGTGGGCCACAGGGCGGTGTCGCGAGGCAGCGGGTAGGGCCTGCGCTGCAGCGGCCAGGCCGTTTGCAGGTAGCCCAGCAGCAGCACCAGCAGGGCGTACAGCTCGGCCAGCACCAGGCCGTAGCCGAACAGCATGTCGAGCAGGTTCTCGAAGCCCAGCGAGGAAGTCACGCGCCAGTACATGTAGCGCAGCGAGGCGATCACCGACATCACGATCATCGCCAGGATCGCCAGGCGATTGGCACGCCGGCGCAATAACAACGCCGCCGCCATACAGGCGGCGGTAAACAGCATCTGCTGTTCCAGGTCGAGCGGCGCGGCGATGACGATGATCATCACTACCAGGGCCACCAGCGTCAGCAGGTTCTGCCCCAGGGGCCTGGACAGCAGTCGCGTGAGCCCCCCGGCCGGCGCCAGCGCACCCGCCATCGCGCTGCGCCAGGTCATGCGGGCTGCTCGACCCGTGCTGTACTCCCAAGGCGCTCGACCAGGGCCTGGGCGCAGTGGAGGATGTCGTGGCAGCCACGCCCCTGCGGGTCGTAGTCCAGTACATTGCGGTTATAGGCCAGGGCCTCGGTGATCGACTGATCGCGATGCACGGTGCCCACCACCTGCTGGCCCAGCAACCCCTGCATGATCTGGGTGATATCGCGGCTCAGCTGGCGCGAGTTATCCACCTGATTGATCAGGTAGCTGGTGCCGACGAAGCTCTTGCGCCCAGCCGTGTGAGTCTTGATCAGACCGTCGATCATCGGCAGCGCGGTGTAGGAGGCCGCATCGGCCAGGCTCACCACCAGTGCCAGGTTGGCCACGCTCAGCGCCTGCTGCAGGTAGATGAATGGTCCGGGCGGTGTATCGATGATGACCAGCGCCCCCTCGGCCAGTTGCAGATCGCTGAGGCGGCGCGCCAGCCACTGCGGATCGTTGTGCAGCTGCGCCTCGAAGTCACGGCGCTGCGACTCCTCGACCAGACCATGGGGCAGCACGAACACGCCTTCGGCGCTGGACATGCCCTGCTCGCGCCAGTCCTGATCGAAATGGGCAATGCCGCGCTGGCCGAGCGCCTGCTGCTCGTCGGCCGAGAGGAAGTGATGATGCAGGGCGTTCTGCGGGTCCAGATCGAGCGCCAGCACCGGCCGGCCGGCTCGCTGCAGCGCAGCCGCCAGGTTGGCCGCCAGGGTGCTCTTGCCGACCCCGCCCTTGGCGGAGACCACCGCCAGAATGCGGATGTGATCAAGCTTGGGCGTCGTGACGACAGGCTTAGCCGGCTCTTCGACCTGCGTGCGGGCCTCCTGGCCCAACTTGGCCAGCAGGCTGCGCAGTCCGGCAGCGGACCACGCGGATACGGCTTCCGGCTCAGCCTGCGCCTCGACCGGCGCAGCGGCCTGGACAGGCTCGGCTACCGGCTCGACAGTCGGCTGTGCCTGCGCCACTACCGGCGCAGCCGCCGCAGGCTCGCCGCCTGACAGCACCGGCCAGCGTCGCTGGGAGGCAGTATCGCTGCTCTCCTTGGAGATTTCCTGATACTGGTCTGCGCGACCGCCAAACAACTTGAACAGACTGGAGATATCGCTCGAGGCACTCATAACTTCACACTGAGAGTTCCGGTTTTAGCAGCAACCCAAGCGGGCGTGACAAAAAAACAGCGTCAAAAAAACATCTTGAATTTATGAATTTTTTGAATTACGTCAATTCTACAGCGTAATAAAGAATTGATGTCAAGATGATATTGCAGTATGCGCCCGACGGTCAGGCACTGTTCGTCGGTCAATCTGCGCCAAAACTGCCCACACCCAAGAGACGCACCACAGCAAGGCGTGTCGCCCCAATTTGGCGCAATAGACCTGCAACCTCCGCCTGCACACCCCGTGAAATCATTAGCCAACCGCTCTGGCACGCCATTCGCTAACGACCTCCCTGCAGGATGATCGACTCAAACGACCGGTCGCCAATCAATCTATCGCAATGGCCGACTAGGGTTCCGGCTCGCCTACCAGGGCGAGTGACTGGTCCGAGAGTGGGCAACCTCGACAGAGGTCACACGGAGGGACAAAAGCCCGGGAGAACACGCGGCACGGCGACCGCCATCCTGCCTCCCGTCCACTGTTCCGAGGTTGTCATGCTCACTCGTCTGCTGTCCTGTTCACTGCTCGCCCTGCTGCTCCTGCAGCCCGCTCATGCCACACCGCAAGAAACACGCCCGTTCAAGGTCTGCTGGTCGATCTACGCAGGCTGGATGCTGTGGGGCTACATGGCCGAGGAAGGCATCATCGACAAGTGGGCGAAGAAGTACGGCATCGAGATTCAGGTCCAGCAGGTACCGGACTACGTGGCCTCAATCGAGCAGTACACCGCCGGCCAATACGACGCCTGCGCCATGACCAACATGGACGCCCTGACCATTCCGGCCGCCGCCGGCGTTGACTCCACCGCGCTGATCGTCGGCGATTTCTCCGCCGGCGCCGACGGAATCCTGGTGCGAGGCGGCAGCAAGGACCTGAAGGACCTCAAGGGCAAGACCATCCTGCTGGTGGAGAACTCGGTATCCCATTACCTGCTCAGCCGCGCCCTGGAATGGGCTCACCTGCAACCTTCCGACGTCACCATCGAGAACGTCTCGGACAAGGACCTGGCCCAGGTCTGGCGCAGCGGTAAAGGCGATGCAGTGGTGACCTGGAACCCGATCCTCTCCGACTTGCGCCAGGACGGCGACAGCGTGCAGGTGTTCAGCTCGCACCATGTACCCGGGGAAATCCTCGACCTGCTGGTGATCAACAGCCAGACCCTGACTCAGCACCCGGAGCTCGGCCGCGCCCTCACCGGCGCCTGGTTCGAAGGCATGCGCCTGATGGGGCTGCCCAACGCCGCTGGCGCAGCCGCCCGCGCCAGCATGGCCAGAGCAGCGGACACTACCCCGGAAGACTTCGACGAACAGCTGCGCACCATCCGCTCCTTCTATGCCCCGCGCTCGGCGGCCGCCTTTGCCAGTGGCGAGAAGATGCCGGACCTGATGCAGCGCGTCGCCAACTTCGCCGATGCGCAGCAACTGCTCGGTGAAGGACCGGGCCTGCAGCGCCTGGGCATTTCCTTCAGCGACAACCGCGTGCTGGGCAACCCCGCGCAGATCATGCTGCGCTTCAACCCGGCCTATATGCAGCTGGCTGCCGACAATCAGCTGTAAGCACCAATAGCGAACACCCTGCACCAGCATCGCGCAGTGCGTTGCCAGTGCAAGGCGCACGCTGCAGCGCGAGGCCCGCAGCCTGGGCCTCGCACATAGCTGGCACGATGTTCGCTTTACCCGAACCATGCAGAAGCACCCCGCAAGGGGGCACGGCACTACAACTTGCAATGGCCGACTAGGGTTCCGGCTCGCCAAGCCCGGCGAGCGACTGGTCCGAGAGTGGGCGACCTCGACAGGGGTTACACGGCGGGACAAAAGCCCGGGAGAACGCGCACAGGCCAGTGCCGCGCCGCTCCTGCCCGTATCCCTGGAACTGGAGGTCTACCCATGCGCAAGTCCCCGCTGCTCGCCCTGCTTTCCGCCGGCCTCGCCGCCGCCCTCGCCTTCCCCGCCCACGCCGAAAAGAAAGAACAGTTCGATGTCTGCTGGACCATCTACGCCGGCTGGATGCCCTGGGAGTATGGCGCCACCCAAGGCATCGTCGACAAGTGGGCGAAGAAGTACGGGATCGAGATCAAGGTCACCCAACTCAACGACTACGTCGAGTCGATCAACCAGTACACCGCCGGCCAGTTCGACGGCTGCACCATGACCAACATGGACGCCCTGACCATTCCTGCCGCCGGCGGTGTAGACAGCACCGCGCTGATCGTCGGCGACTTCTCCAACGGCAATGACGGCATCGTGCTCAAGGGTGAGAAGAAGACCCTGGGCGACCTCAAGGGCATGAACGTCAATCTGGTCGAGCTGTCCGTCTCCCACTACCTGCTGGCCCGGGGCCTGGAGCGCGCCGGCCTGAGCGAAAAGGACCTGAAGGTAGTCAACACCTCCGACGCCGATCTGGTCGCCGCCTTCGCCACCGAGGACGTCAAGGCCGCGGCCACCTGGAACCCGCTGCTGGCCGAGATCGAAGCCACCCCGGGCGTGACCAAGGTGTTCGACTCCAGCCAGATCCCCGGTGAAATCATCGACCTGATGGTGGTCAACAGCGACACCCTCAAGGACAACCCGGAACTGGGCAAGGCCCTGACCGGTGCCTGGTACGAAATCATGGCCACCATGAGCGCCGACTCGGATGCCGGCAAGGCGGCCCGCGAACACATGGCCAAGGCTTCCGGCACCGACCTGGCCGGCTACGAGGCACAGCTGGCCGCGACCAAGATGTTCTACGCGGCCAAGGATGCCGTGGCCTTCGTCAACAGCCCGAAACTGCCCGCCACCATGACCAAGGTCGCCGAGTTCTCCTTCAGCCACGGCCTGCTCGGCGAAGGCGCGCAGAGTGCCGAGGCGGTCGGCATGGCGTTCGCCAACGGCCTGGTGACCGGTGACAAGGGTAACGTCAAGCTGCGCTTCGACCCGACCTATATGGAGATGGCCGCGCAAGGCAAGCTCTGAAGCCATGGCCCCCTCTCCCTCCGGGAGAGGGCTGGGGTGAGGGAAAGCCCGCATTGGCCGAAGCCCCCTCACCCCTGGCCCCTCTCCCAGAGGGAGAGGGGAATGTGAACTTCCGAGGAACACCATGCGCCTGATCAATCGACACCCGGACCGCGGCGGCCGCCTGCTGCTGATCCTGCTGCCCTTCGCCCTGCTGCTGTTCGTCTATTTCACCGGTTCCGCAGCGCGCCTGGCGGAGAACCCCAACGACAAGCTGCTGCCCGGCGCGGCGCAGATGGTCGATGCGGTGCAGCGCCTGGCCTTCACCGAAGACAAGCGCAGCGGCGGCTACCTGTTCTGGCAGGACACCGCCTCCAGTCTGGGCCGCCTGGGCATGGGCATCGGTATCGCGGCACTGGCCGGCCTATGCCTGGGCATCGCCGCCGGCACCCTGCCGCTGCTGCGCGCACCGCTTTCGCCGCTGCTGACCGTGCTGTCGATGATCCCGCCGCTGGCGATCCTGCCGATCCTGTTTATCGTCTTCGGCCTGGGTGAACTGTCCAAGGTGATGCTGATCGTGATCGGTATCACCCCGATCCTCGCCCGCGACATGGAGCAGCGCGCCCGGGAAATCCCGGCCGAGCTGCTGATCAAGGCGCAGACCCTCGGCGCCAACACCTGGACCCTGATCCTGCGCGTGGTCCTGCCACAACTGCTGCCGCGTCTGCTGATCGCTTTGCGCCTGGTCCTCGGTTCGGCCTGGCTGTTCCTCATCGCCGCCGAGGCCATCGCCAGTACCGACGGCCTGGGCTACCGCATCTTCCTGGTGCGCCGCTACCTGGCCATGGACGTGATCCTGCCCTACGTGGTGTGGATCACCCTGCTCGCCTGGCTGATGGACCTGGGCCTGCGCCAGCTCGCCCGCCTGTGCTTCCCCTGGTACGAAGGAGCCAAGGCATGAGCTTCATTCAGGTCAAGAATGTCTGGCAGGAATACGGCGATCAGGTAGTGCTGGAGCGCCTCAACCTGATCGTGCGCGAAGGCGAGTTCTGCACCTTGGTCGGCGCTTCCGGCTGCGGCAAGTCGACTTTCCTGCGCCTGCTGCTGGGCCAGGAGCGGCCGAGCAAGGGCGAGATCCTCCTGACCGGCCAGCCGCTGGTGGCCGAGCCGGATGCCAGCCGCGGCGTGGTATTCCAGCGCTACTCGGTGTTCCCTCACCTGTCGGTGCTGGACAACGTCGCCATCGGCCTGGAGCTGCCGCGCTCGCCTCTGCTCGGCCGCCTGTTCGGCAATGCCAAACGCGAGGCGCGCGAGCGCGCCGCCGAGCTGCTGCGCAAGGTCGGCCTCGGCCACGCCCTGGACAAGTATCCCAGCGCGCTGTCCGGTGGCATGCAGCAGCGCCTGGCCATCGCCCAGGCGCTGATCACCAGGCCACGCGTGCTACTGCTGGACGAACCCTTCGGCGCGCTGGACCCGGGCATCCGCAAGGACATGCACACCCTGTTGCTGGAGCTGTGGCGCGAGACCGGGCTGACCGTGTTCATGGTCACCCATGACCTCTCAGAAGGTTTCAGCCTCGGCACCCGCCTGCTGGTATTCGACAAGGTGCGTGTCGACCCGCATGCGCCCAATGCCTTCGGCGCGCGCATCACCTACGACATTCCGCTCAACAGCGAACGCCGCGCCGCGCTGCCCGTGCAGCTGACCGAGCGTCTGCAATCGCAACTTCAAGGAGCCTGAGCATGACTGCCTCTCTCGCCCTGCGCCCGACCCTCTATGAGGAGACCGTCCCCGGTGGCGGCCACACCTCCTTCGTCCTCAAGCGCGGCCAGCTGCTGCGCATCACCGATATCGAAGGTGGCGCCAACGTCAGCCTGCTGCTGCTCAATGCCCACGAGAAAAGCGAGCGCCTGAACCTGCCGGACACCCTCAAGTGCCAGCACACCGCCAAGCTCACCGCCGGCCATTGCCTGTACTCGGATATGGGCAGAATCCTCACCGCCATCACCGCCGACACCTGCGGCTGGCATGACAGCATGGGCGGCCTGCTCAACGCGGCAGAAGTGACCGAGAAGTACGGCCAGGGCCGCTATCAGGAACTGCGCAACGGCTTCTTCCGCAACGGCATGGACAACCTGCTGGTGGAACTGGGCAAGTGGGACCTTGGCCTCGCGGACCTGCTGATGAACCTCAACCTGTTCAGCAAGGTCACGGTCGATAGCGACGGCTGCTTCCACTTCGAAGCCGGCAACTCCAAAGCCGGCGACTACATCGAGCTGTATGCGCCGATGGACACCCTGGTGGTGCTTACCGCCCTGCAGCACCCGATGGACCCGAATCCTGCGTACTCACCCAAGCCGGTGCAGCTCAGCTGGCAGCAGGTGCAGAGCGATGGCATCAGCGTGCTGTGCCGCACCTCGCGTCCGGAAAACGGCCGCGGCTTCCACAACACCGAACGTCTGTATATCTGAGGGCTGATGCCATGAGCCTGATCGAAAGCACCCTGCACCCCGAAGCCGCCGTGTTCCGCCATGTGATCCCGGCCGGCGAGCCCTACCTGTTCGAGGTCAAGGCCGGGCAGACCCTGCGCCTGCTCGACCTGGAGGGCAACCAGGCCGTCGACACCCTGTTCTTCTCGGCCCGTAACCCGCGCGAGCGTTACGACCCGCAGCGCACCCTGCGCAAGCAGAACAGCGTGTACCTGACCACCGGCACCGTGCTCTGGTCCAACCTCGGCAACCCGCTGCTGACCATCACAGCCGACACCTGCGGACGCCACGACACCCTCGGCGGCGCCTGCGCCCAGGAGAGCAACACCGTCCGCTACGCCCTGGACAAGCGCTACATGCACAGCTGCCGCGACAACTTCCTGCGCGGCGCGCTGCACGACGGCCGGCTGAGCAAGCGCGACCTCGGTGCCAATATCAACTTCTTCATGAACGTGCCCGTCACTCCAGAGGGCGGCCTGACCTTCGAGGACGGCCTCTCGGCGCCGGGCAAGTACGTGGAACTCAAGGCGCACATGGACGTGATCGTGCTGATCTCCAACTGCCCGCAACTGAACAACCCCTGCAACGCCTACAACCCCACCCCGGCCGAGGTGCTGGTATGGGACTGAAAGGATTGCGCCTGTGGTTGTTCCGCCTGTGCCAGAGCCGCTCGGGGCAGTGCCTTAGAGCTTCCTCCCCTCTCCCTCCGGGAGAGGGGTCGGGGGTGAGGGAAACCAAGCCGCAGTAGTTGACCAAACCCTCACCCCAACCCTCTCCCGGCGGGAGAGGGAGCAAAGCGTTTCCCACCCCGGACGACCGTGGTGCAGACCGAATAGCGGCGGGACGGCCCGCCACCCTTCGAGGGCTCCTCGAATGTTCGACAAACTTCTGATCGCCAACCGCGGCGCCATTGCCTGCCGCATCCTGCGCACCCTGCGCCAGCTCGACGTCAAAGGTGTCGCCGTTTACTCCGAAGCCGACGTCGCCAGCCTGCATCTGCAGCAGGCCGACGAGGCCCATAGCCTGGGCGAAGGCCCGGCGGCCCAGACCTATCTGGTGGTGGAGAAAATCCTGGGGATCGCCAAGCGCAGCGGCGCCCAAGCCATTCACCCCGGCTACGGCTTCCTCTCCGAAAACGCTGCCTTCGCCGAAGCCTGCGAGGCCGCTGGCATCGCCTTTGTCGGCCCCACCCCGGAACAGCTGCGCGTCTTCGGCCTCAAGCACACCGCCCGCGCGTTGGCCAAGCAGCACGGCGTGCCGATGCTGGAAGGCACCGAGCTGCTGGAAAACCTCGACGCCGCGCTCAGGGCCGGTGAAGCCGTCGGCTACCCGGTGATGCTGAAAAGCACCGCCGGCGGTGGCGGCATCGGCATGCGCGTGTGCCGCAGCGCGGAAGAACTCTCGGATGCCTTCGAGGCCGTCAAGCGCCTGGGGCAGAACAACTTCAGCGACAGTGGCGTGTTCATCGAGAAGTACATCCAGCGCGCCCGTCATCTGGAAGTGCAGGTATTTGGCGATGGGCGCGGCGAAGTCCTCGCCCTCGGCGTACGCGACTGCTCGGTACAGCGGCGTAACCAGAAGGTGCTGGAAGAAACCCCGGCACCCAACCTGCCGGCCGGCATGGCCGAGGAACTCTGTGCGGCCGCGATCAAGCTGGCCAGGGCCGTGAATTACCGCAGCGCCGGCACCGTGGAGTTCGTCTACGACAGCGAGGCCGAGCGCTTCTACTTCCTCGAAGTGAACACCCGCCTGCAGGTCGAGCACGGCGTCACCGAACAGGTGTGGGGCGTCGACCTGGTGCGCTGGATGATCGAGCTGGCGGCCGGCGATTTGCCGCCACTCAGCGAACTGGGCAAAGGCCTTGAACCCAGCGGCCACGCCATTCAGGCGCGCCTGTATGCCGAAGACCCGGGCCGCGACTTCCAGCCCTGCCCCGGCCTGCTCACCGCAGTGGAATTCCCTAAAGCCGATGGCAAGGCCCTGCGCATCGACACCTGGGTCGAAGCCGGCTGCGAGATTCCACCCTACTTCGACCCGATGATCGCCAAGCTCATCACCTGGGCACCGACTCGCGGGCAGGCCAGCGCCGTCCTCAGCCAGGCCCTGGCCGATACCCTGCTGTACGGCGTGGAAACCAACCGCCAGTACCTGCGTCAGATCCTCAGTGACGCGCCCTTCGCCGAAGGCAATCCCTGGACCCGCTGCCTGGAAGGTCTGACCTACCGCGCCAGCACCTTCGAAGTTCTGTCCGCCGGCACCCAGACCACCGTGCAGGACTTCCCCGGCCGCCTCGGCTACTGGGCCGTCGGCGTACCGCCGTCCGGGCCGATGGACGACCGCGCCCTGCGCCTGGGCAACCGCCTGCTAGGCAACGAGGATGGCGCCGCCGGACTGGAAATCACCATGAGCGGCCCTCTACTGCGCTTCAACACCGAGGCAGTGGTGGCGGTGACCGGCGCGGAAATCCCGCTGACGCTAGACGGTGTGGCGCAACCAATGAACACAGCCCTGCTGATCAGGGCCGGCAGCACCCTGAGCCTCGGCACTATCGCCGGCAGCGGCGCACGCTCCTACCTCACCCTGCGCGGCGGCCTGCAGGTACCGGAATACCTGGGCAGCAAAAGCACCTTTACCCTCGGCCAGTTCGGCGGCCATGGCGGCCGCGCCCTGCGCGCCGGTGATGTGCTGCACATTCCACCTCTCGGCGATACGAGCAACGGCGCGCAACTGCCCGCCGCGCTGTGCAACGAACTGCCCGCCGTGCGCGAGCTGCGGGTGATCTACGGCCCGCACGGCGCGCCGGAATACTTCACCCCGGCCTATATCGACACCTTCCTCGCCACCGACTGGGAAGTGCACTTCAACTCCAGTCGCACCGGCGTACGCCTGATCGGCCCGAAACCGGAGTGGGTGCGCGACAGCGGTGGTGAAGCCGGCCTGCACCCCTCCAACATTCATGACAATCCGTATGCCATCGGCGCGGTGGACTTTACCGGCGATATGCCGGTGATCCTCGGCCCGGACGGCCCGAGCCTGGGCGGCTTCGTCTGCCCGGTGACCATCATCGAGGCCGACCTGTGGCAGCTGGGGCAGCTCAAGGCTGGCGACAAGGTTCGGTTTATCCCGGTGGATATCGCCACGGCGCGACAACTGGCCACGACACAAAATCATGCCTACGCAGACCTCTCCCCTCTCCCTCTGGGAGAGGGGCCGGGGGTGAGGGACTCTACATATGCACAAGCTCCCTCACCCCTGCCCTCTCCCAAGGGGAGAGGGAGCTGGTCCGCGAGCGACCTTATCTCCCCCATCGTTCTCGACATCGGCGAAGGCGACAAACGCCTGGTCGCCCGCCTCTCCGGCGACACCCACCTGCTGCTGGAAATCGGCCAGCCGGAACTGGACCTGGTCCTGCGCTTCCGCGGCCATGCGCTGATGCAGGCGCTGGAAGCCAAGCAACTGGAGGGCGTCATCGACCTGACCCCAGGCATCCGTTCGCTGCAGGTGCACTACCAACCGGAAACCCTGCCGCTGCAACTCCTGCTCGACACCGTCACCGGCCTGTGGGACGACGTGTGCAACGCCCGGGACCTCAAGGTGCCCTCGCGCATCGTGCATCTGCCGCTGTCCTGGGACGACCCGGCCTGCCAACTGGCGATCGAGAAATACATGACAACGGTACGCAAGGACGCGCCCTGGTGCCCGAGCAACCTGGAGTTCATCCGCCGTATCAACGATCTGCCCAACCTCGACGAGGTGTACAAGACCGTGTTCGACGCCAGCTACCTGGTGATGGGCCTGGGTGACGTCTACCTCGGCGCACCGGTAGCCACGCCGCTGGACCCGCGCCACCGCCTGGTGACCACCAAGTACAACCCGGCGCGCACCTGGACCGCCGAGAACTCGGTGGGCATCGGCGGCGCCTACATGTGCGTGTACGGCATGGAAGGCCCCGGCGGCTACCAGTTCGTCGGCCGCACCCTGCAGATGTGGAACCGCTACCGCGAAGTCGCCGCCTTCCACGGCAAGCCCTGGTTGCTGCGCTTCTTCGACCAGATCCGCTTCTACCCGGTGAGTGCCTCCGAACTGCTGCAGATCCGCCGCGACTTCCCGCTCGGCCGCTTTGATCTGCGCATAGAGGACAGCGAGCTGGCCCTGGCCGACTATCAGGACTTCCTGACCCAGGAAGCCGCGGGCATCGACGCCTTCCGCACCCAGCAGCGGGCGGCGTTTGCCGCCGAACGCCAGCGCTGGATCGACTCCGGCCAGGCGCATTTCGAGGTCGAGGACGTCGGCCCGGATGTGGGTGAGGACGCCCCGCTCGGCGCCGGCCAGCATGGCATCGACAGCCACATCGCCGGCAACCTCTGGCAGGTGCAGGTGGAGGCCGGCAGCACGGTGAAAGCCGGCGATGTGCTGGTGATCCTCGAGTCGATGAAGATGGAAATACCCCTCACCGCACCCCGCGACGGCGTGGTGCGGGAAGTGCGTGTGCAACCGGGCTCGCCGGTGCGCGCCGGGCAGCGGGTGGTAGTACTGGAGGAGGCATAAGGGATAGAGTCGCGGTTAGCGCATTCACAGGGAAGAACCATGCCGCTGACCCGCGACCAGGCCCAGCAACGGGCCGACGATATCCAGGCGTTCCGCCGCGAGGCGCAGCGCCTGCAAGCCGAGCACGCCTGGCCGCTGGACGACGCGCCGCTGGCGCAGATTGCCGCCCACCACGAGCAGCTGCTGGCGCAGTACCGTGCCGGCTTCGATATCGACCCCGACCAGCAGAGCAAGCGCCTGTCGCTGAGCATGCGCATCGTCTCGCTGCTCGGCGCGCTGGCCCTGGCCGCCAGCCTGCTGTTCTTCTTCTACCAGTTCTGGGGCCTGTTCGGCGAAGCGACCCAGGTCGGCATCCTGCTCGGCTTCTCCCTCGGTAGCCTGCTGCTGACCTTCGCCCTACGCCGGCGCGACCCTTCCGGCTACTTCGCCAAGCTGGCCGCCACACTGGCGCTAGCCTGCTTCATGCTCAACATCTATATGCTCGGGCAGATCTTCAACATCACGCCCTCGGACAAGGCCCTGCTACCCTGGGGCGCCTACGCCCTGCTGCTGGCCTATGCCTGCAACGCGCGCCTGCTGCTGGTGATCGGCCTGGTCTGCCTGCTGGCTTTCTGCGTCAGCCGCATCGGCAGCCTGATCGGCTTCTACTGGCTGTATGCTGGCGAGCGCCCGGAAAACCTGCTGCTGCCCGGCCTGCTGCTGTTCCTGCTGCCGCAATGGGTGTCGCAGGCCCGCTACAGCGGCTTTGCCAGCGCCTACCGGGTAGTCGGCCTGCTGGCCCTGTTCGGCCCGATGCTGGTGCTGGCCAACTGGGCCGAGGGCAGCTACCTGCGCCTGGACGCCGAGCTGATCGAAAACACCTACCAGTTGCTCGGCTTCGTCGCCTCGGCCCTGCTGGTGTGGCTTGGTAGCCGGCGCGACTGGCCAGAGGTGGCGCTGTTCGGCCAGCTGGCCTTCATCCTGTTCCTCGGCATCAAGATGGTCGACTGGTGGTGGGAGCTGCTGCCCAAGTACCTGTTCTTCCTGATCCTCGGCCTGGCGGCGATCCTCGCGCTGCTGGTACTCGGCAGGCTGCGGCGTGGCCACAAGGGAGGTGCCAGCGCATGATCACCCTCAAGCCCCGCCACGGCCTGCTGGCCGGCCTGGCGCTGATCCTGCTGAGCAATGCCGTGGCCCTCGGCGGCGCCTGGTACAACCGCCAGGGCGAGCCAGAAAGCCGCCTGCAGCTCTCCGAGCGCGAGCTGTGGCGCAGCCACGACGGCCCGCACCGGGAAAACAGCGGCCTCAGCCTGCATCTGAACTGGCGTATCGCAAGCGACCCCGAGGACCCGCAACGCTTTAGCCAGCAACTACTCGATGAAACGACTCTGCTCGCACTGGGCTTCACCCGCCATCAGGGTAGCGAGCGACGCTGGCATCAGCCGCGCCAGCGCCCGGTGCTGATCGTGCTGGAGCTGGACGGCCCGGCCTACCAGCGTGAGCTGAAACAGGCCGAGCTTGCCCTGCAACAGGCCCAACAGGATCTGGCAGGCAGTCCGGACAGCCCGCACCTGCGCGAGCAGCTCAAATACACGCGTCTGGAGCTGGACAACCAGCGGGAACGCGCCAGTCGCCTGTTCGCGGTCGCCGCCGGCACGGATCTGCAGGCCCTGCGCCAGCGCTACCCGGACCGCGGCCGCTATGCCATCGTCGGCGGCACCGTGCGCGCCTGGTGTGACTGTGACGGCACCCAGCCCCACCGGCTGCGCGGCCAGATCGACCAGCTGCATGTCACCGACCTCAATGTGCCAGCAGCCTGGCGCCAGGAGCTGGCCGAGCGCATGCCACGGCGCCATGAGGACGGACAGCTGCCGCTGCACATCGAGGTCAGCTACGGACAGAGACTGGAGCCCTGGATCAGCGCCGTGCGCCTGCTGGATAAAACCGGCAGCGGCGGTGACGACAACGCCACTCCACGCTAGCATTGCGCCACTTCTCCAAGGCTCCCGCCCCATGCCGCTCAGCACGTCCCGCAAGGCCCAGATCACCCTGCTGTCGCTTCTGTCGATCCTGCTGCTGGGCGGTTTCCTCGCCACCAGCCTGGTCAGCTACTTCGCCTCGCGCGACAGCATCCGCCACAACATCGTCAACACCGAGCTGCCGCTGACCTCGGACAACATCTACTCGGAAATCCAGAAGGACCTGATCCGCCCGACCCAGATCGCCTCGATGATGTCGCGCGATACCTTCCTGCGTGACTGGGTGATCGCCGGCGAGCGCGATGCAGAACCCATGACCCGCTACCTGCGCGAAGTCCAGGACCACTACGGCACCTTCACCAGCTTCTTCATCTCCGAGAAGAGCCGCACCTACTACCAGGCCAAGGGCGTGCTCAAGCAGATCCACGAAGACGAGCCGCGCGATGCCTGGTACTTCCGCGTACGCAACATGGCCGAGCCTTACGAGATCAGCGTCGATCCGGACATGGCCAATGCCGACCGCCTGACCTTCTTCATCAACTTCAAGGTGTTCGATTACCAGCACAACTTCATCGGCGTGGCCGGCGTCGGCCTGACGGTGGATGCGGTGGTCAAGCTGGTCGATGACTACCAGCGCCGCTACGACCGCGCTATCTACTTCACCGACCGCAACGGCCGCCTGGTACTGACCAGCGCCGATGGCGGGCCGCTGGGCGCTCATCGCGGCCAGCTGCTCAGCGAGGTGGCCGGTCTGGAGCCGCTGCTGGCGGTGCTGCCGCAGCCCAAGAGCGGCCGCTTCGACTACCAGGAAGGTGGACGCGGCCACTTCCTCAACGTGCGCTACATCCCCGAACTGGACTGGTTCCTGTTCGTCGACAAGCACGAGGAAGGCGCCCTGGCCGGCATCCGCCACAGCCTCTACCTCAACCTGCTGATCTGCACCCTGATCAGCCTGCTGGTGCTGTTCCTGGTCTACCTGGCCACGCGCCGCTACCAGCTGCGCATCGCCGCCCTGGCCACCACCGACGTGCTCACCGGCCTGCCCAATCGCCGTGGCTTCGACCTGCTGGCCGCCCAGGCCCTGCAGGAAGCCATCCGCGGGCAGAGCCCGCTGAGCGCCCTGCTGATCGACCTGGACCACTTCAAGCAGCTCAACGATACCCACGGCCACCTGGCCGGCGACCAGGTGCTGCGCGGCTTCGCCCATGCCCTGCAGGGCAATCTGCGGCAGTCCGACATCATCTGTCGCTGGGGCGGCGAGGAATTCATTCTGCTGCTCAAGGACACCGGCAGCAGCACCGCACGCCAACTGGCGGAGAAGATCCGCCAGCAGACCGAGGAAGCCGTGTTCCCCTTCAACGGCGTCAACCTGCGCGTCACCACCAGCATCGGCGTTACCGAGCTGCAGGGTGACGACAGCATGGACCGCCTGATCGGCCGCGCCGACCGCGCCCTGTACCGGGCCAAGCAGTCCGGGCGCAACCGCGTGTGCGAAGACGTCAGCGGGCTGCAGCAGTGAACAGCGGGCGCTGCCCAAATTGCGGCCAGGCCAACACCTGCGCCCAGGCGGGCCAGGACGAACCGGTGCAGGACTGCTGGTGCTTCCATGTGCCGATCGCGCCGCAGGTGCTGGAAGCCTTGCCCGCCGAGGCACGCGACCAGGCCTGCCTGTGCCCCCGTTGCGCCAGCGCACAGGGCGCAGACGCCAAGCCCGACTAGCGATGCGCCTCGACCGCTTCCTCAGCAACCTGCCACGCTTCAGCCGCGCCGATGCCCGTCTGCTGCTCGCCGCCGGGCGCCTGCGCGTGGACGGTGCCACGGTGCGCGACGGCCGCCACGAGATCCGCGAGTTCAGCCGTATCGAACTGGACGACGAACTGCTGCAGGCCGGCAAGCCGGCGCGCTACTTCATGCTCAACAAGCCGGCCGGCGTTGTCAGCGCCACCGAACATGCCGAGCACCGCACCGTGCTCGACCTGCTCGACGAACCGGACAAGCACGAACTGCACATCGGCGGGCGCCTCGACCTGAACACCACCGGTCTGCTGCTCATCACCAACGACGGTCTCTGGTCGCGCCGCCTCACCGAGCCGCGCAGCCGCCTGGGCAAGCTCTACCGGGTCAGCACCGAGCAGCCGATCACCGCCGAATACATCGAGGTGTTCGCCCAGGGCCTGTACTTCGCCTACGAAAACCTCACCACCCTGCCCGCCGAGCTGCAGATACTCGATGCGCATACCGCCCTGCTGACCCTGCACGAGGGGCGCTACCACCAGGTCAAACGCATGTTCGGCCACTTCCGTAACCGCGTGGTCGCCCTGCACCGCGAACGCATGGGCCCGCTGCAACTCGATCCGGCCCTGGCGCCAGGCCACTACCGCCCGCTCACAAGCGCCGAGATAGAGGCCGTCTGAACACGGCTCGCCCGACCAATGGCAGGGCCAATTTCATCGGCATGACTTGCATCGGTAACACGAGGCTGCTTGAATCCAGTCAATGGTCCATTAGTGACCGAATAGTCACAACAGACATCTAAACGCCTTTTCCGCCAATCACGGGCTGCCCATCGAGTTGTCGATCCCGGACGGAAAATGCACCCGCCGCCAACAATAAATCCCGGCCAGCCTTTCGAGCCGACCAGGCCCCGTTTCCCAGGCCCATGCCTACCTGCCATGAAGCTCGCGCAGCCGCGAGGTGCTGCTGTGCGTCCGCAACGCCGCATGTCAGGGGCATGACCATGAAAGCTGAAACCGCTGTGCTGGATATCCAGGGGCAATACCGGGTTTACACGGAGTTCTACCGCGCCGACTGCGCCGAGCGGACCATCATCCTGGTCAACGGCTCGCTGTCGACCACCGCATCCTTCGCGCAGACGCTTCGCTACCTCCACCCGCACTTCAATGTGGTGCTGTTCGACCTGCCCTATGCCGGCCAGTCACGCGCGCACAACCGGCATGAGCGCTTCCTCAGCCGTGAGGAAGAAGCCGATATCCTTCTGGAGCTGGTCGAGCACTTCGCCTGCGACAGCGTGCTGTCCTTCTCCTGGGGCGGCATCGCCACCCTCCAGGCGCTGGCCCGGCGTCCGTCGCGGATCGAGCGTGCGGTGATCAACTCCTTCTCGCCGATCGTCAACAGCGCCATGCTCGGCTACCTGCGCGCCGGCCTGGTGGTGATGCGCGAGTGCGACCGCGAGAGCATCGGCATGGTGCTCAACGGCACCATCGGCAAGCACCTGCCCTCGCTGTTCAAGCGTTACAACCACCGGCACGTCACCGGCCTGGAGCGCTATGAATACGAGCAAATGAGCCACCACGTGGAGACCGTGCTGAACAACGGCGGGCGTTCCTGCGTCAGCTTCGCCGGGCAGATCGAGATACCGCTGCTGTTCGTCAACGGCGAGTGGGACGAGTACACCACGCCGGCTGACGCGCGCCTGTTCACCCAGTACGTGCGCCACTGCGAGTTCCGCACCATCGCCCAGGCCGGCCACTTCCTCGACATGGAACACAAGGCCGCCTGGATGGAGACCCGCGATGCCCTGCTGGCCTTCCTACTGCCCCCCACACAGGACCATGCACGCAGCGTGGAACGGGAGCCACGGGCCGTGGCGCTGTGAAGCGCCCGGCAATAAAACGGGCGCAAGACGCGCGCGCGGCTTCACCTTCCTGGGCGATTCTGGTAAAAAGTCAGCCGCCCGAGCGGGCGTCGTATAATGGCATTACCTGAGCTTCCCAAGCTCATGACGAGGGTTCGATTCCCTTCGCCCGCTCCAGATTCAAAAAGCCCCGCAGCAGCGGGGCTTTTTCATTTCAGCCGACCGTCTCTGCTCGGCCAGCCGGGGAGACCGCTGCCCCGCCCTCAGCGCGCGGCAGCCGCTGCCCGTGCGGCATGCAGCTTTTTGTAGCTCTCGATCAGGCGCAGGTGCTTGTCCAGCCCTTCCAGCTTCAGGCTGGTGGGCGTCAGGCCATAGAAGCGCACGCTGCCATTGACCGAACCGATGGCCGCGTCCATCCGCTCGTTGCCGAACATGCGGCGGAAGTTAGCCTCGTAGTCGGCCAGTTCCAGGTCGTCGTCCAGCTGCACTTCCAGCACCACGTTGAGCGCCTGATAGAACAGGCCGCGTTCGACGGTGTTGTCGTTGTACTGCAGGAAGGCCTCGGTCAGCGCCTTGGCCTCGTCGTACTTCTTCAGGGCGAGGTAGATCAGCAGCTTGAGTTCGAGGATGGTCAACTGGCCCCACACGGTGTTGTCGTCGAACTCGATGCCGATCAGCGTGGTGATGTCGGTGTAGTCATCGACTTCGCAGTTCTCCAGACTCTTGAGCAGGCTCTTCAGGCGCAGGTCGCTGAGGCTGTGCAGGTTGAGGATGTCGGAACGGAAGATCAGCGCCTTGTTGGTGTTGTCCCAGATCAGGTCCTCGACCGGGTAGATCTCCGAGTAGCCCGGCACCAGGATGCGGCAGGCGTTGGCGCCGAGGTCGTCGTACACCGCCATGTACACCTCCTTGCCCATGTCCTCGAGGATGCCGAACAGGGTCGCCGCTTCCTGAGCGTTGGACTCTTCACCATGACCCGAGAAGTCCCACTCGACGAACTCGTAGTCGGCCTTGGCACTGAAGAAGCGCCAGGACACCACGCCGCTCGAATCGATAAAGTGCTCGACGAAGTTGTTCGGCTCGGTCAGCGCCTGGCTTTCGAAGGTCGGTGCCGGCAGGTCGTTAAGACCCTCGAAGCTGCGCCCCTGCAGCAGCTCGGTGAGGCTGCGCTCCAGCGCCACCTCGAAGCTCGGGTGCGCACCGAAGGAGGCGAACACGCCGCCGGTGCGCGGGTTCATCAGGGTCACGCACATCACCGGGAATTCGCCGCCGAGCGAGGCATCCTTGACCAGCACCGGGAAGCCCTGCTCCTCCAGCCCTTGGATGCCGGCGACGATGCCCGGGTACTTGGCCAGCACTTCCTGCGGCACGTCCGGCAGGGCCAGCTCGTTCTCCAGGATTTCGCGCTTGACCGCGCGTTCGAAGATTTCCGACAGGCACTGCACCTGCGCCTCGGCCAGGGTATTGCCGGCGCTCATGCCGTTGGAGAGATACAGGTTCTCGATCAGGTTGGAGGGGAAGTACACCACCTCACCGTCGGACTGACGCACGAAGGGCAGCGAGCAGATGCCACGCGCCTTGTTGCCGGAGTTGGTGTCGTACAGGTGCGAGCCACGCAGCTCGCCATCCGGGTTGTAGATGGCCAGGCAGTACTCGTCGAGGATTTCCTCGGGGAGCGCGTCGCGCGGTCCCGGCTTGAACCAGCGCTCGTTGGGGTAATGGACGAAATCGGCATTGGCGATTTCCTCGCCCCAGAACTGGTCGTTGTAGAAGAAGTTGCAGTTCAGCCGCTCGATGAACTCGCCGAGCGCCGAGGCCAGCGCGCTCTCCTTGCTCGCGCCCTTGCCGTTGGTGAAGCACAGCGGCGACTGCGCGTCGCGGATATGCAGCGACCAGACGTTGGGCACGATGTTGCGCCAGGAGGCGATCTCGATCTTCATCCCCAGCCCGGCGAGGATGCCCGACATGTTGGCAATGGTTTCTTCCAGCGGCAGGTCCTTGCCGAGGATGCGCGTGCCCTCACCCTCGGTCAGCGCCGGCATCAGCAGAGCCTGAGCGTCGGCGTCCAGATTGGCCACTTCCTCGATGACGAAGTCGGGACCGGTCTGCACCACCTTCTTCACGGTGCAGCGGTCGATCGAGCGCAGGATGCCCAGACGATCCTTCTCGGAGATATCCGCGGGCAGCTCGACCTGGATCTTGAAGATCTGCTTGTAGCGGTCTTCCGGGTCGACGATGTTGTTCTGCGCCAGGCGAATGTTGTCGGTGGGGATGTTGCGCGTCTGGCAGTACAGCTTGACGAAGTAGGCCGCGCATAGCGCCGAGGACGCCAGGAAGTAGTCGAACGGCCCCGGCGCCGAGCCATCGCCCTTGTAGCGGATGGGCTGGTCGGCGATCACCGTGAAGTCATCGAACTTGGCTTCGAGACGGAGGTTGTCGAGAAAGTTGACCTTGATTTCCATGCGGGATTACCAGAATGCGTGCGAGGCGAAATGGTCGGCATTATCCGTCATTCGGCCACGGCATGGCGCACAGGCATATCGCCATCACAAAATGTGAAACACAACACACTTCACGCCCCACAGAAATGTCGACATCGTCACAAAGCTTGGTAGGCTCTTGGCAACCTCAATACAGGAGCTTTCCGATGAAGGAACAACGGAAATACCTCGCGTTGCGTGCACATATCGAAACCCTGCTCCAGGACGGAGCCCAGATTGTCAGCCGCACGCCCTTCACCCTACGCATCAGCGGACATCTGTTCCGCGTGCAGCACGGCATGCTGATCGGCAACTCCGTCGCCGCCTAGCCGCCCAAAACCTCGTAGAGCCCGGGTCAGTCATGGCCCGGGCTTTTGCTTTTCTGCCTTGCGCGCGTGCAAACGGTCGGCGCGGGCTTGCCTCGTCAGCGCGGGTCGCGCACCATTAACTGTATATAAAACCAGTTAACTACCATGCCTGCCGCACTCGACCCCAGCCTCTACTACCTCGCCAACTTCCGCACCGCGCTGGCCTGGATCGGCGAACGCTACAGCGACCTGCTGGACGCCGAGGAAGCGGCCTTCCTGCAAGGCTTCAGCGCATTGCCGCAACCGTCGCAAGCACTGCTGGTGCGCCTGGTGATGCGCAAGGGGCCGCATTTTCGCGCGAGCAAGCTGAGCTACGACGAGATTGGCGATGTCACTGTTGCCGCCGAACCGCTGCTGCGCCTCGGCTGGCTGATCGAGGATGCCGAGCTATCCCTGGCGGAGCTGTTCGCCCTGCTGCGCAAGGACGAGCTGCTCGCCTGCTTCCCGGAGCTCGCCCCCCTGCGCGGGCTGAAAAAGGACGAGCAGCTACAGGCTCTGCTGGCTCGTTACCCGGACGCGCGCACCTTCCGCCACTGGTGCCCGCCACTCGACCGTCTCTACAGCCTGACCATCGGCCCGCTGTGCGACCGTCTGCGCCTGCTGTTCTTCGGCAACCTGGCACAGGACTGGTCCGAGTTCGTGCTCGCCGAGCTGGGCATCTTCCGCTACGAGGCGGTCCCGATCAGCCGAGAGTCACGCGGCTTCCGCACCCGCCGCGATGTCGACGACTACCTGCACCTGCGCCGCTGCCGGGAGCAGTTCGAGGTGGGCCAGGCGGTCGCCGAGGTGCTCACCGAGCTGGGCGATTTCAGCAGTGCGAACCCGTACCTGAGCCGCCGCCATGCCAAGTTGCTGTTCCACCTCGGCCAGGCGCAGGAACGCACGGGCGAGCTGGCGCAGGCGGCCGCGCTCTATGCCGCCAGCAGCCACGCCGAAGCGCGCCAGCGGCGAGTGCGGGTACTGGAGAAGCTCGGCGACTTGCAGCAGGCCCACGACCTGGCCACTGCCGCCCTGCTCGCCCCGCTCAACGATGCCGAGGCCCAGGCGCTGGAGCGCGCCCTGCCCCGTCTGCAGCGCCAGCTCGGTCTGCCCAGGCAGCCGCGCCCCGCTGCAGCCGAGACCGGCTTGATCGAGCTTGAGCTGCCCAGGCCCGAGGCGTCGAGCGTGGAGTGGGCGGTGCAGCAGCACCTGCACGACGAGCAGGCGCCGGTCTTCTATGTAGAGAACACCCTGGTCTGCGGGCTGTTCGGCCTGCTGTGCTGGGAGGCGATCTTCGCCCCGCTGCCCGGAGCGTTCTTCCACCCCTTCCACAGCGGCCCGGTGGACCTGCATGACAGCGACTTCCGCAGCCGCCGCGCCGCGCTGTTCGAGCGCTGCCTGAGCATGCTGGATGACGGCAGCCATGCCGAGGCGATCCGCGCCACCTACGCCGCCAAGCACGGCATCGTCTCGCCCTTCGTGCACTGGGCCGTGCTGACGCCCGAGCTGCTGGAAACCGCCCTGCACTGCCTGCCGCCGGCGCACCTGCGCGCCTGGTTCGAACGCCTGCTCGGCGATATCCGCGCCAACCGCGCCGGCATGCCGGACCTGATCCAGTTCTGGCCGGCCGAGCGACGTTACCGGATGATCGAGGTGAAGGGGCCTGGCGACCGCCTGCAGGACAACCAGAAGCGCTGGCTGGCGTTCTGCGCCCAGCACGGCATGCCGGTGGACGTCTGCTACGTGCGCTGGAGCGAGGCGTGAGCTACGCGGTGGCCGTGCGCGCGCTGTGCGAGTTCACCGCCAAGGAAGGTGACCTCGACCTGCGCTTCACCCCCGCGCCCACCGCCGCCGAGGGTATGGCCGGACACAGTACGGTGGTGGGCCGGCGCGGCGCCGGCTATGTCGCCGAACTGCCGCTGACCGGGGCCTATCCGGGCCTGCTGGTCAGCGGCCGCGCCGACGGCTACGACCCGGCACAGAACCTGCTGGAGGAGATCAAGACCCATCGCGGCGACGTGGCGCGCATCCCGGCCAACCACCGCCTGCTGCACTGGGCCCAGGTCAAAGTCTATGGCTGGCTGCTGTGCGACAGCCTGGGCCTGGAGGATATCGACCTGGCGGTGGTGTACTTCAACGTCCTGTCGCAGAAGGAAACGGTGTTTCGCGAGCGCTTCGCGGCCGCCGAGCTGCGGACCTTCTTCGAGCTGCAGTGCGCGCGCTTCGTCGCCTGGGCCGAACAGGAAACGGCGCACCGCCTGGCGCGCAACGCCAGCCTGGAAACGCTGCGCTTCCCCTACCCGAGCTTCCGCCGCGGTCAGCGCCAGCTCGCCGAGGCCGTGTACCGTGCCGCCCGCGATGGCGACTTCCTGCTGGCCCAGGCCACCACCGGTATCGGCAAGACCCTGGCCACGCTGTTCCCGCAGCTCAAGGCGTTTCCCGGCCAGGACCTGGACCGCCTGTTCTTCCTCACCGCCAAGACACCCGGCCGGCGCCTGGCGCTGGACGCCCTGGCCAGCCTGCGCGAGCAGGAGGAAAACATGCCGCTGCGGGTGCTGGAGCACGTGGCCCGCGACAAGGCCTGCGAGTACCCGGACAAGGCCTGCCACGGCGACTCCTGCCCGCTGGCCAAGGGTTTCTACGATCGCCTGCCGGCCGCCCGTGCCGCTGCCCTCGAACACCGCTGGCTGACCCAGGAGGCCGTGCGCGAGGTCGCCCTGGCACACCAGGTCTGCCCCTACTACCTGTCCCAGGAGCTGTGCCGCTGGAGCGACGTGGTGGTCGGCGACTACAACTACTACTTCGACATGACCGCCCTTCTGCACGGGCTGACCGTGGTCAATGGCTGGAAGGTCACCCTGCTGGTGGACGAGGCGCACAACCTGATCGACCGCGCCCGCGGCATGTACAGCGCCGAGCTGGATCAGGCCGAGTTCAACGCCCTGCGCAAGGTCGCCCCGGCCAGCCTCAAGGGCGTGCTGGAGCGCGTCGGCCGGCACTGGAACCAGCTGCACCGCGACCAGGAAGTGCCCTACCAGATCTACCCGACCATCGCCGACCTGTTCATCGCCGCCCTGCAGAAGGCGGTGAGTGCGATCACCGACCACCTCACCGACCAGCCCGAGGGCAACCAGGCCGCGCTGCTGCGCTTCTACCTCGACGCCATGCTGTTCTGCCGCCTGGCCGAGGCGTTCGGCCCGCACTCGCTGTTCGACATCACCCGCCATGACTCGCGCAGCCTGTCGACCCTGTGCCTGCGCAACATAGTGCCGGCGCGCTTCCTTGCCGAGCGCTTCGCCAACGCGCACAGCGCCACGCTGTTCTCCGCCACCCTCAGCCCCGGCCACTACCACGCCGACCTGCTCGGCCTGCCACGCGACTGGCAGTGGCTGGAGGTGCAGTCGCCATTCAGCGCCGCGCAACTCAGGGTGCAGGCGCTGGCCAACCTGTCGACCCGCTACCAGCATCGCGAGACCAGCCTGGCGCCCATCACCGATCTGATGGCGCGCCAGTTCCACCAGCAACCGGGCAACTACCTGGCCTTCTTCAGCAGCTACGCCTACCTGGAACAGGCCCTGAACAACTTCCGCCGCGCGCACCCGGATATCCCGGTGTGGGCACAGTCGCGCAGCATGAACGAGGCCGAGCGCCAGGACTTTCTCGAACGCTTTACCGAGCATTCCCGCGGGGTCGGCTTCGCCGTGCTCGGCGGCGCCTTCGGCGAGGGCATCGACCTGCCCGGCAAGCGCCTGATCGGCGCCTTTATCGCCACCCTCGGCCTGCCGCAGGTCAACCCGGTCAACGAGGAAGTGAAAGCGCGCATGCAGCAGATGTTCGGCAACGGCTATGACTACGCCTACCTCTACCCCGGTCTGCAGAAGGTGGTGCAAGCCGCCGGCCGGGTAATCCGCACCACCTCGGATCAGGGCGTGGTCTACTTGCTGGACGACCGTTTCACCCGCGGCGAAGTGCGCCAGCTGCTGCCAAGCTGGTGGCAGGTCGAACGCACGCTACATACTTTGCAATAACTGAAACTTGAGACAACACAGGGATTCCTTATCCTTCGCAACCGTGACGCCGGGCCCCTCTGACGGTTAGCTGCCGCCATGTCGGAGTCATAGGTTTGTACAACTACGACTTAAAGGAGGGGCTCATGACTGCCCTAGAAACGTTTCTCTTCGCTGACTTCCTCGGCACCGCCACCTGGCTGTGGCTCTCGTTCCTTGCTGTAGTGATCGCCCTGCTGGCCTTCGACCTGGGGGTGCTGCACCGCGATGAACGCGAAATCGGCGTCAAGGAAAGCTTGATGCTGTCCGCCGGCTATATCTCCATGGGTCTGCTGTTCTCCGTCTGGGTGTTCTTCCAGAAAGGCGGCGACGCCAGCATGGATTACCTCACCGGCTTCCTGATCGAGAAATCGTTGTCCATGGACAACGTCTTCGTGATTGCCCTGATCTTCAGCTTCCTGGCCATCCCCCGCCGCTATCAGCACCGCGTGCTGTTCTGGGGCATTCTGGGCGTGATCGTCCTGCGCGCCATCATGATCGGCCTGGGCGCTGCACTGATCAGCGAGTTCGACTGGATTCTCTACGTGTTCGGCGCCTTCCTGCTGCTGACCGGCGTGAAGATGCTGTTCTCCAAGGTCGACGACGAGCCGGACCTGTCGAAGAACCGCTTCGTCAACTGGTTGCGCAACCACCTGCCGGTGACCGACCGCCTGCACGAACAACGCTTCTTCGTGCGCCAGCCGGATGCCAGCGGCAAGCTGAAACTGTGGGTGACGCCGCTGTTCCTGGCGCTGATCCTGATCGAGCTGGCCGACCTGGTGTTCGCCGTGGACAGCGTGCCGGCGATCTTCGCCATCACCCAGGACCCGTTCATCGTCTACACCTCGAACATCTTCGCCATCCTCGGCCTGCGCGCCCTGTACTTCGCCCTGGCCGCGATGATCCACCGCTTCACCTACCTGAAGTACGCCCTGGCCCTGGTGCTGGTGTTCATCGGCGGCAAGATCTTCCTGCACGACATCGTCGGCAAGATTCCGGCCGAGATATCGCTGAGCGTGACCGTGGGCCTGCTGGCCGGTGGTGTGCTGCTGTCGCTGTGGAAGACCCGCAACCAGCCCGCTCACAAGCTCGAATCCTGACCGCAGAGGAGACCACACTATGAGCATCGTCAAACCCCTGCTGCTCGGCCTGGGCCTGTTCGCCCTGGCCGGCTGTGACAGCGCCGAACAGGCCGCCGAGAGCTTCACCAAGAAGGTCGAGGAAGCCGCCGTGGAAACCGCTCGCGAGAGCCTGGGCGAGACCCTCAAGGAGTTCGACAAGCAGGTCGACCAGCTCAACGAGAAGGTCGACAAGGCTCAGGAAAGCACTCGCCAGTTCATGGACCAGGCGCAGCCGAAGCCCGAGCAGGAAGCGCCGGCACAAGGCGCGGAACAGCCTGGCCAGACCACGGTAGAGACCTGATCAGCCAGCAAACGCCGCATGCAACAGGTGCGGCAGCACCACTCCGGCAGCCCCCTGAACGTTATGTTCTCGGGGGCTGCTGCTGATCACTGGCTGCGGGTTGATGTGCACCACCTGAGCGCCGTTGCGCAGAGCGATCTGCGGCACCTGCGCGGCGGGGTAGACCAACCCCGAGGTGCCGACCGACATCAGCAGGTCGCATTCCGCCGCGGCCGCGAAGGCGCGCTGTAACGCCAGCTGCGGTAGCGCCTCACCAAACCACACCACACCCGGGCGCACTCGCCCGCCACAAACCACGCAAGCTGGAGGTGGCAGGCGCCGGCCCTGCTCCGGCTCGTTCAACTCGGCATCCAGCCACGCGTACGGCGCTCCGCAGTCGAAGCAGCGCGGCGCATGCAGGCTGCCATGCAGATGGAGCACCTCCTCGCTGCCGGCACGTTCGTGCAGGTCGTCGACATTCTGGGTCACCAGGGTCAGCCACGGCACTCGTCTCGTCAGCTCGGCAATCGCCCGGTGCGCCGCATTCGGCTCGGCCCGCAACACCCGCTGGCGCCGCCACTCGTACCAGCCCCAGACCAGTTCCGGATCGGCCAAAAACGCCTCGGGCGTGGCCAGCCGCGCCGGATCGAAGCGCGCCCACAGGCCGGTCAGCGCATCACGGAAGGTGGGAATGCCGCTCTCGGCGGAGACGCCGGCACCACTGAATACCAGCAGGTGACGACAGGTGCGCAGTGCTTCGGCGATCATGAAGGACATGGCAGGCTCGCGGTGAAGATCAGCCTGCATTGTCTCCAGGTCGGCAGGCACGTCGCCAGCCGCATTTTGCAGCGCAGGCCCAGCCCTCTAAACTCCTGCGCCCTCCCCTCGCCGGCAGTCCCGTAACCAGCATGTCCTTCCCCCTGAGCCGCAATGCGGCAACCCTGTGCGGCCTCATGGCCATCGTGCTGTGGAGCACCATCGTCGGGCTGATCCGCAGCGTCAGCGAACACTTCGGCGCCGTCGGCGGCGCGGCGCTGATCTACACGGTCGGCGCCCTCCTGCTCGCGCTGCTGCTCGGGCGCCCGCGCCTGCGCGGCTTCCCGCGCGCCTATCTGCTGCTCGGCAGCCTGCTGTTCGTCGCCTATGAGTGGTGCCTGGCGCTGTCGCTGGGCTTTGCCGACAACCGCATGCAGGCCATCGAACTGAGCGTGATCAACTACCTGTGGCCATGCTTCACCATCCTCCTGGCCATCGTCATGAACGGCCAGCGGGCCCGCTGGCCGATAGTGCCGGGCATTGCCCTGGCATTGCTCGGCATCGTCTGGGTGGCCAGCGGCGAGCAGTCGATTTCCCTGCGCCAGCCCCTGGCCAACGCCGCCAGCAATCCACTCGCCTACGCGCTGGCGTTCTCCGGCGCGGTGCTCTGGGGGCTGTACTGCAACGTGACCAAGCGCTATGCCGAGGGACGTAACGGCGTGGTGCTGTTCTTCATCCTGGTGGCAGCCTCGCTGTGGCTCAAATACCTGGCCGGCGAACGGGCGCCACTGGTATTCAACCTGCCGGCCAGCCTGGAGCTGCTGGCGGCCGGGGCCGCCATGGCGGGCGGCTATGCGCTGTGGAACCTGGGCATCCTGCGCGGCAACCTGACGCTGATGGCCAGCGCCTCGTACTTCACCCCGGTGCTCTCGGCGCTGTTCGCCATGCTCTGGCTGGCAACGCCGCTGGGCGTCTCGTTCTGGCAGGGTGTGGCGATGGTGATCGGCGGCTCGCTGCTGTGCTGGCTGGCGACCCGCGAGAGCAGCGCCGCAGCGTCCGACTGAAGCGCACCCAATCAGCCGGCCAGCGCCACCAGCGGCGAACGGTGCAGGCGATACAACCCATCATCGTCCCGCGTCACCAGCCCACAGGCCAGCAAACGGCTGAGCACCTGGCGCACGCTGAGCACGGAGATCTGCTCATCGGCCAGCCGCAACTGTTCATGCAGGTCCCGCGAGCGCAACCCGCGCTCACTGCGCTGCAGCACGTCGAGAATCTTCAGCCGCACCAGGCTCACCTTCAATCCGGCTCCCTGTAACAGCTTGCGCAGTTGCCGGCGCTCGTTTGCGTCCATGCCACTCTCCCTGTGCACTTGATTCGCGCCTTGTCGCCAAGACCTGCTTATCAAGACGAACGAGCCCCGGAAAACTGCAAGCAAAATGCAACTTTTTTGTCTCGCGCACGACCCACCCTTTGTGCTATTTCTCGACCGCCCGGCCCTACTGCCAGACAGGGTGCAAGCAGCGACTCGACACCAAGAGCTGCACCACCGCCGGAGCCATTGCAAGGGGTGGCGGCATTGCCGCCGATAACAGACAAGCCCGTGGGGAAAGAGATGAAAAGGCTTGTACTGCTGATGATCACGCTGGCGCTGGTCGCCGGTTGTTCCGCAACTGCCAAGACGTACGAAAAGAAGGGCCGCAAGGGCCTCAATATCAACTGCTCGGGACTCACCTCCAGCTGGGAACAGTGCGAACAGAAGGCCGCACGTGCCTGCGGCGCCAAGGGCTACAAGGTGATCGCCAAGGCGGGCGATGACCAGAGCGAGGAAGACGATCCGGCAGACTTCGCTTTCGGCCTCAATCCGGCTGGCTTTTCCAGTCGTACCATGATCGTCCTCTGTCGCTGATCTGCGTCGGGCTTTTGCCCTCATGAACAGTAGGGTCTAGTCTCCAGGACATCCGCACCAGCCGAGAAGTGCCGGAATGTCCGATACCGCGAGCAAAGCCAAGGAAACCAGGCTGTTCCTGTTCCTGGTGATCTTCCTGTTCCCCATCCTCTCCGTCGCCATCGTCGGCGGCTACGGCTTTCTGGTCTGGATCATTCAGATCTTCGCCGGGCCGCCGGGGCCTCCCGGTTAGCCGGGCACGCTCATGGACGACGTCCTGCACATCGCCAGCCTGCTGGTGCACTGCCATCCGGACCAGTTGGACGCCCTACGTGCCAACCTGGCGCGCCTACCCGACCTCGAACTGCATCAGAGCAGCCCCACCGGCAAGCTGGTGGTGGTACTTGAGGCGCGCGACGAGGCGACCGTGCTCGAGCGCCTGCATGCCATCCAGCAGTTGCCGGGCGTGCTCGGCGCCGCGCTGATCTATCACGAATGCCTCGACGCTGAAGGAGAAGCCCGATGAAGCTGACCCGCCGCGAATTCGCCAAGGCCCAGGCCGCCGCCATCGCCGCCCTGGCCGCCGGGATGCCGCTGACCAGCGCGGCGAGCAACCTGCTCACCGACGCCGACCTCACCTCCCTCGACTGGAACAAGGCGCCGTGCCGCTTCTGCGGCACCGGCTGCGGCGTGATGGTGGCGACCCGTGACGGCCGCGTGGTGGCCACCCACGGTGACATCAAGGCAGAGGTCAACCGTGGCCTGAACTGCGCCAAGGGCTACTTCCTGTCGAAGATCATGTACGGCAGCGACCGCCTCACCCAGCCGCTGCTGCGCATGAAGAACGGCCAGTACGACAAGCAGGGCGAGTTCCAGCCGGTGAGCTGGGAGCAGGCCTTCACGATCATGGCCGAGAAGACCAAGGCCGCGCTCAAGGCCCACGGCCCCGACGCGGTCGGCATGTTCGGCTCCGGGCAGTGGACGGTGTGGGAAGGCTACGCCGCCAACAAGCTGATGAAGGCCGGTCTGCGTTGCAACAACATCGACCCCAACGCCCGCCACTGCATGGCTTCGGCGGTGATGGGCTTCATGCGCAGCTTCGGCATGGACGAGCCGATGGGCTGCTACGACGACATCGAGGCCACCGACAGCTTCGTGCTGTGGGGCTCGAACATGGCCGAGATGCACCCGATCCTGTGGAGCCGCGTCACCGACCGCCGTCTCAGCCAGCCGCAGGTCAAGGTGGCGGTGCTATCGACCTTCGAGCACCGCAGCTTCGATCTGGCCGATATCCCCATGGTGTTCAAGCCGCAAACCGACCTGATCATCCTCAACTACATCGCCAACCACATCATCCAGTCCGGCGCGGTGAACCAGGATTTCGTCAAACGCCACACCCGCTTTGCCAAGGGCGCCGACGACATCGGCTACGGCCTGCGCCCCACCGACCCGCTGGAACAGAAGGCAAAGAACGCCGCCAATGCCAATACCTGGAGCGACATCTCCTTCGAGCAGTTCGCCGCCTTCGTCAAACCCTACAGCCTGGAACGCGCCGCCGAAGAATCCGGGGTGCCGGCCGAGCGCCTCAAGGCGTTGGCCGAGCTGTATGCCGACCCCAAGCGCAAGGTGGTGTCGTTCTGGACCATGGGCTTCAACCAGCACACCCGGGGCGTGTGGGCCAACAACCTGATCTACAACATCCACCTGCTCACCGGGAAGATCAGCGAGCCGGGCAACAGCCCCTTCTCGCTGACCGGCCAGCCTTCGGCCTGCGGCACCGCGCGCGAGGTCGGCACCTTCTCCCACCGCCTACCGGCGGACATGCTGGTGGCCAACCCCAAGCACCGCGCCACGGCCGAAAAGATCTGGAAGGTGCCCGCCGGGACCATCCAGGAGAAGCCCGGTTTCCACGCCGTGCAGCAGAGCCGCATGCTCAAGGACGGCGTCCTCAAGGTGTACTGGACCCAGGTCACCAACAATATGCAGGCCGGCCCCAATGTGATGCAGGAAATCCTGCCCGGCTGGCGCAACCCGGAGGCCTTCGTCATCGTCTCCGACGTTTACCCCACCGTCTCGGCCCAGGCCGCCGATCTGATCCTGCCCAGCGCCATGTGGGTGGAGAAGGAAGGCGCCTACGGCAACGCCGAGCGGCGTACCCAGTTCTGGCACCAGCTGGTCAAGGCGCCGGGTGATGCCCGGTCCGATTTGTGGCAACTGGTGGAGTTCTCCAAGTACTTCACCACCGACGAGGTATGGCCTGCCGAGCTGCTGGCCAAGGCGCCGCAGCTCAAGGGCAAGACGCTGTTCGAGGTGCTGTTCAGGAACGGCCAGGTCGACCAGTTCCCCAGCAGTGATTTGGCCGCCGGCTACGCCAACGACGAGGCCGCAGCCTTCGGCTTCTACTTGCAGAAGGGCCTGTTCGAGGAATACGCCGCGTTCGGCCGTGGCCATGGTCACGACCTGGCCCCCTTCGACACCTACCACGAGACCCGCGGCCTGCGCTGGCCGGTGGTGGACGGCCAGGAAACCCGCTGGCGCTACCGCGAGGGGCATGACCCCTACGTAGAAAAAGGCAGCGGCGTGCAGTTCTACGGCTACCCGGACAAGAAGGCGATCATCTTCGCCCTGCCCTACGAGCCGCCAGCCGAGGCACCGGACAAGGACTTCCCGTTCTGGCTCAGCACCGGCAGGGTCCTGGAGCACTGGCACACCGGCAGCATGACCCAGCGCGTCGACGAGCTGTACCGTGCCGTGCCGGACGCCCTGGTGTACATGCACCCGGACGACGCGCGTGAGCTCAAGGCGCGGCGCGGCAGCGAGGTAAAGGTGATCAGCCGGCGCGGCGAAATGCGCGCGCGCATCGAGACCCGCGGGCGCAACAAGCCACCGCGCGGGCTGGTGTTCGTGCCCTTCTTCGATGCCAACAAGCTGATCAACAAGGTAACCCTGGACGCCACCGACCCCATCTCCAAGCAGACCGACTACAAGAAATGCGCGGTGCGCATCGAACTGGTCAGCCTGGCCTGAGGAGCCCGATCATGAGAAGCCTGCCCCTGCTGCTGGTGTTCCTGGCGAGCCTCGCCCAGGCCGCCGACTACCCGCTGGACGCCCCCGCACCCGATGGCCGCCGCCCCGGCGGCACGATCAGCCAGGAACTGCCCGCGCCGCCGCTGGCCAACGACGAGAACAAGGACATCAAGCGCGAGCGCAACTACCCCGAACAGCCACCGACCATTCCCCATGCCATCCGTGGCTACCAGGTCGACAAGAACGGCAACAAGTGCCTGACCTGCCACAGCCGCGCCGGTAGCGCCAGGACCCAGGCGCCGATGATCAGTATCACCCACTACATGGACCGCGACGGTCAGCCCCTGGCCGCCGTCTCGCCACGGCGCTACTTCTGCACCCAGTGCCACGTGCCGCAGAAGGAGGTGAAGCCGCTGGTGGGCAACGACTTCCGCACCATCGACCAGCTGCTGCAGGACGAAGTGCAGCGCGCCGGCCAGACCCAGTGAGGTGTCCATGAAAGCCCTGTTTGCCTGGCTCAGCGGTTACTGGCATATCCTGCGCCGACCTAGCGTGCATTACAGCCTGGGGTTCCTCACCCTTGGCGGATTCATCGCCGGCATCGTCTTCTGGGGCGGCTTCAACACCGCCCTGGAGGCGACCAACACCGAGCAATTCTGCATCTCCTGCCATGAGATGGAGAGCAACGTATACGTCGAGCTACAGGACACTATCCACTACAGCAACCGCTCGGGCGTGCGCGCCACCTGCCCGGACTGCCACGTGCCGCACCAGTGGACGGACAAGATCGCGCGCAAGATGCAGGCGTCCAAAGAGGTCTGGGGCAAGATCTTCGGCACCATCAACACCCGCGACAAATTCCTCGAGAAACGCCGCGAGCTGGCCGAGCACGAGTGGGCAAGGCTCAAGGCCAACGACTCGCTGGAATGCCGCAACTGCCACGGCTTCGACTTCATGGACTTCACCCGGCAGAGCCCGCGGGCACGCGAGATGCACTCCACCGCCCTGGCCAGCGGCCAGGCCACCTGCATCGACTGCCACAAGGGCATCGCCCACAAGCTGCCGGACATGAGCGGCGTGCCTGGCTGGTAGCACTCAGCGGCGGCGATCGAGCAGGTTCACCACCAGGCGGTCCAGCCAGCCCCACAGGCGCTGCTGGATGCGCTTGAGCAGCGGTCGGCGCTGCCAGTCTTCGAGGGTGATCTCGCGGCTCTGCTGGAAGTCGGCAATGAAGCTGTCCGCCACCGCGCTGGTCAGCTGTAGATCGAGGGCTTCCAGGTTGGCTTCCAGGTTGAAGCGCAGGTTCCAGTGATCGAAATTGCATGAGCCGACGCTGACCCAGTCATCCACAAGCACCATCTTCAGATGCAGGAAGCGCGGCTGGTATTCGAAGATGCGTACGCCGGCCTTGAGCAGCCGCGGATAGTAGCGCTGACCGGCATAGCGCACCGGAGGATGATCGGTGTTGCGCCCGGTCAGCAGCAGGCGCACCTCCACCCCGCGCGCTGCGGCCCGCATCAGGAAGCGCCGCACCTTGCGGCTGGGCAGGAAGTAGGGAGTGGCCAGCCATACCCGCTGCTTGGCATGGCCGATACTGCGCAGCAGCGACTGGACGATGTCCAGGTGCTGGCTGGAGTCGGCGTACGCCACCCGCCCCATGCCGACGCCGGCCGGCGGACAGGGCGGCAAATGCGCCACCCCCTGGGCATGGCCGGGCTTCCAGGGGCTGCGGCCCTCACAGGCCAGCCACTGGTGCTCGAACAGCACACGCCAGTGCGCCACCAGCGCGCCTTCCATGCGCACCATCACCTCGTGCCAGTAGTCACCGGGCTCCGGCGTCCAGAACTGGTCAGTGGCGCCGGTGCCACCGACATAGGCACAGCGCTCGTCGACCACCAGCAGCTTGCGATGATCGCGATACAGATTGCGTAGCCCCCTGCGCCAGCGCAGCGGGTTGTAGTGGCGCAGCTGCACACCGGCGACAGCCAGTTGCTCGCGCCAGGCGCGAGTGAAACCCAGGCTGCCAAAGCCATCGAACAGGCAACAGACCTGGACCCTACGTCTGGCGGCGCGGCACAGCGCATCCACCAGCGCCGCGCTGCACAGGCCATCTTCCACCAGATACAGCTCGAGCAGCACCAGACGCTCGGCCGCGTCGATATCGGCGAGCATGGCCGGCATGAAGGCCGGACCATCCACCAACAGCTCGAAGCGGTTGGCCGCCTTCCAGGGGAAGATGGTGCCGCTCATCGCGAGGTGAAAATCATCACCGCGCCGACCGGGACCGACAGGCTGATGTTGGGCAACCTGGCGACCTTGCGCAGCGCCTCGACGCCCTCCTCCAGGCCAAAATGCTCGGCATGCAGCACCAGCGGCGCCAGGGTCACCACCTGGAAGCGCCGGTCATCCAGACGGGTGGCGAGCAGTTCGGCCATGTAGGCGTGTTTGCGCCCGCGAATCTCCACCTGTACCGGCAGGCTGATTTCCAGCTGGGCACCCGGGGCCAAGTCGGTAATCGGCGCCAGGTTGAGCTGGGCCATGATGTGTGCGTCAGGAAATTCCTTCGTCTTGAACAGCAGGCTGCGCAGGCGCTCGTCGCGCACCGGAATGCCAGTGCTCACCGACTCCATTTCGACGCGCAGGCGCGCGGCGCCCTTGGCGTCGATACGGCCATGCAGGGTGAGAAAGCGATGCACCTCGGAGAGGTTGCCGGCCTTGGTGGAAATAAAGGACAGCCGCGAGGACTCGTTGTCCAGATACCAGTCTGCCTGCGCCGGCAGGCTCATGCAGGCGGCCAGCAGCGCGCCGCTGAAAAGGGAAAGAGGCTTGACCATGGGCTCACTTGTATTGCGGTTTGAGCGCAACGATAGCGGCCCACGGCAGGCTTGCCAAACAGCGGACAGTTGCAGCGTGTGGCAGGCCCGATCAGAGCGGATCGGCCTGGCTCTGCAGCTGACAGCCCTGGCGCGCATCCAGCCAGGCGGCGGTCTGGCTGCTACCCAGGCCACTGGCGGTCACCCGCTTACGCTCGACGTCGTCATGGAAGGCACTGAGCGGCAGGTACAGCTGGACGTAGCCGGCACAGTACTCGGCCGGGTTGCCGCTGACGTAGCGACAGGAGCAGTACTCCTTGGCCGAGTAGGCACCGACGATGCCGGGGAAGGAAGCCAGATGGACGCGGTTGCTCCAGGCCAGCAGGGCCGCGCCGACCAGCAGCAGGAGAAAGACCGAGAGGAAGGGACGGCGCCGGATCATGGCTGTTCTCCGAAGGCATTCAGCACGCGCTTGAGCAGTTCGTTGTGGCTGTAGCTGCCGTCGCGGTCATCGGCATAGCGCACCACCACCAGTTTCTGCGTCGGCAACACGTAAAGCCCCTGCCCCCAGTGGCCGAGCGCGGCAAAGGCATCGTCCGGTACGTCCGGCCAGGGCCTGGCAGCCCCCTCCAGCGTTGCGTTGAGCCACCACTGGCCACCCGGCACAGCTTCGCCCGGTTTCTGCGGGTCGGGCCGGTAGTTGGCAAACGGCGTGCGGTTGAACGCCACCCAGCTCGGCGGCAGCAGCTGGCGCTCGCCCCAGCGACCGTCACGCTGCATCAGCAGACCGACACGCCCGAGGTCGCGGGCATTCAGGTAGGCATAGGAGGACGCCACGAACGTGCCGCTGGCATCGCGCTCCCACACGGCCGAAGTGATGCCCAGCGGCTCGAACAGCGCGCTCCAGGGATAGTTCGCATAGGCCTGCTCGCCGACCATCGACTTCAGGCTGGCGCCGAGCACGTTGCTGTCGCCGCTGGAATAGCGAAAGCGCGTGCCCGGGATGGCGCCCAGCGCATGCTCGGCGGTGAAGGCCGCCATGTCGCCACGGCCACGGGTGTAGAGCATGGCCACCACCGAGGACTTCAGCGGTGCGTATTCGTAGTCCTCCTGCCAGTCCAGGCCCGATGCCCAGTTGAGCAGGTGGCCGAGCTTCACGTCGGGGTGCGCGGCGAACGGCGGATAGTGTTTGGCGACCGCATCGTCCAGCTTGAAGCGCCCTTCGCCATAGGCGACGCCGAGCACGCTGGCGAACAGGCTCTTGCTGATCGACCAGGTCAGGTGCGGGGTCTGCGCGGTCGTCGGCGCGGCGTAACGTTCGTAGACGATCACGCCATCCTTGATCACCAGCAGCGCATCGCTGCGCACACCGGCGCGGGTGGCATCGTCGCGTGCCGGAAAGGCATAGGCCTCGAGGGCCTGCAAGGCGGGGGTGACGGCGCTGGGCTGGCTGTTCCACTCGGGCATCGGCCAGCTCTGCGCAGCCAGGGGGCCGGCGGCCAGCAGGCAGCCGGCGACCAGGGTGCGACGCAACAGGGCAAGGGGCATCGGGCTCGCTCACGTTTCGGAGAGGAGCCGACGCTAGCATGGCTGGGGTGACGAACAACAGCGCCGCGGGCGCTGCGTTCAATCCGGCAGGCGATAGTCCTGCTGGGTCATCAGGTCCAGTCCACACTCCAGCTGCTCGATCCAGTCGAGGAAGGCATTGATCATCTGGGGGCCGACGAAGGGCCGGCCGTGCTGCGGCACGATCATCGCCACGTCCATCTCGCGCACCATCTGCGCCCAGAAGCGGCAGGCCTTGTTGCTGGCCATGTAGCGTCGATGGAAACCGGCCATGCTGGGGACGTGGGCGGCGAAGTCCTGGACCGGGCTGGCGTCGTCGACCATCGAAGCGCCCATGTCGCCGGAGAAGAGGATCTTGCTCACCGGGTCGTACAGCTGGAAGTTGCCCACCGAGTGCAGGAAATGCGCCGGTACGGCCTTCAGCTGGCAGTTGCCGAGCGGAATCGACTGGCCGCGATCAGGCAGCGCGATGATGCGGTCGTAGGTACAGATGCCGTGGCTGAGGGCCAGGTAGTTGGCCGTCAGGTGCGGCAGGAAGCGCGCCCACAACTTGGAGCAGATCACCCGCGCCCGGGTGTGCAGCAGCCACTTGTCCAGCGAGGCGATGATGTCCGGGTCCTGGTGCGAGGCGAAGATGTAGGTCAGCGCCTGCACCGGGATGTGCTTGGACAGCTCCAGCGACAGCGGGGTGTAGGTCAGGTCGCCACCCGGATCGAGCAGCAGGTACTGCTCGTGGTCGGTGATCAGGAACTGGTTGGACTGCACACCCTCGCCGCTGACCAGGTCATCGAACATCAGGCATTGGTGGGTGCCGTTGTCGAACAGCACGATGGGCTCGCGGCGCATGGAAACCTCGGGATAACAGAGCGAGGCGAGCTTAGGCGCAGGCACCGGCAAACATACTGACCTGGATCAAACGAGAGTGAGTGGCGACTGCGCAACGGCTCTGGCATCAGCCCCGCGCCGCCACTGCGCGCTAGAAGCCCAACGTGGCGCCAGCCCTTTCCAGGCGCTTGTCGCGAGCCGACCGTGCCACCGCCAGCAGGTTGCAATCACGCGTCCACAGTACTGACCAGGACTCCGGTCCGGCGCCGATGGCGGCGTCCACTTCCGGCCGCAGCGCCTCGAACTGGGCGAACAGGCCGGCCAGCAGCAGGTGGGTGACCGGCTCGCTGGCACTGTGTCGCGCCACTTCGGCGCAGCCACCGATCAGTGCCAGCAGGCGCAGGCGCAGCGCCGCCGGCCAGCCACCATCGCGCCCGATGCCATACAGCCAGGCGGTGATCGCGGCCAACACATGCAGGTCCTCGATGCTGCGGAAGGGTTTGACGTAGCTGTCCCAGCCATCTCCCGGCAACAGCTCGCACAGCACATTGTCCAGGTGCAGGCGGGCATGGCCGATGTCCGGCATCAGCGCCAGCGCCGGCAGTGGCTCGATGCGCGCGCCCGGCGCACCGCTGCGCACCACGCCCACCGCCAGGCGCGGGGCGCCCTGCTCCTCGTTGCGCGCCGCCACCAGCAACCAGTCGGCAGCCTCGGCGGCGGTGACGAAGTCCTTGCGGCCGGACAGGTGCAGCCCGTCCAGGCGGGTGTGCAGATCGGCCGGACGCGAGCTGCGGTTCTCGGTCACGCATAGCGCGCCAAGGCTGCGCGGTGCCGCCGGCCACAAGGCACGCAGGGCGCCCTGGTAACCGGCCAGGAAGGCCAGCCCCGGCGTAGCCGCCAGGCAGCCGCCGAGCACCGCCAGGGCGAACGGGCTGCTATCGCCCGCCCGTTTCAGCAGCGCGGCATACCAGTCATCCAGGGGCCCGGCCGGCAGGCGGTCACGGGTTTCCAGCAGAGATTGCCAGGGCATCACAAAGTCCTCGTCGTCTGTCACGCAAGCATCACCAATTGTTCATGGAGGTGACACCGGGTGTTCCTAGCCTGAGCTTGCCCAACAACATCGACCGGCCGCAACCCATAGCAGGCTGGCTCACGGAGGCTAATCGATGACCCAGATCGCCCGAACTGCCGAACGCCGCCTGCACGCCGAGCGCCTGATCGGCCCGGACGCGTTGCGCGAAGCCCAGACCCTGCGCTACGCCGTATTCAGCAGCGAATTCGATGCCAAGCTCAAGGGCGCCGAGCTGGGCCTGGACATGGATGATTTCGACCCGCACTGCCGCCACATCGGCGTCCGCGATCTGAACACTGGCAAGCTGGTGGCCACCACCCGCCTGCTCGACCACCAGGCCGCCGCCAGCCTCGGCCGTTTCTACAGCGAGGAAGAGTTCAGCCTGCATGGCCTGGCCCACCTCGAAGGGCCGGTACTGGAGATCGGCCGCACCTGCGTCGACCCGGCCTACCGCAACGGCGGCACCATCGCGGTGCTGTGGAGCGAGCTGGCCGAGGTGCTCAACGAGGGCGGCTACCGCTACCTGATGGGCTGCGCCAGCATCCCCATGCAGGACGGCGGCGTCCAGGCCCAGGCGATCATGCAGCGCCTGCGCGAACGCCACCTGTGCACCGAACACCTGCGCGCCGAACCGCGCACCCCGCTGCCGGCCATGGACCTGCCGGGCAACGTCATCGCCGAGATGCCGCCGCTGCTCAAGGCCTACATGCGCCTGGGTGCCAAGGTCTGTGGCGAGCCCTGCTGGGACCGCGACTTCCAGGTGGCCGACGTGTTCATCCTGCTAAAGCGCGACGAGCTGTGTCCGCGTTACGCCCGTCACTTCAAGGCCGCCGTGTGAAACCTGTCTCGGATCTCTTGATCGTCGGCCATGCTGCGTTGAAATGGTGCTCGGGCTGCTCATTTACAGCTCGTAAACTCCGCGCCCTCGCCCCATTTCGCCTTGCCTGGCTCTAGCTCAAGAGCCCGAAACAGGTTTCCGGCTCTTGTTCCCTCACACGAGAGCAATAATGAACCGACTTCGTCTCTACTCGCGCCTGGCCCGGCTGGCGGCGGTATTGCTGCTGGGCTTGGCACTGGCCAGCTTTGTCGCCGTAGTCGAGCGCGCATACCGGCATGACCTGATGACACTGCGCCAGCGCCTGACCCGCTGGTTCCTCGCCCGCCTGAGCGGCGCCCTGCCGTTCGAGGTCGAAGTACGCGGCGAGCTGCCACAGGGCCCGCACCTGTGGGTCGGCAACCATGTGTCGTGGACCGACATCCCGCTGCTCGGCCAGCTGCTGCCGATCTCCTTCCTGTCCAAGGCCGAAGTGCGCACCTGGCCGCTGGCCGGCTGGCTCGCGCACAAGGCCGGCACGCTGTTTATCCGCAGAGGCTCGGGTGACAGCACACTGCTCGCCCGCCAGCTGCACCGTCACCTGGAAGCCGGGCGCCAGTTGCTGATTTTCCCCGAGGGCACCACCACCGACGGCCAGCAGGTGCGCACCTTCCACGGTCGCCTGCTGACCGGCGCCATCGAGGCTGGCGTGCCGCTGCAGCCGGTGGCGATCCGCTACCGGCGCAACGGTGAGGTCGATCCGATCGCCCCGTTCATCGGCGACGACGACCTGCTGTCACATCTGCTACGCCTTTTCCGCGCCGAGCGCGCAGTGGTCGAAATCCAGCTGCTTACCCCGATCGCCAGCCACGGCCAGGAGCGCAACGCCCTGGCTCGTCAGGCGCAACGGGCAGTGCAGGTGGCGCTGTTTGGCGAGCCGCAGGAGCAGTCGCAGGCGGCCTGATGGCGTGCGGTGTACTGCCGCCGTAGGGTGGATCACGCTTCACCGATCCACCGGGCGGCGTGAGGGTGGATGAACAAAGCGTCATCCACCCTCGGATCTGGCAAACACCTGCAACTGCGGATAGAAGGCGCGGAAGTCGTCGCTGAGCGGCTCGTACAGCCGCTCCAGCTCGCTCATCGCACCTGCCAGCATCTGCGGCCGCGAAAGACGCCGACTCATGCCGCCGATCACCTGCTCCAACACGGCGAAATCCCTGTAACTGCCCAGCCAATCCTGCGCCGCCATGCGCGGGGCGATGCTGGCCAAGCGCTCGGGCAGTTCGCGCTGGGCCGCCAGCACTTCGTACACGCGGCCGGTGAACTGCGGCAGCGGTTCATCGTGGTAGTCCGTCCAGTCGCGTGCCAGGCAATGATCGAAGAACAGGTCCAGCAGGATGCCCGAGGTACGCCGCCGCTCGGCGGGAAAGCGCGCCCGCGCCTGCTCGACCAGCGGGTGGCGGTCGGTGAAGGCGTCGATCTGCCGGTGCAGGCGGATGGCCGCCTCGAGGTCGGCCGGGAAGCGCCCCGCCAGCGGTCCCTTGACGAAATCGCCGTACAGGCTGCCAAGCAGCTGCGCCGGGCTGTCGCCGCCCAGATGCAGGTGCGCCAGGTAGTTCACGCCGCGGCCTTGCGCCAGGCATTGGGGGTCATGCCCAGCCAGCGGCGGAAGGTACGGCTGAAATTGCTGGTATCGCGATAGCCGAGGCGCTCGGCCACCGCTTCGACGCTCAGCTCGGTGTTCTGCAGCAGCCAGCAGGCCAGCTCCTGGCGCACCTCGTCGAGCAGCAGCTGGTAGTGGGCGCCCTCCTCGCGCAGACGGCGGATCAGGGTGCGCTCGGACAGGTGGAACTCCTCGGCCAGCTGCTCCAGGGTCGGGTAGCTGCCGCTGCAGGCCAGCAGGCGCAGCTGCACCTTGCTGGTCCAGTCACCGCCATGACGAGTACCGAGCAACTGGTGCTCGCAGTCGCGCAGGGCGATGCGCGCGGCCTGGGCATCGGCGCTCAGGCTCGGCCGATCGAGCCACTCCAGCGGCAGGCTGACGGCATAGTGCTCGGCGGAAAAGCTCACGTCAGGGCCGAGCAGCTCGAAGTAACGAGCAGCCCAGGGCGGCTCGGCGAAGGGGAAGGCGAACTGCAGGCGGCCCGCCGGCAGCATCCCGCACACGGCCTCCAGCAGGCGCAGGCAGACACCTGCGGCAGTGGCCAGGATGTGCTCGCGGGCATCGCCCAGGTCGAACAGTTCCTCGCCGGTCACCCGATAACGCTCACCCTCCTCGCGACCGGACAGACGCAGGCTGGTCAGGCGCAGCACGCTGAAACGCTCCAGCACCTGCAGCACGCCGCGCAGGTCCGGACACAACGCCGCGGCGTAGCCCACCGGGCCATGGGCCGACACCGGCGTGGCGCAGCCGACCTCCAGGCCCAGCCAGGGACAGTCGGTAAGCACGATGGCGCGGCGCACCAGGCGCTGCACCTGGGCGAAGTTGAGCGGGCGGTTGTCGCGGTGCAGGTGCTGCCAGTCAAGCCCGGTGCCGCTGAGGATGTCGTTCTCGGCGAAGCCGCGCTGGCGTAGCGCCGCGCACAGCAGGCGGGCGTAGATCGGGTGCAGGCAGGGTTGCAGCGGGACGAGGCTGGGTTCCATGGCGGCTTCCGGCGCGGGGCTCAACTGTCACCATAAGACGATTTTCTGCCCATCTCAACGGTTCTGCGCAAGACCAATGCGGTCCATGCTGGCCACAGGTCGTAGAACCTCGGAGAGAACAACATGGAAATCGCCCTGCCCTACCGTGACCGCAAGCGCCCGCTGTGGCTGCTGTCACTGTTCGTACCCACCTTCGGGCTGATCGGCCCGGCGCTGTACCTGCTGGTGTCGCCCAGCGAACTCTGGCTGTGGCTGTCGCCGCTGTTTTTTTATTTCGGCATCCCGCTGCTGGATGCGCTGATCGGTGAGGACCCGAGCAACCCGCCGGAGTCCGAAGTCCCGGCGCTGGAGGCCGATCCCTACTACCGCTGGATCACCTACCTGCTGGTGCCGGTGCTGTGGGCCTCGTTCATCGCCATCTGCGTGTTCGTCGCCAGCCAGCCGCTGAGCGCAACCGGCCTGCTGGCGATGATCATCAACACCGGCGGCGGCCTGGGTTTCGCCATCAACCTGGGCCACGAGATGGGCCACAAGAAAAGCACCCTGGAACGCTGGCTGGCCAAGCTGGCACTGGTGCCGGCCTGCTACGGGCACTTCTACATCGAGCACAACCGCGGTCACCACCGTGATGTGGCCACGCCCGTCGATCCGGCCTCATCGCGCATGGGCGAGTCGATCTACCGTTTCGTCCTGCGCGAAATGCCGGGCGGCTTCCGCCGCGCCTGGCAGCTGGAGCAGGAACGCCTGGCGCGCTGCGGCAAGAGCCCCTGGAGCCTGGACAACGAAGTGCTGCAGCCGGCGCTGATCAGCCTGGCGCTGTACGGCGCGCTGGTGGCCGCGCTGGGCTGGCAGATCCTGCCGTTCCTGCTGCTCAGCGCCTTCTGGGGCGCCTTCCAGCTGACCTCGGCCAACTACCTGGAGCACTACGGCCTGCTGCGGCGCAAGCTGGAAAATGGCCGCTACGAGGTGTGCCAGCCGCACCATTCGTGGAACAGCAACCACCTGTTCTCCAACTGGGCGCTGTTTCACCTGCAACGCCATTCCGACCACCACGCCCACCCGACCCGGCGCTACCAGTCGCTGCGCAACTTCCCCGATCTGCCGCGCCTGCCCAGCGGCTACTTCGGCATGTTCCTGCTGGCCTACGTGCCGCCGCTGTGGTTCCGCCTGATGAACCCGCGGCTGATTGAAGCGGTACAGGGCGATGCGGCGCGCATCAACTTCCAGCCGGGCCTGCGCGAGCGCCTGATGCGCCGCTACGGCCTGCAGGAACACGCCGCATGAGCCGCTACCGCTGCCCGGAATGCGGCTACTGCTACGACGAATCCCGCGGCGAGCCGCACCAGGGCTACCCGGCCGGCACGCCCTGGGACGCCCTGCCGGGAGACTTCGCCTGCCCGGACTGCGCGATCCGGGTGAAGGACGAGTTCGAGCCGCTGGCCGAATGACCCGTACAGGCCGCGAGCCACGCGCAGGCTCGCGGCCTGTCCATCAGCAGCGTCGATAGTCGCTATCGGAACAAACGATCTGCGTATCGGGAAAGCCCGATATACAGTTCGCCTCAATCCGATACGCGCAGTCCGCCGCCATGTCCGACTCCATCGACCTCGACGAAATCATCAAAGCCCTGGCCCACCCGGTGCGCCGCGAAATCCTGCAGTGGCTGAAGGAGCCGGAGAAGCACTTCGCCGACCAGGACCACCCGCTGGAACTGGGCGTGTGCGCCGGCAAGTTCGAGCGCTGCGGCCTGTCCCAGTCGAGCGTCTCGGCGCACCTGGCAACGCTGCAGCGCGCCGGTCTGATCAGCAGCCGCAAGGTCGGCCAGTGGAGCTTCTTCAAGCGTAACGAGGCCGTCATCCAGGCCTTCCTGAGCAGCCTCGACCAACAACTCTGAGCCCGGCCCGGCACGACGGGCCCTTCCATCACCGATTCGTTTCAGGAGCCGGCCCCATGCCGTTACCGCTTCTCGTCCTCGCTTTGTCCGCGTTTGCCATCGGCACCACGGAATTCGTCATCATGGGCCTGCTGCCCGAGGTGGCCGCTGACCTCGGCGTGTCCATCCCCGGCGCCGGCTGGCTGGTCACTGGCTACGCCCTGGGCGTGGCCCTGGGCGCGCCGTTCATGGCCCTGGTCACCGCCAACTGGCCACGCAAGCTGGCCCTGCTTGGCCTGATGGGCATCTTCGTCATCGGCAACCTGCTGTGCGCCACCGCCGCCGACTACGAGTTGCTGATGGTCGCGCGGGTGGTCACCGCGCTCTGCCATGGCGCCTTCTTCGGCATCGGCTCGGTAGTCGCCGCCAGCCTGGTGCCGGAGAACCGCAAGGCCTCGGCCGTGGCCCTGATGTTCACCGGCCTGACCCTGGCCAACGTGCTCGGCGTGCCGCTGGGCACCGCATTGGGCCAGTACGCCGGCTGGCGCTCGACCTTCTGGGCGGTGACCGCGATCGGCGTGATCGCCTTCATCGGCCTGTGGCGCGTGCTGCCGAACAATCAGCAGCAGGAGCCGGCCGACCTGCGCGGCGAGCTGGCCGCCATGCGCGGCGCCGGACTGTGGCTGGCGCTGACCACCACCGTACTGTTCTCTGCCGCCGTGTTCGCCCTGTTCACTTACATCGCCCCGCTGCTCGGCGAGGTCACTGGTGTGTCGCCGCGCGGCATCACCTGGACCCTGCTGCTGATCGGCGTCGGCCTGACCCTGGGCAACCTGATCGGTGGGCGCCTGGCCGACTGGAACCTGGCCACCGCACTGGCCGGCATCCTGCTGACCCTGGCGATCCTCTCCTCGCTGGTGCGCTGGAGCAGCCCACTGCTGATTCCTTTGGAGATCAACCTGCTGCTCTGGGCCATGGCCGCCTTCGCTGCGGTGCCGGCCCTGCAGGTCAACGTGATGAACTTCGGCCAGGCCGCCCCCAACCTGGTGGCCACCCTCAACATCGGCGCCTTCAACCTGGGCAATGCCCTTGGCGCCTGGGTCGGCGGCCTGGTGATCAGCCTGGGCCTGGGCCTTACCAGTGCGCCCCTGGCCGCTGCCGCGCTGGCCGCCCTGGCACTGCTCGCCGCCCTGCTCACGACTTCTCTCGGCAGCATCGCAGCCGCCGAACCCCTGCTGGACTGACCCACTGGAGACCGCACCATGACTACCCTGTTCGATCCGCTCAAGCTCGGCAGCCTGGAACTGCCCAACCGCATCATCATGGCCCCGCTGACCCGCTGCCGCGCCGACGCAGGCCGCGTGCCCAACGCGCTGATGGCCGAGTACTACGTGCAGCGCGCCTCGGCCGGCCTGATCCTAAGCGAGGCCACCTCGGTGACGCCGATGGGCGTCGGCTACCCGGACACCCCCGGCATCTGGTCCGAAGACCAGGTGCGCGGCTGGCTCAACATCACCCGCGCCGTGCACGCCAACGGCGGGCGCATTTTCCTCCAACTGTGGCACGTCGGCCGCATCTCCGACCCGCTGTACCTCGATGGCGAGCTGCCGGTAGCACCGAGCGCCATCCAGCCGGCCGGGCATGTCAGCCTGGTGCGCCCGATGAAGGGCTTCGAGACCCCGCGTGCCCTGGAAACCGAGGAAATCGCCGAGATCGTCGAGGCCTACCGCCACGGCGCCGAGAATGCCAAGGCCGCCGGCTTCGACGGCGTAGAGATCCATGCCGCCAACGGCTACCTGCTCGACCAGTTCCTGCAGAGCAGCACCAACCAGCGCAGCGACCAGTACGGCGGCTCGCTGGAAAACCGCGCGCGCCTGCTGCTGGAAGTCACCGATGCGGCGATTTCCGTGTGGGGCGCCGACCGCGTCGGCGTGCACCTGTCGCCGCGTTGCGACCTGCATGACATGGGCGATGCCGACCCGCGCGAAACCTTCGGTTATGTCGCCCGCGAGCTGGGCAAGCGCGGCGTGGCCTTCATCTGCACCCGCGAGCGTGAAGACGAAGACAGCCTGACGCCGTTCATCAAGGAGCAGTTCGGCGGCCTGGTGATCGCCAACGAGCGCTTCACCAAAGAGCAGGCCAACGCCTGGCTGGCCGCGGGCAAGGCCGACGCCGTGGCCTTCGGCGTGCCCTACATCGCCAACCCCGACCTGGTCGAACGCCTGGCCCAGGACGCCCCGCTGAACGAGGCACGCCCCGAGCTGTTCTACGCCCAGGGCCCGGTCGGCTACATCGACTACCCGCGCCTGTAAGCTGGCAGCCATGGAAAGCCCCGCGATCGGGGCTTTCCATCGATTTCGCCAAGCGCCTCCCTCTGCCAGCCCCGCATCGGCGGCGTATCGCGCCGGGCCTCGGCGAGCCGCTCACTCGACTCCTTCCGGGCCTGCCCCGGCGGCCGGACTGGCCATGAGCCGGACCAACACGGAGAACAGCATGCACAAGGTACTGATAGCCGGCGCCTCGCGCGGCATCGGCCTGGGCCTGACCCGCGCCTGCCTGGCACGCGGCGACAGGGTTTACGCCGTCGCGCGCCGCGCGGGCAACGCGGCCCTCGACCAACTGCAACAGCAACATCCCGGACGCCTGGTACTGATCACCTGCGACCTCACCCGCCCGGATGCCGCGCAGCACATCGAGGCGGCGTTGCCGGCGCAGCCACTGGATATCCTGCTGCTGAACGCCGGCATCATGGGGCCAGAGCATCAGGACGTGGCGCAGATCAGCGCCGATGAGGTCGCCACCCTGTTTCTCACCAATGCCGTTGCGCCGATCCGCCTGGCCAGGCAACTGGCGCATCGGCTGCGCGCGGGCGGTGTGATCGCCTGCATGAGCTCGCAGATGGGCAGCGTCGCCCTGGCCCGCTCTGCCGAGATGCCGCTATACGGCGCCAGCAAGGCCGCACTGAACAGCCTGCTGCAGAGTTGGGACCACTCCAGCGAACGCCCCCGGGCCTGCCTGCTGGCACTGCATCCCGGCTGGGTACGTACCGAGATGGGAGGCGACCAGGCCGCGCTGGAGATCGAAACCAGCGTCGCCGGCCTGCTCGCCACCATTGAGGCGCATCTCGACGCCGATGGCTGCCACTTTCTCGACTACCAGCAGCTGCCGCTGCCCTGGTAGACAAGGCGGCACCGGTTCGTCAGCAGGCTCTTGTCGGACAGCACCCCGACCTGGCTATGATCACACCCCATGATCAACCCGCCTCCATTACGCCCACCCTGCCCGCCCGGTGCCTGTGATTGCGGCCGCGACCAGCTGCTGGAAACCCAGGATGCGGACCTGCGCATCCTCCTGCTCAACCGCAGCGAGGAGAAGCGCCTGCTGGAGCGCCTGGAGAACCTGCGCGACCTCGACGATCTGCGCCACCTGCAGCAGCGCATGCAGCAGCAACTCGGCATTCGCGTGGAGGTGGCGCCGGGCTTCAACGAAGTGCGCAGCATGCGCGGCATCGCCATCCAGATCGCCGAGCATCCGGGCCTGTGCCGCAAGACCCGCCAGGCCATCCCCGCCGCCATTCGCCGCGGCCTGGAGCGCCAGCCGGAGATCGCCTACCGCTTGCTCGACTCCTACGACCTGCTGGGCGGCATCTGAAACGAACAAGCCCCGCATGGCGGGGCTTGTTCATGCCGACGCACGACTACAGCGAGTCGAGGTAGCGCTCCACATCCAGCGCTGCCATGCAGCCGGCACCGGCCGAGGTGATGGCCTGGCGGTATACCGAGTCGGCCACGTCACCAGCGGCGAACACACCGGGGATGCTGGTGGCGGTGGCGTTGCCGTCGCGGCCGCCGTTGACCACCAGATAGCCATCCCGAAGCGCCAGCTGGCCCGCGAACAATGAGGTGTTGGGGGTGTGGCCGATGGCGACGAACAGACCGTCGACCTGCAGCTCGCTGGCGTTGCCGTGGCGGTGCCGCAGGCGCACGCCGGTCACGCCTCCAGAGTCGCCCAGGACCTCGTCCACCTCGGCATTCAGGCGCAGCTCGATCTTGCCTTCGGCAATGCGCGCACGCAGCTTGTCCTGCAGGATCTTCTCGGCGCGGAACGTCTCGCGGCGGTGCACCAAAGTCACCTTGCTGGCGATATTGGCCAGGTACAGCGCCTCCTCCACCGCGGTGTTGCCGCCGCCAACCACCGCCACCTCGCGGTTGCGGTAGAAGAAGCCATCGCAGGTGGCGCAGGCGGAAACCCCCTTGCCCATGAACGCCTGTTCCGACGGCAGGCCGAGATAACGAGCACTGGCGCCGGTGGCGATGATCAGCGCATCGGCCGTGTAGGTACCGCTGTCGCCCACCAGGGTGAAGGGCTTGCCGGCCAGATCCACGGCATTGATGTGGTCGTAAACGATTTCGGTCTCGAAGCGCTCGGCATGTTCCTGCATGCGCTGCATCAGCGCCGGGCCGGTCAGGCCATGGGGGTCGCCAGGCCAGTTGTCGACTTCGGTGGTGGTGGTCAGCTGGCCGCCGGCCTGGATGCCGGTGATCAGCAGCGGCTTGAGATTGGCACGGGCGGCATACACGGCGGCACTGTAGCCGGCCGGGCCGGAACCCAGAATGATGACGCGAGCATGGCGGTTGGCGGACATGACCGGCTCCTGAAGAAAAAGGGGCCGGCCGAAAGCACTTGGGGAAGGCTTGAAGGTACGGCAGACCCCGCAAAGGGTGATTGCCGGCAAGGCTACCCAGCAGCCTGGCGCGGTGAAAATGTCCATTCTCAATACGACCGATAGCCCAGGCCTATACGCCCGGGCACAGCGCCGGCCTTGGCTATACTCGGCTGAATACCTGCCTCCGGGTGTCAATGGCATGACCCTGCGCAAACGACTGTTCTGGCTGTTCGCCCCCCTGCTGTTGTTCGCCCTGGGCTTCGCCTACCTGCTGTCGCAAAGCCTGATCCTCAGCCGCTTCGACCGCCAGGACACGATCCAGCTCACGGCCGAGGCAGAACGCCTGCGTGCGCTGCTGGACAACAGCCTGAAACGTAACCTCGACCTGCTGCTGAGCTACGCCCAGTGGGACGACAGCTATGAATTCATGCGTGGCAACCACCCGGACTTCACCCGCCGCAACATGGACCCGGAAGCACTGCGCAGGGTGAACTTCGACTTCATGGTGTTTCTCGACCTCGACGGCAAGGTGCGCGCCGAGCAATGGCTGCCGCCCGACCTGCCGGACCTGCTGGTACTGGGCAGCGACCGGCCCCGCAGCCACGCTTCGCTGCGCCAAAACATCCTGGCGCTGGCCGAACGCTTGCGTCACACCACCAGCGCAGGGCCACGCGGCCAGCTGGTCGAAGTGCAGGGCGTACCCTTGATCATGGTGATGAGCGAGATCAGCAATAACCAGAGCAGCCTGCCCAGCGCCGGCACCCTGCTGGCGGGGCACTTCATCGACGGCGAGCGCGCGGAGCACCTGCAGACCCAACTCGACGGCGCACTGCGGCTGCTGCCGCCGAGCGACAGGCGGGCCCGCTGGCGCGACCTGCCCAGCGCAGACCCGAGCAGTATCAACGAGATCGAAATCAGCCCACGGCGAGTGCTCGACGCCCGGCACCAACAGATCGCCCTACTGTTCAGCAATAGCCTGGGCGAACCGGAGGTGATGCTCGAACTGACCCGCGAGCGCAGTCTTTATCTGGAGGGTCGGCAGGCCATTGCCATCTTCCTGGCCCAGGCCGGCGGCGTCGGCCTGGCCGCCTGGTTGCTCATTTTCCTGGGGCTGGAGTTCGGCATCCTGCGCCGGGTTTCGCGTATGCACGGGGAGATCGCCGCCATCGGTCCGGGCTCGGTGCGACAGCGTATCGGCGACCGCGGCAATGACGAGCTGGGGCGTCTGGCGCTGGAGATCAACCGCATGTTCGAGCGCCTGGAGCAGAGTGAGACACGCGATCGCGAGATTCTCGACGCCATCCAGGATGGCTATTTCGAGCTGACGCCCGACGGCACCGTGCAGGCGGTCAACCGTGCGCTGTGCAGAATGCTCGGCTATCCCAGCGAGGACCTGCTGGAGCAGTCCTATGAAACCATGCTGGAGCAGGAAGACATCGAGCGGGCGCGCCTTCTCTTCAGCCATGCGCTGGAGAGCGGCGAAAACGTCAGCTTTGCCGCCCCCTTTCGGCGCCGCGACGGCAGCCAGGGCTACTACGAGGCCCGCCTGTCGTTGATCCGCGACGGCCAGGGCAACTTCACCGGCTACCGCGGCATTTTGCGCGATATCAGCGATCAGGTGGCCTATCAGAACCGCCTGCTGGACATGGCGTACCGCGACCCGTTGACCGGCCTGGGCAATCGCAAGGCCTTCGCCGAGCAGTTGCGCCAGGCCATGGACAGGCAGACCCCGCTGGCCTTGCTGTTCCTCGACCTGGACCGCTTCAAGGAGGTCAACGACCGCTTCGGCCATGATGTCGGCGACGATCTCCTGCGCCAGATCGCCGAGCGCCTGCGCAGCGCCCTGCGCCAGCCCGACCGGGTCTATCGTCTGGGCGGCGACGAGTTCACCCTGATCCTTACCGAGGGCGACGAGGCCGTGGCGCAGAAGCTCGCCGAGCGCCTGCGCCAGGCGCTGCATGAGCCGATTCGGATCGGCGCACTGAGTATCGATTTTGTTACGCCGAGTATCGGCATTGCACTCTATCCGCAGCACGCCCAGGATGCGGAAAACCTGATCAAGGCCGCCGACAGCGCGATGTACGAGGCCAAGCGCGAGCGCGACCGCGCCTGTCTCTACCAGCCGCAGCCGCTTTCCTCATCACCGCAAACTGGTTAAGGTCGGCGCGTTTTTACCAGCGCTGCGGAGATCAGCATGCTCGCCCCAACCCTGACCGGTCCCCAATACCTTGCCCAAGGCCTGAAACTGGTGCTAAGCCCGGGCCTGCGCCTGTTCGTGCTGCTGCCCCTGGCCGTGAATACCCTGCTGTTCATTGGCATGATCGTGCTGGCCATGCAGCAGTTCGGCGGCTGGGTCGATACCTTCATGCCCGGCCTGCCGAGCTGGCTGAGCTTCCTCGAATACGTACTCTGGCCGCTGTTCGTCGTGCTGGTGCTGGTGATCATGTTCTTCAGCTTCACCCTGCTGGCCAACATCATCGCCGCGCCCTTCAACGGCTTCCTCGCCGAGAAGGTGGAAGTGGTGCTGCGCGGTCGCGATGACTTCCCGCCCTTCAGCTGGGCCGAGCTGGGTGCCATGGTGCCGCGCACCATCGGCCGCGAGCTGCGCAAGCTGGCCTACTTCCTGCCGCGCGCCATCCCGCTGCTGATCCTCACCTTCGTGCCGGTGCTGAACCTGCTCGCCGCTCCGCTGTGGATTCTGTTCGGCATCTGGATGATGGCCGTGCAGTACATCGACTACCCCTGCGACAACAACAAGGTCAGCTGGGATGACATGCTCGCCTGGCTGCGCGAGAAGCGCTGGCAGAGCCTGGGCTTCGGCGGCACCGTGTACCTGTCGCTGCTGATCCCCTTCGTCAACATCCTGGTAATGCCCGCCGCCGTGGCCGGCGCCACCCTGTTCTGGGTGCGCGAGCGCGACGTCACCGCGCAGTAACCACACCGTCACGGCCTGTTCATGGCGCCGCTCCAGACTGGCGCCATGAATGTCACAAGCCTGCATATCGCCCTCGTCAGCGAAACCTTCCCGCCGGAAGTCAACGGCGTGGCCAACACCCTCGGCCGCCTGTGTCAGGGCCTGCGCGAGCGTGGCCACCGGCTGCAGCTGGTGCGTCCGCGCCAGGCCGATGACACCGCGCCCAACGACGATCAGTTGCTGCTCACCCGCGGCTGGCCGCTGCCCGGCTACGCCGGCCTGCAGTGGGGCCATTCGTCGCTGCACAAGCTGCTGCGGCGCTGGCAGCGCAACCGGCCGGACGTGCTGTACATCGCCACCGAAGGGCCGCTCGGCCTGTCCGCCCTGCGCGCGGCGCGGCGCCTGGGCATCCCGGTGGTCAGCGGCTTCCACACCAACTTCCAGCAGTACAGCGACCACTATGGTTTCGGCCTGCTCACGCGCCTGCTCACCGGCTACCTGCGCTGGTTCCACAACCGCTCCCGGCTGACCCTGGTGCCCAGCCCGAGCCAGCGCCTGGAGCTACAGCGGCGCGGCTTCGAGCGCCTGGAACTGCTGGCGCGCGGCGTCGATGGCCAGCTGTTTCATCCCGCCCGGCGCTCGGCCGCACTGCGCGCCGAATGGGGCCTGGGCGAGGACGAGATCGTCGTGCTGCACGTCGGCCGTCTGGCCGCGGAGAAGAACCTGCAGCTGCTGACCCGCGCCTTTCGCGAGCTGCAGGGCAACCTGCCACGGCAGCGCCTGCGCCTGGTACTGGTCGGCGACGGTCCGCTGCGCGCCCAGCTGCAGGCCGAGCTGCCCGATGCACTGTTCTGCGGCGTGCAGCGCGGCGAGGCGCTGGCTGCGCACTACGCCAGCGGCGATCTGTTCCTCTTCCCCAGCCTCTCCGAAACCTTCGGCAACGTGGTGCTCGAGGCCCTGGCCTCGGGGCTGGCGGTTGTCGCCTTCGACCAGGCCGCCGCCGCCCAGCACATCCGCCACGGGCACAATGGCGCCCTGGCCACCCCAGGCGACGAGGCCGCCTTCATCGAGGCCGCCCGCTGGCTGCTGGAAGACGCGGAGAGCCTGCGCCGGGTGCGCCTGAATGCGCGCCAGCACGCCGGCAAGCAGGGCTGGCCGGCCATCGTCGAGCGCTTTGAGAGCCTGCTGCACGCAGCGCGCGACGTGCAGGCATAAAAAAGCCCCGGTGTGCCGGGGCTGGGAGGGGTGCCCCGCAGCGCGGCGCACCTGGGGTACTGCGAAGGATCAGACCAGCTGCTTGAGCGCCTCGCGACTGAACGGCAGGATGTCGCTCTCGCGGCCATCGCGCACCTTCACCGCCCAGTCCGGGTCGACCAGCAGGGCACGGCCCACGGCCACCAGGTCGAATTCCTGCCTGTTCAAACGCTCCAGCAGGTTCTCCAGGCTGGCCGGCTCGGCCACCTTGTCGGTGTTGACCATGAACTGCAGGAACTCGCCGTCCAGGCCGACGCTGCCGACGGTAATGGTCGGCTTGCCGGTGAGCTGGCGGGTCCAGCCGGCCAGGTTGAGGTCGCTGCCTTCGAACTCCGACTCCCAGAAGCGGCGGGTCGAGCAGTGGAAGATATCCACGCCGGCGTCGGACAGCGGCTTGAGGAAGGCACCCAGTTCCTCAGCGGTCTGCACCAGGCGCGCGGTGTAGTCCTGCTGCTTCCACTGGGAGAAGCGGAAGATGATCGGGAAGTCCGGGCCGACGGCGGCACGCACGGCCTGGATCAGCTCGATGGCGAAGCGCGAGCGGCCGGCCAGGTCGCCGCCGTACTCGTCGGTGCGCTTGTTGCTGCCTTCCCAGAAGAACTGGTCGATCAGGTAGCCGTGGGCGCCGTGGATCTCCACGCCGTCCATGCCGATGGCCTTGGCGTCGCGGGCGGCCTGGGCGAAGGCGGCGATCACCTCCTGGATGTCGTCTTTGGTCATACCATGCACGACCACGGTGCCGTCCTTGACCTTCTCCGACGGGCCGTAACCCGGCACGCTGGCATCCGGCTCGGTGCCCAGTTTGCGCACGTTACCCACATGCCACAGTTGCGGGACGATCTTGCCGCCCTCGGCGTGCACGGCATCGACCACCTGCTTCCAGCCGGCCAGGGCATCCTCGCCAAAGAAGCGCGGTACATGCGGATAGCCGTTGGAGGCCTTGTGGCCAACAGTGGTGCCCTCGGTGACGATCAGGCCGACGCCGGCGGCGGCACGGCGACGGTAGTACTCGACCACCTGGGCATTGGGCACGCCGCCCGGCGAGAAGGAACGGGTCATCGGCGCCATCACCACGCGGGTGGGCAGCTCCAGGTTACCCAGGTGGAAGGGCGCGAACAGGGCTTGAACAGGTGCGGTCATGAGTTCTCCTTGGGCCGGCCAGCTGACCGGTCGTCTCGTCGAGGGGCAAAAAAATGCGTCAGGGCCGCAGCAGCAGCTCCAGACGCTGAATGAAGGCTTCCAGCGGTTGCAGGCTGCGGCCGACCTTGAGCCGGACCAGCACGCCCTGCCAGGCGTTGGCGATGAAGATCGCCAGGTTGTCGCAGTCCTCGTCCGCGCCCAGCTCGCCGGCCGCGCGGGCCTGCTCCAGGCAGTCGCGCAGGATGTCCACCGAGGCCTGCTGGATACGCTCGACCTCGGCGCCGATGGCCGGCAGCACATCGCTCATCTCGAAGCTCAGGCTGCCGATGAAGCAGTGGTACTCGGGCAGCTCCTGACGCGAGAAATGCGCCAGCAGCTCGCGGTAGTAAGCCAGGATACGTGCACGCGGGCTCAGCGCCTTGTTGCCCAGCGCCTCGGCATAGCGCATCAGGCGCGGCCGGTAGACGAAGTCGAGGGCCTGCAGGGCGAAGTCTTCCTTGCTGGCGAAGTAGTGATAGAAGCTGCCTTTGGGAATGCCGGCAGCCTGGACGATCTCCATCACCCCGGTGCCGTGGTAGCCACGCCGGGTCATCACCTGCGAGCCCTTGGCCAGGATGAGTTCACGCTTGTCGAGTCGGATGCTGCTGTTCATGGCAGCGAGCATATGACCGGTCGTCTCGCTCCGCCCAGCACTATTGATCCGCGTGATTGAGCCTCAGAAATGGCGCCGCTACAGCCAGGTGACGTGCTGCTCCAGCGGAAAGCGCAGACGCGGGTTGTACACGCCCTTCTCGCCCTGGCGGCCCACCGCCAGCAGCATGATCGGAATGGCCTGGCGCGGGATGTCCAGCACCTTGCGCAGGCGTACCTCGTCGAAGCCCTCCATCGGGCAGGTCGCGTAACCGTGGCTCTGGAAGGCCAGCATCAGGTTCTCCGCCGCCAGCGCCGTGGACTTCACCGCCCATAAGCGCATATCGGCATGGCTGTTGGGCGTGCGCATCAGCGGCTTGCGCAGCGCCACCAACCTCACCAGCTGGCGCTTGAACAGACCGAGCAGACCCAGCGGGCCCTGGTTGTATTGGAAGGGAGCAGTCTTGGCGTAGAAGTGCCGGATGCGCCCCGGCACCTCAGGCTCCGGCCAATACTCGACCATGTTGGCGCAGGCCTGCTTCCAGGTATCCGGCCGCGCCAGCACGGCGATGATCAGCGGCGCCTTCGCCGCATTCTGGCTCATGCACACCGGGTGCAACCGCGACAGCAGCGCCGGATCGCGCACCACCTGGAAGCTCCAGGGCTGCAGGTTGCAGGAATTGGGCGCCAATACCGCCAGCTCCAGGCAATCGCGGATCACCGCGTCGGGCACCGCCTCGGGAAGGAAACGGCGCACCGCGCGGCGGCTCTCGATCAGCGCGCGCAGCGCCTGCGGCGAAGCGCCGAGGCTGAGGTCATCGGGGGAGAAGCTGGTCATCGGAGGCCTCCTCGGCAGATGCCCCGATTAGGCTATCGGGACGCCGAGGGGGCAATACTGCGCAGGGAAATCAGCCGAAAAATGGCCGAATCAGCCGAGGGCTTTTTCGATCGCCTGCAGCAGCGCCGGATCATCCGGCGTCGTGCGTGGCGAGAAACGCGCCAATACGCGGCCGTCACGGCCGACCAGGAATTTCTCGAAGTTCCAGGTGATGTCTCCAGGGAACTCGGCGCCCTCGCCGGCCAGCAGGCGATACAGTGGATGGCGATTGGGGCCGTTGACCTCGAGTTTGCTGCCCAGCGGAAAGGTCACGCCGTAGTTGAGGCTGCAGAACTCGCGGATCTCGTCCTCGCTGCCCGGCTCCTGGGCGGCGAACTGGTTGCAGGGCAGACCGAGCACGGTGAAACCACGCTCCTGGTAGGCCTGATGCAGCTTTTCCAGGCCCGCATACTGTGGGGTCAGGCCGCACTTCGAGGCCACGTTGACCACCAGCACTATCTGGCCCTTGTAGGGCGCCAGCGGCAGGTCATGGCCGTCCAGCGCACGCAGATTGAGATCGTGAAAGGCACTCATGGCAGACTCCTTGAGGGACAAAAAAGGCGCCCGCGGGCGCCTTTTCGGTTCACTCAGCTTAGCAGCGGATGGCGAGCTTGGAACAACCACAAGTCGTATCGCCACCCCGTTCAGCGATCAGTGATGGTGACCGCCTTCGCCATGGATGTGGCCGTGGGCGATCTCTTCGGCATGGGCGTCACGCACGTTGACGACCTTGACCTGGAAGTTCAGGCGCTGACCGGCCAGCGGGTGATTGCCGTCGACGATCACGTCATCGCCTTCGATGTCGCGGATGGTGACGATCTGCATGCCGCCATCCGGACCGGAGGCGTGGAACTGCATGCCCACTTCCAGCTCGTCAACGCCTTCGAACATGCTGCGGTTGAGGGTGGCAACCAGCTCGGCGCTGTACTCGCCATAGGCTTCGCCCGGCTCGATGGCCACGCTCAGCTCGTCACCGGCCTGCTTGCCTTCCAGAGCCTTTTCCAGGCCGACGATGATGTTGCCGGCACCGTGCAGGTACACCAGCGGTGCGCCGCCGGCGGAGCTGTCGATCACCTCACCGGCATCGTTGGTCAGGGTATAGTCGATGGACACAGCCTTGTTGGCGGCGATCTGCATGGAGGGGAAACCTTTTGCAAGAGAATGGAAAGGTGCCAAGTCTAACCGCCCAAACGGCCGAAAGCGACCGCGGGGCAGACAGACGGGGCACCCGGCTGCTGGGCTTCCACCAGGACGAGGACGGCCACTGGGTGGCCGAGCTGTCCTGCGGCCATACGCAGCACCTGCGTCATCAGCCCCCATGGCAGAATCGCGCCTGGGTCATGGACCCGCAGGCGCGCCAGCGTCATCTGGGCCAGCCGTTCACCTGTGGCTGGTGCGCCAAACCGGCAGAGCAAGCGGATAAGGAGTAGTCATGCCGTCACGCAACATCCTGGTCATCAACTGTGGCAGCTCGTCGATCAAGTTCGCCCTGGTGAGCGAAGACCGAACCGACTTCATCCTCAGCGGCCTGGCCGAGCGCCTGTCCAGCCCGGAAGCCGTGCTGCACTGGCAGCACAACGGTGAGAAGGACAGCCTGCTGCTGCAGGGAGGCGACCATCGCACCGCCCTGCAACACCTGCTGCCGCTGGTGCAGAACGCCACCGGCGGCCAGCTGCACGGCATCGGCCACCGCGTGGTGCACGGCGGCGAGCAGTTCACTGCAGCCTGCCGCATCGACACCGTCAGCCTGCTGGCGATCCGCGCCACCTCGCCGCTGGCACCGCTGCACAACCCGGCCAACCTGCAGGGCATCGAGGCGGCACTCAAGCTGTTCCCCGAGCTGCCGCAAGTCGCGGTGTTCGACACCGCCTTCCACCAGAGCCTGCCCGAGCATGCCTATCGCTACGCGGTGCCGGAACAGCTGTACCGCGAGCACGGCGTGCGCCGCTACGGCTTCCATGGCACCAGCCACCGCTACGTCAGCCAGCGTGCTGCGGAGATGGCCGGAGTGCCCTACGCCGCCAGCAGCTGGCTCTCGGCCCACCTGGGCAACGGCTGCTCGACCTGCGCCATCGTCGACGGCCAGAGCCGCGACACCAGCATGGGCCTGACCCCGCTGGAAGGCCTGGTGATGGGCACCCGCAGCGGCGACGTCGACCCCAACCTGCACGGCCACCTGGCCCGCACCCTGGGCTGGAGCCTGGAGCAGATCGACGCCATGCTCAACAAGGACAGCGGCCTGCTCGGCCTGTCCGGCCTGTCCAACGACATGCGCAGCCTGGAGCAGGCGCGCGAGCAGGGCCACGCCGGCGCCACCCTGGCCATCGAGGTGTTCTGCTACCGCCTGGCCAAGTCCCTGGCCGCGATGAGCTGCGCCCTGCCGCGGCTGGATGGCCTGATCTTCACCGGCGGCATCGGCGAGAACTCGTCGTTGATCCGCAGCAAGACGGTGGAGCACCTGAAACTGTTCAATCTGGCCCTCGATCCGCAGGCCAATGCCCGCTGCATCCGTGGCATCGCCGGCGCCATCGGCGCCGAAGGCCACCCGCGGGTGCTGGTGGTGCCGACCAACGAGGAACGGCAGATCGCCCTCGACACCCTGGCCCTGCTCACCGCCTGACCGCTCAAGGAATACCCATGCACACCTTCTTCATCGCGCCCACCGGTTTCGGCGTCGGCCTCACCTCCATCAGCCTCGGCCTGATCCGCGCCCTGCAGCGCGCCGGTCTGAAGGTCGGCTTCTTCAAGCCGATCGCCCAGCCGCATGCTGGCGATGCCGGGCCCGAGCGTTCCAGCGAGCTGGTCGCGCGCACCCACGGCCTGCTGCCGCCGCAGTCACTGCCGCTGGCACAGGTCGAACGGATGCTCGGCGACGGCCAGCTGGACGAGCTGCTGGAAGAGATCGTGCGCCTGCACCAGCAGGCTGCCGAGGGCATGGACGTGCTGATCGTCGAGGGCATGGTGCCGACGCGCCACGCCAGCTATGCGGCGCGGGTCAACGTGCACCTGGCCAGAAGCCTGGATGCCGAGATCATTCTGGTGTCGGCGCCGGAGGGCGAAGAACCGGAGAGCCTGACTGAGCTGTCCGACCGCATCGAGATCCAGGCCCAGCTGTTCGGCGGACCCAAGGACCCCAAGGTGCTCGGCGTGATCCTCAACAAGGTGCGCCATCCCCAGGGTATCGAAGCCTTCACCGAGCAGATCGGCCAGCGTTCGCCGCTGCTGCGCGGCGAGGACTTCCGCCTGCTCGGCTGCATCCCCTGGCAGGACGAGCTGAACGCGCCGCGCACCCGCGACGTGGCCGAGCTGCTCGGCGCACAGATCCTCAACGCCGGCGACTACGAACAGCGCCGGGTACAGCAGATCGTGCTGTGCGCGCGCGCCGTGCCCAACACCGTGCAATTGCTCAAGCCCGGCGTGCTGGTGGTCACCCCCGGCGACCGTGACGACATCATCCTCGCCACCAGCCTGGCGGCGATGAACGGCGTGCCGCTGGCCGGCCTGTTGCTGTGCAGCAACTTCCCGCCAGACCCACGCATCCTCGAGCTGTGCCAGGGGGCCCTGCAGGGCGGTCTGCCGGTGCTGACGGTGAGCACCGGCTCCTACGACACGGCGACCAACCTCAACCGCATGAACAAGGAAATCCCGGTGGACGACCGCGAGCGCGCGGAGAAGGTCACCGAGTTCGTCGCCGGACATATCGACCTGGACTGGCTGACCCAGCGCTGCGGTACGCCACGCGAGCTGCGCCTGTCGCCGCCGGCCTTCCGCTACCAGCTGGTACGCCGTGCCCAGGCGGCCAACAAGCGCATCGTCCTGCCCGAGGGCAGCGAGCCGCGCACCGTGCAGGCCGCCGCCATCTGCCAGGCGCGCGGCATCGCCCGCTGCGTACTGCTGGCCAAGCCTGAGGACGTGCACAACGTGGCCAAGGCCCAGGGCATCGAGCTGCCGCCGGGCCTGGAGATCCTCGACCCCGAGCAGGTGCGCGAGCGCTATGTCGAGCCGATGGTCGAGCTGCGCAAGGGCAAGGGCCTCAACGCGCCGATGGCCCTGGCCCAGCTGGAGGACAGCGTGGTGCTGGGCACCATGATGCTGGCTCTGGACGAAGTCGACGGCCTGGTCTCCGGCGCCATCCACACCACTGCCAACACCATTCGCCCGGCCCTGCAACTGATCAAGACCGCGCCGGGCTACAACCTGGTGTCCTCGGTGTTCTTCATGCTCCTGCCGGACCAGGTACTGGTCTACGGCGACTGCGCGGTAAACCCCGACCCGAATGCCGCCGAGCTGGCCGAGATCGCCCTGCAGAGCGCCGCCTCCGCCGAGGCCTTCGGCGTGCCGGCACGGGTGGCGATGATCAGCTACTCCACCGGCGACTCCGGCAGCGGCGCCGAGGTGGAGAAGGTGCGCGAGGCCACCCGCCTGGCCCGCGAGCAGAACCCGCAACTGCTGATCGACGGCCCGCTGCAATACGACGCCGCCGCCATCGCCAGCGTCGGCCGGCAGAAGGCCCCGAACAGCCAAGTCGCCGGCCGCGCCACCGTGTTCGTGTTCCCCGACCTGAACACCGGCAACACCACCTACAAGGCCGTGCAGCGCAGCGCCGACTGCGTCAGCGTCGGCCCCATGCTGCAGGGCCTGCGCAAGCCGGTAAACGACCTGTCGCGCGGCGCGCTGGTGGACGACATCGTCTTCACCATCGCCCTCACCGCGATCCAGGCGGCGTCCCGGGAGGTCTGAGCGGACTCAGCGCCGCAGCGCGGCCGGAAGCCCTGGCCGCGCATGCCTGCGCAGCACGGCTTGGGCTAGAATCGGACGCGCCGCCGCAGATGCACGGCCCCGGCAAACCGACCAAACAGTCAAAGACAGCACTTGCCGTTCAGTGTACAAGCGTTAACCTTGGCGCCGGACCGACTTGCCGCAGGGAGTGCTGCAGGTATCTCGACCCGAACGGGGCGCACAGAACGCCCCCTGACCAGGAGCCTTCCGAGCCCATGCTGCATTTCCTGCCCGCCCCGCTGCGCGGAGTCATCAGCGCCCTGCTGCTGGCCCTCAACACCCTGATCTGCTGTTGGCCGCTGTTCACCGTGGCCCTGCTCAAGCTGTTGCTGCCCTTCCCCGCCGCACAGCGCGTGCTGCGCGCGGTGATGCATGGCATCGCGGAGTTCTGGATCGGCGTGAACAAATTCTGGATGAACCTGGTGCGCGACACCCGCTGGGACGTCGAGGGTATCCAGGGGCTGGACATGCGCCACTCCTACCTGGTCACCAGCAACCACCAGAGCTGGGTGGATATCCTGGTGCTGCAGTACCTGCTCAACCGCCGCATGCCACTGCTGAAGTTCTTCCTCAAGCAGGAGCTGATCTGGGTGCCGGTGATCGGCCTGTGCTGGTGGGCACTGGAGTTCCCGTTCATGAAGCGCTACAGCAAGGAGTTCCTGGCCAAGCATCCGGAAAAACGCGGCCAGGACCTGGCCACCACGCGCAAGGCCTGCGAGCGCTACAAGAGCAACCCGGTATCGGTCTTCAATTTCCTCGAAGGTACCCGCCTCACGCCGCAGAAGCATGCCCAGCAGAACTCGCCGTTCCAGTACCTGCTCAAGCCCAAGGCCGGCGGCATCGCCTTCGTGCTGGACGCGATGGGCGAGCAGCTGGATGCCATCGTCAACGTCACCATCCACTACCCGGGCGGCAATCCCGGTTTCTGGGACCTGCTGTGCGGCAACGTCGGCGAGGTGGTGGTGCGCTTTGCCAAGCTGGATGTGCCTGCCGCGTTCGTCGGCCACAACTACGACCAGGACGAGCAGTACCGCCTGCAGTTCCAGCAGTGGGTCAACCAGCTGTGGCAGGCCAAGGACGCCCAGCTGGCCGAGCTGCACCGGCAGTTCCCCGGCCGCGACTGAACTCAGCTGGAGCGCGGCGGCTCGTCCGGCCGCCAGCTGCTCCAGTCCAGGCGCGTCGGAAAAGCGCTGGCGCGTGCCACCGGCAACCCCGGCGCCACCAGGAAGCCCTGCATGGTGGTGCAGTGGTGAGCGATCAACCAGTCGCGTTGCTCGACGGTCTCCACGCCTTCGGCGATCACCTCCAACCCCAGGTGGTGACCGAGATCGATGATGGTGCTGACGATCGCCGCGTCCTTCGGCGAACCCAGCATGTTGGCGATGAACAGCCGGTCGATCTTCAGGGTATCCAGCTCGAAGTGACGCAGATAGGCCAGCGACGAATAGCCAGTCCCGAAGTCGTCAATGGCGATGCGTACGCCCAGCTCCCGTAACTGACGCAGCTGCTCGCGGGTGGTGTCGAGATCCTGCATCAGCGCACTCTCGGTGACCTCCACTTCCAGCTGCGAGGCCTGCAGGCCGTGCAAATCCAGCACCCGGCGCAGATCGTCGACCAACTGCGGCATGCCGAACTGCACCGGACTGACGTTGAGGCTGAGCAGCAGCTGTTCGCCGAAACGCTCACGCCAGGCCTGGCACTGGCGCACGCCCTGATCGAATATCCATTCGCCCAGGCGGTTGATCAGGCGGGTCTCCTCCAGCAACGGGATGAACACACCCGGCGAGATGGTGCCGGCCACCCGATGCTCCCAGCGCAATAGCGCCTCGAAACCACGCAGGCGCCCCGTGGCGAGCTCGATCTGTGGCTGGTAGACCAGCACGAAGTCATCCTGCTCGATGGCATTGCGCAGGCTCTCCTCCAGCATCAGGCGCGAACGCGCGCGCCCGTTCATCTCCGGCGAGAAGAAGCGGTACTGCTGGCGCCCCGCACGCTTGGCCTCGTACATGGCCATGTCGGCCGAGCGCAGCAGGCCGTCCACTGTCTGCCCGCACTCGGGATAGCAGGCGATGCCGACGCTGGCGCCCAGGGTGAACTCGACTCCGTCCACCTTGTGCCGCACCGACACCAGCTCGATCAGCTTCTCCGCCACCCGCGCGGCATCCTCGGGGTGATCGAGGGAATCGAGCAAGGCAGTGAACTCGTCACCGCCCATGCGCGCCACGCAATCGTAGGGGCGCAGGCAGGTCTTCAGCTGCTCGGCGACCTTGCGCAGGACCTGGTCACCGGCTGCATGGCCGAGCGAGTCGTTGATCCGCTTGAAGCCATCCAGATCGAGGTAGAGCACGGCCATCCGCTTGCCACTGCGGTCGATGCGCGACAGCGTGGATTCCAGAATCTGGTGAAAGCCGCGCCGGTTGTACAGGCCGGTCAGGGCATCGGTGATTGCCTGCGACTCCAGCTGGGCATGCAGGTCGCGCACCACCGACATGTCCAGCGCAATCAGCACCATGGAGTTCTGATGCTGCGGCAGCGGTGAGCAGGACAGCGCCACCGGCAGGTAGTCGCCACTCAGCGTCGCCAGCACCGCATCGTGCGCCCGGTAGGTCTGGCCGGCGCGCCAGTGCCGGTAGAATTCGCTGTCCTTCCAGTCGGTCGGCATCTGCGGCGCCTTGAGATAGGACAGCAATGCACTCCCGGTCAGATCGGCCACCTCGCCGTGGAGCATCTGCGCAATGGCCGGGTTGGCGAAGCGGATGACGCCCTCCTTGTCGATCACCAGGATGCCTTCCGAAGCGTTGTCCAGCACCGAGGCGTTGAAGGCGCGCTCGCTGTCCAGTTGCTGGGTCAGTTGCAGCAGTTCGTGACGATGACGCTCCTGCTCCAGCAGGGCGCCGATCTTGTGCCTGAGCACCTTGGGGTCGAAGGGTTTGAGGATGAAGTCCACCGCGCCGATGGCATAGCCCTGCAGCACCGAATCCTCGGTGTGGGCAATGGCGGACAGGAAGATGATCGGTGTGTGGCGCGTGTGCGGGCTGCCACGCATCAGCCTGGCCACTTCGAAGCCATTCATCTTCGGCATCTGCACATCGAGCAGCACCAGGCCGACCTCCTCCTCCATCAGGCAGCGCAGGGCCGCCTCCCCCGAGTTGACGGTGCGCACGTCCCACTGCCCGTCGCCGAGCAGTGCCTCCATGGCCACCAGATTCTCTTCACGGTCATCCACCACCAGCAGCACCTGCTGCGCGGTCGCGGCCTCCAGTTGCATCTGTGCCATGCCGGCCTCCTCTCAACCCGGTGGCGGTTGCTGCGGCGCCTGCCCGACGGCCAGCCAGCGATGTAGCATTTCCAACAGTTCCTGGCGCCCTACCGGCTTGGCCAGGTAATCGTCACAGCCTGCGGTAATGCACTTCTCCCGGTCACCCTTCATCGCGTGGGCGGTCAGGGCAATAACCGGGATGGCGCAAGCGCGCTCGCCCTTGAGAATGCGGGTAGCGGTGTAGCCATCCAAGTTGGGCATGGCCATGTCCATCAGCACCAGATCAAAAGGTTCGCGGTCGAATACCTGCAGCGCCTCCTCACCGTCCTTGGCCGCCACCACCACCAGCCCCAGTTCGTCGAGCAACGCCGTCATGGCGTAGATGTTGCGGATATCGTCATCCACCAGCAGCACCCGCTTGCCTCCCAGCACCTGGCTCTCGGCCTGGGGCTCCTGAAGGATCGCGAGGAAGCCTTGCAAGGCGTCACTGAGTGGCCCCAGATCATCGCCGCTCTTGCGGACCACGACCGCCGAGTAGCGTCGCAGGCGCTGCAGGTCCTGCCGGGTCACATCCACACCGGTATTGATCACCACCTGAACTCCCTGCAAGGGACGTTCGCGGTGGAGCGTTTCGAGCAGATCGAAGCCATCCTGGTCGGGCAAGTCGAGATCGATCACCAGCGCGTCAAACCGCTTTCCCGCGTAGGCCTGGAGAGCCTGTTCCGCATTGCTCAGGGCCAGTACCTGGAAGCCCATGTGCGTCAGGTGCTCACGATAGTGCTCGCGCTCGACCTCGATATCCTCGACCAGCAACAGGTCGCGCGAGGGCTTATCGGGCAGCACGATGTCCTGGAACACTTGCTCAAGGTCCTCTCGCGCGATTGGCTTGACCAGGTAGCGCGTACCCTCGCTCTGCCAGTCCTGAGGTTGTGGAACACAAGAAACGATGTGTACCGGTACGTCGCGGTGCTGCAGCAGGCCACGCAGACGCCGATAGATCTGCCAGCCACTGATATCCGGCAGGAGGATGTCCAGTATCACCGCAACGAAACGCTCGCTCTGCAACAGGGCAATGGCCTGCTTGCCGGTACGGCAGTGCACGCTCGAAAAGCCGTGCGCCTGTGCCTCCTCGGCAATCACGGCGGCAAAGTTGGGGTCATCCTCGACAATCAGCAGCGCCGGGCCACTGCCCTGGCGCTGTGGCGTGGCATCGGATGATTCGGAGCGCTGCTCAAGCGTCGGCAGCGCCACCACCGGCAAGCGAACGATGAAGCGAGAGCCCCTGCCGGGAGCGCTGTCCAGGCTGATCTGCCCCCCCAGCACTTCGACCAGCTGGCGCGTGATGGCCAACCCCAACCCGGTACCGCCGAAGCGTCGGCTGGTGGAGCCATCGATCTGCTGGAAGGCCTGAAAGATTCGCTCATGCTGCGCTGGGTCGATACCGATGCCACTGTCACGGACGACGAACTCCAGCGTCTCGCGCTGCTCGTCCAGCGAGACCATCGAATGGCCGATGGACAGTTCCACCTCGCCATGCTCGGTAAACTTCAGCGCGTTGGACAGCAGATTGCGCAGGATCTGCTGCAGACGCCCACGGTCGCTGTGAATCATCTTCGGCACGCCTGGCTCCAGGTGGGTCAGCAGGCGCAAACCCTTGATCTCCGCCATCGGGCGCAGGCTGGAATCGAGCTCCACCAACAGGTCGTGAATGTTCAGTGGCTCCAGCTTGAGCTGCACCCGACCGGCCTCGATCTTGGCCAGATCAAGCACGTCGTTGATCAGCTGCAGCAGGTCGTTACCGGCCTTGTAGACAATGTCGGCATGCTTGACCTGCTTTTCGGTCAGATTGCCCGCCACGTTATGGCGAAGCTGCTCGCTGAGGATGAGGATGCTGTTGAGCGGAGTGCGCAGCTCGTGCGACATGTTGGCGAGAAACTCGGATTTGTAGCGATTGGCCAGCGCCAGCTGTTCCGCCTGCTCGCGCAAACGCTGCTCGGCGGCCTTGCGCTCACTGATGTCGATAATCACCGCCTGCACCAACTGGGCTGAACCGTTGCGCAGTGGCGAGAGACTGACCTCGAGCGGGATCGGATGGCCATCGCGGTGCCGCCCGAAGATCTCGCGGTTACCCGCACCTGCCGGGGTCGTCGGCTCAACGGAGAGGCTTTCGCGGAAGGCAGCCCGGAAGTCTCGGGCAGACTCCGGCAGCAAGGTGTCCGCGGGCTTGCCCAGAAGCTCATCACGCGAATAACCGAATATCCGCTCCACCTGGCGATTGATCATATTCAGCCGGCCATCGGCATCGACCAGTACGATGGCGTTGGGTGAAGCCTCGACGACCAGGCGGAAACGCTCTTCAGCAGCCCTGCGCTCCCGGATGTCGATGATCACCGCCTGCACCAGCAGCTCACTGCCGGTGCGAATCGGGTCCAGACCGACCTCCAGCGGAATCAGACTACCGTCGCGGTGCTGGCCGAACAGCTCGCGATTGACGCCCATGCGCCGCTGTTCCGGCGCCTGGTGAAACGCCTGCCGCATCGCAATGTGGCCCTGCCGCAGATTGTCCGGCAACAGGCGCTCCACCGAGTGTCCCAGCAACTCATCACGCTCATGACCGAACAACAACTCGACCTGGCGATTGACCATCGTCACCCGCCCCTCTCGGTCAACCAGTACGATGGCGTTGGGCGATGCCTCCACCACCAGGCGGAAGCGCTCTTCACTCTCCTGCAGGCGCAGTCGCTGCCGCTCGCTTTGAAACAGGGTGCGCTCACGCGAATAAAGGAAGCCACCGGCCAGAACGGACAGCAGTAACGCCGCGAGCAGGCCACTGCCCAGACCAACCGGTAGCCCACGGTTTGCCACAGCCGCCTCATAGGCAGCCGTGCTGCTGACGTTCAGGCGCCACTCACGACCGTAGAAGTGAAAGCTACGTACCGCGCGGAAACTGGCCGGAGCCTGACGGGCTTCGCTCAGCGCCAGCAGGGGCGTCTTCGCATCGGCCGCATCGATCAACTCCACCGCGAACAAATCGGCACTGCTGCCGAGTATGCCGCGCATCAGGTCCGCCATGCGGAAGGAGCCACACACCAGACCCAACAGGGCCTGGCTGCGTTCCTCGACCGTGCTCAGCGGCGCGTTGAGCCGATAGACCGGGAGGTACAACAACACGCCCGTCTGGGCATCCCGCTCCGTCTCTTGCTTGAGCCGCAGCGGGCCGGTCAGTACGGCCTCGCCCAGATCACGGGCCTGAACGATGGCGGACCGACGTGTCGGCTCGCTGTACATATCAAAGCCGAGGACGCGCCGGTTGCGCCAATCCAGCGGATAGATGAACTCGACGACGCTGTAATCTTCACGGTCCCCCGCGGGATAGACCTGATAGTCCTGGCGCTCGTGGCGGACCTGCTCGACGAAAGCCCGCAGACTGCCACCCTTGAGATAGGGCGCCCAGGCGATCGCCTGGATACCCGGATATTGCTCCTGCAACTGCAGTTGATCGGTTGCACGCTGCCATTCCTGATCGGAGACCCGATCACTGCCAGTCATCAGACCCGCCATGCCCCGCAGGACCATTTCGTAGGCACGCATGCGCTCACGAACACTGAACTCGACGCCGTCAGCAGCCAGCGCGAAGCGCTGCTCCTGAGACTCCCGACTGGAGCGTTCCAGAATCTGCCATTGCCACAACACCAGAGCCCCCAGGCCGGCAAACAACAGCAGGCTGACCAGCAGGGGCATCCTCAACCTGCGTGAGAAAAAGGCGGGAGCGGCGTCGTCCATGGGGCCTCCTGTTCCTTCAGCAGACCACCTCCCTCACCGGAGGCGGCCAGCCGTTGCGCCAAGCGGCGCGGCTGCTGAGAGTGTAGTCAGGTTTTTCTCTCACAAGCTGCGACGACAGGCGCCCCCACCCGGCGCCAGAAAACAAAAGGCCCCTGACGGGGCCTTGTGGATCAGTACTGCGCGCCAGGCAGGGGGCGCAAGGTGACTTCAACCCGGCGGTTCTGGGCACGCCCTTCTGCCGTGGCATTGCTGGCAACAGGTTGATCAGGACCGGCACCACGGGTACTCAGTCGCGAAGCATCAACCCCCTGAGCCGTCAGGTAGTTGGCGACACTCTGCGCACGGCGCTGCGACAAGCCCATGTTGTAGGCGTGATTGCCGGTGCTGTCGGTATGCCCGACGATCTCGATACTGTTCTGGTTGTACTGGCGGAAGGAGGTAGCCAGGTTGTTGAGCGGCGCGTAGAAACTGCTGGCGATGTCGGCCGAGTCAGTGGCAAAGGTAATGTTGCCCGGCATGATGAGCTGAATGGTATCGCCCTGGCGCTGCACTTCCACGCCCGTGCCCTGCATGCTGCGACGCAGCTCTTCTTCCTGCTTATCGACGTAGTAGCCATAGCCCGCACCCGCTGCACCGGCCACGGCGGCGCCAATCAACGCGCCCTTGCCACGATTGTCATGATTGATCGCAGCCCCGGCCACCGCACCGGCGAGAGCTCCCAGGCCGCCGTACTTGGCGGTCTTGCTCATGCCACCGGAGCTTTGCTGGCTCTGATTGTCGTAGGGGTTCTGCGAGGCACAGCCCGACAACAGAGCCACCAGAACGGCGGCGATGGTCAGGCGTGAAGTATTGGACATGGTTCTGCTGCTCCTGAGACGGGTTACCGGCCACACGGACCGACGCACTGTTAGAGCCGGAAGACGGGGAAAAATTCCCGCTCAGGCGCGGATGAACGGGTTCTCGCGCATCTCGTCACCCAGCCGGGTATCCGGTCCGTGGCCAGTCACCACGGTGGCATCCTCATCCAGAGTGTAGAGGCGCCGGATCGAACGCTCGAGGGTCGCATAGTCGCCACCCCACAGGTCGGTACGGCCGATGCCACGGCGGAACAGGGTATCGCCGGCAATCAGCAGCTTGGCCTCGGCGAACCAGAAACTGGTGGAGCCTGGGGTATGCCCCGGCGTATGCAACGCAACGCCGCAGCCGCAGGCCAGCTCTTCGTCGTCGGCCAGCCATTGGTCCGGGGCCGGCACCGGGGTATAGGGCACACCGAACATGCGGCACTGCATCTCCAGGTTATCCCAGAGGAGCTGGTCATCCTTGTGCAGGTGCAGGGTCGCGCCGGTCTTCTCCTTCATCTGCCCGGAGGCGAGGAAGTGATCCAGATGGGCGTGCGTGTGGATGATGCTCACCACCTTGAGCCCATGCTTGTCCAGACGCGCCATGATCAGCTCAGGATTGCCGCCTGGATCGACGACGATGGCCTTCTTGGTCACAGGATCGCCGATGATCGTGCAGTTGCACTGCAAAGGCCCGACGGGAAAGGTTTCGCGGATCAGGCTGGGTTGCGGGCTGTTTGTCATCGGGCATTCTCCTCGGGCGTCACGGGGCGGGCACGATAATCCGTCGGCGCCCTGCCCGTCCATTTGCGGAAGGCGCGGCGGAAGTTGGATGGATCGCTGAACCCCAGCAGCACGGCGATCTCGAACAGCGGCAGGTGCGTGGTCTCCAGGTACTGCAGGGCCAGGCGCTTGCGTACCTCGTCGAGCACCTGCTGGTAAGTGGTGCCCGCAGCAGCCAGGTGGCGACGCAGGCTACGGCCGCTGGTGTGCAAGGCGCTGGCGGCGCTGTCCAGGTTGGGGAATTCGCCAGGGCGCGCCAGCAGCAGTCGGCGCAGGCGGCTGAGCAGCCCCTCCTGCACATCGAGGCTGGCCAGCAAGGCCTCGCACTGCTGCTCGCACATCTGCATGGTGGCGGGATTGGCCAGGGCCATGGGCCGGTCCAGATAATGGCGCGGCAGACGGAACCAGTGCCAAGGCTGGTCGAAGGCCGCCGCCACGCCGAATGCCTCTTGGTAGCGCGTGGCATGTGCAGGCTCAGGATAGGCAAAACCGATCTCTACGCCCTGGGGAGGCTCGCCGAGCAGGAACTGAGCGATCGCATACAGGCTGCCGAACAGACCTTCGGCGGCGAAGCGACTAAGCATGCCCAGCGGAATCGACTCACTGGCACGCAGCTCCAGTGAGTCAGGACTGTCCACCAACTCGAGGTCGAAGGTCAGTCCCAGCACCCGGTAGTAGCGCAGGGCAAAGTGCACCGCCTTGCCCAGGTTGGCACTGGACAGCAGAGCGTAGCCAAGAATGCCATGCGCCGATGCGTTGAGGCGCAAGCCGAGCAACAGGCCCAGCGCCGGTTCGTCGCAGCGCAGCAAGGCAGCGCTGGCAAGCTGGTGGAAGTCGGTGAAGGACAACCGGCCGGTGGGGCTGTGCAGCTGTTCCGGGCGCAACCCGGCAACGGCGAGCAGCTGCTCGCGGCCAGCCCCCAACTCCCCGGCCAACTGCAGCAGCGCCTCGGCATAGGCCACTGGCACCAGCTCGGAACTCAGAGTAAGAGGTTTGCTCATAGGCACCGCGCCAGCCCTTGGCCAGATATGACCTGCAATTTGGCTGAAGATAACCTTGTCCGGGAAAAGCCCACAAGCCCATAGTCCCCGCACTGATAACAACAAGATGGGAGGCCGCATGCACTGCCCCACCCCGCACGACCTGCTGATCAAGCCGCGTCAGCCCGAATTTGCGCTACCCTCGCCCTGGCTGCGCCACTGGCACAGCGGCGACGCCTTCAAGAGCCACTTCTTCGATGCCATGTCGTTGCTGTTTCCCGACGGCGAGCGTTTTTTCATCGACTCGGTGCGCGCCTACCGCGACCAGGTGACCGACCCGCAGCAGCAGGCACAGATCCGCGGCTTCATCGGCCAGGAGGCACATCACAGTCGTGAACACCAGCACTACAGCGAGGCCCTGCGCGAGAGCGGCTACGACCTCGATTATCTGGAGCGGCGCCTGAAGAAACGCCTGGCCTTCGTGCGCAGGCATCTACCGCCCAAGGTGCACCTGGCGGCAACCACGGCCGTGGAACACCTGACCGCGATCATGGCTGACGCCATCCTGCAGAACCCGGACTGGCTGGAAGGTGCCGATCCGACCATGGCGCGCCTGTGGCGCTGGCATGCGCTGGAGGAAAGTGAGCACAAGGCGGTGGCCTTCGACCTCTACCAGCAAGTCTGCGGCAAGGTCTGGCTGCGCCGCCGCGCGATGCTGCAGAGCACGTTCTTCTTCACCCTGGATACGATCAAGGGGCTGGTGCACATGCTGCGCCGCGACGGTTTGCTGTGGAACTGGCGGATCTGGCGCGACGGCCTGGGTTGGCTGTGGGGAAGCCGCGGCATACTCAAGCCGCTGGTGCGAGCCTATTTCGACTTCTACCGGGCCGACTTTCACCCCTGGCAGCACGACAACCTGCAGCTGATCCTGGAGCGGCGCTGCGAGTTCGACCCGCTGGAGGTCAGCTGATCAATCCCAGTCCCTTGGCCCGGGCCACAGCCTGGGTACGCCGCTCCACACCGAGCTTGCTGTTGATGTGGCGGGCGTGGGTTTTAACCGTATGCAGGGAGATGAACAGTCGCTCGCTGATCTCCTGATTGGAACAACCCAGGGCGATCAACCGCAACACCGCCAGCTCGCGGGTACTCAGCGCCTCGGCAGTGCCAACAGGCAGCGGCTCGACTGCAAGCTCATCCGGCAGGCAGCGGCGCAAATCCTCGCACAGCGCGGAAGCCGGTGCCGTTTGCAGCTGTGCCCGCAGCCACGCCGGCTGATGGGCAAGCAGTTCGTAGAATGGCAGCAGCGTGCCACCGCTGGCCAACTCCAGACCGGCTAGCAGCTGCTGCTGGGCATCTCGCTCACGACCACCGGCATACAGCAACAGACTCAACTGCACCTGAGCAAACACGCCGAGCAGTTGCCCCCCTTGGCTCTGGGCGCGCTGGGTCAGCGCTCGCAATCGGCGCTCGGCGGCCTCCAGCTGGCCCGTACGCCGCTCCAGGGCCGCACGCTGCAGCTCGATGTGCAGCGGCAGCTGCGGATGGAACTCGGGCGCGGCGGCAGCCAGCTCACCGCCGTAGGTCTCGGCCAGGCGCAACAACCAGGCGTTAGCCAGGTCGACCTGCCCCTGACTGAGCCACAACTCGCACTTGGTCACGGTAATCATCGCCAGGTAGTACACCGGCGGCACATCCCAGATATGCATCAGGCGCTCAGCCTCGGCCAGCAAGGCGAATGCCTCATTGAGTCGCCCCAGGCGCCCCTCCTGACTGGCCAGGATGCAGTAGCCGACCAGCAGGCTGATATCACGGCAGGCGCGCGCCTCGGCGATACCAGCCTGCAAGCGCTCACGGGCCTGCTCCGGACACAGGCGCAGGGCGAGCAGAAAGCCCTCGTACAGAGTCAGCCGTGCACGCACCGCATACACCCGCTGGCTCGGCAGGCCACGCAGGCGCTCAAGACCGGCTCGCACCTCCTCCAACGCACGAAGTATCTCGCCGCGGGCCAGCAGCACGCGACCGCGATCATAGTGACAGAAGGCCTCGAACAGCGGGTTGCCGTGACGCTGGGCCAGTTCCAGAGCCTCGCGATTGAGGCCGCGCGCACGCCACAGATCGCCCCGCACCACCGCCAGGTTGGCCAGCGTGGAGAGGCACAGCAGGCGCGAGCCGTAGTGCTGGCCAGGCATGCCTGCCAGAGCCTGACTGCAGTAAAGCTCGGCGTTGTCGCTGTCACCGCGACCGCGAGCAATCACGCCACTGATGGCCAGCCATTGCGCCAGCAGCGATTGCTGCTCGGCGCCACTGGGGGCCGGCAGGAAGCGCTGCAGGTGGTTGGCCAGGTCTTCCGCTGCGTCCAGCTGACAGGCCAGGGCCAACGCCCAGCTATAGAGCAGGATCAACCGTGGGGTGCTGGTCAGCAGACTGTCGGGCAGGTCCATCTTCCAGCGCAGCAGCATGGCGACGTTCTGTTCGGCCAGCAGATGCTCCTCGGAGAAGTTCTGCACCAGACTGGCCGCCACATCCGGCTGACCTGCCCGCAAGGCCTGCTCGACGGCCTCGTCCAGGCGGCCCTGACTGCTGAACCAGCGACAGGCCCGCAGGTGCAGGCGAGACAGCGGCTGCGACAGCTGGCTGGCCGGATTGGCGCGCAGCAGATCGGAGAACAGGTGGTGGTAGCGGAACCAGTGGCCCTGCTCGTCCAGCGGCACCAGAAACACCTGGTGCGCCTGCAGGTGCTGGAGCATGGCGGCACTGTCATGGCTGTCGCGCACCGCATCGCACAACTCGGCGCAGAAGCGATCGAGGCAGGCGGTGTCATACAGAAAGGCCTGCAGCTCGGGCGGCTGGCGCTCGATCACCTCCTCCAGCAGGTAATCGCGGATCATGCCCTGAGCGCCGTGCAGACCACGCTCACCCTCGGCGGCAGTGAGCAGCCACAGGCGCAAGCCGGCGGCCCAGCCCTCGCTGCGCTGCACAAGGTTGTCCAGCGCCTCGCCAGGCAGCTCGGCCCCCTGCTCGAAAAGCAATTCACGGGTCTCGTCGAGGGTCAGGCGCAGATCCTGCTCCTGCAGCTCAAGCAGTTGCCGCGACAGGCGCAAGCGGGCCAGATGCCAGTCGGGGCGCTGGCGGCTGGTCACCAGCACCAGCATGCCGGCCGGCAGATGATTGAGGAAGAATTGCAGGCAGCGATCCAGTACCGCACCTTGAGCCAGGTGGTAATCATCCAGCACCAGCAGCAGCGGACTGGCAGGATCTAGGCGTTCGCCCAACTCGTCGAGCAATCCATCCAGCCATTCTTCGAAAGCGAAAGGCTGGTGGCGCTGGCGCATCTTCAACAGCCCCAGAGCCTCATCGCCTATCCGCGGAAAATGCTGACGCAGCCCTTCCAGCAGGCGTTCGAGGAAACGCCCGGGATCACCATCGCGCCGGTTGAGGCTTAGCCAAAGGCTCTGCCAGTGGGCAGGCAGGCGCTCACAGAACTCCACCGCCAACGAACTCTTGCCAAAACCGGCCGGTGCGCAAACCAGCAGCAGGCGCCCGTCCATGCCCTCTTCCAGACGCTCACACAAACGCGGCCGCAGCACATGACCAGCAGGCAGGGGGGGACGGAAGAAGCGCCCCTCGCCGGCGGAAACCGGAAAGCTGGCGACAGCGGAAGAACGGGACAGGTCAGTCACAGGCGGAATCGGCATCCAGGCGCGAAATGTCCGCAGACTATCCGCTCGCGTCTTGCATTTGAAGTCCACACCGTCCGCCAGAAACGAAAAAGCCGGCACTAGGCCGGCTTCTTCGATCACGCAACGATTAACGCACGCCAGCCTGACGCAGGGCTGCCGGGGTGTAATCGGTGGTCGCGGCCTTGTAGTTGAAGTCGTAGGATTGTTTCTCCTCGTTCTTCATACCCAGGGCCAGGTAACGACCGGAGATGATGTCGTGCAGCGTCTCAACGGTGTACCACGGCACTTGCTTGTCGTAGTAGTACTGGGCATGAGCCTCAGCCACACGCCACAGAGCGCCACGACCGTCGTAGTGGTCGATCACCGCGGCCTGCCAGGTGTCCTCGTCGATGAACACATCACGCTTGGCATAGATGTGACGCTCGCCAGCCTTCAGGGTGCCGGTTACGTGCCACACGCGATGCAGCTCATAGCGAGTGTGGTCCGGATTCAGGTGGCCGGCCTTGATGATGTCGGCGTACTTCAGCTTCGGCGAGTCCAGCTTGTAGGAGTTGTACGGAATGTAGATCTCCTTCTTGCCGTTCAGCTTCCAGTCGTAACGGTCAGGAGCACCGTTGTACATGTCGAAGTTGTCGGAAGTACGCAGACCGTCGGCGGCGGTACCCGGGCCATCGTAGGACACCTGCGGAGCACGGCGCACACGACGCTGACCGGCGTTGTACAGCCAGGCCAGACGAGGCTCTTTCACCTGGTTCAGGGTCTCATGGACCAGCAGGACGTTACCGGCCAGACGTGCCGGAGCAGTCACGCGCTGCTTGAAGTAGAACAGGATGTTGCTCGGCTTGCTCGGATCGTAGTCGGTCAGGCTGGTCGGGAAGGTGAACTCATCCTGGAAGTAAACCAGGCTGTAGGAACCATTGGCCTGCGGAGTGGCCTGAGTTACCAGGCGACGCACGCTGCCACCGCGATAGCGGGTAATCTGGTTCCAGATCGCTTCCAGGCCGTTCTGCGGGATCGGGAAGGGGTACGCGGTCTTGAAGTTCTCCAGACCGTTACCGCCCTCGACCAGTTTGGTGCTGGTGGCGTTGACTTTCACATCATCCAGCACGCTCTGCGGAGCAGTGGCAGAACGGTGAGTCGGGTACACCGGGATCCGGAAGCTGTCCGGGTAACGCTTGAACATCGCCTGCTGACCGGGGGTCAGCTTGTCCTTGTACTGATCAACGTTCTGCGCGGTGATGGTGAACAGCGGTTGCTCGCTGGCGAACGGGTCGGACAGGAAGCCACGGTCATCGGCAGTACCGGCGTTCTTCGGCAGGCCACCGGTCCACTCCGGGATGGAGCCGTCGGCGTTACCGGCCTTCTCGGCACCCAGCGGAGTCAGGGTGGTGCCCAGCTTGGCAGCCTCTTCGGCGGAAACGGCAGCCATGACGCTGGTGGCCAGCAGGGACAGCGCCAGGACGCCGGATTGCAGCATGTACTTTGTTGTTTTCATTTGCATGTGTTCCCTCAAGAATCCTGGTCTCTTAGAAGCTGGCGCCGACGCTGAAGGCTACGAAATCGCGGTCGATCTGGGTGTTGTAATCGCCGCCGAAGAAGTCGGTGTAGGACAGGTTGGCGGTGTAAGTGTTCTGGTACTCGGCCTCGAGACCCAGGCTGACAGCCTTACGACCTTCCTCGAAGTTGGCACCCGGACCAGGCGAATAGCCATCGACATCATGCGACCAGGCGATGCTCGGACGCAGGTTGATACCGGCGAACACATCCGGGTAATCCCAGATGGCACGAGCGCGGTAACCCCAGGAGCTGTGAGTGGTGAAACCGTCGTCGTTACAGTTCTTAGTTGCATTGCTGTAGTCAGCATTACCTACAGCACCAGCAACGGTCACATTATTCAGGCGCTCACAGGTGCCGTTAGGCAGTTCGCCTGGACCAAAGACCGGATCACGGCCGTAACGGGCAACGCTGTTGTTCTCCAACCCACCCACGAAGGTCATACCGGCCTCACCCACCAGAGTCAGACGACTAGCGCCCATGACCTGATCAAAGAAGTGGGTGAAAGTAGTCTGAATCTGTGTTACTTCCTTGCGGTTATAACCATGGCGAGTAGCGCCCGGTGCAGCACTGAGAACCGAGGCATCAGCGTATGGATTCGCAGCGTTCGGATTGTTGATTGGGCGTACCGCCGAGTAAAGAACATCGGTGGTGTTCAGGGCGACCGGAGCGTTGGGGCGATAGCTGATCTCACCGCTCCACGCCGTGCCGGTAGGCAGTGTGGTAGAGAAGCTCAGACCATAAAGACGGATGTCTTCAGGGTACTCGATGAAGTACTCGGAGTTGCCCGCAATTGCCAGTGCAGCACCCGAGCTAGAAAGCGGCAATACGCGGTTAGCCACGTTATAAACGCTTTGCGACGGGGCAGTCGCACTGAGAATAGGGGCACGACTGTGATAATTCATGGCGTAGGCGCCGAATTCAGTATCCAGAGGCTCATAGAAGTAACGGAATGCCAAGCCCCACTGACCATCATCGCGAGCGTCACGATCGGCACCGCGGACAACTAGGTTACCCTCCGAGTTGGTATCCAGCGGATCCAGGCCGGCAGGGACCAAGAACAATCGGTTCAGGGTGCTTACAGTCGCAATGTTGTTAGACAGCAAGCGCAGGTTGTCATCGCAACCATCCGCCGCCACATCCACCTGGGAGAAGAAAGTACCGCAGTTATCAACAACGGTCTGCTCCCACTCCAGCTGGTAGAAAGCTTCCATCGACAGGTTGTCGGTCAGGCTCTGCGATACGTAGAACATGTTGACCGGAATCAGACCTTCCTTGACTTCCGCGCCAGGGCGGCGGAAAGCGGATACGTCAACCGGGTTGATCGCGTTGATGCCGTTCTGGATGAAGGTACTCTCACCCCAGCTCACCACCTGCTTACCCAGGCGCACGGAACCCGGCTGCTCGGCAATGCTGTAGTTGTGATAAACAAACGCGTCGAGGAACTCGGCACCGGCGGCTTTAGCGCCTTCTTTACGGTTGGAGTCGTCGATGTCCTTGAACAGGCGGCTCTCGTCCTTCAGCTCGAAGTCGTACCAGTACTTGCCACGGACGAACACGCCGGTGTCACCGTACTTCAGCTCGAGGTCGTGAATGCCCTTGAAGATTTTCGAGAAGGTCTCGCCCTTCTTGAAGTTCAGGCGGCCGTCATCAGTGGTCTGCGACAGGCCCTGGCCGCCGTTGTTGACGCCGATCAGATCACGATCGGCACTGCGCACCGACCAGCTGGCACCCACGGACAGGGTGGAGTCGAGCTGACCCTCGATTTCACCGATATTGAAACTGACGCCGAAAGCCGGGGCAGCGAGGGTTGAGGCAAGGCTGACTGCCAGGGGCAGCTTGGCCATACGCCAGAACGGTTTAGTGGTTGTCATCGACGCTACTCCATGTGTTTTTGTTATGGATGCCACGGACTATAGCTACCACCCCCCTAGGCTTGATCCCCCTAAAGTGTGATTTCCAGTCCCCAGCCTCTCTAGACCGGTCGGTCACGCACTAACGAGCCAACCAGATTCATCACGCGACAGCAATTTACAAGCCAAGCGTTTGCTCGGATGGGGCAGCGAAATGCTCCGATGCCCCGTCTTCCGGGCTCAGAGCGTCGACAGGAACGCACTGCCCGCGGCTTGCCACTGGGCGATATCAAGACGAATACGTTTCTTGTCGAGCTTACCCACGCTGGTTTTGGGAATATCGGTAACAACTGCGATCTGACTGGGTATTGCCCACTTGTTGATGTGGCCCAACTCGACGAAGGGAATGAGGTGCTCTTTCAGCCCCTTGGCATCCAGTGTCTGCCCTTCACGCAGCACGAGCAGGGCGAAGGGACGCTCACCCCATTGCGGATCGGGAATGCCGACCACCGCCACTTCCCGCACGGACGCATGGCGACTGATCAGATCCTCCAGCTCCAGGGACGACAGCCACTCGCCACCGGTCTTGATCACATCCTTGATGCGGTCGCGGATGTCGATGAAACCGAAGTCGTCCAGGGTCGCGACGTCGCCAGTGTGCAGCCAGCCGTGCTCCCACAGTTCGGCGCTCTTCTGCGGCTCGTTGAAGTAGCCCATGGTCAGCCAGGGCGCGCGCAGCACCAGTTCGCCCTGGGTTTCACCATCCGCTGGCAGCAGTTGGCCGTCCGGCCCCATCAGCGCCGCCTCCACCAGCGGCACAGGCACGCCGGCCTTGATCCGATAGGTAACGCGTTCGTCCTCACTGCCGACCTTGAACTCCTCGTTGATGTGCGCGCACGAGATCAGCGGGCAGGTCTCGGACATGCCATAGGCTGCGGTCAGCTGGATGCCTCGCGCTTTGGAGGCCTCATAAAGGGCGCGATTCAGCGCGCTGCCGCCAATGATGATCTTCCAACCGGCGAAGTCCTGCCCCTGCCCGGCCTTGGCATTGAGCACCATCTGCAGAATGGTCGGCACGCAATGGGAGAAAGTTACCTTCTCCTTCTGCCACAGCTGGACCAGCAGTTCGGGGTCGTAGCGCCCGGGGTAAACCTGCTTGATGCCCATCATGGTGGCCACGTAGGGAATGCCCCAGGCATGCACGTGGAACATCGGGGTAATCGGCATGTAGACATCGTCGGTACCGAGCAGGCGCACACTGTCCAGGCTGCCGAGCACAGCAGCCTCGGCCAGGGTATGCAGCACCAGCTGACGATGGGTGAAATAAACGCCCTTGGGGTTGCCGGTGGTACCCGTGGTGTAGAAGGTAGTGGCCACCGAGTTCTCGTCGAAGTCCTGGAAGTCGTACCGGGTACTGGCCGCAGCCAGCAGGCTCTCGTACTCGCCGACCAGATTGGGCAGGTCGGCGGTCTTCTCGGCCCCGTCGGTGAGCAGGATGGTCTTCTCCACCGTGGTCAACTGGTCCTCGACCGCCTTGTACAGCGGCACGAACTCGCTGTTGACCAGCACGAAGCGGTCCTCGGCATGATTCATGGTGTAGAGGATCTGGTCGGCGGACAGGCGGATGTTGATGGTGTGCAGCACCGCGCCGATCATCGGGATGGCGAACATGCACTCCAGGTAACGGTGACTGTCCCAGTCCATCACCGCCACGGTGTCTCCGGCCTTGACCCCGGCCGCGCTCAGCACGTTGGCCAGGCGCGCAACGCGCTCGTTGAAGGTGGCGTAGCTGTAACGCATCTGGTCGCGATAGACGATCTCGCGAGTCTTCTCGTAGCGGCTGCCGGAGAGCAGCAGGCGCTTGATCAGCAGCGGAGCCTGGTTAGCGTTGGCGGTCGGCGGAATGACACGGGTCTGCAGCATGGCGGTAACCTGTTTTTGGAGTTTTTCTTGGTCGCCAATCTAGAACCGCTCTAGCCCAGACTTAATCCACCCAAAGGATGATTTTTCCCGTGACTCTTTGGCCATTACCGGTCACGCAGTAGAATCGAATCGTTCCTGCCGTTCCGGCTTCACTCTTCAGAGGTAATACCGATGTCCGATATCGTCATCGTCAGCGGCGCCCGCACCCCCATGGGTGGTTTCCAGGGCAGCCTGTCCAGCGTGCCTGCCGTGGAGCTGGGCGCCCTCGCCATCCGCGAGGCCGTGGCCCGTGCCGGTATCCAGCCTGCCGACGTGCAGGAGGTGATCATGGGCTGCGTACTCCCCGCCGGCCTCAAGCAGGGCCCGGCCCGCCAGGCCTCGCTGGGCGCCGGCCTACCCGCCGCCACCGGCTGCACCACCATCAACAAGCTGTGCGGCTCCGGCATGAAGGCCGTGATGCAGGCGTTCGACGCGCTCAAGGCCGGCAGCAACGACGTCATGGTGGCCGGCGGCATGGAAAGCATGTCCAACGCCCCCTACATCATCGAGAAGGCCCGCACCGGCCTGCGCATGGGCCATGGTGAGATCAAGGACCACATGTTCTTCGACGGCCTGGAAGATGCCCGCACCGGCCGCCTGATGGGCTCCTTCGCCCAGGAAACCGCGGACAAGTACGGCATCACCCGCGAGGAAATGGACGCCTACGCCATCGAATCGCTGAAACGCGCCCAGGCCGCCATCCAGAGCGGTGAACTGGCCAGCGAGATCGTCCCGGTCACCGTCACCAGCCGCAAGGGCGAAGTGGTGGTAAAGGATGACGAACAACCGCTGACCGCCAACCTGGACAAGATTCCGACCCTCAAGCCAGCCTTCAAGAAGGACGGCACCATCACCGCCGCCAATGCCAGCTCGATCTCCGACGGCGCCAGTGCCCTGGTCCTGATGACCGCCGAGGAAGCCGCCAAGCGCGGCCTCAAGCCGCTGGCGAAGATCGTCGCCCATGCTACCCAGAGCCAGGACCCGAGCGAGTTCACCATCGCGCCGATCGGCGCCATGAGCAACCTGTTCAAGAAGACCGGATGGAGCAAGGACGACGTCGACCTGTACGAGATCAACGAAGCCTTCGCCATGGTCACCATGCTGGCCATGCGCGAACACGGCCTGGACCACGCCAAAGTCAACGTTTACGGCGGCGCCTGCGCCCAGGGCCACCCGGTGGGTTCCACCGGCTCACGCCTGATCATCACCCTGATCAACGCCCTGCAGAAGAAGGGCGGCAAGCGCGGTGTAGCCTCGCTGTGCATCGGCGGCGGTGAGGCGACTGCCGTGGCGATCGAACTGCTGTAACCGGCGCGCAAATGAAAAGCCCCGCCTAGGCGGGGCTTTTTTATGGGCGACTGCTCAGCGCAGCTCGGTAAAGGCCAGCTTTACGCCCAGACCCACCAGCACCGCGCCCATCAGCCGGTCGAACCAGTGCCCCAAGCGGGCAAAACCGGCGCGCACCCGGCGCTGGCTGAACAACAGCGCCACCAGGCAGAACCAGATCGCCGTGGCAAAGGCCAGGTAGACGCCATAGCCGGCCTGCACTGCCAGCGGCGTATGCGGGTTGATAACCACGGTGAACAGGGAAAGGAAGAACAGCGTGGCCTTGGGGTTCAGGCCATTGGTGACGAAGCCGGTCATGAAGGCTCCACGCGGCGAGCGCTCGGCGCCATCGCCAACCACCTCCAGGCTGCCCGGTGCCGCCGGCTTGGCGCGCAGGGCCTTGATGCCGATGTAGAACAGGTAGGCCGCCGCCAGCCACTTCAGCGCGTTGAACAGCACGATGGACTGCGACACGATCAGGCCGATGCCGAGCAGCGAATAAGCCACATGGACGAAGATGCCGGTGCCAACGCCCAGTGCCGTCCAGGTACCGGCGCGGCGACCATGGGCCACACTCTCGCGCACCACGATGGCGAAATCCGGCCCCGGGCTGGCCACGGCCAGCAGGTGGATCAGCGCCACGGTAAGAAACTCTGCCCAGTACATGAGGCCTCCTAGGGGTGGGAATCGATCGAACAGGCTGGCAACCTTACGCCAGCCCCCGCCATTCGCAACAGGTACAGCTGATGAGCAATAGCCCTCGCGCGGTCTTTCTCGACCACGCCTCCCTCGACCTCGGCGATCTCGACCTGGCGCCGCTGCGCCAGGTGTTCGGCGAACTGATCCTGCATGACGCCAGCACCCGCGAGCAGGTCGTCGAGCGCCTGCAGGGCGCCCAGGTGGCGATCAGCAACAAGGTGCGCCTGGATGCGGACACCCTGGCCGCCTGCCCCGAACTTAAGCTGATTCTGGTGTCCGCCACCGGCACCAACAACATCGACCTGGCCGCCGCCCACGAGCGCGGCATCACGGTCGCCAATTGCCAGGGCTACGGCACCGCCTCGGTGGCCCAGCACGCGCTGATGCTGCTGCTCGCCCTGGCCACCCGTCTGCCTGACTACCAGGCGGCGGTTCGTGCGGGCGCCTGGCAGCGCGCCAGCCAGTTCTGCCTGCTCGACTTCCCGATCATCGAACTGCAGGGCAAGACCCTCGGCATCCTCGGCCATGGCGAACTGGGCGGTGCCTTTGCACGCCTGGCCGAGGCCCTGGGGATGCGCGTGCTGTATGGCGCCCTGCCCGGCCGCCCCGCCCGCGCCGACCGCCTGCCGCTGGGGGAGCTGCTGCCGCAGGTCGATGCACTCAGCCTGCACTGCCCATTGACCGAGCAGACCCGCCACCTCATCGGTGCCGCCGAACTGGCGCTGCTCAAGCCTCATGCCCTGCTGCTCAACACCGCCCGTGGCGGCCTGGTCGACGAACAGGCCCTGGCCGATGCCCTGCGCGCCGGGCACCTGGGCGGCGCGGCCTTCGATGTGCTCAGCGAGGAACCGCCGCGCCATGGCAACCCGCTGCTGGCGGACGATATCCCGCGCCTGATCATCACCCCGCACAACGCCTGGGGCAGCCGCGAGGCGCGCCAACGCATCGTCGGCCAGCTGTCGGAGAATGCCCGCGCCTTCTTCGCCAGCGCCCCCATCCGCGTGGTCAACGGGTAAACTACGCGGCTTTTTTACCGGGAGATGGCCATGGACCCACGAAGCGAGGTGCTGCTGCGCCAGGCGGAGCTGTTCCAGGGCGAGCTGCTGCTGGCTGGCCTGCCGGCCGACGACCTGCTCGGCCAGTTGCCGCGCGCCCATGGCTGGAGCTGGCATGCCGGCGAGCAGAATGCGCTGCAGGCGCGCTTTGCCGGGCGCTGCCAGTTCGGCACCGGCGCGCCCGAAACCGTGTTCGACAGCGCCGTGCTGTTCCTGCCCAAGTCGCGCGAACTCACCGATTACCTGCTGCAGGCCCTGGCCGCGCGCCTGGCCGGCCGCGAGTTGTATCTGGTTGGCGAGAAGCGCGCGGGCATCGAGCGCGCCGCCAAGCAGCTGGCCGTGTATGGCAAGCCGCGCAAACTGGACAGCGCCCGCCACTGCCAGCTGTGGCAGGTGACGGTGGAGCACGCCCCCGCAGTACCCGACCTGCACAGCCTGGCCCAGCGTTTCGAGCTGCCGCTGGCCGACGGCCCGTTGCCGGTCATCAGCCTGCCCGGCGTATTCAGCCATGGCCGCCTGGACCGCGGCAGCGCCCTGCTGCTGGAGCAGCTGGACGGTCTGCCGCAGGGCCATCTGCTCGACTTCGGCTGCGGCGCCGGGGTGCTCGGTGCGACGCTCAAGCGCCGCTACCCGCAGAGCCAACTGACCCTGCTCGATGTCGATGCCTTCGCCGTCGAGAGCAGCCGCCTGACCCTGGCCGCCAATGGCCTGGACGCCGAGGTGATCGCCGGCGACGGCATCGACGCAGCGCCCACGGGCCTCGCCGCCATCGTCAGCAACCCGCCGTTCCACAGCGGCGTGCACACCGACTACCAGGCCAGCGAACACCTGCTGCGCCAGGCTGCCCGCCACCTGGACAAGGGCGGCGAGCTGCGCCTGGTGGCCAACAGCTTCCTCAAATACCCACCGCTGATCGAACAGCACCTGGGCCCCTGCAAGACGCTGATCGAGGCCGACGGCTTCCGCATCTACAGCGCCCGTCGCCGCTAAACCTTTCATCCGCACCCACTTGAGCGTCCGCCCGCAGGTCGACGCTCCGGAGCCATTTTTCGTGACCGATAGCAGTACCCCGCAGCCGCATCTGCAACGCGCGCTCAAGCCCCGCCACCTGAACATGATCGCCATCGGCGGCTCCATCGGTACCGGCCTGTTCGTCGCCTCCGGCGCCACCGTGGCCAGCGCCGGCCCAGGCGGAGCGCTGCTGGCCTATGCGCTGATCGGGGTGATGGTGTACTTCCTCATGACCAGCCTCGGCGAGATGGCGGCGCACATGCCGGTATCCGGCTCGTTCAGCACCTATGGCAGCCGTTTCGTCGACGATGGCTTCGGTTTCGCCCTGGGCTGGAACTACTGGTACAACTGGGCGGTGACCATCGCCGCCGAGCTGGTGGCGGCGCAGCTGATCATGAGCTTCTGGCTGCCGGAGGTGCCTGGCATCTACTGGAGCGCGCTGTTCCTCGGCCTGATGTTCCTGCTCAACGTCTTATCGGTGAAGGGCTTCGGCGAGAGCGAGTTCTGGTTCGCACTGATCAAAGTGGTGACGGTGATCGTCTTCATCGGCATCGGCCTGGCCACCATCTTCGGCATCATGGGCGGCATCGAGTCGCCCGGTTTCAGCAACTTCACCACCGGCGACGCGCCTTTCGTCGGCGGCCTGCAGGCCATGGTCGGGGTGGCGATGATCGCCGGCTTCTCGTTCCAGGGCACCGAGCTGATCGGCATCGCCGCCGCCGAGTCGGAAAACCCGAAGCGCAACATTCCCATCGCCATCCGCCAGGTGTTCTGGCGCATCCTGATGTTCTACATCCTGGCGATCTTCGTGATCGGCATGCTGATCCCCTACAACGAGCCGAGCCTGCTGCAGAACGATGCCAGCGACATCAGCGTCTCGCCCTTCACCCTGCTGTTCGAACGCGCCGGCTTTGCCGCCGCAGCCAGCGTGATGAACGCGGTCATCCTCACCGCCATCCTCTCGGCCGGCAACTCGGGCATGTATGCCTCCACCCGCATGCTCTACACCCTGGCCATGCAGGGCAAGGCGCCGCGCTTGTTCGCCCGCCTCTCCGCCAACGGCGTGCCGCGCAACGCGCTGTATGCCACCACCCTGGTGGGCGCCCTGTGCTTCTTCACTTCCATCGTCGGTGACAGCACCCTGTACACCTGGCTGCTGAACACCTCGGGAATGTGTGGATTCATCGCCTGGCTGGGCATCGCCGTGTCGCATTACCGCTTCCGCAAGGGCTACCTCGCCCAGGGCGGGCGCCTGGCGGACCTGCCCTACCGCGCCAAGCTGTTCCCCTTCGGCCCGCTGTTCGCCTTCAGCCTGTGCCTGGTCATTACCCTGGGGCAGAACTACCAGGCCTTCATCGGCAACGGCATCGACTGGGCCGGCCTCATCGCCACCTACATCAGCCTGCCGCTGTTCCTCGCCATCTGGTTCGGCTACCGCCTGAAGAAAGGCGCCCGCCTGGTGCCCTACCAGGCCATGGACGTGCGCGGTAGCGACGACTGAGGTTGCCACCCCGGCGCGCTTTGGGCACAATGCGCGCCGTCCTAGGGGAGTAGTCTCCCGTGAGCGCCAGCTCACCCGGCGTGCGTCAACACACTTGCTCCGCAGAGCATGGCGCATGCGACCCGAGGCCCTCGCGGCCTGGGTTTGACAAGACCTATGACACGCACACCTCAGCCCGGGGCGGGGAGGTAGTACGTGTCATAGAACAGTCAAACCCGCCCCCTATAGGAACGCCTGATGCTGGAATCCCTGTTCGTACCCACCGGAATCGTCGCGCTCGCCGAAATCGGCGACAAGACGCAGCTGCTTGCCCTGCTGCTGGCCGCCCGCTTCCGCCGCCCATGGCCGATCATCTGGGGCATAGTGGTCGCGACCCTGGCCAATCACTTCGCCGCCGGCGCCGTCGGCAACTGGGTGGCCGGCTTCTTCTCCGCCACCACCCTGAGCTGGGTGCTGGCCGCCTGCTTCGCCGCCGTGGCCGTGTGGACGCTGATCCCGGACAAGCTGGATGACGATGAAGCGTCCGCCCTCAACAAGTACGGCCCGTTCCTGACCACGCTGATCGCCTTCTTCCTCGCCGAGATGGGCGATAAGACGCAGATTGCCACCGTGATGCTGGCCGCGCAGTACCCGCACTTCCTGATGGTGGTGATCGGCACCACCCTGGGCATGCTGATCGCCAACGTGCCGGTGGTGCTGGCCGGCAACTTCGCTGCCGATCGTCTGCCGCTGACGCTCATTCGTCGGCTCGCAGCGCTGGCGTTCGCCCTCCTCGCGGTGTACGCAGCCTCTCAGGCACTGGGGTTGACGGGAACGCTCTGACGCAGCGTGACGAGAACTGGCGCACAGAAGGGGGCTGTTACGACTCACGAGGCTGGTAATCTGTGCAACGGATTGCGCAGTACCCGCTTGGAGGGAGTTGTACATGTCACTGGACGAGATGAAGAAGCGCGTGCGCCAGCACATCGACCTGACCTGGAATCGCGGCCGCCTGGCGCTTGCCGAGCAGATGCACAGCCCCGATTTTCTCTACAAGAGCTCGTTCGTCGGGCATCCACTGGGCAGCACTGCGTTCGTCCAGATGGTGCAGAACATCCGCAGCGCCATGCCGGACATGGAGGTGGTCGTCGAGGAGTGCATCGCCGAAGCCAACAAGGTGGTGACCTGGAGCACCCTGATCGGCACCATCGAGAAGCCGGCACTGGGCTATCCGCCCAGCGACAAGGTCCTCAGCATCTCGGCCATGGCCTTCTGGACCCTGGCGCCGAACGGCGATATCCGCGAGATCTGCACCATGTTCGACATGGAGAGCTTCCGCGCCCAGCTCGGCCTGGAAAGCCGCCCCTTCGCCGAAAAGGCCCTGCCCTGATACGACAACGGCGCCCGAGGGCGCCGTTGTTCCTTATTTCCTGGCCTGCTCGTAAAGCGGCATCACCTTGGGGATAGCCGCCTGCAGGGCAGCGATGCGACTGCTCGACGAGGGGTGGGTGCTCATGAACTCCGGCGGCGCACCACCGCCCGCCTTGCTCATCTTCTGCCACAGGCTGATCGCCGCGTTCGGATCGTAACCGGCGCGCGCGGAGAGCTCGAGACCAATGATGTCCGCCTCGTTCTCGTTGGAGCGGCTGTTGGGCAGCATCATCAGGTATTCGACGCCGGTATCAGCCATCTGCTTGCCAGCGTCGCCCAGCCCCAGCAGGGCCGCCCCCACCTGGGTGGCCATTTGCGTACCGTAAGCCTTGGACATGGCCTCGCGGCTGTGCTCGCGCAGAGCATGGGCGATCTCGTGCCCCATCACCGCCGCCAACTCCGCATCTGTCAGCTGCAGTCGCTCGATCAGGCCGCTATAGACGATGATCTTGCCGCCCGGCCCGCAATTGGCGTTGAGCTCCTCACTGTCGATCAGGTTGACCTGCCAGTTCCACTGCGCAGCGTCGGCACGAAACACCGGCGCCTGGGCAATCAGCCGGCGGGCAATGGTCTGAACCCGCTGGGCATTGCGGCTACTCTTATCCAGAACCCCCTTGCCGGCAGCCTCGTTCAGCGTCTGCTGGTAGGCCTGGGCATACATGCTGTCGACCTCCTGGGCCGACAGCATGCTGAACATGTACTGCTTGCGCTCCACGCCCACCGCGCCTCCGCTGGTGGTATTCACGGCCTGGCAGGCCGTCAGCAGGGGAAGGACGGTCAAGGCCGTCAGGCGAAACAGGTTGTGCATGTCGGATCTCCGTTAAAACAGGGCTCTTATGCTAGGCCGCCGAACACGAAGGAACAATGTCCGGCTTGCACTCTGACCATCGGCCATCTTTTCTAGTTGCAGAGAGGGCTAATGCTTTGATGTAAAGCAGCCGATAACCAGGGACCGGTGCAACCCGATGATGTGGAGTCCCTATGCGCTTCAAGTCCATCCAGTTTTCAGTTGTTGTTCTGGCGGGTGCCAGCGTGCTGGCCGTTGTCGTGGCACTGGTGCTCTACGCGCTGTTCGCGGGATCGCGCACCCAACATCTGGTGCATGATCGCACCCAGGCACTGCTTGAACAGGTCATCGATCAGCGCCTGATCGCACTGGCCGAAGCACAGGTCGGCAAGCTGCAACGCCAGTTCGAGACGCCGATGACCGTTGCCAAATCGCTCGCCACCCTGAACAGCCAGATGGCTCCTGGCGAGGACGGCGCAGCCAGGGTCAGCCTTAGTCGCGACGAATTGTCGAATCTGGTTTCCGTCTATCTGGACAAGAACCCTGAGCTGATCGACCTCTACATCGGCTGGGAACCCAACGCTTTCGATCAGGACGATGATCTCTACGCCGGCCAGGAGGCCAACGGTTACGACACCACGGGCCGCTTCATGCCCTGGTGGTACCGCGACGCTGGGCAATTGAAAGTCGCCCCGCTCACTGCGGCCCAGATGGAGAGCGAGAAAATCCTGCCCACCGGAGTGCGCGAGGGCGAATACTACCTGTGCCCCAAAGCCACCAAGCAACCCTGCGTGATCGACCCTGCCTCCTATGACTTCGGTGGCAAGCAGGTCCTGGTGTCTTCGTTCAACGCGCCGATTATCGTGGACGGCCAGTTCAAGGGGGTCGCGGGTAACGACCTGGCGCTCGATTTCATCCAGGGTCTGCTCAATACCGCCAATGCCAGCCTTTACGAGGGAGCAGGCGAGCTGGCCCTGATTGCCTCCAACGGCACCCTGATCGCCGCGACCGAGGATGCCAAGCTGGTAGGCCAGCCCGCGACCCAGGTCCTCGATGCAGAACTGCTGGAGCGTCTCAAGCAAAGCAGTGGTACCGAACCGATTCTCAAGCGTGATGAGGGACAGAACCTCTACCAGTTGCTATTGCCCTTCCAGGTCGCGGGCACCTCAACGCGCTGGGCCCTGGCCATCGAACTGCCAACCGAGGCAGTGCTGGCAGAGCTGCATCAGCTACAGGACGACCTCGCAGCCCAGGCGCACGAGGACACCTTCAGCATGGCCCTGATCGGCCTGCTGGTGGCCGCTTTCGGGCTGCTGGTGATCTGGTTCGTCGGCTACGGCATCGCCCGCCCCCTGAAGGACATGGCTGCGATGCTTGATGATATTGCCAAGGGCGATGGCGATCTGACCGTGCGCCTGCAAGTGGATCGTGCCGACGAGCTGGGGCAGATCGCCAGCGGCTTCAACACCTTCCTCAACAAGCTGCAGAACATGATCCGCGACGTGGTCGGCTCGGTGCAGAAAGTCAGCGATTCGTCTGAACATACCGCCGATATTGCGATTCGGACCAATCAGGGCGTCCAGCGCCAGATGGCGGAAATCGACCAGGTTGCCACCGCCGTGCATGAGATGACTGCCACGGCCCAGGATGTCGCACGCAACGCTACCCAGGCCGCCGAAGCGGCCAGCCATGCCGACCGCTCGGCCAACGACGGCAAGCGCATTGTCGAAGGGACCGCCAAGGCCATTTCAGCACTGGCCAACGAGATAGGCCGTGCCGTGGGCGTGGTGCAAACCCTGGCCAAGGACAGCGAGAACATCAACGCCATCCTGGTAGCCATTCGTGGCATTGCCGAGCAGACCAACCTGCTGGCTCTCAACGCCGCCATTGAAGCGGCCCGGGCTGGCGAGCAAGGTCGCGGCTTCGCAGTGGTGGCGGACGAGGTACGCAATCTGGCACAGAAGACCCAACAGGCGACCGAGGAAATCCAAGCGATGATCCAGCAGCTGCAGCACGGTACCCGCGAGGTCGTCAACGTGATGGAGCAGAGCCAGGCACGCACCGATGACAGCGTGCAGCAGGCGCAGATTGCCGCATCGGCACTGGAGGAGATCACTCAGGCGGTGTCCGTGATCAATGACATGAACACCCAGATTGCCAGCGCTGCGGAGGAACAGAGTGCGGTCGCGGAAGACATCAACCGCAACGTCACCAATATCGGCCAGGTAGCGGTGGAGGTGGCCGGCGGCGCGGACGAGGCCAGCGCCGCCAGCGCCGAGCTGACGAAGCTGGCCGAGCAGCAGCGGCGGTTGATCAATCAGTTCAGGGTGTAGTTCGCAGGCGGGGCGTACTGCCCTGCTGCTGCCTCAGTGTTTGTGCGCCCAGCGCTGGCGCAACCACTCCAGGTCTTCCGGGCGGGTGATCTTCAGGTTGTCCGCCCGCCCCTCCACCATTTTCGGCGCCTGCCCGGCCCATTCCAGGGCCGACGCCTCATCGGTCACCGCCACCCCTGCCACCAGCGCGTCGGCGAGGGCGCGATGCAACGCGGCGAAACGGAACATCTGCGGCGTGTAGGCCTGCCAGATCAGGCTACGGTCGACCGTCTCCGCCACCCGGCCATCTGCACCGATGCGCTTGAGCGTATCGCGCGCCGGCACCGCCAGCAGACCGCCGACCGGGTCATCGGCCAGCTCGGCGAGCAGTCGGTCCAGATCACTGCGTGCCAGGTTGGGTCGCGCGGCATCATGCACCAGCACCCAGTCGCCTGCCTGCGCCCCCAGTTCGACAAGGCACAGCAGTCCGGCCAGCACCGAATCGGCGCGCTCGGCACCGCCTTCGACGCGCTGGATGCGCGGATCAGTGGCGCAAGGCAGGGCAGGCCAGTAGGGATCGTCCGCCGCCAGGCTGAGCACCAGGCCCTTGAGGCGCGGATGATCAAGGAAACAGTCGAGGGTGTGCTCCAGGATGGTCCGCCCGGCCAGCTGCAGGTACTGCTTGGGACGGTCGGCACGCATGCGCGAACCGATACCGGCGGCAGGAATCACCACCCAGAAGGGAGGAAGCTCGTGCGCGATCATTCGGCGAGCTGGTAGAGGGTCTCGCCCTCTTTGACCATGCCCAGCTCGTGGCGGGCACGCTCTTCCACGGTTTCCATGCCTTTCTTCAGCTCCAGCACCTCGGCCTCGAGGATGCGGTTACGCTCCAGCAGGCGCTCGTTCTCGCCCTTCTGTTCGGCAATCTGCCGCTGCAGCTCGGCGACCTGCGCCAGGCTGCCCTCACCCACCCACAGGCGATACTGCAGGCCGGCCAGGACCAGCACGAGCGCGACGAACAGCCAGTAAGGCGCTTTGTTAGACATGGGGACGCGAATATCCATACAAAAAGGGCAGCTTGCGCTGCCCTTTTACCATTCCCGGCCTAGCCGCGGAACTCGGCACGGCCCTTGTAGGGCGCTTTGCCGCCGAGCTGCTCTTCGATGCGCAGCAGCTGGTTGTACTTGGACACGCGATCCGAACGGCACAGGGAGCCGGTCTTGATCTGACCGGCAGCGGTGCCGACGGCCAGGTCAGCGATGGTGCTGTCCTCGGTTTCACCGCTGCGGTGCGAGATCACCGCGGTGAAGCCGGCAGCCTTGGCCATCTGGATGGCTTCCAGGGTCTCGGTCAGCGAGCCGATCTGGTTGAACTTGATCAGGATCGAGTTGCCGATCTTCTCTTCGATGCCGCGCTTGAGGATCTTGGTATTGGTCACGAACAGGTCGTCGCCAACCAGCTGCACCTTCTCGCCGATCTTGTCGGTCAGGACTTTCCAGCCAGCCCAGTCGGACTCGTCCATGCCGTCTTCGATGGAGATGATCGGGTAGCGCTGGGTCAGGCCGGCCAGATAGTCGGCGAAGCCTTCGGCGCTGAACACCTTGCCTTCGCCAGCCAGGTCGTACTGACCATCCTTGAAGAACTCGGAGGAAGCGCAGTCCAGGGCCAGGGTAATGTCGGTGCCCAGCTGGTAGCCAGCGTTGGCCACGGCCTCGGCGATGGCGGCCAGGGCGTCTTCGTTGGAAGCCAGGTTCGGCGCGAAGCCGCCCTCGTCACCCACGGCGGTGTTCAGGCCACGGGCCTTCAGCACGGCTTTCAGGTGATGGAAGATCTCGGCGCCCATGCGCAGGGCGTCGGCGAAGTTCTTGGCGCCGACCGGCTGGACCATGAACTCCTGGATATCGACGTTGTTGTCGGCGTGCTCACCGCCGTTGATGATGTTCATCATCGGCACCGGCATGGAGTAGACGCCAGGGGTGCCGTTCAGATCGGCGATGTGCGCGTACAGCGGCACGCCCTTGGCCTGGGCAGCGGCCTTGGCGGCGGCCAGGGACACGGCGAGGATGGCATTGGCGCCCAGCTTGGCCTTGTTCTCGGTACCGTCCAGATCGATCATGGCGCGGTCCAGAGCCTTCTGGTCGGTCGCGTCCTTGCCCAGCAACAGGTCGCGGATCGGGCCGTTGATGTTGGCCACAGCCTTCAGTACGCCCTTGCCCAGGTAACGGCTCTTGTCGCCATCACGCAGTTCCAGCGCTTCGCGGGAACCGGTGGAAGCACCGGACGGCGCGCAGGCGCTGCCGATGATGCCGCCTTCGAGGATTACATCGGCTTCTACGGTGGGGTTACCACGGGAGTCGAGAACCTCGCGGCCCTTGATGTCGACGATTTTTGCCATCGCGTGTAGCACTCCAAAAGTTTACGTGAGGGTACGCCCAACGGGCGCGCACTTTACCGGAGAAACGGCCGATCAGGCAGTCTCGATCGGCGGGAAGCTCTTCACCAGATCATCCAGCTGCTTGAGCTGGGTGAGGAACGGCTCCAGTTTGTCCAGGCGCAAGGCGCAGGGGCCGTCGCACTTGGCATTGTCCGGGTCTGGATGGGCCTCGAGGAACAGTCCAGCCAGGCCCTGGCTCATGCCGGCCTTGGCCAGGTCGGTGACCTGGGCACGACGGCCGCCGGCGGAGTCGGCGCGGCCACCCGGCATCTGCAGAGCGTGGGTCACGTCGAAGAACACCGGATACTCGAAGGACTTCATGATGCCGAAGCCGAGCATATCCACCACCAGGTTGTTGTAACCGAAGGAGGAACCACGCTCGCAAAGGATCAGCTGGTCGTTACCGGCCTCCTCGCACTTGCGCAGGATGTGTTTCATCTCCTGCGGGGCGAGGAACTGGGCCTTCTTGATGTTGATCACCGCCCCGGTCTTGGCCATGGCCACCACCAGGTCGGTCTGCCGCGAAAGGAAGGCCGGCAGCTGGATGATGTCGCACACCTCGGCCACCGGGGCGGCCTGGTAAGGCTCGTGGACGTCGGTGATCACCGGCACGCCGAAGGTCTTCTTCACTTCCTCGAAGATCTTCATGCCCTCTTCCAGGCCCGGGCCGCGGAAGGAGGTGACGGAAGAACGGTTGGCCTTGTCGAAGCTGGCCTTGAACACGTAGGGAATACCGAGCTTCTCGGTGCCCCGTACGTACTCCTCGCAGGCCTGCATGGCCAGGTCGCGCGATTCCAGCACGTTGATGCCACCGAACAGCACGAACGGCTTGTCGTTGGCGATCTCGATGCCGCCGACCTTGATGATCTTCTGAGCCATATACCTTTCCTTAGAGTCTGTTCATGCTCTCGCGAGCTAGAGCCATGCCAGGCGAAAACAGGTGAGGAAGCGCAGTTTACCGAGAGTAAATGAGCATTCCGAGCCTGTTTTCAACGCAGCAGGGCCGACGCGTAGCAGAGCATGGACTGACTCTTATGCCTTGCCGGCCTGTTTCAGGGCTGCCTTGACGAAGCCACTGAACAGCGGGTGGCCATCGCGCGGGGTGGAGGTGAATTCCGGGTGGAACTGGCAGGCGACGAACCACGGATGATCCGGAGCCTCGACCACCTCGACCAGCGCGCCGTCGGCGGAGCGACCGCTAACCTTGAGACCAGCGGCCTCCAGCTGCGGCAGCAGGTTGTTGTTCACTTCGTAGCGATGGCGATGGCGCTCGACGATCACGTCCTTGCCATAGCACTCACGCACGCTGGAGCCGGCCATCAGCTGGCAGTCCTGCGCGCCCAGACGCATGGTGCCGCCCAGGTCGGAGGCTTCGGTACGGGTTTCCACACTACCGGCGGCGTCCTGCCACTCGGTGATCAGGCCAACGACCGGGTGGGCGCTGTTCTGGTCGAACTCAGTGGAATTGGCATCACTCCAGCCCACCACGTTGCGGGCATACTCGATCACCGCCACCTGCATGCCCAGGCAGATGCCCAGGTAGGGAATCTTGTTCTCGCGGGCGTACTGCACGGTGCGGATCTTGCCTTCCACACCACGCAGACCGAAGCCGCCCGGAACCAGGATGGCATCGACGCCTTCGAGCTTGGCAGTGCCTTCGTTCTCGATCTCCTCGGAGTCGATGTAGCGCAGGTTGACCTTGGTGCGATTCTGGATGCCGGCGTGGCCCATGGCCTCGATCAGCGACTTGTACGCGTCCAGCAGCTCCATGTACTTGCCGACCATGGCGATGGTGACTTCCTTCTCCGGGTGCAGCTTGGCGTCGACCACGCGCTCCCACTCGGAGAGATCGGCCGGCTGGCACTGCAGGCCGAAGCGCTCGACGACGATGTCGTCCAGGCCCTGGGCGTGCAGCACGGAAGGAATGCGGTAGATGGTATCGACGTCTTCCAGGCCGATCACCGCGCGTTCTTCCACGTTGGTGAACAGGGCGATCTTGCGGCGCGAGGACAGGTCGATCTCATGGTCGGAACGGCAGATCAGCACGTCCGGCTGCACACCGATGGAACGCAGCTCCTTGACCGAGTGCTGGGTCGGCTTGGTCTTGGTCTCGCCGGCAGTGGCGATGTAGGGCACCAGGGTCAGGTGCATGAACATGGCACGCTTGGCGCCCAGCTCTACACGCAGCTGGCGGGCCGCCTCGAGGAACGGCTGGGACTCGATATCGCCCACGGTGCCACCGATCTCGACCATGGCCACGTCGGCATCGCCGGCGCCCTTGATCACGCGGCGCTTGATCTCGTCGGTGATGTGCGGGATCACCTGGATGGTGGCGCCCAGGTAGTCACCGCGGCGCTCCTTGCGCAGCACGTGCTCGTAGACACGGCCGGTGGTGAAGTTGTTGTCCTGGGTCATGGTGGTGCGGATGAACCGCTCGTAGTGGCCCAGGTCGAGGTCGGTCTCGGCGCCGTCGTGGGTGACGAACACCTCACCGTGCTGGAACGGGCTCATGGTGCCCGGATCGACGTTGATGTAGGGGTCCAGCTTGAGCATGGTGACCTTCAGGCCACGCGCCTCCAGGATGGCCGCCAAGGAAGCCGAGGCGATGCCTTTCCCCAATGAAGAAACAACACCGCCCGTGACGAAGATGTAGCGCGTCATGAAAAATCCTAGAAGTCTGCGTTCAAGCGGTCAGCGCCGCCGGGGTAAGAGCGCAGGCTGGCCTTGGCCAACCTGAAATAAGCAAAGCACTGCGGGTTCCGAGGGAGCCCACAGAAGCAGTAACAAGACGGGAGCGTAGTCTACCGGAAAGGGTCTATCAGCTCAAACCTTGTGCGCTGGTCGGCGGCTGCCAGTGCAATTGCCAGGCGCCATGCTGCGAACCGTCCAGCCCGGGCAGGTTGGCGACCGCCAACAGCTCGTCGCAGCGATACAGCAGCGGCAGGCGCCCGCGCACGAAGGCAGGCAGTGCACGTTCGTTGAGCAGGCGCTTGAGATCACGACGACCTCGCCCCGGCAGCGCCATGATCTCGCCGCCCGCACGATAACGCAGGTGCAGGGGTCCGGCCGGCGGCACACCGAGCAGTTGAACGACGCCATTGTTCGGCAACTGCAGCGGCTGAGTGCAGTCATCCCAGGCCGTAGGGAGCGTTGGCGACTGCAACCACTGCCCGGATAGCCACCATAACCGTTCGTCGGCGCGCCTCAGCTCACCTCCGGCCAGACGCCATATCGGGCTGGTATCGATGCCGGCATCGCGCAGATCCTGCCAGCCCGCCCAATGCTCGGTATCCGGCAGAAGCGTCCGGGGCGCCAGCCAATGCCGCAGAGCATTGCGCTGACGCGGCTCGGACAGCGCCAACAGCGGCACCAGCGCCAGCGAGGGCAATCCCAACCAAGCGAAAGGCTCCTGGTCACGCGCAGCCAGCAGGTCCAGCTCGGCCAGCTCGATGAGCAACTGCTCGGCCTCGCGCAGGTGCTGCGCGCTGCGCGAGAGGTTCACCGCCGCCTGCGGCCAGTGGCACGCCAGGGCCGGCAGCACCTCGCGGCGCAGGAAGTTGCGCGCCAGCCGGGTATCGGCGTTCGAAGGATCCTCGACCCAGCTCAGCGCCTGCTGCCGGGCGTAGCACTCCAGTTCAGCACGAGACACCCTGAGCAGCGGCCGTACCAGCCAGCCAGCCCCCAGGCGACGGCTCGGCGGCATGCCGCCCAGGCCACGCACACCAGCACCGCGCAGCAGACGCAGCAGCAGGGTCTCGGCCTGATCATCACGGTGCTGCCCGGTCAGCAGCAGCTCGCCCTCCCCCAGCCGCCCGGCAAACGCGGCATAGCGTGCCTCGCGCGCCGCCCGCTCGAGGCTGGGACCGTCGTCAACACGCACCCGTTCGACATGCAGGGGCACACCGAGACGGTCGCACAGCGCCTGGCAGTGCTCTGGCCAGGAATCGGCCGCCGACTGCAGGCCGTGGTGCACATGCATGGCGGACAGCGGCGGCAGGGCTTCGCGTTCGCGCAGGGACGCCAGCAGGTGCAGCAGCACGGTCGAATCCAGGCCGCCGGACAGGGCGATGCGCCAGGCCGGTGCCGCGCGCCAGGGGCGAAGAAATTCGAGCAGGGAGAGTTCGAGCGCAGTCATGCCGCCAGCTTAAACAACAACGGGCCCAAAGGCCCGTTGCAGATGACGTGACGCGCGCGTCAGGCGACGCCGTAGCTCATCAGGCGCTCGTAGCGACGTTCAAGCAGCTTGGCAGTATCCAGCTTGTGCAGGCTTTTGAGCTGGGCGACCAGCTCCTGGCGGATCGACTCGGCGGCGGCAGCCGGGTCGCGATGGGCGCCACCCAGCGGCTCGGTGATCACCTTGTCGACGATACCCAGGCCCTTCAGGCGCTCGGCAGTGATACCCATGGCCTCGGCCGCATCCGGGGCCTTTTCGGCGGTCTTCCACAGGATGGAAGCGCAGCCTTCCGGTGAGATCACCGAGTAGGTGGAGTACTGCAGCATGTTCAGCTGGTCGCACACGCCGATGGCCAGAGCACCGCCGGAGCCACCCTCGCCGATCACGGTGGCGATGATCGGCGTCTTCAGGCGCGCCATCACGCGCAGGTTCCAGGCGATGGCCTCGCTCTGGTTGCGCTCCTCGGCATCGATGCCCGGGTAGGCACCGGGGGTGTCGATGAAGGTGAGAATCGGCAGCTTGAAGCGCTCGGCCATTTCCATCAGGCGGCAGGCCTTGCGATAGCCCTCGGGACGCGGCATGCCAAAGTTGCGGCGTACCTTCTCGCGTACCTCGCGGCCCTTCTGGTGGCCGATGACCATCACCGGCTGGCCATCCAGGCGCGCGGTACCGCCAACGATGGCGGCATCATCGGAGAAATGGCGATCACCATGCAGTTCGTCGAACTCGGTGAAGATGTGCTCGATGTAGTCGAGGGTATAAGGACGGCGCGGGTGGCGCGACAGCTGGGAGATCTGCCAACTGCTGAGGTTGCCGAAGATGGTCTCGGTCAGCGTGCTGCTCTTGTCCTGCAGACGGGAGATCTCGTCACTGATGTTCAGCGCGTTGTCGTTGCCCACCAGGCGCAGCTCTTCGATCTTGGCTTGCAGGTCGGCGATCGGCTGTTCGAAGTCGAGGAAGTTCGGGTTCATAGGCGTCCGTCTAGCATCGGCGGCCCCGGGGGCCGGGCGGTGTTCCATGTGGCGCCTACCTTAAGGGATAGCGCGCCCCTGGTCGAGACCGAGACGGCGAGCCCGAGGCCCGCCCCTCAGCGGTATTGGAGGAAGACGTTGTCTTTGCCGAACTGGTCACGCAGCGCCTGGATCAGGTTGTCCGCCGGATCGATGCGCCACTGCTCGCCGAACTGCAGCACCGCCTTGGCCTCGCTGCCGCTGTAGTCCAGGGTCAGCGGACAGGCACCGCGATGCTTGGCGAACAGCTCGCCGAGCCAGCGCAGACGATCCCCCTGCAGCGCTTCGCGCGGCGCGCGGATGCGCAGGCTCTCGGCCAGGCCGGTACGCGCCTCCTCCAGGCTCATCACCCGCTTGGCGCGCAGCCGCAGGCCACCAGAAAACTCGTCGTTGCTGATTTCCCCTTCGACCACCACCAGTGCATCGGTCTGCAGCAGCGCCTGGGCGCTGGCGAAGGCATCGGCGAACAACGACGCCTCGATCCTTCCGGAACGGTCATCGAGGGTGATGAAGCCCATCTTGTCGCCTTTCTTGTTCTTCATCACCCGCAGCGCCACGATCAGGCCGGCGATGGTCTGGGTATCGCGCGCGGCACGCAGCTCGACGATGCGCTGGCGGGCGAAGCGGCGCACCTCACCCTCGTACTCGTCGATCGGGTGGCCGGTAAGGTACAGACCAAGGGTGTCCTTCTCGCCTTTCAGGCGCTCCTTGATCGACAGCTCGCGCGCCTTGCGATGGTTGGCGTAGACGTCCGCTTCGGGCTCGGCGAACACCCCGCCGAACAGGTCCATGTGGCCGCTGTCATGGCTGCGCGCGGTCTGTTCGGCGGCCTGTACCGCTTCTTCCATGGCCGCCAGCAACACGGCGCGGTTGAGGTCGACGCTGGCCTGGTAGGCCTTGAGCTCGTCCTGGTAGTAGGGGCCGAGGCGGTCCAGCGCGCCGGAGCGGATCAGCGCCTCCAGGGTGCGTTTGTTGATGCGCTTGAGGTCGACGCGGTTGCAGAAGTCGAACAGGTCCTTGAACGGTCCACCCTCCGCGCGGCACTCGACGATGGCCTCCACCGGCCCCTCGCCCACACCCTTGACCGCGCCCAGGCCGTAGACGATGCGCCCGTCGTCGTTGACGGTGAACTTGAACTCCGAGGTGTTCACGTCCGGCGCATCGATGCGCAGCTTCATGTTGCGGCATTCCTCGATGAGGATCACCACCTTGTCGGTGTTGTGCATATCCGCCGACAGCACCGCCGCCATGAACGGCGCCGGGTAGTGCGCCTTGAGCCAGGCGGTCTGGTAGGAAACCAGGCCGTAGGCAGCCGAGTGCGACTTGTTGAAGCCGTAACCGGCGAACTTTTCCACCAGGTCGAATATGTTGCCCGCCAGGTCGGCATCGATGCCGTTGTTGGCGCAGCCCTCGATGAAGCCACCGCGCTGCTTGGCCATCTCCTCGGGCTTCTTCTTGCCCATGGCGCGGCGCAGCATGTCGGCGCCGCCGAGGGTGTAGCCGGCCATCACCTGGGCGATCTGCATCACCTGCTCCTGGTACAGGATGATGCCGTAGGTGGGCTTGAGCACCGGCTCCAGGCCCGCGTACTGGTAATCGGGGTGCGGGTAGGAGAGCTGCTCGCGACCGTGCTTACGGTTGATGAAGTCGTCCACCATGCCCGACTGCAGCGGACCGGGGCGGAACAGCGCCACCAGTGCGATCATGTCCTCCAGGCAGTCCGGCTTGAGCTTCTTGATCAGCTCCTTCATGCCGCGCGATTCGAGCTGGAAGACCGCGGTGGTCTCCGCCTTCTGCAGCATGTCGTAGGTCTTCTTGTCATCCAGCGGGATGAAGTCGATGTTGATCAGCTCTTCGTCAGAGGCACCATCGCGCTTCTGGATGCGATGGATGGTCTCCATCGCCCACTTGATGATGGTCAGGGTGCGCAGGCCGAGGAAGTCGAACTTCACCAGGCCGGCCTGCTCGACGTCATCCTTGTCGAACTGGGTGACCAGGCCGCCACCTTCTTCATCGCAGGAGGTCGGCGCGAAGTCGGTCAGCTTGGTCGGCGCGATCACCACGCCACCGGCGTGCTTGCCGGTGCCGCGGACGATGCCTTCGAGCTTGAGCGCCATGTCCCAGATCTCCTGGGCTTCCTCATCGCTCTTGAGGAAGTCACGCAGCACTTCTTCCTGCTCGTAGGCAGCTTCAAGGGTCATGCCGACTTCGAAGGGAATCATCTTCGACAGGCGGTCAGCCAGGCCGTAGGACTTGCCCTGCACCCGCGCCACGTCGCGCACCACCGCCTTGGCCGCCATCGAGCCGAAGGTGATGATCTGGCTCACCGCGTTGCGTCCGTACTTGTCCGCGACGTAGTCGATTACCCGGTCGCGGCCGTCCATGCAGAAGTCGACGTCGAAGTCGGGCATGGAAATACGTTCGGGGTTGAGGAAGCGCTCGAACAGCAGGTCATAGGCCAGCGGGTCGAGGTCGGTGATCTTCAGCACGTAGGCCACCAGCGAGCCGGCACCCGAACCCCGGCCCGGCCCCACCGGCACACCGTTGTTCTTCGCCCACTGGATGAAGTCCATCACGATGAGGAAGTAACCGGGGAAGCCCATCTGAATGATGATGTCGAGCTCGAAGTTGAGGCGGTCGACATAGACCTGCTTCTTGGCTTCGTAATCCGGCGTGTCCTTGGGCAGCAGAACGCGCAGACGCTCCTCCAGGCCCTCGAAGGAAGCATGCCGAAGGTAGTCGTCGATGCCCATGCCGTTGGGCGTGGGGAAGTCGGGGAGGAAGTACTTGCCCAGTTGCACCTCGATGTTGCAGCGCTTGGCGATCTCCACCGTGTTCGCCAGCGCCTCGGGCAGGTCGGAGAACAGCTCGGCCATCTCTTCCGGCGTCTTGAGGTACTGTTCCTCGGAGTAGTTGCGCGGCCGCCTCGGGTCGTCGAGGGTACGGCCCTCGCCGATGCACACGCGGGTCTCGTGCGCCTCGAAGTCGCCCCGCTTGAGGAAGCGTACATCGTTGGTTGCCACCAGCGGCACGCCGGTGCGCCCGGCCAGTTCGACAGCCGCGTGCAGGTGCTCCTCGTCATTGACCCGGTTGGTGCGCTGCACTTCCAGGTAGAAGCGCTCGGGGAATACCGCCAGCCACTCGTTGAGGATGGCCTCGGCGCGGTCGCTCTCGCCGGCCAGCAAGGCCATGCCCACCTCGCCCTCGCGCGCGCCGGACAGGGCGATCAGGCCTTCGGCGGCCTCCTTGACCCAGTCGCGCTGGATGATCACCAGGCCGTTGTCCTGGCCCTCGGCCCAGCCACGGGAAATAAGCTCGGTGAGGTTGCGGTAGCCCTTGGCGTTCATCACCAGCAAGGTCAGGCGCGACAGCGGGCCATCCTCATCCGGGCTGGCCAGCCAGATATCGGCGCCGCAGATCGGCTTGATGCCGCCCCCCATGGCCGTCTTGTAGAACTTCACCAGCGAGCACATGTTGCTCATGTCGGTGACCGCCACGGCCGGCATACCGGCGCCGGCCACGGCCTTGACCAGAGGTTTGACCCGCACCAGGCCGTCGACCAGGGAGAACTCGGTGTGCAGGCGCAGATGGACGAAGCTGGCGGTCATGGCAATCCCGTTGGTGACACAAAAACGATAAGGCCCGGATTGTACCGGGCCTGCTTACAAAGGGCAGCTTGAGAGTCGTCGCTCAGCTACCTTCCAGCACCGCGCGCACCGGGGCGAACGAACGCCGATGGATAGGCGTCGCCCCCAAGCGCTTGAGCGCTTCCAGGTGCACCGGCGTCGGGTAGCCCTTGTGCCCGCCGATGCCATAGCCGGGGTAGAGCTTCTCCATCTCGGCCATCTCGCGATCACGACTGACCTTGGCCAGGATGGAAGCAGCAGCGATGGCCGGCACCTGGGCATCACCACCGACCACCGGCGCGCTGGGCACCGCCAGCTTGGGGCAGCGGTTGCCGTCGATCAGCGCCAGTTTTGGCGTGATGCTCAGGCCTTCGACGGCGCGCTGCATGGCCAGCATGGTGGCATGCAGAATATTCAGCTGGTCAATCTCCTCGACCTCGGCGCGGGCAATGCACCAGGCCAGGGCCTTTTCGCGGATCTCGTCGAACAGCTTCTCGCGGCGCACCTCGGTCAGCTTCTTCGAGTCGTTGAGACCAACGATGGGACGAGCAGGATCGAGAATCACCGCGGCGGTCACCACCGGGCCACAGAGCGGGCCGCGACCGACCTCGTCGACGCCGGCGACCAGTTCCTCGACCAGCGTGAAATCCAGACCCAGCTGCATCAGGCCTGCCCGACCAGCTTGAGCACGGCGTCAGCGGCCTGCTGCGAGGCATCCTGGCGCAGCGCGCGGTGGATCACGTCGAAGCCCTCGGTCTGCACCGCGCCGTCGTCCAGCAGCGGCGCCAGCGTCTGGGCCAGGGCGTCCGCTGTCGCGGCATCCTGAATCAGCTCGGGCACCAGCAAACGCTCGGCCAACAGGTTGGGCAACGAAATATAGGGGCTCTTCACCAGACGCCTGAGGATGCGATAGGTCAGCGGCGCCACCTTGTAGGCCACCACCATCGGGCGTTTGTGCAGCAGAGCTTCCAGGGTGGCGGTACCGGAGGCGATCAATACTGCGTCGCAGGCGGCCAGCGCTTCATGGGAGCGGCCATCGAGCAACAGCAGCGGCAGGTTGCGCCCGGCCAGCATGGCCTCCAGCTGCGCGCGACGCTCGGCATTGGCACAGGGCAGCACGAAGCGGATACCGGGGCGCAACGTGCGCAGGCGCTCGGCGGCATCGAGAAACAACGCCCCGAGGCGTGCCACTTCGCCCCCCCGGCTGCCCGGCAGCAATGCCACCACCGGCTCATCCGGCGCCAGGCCGAGCGCCTCACGGGCGCCGACGCGGTCGGCCTGCAGCGGTATGGTATTGGCCAGCGGATGACCGACGAAGCGCACCGGCACCTGGTGCTCCAGGTAAAAACGCGCCTCGAAGGGGAACAGCGTCAGCATCAGGTCGCAGGCATCACGAATCTTCAGCACGCGCTTCTGCCGCCAGGCCCACACCGAGGGGCTGACGTAGTGGACGGTCTTGATGCCGGCCTGACGCAGCTTGAGCTCGAGGGTCAGGTTGAAATCCGGAGCATCGATGCCGATGAAGACGTCCGGCTGGGCGGCGATAAGCTCCCGGATCAGGCGCTTGCGCCGTGCCAGCAGCTCGCGCAGGCGCCCCAGCACCTCGACCAGCCCCATCACCGCCAGGCGTTCCATGGGGAACGCGGAGACAAGCCCTTCGGCCTCCATGCGCGGGCCGCCGACACCGATGAATTCGACCTGCGGATGTTGCTGCTTGAGCGCCTGCATCAGGCCGGCGCCGAGGATATCACCGGAGGCCTCGCCGGCCACCAGCGCCACGCGAAGAGGGCGACTCATATCAGCGGGTGATGCCGCGGGTCGAAGCCTGAACGGAATCGCGGAACACCGCGACTTCCGGGAACTGGGCAGCGGACTCGGCCAGCTCGGCCAGTGCCTGCTCGACGGTCAGGCCCTGACGATAGACCACCTTGTAGGCACGGCGCAGGGCGGCGATGGCCTCGGCACTGAAGCCGCGCCGACGCATGCCCTCGAAGTTCATGCTGCGCGCCTCGGCGGGGTTGCCGAAGACAGTGACGTAAGCCGGTACGTCCTTGCCGATGGCCGTGCCCATGCCGGAAAAGCTGTGGGCGCCGATGCGGCAGAACTGGTGAACCAGGGTGAAACCGGAGAGGATCGCCCAGTCGTCGACCCAAACATGGCCGGCCAGCGCGGTGTTGTTGACCAGGATGCAGTGGTTGCCGATCACGCTGTCGTGGCCGACATGCACATAGGCCATCAGCAGGTTGTGACTGCCGATGGTGGTTTCGCTACGATCCTGCACGGTGCCACGGTGGATGGTCACGCCTTCGCGAATCACATTGTGATCGCCGATCACCAGCCGCGTGGGCTCGCCCTTGTACTTGAGGTCAGGGGTGTCCTCGCCCACCGAGGAGAACTGGTAGATCTTGTTGTGCTTGCCGATCACGGTCGGCCCCTTGAGCACGACATGCGGACCGACCACGGTACCCTCGCCGATTTCCACATCGGGCCCGATGATCGACCAGGGGCCGACCTGGACATCCGCAGCCAGCTTGGCCGACGGATCGATGATGGCGCGAGGGTCGATCAGACTCATAGCTTGCGTTCCGCACAGATGATTTCGGCCGAGCAGACTTCCTTGCCATCGACGCTGGCACGGCACTCGAACTTCCAGATGCTGCGCTTGACGCTCAGGAAGCGGGCTTCAAGCACCAGTTGGTCGCCCGGCAATACGGGCTGGCGGAAACGCAGCTTGTCCGAGCCCACGAAATAATAGAGGGTTCCGTCGGCCGGTTTCACGTCGAGCATCTTGAAGCCGAGGATACCGGCAGCCTGGGCCATCGCCTCGATGATCAGCACGCCCGGCATGATCGGGTGCTCGGGGAAGTGACCGTTGAAGAAAGGCTCGTTGATGCTGACATTCTTGTAGGCGCGAATGGTCTTGCCTTCGATATCCAGCTCGGCAACGCGATCCACCAGCAGGAAGGGATAGCGGTGCGGCAGGTATTCGCGAATCTCGTTGATGTCCATCATGTGCGTAAAGCCTTTACTTAAAGTGGGGGCGTGCCTCAGGCACGATCAGGCATCAGATGAGGCCTGGTCGTCCGGGGTCACGGCGGCGAGGCGCTTTTCCAGCTCGCGCAGGCGCTTCGCCATGTCGTCCAGTTGACGGATACGGGCCGCGCTCTTCTTCCAGTCGGCCGCCGTCTGCATGGCGGTACCGGAAGAATAGGCGCCCGGCTCGGTGATCGAGCGGGTGACCATGGTCATGCCGGTGACGAACACGTTGTCACACACCTCGATGTGGCCAACCATGCCGACACCACCGGCGATCATGCAGTGCTTGCCGATCTTGGTGCTGCCGGAAATCCCGGCGCAGCCGGCCATCGCGGTGTGATCACCGATCTGCACGTTGTGCGCGATCATGATCTGGTTATCCAGCTTCACGCCGTTACCGATGACGGTATCGGCCAGGGCGCCACGGTCGATGGTGGTATTGGCGCCGACTTCCACGTCGTCACCCAGCACCACGCCACCGATCTGCGCGATCTTCTGCCAGACCCCCTTGTCGTTGGCAAAGCCGAAGCCCTCGCCCCCGAGCACGGCGCCGGACTGGATAACCACGCGCTTGCCGATCTTCACGTCGTGATACAGGGTCACGCGCGGCGCCAGCCAGCCGCCCTCGCCGATTTCGCTGCGTGCACCGATGACGCAATGCGCTCCAATGCTCACGCCAGCGGCAATACGCGCACCACTCTCGATCACCGCGTAGGCACCGATGCTGGCGCTCGGGTCGACCTGCGCATCAGCCGCCACCAGTGCGGTAGGGTGCACGCCAGCGGGCGCCACCGGCTTGCGGTCGAACAGATGCGAGAGTTCGGCAAAGGCCAGATAGGGATTGGCCACCAGCAGCGCGTCGCCCGCGTAGCCTTCGGCATCGGCGGCGGTCAGCAGCACGACTCCGGCGCGGGTCTCGGCGAGAAACTTGCGGTACTGCGCATTGGCCAGGAAGCTCAGCTGATCCGGACCGGCATCCTGCAGGGTTGCCAGACCACGGATCGGCTTGTCCACGGCACCACGCAGGGTGGCGCCGAGACGCTCGGCCAGCTGACCGAGGGTAAATACCGGTGCGCTCATGATCAGCGCTGCGAGTTCATGCGCTCGATGACCTGACGAGTGATCTCGTACTGCGGCTTGACGTCGACCACGGCGCCACGCTCGAGCACCAGATCGTAGTTACCCTGCTTGATCACTTCCTCGACGGCCTTGTCCAGCTTCGGCTTGAGCTGCTTGAGCATGTCGCGGTCGGAGATGGCCTTGGCTTCATTCAGCTCCTTGGACTGGAACTGGAAGTCACGCGCCTTCTGTTTGAACTCCAGCTCCAGACGCTCGCGCTCGGCCTGCTGCATCTTCTCGGCATCCTTCACCAGGCGATCCTGAATACGCTTGGCATCGGCTTCCAGCTGCTTGAGCTTGTTCAGCTGCGGACCGAACTTCTTCTCGGCATCCACGGCATATTTCTTGGCGGCGTCCGACTCGAGCAGGGCCATCTGATAATTCATCACCGCGATTTTCATCTCGGCGAAGGCCGGGGTCGCCATCATGGCTGCTGCGACCAGAACCAGTTGAGTCAACTTACGCACGATGCACTCCTGCAACAAAACACGTTGTCTAGCAAATTAGAAAGTTTGGCCCAGCGAGAACTGGAATATCTGGGTATCCGCTTCTTCCGGCTTCTTGATCGGCGCCGCCAGGCTGAAGCTCAGGGGCCCCATCGCGGTAACCCAGGTCACCCCGACACCCACGGAGCTCGCCAGATCGCCGAAGTCGATGTTGTTGCAGCTCGGCGACGAGGAGGAACAGGAGGTGTCGTACACATTACCCACGTCCCAGAACAGTGCGGTCCGCAGGGAGCGCTGATCCTTGACGAACGGCAGCGGGAACAGCAGCTCCGCGCCACCCTGGATCAGGACGTTGCCACCGAAAGGCAGCGGGTCCTGATCCGGGTCGGTGAAGCGGCCGTCTGCACCGGCGGTGCCGTCGGTAATAATCGATCCGTCAGCACGACGCGCAACGCTAGGCGTACTGCGCGGCCCCAGGCTGCTGTCCTCGAAACCGCGCACCGAGTTGAAACCACCGGCGAAGTAGTGCTCATAGAACGGCAGTTCGGAGGTGGAGCCATAGGCATCACCGAAGCCCAGCTCGGTATGGAAGCGCAGGGTGTACTTGTCGTTGATCGGGGTGAACAGCTGGCCGCGGTAGTCAAGCTTGAAGAACGACAGGTCACTGCCCGGCACGGTGCTTTCCAGCACCAGGCTTTGCGAGTGACCACGGTTGGCCAGCACACCGCGATTCAGCGTCGACTCGGACCAGCCGATGGAGGCCTTAAGGTTCAGGTAGCTATCACCCTCCTCCTCAAGAAACTTCATGATTTCGTCGACCGTGTAGTCGCCGGTATCGATGCTGTCCTGCTGAATGGTCAGCCCATAGGTCAGGCGCGAGGTTTCGCTGATCGGATAACCGATGCTCATGCCGGCACCGTAGCTGTCCACCGCATAGCTCGATACGTCGACATCGAGGTCATCGTAGTCAGTGGTGCGATAGAAGGCGTTGTAACCCAGGCTGACGCCATCGACGGTCCAGTAGGGGTCGACGAAGCCGAAGCTGTAGCGGGTCTGGTATTCGGAGCGAGTCAGGCCGACGCTGACCTTGTTACCGGTACCCAGGAAGTTGTTCTGGCTGATCGAGCCACCCAGGATCAGACCGGCGTTCTGGGCGAAACCGACGCTGGCGGTGATGGAGCCGGACGGCTGCTCTTCAACGCTGTAGTTGACATCAACCTGGTCGTCGGTGCCTGGAACCTGCGGGGTCTCGACGTTGACTTCCTTGAAGTAGCCAAGGCGTTCCAGACGCACCTTGGACTGATCGATCAGGTAGGTGGACGCCCAACCGCCTTCCATCTGGCGCATCTCGCGACGCAGCACTTCGTCTTCAGTCTTGGTGTTGCCACGGAAGTTGATGCGGTTGACGTAGGCACGCTTGCCCGGGTCGACCACAAAGGTGATGGCGACGGTCTTGTCTTCGTCGTTGGGCTGCGGCACACCGTTGACGTTGGCGAAGGTATAGCCCTCGTTACCCAGACGACGGGTGATCAGCTCGGAGGTGGTGGTCATCACCTTGCGCGAGAAGACCTGTCCTTCCTTGACCAGCAGCAGCTTCTCGATTTCTTCCTGCGGCACCTTGAGGTCACCGGAAAGCTTTACTTCGCTGACGCTGTATTTCTCGCCTTCTTCGACGTTGACGGTGATATAGACGTGTTTCTTGTCCGGGGTGATGGATACCTGGGTGGAGGAGATATCCATATTGATGTAGCCGCGGTCCAGGTAGTAGGAACGCAGACGCTCCAGGTCACCGGACAGTTTCTCGCGGGCGTACTTGTCGTCGTTCTTGAAGAAGGACAGCCAGTTGGTGGTCTTCAGCTCGAACAGGGTGGTCAGGTCTTCATCCGGGAAGACGCTGTTGCCGACCACGTTGATGTGCTGGATGGCGGCGACCGAGCCTTCGTTGATGGTGATCTTCAGCGCCACACGGTTGCGCGGCTGCGGAATCACTTCAGCCTCGATTTCGGCGGAGTAGCGGCCCTGGGCCACATACTGGCGCAGCAGCTCGTTGCGCACGCCTTCGAGGGTGGCGCGCTGGAAGATCTCGCCTTCGGCAAGGCCGGACTGCTGAAGACCTTTCATCAGGTCTTCGGTGGTGATCGCCTTGTTACCCTCGATCTCGATGGTGGAGATCGACGGGCGCTCGGTCACGTTGACCACCAGCACGTCGCCTTCGCGGCCCAGCTGGATATCCTGGAAGAAGCCGGTCTTGAACAGCGAGCGGGTGGCCTCACCGAGGCGACGCTCGTCGACCTGATCACCGACGTTCAGCGGCAGGGCACCAAACAGGCTGCCGGCGGAAACCCGCTGCAGGCCGTTGACGCGGATATCTGAGATGGTGAAGGACTCGGCGTGAACTTCGGCGATCATCAGCGCGGCGAGCACCGCAGGTAGCAGCAGACGTTTCATGAAGTCCTTTCTTATTCCAACTGATAATAAAGAAACTGCCGCGAAACGCGGCAGATTCGGAATTCAGCTATTCGGTTACAGACGGCTCAAATCATTGACCAGGGCCAGCAACATAACCCCCAGCACCAGACTGATACCGATCTGAATGCCCCAACCCTGCACCCGCTCGGACAGTGGGCGACCACGCACCCACTCGACCAGGTAAAACAGCAAATGCCCCCCATCCAGCACGGGAATGGGCAGCAAATTGAGAACCCCCAGGCTAATGCTCAGATAGGCGAGGAAATTGAGGAAATCCGCCACGCCGGACTGAGCCGAAGCGCCCGCCACTTTAGCAATGGTTATCGGCCCACTCAAGTTTTTTACCGAGAGCTCGCCGAACAGCATTTTCTTCAGCGAATCAAGGGTTAGCACGGTCATGCCCCAGGTACGCCGAAGGCTTTCGGCGACGCCCTCGAGCGGACCGAAGCTGACCTCGCGGAGCATGCGGGCCGGCCACTCCCCACCCTTGACGCCCACCCCCAGATACCCGGCGCGAGCCTCGCCCTCGCCTTTTGCGGCCAGCGTGATCGGCAGCTCGAGCTGTTCGCCGTTGCGCGTCAGACGCAAGGCAACGACTTCACCCGGACGCTTGCGCACCCAGTCAACCACTTGCTGCCAGTCATCCACACGCTGCTCACCCAACGCCAGCAGACGATCCCCCAGACGCACGCCAGCGGCCTGCGCCGGCCCTTCCGGATCCAGCTCGCTGACCACCGGATCGGTGGCCGGACGCCAGGGGCGAATGCCCAGCGACGCCAACGGATCCGGCTCGTCGACACCACGCAACCAGTCGTGCAGCACCAGCTGGCGACTGGACACCAGCGAAGCGCCGTCGTCACGCACCTGCACCTCGACGATGCCGCTCTCGCCCAGACGACGCACCAGCTGCAGGTTGACCGCCGACCAGCCCGAGATCAGCTCACCATCAATGGAAACGATTTCCTGCCCAGCCCGCAGCCCCGCGCTTTCAGCCAGACTGCCCGGCTCGACCTGACCGATCACCGGGCGCACCTGCTGCACACCCAGCATGGCGATGATCCAGAAGAACAGGATGGCCAGCAGGAAATTAGCGATGGGACCGGCAGCAACGATGGCGATGCGCTGGCGCACCGACTTGCGATTGAAGGACTGATCGAGCAGCTCGGGCGGCACATCGCCCTCGCGCTCGTCGAGCATCTTCACGTAGCCACCCAGCGGAATGGCGGCGACAACGAACTCGGTGCCCTGGCGGTCATGCCAGCGCAGCAGCGGGCTACCAAAACCGACGGAGAAACGCAGCACCTTGACCCCACACCGTCGGGCCACCCAGAAGTGCCCGAATTCGTGGAAGGTAACCAGAACCCCGAGGGCGATCAGGGTGCCGACGATCATGTACAGCGCGCTCATTGCCTCTTCCTCCGAGCCTCAACGCCCGTGGCGATTCAACCAGTCATTGGCCAGGGCTCGCGCCCGGGCATCCGCCGCCAGCACGGCATCCAGGTTTTCGACCGCAGCCGAAGCCTCGCGATCCAGGGTGTCATCGATGATACGCGCGATCTCGGGAAAGCGGATGCGCCGCTCGAGAAACGCTGCCACGGCCACTTCGTTGGCCGCATTGAGCCGAGCCGGAGCACAGCCTCCCGCCTCGGCCGCCTGGCGCGCCAGACGCAGACAGGGGAAACGCTGCTCGTCGGGGCGCTGGAAATCCAGGCGCGCCACGGCAAACAGGTCGAGCGGCGCCACCCCGGAATCGATACGTTCCGGCCAGGCCAGGGCATTGGCGATGGGCGTGCGCATGTCCGGATTGCCCAACTGAGCCAGCACCGAACCGTCGACATAGTCGACCAGCGAGTGGATCACGCTCTGCGGGTGGATCACTACCTCGACCTGAGCCGGTCGCGCATCGAACAACCAGCAGGCCTCGATCAGCTCCAGCCCCTTGTTCATCATGCTCGCCGAATCCACCGAGATCTTGCGCCCCATGGACCAGTTCGGATGGGCACAGGCCTGCTCGGGGGAGACTTTCTCCAGCTGATCCAGCGGTGTTTCGCGGAAAGGACCGCCGGAGGCGGTCAGCAGGATGCGCCGCACGCCCACCGCCTCCAGACCGCGCACATAGTCGCCGGGCAGGCACTGGAAGATGGCATTGTGTTCGCTATCGATTGGCAGCAAGGTTGCGCCATGCTCGCGTACCGCCTGCATGAACAGAGCGCCGGACATCACCAGCGCCTCCTTGTTGGCCAGCAGCACCTTCTTGCCCGCACGCACGGCCGCCAGGGTCGGCTTGAGGCCGGCAGCGCCAACGATGGCCGCCATCACCGCATCCACCTGCGGATGAGACGCCACCTCGCACAGCGCATCCTCACCCACCAGTACCCGCGTCGGCAGGCCAGCAGCATTCAGCGCAGCCTGCAAACGCCCCGCACTAGCCTCGTCGGCCACCACGGCGAACTGCGGGCGATGCCTGACACAGAGCTGCTCCAGCTCGGCCATCCGGGAAAAGCCGGTCAACGCGAAGGCCTGGTAACGCTCGGGATGACGCGCGATGACATCGAGGGTACTGAGCCCGATGGAGCCGGTGGCTCCGAGCACGGTGATCTGCTGCGGCTGAGTCACTGCGCGCCCCACCCCGCCAACCAGAGCAGTACCGCAAACAGCGGAACGGCCGCCGTCAGGCTGTCGATGCGATCGAGCACGCCACCATGACCCGGCAGCAGATTGCTGCTGTCCTTGATCCCGGACTGACGCTTGAACATGCTCTCGGTCAGGTCACCGATCACCGACACTGCCACCACCAAGGCGGCACCGCCCAGCGCCAGCAGCAAGCCATTTACCTGCCAGCCCTGCTGCAAGCCAACCACCAAAGTGATCAGCAGACTGGCAGCCAGGCCACCGTAGAAGCCCTCCCAGCTCTTGCCGGGACTGACCCGCGGCGCCAGCTTGCGTTTGCCGAACGCCTTGCCGGCAAAGTAGGCGCCGATGTCGGCCCCCCACACCAGCACCATCACGGCAATGATCAACGCATTGGCCTGCGGCCACTGCTTGAGCTGCACCAGACCCTGCCAGGCTGGTAGCAGAATCAACAAACCAATCAGCAGCTTACCGAGCAGCCCGCCCCAGTAGCGACTGCTCCGCGGATAGCTGAGCACCAGCAAGGTCGCCGCCAGCCACCAGAGTACCGCGGCACCCAGCAACCAGGGCGCCAGCGCCGGCACCAGCCAGGCACCATAGAGCAGCGCCGCAACCACAGACGCATAGGCCACCCGTTGCGGCTGGCCCGCCAGGCCAGCCAGGCGCGCCCACTCCCAGGCACCCAGGGTGACGACGGCGCCGATGAACAGCGCGAACCATGCGCCGTCGAGCAGGAAGAAGCCGCCCAGGGCTATAGGCAACAGGATCAGGGCAGTGATGATGCGCTGCTTCAGCATTGACGAGCCTCGGCTTCCACCTGCTCGCTGGTCTTGCCGAAGCGGCGCTGGCGCTTGGAAAAATCGGCCAGCGCCTTGCGCATGGCCTCGTGCTTGAAATCCGGCCAGTACAGGTCGGAGAAATACAGCTCGGAATAGGCGAGTTGCCAGAGCAGGAAGTTGCTGATGCGGTGCTCGCCACCAGTGCGGATGCACAGATCCGGCAACGGTAGGTCACCCGTGGCCAGGCAACCCTGCAGCAGCCCGGGAGTGATGTCCTCCGGCTGCAGGTGGCCAGCTTGCACCTCGCGCGCCAGACGCTGGGCAGCCTGGGCGATGTCCCACTGACCACCGTAGTTGGCGGCGACCTGCAGCACGAAACGGCTCTCGCCGGCCGTCTGCTGCTCGGCTTCGCGCATGGCGGCCTGCAGCTCTGGATGGAAGCGCGAACGATCGCCAATGATGCGCAGGCTGATGGCGTTTTCCTTCAGCTTGCGCGCCTCACGGCGCAGGGCCGAGAGAAACAGCTCCATCAGTGCGCCGACCTCCTCGGCCGGGCGCTGCCAGTTCTCGCTGGAGAAGGCGAACAGGGTCAGCACTTCCACGCCGGCCTCGGCACACACTTCGATGACCGCACGCACCGCATCGACGCCGGCCTTGTGCCCAGCCACACCAGGCAGAAGACGCTTCTTCGCCCAGCGGTTGTTGCCGTCCATGATGATGGCAACGTGGCGCGGCACCAGCGCCGAGGCTTCCTGCTTCGCCTTGTTCACATCACACCGCCATCAGATCGGCTTCTTTGACTTCCAGGGCCTTGTCGACTTCGGCAACGAACTTGTCGGTGAGCTTCTGCACCTCGTCGGCGGCGCGGCGCTCCTCGTCCTCGCTGATTTCCTTGTCCTTGGACAGCTTCTTCAGCTCGGCCAGGGCATCCCGACGCACGTTGCGCACGGCCACCTTGGCATCTTCGGCCACGCCACGCGCCTGCTTGGTGTAGCCCTTGCGGGTTTCCTCGGTCAGGGCCGGCATCGGCACACGGATGGTGGCGCCAGCGCTGCTCGGGTTCAGACCGAGGTCGGAGGTCATGATGGCCTTCTCGATTGCGGCGCTGAGGGTCTTATCGTGGGCGACGATCTTCAGGGTGCGGGCATCTTCCACGGTGATCGCAGCAACCTGATTCAGCGACATCTCGCTGCCATAGGCCGGAACCTTGACGCTGTCCAGAATGCTCGGGTGCGCGCGACCGGTGCGAATGGAAGCCAGGTTGCGTCCCAGGGACTCCAGGGTTTTGACCATACGCTCCTGGGCGTCTTTCTTGATCTCGTTGATCATTGTGCATCCTCCTCGATCAGGGTTCCTTCGGCACCGCCCACCACGATATTGAGCAGGGCGCCAGGCTTGTTCATGTTGAAGACCCGCAGCGGCATCTTGTGGTCGCGTACCAGGCAGATGGCCGTCAGGTCCATCACGCCCAGCTTGCGGTCGAGCACCTCGTCATAGGTCAGGCGCTCGAATTTTTCCGCATTGGGATCCTTGAAAGGATCGGCAGTGTACACGCCATCGACCTTGGTGGCTTTCAGCACCAGATCGGCATCGATCTCGATGGCACGCAGGCAGGCCGCCGAATCGGTGGTGAAGAACGGGTTACCGGTGCCGGCGGCGAAGATCACCACCTCGCCCGCGGACAGGTGGCGCATGGCCTTGCGACGATCATAGTGATCGGTTACACCCACCATGGAGATGGCCGACATCACCAGCGCCGGGATATTCGAGCGCTCCAGCGCGTCGCGCATGGCCAGAGCGTTCATCACGGTGGCCAGCATGCCCATGTGGTCGCCGGTGACACGGTCCATGCCGGCGGCGGACAGCGCCGCACCGCGGAACAGATTGCCACCACCGATCACCAGGCCGACCTGCACGCCGATGCCGACCAGCTGGCCAACCTCCAGCGCCATGCGATCCAGCACCTTGGGATCGATGCCGAACTCCTCCGACCCCATCAGGGCCTCGCCGCTTAACTTGAGCAGAATGCGTTTATAGCGAGGTTGACGACCACTCACCTGCTGAGCCATTGCGTATCTCTCCTGCGGCGTTGTTTGGCTGTTCATTTTACCCGGCAGTCAGACCACTGCCCGGTGAATTCGTGCGGGATGCTCCCGCGCTTTGCAAAAGAGGCTGCACGCGTGAGCGGGCAGCCTCTTCTGTTCAACAGTTTGAAACCGTCTTACTGCTTGGCAGCGGCTACCTGAGCAGCAACTTCTGCAGCGAAGTCAGCCTCGACCTTCTCGATGCCCTCGCCCACTTCGAAGCGGATGAAGGAAACGATTTCGGCGCCGGCTTTCTTGACCAGGTCACCGACCTTGACTTCCGGATCCATGACGAAGGCTTGCTCGACCAGGCTGGCTTCGGCCAGGAACTTGGCGATACGACCCTTGACCATGTTCTCGACGATGTTTTCCGGCTTGCCGGCGATCTTCTCGGCGTTCAGCTGCAGGAAGATTTCCTTTTCCTTGGCGATCAGCTCTTCGGAAACGTCCGACGGGCTCAGAACGGCAGGGTTGGAAGCAGCGACGTGCATGGCAACGTGCTTGGCCAGTTCTTCGTTGCCGCCTTTCAGGACAACCAGAACACCGATGCGGTGGCCGTGCAGGTAGGAACCAACGACATCACCTTCAACAGCGGCCAGACGACGGATGTTGACGTTCTCGCCGCACTTGGCAACCAGAGCCTCACGAGCAGACTCGCGGGAAGCGATCAGCGGAGCGGCTTCGGTCAGCTTCTGCGCGAAGGCTTCATCCAGGCTCTCCTTGACGAAGGCCTTGAAGTCGTCCTGCAGAGCCAGGAAGTCGGTCTGCGAGTTGACTTCGATCAGCAGGCCACGGCCACCTTCGACGCGGGCGGCGATGGCGCCTTCAGCGGCGACGTTACCGGCTTTCTTGGCGGCCTTGATAGCACCAGAAGCGCGCATGTCGTCGATGGCCTTCTCGATGTCGCCACCGGCGGCAACCAGGGCCTTCTTGCACTCCATCATGCCTTGGCCGGTGCGCTCGCGCAGTTCTTTAACCAGGGCTGCAGTGATTTCTGCCATGTTCCTAATCCTCTTGAAGTGGTGTTCAACCATTCAACCCGGCCACGCCGGGCACAAAATTCGTAAGTGGCAAAAAGGGGGCCTAGCCCCCTTCTCGCACAACGGGATGCTCGATCCCGTTATCAGCCTTCGCTGACCTCGGAGGCGGCTTCTTCGACGAACTCGTCGGCGCCACCAGCGGAGTTACCACGACCACGGATCACGGCATCAGCCATGGCACCCATGTACAGCTGGATGGCGCGGATGGCGTCGTCGTTACCCGGGATGATGTAGTCAACGCCTTCCGGGCTGCTGTTGGTATCGACAACGCCGATGACCGGGATGCCCAGCTTGTTGGCTTCGGTGATAGCAATGCGCTCATGGTCAACGTCGATCACGAACAGAGCGTCCGGCAGGCCGCCCATGTCCTTGATGCCACCCAGGCTGCGATCCAGTTTTTCCAGATCACGGGAACGCATCAGCGCTTCTTTCTTGGTCAGCTTGGCGAAGGTGCCGTCCTGGGACTGGGTTTCCAGATCGCGCAGGCGCTTGATCGAAGCACGGATGGTCTTGTAGTTGGTCAGCATGCCGCCGAGCCAGCGGTGGTCGACATACGGAGAACCGCAACGTGCAGCTTCTTCAGCCACGATCTTGCCGGCGGAGCGCTTGGTGCCAACGAACAGGATCTTGTTCTTGCCAGCAGCCAGCTTCTCAACGAAGGACAGAGCTTCGTTGAACATCGGCAGGGTTTTTTCGAGGTTGATGATGTGAATCTTGTTGCGCGCGCCGAAAATGTACTTGCCCATTTTCGGGTTCCAGTAACGGGTCTGGTGGCCGAAGTGCACACCGGCCTTCAGCATATCGCGCATATTGACTTGGGACATGATAGTTCCTTGATAAGTCGGGTTAGGCCTCCACGCATCCCAATTTCCAACCCTTGCGGGCACCCAGGAAATCGTGTCGATACGTGTGCGGGTTAATGCTTCACGAGCCCTCAGCCCGTAAAGCGGCGCGTTTTATACCACACAAAGGCGCAGCAAGCTAGCCGAAAGGCACTTTGGTCCTGCGCCGCCGCCCGCCAGCTTTCTTTGTTAGAATCGCCACCTTCCCAGATATGCCTAGCGCCACCGGCGCCGAGAGAGACCGCATGACCGTCACCATCAAGACGCCCGACGAAATCGAAAAGATGCGCGTAGCCGGCCGCCTGGCCGCCGAAGTGCTGGAGATGATCGGCGAGCACGTCAAGCCCGGCGTTACCACCGAGGAAATCGACCGCATCTGCCACGACTATATCGTCAACGTGCAGAAGGCCATCCCCGCCCCGCTCAACTACGGTGCCGCACCGGGCCGCCCTGGCTTCCCCAAGTCGATCTGCACCTCGATCAACCATGTGGTCTGCCATGGCATCCCCAACGACAAGCCACTGAAAGACGGTGACGTGCTGAACATCGACGTCACCGTGATCAAGGACGGCTACCACGGCGACACCAGCAAGATGTTCATGGTCGGCAAGGTGCCGGAGTGGGCGCAGCGCCTGGCCCAGGTCACCCAGGAATGCATGTACAAGGGCATCCAGCTGGTCAAGCCGGGCGCACGCCTGGGCGATATCGGCGAGGTGATCCAGAAGCACGCCGAGAAGAACGGCTTCTCGGTGGTACGCGAGTACTGCGGCCACGGCATCGGCGCGGTGTTCCACGAGGAGCCGCAGGTCCTGCACTACGGCCGCGCCGGCACCGGCGTTGAGCTCAAGGAAGGCATGACCTTCACCATCGAGCCGATGATCAACCAGGGCCGCCCGGAAACCCGCCTGCTCGGCGACGGCTGGACCGCCATCACCAAGGACCGCAAGCTCTCGGCCCAGTGGGAACACACCGTGCTGGTTACCGCCGACGGCTACGAGATCCTCACCCTGCGCAGCGACGACACCCTGCCGCGCACCTCGGCCTGAGTTCAATACATATATAGAGAAGGTAGGCACGCATGCCGCAGATGGACCCGGAGTTGTTTGACCGCGGCCAGTTCCAGGCGGAACTGGCGCTCAAGTCCAGTCCCATCGCCGCCTTCAAGAAGGCCATCAAGCAGGCGCGCGAGGTGCTCGATGGGCGCTTTCGCGAGGGCCGCGATATCCGTCGCCTGGTCGAGGACCGCGCCTGGTTCGTCGACCAGATTCTCCAGGAAGCCTGGAAACGCTTCGACTGGAGCGAGGACGCCGACATCGCGCTGCTGGCCGTCGGCGGCTACGGCCGTGGCGAACTGCACCCGAATTCCGACATCGACCTGCTGATCCTGCTCGACAGCGCCGACCACGAGGTCTTCCGCACGCCGATCGAGGGCTTCCTCACCCTGCTCTGGGACATCGGACTGGAAGTCGGACAGAGCGTGCGCTCGGTCGCCGAGTGCGCCGAAGAGGCACGCGCCGACCTGACGGTGGTCACCAACCTGATGGAAAGCCGCACTATCGCCGGCCCCGAACACCTGCGCCAGCGTATGCAGGAAGTCACCGCCAGCGACCGCATGTGGCCGAGCAAGGAGTTCTTCCTGGCCAAGCGCAAGGAAGCCAAGGCGCGCCACGCCAAGTACAACGACACCGAGTACAACCTGGAGCCCAACGTCAAGGGTTCGCCCGGCGGCCTGCGTGATATCCAGACCATCCTCTGGGTGGCGCGTCGCCAGTTCGGCAGCCTCAACCTGCACTCCCTGGTGCAACAGGGTTTCCTGGTCGACAGCGAGTACGGCATGCTGGCTGCCAGCCAGGAGTTCCTGTGGAAGGTGCGCTACGCCCTGCACATGCTGGCCGGGCGCGCCGAAGACCGCCTGCTGTTCGACCATCAGCGCAAGATCGCCGCCCTGCTCGGCTTCGAGGACGGTGAAGGAAAGCTGGCCGTCGAACGCTTCATGCAGAAGTACTACCGGGTGGTGATGGGCGTTGCCGAGCTGTCCGAGCTGATCAACCAGCACTTCGAGGACGTCCTCCTGCGCGAGGGCGAGCGCGGCGCGGCACAGCCGCTGAACAGCCGCTTCCAGGTCCGCGACGGCTATATCGAGGTCACCAGCCAGGGCGTATTCAAGCGCACGCCCTTCGCCATCCTCGAGGTGTTCGTGCTGATGGCCCAGCACCCCGAGATCAAGGGCGTGCGCGCCGACACCATTCGCCTGCTGCGCGACAGCCGTCACCTGATCGACGACGACTTCCGCCGCGACATCCGCAATACCAGCCTGTTCATCGAGCTGTTCAAGTCACCGCAGGGCATCCACCGCAACCTGCGCCGGATGAACCGCTACGGCATCCTCGGCCGCTACCTGCCGGAGTTCGGCCATATCGTCGGGCAGATGCAGCACGACCTGTTCCACATCTATACGGTGGACGCGCACACGCTCAACCTGATCAAGCACCTGCGCAAGCTGAAATGGCCAGAGCTGGCGGAGAAATTCCCGCTGGCCAGCAAGGTCATCGACAAGCTGCCCAAACCCGAACTGATCTACATCGCAGGGCTCTATCACGATATCGGCAAGGGCCGTGGCGGCGACCACTCGGAGCTCGGCGCGGTCGATGCCGAGGCCTTCTGCGCCCGCCACCAGCTGCCCGCCTGGGACAGCCGCCTGATCACCTGGCTGGTGCAGAACCACCTGGTGATGTCGACCACCGCCCAGCGCAAGGACCTCTCCGACCCGCAGGTGATCTTCGACTTCGCCCAGCAGGTCGGCGACCAGACCCGCCTCGACTACCTCTACGTACTGACCGTGGCCGACATCAACGCCACCAACCCCAGCCTGTGGAACTCCTGGCGCGCCAGCCTGCTGCGCCAGCTGTATACCGAGACCAAACGCGCCCTGCGCCGCGGCCTTGAGAACCCGCTGGACCGCGAGGAGCAGATCCGCCAGACGCAGAGCGCGGCGATCGACATCCTGGTGCGTGGCGGTATCGACCAGGACGACGCCGAGCAACTATGGAGCCAGCTCGGCGACGACTACTTCCTGCGCCACACCGCCGCCGACGTGGCCTGGCACACCGAAGCCATCCTCCAGCACCCGGCCGGCAAGGACCCGCTGGTCTTGATCAAGGAGACCGCCCAGCGCGAGTTCGAGGGCGCCACCCAGATCTTCATCTACGCCCCGGACCAGCACGACTTCTTCGCCGTGACCGTGGCCGCCATGGACCAGCTCAACCTGAACATCCATGACGCCCGGGTGATCACCTCCACCAGCCAGTTCACCCTCGACACCTACATCGTGCTGGATGCCGACGGCGGCCGTATTGGCGACAACCCGGCGCGCATCAAGCAGATCCGCGACGGCCTGGTCGAGGCCCTGCGCAACCCGGACGAGTACCCGGCGATCATCCAGCGCCGCGTGCCGCGCCAGCTCAAGCACTTCGCCTTCGCCCCACTGGTGAGCATCCACAACGACGCGCAGCGCCCGGTCACCGTCCTGGAGATCACCGCCCCCGACCGCCCCGGCCTGCTGGCGCGGATCGGCAAGATCTTCCTCGACTTCGACCTGTCGCTGCAGAACGCCAAGATCGCCACCCTCGGCGAGCGGGTGGAGGACGTGTTCTTCATCACCGACGCCCACAACCAGCCGCTGGCCGACCCCGAGCTGTGCGCACGCCTGCAGGACGCCATCGTCCAGCAGCTGTCGCAGGCCAATGGCGAGAACGTCAGCCTCGGCTCCATCAGCATCTGAACCCGGCCGGGCGCCACGCGCCCGCCCCGCAAGCGCCCGAAGAGACACCATGAACCACGCCCTGACCCAGCTGCAGCCCTACCCCTTCGAGAAACTGCGCGCCCTGCTCGCCGGCGCCCAGCCGCCCGCCGACAAGCGACCGATCGCGCTGTCCATCGGCGAGCCCAAGCACAAGTCGCCGGACTTCGTCGCCCAGGCGCTGGCGAACAACCTCGACCAACTGGCCGTGTACCCCACCACCCTGGGCATTCCGGCGCTGCGCGAAGCCATCGCCACCTGGTGCGAGCGTCGCTTCGGCGTGCCGAGCGGCTGGCTGGATGCCGCCCGCCACGTGCTGCCGGTCAACGGCACCCGTGAGGCGCTGTTCGCCTTTACCCAGACAGTGGTGCAGCGTGACGTTGGCGGACTGGTGGTCAGCCCCAATCCGTTCTATCAGATCTACGAAGGCGCGGCGCTGCTGGCCGGCGCCGAGCCGCACTACCTGCCGTGCCTGGAAGACAACGGCTTCAATCCGGACTTCGACGCCGTTCCGACCGACATCTGGCAGCGCTGCCAGATCCTCTTCCTGTGTTCGCCAGGCAACCCCACCGGCGCCCTGGTACCGATGGAGCAGCTGAAGAAGCTGATCGCCCTGGCCGACGAGCACGACTTCGTGATCGCCGCCGACGAGTGCTACAGCGAACTGTATTTCGACGAAGAGAATCCGCCACCCGGCCTGCTCAGCGCCTGCGCCGAGCTCGGCCGCAGCGACTTCAAGCGCTGCGTGGTGTTCCACAGCCTGTCCAAGCGCTCCAACCTGCCGGGCCTGCGCTCGGGTTTCGTCGCCGGCGATGCCGAGATTCTCAAAGCCTTCCTGCTCTATCGCACCTATCACGGCTGCGCCATGCCGGTACAGACCCAGCTGGCCAGCATCGCCGCCTGGCAGGACGAGGCCCACGTGCGCGCCAATCGCGACCAGTACCGCGCCAAGTACGACGCGGTGCTGGAGATCCTGCAACCGGTGCTGGACGTGCAGCGCCCGGACGGCAGCTTCTACCTGTGGGCCAGGACCCCGGGCGACGACACGGTGTTCACCCGCGAGCTGTTCGCCCGCGAGCATGTCACCGTGGTGCCAGGCTCCTACCTGTCACGCGAAGTGAACGGCGAGAACCCTGGCGCCGGGCGTATCCGCATGGCCCTGGTCGCGCCGCTGGCCGAGTGCATCGAGGCGGCGCAGCGCATCCGCCACTTCCTGCAGGGCTGATTACTTGGCCTGGTGACCGACCCGCAGGGCGTGGACGGTCACCCGCCCGCCCTCGGTGGCCGGCCCCTGGTTGTCCGGGATGTAGTTGCCGGCCTTGAAATAGAAAGCCTTCTTAGCCCAGGCCGTGTTTATGGTAGTGCTGTACTGCAGGCCGGCGACCTCAACATCCAGTCGCCCATTGGGCGAAACCTTGAAGCTGTAGTCGAACGCCGTGTCCAGCGGCATGCTCTTGTAGGTCAACACCACCGGGCTGCTGGCATCGCTGGGCTTGCGGCGCAGCGTCACGTCGAGGTAGCCGACGCCGCGGTCCATGCGGTAGCTGAGCTTGAGGAAGGGGTAGGGATTATCCTTGGCGTGGATCTGCCCGATGATCACCGCGCCTACCGACGGCAGCTGATTCACCTCCATCCGCGCACTCAGGGTGGCCGTACCCTCGGTGTACTTCCAGTTGCGCGGCGTGCCGTCGGCATAGGCCTCGCGCAGCTCGGTGCGCGGATAATCGCTGAGGTTGGTACTGGTGCCGCTGACCGGCGCCCAGAAGCGGATGGAGCTGCCATCCGGCTTGAAATACTGGTCGCTGTATCCTGCCACCAGCCGCGGGCTGGTGATCACGACTACGGGGTCCCCTTCAGGGATCGACAGATCCCAGTGGCCAAGGTCGATCATGGTGTGCACCTCTCTACGTCGCACGCCACGCAGGATAGGGAGAGGCCATCGATAGATTTTTCGATTGCATCGCATAACGAAGTGTCATTCGTCAGGCGCCACACTTCCGCCGCAACGTCCATTAACAGCGCGGTGCCAGTCCAAGCCGCATCAGGCATGGCATAATCGCCGCCCGCACTTTCTACGGCTCAACAGGGCACGAGGAAATTCAATGCCTTACACCCTCTACGGCATCAAGGCCTGCGACACCATGAAAAAGGCCCGCACCTGGCTCGACGAGCAAGGCGTCGCCTATGTGTTCCATGACTACAAGACTTCCACCATCGACCGCGCCAGCCTGAGCAAATGGTGCGCCGAGCATGGCTGGGAAACCGTGCTGAACCGTGCCGGCACCACCTTCCGCAAGCTCGACGAAGCGCAGAAGGCCGATCTGGATCAGGACAAGGCCATCGAACTGATGCTGGCCCAGCCCTCGATGATCAAGCGCCCGGTACTGGACCTGGGCGAGCGTACGCTGGTCGGTTTCAAGCCGGACCTTTACGCCGCCGCACTGGCCTGACCTCCACTTTCTGAATTCGTGAAAAGGAATCCATCATGACCGCTACCCTGTTCAGCCTGGCCTTCGGCGTCGGCACCCAGAATCGCCAGGGCGACTGGCTGGAAGTCTTCTACGCCCAGCCGCTGCTCAACCCGGCCGCCGAACTGGTCGGCGTGGTCACCGCCAAGCTGGGCTACAGCGGCGGCAACCGGGCCATCGCCATCAGCACCAACCAAGCCGGCGAGCTGGCCAATGCGCTCAAGAGCATCGACGCCACCCAGGCCGCCCTGCTGACCCGCCTGGCCGAGAGCACCAAGCCGCTGGTGGTCACCCTGCTGGCCGAAGATGCCGCGCTGACCTCCACTCCCGAGGCCTACCTCAAGCTGCACCTGCTGTCGCACCGCCTGGCCAAGCCGCACGGCCTGAACCTGGCCGGTATCTTCCCGCTGCTGCCCAACGTGGCCTGGACCAGCCAGGGCGCCGTCGACCTCGGCGAACTGGCCGAGCGCCAGCTGGAAGCCCGCCTCAAGGGGGAGCTGCTGGAAGTCTTCTCGGTGGACAAGTTCCCCAAGATGACCGACTACGTGGTGCCGGCCGGCGTGCGCATCGCCGACAGCGCCCGCGTGCGCCTGGGTGCCTACATCGGTGAAGGCACCACCGTGATGCACGAAGGCTTCGTCAACTTCAACGCCGGCACCGCCGGTCCGGGCATGATCGAAGGCCGCGTCTCAGCCGGTGTGTTCGTCGGCAAGGGCTCGGACCTGGGCGGCGGCTGCTCGACCATGGGCACCCTGTCCGGCGGCGGCAACATCGTGATCTCCGTTGGCGAAGGCTGCCTGATCGGCGCCAACGCCGGCATCGGCATCCCGCTGGGCGACCGCAACACCGTGGAATCCGGCCTGTACATCACCGCCGGCACCAAGGTGGCGCTGCTCGACGAAGCCAACAACCTGGTCAAGGTGCTCAAGGCCCGCGACCTGGCCGGCCAGCCGGACCTGCTGTTCCGCCGCAACTCGCAAACCGGCGCAGTGGAGTGCAAGACCAACAAGACCGCCATCGAACTCAACGAGGCGCTGCACGCCCATAACTGACGGGGCTGCCGTAGGGTGAAAAACTCGCGCAGCGATTTCCCACCCTGGCGGATGAGGCTTCGCCCTCATCCTGACCGTAGACAGGCCGGGCCCATGCCCGGCCTGTCTATTTATACTCAGCACATTTCCCAGCAATGCCGCAGACCATGCCCATCACCTCTCCCTGGCGCACCGACTTCCCCGGCATCCTGGCCCTCGCCGCCGAGGGCCAGACCTACCTGGACAGCGCCGCCACCGCGCAGAAGCCGCAGGCCATGCTGGACAGCCTGTTCGGCTACTACGCTGGCGGCGCGGCCAATGTGCACCGCGCCCAGCATCTGCCTGGGGAGCGCGCCACCCGCGCCTTCGAAGCGACACGCGACAAGGCTGCGCGCTGGCTGAACGCCGCCAGCAGCGAGGAAATCGTCTTCACCCGCGGCACCACGGAGTCGCTGAACCTGCTGGCCTACGGCCTCGAGCCGCTGTTCCAGCCCGGTGACGAGATCGCCATCAGCGCCCTGGAGCACCACGCCAACCTGCTGCCCTGGCAGCAGCTGGCCCTGCGCCAGGGGCTCAGGCTGGTCGTCCTGCCGCTGGATGAACGCGGCGACATCGACCTGGAGCAGGCCACCAGCCTGATCGGCCCGCGTACCCGCTTGCTGGCGATCTCGCAGCTATCCAACGTGCTGGGCCGGCAACAGCCGGTCGCCAGGCTGGTCGACCTGGCCCGCGCCCGGGGCGCTCTCAGCGTGGTGGATGGCGCCCAGGGCGCCGTGCACGGTCGCCAGGATGTGCAGGCGCTGGGCTGCGACTTCTATGTCTGCTCCGGGCACAAGCTCTATGGCCCGGACGGCGTCGGCCTGCTCTATGGTCGCCGCGAGGCCCTGGCGCAGCTGCGCCACTGGCAGTTCGGCGGCGAGATGGTGCTGCAGGCCGACTATCAGCGCTCGACCTTCCGCCCGGCACCGCTGGGTTTCGAGGCCGGGACTCCCGCGATCGCCGCAGTCATCGCCCTGGGCGCGACCTTGGACTACCTCGCCGACCTCGATCAGGCCGCCGTGGCGACGCACGAAGCCGCGCTGCATGCCGAACTGCTCGCCGGCCTGGGCGCACGCGCAGGTATACGCCTGGTCGGCGCGCCGCAGCTGGCCCTGGCCAGCTTCACCGTGGACGGGGTACACAGCGCCGACCTGGCGCACCTGCTCACCGAGCAGGGCATCGCCGTGCGCAGCGGCCATCACTGCGCCATGCCACTGCTGAAAAGCCTCGGCCTGCCTGGGGCGATTCGCGTGTCGTTGGGCCTGTACAACGATGGCGAGGACCTCGAGCGCCTGTTCATCGCCCTGGACAAGGCCCTGGAGCTGCTGCAGTGACCCTGCCAGCTGCCGCCCGCGAAGCACTCGATGCCTTCGCCGCCTGCCCCGGCTGGGAACAGCGCGCGCGCCTGCTGATGCAATGGGGCGAGCGTCTGCAGCCACTGACTGAAACCGAGCGCAGCGAAGCCAACCGGGTCGACGGCTGCGACAGCCTGGTGTGGCTGGTGGCCGAACGCCGTGGCAGCGCCTGGCACTTTCGCGCCGCCAGCGAGGCTCGGCTGATCCGCGGCCTGCTGGCCGTGCTGCTGGCACGTATCGACGGCCTGAACGCGGATGAATTGGCCGAACTGGACCTGCCGGCCTGGTTCGACCAGCTCGGCCTGGCCCGCCAGCTCTCACCCTCGCGCGCCAACGGCCTGAATGCCGTGCTCCGGCGCATGGCCGAGCTGGCAACCCGCTGATCAGCGCCGCCAGGCCTCGAAAACACCAAACTCCCAGCGCCGCATGGCCAGCACCAGGGTGTAGCCCTCGCGCTCGGTCTCGGATAGCTTCTGGTCGGCCAGGTGCTGCTGGGCGAACTCCTGCGCCACCCGCTGCAGGCGCTCGACGAAGGCAGGCGCCAGCGCCCGGCTGATGCGCCCATGTACCAGCAAAAGCCCCTCGTCGGCACCGGCAAAATCACCAGCGTAGTAATCCTGGAGTGCCTGCTTGCGGAAATAGCGCATCACCGGCCCGTCCGGCTGCCAACGGAAGGTCTTGGCCAGTTTCAGGCGATAGCGGTTAAGGGGCTTCAGCTCGATCACGCCCAGCCGATCCAGGCGGATCAGGGCTCCCACCACCTCTGCCTCGCTCAGCCGATAGGTCGCGATCATCTGCTCGAAGGTCCACTGGCTAAGCACGCAGATGGCCACCAGCAGCAGTTTCTCATCGCCAACCACGGCCCGCTCCTGCTCGAGGCTCAGGGCACTGAGCTGTGGCTGGGCATCCGCCACCTGGCGCGCCAGGTCGGCAAAGTCCAACTGCAGGACACGGCAGATGGCATCCACCCGCGACAGCGGCATGTCGCCCTTGGCCAGCATGCGCTTGACGTTGGACTCGGACATCCCCAGTGCATGAGCCAGGTCGGCATAGGTGATCTGACGCGCCTTGAGCTCGCGCTTGATGAGCTGGATCAGTTCGATGGTTGCGCCCATAAGTATCGCCTGAATGAACCTGACAGGTACTTATACGCTACCCAGCATAACCACAAGAGACTTTTCTGGGAGAGCTAACCAGACTGCGCCCATCGCGTCGACCTGAAGGAACAGCCTTATGCCCACCACAACATCGGCACTCCGGGCCCCACTGACCGCGCTCGGCATCACGCTGGCGGTGCTCGCCGCATTCGGCCCGCCCCTGCTGCAGCCGCAGTCCTACCACGACTTTGCCGACCAGCGCGCGCTGTTCGGCCTGCCGCATGCCATGGACGTGCTAAGCAACCTACCCTTCCTCCTCCTGGGCCTGTTCGGACTCGCCCGCCTGCCCAGAGTGGCCGAGGCCTGGAGAGGCCTGGTGGTTGTGCTGTGTACGGGATTGTTGCTGACTTTCGCCGGTTCAGGGCTGTATCACCTCGCACCGGGCAATACCGGCTTGCTCCTCGACCGCCTCGGCATGCTGGTGCTGTTCGCCGGCATTCTCGGCCTGGCCAGCGCCGATCGCCTGGGGCTGTCGGTGGCACGTGGGATGCTGGCCTGGGTGGGGCTTGGCGGAGCCGCGAGCCTGACGGCCTGGTGGTACGGCGGCAATCTGCTGCCCTGGGCGTTATTGCAGACCGGCGGCGTGTTGGTCCTGCTGCTGCTCGCCTGCACCCGACCGCAAGCCGATGCCCCGGCCCTCAGGCTGGGACTGTGTGTAGCCTGGTACGGTCTGGCCAAGCTGTGTGAACTGACTGATGACGAGCTTTTCAGGCTGAGCAACCAGATGATTTCCGGGCACAGCCTCAAGCACCTGCTATCTAGTCTCGCGGTCCTGCCACTGCTGCTGCCGCTGAGTATTCAGGGCCGTGGTCGCCAATCATCGGCATCGCCGGCGTAAAGGGCACGCTGCAGGCGCGCCAGCTCGCCACGCCTGGCGAAGCGCGCCAGCGCCTCGTTGAAACGCTGCAACAGCGCCTGAGCCTGCGGATCATCCTTGCGCAACAACAGACGCAACGGCTCGGTATTGAGGTAACGCGGGTGGTGCGTGATGCCCCTGCGCTCGTGCTCGGAAAACAGGCGCCGAAGCATGGCGTAACCGACCGCGCGGTCTTGCGGGTGGAGATCGACGCGCCCTAGCGCCAGCAGACGGAAGGCCGTGTCGTCCTTGCTGTTCTGCTCGACCTGCAGCCGCCCCGCTTGCAGCGCCTGGTCGAACTGCAGTCCATAGGAATAACCCAGCGTCGTGGCTATGCGATAAGGCTTGAGATCCTCAACGCGTCGCCAGTCGAACGGCAGCGCCTTGCGATGAAACAGCACGACCTCGCCACGCACCAGCGGCTCGCTGCACACCCCATACTGCCGGCGCATCGGGCTGCAGCTATAAGGCATGATGGCATCCAGCGTACCTTGCTGCAGCATCAACACATTGCGGTCCCAGGGGTAGAAGAAGAACTCGACCTGGTAGCCGGCATCAGCGAATACCGCACGAACCAGGCGGGCCAGAGCGCCCCCATCGGCGCGGTGCTGATCGACATAGGGCACCCAGTCGCCGGTGCCGATACGCACCACTGGCTCGGCATTCGCCGTCAGACTACTCAGCATCAGAGCGAGCAGCATCAGCCGACGCAGTGGCGAGCGGTGAAGCGAAAAAGACATGCGTACCTCACATCTGGGGCCGTCCGCCCCCAGGCTTAGCCGGGTCGTTCAACCACGCTGACGCAGGGTCAGGCCCCGCAGGAAGTTGCGCAGAAGCTGGTCACCGCAGGCGCGGTAGTTCTTGTGCTCGGGGCTGCGGAACAGCGCACTGAGCTCCGCCTTGGTCATTGGCAGGTCGGCGGCACGGAGGATCTCGTGCAGGTCGTCGTCACGCAGCTCGAAAGCCACCCGCAGCTTCTTCAGGATGATGTTGTTGGTCAGGCGCTTTTCCACCGGCAGCGGCGGACGGCTTTCGTCGCGCCCACGCTTGTACAGCACCAGGCCGGCCAGGAAGTGCGCCAGCACTTCATCGCTACAGGGCTGGAAGCCCTCCTCGTCATCCTTCTTCAACAGGGCCGCGACCGCCTCGGGCGCCAGGCTGTATTCGGCCAGCTGGCAGATCCCGGCCAGCTGGGCATCGCTGATGTCAAGCAGGTAGCGCAGACTGCGCAATACATCGTTGTTGTTCATGGAAAACTCTCTGGGCGCCCGCAGGCGCATACATGCTTAACCGGCCTTGCCGGTACGTTCCGCCGGACGCCGCGCACCGGCCACCAGCTTGTCGATGGTGCGTGCGGCGGCGGCCATGCCAAAGCTGGCGGTGACCATCATCACCGCACCGAAACCGCCGGCGCAGTCGAGCTTGACGCCCTCGCCGACGAAGCCCTTGGCCTGACAGACGCTGCCATCGGGTTTGGGGTAGCGCAGCTGCTCGGTGGAGAACACGCAGGGCACGCTGTAGCTGCGCCCCGGCGTGCGGGAGAAGTTGTAGTCGCGGCGCAGGGTACTGCGCACCTTGGCCGCCAGCGGGTCGTTGAAGGTCTTGTTGAGGTCGGCAATCTGGATCTGCGTCGGATCGACCTGACCACCGGCGCCTCCGGTGGTGACGATCTGGATCTTGCGCCGCTTGCACCAGGCGATCAGCGCCGCCTTGGCCGCCACGCTGTCGATGCAGTCGATCACCGCGTCGAGCTGTTCGGTGATGTACTCGGCCATGGTCTCGCGGGTGACGAAATCAGCCACCGGGTGAACCTTGCACGCCGGGTTGATGGCACGGATGCGCGCGGCCATCTCGTCAACCTTGGCCTTACCCACGGCGCCATCAATGGCATGCACCTGGCGGTTGGTGTTGGTGATGCACACGTCGTCCAGGTCGAACAGCGAGATCTCGCCCACGCCGGAGCGCGCCAGGGCCTCGGCAGCCCAGGAGCCGACGCCACCGATGCCAACCACCGCCACATGCGCCGCCGCCAGACGCTCCAGCCCTTCACGCCCGTACAACCGGGCAATACCGCCGAAACGCGGATCTTCTGTCGCCATCGCACACCTCACAAACCGGCCGGCATTATACGGTGCGGGCTCGGGCTGTCGCGCGAAGATGCATCCGTTGGTCTGATGCAGGCGCGGTGCGCCAGCCGGGGCATTTCCGCAAGGCCCTTGATGCAGGCGCGCCCGGCCTGGACAGCACACCTCTGCCGGCAGACGGAAGCGATTCACCCCCGCCCGCCAGGGAACTCCGCCAGCGTGCCGGCAGACCAACCCCTTGGCGGGCCCGGCGGTGCTATACAGTCTTGCGGCCGCGGAGTAGCATGCGCGCCGACCGGCGTTCGCCGGCCCATTTCCCGGTTCGTACGAGGAGCTGCCAGATGCCCTGGCCTCTCGACGTGACCCTGTTCCTGATTGCGGAACCTCTAAGCAGCCATGCCAACGCGCAAACTCGGAATCAACCTGGTGGTCATCGTGGCGGTCGCCGCCCTGTTCACCGGCCTCTGGGCACTCTATAACCGTCCGGTCAGTGCCCCGGACTGGCCGGAGCAGATCTCCGGCTTCTCCTTCTCGCCGTTCCGTGCCGGGCAGAGCCCGATGACCGGGGTCTACCCCAGCGACGAGCAGATGCGTGCCGACCTGGAGCTGCTGAGCCGGCAGACCGACAACATCCGCACCTACTCGGTGGACGGCAAGCTGGCCGACATTCCGCGCCTGGCCGAGGAGTTCGGCCTGCGCGTGACCCTCGGCGTATGGATCAGCAATGACCTGGAGCGCAACGAGCGCGAAATCGCCAAGGCCATCGAACTGGCCAACGAATCGCGCAGCGTGGTGCGGGTCACCGTGGGCAACGAATCGCTGTTCCGCGAGGAAGTCGAGGTCGAGGAGCTGATCGGCTACATCGACCGGGTGCGCTCGGCAGTCAAGGTTCCGGTCAGTACCTCCGAGCAATGGCACATCTGGCAGGAAAACCCCGAGCTGGCCCAGCACGTCGACCTGATCGCCGCTCACGTGCTGCCCTACTGGGAATTCGTGCCGATGCAGGACTCCGGCGAGTTCGTCCTGGAACGCGCCAAGGACCTGAGAAAGCTGTTCCCGAAAAAGCCGCTGCTGCTCTCCGAAGTGGGTTGGCCGAGCAACGGCCGCACCCGTGGCGGCGCCGAGGCGGACCAGGCCGAGCAGGCCATCTACCTGCGCACCCTGGTCAACACTCTGAACGCCAAGGGCTACAACTACTTCGTCATCGAGGCCTTCGATCAGCCCTGGAAAGCCAGCGAGGAAGGCTCGGTCGGCGCCTACTGGGGCGTTTACAACCTCGACCGCCAGCCCAAGTTCGCCTTCGAGGGACCGGTCGTCGCCATCCCGCAGTGGCGCCTGCTGGCGGTAGCGTCGGTGGTCATGGGCCTGCTGGCCCTGGCACTGATGCTGATCGACGGCTCGGCCCTGCGCCAGCGCGGCCGTACCTTCCTGACCTTCGTCGCCTTCGTCGGCGGCTCTGCCCTGGTGTGGATCGCCTATGACTACAGCCAGCAGTACAGCACCTGGTTCAGCCTGACCGTCGGTGGCCTGCTCGGCATCGGCGCACTGGGCGTGTTCATCGTCCTGCTCACCGAGGCGCATGAACTGGCGGAAACAGCCTGGACCCGCACCCGCCGCCGGCCCTTCCTGCCGGTGCTGACCGACACCGCCTACCGACCCAAGGTGTCGATCCACGTGCCCTGCTACAACGAACCGCCGGAGATGGTGAAGCAGACCCTGGACGCCCTGGCGGCCCTGGACTATCCGGATTACGAAGTCATCATCATCGACAACAACACCAAGGACCCGAAGGTCTGGGAGCCGGTGCAGGCCTACTGCGAGCAACTCGGCCCGCGCTTCCGCTTCTTCCATGTGGCCCCGCTCGAGGGCTTCAAGGGCGGTGCGCTGAACTACATCCTGCCGCATACCGCCCCAGACGCCGAAGTGGTGGCAGTCATTGACTCCGACTACTGCGTGAGCCGCAACTGGCTCAAGCACATGGTGCCGCACTTCTCCGACCCGAAGATTGCCGTGGTGCAGTCGCCGCAGGACTACCGCGACGGTGATGAAAGCGCCTTCAAGAAGCTCTGCTACGCCGAATACAAGGGCTTCTTCCACATCGGCATGGTCACCCGCAACGACCGCGACGCCATCATCCAGCATGGCACCATGACCATGATCCGCCGCAGCGTGATGGACGAACTGAAGTGGGCCGACTGGACCATCTGTGAAGACGCCGAGCTGGGCCTGCGCGTGTTCGAGAAAGGCTACTCGGCCGCCTACGCCCACGAGAGCTTCGGCAAGGGACTGATGCCGGACACCTTCATCGACTACAAGAAGCAGCGTTTCCGCTGGGCCTATGGCGCCATCCAGATCATGAAGGGACATGCCCGCGCGCTATTCCGCGGCGAAGGCTCGCAGCTGACCCGAGGCCAGCGCTACCACTTCATTGCCGGCTGGCTGCCGTGGATCGCCGATGGCCTGAATATCTTCTTCACCGTCGGCGCCCTGCTCTGGTCGGCGGCAATGATCATCGTGCCGAACCGCGTCGACCCACCGCTGATGATCTTCGCGATTCCGCCGCTGGCGCTGTTCTTCTTCAAGTTCGGCAAGATCATGTACCTCTACCGCAAGGCGGTGGGCGTCGATCTGGCGCGCTCCTTCCAAGCCGCCATCGCCGGCCTGGCGCTCTCGCACACCATCGCCAAGGCGGTGTTGTACGGCACCTTCACCAAGACCATCCCGTTCTTCCGTACGCCGAAGATGGCCAGCAACCATGGCATCCTGGTGGCCCTGGCCGAAGCACGCGAGGAGGTGTTCGTCATGCTCCTGCTGTGGGGTGCGGCGATCGGCATCAGCTTCGCCCAGGACATCGGCAACGCCGACGTGAAATTCTGGGTGGCCACGCTGCTGGTGCAATCGCTGCCCTACCTGGCGGCCCTGCTGATGGCCCTGCTGTCGTCACTGCCCAAGCCGGTGGAGAAAGAGGTCGCGCAGGCGGCGTAGCCGTGAGTGGATGTCATTTTTGACGACGCGTGTCACCCCATCGAAACGGCGGCCTTGAGGCCGCCGTTTTGCATTAAGATGGCGGCCTTTCTGATCTTCGCTGTTCCGGAGCCGCAATGACCGCCCTCACCCCCACCCTGGAGCTCGCCTTCGACCTGATCCGCCGCCCTTCCGTGACCCCGGTCGACGAAGGTTGCCAGGAACTGATGATGCGCCGCCTGGCCGCCGTCGGTTTCGAGGTGGAGCGCATGCGCATCGAGGAGGTGGAGAACTTCTGGGCCCGGCGCGGTGGCGAGGGCCCGGTACTGTGCTTCGCCGGCCATACCGACGTGGTGCCGACCGGTCCGCTGGATGCCTGGCAGTACCAGCCTTTCGATGTGCGCGTGGACGATGAAGGTATGCTCTGCGGCCGCGGCGCAGCGGATATGAAGGGCAGCCTGGCGTCGATGGTCATCGCCGTCGAGCGCTTCGTCGCCGATCACCCGGACCACAAGGGCGCCATCGCCTTCCTCATCACCAGCGACGAGGAAGGCCCGGCCCACCATGGCACCAAGGCCGTGGTCGAGCGTCTGCGCGAACGCGGTGAGCGCCTGGACTGGTGCATCGTCGGTGAACCCTCCAGCACCAGCCTGCTCGGCGACGTGGTGAAGAACGGCCGCCGCGGCTCGCTCGGCTGTACCCTCACCGTACGCGGTAAGCAGGGCCACGTGGCCTACCCGCACCTGGCGCGCAACCCCATCCACCTGGCCGCGCCGGCCCTGGCCGAACTGGCAGCCGAGCACTGGGACGACGGCAACGCCTACTTCCCGCCGACCAGCTTCCAGGTGTCCAACCTCAACGCCGGTACCGGTGCCACCAACGTCATCCCCGGCGAACTGAAGGCGGTGTTCAACTTCCGCTTCTCCACCGAATCGACGGTCGAGGGCCTGCAGCAGCGCGTCAGCGCCATCCTCGACAAGCATGGTCTGGACTACAGCCTGGACTGGGCCCTGTCCGGCCTGCCCTTCCTCACCCAGCCGGGCGAACTGCTCGATGCCGTGGCCGCCAGCATCCAGGCGGTCACCGGCCGCGAAACCACGCCGTCCACCTCGGGTGGTACGTCGGACGGTCGCTTCATCGCCACCCTGGGCACGCAAGTGGTCGAACTGGGCCCGGTCAACGCCACCATCCACCAGATCAACGAGCGGGTACTGGCCAGCGACCTCGATCTGCTCACCGAGGTTTACTACCAGACCCTGGTGAAACTGCTGGCATGAGCCTGACCTGCCCCATCTGCCGGGAACCGCTGAGCCCGACGGGCAGCGGCCTGGCCTGCAGCAACCGGCACAGCTTCGACCGTGCCCGCCAGGGCTACTACAACCTGCTGCCGGTGCAGCACAAGAACAGCCGCGACCCGGGTGACAACCAGGCCATGGTCGAGGCGCGCCGGCGCTTCCTCGACGGCGGCCACTACGCACCACTGGCCAAGCGCCTGGCCGAACTGGCCGCCGAGCGCGGCCCGCGCAGCTGGCTGGATATCGGCTGCGGCGAGGGCTACTACACCGCGCAGCTCGCCGAGCAGCTGCCCGAGGCCGACGGTTACGCCCTGGACATCTCCCGCGAGGCGGTGAAACGCGCTTGCAAGCGCGCGCCGCAGCTCAGCTGGCTGGTGGCGAGCATGGCCCGCGTGCCGTTGAGCGATGCCAGCTGCGACCTGCTGGCAAGCGTGTTCAGCCCACTCGACTGGCAGGAAGCGCTGCGCCTGCTCAGGCCCGGCGGCGGCCTGCTGCGCATGGGCCCGACCCGCGCGCACCTGATGGAACTGCGGCAGAAGCTGTATGACGAAGTACGCGACTACGACGACCATAAGCACCTGGAGCTGATCCCGCCGGGCATGCACCTGGCCCACAGCGAGACCCTGAGTTTCCCGCTGCGGCTGACCGACGCCCAAACCCGCGCCGACCTGCTGGCGATGACCCCGCACGGCTGGCGCGCCAGCGCCGAGCGCCGCGCCGCAGTGATCGCCGAACCCTTCGAGTTGACGGTCGCCATCCGCTACGATTGGATCGAAAAGAACAAGGACTGAGCCATGCGCCAACCCGATATCGAGATCTACCTGAAGGACGCCGATCAGCAGGCTATTGCCGCCTGGCTGAGCGAGGCCATCGGTCCGTGCAGCGAGTGGCGCCAGCAGGGCCAGACCTTCAAATGCCGCGCCGGCGAGGTGCCGGTAACCTGGCTGCCGAAGGCCGTGGGAAAGTGGCACAGCCTCTATCTGGAAAGCGACGCCACGCCCTGGAGTGATGACCTGGCCTGTGCCCGCGCCGCCTTTGCCGCGCTCGGCGTGCAGGTACGCTGCGCCCCCGGAGGCTGGAGCGAGGCAGAAGCAGAGGAAGAAGCGGATCGCTGGATCAAGATCGACGCCGAGGGCGAGCAGGAAATCATCTGGCGCACCGATTGATCTCCCCTCTCCACTCGGGAGCGGGACAGGGGTGAGGGTCTTCCAGGGGACTTCGAGCCGCTTATAGCACCCTCACCCCAGCCCTCTCCCAAAGGGAGAGGGAGTGGAAAGTCTGAAACGCAAAAGGCCCGTCATCGACGGGCCTTTTGTTGTGCGACGGGTCTGGCTTCAGACCTTGGACACGTCTTCCGCCTGCAGGCCCTTCTGGCCCTGGATAACGGAGAACTCCACCTGCTGGCCTTCGACCAGCGTGCGATGCCCCTCGCCACGGATGGCGCGGTAGTGGACGAACACGTCCGGGCCGCTTTCGCGTTGAATGAAGCCATACCCCTTGGAATCATTGAACCACTTGACGGTTCCGACCTCACGATCAGCCATTACCACTTCCCTCGATTCTCGATTTTATTGTTGGGCGGATCGGCGCAAACGTTCTTCTTCTTCTCTCCGACCCCGGCCATAACGAGCATGGAGCGGTGTTCCGAATGGCGTCCTGATGCGACCGCCAGGCGAGTATAAAACAAGCGTTCGTCTTGCCAAGGGATTTTTTCGGCCGCCTGCAAGCCCCGGAATACAGGGCCTGCAGGGCTTTTTACTCAGTCCTTGGCAAGCAGATCGGTCAACTTCCTGGCCAGGCTCTGGTACTGGTAAGGCTCGACTCGATAGGCCCAGTCACTACGCCCCGGCACCTCGCTGGCGGACAGACCGCTGCCCTGCTCCAGCAACAGCCAGTGCTGATCGGCCTTGCCGTAGAAACGGCCTTTCAGGGTCTTGCCAGCAAAGGTGGTGAGGCTGAATTCCAGCGCCGGCTTGCCGTCGAAACCGAGCTGGGCCAGCGGTGCGGCATCGGCGAAACGCAGGTCGGCGAAGAACTGCCCGAAGCCATTGGCCGCTCCGTCGAAGGCCAGCCGCTTGCCCTTGGGCAGATCGCGCACCTGCAGGTTCGCCTCCTCGGCCTTGTCGCGCGCCAGCGTCAGGCGCTCGCCACCCGCATGACGCAGATCCAGCTCGCGCACCTCGGCGAAGGGAATGGCCGTGACACGCCGATCCAGCCACTCCAGCTCGCTGGCAGGCAGTTCGATGCGCTGGCTGACCAGCCAGCTCTGCGCCTCGTCGGCGCGCCGCACCAGCTGGCCCTCCTGCTGACCGGGCTTGCCAATCAGCAGCCGCAGGGGGGCCTCGCCCTGCTCCAGCGTGAGGCGCACGGCACGCTCTTCGGCCTCGCCCTTGTCGGCCAGGCCGAGGCGGCCATATAGCTCGGGGTTGGCCGTGCGCGGTTCGACCTTGCGCGCCTCGGCCAGGGCCTTGAGCAGCCTGTTCACCACACCCTGGTCGGCCGGGTAATCGGCCTTGGCTGGCACCACCCAGCCTTGCTCGCGCCGCTCCAGGCGCACCAGCGGCTGGTCACCACGCTGCACTTCAATGGCCTTGACCTGCGCCACCTGCACGCCCGGCAGCCAAGGTTCGGCCTGGGCCGGCACGCGCGGCAGGCCCACCTGGCTGGTGAAGTACCAGCCGGCCACCAGGGCCAGCGCCAGCACCGCCAGAACGAATAGGGTTTTGCGATTCATAGGCTGTTCTCCTCAATCAAGGAGTCGGTGAATAGGGGAAGGGAAAGCGAAGGGGAAAGGGCCGCGCCCTCTCCTCCCACCCCTCTCCCATCAATGGGAGAGGGGTGGGACGCCATCACGCGGCCTTGCGCCGGCGCCACAGCCACAGAGCCAGTACGCCGAGGGTCAGCAGCAGCGGCACGGCAAGGATATTGGCCAGCTTGAGGGTGCGACCCAGCGCCTCGATGTCGGCATTGAGCTGGAAACGCACCTCGCGCAGTTCCTTGCGGATACGCAGCTTCTCATCGAGGAACTGCTGCACCGCCGCCTGCTGCTCGGGGGTCAGCTCCAGGGCCTTGCTCGGGTCCTGCTGCTGCAGCGAGGCGAGCTTCTGGTCGGTCTCGGCCAGGCGCTTCTGCAGGTCCTCTTCCTTGACCCGGAACTGCGCCTCGGCCTCACGCTGCAGCGCCTCGACCACCTCGAACGGACGGCTGAAACGCCCCCGCGAGCGCACGCTGATCAGCGCATCGCTGCCAGCCAGGTTGTCCAGCGCATTGATGGCGAAACCGGCGTTGTCGGCGAACGGCTGCGGCACGCGCTGACCGAAGAAGTCCTGCACCTGCACCCACATGCGGTCGGTCAGCAGGTCGGTGTCGGCCACGGCGATCACGTTGATGTTCTCGGCGGATTTCAGGCCATCCTTCTGCCCCTCGATACCGTTGGGGTAGGCGGACTGCGCGGGACCGCTGATGCGCGCGGCGATGGCGTAGCGCTCGCCGGTCGGCTCCAGGTCACGCATCAGCTCGCCGGGATTGGCCAGCATGCTGAAACGCGCCGCCTCGAACGGCATGGCGTACTCGGAACTCTGCAGCAGCGGCACGAACTGGGTCTTGGCGCCCTCGATCGGCTCCAGGATACCGCTGGTGGCAATGTTGATGGTCTCCAGACCGGCCGTAGCCACGTCCTCCTGGCTCATCGCACGCTGCGGCAGCGCCAGCCAGGCAGCATGACGGGCCGGCGGCTGGCCCTGGCCCATGCTCACCGACAGCGCGTAGGAGCCATCACCGAGCACCTTATCCGGCACCATGCGCAGGCCCCAGGCCTTGAACAGCGGCTCCAGGTCGGACGACTTGCCGGCATCGTCACCCGGCATCATCGGTACGGCATTGTCCGCCTCGGCCAGCGGGTCGACGAACACCAGCAGCTTGCCGCCTCGCAGGACGAACTGATCGATGGCGTACAGGGTCGCCTCCGGCAGGCTCTTCGGGTGCACCAGCAGCAGTACCGAGACCTCATCCGGGATCTTGTCGATGCCGGCCTTGAGGCTGTCGATCTTGAACAGCTGACGGACTTCCTCCATCACCATCCAGGGTGCGGTGGGCTGGCGCGCCATCATGTCGAAGCCGCCATTGAGCTGCAGCCCGGAGAGCAAGCCGATCACCGGCCGCTCTGGCTTGGCCAGGCCCTGCACCAGCTGGCTCAGCTGGTATTCGAGGAACTCCTCCTGGTCCAGCGGGAAGAACGGGATGATCTGCTTGTCGTCCACCGCGTTGGTGCCCGCCAGGCCGAAGTAGATCTGCTCGCCGCTCTGGTTCGCCGGTACGGCCTGCAGGCCGAAGCCGGCGGCCTTGTCCTCGTCCTCGGAGAAAGGCTCGGGGTCGACGATGTGCAGCTTGATCTTGCCATTCGCCGCACGCTCGTAGGCCTTGAGCATCTCTTCCACGCGCACCGCGTAGTTGCGCAGCACCGGCAGGTCGCGGGCGGCCTTGTCGGAGTAGAAGAAGTACAGGTTGATCGGCTCGTCGAGCTCGCCAAGGATGCGCTCGGTGCCTTCGGAGATGGTATAGAGCTTCTGCTCGGTCAGGTCCAGGCGGGCATTGCCCAGGCCCAGGGCCGAGAGCATGTTGAAGGCCAGGAAGGCCACGGCGATCAGCAGCAGGCCGGCGCCGGAATACATCAGTTTCTTCATGGTCAGTCAGCCTTCTTCAGATCGACCACGATGGCGGTGGCGGCAAGCCAGGCGGCCATCAGGGATATGAAATAGAGCAGGTCGCGCAGGTCGATCACGCCCTTGCTGATCGCGTCGAAGCGGGTCAGGAAGCTCAGCGAGGCGACCGCGTCGAGCAGCCATTGCGGAGCCCAGGACAGCGCATCGAGCACCATCGGGAAGCCGCTGACGATGAACAGGAAGCAGGCGCTGACGGCGAGGATGAAGGCGATCACCTGGTTCTTCGCCAGGGCCGACATGCACGAGCCAATGGCCAGGTAAGAGCCCGCCAGCAGCCAGCTGCCGAAGTAGCCGGTGAAGATCGCGCCGTTGTCCGGCTCCCCCAGGTAGTTGACCGTGATGATCATCGGGAAAGTCAGCAACAGGGCGATGCCGGCGAACACCCAGGCGGCGAGGAACTTGCCCAGCACCGCGTCGGCACGGGTGATCGGCAGGGTCATCAGCAGCTCGATGGAGCCTGACTTGCGCTCCTCGGCCCACAGGCGCATGGCAATCGCCGGCACCAGGAACAGGTACAGCCAGGGGTGGAAGTTGAAGAACGGTGCCAGGTCCGCCTGGCCGCTTTCGTAGAAGCCGCCCAGGTAAAAAGTGAAGACCCCGGACAGCACCAGGAAGATCAGGATAAACACGTACGCAAGAGGGGTAGCGAAATAGCTGGCCAGCTCGCGCTTGAAGATCACGGGCAACTGTTTCATGCCGCTTCTCCCCGGGTCAGGCTGCGGAACACTTCATCGAGCCGGCCACGCTCCACGTCCAGCTCCTTCACCTGCCAGCCACGCTGGCGAATCAGCTCGTTGACCTGCGGGAAGATCACCTGGCCAGGCGCGGCCAGCAGGGTCAGGCTGCCCTCGGCGTTGTCTTCCACGCCGGCCACGCCCGGCAGGGCGGCCAGCGCCGCGCGGTCCAGCTCGCCCTCGGCGACCAGGGTCACGGCCTGGTGGTAGCGCGAGCGGCTCTCCAGCTCCATTGGGGTGCCATCGGCCACCAGCTTGCCGGCGGCAATCACCACGGCGCGGGTGCACACCGCCGACACTTCTTCGAGGATGTGGGTGGAAATGATCACGATCTTGTCCTTGGCCAGGCTCTGGATCAGCTTGCGCACCTGGTGCTTCTGGTTCGGGTCGAGGCCGTCGGTGGGCTCGTCGAGGATCAGCACGCGCGGATCATGCAGGATCGCCTGGGCCAGGCCGACACGGCGCTTGAAGCCCTTGGACAGGGTCTCGATGCTCTGCTCCAGCACCTTGTCCAGCTCGACCTGCTCGACCGCACGCTGCACCCGCTGCTTTTTCTCGGCACCGCGATAGCCACGCACTTCCGCGATGAACTCGAGGAAGCCGCGCACCGTCATGTCGCCATAGCAGGGCGCGCCTTCCGGCAGGTAGCCGATCTGCTGCTGGGCCTTGAGGGTGTCGCTCTGGATATCGAAGCCGAGAATGCTGGCGGTACCGGAGGTCGGCGCCAGGAACCCGGTGAGCATCTTCATGGTGGTGGATTTACCGGCCCCGTTGGGGCCGAGGAAGCCCAGCACTTCCCCCTGCTGGACCTGAAAACTGAGGCCATCGACGGCCGTATGGTGGGCAAAACGCTTGGTTAGATTTTTTATTTCGATCATGGCTCTCATCCCGACGGGAGAAACCCCGGGCCATGCTGACCACGGGGGCCCTGCAAACGCTGGCGGACTATAAAAGTCGACCTGCGGCATGGCAAGACAGCGGCTTTTAGGAAAAGTTGCAGCGCCATCGCTGTCGTCCCGCAGGCCAGTAACGACGCGGCATCGGGTGAACACTTGTACCGGCGGCGCTTTTGCCGCAGCGGGGCGAATGCGGCACACTAGCTGCCCCGAGCGCATGCTCGTTTTTTCACAGCCGCAATCTATGACCCGCTCCCCGCTCCGCCGCCTCGCCTTTGGTGCCCTGCGTCGCCTGCTGTTCCTCTGGGTACGCTCGGAAACCATCAACCAGTCGTCCTTCAACCTGCGCCTGGATCGCAGCAAGCCGGTGTTCTACGTGCTGCAGCAACCCTCGGCGGCGGACCTGGCGGTGGTGGACCGGGAATGCAGCAAGGCCGGTCTGCCGCGCCCGGTACTGCCGGTGGCGATCGGCGAGCAGATGGAGCCGGCGGCGTTCTTCTACCTGACCCGCTCGCCCAGCTGGTTCGGCGGCCACGACAAGCGCGGCGCGCCGCCCACCCTGCAGCGCATTCTCGCCAGCCTCGACGGCAACGCCCTGGACGACGCACAGATCGTCCCGGTCAGCGTGTTCTGGGGGCAGTCGCCGGACCGCGAGACCAGCCCCTGGAAGCTGCTGTTCGCCGACACCTGGGCCGTCACCGGACGCCTGCGCAAGCTGGTCAGCATCCTGATCCTCGGGCGCAAGACCCGCGTGCAGTTCTCCGCGCCGATCCACCTGCGCGAGCTGCTCGACCAGAACAAGGGCCGCGAGCGCACCCTGCGCATGGTCCAGCGCATCCTCCGTGTGCACTTCCGCAACCTGAAGACCGCGGTGATCGGCCCCGACGTGTCGCACCGCCGTAACCTGGTCAAGGGCCTGATCCACGGCCCGCTGGTGCGCCAGGCCATCGCCGAGGAAGTCGAGCGCGACAAGATCAGCGTCGAGAAGGCCGAGGCCAAGGCCCTGCATTACGGCAACGAGATCGCCTCGGACTACACCTACACCGCCATCCGCTTCCTCGAGACGGTGCTCAGCTGGTTCTGGAACAAGCTGTACGAGGGCATCCAGGTCAACCACCTGGAGGCGGTGCGCGACATCGCCCACGGCCACGAGATCATCTACGTGCCCTGCCACCGCAGCCATATCGACTACCTGCTGCTGTCCTACCTGCTGTTCCGCAACGGCCTCACGCCGCCGCACATCGCCGCCGGCATCAACCTCAACATGCCGGTGGTCGGCGGCATCCTGCGCCGCGGTGGCGCCTTCTTCATGCGCCGCACCTTCAAGGGCAACCCGCTGTACACCGCGGTATTCAACGAGTACCTGCACACCCTGTTCAGCAAGGGCTTCCCGGTCGAGTACTTCGTCGAGGGCGGGCGCTCGCGCACCGGCCGCACCCTGCAACCGAAGACCGGCATGCTGGCCATCACCCTGCGCAGCTTCCTGCGCTCCAATCGCCTGCCGATCGCCTTCGTGCCGGTCTATATCGGCTACGAAAGGGTGCTGGAGGGCCGTACCTACCTGGGCGAGCTGCGCGGCGCGGCGAAGAAGAAGGAGTCGATCTTCGACATCTTCAAGGTCATCGGTGCCATCCGTAAGCAGCGTTTCGGCAGCGTGCACGTCAACTTCGGCGAGCCGATCAAGCTGGCCGAGTTCCTCGACGCCGAGCAGCCGGGCTGGCGCACCCAGGACCACGGCGAGCAGTTCCGTCCGGCCTGGCTGAACGCCACCACCAACCGCCTTGGCGCCAAGGTGGCGCAGCACCTCAACGAGGCGGCGGCGATCAATCCGGTCAACCTGGTCGGCCTGGCCCTGCTCTCCACCAGCAAGCTGGCGCTGGACGAAAAGGCCTTGGCGCGCGTGCTCGACCTGTACCTGGCGCTGCTGCGCAAGGTGCCCTACTCGCCCCATGCCACCCTGCCGGAAGGCGACGGCCAGGACCTGATCCGCTATGTGCAGAGCATGGACCTGCTGGCCGAACAGAAGGATGCACTGGGCAAGATCCTCTATCTGGACGAGCAGAACGCCGTCCTGATGACCTACTACCGCAACAACGTGCTGCACGTGTTCGCCCTGCCCGCCCTGCTGGCCAGCTTCTTCCTCAGCAGCTCGCGCATGAGCCGCGAGCAGATCCTGCGCTACTGCAGCGCGCTCTACCCCTACCTGCAGTCGGAGCTGTTCATCCGCTTCACCCAGGAGGAACTGGAAGGCGTGGTTGACCAGTGGCTGGAGGCCTTCGTCGAACAGGGCCTGCTGCGCCGCGAGGACGACATGTTCATCCGCCCGGCGCCCAGCTCGCGGCAGTTCGTCCTGCTCACCCTGCTGGCCCGCGCCATCGTGCAGACCCTGCAGCGCTTCTACATGGCCACCGCCCTGCTGCTCAACGCCGGGCAGTACGCCCTGTCCGCCGAGGAGCTGGAGAACCTCTGCGTGGTCATGGCCCAGCGCCTGTCGATCCTGCATGGCCTCAACGCCCCGGAGTTCTTCGACAAAAGCCTGTTCCGCCACTTCATCCAGACCCTGCTCGACCAGGGCGTGCTGCGCCAGAACGGCGAAGGCAAGCTCAGCCACCACCCGCAGCTCACCGAACTGGTGGAGGGCGTGGCCAAGCGCGTGCTGCCGGCGGAAATCCGCATGTCGATCCGCCAGGTGGCGCTGGAGCGAGGAGAAGAACCACAGACGCCGGCCTAACGGGCAAGGCCCCGCGCCAGCCGCCATCCCATGCTATAGAGTTAGTGCGGGACAACGCGAAACAGCAGCCAGCCGGCTTCACCCAGCCCGCACAGGGCTGGCGATGAGGAGGTGTCGATGCGCGTGATGATCGTGGACGACGATCCCTGGCTGGCCGATCTGCTCAAGCAACTGGTGCAGAGCGTTCGCCCAGCAGCCGAGATCGAGTGCCATGGGCAACTGCAAGGCGCCATCGCAGCCTACAACCAGCACACCTACGACCTGATCCTGGCGGACTGGAATCTGCCGGATGGCAGCGGCATTGATCTGCTGCGCCATATCCGCAGGACCAGCGCCAGCCTGCCGCTGATACTGGTCACGGGGCGTTCCGACCGCGACAGTGTCATGGCGGCCAGGCCGCTGCACATCAACGCCTACATCACCAAACCCTTCGACATTCCCAAGGTGCAGGACTGCATCGACCAGTTGCTCCCCAAGAGCACTGCCAGCAGACCCTCCTCCCAGGAGGCGCCCGACTTCCTGACGCATCTGGCCCGCCTATCGCCCGCCGAGCTGGACCTGCCCCTGCTGAACGGGGTGAAGGAGAAGCTGAAGCGGGTCAGCCAGGGCGTCCCAATCGACTTTCGCGAGCTCATCGCCAGCTGGCAGCACGATGCCGCCCTGTGCGCCTATCTGATTTCAGCCGCCAACAGCGCGGCCTATGGCGGCTCCGGCAGCCCCTGCAATAGCCTGGGCGAAGCGCTGCACCGACTGGGCGGCAAGACCAGCCTCAACCTGGCCGTCGCGATGGCGCTGCGGCAAGCCTCGGTCAGCAGCAATCTGCTGATCGAGGTGATGCTCGAGGACCATCTGAAAGCCGCGGAGCGCCTGGCCGAACAGGTAGTGACGCTGGCCAGACAATGCGATATCGAGCCCGCGCCCCTGCAGATCGCCGCCTTGCTGCACCGCATCGGCGAACTGTGCGTATTGCTGCAGGCCCAGCAATGGGTGGCACGCGATCAGGATGTGGACGACAACCAGTTGCTGAGTGCCCTGAGCGAGCACGCGCGCTCGTTCGCCATCGCGCTGAAGACTCACTGGGGTCTGCCGATGTCACTGCGGGAGCTGATCGGAGCGGTCTATGCGCTACCGCAGGTACAGGTGCACCGGGAGCAGGTACTGATGCGCCTGGCGGCGGCCATTTGCCAGGATGAGCCCGACGCGACCGTCGATCGCCTCAAGCATCTCGCCGGGATTAGCTGATACAGGTGGTCTAAGCTCACCGGGAGAAACGGAATTCCGGAGCAGACATATGCCCTCGTCAGTGTTCAGCTCGCTCCCGACAATCCTGATTGTCGACGACCAGCCCAGTGATGCGCTGATCCTCAAGGAAGCCGTGGCCGATCTGGGCGATGCGCTGGTGGCTCGCGATGGATCGATGGCACTCGACATTGCACGGTTTCGCCGCCCAGACCTGATCCTGCTGGACATTCAGCTACCCGGTACAAATGGCTTTGAACTGTGCCGCCAGCTGAAAGCCGATCCCAAGCTGTGTGACGCCGCCGTCATGTTCGTGACCAGCCACACGCAGGCCGACAATGAAATCCGTGCACTTGAACTGGGCGGCGTCGACTTCATCCAGAAGCCTCTCAGCATTCCGGTGGTCAGGGCCCATGTCAAAGCGCACCTGAACCTGCGTAACGAAGCCAAGCGGCTGGCCTACTTCGACGCCCTCACGGGCCTGCCCAACCGCAGCCTGCTGATGGACAGGGCTACCCAGGCCATGCAGAAGGCGCACAGAAACATGGGCAAGGTCGCGCTGTTGCTGCTCGATCTGGACAACTTCAAGGGCATCAACGACACGATGGGCCATGCCCAGGGCGACGCGGTACTCAAGGAGATTGCCGCCCGACTCAGCCGGTGCGTGCGCAGTATCGACACCATCGGCCGCCCCGGAGGGGATGAATTCGTCATCCTGCTGCCCGAGGTAACCCGCCTGGAATCGGTCAGCGATTTCGCCGAACGGGTACTGCAAACCCTGGCCACGCCCATGCGGATCGACAACAACCGCTACGACCTGTCCGCAAGTATGGGCATCAGCATTTTCCCCGACGACAGCGACGATCTGGAGTCCCTCTATCGTCATGCGGACTCGGCCATGTACCTGGCCAAGAAACAGGGCCGTAATCGCTATCGCTTCTTCTCCCAGGCGATCGAGAGCAGCAGCCGCGCCCGCCACCTGCTCGAAGGCCACATGCGCCGAGCCGTGGAACAGGGAGTCTTCGAGGTTTTCTACCAACTCAAAAGGGATACACAACACAACCGCCCCTGCGGCATCGAGGCACTGATCCGCTGGCGAAAGGCTGACGGCACACTGATTTCTCCCAACGACTTTATTCCACTGGCAGAAGAAACCGGCCTCATCGTGCAAATCGGCAAACAGGTGCTGGTCAAGGCCTGTAACGATGCTCAGCGCCTGCGCGCGGAGGGGCTTGAGCTACCGGTCAGCGTCAACATCTCGACCGTACAGTTTCGCGAAGAAGCCTTTCTGGCCATGGTCACCGGTATTCTGGAACAGACGGGGCTGCCGCCTCATCTGCTGGAGCTGGAAATCACCGAGGGGGTGCTGGCCGAAGACATCGTGCTCACCCGTCAACTGCTCAAGGACCTCAAGGCGCTGGGTATCAACATCGCCATTGACGACTTCGGCACCGGCTACTCCAGCCTTCTCTATCTGAAGCAGCTGCCCATCGACGTGCTGAAGATCGATCAGAGCTTCGTGCGCGACATGCTGGTCAGCCCCCGGGATACGGCCATCGTCGAGGCCATCATTCGGCTTGCCCAGGCGTTGCATCTCGACCTGGTTGCCGAGGGGGTCGAGGCGATCGAACAGGCCCAGCGCCTGCAGGAGCTGGGCTGCTCGGTGATGCAAGGCTACCTGTATGCCCGCCCGGTACCCTTTGACGACCTGGTTCGGAGCCTGCTGGACCACGCCGAACGGCAGCAGAGTCATGGTTTCTGAAGCCGCGACAGGACATCCAAATCGATGATCAACACGTCGCTGTTGCGCAGCCCCGCCATCCTGCTGACGCTGTGCGCCGGTATCGCGGTTTCAGCGGCAGGAGCACTGTGGCTGCAGCATGCCAATCAGCGGCAGGCGCAAGAGGCGCTGCAACGGGCAACCGAGCTGGCAGCCGATGCCGTGCATAAACGCATGCAGCTCTATCAGTACGGCCTCAGGGGCGCGCGCGGGGTCGTTGTCACCAGCGGCCCGCAAGGCCTGAGTCGGGCGCTCTTCCACCGGTACAGCCAAACACGTGACATTGCGCGCGAGTTCCCAGGTGCCAGAGGCTTCGGCTTTATCCGCCGCGTGCCGCGATCAGCCGAAGCGTCGTTTCTCAACCAGGCCCGAGCCGACGGCGCACCCGACTTTGCCATCCGCCATCTGGCCGCCCACGATGGCGAGCGTTTCGTGATTCAGTACATCGAACCGCAAACACACAATCTGCCCGCCGTCGGCCTGGACATTGCTTCCGAAGACAACCGTCGCGATGCCGCCCTGGCTGCACTGCGCAGCGGTGAAGTGAGAATCACCGGCCCCATCACCCTGGTCCAGGCCACGGGTAGCCCGCTGCAATCGTTCCTGGTTCTGCTACCGATCTACGAGACGGTGACGACTCCAGACAGCGAAGAAGCGCGCATGCGCCATGGCATTGGCTGGAGTTATGCGCCCCTGTTGACCAAGGACGTACTGCACGGCCTGGCGCTGCACAGCCAGGACACGGTGCTGCGCCTGAGCGACATCACCCGGCAGGACCGCCCCGTGCTGTTCTTCGAGAACGACATGGCCTCCGGCAACAACCGGCCGATCATGCGTCACGCGGTGGAGCGCGACATTTTCGGGCGCCGCTGGCTCATCGAACTTGCCGCCCACCCGCAGTTCCTGCTGCCGCTCCAGCAGCGTTCCCCCACCACGGTTCTGCTGGTGGGCATACTGGTCAGCCTGATGCTGGCGACCCTGGCCGGCGCGATCACCATCAACCGGCAGCGCCGCCAGCTGATCAATGTCAGCCAGGCCAAGCTGGCCGCGATCGTGGAAAGCTCGAGCGATGCCATCATCGGCAAGACGCCCGAAGGTGTGATCAGCAGCTGGAACCGGGGGGCCGAACGGATCTTTGGCTACTCCGCCGAGCAGGCCATTGGCAGAAACATCCTGGAGCTGCTGGTCCCCAGCCACCTCAACGATGAGGAACTGGACATCCTGCGGCGCATTGCAGCCGGCGAACGCATCACCCACCTGGAAACGCAACGGCAACGCCAGGATGGCGAACTGATCGAGGTATCGGCGGCTGTTTCCCCGATTCTCGACGAGAACGGCCGGGTCGTCGGAGCCTCCACCACCATTCGCGACAACACACGGCAGAAGGCAGCAGAAGCGCGCATCCTCGAACTGAACGCCAGCCTGGAACAGCAGGTTGCAGAGCGCACGGCGCAGCTGCGCAAATCCAACCTGCTGCTAAACAACGTGCTGGACTCCGCGTCGGAGGTGTCGATCATCGCCACCGATACGGACGGCCTGATCACGCTGTTCAACCGTGGTGCAGAGCGGATGCTGGGCTACACCGCCGAGGAGATGATCGGCCTGCAGAACCCAGCCATCCTGCACCTGGCCGAGGAAGTGGCGGCGCGCAGCGAGATGCTCAGCGAGGAAGCGGGATACCCGGTGGAGGGGTTCCGCGTTTTTGTCCACAAGCCCGAGCGAGACGGCGCGGAAACCCGCGAGTGGACCTATGTTCACAAGAGCGGCCAGCACCTGAAAGTCTCGCTGGCAGTCACCGCCATGCGCGACACACAGGGTTCGGTGGTCGGCTATCTGGGCATTGCCCTCGACATCACGCAACGCAAGATCGCGGAGAAACGCCTGGGAGCCCTGCTCGAGACAACCCGAGCCATTCTCGATACGGCAGTCAACCCAGTGCTGACCTTTGACCGCGACGGACTGATCCAGCAGCTCAATCCGGCGGCGCGCCGCGCCTTCGGTCTGGGCCACAATGTCTGCGGCAGCCTGCACGAGCTGATAGCCCCGGGCTCGCGCGAACGCCTGACCCTGCTCATCGACAAGGCGATACACGCCCCGCATACCCACCTCTCCGAAGAGCTCATCGGGCGGCGAGACAACGGCGAGGAGTTCCCGCTGCAGCTCTCGTTGGGCAGCATGCGCGGCGAAAGGGACATGCTGGTCTGCGTCATCACCGATCTGAGTCAGCAAGTCCAGCTACGCCAGGAACTGCTGGCCGCCCGCGATCAGCTGCTGATGGCCGCGGAGGTGGCCGAACTGGGTATCTGGACCTGGACCCTGGCCGACAACAGCCTGCAATGGAATGAGCGCATGTTCGAGCTTTACCAGCAGCCGCCGGCGCTGCAGCAAAGCGGCCTGAGCTACGAGCACTGGTACTCGCGCGTGCACCCGCAAGACGTCGAGTCCACCGCCGCAAAGCTGGACGCCGCCGTTCGCAATGAAGGCATCTACGACCCTGTTTTCCGCATCGTCAGACCGGACGGCAGTACCCGCATCATCCAGGCAGGCGCACAGGTCGAGCGCGACGCCGATGGCAACGCCATTCGAGTTACCGGCATCAATCTGGACATCACCGCTCAGCATGAAGCCGAGACACGCCTGCGCGAGTCCCGGGATCGCGCCGATGCCGCCAATGCCGCCAAGAGCGCCTTCCTGGCCAACATGAGTCATGAAATTCGCACGCCGATGAATGCGGTGCTGGGCATGCTGCAGCTCGTCCAGGCGACCGACCTCAGTCCACGCCAGCTCGATTACGTGCAGAAGGCCCGCAGTGCCGCCCAATCCCTGCTGGGCCTGCTCAACGACATACTCGACTATTCCAAGATCGAGGCCGGCAAGCTGCACCTCGAACTGCATCCGTTCGAACTTGATCGCCTGATGCGCGACTTGGCAATCGTACTGGCCGGCAACCAGGGCAGCCGAGACGTCGAAGTGATGTTCGATATAGACGCAGCGCTGCCAGGAGCGCTGATTGGGGACAGCCTGCGGCTGCAGCAGATTCTGGTCAATCTGGCCGGCAATGCCCTGAAATTCACCGAGCGAGGCCAAGTGGTCGTCAGCCTCAAGCAGCTTGAACGACAGGATGACCAGGTCACCCTGAGGGTCGCTGTCAGCGACACCGGCATCGGCATCGCCCAGGAGCAGCTGCAACGCATCTTCGAGGGATTTACCCAGGCCGAGGCCTCGATCAGCCGGCGCTTTGGCGGCACCGGACTCGGTCTGGTGATCTGCAAGCGGCTGGCCGAATTGATGGGCGGCACACTGCAGGTGCAGAGCAGCCCCGGGCACGGCAGCCGCTTCTGGTTCGACATCACGCTGGCCATTGCAGAGCCGGACTCCCTGCGCAGCAGTTGCCTGGCGGTCGACAGCGACCTGCGCCTGCTGGTGGTTGATGACAACGAAGCGGCACGCGAGATTCTGCTGAGAACGGTGACCGCACTTGGCTGGCATGCTCAGGGCGTGGACAGCGGCAGCCAGGTGGCGAGCCTGGTAGCCAAGGCGGCAGAGGAGCAACGCCCGTTCGATATCGTGCTGATGGACTGGCGCATGCCGGACATGGACGGCATGGCGGTCGCGCGCGACCTGCAGCAACGCGGCCCCGGCCGCACACCCCTGATTATCATGATCACGGCTTACGGCCGGGAGGTACTCGCCGACATCCAGCAAGAGGGTGAGCCGCCTTTCGCAGCCTTCCTGACCAAACCCGCCACCCCGCAACAACTGGCCGAAACCATCCAGCAGGCCCTCTACGACCTGAGCACGCCGACAAAAGCGCCTCAGTATCAGCCATCGACCAGACTCCAGGGGTTGAGGGTGCTGGTCGTCGAGGACAACGCCCTCAATCGCCAGGTGGCCTACGAACTACTGACGGGTGAAGGTGCCAGCGTGGTGTTGGCCGATGGCGGCCAAGCCGGCATCGATTCGGTGCTGGCCGAAGGCAGTCGCTTCGACGCCGTGCTGATGGACATTCAGATGCCCGATATCGATGGTCTGGAAGCTACTCGCGAAATTCGCCGCCACCCCGAGCAAAGCGAGCTGCCGATCATCGCCATGACCGCCAATGTGTCACAGAGCGACCGCAGCGAATGCCTGCTTGCCGGCATGCAGGATCACATCGGCAAACCCATCGATCTCGAGCAACTGGTTTCCACGCTGCTCCACTGGACACGCGGCACCCCTTCAGCCTCGCCGTTCCGAGCAGCATCCGATCAACTGCTGGAGCCCAGGGATGCCATCATCAAGCGCTTCGGCGGCAATATCGACCTGCTGCGCAACGTGCTGCGTGGCTTCGAGCCAGAGATGCGCAAACAATTGCAGGCGTTGCGCGAACACATGGCGGCCGGTGACATCGCACATACCTTGGCGGCGCTGCACACGCTCAAGGGTAGCTCCGCCACCATGGGTGCCCATCAGCTTTCACAGTATGCCGCCGCACTGGAAGCGCAACTGAAGCAGCTGGATGAATCCGCGCAACTGGCCTGTCTGGCCCGCAGCGAGATCGGATCAGAGCTGGAGCAGTTGCTCGACAGCAGCGTGAGCCAGTTGCTGGCCGCCTTCGGCATATCCGCGCCCGCAGACACAGCCACCTCAGGCAGGTGAAACAAACCACGCACGTTGCCCGCGCATCGCCAGCGCGCTTGCGTCGGGCCGGTGAACGCTGCACGCTGACAGCCTATTCCCCAATTGCACTGCTCCACACCGAGGAACGCTCATGCGAGTTATCACCACCCTGACTACCGGCCTGCTGCTATCGGCCAGCGCCTTTGCCCTGTCCCTCTCCGACCTGACCCAAAGCGATGCCAGCGGTGGCCTGAAGGATGCACTGACCCAGGGCGCGCAGATCGCCGTCAAGCAGCTCGGCAAGCCGGGCGGCTTCAGCGACAACGACGAAGTGCGCATCGAACTGCCGGGCAAACTCGGCAAGGCCGCGCAGACCATGAAAATGATGGGCATGGGCGAACAGGTCGAGGAGCTGGAAGCGAGCATGAACAAGGCCGCCGAAGCCGCCGTGCCGCAGGCCCAGGCGATCCTGGTGGACGCGGTGAAGAAAATGACCGTATCCGATGCCAAGGCCATCCTCGCCGGCGGCGAGGACTCCGCCACCCAGTACCTGAACAAGAGCAGCCGCGAGCAGATCCGCGCCAAGTTCCTGCCCATCGTCAAGCAGGCCACCGACAAGGTCGGCGTCGCCCAGCAGTACAACAGCTTTGCCGGCCAGGCGGCCGCCCTCGGCGTGGTCGATGCGAAGAGCGCCAACGTCGAGAACTACGTGACCGAGAAAGCCCTGGACGGCCTGTTCAAGATGATCGCCGAGCAGGAAGCGAGCATCCGCCAGAACCCGGCCGGCGCAGCCACCAGCCTGGCGAAGAAGGTGTTTGGCGCGCTGTAAGGAGATCGGCGACACGAACTGGCGGCAGCCTGATCCTCTAGCCTGCTCACGATGTCTGCCGTAACCCGGATGCAATCCGGGAAGCAGGCCACTCAGCCCCGGATTGCATCCGGGCTACAGAAAGCAAAAGCCCGGCAGATGCCGGGCTTTTTTGTGGCCGGGCTTGTGGCCCTGCCGGGTGCCGGAACGAGCCGGCCTGGGGTCGTAACGCCTCGTACCGGGCGGGTAAGCCCCCACGGTGGGTGTACGCGGCGTGGCGCCGGGCGGAGATCCGCCGGCACCGGGAGTGGGCGCCTCGCGGCGCCCGGAAACTGAAGGTGTCGCGACAGCATGCCAGGGAAAGCTTTCAGCACGCTTTCCCTGACGCGACCTGTTCGGTCAGCTATCGCGGGGTTTCAACCGATGGTCATCAGGCTGGCGTTGCCGCCGGCCGCCGCGGTGTTCACGCTCAGCGCATGCTCGATCAGCAGGCGCTCCAGCGGAATGTCGGTTTCGCCCTTGTTCAGGCCGTGCACGCTGACGATGGCGCCCTTGCGCTGGGCCGCCAGCTGGCTGACCTCGCGCAGCTGGTCGGAGTCGCCGTGATGGAGGATGGCGTCGAACTCGACATCGATCGCCGTCCAGTCGGCCACGGTGGCGATGCGCTTCTGCACCTCCTTGGGCAGCGCGGCGAGCAGCTCGCGCTGGCGCTCCGGCAGCAACGCATGGCTGCCAACGGCCAGGGTCGCGGCCAGTTGCGCCAGCAGGTCGCCACGCTCCTCGGCCAGGCACAGTACACGCTCACGCGGCAGCAGGGTGTAGGTGTTGCGCTCACCGGTCGGGCCGGTCAGTACATGGCTGGTGTAGCTCTGCGACAGTTCGCCGTACTGCTGGAACAGCGCGGCCACGGCCGGCTCCTCCTTGGTTGCCCAGGTGGCGAAGGCGGCACGCGCCTTCTCCAGTTCGGCCGGAGCGCCCAGGGCATGTACGTTGTCGCCCTTGAGCTGCTGGGCCACGGCATCCTGCGGGCGGGTCGACAGCAGGCGATACAGGTACAGCGGGCCACCGGCCTTCGGACCGGTACCGGAGAGGCCTTCCCCCCCGAACGGCTGCACGCCGACCACGGCGCCAACGATGTTGCGGTTGACGTAGAGGTTGCCGACCTTGGCGCCATCCACCACCTGGGCGATGGTCTCGTCGATGCGGGTATGCACGCCGAGGGTCAGGCCGTAGCCGCTGTCGTTGATCTGCTGCAGCAGGTTGCCCAGCTCGGCGCGCGGGTAGCGCACCAGGTGCAGCACGGGACCGAAGATTTCGCGCTTCATCTCGTCGAAGCTGTCCAGTTCGATCAGGGTCGGCAGCACGAAGGTGCCGCGCTTGATCTCGTCGGCATCGGCGCGGGCAGCCTGGAACACCTTGCGGCCCTTCTCGCGCATGGTGGCGATGTGCGCTTCGATACCGGCCTTGGCCTCGGCGTCGATCACCGGGCCGATGTCGGTGTGCAGGCGCTCCGGCGAGCCGATGCGGTACTCGGCCATGGCGCCCTTGAGCATCTCGATCACGCGGTCGGCCACGTCATCCTGCACGCACAGCACGCGCAGGGCCGAGCAACGCTGGCCGGCACTGTCGAAGGCGGAGCTGACCACATCGACCACCACCTGCTCGGCCAGGGCCGAGGAGTCGACGATCATGGCGTTGAGGCCGCCGGTCTCGGCGATCAGCGGAATGGTGCGACCCTGTGCGTCCAGGCGCCCGGCGATGTTGCGCGCGAGGATGCCGGCCACCTCGGTGGAGCCGGTGAACATCACGCCGCGCACGCGCTCGTCACCCACCAGGCGGGCGCCGACGGTTTCGCCGCGCCCCGGCAGCAGCTGCACGGCACCGCCGGGCACGCCGGCATCGAGGAGGATGCGCACGGCCTGGGCAGCGATCAGCGGGGTCTGCTCGGCCGGCTTGGCCAGTACGGTATTGCCGGCAGCCAGCGCGGCAGCCACCTGACCGGTGAAGATCGCCAGCGGGAAGTTCCACGGGCTGATGCACACCACCGGGCCTAGCGGGCGGTGGCTGTCGTTGCCAAAGGCACGGGCCTGGGCGGCGTAGTAGCGCAGGAAGTCGACCGCCTCGCGCACCTCGGCGATGGCGTTGGCAAAGGTCTTGCCAGACTCACGCACCAGCAGACCCATCAGTTGCTGGATTTCTGCTTCCATGCGGTCGGCGGCGCGCTCCAGTACGGCGGCGCGCTCGGCGGCCTGGGTCGACTGCCAGATCTGCCCGCTGGCCTGGGCGCAGAGGATCGCGCTCTTGACGTCGGCCTCGCTGGCCTCGTGCACATGGCCGACCAGGTCGCGGTGATCGGCCGGGTTGCGCACCGGTTCGGCCGGCCCCGGGTTCGGCGTGTCGCAGCCGAGGATCGGCGCGGCAACATAGGCGGTGTTGGTGGACGACAGCAACGCCGAACTCAGCGAGCCCAGGCGATGTTCGTTGGCCAGGTCGATGCCTTCGGAGTTCAGGCGCGCGTCGCCGTACAGGTCACGCGGCAGCGGAATGCGCGGGTGCGGCAGACCGAGGGTGCCTTCCTGCGCGGCCATGCGCTCGACCTGCTCGACCGGGTCCAGCACCAGTTCCTTGAGGGAAATGCTGTGGTCGGCGATGCGGTTGACGAAGCTGGTGTTGGCGCCGTTTTCCAGCAGGCGACGGACCAGGTAGGCCAGCAGCGTTTCGTGGCTGCCGACGGGGGCGTAGATGCGGCACGGCCGGTTGAACTTGCCGTCGGCGACCTTGCCCACCACCTGCTCGTACAGCGGCTCGCCCATGCCGTGCAGGCACTGGAACTCGTACTGGCCCGGGTAGTAGTTCTGCCCGGCGATCTGGTAGATGGCCGACAACGAGTGGGCGTTGTGGGTGGCGAACTGCGGGTAGATGGCTTCCGGCACGGCCAGCAGCTTGCGTGCGCAGGCGATGTAGGAGATGTCGGTGTAAGGCTTGCGGGTGTACACCGGGTAGCCTTCCAGGCCTTCGACCTGGGCGCGCTTGATCTCGCTGTCCCAGTAGGCGCCCTTGACCAGACGGATCATCAGGCGATGGCGGCTGCGCTTGGCCAGGTCGATGACGTAGTCGATCACGTACGGGCAGCGCTTCTGGTAGGCCTGGATGACGAAGCCGATGCCGTTCCAGCCGGCCAGCTCGGGGGCGAAGCACAGGCGCTCGAGCAGATCGAGGGAGATTTCCAGGCGGTCGGCTTCCTCGGCGTCGATGTTCAGGCCGATGTCGTATTGCTTGGCCAGCTTGGTCAGGCCCAGCAGGATCGGGTACAGCTCGTCCATCACGCGGTCGTACTGGGCGCGGCTGTAGCGCGGGTGCAGCGCGGACAGCTTGATCGAGATGCCCGGGCCTTCGTAGATGCCGCGGCCATGCGAGGCCTTGCCGATGGCGTGAATGGCCTGCTCGTAGGAGGCCAGGTAACGCTTGGCATCGTCCTCGGTCAGCGCGGCTTCGCCGAGCATGTCATAGGAGTAGCGGAAGCCCTTGCTCTCCATGCTGGAGGCATTGGCCAGGGCCTCGCCGATGGTCTCGCCGGTGACGAACTGCTCACCCATCAGGCGCATGGCCATGTCCACGCCCTTGCGGATCACCGGCTCGCCGCTCTTGGCGATGATGCGGTTGAGCGCCGAAGTCATGCCGGCTTCGTTGTGGGTGGACACCAGTTTGCCGGTGATCAGCAGGCCCCAGCTGGCGGCGTTGACGAACATCGACGGGCTCTGGCCGAGGTGCTGGCTCCAGTTGCCGTTGGCGATCTTGTCGCGAATCAGCGCATCGCGCGTGGCCTTGTCCGGGATGCGCAGCAGCGCCTCGGCCAGGCACATCAGCGCCACGCCTTCCTGCGACGACAACGAGAATTCCTGCAGCAGGCCCTGCACCAGGCCCTGGCGGCCGCCGGCGCTCTTCTGGTTGCGCAGCTTCTCGGCGATGCCGAGGGCCATCTTCTGGGTGGCTTCGGCCTGATCCTGCGGCAGGCGCGCCTGCTCCAGCAGCATCGGCAGCGCCTCGGTCTCCGGGCGGCGGTAGGCACCGGTGATGGCCGCGCGCAGCACGGACTGCGGCAGGATGCTTTCGGCGAAGTCGAGGAATACCTGCAGGGCCTGCTCGCCCAGGTTCTCCACCGCCTCTTCGCCGGCCGCAGCTGCCAGGCCGGAATGCTCGGCCGGGGTCAGGCCACCTTCCACCTGCTCCAGATAGTTGAAGATCGCTTGCTTGATCAACCAGTGCGGTGTGCGATCAAGGGACTGGGCAGCTTGCTTCAGACGTTCACGGGTGGCGTCGTCGAGTTTCACGCCAAGGGTGGTGGTGGCCATTGCTTATCCTGTTTCGGTTGAGTGCGCTGCGGCGCGTGGCGGAAGAGTAAACCGCTCGCAGGAAAAGGTGCAACCTTGTGCAACCATTGCTTCCGACGAGAGGCAAACCAAGTGCAACCAATATCTCGAACAGAACTACAGACAACCTTAGACCCGCACAGCCGACTTACGGCGCAACCCGATAGGCGTGCGCCGCCAAAGAAAAAGCCCGGCACGGGCCGGGCTTTTTCTCAACGCAGCGCCTAGCGCTCCACTTCCTTGACCCGGAACCAGGCCGCGTACAGCGCCGGCAGGAACAGCAGCGTCAGCGCCGTGGCGACGATCAGGCCACCCATGATGGCCACCGCCATCGGCCCGAAGAACACACTGCGCGACAACGGAATCATCGCCAGAACCGCCGCCAGGGCGGTCAGCACGATGGGGCGGAAGCGCCGCACCGTGGCCTCGATGATGGCATGCCAACGATCCTGGCCCGCGGCGATGTCCTGTTCGATCTGATCGACCAGGATCACCGAGTTGCGCATGATCATGCCGGACAGGGCAATGGTGCCGAGCATGGCGACGAAGCCGAATGGCTGCTGGAACACCAGCAGGAACAGGGTCACGCCAATCAGCCCCAGCGGCGCCGTGAGGAACACCATGGCCGTACGCGACATGCTCTTGAGCTGCAGCATCAGCAGGGTCAGCACCACCAGGATAAACAGCGGGACGCCGGCATTGACCGACTTCTGGCCACGCGCCGACTCCTCCACGGTCCCACCCACTTCCAGCAGGTAGCCGTCAGGCAACGCGGCGCGGATCGGCTCCAGGGTCGGCATGATCTGCTTGAGCAGCGTCGCCGGCTGCTCGCCACCATAGATGTCGCCCAGGATGGTCACGGTCGGCAGGCGATCGCGACGCCAGATCACGCCCTCCTCGAAACCGTATTCCAGGGTGGCGATCTGTGACAGGGCCACGCTCTTGCCACTGCTGGTCGGCACCGCCAGGCTCGGCAGCAGCTCCAGCGCCTGGCGCTCACGCACGGTGCCGCGCAGGAGGATCTCGATCAGCTCGTTGTCCTCGCGGAACAGGCTGACGCTGGAGCCGGTCAGCGAACTTTGCAAGAAGCTCGACAGGTCGGCACTGCTCACCCCCAGGGCACGCGCGCGCTCCTGGTCGATATTCAGGTAAACCACCTTGCTCGGCTCTTCCCAGTTCAGGTGGACGTTGGCCACGTGACTGTTCTCACGCACCTTGGCCGCCACCTCGCGGGCGATGGCACGCACTTCGTCGATGTGCTCGCCGCTGACCCGCAGCTGGATCGGGAAGCCCACGGGCGGGCCGTTTTCCAGGCGCGAGACGCGGGTACGGGCGAACGGGAAGTCTTCATTCATCACCTCGATCAGCCAGGTGCGCAGCTTCTCGCGATCCTCGATGCTCTTGGCCAGGATGACGAACTGGGCGAAACGGGTCGCCGGCAGCTGCTGATCCAGCGGCAGGTAGAAGCGCGGCGAACCGGTGCCGACGTAGGCCACGTAGTTGTCGATGCCCTCATGCTCCTTGAGCTTGGCCTCCAGGCGCCTGACCTGCTCCTCGGTGGCCTTGAGCGACGAGCCCTCGGTGAGCTTGATGTCGACCATCAGCTCCAGGCGCCCGGAAGCCGGGAAGAACTGCTGTGGCACGAAGCGGAACAGCAGCAGCGAGACGACGAACAGGCCGATGGTGATGAGGATCACCGTCTTGCGCCGGCGTACGCACCACTCCACCACCTCGCGCACCGTCTGGTAGAAGGTCGTCGAATACGGATCATGGCCCTGCGCGCTGCCGCCATGCTTCTTCGCATGCAGCTTGGCCAGGTCCGGCAGCAGGCGGTCGCCCAGATAGGGCACGAAGACCACGGCAGCGATCCAGGACACGATCAGGGCGATGGCCACCACCTGGAAGATCGAGCGGGTGTACTCGCCGGTGCCGGACTGCGCGGTGGCGATCGGCAGGAAGCCGGCGGCGGTGATCAGGGTGCCGGTGAGCATCGGGAAGGCCGTGCTGGTCCAGGCGTAGCTGGCCGCGCGCAGCCGGTCATAGCCCTGCTCCATCTTGATCGCCATCATCTCCACCGCAATGATCGCGTCGTCCACCAGCAACCCGAGCGCCAGCACCAGTGCGCCCAGGGAAATCTTGTGCAGACCGATGCCGAAGTAATGCATCAGGGCGAAGGTCATCGCCAGCACCAGCGGGATGGACAGCGCCACCACCAGGCCGGTGCGCAGGCCGAGGGAGAAGAAACTCACCAGCAGCACGATGATCAGCGCTTCCACCAGCACGCGGACGAACTCGCCCACGCCGGTTTTCACCGCGGCAGGCTGGTCGGACACCTTGTGCAGCTGCATGCCCAGCGGCAGGGTTTCCTGCAGGCGCGCGAACTCGCGCTCCAGGGCCTCGCCCAGCACCAGGATGTCACCGCCGCTCTTCATCGATACGGCGATGCCGATGGCATCCTCGCCCATGAAGCGCATGCGCGGCGCGGGCGGATCATTGAAGCCGCGGTAAACCTCGGCCACATCCCCCAGACGGAAGGTGCGGTCACCGACGCGGATCGGGAAATCGCGAATCTCGTCCACCGAGGTGAAGCGCCCCGACACACGCATCTGCACGCGGTCGGTTGGCGTCTCGAAGAAGCCCGAATACGCCACCGCATTCTGCTCGTCCAGCGCCTGCTGCACCGCCGCCAGCGGCAAGCCGAGGGTGGCCAGCTTGACGTTGGACAGCTCGATCCAGATCTTCTCATCCTGCAGACCAATCAGCTCGACCTTGCCCACATCCTTGACCCGCTGCAGCTGCAGTTGCAGGCGATCGGCGTAATCCTTCATCACGGCATAGTCGAAACCTTCGCCGGTGAGTGCGTAGATATTGCCGAAGGTGGTGCCGAACTCGTCGTTGAAGAAGGGGCCACGAATGCCGGGCGGCAGGGTGTGGCGGATGTCATTGACCTTTTTGCGGATCTGGTACCAGAGCTCGGGAATATCCTTGGAATGGATATTGTCGCGAGCCATGAAAGTGACCACCGACTCGCCCGGGCGCGAATAAGAGTTGATGTACTGGTAGTCGCCCGTCTCCATCAGCTTCTTTTCGATGCGCTCGGTGATCTGCCGCGAGACTTCTTCGGCGGTGGCGCCCGGCCAATCGGTGCGCACCACCATGGCCTTGAAGGTAAAGGGCGGGTCCTCGCTCTGGCCGAGCTTGGTGTAGGACAGCGCGCCGATCACCGCCAGCACGATCATGAAGTAGCGCACCACACTGCGGTTGCGCAGCGCCCACTCGGAAAGGTTGAAGGACATGGCTTACTCCTTGCCGACCAGCGCAACCACGCGGTTATCACGGTCCACCGGACGCACCTTCTGCCCGTCTAGCAGCACGTGCACGCCGGCAGCCACTACCCAGTCGCCCTCCTTCAGGCCTTCCAGGATCGACACACGCTCCTGGCCGTAGGCACCGACCCGCACAGGCGTACGCACCACCTTGGATTCCTTGGCATCGATGACCCAGACGAAGGGCTTGCCCTTCTCCGCGCTGAGCGCGGACAGCGGCACCGACAGCGGCACCTCGCCGTCGGCGGTGATCGAAACGCGAGCACTCTGCCCCACCTCGGCCTTGACCTTGGGATCGCTGAAGGTGACGCGTGCGGCAAAGGTGCGCGACTGCGCATCGGCGGCCGGCGACAGCTCGCGGATGCGCCCGGGGAACTGTTTGTCCGGTTGCGACCACAGCTCGATACTGACTTCCTGGCCGATGCGGAAGCGCTCCAGGGCATGCTCGGGCACACTGATCAGCACTTCGCGCTCGCCATCGGCGGCCAGGGTGAACACGGTCTGACCGGCAGCCACCACCTGGCCCACCTCGCCCAGACGGCGGGCGATCAGGCCATCCTGGGAGGCACGCAGCACCGAGTAACCGGCCTGGTTGCTGGCCACATCGAACTCGGCCTTGATCTGCTTAACCCGCGCCTCGCCGGCACGGTACTGGTTCTCCACCGTGTCGTACTGCGACTGGCTGATCAGCTGGCGGACCAGCAGGGTCTTGTAGCGGTCGCGCTCGGAACGCACCAGCTTGAGGTTGGCCTCGGCAGCATTGAGCTGGGCGCGGGCGGCCTCCAGCTGCAGCTTGACGTCTTGCGGGTCCAGTTCGGCCAGCGGCTGATCCTTGCGCACCCGGTCACCGGCATCCACCAGGCGCTTGGCGATCTTGCCACCGATGCGGAACGCCAGCTCCGGCTCGAAGCGCGCGCGCACTTCACCGGGGTAGGTATCCACCGCGTCAGCCGCCGGCAGCGGCTGCACCACCATGGCCGGGCGGGCCGGGGCCTCGACGGTTTCACCGTTGCCACAGGCAACCAGCAGGGAGATCAGCGACAGCGGCACAGCGAGGGACAAGGCATGACGGAGCATGATGGCGACCTTTCGCAAAAAGATGCTTGGAATACTTATACTGAGCGGTATAGTAAAAATAGCGTACTCACCAGTCCAGTATTAAAAAGCCAAATGTCCGACAAATCTTTTCCGCCCGCCGGTGGCCCCGGACGTCCCAAGGACCCGGCCAAGCGCCTGGCCATTCTCGAAGCGGCCAAGCGCCTGTTCATGCAGAACGGCTACGATGGCAGCAGCATGGATGCCATTGCCGCTGAAGCGGGCGTCTCCAAGCTCACGGTGTACAGCCATTTCACCGACAAGGAGACGCTGTTCGCCTGCGCGGTGGAATCCAAGTGTGCAGAGCAGTTGCCGCCGCTGTTCTTCGAGCTGCGCCCGGACAGCAGCATCGAACAGGCCCTGCTGACCATCGGTCGTGGCTTCAATGCCCTGATCAACAGCGAAGAGTCGCTGTCCATGCACCGCCTGATGGTGGCCCAGGGCGCACAGAACCCGCAGCTTTCGCAACTGTTCTTCAATGCCGGCCCACAGCGCGTGATCGATGCCATGCAGCGTCTGCTGGAGCAGGCCAACGCGTGCGGCCAGCTGCAAGTCGACAACCCGCAGCACGCCGCCGAGCACTTCTTCTGCCTGATCAAGGGCGGCTGCCACTTCCGCCTGATGATCGGCGTGGTTGCCCCGCCCAGCGCGGAGCAGGCCGAGGAGCATGTGCAGGAAGTGGTGCGGCTATTCGTGCGCGCCTATCAGGCCTGAGGCTTGAGGGCCTTCTTGGGATAGATGTCGTAGCGGCTGGATTTGCCTTCCAGCGCATAGCTGGGCTTGGCGCCTTCGATGATCGGCGCCTTGCGCGGGCGCTTCACCACCACCCGGTGGGTCGCCAGAGCCAGCGCCGCCTGCAGCAGCGCCGGGGCATCCAGATCATCGCCTACCAGCGGGCGGAACAGGCGCATCTCCTTCTTCACCAGGGCACTCTTGTCGCGATGCGGAAACATCGGGTCGAGGTAGATCACCTGAGGCGGCTCACCCTGCCAGTCGCGCATCAGCTCGATGGCATTGCCCTGCAGCAGGCGCATCTGCGCGGCGATCGGCGCCACCTCGGCATCCCGCTGCGCGCGCGCCAGGCCGTCCTCGAGCAGCGCGGCGATGATCGGTTGCCGCTCGCTCAGGGTCATCGCGCACCCCAGTGTGGCCAGGACAAACGCATCGCGGCCCAAACCCGCCGTGGCATCCAGCACGCTCGGCCGTACTCCGGGCTGCACGCCAACCGCCTTGGCAATCATCTGCCCACTGCCGCCGCCATACAGACGCCGGTGCGCCACCGCGCCCTCGACGAAGTCCACCCGCACAGGCCCCGGCGCCTGCGGCCCGAGCTCCGCCAGCTGCAGCCCCTCATCACCCAGCTGCAGGGCAAACTCGGCCTCGCCCCCTAGCGGCAGGCCCAGGCGCTCGGCCCAGGCACTGGCACCGTCGGCAAAGACTGGCCGCAGGGCCTCGACTCGGATTCTAGTGATAGGCCGCTCGTCGCTCATCAGGAAATATGCTCAAAAAACGCTCAATGACTACGGCACACGGCCGATAGCTGGAATGGTGCCCCATTTTGCCAGACGCGGCCGACTCCAGCCGCATCGAGTTCCATCATGATCGATTCGCTCTCCTCTGCTCGCCCCTCCACGCTGGACAGCCAGCTGGATGCCGGCCTGCGCAACTCCTTCGACTACCAGATACTGCGCCGCACCCTGATGCCCAAGGGAGAGCAGCTGCCCCCCGAACAGGCCGCCGCCAGGGTCGAAGAGGCCAGCCAGCCGACGCCGCCCACTGGGGGCCTGGTCGATGCCAGCGCCCAGGCCGCCCGCTTCCAGCAGGTACTGCAACAGCGTGAGCTGCAGCTGAACGTCACCACCAGCCCGCAGCCGCAGAAGACCGATCCGCTGGTGCTCGACCTCGCCGGCAACGGCTTCAGCACCCGCGGCCTGGACGATGCCGTGCGCTTCGATCTGGACGCCGACGGCCGCACGGACCGCATCAGCGCCCCCAGCGGCGACGACGCCCTGCTGGCGCTGGACCGCAACGGCAATGGCCGCATCGACGACGGCCGCGAGCTGTTCGGCGACCAGAACGGGGCCGCCAACGGCTTTGCCGAGCTGGGCAAGTACGACGACAACGGCGACGGCCGCATCGACCTGCAGGACGCCGTGTTCGAGCGCCTGCGCCTGCTGCGCTTCGACGCCGAGGGTCGCCAGCACAGCCAGAGCCTGAGCCAGGCCGGCGTCGCCGCCATCGAACTGGACGCGCGCGACGTCAAGATCGCCCTGGGCGCCTACGACGAGATCGCCCAGCTGGGCCGCTTCCAGTTCAGCGACGGCCGCAGTGGCGAGGCCGCCGACCTGCTGCTGGCACGCCGCTAAGCAGCTGCACGCCTTATAACAGCCCGAACTGCTCCACCTCGGGCTCGCGCTGCGCCAGCGCGGGCAAACCCGGCAGGCGCTCGCCGAGGCCGGCGTGAAACCGCAGCGCCTGCGCTGCTGCCAGGTAATTGTTCGGGGTGTGCAGGAAGACGTAGGGGGTGAGCCCCTGCCCTATCCAGTCCGCCACCTTGTCCAGCCAGGGATCGAGGAAAACCCGGTTGGCCTCCAGGTCAGGGCCGCCGATGAAACGCAGCTGCGGACTGGTGCTGAAAGCGGTCGGGCGCAGCGGCAGGCGCGGCTTCTTCGCCTGGGCATGCAGCACCGCCGGATCAGGCGAGGTGCAGGCGAACAGCGCCCGCGAATCCAGGCAGATGCGCTCCACGCCTCGTGCCTGCAGCTGGCGATTGAGCAGACGCTCCTCGTCGCCGCGGGCGAAGAAGGCCGGATGGCGCAACTCCACGGCAATTGCACGCCCGGCGAACTCGTCCAGCCAGGCCAGCAACTCACCGAGCCGCTGTGGACCGAAGCTGACCGGCAGCTGCAGCCACAACGGCGCGACCCGCACGCCCAATGGCGCCAGCAACTGCAGGAAATCGGCAGTCGCGCTGAAGTGCTCGCGCAGGTCGCCGGCATGGCTGATATCACGCGGTACTTTGGCGCAGAAACGAAAGTGCTCCGGCATCTGCTCGGCCCAGCGCTGCACGGTCTGCGGCGCTGGGCGGGCATAGAAGGTGGTGTTGCCCTCCACCGCATTGAACGTGGCGGCGTAGTGGCTCAGGGTGTCAGCGGGACGCAGGTCGGATGGATAGAAACTGCCGCGCCAGGCCGGCTCGTTCCACGACGGGCAGCCGAGAAAATACGGCAGCATCAGGCGTAGAGGTCGAGGCCGAGCACTTCGCTGGCGTCGCGCTCCTCGGTGTAGGCGGATGTGCTGCCGTAGGCAGCCAGGGCCTGGTTGGCCTTGGCGCTGAGACCGCGCTGTTCGACGAAACTGTCCTGGTAGCGCGCTGGCAGGCTGTCGGTACTGGCGTTACCGGCCTCCACGCGACGCGGCAGGGCCAGCTGCTCGTAGCCTTGCGTAGCGGATGGCGAAACCGGTACCTCGCGCTGCTGCTCGACTTCCCGCTGGGCCTCGCGCAGCGGCGTAGACGCACTGCCCGGACGAGGGCTGCGATCCAGCGAATAGGAAGAAGAGAGGCCGTCGATACGCATCGGTTACTGCTCGGTAGACGTGAAAAGCAATGTAGCGGCGGCGGATACAAATGGCAATTTCCCGGCGCCAGCCGGCAGATGGCAGGCGACCTCAGACCGGCTGCTTGGGTGTCGCCACATTGTCACGCAGGTACACAGGTTGCGCCTGGTCAGCCGGCGAGGCCTCGCCACGCGCCCAGGCGAAAGTGGCCAGGCTGAGCAGATCCTGCGCATGCGGCAACATGGCCGGCTCACTGCCGCAGGGCTGCAGCGCAATGCGTGCGCCATAGGTGCCCCAGCCGGTGCCGGCGGCGAACCAGTCGCCATGAGCGCCGCGTGGCAGTTGCGCCAGTTCGGGCGCCAGCACGGCCTCGAGCCCCTGCAGGCGCATCTCGCCCCGCTCGGCGGCGTAGCACCCCCAGTAGACCTCGTCCATGCGCGCATCGATGGCGGCAGCGACCTGTTGCGCACCGTGCTCGCGCAGCGCGCGCTGCGCCAGCACGGCCAGGTTGGAAACCGGCAGCACTGGCCTGTCGAGGGCGAAGGCCAAGCCCTGGACCACGCCGATGGCGATGCGCACGCCGGTGAAGGCACCGGGGCCGCGACCAAAGGCGATGGCATCCAGCGCGGACAGCGCCAACCCCGCCTCACCGAGCAGATCCTGAATCATCGGCAACAGGCGCTGAGCGTGCAGGCGCGGCGCCACTTCATAGTGACTGAGCACCTTGCCGTCGTGCAGCAGAGCGACCGAGCAGGCTTCGGTGGCGGTATCCAGGGCCAGCAGAGTGGTCATCGAGGTATCCGGTCAGGCAGACAAAGGGCTGCATTATAAACGCCAACGGCCCGCAATAGCGGGCCGTTGGACAGAGCGGTCAGCCGATCAGCTGAGGGCGGCGAGCACCTTCGCGGTGATCTCGTCCACCGAGCCAACGCCGGCGATGGCGCTGTACTTCGGCGTGCCTTCGGCGGCGGACAGCTTTTGGTAGAAGTCCACCAGCGGCTTGGTCTGCGAGTGGTAGACGGACAGGCGGTGGCGTACGGTCTCCTCGGTGTCGTCCTTGCGCTGGACCAGGTCTTCGCCGGTCACATCGTCCTTGCCCTCGACCTTCGGCGGGTTGTAGACCACGTGGTAAACACGGCCGCTGGCCTCGTGCACACGACGGCCGGCAATGCGCTGGACGATTTCTTCGTCGTCGACGGCGATTTCGACCACGTTGTCGATGGTCACGCCAGCTTCCTTCATGGCCTCGGCCTGGGGAATGGTGCGCGGGAAGCCGTCGAACAGGAAGCCGTTGGCGCAGTCCGGCTGGGCGATGCGCTCCTTGACCAGGTTGATGATCAGGTCATCGGAGACCAGACCACCGGCGTCCATCACGCTCTTGGCCTGCAGACCCAGCTCGGTGCCGGCCTTGACGGCAGCACGCAGCATGTCGCCGGTGGAAATCTGCGGAATACCGAACTTCTTGGTGATGAAGCCAGCCTGGGTACCTTTACCGGCACCGGGCGCCCCCAGCAGAATCACGCGCATCGAAGTGCTCCTCAAAAAATAAGACAGAAAAGTCGTCGGACTCGCCTCATGGGGCCAATCTCGTTAATTGGGTTTCCGCGTCACTGAGCGGCGAAAGGATGGCCACGATACACAGCGCGTCAAGGCTGCACAAGCCACCGAAAGTCGGAGGCGGCGGGGCCTCAGCCGGTGTTGCGCAGCCCCGCCGCGATACCCGCCACACTGACCAGTAAAGCCTGTTCCAGAGGGCTGTCCACCGGGCTCTCGCGCAGCCTGCAACGAGCCAGGAGCTCGGCTTGTAGCAGGTGCAGCGGGTCCAGGTAGATGTTGCGCACGGTAATCGCCTCACGGGTCTCCGGGCTGTGGGTGAGCAGCTCGGACTGATGAGTCAGGGCGAGCACCAGAGTGCGACACTGCGACAATAGGTCGCGTAAATGCGCCCCCAGCGGTCGTAGCTCGGCCGTCACCAGGCGCTCGTCATACAGCTCGGCAATCGCCAGGTCGGTCTTGGCCAGTACCATCTCCAGCATGTCGATGCGCGTGCGGAAGAATGGCCAGCGCTCGCGCATATCCTCCAGCAGCGCCTGCTCGCCGCGCTGCATGGCGTTACCCAGTGCGCTCTCCCAGCCCAGCCAGGCCGGCAGCATCAGACGGGTCTGCGTCCAGGCGAAGATCCACGGAATGGCGCGCAGGCTTTCGATGCCGCCGGCACGGCGCTTGGCCGGGCGGCTGCCGAGCGGCAGACGCCCCAGTTCCTGCTCCGGCGTGGCCTGGCGGAAGTACTCGACGAAGCGCGGATTGTCGCGCACCACCGCGCGATAGGCCGCCACGCCCTCCCCGGCCAGCCGCTCCATGGCCTCGCGCCAGGCCGGCTCGGGCGCGGGCGGCGGCTGCAGGGTGGCTTCCAGCACGGCGGCCAGGTACAGGTTGAGGTTCTGCTCGGCCAGCGCCGGCAGACCGAATTTGAAACGGATCATTTCGCCCTGCTCGGTGGTGCGGAAGCGTCCGCTCACCGAACCCGGCGGTTGCGACAGGATGGCCGCATGGGCCGGACCGCCACCGCGACCGACCGTACCACCGCGGCCGTGGAACAGCAGCAGCTCCACCTCATGCCGGCGGCAGACCTGCACCAGAGTCTCCTGAGCGCGGTACTGGGCCCAGGCAGCGGCCACGGTACCGGCGTCCTTGGCCGAGTCGGAGTAGCCGATCATCACTTCCTGCGGGCCATGCAGACGTGCTCGGTAGCCGTGCAGGCCCAGCAGGCGGTCGATGGCCGGGCCGGCGTTATCCAGGTCGGCCAGGGTCTCGAACAAAGGTGCAACCCGCATCGGCCGCTGCAGGCCGGCTTCCTTCAACAGCAGTTGCACTGCCAGCACGTCGGACGGCGCGCCAGCCATGGAGATGACATAGGTGCCGAGTGAGGCAGCCGGTGCCGCAGCGATCACCCGGCAGGTCGCCAGCACTTCGGCGGTTTCGGCCGAGGGCCGGTGCTGCGCCGGCAGCAGCGGGCGACGATTGTCCAGTTCACGCAGGAGAAACTCGATGCGCCGCTCCTCGTCCCACTCCGCGTAGTTGCCCAGGCCCAGATAATCGGTGATCTCGGCCATGGCAGCGGCATGCCGGGCGGCGTCCTGGCGCACATCCAGGCGCACCAGGAACAGGCCGAAACAGGCAGCGCGGCGCAGGCAGTCGAGCAACTCGCCTTCGGCGATCACGCCCATGCCGCAGCTATGCAGCGAGTGGTAGCAAAGCTCCAGTGGCTCGAGCAGTTCGCGATTGTCGTGCAGCACGTCGGCACCCGGTGCAATCTCCTCGCGCAGGGCGGCCTCGGCCCAGGCACGGGTGGCGCGCAGACGCTCGCGCAGTTGCTTGAGCACGGCACGGTAAGGCTCCGGGTGCACGCCAACGCGCAGACGCAGCTCGTCACTGGCCTGCTGCATCGACAACTCGGCCGCCAGCCGCTCGACGTCGCGCAGGTACAGATCGGCCGCCATCCAGCGCGCCAGCAACAGTACCTCGCGAGTGACGCTGGCGGTAACGTTGGGGTTGCCGTCGCGGTCGCCGCCCATCCAGGAGGCAAAGCGCACCGGCGCCGCCTCCAGCGGCAGGCGCAGGCCGCATGCTGCCTGCAGGGCCCGATCGGCCTTGCGCAGGAAGTTCGGCACGGCCTGCCACAGCGAATGCTCGATCACCGCGAAGCCCCACTTGGCCTCATCGACCGGGCTGGGCCGGTTGCGCCGAATTTCCTCGGTATGCCAGGCCTCGGCGATCAACCGCTGCAACTGGAGTTGCACCTCTTCGCGCTCGGCTGGCAGCAGGTCGCCGTGGTCGAGGGCGGCCAGCTGCGCGGTCATGGCATCGTATTTCTGGATCAGGGTGCGCCGCGCCACTTCGGTGGGGTGCGCGGTGAGCACCAGCTCGATATCCAGGCGGCCCAGCTGGCGCGCCAGCTGCTCGGGCTTGTGCCCATCCGCGACCAGGCGCTGCAGCAACTCGGCCAGCACCCGGTCATCGAAGGGTTGCGCCTCGCCCGGCCGACGCCGACGGATACGGTGATACTGCTCGGCGATATTGGCCAGGTTGAGGAACTGATTGAAGGCCCGCGCCACCGGCAGCAGCTCGTCATCGCCGAGCGCGGCCAGCGTCTCGCGCAATTGCCGGTCGCCAGCGGCCGAACCCTGGCGCCCGGCCTTGGCCCCCTGGCGGATCTGCTCGATCTTGCCCAGGAAGGCATCGCCGCGCTGATTGCGTATGCAGTCGCCGAGCAGCTCGCCAAGCAGGTGAACCTCTTCACGCAGACGCGCATCGATTTCCGCCATGACCGCCCTCTCCGCCAGGGATAGAGCCTTCAGCTTGCACAGGGCGACTCATTCTTACAAGCACACGACGAGCGGCCATGGCCGCAGCCAAGGCGAGCTAGGCTGAACAGACCGGGGGCAAAAGCCCCGTGGGCCGGCGCCCACAGCGTCCGACCAGACCGTCGCCCACCACGAATGGGCACAACGAGGTGTGTATGAAGATCCGTGAACTCGCCCGCCATTGGGAACAGAACGCCAAGGGTCGCCTGACCCGCAACACCTACCAGGTCCATCTCGACCTGGAGTCCGCCGCGCGCCTGGCGGCATTGTGCGAGATGTACCCCAAGCGCAATGCCGAAGAGCTGCTCGGCGAACTGATCGGCGCCGCGCTGGAGGAACTGGAGGCCAGCCTGCCCTACGTCAAGGGCAGCAAGGTGGTGGCCACCGACGAACAGGGCGACCCACTGTACGAGGACATCGGCCCCACGCCGCGCTTCCTCGCCCTGTCACGCCGCTACCTGCAGGAGCTGTGCGCGCAGCAGGACGGCGCCAAGCACTAGCGCCGCGACGGGTCGAGCGCTGCCGCCTCACAGAGGCTGCAGAACGACGCCGGTGAGCACCCGCGTCGGGAGCATTTACTGCTGAGGCGCCTGCGGCGTTTCCTGGCCCATGCAACGCACCGCCTGCTTCTTGCTGTCTACCAGCACGCCGGTCAGGCCCTTCTGCTGGGTATCGAACAGCACCAGCACGCCATCGATGCACTGAGCCACCTGATTGGCCGGCTTGAGCGAGACTTTGTAGTCCTCGCCGGGCACGGTCTTGAGCATGGTGAAATCGGCCAACAGCAGGGCATCCTCCTCCTTGGCGAAATGCACGTAGCCGTAGTACCAGAGCACGGCAATGGTGCCGATGATGCTGGCGATACCGGTGAGAATCATGGGAATGGCGTTACGTTCTTCACTCATGGGAATGGCTCGCTGTACAAAAGGGCGAAAGTTTACCCGTTGCCCGGGTGCGCCGCGCGTCCGCAGTGTCGCAGCGCGTAACATTGCGACCGGCTACTTACCGCCAGCGCGTACTTCTTCGCGGGCCCGGAAAGTGGCGTCGTAGATACGCTCGGCCAGGCGCGAGAAGGGCAGGCTCTGCACCCACACGGTACCGGTGCCCTTGAGGGTGGCGAGGAGAATTCCCTCGCCGCCGAACAACATGCTCTTCAACCCGCCGGCCAGGCCGATGTCGTAGTCGATGCCGCTGGTGAAGGCCACCAGGCAACCGGTATCCAGGCGCAGGGTCTCGTTGTTCAGCTCCTTGCGGATCACCGTGCCGCCGGCATGCACGAAGGCCAGACCGTCGCCTTCCAGCTTCTGCAGAATGAAGCCCTCGCCGCCGAAGAAGCCGGCGCCGATGCGTTTGTTGAAGCTGATGCCGATCTCGGTGCCGTACGCAGCGCAGAGAAAGGCGTCCTTCTGGCAGATCAGCCTGCCGCCGACCTGGCCCAGGTCGATGGGCACCACGGTGCCCGGATAGGGCGCGGCAAAGCCGACCCGCTGCTGGCCCTTACCCTGGTTGCTGAAGTGGGTCATGAACAGCGACTCGCCGGTGAGCAGGCGCTTGCCCGCACCCCACAGCTTGCCCAGCATGCCACTGGCCGAGCCATCGCCCATGCGCGTCTCGAAGCGGATGCCCTCGGTCATGTAGTTCATCACCCCGGCCTCAGCGATCACCGTCTCGCCCGGGTCGAGGATGATCTCCACGGTCTGCGCCGAGGCGCCAAGGATTTCGTAGTCGAGTGTGTGGCTGGGCATAGGAAGAATTCCTTGCAGGTTGCGCGGTGCGCCCTCTCCCGTTTACGAGAGAGGGACATGATTTACCCTCTCCCCCAACCCCTCTCCCCCAAGTGGGCGAGGGGAGCCGCGGATCTAGAGAATATTGGCGTAGTCCGCTTCGATGCGATCCAGGCTCAGATGGTTCAGGAAGTTGGAGAAACACATCCAGGCCGCCAGTGCGTTGAGGTCGCGGAACTGCGGCGGCAGGTACTTGGGTGGCGCTACCAGCCCCTCGTCGACCAGCTGGCGCAGGGTGCGCATGTCTTCCAGGGTGGTCTTGCCACAGAACAGCAGCGGGATCTGCTCCAGCTTGCCCTTGCGCACGGCGAGCTGGATGTAGTTGTAGATCAGGATGAAACCCTTGAGGTAGGACAGGTCCTTGGTGAACGGCAGGCCGTCCGGGGTGGAGCCGCGGAACACCCGGCTGGCGTTGCCGTAGCTCTCCTCCAGGCCGTAGCCCTGCTCCTGGTAGAACTCGAACACCTGCAGGAAGTCCGCGCCCTCCTCCGCCATGTGGATGGCGCGGGTACGGTTGGTCAGCTTGCGCAGTCGGTAGGGATAGGAGGCAAAGGCGATCACCTCCATCAGGATGGCCAGACCTTCCTGGGTCACGGTCGACGAGGGCGGGCCCTTGGCCAGGAAGGTGCACACCGGCTGATTAAGACCGTTGAGGGTGGTGCCGACATGCACCAGGCCCTCATGCACTTCCAGCGCACGCACGTCGCGTTCGTTGAACAGGGCGTCGCTGCGAATCTTGATGTAGTCGGCGCCAGCGGCGGCATCGGCGACGATGCCGTCGGACTCCAGCACGCGAATGGTGTCGTCGCCAAACACCTTGGCCAGGCGCTCCTGGAGGATGGCCACGGCATCCTTGGCGGTGAGGCTCTTCGGCTCGTCCTGCAGATCACCGCGGGCGGCGATGTTGTTCAGGTAGTCGGAAAGCATCAGGCCGAGGTCGGCCAGCGTCGGGTCGCCAGCGTGGAAGGCGTCCGAGGCGGCGCCGTAGAGTTCCTGCGAGATCAGGCCGAAGTCGGCGGTGCCGCGCGCCTCGAGCATGCGGATCACCATGCGGTATTCCTTGCACATGCGCCGCATGATCTGCCCGACCGGATTGAACTGACCGAGCTGACGGGTGATGTCGCGCTCGATGTTCTGGAATTCCAGCTTCTTCGCCACCGCATCGAAGGCCAGCGGGCGGCTGTCGTAGTAGGCCCGATCAACCGCCGGCATTGCGCGCCCCTTGGCCTTGAGGAAGCCCTGGCGCACGCTGTCGTCCCACTTGATGGCATCGAGCACGCGGATCGGCGTCTGCGCCTCGACCAGGCGACCGGACAGAGCGCGGATGATCTCGTGATAATCGTCCTGGGATTTGCGCCGACTCATGGGCCGTCCTTACTCGACACTGCGCTGATAACGCGCCACTTCGACGAAGACGTCCGCATTGGCCTGATCATCGAGATAACTGAACACCTTATCCAGCGGGCTGGTGACCAGCACGGCATCGCCCTCCGGTGTTTCCACGGGCTGTCCCTGCAGAGTACCTCCGTCCATGTCCTGCAGGATGCGCTCGACATCGAGGTTGTAGATCACCAGTTCGTTCTTGGCCGTCAGCTCGAAACCGGCGATGGCGAAGTTGGCCCCGAGCCGCTTGGGCAGGCCCGCCGAGATGTACCAGCGTCGACCATGATGGGCCACGGTGAAGCCATATTCCTCGGCCACCTGGTCATCGCCATCGCTCCAGGCCCTGGCGCGGTAAAGATTGGAGCCGGCACGCACGATGGAAAGGTACTGTTGATCACCCCACTCATCCCTGCGCTCCCAGTCGCCGAGCAACGGCATGGGTGCCGCCTCGTTGGCCGGTATGGGGTCCTTGAACGTTACCAGGCATCCGCTCAACAGCAGGCAACTCAGGGCAGCTAGGGCCAGGCGCCAGGCATTCATTACGCACTCCTTGTGAGATTCCGGCGGAAAAGAAAAGCCCCGCCAAGGCGGGGCCGCAACTCATGATAAGGAGGCGTTGTTAAGCCCCGATTACCAGATCGAGAAAGCGCCGCAGTACCGCACGCTGGCCTTCCTGATCGAAGTCTTCCACCCCATCGACAATGGCATGATATTCCATCCGCAAAACCAGCGTCGTCAACACCTGTGCATCCTCGACAGGTGCCTTGGAGCCCATGGCCCTTACGGCGCGCTCGGCAAAGCGAAAACGCAGCTGCTGATGCGCCAGGAACAGTGGCCGCAACTGCGGATTGGTCAGCGCCTCCTGGCGGAAGGCCAGCTCAACCAGCAACTCGTCATCATGAGCATGCATCTTGGCCAGGACGTGAGCCACGGCCAGATCGATGAAGTGGGTAACCAGCTCGCGACGAGCACGCGGATTCTGCTCGATGGCAGCCGCGATGCGGCGGAAGTCGTCCTCCATGCCGGCCCAGAGTGCAGCAAGGCTGGCCGAGCTGCGCTTGACGAACAAGGCGAAGCTGTCGGCAATCAGGTCCTGAATGTCATTGAAATAGTAGGTGGTGGCCGACAACGGCACACCTGCCTCCGCAGCCACCGCACGATGACGCACACCACGCAGGCCCTCACGCACGATGATGCGTAGCGCCGCCTCGAGAATGCTCAGACGGCGCTGCTCGCTGCCCTGGCGACTGGCCTTGCGGCCACGATACTGCACGGATTCGGCTAACTCGCCGGCCAGTCGGACCGGGCATTCAACGGCGGAGCTGAGGTTCACTGCTGGACGTTCCTCGCAAGGACTGAAGAGAAAAAATCAGGGGCCTGCCATAGCGACAGACCCCTGCTTTCAAACAGCCGGATGGCCATGTGCCACCCAGCGCCCGACGGTGCCCTTTCAACGACCTGCGATCAAGCCTGCGGACGCATATGCGGGAACAGGATCACATCGCGAATGGACGGCGAATTGGTCAGAAGCATTACCAGGCGGTCAATCCCGATACCCTCGCCGGCGGTCGGCGGCATGCCGTATTCCAGGGCGCGGACGAAGTCGGCGTCATAGTGCATGGCCTCGTCGTCACCGGCGTCCTTGTCGGCCACCTGCTGCAGGAAGCGCGCGGCCTGGTCTTCGGCGTCATTGAGCTCGGAGTAGGCGTTGGCGATTTCGCGGCCGCCGATGAACAGCTCGAAGCGGTCGGTGACACTCGGATCGTCATCGCTGCGACGGGCCAGCGGCGAGACCTCGAACGGGTAACGAGTGATGAAGTGCGGCTGTTCCAGCTTGTGCTCGACCAGCTCCTCGAAAATCATCACCTGCAGCTTGCCCAGGCCTTCGAAGCCGAGCACCTTGGCGCCGGCCTTCTTGGCGATCTCGCGGGCCTTTTCAATGTCGTTGAGGTCGGCGGCACTGATGTCCGGGTTGTACTTGAGGATCGAGTCGAACACCGACAGGCGCACGAACGGCTCGCCGAAGTGGAACACCTTGTCGCCGTAAGGCACGTCGGTGCTGCCCAGTACCGCCAGGGCCAGCTCGCGGAACAGCTCCTCGGTGAGGTCCATGTTGTCTTCGTAGTCGGCGTAGGCCTGGTAGAACTCGAGCATGGTGAACTCGGGGTTGTGCCGGGTGGAGACGCCTTCGTTACGGAAGTTGCGGTTGATCTCGAAGACCTTCTCGAAGCCACCGACCACCAGGCGTTTGAGGTACAGCTCCGGCGCGATGCGCAGGAACATGGCCATGTCCAGGGCGTTGTGGTGGGTCTCGAACGGCTTGGCCGCGGCGCCGCCGGGGATGGTCTGCAGCATCGGGGTTTCCACTTCGAGGAAACCGCGCTCGTTGAGGAAGCGACGGATGTGCGCGATCACCTGGGAGCGCACGCGGAAGGTGTCACGCACCTCCTCGTTGACGATCAGGTCGACGTAACGCTGGCGGTAACGCTGCTCGGTGTCGGTCAGACCGTGGTGCTTGTCCGGCAGCGGGCGCAGCGACTTGGTCAGCAGGCGCACGTTGAGCATGTCGACGTACAGGTCGCCCTTGCCGGACCGGGCCAGGGTGCCCTCGGCGGCGATGATGTCGCCCAGGTCGAAGTGCTTGACCGCTTCCAGCTGCTCGGCCGGCAGGGTCTTGCGGTTGACGTAGACCTGCAGGCGCCCGGAGGTGTCCTGGATGACCATGAAGGCGCCACGATTGAGCATGATGCGCCCGGCGACCTTGACCGGAATGGCGGCCGCTTCCAGCTCTTCCTTGGTCTTCTCCGCGTACTGCTTCTGCAGGTCGGCACACAGGCTGTCGCGGCGGAAATCGTTGGGGAAGGCGTTGCCCTGCTCACGAACGGCGGCAAGCTTTTCCTTGCGCTGGGCAATCAGCTTGTTTTCTTCCTGTTGCAGGTCGTTCTGGTCGAGTTGTTGGTCGCTCATGGTCGTTCTATCTGCCTGGCGTCTATGTCGTTTGAGTTCGGGTGGCGTGAGGGCTCAGAGACCCTGTTTGAGGCTGGCCTCGAGGTACTGGTCGAGGTCGCCGTCGAGGACCTTCTGGCAGTCGCTGCGCTCGACGCCGGTACGCAGATCCTTGATGCGCGAATCGTCGAGCACGTAGGAGCGGATCTGGTGCCCCCAGCCGATATCCGACTTGGAGTCTTCCAGGGCCTGGGATGCGGCGGTGCGCTTCATCATCTCCAGCTCGTACAACTTGGCCCGCAGCATCTTCATGGCGGTGTCCTTGTTGGCGTGCTGGGAACGTTCGTTCTGGCAGGCCACCACGGTGTTGGTCGGTACGTGGGTGATACGTACGGCCGAGTCGGTGGTGTTGACGTGCTGGCCACCGGCGCCGGAGGAGCGGTAGGTGTCGATGCGCAGGTCGGCCGGGTTGATCTCGATCTCGACCTTGTCGTCGATCTCGGGCGATACGAACACCGCCGAGAACGAGGTGTGACGACGGGCGCCGGAGTCGAACGGGCTCTTGCGCACCAGACGGTGCACGCCGATCTCGGTGCGCAGCCAGCCGAAGGCATACTCGCCCTTGATGTGCACGGTGGCGCCCTTGATGCCGGCGACTTCGCCTTCGGACAGTTCGATGATGGTGGCGTCGAAGCCACGCTTGTCGGCCCAGCGCAGGTACATGCGCAGCAGGATGTTGGCCCAGTCCTGCGCTTCGGTACCGCCAGAGCCGGCCTGGATATCCAGGTAGCAGTTGTTCGGGTCCATCTCGCCGCTGAACATGCGGCGGAATTCCAGCTTCTCGAGGATTGCGCGCAGGCGCTCGACTTCGGCGACGATGTCGTTGACCGCGCCCTCGTCGTTCTCCTCGGCGGCCATTTCCAGCAAGTCTTTGGAGTCGGCCAGGCTGCCGGTGAGGTCGTCGATGGTTTCGACGATCTGCGCCAGCATGGCGCGCTCGCGGCCCAGGCCCTGTGCGTACTCGGGCTTGTTCCAGACGCTGGCGTCTTCCAGCTCGCGGTTGACTTCGATCAGGCGGTCATGCTTCTGATCGTAGTCAAAGATACCCCCGAATCGACAGGGTCCGCTCGGACAGGTCCTTGATGCTGTTGAGGATCGGATTGATTTCCATGGTGGGCAGCACTCTCGGGCAAAGGCGCGCGGTTGTCGGGCCATCGGCGAGGTGCCGACCGCGCACGACGCAGGCCGCGACCGCGAAGTTTCGGAAAAGCCCGCGAGTATACCCGAGTGCACGCGCCCTGGCAGCCTGCAGGCTGACCGGCGGGCCGACCTCAGAACTTCAGGCTGAGCCGCGCCGCCAGGGCGTTGTCACGCGCATCCTCGGCGTAATCGCCCGCATAGGTCAGGCCGAGGTAGAGGTCGTCACGCAGTTCGTGGTCCAGGCTGAGGTCCAGGCGCAGGCTGCTGCGCTCGAACTCGCGGCCCTGCAGGCGCAGACTCTGCCCATCCGCGGTCATCGCCTCGGCATTCAGACGGTCGCTGCCCAGGTCCTGGCGCAGCGCCAGGCTGGCCCGGCCGACCCATTTGCGCTGCTGCCAGTACCAGGGGGCCGCCAGACGCCAACCCAGGGTCAGGTAGCCGCCCTCCTCGTCCGCCGCCCGCAGGCGCAGGCCGTTGTCGCGCAATGCGCCGCCGTCCAGGCACTGCAGCGCCAGCCCGGCGAAGGGCTCCAGGGTGAAATCGCGGAAATCCAGGGCGAAGCTGCTTTCGCCGAACAGCTGCCAGCTATGCGCGCTGGCGTGGTCGCTGCCAGTGTCCAGGCGATGCTGGCCATACAAGGCGCCAAGCTTGAAGCCCAGCTGGTTGTAGATACGAGTGGCGGCATACAGACCGAAGTGGGCACTGTCGCTGGCGCCGCTATCCCCGTCATCCTCCAGGCGCGCCTGAGACAACGCGACCAGCCCGCCGCCGACCCACTGGCCACCGAGCGGCCGATCCAGCCCCAGTGTGAGGCTCTCGCCGCGGCGCTGCAGACCGCCGTCCCAGTGGCCGTGATAGCCCTGGACGCGCGTCCAGATCGGCCATTGATCAGCCTCGGCCTGAGACTCGCGAAAGGCAAAGCGTACCTGCTGCAGGCGATCCAGCGCCGCCTCGCGGGGCAGTCGACTGTCATTCAACAACAACGCGCGCTGATCGAGTGGCAGCACGCTTTCGACCGCGCCGGCAGCAGCCGACGCCAGCAACAGGCCCGCGAACAGCGCACAGCGCATCAACGCAGCGCCAGTTCCTGACGCACCTGGCTTTCCAGCTCGGCCTTGAGCGAGGGCTCCAGCTTGAGCTGACGAGCCAGCTCCTCCAGGTAGGCACGCTCCATGAAGTGCTCTTCGTCGACCATCAGCACACTGGCGATGTACATCTCGGCGGCCATTTCCGGGGTACTCGCGGCACGCGCCACCTCGGCAGGGTCGAGCGGCTTGTTCAGCTCGGCATCCAGCCAGCGCAGCAGCTCAGGATCATTGGCCAACGCACCGATCTGCTCCTCGATCAGCTGGCGCTCCTTGGCGTCCACGTGGCCATCCGCCTTGGCCGCCGCCACCAGCGCCTTGAGGATCGCCTGGCTGTGCACTTCGGCCTGCGGTGCCGGCAGGCGATCGACGGTCTGTGGCTCGATGCGCGGCTGCGCGCTGCCGGCACGCTGCTGTTCCTGCCAGTTGCCATAGGCCTTGTAGGCGATTACGCCGAGGGCCGCCAGGCCACCGTAAGTCAGCGCCTTGCCACCCAGCTTGCGCGCACTCTTGTTGCCCAGCAGCAGCCCCAGAGCACCCGCCGCCAGGGCGCCGCCGCCAGCCCCCTTGAGCAACGTGCCGAGATCACCGCTGCCACCCTTGTTGCCGCCGGTCACGCTACCGAGCAGGCCACCCAGGCCACCGGACGACGACGAGCCGGACTTCTGCTGCAGCAGGTCCTGGCCGGATTTAAGCAGTTGGTCGAGCAGTCCACGAGTATTCATCTGAGCCCTCCTGAGGGATTACCTATCCATGTAAGGCCTTGATTCTAACCACAACAACCGGCGCACGAAGTGACGCTCTGCTTCCGGATATTGCGTACAACAAAAAAACCACTTCCTTTCTATAAAAAAGAACGGCTTTATTAATTTTCTATAAACCTCAACCACAAGCTCCGGATTGCCCGCCATGATGACCCTGCGCCAGATCCGTCACTTCATCGCTGTCGCCGAGACCGGCTCGATCTCCGCCGCCGCCCAGGCGGTATTCATCTCGCAGTCGACCCTGACCCTGGCCATCCAGCAGCTGGAGGAGGAGATCGGCGTCAGCCTGTTCAACCGCCACGCCAAGGGCATGAGCCTGACCCACCAGGGCCACCAGTTCCTGCGCCAGGCACATCTGATCCTGGCCACCGTGGACAATGCCAAGCGCAGCCTGCAGCAGAGCACCGATCAGGTTGCCGGGCACCTCACCATCGGCGTAACCAGTCTGGTCGCCGGCTACTACCTGGCCGACCTGATCACCCGCTTCCAGCGTGCCTACCCCAACGTGCAGGTCCGCGTAGTGGAAGACGAGCGCCCCTACATCGAGCACCTGCTGGTCAGCGGCGAGATCGACGTCGGCGTGCTGATCCTGTCCAACCTGGAAGACCGCCATGCCCTGCAGACCGAGGTACTGACCCATTCGCCGCATCGCCTCTGGCTACCGGCACGCCATCCGCTACTGGAGCGCGACAGCATCAGCCTGGCCGACGTGGCCAGCGAGCCGCTGATCCAGCTCAATGCCGACGAAATGGGCCTGCATACCCAGCGCATCTGGAGCCGCGCCGGCCTGACCCCGCACGTGACCCTGCGTACCGCCTCGGTGGAGGCCGTGCGCAGCCTGGTGGCCGCCGGTCTCGGCCTGTCGATCCAGCCGGACATGACCTACCGGCCCTGGTCGCTGGAGGGCGACATCATCGAGGCGCGGCCGCTGGTCGACCTCGGCGAGCCGCTCGACGTCGGCCTGGCCTGGCGCCGCGGCACAGCGCGACCGGCACTGGTCGACCCGTTCCTGACCCTGGCCCGCGAACAGCCCAACAACCGCAAGGTTTCGATTTAATCGAACGCCACTTTCAATATTTAGAATTTGTCGACCTCAAGCCCGGCCTCTAGTCTCGCTTCCCTATGGACGCAGGCATCCCGGGCCAACCGGAGCCGCCATGCCAGCCGCAACCAATAACAGAAGAAACGCGAAGATGAGCACGCCCACCCTGCACAGCGCTTTGCTGATCGACGGCCAACTGGTCGGCGGGGAAGGTGTTGCCGAAGCCATCCTCAACCCCGCCACCGGCGACGTCCTGTGCAGCATCACCGAGGCCTCGCTGGAGCAGCTCGAGGCGGCCGTGCAGGCCGCCCATCGCGCCTTCCCCGCCTGGTCGCGGACCACCCCGGCACAACGCGCCGCTACCCTGCTGGCGATTGCCGAGGCCATCGATACGCAGGCCGAGCAGCTGGCCCAGCTAGAGGCGTTGAACTGCGGCAAGCCGTTGCATCTGGCGCGCCAGGACGACCTGCCGGCGACCGCCGACGTCTTCCGCTTCTTCGCCGGCGCCGTGCGCTGCCAGCAGGGCCAGCTGGCCGGCGAATACCTGGAAGGGCATACCAGCCTGGTACGCCGCGACCCGGTCGGCGTGGTCGCCTCCATCGCGCCGTGGAACTACCCGCTGATGATGGCGGCCTGGAAAATTGCCCCAGCCCTGGCCGCCGGCAACACCCTGGTGTTCAAACCCTCCGAGCACACGCCACTGTCGATCCTCGCGCTGGCGCCAGCGCTGGCGCAAATCCTCCCGGCCGGCGTGCTTAATATCGTCTGCGGCGGCGGCGAAGGCATCGGCAGCAGCCTGGTCGGTCACCCGAAAGTGCGCATGGTGTCGCTGACCGGCGATATCGTCACCGGCCAGAAAATCCTGCAGAGCGCCGCGCGCACCCTCAAGCGCACGCACCTGGAACTGGGCGGCAAGGCGCCGGTGATCGTCTGCAACGATGCCGACATCGACGCCGTGGTTCAGGGCATCCGCAGCTACGGCTACTACAACGCCGGCCAGGACTGCACCGCGGCGTGCCGCATCTATGCCGAAAAAGGCATCCACGATCGCCTGGTCGCCGAACTGGGCGACGCGGTAGCGAGCATTCGCTTTGCCCGCAAGAAGGACACCGACAACGAAATCGGCCCACTGATCAGCGCGCGCCAGCGCGACCGCGTGGCCAGCTTCGTCGAGCGTGCCCTCGGCCAGCCGCACATCGAGCGCGTCACCGGCGCCGCCGTGCATTCCGGTCCCGGCTTTTATTATCAGCCGACCCTGCTGGCCGGCTGCAGGCAGCAGGACGAGATCGTCCAGCGCGAGGTGTTCGGCCCGGTGGTCACAGTGACCCGCTTCGACCACCTGAGCCAGGCGCTGGACTGGGCCAACGACTCCGAATACGGCCTGGCCAGCTCGGTATGGACGCAGAACCTGGACAAGGCCTTCCAGCTGGCCAACCGCCTGCAGTACGGCTGCACCTGGATCAACACCCATTTCATGCTGGCCAGCGAGATGCCGCACGGCGGGCTGAAACGCTCGGGCTACGGCAAAGACCTGTCCAGCGACTCGTTGCAGGACTACAGCGTGGTGCGCCACATCATGGTGCGCCACGGACAACAATTAGATTGACCCAACCCGCTCGGCGCGGTCTGCCGAACGCCATTCATCTGCCCCGATAACAGGTCACAACAAGAGGGAATCACGATGTCCGCGCCAACCACCACACTCCTCAGCGCTCTCGCCACCGCCCTGCTCGCCAGCGGCGCCGTGCAGGCCGCCGAACCGCTCAAGACCCTCGGCAGCGCCGAAGGCCAGCTCGACATCATCGCCTGGCCCGGCTACATCGAGCGCGGCGAAACCGACAAGAACTACGACTGGGTCACCCAGTTCGAGCAGGACACCGGCTGCAAGGTCAACGTCAAGACCGCCGCCACCTCCGACGAGATGGTCAGCCTGATGGCCAAGGGCGGCTATGACCTGGTCACCGCTTCGGGCGATGCCTCGCTGCGCCTGATCGCCGGCAAGCGCGTGCAGCCGGTCAACGTCGACCTGATCCCCAGCTGGAAGCACATCGACGAGCGCCTGAAGGACGCTCCCTGGCACACGGTCGGCGGCCAGCACTACGGCACGCCCTACCAGTGGGGCCCGAACGTGCTGATGTACAGCACCAAGTTGTTCAAGGAGGCGCCGAGCAGCTGGAAAGTAGTGTTCGAGGAACAGACCCTGGCCGACGGCAAGAGCAACAAGGGCCGCGTGCAGGCCTACGACGGCCCGATCTATATCGCCGACGCCGCGCTGTACCTGAAGGCGCACAAGCCGGAGCTGGGCATCAGCGATCCTTACCTGCTCAACGAAGAACAGTACGCAGCCGCGCTGGAACTGCTGCGCCAGCAGCAACCGCTGATCCACCGCTACTGGCACGACGTCACCGTGCAGATGAACGACTTCAAGAATGAAGGCGTGGTCGCCTCCAGCGCCTGGCCGTACCAGGTCAACGCGCTGCAACTGGAGAAGCAGGAGATCGCCTCCACCGTCCCGGCCGAAGGCGCCACCGGCTGGGCCGACACCACCATGCTGCACGCCGAGGCCAAGCACCCGGTGTGTGCCTACAAGTGGATGGACTGGTCGCTGCAGCCCAAGCTGCAGGGTGACCTGGCCGCCTGGTTCGGCTCGGTACCGGCGGTGCCGGCGGCCTGCCAGGGCAATGCCCTGCTCGGCGCCGAGGGTTGCAAGACCAACGGCTTCGACAACTTCGACAAGATCGCCTTCTGGAAAACCCCGCAGGCCGAGGGCGGCAAGTACGTGCCCTACAGCCGCTGGACCCAGGACTACATTGCCATCATGGGCGGCAGGTAAAAACCGTCCTGGCGGCTGCTGCGCAGGCCTGATCCGCGCCCGGGCAGTGCTCGGAATCCTCACGTACTCCAGTACGTTGCGGTTCCTGCGCGCTGGCCGGACACGGCTGAGGCCCGCTCGCGACGCTGCCAGAACGATTTTCAAACCCTGGATGCCTTAGCGATCCCTTCCACAGCTTCACCGTTGTACACCCACCACCGACTCTCCCGTCTCGTGTCGGCAAACCGGCCGGGCCGGTGGTGGGTGGCTTTCCTCCTGGAGTGTTCGAGATGACCCTTGCAGTGCAATTCACCGATGTGTCCCGCGTGTTCGGCGAGGTCAAGGCCGTCGACCGGGTGTCCATCGACATCCGGGACGGCGAATTCTTTTCCATGCTCGGCCCCTCCGGCTCGGGCAAGACCACCTGCCTGCGCCTGATCGCCGGCTTCGAACAACCCAGCGCCGGCTCCATCCGTATCCACGGCGCCGAGGCGGCAGGGCTGCCGCCCTATCAGCGCGACGTCAACACGGTGTTTCAGGACTATGCCCTGTTCCCGCACATGAACGTGCTGGAGAACGTCGCCTATGGCCTCAAGGTCAAGGGCGTGGCCAAGGCCGAGCGCCTGGCACGCGCCGAAGAGGCGCTGGCCCTGGTGGCCCTGGGCGGCTATGGCACACGCAAGCCGGTACAGCTGTCCGGCGGCCAGCGCCAGCGCGTGGCCCTGGCCCGCGCCCTGGTCAATCGCCCGCGCGTGCTGCTGCTCGACGAGCCACTGGGCGCACTGGACCTCAAGCTGCGCGAGCAGATGCAGAGCGAGCTGAAGAAGCTGCAGCGCCAGCTCGGCATCACCTTCATCTTCGTCACCCACGACCAGGGCGAGGCGCTGTCCATGTCCGACCGCGTGGCGGTGTTCAACAAGGGCCGTATCGAGCAGGTCGATACCCCGCGCAACCTGTACATGAATCCGGCCAGTACCTTCGTCGCCGAGTTCGTCGGCACCAGCAACGTGCTCAAGGGTGACCTGGCCATCCGGGTCAGCGGTTCGCCGCGACCGCTGTCGATCCGTCCGGAACATGTGCGCCTGGTGGACAGCGGCGCCAGCGTGCCGGCTAGCGACGAGGCGGAGATCAGCGGCCTGCTGCACGATATCCAGTACCTGGGCGCCGCCACCCGCTACGAGCTGCAGCTCGACAACGGGCAGAACTTCGCCGTGAGCCAGGCCAACAACCAGTGGGGCGTCGGCGATGCCCCCTGCCAGCCCGGCCAGCGCGTCACCGCGCGCTGGGCCCGCGCCGCCATGGTCGCGCTGCGCGAGGAGGCCTGAGATGAGCAGCCAGACCCTGGCCCTGCAGACGGATGGCGGCCTGCTGCGCCGCCTGTCCAGCCTGCTCTACCGCAAGCCCACGCTGTACCTGGCGCTGCTGCTGATTCCGCCGCTGCTGTGGTTCGGCGCCATCTACCTGGGCTCGCTGCTGACCCTGCTGTGGCAGGGCTTCTACACCTTCGACGACTTCAGCATGACGGTCACCCCGGACCTCACGCTGGGCAACTTCAAGGCGCTGTTCCAGGCGGCCAACTTCGACATCATCCTGCGCACCCTGACGATGGCGGTCGCGGTGTCCGTGGCCAGTGCCGCGCTGGCCTTTCCCATCGCCTACTACATGGCGCGCTACACCAGCGGCAAGACCAAGGCCTTCTTCTACATCGCGGTGATGCTGCCGATGTGGGCCAGCTACATCGTCAAGGCCTACGCCTGGACCCTGCTGCTGGCCAAGGGCGGAGTCGCCATGTGGTTCGCCCAGGTCTTGCACCTGCAACCCGTGCTGGAGTTCCTGCTCGGCCTGCCGGGCGTTGGCGGCAACACCCTGTCGACCTCGCACCTGGGGCGTTTCATGGTATTCGTCTACATCTGGCTGCCGTTCATGATCCTGCCCATCCAGGCCTCGCTGGAGCGTCTGCCACCCTCGCTACTACAGGCCTCGGCCGACCTCGGCGCGCACCCGGCGCAGACCTTTATGCAGGTCATCCTGCCGCTGTCGGTTCCCGGCATCGCCGCCGGCTCGATCTTCACCTTCAGCCTGACCCTCGGCGACTTCATCGTGCCGCAGCTGGTGGGGCCGCCCGGCTACTTCATCGGCAGCATGGTCTACGCCCAGCAGGGCGCGATCGGCAACATGCCGATGGCCGCCGCCTTCACCCTGGTGCCGATCGTGCTGATCGCCATCTACCTGTCCATCGTCAAGCGTCTGGGGGCCTTCGATGCACTCTGAGCAAGCGTCCTGGGGCCTCAAGGCTGCCGCCTGGGGCGGGCTGGTGTTCCTCCACTTCCCGATCCTGATCATCTTCCTCTACGCCTTCAACACCGAAAGCGCCGGCTTCAGCTTCCCGCCCAAGGGTCTGACCCTGGGCTGGTTCAGCGTCGCCTTCGCCCGTGCCGACGTGCTGGAAGCCATCGTGCTGTCGCTCAAGGTGGCGAGCATCGCCACGCTGATCGCCATGCTGCTCGGCACCCTGGCCGCGGCAGCGCTGTGGCGGCGCGACTTCTTCGGCAAGGAGAGCGTGTCCCTGCTGCTGATCCTGCCGATTGCCCTGCCCGGCATCGTCACCGGCATCGCCCTGCTCTCGGCGTTCAAGACCTTCGGCATCGAGCCGGGCCTGCTGACCATCGTCATCGGCCACGCCACCTTCTGTGTGGTGATCGTCTACAACAACGTCATCGCCCGCTTCCGCCGCACCAGCTATAACCTGATCGAAGCCAGCATGGACCTGGGCGCCGACGGCTGGCAGACCTTCCGCTACATCGTCCTGCCCAACCTGGGTTCGGCCCTGCTGGCGGGCGGCATGCTGGCCTTCGCCCTGTCCTTCGACGAGATCATCGTCACCACCTTCACCGCCGGCCATGAGAAGACCCTGCCGATCTGGCTGCTCAACCAGTTGTCGCGCCCGCGCGACGTACCGGTGACCAACGTGGTGGCCATGCTGGTGATGCTGGTGACCATGCTGCCGATCCTCGGCGCCTACTACCTGACCAAGGGTGGCGAGGGCGTGGCCGGCAGCGGCAAGTGATCTTTACGCCCCTCTCCCGCCGGGAGAGGGGCCGAGCTCTGTGCAGATCCTAACTCCCTCACCCAACCGCTCTCCCAAAGGGAGAGGGGCTTAACAAACAACCGCAACGACGAGGCTTATGCGATGCAAACCAAACTGCTGATCAACGGCCAACTGGTGGCTGGTGAAGGTGCTGTCCAGCCGGTCCTCAATCCTTCGCTGGGTACCACCCTGGTGGAGATCGCCGAGGCCAGCCCGGCCCAGGTCGATGCTGCTGTGCAGGCCGCCGACGCCGCCTTCGATGAATGGTCGCAGACCACCCCGGGCCAGCGTTCGGCCCTGCTGCTGCAGGTGGCCGACGCCATCGACGCCCATGCCGAGGAACTGGCCCGCCTGGAATCACAGAACTGCGGCAAGCCTTACGCCGCCGCCCTGGGCGACGAACTGCCGGCGGTTGCCGACGTGTTTCGCTTCTTCGCCGGTGCGGTGCGCTGCATGCCGGGCTCGGCCGCCGGCGAGTACCTGCCGGGACACACCTCGATGATCCGCCGCGACCCGGTCGGCGTGGTCGCCTCCATCGCGCCCTGGAACTACCCGCTGATGATGGCCGCCTGGAAGCTGGCCCCGGCCCTGGCCGCCGGCAACTGCGTAGTGCTCAAGCCCTCCGAGCAGACCCCGCTGACCGCGCTGAAACTGGCCGAGCTGATCGCGCCGATCTTCCCCGCCGGGGTGGTCAACCTGGTGTTCGGCCGCGGCCCGAGCGTCGGCCAGCCGCTGGTCACCCATCCCAAGGTGCGCATGGTCTCGCTGACCGGCTCCATCCCCACCGGCGTCAACATCGTCTCCAGCACCGCCGAAACCATGAAACGCACCCACATGGAACTGGGCGGCAAGGCCCCGGTGCTGATCTTCGACGACGCCGACATCGACGCCGCCGTGGAGGGCATCCGTGCCTTCGGCTTCTACAACGCCGGGCAGGACTGCACCGCCGCCTGCCGCATCTATGCACAGAAAGGCGTGTACCAGCAGTTCGTCGCCAAGCTCGGCGAAGCCGTCGGCACGCTCAAGCTGGGCACCCAGGACGAGGATGGCGTCGAGCTCGGCCCGCTGATCACCGCTGCCCATCGCGACCGCGTGCTGGGCTTCCTCGAACGCGCCAAGGCCGTACCGCACATCCGCGTGGTCACCGGCGGCCAGGCTGCCGACCGTCCGGGCTTCTTCGTCGAGCCGACCGTGCTCGCCGGCGCTCGCCAGGACGACGAGATCGTGCGCCGCGAGGTATTCGGCCCGGTGGTCTCGGTCACCGAGTTCGACACCGAGGAGCAGGCCCTGGCCTGGGCCAACGACTCCGACTACGGCCTGGCCAGCTCGGTGTGGACCGCCGACGTGGGCCGCGCCCATCGCCTGTCGGCGCGCCTGCAGTACGGCTGCACCTGGGTCAACACCCACTTCATGCTGGTCAGCGAGATGCCGCACGGCGGCATGAAGCTCTCCGGCTATGGCAAGGACATGTCCATGTACGGGCTGGAGGACTACACCACCATCCGCCACGTGATGATCAAGCACTGATCTGAGCGCCGCGCGCGACGCCTAGACAAATCCAATGTTTCCCTGCCCCACGGGCGGCGCCTGGCGCCGCTCGCGGGCAGCGCTACGCCGATTTCGGGCCAGCCGGCCCATCACCCGCGGGTACGCCCGCATGGAGGCAAGCATGCGTCATCTCGTCAGAGCCTTATCACTGCTGTCGCTGTTGTGTTTCGCCCACCTGGCCCAGGCAGCTGACGCCAGGGCCATCGTCGATGGCTACATGGCCGCCTGGAACGCCCATGACGCCGACCTGGCCGCCACCTTCCTGGCCGAGGACGCGGTGTATTTCGACGCCACGATCGGTACGCCGCAGAACGGCAAGGCTGCCGCGCGCGACAACGTGATCAAGGTCTTCGTCGGCGCCGTGCCGGACCTGAAGTGGGAGATGACCAGCGCGCCCATCGTCAGCGCCGACGGCATCGCCTTCCAGTGGAAGTTCAGCGGCATCAACAGCGGCGACTGGAGTGCCGAGACCAAGGCCACCGGCAAGCCGCTGTCGTTCGAGGGGGTCAGCTTCATCCGCATCAAGGACGGCAAGATCGCCTACCAGGGCGACTACTACGATGCTCTCGGGTTCAACAAGCAGCTGGGCTGGTGACAGCCTGGCGGTCCCGGCGCAAGGCCGGGACCCAATTGTGCAAAAAGTGTTCAGCATCACATCCGACCGGCTTCGCCACCGCTAGCATGGCGGCATAACGAAAAACGGCAGCCATCCCGGCTGACCAATAAACCCGAAGCCCCTGCCCCATGCCCGAACAGCCCACCCGCTGCGCCGCCGTCTTGCGCCAGGCCCTGCTCTGTCTGGGTGTCCTGCTGTTGTGCAGCGGCGTCCGCGCGGACCAGCACTCGGCCCTTGCCGAGGCCATCAGCGCAGGCCGCCTGAGCGCCTGGGAAAGCTTGCTGGCACAACCCGGCACGGCAAACGAAGCGCAGTTGCTGGAACGGGTCAACCACTTCGTCAACCGCAGCGTGCTGCACGGCGAGGACCGCGAGCTCTGGGGCGAGGCCGACTACTGGGCCACCCCGCGCGAAACCCTCGGCCGCGGCCGCGGCGACTGCGAGGACATCGCCATCGCCAAATACTTCGGCCTGCTGCGCCTGGGCGTGGCCAGCGACAAGCTGCGCCTGACCTTCGTCAAATCCCTGGAGCTGAAGCGCGCGCACATGGTGCTGGCCTTCTACGCCACCCCAGATGCTGAACCGCTGATTCTCGACAACCTGCAAACGCAGATCCTGCCCGCCCACCGGCGCCGCGACCTGCTACCGGTGTATGCCTTCAACAACCACGGCATCTTCCTCGGCAGCGCCCCGCAGCGCCCGTCGAAACAGTCGCCGCAGCTGCTTTCGCGCTGGCAGGACGTTAGCGCGCGGGCACTGGCCGAAGGCTCGACCGCCCCCACGCCGCAGAGCTGATTCGCCCCTCTCCCACAGGGGTACGCCCTCTCCCGTAAACGGGCGAGGGAGAACAGCCCGCTCAGCGCGGCGCCAGGTGCGCCACCATCAGCTGTACGCTTTCGCGCCCTTGGTACTCGTTGACGTCCAGCTTGTAGGCCAGCTCCACCCAGCGCACGTTGGGGTTGGGCCAGATCTCGCGGTCGACGTTGAAGGCGATGCCATCCAGGGTCAGGCTGCCGCATTCGGTCTTCAGCACCAGCTTGAGGTGCTTCTCGCCCACCACCCGCTGGGTGACGATCTGGAACACCCCGTGGAACAGCGGCTCGGGGAAATGCTGGCCCCAGGGCCCGGCATGGCGCAGGGCCTTGGCCAGCTCCAGGTGGAACTCCTCGGCCCCCAGCTGGCCATCGGACAGCAGGCGGCCGGTCAGGTCATCCTCGCTCAGCTGGCGACGCACTTCGGCATCGAAGGCCGCGGCGAAGGCACCGAAGTGCTCCTGCGGCAATGACAGGCCGGCGGCCATGGCATGCCCGCCGAACTTGCTGATCAGCCCCGGATGGCGCGCCGCCACGGCGTCCAGCGCATCGCGGATATGCAGGCCCGGCACGGAGCGCGCCGATCCCTTGAGCAGGCCGTCGCCGGCATCGGCGAAGGCGATGGCCGGGCGGTGGTAGCGCTCCTTCAGGCGCGAGGCGAGGATACCGATCACGCCCTGGTGCCAGTCCGGCTCGAACAGGCACAGGCCGAACGGCAGGCTCTCCACCGGCAGGTCCTTGAGCTGAGCCAGCGCCTCGCGCTGCATGCCCTGCTCGATGGCCTTGCGGTCCTTGTTCAACTCGTCGAGCTGCTGCGCCATGTCGCGGGCCAGGGCCTCGTCCTCGCACAGCAGGCACTCGATGCCCAGGCTCATGTCATCCAGGCGCCCGGCCGCGTTGAGGCGCGGCCCGAGGATAAAGCCGAGGTCGGTGGAGGTGATCCGCGCGTGCTGGCGCCCCGCCACCTCCAGCACCGCGCGCAGCCCCGGCCGCGCCCGCCCCGCACGAATGCGCGCCAGACCCTGGTGCACCAGGATGCGGTTGTTGGCATCCAGCGGCACCACGTCGGCCACGCTGCCCAGGGCCACCAGGTCGAGCAGCTCGCCCAGGTTCGGTTCAGAGATACCCGCTTTGGCGAACCAGCCCAGCTCGCGCAGCCGCGCACGCAGGGCCAGCAGCACGTAGAACATCACGCCGACCCCGGCCAGTGCCTTGCTGGGGAACGCGCAGCCCGGCTGGTTGGGATTGACGATGGCGTCGGCCGCCGGCAACTCCGGCCCAGGCAGGTGGTGGTCGGTGACCAGCACCTTGAGGCCGGCCGCCTTGGCCGCCGCCACGCCGTCGACGCTGGAGATGCCGTTGTCGACGGTGACCAGCAGCTCGGGCTGGCGCTGCAGGGCCACGGCGACGATTTCCGGGGTCAGGCCGTAGCCGTACTCGAAGCGGTTGGGCACCAGGTAATCGACATGCGCCGCGCCGAGCATGCGCAGGCCGAGCACACCGACCGAGCTGGCGGTGGCGCCGTCGGCATCGAAGTCGCCGACGATCAGGATGCGCTGGCGCTGCTGCAGGGCCTGCACCAGCAGGTCCACCGCGGCGTCGATACCTTTCAGTTGCTGATACGGAATCAGCCGCGCCAGGCCCTTGTCCAGCTCGGCGGCGGACTGCACGCCACGCGCCGCGTACAGGCGGGTCAGCAGCGGCGGCAAGTCACCCAGGTCGGGCAGTTGGGCAGGAAGTGGGCGGGGTTCGATGCGCATGGGTAGTCCGGTTGTTTTTCTGGGCGGGCCGGCGTGGCACGTCTTGCTCCCTCTCCCTCCGGGAGAGGGCTGGGGTGAGGGTGTTACGGGAAACTCGGAGCCGCCGGAAAATCCCTCACCCCTGGCCCCTCTCCCGGAGGGAGAGGGGAACAGCCGGCGATCAGCGCTCGCCGGCCAGCCACTCCAGCGGGATCTCGTGCTGGCCGCGCTCGTCGGTCACATAGAGGTGGCCATCGCTGATCATCACGCTCCAACTCACCGAGCGCGGCAGGTCGCGGGCCAGGTTCTCCAGGGCTTCCTGGTTCACCCCAACCACATTGATATTCTTCAGGCTGCGCACGCTGTCGAGCACCTTGCTCTGCCAGACGCGCAGGTTGCCATAGGCCACCAGGCTGAACTTCTCGGTACGCCGCGAGCACCAGGTGATGCGTTCGGCGTCCGGCTGGCCCACTTCGATCCAGTGCAGCACGCGATCGTCCAGGCTCTTTTCCCACAGCGCCGGCTCGTCGACATCGGACAGGCCACGGCCGAAGGCCAGCTGCTCGTGGTACCACAAGGCGTAGGCGATCAGGCGCACGCACAGGCGCTCCTCGGTCTCCGATGGATGCTTGGCCACGGTGAAGCGCAGGTTCTCGTAGACGTTGCGATCGATGTCGGTGAGGTTGAGTTCGACTTTGTAGGGCGTGGCTTGCAGGGCCATGGGCGGGCTTCTTGGCTGGCGGGAAAGGCGGCAAGTCTACCCGATGCCCCGCCCGACAGTTAGAGTCACGCCCATCACCAGGATGGACGGACAGCCCATGAACCCAGCCCCAAAACCCCTCGCCGGCCTGAAAGTGGTCGAACTCGGCACCCTGATCGCCGGCCCCTTCGCTTCGCGCATCTGTGCCGAGTTCGGCGCCGAGGTGGTCAAGGTCGAGTCGCCGGATGGCGGCGACCCGCTGCGCAAGTGGCGCAAGCTGTACGAAGGCACTTCGCTGTGGTGGTTCGTGCAGGCGCGCAACAAGCGCTCGATCACCCTCAACCTCAAGCACGAGGAAGGCCGCGAGGTGCTGAAAAAACTGCTCGCCGAGGCCGACATCCTGATCGAGAACTTCCGCCCCGGCGTACTGGAGAAGCTCGGCTTGGGTTGGGACGTGCTGCATGCGCTGAACCCGAAGCTGGTCATGGTGCGCCTGTCCGGCTTCGGCCAGAGCGGACCGATGAAGGACCAACCGGGCTTCGGCGCGGTCGGCGAATCCATGGGCGGGCTGCGTTACATCACCGGCTTCGAGGACCGCCCACCGGTGCGCACCGGCATCAGCATCGGCGACTCGATCGCCGCCCTGTGGGGCGTGATTGGCGCGCTGATGGCGCTGCGTCACCGCGAAGTCAACGGCGGCCAGGGGCAGGTGGTGGACGTGGCGCTCTATGAAGCGGTGTTCGCCATGATGGAGTCGATGGTGCCGGAGTTCGATGTATTCGGCTTCATCAGGGAGAGAACCGGCAACATCATGCCCGGCATCACCCCCTCCTCCATCCATACCTGCGCAGACGGCAAACATATCCAGATCGGCGCCAATGGCGATGCGATCTTCCAGCGCTTTATGCGCGCCATCGACCGTCACGATCTGGCGGATGCACCGGACCTGGCCGATAACGCCGGTCGCGATGCGCGGCGCGACGAACTCTACGGGGTGATCGACCGCTGGGCCGCCAGCCTGCCGCTGAGCGAGGTGGAGGCGATCCTGGTGCGCGCCGAAGTGCCGGCCAGCCGCATCTATTCCGCCGAGGACATGTTTGCCGACCCGCAATTCCTCGCCCGCGAAATGTTCCTCTCGGCCCGACTGCCAGACGGCAAACCGTTCAGGATGCCCGGTATCGTGCCCAAGCTCTCCGACACGCCCGGCGGCGTGGAGTGGACCGGCCCGCAGCTGGGCGAGCACAACGCCGAGGTACTGGGCGAGCTGGGCTACAGCGCCGAGGACATTGCCGCGTTGAAGGCCGGCGGCGCCATCTGACAGACGCCGCGCGGAAAGGGACACCCAGGCGACGACGGCTTTCAGCGAAGCGCCACCGAGCAGCGGGTCGCTTGCCGATAAATACTTTAAAGTCCAAAATGGACAAACAAGTATTCACGGAGACAGCCGCATGACCCGCGTGATCGACCAGACTGAAGCCGAACGCCTGCTCGCACGGATCGACGTGCATCAGGCCATGCGTGCCATGTTCGCCAGCCTGGCCGAAGGTCGCGCGGTGCAACCGGCACAGCAGCTGGTGGAATTCCCCGGCGGCGGCGATTTCATCAATTACCTGGGCGTGCTGGCTGACGAGGGGGTCTATGGGATCAAGACCTCGCCCTATATCCCCGGCCCGCAGGGCGCCACCGTGACGGCCTGGACCCTGCTGATGTCGATGCGCAGCGGCCAGCCGCTGCTGCTGTGCGACGCCAAGAGCCTGACCACGGCACGCACCGCCGCCACCACTGCGGTGGCCGTGGAGGAACTGGCGCCGGCACATGCCACGCGCCTGGCCATCATCGGCAGCGGCCCGGTGGCCCGCGCCCACCTGCATTACGTGAAGAACCTGCGCGACTGGCAGGACATCCACCTGTACTCACCACGCCTGACCGCCGAGAGCGCCACCCGGCAGGCCGAGCTGCGCGCCCTGGACCCACGCCTGCAGCTGTGCGCCAGCCTGGAGGAAGCCGTGGCCACGGCGGACGTCATTCTGCTGTGCACCTCCTCCGCCAGCCCGGTGCTCGACCCGCTGTGCCTGGGGCGCAACGTGCTGGTCACCTCGATCAGCACCAACGCGCCACGCGCCCATGAGGTGCCGCCGACCAGCCTGGAAGGCATGGACGTGTACTGCGACTACCGCGCCACCACCCCGGGCGCGGCCGGCGAGATGGTGCTGGCGAGCGAGAGCGGCTGGAACCGCCAGCTGATCTGCGGCGACCTGCCCGAGCTGGTCAGCGGACTGGTGGCCAAGCCCACCTACGAGCGCCCGGTCTTCTTCCGCTCCATCGGCCTGGGCCTGGAAGACATGGCGCTAGCCAACGCCCTGCATCAGTTGCTGGAGCAGGGCCAATGAGCGACGTGATCCACACCGACTATCTGATCATCGGCGCCGGCATCGCCGACGCCAGCACCGGCTACTTCCTCGCCCCGCACGGCAAGACCCTACTGCTGGAGCGCGAAAGCCAGCCCGGCTACCACAGCACCGGACGCTCCGCGGCGCTCTACACCCTGGCCTACGGCACGCCGCAGGTACGCGCCCTGACCGCCGCCAGCCGCGCCTTCTTCGACGCTCCGCCGCGCGGCTTCAGCGAGCATGCGCTGCTCAGCCCGCGCGGCGAGATGGTGGTGGACTTCAGCGGCGACCCGGTGGAACTGCAGCTGCAATACGCAAGCGGCAAGGCCAGCGTGCCGGAGATGCGCCTGCTCAGCGCCGACGAGGCCTGCGCCCTGGTTCCGGTGCTGCGCCGCGACAAGGTCCACGGTGCCATGCTCGACCCCAGCGCTGCCGACATCGACACCGATGCCCTGCACCAGGGCTACCTGCGCGGCATCCGCCAGCACGGCGGAGAAATTCACTGCAACCGCGAAGTCACCAACATCGACCGGGTCGAGGGTGGCTGGCAGGTGCACTGTGGCGAGCAGCGCTATCGCGGCCGCGTACTGATCAACGCCGCTGGCGGCTGGTGCGACGAAATCGCCCGCCTGGCCGGTGTCGCGCCGATCGGCCTGACGCCGCGGCGTCGCGCCGCCTTCACCTTCCCGGCGCCGGAGGGCATGGACTGCCACACCTGGCCCTGCCTGGTGGACCTGCACGAGGCCTTCTACTTCAAGCCGGACGCCGGCCAGCTGCTCGGCTCGCCCGCCAACGCCGACCCGGTGGCGCCGCACGACGTGCAGCCCGAAGAGCTGGACATCGCCATGGGCCTGTACCAGATCGAGGAGCACACCAGCCTGCAGGTACGCCGCCCGGCGCACACCTGGGCCGGCCTGCGCAGCTTCGTCGCCGACGGTGATCTGGTCGGCGGCTACGACAGCCAGGCCGAGGGCTTCTTCTGGGTCGCCGCCCAGGGCGGCTATGGCATCCAGACCAGCGCGGCGATGGGCGAGGCCTGCGCCGCCCTGATCCGCCGCCTGCCGCTGCCGGCACACATCGCCCGCTTCGGCCTGAGCGAAGCCATGCTCAGCCCCGCGCGCCTGCACCGCACGGACAGCAGCCGCCACTGAGCCGCCCGGCCAGCCCGGCCCTGCTGCGGGCAGCGCCTGATGACGCCCCCGGCGCTTTGCGGCACACTCGCCGAGCCGATTCTGGAGCCCACCGCATGACGTCCCGCCCCGCCGCCGACCTCGACAACTTCCGCGCGATTGCCGACGCCATCGCCACCCTGTTCTTCCCCCACGCCGAGGTGGTGCTGCACGACCTGCGCACGCAGAAGATCGACCACATCGCCAACAACCTGTCCAAGCGTGCGGTGGGCGACGATGCGGCCCTGGAAGACCTGCTGGAGAACACCCCGGACGAACGCAATATCGGCCCTTACGAGAAACTCAACTGGGACGGTCAGAAGATCCGCTCGGTCAGCACCGTGCTGCGCGACGCCGAGGGCACGCCGATCGCCGTGCTGTGCCTGAACCTGAATATCTCGCTGTTCGAAACGGCCAAGCAGGCGCTCGACCTGTTCCTCTCCTCCAGCAAGGTGATTCCCCAGCCCGACGCGCTGTTCCGCGACGACTGGCAGGAGCGCATCAACACCTTCCTGCACAGCTGGCTGCGCCAGCGCCAGCTCGGCCTCAACCTGCTGACCCGCGAGCACAAGCGCGAACTGGTGGAGGCGCTGCACGCCGAAGGCGCGTTCAAGGGCAAGAGCGCCGCCAACTACGTGGCCAACGTGCTCAACATGGGCCGCGCCACCGTGTACAAGCACCTCAAGGAAATCAAGGGCGAGGCCTGAGGTTCAGGGCAGCGCGTAGGCCTTGAACAACAGCCGCACCTGCTCGCTCGGCTCGCCGAAATAGCGGCGGTACAGCGGCTCGATCTCACCGCTGCGATAGATCAGGCTCAACTCGCTGTCGACCAGCAGACGCAGATCCTCGTCGCCACGCAGCAGGGCAAGTGCTACCGGTTCCAACTCGAAGATTCGCTCAAGCACGCGGGGACGCTGCGGTGCGCTGCTGGAAGCCACAAGCTCCTGCAGCACCGCACGGTCACCGAAGAAGGCGTCGGCCTTACCGCTCTCAAGCAGGGCAGTGCCCTCGGCAAAACTCTGAACCGGCACCACCTCGGAGACCACACCGAGCAGACGCAGCTGCTGACGAGCCCACTGTTCGGTCGTGCTGCCCGCGATCACCGCAAAGGTGCCCCGCGCCAGCCCGCGGTTGAGAGTGGCACGCCATTGTGGCGCAGTACGCTCAACGCGCCCCTCCAGCACTCTCAGAAGGTCCGGTGGCACCTCGTCGCGTACCGCCACACCGCGCCCTGAGGGATAGACTGGCAGGGAGAAACTGACACTGCGGCGCCGCTCCAGGCTCGCAACCAGCGGGCTACACAGCAGATCCATCTGCCCGTCCTGCAAGGCTGCCAGCGCCTCCTCGCGAGCGAACTGACGATAGACCAGGCGCAGCTGCGGCAAAGCCTGATCGCGCGCGACTCGCGCGGCAATACGCTGGCAAAGCTCGATGACATAGCCAGACGGCTGATCGACCGGCCCGGACGAGAAAGGCTGCAGCTGATCTACATATCCAAGGGTAAGGGTGTTGCTCTCCCGCACCCGCTCCAAGGTCTGTGCCGCCAGCGGCAGAGCCAGCCCGAATGCCAGGGCAACGCCAAGAATGCGCCGTGCGATCATCATTGCGCCCTCCCTGTGGAAACCGGTGCGGCGCGCTCATCCAGGAAGCGGTCGGCGATGTAACCGAACAGCAGATAGCCTACCGCCGTGACCAGCATGCCGCCGAACACGGCCTCCGTGCCCGAGGCATACAGTGCGTAGAAGCTGTAGGCCATGGCCACGGCCAGCGCAGCCCCGTTGCGATACTGCACCCTGCGCCCCACTCCCGCTTTGCGCATGATGATCAGCAACGCCGAGAGTGCGGTGATGTACGGAATGATGTTGGTAACCGCCGCCAGGTTGACCAGCTTGCCGAACTGCTCGGAGGCGTTGGGCGATATGGTCGAGACCGCCATGCCGGTTTGCAGGGCAGCATTGGCGATCAGACCGATGATCGGCGCACCCATCAACGTCACGCGGGCGAAGAAGCTCGGGAACATGCGCTGCTCGGCGGTGACCTTGGCGGTCTGCGCCAGGGTGAACTGCCAGCCCAGCAACGAGCCGACGCAGGCCATGACCGCCAGGGCCATGATGATGTCACCGACCCCGTCGTTGAACATCTGCGCGTAGACGAAGGCGAAAGGCGCCGTGGAGTTGGCCAGCTCGGCGTTCGGCACGATGCCCATGATCACCGAAGTGGAGGCTACATAGACCACTGCTGCCCCCAGGGTACCGAGCAGGCAGGCCAGCGGCACGTTGCGCTGCGGGTTTTCCACCGCATCGGAATTCTGCGCCGCCGACTCCATGCCGAGAAACGCCCACAGGGTCAGCGGGATGCTTTGTGCGATGGCCTCGCTGGTGGCAATGCCGGTGGGATTCCAGGCCTGGCGGAACACCTCGGCGTCAAACCAGAACCAGCCGATCAGCGATAACCCGGCCACCGGGATGATCACGCCCCAGACGGTAATGGAGCCGATCTGCCCGGTGACTTTCGGTCCGCCGAAGTTGGCCAGCGAGGTCAGCCAGATCAGCCCGACCGTACCGACAAACAACGGGATGGCACCACTGCCCAGCCAGGGTAGGAAAGGTGTGAGGTAGCCCACCGCAGAGATGGCGATGGCGACGTTGCCGATGGCCAGCGAGAGGAAATACAGATAGGAACAGAGGAAGAACGCCGACTTGCCGTGCGCCTCCTCGGTATAGGCCGACATGCCCCCCGGCCGCGTGCAGAAAATGCCGCACTGGGCAAAACAATAGGCGATGGCCATCGAGCCGATGGCGGTGATCACCCAGGACAGCAGGGAAACCGCCCCTAGCTGGGCCATGCTCGACGGCAGCATGATGATGCCCGAGCCCATCATGTTCACCGCCACCAGGGTGGTCAGCCCGGTGAGCCCCATTTTCTTGCCAGCCTGAGCCATATCCACCCTCCCCCAAGGAATTGCCATTGCATACTAGGAGAGATCGGGTTGACTAGCCCCTTAAGCGCAAAAGGCCGCACGCATCGCGGCCTCTTGCGGTCCTACCGGCCTCACTCGCCGTAGATATCGAAACTGAAGTACTTGCTCTGGATCTTCTGGTACTCGCCATTGGCCCGCAGCGCCAGGATGGCTGAATTGAGCTGGTCCAGCAGCGCCTTGTGACCCTTGCGCACGGCGATGCCGGCACCCTCGCCGAAGTAGGCCGGATCGGTGAAGGACGGGCCGACGAAGGCGAAGCCCTTGCCCTGCTCGGTCTTGAGGAAGCCCTCGTCGACCGGGATAGCGTCGGCCAGGGTGCCGTCGACACGACCGGCGACCATGTCCAGGTAGATTTCGTTCTGCGAGCTGTAGCGCACCACTTCCACGCCCTTGGGCGCCAGTACCTCGCTGGCGAAGCGGTCGGTGGTGGTGGCGCGCTGCACGGCGATGCGCTTGCCGGCCAGGCTGCTGAAGTCGTCGCTGACCACGGTACCTTCCTTCATCGTCAGGCGAGCCGGGCTGTAGTAGTACTTGCCGGTGAAATCCACCGATTTGCGGCGCTCGTCGGTGATGGTCAGCGACGACAGCACGGCATCGACCTTCTTCACCTTCAGCGACGGGATCAGGCCGTCGAACTCCTGCTCCACCCACTGGCACTCGACCTTCATCTCGGCACACAGGGCCACGCCGATATCCACATCGAAACCGGCAATCGAACCATCGGCCTGCTTGAAGGCGAACGGCGGGTAGGCGGCTTCGATACCCAGGCGCAGCGGCTTGTCGGCAGCGAGCAGGCTGGAGGCCATCAGGCTCAGGGCGAGGCCGCCCAGCAATGCGAGTTTCTTCATGGTGTGACTCCCGAATGCATCCGCACCAGGGCGGACAGGTTGGCGATGGGCAGAAGGCAGTGGCGCCGGCCGAAGCCGGAACCCAGGGACCGCAGCCTGCCGAACAGGCCACAATTTATACTTATAAGTCCACTCTGGACTTTTACGTACAAATCGTCAACCGCCTGTCACATCACCCGCGCACGGCGCGCGATCGCCCAAAACGTCTGGGTTCAAGAGCGTGACCAGCGCGCCGCGGCGTGCTGGTCGCTGTCACGGCCCTCGACCCAGCGTGCGCCTTGCGGGGTGTCTTCCTTCTTCCAGAACGGCGCGCGGGTCTTCAGGTAGTCCATGATGAAGTTGCAGGCGTCGAACGCCGCCTGGCGATGGGCACTGGCAATACCGACGAAGACGATGGGTTCACCCGGTTGCAGCCGGCCGACCCGGTGCAGCACCTCCACCCGCAGCAGCGGCCAGCGCTGCTCGGCCTCACCGACGATGCCGGCCAGGGCCTTTTCGGTCATGCCCGGGTAGTGTTCGAGGAACAGGCCATGCACGTCCTGCCCGTCGTTGTAGTCGCGCACGTAGCCGACGAAGGTGGCTACCGCGCCGATGCCCAGGTTGGCAGCGTGCAGCGCGTTGAGCTCGAAGCCCGGATCGAAGGCCTCGACCTGTACCCGGACAGCCACCCTAACCTCCCGTTACGGTCGGGAAGAAAGCGATCTCGTCACCGTCGGCGATTTCGGTGTCCAGGCTGCACAGTTCCTGGTTGCGCGCGCACATCAGGTTCTGCTCGGCCAGCACCTGCCACACGCCGCCACGGCTCTGCAGATGCTCGCGCAGCTGTTCCAGGTTGCTCAGCGCGGCACGCTGCAATTGCTCGCCCTCGATGCCCAACACCTCTCGGTAACGGGCGAAATACTGTACGCGGATCATGTCAGGCTCCCTGCCTCGTGATAGTCCAGATGGTAATCGCCGCTCTTGCCGCCGGACTTCTCCAGCAGGCGCACGGCCTCGATGCAGATGCCGCGGTCCACGGCCTTGCACATGTCGTAAATAGTCAGCGCGGCGACACTGGCGGCGGTCAGCGCCTCCATCTCCACGCCGGTCTGCCCGGCCAGCTTGCAGCGCGCGACGATGCGCACGCAGTCGATACCTTCGGCCTGCAGCTCGACCTTGACGCTGGTGAGCATGAGCGGATGGCACAGCGGGATCAGATCGGAGGTCTTCTTCGCCGCCTGGATGCCGGCGATGCGCGCCACGGCGAACACGTCGCCCTTGGGATGGCTGCCATCGGCAATCATCGCCAGGGTGGCGGGCAGCATGCGCACGCGGGCTTCGGCCACGGCCACGCGGGAGGTCACCGCCTTGTCGGTGACATCCACCATGTTGGCGCGGCCTTGGGAATCGAGATGGGTCAGCACGGTCTGGCTCCGGGGTAGATGCGCGCATTGTAACGCCGCCGCTACGCCGCGCGCGCGCCCGCGCCGCTCCTCCGGTCGGAGGAGCGGGCGGCTGCCGCGTTTACATGTGTGCTTCGGCGTACTCGGCCAGCACCGAGCGCGGCACCCCTTGCAGGGTGATGTGCACGCCGTGCTCGAAGTCCTTGAAGCGCTCGGTGAGGTAGGTCAGGCCCGAGCTGGTGGCGGACAGGTAAGGCGTATCGATCTGCGCCAGGTTGCCCAGGCAGATCACCTTGGAGCCGCTGCCGGCACGGGTGATGATGGTTTTCATCTGGTGCGGGGTGAGGTTCTGGCACTCGTCGATCAGGATCAGGCTGTGCTGGAAGCTGCGCCCGCGGATGTAGTTGAGCGACTTAAACTGCAGCGGCACCTTCTGCAGGATGTAGTCGACGCTGCCGTGGGTGCTCTCGTCGTCCGAGTGCAGCGCCTCCAGGTTGTCGGTGATGGCGCCCAGCCAGGGTTCCATCTTCTCCGCCTCGGTACCGGGCAGAAAGCCGATGTCCTCGTCGAGGCCCTGCACGCTGCGGGTGGCGATAATGCGCCGATAGCGTTTGCTGACCATGGTCTGCTCGATGGCCGCGGCCAGCGCTAGGATGGTCTTGCCCGAGCCGGCGGCACCGGACAGGTTGACCAGGTGGATGTCCGGGTCGAGCAGCGCGTACAGCGCCAGCGACTGGTACAGGTCGCGCGGGCGCAGGCCCCAGGCTTCCTGATGCAGCAAGGGTTCCTGATGCAGGTCGAGGATGGTCAGGCTGCTGCCCTGGATGCCCTTGACCCAGCCGACGAAGCCCTGCTCATCGACGATGAACTCGTTGATGTGCACCGCCGGCAGGTTGTCGGTGAGCTGCACCTGGTGCCAGGTGCGGCCGTGGCCCTGGCGCGTCTCGACCTTGGCGACGCGGTCCCAGAAGGAGCCGGAGAGGTTGTGGTAGCCGCGCGACAGCAGGTTGACGTCGTCCACCAGCTGGTCGGTGTGGTAGTCCTCGGCGGAGATGCCGCAGGCGCGCGCCTTCAGGCGCATGTTGATGTCCTTGGTCACCAGCACCACGGGCGAGCCGCTGCGCCGGCTCTGCAGTTCCACCAGCTGGTTGATGATCTTGTTGTCGTTGAGGTGCTCGGGCAGCCAGGTGATGGGCTCCGCGCGCTTGCTCATGAGAATCGACAGGGTGCCCTTGGGCTCGTTCTTGCCGCGGCGAATCGGCACCCCCTGCTCCACCTCCTCGGGGCTGGCCTCGCCCAGCGTCTGGTCGATCAGGCGGATGGCCTGGCGGCATTCGGCGGCGACCGTGTGCTTGCCGGTCTTGAGCTTGTCCAGCTCCTCCAGCACGGTCATGGGGATGGCGACGTGGTGTTCCTGGAAATTCAGCAGCGCGTTGGGATCGTGGATCAGGACGTTGGTGTCGAGGACGTAGAGGGTGGGCTGGGTGGAGCGGGTGCGTCCGTGATCATCCATACTCGGTCACCTTATCGAGGGGCCTGGACGACGGAGTCTCTACAGCGCTCCGCCGCGGAGGACCGCCCACCTCCCGAACGGTGCGGGATTCGCCAGCAAAGGTGATGGCCGATGGCCGCCACCTGTGCTGCAGGGTTCGGCGGTCTGCTTTTTTAATACCCCAATCTGGATGACAGAAAAAAGAACTTTTTCTGCCTCACGACGCTTTTTTATCGGCTCGACGAATAACGCTTGGCGCCCTCCACCTGCACCGTTACATTCGGAAGTCCTGCCTCCCCGTCGCCACCCTATGAACGCCATAGCTGGAGCCCTGCCGGGCATCCGGCCTAGAATCGCGCCACGCTTTCTGGAGACGATTCGATGCTGTTGGTGATTTCCCCCGCCAAGACCCTGGACTACGACACCCCGCCGGCCACCGCGCGCTTCACCCAGCCGCAACACCTGGACCATGCCCAGGAGCTGATCGGCCAGCTGCGCCAGATGAGCCCGCAACAGATCGGCGAGCTGATGCACCTGTCGGACAAGCTCGCCGCGCTCAACGTGGCGCGTTACGGCAGCTGGCAACCGGACTTCACGCCGGCCAACGCCAAGCAGGCGCTGCTGGCGTTCAAAGGTGACGTCTATACCGGCCTGGCCGCCGAGGACTTCAGCGAAGAGGACTTCGACTTTGCGCAGGCGCACCTGCGCATGCTCTCCGGCCTGTATGGCGTAATGCGCCCGCTGGACCTGATGCAGCCCTACCGCCTGGAGATGGGCACCAAGCTGGCCAATGCCCGCGGCGCCAACCTCTACGAATTCTGGGGCGAACGCATCAGCGGCTGGCTGAACGAGGCGCTGGCCGCCCAGGGCGACGACATCCTGCTCAACCTGGCGTCCAACGAATACTTCGGCGCGGTCAAGCGCAAGGCCCTGAACGCCCGGATCATCGACACCGAGTTCAAGGACCTGAAGAACGGCCAGTACAAGATCATCAGCTTCTACGCCAAGAAGGCCCGCGGCCTGATGGCGCGCTACGTGATCAAGGAGCGCATCCGCGATCCCGAGCAGCTCAAGGCCTTCGATTACCAGGGCTACCGCTACAGCGCCGAACAGTCGAAGCCGGACAGCCTGGTGTTCCTGCGCGATCATGCAGAAGACTGATCAGCCGGCACGCCGGCGCCGCGACTGGTTATGATCGGCACTCTCCTTCACGCGCCAGACAAGGAACGCCCATGACCCAGCCCGTCGTCCTGATCACCGGTTGCTCCAGCGGCATCGGCCGCGCCCTCGCCGATGCCTTCAAGGGCGCCGGCTACCGGGTGTTCGCCGCCGCGCGCAAGGGTGCCGACCTGGAGACACTGAACGCCGCCGGCTTCACCGCGGTGAAGCTGGACGTCAACGATGCCGAGGATATCGCCCGCGCCAGCGAGCGGGTGAAGGCCGAGGCCGGGCGCCTCGACGTGCTGATCAACAACGCCGGTTACGGTGCCATGGGCCCGCTGCTCGACGGCGGCGCGGCGGGCATGCGCCAACAGTTCGAGACCAACGTGTTCAGCCTGGTCGAGCTGACCCGCGCCTGCTTCCCGCTGCTGCGCGCCAGCCGTGGCCTGGTGATCAACATCGGCAGCATCTCCAGCGTCCTGATCACCCCCTTCGCCGGCGCCTACTGCGCCTCCAAGGCCGCCGTGCACGCGCTGTCCGGCGCCCTGCGCATGGAGCTGGCACCCTTCGGCATTCAGGTGATGGAGGTGCAGCCGGGGGCCATCGCGTCCAGCTTCGGCGCCAACGCCAGCCACAGCGCCGAGCAGCTGGTCAGCGAGCAGTCGCCCTGGTGGCCGGTGCGCGAAGGCATTCGCGCCCGCGCCAATGCCTCGCAGGAAAAACCCACGCCGGCCAGCCAGTTCGCCGCCACCCTGCTGGCTGCCGTGGCCCGGGCCGAACGCCCGGCCCTGCTGCGTATCGGCAACGGCAGCCGCCGCCTGCCGCTGCTCCAGCAGTTGCTGCCGCGCCGGCTGATGGAGCGCATGCTGAGCAAGCGCTTCGGCCTCGATACCCCTCTGTGAGCGGACGGCCATGACACGTCGCTTTCCCCTCTACGGCTACGTGCTCGCCACGGTCGCCATCGCCTTCGCCAGCAACGTGCTGCTGCGCGTACCGCTGAAGATCGGCGGCCTGCCGGCTACGCTGATCGCCGCCACTCTGAGCGCCTTCGCCCTGCGCGGCCTGTTCGTCTGGCTGGAGCAGCGCCCGCTGCAGATCGCCGAGCGCTGGGCGCTGACGGCTCTGTACGGCGCCGCGCTGGGGGCGATCTACCTGCTGATCTTCGCCCTGATGTGGCTGAAGGACGAGCCGGGCGACATGGGCCAGCTGCTGTTCTTCTTCCACTACCTCTGCTACCCGACGGCCCTGGCGCTGGTCCTGCACCTGGGGCGCCGCGGCGACTGATGCGCTTCTCCGACGTCGCGCGGGCGCCCGCCGCCACCTTGCCCTGCACGCTGCGCGACCACCCGGACTGGCACCGCGGCCGCGCACGCTACTGGCTGTGGTCGATCCCGGTGGACTGCCCGGCGGTGCTGCAACGCCTGCAGGCGGCGCGTAGCTGCCTGGGTGACTGGCTGCATGCGCCTGGCGCGCGCCAGGCGCACATCACCCTGTTCGTCTGTGGCTTCGCCACCCCGCAGCCCGTGCACAACGACGATATCGCGCCCGCAGTGCTGGACGCCCAATGTCGCGCCCTAGCGGCGCTGCGCCAGCCGGCATTCGAGCTGCACATCGGCGACCTCGACAGCTTCACCAGCGCCGCCTTCCTCGCGGTGCAGGAACACGGCCACCTCGACCGACTGCGCGGCACACTGGCCGACCTCGCGCCGGAAGTGCGCCAGGCCCCCTATGCGCCGCACCTGACCGTGGGCCTGTACCGCCGCGCGGTGGCACGCGCGACCTGGCAGCAGCACACCCGCGCGCTGCGCGACTGCCCGCCGCTGGCGCTGCCGGTACGCGAGCTGCAGCTGCTCAGCTACGCCGCCAGCGAACCCCAGGGGGCGCTGCGTATCGAGGCACGAGTCGCGCTAGCATAGGCCGCCTCAGGTCAGGACGACTCTCATGCTGCATACCCTCGCCGTCGGCAACTACCGCTCCATCAACAACCTGGTGATGCCGCTCGGCCGGCTGAACCTGATCACTGGCGCCAACGGCAGCGGCAAGTCCAACCTGTACCGCGCCCTGCGCCTGCTGGCCGAAACGGCGCGTGGCGGGGTGATCAACGCGCTGGCCCGCGACGGCGGCCTGGAGTCGACCATCTGGGCCGGGCCAGAGCAGATCAGCCGACGTATGCGCAATGGCGAGGTGCCGGTCCAGGGCGGCCCGCGCAGCGAGGTGGTGCGCCTGCGCCTGGGCTTCGCCGGCGAGGACTTCGGCTACGCAATCTCCCTGGGCCTGCCGACACCCTCGCACTCGGCCTTCGCCCTCGACCCGGAGATCAAGCGCGAGTGCATCTGGGCCGGGCCCTGCTACCGCCCGGCAGCCCTGCTGGTGGACCGCGAAGGCCCCATGGTGCGCCAGCGCGAGGGGCGCAGCTGGCAGGTGCTGGCCCAGCACCTGCCGAGCTACGACAGCCTGTTCGACCAGATCGGCAACGACCCCGGCTGTCCCGAGGTATTCCAGCTGCGCGAGACCATCCGCCGCTGGCGCTTCTACGACCACTTCCGCACCGACGCCGAGGCGCCGGCACGCCAGCCACAGCTCGGCACCCGCACGCCGGTGCTGCACCACGATGGCCGCGACCTGGCCGCCGCGCTGCAGACCATCCGCGAGATCGGCGACCGCCAGGCGCTGGAGCGTGCCATCGCCGATGCCTTCCCCGGCTCGGAGCTGGGCATCGACTGCCAGCCGGGCGGGCGCTTCAGCGTCGCCCTGCGCCAGGAGGGACTGCTGCGCCCGCTGTCGGCCGCCGAGCTGTCCGACGGCACCCTGCGCTACCTGCTGCTGGTAGCCGCCCTGCTCACTCCACGGCCACCGTCACTGATGGTGCTCAACGAACCCGAGACCAGCCTGCACCCCGACCTGCTGCCGGCGCTGGCCCGGCTAATCATCGAGGCCTCGCGGCATACCCAGGTGTGGGTGGTGTCGCACGCCAGCCGACTGATCGCCGCGCTGGAGCAGCACCCGGAGTGCCACTCCATCGTCCTCGACAAGAGCCTGGGGCAGACCGCCATCCAGGGCCAGGGCATGCTCGACGCGCCGCCCTGGCACTGGCCGGACTAGGCGCGCCCCGGCGCGGCGACAGGCGCCACCGGCTTCGCCTGGCGGAATACCAGTACGTTGCCGAGCATCACCAGGCCCAGGCCGAGCAGCGCCGGCAGCGTCCACTGGTAGCCCTCGACGAACACCGAGATGTTCAGCGCCACCACCGGGAACAGCACGGTGCAGTAGGCCGCGCGCTCCGGCCCCATGCGCCCGACCAGCGTCAGGTAGGCGGTGAAGCCGATCACCGAGCCGGGAATCGCCAGGTACAGCAGCGAGCCGATGTAGCGCGTATTGGCCTCGAACGTGAACGGCACACCGCTGACCAGGCAGTAAGCCAGCAGCAGCAAGGCGCCGTAGAACATGCCCCAGGCGTTGGTGGTCAGCGGCCTGAGGCCGGCCTGCTGCTGCAGGCTGGACAGCAGGTTACCGGCGGAGAAGCACAGGGTGCCGAGCACGGCCAAGCCGATGCCCAGCAGCGTCTCGCGGCTGGCCTCGTGGTGCGCCAGTTCCGGCCAGAACAGCAGGCCCAGGCCGAGCAACCCCAGGGCGCCGCCGGCCAGCACGTTGGCGGCGATCCGCCGGCCCATGAAGACGCGCGCATTGAGCGCATTCCACAGCGTGGCGGTGGAGAAGATCACCGCCACCAGGCCGCTGGGGATCCACTGGCTGGCCGTGTAGAAGCACATGAAGTTGACGCAGAACAGGCACAGCCCCTGCGCCAGGCACAGCAGCTGGCCGCGCCGGTCGAGCGGCTGCAGACGGCGGCTGAGCAGGAGGATGGCGAACAGCACGGCGGCGGCCAGGCTGAAGCGGTAGGCGATCGACAGCGGGATGGCTACCTCACCCAGTTGCAGCTTGAGGGCGATCCAGGTGGTGCCCCAGATCAGGACGGTGAGCAGGTACAGCGACAGGTTCATGGCAGGGCTCCTTGACCCGGCCAGTCTCCGCCCCGGCCACGCCCGCGCGCTTGCACAAACTTGCGCTTATCTGTTGCCGCCCCCTGGCAGGCCGGTGTCGCAGGAGTAGGATGACAGCCATCCCTTCAGTCGATGTCCGTTCCATGGCCGCACTCGAACACAACCTGGTCTTCCAGTCGCTCAGCAGCTCGCCCCATGCGCGCCTGCTGCGCGGTGCCGAGCTGGGCGACGAGCTGGCCGCGGCGCTGTGGAGCAACCACCACGACGCCCGCGACTACCAGGGCCCCAGCCACCACACGCTGTCCTGCTACCTGGCCGGCGGCACCGGGACCTTCCGCCGCGAGCGCCCCGGCGCCAAAGGCGCGCCGGACAAGCTGTGCGTGCTGCCGGCCGGGCACGAGTCATCCTGGGTGATCAACGGCGACATCCGCCTGGCGCACCTGTATGTCAGCCCCGAGCGCTTCGCCGCCAGCGCCGTCGCCCTGCTCGACCGCGAGCCGCGCGAGCTGCAGCTGCGCGAAAGCACCTTCCTCGAAGACCCGCAGCTGGCTGCGCAATTCCGCCAGCTGGTAACGCTGAACTGGGACGAGCCGGGCGAACGCCTGCTGACCAGCAGCCTGGCCCACGCGATGATCGACCATGTGCTGCTGACCCAGGTCGGCCAGCGCCAGGGCCTGAAACTCAAGGGCGGCCTGGCACCGCACCTGCGCCGGCGCCTGGTGGACTACATCGAGCAGCACCTGGACCAGCCGCTGGCGCTCGGCGAGCTGGCACAGTTGGCGGCGCTGTCGGAATACCACTTCGCGCGCATGTTCAGCACCAGCTTCGGCCTGCCGCCGCACCGCTACGTGCTGCAACGGCGTCTGCGCCGGGCCCGCGAACTGCTGCTGCACAGTGACATGCCGCTCGGCGAGATCGCCCTGGCCTGCGGCTTCGCCAGCGCCAGCCACTTCAGCAATCGCTTCCGCCAGGCCTTCGGGGCCGCACCGGGTCTGCTGCGAGCAACGCGTCCATCTTGAGCACGCCACGGGCGGTAGCCGGCAACCTCGGTAGCCCCGAACCTGCCCGCAGCGTCCTGGCCCGCGTCAGCTATCGTCTCCGCGCGCAGGTGCCTGCACCGACGGGAAACGCGACGAGGCGAAACGCACCACCAGAATGGCCACGGCCAGCAACAGGATGGCACCGGACACATAGACCACCCCCATATCCGGACGGTGGTGGTGCGACACGTCCGAAATCAGCAGGCGCGTCAACGCGGTGATGGCCACGTAGATCAGGAAGCGCACCGGCATGTGATTGGTCTTGAAATAGATGCCCACCATGGCACCCAGCTCGAGGTAGATGAACAGCAGCAGAATGTCGTCTACCTCAACCTGCCCCTTCTCCAGCATGCCGAGGAAAGCCACCACCGATGCCCAGGCGGTGATACCGCCGATGGCAAACAGCGCCAGATAGTGAAAGGACTCGACCAGCAGGTTGCCAAAGGACTGGGCGATGGCATGCATGCCTGCGCGCATGGCTTCGATACGGGGGTAACTCACGGTGCTCTCCTGACAGTGGATTGCGGTCATGCTGGACCACTTGCATGACAACGGCTATGCAGGATGAGGGCCAGCCCGTGCACCTGCACTCGCTCGCCGGACTTGCCAGGCGACCGCCCGAGCAATTACTGTATATCCATACATACCAACCAGCTATGGGAATGAGGTGATGAATGGCCGTCGAAGTGGTGTACCGCAGCAGTCGCGATCCGGAGCGCCTGTTCATGGATAAGGCCGAAGCCGATCGCTATGACAAGATGCTGGAGCTGGCCGAGGCGCTGTCCGAGGCCCTGCACAAGGCGGTACCCTCGCTCAGCGAGGAGCAAGTGGAAGAGCTCGGCATCTTCATGGCCAAGAACCGCGATACCTTCGCCAAGGCCTTCAAGAACCAGCCTGACGCCCTGTCCGAGCTGGAGCAGAGCGAAAGCGACTGACAGAGGTCGCCGAATGATCTGCCCGGTTCAGCCTCGGCTGGTCATTCGGCGATTCATCCGGGCAATGCCCACGCCCTCCTCACACCCGCGCTAGCCGCTTGTCTCGACACTGCACCGGGCCAGATAGCGATCTTCGCCCGCCTGCTGGGCATGGTGTCGCCATTAACCGGCACCGTAGAGCAGGCGTTCGGCCAGCGTATCGGCCACCCGGGCCGGCGAACGCTTCTCGGCCTGGGCATGCGCATAGACCTCGGTCAGGCGCCGGCCGATCTGCGTCAGGTGGGCGGTGATGGCCGGCAGCTCCTCGCCCCGGTGCCTGAGGGCAACATAGATGAGGCCGCCGGAGTTGATCACGTAGTCCGGGGCGTAGAGGATGCCGCGCGCCTCCAGGGCATCGGCGATCTCGCTGCCGGCCAGCTGATTGTTGGCCGAGCCGGCTACCGCGGCGCAATGCAGCTCGCCCACCGTCTGCGCATTGAGCACGCCGCCCAGGCCACAGGGCGCGAGGATGTCGCAGGGGGTCGCCAGCAGCGCCTCGCTGCTCACCGGGTGGGCACCAAGCTGTTCGACCGCCAGCTGCACGCGCCCGGGGTCGAGGTCGCTGACGAACAGCTCGACGCCAGCCGCAGCCAGCTGCTCGGCCAGGGCGAAACCGACGTTGCCCAAGCCCTGCACGGCCACCCGCAGGCCTTGCAGATCGTCACTACCAAGCCGCGCCATGGCAGTGGCACGGATGCCGGCGAACACCCCCATGGCCGTATGCGGCGAGGGATCGCCAGCGGCCGTGGTGCTGGTGACATGCTGGGTCTGCTGGGCGATGCAGTCCATGTCGGCGCTGGAGGTGCCGCTGTCGACGGCGGTGATGTAGCGGCCGTTGAGCGACTCGATCATGCGGCCGAAGGCCTCGAACAGGGCGCCGCGATTGTCGACATGCGACGGGCGGATGATCACCGCCTTGCCGCCGCCCTGTGCCAGGCCGGCCAGCGCGGCCTTGTAGCTCATGCCCTGGGCCAGGCGGATGGCATCGCGGATGGCGCTGTCGTCGTCCGAGTAGGCCAGGTAGCGGCAGCCACCCAGCGCCGGACCGAGGCGAGTGCTGTGGATGGCGATGATGGCCTTGAGGCCGGTAGCAGGATCCTGGGCAAGGTGCAGCGCTTCGAGCCGGGCGCTCTCCATCACGGCGAACATGGCGGACTTCCTCGCTGGCTTTACCAGCCAGTATAGGTCGCCGTTGCAGGCAGGCTCAGCGACCCTGCACTTTCCACCAGGTGCAGAACTCCTCCAGCGCGGTCCAGATCGGCACCTGCGGGTCGTAGTCCAGGTACTGGCGGGCACGTGAGATGTCGAGGGAGAAATCGCGCCCCATCACCGCCACGCCGAGCCGGAACAGCGCCGGCTCCGGGCGCCCCGGCAGCAGTTTGCACACCGTCTCGTTGAGGGTCGCCGCGGCATAGGCCAGGCCGAACGGCATGTGCTTGCTCACCGGCGGCAGGCCGAACTGACGCAGCACGAAGTTGACCACATCCCACAGCGGTACCGGCGCGCCATTGCTGATGTTGTACACCTTGCCCAGCGCCGGACCGGCCGCCAGCAGGCTGCTGAACAGGGCATCGTTGAGATTCTGCATGCTGGTGAAGTCGACCTTATTCAGGCCGTCGCCGATCACCATCAGGCGGCCCTTCCGGCGCATCTCGATCAGCCGCGGGAAGATGCTGGTGTCACCGGCTCCGGTGACGAAGCGCGGACGCAGGGCGATCACCTCCAGGCCGAACTCCTGGGCCTCCATGACCTTCTGCTCGGCCAGGAACTTGGTGGCGCCGTAATGATCGACGAAGCGCTTCGGTACCTGCTCTTCGCGCAGGCCGACATGGGCCTTGCCATCGAAGTACACCGACGGCGAGGACAGATGCACCAGACGCCGCACCTGCTGGCCCAGGCAGCCCTCGATGACATTCTGGGTCACCACCACATTGGCCTGGTGAAAGTGCTGGTAAGTGCCCCAGGTGCCCACGGCGCCGGCACAGTGAACCACCATTTCCACATCGCGGCAGAGCTTGTGGACCAGGTCCGGGTCGCTCAGGTCGCCCTGGACGAATTCGGCCCCCCGCTTGGTCAGATGCTGCACCGCTTCGGGGCGGCGCCCGTTGACCCGCACCGTCAGGCCCTGTTCCAAGGCGAAACGGGCAAAGCGGCCACCAATGAAACCGCTCGCCCCCGTTACCAGAATCTTCATTGCGCGACTCCCCCAAATTCTTGTTGTGACTGCGACTCTAGCAGCAGGCAGCCCCCATGCCGCTTGCCGTAGCGGCCAAATGCACGTCCTTGCGGACGCGCACGGTTGACTATGCTGATAGTCGTAAAGCAATTTGCACGCTTCTTGCAGAATTTTTTACGCCCAAGAACCCTGTCACCCATCTACACGCGGAGTCTCAGGACATGCCGTTGCGCGTAAAACTCGCTGTCAGCTTTCTGCTGATCGGCCTAATTCCGGTGTTGGCCATGGCGGTCACGGTGTATCGCCAGGCCAGCCTGGCGCTTCAGGAACAGGCCCTGAATGCCCTGGAAGCCGTTGCAAATATCAAACAACAGCAACTGCAGGACAGTTGGCAAGCCCGCCACAACCAGCTCAGCACCCTGGCCAGCAATCTGGGCACCAGTTATGCCGGACTGGACGGCGTGGCCCTGGTCAGCACCGCCAACTATGACAAGCCGATCTTCGAAAACTTCGCCAAGACCTTCGGCTACAGCGAACTGAAACTGGTGAGCAAGGAGGGCCAGGTGCTGTTCAGCCTGCAGCGCGGCAGCGACTACCAGCAGAACCTGGGCGAGGCCGCCTGGCGTGATACCCCGCTCGGCCGCGTTGTGCGCGCCGGCCTGGACAGCGGCCGGGTACAGATCGGTGACCTCGCGGTGAGCCAAACCGGGGCCGAACCCAGCCAGTTTCTCGCCGCACCTGTCCTCGACGAGGGCGAACTGCAACTGCTGCTGGTCCTGGAGCTGCCGTTGGCCGAGCTGAACCGGGTAATGCAGGCTCGCCAGGGCCTGGGCGAGGCGGGAGAGACCTATCTGGTCGGCCCCGACGGCCACCTGCGTTCAGACTCGATACGCTTCGATGACCACACAGTGGCACGCGACGATAGCCGCACGGCTCCCCTTCCCGGAGCCGCCATCGCGCAAGCCCTGGCCGGACAGCAGGGCCGCGTTGCCGAAGCAGGGCTAAATGGCCAGGCCGCGCTCAAGGCCTTCGTGCCGCTGCAGCTGGATGATCAGCGTTGGGCGCTGATCGCGGAAATGGATCAGGACCAGGCCTTCGCCCCGGTACGCGCGCTGATGTGGCAGGTCCTGCTGCTGGTCGGCCTGACCATCGTCGGTGTGGCCATCGCCACCTGGCTGGTCAGCCGCAGCGTGATGCGGCCGCTGGGCGGCGAGCCGCGGCAGATGGCTGAACTGGCACGACGCCTGGCCGCCGGTGAACTGCGCCTGAGTGGCGACAGTACCGACCAGGCTGGCCTGATGCAGGCCCTGCACGAGATGGCACGCGCCTGGCGTGATGTGGTGCAGCGCCTGCGCCAGGCCAGCCAGGCGGTGGGCGATGCCAGTGGCGACATCCTCGGCGCCGCCGGCCAGACCAGCAGCAGCCTCGACCAGCAGCAGGAGGCGCTGGAGCTGGTGGTCAGCGCCGTCGACCAGATGGCCGCCACCGTGCAGGAAATCGCCAGCAGCGCCAGCCAGAGCGCCGACGGCAGCGCCGCCGCGCGCGAGGCCTTCACCACCGTACAGGGCAGCCTGCAGCGCATGATCGGCCAGCAGGACCAATTGCTCGCCGGCCTGCGCGAGGCCGACCAGGTGGTGCAGCACCTGGCCGGCGACAGCCAGCAGATCGGCAGCGTGCTGGCGGTGATCCGTGCCATCGCCGAACAGACCAACCTCCTCGCGCTCAACGCCGCCATCGAGGCAGCACGCGCCGGCGAGGCCGGGCGGGGTTTCGCCGTGGTCGCCGACGAGGTGCGCAACCTGGCGCAGAAGACCCGCCAGGCCACCGAGGAAATCGTCGCCATCGTCGAAGCGCTCGGACAGTCCTCCGACGAGGCGCAGATCCGGATGCAGGGTTCCAGCACCCAGGCACGTGCGCTGGAAGTGGAGACCCAGGCCGTGCTGGGCAACCTGAGCCAGCTCGACAACTCGCTGCAGGACGTCCACGCCCTGGCCTTCCAGATCGCCGCGGCGGCCGAGCAGCAGGCGGCCACTACTCAGGAGGTCACCCAGCACATGCACCGGCTCAACGACATGACCGCCGAGAACCGCCGCACCGCTGCGCACACCCGCGACTGCGGCGAACACTTGCGCAAGGTGGCCGGCAGCCAGGAGCGGCTGGTGGCGCAGTTCCAGCTCTAGACAGCTCGGCCAAACCTGCCGATGTAGCCGGATGCAATCCGGGGCGCTCCGTTCCCGGATTACATCCGGGCTACGACCTGACCTCCCCTCTCCCCCAGGGAGAGAGTCCAGGGCGGCCCGCATAGGGTGAGGGGTTTCCAGGCTGCACCGAGCCGCCTATAGCTCCCTCACCCCAAGCCTCTCCCAAAGGGAGAGGGAGCAGGCCATCCGCCCCCCTATACCAGCCACGCCTCCACGCCACGCTCCAGGTGACGGGTCAGGCTGGCCAGCAGCTCGCCGCCGTTGCGCCAGTGATGCCAGTACAGCGGCACGTCCAGCGGCCGCTCCGGCAGCAGCTCGACCAGTTCTCCGCTGGCCAGCTGCTGGCGAACCTGCAGCTCCGGCACCATGCCCCAGCCGAGCCCGGCACAGGCCAGACGCACGAAGCCTTCCGAGGAGGGGCACAGGTGGTGGGCGAAGCCGCCACCGACGCCGAGGCCGGCGAGGAAGCGGTGCTGCAGCTGGTCGTCCGCGCCGAACACGATCGACGGCACTCGCGCCAGCGCCGCGCCGTCGACACCCGCGGCGAAATGCCGGGCAACGAAGGCCGGGCTGGCCAGTGCACGATAGCGCATCGCCCCCAAAGGCAGAGCACGGGCACCGGCCACCGGGCGTTCGGCGGCGCACACGCAGCCAGCCACCTCGCCGGCGCGCATGCGTTTGAGGCCGACGTCCTGGTCATCCACCACATGGTCCAGCAGCAGACGGTGTTCGGCGACGAATTCGCCCATCAGCGGAGCCCACCAGGTGGCCAGGCTATCGGCATTCAAGGCGATGCGCAGGCGCTCGGCCGGCTGGTCCTCGGCCAGGGCCGGCACCTGGCCCTGCAGGTCGCGCTCCAGCAGGCGCACCTGCTGCACGTGGTTGAGCAGGCGCCGACCGATCTCGGTGGGGGCCGGCGGCGCGGCGCGCAGCAGCACCGGCTGGCCGACCCGTGCCTCGAGCAGCTTGATCCGCTGCGACACCGCCGACTGCGACAAACCAAGCAGCTGCGCCGCGCGCTCGAAGCCGCCCTGCTCCACCACGGCGGCCAGGGCCGCCAGCAGCTTGTAGTCGAACATAAGATTTCCTAATGAGAGATCAGCACGATTTGTTTTTCTTATACACAGGCAATCCCCAGACTGGCCAGCATCACAACCCCAACAAGGACTCCGCCATGACCGGCGAAACCAACCTGAGCCGCCTGCTCGCCAGCCTGTCGCCACGCCTCAACCCCGGCAGCTTCGTGTTCTGCAGCGTGTCACAGCCCACCGTGGTGCAGGTCGCCACCGCACTCGGCAGCTTCCGTGAAGCCGAAGGCACCACCCTGATCCTGGCCCGCGAGGAAGCCGAGCGCCTGGGCCTGGCCTACGACTACCTGGCCGCCTGGATCACCCTCGAGGTGCATTCCTCGCTGGCCGCTGTCGGCCTTACCGCCGCCTTCGCCAAGGCACTGGCCGGCGAGGGCATCAGCTGCAACGTGATCGCCGGCTTCCACCACGACCACCTGTTCGTCGCCGAGGCCGATGCCGAGCGCGCCCTGGCCAGGCTGCAGCGCCTGGCCGCAGAGGGCTGCTGAGATGTGGCAGAGCTACCTCAACGGCCTGCTGGTGGCGGCCGGCCTGATCATCGCCATCGGCGCGCAGAATGCCTTCGTCCTGGCCCAGAGCCTGCGCCGCGAACACCACCTGCCGGTGGCGGCACTGTGCGTATTGTGCGACGCGCTGCTGGTCGCCGCCGGGGTGTTCGGCCTGGCGGCGGTGCTGGCACAGAATCCGACACTGCTGGCTGTGGCGCGCTGGGGTGGCGCCGCCTTCCTGCTCTGGCTGGGCGTGCAGGCGCTGCGCCGGGCCATCCGGCCGCAGGCCCTGCAGCAGCAGGACAGCGGCCCGCGCTCGCGCCGTGCGGTGCTGCTCGCCGCTTTGGCGGTGACCCTGCTCAACCCGCACGTCTATCTGGATACCGTGCTGCTGATCGGCTCCCTCGGCGCCCAGCAGCCGGTGCCCGGCGCCTACGCCCTGGGCGCGGCCAGCGCCTCGCTGATCTGGTTCTTCACCCTGGCCCTGGGCGCCGCCTGGCTTGCACCCTGGCTGGCGCGCCCGGCCACCTGGCGCCTGCTCGACCTGGCGGTGGCGGCGATGATGTTCGCGGTGGCGGCGCAACTGGTGCTGCACGCCCCCGGCACATGACCGCGCAGGCGCCGCAGCGCTATGCTGCGGCGCTCTGAGCGGGGATAGGGAGCGGCGCGTGGATTCGACGGTATTTGTCCTGGTACTGGCCGCCGCCGCGCTGCATGCAGGCTGGAACGCCCTGCTGAAGATCGGCCTGGACCGCTACCTGACCGCCTCGCTGATCCAGATCGGCGCCGCCTGCGTGACCCTGCCCGCCCTGCCTTTCTTCAGCCTGCCGCAGCCCGTCGCCTGGCCTTTCATCGGCCTCTCCGCACTGCTCCACGTCGGCTACAACCTGTTCCTCACGCGCGCCTACCAGCACGGCGACCTGTCGCAAGTCTACCCCATCGCCCGGGGCAGTTCGCCGCTGCTGGTCGCCCTGCTGGCACTGCTGGCCGGCGACCTCTTGCAACCGGCGCAGTGGGCGGCGCTGCTGGTGCTGGTCGCCGGCATCTGGCTGATGGCCTGGCGCGGCGGCCACGCCCATGCCTCGCTCAACGGCCCGCTGCTGCTGAATGCCCTCGCCACCGCCGCCTGCATCGCCGGCTACACCCTGGCCGACGCCCTCGGCGCACGCAGCAATGGCGATGCGATCGGCTATGCGCTGTGGCTGTTCGTGGTCAACGGCCTGGTGGCGACGCTGCTGATCACCCTGCGCAGCGGTCCGCGCATCTTCCTCCGGCTCGGCCCGCACTGGCGCGGTGGCCTGGGCGGCGGTGCCATGTCGATGCTGGCCTACAGCCTGGTGATCTGGGCCACCACCCAGGCGCCGGTGGCCGCGGTCTCGGCGCTGCGCGAGAGCAGCGTGCTGTTCGCCCTGCTGATCGGCTGGCTGCTGCTCAGGGAGGCGATGCCGCCCATGCGCCTGCTCGCCTGTGCCGTGATCGCTCTCGGGGTGGTCCTCCTCAAGCTCGCCTGAAGCCTGCTGGCATAGGCTTTTCCACACAGTTGCTGCGTGGATAAGGCCGGGGTCGGGTGCTATGATCCCGGCCTCGCGGCACACTTAAAGAGTACAAACTCGTCGCCGCCCGTATTCCGGCCGCCCCGTGAACGGCCTGCGCTAGTCGCACATATCCCGACCTGATGAGGAGATAGACCATGGCTTTCGAATTGCCGCCGCTGCCGTACGAGAAGAACGCCCTCGAGCCGCACCTGTCCGCCGAGACCCTGGAGTTCCACCATGGCAAGCACCACAACGCCTACGTGGTGAACCTGAACAACCTGGTGCCGGGCACCGAGTTCGAAGGCAAGAGCCTGGAAGAGATCATCAAGACTTCCTCCGGTGGCGTGTTCAACAACGCCGCGCAGATCTGGAACCACACCTTCTACTGGAACTGCCTGTCGCCGAACGGCGGTGGCCAGCCGACCGGCGCCCTGGCTGACGCCATCAACGCCACCTTCGGTTCCTTCGACAAGTTCAAGGAAGAGTTCAGCAAGGTCTCCATCGGCACCTTCGGTTCCGGCTGGGGCTGGCTGGTGAAGAAGGCTGACGGCTCCCTGGCCCTGGCCAGCACCATCGGTGCCGGCTGCCCGCTGACCAGCGGCGACACCCCGCTGCTGACCTGCGACGTGTGGGAACACGCCTACTACATCGACTACCGCAACCTGCGTCCGAAGTATGTCGAGGCGTTCTGGAACCTGGTCAACTGGGACTTCGTGGCAAAGAACTTCGCCGCCTGAGTCGCCTGACCGTTCCACACAAAAGCCCGGCCCTGCGCCGGGCTTTTGCATTCATGCGACCGTCGGTCCGCCCGGGCAAACCAAATGCCCCAGCGCAGACACCGGCAATAGCGTCTGTGCTCAAAAAAATGCAGCGGTGACGTAATGGCCCTTTGACGGCTCACGCTCATTTGCCAATACTCACATCGGTCATATGCCTCCGGCGGCGAACAAGGAATACGCATTTGAAGCTGGACCTGAAAAACAGCCTGTCGCTAAAACTGCTACGTGTTGTCCTGCTGTCGGCATTGGTGGTCGGGGTAGTACTGAGTTGCGGGCAGATTGTCTTCGACATCTACAAGACACGGCAGGCCGTGGCCAACGACGCCCAGCGCATCCTTGGCATGTTCCGCGACCCCTCGACCCAGGCCGTCTACAGCCTTGATCGCGAGATGGGCATGCAGGTCATCGAAGGCCTTTTCCAGCATGAAGCCGTGCGCTACGCCGCCATCGGCCACCCCAACGAGCCGATGCTCGCCGAGCGCTCGCGCGAACTCACCCCCTCAGCCAGCCGCTGGATCACCGACCCGATTCTCGGCAAGGAACAGACCTTCACCACCCAACTGGTTGGCAAGGGCCCGTACAGCGAATACTACGGCGACCTGACCATTACCCTGGATACCGCCAGCTACGGCGAAAACTTCATCACCACCTCGGTGATCATCTTCGTCTCCGGCGTGCTGCGGGCCCTGGCCATGGCCCTGGTGCTTTACATGGTCTACCACTGGCTGCTGACCAAGCCACTGTCGAAGATCATCGAGTACCTCAGCGACATCAACCCGGACCGCCCCAGCGAGCACAAGCTGCCGATGCTCAAGGGCAACGAGAAGAACGAACTGGGGCTGTGGATCAACACCGCCAACGACCTGCTCGCTTCCATCGAACGCAACACCCACCTGCGCCGCGAGGCGGAAAACAGCCTGTTGCGCATGTCGCAGTACGACTTCCTCACCGGCCTGCCCAACCGCATGCAGTTGCAGCAGCAGCTCGACCAGATTCTCGAAGACGCCGGTCGCCTGCAGCGCCGAGTGGCCGTGCTGTGCGTCGGCCTGGACGACTTCAAGGGCATCAACGAACAGTTCAGCTACCAGACCGGCGACCAGCTGCTGCTGGCCCTGTCTGACCGTTTGCGCAGCCACAGTGGCCGTCTCGGCGCTCTGGCCCGCCTCGGCGGCGACCAGTTCGCCCTGGTCCAGGCCGACATCGAGCAGCCCTATGAAGCCGCCGAGCTGGCACAGAGCATCCTCGACAGCCTCGAAGCGCCCTTCGCCCTGGAACAGCAGGAAGTGCGCCTGCGCGCCACGATCGGCATCACCCTGTTCCCGGAAGACGGCGACAGCACCGAAAAGCTGCTGCAGAAAGCCGAACAGACCATGACCCTGGCCAAGAGCCGCTCGCGCAACCGCTACCAGTTCTATATCGCCAGCGTCGACAGCGAGATGCGCCGCCGTCGCGAGCTGGAGAAGGAGCTGCGCGAGGCCCTCAACCGCAACGAGATGCACCTGGTGTTCCAGCCGCAGATCGACTATGCCGACCACCGCGTGGTCGGCGTCGAGGCGCTGATTCGCTGGCAACACCCGCAACACGGCTTCGTACCGCCCGACCTGTTCATCCCGCTGGCCGAGCAGAACGGCACCATCATCGCCATCGGCGAATGGGTACTCGATCAGTCCCTGCGCCAGCTGCGCGAATGGCATGACCAGGGCTTCAGCGACTTGCGCATGGCAGTCAACCTGTCGACTGTTCAGCTGCACCATGCCGAGCTGCCGCGCATGGTCAGCAACCTGCTGCAGGTCTATCGCCTGCCGTCGCGCAGCCTTGAACTGGAAGTCACCGAAACCGGCCTAATGGAAGACATCAGCACCGCCGCCCAGCACCTGCTCAGCCTGCGCCGCGCGGGCGCGCTGATCGCCATCGACGATTTCGGTACCGGCTACTCCTCACTGAGTTACCTGAAGAGCCTGCCGCTGGACAAGATCAAGATCGACAAGAGCTTCGTCCAGGACCTGCTCGATGACGAGGACGATGCGACCATCGTTCGGGCCATCATCCAGCTCGGCAAGAGCCTGGGCATGCAGGTCATCGCCGAGGGCGTGGAGACGTCCGAGCAAGAGGCCTACATCATCGCCCAGGGCTGCAACGAGGGTCAGGGCTACCTGTACAGCAAGCCGCTGCCCGCCCGCGAACTGACGCTTTACCTCAAGCAGGCGCGCCGCCTGAGCAACGCCGGCAACCCCGCCACGCTGTGACACCAGGCCTACACTGCAATGGACTCCTCCCATTGCAGTGTTTAGCCATGCTCCGATCGATTTCCCTCCTCGTCCTTTGCCTGACCCTGCCAAACATGGCCATCCCCTGCCAGCTCAGGGTTGGCTGGGAGGAGTGGTTCCCGCTCATTCACCGTCAGGACGACCAACTCACCGGCAGCGAATATCAACTGATGCAGGAACTGGCCACTGCCGCCGGCTGCACCCTGATCTTCGTGGAAACGCCCTGGGTACGCGCACTGCAACTTCTCAAGAGTGGCCAGCTGGACATGCTCTACGGTGCCAGCCGCAGCGCCGAGCGCGAGGCCTATGCCCAGTTCAGCCAGCCGTATCGTTACGAGCAAATGGTACTGGTGGTAAGAGCTCCGCAGGAGCAGCCGCAGCAACCGATGCATGAGCTGTCACTGGCGGCTTGGCTGGCTGAACCACGGAGCAACGGCCAACGGCGCGTGCTCGGGCTGATCCGCGGCTTCAACTACGGCACCCTGGAACCACTGGTGCGTCCACAAGCTGCGCCAACCCGGCACCTGGAAGTACGCTGGGATCAGCAACTGCACCAATTGCTGGCGGCCCAGCGCATCGACGGCTACCTGGTGGAAATCAGCGTGGCTCAGGCCCAACAGGCCGTCGGGGGCCAACCGTTGCGCTTGAGGACTGTCAGCGAGCAGCCACACGAACCCATGTACCTGATGTTCTCCCGCGATGTGCCTCATCAGGTGGTCAAGGCATTCAACGAGGCCATCCTCGCGCGCACCCACCAGGCTCCCTGAGCGGCGTTGATGCGGCCCGGCAGCAAACACCCTCCCACCGCTAAAACCCTATACAATGCGCGCCTTTTCGCTCCGAACGAGGCACCACCATGAGCACCTTGCCCCCCTGTCCTAAGTGCAACTCCGAATACACCTACGAGGACGGCACCCAGCTGGTCTGCCCGGAGTGTGCCCACGAGTGGTCTCCGGGCGCGGCTGCCGAGGCTGGCGACGGCGAGCGGGTGATCAAGGATTCGGTGGGCAACGTACTGCAGGACGGCGACAGCGTCAGCGTGATCAAGGACCTCAAGGTCAAGGGTTCGTCGCTGGTGGTCAAGGTCGGCACCAAGGTGAAGAACATTCGCCTGTGCGACGGCGACCACGACATCGACTGCAAGATCGATGGCATCGGCGCGATGAAGCTGAAATCCGAGTTCGTACGCAAGGTCTGAAGCGAGACGGCCCGGCACAAGGCCGGGCCGCACGCCTTACTTCAGGTTGGCCTTCAGCCATTCGGCTTGGCTCTTGAGCACCTCCGGTACGCCACCGAAAGCCAGCCAGTTGCCTTGCCGGTACAAATAGCTGTTCTGGCCGTCGCCGTTTTTCCAGGTCAGCGACTGCAGGCTGCCGTCCATCGCGTAGTTCAGATGCAGATGCGGCTTGTCACTCCACGGTTCGTCAGCACCACGCGTGGAGAAATACAGGTCCGCCGGCAGCCCGGAATAGTGCTCGACCCAACCGGCCTGCTTGAGCTGCTCGATATTCTCTTTGCTGATATTGGGCATGATGACCTCCTCGTCATTACCGGCACCTCGCCGGTGTCGTCAGCAGAGTGCGGGCAGTCGCTGCACGATCGCAGAGGCAAATCCTTCCCGGGCCGCTAGGCTGAAAGAAACGGACGCCTACCGCCTGGGAGGTCCACATGCGCAGCCTGCCGCTTCTTCTCCTGGTACTGTTCAGCGCTCTTGCCACCGCCGAAACCTGGCGCGTGGTCGGCGACGAGCAGTTCGCCCCCTACAGCTTCGTGACCATCGACGACGACACCCCGCGCGGGGTGGATGTCGAACTGATCCAGGCGATCATGCAGGCGGGCGCCATCGACTACCAGCTGCGCCTCTACCCCTGGGAACGGGTCAAACGCATGCTCGATCGCGGCGAGGTGGAGATGGCCTTCCAGTTCGCCGGCACGCCCGAGCGCAAGGCCCAGTACGAACTGGCCGGGCCGATCCGCACCGGCTCCACTGTATTCATGACCAGCCACAAGATCAGCCTCAAGGACTGGAAGACCCTGGACGATTTCACCCCGTTCGTCATCGGGCAAGTACGCGGTTACGCCTACGAGTCCAACTTCGACAAGGCTGAACTGCGCCGTGATACCAGCGCGCAGAACCCACGCCAGCTGGTGTCCATGCTGCTGGCGGGGCGCATCGACATCATCGTCGGTGACCGCACCCAGCTGCTTTATTTCATACAGGAACAACGGGCCCACAGTAGCGTGCGCCTGCTGCCCACACCGCTGGTGGAAATGCCGCGCTATGTGGCCTTTGCCAAGGGTGACAGCCAGCGTGCCAGGCAGTTCGACGCGGCGCTGGACAAGGTGCGCGCCAGCGGTGAGCTGGAGAAGATACTGCGCAAGTGGGAGGAATAGGAGGCGACGCGCAGGAGCAAGGGTGAGGCAAGCCTCACCCTTGTCGATGGATCACTGACTCAGCGAAACCTGCTTGGCCTCGATGTTCAATTCGCTCAAGCGCTTGAGCAGCGCGGAGATGTTCTCGCGAGCGGAGCCTTCGTTGGCCAGGCGCAGGCGCTTCACGGCAATGAAAGCGTCGCCCACGCCGGCGGTGAACGGAGTACGCAGGGTCTCGCGCAGCAGTTCCTTGCCGGTGGCATTGTCCACCAGGGTGTACTCGACCTCGCTGGTCACTTCGAAGTCCAGCCCGAACATCGGCTGATCGACGCGGACGAGGTTGGCGCGCAGAGAGTAGGGCGCCTTGTCGCCAGCGCTCAACAGGCCTGCATTGCCGAGGGACTGTTGCAGCGCAGCCTGGAACTCCTGACCACCAATTTCGGAGGTCCACATCGGGTTGGTTTCCTGGCCACCCTTGACTTCGCTCAGCTGCAGGTTGTCCTGCAGAGCGGGGGCGTAACTATTGGCGCGAGCCTGGGTCTCGGCAACGGTCATGCCTTCGATCTTGGCAGAGGAAGCGCAGCCCGTGAGGATCAGGGAAAACAGCGAAAGGCAAAGCAAACGACGCATGGGGCAATCCTTTAGATGATGGTTGGTGCCGGGCGCAGCCCGGTGCGTCGGGACTACACGAGGCGCAAATCCACCACTTGCGTTCGTCCCTGAGCGCGGCGGCAGATTAGTGGCAAGTTGTCCATGCACTCAAGCAGAGACTGCCTGGTCACTGCACCGGCAGGAAGTTGAGGAACAACAGGCCGTGGGCGTAGTTCACCCCGATGCGCCGGTAGCGTTCCTCCAGCACGTGGGCGAGCAGATCAAGGCGCGCGGTCATCTTGCCGAACTCCACCGCATAGCTGAGGTTGCTCCCCTCGTTGGACAGCAGCAGCGGTTGCCCCTCGGCATCGCGGCGCTGGGCCAGCATCCAGGCCGCCTTCTCGACATTGCGCGAGGCGTTGAAGACAAACTGCGGGTCGAGCGAATCACTCAGGTAGAACTCGGTGCGCCCGCCATGCGCGGTCACCAGCATGCTGCCCAGGGCATAGACGAAGGCACCGACCCGGTCTCCCTGGAAGTCCGCGCTCAAGGCGTAGCTCAACGCCGCCACGTCGCGTCTGCCGCCCAGTTGCGGCAGTGGCTGGTTCAGTTCGATGGCCTGGTGAATGGCCTGTTCCGCCGCCTCCCGGCTGGGCAGGCCGGTCTTGCGCCATTCGCGGGGGTTGCGCTGATACAGCTTGCCCATCAGCTGATAGAGGCTGGACAGGTTATCGCGCATGGCCAGGGTCGCCATGCGGTCGACGTTGCTCTGCAACAGCTCGCCAGCCTGCGGCTCGCTGTTCTTGCTGACGATGGCCTCATGTTCCAGCCGCCCGGAGCAACCACCCAGCCCCAGTGCCAGCAGCACCAGGGCCGACGCGGCCGCTTGCGAGACTCTGTTCATCGGCTTGCCCCCGCACCAGTGAAGTCCCTTGGCAAGCAGTAAAGCTCAAAAGCTGCACATGCGCCGTGCGCCACGCCGCCATCAGGGAATGACTTCCGCCTGATGCCGCTGGCAGCCGGCCGCGCAGGATTGGCCCACCCCACTCAAGGGGCCAACCAGGAGAACAGCATGTCCACCACCCTGATCTGCTGGTGCCGCAACGACGACGAAGTCAGCGGCGCCGCCCTCAAGTTCCCTTGCGACTTCCGCTACAGCGGCTGCCGCATCGCCGCCCTGCCGCAAACCCTGAAACGCCTGCAGGGCGATGACATTCTGATCATCACCGCGCACGGCAATGCGTCGAGCATCGGCGAAGACGTCGACAGCTTCAGCGACCTGACCCTGGACCGCCTCGCCCAGGTGCTGAACGAAAACACCTCCCCGGACTGGAGCGGCAGCCTGTACTTCGACACCTGCTCCGGCTACGCCTTCGCGCGCCAGCTCAAGCCGAAGATCGCGGCGCACCTGCCACGCCTCAAGCTGTTCGGTTGCGTCGGCGCGACAGACATGGATGTCGACCTGGACAAGCACCGCCAGGCCTGACGTCGCGGGCGGGAGCCGGGCTGCCGCCCCTGCCCGGCAGCCCGGCTTTTACACAGGATTTACATAGCCCCCGGGAAAACATCGCGGCGCTGGCAGTCGAAGCCTGTAACCGGACACCTCCGGTTTCACAGGAGTCTCGACCATGCATTCGCGTATCCCCCTCATCACCGGACTGATCGCCAGCCTGGCTCTCGCAGGCGAGCAGCAGGCACTCGCGGCCGACGGCGGCGACGTGGCCGCGGGTGTCGCCGTCGGTGCCATCATTGGCGGCGTGCTGGCCAGCCAGCGCCCCGTCAGGGTCTACCAACCGGAACCCGTCTACGCCCCGCCGCCCGTGGTCTACTACGAACCGCGCCCGGTCTACTACGAAGCCCGTCCGGTCTATTACACGCCGGGGCCGGTGTACTACGTACCCGAGCCGCGCTATCGCCATAAGCACTGGCACAAACGCCATCGCCACCATCACCACGACCACGGCTACCGCTGGTAATCACAGGCCCCGCACAGACGGGGCCTGCCTTTGACAGAGCAGCAGCGCTCGCACGGCAGGCCGGATCGACGGCTGCCGTCCCCTGCTTGCGCGGCATGTCAGAAGCGACGCGCCGTCGACAACGCCCCCGGCCAATCTGCAACCCCGCCCTGCCCCGCTGCCAACGGAGCGCATGCCGGGCTGCGACGGGCTGACAAGCCATCACGCGCCGTCTCGCCGACCGGTTGACAGCCACCGAGGCCTGCACCTGCCGGACAACACGACCATACGTCCCGCCAGACCACACCCGCGCCCTCCCTGGCCGATACTCAACGCACGTGAGGTCAAACCTCCCGCCCCAGAGGTCATGTCCATGAAAACGCGGCATCTTCTGCTGACACTGGCACTGTGCGCGACGTTCGGCCAGGCTCATGCCGAACGGATCCTGATTGCCGCCGAAGACGACTGGCCACCCTATTCAGCCCGGCGGACCGACAGCACCGAACCGACAGGATTCACCCCGGCACTGGTACGCGAAATCTTCGCCCGCCGCGACATCGCCGTGGACTTCATCACCGTGCCCTTCTCACGCTGCCTGCACTACGCCGAAACCGGCCATGCCGTAGCCTGCTTCAACGTCACCATCACCGACGACAATCGCGACCAGTTCTACTGGCACCCGACGCCGATGTTCCATGAAGGACTGGCGATCTTCGCCCTGCGCGGGCGCTTCCAGCCGGAACTGAGTAGCAAGGACCTGCGAGGCCAGCGCGTGGGCATCACCAACGCCTACACCTACCCCAGCGACCTGATGAATGATCCGCACATCGAGCGCCTGGTGGCACGCTCGGACGCCAATCTGCTGAACATGCTCGTCAAGGACCGGGTGGATTTCATCATCATGAACAGCCTGCCGGGACAGCTGCGTATTCTGGAAGCCAAACTCGGCCCGCAGATCGAACGGGTCGGGATGATCTCCAACGATGGCTTCTGGCTGAGCTTCTCCAAACGGCATCCGGATGGCGAGCGACTGTCGAAGATCTTCGAGGAAGAGCTGGTCCGGCTCATGGCCAACGGACGCGTGGCCGAGCTGGAGCTGGAGATGAAGACCCGTCTGGGGCTGCGCCTGCCGCAGGATGCCCATGCCGGGCACTGAAGGAACGCCCAAGGCCAGGCTCTGTCAATGCTCGCTAGTTTGCGTTGCGGTGAGAGGATAATCTTGGCCATCCGAACAGAGTTCAGGGATGGGGCCAGGCGGCTTGTGCAGAGAGCTGGACTCTCCGCTCGCCCGCTGCAGTAGCCGATAGGAGTAATCATGGACGTTAACAACCAGCGTGCTGGATGGCCGATCTGGCTTGCTCTGGCTCTGGCCACTCACACCGCGAGCGTCTCGGCAGGCGCCTACGAAGATCGCATGACTGGCGACTGGAATGGCCAGCGCCAGGCGCTGGCGGACAAGGGCGTCACGGTTCAGCTGGAAAACACCAGCTTCTACTCCGGGCTGCAGGCCGGTACGGGTGACAAAAGCTTCGAGTTCACCAACCGCAGCGATCTGCTGGTCAATGCCGACATGCAGAAGCTGGGTCTGTGGGACGGCGGGCGCCTGCACACCCATGTCGAATATCTGACCAACAGTGACGGCGCGTCATTCGGCGGCGCAATACTGCCGGTGAGCACCGGTGCCTTTCTGCCGCTGGGCAAGACCGATGAGGTGGTCGCCACCTCCTTGTACCTGAGCCAGCAGCTGGGCTCCTCAAGCAGCCTGCTGCTGGGCAAGATCAATGTGATCGATCTGCTCGCAGGCGACCCCTTCTTTGGTGGCTGGGGCAATCACCGGTTCATGAATGTCGCCTTCGTGGCCCCGCCCACCGGCGTGCTGCCTCCGGTGATCATGGGGGCCATCGTCAACCACCGGCATGGCCCCTTTACCCTGACCGGAATGCTCTACGACCCCAACGATCACACGGATGACTACTCGTTGAGCGGCCTGTTCAGGAACGGCGGCAATGCCTCCCTGTCCCTTGCCTGGCGCGACCGAGTGTTCGGGCGCATGAGCAATGCCACCCTGACCGGCGCCTACAGCAGCAAGCAGAGTGCCGACCTTTCCGAGGTGCTGCTGGCCGAGGACATGCGCGGCAGCGCACGCAGCGGCGCGTTCAATATCAGTTTGCAACTCGGCCATGTGCTGGTGGAGAACGGCCTGGGCAACGGTCAAGGTCTGGGACTCTACGCCAAAGGCTCGGTGGCGGACGGCAATCCCAATCCGATCGAAGCATCGTTCTCCGGCGGGATCAGCGGCCATGGGATGCTGGCGTCTCGACCGTACGACAGCTTTGGGGCCGGCTATTTCGTCTACAACTTCAGCAGCGATCTGCGCTCCGCACTGAAACCACTGCAGCAGTTTCAAAACGAAAGCGGCATCGAAGTGTTCTACAGCTTTGCCGTCAGCCCCTGGCTGCGACTCAGCCTGGACGTGCAAGCCGTCAACCCTTCTTCGACCCGTAACGATGACCTGTTGTTGACGGCCGTGAGGGCCAACTGGGCGTTTTGAGTTCACCTGCAACGGGCTGTGGTGTTAACGGATACCGCCCCATAAACATTCACGATCAAGGAAGCAGCGTAATGAAAAGAACCGGACTCACGCTCTCCGCCTGGGCCTTGTGTGCCTGCCTGGCGGCGCCGAGCATCGCGGCGCAAGCCCCCAAGAGCAATGCCGTGCTCTTCGAGAACGTGCGCATCTTCGATGGCGTTGCCGACAGCCTGTCCGCGCCCAGCCACGTGCTGATCGTCGACAACCTCATCCAGCGCATCTCTGCCACCCCCATCAGCCCGCCCGAAGGTGCGGCGCTGACCACCATTCAGGGTAATGGCGCCACCCTGATGCCCGGCATGATCGACGCGCACACACACCTGATGATGTCGACCGTGCCCATGATGGATCTGCTCAGCAGCGACGTGGTGTTTGCCGCCGTAGCCGCCACCCGTGGTGCCGATGACATGCTGCAACGCGGCTTCACCAGTGCGCGCGACCTGGGCGGACCGGTGTTCGGACTCAAGCGCGCCATCGACCGCGGCATCGTCAATGGACCGCGCATCTGGCCCTCGGGTGCCACCATCTCGCAGACCGCCGGGCATGGTGACTTCCGCCTGCCCAATGAGCTGCCGGCCCGTCCCGGCGATCACGGCTATCCGGAGCGGGTCAACTACACCGCGCTGGCCGATGGCGTACCGGCCGTGCTGCAGCGCACCCGCGAGCAGCTCGGGCTGGGCGCTTCGCAGATCAAGGTGATGGCCGGCGGTGGCGTGTCCTCGTTCTATGACCCGCTGGACGTCAACCAGTACACCCCGGAAGAAATGCGCGCCGCCGTTAACGCAGCCAGCAACTGGGGCACCTATGTCGCGGTGCATGCCTACACACCGCAAGCCGTGCGTCAGGCCATCGATGCCGGTGTGAAGGTCATCGAGCACGGCCAACTGCTCGACGAGCCCACCCTCAAACTGATGGCCGAGAAGGGCGTCTGGCTGAGCCTGCAGCCCTTCCTTGACGATCAGGATTCCATTCCATTCCCGGACGGCTCGGTCAACCGCGTCAAACAGCTGCAGATGACCGCCGGCACCGACAATGCCTACAAATGGGCCAAGCAGTACGGCGTGAAGATCGCCTGGGGCACCGACACGCTGTTCGATGCGCGCCTGGCGACCCGCCAGAACGCCCAGCTGACCAAGCTCACGCGCTGGTACAGCCCAGCCGAAATACTGCGCATGGCCACCTCGGGCAATGCCGAGCTGCTGGCCCTGTCCGGTCCGCGCAACCCCTACCCGGGCAAGCTCGGCGTGGTGCAGGAAGGGGCGCTCGCTGACCTGCTGCTGGTCAGTGGCGACCCGCTGGCCGACCTGAGTGCGCTGGAAAACCCGCAGCAGAATTTCCGGGTGATCATGAAGAACGGGACCCTCTTCAAGCACCTCAAATAGAGCTGTATTGGCAATGCCCAGCCGGCGAGTGGCCACTGCCGCCGGCAGGCGACATAGTCCAACCCTGTATCACAGCCCACTGCGCGCTCACTCGCCACCAAGTCGCTGCCAGTGCGCGAGCAGCTCCGGGACTTCCGCTTCGTCGTCCAGGTCAGCCAGCTCGCGGTTATCCAGCAGCGCCTGCACCTGGGGATCGTTCACGCTCAGGCCGAGCGCGCCATCGGGCAGGCAGGCGGTGATGCGGTAAGGTTGCGACTGCTCATCGGTGCAGATCCGCGACAGATCGAGGAAGCGCGGTGGGCAGCGTTGGCCGTCACGGTCGATCAGTACCGCCACCTTGGGACGCAACTGCAGCTTGGGGTGTTTCTCCAGCACCAGGCCGATCTCGCCGGTGTGCAGTTCCACCAGCGTGCCCACCGGGAAGATGCCCAACCATTCGATGAAGCGCATCACCAGCTCGGCATCGAAGTGCGTCTCCCGACAGTCCATCAGCACCTTGAAGGCATCCTTGACCGTGCGGGCGCGGTCGTACACGCGGTTACTGGTGATCGCGTCGAAGCAGTCGATGATGCTGATGATGCGGGTGAAATAGGCTATCTGCGCGGCCCCCAGCCCGCGCGGATAGCCCTGCCCGTCGAGCCGCTCATGGTGGCCGTGGGCAACGTCCACGGCGATCGACGGCAGGTCGCGGTGGCTCAGCAGCAGCTTGTAGCCCAGCGTGGCGTGCTGCTTGATGTGCTCGAACTCCTCGGCGCTCAGTTTGCCCGGTTTGTTCAGCACCTGCGGATCGACCCTGATCTTGCCCACATCGTGCAGCAGGCCGGCAATGCCCAGTTGCTCCAGACTGTCATTGCTGAGCCCCAGGTGATGGCCGAAGCCCATGGCCATGATCGACACCGACAGGCAATGCTGGCTGGTGTACTCGTCCTGGCTTTTCATGCGCGTCAGCCAAAGCAGGGCGCTCTCGTTGCGCAACAGGCTCTGCAGGTTGTCGCTGACCGCCTCACGGCAGGCCGCGGTATTGATGCCCCGGCCCAGCTGCACGTCGAAAAACACCTCCTTGAGCACAGCCGAGCTCTTGTCCCGGTTGCGCCGCGCCTGCTGCATCTCGCGCGACAGCGGGGCGCGCTTGTGCGAGTCCGCCGGCGCCGGCCCGGCGCTTTCCGGCATCAGGCTGACCTTGACGCGCTGGAACTCGTCGATGAACACGTACTGGCAGCAATCCTGTACCGCGCGGATGTCCTGCACGGTCAGCAGTGGAAAGCCCTGGAACAGAAAGGGCGTCTCCCGCCACGGCCGATCCACCTCGCAGACGAACATGCCGATCTCGAGTTGGGACACATCCACTTGGCGACGTTTCAGGCGGGTGGTTTCGTACATGTGACTGCCTGGCGGGGAGGGTTCATTCGGTATTCTAGAGAATAAAATCGCGGGACTACGCCGCGATCAAGCCCAGGGAGGGCGATATGAAACAACTGCTCTACCTGCTGATGCTCGGCGTGATGCTGTACTTCGGCATACAGCAGGCGCTGGAGATGGGCGACTCGCGGGAATGGCCGACCACCGAGGGAGTGATCACCGCGTCGCGCATCGACCGGCAACTCGCCGACTCGGCTTACCGAAGCGGCTACGAGTACGAGGTCAGGGTCGAGTATTCGTACCAGGTGGATGGAGTGCGCTACCACGGCAACCGGCTGCGCATCCAACCGGCCGAATACAGCTCGGCAAGCAGTGCCCGGCGTGAGCTGATGCAATACCCGGTGGGCGGCAAAGTCCGGGTGTACTACAACCCGCAACAGCCCGAGCGGAGCCTGTTGAAACACATCTGACCCACGCCCGCCGTCTACTGTTACCCCCACAGCCTCTGCCCCGCAGGAACAGACCATGAGCGACGAAACCTTCCCTGCCGAATGCGCTGAACACGGCGCAGGCCCCGCCGCCTTTGTCTGCCAGCACCTGCAGCGCGGCAGTGGCCAGGGCTTCAACATGGGGTACGACCCCGAGCAACCCGATGATGCCTACCCGGACGCCTGGTGCGACCAGTGCGACGCCATGCTGGAACAGGAAGGCGAATGGAACGAGCGCGCCGAAGCCTTCGCCGACATCAAGATGGTCTGCGCGCAGTGCTACTGCGACATCCGCGCGCGCAACTGGCAGCAGGACGATGACGCGCTGGCCGCACTGATCAGCGACAGCTTCGACTACCTGCAGGCGCGCCAGGCCGACTTCATGCAGACCTACGGCATCGGCGAATACCAGCGCTGGGACTGGTACCAGGAGAACGCCACCCTGGTGTTCTCCAACGACGGCCAGCCGGTACTGGAATGCGCCATCGATTTCGTCGGCAGCTTCTCCAGCCGCTCCAACACCTGGATGTGGGCCTGGGCCAACGACTCGCTGCTGGAGCCGGTGCGCAGCGGCTCGCGGGCCATCCGTGAACTCGGCGAATCGCTCGGCCTGCTCCCGCTGGCCTGCGCCACCTGGGCGGCGGAGCCGGTCGATGGCTGGGAGATGACGGCGGTGATGGCCAAGCACCTCGGCGCAATCGGCGCCTACCGCACGCCGAGCGAGAATGGCTTCATGCACATGGTGGTCAAGCAGTTGCGCTGGCTGGGCGAGCGCTGACCACGCGCTCGGCCGTGGCGGCGGGCCTGAGCTAGTGCAGCAGGCTCACCCCGAGGAACAGCAGCAACCCCAGCGGGCCGAACATCATCGCCATCAGGTAGCACGGCACCAGCCACAGGTGGCCGATGCCCTGCGCCGCGCCCTGCTGCTGGATGTACAGGCCCACCATCAGGTCAAACGCGAGGATGTGAATCCACGCCGCCAACACCGCCTTGGGGTTGCTGAACAGCGCCAGCACGCCACGCAGGGTGAAGAAGCCGGGCTTGCCCATGCTGCGCTCGCCCCGGCTGGTCAGGGCCTGGAACAGGCTGACGCCGTACAGCACGCAGAGCAGTACCACGGCGACGCCGAGCACCAGCCGCGGGCCCTGGCTCCAGGTGGGCAGCAGGATCAATACGCTCCAGCCGCCGAGGGCGGCGAAGCTGGCGAGCTGGAACAGGTGTTTCTGGCTGAGGGCGGGCATGGGGGTTCCTCACGGGGATTTAGGTTCGGTTGTAGCCGAAAAGCGGCAGCGGCGGCTGCCATCAGTGAGGGGGTGAATGGTGGGGGCTGGGGTTGGGCTATGGGGTGGTTGTTGACTGAGGTTTCAAGTCTGGCAATGCGATGTGGTTCGCAGTATGGTCGGGGCATCGACCTGCAAGGATGCATTCATGGCCAGCAAAGCCCCAGCGCCTCGCCAACAGAAACACCTCGCCGTCCTGATCGACGCGGATAACGCTTCGGCGGCCATCGTCGAAGGCCTGTTCGAGGAAATCGCCAAGTACGGGCTGGCCAGCGTCAAGCGTATCTACGGTGACTGGACCCAGCCCAACCTGGGTGGCTGGAAGCAGGTGCTGCTGGATTACTCGATCCAGCCGATGCAGCAGTTCGCCTATACCAAGGGCAAGAACGCCACCGACAGCTCGCTGATCATCGATGCGATGGACCTGCTCTATACCCGGCGTTTCGATGGCTTCTGCCTGGTCTCCAGCGACAGCGACTTCACCCGCCTGGCGGCGCGGATACGCGAGGAAGGGCTGGAGGTGATCGGCTTTGGCGAGCAGAAGACGCCCAAGCCGTTTGTGACGGCCTGCGATAAGTTCATTTATACCGAGTTGCTGCGTGACGATGCCGAGCCTGCGGAGTTAGAAGCTTCTGCCAGTACGCCGGCGGTTGTAACGGTACCGGCCGCTGCGACGGGTGGAAAACCTGCTGCGCAGCCTGCTCCAGCCAAGGTGAAGCCGCAGAAGGTGCCGGTGGACTTTATTGCGAAGGTGATCGACGACAACTCGGATGAAGATGGCTGGTGTGCACTAGGTCTACTCGGCAACGGCATCAGCAAGCTGCGCTCGGACTTCGACTCGCGACTCTATGGCCACAAGAAACTTAGCGACCTGATCAAGGCGCAGAACGCTCGCTTTGAACTGCAGGAGCGTGGCGCGACCGCAACTGGTGGCAAGTCGCTGTATGCGCGTAATCGCAAACCCGCCAAGTGAGCTTCGGGAATGACGACTTCACTGCGCAGGCGTGCTTCTGATGCTGCTCTTACGCAAGGTTTCGCCCTGCTGGGCGACCTACTTTCTTTGCTTGTGCAAAGAAAGCTAGGCAAAGAAACACACCCCGGCATCCGGGTCTCGCTGCGCTCGACTCCCCTCCCTCCGGTGCCGCTCCGGGGGCCGGCGTACAAGGGGTATCCATGCCCCTTTACGCCTCTCGCCGCATCCCTGCGGCTCGTCCCCCTGCACAACACCTCCACTCGGCCTACTGACGGGGAGTTTGCGCGCATGAAGGTTGCGCGTTTCAGGCCGGACGGAGTTGTCGGCTTGCTTCGTCGCAGGACGGGTGAACCCGCGCAGAAATCTCAAGCGGTTTTGATTTTTCTTTGGTTACTTTCTTTTTGCACCGGACGGCGATCAGTAAGTAAAGTAAAAAACTGCAGTAAAGGTAGAAAACCCCAACATGCCCTGATGAAAAATCGCGGGCACTGGCCTACAGTTTTCGACCAATAAACACATGAAATCCAAAACACAAAGATCGATACAAATCAACGAGAGAATCATGTCTCCACAAAGCAAGCATCAAGGCAGAATAAAGATCTCAGGCTACAAGAGCCTTGACAACCTAGAGATCAAAGACATTGGTCCATTCATGGTATTTGCGGGCCCCAATGCAAGCGGAAAGAGCAATGTATTTGACGCACTTAAATTTGCCTCATCAGTGCTCAACTATGGAGCAACAAGAGCGATAAAAGAATCCGGAGGCTTCAAAAGCATTCACTGCAGAAAGAGAAAAAAGGACTACAGAAAAACATTCAACCTGGAAATAGACTGGCCCATAAAGAGGAAGGACAAGACTGAAACGCTAGCCAAATACCAACTAAAAATACACAACCTTGACAGCAAACCCGTCATCTATGAGAAGCTCTTACATGGCAGCGAAATAAAATATGAAAGAGAAGGAAAATCACTGAAAAAAACAAACCTCAAGGACGATCACTTCAACGAATACATAAGCAAATACATACCCGAAGACCATACATCATTAAACGTAGCAGAGATATTCCTTGACGGCTCCATATCAAGAATGCTCTCCAACATTAAAAAATATGCAATCGACCCAAATGCTGCACGAGAACCAAGCAGATCAGAAACATCTGACGCAGAGCTCGAACCAAATGGAAAAAACCTTGCAGCCGTTCTAAGCAGACTAGAGCGAGAAGATCAAACGTCTGCTGAAGAGATATGCGAACTAATCTCACACCTAGTACCCAGCATTCAAAACTTTAAAACCGAAGAGAGTAAATTAGACACCAGCGTATCCCTTAACTTTAGAGAAGTTGGCCATGCAAGCCTATTTCCGCCAGGCCTCATCTCAGATGGAACATTCTACATACTTTGCATATTGGTTGCGGCTCTCACAGATAGAGACGAGCCCGGCCTGAGCCTCATCGAAGAGCCAGAACGAGGGATTCACCCTAAAGCAATGGAAGAGCTTTCCAAGCTTCTTCAAAATGAGGCCAGCTGGGAAAGGCCGATCTTCTTAACAACGCATAGCGAATCAATAATCAGAACCTGCAACATCGAATCAATAGTATTCCTAAACAAAGTAAATGGAATAACAAAAGGCAAGTCTGCAAGCCTTCCAGCCGGGCTAAACATCCCGCTTGACGAAGCCTGGCTGACCAACATGCTGAATGGTGGGCTTCCATGGTAAAAGTGGGCTTCATAGTTGAGGGCGATACCGAAAAGCTGATTATTGAATCAACAAGATTTCGAAAAAAACTACAAGAGATAAATCTCGAAGTATGCGACCCAATAATAAATGCCAGCGGAAACGGAAACTTACTCCCGCGCTATCTTGAAAACTACGTTAGACTGCTCAACGAAGGCCCAAGCCCGGACATAATCATAGTCCTCACCGACCTTGAGGATGCACCTTCCGTACAATCCGTAAAGGACAGGATTCGAACAGCGCAGATAACAGACGACCTAATAATTGTTTCAGTTAAAGCAATTGAATCTTGGTTCCTAGGCGACAGCAATAGCCTTAGCCAATTGCTAGGCATACCTTATGTCGAGCTATACCCAGAACAAACCATTGGCATGCCATGGGATAGAATAAGAGAACTAACCACCGAAATCACCGGCAGAGGAGTTGGTAGAATAAAAACAATGTTTGCTCAGAAATATATTGACAGGCATGGCTTCTGCGTATTCTCTTCTGCCGACCACATGAACTGCAGAAGCGCCAGAGACTTCAAAGATAAACTTTTGGCATTGGGCGCTGACATCTAATAAGAAAAGGCCCACTTCGATGGGCCTTTTCTTTTTCATCTAGTCGCAAACTGTGCTCCTCTCGTCTGTGTGATCTCGTACTGATAATCCTGGCAAAAGGGGACAGGTTTATTTCCCACAAAGCCCTTGCCCAGCTATCTCTAAAGCCCCCTCCCCATCAAACACTGCCTCTCCCCCCAAGCCTCAAACTCCTCCAACAACGTCCACCCGCGCCGCGCGTAGTACTCCGCGCGGTCATGCGTATGCAGATACAAACGCGTATGCCCCTGCTCCCGCGCGGTCTGGCAGATGTCGTCGATCAGCCGTTCGGCCAGGCCCTGGCCACGGGCTTGCGGCAGTACGAATACGCAGGCCAGCCAGGGGCCAAGCTCCGGCCGTTGCGGCAGGTCGTCGCGGGCCAGGCCGGCGCAGCCGATAGGTTGGCCGCTCTGCAGGGCAATGCGCATCAGCCAGTCGCCGTTGTGCTGGCCGGCGGCGAACTCGGCCTGCCAGTCGGCCAGGGGCTGCTCGCTGAACTCGTAGGGGAACTGGTGGTACAACCACTCGGCCACCAGGGCGCAGTGCTGTGGATGGTGGCGGAGCCAGTCGACGCTAAGCATGGGAATTCCTTGCGGGTGGAGGCCATCGTGCGCTGACTGTAAGGGCCACACGGGCCCGACAACAACGCTTGCGACGGACGTCTAGAGGCGCAGCCCGCCGCGCCCGGCTAATCTCAAAGGAAACAGTCAGCGCACTCGCCAGGAGCGAAAGGGATGTCCCATCTGCATGACCTGCAGGACCAGAGTCCACTGCAGCAGAAGCTGCGTTACCTGCTCCAGGCCCTGCAGCAGAAATACCCCGAAGTGCAACGCATGGCCGTGGCGCTGTATGACCATGGCAGCGACTGGGTGAAGACCTTCGCCGCCATCGAGGATGGCCAGAACTCGCTGCCGCTGTACCACGCCCACCTCGCGCAAACGACCTGGCTGCAGGCCGTGGCCAACAGCCAGACGCCGCGGGTGATCAACGACTTCAGCGTGCTGCAGGACAGCCATAAGCAGCATGTGCGCGCCCTGATGGATGCCGGCTACCGCGCCAGCTACACCCTGCCGATGTGCGTGAACGGCTACTTCTTCGGCTTCGTGTTCTTCAATGCGCGGCAACCCGGTGTGTTTGCCGGCATGCTGCTGAGCGAGCTGGATATGCTCGGCCACCTCGCCAGCCTGATGGTCTACAACGAGCGCTCCAGCGTGCGCACCCTGCTCGCCACGCTGAAGTCGGCGATGACCATGACCCACGCGCGTGATCCGGAAACCGGCAACCACCTGGAGCGCATGTCGCGCTATTCGCGGCTGATCGCCCAGAGCCTGGCGCAGCAACAAGGTCTGGATGACAGCTTCGTCGAGCATGTCTACCTGTTTGCGCCGCTGCATGACCTAGGCAAGATCACCGTGCCCGACCGGGTGCTGCTCAAGCCCGGTCGCCTGAACGAGGAGGAGCAGATGATCATGCGCAAGCACGCAAGCGCCGGGCTGGAGCTGATCAATCAGTTGCTGGAAAACTTCGGCCTGGCCAGTGTCAGCCAGGTGCAGATGCTGCGGCACATCGTGCTGCATCACCACGAGCTGTACGACGGTAGCGGCTACCCCGGCGGCCTGGCGGGCGAGGCAATACCACTGGAGTCGCGCATCGTCACGGTGGCCGATGTGTTCGATGCGCTGACCAGCGATCGGCCCTACAAGAAGGCCTGGAGCAATGACGAGGCGTTCGCCTGGATGCACGAGCGCTCGGGCCGGATGTTCGACCCCGCCGCCCTGCAGGCACTGATGGACAAGCGCGACGAGGTGGAACACATCCAGCAGTGCTTCCGCGAGAACGTGTTCGGCTGAGCCTGCAGAAGCGAGACAAAGCCCGTCGGCTGACCGTAATGCTGCTCACATAAGCCGTGACCTACTCGACCCCGTCCCCTCTCCCCAGCGGGGAGAGGGGGAGCAGCAGTCGGCCCTCTCCCCCAGCCCCTCTCCCATCAATGGGAGAGGGGCGCTGATCGAGCAACCGCTCAGTGAACAGCGTTACCGTCTACTGACGGGCCTTTGCGTTGGCGGCTAATGCCAGGCTCAGGCCTCCGCCACCTCGCGGCGCTTGGCCAGCTTGCGCGCCTGGTACTCGCGCGCGGCCTCGTGGAAGGCACCGATCAGCGCGTTGTACTGCGGGTTCTCCCAGTAGCGGTACTCAGGGTGCCACTGCACGCCGAGGGCGAAGGCCTTGGCGCCTTTCACGCTGACGGCTTCGATCTGGCCGTCTTCGCATACGGCCTCCACCTGCAGCCCTTCGCCGAGGCGGTCGATGCCCTGGCCGTGCAGCGAGTTCACCTTCATCTCGGTCGCGCCAATCAGCTGGTGCAGCATGCCGCCTTCGGTGAGTTTCACGCTGTGCATCGGGCCATAGGCGACGTCATCCGGCACATCCTTGACCTCGCGGTGGTCGAGGCGGCCAGCCACGGCATGCACTTCCCGGTGCAGGGTGCCGCCGTACAGCACGTTGAGTTCCTGCACGCCACGGCAGATGCCGAGGAAGGGAATGCCACGCTCGATGCAGGCACGCATCAGGCGCAGCACGGTGGCGTCGCGGGGTTTGTCGGCCAGGCCGAGGCCGGGATGGTCGTCGCCGTAGAAGCTGGGGTGTACGTTGGACAGCGAGCCACCGAACATGATGCCGGAGACGCTGTCGAGCACGGTGTCCATGTCCAGGTCGTCGGCGAAGGCAGGGATCATCAGCGGGAAGGCGCCGAAGCCGGTGACGGACTGGATGTATTTCTCGCCCACCAGGTGGAACCAGCCGATGTCGCGGTCAGTCAGCTGCCAGCGGCACAGGGGTAGACCAATCATGGGTTTGCTCATTTCAAGGGAGTCCTCTTCTGTTGATTGAAGTGGGCTGCCCTTGGGAGAGCGGGCTTGCGGTTCACCTGAAACGTGAGTCCGCTCACCCAAGGGGTGCCGCGCCCCGATCTTTGCCGGTTCACTGCACCAATGCCGCGCCCGCGCGGCAGGGGTTCCCCTCTCCCACTGGTGGGAGAGGGGCTGGGGGAGAGGGCGTTGTTCGACGGCCCCTCTCCCCAACCCTCTCCCGTAAACGGGAGAGGGAGCAAAACGTGCCGTTCCTGACCCTATGCAACGGGGTCGGAACACGGCCGAAGCATCCGGCCAGACTCACTGCACAAAAAGGGCCGGTCCGTAGACCAGCCCTGGTAGTGCTTAACCGTTGCTCGGGAAGGCGAACTGCGCGGCCTCGTGGGAGGCGCGCTGCGGCCAGCGCTGGGTGATGGTCTTGCGCTTGGTGTAGAAGCGCACACCGTCCGGACCGTAGGCGTGCAGGTCGCCGAACAGCGAGCGCTTCCAGCCACCGAAGCTGTGGTAGCTGACCGGCACCGGCAGCGGCACGTTGACGCCGACCATGCCCACTTCGATCTCGTCGCAGAACAGGCGCGCAGCCTCACCGTCGCGGGTGAACAGGCAGGTGCCGTTGCCGTACTCGTGGTCGTTGATCAGCTGCATGGCCTGTTCCAGGCTACCGACGCGGACGATGCACAGTACCGGGCCAAAGATTTCTTCCTGGTAGATGCTCATCTCGGTGGTGACGTGGTCGAACAGCGTGCCGCCGACGAAGAAGCCGGCTTCGTTGCCCGGTACGCTCAGGCCACGGCCGTCGACCACCAGGCTGGCGCCCTGGGCCACGCCGGCGTCGATGTAGCCCTTGACCTTGTCACGCGCAGCGCCGGTGACCAGCGGGCCCATGTCGAGGCCGCAGGAGGTGCCGGCACCGATCTTCAGCGCCTGGATCTTCGGCACCAGTTTTTCCACCAGGGCGTCGGCCACGTGGTCACCCACCGCCACCACCACGGAGATGGCCATGCAGCGCTCGCCGCAGGAGCCGTAGGCGGCGCCCATCAGGGCGTTGACGGTGTTGTCGAGGTCGGCGTCCGGCAGTACCACGGCGTGGTTCTTGGCACCGCCCAGAGCCTGTACGCGCTTACCGCGACGGTTGGCCTCGGTGTAGATGTATTCGGCGATCGGCGTCGAGCCGACGAAGCTGATGGCCTTGACCTCTGGGGCCTCGATCAGCGCATCCACCGCTTCCTTGTCACCGTTGATGACGTTGAGCACGCCGCGCGGCAGGCCGGCTTCGTGCAGCAGCTGGGCGATGTACAGGGTGGAGCTGGGGTCGCGCTCGGACGGCTTGAGGATGAAGCAGTTGCCGCAGACGATGGCCAGCGGGTACATCCACAGCGGCACCATGGCCGGGAAGTTGAACGGGGTGATGCCGGCGACCACGCCCAGCGGCTGGAAGTCGCTCCAGCTGTCGATGTTCGGGCCGACGTTGCGGTTGTACTCGCCCTTGAGCAGCTCCGGGGCGCCGCAGGCGTACTCGACGTTCTCGATGCCGCGCTGCAGTTCGCCGACGGCGTCCTCGAGGGTCTTGCCGTGCTCTTCGCTGATCAGCGCGGCGATTTTGTCCTTGTTGGCTTCCAGCAGCTGCTTGAAGCGGAACATGACCTGGGCGCGCTTGGCCGGCGGGGTGTTGCGCCAGGCCGGGAAGGCGGCCTTGGCGGAGTCGATGGCAGCCTGGATGGTGCCGCGGTCGGCCAGTTCGACCTGGCGCACGGGCTCGCCGATGGACGGGTTGAAAACCGGCGCGGTGCGCTGGCCGCTCAGAACGATGTCGCCGTTGATCAGGTGGGCGATGGTGCTCATGGGGTTATCTCTCACTGTGAATTCTGGGCGGTGGACGTCGCTGTGCGGACTGCCACCCTACTCAATCAAGTCCCCTCTCCCCTTGGGAGAGGGTTAGGGTGAGGGAGCTCGGCATTACCCGGTGCACCCTCACCCCCGGCCCCTCTCCCAGGGGGAGAGGGGTGGGAAGCAGCGCGTCAATCCAGCTTGTTCAGCACATCGCCGACAGCGTTGAACAGGGCGTCCAGCTGCTCCGGCTGGGTGTTGAAGGTCGGCCCGAACTGCAGGGTGTCGCCACCGAAGCGCACATAGAAACCGGCGTTCCACAGCTTGATGCCGGCCTCGAACGGGCGGATCACCGCGTCGCCGTCGCGCGGGGCCAGCTGGATGGCACCGGCCAGGCCGCAGTTGCGGATGTCGATCACGTGCTGGCTGCCCTTGAGGCTGTGCAGCTTCTCTTCGAAAACCGGCGCCAGGGCGGCGGACTGTTCGATCAGGTGGTCACGCTTGAGCAGCTCCAGGGTGGCCAGGCCGGCGGCGCAGGCGACCGGGTGGCCGGAGTAGGTGTAGCCGTGGCCGAACTCGACCATGTGCTCCGGGGTGGCCTGCTGCATGAAGGTGTCGTAGATCTCCTTGCTGGCGATCACCGCGCCCAGCGGGATGGCACCGTTGGTGACCTGCTTGGCGGTGTTCATGATGTCCGGGGTCACGCCGAAGTACTCGGCACCGGTCCATTTGCCCATACGGCCGTAGGCGGTGATCACTTCGTCGAAGATCAGCAGGATGTTGTGCTGGGTGCAGATCTCGCGCAGGCGCTGCAGGTAGCCCTGCGGCGGCACGATGACGCCGGCCGAGCCGGACATCGGCTCGACGATCACGGCGGCGATGTTGGAGGCGTCGTGCAGTTCGATCAGCTTGAGCAGCTCGTTGGCCAGCTCCACGCCGCCGGTCTCGGCCATGCCCTTGGTGTAGGCCAGGTGCGGCTGCAGGGTGTGCGGCAGGTGGTCGGCGTCCATCATCTGGCCGAACATCTTGCGGTTGCCGCCGATGCCGCCGAGGCTGGTGCCGGCGATGTTGACGCCGTGGTAGCCACGGGCGCGGCCGATGAACTTGGTCTTGCTCGGCTGGCCCTTCAGGCGCCAGTAGGCACGCGCCATCTTCACCGAGGTGTCGGCGCACTCGGAGCCGGAGTCGGTGTAGAACACATGGTCGAGGCCGGCCGGGGTCAGCTCGGCGATCTGCTCGGCCAGGCGGAAGGACAGCGGATGACCGTACTGGAAGCCCGGGGCGTAATCGAGGGTGCCGAGCTGCTTGGCCACGGCCTCCTGGATTTCCTTGCGGTTGTGCCCGGCGCCACAGGTCCACAGGCCGGACAGGCTGTCGAACACGCGGCGGCCCTTGTCGTCGATGAAGTGGTTGCCGTCGGCACCGACGATCAGGCGCGGGTCGCGCTTGAAGTTGCGGTTGGCGGAGAACGGCATCCAGTGGGCATCCAGCTTGAGCTGGCTGGCCAGGGACGGGGTGGCAGTCTGCGGCATGTTCATCGTGGCTCTCCAGAGCGGCACTGTGGTTTTGTTGCAAGCGAAGGTGCCACGGGCATAAAGTCACGAAAATCCAAATCTTCGCACTTTAAGTTCAGCCAGGACTAAACATATGAGCAGCCGCCGTTCCGATCCCCTGGCCCAGGTCAGCGACTTCGATATCCGCCTGCTGCGCCTGTTCCGCAGCGTGGTCGAGTGTGGTGGTTTCTCAGCCGCCGAGAGCGTGCTGGGCATCGGTCGGTCCGCCATCAGCCAGCAGATGAGCGACCTCGAACAGCGCCTCGGCCTGCGCCTGTGCCAGCGCGGACGCGCCGGCTTCGCCCTGACCGAGGAAGGTCGCGAGGTGTATCAGTCGTCGCTGCAGCTGTTCGGCGCGCTGGAGAGCTTCCGCAACAACGTCAACGGCCTGCACCGCGAGCTGCGCGGCGAGCTGCACATCGGCCTGACCGACAACCTGGTCACCGTGCCGCATATGCGCATCACCCACGCGCTGGCGCGGCTCAAGGAGCTGGGCCCGGACGTGCGTATCCAGATCCGCATGACCCCGCCGAGCGAGGTGGAACAGGGCGTGCTGGACGGTAGCCTGCACGTCGGCGTGGTGCCGCAGAGCCACGCCCTGTCCGGCCTGGAGTACCAGCCACTGTACGGCGAGCGTTCGCAGCTGTACTGCGCGGTCGGCCATCCGCTGTTTTATGTGGACGACGAGCAGCTCACCGACCAGCGCCTGAATGCCCAGGACGCCATCGCCCCGACCTTCCGCCTGCCGCCGGAAATCCAGACCCAGTACCAGGTGCTCAACTGCACCGCCAGCGCTTCGGACCGCGAGGGCATGGCCTTCCTTATCCTCACCGGGCGCTACATCGGCTACCTGGCCGATCACTATGCCCAGCAGTGGGTACAGCAGGGCCGTCTGCGCGTGCTCAAACCGGCCAGCCGCTTCTATGACCTCACCCTGGCCTCGGTGACGCGCAAGGGCCGTCGCCCGCAGCTGGTGCTGGAGACTTTCCTCGAAGCGCTGGCGAAGACCGGCTAAGGCACCACAGGCGAACCGGGATAGCAGCTGGAACGCCCGTACCACTAGGCGCGGCGCCATTTTCCCAACAGCGATGACCGCAGCGTCAAAGACGATTTTTTGGCGCTTTTGCGGCTATTTATCCGGTAACGAGGAGGCTTCGTCTGCGAAATACACGTTTTTGACGCCCGAGGGTTGTTTCATGACCCGCGCTGGGGTATCAGTTCACACACAACACCGATCATCAGTACGGACCCCCTCGATGCCCGCAGCCCCCGCCCCTGCTACCAGCACCGCCAAACCCGCCGGCCGTATCCGCCAGAAGAACGAAAAAGCCATCATCGCCGCCGCCGAAGTGGAGTTCGCCCGCCACGGCTTCAAGGGCACCAGCATGAACAGCATCGCCCAGGCGGTGGGGCTGCCCAAGGCCAACCTGCACTACTACTTCAGCAGCAAGGAAGGCTTGTACATCGCCGTACTGAACAACATCCTCGACCAGTGGGACGCCACCTTCAGCAGCCTGACGGTGGACGACGATCCGGCAGTGGCGCTGTCACGCTACATCCGCGCCAAGATCGAATACTCGCGCACCCAGCCGCTGGCCTCGCGCATCTTCGCCATGGAAGTGATCAGCGGCGGCCAGTACCTGACCGCACACTACAACCAGGACTACCGCGAGTGGTTCCGCCAGCGTGCCGGCGTGTTCCAGGCCTGGATCGACGCCGGCAAGATGGAGCCGATCGACCCCGTACACCTGATCTTCCTGCTCTGGGGCAGCACCCAGCACTACGCCGACTTCGCCAGCCAGATCTGCCTGTTCACCGGCAAGAACAGCCTGAAGAAGACCGACTTCGAGGAAGCCGCCGACAACCTCGAACGCATCATCCTCAAGGGCTGCGGCCTGACCCCGCCGCCGCGCGACTGACCGGCCGCGTGCCGCTTGGCGCCCGCCAGGGCGCCGCGACCAGCAATTCGGCGCAGCGCTGCTGGAGGAATTCACGCAGCAGGCGCACCGGGCCACTGAGCTGGTCGCGGTGGGCGCAGATCAGATTGAGCGGCGTCGGTTCGCCCAACCAGCCTTCCAGTAATACTTCCAGGCGCCCCGCCTGTACGTCGGCGGCCACGTCCAGCCACGACTTGTACACCAGCCCCTGCCCCGCCACGGCCCAGCGCCGCACCACGTCGGCATCGTCGCTGACGCGGTTGCCGCTCACCGTCAGCGCCGTGCTGCGTCTGCCGTCGTTGAAGCTCCAGCGCTCATGCACACGGCCGCCAAGCATGTACAGCAGGCAGTTGTGCCGGCGCAGCTCCTCCGGTTGCTGCGGGCGACCATGGCGCGCCAGATAGGCCGGGGCCGCGCACAGCACACGGCGGTTATCAGCGGCCAGCGGCAGCGCCACCAGGCTGGAGTCCTCCGGCTCGCCGTAACGCAGGGCGATGTCCACCGGCTGGCGGAACAGGTCGGTGACCCGGTCGCTGAGCAGCAGGCGCAAGGCCAGTTGGGGACGTTCGGCCTGGAACTGGTCGAGCCAGGGCAACAGCGCGTTGCGCCCGAAGTCCGAGGGGGCGGCGATCTGCAGCACGCCGCTGATCTCGTCGCGCACGCCCGCCAGCTGCCGGCGTCCACTCTCCAGGCTGGCCAGGGCGGCGCGGGCGTGGGTCAGGTACTGTTCACCCTCGGCGGTCAGGCGCAGGCTGCGAGTGGAACGCAGCAGCAGACGTACCTGCAGTTGCGCCTCCAGACGCTTGAGCGCGGCGCTGGCTACTGCGGGCGAACAGTCCAGCTCCCGGGCAGCGGCGGACAGGCTGCCCAGCTCGGCAGTGCGGACGAACAGGGCAATGTCATCGAGACGCAGCATGGACCTCACCAATTTTCAAAAAAGCATTGAAAGAGACTCTATGGCAGCCCGCTTTTTCTCGCCAGCCAACTAACCGAACATGCGCTCAACGCCAGCCAGGCCCACCGGCTAAGCTGGAGCATCCGAATTTGCCGTCGCGCCCCTCCGAGGATCTGCCGCATGAAAGCCGTCGCGTACCATCAGTCACTGCCCATCGATCACCCCGAGGCCCTGCTCGATATCGAGCTGCCCACTCCACAGCCCGGCCCTCATGACCTGCTGGTACGGGTCAGGGCCATCTCGGTCAACCCGGTGGACACCAAGATCCGCCGCAATGTCGCGCCAGCCCCTGGCGAGGCCAAGGTGCTGGGTTGGGACGTGGCGGGCGAGGTGGTTGAGGTCGGTAGCGACGTCCGCCAGTTCCGTCCTGGCGACAAGGTGTTCTATGCCGGCGCCATCGACCGTGCCGGCGCCAACAGCGAACTGCATGTGGTGGACGAACGCATCGTCGGGCGCATGCCTGGCTCGCTGGATTTCGCCGCCGCGGCCGCCCTGCCGCTGACCGCCATCACTGCCTGGGAACTACTCTTCGAGCGCCTTGGCGTGCGCGAGGGCAAGGGCGATAGCGACCAGAGCCTGCTGGTGGTCGGTGCCGCGGGCGGCGTTGGATCGATCCTGGTGCAACTGGCCCGGCAGCTCACCGACCTGACCGTGATCGGCACCGCCTCGCGTGCAGAAACCCAGCAATGGGTCCGTGAACTGGGCGCCCACCATGTGATCGACCACAGCCAGCCGCTACTGCCACAGCTCAAGGCACTGGGCCTCGACCAGGTGAGCATGGTCGCCAGCCTGACTCACACCGACCAGCACCTGGACCAGCTGATCGAAGCGCTGGCACCGCAGGGCAAGCTGGCGCTGATCGACGATCCGGCGCAGCTCGACGTGGTCAAGCTCAAGCGCAAGAGTCTGTCGCTGCACTGGGAGTTCATGTACACCCGCTCACTGTTCCAGACAGCGGACATGATCGAGCAACACCGCCTGCTCAACCGGGTCAGCCAACTGATCGACGACGGCGTACTGAAAACCACTCTGGGCGAGCACTTCGGTCGTATCGAGGCGGCCAATCTGCGACGTGCCCATGCCCTGCTGGAAAGTGGCAAGGCGCGCGGCAAGATCGTGCTGGAAGGTTTCTGAGACAGTCTCGTCGCCCTGGTATAGGCTCTGAGCAGCGCCCCACGAAGGGGCATGCCAGAGCCCTTGCGGATAAGGAGCGCCGATGACGTTGCAACCCGTGGAAACCCTGCTCGCAGCCGTGCTGGTGCTGCTGCTCGGTCACCTGCTCAACCGCCTCGTCCCTCCGCTTTCGCAGTACAACATCCCCGCTCCCATCACCGGTGGCCTGCTGTTCGCCCTGGGACTGTTGCTGGTTAACAGCTCCACGGGGTTCACGCTGGAATTCGACGTCACCCTGCGCCCGGTCCTGCTGCTGTCATTCTTTGCGGCCGTGGGCTTGTCGGCCAACCTGTCGCTGCTGCGCCAGGGCGGCAAGCGCCTGCTGCTGTTCGTCATGGTGCTGGCGCCGTTCCTGGTCCTGCAGAACCTCACCGGCCTGCTGATCGCATGGACGCTGGACCTGCATCCATTGATGGGACTGATCGGCGGCACCATCACCCTGGTCGGCGGCCACGGCACCGGGGCGGCCTATGCGGAGCGCTTCGCCGAGGTCAACAACATCCAGGCCATCATGGAGCTGGCGATGACCGGCGCCACACTCGGACTGGTCCTGGGCGGACTGTGCGGCGGGCCACTGGCGCAGTGGCTGATCCGCCGTCACCGGCTGGCGGGCGCCGACGGCCACGCGACCGAGCCTCACCCCAGCGCGGATGGCGACGCAGCGCCCATCAGCGCCGCCAGCCTGGTGCCGGTGCTGGCCGCCGTGCTGATTGCGGTGCTGGCCGGGCAATGGCTGGCCGAACTGGTCAGCGATGCGCCGGTCACCCTCCCCAGCTTCCTCTGGTGCCTGCTGCTCGGCGTGTTGATCCGCAATGGCGGCCATCTGGTTGGCCTGCGCCTCAACGATGCCGCGATCGAGCTGATTTCCGGGCTGGCCCTGGCGCTGTTCCTGGCCATGACCATGATGGCGCTGAACCTGGCGAACGTCGCCAGCCTGGCAGGACCACTGCTGCTGATCCTGCTCGGCCAGGTCGTGGTGGTGCTGGTCTATGGCGGTGCGCTGGTTTACCGCGCCGTGGGCCGCGACTACGAAGGCGCGGTGATGTCTGCAGCCTTTTGTGGTTTTGCCCTGGGGGCGACGGCCACCGCCATCGCCAACATGCAGGCCATCGTGCAGAAGTACGGCCCCGCACCGCAGGCCTTCCTGGTGGTGCCATTGGTCGGCGCCTTCCTCATCGACCTGATCAATGCCCTGGTGCTGACCGGATTCCTGTCACTACCGGGCCTGGGAGGCTGAGCCATGCCACGTCTGCTGCTCATCGTCCTTTTCACCCTGCTTGCCGCCTGTTCGCGTGGCCCGGAACAGCAAACGCTGGAAGCCGAACTGCGCCAGCGCCTGGAACAGGCTTTTCCCACCGACAGCCTGAGCCTGCTCAGCCTGAAGCGACGAGGCTCCGCCAGCGACGCCAGCGCGGGCCCCGACGAGGAGCGCCTGTTGGTGTACTTCGATGCCGAGCTGCAGGTCGAACGTGATCTCGACTTCGGCTCCTGGGACTCTCCAGGGGTCGCCAGCCTGGTCAGCGCCCTCGGCGCGGGGCCACGCGGCATCGGCGGCATCGAGAGTGGCGGCAACCAGAAGGGCGATAGACTGATTGCCCACGGCAGCCTGATCTACCAGCGCCACGACGGTACCTGGCAGGCCGTCGCGCCCCAAGGCTTCACCCTGCCGCGGGCACCACAGGCAAGCAATGCGACCAGCCCGCGCGAGGCGCTGGTCGCAGCCATCGGCACCGCTCTCAACCTGTCGCCTGGCGGCACCGGCAGCACGGCGCGCAAGGTGATCAACGAGGAAGTGGAACGCTCGCTGACGAACATCCAGGGCCGGCTTGGCCGTCTGCAGAACGGCTATCCGCTGGCAGGCGGACCGGAGTCCGGACAGTACGCCAGCTTTGCCCGCGCCATGAGCCAGGCGCTGCGTGAGCAGGGCCTGAATATCGTGCCACTGACGACGGCTGGCGGCATCGAGAACCTGCGCCTCCTGCGCACCGGGGATGCCGCGCTGGCGCTGTCGCAAAGCGACAGCGCTCATCAGGCGGTCGCCGGCATCGGGCCGTTCTCGCAGGATGGAGCCGACCTCGGCCTGCGCGCCCTGGCCAGCCTCTACCCGGAGCCGGTGCATGTACTGGTAAGGGCCGACAGCCCGCTGCGCGGCATCGCCGACCTGCGCGGCAAACGGGTCAACCTGGGGTTGCCCGGCTCGGCCTCACGGGATACCGCCGTGGCGGTGCTGGCCGCTCATGGTCTGGCCACGGGCGATCTGCAGCAACAGGGCGCGCTGGACCTGCAGCAGGCCCTGGGCGCATTGCGTGACGGCGAGCTGGATGCCCTGATTCAGGTGATCGGCTATCCGGCGGACAGCATTCGCGCCGCTGGCGAGGACTTTGCCATGCGCCTGCTGCCGCTGGAGGAGGCGGCTGTCGCGCAACTGCAGCGCGAGAGGCCCGGCAGCTTCGCCTATCAACTACCGCGCGCCAGCTACGCCGGCCAGGACGAGGCACTGCCGACCCTGGCGGTGACCAGCCTGCTGCTGGGTACACGACAGCTGACCAGCCAGGAGGTCGAGCAGCTGATGTCCCAGCTGTTTGCACGCGACCGGCAGTGGCTGCAGTACGGCAGCATCCAGGGCAGCCAGCTTGCACCGGCCAATGCCCTGCGCGGACTGGGCGTGCCCCTGCACGAAGGCGCCGAGAAAGCCCTGCGAAAGCTGAAATCCACCCTCCCCCCGGCAGGTTGATGAGAGACGGCTAAACTGGGAAAGACCCGGGCCGATGCAGTGGTCCGGGCAGCCCCTAGCCTGTCACTGCCGAGGGTTCAGGATGACACCCAAGCCTTCCCGGCCACTGCGCATCGCCGGCATCTATCTGCTGTTCAGCGCTGCCTGGATCCTTGGCAGCAATCTGCTGCTGCGGGCGATCATTGACGATCCCACGATCCTGACCCACTTGCACACGGTGAAGGGGCTGCTGTTCGTCACCCTCAGCAGCGCGCTGATCTTCCTGTTGTGCCGCCAGGACGAACTGAGCCAGCAGCGCCTGGAGCGGGGTCTGCGCGATCAGCTGCTGACACTGCAGCAAGCCCAACGCGACGCGGGACTGGGCACCTGGAGCTACGACGGCCATCTGCACTGGTCGGCCGAGGCACTGCGTCTGCTGGAGCGCCCCGATAGCGACAACACGAGCAACCTGGATGACCTGCTCGGCTGGCTCTATCCCGCCGATCGCCATGCCGTGCAACGGGCCCTGCAACATCTGTTGCAGGGGGGATCGCCCTTGCTGGTCAACGCTCGCCTGAACCGACCAGCCGACCGCGAAGTGGTGTGGGTGATGTTGCGCGGCAGCCCCAGCAACGACGGCGGCGCCCATGGCAGCGTGCAGAACATCAGTGGACAGAAGCGCGACGAACAGGCCCTGCGCGAGAGCGAGCAACGCTTCCGTCAGCTGTTCGAACAGACCCCTCGCATCGCCGTGCAAGGCTACGATCGCGAGCGCCGGGTGATTTTCTGGAACCAGGCCAGCACCCAGGTATACGGCTACAGCGTCAGCGAGGCCATGGGGCGGCCGCTGGAGGATCTGATAGTACCGCCGGCGATGCGTGCCCAGGTGGTCGCCGACATCTCATCCTGGATGATGGGCGGGCCGCCCATACCCGCCGCCGAGCTGACCCTGCAGCACCGCGATGGCAGCCCGGTTTATGTCTATTCCAGCCACCTGCTGCTGCGCAATACCCGTAACCAGCTGGAGATGTATTGCGTCGACATCGACCTGAGCGAGCAGCATCTGACCTACCAGCAGCTGGAAAGCAGCGAGAACCGTTACCGGGATCTGGTGGAGCAGCTGCATGAGGCGATCTTCCTGGCCGACAGCGGCGGGCGCCTGACGTTCGTCAATCCGGCCTGGCAGATCATCACCGGCTACAGCATCCACGAGAGCCTCGGCAAACCCTTGCTCGACTTCATTGATACAGACCACCGCGAGCGGGCCGCCCAGGAGATCTCCGCGATCCTCTCCAGGCAGACCAACTCGTGGCTCTGCGAGCTGTGCCTGCGCAATGCCGACGGGCAGGCACACTGGGTTTCGCTGAGCCTCACGGCGGGGGAACAGCACGACCTGGGGCTGCGCGGCAGCATGAGCGACATCCAGGAGCGGCGGCGCAGCCAGGCCCTGCAGGAGGCCCGCAATGCCGTGCTGGACCGCATGTTGGCCCAGCGCCCGCTGCAGGAAACCCTGAGCGATATGGTCAAGCGCCTGGAGCAGATCAGCCCGGGGATGCTGGTCACCATCATGCTGGTCGAACAAGGCCGGCTGCGGGCACATGCCGCCCCCAGCCTGCCGGTGAGCTACATCGAGGCCATCGACGGCATCGTTGCCGCACCGGGTATCGGCAGCTGCGGCCATGCGGCCGCCACCGGCGAGATGACAGTGGTCGAGGACATCCTCCAGCATCCCAACTGGGCCGGATTCAGCGAACTAGCCCAGCAGGCCGGACTGCGCGCCTGCTGGTCGCTGCCCTTCAAGAATGATCAGGGCGCCGTACTGGGGGTGTTCGGCATCTACCATCGGCGCCCCATGCATCCGCTTCCAGCGGATGTGGCTCTGGTGACGGAATTCACCCGTCTGGCCGGTCTTGCCGTGCGTCAGCACCAGCGCGATGCCGAACGCCTGCAGAGCGAGCTGCGCTTTCGCGCCACCTTCGAGCAGGCCGCCGTCGGCATCGCCCACCTGTCACCGGACGGCCAGTGGCTACGGGTCAACCAGCGCCTGTGCCAGATGCTCGGTTACAGCCGCGCCGAGCTGATACAGCGGACCTTCCAGGAGGTCACCCACCCGGATGATCTTGATGCCGATCTGACGCTGACTCGCCAACTGCTGGCAGGGGAAATCAGCCGCCTGGCCATGGAGAAGCGTTATCTGCGTCGCGACGGCAGTACGCTGTGGGCCAACCTCAGCGCCACGCTGGTACGGCATACCAATGGCACACCCTACTACTTCATTTCGGTGATCGAAGACATTGGCCTGCGCAAGCAGCAGGAGCAGGCGCTGCGCCAGGCCGCCACCGTATTCGAGAGCACCCAGGAGGGCGTACTGGTGGTTGACGCGCGTCGCCGCGTGCTGACCAGCAACCCGGCCTTTACCCAGATCACTGGACTGACGGCACAGCAGGTACTGGGGCGGCGCCTGCCGCTGCTGCCCGGCAACGATCTGGACCGCACCCGCTACCGCACCCTGTGGCGCAAGGTGCAGGAATGCGGATATTGGCAGGGCGAGCTGAACAGCCGCCGACGCGACGGCTCGCGCTTCACCTTCTGGCTGACGATCAGCCGGGTACGTGACTGCGACCCGCTGCAGCCGCAGTACGTACTGACCTTCAACGACCTCAGCCAGTACCGCGACAGCCAGGAGCGCCTGGCCCACCTGGCGCACTTCGACCCGCTCACCGACCTGCCCAACCGGCTTTATGCCATGGAGCGTCTGAGCCATGCCCTGGACCATGCGCAGCGCCACAACGAGCGCGTGGCATTGCTGTACTTTGACCTGGACAACTTCAAGACGGTCAACGAGAGCCTCGGTCATCGGGTAGGCGACGATCTGCTGGTGGCGGTGGCACGTCGCCTGCAACAGCGCCTGCGCAACGAGGACACGCTCGCCCGCCTGAGCAGCGATGAGTTTCTCGTGGTGCTGGAGAATCTGCACCGGCCGGAAGAGGCCGCCAACATCGCCCGCACGCTGATTGAGCTGCTCGAGCGCCCGCTGCCGCTGGGCAGCGGCGGCCGCGAGGCCTACCTGAGCGCCAGCATCGGCATCAGCCTGTATCCGGACGATGGCCTGTCCAGCGACGACCTGCTGCGCAATGCCGACAGTGCACTGCACCAGGCCAAGCAGGAGGGCCGCAACACCTTCCGTTTTTATACCGAGGGCCTGACCCACCAGGCGCATACCCGCCTGAGCCTGGAGGTCCACCTGCGCCAGGCGCTCAAGCGCAACGAGTTCGTTCTGCATTACCAGCCGCTGGTCAATGCCAGCACCGGCGAGCCGATCGGTGTCGAGGCGCTGCTGCGCTGGAACAGCCGGGAAGGCATGGTTTCGCCCGCCCAGTTCATTCCCCTGGCCGAAGAGACCGGCCTGATCGTGCCGATCGGCAACTGGGTCCTGCGCGAGGCGTGCCGGCAAATGCAGTTCTGGCGTCAGGAGGGCCTGCCGCTGAACACCCTGGCCGTCAACCTGTCGCCCCGCCAGTTCCGCCAGGCGGACTTGCTGCAGCAGGTCAGGGAGGCGCTGCACGATAGCGGCCTGCCGGCCGAACATCTGGAACTGGAAATCACCGAAGGTGCGCTGATCGAGAACCTGGAGCAGACCCAGGCCACGCTCGCCGCACTCAAGAGCCTGGGTGTGAAACTGGCCATCGATGACTTCGGCACCGGATACTCCTCACTGGCATACCTGCGGCGTTTCCCGCTGGACAAGCTGAAGGTCGATCAGAGTTTCATGCGCGGCGTCCCGGAGGACCAGGCCAACCTGGAAATCGTCGCCACCATTGTGGGGCTGGCACGCAACCTGAAACTCTGCGTACTGGCCGAAGGGGTGGAAAACGGCGAGCAGCTGAAGGCTTTACGCCAGCTGGGCTGCGATCAGTGCCAGGGCTACCTGTTCAGCCGCCCGCTGAGCGCCATGCGGCTGGCGCACTGGCTACGCAGTGACCATCAGTCGGTGGGTTGACCCAGATCATGGAAGCCAGGCCGGCGCGATCTACACTGCAAACTCCATTTTCTAATGGAGGTCTGCAATGGACATCCGCATACGCACCCTGAACACTGCTGCGGGCCCCCGCTGGCAGGTTTGCCTGGACCAGCACGGCGTCAGCTTTCGCAGTGAAGCCGAAGCCAATACCTTCGTCGCCACGCTGCAGGCTCGCCTGCGCGCGCCCCATCCACTGCCATGGCGAGCGGGACCGCTGAAAACCGCCAGCTAGCGGCTAAAGGTTAAGCCCCACACGACGGGCATGCTTAGCGGTCAGCAACCCCAACGTCAGGCTGGCCAGCCCACACAGGGCGATGACCTGTGCCATGGGTAGCGCGCTGCCATCATGCAGCGCGCCAACCAGTGCCGACGCGCCGGCCGCCACACAGAACTGCAGTGAACCTATCAGTGCCGAAGCACTGCCGGCATGCATGCCCTGTCCGGCCATCGCACAGGCGGTGGCATTGGGTAGTACGCAGGACAGGCTGGCGGTACTGATGAACAATGGGATCAGCAGCGGCCAGAGAGCCTGGGGTTTGGCCAGCGCAACGGCCAGCAGCGCGAGGGTTGCCGCGCAGTAAACCCACACCGTGCGCCGAATCCAGTATTCCGGGCCATGATGACGCAGCAGCCAGCCGTTCAGCTGTGCCGTAAGGATGAAACCTGCGGCATTGGCCCCGAACAGCCAGCCATAGTGCTCTGCCGGCACCCCATAAAGCTCGATGAACACATAGGGCGAACCGGAGATGTAGGCAAACATGCCAGCCATCGCCACCCCGCCGGTCAGGCCGTAGCCGATCAGCAGGCGGTCACCGAGCAGTTGCCGGTAGCGCCCCAGCGCACCACTCAGGGGTGCGGGCGGCACCCCCGAGGCGCGCGTTTCCGGCAGCCAGAGCAACACCGCCACCAGGCACAGAGCGCTGAACAGCATCAGCCCGTAGAAGATCGAATTCCAGCCGAAAAGCTCCAGCAGCACGCCACCGGCAAGGGGCGCGAGTATCGGCGCCACCCCCATGACCAGCATCAATTTGGAGAACACCCGGGCAGAGGCCAGCGGATCGCACAGATCACGCACCACCGCACGCGAAATGACCATGCCTGCGCAGCCGCCAAGCGCCTGGACGAAGCGGGCGACGATCAGCCATTCAAGACTCTGTGCCTGGGCGCACGCCAGCGAGGCCAGGGTGAAAAGCACCAGCCCGGCGAGCAGCGGCCAGCGCCGACCGAAACGGTCGGCCAGCGGCCCATAGAGCAGTTGCCCCATGGCAATACCAACAAAGTAGGAGGCCAACGACAGCTGCACATGTTCTACATCGGTGGCAAAAACCCGGGCCAGGGTCGGAAAACTGGGCAGGTAGAAGTCGATGGCCATTGGACCAAAGGCGCTCAGGCTACCGAGGATCAGCAGGATGCGAAGGTTCATGCGTTATCCACTGCGGGGCGTACCCCGGAAAACCAAGGGCGCCCCGGAGGGCGCCCTGAGAAGTACTGCGGCTAGATCGTTGGCAGCTCTAGTGCTGTTCCAGGGCCGTCGGCTTTTTCTTGCGGCTCAGCTTATCGCTCATGGACTCCACCAGCAGGTAGAACATCGGGATCAGGAAGGTGGCCAGCAGGGTAGCGGCGAGCATGCCGCCAATCACCCCGGTACCGATGGAGTGCCGGCTGGCCGAACCGGCGCCGGTGCTGATGGCCAGGGGCACACAACCGAGAATGAACGCCAGCGAGGTCATCACGATCGGGCGGAAACGCAGCTTGGCTGCCTCGAAGGCAGCATCGAAGATGCTCTTGCCTTCGGCCCGCAGCAGCACGGCGAATTCGACGATCAGGATGGCATTCTTCGCCGCCAGGCCGATCAATGTCACCAGACCGACCTGGAAGTACACGTCGTTCTGAATGCCGCGCAACCAGACGGCGAGGATCGCCCCGAACACCGCGAAGGGCACTGCGGTGACCACTGCCAGCGGCAGAGTCCAGCGCTCGTACTGGGCGGCCAGGATGAGGAACACCATGATCAGGCCAAAGATGAAAGCCGTGCTGCCAGAGCCCTGGGTAGCCAGCTCCTGATAGGCTGAACCGATCCAGCCGACGGTGTAGTCGCTGCCAAGCACCTCGCCGGCCACTTCCTGGATCGCCGCCAGCGCCTGGCCCGAGCTGTAGCCCGGAGCCGGGCCGCCGAGGAACTTGGCCGAGGGGTAGACGTTGAAGCGTGCATAGGTATCAGGCCCGAGAATACGCTGCACCTTGATCAGGCTGGTCAGCGGCACCAGATCACCACCACTGGCCCTTACATAGACCTGCGAGAGATCTTCCGGCTTGCGACGGAACTCCGACTCGGACTGCAGACTGACCTGCCAGGTCCGTCCGTACAACGTGAAGTCGTTGACGTAGTAACTGCCGAAGGTCGACTGCATCGCCGTGAATACGTCGCTGATCGACACGCCCAGGGCGCGCGCCTTGGTGCGATCGAGGTCGATGTAGTACTGAGGCACACTGGCATTGAAAGTGGTCTGTACCCCCGCCAGTTCGGGACGTTTCTGCGCGGCAGCAACGAAGGCCTGAACCTTGGCCGCCAGCTCCGCGACACTGCCTCCGCTGCGATCCTGGATGTAGCCCTCGAAACCACCCGTGGTGCTCATGCCGGTGATGGGCGGCGGGTTGAAACTCATGACCACGCCGTCTTTTTCGCTGAGCCCCATGCCCATGAATTCGCGGGTCAGGTTGCGTGCATCAAGCTCAGGGGTGGTGCGCTCGGACCAGTCCTTCAGCGGTACGAAACTGACCCCGGAGTTGGTTCTCTGTCCGGATGTCAGCACATCGAAGCCGGCAAAGGTGACCACATCCTGCACCGCCGGATGCTTCATCAGTTGCTGCGAGAAATCGCTGGTCAGCGCATCGGTACGGTTGATGGAGGCTGCCGGCGGCAACACGTAGGCATTGATCACGTAGCCCTGGTCTTCATCGGGCACCAGCGAGCCGGGGACGCGGGTGAACAGGACCGCCATGATGGCGATCATGCCGCCGAACAGCAGCAGTCCGACGATCGAGCGTTTGAGGAAGAACGCCACGCCGGCCCCGTAGGCCTCGGTCACCCTGTCGAAGAACCGGTTGAACGCGCGGAAAGGCGCCGCCGGCTCGCGATGCTCCGGCTTGAGCATCAGCGCACAGAGCGCGGGCGACAGGGTCAGCGCCACGATGCCGGAGATCACCACCGACACGGCGATGGTGATGGCGAACTGACGATACATCTCGCCCGCCAGCCCTCCGAGGAAGCCCACCGGGACAAACACGGCGCAGAGCACCAGTACGATGGCAATGATCGGCCCGGTCACCTCCTCCATGGCCTCGATCGCCGCCTCGCGGGCATTGAGCTTCTTGGTACGCATTACCCGCTCGACGTTCTCGATGACCACGATCGCGTCGTCCACCACGATACCGATGGCCAACACCAGGCCGAACAGCGTCAGCAGGTTGATGGAGAACCCCAGCGCGTACATGCCGGCGAAGGTGCCGACCAGCGACACCGGAATGGCCAGCACCGGGATCAGCGTGGCGCGCCAGTTCTGCAGGAAGATGAAGACCACCAGCACGACCAGTACCAGCGCCTCGAAGAAGGTGTGGATCACCTCCTCGATAGACACCTCGACGAAGCGGGTGGTGTCATAGGGAATCTTGTAGGTAATGCCCTCGGGGAAGCGCTCCGCCAGGCGATCCATGGTTTCGCGCACCGCGTCCGCGGCATCCAGCGCGTTGGCGCCCGGCTGCAGGTAGATACCAAAGGCGGCGTTCTGCTGGCCATTCAGGCTGGTGACCACCGAGTAGTCCTGAGCACCCAGCTCGATACGCGCCACATCACCCAGGCGCAGGCTGGCACCCGTGGCGTCGGAACGCAGGATCACGCTCTCGAACTCCTTCGGATCCTTGAAGCGGCCCTGGGTGGTCACCGTGTAGGTGAAGTCCTGCGGTGTCTGCAGCGGTTGCTGGCCGAAGCTGCCGGCGGCGAACTGGGAGTTCTGCTCGCGGATGGCGTTGACCACGTCGGTCGGCGTCAGGTCATACTGCGCCAGCTTGTCCGGACGCAGCCAGATCCGCATCGAGTAGTTCTTGGAGCCGAACTGGCTGACATCGCCAATACCCGGTAGGCGCTTGAGTTCGTCAATGACGTTGATCAGCGCGTAGTTGGAGATGAACACCGGATCCTTGGAGTTGTCTGGCGAATAGAGCGTGACCACCTGGAGGATGTCCGAAGACTTCTTCTCCACCTTCACGCCCTGCCGACGGACCTCCTCCGGCAGCTTGGCCAGGGCCGCCTGCACCCGGTTGTTGACGTCGATGGTGGCCTGGTCGGGATCGCGGCCCACCTCGAAGTACACCGACAGACTCATGCTGCCACTGCTGGCCGAGTTGGACAGCTGATAGATCATGCCCTCGACACCGTTGATCTGCTGCTCCAGCGGGGCTGCCACGGTCTCGGCGATGACCTGGGCACTGGCGCCCGGGTAACTGGCCGATACCGACACCTGGGGCGGCAGAATCTGCGGGTACTGGGCGATGGGCAGGGACTTCATCGCCGCCAGACCGGCGAGGATGATCACGATCGAGATGACCGCGGCGAAGACCGGACGGTCAATGAAGAATTTCGAAATCACGGGCCGCGCTCCTTACTGCTGGGGCTGCGCGGCGGGCGCGGCACTGACAACCTTGACCGGCGCATTCGGCCGCACCTTGGGCAGGCCCTCGACAATGACCCGATCGCCGGCGGCAATCCCGCTGTCGACGACCCAGCGCCCAGCCGCGGTGTGCGCGGTGGTGACCGGACGGATACGCGCCAGCCCCTGATCGTCCACCACAAACACGAAGGTGCCATTCGGCCCCTGGGACACAGCGCGCTCGGGAACAGTAACGGCATTGGGCTTGCTGATGCCCTTGACCATCACCCGCACAAACTGTCCGGGCATCAGCGCCTGTTCCGGGTTGGGCACCACGGCGCGCACGCTGACGGTGCCCGTGCTGCGATCGATGGTGCTGTCGGTGAAGTCGACCTTGCCTTCCAGCGGGTAGCTGGAGCCGTCGCCAAACTTGATTTCCACACTCATCTGCTGACCGCCCTCGCGCACCAGGCTGCCGCTCTGCAGGCCACTGCGCACGCTGGATACCTCGCGATCCGGCGCGGCGAAATTGACATAGATGGGATCAAGCTGGGTGATCTGAGTCAGCAGGCTGGCGTTGGGGTCTCCGGCCACCATCAGGCTGCCCTCGGATACCGTCTCCTTGCTGGTGATGCCCGAGATGGGGGCCTCTACCGTGGTGTAGTCGAGGTCGATCTGCTTGGACTGCACCTCGGCCTTGGCCGCCTCGATATTGGCCTTGCTCTGCTCGAAGTTGGACACGGCGTTGTCCAGCTCGCTCTCGCTGGCAAAGCCCTTGCGCTGCAGTTCACGAATCCGTTTCAGGTCACGCTCGGTCTGCCGGTAGCGCGCCTGCTCCTGGGCCAGCGCGCCCTTGGCGCGGGCCAGCGCGGCCTGGTAGGGCCGAGGGTCGATGCGAAACAGCACCTGCCCCTGCTTGACCTGGCTGCCCTCCAGGTAAGTGCGCTCCTGCAGGATGCCACTGACCTGAGCCCGCACCTGCACCTCGCGGTAACCCGCGGTGCGCGCCGGATACTCGAACTGCAGCGGCAGCGACTCGACCTTGGCCGCCTCGACCAGCACCTCCGGCGGCGGCATCTGCTGAGCGCTCTCTGCGGCATACAGCGCCGGGGCGATGAGCACCCCCAGAGCCAGCGTGGTGAGCGCGAGAGCATGGGAGCGAGCAAGCATCGGGTCTTCTCCTTGACGTCAGGATCGGGCAGGGCCCTTTAAATGAAGGGCCATGCTAGTGACATAGTTTCAGGCGTGTAAACAGGAACACGGGGCAATAATCGCTAAAGAGCGTTCCACCAGAACACAGCCTAGCCCTATTGACGAGAGCCGACATGGGCAACAGCGCAGCGGCGGCACGCCGTCACCCGTGCGCCCGAGCGCGCACAACGAGACCTGCGCCGGCGGGTGTCGCAGCCTAGGCTGGCTCGGCCGGGTAACCCTGCGCGCGGACAGCGGCCAACAGCTGCTCCAGATCCAGGCGACTGGCGACCCGCACCTCGCCATTCGCCAGATCGACCTGTACATCCGCCGCCGGGTCCTCGGCCTGCACCGCCTCGGTGATGGCACGAACACAGTGACCGCAGGACATACCGGAAACTTTCAGAATCTGCATAACCTATACCTCTGATTGGGGTGACCATGAGCCTTGTCGAGGGCTCTGCGAACAGTTTCAAGCCTGCCACGATGGCAAGGTCAAGCCCTGTGACTTGTAGTCGCGACTGACCTGGCCCAAGCTGGCAACAGGCTTCAGGAGAAACCCGTCATGCGCCTGCCAATTGCCCTGCTCGCCCTGCTCTGCCTGCCCGTGTGGGCCGACGAGTCGGTGCCGGAGCCGGCCACCATGATGCCCGCCCCCGCCCCGCAACCGGCCAGCGTGCCGCTGGCCCCGATGACCCTGCCAACCCCCATCGACTATGGCGTGCTGATCGTCTCGCGCGAGCGCCTGGAGGTTTCCACGCCCTGCGATATCGGCCTGTACCTGCAGGGCAACCTGACGGCGCGCCTATACCAGGGACAGTCGATCACGCTGAACCTGCCTCCGGGCAAGGTGCAGGTGCGCCTTGGTCAGCTTGGTGGCCACCAGTGCCAGCCACGCTTCGAGCAGTTGCGCAGCCAGACCCTGCAGATACAGACCGGCGAGGTGCTCAAGTACCGCATCGCCATGGACTCGCTCGGCCTGCAGCTGATCCCGGCACCGCAGAATTATTGAAGATGCGAGCGGGGCTTGACCTTGCCCCTGTGTCAAGGTTGATCCTGTGGGCGAATCGAGGAGGAATCGCCCATGTCCAACCTGCAAACCTTCGATCTGCCCATTGCGGGAATGACCTGCGCCAGCTGCGCAGGCCGCGTCGAGCGTGCCCTGAGCCGAGTGCCCGAGGTCGAGCAAAGCAGCGTCAACCTGGCCACCGAGCAGGCCCGGGTAACCGCCCCGCGCGAACGCCTGGACGAGCTGCTGGCAGCCGTCGAGCAAGCCGGCTATTCGGTACCGCTGCAGAGCCTGGAGCTGACCCTCGGCGGCATGACCTGTGCCAGCTGCGCCGGACGCATCGAGCGAGTGCTGCTGAAAGTGGCTGGAGTGCGCCGCGTCAGCGTCAACCTGGCCAGCGAGCGCGCCCATGTCGAGATGCTTGCGGGCACCCCCAGTGCCGTGCTGATCGCCGCTGTCGAAAACGCCGGCTACACCGCCAGCCTGCACGACGCCGCGCCGGCCTACGATCCACAGACTGCCCTGCGCCGCGAGCGTCTGGCGGTGATCCTCGCCCTGCTGCTGGCCTTCCCACTGGTGGTGCCGATGCTGGCCGGGCACTGGATGTTGCCGGCCTGGGTTCAGTTCCTGCTGGCCACGCCGGTGCAGTTCGTCCTCGGCGCGCGCTTCTACAAGGCGGCCTGGAAGGCAGTGAGGGCCGGCAGCGGCAACATGGACCTGCTGGTGGCCCTGGGTACCAGCGCCGCCTATGGCCTGAGCCTGTATCTCTGGGCCACGGCCGAACACCCTGTGCCGCACCTGTATTTCGAAGCCTCGTCGGTGGTCATCGCCCTGGTGTTGCTCGGCAAGTACCTGGAAAGCCGCGCCAAGCGCCAGACCAGCGCCGCCATCCGCGCCCTCGAGGCGCTACGCCCGGAACGCGCTACCCGCCTGGTCGACGGCCGCGAGGAAGAGGTGGCGATCGCCACCCTGCGCCTGGACGATAGGGTGGTGGTGCGCCCCGGCGAGCGCTTCCCGGTGGACGGCGACGTGCTCGAAGGCCACAGCCAGGCCGACGAGGCGCTGATCAGCGGCGAAAGCCTGCCGGTCGCCAAGGCGCCGGGTGATAGGGTCACCGGCGGCGCCATCAATGGCGAGGGCCGCCTGATCGTGCGCACCACGGCGCTGGGCGGCGAGACGGTACTGGCGCGGATCATCCGCCTGGTCGAGGACGCCCAGGCCGCCAAGGCGCCGATCCAAAAGCTGGTGGACCGTGTCAGCGCGGTGTTCGTCCCCGCCGTGCTGCTGATCGCACTGCTCACCCTCGGCGGCTGGCTGCTCGCCGGTGCCGGCCTGGAGCAGGCGCTGATCAACGCGGTGGCAGTACTGGTGATCGCCTGCCCCTGTGCCCTGGGCCTGGCCACCCCGGCGGCGATCATGGCCGGCACCGGCGTGGCGGCGCGCCATGGCATCCTGATCAAGGACGCCGAAGCCCTGGAGCTGGCACACAAGGTCACCGTGGTGGCCTTCGACAAGACCGGCACCCTTACCTCCGGCCAGCCGCGCATCGTCCACCTGGCCAGCGAGAACATCGAGGAAAGCGAGCTGCTGCGCCTGGCCGGCGCCTTGCAGCAGGGTAGCGAACACCCGCTGGCGCGCGCTGTACTCGACGCGGCAGGCGAGCGCGGCCTCACCCTACCGCCGCTGGCCACCAGCCAGGCCCTGGCCGGTCGCGGCATACGCGGTGAAGTCGAAGGCCGCGCACTGGCTCTGGGCAACCAGCGCCTGTTCGACGAACTGCAACTCGACAGCCCGCTGCGCGAGCAGGCTACGGCCTGGGAGGCCGAGGGGCGCACCCTGTCCTGGCTGATCGAACAGAGCGAGCCTGCCCGTGTGCTGGGCCTGCTGGCCTTCGGAGACAGCCTCAAGGCAGGCGCTGCGGCGGCCGTCGCCGCACTGCGCGAACAGGGCATCGAGAGCCACCTGATCAGCGGTGACAACGCCGGCAGCGCCAATGCCGTGGGCCGCGCCCTGGGCATCGACCGGGTGCATGCCCAGGTTTTGCCGGCAGACAAGGCGGCCCATGTCGCCGCGCTGAAGCGCGCAGGCATCAGCGTGGCCATGGTCGGCGACGGCATCAATGACGCCCCAGCACTGGCCGCCGCCGACGTCGGCATCGCCATGGGCGGCGGCACCGATGTGGCCATGCACGCCGCCGGTATCACCCTGATGCGCGGCGACCCGCGCCTGGTACCAGCCGCGCTGGAGATCAGCCGGCGCACCTGGCGCAAGATCCAGCAGAACCTGTTCTGGGCCTTCATCTACAACCTGGTGGGCATCCCACTGGCGGCTGCCGGCCTGCTCAACCCGATGCTGGCCGGCGCGGCCATGGCCCTGTCCAGCGTCAGCGTGCTGAGCAATGCGCTGCTGCTCAATGCCTGGAAGCCCGATACGGAGAAACGCCCATGAACATCGGTCAGGCCGCCAAGCACAGTGGACTCAGCGCCAAGATGATCCGCTACTACGAATCCATTGGCTTGCTACACCCCGCCGGGCGCAGCGACAGCGGCTACCGCCGCTACGCAGAGCAGGATCTGCACGTGCTGGCTTTCATCAAGCGCTCGCGCGATCTGGGCTTCTCGCTGGAGGAAGTCGGCAAGCTGCTGGCCCTGTGGCAGGACCGCGAGCGCGCCAGCGCCGACGTCAAGACGCTGGCCCTGGCCCACGTCGACGCACTGAACCGCAAGATCGCCGAACTGAGTGCGCTGCGCGACACCCTGAGCGACTTGGTGGAGCATTGCCAGGGCGACCACCGCCCGGATTGCCCGATCCTCAGAGACCTGGAAGGCTCCTGCTGCCACTGAGATGAAAAAAGGGAGCCGCAGCTCCCTTTAAGCCCACTGTGTCGCCGTCAGGCCTGTGACTGCAGGTAGTTCTGCAGGCCGATGCGCTCGATTAAACCGAGCTGCTTTTCCAGCCAGTAGGCATGGTCTTCCTCGGTATCGTGCAGCTGCACCTCGAGAATCTCGCGGCTGATGTAGTCGCCATGCTGCTCGCACAACTCGATCCCCTTGGCCAGGGCCGCACGCACTTCGTATTCCAGCTTGAGGTCGCTCTTGAGCATCTCCGGCACGGTGGCGCCCGGGTGCATCTTCTTCGGCCGCATGTCCGGCGTCCCCTCGAGGAACAGGATGCGCTTGAGCAGCGCATCGGCGTGCTCGGTTTCCTCCTCCATCTCGTGGTTGATCCGCTCGTAGAGCTTCTCGAAGCCCCAGTCCTGGTACATCCGCGAATGCAGGAAATACTGGTCGCGAGCCGCCAGCTCTCCGCGCAGCAGCTCCTTGAGATATTCAACGACTTCGGTCGCGCCTTTCATGACTCGTGCCCTGCTAAAACCCTATCCAGATAGGCAGCTTCGACCCTCCGACGGGATTGGTCAAGCCGCAGAACAACATCCCTCACGGAGCGATTCTCATTGGCGCAAAGCCGCATGGCAGCTGGGTTGCAGGAACAAAACCCGCTAGCAATCGCAAGCGGTTCGCAGGGGTAAAAATCTGTCATTCGACGGTGCCAGCGCCACCCCGTTCAGCCCGTGCGCAGGCGCATGACGCCGCGATAAAAACCGGCCGGTAGCAGGCTGATGGCCAGACCGCCAAACACCAGCGCGCAGGCCAGCCAACCCAGTGCGCTGAGTGCTTCCCCCAGTAGCAGCCAACCGGCCAGCAGGCCGGAAACCGGCACCGCGAGGGCAAAGGGCGTGACCACGCTGGCCGGGTAGCGACGCAGCAGGAAGCTCCAGATGGCGAAGCCGACCGTGGTGGCCAGGAAGGCGATGTACAGCAGCGCACCGACACCGCGCCAACTCAGGTGCTCGAACGCTGCGCCCAGCGCCTGCGGCCCCTCGAACAGGTAGGACAGGCCCAGCAGCGGCAGCACCGGCACCAGGCTGACCCAGCAGATCAGGCGCAGCATGTCGCTGGCGCCGGAGCGCTTGGTGGCGATATTGGCGAAGGCCCAGGCCAGCGCTGCGGCGACCACCAGCGCGAAGCCCAGCAGGCTATCACCCAGCGGTCGCTGCAGGCCCAGCAGCAACAGCCCGCCGGCCGCCAGCAGCAACCCGACCAGCGCGCGGGCACCGGGGCGCTCGCCGAGCAGCAGCGCGGCGATCAGTACGGTGAAGAACACCTGGCTCTGCAGCACCAGCGAGGACAGCCCGGCCGGCATGCCCAGGTGCATGCCGACGAACAGCAGGCCGAACTTGACCACCCCGAGCAGCACGCCGATCTGCACGATGCGCCAGCCCGGCGCTGGCAGCGGCCCGCGCAGGAACAGCAGCGGCAGCGCCGCCAGGGCAAAGCGCAGGGCACAGAACAACAGCGGCGGGAAGTCCTGCAGACCGACCTTGATCACCACGAAGTTGACACCCCAGATCAGGGTGACCAGCAGGGCCAGGAGTATGTGCGGCAGGGACATGGGCGGGCTCCGGAAGCGGTTCCCGCACACTAGCAGCCGCAACGCGCCCCTTCTCGGTACAGTTGCAGCCTATCGCGACCGGACAGACACGCTCACTGCGCCCAGGGCGGCGGTGGCGGTTCGTCGCGCGGGGCATCCTCGGCATTGCGCGCCGCCTCGCGGCGCGCCTGTTCGGCCAGGGCTGCCTTGATCTCGCGCAGCACCGCGCCGACATCGGCCTCGTCCTCCGGCTCGGCGAAACGGCCGGTGAGCGGGGTTTCCGGGGTCAGTTTGCCTTCCTCATAGAGCGCCCACATTTCCTTGGCATAGCGCGTCTCCAAGAGCTCCGGGGCGAACTGGCCGAAGTACTCGGCCATATTGCGCACATCGCGCTCGAGCATGCTGAAGGCGTGGTTGTTGGCGGCGGCATCCACCGCCTGCGGCAGGTCGATGATCACCGGGCCGTGCGGGTCGAGCAGCACATTGAATTCCGACAGGTCGCCATGCACCAGGCCGGCACAGAGCATCTTGACGATCTCGCCAATCATGAAGGCGTGGAACTCGCGGGCATCCTCCGGCAGCAGGTCGACGTCGTTGAGGCGCGGCGCGGCATCACCGTAGCCATCGTCGACCATCTCCATCAGCAGCACACCATCGAGGAAGTCATAAGGTTTCGGCACCCGCACACCGGCAGCGGCCAGACGGAACAGCGCGGCCACTTCGGCGTTCTGCCAGGCGTCCTCCTGCTCCTTGCGCCCATACTTGCTGCCCTTGGCCATGGCCCGGGCATCACGGCTGTTGCGCGTCTTGCGCCCCTCCTGGTACTCGGCAGCCTGGCGGAAACCACGCTTGTTGGCCTCCTTGTAGACCTTGGCACAGCGCAGCTCGCTACCACAGCGCACCACGTAGACCGAGGCTTCCTTGCCGCTCATCAGCGGGCGCACCACCTCGTCGATCAGGCCGTCTTCAAGCAGGGGTTCCAGGCGTTTCGGGGTTTTCATCGCGTACGGCGGGGCTCCAGTGGGAAATGCTGCAGGCGTTATACGGCAATCGACAGCTAACCCGCCAGCAGGGCGCGACGCAGTGCCTCCATGGCATAGCGCACCTTGGCCGGCTGGGCATCACGGCGCGGCGTCACCAGATGCAGCCCGATGGGCGCTGGCTGCCACTGCGGCAGCACGGCGAGCAGCTCACCACGCGTCAGCAGGTCGCGAATTTCTGGCTCAGGCTGCAGCGACAGCCCCATGCCGGCCAGGGTGAACTGGCGTACCGAGAGTATGTTGTTGCACACCACCCGGCCCTCGACCCGCAGGCGCTGCAGTGTGCCCCCAGGCCCGTGCAACGTCACCTGCCCTCCCCGCTCGTGCCCCAGACTGAGCCAGTCCAGGCCACTCAGCTGCTCGGGGTTATCGATGGGACCGCAGCGCGCCAGGTAGGCCGGCGCCGCACACAGCAGCATCGGCCAGTCGCCGATATGCCGGGCGACCAGGCTGGAGTCCTCCTGGCGCCCCACGCGGATGGCCAGGTCGATACGCTGCTCGACCAGGTCGATCTGCTCGTCCTGGAAGAACAGCCGCAAGCTCAGTTGCGGATGGGCGCGCAGCAGTGGTGCCAGTGCGGTGGTTACCAGATGCCCGGAGAAGCCCACCGGCGCGGCGATGCGCAACTCGCCGACCGGCGCGTCGCGCAGCTCGGCCAGACGCTGCTCCGCCTGCTCGGCCAGCAGCACGATCTGCCGGCAGCTGTCATACAGCTGCGCCCCGGCCTCGGTCAGGGTCAGGCGCCGCGTGGTGCGGTGCAGCAGGCTGACCTGGGTGCTCTCCTCCAGCTTGCGGATCTGCTGGCTGACGGCCGAGGCACTCATGCCCAGAACCTCGGCGGCAGCGACCATGGAGCCCTTCTCCACCACGGTGGCGAAAAGAGCCATGCGCTTGAGCTGCTCCATTATGAAGCCCTGCTTAATTGTTCAAGCGGATTAGGCCTCTTTTTCCCAACTTTATCCAGAAGCGATTATCTGTCCCACGTGAACACCAACCGAGGACACCCCATGAAACTTGCCCTGATCGGCGCCACCGGCTATGTCGGCGCCGCCCTGCTGGAGGAAGCCCTGAACCGCGACCATCAGGTCACCGCCCTGGTCCGTCATCCGGAGAAACTGCCGCAACATCCCAACCTCATTGCCATCAAGAGTGATGTACATGAGGTTGCCGCCCTGAGCGAAAAGTTGCGCGGCCACGATGCAGTGCTTAGCGCCTTCAACCCCGGTTGGGGTGTAGCCGACATCCGCGAACAGTTCGTCACCGGCACCAAAGCCATCCTGACCGCCACCAAGGCGGCCGGCGTGCCGCGCCTGCTGGTGGTCGGTGGCGCCGGCAGCCTGTATGTGGCGCCGGGCCAGCAGCTGATCGACAGTGCCGGCTTCCCCGCCGAGTACAAGGAAGGTGCCGAGGGCGCGCGCCAGGCACTCAACCTGTTGCGCGAGGAACGCGACCTGCAGTGGACCTTCCTCTCCCCCGCCGCGCACCTGGAACCGGGCCCGCGCACCGGTCAGTTTCGCCTCGGTGGCGATGATCTGCTGCTCAGCGACGGCCAGCCGGGACGTATCTCGGTGGCCGACCTGGCGGTGGCCCTGCTCGACGAAACCGAGCAGCCCCAGCACCCACGTCAGCGCTTCACCCTGGCCTACTGAGGAGGACCATCATGAGCGACTTCACTTCCGCCGCCTTCGTCGCCACCGCGACGCCGGCGCGCTACATCAGCCGCCTGTGCAAACACTTCGCGCACAAGATTCCGGTCAGCTTCGACGAGCACCAGGGGCGTATCGAATTCGCCTTCGGCCTGGCCCTGCTGCAGGCCGAAGATACCGGCCTGACGCTGCGCGTAGAAGCGCGCAACGCCGAGGAACGGGAACGACTCGAACAGGTGGTGGCCAGCCACTTCGAACGCTTCGCCTGGCAGGAAGCCCTGACGCTCGACTGGCAGCCGCAGGCCTGAGCCGACCTCAGCGCGGCAGGGTCAGCTCGATGCTCTCGCCGAGCGAGGCTTCCAGACGCTGCAACTCGCAGTGGATGGACACCGCGTCATCCGCATATTCGCCGGCGATGGCGGCGAAACTGTCAGCGGCACCGATGCAGGCCAGCACGATGCTCGGATCGAAACGCGTCGCGCTGGCGGCACCGATCTGCGCCAGCGCCTCGTCGTGGCTCAGCGACTGGCGATAGGGACGCCGGCTGGTCAGCTCCTCATAGCAGCCGACCACGGCCATCAGCCGGGCCGGTAACGGAATCTGCTCGCCCCGCAGGCCTTGCGGGTAACCGCCGCCATCCCACTGCTCGTGCTGGCTGTAGACGATGTCGCGGGCGTCACGCAGGAAATCCGGCACGCTGCCCAGGCGTGCTTCGGCTGCCAACAGGGCATCACACCCGGCCTGGGGGTGGCTGCGCAGCAGCGCGAGATCCTCGCCCTGCAGCGGCACCGGGCTGAGCAGGATGCGGTCGGGTAACACCAGTTTGCCGATGCCGTGCAGCAGCGCCGACTTGCCCAGCTGGGCGATGCGCGCCTCATCCAGCGCCGCGGCCAACGGCGGCTGCTGGCGGGCCAGGCTGGTGGCCAGGGCGACCATGAGGCGCTCGACCCTTGCCAGGTGCTTGCTGCAGGGGTTGTCGCGCATGGCGGCCAGGCTGGCCATGGCTTCGATGGTCACCTCCTGCAGACGCTGGATATCCCGGGTACGCCGGCGCACTTCCCACTCCAGGTACTCGCTCTTGTCGCGCAGGAAGTCGGCACTGGCCTTGAGCTGCAACTGCGCGCGCACCCGGGCCAGAACGATGGGTGGGCTGATCGGCTTGGTGATGTAGTCCACCGCCCCCAGGTCGAAGCCCTGCTGCTCGTCGTCCTGCTCGCTCTTGGCGGTGAGGAAGATCACCGGGATCTCGGCGGTGGCCGGGTCGGCCTTGAGCCGGCGGCACACTTCGTAGCCGTCGATCTCCGGCATCATGATGTCCAGCAGGATCAGGTCGGGCAGGCTCTGCGCCGCGATGCTCAGGCCCTTGGCACCATGGTTGGCCACCTTGACCCGGTAGCTACCGGCCAGCAGCTCGCTCATCAGCGTGAGGTTCTCCGGCGTGTCGTCGACCACCAGCACCAGCGGCTGGTCGGGTCGGTCAAGCATGTCCACCGTCATCCTGCTATCCCCTGTCGTGCGGCCGCCTGCTGCAAAAGTTGAATGGCCCGTTCGAGGTCGAAGCCAAGAACTGCCATCGCCAACGTGCCGTAGTCATCATTAAAGCTGCTGCACACCATTGGCGGCACGCTCCAGGCACTGCGCCAGTTCACCCAGCCGGGCCCGACGGACATCCTTGATCGCGTTTTCCAGCGCTGGCTGCGAGGCCACATCGGTCGTCTCCGGATTGCCGGCCAGCAGACGCAGGTCGGCCCGGGCCGGCTGCGGCAGCAGCCAACAGAGGCGCGGCATGGACGTTTCCAGGTCGACGCTGGATTCGCTCAGCTTAGTCAGCACTTTGAAAGTCAGATGCGGATTGGCAGCGCTGACGGTCGGGCCGACAATCCGCCCACCAGGACTCGGGAGAACGCCCGCCATGCTCAATCACGACCACTGCTGGCAAGCTCTGTGCGAGCGCGATGCGCACTTTGATGGGCAGTTCGTCTTCGCCGTGCGCAGTACCGGCATCTACTGCCGACCCAGCTGCCCGGCACGGCGGCCACGGCGCGACAACGTCAGCTTTCATGCCGATGCGGCCAGCGCCGAGGCCGCCGGCTTCCGCCCGTGCAAGCGCTGCTCGCCGCACGGCCAGAGCCCGGCCGAGCAGCTCGACGCGCTGGTGGTGGCCGCCTGCCGCCTGTTGCAGAACAGCGAGCCGGCGCCGACCCTGGAGCAGCTAGCGGCGCGCATCGGCCTGTCCGCCTCGCACCTGGCGCGCGCCTTCAAGGCGCGTACCGGGATGACCCCGCGCGCCTGGCTGGCCGCACAACGGCGCCAGCGCCTGGAAGCCAGCCTGCCGCAGGCCGGTTCGGTGCTGCAGGCGGCGCTGGACGCCGGCTACTCCGGCACCCGGGCGTTGTACGAGCAGCCTGCCGCGCTGAGCCCGGCGCGGCGACGCCAGCAGGGCGCCGGCGAGGTGCTGCGCTACGCCATCAGCGACTGCCCGCTGGGCCTGCTGCTGCTCGCCACCAGTGACAAGGGCGTCTGCGCCCTGCTGTTTGGCGACGACGAGAGCGAACTGGAGGCCGAACTGCAGCAGCGCTTCGCCGCCGCCGAACTCCAACGTGACCAGCGCGGCCTGCGCGACTGGCTGCGCGAAGTGCTCCAGCAGGTGCAGGAACCGCAGCGCGCCGCCAGGCTGCCGCTGGACCTGCGCGGCAGCGCCTTCCAGCAGCGGGTCTGGCAGGCTCTGCGCGAGATTCCGCCGGGGCAGACGCGGCGCTACGGCGAACTGGCCGAGCAGCTCGGCAGCCACGCCCGCGCCGTGGCCCGCGCCTGTGCCAGCAATCCGCTGGGCCTACTGGTGCCCTGCCACCGGGTGGTCGGCGCCAAGGGCGCGCTCACCGGCTACCGCTGGGGCGTGCCGCGCAAACAGGCGCTGCTGGACCAGGAAGGCGCCACCCTGGGTGACTGATGATCCCCTCTCCCCCTGGGAGAGGGAGTCAGCTCCATACTTGCGACAATCCTCTGCCGGGCCGAAGCTATGCGGCCCGAAGGAGAGCCCATGGACACCGCCGAACTCACCCGCCGCCTGCATGCCATTCGCGACCACAACGCCTGGCGCCGTTTCCACAGCCCGAAGAACCTGGCCATGGCCGCCAGCGTAGAGATGGCCGAGCTGGTGGAAATCTTCCAGTGGCTGTCCGAAGACGAATCGCGCCAGCTGCCGGCCGAGCAGCTGGAGCATGCCGGCCAGGAAGTCGGCGATATCGTGCTCTATCTGTTGCTGCTGTGCAGCGAGCTGGGCATCGATCTGGAGCAGGCGGTGCGCGCCAAGCTGGCCGACAGCGAGAGGCGCTTCGCATGAGCGACCGCCATTTCGACGAACTGGCCACCCGCTTCGCCGAGAAGATCTACGGCGGCGCCAAGGGCGCCATCCGCCTGGCCGTGCTGCAGGCCGACCTCAAGGAAGCCCTGCCGGAACGCCCGCTACGGGTGCTCGACGTCGGCGCCGGCCTCGGCCACATGAGCCTGTGGCTGGCCCAGCGCGGCCACCAGGTGACCCTGGCCGAACCCGCCGCGCCAATGCTGGAGGGGGCACGCCAGCGCTTCGCCGAAGCCGGCGTCGCGGCCACCTTCATCCAGGCGCCCTGGCAGGACCTGCTCGGACAACTCACCCAACCCTATGACCTGGTGCTGTGCCACGCAGTGCTGGAATGGCTGGCCGAGCCGCACGCCATCCTGCCCGTGCTGCACCAGCTGACCGCCGCCGAGGGCTGGCTGTCGCTGGCCTTCTACAACAAGGATGCGCTGGTCTATCGCAACCTGCTCAAGGGGCATTTCCGCAAGCTGCGCAAGGAGCGCTTCGCCGGCGAGGGGCAAAGTCTGACCCCGCAGCAGCCGCTCGACCCGCGCGAGCTGGCCACGCAACTCGACGCCCTCTGGCAGGTCCAAAGCCGCAGCGGGGTGCGGGTGTTCCATGACTACATGCCGGCCGAGTTCCAGGCCAAGGCCGAACTGGCCGACCTGCTGGAGATGGAGCTGGCCTACCGCCGCCACCCGAGCTTCGCCGCCCTTGGCCGCTATCAGCACTGGATCTGCCGACCACGCTGACCGGAGCTACGCTGAGTCAAACTGCGGAGCCACCATGAGAACCTTAGTCCTGCCATTCGCCCTGCTGCTTGCCGCCTGCCAGAGTCCCAATCCCTACCAGGCCGACGGTAAGCCGCTACCGCCCGCGCCGCCCGGCGCCGCCAGCCACTTCGACCGCAGCGCCTACCCGGCCACGCCACGCGACTTCAGCCGCTACCGCGACTGGGCCTGGCGCGAGCCGCCGGCCGGCAGCGCCTGGGCCGATGGCGCGCTGGTCGCCGAAGCTGTCGCAGGCAGCCTGGACCAGCGCGGCCTGCGCCCGGCGCAGGGTAACAAGGCGGCCGACCTGCGGGTGAGTGCCAAGGTCAGCCTGGAGCGGCGCCAGTACCAGGTACGCGACGACTACGGCAGCTACTATGGCGACGGCCCCTATGGCGACCACTACGGCATGTACGGCAGCGTGCCCCTGGTGCGCACCTACGAGGTAGAAGTGGCTGTGGTGCGTATCGAGCTCTACGACGGACGCGACGGTCAGCCGGTGTGGAACGGCAGTGGCGAGGCGCGCAGCGAAGGTAGCCAGAGCGAACGCGCCAACGCCCTGCGCCGGGCCGTTGCCGACACCCTGGGTGCCTATCCGCCGGAGTGACATGGCGCTTGCCGAAGTGCCCCGGTTGCAGTTGGATAGCGGCTCTAGCACGGAGGTTATCGCCATGTTCCAGCGCCTGTTACTGGTCTCTATCCTGCTGTTCCTCGGCGCCTGCCAGAGCCCGCACGTCGAGCGCGACTTCGACACCCGCCGCGATTTCGCTGCCTACCGCAGCTGGAGCTGGCAGGAACCGGCCCTGCAGTACCGCCCGGACGACCCGCGGCTGCGCAGCGACCTGACCGAGCAGCGCATCCGCAGCGCCATCGGCCAGCAACTCGACCAGCGCGGCCTGCGCCCGGCGCAGCCCGGCAAAACCGGTGACCTGCGGGTACAGGCCTGGCTGATCGTCGACCAACGCCAGGAACAGGTCAGCAGCCACTACGGTGGCTACTGGGGCGGCTACTGGGGCGGTCCGGCCTACAGCGAGACCCGCACCGTCGATTACCAGGTGGCCACGTTGCAGATCGACCTGCTCGACGGTCGCGACGGCAAGCTGGTCTGGCGGGGCAGTGCCGAGCAGGTGCTGCGTGACTCGACGCAGAGTCCGGCGCAGCGTGAAGCGGCGATCCGCCACACCGTCGCCCAGGTCCTGGCCCACTACCCACCACACTGAGCCCAAGATGAGCGACCAACTGCTGACCCACCGTCCCGCCACGGACGACGACCTCGACGCCGTGGCGCACTTCGTGCGCAATGCCGATGAACTCTTCTATGCCTTTCCGCGCGCGCACTGGCCGCTGAGCCGCGAGCAGCTGGCGGCCGCCTGCGCCGAACGCCAGGGCAGCACCCTGGCATTGCTCGACCGCCGCCCCGCCGGTTTCGCCAACTTCTACCAGAGCGTGGCCGGGGAGTACTGCGCCCTGGGTAACCTGATGATCGCCCCCTGGGCACGCGGCCAGGGCGTGGCGCAGTACCTGGTCGGGGTAATGGAACAGCTGGCCCGGCGCGATTTCGCCGCCCGCGAGTTGCGCGCCTCCTGCTTCAACGACAACAGCGCCGGCCTGCTGCTCTACACGCGCCTGGGCTATCGCCTGAGCGGCCTGGTCGAGCGTCAGCGCGGCCAGCATCGCGTGGCGCTGGTGCAGTTCGCCAAAGACCTCTAAAGCTGACTACCAGGACAGCAAAGCGCATAATAGCCGCCCCTTTTTACCGGAGACCGGCATGCCCAACTGGTGGCTACTCGTCCTGCCCCTGCTCGCCGGCGCCGTAATGCCGCTGCAGGCCGGCATCAATGGCCAGTTGGCCAGGCACCTGTCCAGCGTGATGGCCGCTGCCCTGGTGTCCTTCCTGGTCGGTACCCTGGCCTTGTTGATCATCGTCCTCGCACAACGCGATGTATCCGGTCTGGCAGCCTTCAAGGGGCTGTCCTGGTGGCACTGGAGTGGCGGCCTGCTCGGCGCCTTCTTCATTGCCACCGCCGCCTTCGCTGGGCCACGCATCGGTGCCCTGCTGTTCATGGTGCTGGTGCTGGCCGGTCAGCTGGGCATGGCCCTGCTGCTCGACCACAACGGCTGGGCGGGCTTTCGCGAGGCACCGATCACCCTGGGCAAGGCCGCCGGCCTGGCCCTGATCATCGGCGGAGTCTGGCTCATTCGTCGCGGTTGACGACGGAATGCTGGCACTTTGCTTTCCTTGGCTCCGTTGCGACGCTATGCTGCTGATATGCCGCATTTGTGATCACAACACATGGCCTCCGATTCGCATTTACCCCACAGCGCCTCGTTCACCCTGTTCAGGGAAGCCCGGGACGCACACTCGCGTACCCGTCTGGGCGGCGTCTACTATCTGCTCGCCTGGCTATTGACCTGGGGCTTCTCCAGCGCGCCAACCGCCATGCCGGTACTGGCCGGGGTGGGCACCCTGTTTTTTACCCTGACGCTGGCCCTGCGCTGGCTGCATCGGCTGCCCAGCCAGGAGAGCCGAAGCTGCCTGCAACAGTGGATTGATCGCCATTGGCTGCTGATCCTGATCAACAGCCTGGGCTGGGGCCTGGTCCATGCCTGGGCACTGCTGCGTCCGGAGTTCGAGGCTTCGCGGCTGATCGCCACCCTCAGCACCGTCGCCTTCAGCACCGCCATGGCCTTCAACTTTCCCATGCGCAAACAGCGCTGCGTGCTGGCCATCCTGCTGCTGTACCTGCCGGGTCTGGCCGTGCTGGCCTGGCAATGGCCGGGCCAGGAGGCCGTGGCGGTAACCCTGGCGTTCTACCTCAGCTACCTGTTGCTGGCGCTCAACCGCAGCCATCGCGAATACCACGGCGCCCTGGCCATGGAGCGACAACTGGTCGAGCAACGCGAGCGCTACGAGCAGCTCAGCCGCACCGACAGCCTGACCCAACTGGGGAATCGACTGCAGTTCAATGGCCTGTTCCCGGCCATGGTGGCCAGCGCCCGGCGCCAGAACAATCCGTTGAGTCTGGTGCTGCTGGATATCGACTTTTTCAAACGGATCAATGATGAGTACGGCCACAGCACTGGCGACGCCTGCCTCAGCGACTTTGCCGAGCGCATGCGCCGGGTGTTCCGCCGTGACAGCGATGCCTTGCTGCGCCTGGGCGGCGAAGAGTTTGGCGTGCTGATGCCCGGCACGCCGCTCAAGGAAGCCTGCGAGCTGGCCGAGCGCTTCCGTGCCGAACTGGCGGCGCAGGGCTTCGTGCTGCATGACCAGCGTCTGCCGCTGACCACCAGCCTGGGGGTCGGCGGCTTCGATGCGGCCAGGGATGAGAGTGCCGAAGCCTTCTTCAAGCGTGTCGATGACGCCTTGTACCGCGCCAAGGCCGAGGGCCGCGACCGCCTGGCCCTGGCCGAGGCCTGAGCCGACGCTAGTCGCCGAGCAGGAACTCGACCCGCGCCGTGGCCCCACTCTGGTCCAGCAGACTGAGCTGATAGAGCCCGCTCGCCGTGAGCTTCTGCTCGATGCTCTCGCCGGGCCGACTTTCGGCCACCGGCCTGCCATTGAGGAACCACCAGCGCGTGCCGCTGCCCCCCACGGCCGCGAGTTTGAGTTGCAGGGGCCCGGCACTGCTGGCCGGACGCCGCAGGCGATCACCCTCGCGCACCCCGACGATCGATAGCGGTGCCGCCGGTAGCGGCACTGCCGGTGGGCACTCGGCCGAGGCCGCCGGCAACCGCGCGGCACGCCGCTCACGGCGTGGCAGCCAGGGCTCAAGCGGCGCCGGCCACAGGGCGATCTGGGATTCCCGCGCGCCTTCACAGCTGGCCGCCACCTGCCAGCCATGTGCATCCAGCCAGACGCGCTGACTCAAGCCCAGGCCCAGCGGCTGATCGGCGGCCTGCAGGGTCGGCGGCACGGTGCCATCCAGGGTCCAGGCGAAACGCTGGCGCCGGCAATTGGGGTCGTCGCGGGCCAGTTCCTGGCCCAGCGGCCAGCAGATCGCCGCCACGCCGATGCCCGCCGGCACCGCCTGCACCGGCGGCGCCAGGCCACGCTGGCGGTCGCGGTTGACCAATAGGTCGTGCACCTGCAACAGCAATGGCGCGGCCGACGCCAGGCCGAACTGGCCGGGCACCGGGGTGCCGTCCGGGCGACCGATCCACACCCCGATCAGGTGGCGCGGACCGACGCCGATCGCCCAGGCATCGCGGAAGCCGTAGCTGGTGCCGGTCTTCCAGGCCAACACGGGACGCTGCACCAGCTCGGCGCGCGGATCACGGTCCGGCCGCGCCTGCCCGGCAAGAATGCGCCGCACGATCCAGGCCGATCCGGGCGAGAGCAGACGCCGCTCGTGCAGTGCGTCCTGCGGTTGCAGCCGTGGCCGCGCGGCCAAGCCATTGCGGGCGAAGGCGCTATAGCCAGCCACCAGCTCTTCCAGGCGGCTGCCGGCGCCGCCGAGGATCAGCGCCAGGTTCGGCTCGGCGCCAGCCGGTAACGCCAGCGGCACGCCGGCACCGCGCAGCTCGCCGGCGAAGCGCTTGGGTCCGTAGGCTTCCAGCAACTGCACAGCGGGTAGGTTGAGCGAGGTGGCCAGGGCCTCACTGGCCGACACTGGGCCGATAAAGCCGGCGGCAAAGTTGCCCGGCCGGTAGTCGCCGTAACGTCGCGGCACGTCCTGCAGCAGCGACTCGGAATGGATCAACCCGGCGTCCATGGCCAGACCGTAGAGGAACGGCTTGAGGGTGGAGCCGGGCGAGCGCTGGGCGCGGATCATATCGACATGGCCGTAGCGCTTGTCGTCGCCGACATCCAGCGAGCCGAGGTAGGCGCGTACCGCCATGCTCTCGCTGTCGACCACCAGGATGGCCGCCGAAGTGCGCTCCGGCAGGCGCGCGCGCCAGCCCAGCAGCAGGTCTTCCAGCCGTCGCTGCAGATTGGCATCGAGGGTGGTGCGGATCAGCGGCGGGCTGCCCGCCACGTTCAACCGTCGCGCCAGCAGCGACGCCAGGTTGGGTTCCTGGCGCGGCGCCAGCAACACCGGCTCCTGCAGCGCCTCGTCCACCGCCGCCTGCGGCCATTGCGCGAATTGCGCCATACGCCGTAGCACCTTGTCCCGCGCGGCCTGGGCGCGTTCGGGATGACGGTCCGGACGCAGCCGGCTGGGCGCCTGCGGCAGCACGGCGAGCAACGCCGCCTCGGCGCGGGTCAGCTGGCTCGGCGGCTTGCCCAGGTAGGCCCAGCTGGCCGCCGCCACGCCCTGCAGGGTGCCACCGAAGGGCGCGCGGTTGAGGTAGAGGGCGAGGATCTCGTCCTTGGACAGGTGCCACTCCAGCTGCAGGGTGCGCCACAGCTGCTTGAGCTTGCCGGCGAGGCTGCGCTCGTGTGGGTCGAGCAGGCGCGCCACCTGCATCGACAGGGTGCTGCCACCGGACAGCACACGCCCGCCGGACAGGTTCTGCCAGGCGGCCCGGCCCAGGGCCAGTGGGTTGACCCCGGGGTGCTGGTAGAACCAGCGGTCCTCGTAGGTCAGCAGCGCCTCGAGGTAATAGGGCGAAACCTCCTCCGGCACCACCGGATAGCGCCACACGCCGTCGGCATCAGCGAAGCGCCACAGCGGCGTGCCGTCCTCGGCCAGCACCACGCGGGCCAGGCCGTCCTCGGGCAACGGCAGCGGGAACAGGCGATCGGCCAGCCACAGCAGCGCCAGCGGCAGAGCAAGCAGTGCCAACCTGCGCCGCCAACGCTTCATCGCCGGCCCTCGCTGCGCAGGGGACGCTGGCTATGGCATGCTGGTCGGCAACTCTTAGCGGCACTGCGGGTATTCATACCTTGATCCAAGACTTCTTCGAATGGCTGGGGCATGCCCTCGGCACCCTGATCCGCTTCATCGTCGAGGCCCTCAGCGGCTTCTTCGGATTCTTCGCCGACATCGGCCGCAGCTTCCTCGACGGTATGGCGTCGGCGCTGGGCACCAATGTCGGCCTGCTCAGCATCGTCGCCATGGTCTGCGGCCTGTTGCTGCTCTACGCCGCCGTCCGCGCCGGCATGCGCAAGGCTTTCGTGCGCATGGTGGTCTATGGGTTGCTTGGGTTGTGGTTGTTGAGTTTGATTGTGAGTTGAGGTGTCGCCCTCTCCCCAACCCTCTCCCGTAAACGGGAGAGGGGGCAGTCCGCGCAGGGACCATCAATTGTCGTCACTCCTCGCCCACTTATGGGGGCACGCCTAGTGGAGAGGGGCCGGGGCGGCCCGCGTAGGAAGAGGGCGCGACTTCCAGACGAATCCGCTCCAGCACTGCTTCCATCTCCCCCAGCACCTGGTGATTCCAGAAGCGCAGCACCCGATAACCTCGCTCGCTTAGATACTGATCCCGCTCGCAGTCCTGATCGGCCTGTTCAATATGCTGCCCGCCGTCCAGTTCGATCACCAGAAACTGCTCCAGGCAGACGAAGTCGACTATATAGGGGCCTATGGGCTTCTGACGCTTGAACTTGAGGCCCATGGGAGCCTCCTTGCTCCTGATACCCTCTCCCCCGCCCCTCTCCCATAAATGGGCGAGGGGTGACTCGGCCCTTACTTCCCCGCACGGCCAGTCCCCTCTCCCGTTTACGGGAGAGGGTTAGGGAGAGGGCGTAACTCAGCGCCCCTTCACCACCAACCGCTCCGGCGTCGTCCCGATGGCGTTCCACGCCGGGCGATACATCGACTCCACCTGCGGCGGCGGCACCCGGTAGGTGCCGGGGGTGACGGCGCGGGCCAGGTACAGCAGGTGGGTGGTGTCGTAGCCGTTCACGTCCAGGGCCGCGACAAAGCGGTCGTCACGGAACTCCTGGTGCTTGATCGCGGCGTTCTGCATCGACTTCTGCCACTCCTTCACCGCGCTGCTGGCGTCGTCCAGGCTGGCGGCGCTCTGCGCCAGGTTCTGGTTCTCCAGCTCCAGGCCGGCCGGCAGCAGGTCCACCACTAGGGCGTCGGGCACCCGCTCCTCGGCGCGCACCGCCAGGTGCACCAGTAGCAGCTGGCCGCTGGCCAGGTTGCCAAGATCCAGCGGGCGACCGTCCAGGCCGTAGAAACCGCGCTCGATGCTGAGGTTATTGCCGCGCGCCGCCGGGGCGGCGGTCGGGTAACCGGAGAGGGTCAGCTGCTGATAGAGCTTGCCCTCGAAGCTGCTGCTCAGGCTCAGTGGCTCGCTCAGGCTGGCCCCCTCCAGCTTCAGCGCCGGCTGCACATCATTCAGCTCGCGCACCTGGTCAGCGCTGTTCAGGGTAGCGCTCCAGCTCTTCTCCGGAGTCTTGATCAGGCCCCGGCCGGCGAGGAACAGGGCGTTGCGCTCCTGGGTCGACAGGTAGTCCTGCACGGCGCGCTCCTCGGCCAGGCTGAACAGCAGCTGGTCGCGGCTGCTGGCGGCCAGGTCGTTCTCCTCCAGCAGGGCGTAGATCAGCGCCTGGTCGCGCAGCGGGCTGCCGTAGTCGGCCAGCCACTCCTGGCGCTGGCGGCCGAGCCCCAGGCCGAGGGCCAGGGCCTCGTCGGCGCGCGGCTTGTCACCCATTTTCTGCAGGGCCACGGCCAGCTGCACCAGCGGCAGACCTGACTTGGCGTCGCCTCGGCGGTCGTACAGCGCACGCAGGCTGCCCAGCGGCGCCTGCTGACTGCGCGCCAGCACCAGGCCGGCGTAGGCCTGCACGGCGAAGCGGGTGTGGTCGAGGTTGTCGCTGTAGCCAGCGTCGATCAGCTGGCGATCCTGCAAGAAGCGCAACAGGCGTTCGCTGGCCTTCTCTAGCGCCTCCGGCGGCACGGCGAAGCCCTGCTCGCGGGCGCGCAGGAGGAAGTCGGTGACGTAGGCGGTCAGCCAGAACTCCTCGTCGCTGTCCGAGCCCCACAGGCCGAAGCTACCGTTGTAGCGCTGCATGCCGAGCAGGCGCTCGATGCCGATCTCGATGGAGTTGCGCCGTTGCTCTTCCGGCTCGCCTTCCAGGCCAAGCTTCTTCAGCGTCGCCGCGTCGGCATAGAGCGACGGGTAGAGGCCGCTGGTGGTCTGCTCCAGGCAGCCGTAGGGATAGGCCTTGAGCGCCTGGATCTGCTCGGCCAGGTTCAGCGGCGGACGGCTGGAGACGCTGAGCAGCACCTCGCGCCCGGCCGGCTCGAAGGCGGCCAGAGTGCCGGCTGGCAGCTGCCAGCTGTCGCCCTGCAGCACGCCACGCAAGTGTTTCTGCTGCGCCGGCCAGGCCGAGCGCACGCCGATGCGCCACTCGCGGCTGAACGCCGGCAGGTTCTCGCCCGGCAGGCTCAGGCCGTTGACCTTGACCCGCAACACGCCAGCGCCGTAGCCGCCCATGGCCCGCACCGGAATGCGCAGGGTGTGGCGCTGGGCCTGGTCGAGGGCCAGTGGTGCGCGGTGGCCGGCGGGGTCCGCCAGGCTGAGCTGGCCCTCGGCCTCGACCTGCACCTCGAGTTTCTGCGCGGCGCCGGACAGGTTGGTCAGGTCCAGGGCCACGCTGGTCTCATCGCCACCGGCGAGGAAGCGCGGCGCCGAAAGCTCGGCCACCAGCGGCGCGGCGACCACCGTCTTGCCCTCGCCCATGCCATAGCGCTCGTCGGTCCAGGCCTGGGCCATCAGGCGCAGTTCGCCGTTGAAATCGGGGATGTCCAGGCTGACGTCGCCTTCGCCCTGGGCGTTCAGCTCGATCGGCACGCTCTGCAGCGCGACTATGGTGACGCTGGTATCCGGGCGCTTGCCGCCCTTAGCCAGCGCCGCGTCGCCACCGAAGGCCAGCTTGGCCAGGCGACCCTGGCCGGCCTCGATCAGTTGGCCGTAGACATCGAGCTGGTCGACACCGTAGGCCTTGCGGCCGAACAGCTCGGCGAACGGGTCAGGCGTCTGGTATTCGGTGATATTGAGGATGCCGACGTCCACCGCCGCCACCAGTACATTGACCTTCTGCGCCGGGCTGCCGTCGGCATTCTTCGCCTGCACCCTGACCTTCAGCGGCTGCTGCGGGCGCATCTTCTCCGGCGCCTCAAGACTGACCTGCAGCTTGCGCGGTGCGCGGTCGAACGGCAGGTGCAGCAGGCCCACGGAGCGCTTGGGCGTGGCACCCGCCTTGCGCTCGCCGGGTCGGATGACCAGGGCACTGACATACAGGTCATGCCTAGCCCACTCCTTGGCCAGCGGGATATCGAAGCTCCTGCCCTCGGCAGGCACCTCGATCTCCTGCCACCACAGCGGACCGTCGCTGGACTCGACCATCAGGTAGCCGCTGCCACCGGACGGCGGCGTGACGGTGACCTGGGCCGTGTCACCGGCGCGATAGGCCGGCTTGTCCAGAGCCAGCTTGACCTGGTCCGGGCGCACCGCGCCGCCTTCGGTGTTGTCCTGCCAGGAATAGCCGGCCCAGAAGCGCAGGCTGCTGGTGAGGCCGGTCTCGGGGTCGGTGACCTCTACCCGGTACGGGCCCCACTCCACCGGGAAGCTGACCTTGGCGGTGCCGCCGGCGGCGACCTTGATGCCCTCCTCGCCGAGGTTGAGGAACTTCTCGTTGTAGTGGTAGTTCCAGCCCTCGCTCTCCGAGAAGCTCCAGTAGTAGTCGCGGCGCTCGCGGATCAGGCGCACCTGCAGGTTGTCGCTGGCCAGCTTGTTACCGGCCGGGTCGGCCAGCAGCACTTCGAATTCGGCCAGGCCGTCGCCATCCACATTGTCGCCGTCAAACAGGCCGCGCAGGCCCGGCAGGCGCTCGGCCGGCCACACCGGCTGCACCAGGCGGCGGGTAATTGGGCGACCGCCGGACTCCTGCAGGCTGGCCTGGAGGATCAGCTGCAGTGGCGACTTGGCCTCGGCCCAGCGGTTTTCCACGCCGACCGTGGCCTTGCCCTGGGCGTCCAGGGTGGTTTCTTCCAGTTCCAGGTCCTGGCTCAACTCCTCCTCGGTGACCGAGCCGAACTGATAGCCGGGCAGCGCCTTGACCGCCTCGCGCAGCGGGCGCACGTAAACCTGGCCGGTGAGGCGATTGCCGGAAGCCGGCGCGCCGTAGAGGTAGCGGCCTTCGATCTGGAAGCGCGCGGCGTCGCTCGGCCTGATCGGACTGTCGCTGCCTTTCAGCTCCAGGGCCAAGCGCTCGGGGAGAAAATCCTCGACCAGGAATTCATGGACCTGCTGGCGGCCGCCGCCGAAGTCGAACAGCAGTTGCCAGCGCCCGGTCGGGGCCTCGCCGGCCAGTTGCAGCTGGTACTGGTACAGACCGTTGTCACCGGACTGCCAGACGAACTTGCGGCTGACCTGCTCGTCCGGCCGGCGCACTTCGACGTTGACCGGTTGCGGCTTCACCGCACGGCCGTCGGCATCGCGCAGCAGGGCGTTGAGCAGCACCCGCTCGCCCGGGCGATACAAGTCGCGCGGGCCGAACACGAAGAACTGCAGCGGGTTGGCCACCGGGCCGGCGATGTCGAACTCGGCCAGGTCCAGGGCCGGGCTGCCGAGATTGAGCAGGCTGGTCTGCTCGCCCTGGCGGGCCAGCACCACGGCGGCCTTGTCCGGCAGTGGCAGTTCGGCGTGGCCGGCATCGTCGGTCGTGGCGCTGGCCAGCACCTGGCCGTTGCCGCCGAGCAGTTCGACCTCCACGCCCTCCAGCGCCTGGCCGCCTTCCAGGGCCTGGGCGAAGGCGTCCAGGCGGCCGTGGTAGCGGTGCACGGACAGGCCGATGTCGCTCAAGGTGAACAGGGTCGCCGGCTGCGAATAGTTGTAGGTACCGGCCTGGCGCATCACCGCCAGGTACACGCCGGGCTGCTTGAACGGCGCCAGGCCGGCGATCGGCAGCAGCAGGGTCTCGCGGGTATTGCGCGCCGGGTTGAGTTCGAAGCGGCCGCTGTAGACCAGTTCGGCCATCGGCAGCAGCTCGCGCGACTGCCAGGTGTCCAGGTTGGAGCTACGGCCCCACTGGGCGAGAAAATTGGGCAACGACTCCTGCTTGATGCGGAAGAACTCGACGTTGACCTTGTCGACGTTCAGCGCTATCACCGGTAGGCCCTCGGCCAGACGGGTCGGCAACAGCGAGCCGCGGCTGGCGAAGCCGACGCTGGGCTGCAGGTCGCGGGTGTCGAGGCTGGTGTTGTACTCGGCGGCCAGCTCGCTGCCGTTGATCGCGCGCAGGCCAGGGTCGATGGACAGCACCAGACTGCGCCGCGGCTCCAGATGGCGCAGACGCAGCTCCATCAGGTTGTCGGAAAGTTCCCAGGCGCCATCGACCTTGCCGGTCTTCTTGTCCACCAGGTGCAACCTGGCGGCGAAATCCTGCTCCGGGTCCAGCGGCACGCTGAAACTCACCGACAGGGTGCTGGCGCCGTCCAGCTGGACTTCCGAGGCATCCGCCACGGTCAGTTCACGGTCGGCATAGCGCTTGGCCAGCTCGGCCTTGTCCAGCGCCGGGCGGGGCGCATCCTGTTGCGCGGCCGGCTTGCCGGAAGGGGCCACGGGCATGCCGGGAGTGGAGGAATCGCAGGCGCTCAGCAAAGCGAACACGGCGGCCAGAAACAATCCTTTGTACGACATGGCGAACTCTCGGAAGCGTGACGGCAGAGACTCGGCACTATAGTCGAGGCCCCTGCGCTCTTCGAGGAACGAGCACGCAGTTCACTGCCGCTTCGACGGGTAGCTGACAGAGCACAGCCCCCAGCCAGGCAGCAGTGCCGGCGGCGCTATACTGCGGCCCTGTTCCGGAGTACCCATGTCCATATTGCTCGATGCCTGGCGCCACACCCCGACCCATCGCAAGGTCTGGGCCCTGGCCGCACCGATGATCCTGTCCAACCTCTCGGTACCCCTGGTGACGCTGGTGGATACCGCCGTCATCGGCCATCTGCCGCACACCCAGCAGCTCGGTGCCGTGGTGGTCGGCGGCAGCCTGTACGCCATGCTGGTCGGTGTATTTGGCATTCTGCGCATGAGTGCCACCGGCTTCGCCGCCCAGGCCGTGGGCCGTGGCGATGGCGGCGCGCTGCGCCAGGTGCTGTTGCAGAGCCTGGTGCTGGCAGCGCTGATCGCCCTGCTGGTCGGTCTGCTGGCGATTCCACTGAGCGGTGTGGCCCTGCAGCTGATGCAGCCCTCGGCGCAACTCGAGGCGCTGACCCGCGAGTTCTTCCAGGCGCGTCTGTTCGGCCTGCCGGCGACCCTGGCGGTGGCCGCACTGATCGGCTGGCTGCTCGGCACGCAGAATGCCCGTGGCGCATTGGCGGTGATGCTGACCACCAACCTGCTGAACATCGCCCTCAACCTGTGGTTCGTTCTCGGCCTCGACTGGGGCGTGCTCGGCTCGGCCCGCGCCTCGGTGCTCGCCGAATGGAGCGGCGCCCTGCTCGGCCTGTTACTCGCCTGGCGCACCCTCGGCCGTCACCCCGGGCAGGTCGACCGCGCGGAGCTGCGCCAGTGGCACAGCTGGCGCGCGCTGCTGGCAGTCAACCGCGACATCCTGATCCGCACCCTGGCCCTGCACCTGGTGTTCTTCCTGATCACCGTGCAGGGCACCCGCCTGGGCGATGCCACGGTGGCGGCCAATGCCCTGCTGCTCAATGGCCTGCTGGTCGCCGCTTTCGCCCTGGACGGCCTGGCCCATGCGGTGGAGGCCCTGTGCGGCCACGCCATCGGCGCCCGCGACCGCCTGGCGCTGCGCCGCGCCCTGCTGGTCGCGGGGGGCTGGTCGCTGCTCGGCAGCCTGCTGTTCGCCCTGCTGTTCCTGCTCGGCGGGCGGCTGTTCATCGAACTGCAGAGCGACATCGCCGAGGTGCGCAACGCCGCCTACCCCTACCTGCCCTACCTGGCGCTGCTGCCACTGATCGCGGTGTGGAGCTACCTGCTCGACGGCCTGTTCATCGGCGCCACGCGAGCCCGGGAGATGCGCGACGCCATGCTGGTCAGCGTCGCCCTGGGGCTGGTTTTCGGTGCACTGCTGCAGGATCTGGACAATCACGGCCTGTGGCTGGCTCTCCTATGCTTTATGCTGATGCGCGGCCTCAGCCTGGCCATCCTCGGCTGGCGCCTGCAACGCCAAGATGCCTGGCTCGCGACGAGCCACTGAGTGGAGACGGATATGCAGCCTGCCCCCATTCCCGCCGATGAAGCCCTGCGCCAGCGCGCCCTGGACGACATGGAACTGCTCGACACGCCGGCAGAGCTGTACCTGGATACCCTGGTGCACCTGACCCGCGAGCTGTTCGAAGTGGAAAGCGTACTGATCAGCCTGGTCGACCGTGATCGTCAGTGGTTCAAGGCCCGCATCGGCCTAGACGGCGATTCGGCGCCCCGCGATACCTCGTTCTGCGGCCACGCCGTGGCGGCCCGCCAGCCGCTGGTGGTGGAAAACGCCCTGAGCGATCCGCGCTTTGCCGACAACCCGGTGGTCACCGGGCCACCCTATGTGCGCTTCTACGCCGGCCAGCCGATCTACAGCCGCGACCACCAGCCAATCGGCACGCTGTGCCTGATCCACCCCGAAGCCCGCGCCTTCAGCCCGAGCGAACACTCGCGCCTGCACGACCTTGGCATCCTGGTGGAAGGTTATCTGCACATGCGCAGCATGGGCCAGCAGGCCCAAACGCTGCGCCAGGCGGTGGATCGCGAGCAGCGCAAGGCGCTGATCGACCCGCTGACCCAGCTGTGGAACCGCGCCGCCCTCAACCAGTTCTTCGAGCGCGAGATGGCCCGCGCGCAGGATGTCGGCCTGCGCCTGGGCGCCATCTACATCGACCTCGATCACTTCAAGCAGGTCAATGACCAGTTTGGCCATGGTGGCGGCGACCAGGTCCTCTGGCAAAGCGCCCGGCGCATGGGTACGGCACTGCGCCCGGATGACCTGCTGATACGTCTGGGTGGCGAGGAGTTCGTCGCCCTGCCGGCCGTGCACGATGCCGCGGAGCTGCGCCAGGTCGCCGAGCGCATCCGCCATGCCATCTGCGACGAGCCGATGAACATCGGCAACCAGCTGCACCCCATGACCACCAGCCTGGGCACCGCCCTGATCCTGCCCGGCGAAAGCCAGGCGGACCTGCTGGAGCGCGCCGACGCGGCGCTCTACCAGGCCAAGAGCCAGGGCCGCAACCGCACCCTGCACGCCACCGACAACCTCTGAGCCCGGGAGCCACCATGGCCGACGCCATTGCCGCCAGCCTGCATTACCTGTCCATCTTCGTGCTGTTCGCCCTGCTCACCTGCGAGCACATCCTGTTCCGTGCCGACCTCGACCATGCCACGGCAAAGCGCCTGCTGCGCATCGACATCGCCTACGGCATCACCGCCGGGTTGGTGCTGGTGACCGGCGCGGTGCGGGTGGTCTGGTATGGCAAGGGCCTGGACTACTACCTGCACAACGGGCTGTTCCACGCCAAGGTCGGCCTGTTCCTGCTGATCGGCCTGCTGTCGATCGTGCCGACCCTGACCTTCTTCAACTGGCGCAACGCGCTGCTGGCCGGCCAGGCGCCGGACATCAGCCCGGCCACGGCCAGGCGCACCATCTGGGTGATCCGCCTCGAGCTGCTCCTGCTGGTCTGCCTGCCGTTCCTGGCCAGCCTGATGGCACGCGGGGTGGGTTACTCCAGCTGAGTAGCAGGTAGCTCCCATGAAAAAGCCCGGCGATTGCCGGGCTTTTTTGTTGCTTGGACCAGATGGAGGAGCGGCCGCGCACTGCCTGCAAGCACCTCTCCCAGCGTCTCAGGTCGCCAGGTAGGACGAGCGGGTCAGGCCCAGGCGCAGCGCATCCAGGTACTGGGCGCGCTCAGCGGCCGAGAGCTTGGCGCCGGCCACCTTGTCGCGGTAGTAGGTCATCAGCTCCTCGGGCGACAGGTGCACGTAGCGCAGCATGTCCTCGATGGTGTCGTGGGTCTCGATGCCGGTGTGCACCACGCTGCCGTCCGGGCGCTGGTAGATGTTCACCGAGTCGGTGTCACCGAACAGGTTGTGCATGTCGCCGAGGATCTCCTGATAGGCGCCGACCAGGAACACGCCGAGCACGTAGTCCTCGCCCTCGCGCACCTCGTGCACCGGCAGACTGGTCTCGATCGACTGCTCGTCGACGTACTGGCGGATCTTGCCATCGGAGTCGCAGGTCAGGTCCTGCAGCACGGCGCGACGCAGCGGCTCCTCGTCCAGGCGGTTCAACGGCAGGATCGGCAGGATCTGGCCGATGGCCCAGGTGTCCGGCAGGCTCTGGAACACCGAGAAGTTGCAGATGTACTTGTCCGCCAGCTTGTCGTTGAGTTCGTCGAGCACCGCGCGGTGCGAGCGCTGACGCGCCTTGAGCTGGTTGTGCAGGCGCCGGCAGATGGCGAAGTAGCACTGCTCGGCCAGCGCCTTCTCGGTCAGGTTGAGCTTGCCGGCGGAGTACTGCGCGGCCACTTCCTCGATGTAGTGGGTGGCGCGCCAGTAGCTCTCGGCGACCATCTCCGGGTCGCTGTCGGCGAGCAGGTCGATGAGGTTCTGCAGCACTTCCGGCTGCTCGACGTTCGGGTCGATCTGCGGCATGTCGTCGTTGTGCCGCTCGACGTCGGTCACCTGCACCACCAGCACGGCGTGGTGCGCAGTCATCGCCCGGCCGCTCTCGGAGAAGATGTGCGGATGCGGGATGTCCTGGCGGTCGCAGAATTCCTTGAGCATGTCGACCACGGTGGAGGCGTAGTCCTCCATGTCGTAGTTGATCGAGCTGGCATTGCGCGAGTGGGTGCCGTCGTAGTCCACGCCGAGGCCGCCACCGACATCGATATGGTCGACCGGCAGGCCCAGGCCGCGCAGCTCGCCGTAGTAGCGGATGGCTTCGCGAAAGCCCTTGCGGTAGTCGGCGATGTTGGCGATCTGCGAACCCATGTGGAAGTGCAGCAGGCGGATGCCCTGGTCCAGCTTGGCGGCCTTGAAGCGCTCGACCACAGCGAGGATCTGCGCGGCGGACAGGCCGAACTTGGACTTCTCGCCACCGGTGTCGGCCCACTTGGAGGACGCCAGCGAGGACAGCCGTACGCGCAGGCCCACCTGCGGGGTGACCTTGAGCTTGGCCGCCTCCTCGATGACGAACTGCACCTCGGACTCCTTCTCGATCACGATGAACACGTTGTGACCGAGCTTCTGCCCCATCAAGGCCAGGCGGATGAACTCGCGGTCCTTGTAGCCGTTGCAGACGATGGTGCCGCCCTTGGGTGCCAGTGCCAGCACGGCCATCAGCTCGGGCTTGGAACCGGCTTCCAGGCCGATGGAGACGTCCTGGGTGGCGATGATGTTCTCCACCACCGCCTCCTGCTGGTTGACCTTGATCGGGTACAGGGCGGTGTAGCGGCTGCCGTATTCGAGGCGCTCGATGGCCGCGTCGAAGGCGCTAGTCAGCTGGCGCACGCGGTACTGCAGGATCTCCGGGAAGCGCACCAGCAGCGGCAGCGACAGGCCGCTGCCGCGCAGGTCGTCGAGCTGCGCATAGAGATCGATGGGCGCGCTGTCCGGGCCGTTCGGGCGCACTTCCACCCGACCGGCATCATTGATCGAGAAGAAGCCGGCGCCCCAGTGGCGAATGCCATATACGCTGCGGCTGTCCGCGACTGTCCATTGGCTGCCATCGTCTTTGCGGGTGCGTCTTGCGGCCATCGAGGTCTCCTGTAGGCGAGAAAGGGCTGCCGCCGGGCAGCACGGGTAATGCATCAGATGAAGGTTGCAGGAGTGTGGACCGCCCCTGCCGCAGAGAAGTTTAGGAAGTGGCGGTTCAGCCGCCGGACTTCTTGGCCTTGAAACCACGCTTAGTCAGCTCTTCGAGGAGCAGCTCGACCATGTCGCCCTGGATTTCGATCACGCCGTCCTTGAGCCCGCCGCCGCAACCGCAGCGTTTCTTCAGCGCGCTGGCCAGCTCCTTCAGCTCGGGCTCAGCCAGCGGCACGCCGGTGACGGTGGTGACGGTCTTGCCGCCACGGCCCTTGGTCTCGCGGCGCACACGGGCGATGCCGTCGCCTTCGGGGATCCGGCTCTGCTTGCAGATGCAGGCGGCCACGGGCTGGCCACAGTCGGGGCAGTGCCGACCGGCATCGGTGGAATAGACGAGACCGCCGAGGGCGGAGAACGACGCAGCTTTCTTGACCACCGGCTTTTCCTCGTAGGGGTCAGGATAGCGACTGGCCGGCGGGGAGGCCGACCGCGAGGCCCCACTCAGGCAGGGGCAGCGCAACCAGGCATGGCGCCTGGCGTTGAAGGTGGCGCAGTGTAAGGGCAAAAGACCGCGATGCTAAGTGCGAAATTGCGCCATTGATCGACGGATTGGCGACCTTGTGCGGCATCACGCACGCCATGCCCGGAAATACTGCACAAAGCCGCGCCGGGCGCGGGTTGCCGATCAGCTCGCCAGGTACAGGCGCAGTGCCTGCAGCGAGTCCGGGCAGTAGGGTTTGGCCTGCGCTTCGGCCAGCGCCTGCTGCGGGGCGATGAAGCGCGCCTCCAGCACCTCCTCCGGCTGCAACAGCAACGGGGCGTCGGAGATGGCGGAGAACACTGCGCCCCACAGACGGTTGCCCGGCTCGGCGAAATGAAAGCGGCCGTGCTCGCGCAGCGGTACACCGGCGATGCCCAGCTCCTCGTGCAGCTCGCGGGCGGCGGACTCGGCATAGCTCTCGCCCTCGCCGACCATGCCGCCGGCGGCCACGTCCCAGTAGCCGGGGTAGATCGCCTTGCTCAGGGTGCGCCGGTGTACGCACAGCTCGCCGCGCGTGTTGAACAGCAGGATGAAGGTGCCACGGCCAATCAATCCGCGTTCGCGCAGCTCGGCCCGCTGCAGGCCGCCGAGCAGGCGATCCTGCTCGTCGACCCAGGCGACCCGCTCCAGGTCGGAGGCGGCCCGGTGCGCCGCCTCGCGTGCGGAGATATCCATCAGCCCTGGCTCAGCAGGGTACGCAGGTCGATGATCGCGGCGTTGGCGCGGGAGATGTAGTTGGCCATCACCAGCGAGTGGTTGGCCAGCACGCCGTAGCCGCTGCCATTGAGCACCATCGGGCTCCACAGTGGCTCCTGGGCCGCCTCCAGCTCGCGGATGATCTGCCGCACGCTGACGGTGGCGTTCTTCTTCGCCAGCACGTCGGCGAAGTCCACCTCGATGGCACGCAGCAGGTGCGACAGCGCCCAGGCCTGACCACGGGCCTCATAGAACACGTTGTCGATCTGCAGCCAGGGGGTCTTCACCTCTTCTTCACGGCCCGCCAGGTTCTCGCCATCCACAGCGACCTTGCCCTCCGGAAGATCGGTATTCAAGCGGACGCGACCGACACTCGCCGACAGCCGCTGCGAGAGCGAGCCCAGGCGGGTCGCGACATCGCCCAGCCAGCTGTTGAGGTTGTCGGCACGGGCATAGAACTGCGCCGAGGGCTGACTCGGATCGGCCAGCGCGGCCAGGTAGCTGTCCAGCGACTTGAGGCCGGCGGCGTACTCATCCTCGGAGGCAGGCAGGGCCCAGCTCTTGTTGTCGAAGTTGAAGCGCTGCTCGGCCTTGATCAGCCGCGAGTCTTCGGTGGACTGCGACTGCGAGCGGGCAAAGTCCTTGCGCAGGGCCCGCGACAGATCACGCACCTGCACCAGCACGCCGTACTCCCAGGCCGGCATGTTATCCAGCCACAGACCGGGTGGCGCGATGTCGTTGGAGAGGTAGCCACCCGGCTTGTTCAGCAGGGTGCCGGACACCTGCTTGAGGGTTTCCACCGTGGTGTAGCCGCTGACCAGCTTGCGCTGCGCCTGCTCGGCAGCCGCCTGAGCGTGCTGCTGTACGGGGAACAGCTCGGGTTCCTGGCTCCAGTACCAGCCCACCAGCATGGCGGCCAGCAGGTAGAGCCCGAGCAGGGTGCCCAGGGTGCGGCTCAGCCACAGGCCGCCGAAGTAGCTACGCGCGTTGTCCACCGAGTCGCTGACGTTGCCACGCAACTCGTCCGTACCTTTCTTCCAGTCCAGCATGATCTTGGTCCTTGATTGCTCGTCTCGCCCGATCCACCCCTTTCCGCGGCGGACCATTGTCCCGCACTATAAGTGAAGCGCAGCGCACAAGCAGTGTCGGAATGCCCGGAAAGGCGGCAAATCGGCCAAATGCTGGCGGTTTGACGCCAAATGACCGACGGCAACCCTGGGATATGTTACCAGTGGTAGCATCATGCCATCACCCAGCCATCAGCTGGATTACCATCAGATGTCTGTCATGAACGAGCACGAAGATCCCAGTCGCGACCGCCTCAAGCAACACTTCGCCAAGCGCGTGATCCACCAGGCCCGCCAGGTATTGGAAGTGTGGCAGCGCCTGCAACAGGAAGAGTGGGGCGCGGGCGTCATGGCCGAACTGGCGGAGACCAACCTCGGCTTGCTGCGCTACGCGGAACGCTTCGAACAGGACCTGCACATCCAGCTGGCCCGCGGCATCGGTCAGTGCCTGGAAACCGTGGAAGGCAACCGCGGCCGTCTCAACAGCCAGCTGATCACCGAACTCAACCAGCTCATGCAGCGCCTGTCGCGCACCGGCCTGCGCCATGGCGACCAGTACGAGCAGACCTTCCTGCCACCACTGCGCAAACCGGTGTACCTGGCCCTGCAGGATCAGGACCGTGCCCAGCGCCTGGCCCAGCAGCTGGAGTTCTTCGGCCTGAGCGCCCAGCACTTCGGCAGCGCCGCTGCGTTCCGCGCCGCCATGGCCGAGCGTCATCCGGCCGCCATTCTGATGGAAGTGGACTTCGCCGGCCCGGGCCTCGGCCTGCAGCTGGCTGCCGAGGCGCAGCAAGGCCTGGAGCAGAAGCTGCCGCTACTGTTCTTCAGCCATGACGACGTCGATACCCCGACCCGCCTGGCCGCCGTGCGCGCCGGTGGTCAGGAGTTCTTCACCGGCAGCCTGGACGCCTCCGGCCTGATCGAGCGCATCGAGATCCTCACCAACGTGGTCCACTACGACCCCTACAAGGTGCTGATCGTCGATGACTCGCGGGCCCAGGCCACCCACACCGAGCGGGTACTGAACAGCGCCGGCATCGTCACCCGCACCCTCACCGAGCCGATCCAGGCGATGGCCGAGCTGGCCGAGTTCCAGCCCGACCTGATCATCCTCGACATGTACATGCCCGAGTGCAACGGCACCGAGCTGGCCAAGGTGATCCGCCACAACGACCGCTATGTCAGCGTACCGATCATCTACCTGTCCGCCGAGGACGACCTGGACAAGCAGCTCGACGCCATGAGCGAGGGCGGCGATGACTTCCTGACCAAGCCGATCAAGCCGCGCCACCTGATCGCCACCGTGCGCAACCGCGCGGCGCGGGCACGCAACCTCAAGGCGCGCATGGTGCGCGACAGCCTCACCGGGCTGTACAACCACACCCACACCCTGCAGCTGCTGGAAGATGCGCGCTTCCGCGCCCGCCGCGACGGCCAGCCGCTGACCTTCGCCATGCTCGACATTGACCACTTCAAGAAGGTCAACGACACCTATGGCCACCCCATGGGCGATCGAGTGATCAAGAGCCTGGCACTGTTCCTCAAGCAGCGTCTGCGCAAGACCGACCATATCGGCCGTTACGGCGGCGAGGAATTCGCCGTCGTGCTGTCGGATACCGATGCCGTGGCCGCCGCCAAGGTGCTCGACGAGATCCGCCGGCGCTTCGCCGAGATCCACTACCCGGCACAACCGCACGACCTGTCCTGCACCTTCAGCTGCGGCATCGCCGAGCTGCGCGACGGGATGGACGGCAACACCCTGTCCAAGCAGGCCGACCAGGCGCTTTATATCGCCAAGCGAGGCGGCCGTAACCGGGTCGAAATCTTCCTCGACGAAGCGTGACCCAGATCACGCCGTCATAAAGCCGTAACCAAATCGCAATAACCTCCAGGCACCACCTCGTTGCTCCCCCGGTGCCCGATCATGCGTCTCAAGCAGCTCACCAACCTCTCCACCGTCCTGCTGGTCACCGCCTGTGTCGCCCTCGGCGGCACCCTCTGGTGGTCCGAGACCGCGCTGGAGCGTCCTTACCTGCTGATGCAGCGATACCTGAGCCTGTCACAACAGTTTCAGCACCAGGTCGCGGACAACGTCCAGGCCTACCTGGGCAGCGGCGACGCCCTGCGCCACAAGCAGGCCCAGCAGGCCATCGAGGCACTGGCCACGCAACTCGGCGAACTGCCGCCCCACCTGGCCGACAACCTGCGCCCGAGCCTGGAAGAGCTCAGCCAGTTCGTCGCCGGCGATCTGCTCGCCGCCGGCAAGCTGGCGGGCGACCCGCAAGGCCTGCTGCTGCAGGCCGAACGCGAAATCGGCGGAACCCTGGATCAGCTGCAGCAATACGCCACCACGAGCGGCAACACACAGGCCAGCACTTACTCCTTGACGCTCTTCCAGGCCGCTCAACACCTGGCGCGTCTCGCCCACGCTCGCGGCAAGCTGGTCAGCAGTGGCCGCAGCGAGCTGGCCGGTGACGTGGAGCGCGAACTGGCGGCACTCAGCCTGCGCGCCAGCGAACTGCAAAGCCTGCCGCTGCTCGGCGTCACCGAGAGCAGCGACGCCGGCAACAGCTTCGCCGCCATGCTCGGCCTGGACAGCGGCGCCGAAGACGAGCAGGCCGAGGATCAGGGCATCGCCCTCAAGCGCGAGTTGAGCAGCCTGCTCAAGCGCTATCCGGCCGAACTGCAGCGCACCCAGGCGCTGGTCCGCCAGCGCGCCGAACTGGCCAGCGCGAGCACCAGACGGGTCGATGACCTGCAGCAGGCCCTGGCCGCGCTGGAACCGGAGGTACGCGCCGAGCATGCGCGTATCCAGGGCGAAGTGCGCCTGGTGCAAGGCCTGGCAATTGGCCTGATCCTGTTGATTGCATTGTTCCTCGACCAGATCCAGCGGCGCATGAGCCATGTCCTCACGCGCCTGGCTCCGGCCCTGTCGACCTGGGCAGGGGGCGACTTCGCCGCCGATATCCGGTTGCAGGCACGCACCCGCGAGATGCGCGACATCGAGGATTCTCTGAACCGACTGCGTACATACCTGGTCGAGCTGGTCGGCACCATCCACCAGCATGCTGGCGAGGTGGCTGGCAGCAGCCGCACCCTGGCCGAGCTGAGCCAGGGCCTGCACGGCGGCGCCGAGCGCCAGCTGGCCGACACGGCGCAGATTCGCGACGCCCTTGGCGAGCTCGAACACACCATCGCCAGCGTGGCCGCTGACGCCAGCCAGGCCGCCGATGCCAGCCGCGCCGCCAGCCGCGCCGTGGAGCAGGGCCAGCGGGTGATCGAACAGAGCCTCAAGGGCCTGCATGATCTGGTGGGCGAGGTACAGGGCAACGCCCAGTCGATCGAACAATTGGCCGCCGAGACCGCCACCATCGGCCAGGTGCTCACGGTGATTCGCGGCGTGGCCGAACAGACCAACCTGCTCGCCCTCAACGCCGCCATCGAGGCGGCACGCGCCGGCGAGATGGGCCGCGGCTTCGCCGTGGTCGCCGAAGAAGTACGCTCGCTGGCCCAGCGCACCAGTGGGGCGACCGAAGAAATCCAGCAACTGATCGCCCGCCTGCAGCAAGCCGCCCAGCAGTCAGTGGCGGCCATGCGCGCCCAGGTCGAGCATGCCGAGACCACGGCCAGCCAGGCCGAACAGGCCGACGGCGCACTGGATCAGGTGGTCGGAGCCATCCGCACCATCGCCAGCATGGCCGAGCGCATCGCCGAGGCCACCGCTCAGCAGGGCGGCGCCGCCAGTGAAATCCGCAACCGCAGCGAACGCATCCACAGCCTGGGCGGGGACAACCTGACCCGCATCGGCGAGGGCCGCGCCCAGGGCGAACAGCTGCTGCAACTGGGCAGCCAGCTGCACACGGCGGTGCAGGCATTTCGCGTCGCCTAGCCGCCGCGCGTCGGCCGACAATATCCGCTTACGCACTGCGCCACCCGGTCGCCTGGGGTCCGCTGCCGGACTTGGGTATGATGCCCGCCAAGTCCGTCGTGCGAGCCCGTCATGCGCCGTCTGCTCCCTCTGTTCCTGCTGCTGTTCACCCTCCCCGCCCTGGCTGGTCTGTTCGACGACCCGGCCCCGCGCGGCGTGATCGAAGATACTCCGCTGAACAACAGCAGCGACTTCCTGCCGGTGCGCGAGGCCTTCCGCCTCAGCCTGGTGAGCAGTGACGCCCAGTCGGTGAAGCTGCGCTTCGTGGCGGCCGAGGGCTATTACCTCTATCGCCACCAGTTCAAGTTCCGCATCGAGCCCAGCGACCTGGCCAAGGGCGAAGCGCGGCTGCCGGCGGGCAAGCCCAAGCACGACCAGTACTTTGGCGATGTCGAGGTGTACTACGGCGTCACCGACATCGACCTGCCGATCGACAACCCCATCGACCTGCCCTTCACCGTGCATGTGTCCTACCAGGGCTGCGCCGACAAGGGCCTGTGCTACCCACCGGAAAACGAGCGCATCGAAGTCGACGGCCAGGGCGCGGCACCGACCGAACCGGCTGCCAGCACAGCGCCCAGCGCACCGGCACCGGCACCGGCCGGCTGGACCTGGAAGGAACTGGCGCTGTTCTTCCTCGGCGGCCTGGCCCTGACCTTCACCCCCTGCGTGCTGCCGATGCTGCCGATCCTCACCGGCGTGGTGCTGCGCGGCCAACCCGGCGGCGCTCGTGGCCTGGTGCTGTCGCTGGCCTACGTACTGCCGATGGCACTCAGTTTTGCCATCCTCGGCGCGCTGATGGGCCTGTTCGGCGCCGAACTCAACCTGCAGGCGCGCCTGCAGTCGCCCTGGGTGCTGGCGCCATTCGCCATCTTCTTCGCCCTGTTCGGCGCCGCCAGCCTGGGCTTCCTCGAACTGCGCCTGCCGGCCGCCATCGACGGTCGCCTGCAGCGCCTGAGTCAACGCCTGCATGGCGGCACCATCCTCAGCGCCGCAGCCCTCGGTGTGCTCTCCAGCCTGCTGGTGTCGCCCTGCGTGTCAGCGCCGCTGGCCGGCGCGCTGCTCTATATCAGCAGCAGCGGCGACGCCCTCGGCGGCGGCCTCAAGCTGCTCGCCCTGGGCCTGGGCATGGGCACGCCGCTGGTGCTGTTTGCCGTCGGTGGCGGCGCCCTGCTGCCGAAGTCCGGCCCGTGGATGGTCACCGTGCGCAATGCCTTCGGCGCCCTGCTGATGGCTGTGGCCGTGTGGCTGCTCGAACGCGTGGTGCCCGGCCCGGTCGCCCTGGCGCTGTGGGGCCTGCTGGCTGCCGGTATCGCCCTGTGGCTAGGCGTGCTGGAGCTGACGCCCAAGACCCACCACCAGAAGCTGGCGCAGCTGATCGGCCTGCCGCTGCTGGTCTACGCGCTGGTCGCCTGGGTCGGCGCCCTGCAGGGTGAGAGCGATCCGCTGCGCCCGCTGGGGCAGGCCCAGGTCGGTGCAGCTGTCGCGGCGCCCCGCGCGCAGCATGGCGAATGGCAGACCGTGACCACCCCGGCCGAACTGGATGCCGCACTGGCCGAGGCGAAAAGCGCCGGCCAGCCACTGCTGCTGGACTGGTACGCCGACTGGTGCATCAGCTGCAAGGTGATCGAGCGCGAGGTCCTCAGCGCACCGACCGTAACCGCGCAGCTGGGCGGCTACCGGCTGATCCGCTTCGACATCACCGAAAGCCGCGAGGATCAGCGCGCCCTGCTCGACCGTTACCAACTGTTCGGGCCGCCAGCGATCCTGTTCTTCGGGCCAAAGGGTGACGAATGGGCCGATCTGCGTGTCGTAGGTGAAATCAGCGCCGCCGACTTCGCCGAACGCCTGGCCCGCGCCGCCTCGCGACAGAACTGACAACGTCATATTTCTGCCGCAAACTTCGTCCATCGTGCCGACTATTTCCGGCAACTGGACAGCCTGCGGCGCTTTCGGCATAGTCCCGGCCAATCCACGGTCAGAACAACAAGGAAGCGCCCATGGCCACCCTACTGGTGCTGCACGGCCCCAACCTCAACCTGCTGGGCACCCGCGAACCCGACAAATACGGCGCCACCACCCTGGCCGAGATCAATCAGGACCTGGAGCAGCGCGCCCGCGCCGCCGGCCACCACCTGCTGTACCTGCAGAGCAATGCCGAGTACGAGCTGATCGAGCGCATTCATGCGGCGAAAGGTGAAGGAGTCGACTTCATCGTCATCAATCCGGCCGCTTTCACTCACACCAGCGTCGCATTACGTGACGCGTTGCTGGCGGTGAGCATCCCATTCATCGAAGTGCACCTGTCCAACGTGCACAAGCGCGAACCCTTCCGCCATCACTCCTACTTTTCCGACGTAGCGGTGGGAGTGATCTGCGGCCTCGGCGCCAGCGGCTACCGCTTGGCTTTGGAGGCTGCCCTGGAACAATTAGAACGCCCCTGACCTCACCCTTGGGAGTTGCAAAACTATGGATATCCGTAAAGTCAAAAAACTGATCGAGCTGCTGGAAGAGTCCGGTATCGACGAGCTGGAAATCCGCGAGGGCGAAGAGTCCGTGCGCATCAGCCGCCACAGCAACAAGGCCATGGCCGCCCAGCCGATCTACGCCGCCGCTCCGGCCCCGGTCGCCGCCCCGGCTGCACCGGTCGCCGCTGCCGCCCCGGCGGCCGACGCCGCGCCGGCCGCCGCCAAGCTGAACGGTCACGTGGTGCGCTCGCCAATGGTCGGCACCTTCTACCGCGCCGCCTCGCCAACCTCGGCCAACTTCGCCGAAGTCGGCCAGACCGTGAAGAAAGGCGACATCCTGTGCATCGTCGAAGCCATGAAGATGATGAACCACATCGAGGCCGAGGCCAGCGGCGTGATCGAGTCGATCCTCGTCGAGAACGGCCAGCCGGTTGAGTACGACCAGCCCCTGTTCACCATCGTTTGATGCGCGGGGAACCTGCGATGCAGAAGCTGGAGAAAGTCCTGATCGCCAACCGTGGCGAAATCGCCCTGCGCATCCTGCGCGCCTGCAAGGAAATGGGCATCAAGACGGTGGCCGTCTACTCCACCGCCGACCGTGACCTGATGCACCTGGGCCTGGCCGACGAGACCGTGTGCATCGGCCCGGCGCCGGGCGCGCAGTCCTACCTGAGCATTCCGGCCATCATCAGCGCCGCCGAAGTGACTGGCGCCACCGCCATCCACCCGGGCTATGGCTTCCTGGCCGAGAACGCCGACTTCGCCGAGCGCGTCGAGAAGTCCGGCTTCGCCTTCATCGGCCCGACCGGCGACGTGATCCGCCTGATGGGCGACAAGGTGTCCGCCAAGGAAGCCATGATCAAATCCGGCGTGCCGGTGGTCCCGGGCTCCGATGGCCCGTTGCCGGAAGACGAGGAAGAAGCCCTGCGCATCGCCCGTGAAGTGGGCTACCCGGTGATCATCAAGGCCGCTGGCGGCGGCGGCGGTCGCGGCATGCGCGTGGTGCACAAGGAAGAAGACCTGATCAAGTCGGCCAAGCTGACCCGCACCGAAGCCGGAGCTGCGTTCGGCAACCCGATGGTCTACCTGGAGAAGTTCCTCGGCAACCCGCGCCATGTGGAAGTCCAGGTGCTGTCCGACGGCCAGGGCAACGCTATCCACCTGTATGACCGCGACTGCTCGCTGCAGCGCCGGCACCAGAAGGTGCTGGAAGAAGCCCCCGCTCCGCAGATCGACGAGAAGGCCCGCGCCGAAGTGCTCAAGCGCTGCGTCGATGCCTGCGTCGAAATCGGCTACCGCGGCGCCGGCACCTTCGAGTTCCTCTATGAAGACGGTCGCTTCTACTTCATCGAGATGAACACCCGCGTGCAGGTCGAACACCCGGTCACCGAGATGGTCACCGGCATCGACATCGTCAAGGAGATGCTCAGCATCGCCGCCGGCAACAAGCTGTCGATCAAGCAGGAAGACGTGAAGATCCTCGGCCACGCCCTGGAGTGTCGGATCAACGCCGAAGACCCGGACAACTTCATGCCCTGCCCCGGCAAGGTCAAGCACTTCCACGCCCCGGGCGGCAACGGCATCCGCGTCGACTCGCACCTGTACAGCGGCTACTCGGTACCGCCGAACTACGACTCGCTGATCGGCAAGCTGATCAGCTACGGTCGTACCCGCGACGAAGCCATGGCACGCATGCGCAACGCCCTGGACGAGATCGTGGTCGACGGTATCAAGACCAACATCCCGCTGCACCGCGACCTGACCCGCGACAAGGGCTTCCTCAAAGGGGGTGTGAACATTCACTACCTCGAGAAGAAGCTGGGCATGGATAAGCACTGATTATCCTGCCGTGAACAAGGGCCGCCCTCGGGCGGCCCTTGTCGTTTCAGCGCCTGAACTGGCGGGGCGCCGCCCCCTCAAGTAAGCTGCGCGCCCACGCAACACCGTCCATGAGGTTCGCCATGCCCTGGTTACAAGTCCGTCTCGCCATCACCCCGGAACAGGCGGAAACCTACGAGGATGCCCTGCTCGGCGTCGGCGCCGTGTCGGTCACCTTCATGGACGCCGAAGACCAGCCGATCTTCGAGCCGGACCTGGGCACCACTCCGCTGTGGTCCAACACCCACCTGCTGGCGCTGTTCGAGGCCGATACCGACCCGGCCAACCTGGTCGCGCACCTGCAGCTGCTGACCGGCGGCGAACTGCCGGCCCACGAGATCGAGCACATCGAAGACCAGGACTGGGAACGCAGCTGGATGGACAACTTCCAGCCCATGCGCTTCGGCCAGCGCCTGTGGATCGTGCCGAGCTGGCACGCCGCGCCTGAGCCGGAGGCGGTCAACCTGCTGCTCGATCCGGGCCTGGCTTTCGGTACCGGCACCCACCCGACCACCGCGCTGTGCCTGGAATGGCTGGACGGTCAGAACCTGAATGACTGCACGGTGATCGACTTTGGCTGCGGCTCGGGCATCCTGGCGATTGCCGCCCTGCTGCTCGGCGCGCCGCAGGCCATCGGCACCGACATCGACCCGCAGGCGCTGGAGGCCTCGCGCGACAATGCCGGACGCAACGGCATCGATCCGGCGCGTTTCCCGGTCTACCTGCCCGCCGACATGCCGCAACAGCCGGCCGACGTGGTGGTCGCCAACATCCTGGCGGGCCCGCTGGTCTCCCTGGCACCGCAGATCACCGCCCTGGTCAAGGCCGGCGGCCGCCTGGCGCTGTCCGGCATCCTCGCCGAGCAGGCCGAGGAGGTACGCGCAGCCTATGCAGACGCCTTCGACCTCGATCCGACCGCGATCAAGGACGGCTGGGTACGCATCAGCGGCGTCAAACGCGCCTAGAGCTTGTCGACCCGGGCCCCGGCTTGGGTAAACTAGCGCCCTGTTTCGCACGGACCGCCGCATGACCGACAGCTTCGTCACCCAATGCCCCCACTGCCGTACCAGCTTCCGCATCAGTCGCGCGCAGCTGGGCGCAGCCCATGGCGCCGTGCGCTGCGGGGCCTGCATGCGCGTGTTCAATGCCGCCCAGCAACTGCTGGTGGATCAGAATCGGGTCAGCAAACCGACCACAGCGCCGACTGCCGCGCGCCCCTCGGCCCCGGCAGCGCCTGCGCCCGCACCCCGTCCGGCACCAGCCGCAGCTGCAGTGCCCGCGCCCAGCGCGCCGGCCCAACCGGTCGCCGCGCAACCGGCGCCGACTACGGTACCGGCCAAGCCTGCCCAACCCGCAGCGGCCGAGAAGAAGTCCGTCGACACCCTGTGGATTCACGACGATCTGGACCTGGACAGCCTCGACCTCGACGAGGAACTGGCCAAGCTGGAAGAACAGGAAATGCAGCTGTCCCGCGAATTCCTGGCAATGGACAGCGCCCCCAAGCCGGGCACACACCTGCTGCATGCCGACGAGGAAGACAATCGCCACGACGAGAGCTGGGCCGAATCGCTGATCAAGGACGAGCCGCCACGCAAGACCGCCACCATGGCGCCCGTGCGCCCGCGCCCGGAGCCCGCACCCGAGCCGCTGCGCGCCGAACCCCAGGTTCGCGCCAAGCCCGTCGAGGAGCCGCCTGCGGAACGTGAGGAGCCGCCGCTGGGCAACCTGTCCGCCGCCGATGAAGAGGATGCCGAAGAGATCGCCGATGGCGACTACCGCATCGCCGCCGAGCCGACGCCGGCACAGCCCGCCAAGCCGGTGCGCAGCGAACCGGCATTGCGCGACGACAGCCTGCTGGAACTCAGCGAAGACCCGCTCCACCTCGACTGGCAGCAGCCGAAGAAGCCCTGGGGCCGCTGGATCGGCTGGGGCCTGCTGAACATCATCGCCGCCGGCGCGCTGGCCACCCAGTACACGGTGTATCACTTCGAGGAACTGGCACGTCAGGACCAGTACCGGCCCTGGTTCGAGGCGATCTGCCCGGAAATCGGCTGCACCCTGCCGTCCAAGGTCGATATCGCGCAGATCCGCAGCACCAACCTCGTGGTGCGCAGTCATCCGCAATACATGGACGCGCTGATGGTCGACGCCATCCTCTACAACCGCGCCCAGTTCGCCCAGCCTTTCCCGCTGCTGGAACTGCGCTTCGCCGACCTCAACGGCCAGCTGATCGCCAGCAGCCGTTTCCGCCCCAGCGAGTACCTCAGCGGCGAGCTGGCCGGCCAGGACGAGATGCCGCCGCAGACACCCATCCACATCTCCCTGGAGATCAAGGATCCGGGCGCCAAAGCGGTCAACTACAGCCTCAGCTTCCACTCCCCCGAATAGGCCACAGACGCCGGATTTCCGGCGCTCCAGCCTTGTCACCTAGCCAACGGCAATAACCCGATGGCTGCTCATAATTTGTTCAAAACAGCCTTTATCCGGTCATCGAGAGCGGGTATCATGCCCTCCCTTTTTCGCACTCCCCCGATCGCCGTTTCGCTCTCTGGCAGGCTACGCCATTGCCCGAAACGACCTTCGAGACAACAGGGATGACCATGTCGGTGGTACGCATCGGCCCTTACACACTGCCCAACCCGCTGATCCTCGCCCCCATGGCGGGCGTCACCGATCAGCCGTTCCGGCAGCTGTGCCGGCGCCTTGGCGCCGGCATGGTGGTCTCCGAGATGGTCACCAGCGACGTGCGCCTGTGGAACAGCCGCAAGTCGCGCCTGCGCCTGGTACACGAGGGCGATCCCGAGCCGCGCTCGGTACAGATCGCCGGTGGCGCCCCCGAGATGCTGGCCGAGGCCGCCCGTCGCAATGTCGAGCTGGGCGCGCAGATCATCGACATCAACATGGGCTGCCCAGCCAAGAAGGTGTGCAACAAGGCGGCCGGCTCGGCATTGATGAAAGATGAAGAGTTGGTGACGGCCATCCTCAGTGCAGTGGTCAAGGCCGTCGATGTGCCGGTGACTCTGAAGATCCGTACCGGCTGGGATCGCGCGAACAAGAACGGCATAACCGTGGCGAAGATCGCCGAACAGGCCGGCATCAGCGCCCTGGCCGTACACGGCCGAACCCGCGCCGACCTGTACACCGGCGCCGCCGAGTACGACACCATCGCCGCGATCAAGCAGGCGATCTCCATTCCGGTGTTCGCCAACGGCGACATCGATTCGCCGCACAAGGCCCAGCAGGTACTCGACGCCACCGGCGCCGACGCCCTGCTGATCGGTCGTGCGGCGCAAGGGCGGCCGTGGATCTTCCGCGAGATCGCCCATTTCCTGGCAACCGGCAAGGAGCTGCCGGCGCCGACACTATACGAAGTAGAACGGATCCTGCTGGAACACCTGGCCGCCTTGCACGCCTTCTATGGCGACCTGATGGGTGTACGCATCGCCCGCAAGCATGTCGGCTGGTACCTGGCAACTCTACCCGGCGCCCGCGAGTTTCGCGCCGAGTTCAATCGTCTGGAAAGTACGGACGCGCAGTACACCGCAGTTCGGCAGTTCTTCGCCGAGCAGAACAATAAGGGAAATGAGGTGGCCGCATGACGAGGATGACCGAGCCTTTTTTTGAGCAATCAGTTTTTGATGGGGCAGTACCCGTGAGCGACAACGCCAACCTGAAGCAGCACCTGAACACACCGTTCGAACAGGGCCAGACCCTGCGCGACAGTGTGGAGAAGGCCCTGCACAACTACTTTGCCCATCTCGAGGGGGCGGACGTCACCGACGTCTACAACCTGGTCCTGACCGAGGTCGAAGCGCCGCTGCTGGAAACCGTGATGAACCACGTCAAGGGTAACCAGACCAAGGCCTCCGAACTGCTCGGCCTGAACCGCGGCACCCTGCGCAAGAAGCTCAAGCAATACGATCTGCTGTAATCACCCGAATGCCTGGAAAAGGGCGGCCCGCACAAGCCGCCCTTTTTTACTGAATTCCTCAGCTCCGATGGACTTTGCAATGACCGACCAGACCACCCGCCTCCCCGTTCGCCGCGCCCTGATCAGCGTTTCCGACAAGACCGGCATCCTCGAATTCGCCCGCGAACTCGAGGCCCTCGGCGTGGAAATCCTCTCCACCGGCGGCACCTACAAGCTGCTCAAGGACAGCGGCGTGGCTGCGGTGGAAGTCGCCGACTACACCGGCTTCCCGGAGATGATGGACGGTCGCGTGAAGACCCTGCACCCGAAAATCCACGGCGGCATCCTCGGCCGTCGCGCCCTCGACGGCGCGGTGATGGAGCAGCACGGCATCAAGCCGATCGACCTGGTCGCGGTCAACCTCTACCCCTTCGCCGCCACCGTGGCCAAGCCGGGCTGTGACCTGGCCGATGCCATCGAGAACATCGACATCGGCGGCCCGACCATGGTCCGCTCTGCCGCCAAGAACCACAAAGACGTGGCCATCGTGGTCAACGCCAGCGACTATGCCGGCATCGTCGAAAGCCTGAAAGCCGGCGGCCTGAGCTACGCCCAGCGCTTCGATCTGGCCCTGAAAGCCTTCGAGCACACCGCCGCCTACGACGGCATGATCGCCAACTACCTGGGCACCATCGACCAGAGCCGCGACACCCTGTCCACCGAAGACCGCGGCGCCTTCCCGCGCACCTTCAACAGTCAGTTCATCAAGGCTCAGGAAATGCGCTACGGCGAAAACCCGCACCAGAGCGCGGCGTTCTACGTCGAGGCCCAGCGCGGCGAAGCCAGCGTCTCCACCGCCGTGCAGCTGCAGGGCAAGGAACTGTCGTTCAACAACGTGGCCGACACCGATGCCGCGCTGGAGTGCGTGAAGAGCTTCGTCAAGCCGGCCTGCGTCATCGTCAAGCACGCCAACCCGTGCGGCGTGGCCGTGGCCACCGATGAAGAAGGCGGCATCCGCAAGGCCTACGACCTGGCCTATGCCACCGACACCGAGTCGGCCTTCGGCGGCATCATCGCCTTCAACCGCGAGCTGGACGACGAAACCGCCAAGGCCATCGTCGAGCGTCAGTTCGTCGAAGTGATCATCGCCCCGAAAGTCTCCCAGGCCGCCCGCGACGTGGTCGCCGCCAAAGCCAACGTGCGCCTGCTGGAATGCGGCGAGTGGCCGGCCGAACGTGCCGCCGGCTGGGACTTCAAGCGCGTCAACGGTGGCCTGCTGGTGCAGAGCCGCGATATCGGCATGATCACCGCCGCCGACCTGAAAGTAGTGACCAAGCGCGCCCCGACCGAACAGGAAATCCACGACCTGGTGTTTGCCTGGAAAGTGGCCAAGTTCGTCAAATCCAACGCCATCGTCTATGCGAAGGGCCGCCAGACCATCGGCGTCGGCGCCGGCCAGATGTCGCGGGTCAACTCCGCGCGCATCGCCGCCATCAAGGCCGAACACGCCGGCCTGCAGGTTGCCGGCGCGGTAATGGCCTCGGACGCCTTCTTCCCGTTCCGCGACGGCATCGACAATGCCGCCAAGGTCGGCATCACTGCAGTGATCCAGCCGGGTGGTTCGATGCGCGATGCCGAAGTCATCGCGGCCGCTGATGAAGCGGGAATCGCGATGGTGTTCACCGGCATGCGTCATTTCCGTCACTGATTGATGGAGCGGTGGATGGCTGCGGCCATCCACCCTACGCGCCCCCCATTTCGTAGGGTGGATAACGCTCTGCTTATCCACCGAACGGGCCCAGGGCCCGCCTCCACAAGGAGAGAGACATGAACGTACTGATCATCGGCAGCGGCGGCCGCGAGCACGCCCTGGCCTGGAAAGTGGCGCAGGACAAGCGCGTCGAGAAGGTCTTCGTCGCCCCGGGCAACGCCGGCACCGCCACCGAAGCCAAGTGCGAGAACGTGGCCATCGACGTGTTGGCCATCGAGCAACTGGCCGATTTCGCCGAGAAGAACGTACAGCTGACCATCGTCGGACCGGAAGCGCCGCTGGTGAAGGGCGTGGTCGACCTGTTCCGTTCGCGCGGCCTGGACATCTTCGGCCCCACCGCCGCCGCCGCCCAGCTGGAAGGCTCAAAGGCCTTCACCAAGGACTTCCTGGCCCGCCACAAGATCCCCACTGCCGACTACCAGAACTTCACCGAAGTCCAGCCGGCCCTGGCCTACCTGCGCGAGAAAGGCGCACCGATCGTGGTCAAGGCCGACGGCCTGGCCGCGGGCAAGGGCGTGATCGTCGCCATGACTCTGGGCGAAGCCGAAGACGCGGTGCGCGACATGCTGTCGGGCAACGCCTTCGGCGACGCCGGTGCGCGCGTGGTGATCGAGGAGTTCCTCGACGGCGAAGAAGCCAGCTTCATCGTCATGGTCGACGGCGAAAATGTACTGCCGATGGCCACCAGCCAGGACCACAAGCGCGTCGGCGACGGCGACACCGGCCCGAACACCGGCGGCATGGGCGCCTACTCGCCGGCTCCGGTAGTCACTGCCGACGTGCACCAGCGCGTGATGGACGAAGTGATCTACCCGACCGTGCGCGGCATGGCCAGCGAAGGCAACGTCTACACCGGCTTCCTCTATGCCGGCCTGATGATCGACAAGAGCGGCGCGCCGAAAGTCATCGAGTTCAACTGCCGCTTCGGCGACCCGGAAACCCAGCCGGTCATGCTGCGCCTGGAATCCTCCCTGGTGCTGCTGGTCGAGGCCGCGCTGGCCAAGGCGCTGGACAAGGTCGAGGCGACCTGGGACCCGCGTCCGACCGTGGGCGTGGTGATCGCCGCCGGTGGTTATCCGGGCGACTACGCCAAGGGTGACGTGATCGAGGGCCTGGACGCCGCAGCGAAGATCGACGGCAAGGTGTTCCACGCCGGTACCGCGCTGAAGGACGGCCAGATTGTCACCGCCGGCGGCCGCGTGCTGTGCGCCACCGCCATCGGCCCGAGCGTGTCGTCCGCCCAGCAGCAGGCCTACCGCCTGGCCGAGCAGATCCGCTGGAACGGCAGCTTCTACCGCACCGACATCGGCTACCGCGCCATCGCCCGCGAGCAGGGCGAGAGCTGATCCGTCAGCCCGGTCGCGCCGATTCGCGACCGGCCGCATGGTAAAGATGCGGTAAACTCCCCAGAAAGGCAGCCGACATGGCTGCCTTTTGCGCATAAGCCATAGCTATAATCGGGGCATCACTCATAGAAGGGACTCCACTGTGCGCCGGCTCTGGATCGCCACAGGATTCATCGTCAGCCTGCTCCTGGGCCTGCAGGTGTCGGCTGCGCCGCAGCAGATCGCCGAGGAGAGCTGGTCGATCCTGCTGGACAAGTCCGCGCAGCTGAGTTTTGCCGAGGTGCAGGCACAGAACTCGCGCTTTCAGCCGCTGGACCGTCTTGCCTTCACCCTTCCCGCCTCCCCCCAGGCCATCTGGCTGAAAGTCGAAACCCGCGCCCTCAGCGCCCCGCACTGGCTCTGGCTGTTCGCGCCGCGCGTGCAGCATCTGGACTTCTATCTGGTCCGGGACGGCGTGCTGGAACAGCAGCTGCGCACCGGAGAAGCCCTGACCCTGAGCTCGCGACCGCTGCCGTCGCGGGCCTACCTGTTCAGCCTGCCCAACGATGAACAGCCGCGCACCGCCTACCTGCGCATGACCTCCAACCACGCCCTGATGATGTGGTTCAAGGTCATCGACGAACCGCAGCTGGTGGCCCAGGAGAAGCCCGCCTACCTGTTCGGCGCCCTGCTCGGCGGCCTCATGCTGCTGGCCCTGTTCAACCTGCTGCGCATGGCCTACTCGCCTACCGCCAGCAACCTGTGGCTGGCCGGCATGCACGTTGCCCTGGCCTTGTGCGCCACCGCCAACATCGGCCTGCTGGCCGTACTGCTGCCGGAACAGAGCTACAACCAGTCGTTGATCGCCGACCTGGCAGCCCTGACCGCCGCCCTGTGCATCCTCGGCTACACCCGCTTCTTCTTCAGCGGCAGCCCGGCGGAACACAGCCCGCTGCGCCACCTGTTGCACCTGGAATTCGCCCTGATCGCCGCGGCAGCCGCCATGATCGGCTTCACCGGGCTGTTCTGGCACAGCTGGCTGGTCTATGGCCTGGTGGTACTGGTGGCGCTGACCGTACCGGCCATCGCCTTCATCCATTGGCGCAATGGCTACCGCCCGGCTCGCCTGATTCTCGCCGGCATGCTGATCTTCGACCTGGGCTTCGCCACGCTCGGCCCCGTGCTGTTCGGCTTCGACCAGCTCAACCCCGGCTGGCTGGTGCTCAGCCTGTTCAGCGTGGCCATGATCGCCGGCCTGGTGCTGAGCATCGCGCTCTCCGAGCGACAGCGGCAGATCCAGAGCGAGACCCTGTTCCAGCGCACCAGCGAGGCCGCCACCAGCGCCGAGCTGAAGGCCAAGGCCGAGTTCCTGGCCAAGATCAGCCACGAGATCCGCACCCCGATGAACGGCGTGCTGGGCATGACCGAACTGCTGCTCGGCACCCCGCTGTCAGCCAAGCAGCGCGACTACGTACAGACCATCCACAGCTCGGGCAACGAGCTGCTCACCCTGATCAACGAAATTCTCGACATTTCCAAGCTGGAATCAGGGCAGATCGAGCTGGACGACGTGCAGTTCGACCTCAATGCGCTGATCGACGACTGCCTGGACATCTTCCGCGCCAAGGCCGAGCAACAGAAAGTCGAGCTGATCAACTTCACCCAGCCGCAGGTGCCCCGGGTCATCAGTGGCGACCCCACACGCCTGCGCCAGATTCTGCTGAGCCTGCTGGACAACGCCTTCCGCCAGACCGACGAGGGCGAGATTCTGCTGGTGGTAGCCCTGGATACCGAAGGCAAGACGCCCAGCCTGCGCATTGCCGTGCAGGACAGCGGTCGCCCGCTGGAAGCCGGCGAGCGTGATGCCCTGCTCAACACCCAGCTGCACAGCAGCGACTTCCTCAGCGCCAGCAAACTCGGCGGTCGCCTCGGCCTGATCATCGCCCGCCAGCTGGCGCGCCTGATGGATGGCCAGTTCGGCGTGCAGAGCGGCACCGGCACCGGCAGCACCTTGTGGCTGACCCTGCCACTCGACCCGCAGCGCCTGGAACAACCCACCGCCGACCTCGACGGTCCGCTGCAGGGTGCGCGCCTGCTGGTGGTCGACGATAACGAGACCTGCCGCAAGGTCCTGCAACAGCAATGCAGCGCCTGGGGCCTGCAGGTCAGTGCCGTGGCGTCCGGCAAGGAGGCCCTGGCCCTGCTGCGCACCAAGGCGCATCTGCGCGAGTACTTCGATGCCGTGCTGCTGGACCAGGAGATGCCCGGCATGACCGGCATGCAGCTGGCCGCCAAGATCAAGGAAGACCCCAACCTCAACCACGACATCCTGCTGATCATGCTGACCGGCATCAGCAATGCGCCGAGTAAGATCATCGCGCGCAACGCCGGGATCAAGCGCATCCTGGCCAAGCCGGTGGCCGGCTATACCCTCAAGACTGTGCTGGCCGACGAACTCGCCCAGCGCCAGGCGGGCGCTGTGCAACCGCTGCCAGCCGAAACCGGCACGCTGCAGGTACCACAGGACTTCCGCATCCTGGTAGCCGAGGACAACAGCATCTCCACCAAGGTCATCCGCGGCATGCTGAGCAAGCTCAACCTCAACCCGGATACCGCCAGCAACGGCGAGGAAGCCCTGCGCGCCATGCAGGAACGCCAGTACGACCTGGTGCTGATGGATTGCGAGATGCCGGTCCTCGACGGTTTCTCCGCCACCGAGCGCCTGCGGGAGTGGGAGCACCGCGAGCGCCGCGAGCGCACTCCGGTGGTGGCCCTGACCGCGCATATCCTGTCCGAGCACAAGGAACGCGCGCGCCAGGTCGGCATGGACGGGCACATGTCCAAGCCGGTGGAAATGTCGCAGCTGCGCGAGCTGATCGCCCACTGGGTCGGTGAACGCGAACGCCGCCAGCGCGACGCCCTGCCCTCCTGAACCCCGGGTAGCGGCCTCCGGCCGTCGCCCTCTATGCTGTGCTGCACTTCCACTGGCGAGCCGTTCCCATGCTGTCCTTGCTGTTCACCATTTACCTGAAGATGCTGGTTCTCTACAGCCCGTTCTTCGTGCTGTCCTGCTTCATCGGCCTGACGCCGGGCTACAGCACCAAGGAGCGCAAGCGGCTGGCCTGGAAGGTCGCGCTGGGCACCCTGATATCCAGCGTGCTGCTGTACCTGTTCGGCCAGACCATCTTCGAGATCTTCGGCATCACCGCCGATGCCTTCCGCATCGGCGCCGGCTCGGTACTGTTCATCTCGGCACTGGGCATGGCCCAGGGCAAGTCGGCGGTGCAGGCCGACAACGTCAACCAGGACGTCACCATCGTGCCGCTGACCATCCCGCTTACCGTGGGCCCCGGCACCATCGGTGCGCTGCTGGTGATGGGCATCAGCCAGCCGGAATGGGACGACAAGCTGATCGCCATTGCAGCCATCGCCATTGCCAGCGTCACGGTAGGCCTGGTGCTCTATCTGTCCGACAAGGTCGAGCGCCTGCTAGGCCAGCAGGGCCTGCAGATCCTCAGCCGGCTGATGGGCCTGTTCGTCTGCGCCCTGGCCGCGCAGATCATCTTTACCGGGGTCAAGGGCTACCTGGCCCCCTGACGCCTATCCCCGCCCTATCCTGACGCACCACCGCTGCTCGCCAGCCCTCAAACAGGGCAACAGTGGCGCTATTGCACGCAATAAATCACATAAAAATCTCACAAAACAGTCAGTTATAAACCTGGCACGACATCTGCTCTAGGAACACCAACTTGGATACAAGAAGGAATCTAGAAAGATGTCCCACAGCGGATTCGGCTGGACCCTGAGTGAATGGCAGCACGCCTATCGCAGCGACAAACTGCAGCCGAGTGTACTCGCCGAGCTGCTCGCGGAACTGGTGGGCGAAGATCCGGCCTGGATCAACCTGGCAACCCCCAGCCAGCTGCAAAACCAGCTCGATGCTCTGGCCGAGTGCCTGGCCGCTGCCAAAGGTGACCTGAGCAAACTACCGCTTTACGGCGTGCCCTTCGCCATCAAAGACAATATCGACGCTGTCGGCTGGCCGACCACCGCCGCCTGCCCCGAGTTCGCCTACACCGCTGCAGCCGACGCCACCGTGGTCGCGCGTCTGCGCGCCGCCGGCGCCATCCTTATCGGCAAGACCAACCTCGACCAGTTCGCCACCGGCCTGGTCGGCACCCGTTCGCCACATGGCGCAGTGCCTAACAGCTTCAACCCGGCTTACGTCAGCGGTGGCTCCAGCTCCGGCTCGGCCAGCGTGGTCGCCCGTGGCCTGGTGCCCTTCTCGCTGGGCACCGACACTGCCGGCTCGGGCCGCGTGCCGGCTGGTTTCAACAATATCGTCGGGCTCAAGCCGACCAAGGGCTGGTTGCCGAACACTGGCCTGGTACCCGCCTGCAAGACCCTGGACTGCATCTCGGTATTTGCCCTGACCGTCAGTGATGCACTGACCGTGGCCAATATCGCTGGCGGCTACGACGCCGCCGACGCCTACAGCCGCAAGAACCCGAACAACGCCAAGGTCGGCATGCCGGCCCAGCCGCGCCTGGCCGTGCCGGCCAAACCCGAGTTCTTCGGCGACAGCCAGAACCAGGCCGTCTATGGGGCCGCCCTGAGCAAACTGCGCGAACTGGGCGCCGAGCTGGTGGAGATCGATTTCGCCCCCTTCCAGCAACTGGCCGAGCAGCTCTACTACGGCCCCTGGGTCGCCGAACGCACCGTCGCGATGGAAGACGTGAACCCCGAATACATCAACCCAGTGGTGCGCGGCATTGTCGAGAACGGCCACAAGTACAGCGCCTGCGACGCCTACAAGGCCGAGTACATTCGCGCCGAACTGAGTCGCGTGATCAACGACGCTCTGGCCGGCTTCGATGCTCTGGTGGTGCCGACCTCGCCAACCATCCGCACCCTGGCCGAGATGGAGGCCGAACCGGTGCTGTTCAACAGCCAGTTCGGCACCTACACCAATTTCACCAACCTCGCAGACCTCTCGGCCCTGGCCGTACCCGCGGGCCTGCGCGCCGACGGCCTGCCAGCCGGCATCACCCTGCTCGCCCCAGCCTGGCATGACCAAGCACTGGCCGCCTTCGGCCAGCGCTGGCAGCAGGCAATCCATCTGCCGCTGGGCACCACCGGCAAGCCGCTGCCAGCGCAAACCGCCAGTAATAAGACGGCGCCGGGCTGCATCCGTGTTGCCGTGGTCGGCGCACACCTCACCGGTATGCCGCTGAACTTCCAGCTCATCACCCGCGATGCGGTGCTGGTGGAGCAAACCACCAGCGCCGCGCATTACCGCCTCTACGCCCTGCCCGGCACCGTGCCACCCAAGCCGGGCCTGGCGCGGGTCGCCGAGGACGGTGCCGAGATCATCGTCGAGCTGTGGGACATACCGCAGGCGCGCTTCGGCGAGTTCGTCGCCGAGATCCCGCCACCGCTGGGCATAGGCAACCTGGAGCTGGCCGACGGCCGCTGGGTCAAGGGCTTTATCTGCGAGCCCTACGCGCTGGATGGCGCCCGTGACATCACCAGCTTTGGTGGTTGGCGCGCGTTTATCGCCGAAACCCGCAAGTGAATGACTCCCCTCTCCCGCTTGCGGGAGAGGGGTTGGGGGAGAGGGTGGCCTGCATGCCCCCTATCCCTAGCCCTCTCCCCAAGGGGAGAGGGGACTAATCAGCGCCTGCGCGCACATGCGTGCAGCAAGCCAGGAGGCCGCAACAGATGTTCCATACCGTACTGATCGCCAACCGTGGCGAGATCGCCGTCAGAGCCATCCGCACGCTCAAGCGCCTGGGCGTCAAAAGCGTTGCTGTCTACTCCGATGCCGACCGCAATGCCCAGCACGTACGCGACGCCGATATCGCCATCGCCCTGGGCGGCGACAAGCCGGCTGACAGCTACCTGCGTATCGACAAGATTCTCGCCGCTGCGCAAGAAACCGGCGCCCAGGCGATCTACCCCGGTTATGGCTTTCTCTCGGAAAGCGCCGAGTTCGCCGATGCCTGTGAAGCTGCCGGCATTGCCTTCGTCGGCCCGACTGGCGAGCAGATTCGTGAGTTCGGCCTCAAACACCGTGCTCGTGAGCTGGCCGCCCAGGCCCAGGTGCCGATGGCGCCGGGTACCGGCCTGCTGCAAAGCCTGGAAGAAGCGTTGAGCGCCGCCGACAGCATCGGCTACCCGGTGATGCTCAAGACCACCGCAGGCGGTGGCGGCATCGGCCTGACCCGTTGCAGCGACGCCGCCGCGCTGGAAAGCGCCTATGAAAGCGTCAAACGCATGGGCGAGCAGTTCTTCAGCGATGCCGGGGTGTTCCTCGAGCGTTTCGTCGATCAGGCGCGGCATGTCGAGGTACAGATTTTCGGCGACGGCCAGGGCCGCGTCGCCGCCCTCGGCGAGCGCGACTGCTCGCTGCAGCGGCGCAACCAGAAGGTGGTCGAGGAGACCCCAGCGCCGAACCTGCCGCAGGTCACCCGCGAGCGCCTGCACGCCGCTGCCGTACAGCTCGGCGAGTCGGTCAGCTACCGCAGCGCCGGCACTGTGGAGTTCATCTACGACGCCGCCCGCGACGACTTCTACTTCCTCGAAGTGAACACCCGCCTGCAGGTCGAGCACCCGGTCACCGAGATGGTCACCGGCCTGGATCTGATCGAGTGCATGCTGCGCGTGGCCGCAGGCGATGCGCTGGACTGGGCCGCGCTGAAACGCGCCCCGCAAGGCGCTGCCATCGAGGTGCGGATCTACGCCGAAGACCCGCTGAAGAACTTCCAGCCCAGCCCGGGCGTGCTCACCGATGTGCACTTCCCGGACGGCGTGCGCGTCGACGGCTGGGTCAGCACCGGCAGCGAGGTGTCGGCCTTCTACGACCCGATGATCGCCAAGCTGATCGTGTATGCCGACACGCGCGCTGCAGCCATCGCCAAGCTGCAGAAAGCCCTGGGCGAAACCCGCCTGCACGGCATCGCCAGCAACCTCGACTACCTACGCCAGGTGGTGGCCGACGAGCGTTTCGCCCAAGGCGAAGTGTGGACGCGCCTGCTCGACAGCTTCACCTTCAAGGCCAGCGTCATCGAAGTGCTGGAGCCCGGCACCTACTCCAGCGTGCAGGACTATCCGGGACGCCTGGGTTACTGGGATATCGGCGTGCCGCCGTCCGGGCCGATGGACGATTTCGCCTTCCGCCTGGCCAACCGCATCGTCGGCAACGCGGCCGAAGCCGCCGGCCTGGAATTTACCCTGCAAGGCCCGACCCTGCGTTTTCACAGCGACGCGCTGATCGCCCTGACCGGCGCCGACTGCCCGGCCACCCTGGACGATGCGCCGGTGGCCTACTGGCAGCCAATCGAGGTCAAGGCCGGCCAGGTGCTCAAGCTGGGCCGCGCCGTCAGCGGCTGCCGCACCTATCTGGCAGTGCGCAATGGCCTGGACGTGCCGCTGTATCTGGGCAGCCGCTCCACCTTCGCCCTCGGCCAGTTCGGCGGGCATGCCGGGCGCACGCTGCGTACCGCCGACATGCTGGCCATCTCCCAGCCCGAGTTGCCGGCCTGCACCACGCCTGCCCCGGTCGCCCCGCCGCAGGCGGCGCACCCGAGCCTGATCCCCAGCTACGGCACCACCTGGAACATCGGCGTGCTCTATGGCCCGCACGGCGCGCCGGACTTCTTCACCGCTGAAGCCATCGAGGAGTTCTTCGCTGCCGAATGGGAGGTGCATTACAACTCCAACCGTCTCGGCGTTCGGCTGAGCGGCCCGAAACCGAGCTGGGCGAGGGCTGACGGCGGCGAAGCCGGCCTGCATCCATCGAACGTGCATGACTGCGAATACGCCATCGGCGCGATCAACTTCACCGGCGACTTCCCGGTGATCCTGACCAAAGACGGCCCCAGCCTCGGCGGTTTCGTCTGCCCGGTGACCATCGCCAAAGCCGAGCTGTGGAAGGTCGGCCAGGTCAAACCCGGCGACAAGCTGCGCTTTCACCCCATCGACTTCCAGCAGGCGCAGAGCCTGGAGCAGGCGCAACTGGGCAGCATCGAGGCACTGGCGGCGATCAGCGCGGTGACCCTGCCGGCGCCGTCGCTGCAACCGGACACCACAGTTTCCGCCACCGTGCTGGCCGAGCTGCCGGCCGATGGCAGCCGCCCGCGTGCGGTGTATCGCCAGGCCGGCGACGCCTACATCCTGCTCGAATACGGCGACAACGTGCTGGATCTGGCCCTGCGTCTGCGTGTGCATCTGCTGATGGAGGCACTCAAGGCCGAGCCGCTGCGTGGCCTGGAAGAGCTCGCCCCCGGCGTGCGTTCGCTGCAACTGCGCTACGACAGCCGCGTGCTGCACCAGCGCACCCTGCTCGAACACCTGCTGCGCCTGGAGCGCCAGCTTGGCGATGTCGCCGAGCTCAAGGTGCCGACCCGCATCGTTCACCTGCCCCTGGCCTTCGAGGACAGCGCCACCCTGGCCGCCGTCGAGCGCTACCGCGAAACCGTGCGCAGCGAGGCGCCCTGGCTGCCGAACAACGTCGACTTCATCCAGCGCGCCAATGGCCTGGAAAGCCGCGAGCAGGTTCGCGACATTCTGTTCGACGCCAGCTATCTGATCCTCGGCCTTGGCGACGTCTACCTCGACGCGCCCTGCGCCGTGCCGCTGGACCCACGTCATCGCCTGCTCAGCTCCAAGTACAACCCGGCGCGCACTTTCACTGCCGAGGGCACCGTGGGCATCGGCGGCATGTACATGTGCATCTACGGCATGGACTCACCCGGCGGTTATCAACTAGTCGGTCGTACCCTGCCGATCTGGAACAAGTACGTGAAGAACGCCCAGTTCGAGAATGGCCAGCCCTGGCTGCTGCGCTTCTTCGACCAGGTGCGCTTCTACCCGGTCAGCGAGGCCGAGCTGGACGAGTTCCGCGAAGCCTTCCACGAGGGCCGCGCGCAGATCCGCATCGAGCAAAGCGAGTTCGATTTCGCCGCCTACAACCGTTTCATCGCCGACAACGCGGCCGATATCGCAGCCTTCCAGCGCCAGCAGAAAGCCGCCTTCGATGCCGAAGTCGAGCTGTGGAAGGACGACGATCCGAGCACTGCGCAGGCACTGAGCGCTATGGCTGATGACGACGCCGATCTGGACGGCCATCTGGTCGCCGCCGAGATGAGCGGCAGCGTGTGGAAGGTGCTGGTCGAGCCTGGCCAGCATGTGGAAGCCGGCACCCCGCTGCTGGTGGTCGAGGCGATGAAGATGGAACTGGCGGTAACCGCGCCAGTCGCCGGCACGGTCAAGGCGCTGCGTTGCGCCCCCGGCAAGGCGGTGACGCCGGGCGATGCCCTGCTCCTGCTGACCCCGAACGAGGCGGCCTGAGATGCAACTGGTCAGCCCGGCCAAGCGCGGCAAGGAGCGCCCGGAGAATCTCGCCGAGCGTATCTACCTGCAGCTCAAGGACGACATCTTCGAGTTCCGCCTGTTGCCCGGTGATCGCTTTTCCGAAGGAGAGATCGCCGAGCGCATGGCCGCCAGCCGCACGCCGGTGCGCCAGGCGCTGTATCGCCTGGAGCGCGAGGGCTATCTGGAGGTGTATTTCCGCAGCGGCTGGCAGGTCAAGCCATTCGATTTCGCTCATTTCGAGGAGCTCTACGAGGTGCGCATCGTCCTCGAACTGGAGGCGGTCAAGCGTCTGTGCGAACGCCCCACTGGCGAGCTGCCGGATGCACTGGAACAGCTAAAGCGCACCTGGATGGTGCAACCAGAGCAGCGCCTGCAGGACGGCCGCGAAGTCTCGCGCATGGACGAACGTTTTCACTGCCGACTGGTGGAAGCCGCCGGCAATCGCGAGATGGCCCGCCTGCATGCCGAAGTCAGCGAAAAGATCCGAATCATCAGGCGCCTGGACTTCACCCAGGGGCCGCGCGTGGAGCTCACCTACGAGGAACACGCACGCATCCTCGGCGCGATCCTGTCGCGCCGCTGCGAAGAGGCACAGCTATTGCTCAAGACCCACATAGAGGTCAGCAAAGCAGAAGTGCGCAAGATCACCCTGCACATGTTGCACAGTGCCCGCCAGCGAGCACTGTGCACGCAAGGGTGACGCGATGCCCCCTTTGGAAGACTGCCAACCCAATAACCAGAAACCAGCAGTACTCAAACTAGCTCGAATGGAGATCGCACCATGCAACGTCGCAGCCTGATCAAGGCCTTCACCCTTTCCGCATCCATCGCCGCCATGGGCATGACCTGGACCGTGCAGGCCGCCGAAACCATCAAGGTCGGCATCCTCCACTCGCTGTCCGGCACCATGGCCATCTCCGAAACCTCGCTGAAAGACATGGCGCTGATGACCATCGACGAGATCAACGCCAAGGGCGGGGTGAACGGTAAGCAACTCGAACCGGTGGTGGTCGACCCGGCCTCCAACTGGCCGCTGTTCGCCGAGAAGGCGCGCCAGCTGCTGACCCAGGACAAGGTCGATGTGGTCTTCGGCTGCTGGACCTCGGTGTCGCGCAAGTCCGTGCTGCCGGTGTTCGAGGAGCTCAACGGCCTGCTGTTCTACCCGGTGCAGTACGAAGGCGAAGAGATGTCGCCAAACGTCTTCTACACCGGCGCGGCGCCTAACCAGCAGGCCATCCCGGCAGTGGAATACCTGATGAGCGAGGATGGCGGCGAGGCCAAGCGCTTCTTCCTGCTGGGTACCGACTACGTCTACCCGCGCACCACCAACAAGATCCTGCGCGCCTTCCTGCACAGCAAGGGCGTGGCCGACAAGGACATCGAAGAGGTCTACACCCCCTTCGGCCATAGCGACTACCAGACCATCGTCGCCAACATCAAGAAGTTCTCCGCCGGCGGCAAGACGGCGGTGATCTCCACCGTCAACGGCGACTCCAACGTACCGTTCTACAAGGAACTGGCCAACCAGGGCATCGAAGCCACCGACATCCCGGTCGTGGCCTTCTCGGTCGGCGAGGAAGAACTGCGCGGCATCGACACCAAGCCACTGGTCGGCCAGCTGGCCGCCTGGAACTACTTCCAGTCCGTGGATAACCCGGTCAACACCGAGTTCGTCAACAAGTGGAAGGCCTACGCCAAGGCCAAGAACCTGCCGAACTATCAGACCGCGGTGACCAACGACCCGATGGAAGCCACCTACGTCGGCATCAACATGTGGGCCCAGGCCGTCGAGAAAGCCGGCACCACCGATGTCGACAAGGTCCGCGAAGCCCTGGCCGGCCAGACCTTCGCCGCACCGAGCGGCTACACCCTGACCATGGACAAGACCAATCACCACCTGCACAAGCCGGTGATGATCGGTGAAGTCCAGGAAGACGGTCAGTTCTCCATCGTCTGGCAGACCGAAGGCCCGCTGCGTGCGCAGCCGTGGAGCCCCTTCATCCCCGGCAACGACAAGAAGCCGGACTACGCGGTGAAGTCCAATTAAGCCCTATGTAGTCCGCTAAGCCGTTCCCGGGTTGCACCCGGGCTACGGTATGCCTCCCCTCTCCCGCCTGCGGGAGAGGGGCCGGGGGAGAGGGCTCGCCAGACCACGCCCCTCTCCCTAACCCTCTCCCATCAATGGGAGAGGGAATATTCCGGCGTACCCCAAGGATCCTTCGTATGCCCACTGCCCTTTACCGAATCCTGCTGTCACTGGCGCTGCTGCTGCCGTTGACCACCCATGCCGGCGACGCCAATGATTTTGTCGCCGCCAACCCGGCCAAGCAGGCCAAGCTCCTCGAGAGCTGGGCCGCACACCCCGATCCCGCCCGCCAGCCGCTGCTCGATGCCCTGCAGCAGGGCCGCGTCGGCGTCGATGCCAGCAAGACCGCCTTCTATGAGGTCGATGGCAGCTGGCAAGCCGCCGAAACGGCGGTAGCTGCCGACGGCACGCCGAAGAAGCTGCGCCTGAACAACCGTCTGCGCGGCCTGCTGGCCAACGCCCAGGCCAGCCAGCAACTGCTCGCCACGGAGCCGGCCACGCGCCTAGCCGCCGCCCAGCAGCTGCAGAAGAGCGCCAAGCCGGCGCAGCTGGAACTGCTCAACGCCCGTGTCGCCGGCGAGCAGGACGACAGCGTACGCGCTGCCCTGGCGCTGGCCCTGGCCAACCTGCAACTGGTCGACCGCGACCCGGCCGTGCGCCTGAGCGCCGTACGCCTGCTCGGCGAGAGCGGCGATCCGCTGGCCCGCACCCGCCTGGAAGGGCTGCTGGCCGAGGGCGTGGAAACCGACGCAGCGGTACGCACCGCCGCCGAAACCAGCCTGGCCCAGGTCAAGCGCCGCCTGCTGGTCGGCGAGCTGCTCGGCCAGGCCTTCAGTGGTCTGTCGCTCGGCTCGATCCTGCTGCTGGCCGCCCTGGGTCTGGCCATCACCTTCGGCCTGCTCGGCGTGATCAATATGGCCCACGGCGAGATGCTGATGCTCGGCGCCTACACCACCTATATGGTGCAGCTGGGCTTCCAGCGCCTGGCCCCGGAATACCTCGCCCTCTACCCGCTGGCCGCCCTGCCGGTGGCCTTCTTCGTCACCGCCACCATCGGCATGGCCCTGGAACGCACGGTGATCCGTCACCTCTACGGCCGCCCGCTGGAAACCCTGCTGGCCACCTGGGGCATCAGCCTGATCCTGATCCAGGCGGTGCGGGTGATCTTCGGCGCGCAGAACGTCGAGGTGGCCAACCCGCAGTGGCTGTCCGGCGGCGTGCAGGTGTTGCCGAACCTGGTGCTGCCTTACAGCCGCCTGGTGATCATCGGCTTCGCCCTGTTCGTAGTAGCGCTGACCTGGCTGCTGCTGAACAAGACCCGCCTCGGCCTCAACGTCCGCGCCGTCACCCAGAACCGCAACATGGCAGCCTGCTGCGGCGTGCCGACCGGCCAGGTCGACATGCTCGCCTTCGGCCTCGGTTCCGGCATCGCCGGCCTCGGTGGCGTGGCCCTGTCGCAGATCGGCAACGTCGGCCCGGACCTGGGCCAGAGCTACATCATCGACTCCTTCCTGGTGGTGGTGCTCGGCGGCGTCGGCCAGCTAGCCGGCAGCGTCATGGCCGCCTTCGGCTTAGGGATAGCCAACAAGCTGCTGGAGCCGCAGATCGGCGCCGTGCTCGGCAAGATCCTGATCCTCGCGCTGATCATTCTGTTCATCCAGAAGCGTCCGCAGGGCCTCTTCGCACTCAAGGGACGGGTGATCGACTGATGACTCAAGCACTCAATCAAACGCTGCTGGCCCGGGCCACGGCGAAACTGGGGCCGCAGGCCTCCCTCGCCGTCGGCCTGCTGGTACTGACTGTGCTGCTGGCCATGCCGCTGCTGCACCTGTTGCCGGCGGACCACGCCCTGCACGTCTCGGCCTATGGCCTGACCCTGGTCGGCAAGATCCTCTGCTACGCCATAGTCGCCTTGGCGCTGGACCTGGTCTGGGGCTATGCCGGCCTGCTGTCGCTCGGCCACGGCCTGTTCTTCGCCCTCGGCGGTTATGCCATGGGCATGTACCTGATGCGCCAAAGCGCGGGGGATGGCCTGCCCGCCTTCATGAGCTTCCTCGCCTGGAGCGAGCTGCCCTGGTACTGGTACGGCACCAGCAACTTCCTCTGGGCCCTGTGCCTGGTGGTGCTGGCACCCGGCCTGCTGGCCCTGGTGTTCGGCTTCTTCGCCTTCCGCTCGCGGATCAAGGGCGTGTATTTCTCGATCATGACCCAGGCACTGACCTTCGCCGGCATGCTGCTGTTCTTCCGCAACGAGACCGGCTTCGGCGGCAACAACGGCTTCACCAACTTCCGCACCATCCTCGGCTTCGACATCACCGCGCCGGGCACCCGCGCTTTCCTGTTCTTCTGCACCGTGCTGCTGCTGGTCGGCAGCCTGGTGCTGGGCTTTGCCCTGGCGCGCAGCAAGTTCGGCCGGGTGCTGACCGCCGTGCGCGACGCGGAGAACCGCCTGATGTTCTGCGGCTACGACCCGCGCGGCTACAAGCTGTTTATCTGGGTGCTCTCCGCCGTGCTGTGCGGCCTGGCCGGCGCGCTGTACGTGCCGCAGGTGGGCATCATCAACCCCAGCGAGATGTCGCCGACCAACTCCATCGAGGCGGCCATCTGGGTCGCCCTCGGCGGGCGCGGCACGCTGATCGGCCCGCTGCTCGGCGCCGGCCTGGTCAACGGCATGAAGAGCTGGTTCACCGTGGCCTTCCCCGAGTACTGGCTGTTCGCCCTCGGCGCGCTGTTTATCGTCATTACGCTCTTCCTGCCCAAGGGCGTGATCGGTCTGCTGAAAAAGGAGAAGGACCAATGAGAGCCGCTCCGGTACCCGAATTCATGCTCGAACCCGCCTTCGACCCGGCCGGCAGCGGCCGCGACGCGGTCGGTCTCGGCAGCGCCGCGGCCAAGGGCCTGGATGTGCGCCACGGCACCATCCTCACCCTGGAGGGTATCAATGTCAGCTTCGACGGTTTCCGCGCTCTGACCGACCTCAACCTGTACATCGGCGTCGGCGAACTGCGTTGCATCATCGGTCCCAACGGCGCCGGCAAGACCACCATGATGGACGTGATCACCGGCAAGACCCGCCCGGACAACGGCATCGCCTACTTCGGCGACACCCTCGATCTGACCCAGATGAGCGAGGTCGAGATCGCCCAGGCCGGTATCGGTCGCAAGTTCCAGAAGCCCACGGTGTTCGAGGCGCTCAGCGTGTTCGAGAACCTGGAGCTGGCATTGAAGACCGACAAGTCGGTATGGGCCAGCCTGCGCGCCAGGCTCTCCGGCGTGCAGAAAGAGCGTATCGAGGAGGTGCTGACCACTATTCGCCTGGAAAGCTCGCGGCATCGCCCGGCGGGGCTGCTGTCGCACGGCCAGAAGCAGTTCCTGGAAATCGGCATGCTGCTGGTCCAGGACCCGCAACTGCTGCTGCTCGACGAGCCGGTGGCGGGCATGACCGATGCCGAGACCGAGTTCACCGCCGAACTGTTCAAGTCGCTGGCACGCAAGCACTCGCTGATGGTGGTCGAGCACGACATGGGCTTCGTCGGCACCATCGCCGACCACGTCACCGTGCTGCACCAGGGCAGCGTGCTGGCCGAGGGCTCGCTGGCTCAGGTGCAGGCGGATGAACGGGTGATCGAGGTTTATCTGGGGCGTTGACCCTCTCCCCCGGCCCCTCTCCCGTAAACGGGCGAGGGGAGACAAGCAGCGCGGCGCTTCGCCTATGCCTCGCACCAGTCCCCTCTCCCATTCATGGGAGAGGGTTAGGGAGAGGGCCTGACAGCGCCAAGCCACAAGAACAGAAACAAGGACATCGACATGCTACAAGTCCAACAACTCCACCAGTACTACGGCGGCAGCCATATCCTGCGCGGCCTGAGCTTCGAGGCGAAGATCGGCGAAGTCACCTGCCTGCTCGGGCGCAACGGCGTGGGCAAGACCACCCTGCTGAAATGCCTGATGGGCCTGATCCCGGCCAAGGAGGGCAGCATCAACTGGGAGGGCCAGAGCATCAACGGCCACAAGCCGCATCAGCGCGTACACGCCGGCATCGCCTATGTGCCGCAGGGTAGGGAAATTTTCCCCAGGCTTACGGTCGAGGAAAACCTGCTGATGGGGCTTTCTCGTTTTGGCGCAAAGGATGCCAAGACCGTGCCCGAGTTCATCTACGAGCTGTTCCCGGTGCTGCGCGAGATGAAGCAGCGCCGCGGCGGCGACCTCTCCGGTGGCCAGCAGCAACAGCTGGCCATCGGCCGCGCACTGGCCAGCCAGCCGCGCCTGCTGATCCTCGACGAGCCCACCGAAGGCATCCAGCCCTCGGTGATCAAGGAGATCGGCGTGGTCATCAGAAAACTCGCGGAACGCGGCGACATGGCCATCCTGCTGGTCGAGCAGTTCTACGACTTCGCCGCCGAGCTGGCCGACCAGTATCTGGTGATGAGTCGTGGCGAGATCGTCCAGCAGGGCCGTGGCGAGACCATGGAGGCCGACGGCGTGCGCGGCCTGGTGGCGATCTGAGGGCGGCGCTCAGCCGCCGCGACTCATGCGGGCCAGGCGCTCGGACAGCGCCTGCATGGCCCCACCCAGTTCACGCAGCGTGCCGGCATCGCGAGCGCCCTGCTCACTCGCGGCATGGATGCGCACTGCCAACTCGTTGATCTCATGCGCCACATGGCTCTGCTCTTGCGCGGCCACGGCAATCTGCTGGGCGCGCCGGACGATGTCATCAAAGCTGGATACGGTCCCACCCAGGGTGGCCGACACGCTGCCGGCCTGCTGCACCGAAGTCCGCGTCCTCTCGACCCCGCCCTGCATGGTCGCCACCGCCCTGGCCGATGCCTGACGCAGCGCTCCGATCATCTCCTGGATCTCGTTGGCCGAAGCCTGAGTGCGCCCCGCCAATGTCCTGACCTCGTCAGCCACCACGGCAAACCCACGCCCCTGCTCGCCGGCACGCGCCGCCTCGATGGCCGCGTTCAACGCCAGCAGATTGGTCTGCTCGGAGATCGACTTGATCACCTCCAGGACGGTGCTGACCTTCTCGATGTCCTGGCCCAGCTGCGTGATCGCCTGCGCCGCGCCCTCGATCTCGCTGGCCAGCGTCTGAATCGAGGCACTGTTGTTCTGCACCTCCTGCTGCCCCTTGAGCGCCAGGTCGAGGGATTGACTGGCCGTGTTCGAGCAGTCGGTGGTGTTGTTCGCCACTTCCTGGGCACTGGCCGACATCTGGGTGATGGCGGTTGCCAAGAGCGTGTTGTCCTCGCGCTGCAGCTCGGCACGCTCGGCGATGCCGGTCGATAGCTGTGCCAGCTGAGAGGCCTGTTGCTGAAGGGCTGCCGACTCTTCAGCGATGGCACCGAGCATGTTGCGCAGGGACCCGGAGTAGCGGTTCACCGCCCCGCGCAACTCGCCAATCTCGTCGGCACGGCGAATATCCAGCTCACTGGCGCGGCCGCCCTGGCCCAGCGTGCGAATCTGCTCGGTGGTTTCCTCAAGCTGGGCCAGCAGACGCTTGCCTGCCAGCCAGGCCAAACCCAGCAACACCGTCAGCAACGGCAACAGAAACAGCAGGATCTCCGCCGTCAGCCGGTCAGCCAACTGCGTCACCTCGGCCTCCGGCGTCACCAACCCCACCCGCCAGCCGGTGCCGTTCATCGTCTCCAGGCTCACATAGGCAGGCCCACCCAACCGGTCATCATGCTCGATGAACAGCGTCCGTGCCTTTTCGCCAGCTGCCAAGGCCTCGGCAACCGGCGCGAACCAGGGCAACTCCGCTCGCAGTTTGTCCAGCGTCGGCAGCCCCTGCGTCGCCTGGGCACCCGGGAAGAACAGCAGGTTACCGGCACGATCAACGGCAAAGGCATAGCCACCGCTGACACCTCCCTCGCGCTCCAGAAAGCGGGCCAGCCCATCCAGCTTGAGATCGATGGTGGCAACCCCGGCGAAGCGACCCGATTCACTGTAAGGCACACTGCAGGTGGTCATGGCCACCCCGGTCACCGGGTCCTGGTAGGCATCGGACCACACGCAGCGACCGCCAGGTGCCGTGCGCGCACTGCTGTACCAGGCCTCGGCGTGGTAAGCCGCTGCGCTGTCGGAGTTGTAGTCATCCGAGTAATCCAAACCACCCTGAGCGTTGCGCGCCCAGAAGAAACTGCGCCGCTCGGTACCGGCGGCAAAGGCATTGGGTTCGGGCCACAGACCACCGCCGGCAATGGAGGCATCGCCCTGGCTGTCGACTATGTTGGGCAGCTGCGCCTTCACCAGCGCCTCATCCTTGGACAAGGTCTCGGCCAGGTGCGCCATGGCCGCCGTGGTGCCCTCGATCAGGCTGAGCTGCACGGCCAACTGACGCGTGATGGCCATGGCCGACTGCTCGGCGGAGGCCGTGCCGGCCTCGACCAGTTGCGGTTTGCCGCGCAGGGTCATCACCGAGAAGATCGCCAGCGCGGTCAGCGCCAGGAGCAACAGGCTGCCCAGCGTCATGCGCGGAGCGATACGGGAGGGAAAAGACATGGGGCTAGCTCCACAACGGCTAATAGGTGGAACACGGTCGGACAGTGGCGCGCCGTGCAGACTCAGCCAGTAATCAGGAAGTTACCGCCGGTTGGTGCGCCCTCCAATGTGGCGACCTCGGCTTCATCCTTGAGGCTGACCCCGGACAACTTTCGTCGACAGGCCTCACGCATCAGGTATAGCAGCTTGTGCGCGGCCACACCGTAGCTCATCCCCTCCAGGCGTACGTTGGAGATGCAGTTGCGGAAGGCGTCGGTCAGGCCGACCCTGGGCGCATAGGTGAAGTACAGGCCGAGGCTGTCCGGCGAACTCAGCCCCGGACGCTCGCCGATCAGGATCACCACCATCTTCGCGCCGAGCAGCTCGGCCACCTCGTCGGCAACTGCCACCCGCCCCTGGCGCACCACGCAGAGCGGCGCCAGCGACCAGCCATCGCCGCTCATCTGCTCGCGCAGGCGGGCGAGGAAAGGCGCGGCATGTCGCTCGATGGCCAGGGCCGACAGGCCGTCGGCGATGACAATGGCCAGGTCGTAGCCCTGCGGATGCTCGGCGCGGTGGTCGCGCAGGCGTTGCGCCGAAGCAGCATCCAGGCGTCGCCCCAGGTCCGGGCGCTGCAGGTAGGTATGCCGGTCGCCGGCCGCGCTGTGCAGCTGCAGCACTGGCAGTCCCTGGCTGGCCAGGCCCTCGGCCAGCGCCTCGGCATGCAACGGCAGGTGCACGGCGTCGCGCGCCTGGGCATGGGCGAACTGGAAATCCAGCTGCGCCGCCGTGGGCAGGCTGGTGCCGGCACGTCCCAAAGCAATGCGCGCCGGAGTCAGGCGGCGTAGCGCGATCCACGGATTGGCCGCGAGTTCGTCATGATCGTTCATCGCCATCTCCACTAGGCCAGCTGCGCCAGGGCGCTGCGGAAGGCAGGTGGCACCGCGTCGCCGAGGCGCAGGCGGCCGCCTTGCTGATGCAGGATGTTCATCCGTTCCAGCCACGCCTCGAACTCCGGCGCCGGGCGCAGGCCGAGCACCTGGCGCGCGTAGAGCGCGTCGTGGAACGAGGTGGTCTGGTAGTTGAGCATCACGTCGTCGGAGCCGGGGATGCCCATGATGAAGTTGATGCCGGCCGTGCCGAGCAGGGTCAGCAGGGTGTCCATGTCGTCCTGGTCGGCCTCGGCATGGTTGGTGTAACAGATGTCGCAGCCCATCGGCACGCCGAGCAGCTTGCCGCAGAAGTGGTCTTCCAGACCGGCGCGGATGATCTGCTTACCGTTGTACAGATACTCCGGGCCGATGAAGCCGACCACGGTATTGACCAGAAACGGCTTGTAGTGGCGTGCCACCGCATAGGCGCGCACCTCGCAGGTCTGCTGGTCGACGCCATGGTGGGCGTTGGCCGACAGCGCGCTGCCCTGGCCGGTCTCGAAGTACATCAGGTTGTCGCCCAGCGTGCCGCGCTTCTGCGAAAGCCCGGCCTCGTAACCCTCCTGCAGCACCTGCAGGGTGATGCCGAAGCCGGCGTTGGCCGCCTCGGTACCGGCAATGGACTGGAACACCAGGTCGACCGGCGCGCCGCGCTCGATGGCGGCGATGGAGCTGGTGACGTGGGTCAGCACGCAGGCCTGGGTAGGAATCTCGTAACGCTGGATGATCGCGTCGAGCATCTTCAGCAGATCGGTCAGCGCGCCCAGGCTGTCGGTGGCCGGGTTGATGCCGAACATGGCGTCGCCGTTGCCGTAGAGCAGGCCGTCGAGAATGCTGGCGGCGATGCCGGACGGATCGTCGGTCGGATGGTTGGGCTGCAGGCGCGTCGACATGCGTCCGCGCAGGCCCATGGTGTTGCGAAAACGGGTGACCACGCGGATCTTCTGCGCCACCAGGATCAGGTCCTGCACGCGCATGATCTTCGACACCGCCGCCGCCATTTCCGGCGTCAGACCCGGCGCCAGGGCGCGCAGGCTGGCCTCGTCGGCGTGCTCGCCGAGCAGCCAGTCGCGGAAGCCGCCGACGGTGAGGTGGGCAACCGGGGCGAAGGCGGTCGCGTCGTGGCTGTCGATGATCAGCCGGGTGATCTCGTCGTCTTCGTAGGGAATCAGTGCCTCGTCGAGGAAGTGCCGCAACGGGATGTTGGCCAACGCCATCTGTGCCGCGACGCGCTCGGCATCGCTGCTGGCGGCCACGCCGGCCAGGTAGTCACCGGAGCGCGCCGGGCTGGCCTTGGCCATCACCTCGCGCAGGCTGTCGAAGCGCCAGGTCTGGTGGCCGACGGTATGGCTGAAACTGGCCATCGTTCTCTCCTGAAACAAAAGCCCGCCGTCGCCGGCGGGCGCATCACGCTTAAGGTTGCAGCAGGGCGTCGGCCGGCACGGCATTGCGCTGGGCGCCGGTCAGCAGGAAGTACACCATACCGATGCTCATCAGACCGAGGAACAGCAGAGCAATGGTGCCGTTGAACCAGATCATCGCCGCCAGGCACACCAGGGCCAGGGCCAGGGCGATGCCCGGTACCAGCGGGTAGCCCGGTGCCTTAAAGGTGCGTTCCAGATTCGGCTCGCTCTTACGCAGTTTGAACAGGCTGAGCATGCTCATGATGTACATGACGATGGCGCCAAACACGCTCATGGTGATCATGGCCGCCGTCAGGCTCATGCCCTGCAGGGCGATCAGACCATCGCTGTAGATCGCCGCGATACCGATCAGGCCGCCGGCGATGATGGCGCGGTGCGGGGTGTGGAACCGCGACAGCTTGGCCAGGGCCGGCGGCAGGTAGCCTGCGCGAGCCAGGGCGAAGAACTGCCGGGAGTAGCCGAGGATGATGCCGTGGAAGCTGGCGACCAGGCCGAACAGGCCGATCCACACCAGCATGTGCAGCCAGCCGGAGTTCTCGCCGACCACCGCCTTCATCGCCTGCGGCAGCGGGTCGTTGATGCCGGACAGGGCCTTCCAGTCGCCCACGCCACCGGCCATCACCATGACACCGATAGCCAGGAACACCAGGGTCAGGATGCCGGCCACATAGGCACGCGGGATGGTGCGTTTCGGGTCCTTGGCCTCCTCGGCAGCCATGGCGGCGCCCTCGATGGCAAGGAAGAACCAGATGGCAAACGGGATGGCGGCGAAGATGCCAGCCACAGCAGGCAGGCCGAACTCATTGCTACCGGCCCAGCCGTCGATCACGAAGTTACTGAAGCTGAAGCCCGGCGCCACCACGCCCATGAACACCAGCAGCTCGACCACTGCCAGCACCGTGACCACCAGCTCGAAGGTCGCGGCGATACTCACCCCGACGATGTTCAGGGTCATGAAGACGATGTAGGCACCGACCGCGATGAGTTTCGGGTCGAGCCCGGGGAACTGCACATTGAGGTAGGCGCCGATGGCCATGGCGATGGCCGGCGGGGCGAAAACGAATTCAATCAGAGTGGCCATGCCGGCGATCATCCCGCCGGCCGGACCGAAAGCACGGCGGCTATAGGCGAAAGGCCCGCCGGCATGCGGGATGGCGGTGGTCAGCTCGGTGAAGCTGAAGATGAAGCAGCTGTACATCGCCGCCACCATCAGCGTGGTAACCAGAAAGCCCAGCGTGCCTGCGGCCCCCCAGCCATAGCTCCAGCCGAAGTATTCCCCGGAAATCACCAGACCCACGGCGATGCCCCAGAGGTGCAGGGTGCCGAGCGTCGGTTTGAGTGTCGTTGTTGTCATTGCCAGTTCCTCGATGTGGGCGTCGAACGCCAGGCGAGGATATCCAGCCTGCCCCGGCCGAGACTTGACCTTGCAAAGTCCACGCACAGCTGCAGAGTCAAGTCGCTCGGGCGGCCGGAAAGCCTTCTGCGACGGGCCTTTGCGCCATGCCGGTGCACAGCCGCACAGCGCTGCCCCAAGGCGATGCAGGCAGCCGACAAACAAACGCACCGAAGCTTATTCCCACGCACCCCGGTAGCGGGGCACGACTATTGCTAAATATCTGGCAACACTGTCGTGGCAGGTCGCCCCATGTCCCTGAACTTCGCCCATCCGCTGGCCACCGCTGACTCGCCGAGCAACCTCGGCGTGCTGTCGGCGGCTGCCTGCGGCCTGGACGCGTTCATCGCCCAGCAGGGCGGCGACGTGGACCGGGTATTCGGCGTTGCGGGCATCGACCCTGACCTGCTGCAGCACCCGACACTCAGCCTCAGCCTGAGCAACTACTGCAAGGTGCTGGAGGAAGCGGCCAGCCAGTCCGGCTGCGACAACTTCGGCCTGCGCTATGGCCAGCAGTTCCTGCCGCGCGCCCTCGGCCTGCTCGGCTATGTCGGGCTCTGTTCGCATAGCCTGGAGCAGGCCCTGCAGAATTTCGCCCGAGCCTTTCCCTACCACCAGCACGACACGCTGATCCGCCTGGTGGACATCGGCGAGTGCTACCGCTTCGACTATCAGGTGCATCACCCGGCCATCCTCGATCGCCGCCAGGACGCCGAGTTGACCATGGGCATGGCGCTGAACCTGGTGCGCCACGCCCTGGGGCCGGACTGGGCACCGCGTGCCGTGCTGTTCGAACATGCCAGGCCGGAAGGCTGGCGCGAGCACCAGGCGGCCTTCGACGCCCCCGTGCTGTTCGACCAGCCCTGCAATGCCCTGCTGATTCCCAAACGCGACATCGCCGGCAAACTGATGCCCGAGCGCGATCCGGTGCTGCTGATGCTGGTGCAGGACGCCATCGTCCGCCTCGGCGGCCAGCAATCGCCGCAGTGCCTGGTCGACCAGGCCCGCGGCCTGGTGCGCGATGCCCTGCCGCTGGGCGAACCCTCGCTGGAACGGGTCGCCGCCGGCCTCGGCCTGACCCCGGCCGCCCTGCAACGGCGCCTGCGCGAACAGAACCTGAGTTTCTCCGCGCTGATCGATCAGGTACGCCGCGAACTGGCCCTGCACTACCTGCGCCGGCGCCTGCCGGTCAGTGAACTGGCGCCACTGCTCGGCTACTCCGAGACCAGCGCCTTCTCCCGCGCCTTCCGCCGCTGGTTCGACGCCAGCCCGCGGCAATGGCTGCAGATGAGCACGGCCTGAATCCATGCCGCCACGCTACACTGCCGCCTCGTCCAGTCTGCCTGGAACCACCGCATGACCGCCGTTCAACCCGCGCTTTTCACCCCCGCCTGGCACGCCGAACTGGAATTGGCCTACGCCCGCCAGCAGGACTGGACACGCCCGGTGCTGCGCCGCCATCTGGGCCCGCTGCGGGTGCAGAAACACCTGCACGCCGAAGGCCCGGAAGTGTGCCAGCACATCATCGTGCACCCGCCGGCCGGCATCGCCGGCGGCGACAGCCTCAATCTCTCGGCCAGCGTCGGCGAGCAGGCCTGGGCACAACTGACCAGCCCAGGTGCGGCCAAGTGGTACCGCGCCAGCAGCGTGGCGCAGCAACGGGTCGAACTGCGCATAGCTCCCGGCGCCACCCTGGAATGGCTGCCGCAGGAAACCATCGTCTACGCCGGCGCCCAGGCCGAGCTGAGCACCCGCATCGAGCTGGAAGGCGACGCCCGCCTGTTTTACTGGGACATGGTCGCCCTCGGCCGCCCGGCCGCCGGCGAGCGCTTCGATTCCGGGCATTTCCAGGCCACGCTGGATATCCGCCGCGACGGCCAGCTGCTGTGGCACGAGCGCCAGCGCGTGGTCGGCGGTGATGGCCTGCTCGACTCCTCCATCGGCCTGGGCGGCCAGCCGGTGTTCGCCACCCTGCTGGCCAGCGGCGAGATCGATGCCGAATTGCTGGAGCGCTGCCGCGAGCTGCACTGCAGAGGTCGTGGCGACCTGACCCAATTGCCGGGCCTGCTGGTGGCCCGCTGCCTGGCCGGCGAGGCGCTGCACGCGCGCGCCTGGCTGATCGAACTCTGGCGCCTGTTGCGCCCTGCCCTGCTCGGCCGCGAAGCCGTGCCCCCGCGAATCTGGAGTACCTGATGGATCTTTCGCCCCGCGAGAAGGACAAGCTGCTGATCTTCACCGCCGGCCTGGTGGCCGAGCGGCGCCTGGCCCGCGGCCTCAAGCTCAACTACCCGGAGGCCATGGCGCTGATTTCCGCCGCCCTGCTGGAGGGCGCCCGCGACGGCCGCACGGTGGCCGAGCTGATGCACTACGGCACCACCCTGCTGACCCGCGAACAGGTAATGGAAGGCGTGCCGGAGATGATCCCGGAAATCCAGATCGAAGCGACCTTCCCCGATGGCACCAAGCTTGTAACCGTCCACCAACCGATTGCCTGAGGAAATCGTCCAATGTCTACTGCGCTTGCCCATGCTGCGTTGCAAGCCAGCTCGGATTGCTCATTGACAGACGTCAACTGCGCATCCTCGCCGGCTTGCGCCTTGCCTGAGCTGCGCTCGCTACGACCTTGAACGACTTCCTGGAGACTGAAGAATGATCATTCGCGACGCAGCCGAGGCAGACCTGCCGGCCCTGCGCGACATCTTCAACGAGGCGGTGCTCAACACCACCGCGATCTGGATGGACAACGTGGTCGACCTGGCCAACCGCCAGGCCTGGTTCGCCGCCCGCGCCCAGCAGGGCTACCCGATCCTGGTAGCCGAGAGCCCGACAGGCGAGGTGGTCGGCTACGCCTCGTTCGGCGATTGGCGCCCCTTCGACGGCTTCTGCCACACGGTCGAGCATTCGGTATACATCCGCGCCGACCAGCGCGGCAAAGGCCTCGGCCCGCTGCTGCTGGCCGCACTGATCGAGCGCGCCAAGGCCTGCGACAAGCACGTGATGGTCGCCGCTATCGAGAGCGGCAACGCCGCCTCGATCCGCCTGCACCAGCGCCTCGGCTTCGCCATCACCGGGCAGATGCCCCAGGTGGGCCGCAAGTTCGGGCGCTGGCTGGACCTGACCTTCATGCAACTGATCCTCACCCCGGAGCGCAGCGCACCATGATCCCCGGCGAATACCAGATCCAGGACGGCGAGATCGAACTCAACGCCGGCCGCCGCACCCTCAAGCTCAGCGTGGCCAACAGCGGCGACCGGCCGATCCAGGTCGGCTCGCACTACCACTTCTTCGAAACCAACGACGCCCTCGCCTTCGACCGCGCCAGCGCGCGGGGCATGCGCCTGAACATCCCGGCCGGCACCGCGGTGCGCTTCGAGCCGGGGCAGAGCCGCGAGGTCGAGCTGGTGGAACTGGCCGGCGCGCGCCGGGTGTTCGGCTTCGCCGGACACGTGATGGGGGACCTGTGATGAAGATTTCACGCCAAGCCTATGCCGACATGTTCGGCCCCACCGTCGGCGACAAGGTGCGCCTGGCCGACACCAACCTGTGGATCGAAGTGGAGAAGGACTTCACCAGCTACGGCGAGGAAGTGAAATTCGGCGGCGGCAAGGTGATCCGCGACGGCATGGGCCAGGGCCAGCTGTGCGCCGCCGACGTGGTCGATACCCTGATCACCAACGCGCTGATCATCGACCACTGGGGCATCGTCAAGGCCGACGTCGGCCTCAAGGACGGGCGCATCCATGCCATCGGCAAGGCCGGCAACCCGGACATCCAGCCTGATGTGACCATCGCGATCGGCGCCGGCACCGAGGTGATCGCCGGCGAGGGCATGATCCTCACCGCCGGCGGCATCGACACCCATATCCACTTCATCTGCCCGCAGCAGATCGAAGAAGCGCTGATGAGCGGCGTCACCACCATGATCGGTGGCGGCACCGGGCCGGCCACCGGCACCAACGCCACCACCTGCACCTCCGGGCCCTGGCACATGGCGCGCATGCTCCAGGCCGCCGACGCCTTCCCGATGAACCTGGGCTTCACCGGCAAGGGCAACGCCTCGCTGCCGGAGCCCTTGATCGAGCAGGTAAAAGCCGGTGCCATCGGCCTCAAGCTGCACGAGGACTGGGGCACCACCCCGGCGGCCATCGACAACTGCCTGAGCGTGGCCGACCAGTACGACGTGCAGGTGGCGATCCATACGGACACCCTCAACGAGTCCGGCTTCGTCGAAACGACGCTGGGCGCGTTCAAGGGCCGCACCATCCACACCTACCACACCGAGGGCGCCGGCGGCGGCCATGCCCCGGATATCATCAAGGCCTGCGGTTTTCCCAACGTGCTGCCGTCCTCGACCAACCCGACGCGGCCGTTTACCCGCAATACCATCGACGAACACCTGGACATGCTGATGGTCTGCCACCACCTGGACCCGAGCATCGCCGAGGACGTCGCGTTTGCCGAGAGCCGCATCCGCCGCGAGACCATCGCCGCCGAGGACATCCTGCATGACCTCGGCGCCTTCTCCATGATCAGCTCCGACAGCCAGGCCATGGGCCGCGTCGGCGAGGTGATCACCCGCACCTGGCAGACCGCCGACAAGATGAAGCAGCAGCGCGGCCCGCTGCCCGAGGACGCGCCCGGCAACGACAACTTCCGCGCCAAGCGCTACATCGCCAAGTACACCATCAACCCGGCCATCACCCACGGCATCAGCCACGAGGTGGGCTCGGTGGAAGTGGGCAAGTGGGCCGACCTGGTGCTGTGGCGCCCGGCCTTCTTCGGGGTGAAGCCGACGCTGATCCTCAAGGGCGGGGCGATCGCCGCCAGCCTGATGGGCGACGCCAATGCCTCCATCCCCACGCCGCAGCCAGTGCACTATCGGCCGATGTTCGCCAGCTACGCCGGCAGCCGCCACGCCACCAGCATCACCTTCATCAGCCAGGCGGCCTTCGAGGCCGGCGTGCCCGAGCAGCTGGGGCTGAAGAAGAAGATTGGTGTAGTGAAGGGCTGCCGCGAGGTGCAGAAGACCGACCTGATCCACAACGGCTACCTGCCGAGCATCGAGGTCGATCCGCAGAACTACCAGGTCAGGGCTGACGGCCAGTTGCTCTGGTGCGAGCCGGCCGAGGTGCTACCGATGGCGCAGCGCTACTTCCTGTTCTGAGCGAGGGGGCACGTCAGCGCAGCTGGCTGTCCTTGCTGCCGCGCCGGTTGTAGCCGCTGAACGCGGCCTGCTCGCGGTCATGTACTGCCTGGCAGTTCATGCACAGGCGCACGCCCGGCACCGCCTGGCGCCGCGCCTCGGGAATGGGCGCATCGCACTCGGCACACTTCATCAGGCTCTCGCCGCGCGGCAACTGGCTACGCGCACGGGCGATGGCCTCTTCGATGCTGCTGTCGATCTGCTCCTGCACCGCACCGTCATTGGTCCAACCTCCGGCCATGGGCACCTCCACACCGTCGTATCTCCGGCAGGTATGCGCGCGTCAGGCCGGGAATGCAAGCTGGCACGGGCTGCCGGTTACTCCTTGACGTTCATGTACTCGCGGGCCCAGACGATGTAGTCCTCGGGCTGGGTGTACTTGTGTGTCAGCTCGGTGGCGTTAAGGTCGCTGGCCGCGATGCCGCGCTGCTCGCGCAGGCAGTCGTAGGTCGCCTTGATCGCCGCGAAATAGGCGGCATGCCCGTCGACCACGATGCGTACGCCGAGGCTGGCCAGGCGCGCATCGTCACGTAGCGAGGGATTGCCATAGCTCACCAGCATCAGCGGCACACTGAGGTTCTGCGCGATCGCCTCAAGGTGCTCGAAGTCCCGCACGCCGACCATGCAGATGCCATCGGCGCCAGCTGCCTGGTAGGCGCGGGTGCGGCGGATCACTTCATCCAGATCAAGCACACCGGCATGCGTACGCGCGATGATGGCCAGGTCCGGATCGACGCGCGCCTCCAGCGCTGCGCGGATCTTGCCAACGCCCTCGTCGACACCGATCAGGTCGGTTGACTTGCGGCCAAACTGCGCCGGCAACAGGGTGTCCTCGAGCGTCAGGGCGGCCACGCCAGCACGCTCCAGTTCGACCACCGTGCGCATGACATTGAGCGCGTTGCCATAACCGTGGTCGGCATCGGCGATGACGGGCAGGCGCGCTACCCGGCCAATGCGCGTGGCCTGTTCGACGAACTCGCTAAGGGTGATCAGGGCGAAGTCCGGTGCAGCCAGAACTTGTAGTGAAGCTACAGAACCACCCAGGATTCCAACTTCGAACCCTAGGTCAGCGGCAATCCTGGCAGACATCGGATCGAACACCGAGGCCGTGTGATAACAGGCGTTTGACGCCATAAGCGCTCGAAATTGCGCTCGAAGATCGTGATGAGAGGCTCTTTGCATGGAAGGCGTTCTACTGAATCGTTTCTGTTCTGCAGGCAGATTATGTAGCAAAACTACAAGCCACGTCATGTAGTAAAACTACAGAATACCGAGAGCCGCGTCATTGCCTGTGGCGCACACCTTAGCCTGCCCGCGAAACAGCGGGCAGCACTCCTAGGGTTGCGCCGTTTTCGGCAGCCAGCGACCCTGGATACCGCGCAGGGTGCCGTCCCGATGCATGCCATCAAGCTCGCGCTGCCATTGCGCCACCAGCGCCGGCGAGGTCAGTGGGGAAAAGGCGATGTAGTAGTCGGACTGCATGAAGGCCAGGTGTGCCTGCACCTCCTCCGGCGTCAGCCCGCCACTGGCCAGCTCCTCGCGCAAGGTCAGGTCTTCGGTGGCAATCAGCTTGACCCTGCCATGCTTGAGCATGGTCACCATCTGCTTCGAGCCCGGGACACCATAGAGATTGTTGAAGCCCATGCGTTCGAGCGTCTCGTAGGTGTACCACTGCTTGGGCAGGGCCACTGTGCCGGCACGTGCGGCATCCTCCAGGGTGTCGATGCGCAGGTTACTGGCCTTCAGCGAGTAGAACCTGGTGTTTCCCTGCAGGATGGGACCAACCCACTGGAACAGTGACTCACGCTCGGCCGTGCGCACGACGGAGAATAGACCGGTATCGACGTCGCTTTTGGCCAGCGTGTAGGCACGCGTCCAGGGCAGCAACTCTATGGTGGCCTGGCTACCCGTGCGCCGAATGAGTTCTCGTACCACTTCCACCGAGTAGCCATCAGGCTGGCCATCACGCAGGAAACTGGTCGGCGGCGCCTCCTCCGTCAGCAGCCGCAACTCCGCAGCTGCCAGCACGGGCAACAGCGCGCAATACATCAGCCAAAACCGAACCAGTCTCCGCATCCGCCGACTCCTCCCCGTGCCATTCAGCCTAGCTCAGGCCGGGCAACATGCCCGCGCACCGTCGCCTCTGGGCCTCGTCAAAGGCGGAACGGCGCTGGAACCATGCCGGCAATACGCCGCTGACTGCGCCCGGGTCTCCCAGACATCTTGGCGTGCACCAGGATTCCCGACGATTGCCTGCACAAGGCAGCATGCACTCGCATAGAATGCGCGGCCGTTTTTTCCGGAGCGCAGCATGAATCCATCCCGTCCCGCCAATGCCCTGGGTATCGACTTCGGTACCTCCAACTCCACCGTCGGCTGGTGGCGACCAGGCATGGAGCCGTTGCTGGCACTGGAAGACGGCAAGATCACCCTGCCTTCGGTGATCTTCTTCAACACCGAGGAGCGCCGTCCGGTTTATGGTCGCCAGGCCCTGCACGAATACCTGGAAGGCTATGAAGGGCGCTTGATGCGCGCACTGAAAAGCCTGCTCGGCTCCAAGCTGCTGAAAAGCGAAACCACCGTACTGGGCAGCGCCCTGCCCTTTCGCGATCTGCTCGGCTTCTTCATCGGCGAGCTGAAAAAGCGCGCCGAGAGCCAGGCCGAGCGCGAATTCGAACAAGTGGTGCTGGGCCGCCCGGTGTTCTTCGTCGACGATGATCCACTCGCCGATGCCGAGGCCGCCAACACCCTGCTGGCAGTGGCGCACAAACTCGGCTTCAAGGACGTGTCCTTCCAGTTCGAGCCGATCGCCGCGGCCTTCGACTACGAGCGCACGATCCAACGCGAGGAGCTGGTGCTGATCGTCGACATCGGCGGCGGTACCTCGGACTTCTCCCTGGTGCGCCTGGTCCCGCAGCGTCGCGAGCTGAATGAGCGCCAGGACGACATCCTCGCCACCGGCGGCGTGCACATCGGCGGTACCGACTTCGACAAGCAGCTGAGCCTGGACGGGGTGATGCCGCTGTTCGGCTACGGCAGCCGGATGAAGAGCGACGCGCTGATGCCCACCAGCCACCACCTCAACCTGGCCACCTGGCACACCATCAACGCGGTGTACGCACAGAAGGCCCAGCTGGCGCTGAAAAACATGCGCTACGACATAGTCGATCCAACCGGCGTCGACCGCCTGCTGCGCCTCACCGAGCAACGCGCCGGCCACTGGCTGGCGATGCAGGTGGAAGAGGCGAAGATCGCCCTGACCGAGCAGGATAGCCACCGCATCGACCTGACACGCATCGAGGATGACCTGCAGGTGCTGCTCGACCGGCCGCTGTTCGACCAGGCCATCGACGGCCTGCTGCAGCGCATTCGCGCCGGTGTCGACGAGTTGCTGAACCGCGCCGGCGTGCGCCATGCCGAAGTGGACACGATCTTCTTCACCGGCGGCTCCAGCAGCGTACCGGCCCTGCGCCAGAGCGTCGCCGCCCTGTTGCCCAACGCCCGCGCCACTGAGGGCAACAGCTTCGGCAGCATCGGCAGCGGCCTGGCCATCGAAGCCGCGCGTCGTTACGGCTGAGCCGTTGGCGCGCCCGGCTGCTGCACGCCAAGCCCGGGCGCGCTAGGGTTAGGCCTTCGCCCACTTACGGAGATCGCCATGCGCAATGCCCTGCTTCTCGCCAGCCTGCTCGCCCTCGCCGCCTGCGACGGCGGCGCGGCCACTGCCACCACCGCCAAGCTGCAAGCCGACAAGGCGCAGCAGGCCCAGCAGCAGATGGAGCAGCTCAAGCAGCAGATCGATCAGGTCAATGCCCAGAGCCAGCAACGCCTGCAGGAGCAGCTGGACCAGCAGTGAAGCCGTGCGCCAGAGCAGTCCCGCAGTAGCCCGGAGGCAATCCGGAGGGCGGTACTGCCTGCTTCCCGGATTGCATCCGAGCTACGACAGGGTTAGTGCAACAAAAAGGCCGGGCAAATGCCCGGCCTTTTTATTGGCTCAGCCTAATCAGGCGGCGCGGCGCAACAGGAAGAAGCCAGCCAAGGCACAGATCCCCGCCGGCACCACCACGGCCAGCAGCGGCGAGAAGCCGAACACCAGGCTGGACGGCCCCAGCAGGTCCTGGGCGATGCGGAACACGAAGCCCACCAGCACGCCGGTGAACACGCGCTGGCCAAGTGTCACCGAACGCAGCGGGCCGAAGATGAAGGAGATCGCCATCAGCACCAGCGCGGCGGTCACCAGCGGCTGCAGCACCTTGGTCCAGAACGCCAGCCAGTAGCTGCCATTACTCAGCCCCTGCTCACCCAGGTAATGGATATAGCGCCACAAACCGCTGATCGACAGCGCATCCGGCGCCAGCACCACGGTGCCGAGCAGCTGCGGCGTGAGCTCGATGTCCCAGCGCTGACTGTCGGCCTGCTGCACCTCGGTGCGCTTGTCGTGGAACAGGGTGGTCTTCACCTCTTCCAGCTGCCAGTGGTCGCCCTGATACTGGGCGCGACGGGCGAAGCTGGCGGCTTGCAGCTTGCGCTGTTCGTCGAACTGGTAGCGGGTGACGCCGATCAGCTTGCCGCCCGGCTGCACGGCGTTGATGTGCACGTACTCCTGGCCCTGGCGATGCCACAGGCCATGCCTGGAACTCTGCGCCTCGCCGCCGCCCTGGGCCAGAGACCGATGGGCCTGGGCCTGGTTCTCGCTCCAGGGCGCCAGGTACTCGCCGATCAGCACACCGACCAGCATCAGCACCAGCATGGGCTTCATCACCGCCCAGACGATGCGCCCGACCGACACGCCAGCAGCGCGCATGATGGTCAGTTCGCTGTTGCTGGCCAGGCTGCCGAGGCCGATCAGGCAGCCGATCAGCGCGGCCATCGGCAGCATTTCGTAGGCGCGCCGCGGCAGGGTCAGCACCACATAGATCAGTGCCTCCAGGGTGCCGTAGCTATCGCTGAGGTCGCCCAGCTCGTCGATGAAGGCAAACAACAGGGCCAGGCCGACGATGATGCCGAGTACCGAGAGGATGGCCAGGAAGACACTGGTACCGATATAGCGGTCGAGCTTATGCATGGGCCATCTCCTTGACTGCACGGCGACTGGCCAGCTTGAGTTTCATCGGTTGCCAGAGGAACAGTGCGGCGCCGATCAGCAGGAACAACCCGTGCACCCACCACAGGCCCAGCTCCATGGGAATCTTGCCCTTGTCCAGCTGGCCGCGCGCGCCGATCAACAGCGCCAGGTAGGCCATATACAGCAGGATTGCCGGCAACAGCTTGAGGAAGCGGCCCTGGCGCGGATTGACCCGTGCCAGCGGCACCGCCAGCAGGGTGACGATGAATACCAGCAGCGGAATGGACAGGCGCCACTGCAGCTCGGCCTGGTAGCGCGGTTCGTCACTGCCGATCAGCTCGCGGGTGGGGATCGCTTCGCGCTCGCCGATCTCGGCGCTGACGCTGGGCTTGGGCAGCAGCACGCCGTGGGTTTCGTAACGGGTGGCGCGGTAGTCGGCCTGACCGGGATTGCCGTCGTAGCGGTAACCGTTCTCCAGGATCAGGTAGCGGCTGCCGTCCGCCTGGATCACCTGCCGCCCCTTCTCGGCCACCAGCACGGTGATGCCACTCTGCTTCGGCTTCTCACCCTCGACCTGGCGCTGCATGCGCTTCTCGCTGATGAACACGCCGGCCAGCTGGCCACGGTCGTCGGACAGGCCCTCGGTGTAGGTCACCCGCGAGCCGTCCTTCATCGCCTGGAAACGCCCCGGCACCAGGGTATCGAACTCGGTCATGGCGTCCTGCTGGTTGAAGATCTTCGCCACTTCTGCCACGCCCTGCGGCGCCAGGCCCAGGCTCAGCCAGGCGACGATCACGGCGACGATGGCGGCCGGCGCCATGCTGTAGCCGAGCAGGCGGCGGTTGCTCATGCCGGTGGCGGACAGCACGGTCATCTCGCTATCCAGGTACAGGCGCCCGTAGGCCAGCAGGATGCCGAGGAACAGACCCAGCGGCAGGATCAGCTGGAGGAAGCCGGGCATGCGGTAGCCCATGATCAGGAACAGCACGCTCGGGTCCAGCACTCCCTGTGCGGCCTGGGCCAGGTACTTGATGAAACGCCCGCTCATGATGATCACCAGCAGCACGGCGCTCACGGCGCTGAGGGTCACCAGCACTTCGCGGGACAGATAACGGAAGACGATCAAACCGGACGCTCCAGGGTTGTCAGGCTCAGGCGGCAACGCTCACACTAGCCGCACTCGGTTGCACGGCCCGCCACGGCGGACCTCGAAAAAATAGCCGGCATTATCCTGCAAACCCGACTCTTTGTCTTGGGGACAGCTCACCATGGAATTCCTCGTCAAAAGCACCCGTCCGGAAACCCTGAAGACCGCCACCCTGGTCGTCGCCCTCGGCGAAGGCCGCAAGCTCGGCACCGCCGCCAAGGCGCTAGACGACGCCAGCGGCGGCGCCATCTCGGCCGTGCTCAAGCGCGGCGACATCGCCGGCAAGCAAGGCCAGACCCTGCTGCTGCACAGCCTGCCGGGCCTCAAGGCCGAGCGCGTGCTGCTGCTGGGCAGCGGCAAGGGCGAACTCTCCGACCGCCAGTTCCGTAAATTGGTTGCAGCCGCCCATGGCGTGCTGAAGAACCTCGGTGGCAGCGACGCGGTGCTGGCCCTCGGCGAACTCAAGGTCAAGGGCCGCGATGCCTACGGCAAGGCCCGCCTGCTGGTCGAGACCCTGGCTGATGGCGGCTATCTGTTCGACCAGTTCAAGAGCAAGAAGGCCGAGCCGAAGGCGCTGAAGAAGATCACCCTGATCGCCGACAAGGCCGAACTGGCCGATGTCGAGCGCGGCAGCCTGCATGCCCGCGCCATCACCACCGGTATGGCCTTCACCAAGGACCTCGGCAACCTGCCGCCGAACCTCTGCCACCCCAGCCACCTGGCCGAAGAGGCCAAGGCCCTGGCCAAGGCGCACAAGAACCTCAAGGTCGACATCCTCGACGAGAAGAAGCTCAAGGAGCTGGGCGCCGGCGCCTTCCTCGCCGTGGCCCAGGGCAGCGAGCAGCCGCCGCGGATGATCGTGCTCCACTACCAGGGCGGCAAGAAGGACGAAAAACCCTTCGCCCTGGTCGGCAAGGGCATCACCTTCGACACCGGCGGCATCAGCATCAAGCCGGCCGCCGGCATGGACGAGATGAAATACGACATGTGCGGCGCCGCCAGCGTGCTCGGCACCCTGCGCGCCGTGCTGGAGCTGCAACTGCCGATCAACCTGGTGTGCCTGCTGGCCTGCGCTGAGAACATGCCCAGCGGCAGGGCGACTCGGCCGGGCGATATCGTCACCACCATGAGCGGGCAGACCGTGGAAATCCTCAATACCGACGCCGAAGGCCGCCTGGTGCTGTGCGACACCCTGACCTATGCCGAGCGCTTCAAGCCGCAGGCGGTGATCGACGTCGCCACCCTCACCGGCGCCTGCGTGGTGGCACTGGGCTCGGTGGTGTCGGGCCTGATGGGTAACAACGACGCCCTGGTGAAGCAGATCCTCAAGGCAGGCGAGCACGCCGATGACCGCGCCTGGCAGCTGCCGCTGCACGACGAGTACCAGGAACAGCTCGACAGCCCCTTCGCCGACATCGCCAACATCGGCGGACCGAAGGCCGGGAGCATCACCGCTGGCTGCTTCCTGTCGCGCTTCGCCAAGAACTACCACTGGGCGCACCTGGACATCGCCGGTACCGCCTGGGTCAGCGGCGGCAAGGACAAGGGTGCCACCGGCCGCCCGGTACCCCTGCTGACCCAGTACCTGCTCGACCGCGCCCAGGCCTGACCCGGCCCATGCGCGTCGAATTCTACGTGCTCTCCAGCGCCACACCGGACGGCCGCCTGCGCGCGGCCTGCCAGCTGGCCGCCAAGGCCTGGAAGGCCGGCCTGCCGGTGTTCCTGCGCGGCGCCGACCAGGCGCAGTGCGAGGAGCTGGACCGGCTGCTGTGGAGCTTCCGCCCGGAATCCTTCATCCCCCACGGCCTGCACGAGGACGATGCGCAGGCACCGGTGGTGATCGGCCTGGACCAGGAGCCGGCGCAGGCCGGCGGCGTGCTGCTCAACCTGCACCCGCAGTTGTCGCCGCACCTGGCCCGGTTCAATCGGGTGATCGAGATCGTCAACCAGGAGCCGGCGCTGCTGGCCCAGTGTCGCGAGAATTTCCGCCAGTACCGCCAGCTGGGTCACGACCCGCAGCGCGTCGAGCTGTGAAATGCAGCGCATTCTCGAAATAGCCCGCTACAGAGCGTAGAATCGGTCGCCTCGGCCACCTTCCCCGCCCGCAATGCCCATGGACAGCTCCAAACCACCAAAGCCCGATCTCCTGCTGGATGACCTGGAAGCCATCCGCCAGCTGCTGGAGAAGGAGCAACTGGAACCGCCGCTGCTGACCGAAACACTGGACGATGACCTGCAGATTCCCGTGCTGTCGGAGATCATCGAACCGGGCCCGGACGCACCGGCCGCCGCGCCGCTGGCCGCGGTCGCCCTGTCCTATCCGGTGCAACCCGCCGTCGCACCGCCCCCGCGCCCTGCGCCGGCAACCCCCAGCGCCGCGAGCATCGGCAGCACCGTGCAGCAGAGCCTGGCGGCCCAGGGCAAGCTGGACGCCGAGCTGCGCGCCGCCGCCCAGCTGATCCTGCAGGATGTGATCGACGACTTCGTGCCGCAGATCGAGGCCGAGCTCAAGCGCCGCCTGGACGCCCGCCTGGACCGCCTGCTCAAGCAGCCCAAGGGCTAGCCCGCGCGCCATACGGCGGCCAGTGGCCCGCGGGTGGCGCCAGCCGTTATACTCGGCGGCTTTCCCGCTCAGTTGCCAATACGGTCCCGCCGACTCATGGACAAGACCTACCAGCCCCACGCCATCGAAACCGCCCTGTACCAGAACTGGGAGGCGAACAACTACTTCGCCCCGCAAGGTTCCGGCGAGCCCTACACCATCATGATCCCGCCGCCGAACGTCACCGGCAGCCTGCACATGGGCCACGGTTTCAACAACTCGATCATGGACTGCCTGGTCCGCTTCCGCCGCATGCAGGGCCGCAATACCCTGTGGCAGCCGGGCACCGACCACGCAGGCATCGCCACCCAGATGGTGGTCGAGCGCCAGCTGGCCGCCGAGGGCATCGGCCGCCACGATCTGGGCCGCGAGAAGTTCCTGGAGAAGGTCTGGGAATGGAAGGAGCAGTCCGGCGGCACCATCACCCGGCAGATCCGTCGTCTGGGCAGCTCGGTGGACTGGTCGCGCGAGCGCTTCACCATGGACGAAGGCCTGTCCGAGGCCGTTAAAGAAGCCTTCGTGCGCCTGCACCAGGACGGCCTGATCTACCGCGGCAAGCGCCTGGTCAACTGGGACACCAAGTTCCACACCGCCATCTCCGACCTCGAAGTGGAAAACCACGACGAGAAGGGCCACCTGTGGAACCTGCGCTATCCGCTGGCCGACGGCAAGAAGACCGCCGAGGGCCTGGACTACCTGATCGTCGCCACCACCCGCCCGGAAACCATGCTCGGCGACAGCGCCGTGGCCGTGCACCCGGAAGACGAGCGCTACAAGGCGCTGATCGGCAGCTACATCGAGCTGCCGCTGGTGGGCCGCCGTATCCCGATCATCGCCGACGACTACTGCGACCCCGAGTTCGGCACCGGCTGCGTGAAGATCACTCCAGCCCACGACTTCAACGACTATGAAGTCGGCAAGCGCCACAACCTACCGCTGATCAACATCTTCGACAAGGACGCCCAGGTGCTCGCCAAGGCCCAGGTGTTCAACATCGACGGCAGCGTCAACGCCGAGATCGACGGCAGCCTGCCGGCCGAATACGCCGGCCTCGACCGCTTCGTCGCGCGCAAGCAGATCGTCGCCGCCTTCGAGGCCGCCGGCCTGCTGGAGAAGATCGAAGACCACGCCCTGAAAGTGCCGAAGGGCGACCGTTCCGGCACCGTCATCGAGCCGTGGCTGACCGACCAGTGGTACGTCTCCACCAAGCCGTTGGCCGAGAAGGCCATCGCCGTGGTCGAGAGCGGCGAGATCCAGTTCGTGCCCAAGCAGTACGAGAACATGTACTTCAGCTGGATGCGCGACATCCAGGACTGGTGCATCAGCCGTCAGCTGTGGTGGGGCCACCGCATCCCGGCCTGGTACGACGAGGCCGGCAACGTCTACGTCGGCCGCGACGAGGCGGAAGTCCGCGCCCAGCACAACCTGGGTGACATCGCCCTGCGCCAGGACGAAGACGTGCTGGACACCTGGTTCAGCTCCGGCCTGTGGACCTTCTCCACCCTCGGCTGGCCGCAGCAGACCGACTTCCTCAAGACCTTCCACCCGACCGACGTACTGGTTACCGGCTTCGACATCATCTTCTTCTGGGTCGCCCGGATGATCATGCTGTCCACCCACCTGACCGGGCAGATCCCGTTCAAGACCGTGTACGTGCACGGTCTGGTGCGCGACGGTCAGGGCCAGAAGATGTCCAAGTCCAAGGGCAACGTGCTCGACCCGCTGGACATCGTCGACGGCATCGACCTCGAAGCCCTGGTGGCCAAGCGCACCAGCGGCATGATGCAGCCCAAGCTGGCCGAGAAGATCGCCAAGCAGACCCGCGCCGAGTTCCCCGAAGGCATCGCCGCCTACGGCACCGACGCCCTGCGCTTCACCAACCTGGCGCTGGCCTCCACCGGTCGCGACATCAAGTTCGACATGGGCCGCGTCGAGGGCTACCGCAACTTCTGCAACAAGCTGTGGAACGCCGCCAACTTCGTCATCGAGAACACCGATAACCAGGACACCGGCATCAATGGTGAACCCGTGGACCTGTCGCCGGTCGACCGCTGGATCATCTCCGCCCTGCAGCGCTGCGAGCAGGACGTCACCCGCCACCTCGACGCCTTCCGCTTCGACATGGCCGCCCAGGCACTCTACGAGTTCATCTGGGACGAGTACTGCGCCTGGTACCTGGAGCTGGTGAAACCTGTTCTCTGGGACGAAAACGCCCCGATCGAGCGCCAGCGCGGCACCCGCCGCACCCTGGTGCGCGTGCTGGAAGTGATCCTGCGCCTGGCCCACCCGTTCATGCCCTTCATCACCGAAGAAATCTGGCAGCGCATCAAGCCCCAGGCTGGCGTCAGCGGCGAAACCATCATGCTGCAGGCCTGGCCGGTGGCCAACGAGAGCCGTATCGACGCGAGCGCCGAAGGCGACATCGAGTGGGTCAAGCAGCTGATGCTCGGCGTGCGCCAGATCCGCGGCGAGATGAAGATCTCCATGGCCAAGCGCATCGACATCATCGTGCAGAACGCCAATGGCGAAGACCTGCGCCGCCTGGCCGACTTCGAGCCGCTGCTGAGCAAGCTGGCCAAGCTGGAATCGGTGCGCGTGCTGGCAGCCGGCGAAGAAGCGCCGATGTCCGCCACCGCCCTGGTTGGCGAGATGCAGGTACTGGTTCCCATGGCCGGCCTGATCGACAAGGATGCCGAACTGGCGCGCCTGGACAAGGAAATCCAGCGCCTGCAGGGCGAAGTCCAGCGCGTCGGCGGCAAGCTCGCCAACGAAGGCTTCGTCGCCAAGGCGCCGGCCGAGGTACTCGACAAGGAGCGCGCCAAGCTGGCCGAAGCCGAACAGGCGCTGGCCAAGCTGGTCGAACAGCGCGAGAAGATCGCCAACCTGTAAGTAATCCGAGGCCCGCCAAAATGCGGGCCTCGTGCTTTTACCCCCTCGCCCTCCGGGAGAGGGCCGGGGTGAGGGTGCCGCAGGCCACTCGGAGCAGCCTGGAAGCCCCTTACCCTAACCTCTCCCACAGGGAGAGGGAACACATCAGGAGTGCCCATGGAAGTCAGCAAGACCCGCACCAGCTTCTACCGCCGCCTCTACGTGGCCTGGCTGATCGACAGCGGCACCGCCAGCAGCGTACCGGCGCTGATGGCCGCCACCGGCATGCCGCGGCGCACCGCCCAAGACACCCTGGCGGCGCTGGCCGAACTGGATATCCACTGCGACTTCGTCCAGCACGACGGCGAGCGCAACAACGCCGGGCACTACGAAATCCACGACTGGGGCCCGATCGATCGCGCCTGGGTGGCGGCACACCTGGGCCCGATCAAGGCACTGCTCGGCTACCCCTGACGGCGAATCTGTACGTCGCTTCTGTTTGCTGGAAATATCTGTACAAGAAATTTGACTTGTACAAGAAATCGTTCAAGATAACTTGTACATCAACCACCACTTGTACAACTTGCCATGAACGAAGCCAAAATCAGAATCGGCATCAGCGCCTGCCTGCTCGGAGCGCCGGTGCGCTACAACGGCGGACACAAGCGCTCGACTCTGTGCACCGAGGTGCTCGCCGAACATTTCGAGCTGGTTCCGCTCTGCCCGGAGATGGGCATGGGCCTTGGCACACCGCGCCCGACCATCCGCCTGGTCGGCGAGCCGGAGGCACCGCGCGCACTGATGCCCCAGGAGCAGGACCGCGACGTCAGCGAAGCGCTGCGTGCCCAGGTCGACCGCGTACCGGCCGGTCTCAGCGGCTTCGTCCTGATGCAGAAATCCCCCTCCTGCGGCCTGCACCGCGTAAAACTGTACAGAGATAACGGTCATCTGGCCGAAAAAGGCAGCCGCGGCATCTTCGCCGCCGCCCTGCATGCCCGCTACCCGGAGCTACCGCTGGAAGAGGAAGGCCGCCTGCACGATCCGGTGCTGCGCGAGAACTTCCTCAATCGCGTGTTCGTCCACGCCCGCTGGCAGCGTCTGCTGGCCGATGGCATCAGCCGTCAGGGCCTGATCGACTTCCACGCCCGCCACAAATACCTGCTGATGGCCACCCATCCGCAGCAGCAGAAGGCTCTTGGCCGCCTGCTGAGCCACCTCGGCCAGCAGGACCTGCACGAGCTGGCTACCCGCTATTTCCGTGAGCTGATGAGCGCGCTGAGCCGCCCGGCCACCCGTGGCACCCACAGCAATGTGCTGCAGCACCTGAGCGGCTATCTGAAACAGCACCTGGGCAGTGCCGAGCGCGCCGAACTGCAGCACCTGATCACCCAGTACCGCGGCGGCGTGATCCCGCTGGTGGTGCCGCTGACGCTGCTGCGTCATCACTTCAACCGCCATCCCGACGCCTACATCGCACGCCAGGACTACCTGCGCCCCTATCCGGACGCGCTGAGCCTGAGGAATGCGATTTGAGCGCGGCTCTCGACTACCAGCAGGCCCTCGCACAAGGCTACCTGCCCATCCGCGAGGTGGCGCGCAGTACCGGCGTGAATCCCGTTACCCTGCGCGCCTGGGAGCGCCGCTACGGTCTGGTGGTGCCGTACCGCACGGCCAAGGGTCACCGCCTGTATGCGCCCGAGCAGATCGAGCGCATCCATCAGGTGCTGACCTGGCTCAACCGCGGCGTGGCCGTGGGCCAGGTACGCGAGCTGCTGGAGCAGAACGAGCCGCCCGAGACGGTCGTCAGCGGCATCTGGGACGAGCTGCGTCAGGCTATGCTGCACAGCATCACGCACCAGGCCGAGCGCAGCCTGGATGAAGCCTTCAACCGCGCCCAGTCGCTCTACCCGCCCGGCGTGCTGTGTGCCCAGCTGCTGTTGCCGCTGCTGGCCGAGCTGGACCGGCGCTGGCACGACCTGCCGTTCGGCGCGCAGCTGGAACAGGTGTTCTGCCATTCCTGGCTACGCAGCAAGCTCGGCGCCCGCCTCTACCATGACAACCGCCAGCGTGGCGCCGCGCCGCTGCTGCTGGTGAACCTGTCGGACAGTCACTTCGAACCCGGCCTCTGGCTGTGCGCCTGGCTGCTCAACGGTGCCGGCTGTCCGGTGCAGGTGCTGGACTGGGCAGTGCCGCCCAGCGAGCTGGTCCAGGCCGTCGACCACATCGCCCCGCGCGCACTGCTGCTGTACTCCGGGCAGGCCCTGGCCGCACCGCTGCGCCACCAGTTGCCGCGCCTGACCGAAGCCTGCGCCGTGCCGCTGCTGCTGGCCGGCCCCGCCGCCACCATTCATCACGATGAACTCCAGCTGCTGCAGGGCCTCGACCTCGCCGCCGATCCGCTGCAGGCCGAACAGCGCCTACGCGAACTGGACCTGCTGGAGGATGCCCCATGCGCCAGCTGATCTGGCTGCGCAGTGACCTGCGCCTGCATGACAACACCGCCCTGAGCGCCGCCATGGCCGCCGGCCCGACCCTGGCGGTATACCTGATCAGCCCCGAACAGTGGCGCGAGCACGACGATGCGGCGTGCAAGGTCGACTTCTGGCTGCGCAACCTGGCCGCCCTGCACACCCAGCTGGCCGCACTCAACGTGCCGCTGCTGGTGCGCCAGGCGCCGCACTGGCGCGATGCGCCGCAGGTGCTCGGTGCACTGTGCCGCGAACAGGCGATCGACTGCGTGTGGGTCAACGAGGAATACGGCATCAACGAGCAGGCGCGCGACCACGCCGTGCAGCAGCACCTGCGCCAGCAGGGCGTGAATCTGCGGACCTGCCTGGACCAACTGTTCTTCGCCCCCGGTAGCGTGCTGACTCAGGCCGGCAACTACTTTCAGGTCTACAGCCAGTTCCGCAAGGCCTGCTACCGCAACCTGCACATCGCCATCCCGCCGCTGGTGGCGACGCCGCAGGCGCAGGCCGCGCTGCCCATCGCCAGCGATGCGCTGCCGCTGGCGGTGGACGGCTTCGCCACGCCCGCGCCGGCCCAGCGTGAGCTCTGGCCGGCAGGCGAGGACGCAGCCCTTAAACGCCTGGCCGACTTCGCCGAGGCGCGCATGGCCTGGTATCAGGAGCGCCGCGATTTCCCTGCCGTCGATGGCACCAGCCAGCTGTCACCCTACCTGGCTGCCGGCGTGATCTCGCCGCGCCAGTGCCTGCATGCCGCCTTGCGCATCAACCAGGGCGAGTTCGACAGCGGCAACCCGGGGGTGGTCTGCTGGGTCAATGAACTGCTGTGGCGCGAGTTCTACAAGCACATCCTGGTCGGCTACCCGCGCGTGTCGCGGCACCGCGCCTTCCGCCCGGAAACCGAGGCCGTGCCGTGGCGCGATGCGCCCAGGGACCTGGAAGCCTGGCAGCAGGGCCGCACCGGCATCCCCATCGTCGATGCGGCAATGCGCCAGCTGCTGGCCACCGGCTGGATGCACAACCGCCTGCGCATGGTGGTGGCGATGTTCTTCACCAAGAACCTGCTGCTCGACTGGCGCCTGGGTGAACGCTTCTTCATGCAGCACCTGATCGACGGCGATCTGGCCGCGAACAACGGCGGCTGGCAGTGGAGCGCGTCCACCGGTACCGATGCGGCGCCCTACTTCCGCATCTTCAACCCGATCAGCCAGTCGCAGAAATTCGACCCGGATGGCCGCTTCATCCGCACCTGGGTGCCGGAGCTCGCCGGGCTGAACAAGCGCGACATTCATGATCCTTCGGCCATGGGCGGCCTGTTCGGTATGGCCGAGTACCCGCGCCCCATCGTCGATCTGGCCCGCTCGCGCGAACGCGCGCTGCAGGCCTTCAAGAACCTGCCTTCTGTGGAGATGAGTGATGTCTGATTTCCTGCGTCGCTTCGCCACCGAGTTCGCCGCACTCGATGCCAGCAACCTGGCGCGCCTGAGCGAGCTTTACAGCGACGACGTGCTGTTCCGCGACCCGCTGCACGAGGTCCGCGGCCTGCCGGCGCTGCAGCGCTACTTCGCCGAGATGTATGCCAACGTCGGCCGTCTCGACTTCGACTTCCATGGTTTCGATCAGGTCTGCGACGGCGAAGGCTACCTGCGCTGGACCATGCACTTCCGCCACCCGCGCCTGCGTGGCGGCGCCATGATCAGCGTCGATGGCTGCTCGCACTTGCTATGGTGGGACAAGGTCTACCAGCACCGCGACTATTTCGACGCCGGTGCCATGCTCTATGAACACTTGCCGCTGATGGGCGGCGTCATCGCCTGGCTGAAACGGAGGTTGGCATGAGCAGACGTATCTGGTTGACCGGTGCCAGCAGCGGCATCGGCGCGGCCCTGGCCGAAGTCCTGTTGCAGCAGGGCCACCGCCTGGCCCTGAGTGCGCGCAATGCCGGCGCCCTGCAGGTCCTGGCCGAGCGCTTTCCGCAGCAGGTACTGCTGGCCCCCGGCGACCTCACCGACGCCGAGCAGGTGCGCGCGATCGGCCAGCGCATCGGCGAACACTGGGGGGCGCTGGACCAGGCCATCCTCAACGCCGGCACCTGCGAGTACGTCGATGTGCAGGACTTCCAGGCCGCCATGGTCGAACGGGTGATGCGCGCCAACCTGTTTTCTGCGGCCCACTGCGTGGAAGCCGCACTGCCGCTGCTGCGCCAGGGCGAGCGGCCGCACCTGGTGGCAGTGTCCAGCTCGGTGACCTTCCTGCCGCTGCCGCGTGCTGAAGCCTATGGCGCGTCGAAGGCGGCCATGAGCTACCTGTTCGACACCCTGCGGGTCGACCTGGCCGCCGAAGGCATCGCCGTCACTCTGGTCAGCCCCGGCTTCGTCGACACCCCGCTGACGCAAAAGAACGACTTCCCCATGCCGATGCGCTGGCCGGTGGAGAAGGCCGCACGGCACATCGCCCTGAAACTGGACCGACAGCCCTACCACATCGCCTTCCCCGGCCCCTTCATCGCCATCCTGCGCCTGCTCGGCAGCCTGCCCAAGGGCCTGCAGCTGGCGCTGGGCAAACGACTCTCCCGCACGGAATCGCACTCATGAAAATCGCCATCGTCGGCAGCGGCATCGCCGGCCTGACCTGCGCCTACCTGCTGCAGCGCCAGCACCAGATCACCCTGTTCGAGGCCAGTGACTGGGTCGGCGGCCATACCCATACGGTGGATGTCGAGGTGCAGGGCCAGTCCTTTGCCATCGACACCGGCTTCATCGTGTTCAACGATTGGACCTACCCCAACTTCATCCGCCTGCTGGATCAGCTCGGCGTCGCCTCGCAACCCACCGAGATGAGCTTCTCGGTGCACGACCCGGCCAGCGGCAGCGAGTACAACGGCAACAATCTCAACAGCCTCTTCGCCCAGCGCAGCAACCTGCTGCGTCCGGCCTTCTGGGGCATGCTGCGCGACATCCTGCGCTTCAACCGCGAGGCCCAGTTCGATCTCGCCGAACAGCGCATCGCTGCCGACCTGACACTCGGCCAGTATCTGCAGCAACGCGGCTACGGCCAGCGCTTCGTCGACCACTACATCGTGCCGATGGGCGCGGCGATCTGGTCCATGTCGCTGGCCGACATGCTGCAGTTCCCCCTGCAGTTCTTCGTGCGCTTCTTCAAGAACCACGGACTGCTGTCGGTCAGTGATCGCCCGCAGTGGCGGGTCATTTCCGGCGGCTCGCGCAGCTACGTGGCGCCGCTCAGCGCCGGCTTCGCCGAACACATCCGCCTGAACTGCCCGGTGCAGCGCGTGGAGCGTGACGCCGAAGGCGTCACCCTGCACAGCGCCGCCGGCGTCGAGCGCTTCGACAAGGTGGTGTTCGCCTGCCACAGCGACCAGGCCCTGGCCCTGCTGGCCACACCGAGCGCCGCCGAACGCGACATCCTCGGCGCGCTGCGCTACGCCGACAACGACGTGGTACTGCACACCGACACGCGCCTGCTGCCCGAGCGGCCGCTGGCCTGGGCCAGCTGGAACTACCGCCTCGGCGGGCCGGTCAGCCAGCCGGCGGCGGTGACCTACAACATGAACATCCTGCAGGGCATCCGCAGCGCGACCACCTTCTGCGTCAGCCTCAACCAGACCGACGCCATCGACCCGGCGCGCATCCTCGGCCGCTATCGCTACGCCCATCCGCAGTACAGCCTCGACGGCCTGCGCGCCCAGGCCCGCTGGCAGGAACTGCTCGGCGCCCAGCATAGCTATTACTGCGGCGCCTACTGGGCCAACGGCTTCCATGAGGACGGCGTGGTCAGCGCCCTGCGCGTCGCCGAAGCCTTCGGGGAGCGCCTGTGAACAGTGCGCTGTACCAGGGCTGGGTGAGCCACCGTCGGCATCTGCCGCGTGGCCATGCCTTCCGCTATCGCATCGGCCTGCTCTACCTCGACCTCGCCGAGCGCGATGCCGTGCTCGGCCTGTCGCCGCTGGCCGGTCACTCGCGCTGGGCCCCCTTCACCCTGCGCGAAACGGATTTCCTGCCGCAGTTCACCACCCAGGGCGTGGCCCTGGCCGATGCCGTGCGCCAGTGCGTGGCCCGTGCGCTGGGCACGGCACCGCGCGGACGCATCTGCCTGCTGGCACAACCACGCAGCTGGGGCCTGGCGTTCAATCCGGCCAGCTTCTTCTACTGCTTCGACGAGCAGGAGCAACTGGTGGCGATCCTCTGCGAAGTCAGCAACACGCCCTGGCGCGAACGCTACCACTACGTGCTGCCAACCCACGCCGAGGGCGAATCGCGCCACCGCGTGGCCAAAAGTTTCCACGTCTCGCCTTTCCTGCCGCGTGAACTGGAGTACCGCATGCGCTACAGCCAGCCCGGCGAGCGCCTGATGGTGCACATGGAGGACTGGCAGGGCGCCGACAAGCTGTTCGAGGCCGGCCTCGGCCTGAGCCGTGTCGAACTCAACCGCACCAGCCTGCATCGTCACTTGCTGGCCTTCCCCTGGATGAGTGCCAAGACCGTGCTTGGCATCTACTGGCAGGCGCTGCGCCTGCTACTCAAACGTACCCCGATCTTTTCCCACAGCGCCGCGGACGGAGAATTCCGCAGCGCCCATCTGGAGCCCCGCCATGAAGAGCCCTGACCTTACCTCCGCGAAAACCAGCGTGCGCGCCGGCAACGGTATTGGCGCCGGCCTGCTCAAACGCGCCGTGCTGCGCCAGCTCGGCCAGTTGCACCACGGCCAGCTGGCGATCGTCGAGGACGGCGAACGGCAGCTCTTCGGCCAGCCGGGTGCGGTTCTCAACGCCGAGATCCATGTCCAGGACGCCGCTGTCTGGGCCATGGTCGCCGGTAACGGTTCGATCGGTGCTGGCGAGGCCTACATCCACGGCTACTGGACCACGCCCGACCTGACCGCGGTGATCCGCATCTTTGTCGCCAACCTCGATGTGCTGGATGGCATGGAACGCGGCCTGGCCCTGCTCGGCCGGCCGCTGCTGCAGGGCCTGCACTGGCTCAACCGCAACACCCGACAGGGCTCGCGCAAGAACATCGCCGCCCACTACGACCTGGGCAACGAGCTGTTCGAGCAGTTCCTCGACCCGACCATGATGTACTCGGCGGCCATGTTCAAGGGCGCCGACGACACGCTGGAGCAGGCACAGCTGAACAAGCTCGAGCGCATCTGCCAGAAGCTCGACCTCAAGCCCGAAGACCACCTGCTGGAAATCGGCACCGGCTGGGGCAGCATGGCCCTGTACGCCGCCACCCACTACGGCTGCCGCGTGACCACCACCACCCTGTCGCGTCAGCAGTACGAGTACACCCGCCAGCGCATCACCGAGCAGGGTCTCGAAGGTCGCATCACACTGCTGCTGGAGGACTACCGCGACCTGCAGGGCCAGTACGACAAGCTGGTGTCGATCGAGATGATCGAGGCCGTCGGCCATCGCTTCCTGCCCACCTACTTCAAGCAGTGCGCGCACCTGCTCAAGGACGATGGGCTGATGCTGCTGCAGGCCATCACCATCCGCGACCAGCGCTACGAGCAGGCGCGCAAGTCGGTGGACTTCATCCAGCGCTACATCTTCCCCGGCGGTGCCCTGCCTTCGGTGAACAAGATGCTGCAGGTCATCACCGCCGAGACCGACCTCAACCTGCACCACATGGAGGACTTCGGCCTGCACTACGCGCGCACCCTGCGCCTGTGGCATGACAACCTGCGCCAGGCCCGCCATCGCCTGGAGCAACTCGGTTACGACGACTACTTCTACCGCCTGTGGGAGTTCTACCTGTGCTACTGCGAGGGTGGCTTCCTCGAACGCACCATCGGCACCGCCCAGCTGCTGCTGGCCAAGCCCGGCGCACGCCCGGCACCGCTGCTAGGCCACTTCGGCGCCTGAGCCCACGCCCTCTCCCTGCACGGGGAGAGGGTCTTCCCCGCCACGCAGAGCCTCGCCACCCATGCTCACCGCTCCCCGCTCGCTGATTCTCAACGCCGTGCTGTTCCAGGTCGGCTGGTTCGCCTGCATCTTCGGCGCCCGGCACCCCTGGCTGCTGGCAGTGGCACTGGCCTGCCTGGTCGCGCATTTCCTCTGGGTCGCCAGCTGGCGCACCGAGGGCCGCCTGGTGGCCAGCGTGACGCTGTTCGGCTGCGCGCTGGACAGCTTCCTGCTCAACCTCGGCGTGTTCGACTTCGTCGGCGACAGCCCCCTGTTGCCGGCCTGGCTTGCCCTGCTATGGGCGCTGTTCGCCACCACGCTCAACCACAGCCTGGCCTGGAGCGCCCGCCCCTGGTGGCTGAGCAGCCTGCTCGGCGCGCTGGCCGGGCCGCTCTCCTACCTGGCCGGCGCGCGCCTGGCGGACGTCGGCCTGCCACTGGGGCAATGGCCGACCCTGCTGCTGCTATCGGCGGTCTGGGCGGCGGTGATGCTGGTGGTGCACGGGTTCGCGGGGATGTACCGGCTGCGAGCCCGACAGATCGGCTGAGTCCCTGATCTTCAGCGCGTTCAGCAACGGTTCAGCCAGGGTTCAGCAGGCGTTCAGCGAGTGGTCCTTACTCTGTAGCCATCTTCAAAGATGTCCACGAGGACCGAGCCATGCAACGCTTCCCGACCCTGCTGCTGACTGGCAGCCTGAGCGCCGTTCTGCTGCTGAGCGGCTGCGCCTCCGACCTCAACGGTTCCACCTACTCGCGCGCCGATGCCCGTGCCGTGCAGACGGTGCGCCTGGGCACCATCGAGTCGCTGCGCCCGGTACAGATCGAAGGTACCCGCACGCCGATCGGCGCCATCGCCGGGGCTGCGGTGGGCGGCATCGCCGGCAGCAGTATCGGCGGCGGCCGCGGCAGTACCATCGCTACGGTGCTTGGCGGCGTGGCCGGCGGCATGGCCGGGGCGGCAGCCGAGGAAGGCCTGACGCGCAGCCAGGGCGTGGAGATCACCGTGCGCGAGGACGACGGCAACCTGCGCGCCTATGTGCAGGAGGTCGACCCGGCCCAGCAGTTCCGCGTCGGTGATCGCGTGCGCATCGCCTCGGTCAATGGCGCCAGCCGCGTCACCCTGTAAGGCATGGCCGTGGTCGGCCGGATGAGCAGGCCGCGCGTGACTGCCGTACACTGCGCGGCCATGAGCACCATTGCCCACCTGCAACTTCCCGCCGACGATGCCAGCTGCAGCAACTGCGCGGCCTGCTGCTGCCAGCTGGAAGTCATGCTGATCACCGAGACCGGCGTACCGCAACGTTTCATCACCACCGACGCCTGGGGCGGCGAGGTGATGCGCCGCCTGGATGACGGCTGGTGCGCAGCACTGGACCGCGACAGCATGCGCTGCACCATCTATGAGGTGCGCCCACTGATCTGCCGCGAATTCGAGATGGGCTCGGCCGAGTGCCGTGATGAGCGCCAGGGCATCGCCGCCATTTACCGCTGACCATCGGCCACAAAAAAGCCGGGCACCCAGCCCGGCTTTTTCACACCCAGCGCCGCTTAGAAGCTTGTGCGGTAATGCAGCGTGTAGGCTTCGACGCCATCGTTGGGCTGCTTGATGCCGGCGTTGGAGTAATGCAGCGCGCGGATGCCGATCTCCTGGCCGGAGAAACGCAGGCCGGCACCGAGGCGGTCCTCAAACTGGAAGGACGAGCCCAGGTCGTTGTCTTCCAGGTCGGTATCGGCGAAGGCAGCGACGCCGATACCGGCCTCGATGTAAGGCTGCACGCTCTCGCCGGCGAACTCGTAGACGAACACCGGGCTGAACGACAGGCTGTGGTTGCTCGACGTCTCGTCACCGTCCCAGTAGGTGTAGCCGGCATCCCAGTAGCCGGTCAGGCGGCCGACACTGCTTTGCCACCAGCTGCTATCCCAGTTCCACTGGGCACCGAGGCGATAGACCATGTTGGAGTCGCCGCTCTGACCGATGGCGGCGGTGAAGTCCACAGCCTGTGCAGACAGGCTCCCCAGCGCAAGGGCCGCCAAGGCGGCCAGAGAACAGATCTTTTTCATTATGACGTCCTGTACGGAAATGAAACGACGGTATAGGCACACAAAGAGTATAGAAATTGCCCCCCCTAAGAAAAGCCGCCACTTGCGGCCCTCAGGGTAGCGCCGCCACGGCCGGAGCCTCACCCCAGAGCACCGGCAACACCCGGGCCAGCTGCTCCGGCGCGGCGCTGGACCAGAACTGCGCGCCACCCTCGCCGTCCGCCGCCAGCAGGCCGCGTTCGGCCAGCAACTGCTCCAGCCGCCTTGCCACCGCCGCACCGGTATCGACCAGGCTGACGGACGCCGGCACCAGCTCGCGCAGCAGCGGCTTGATGAAGGGATAGTGGGTGCAGCCGAGGATCAGCGTGTCGCAGCCCTCGGCCAGCAGCGGCTCGACCCAGCCTTGCAGCAGCGCGCGGGTGCGCGGACTGTCCAGTTCACCGGCTTCGATCTGCTCGACCAACCCCGGGCAGGGCTGGGTGATCACCCGCACGTCGGCGGCAAACCGATCCAGCAGCGCGGCGAACTTGGCACTTTTCAGCGTACCGGTGGTGGCCAGCACACCGACCGCGCCGCTGCGGGTGGCGGCCGCCGCCGGCTTGACTGCCGGCTCCATGCCGACGATGGGCAATGCGGGGTAGCGTTCGCGCAACTCGGCCACCGCCGCAGCGGTCGCGGTGTTGCAGGCCAGCACCAGCGCCTTGGCGCCCTGGCCGAGGAGAAACTCGGCGATGTGCTGGCTGCGTGCGCGGATGAACTCTGCGCTCTTCTCGCCGTAGGGCACATGGCCGCTGTCGGCCACGTACAGCAGCGATTCACGCGGCAGGCGCGCGCGGATCTCGCGCAGCACCGAGAGACCGCCGACGCCGGAATCGAACACACCGATCGGTGCCTGGCTCATGGCCGCGCTCCGCACACCGAACACGCGGGGTCGCGCTTGACCCGCAGCTCGCGAAAGCGCGAACCCAACGCGTCGATCAGCAGCAGGCGACCCACCAGCGGCTCGCCAAAACCGGCCAGCAGCTTGAGCGCCTCCAGCGCCTGCAGACTGCCGACCAGGCCTACCAATGGGCCGACCACACCGGCCTCGCTGCAGGTCAGCTCGGCCTCGCTGCCATGGCCATAGAGGCAGTGATAGCAAGGGCTGGCTGTGTCGCGCGGGTCGAACACCGCGAGCTGACCCTCCAGGCGGATCGCCGCGCCGGACACCAGCGGCTTGCCGGCGGCCACACAGGCGGCGTTGACCGCCTCGCGGGTGGTGAAGTTGTCCGAGCAGTCCAGCACCAGATCGACCGCTGCCACCGCCGCCGCCAGCGATTCCTCGTCCAGCGCCGAGCGATGCGGCACCAGGGCGATCTGCGGATTAATCGCGGACAGACGGGCCATCGCCGAGTCGACCTTGGCCACGCCGACCTGCTCGCTGTCGTGAATGATCTGCCGCTGCAGATTGGTCAGGTCGACCCTGTCGAAGTCGGCCAGGTGCAGCTCGCCGACCCCGGCGGCGGCCAGGTACAGAGCCGCCGGTGAGCCGAGGCCGCCGAGCCCGACGATCAGCACCCGGCTCTGCTTGAGACGCAGCTGCCCCGCCACATCGATCTGCGGCAGCAGTATCTGCCGGCTGTAGCGCAGCAGCTCGTCGTCGTTCAGTTCCAGGCTCATGGCGTCCATCGTCCCAGGGAAATGCGTTCGTGGCCGCCGAGGTCACGACGGCTGTGAACCTCGGTGAAACCGGCAGCGGCCAGCAGCCCGCGCACGGCCTCGGCCTGATCGTAGCCATGCTCCAGCAGCAGCCAGCCGCCGGCTTCAAGGTGCTGCGGCGCCTGGGCGATGATCTGGCGGATATCGTCCAGCCCGTCGACGCCGGCCACCAGCGCGCTGAGCGGCTCGAAGCGCACATCACCCTCGCCTAGATGGCGGTCGTCCGCGGCAATGTAGGGCGGGTTGCTGAGGATCAGGTCGAAACGCTCGCCAGCCAGGCCGTCGAACCAGCTGCTCTGGCGAAACTCGGCGTTGCCCAGGTGGAGGCGCTGGCGATTGCGCTCGGCCAGTTCCACCGCCTCGGCGATACGATCCACGCCGGTCACCTGCCAGCCGCCGCGCTCGCAGGCCAGGGCCAGGGCGATGGCACCAGTGCCGGTGCCCAGGTCGAGCACCCGCAGCGGCGTAGCCGGAGCCAGCTGCAGGGCAGCCTCCACCAGCAGCTCAGTGTCGGGGCGGGGAATCAGGGTGTGCGGCGCCACTTCCAGGTCCAGGCTCCAGAAGCCCTGGTGACCGAGGATATAGGCCACCGGCTCACCCATCCGGCGGCGCTCCAGCAGGGCAGCGAAAGCGGCCAGCTGTTCGGCACCCGGCTCATGCTCGGGCCAGGTGCGCAGGTAGCTGCGCGACTTGCCCAGGGCGGCGGCCAGCAACAGCTCGGCATCCAGCCGCGCCGTCGGCGAGGCGGGCAGTTCGGCGCTGTCGAGCAGGGATTGGATGGTGGCCATGCACAAGGTCCTATGCCTTCAACCCCCTCTCCCCCTGGGAGAGGGCTGGAGTGAGGGAGTCGCAGGCCACTCGGAGCAACCTGAAAGCCCCTCCACCCGGCCCCTCTCCCGGCGGGAGAGGGGTGAAATCAATCAATCGCCCAGCGCCGCCAGCTGGTCGGCCTGGTATTCCTGCAGCAGCGGTTCGATCACCTGCTCCACCGCGCCACCGATCACTTCGTTCAGCGAATACAGGGTCAGGTTGATGCGGTGGTCGGTGACCCGCCCTTGCGGGAAGTTGTAGGTGCGGATGCGCTCCGAGCGGTCGCCGGAACCCACCAGCAGGCGGCGGGTATCGGAGATTTCCTTGTGCGCGGCGGCGTCCTGCTGGTCCTGCAGCTTGGCCGCCAGCCAGGCCATGGCCTTGGCGCGGTTCTTGTGCTGCGAGCGTTCTTCCTGGCACTCCACCACCATGCCGGTGGGCAGGTGGGTGATGCGGATCGCCGAATCGGTCTTGTTCACGTGCTGGCCACCGGCGCCCGAGGCGCGGTAGGTGTCCACGCGCAGATCGGCCGGGTTGATCTCGATGGCCTGCTGTTCGTCCGGCTCCGGCAGCACGGCGACGGTGCAGGCGGAGGTGTGGATGCGCCCCTGCGATTCGGTCTCCGGCACGCGCTGCACGCGGTGGGCGCCGGACTCGAACTTGAGCTTGGCGTAGACGTTGTCGCCTTCCACCCGGCTGATGACCTCCTTGTAACCGCCATGCTCGCCGATGTTTTCCGAGAGGATCTCGACCCGCCAGCCCTGGCGCTCGGCATAACGCGAATACATGCGGAACAGGTCGCCGGAGAAGATCGCCGCCTCGTCGCCACCCGTGCCGGCACGGATTTCCAGGAACACGTTGCGCCCGTCGTTGGGGTCCTTGGGCAGCAGCATGCGCTGCAGGCGGTCTTCCAGCCCGAGCAGGGCCTCCTTGGCCTGGGCCACTTCCTCCTCGGCCATCTCGCGCATTTCCGGGTCGCCGTCCTTGAGCAGCGCCTGGGCGCCCTCGAGGTCGTCCTGGGTCTTGCGGAACTCGCGGTAGGCGGCGATGACCGGCTCGACTTCGGCGTACTCCTTGGAGTAGGCGCGGAAGCGGTTCTGGTCGCTGATCACCTCGGCATCGCCGAGCAGCGCGGTGAGCTCCTCGAAACGGTCGTGGAGGATGTCGAGTTTCTTCAGCAGGGAGGCTTTCATGGTTTGCTCGGGCCCTCGTCGAGGGCAAAGAGTTCCTGGGCCACGGCCAGCGCTTCGAAGCGGCCGTCGGCAGAGATTTTCTTCAGCTGCACGCTGGGTGCGTGCAGCAGCTTGTTGGTCAGGCCACGGGCCAGCTGGGCCAGCACGTCCTCGGCGTTGCCGCCGGCGGCGAGCAGGCGCTGCGCCTTGGCCAGCTCCTCGTCGCGCAGGCGCTCGGCCTGCTGGCGGTAGGCCTTGAGCACGTCCACCGCGGCCAGTTCGCGCAGGCGCTGCATGAAGTCGTCGGCACCGGCGGACACCAGCTCCTCGGCCGCCTGGGCCGCGCCCTGACGGCTCTTGAGGTTTTCCTCGATGACCTCGTGCAGATCGTCCACGGTGTAGAGGTAGACGTCATCCAGCTCGCCCACTTCCGGCTCGATGTCGCGCGGTACGGCGATGTCGACCATGAACATGGGCTTGTGCTTGCGCTGCTTGAGCGCACGCTCCACCGCGCCCTTGCCCAGAATCGGCAACTGGCTGGCGGTCGAGCTGATGACGATATCGCTGTGCGCCAGCTCCTGCGGGATGTCCGCCAGCAACACGGCGTGGGCGCCGAACTGCTCGGCCAGCTGGCTGGCGCGCTCGAGGGTGCGGTTGGCCACCACGATGCGCTTCACGCCCTGGTCATGCAGGTGGCGGGCGACCAGGCTGATGGTCTCGCCAGCGCCGATCAGCAGCGCCTGGCTGCGGTGCAGGTCGGCGAAGATCTGCTTGGCCAGGCTGACGGCGGCGAAGGCCACCGACACCGGGTTCTCGCCGATGGCGGTATCGGTGCGCACGGTCTTGGCGGTGCTGAACGTGGCCTGGAACAGGCGGCCGAGCAACGGGCCGACGGTGCCGGCCTCACGCGCCACGGCGTAGGCAGACTTCATCTGGCCGAGAATCTGCGGCTCGCCAAGGATCATCGAGTCCAGCCCGGCGGCCACTCGCATCATGTGGCGCACGGCGTCGTTGTCCTGGTGGATATAGGCGCAGGCACGCAGCTCATCGAGATTGAGGCGGTGGTAGTCGGCCAGCCAGCGCAGCACTTCGTCGGCGGACAGCTGGTCCTGCTCCAGGTACAGCTCGCTGCGGTTGCAGGTGGAGAGGATCGCCGCCTCGCGGCTGGGCGTGAGGCGACAGAGCTGCTGCAGGGCCTCGACCAGCTGCTCGGGGGTGAAGGCCACGCGTTCGCGGACGTCCACCGAGGCGGTCTTGTGGTTGATACCGAGGGCGAGGAAGGCCATGCAGAGTCGCTAGACAGGTTTGAAAGACCGGCAATTGTCCTACGTCACCCGAGGCAGGACAACTGGCGCGACAAATTGACCCGTTCGGCAAACCCGCGTGGCGCGGTGGGCTTGCGCCCGCCGCTTGTGTCATGATGCAGCCACGCCACGGACCGCAGCTTTCCTTTATGAACAAATCCCTCGCGTTGCTGACTGCCTCCCTCCTGCTCGCCGGCTGCCAGAGCCTGGCCCCCACGCCGGACGGCACCCCGCCGGTGGAGGATGCCAATACCAGCCAGGCCGCGCCCGAGCCCAAGCAGTACGCTTCGTTCAGCGAAGAGACCCTGTACGCCTTGCTCGCTGCCGAGCTGGCCGGCCAGCGCAACCGCTTCGACATCGCCCTGGGCAACTATGTGCAGCAGGCCAATGCCACCCGCGACCCCGGCGTCGCCGAGCGCGCCTTCCGCATCGCCGAGTACCTGGGCGCCGAGCAGGCGGCCCTGGACAGTGCGCTGATCTGGTCCGACAGCGCGCCCGACAGCCTCGACGCCCAACGCGCGGCTGCCGTGCAGCTGGCGCGTGCCGGTCGCTACGACGAGTCCATGCGCTACATGGAAAAGGTGCTGCAGCGCCAGGGCGACACGCACTTCGACTTCCTCGCCCTGTCAGCCGCCGAAACCGACCCGGATACTCGCGCCGGGCTGCTGCAGAGCTTCGATCGCCTGCTGCAGAAATACCCGGAAAACGGCCAGCTGCTGTTCGGCAAGGCGCTGCTGCTGCACCAGGACAACCGCGCCGAAGAAGCCCTGGAACTGCTCGAGGCGCATGCCGCCAGCGAGCAGGAGATTCCGCCACTGCTGTTGCGCGCCCGCCTCCTGCAGGGCCTGCAGCGCGGTGAGGAAGCCGCCAAGCTGCTGCAGAAGGGCCTGGACAAGCACCCGGAAGACAAACGCCTGCGCCTGACCTATGCCCGCCAGCTGGTCGAACTCAAGCGCCTGGACGAAGCCAAGAGCGAGTTTTCCGGGCTGGTCCAACAGTTCCCCGATGACGACGACCTGCGCTACTCCCTGGCCCTGGTGTGCCTGGAGGATGAAGCCTGGGACGAAGCAGCCACCTACCTGGAAGAGCTGGTCGCACGCAACGCCCACACCGATGCCGCCCACTTCAACCTGGGCCGCATCTATGAACAGCGCGGCGATAAGGAGAGCGCGCTGATCGAGTACGGCCTGGTCGGCCCGGGCGAGGACTTTCTGCCCGCTCAGGCGCGCCAGACCGAGATCCTCTTCGAACAAGGCCGCGCCGCCGAGGCCGGCAATCGTCTGGCGCGCAGCCGCGAAGCCCAGCCCGACTATGCCATCCAGCTGTACCTGATCGAGTCCGAGGCCCTGGCCAACCGTCAGCGCATCGACGAGTCCTGGCAGGTAATCGTCAAGGCCCTGGAGCAGTTCCCCGGCGATACCAACCTGCTCTATACGCGTGCCATGCTGGCCGAGAAGCGTGGCGACCTGAACGGCCTGGAGCGCGACCTGCGCGACATCATCGCGCGTGAACCGGACAACGCCACTGCGCTCAATGCCCTCGGCTACACCCTGGCCGACCGCACCAGCCGCTACGAGGAGGCCAAGGCCCTGATCGAGCAGGCGCACCAGCTCAACCCGGAAGACGCCGCAACCCTCGACAGCCTGGGCTGGGTCCACTATCGGCTGGGCAACCTGGACGAGGCCGAGCGCCACCTGCGCGCTGCCCTGGCCAGATTCCCCGACCACGAGGTCGCCGCCCACCTGGGCGAAGTGCTGTGGGTCCAGGGCAAGCAGCGCGAGGCCCGTGAGGTCTGGGCCACCGCCCTGGAAGCCAAGCCCGACAGCCCCATCCTGCGCGCCACCATCAAGCGCCTGACCGGTTCCGAGAAGCCCTGATCCATGTTTCGCCACGCCCTCGTTTTCAGCCTGCTCACCCTCCTCGTCGGCTGCGCCGGCCTCACCAGCCGCGAGTCCGTCGAAGGCCAGGGCGATGCCAAGCTCTGGCAAGCGCACAAGGCCCAGGTCGCCGCCCTCGACGGCTGGCAGATCAGCGGCAAGGTCGGCATTCGCGCCCCGCGCGACTCCGGTAGCGGCACGCTGTTCTGGCTGCAGCGCCAGGACTACTTCGACATCCGCCTGTCCGGCCCGCTCGGCCGCGGCGCCGCGCGCCTGACCGGACGCGAAGGCAAGGTGCTGCTGGAGGTGGCCAACCAGGGCCGCTACGAAGCCGAATCGCCCGAGGCTCTGCTGGAAGAACAGCTGGGCTGGCGCCTGCCGGTTTCCCACCTGTTCTGGTGGGTGCGCGGCCTGCCCGCGCCGGACAGCAGGAGCCGGGTGACCCTCGACAACGACAGCCACCTGGCGCGCCTGGAGCAGGACGGCTGGCAGCTGCAGTACCTGAGCTACGTCGAGCAGAACGGCTATCGCCTGCCCGAGCGCATCAAGCTGCATGGCACCGACCTCGACATCACCCTGGTGATCAAGGACTGGCAGCCGCGCCAACTGGGGCAATGACTCCATCCACACGGACAAACCAGTAGCCCGGATGCAATCCGGGAACAACTCCACCGAAAGCGCCCCGGATTGCATCCGGGCTACGACTGCCCATGACAACCCCAGCCATCCCCGATCACGCCGAACTGATCCTGCCCGCTCCGGCCAAGCTCAACCTGATGCTGCATATCCTCGGCCGCCGTGCCGACGGCTATCACTTGTTGCAGACCCTGTTCCAGTTCATCGACTACGGCGACGAGCTGGGCTTTGCCCTGCGCCAGGACGGCGAGATCAGACTGCACACCGAGGTTCCCGGCGTACCCCAGGACAGCAACCTGATCGTGCGCGCCGCCAGGCGCCTGCAGGAAGCCTCCGCAACCCGGCTGGGGGCCGATATCTGGCTGGACAAGCGCCTGCCCATGGGCGGCGGCATTGGCGGCGGCAGCTCGGATGCCGCCACCACCCTGCTCGGCCTCGATCATCTGTGGCAGACCAACCTGGGTGAAGAGCGCCTGGCCGAGCTGGGCCTGGCGCTGGGTGCCGACGTACCGGTGTTCGTGCGTGGCCGCGCGGCCTTCGCCGAAGGTGTGGGCGAACAGCTGCAACCGGTCGAGCTGGCCGAACCCTGGTTCCTGGTCGCCATCCCGCAGGTCAGCGTCAGCACTGCGGAAGTTTTTGCCGCACCCGAGTTGACACGCGATACCCCCGCCATTACAGTTCGCAGCCTTCCCGAGGGGGGTGGTCATAACGACTGCCAACCGGTTGTCGAGAAGCGTTACCCAGAAGTGCGTAACGCCCTGAAAACGCTCAACAAATTTGTTGCAGCGAAGATGACCGGAACCGGAGCTTGCGTGTTTGGGAGCTTCCCAAACCAGGCCGATGCTGATAAAGTCTCGCGCCAACTTCCGGACACCCTGCCGAGCTTCATTGCTCGCGGCTGCAACAGGTCTCCTTTGCACCGCAAGCTGGAAACGGTAACTCGGAAGTGAATGCGGGACGCGATACAGGGGCGTCGCCAAGCGGTAAGGCAGCAGGTTTTGATCCTGCCATGCGTTGGTTCGAATCCAGCCGCCCCTGCCATTAACCTCCCAGCATTCGACAAATACTTTAGGGGCGTCGCCAAGCGGTAAGGCAGCAGGTTTTGATCCTGCCATGCGTTGGTTCGAATCCAGCCGCCCCTGCCATATACTCGAAAGCTGTTCAGAAAGCAGGCCTTTTTGAACAGCTTTTTTCATCGGAACCACACCAGGCAGGTACTGCGCGTGTCCAAGATGATGGTCTTCACGGGGAACTCCAACCCCGATCTGGCTCGTCGCATCGTGCGTCAGCTGCATATCCCTCTGGGCGATGCTTCCGTAGGCAAGTTCTCCGACGGCGAAATCAGCGCCGAGATCAACGAGAACGTGCGTGGCAAGGATGTTTTCATCATCCAGCCAACCTGCGCGCCGACCAACGACAACCTGATGGAACTGGTGGTGATGGCTGACGCCTTCCGCCGCTCCTCGGCGACGCGTATCACCGCCGTCATCCCCTACTTCGGCTATGCCCGCCAGGATCGCCGCCCGCGCTCCGCCCGCGTGGCCATCAGCGCCAAGGTGGTGGCCGACATGCTGACCGTGGTCGGTATCGACCGCGTACTCACCGTCGACCTGCACGCCGACCAGATTCAGGGCTTCTTCGACGTACCAGTGGACAACATCTATGGCTCGCCGGTGCTGACTGACGACATTCAGGATCAGCGTTTCGAGAACCTGATGATCGTGTCCCCGGACATCGGCGGCGTGGTTCGCGCCCGCGCCGTGGCCAAGAGCCTGGGCGTCGACCTGGCAATCATCGACAAGCGTCGTGAGAAAGCCAACGTTTCCGAAGTCATGCACATCATCGGCGATGTCGAAGGCCGCACCTGCGTGCTGGTCGACGACATGGTCGACACCGCCGGCACTCTCTGCCATGCCGCCAAGGCACTGAAGGAGCACGGCGCCTCGAAGGTCTACGCCTACGCCACCCACCCGGTGCTGTCGGGCCGCGCCATCGAGAACCTGGAAAACTCCGTGCTGGACGCACTGGTGGTGACCAACACCATCCCGCTGTCCGCCGCGGCTCAGGCCTGCTCCCGCATCCGTCAGCTGGACATGGCCCCGGTTATCGCTGAAGCGGTTCGCCGCATCAGCAACGAAGAATCGATCAGCGCGATGTTCCGCTAAGCGGACCATCCCTGGCGACAAGTGCCCCGTCACGCGCGGGGCTTTTTGCCCAACCGTCCGCACGCTGGTCGCAAGCGCTTCGGACGGTTTGGTCTATTTGGAGAACTGTAATGACTAATTTTGCCCTGAATGCCGAAGTGCGTTCCGACCTGGGGAAAGGTGCGAGCCGCCGCCTGCGTCGTAACGAGAGCCTGGTTCCTGCCGTAATCTACGGCGGCGAGAAGCCGGCCCAATCCATCAGCCTGCTGGCCAAAGACCTGGCCAAGCTGCTGGAAAACGAAGCTGCCTTCAGCCACGTGCTGACCCTGAACGTTGCCGGCACCAACGAAAGCGTCGTGATCAAAGCCCTGCAGCGCCACCCGGCCAAAGGCTTCGTTCTGCACGCCGACTTCGTTCGCGTCGTAGCTGGCCAGAAGCTGAGCGCCCATGTTCCCCTGCACTTCATCAACGAAGCCACTTCCGTTGGCGTGAAGCAGCAAGGCGGCGAAGTCTCCCACACCATCTCCGAAGTCGAAGTTTCCTGCCAGCCGCAAGACCTGCCGGAATTCATCGAAGTCGACCTGGCTAAAGTGGAAGTCGGCCAGATCGTTCACCTGTCCGACATCAAGCTGCCGAAAGGCGTCGAGCTGGTGGCCCTGGCCCACGGCAACGACCTGGCAGTCGCCAACATCCACGCCTCCCGAGTGAAGGACGAAAGCGCCGAGTAATCACTCACGCGCTGCAATCCTGCAAAAGGGCCCCTGACGTGACTGCCATTCAACTGATCGTCGGCCTGGGTAATCCAGGCCCCGAATACGACCAGACCCGGCATAACGCAGGGGCCCTTTTCGTTGAGCGCCTGGCCGACAGCCAACGCGTCAGCCTCGCCCTCGACAAGAAGTATTTCGGCCTGGTGGGTAAATTCAGCCATCAGGGCCGCGACGTTCGTCTGCTCATCCCCACCACCTACATGAACCGCAGCGGCCAGGCCGTGGCGGCGCTGGCAAATTTCTTCCGCATTCCGGTCGACGCCATGCTGGTGGCCCATGACGAACTCGACATGCCTCCCGGCGTCGCCAAACTGAAACTCGGCGGCGGCCACGGCGGCCACAACGGCCTGCGCGACATCATCGCGCAGTGCGGCAATCAGAACGGCTTCCACCGCCTGCGCCTGGGCATCGGCCACCCCGGCCACGCCAGCCTGGTCTCCGGCTTCGTCCTCGGCCGCGCCCCGCGCAGCGAGCAGGAGCTGCTGGACAAGAGCATCGACAACGCCCTGGGCGTATTGCCCGAAATGCTCGTCGGCGACTGGACCAAGGCGATGCAGAAGCTGCACAGCCAGAAAGCCTGACCCTTTTCACGACTTCATCTCCGCGAGGGATACACCATGGGATTCAACTGCGGCATCGTCGGCCTGCCCAACGTCGGCAAGTCCACCCTGTTCAACGCCCTGACCAAATCCGGCATCGCCGCGGAGAACTTCCCCTTCTGCACCATCGAGCCGAACAGCGGCATCGTACCGATGCCGGATGCGCGCCTGGATGCCCTGGCCGCCATCGTCAAGCCCGAGCGCGTCATCCCCACCACCATGGAATTCGTCGACATCGCCGGCCTGGTGGCTGGCGCCTCCAAGGGTGAAGGCCTGGGCAACAAGTTCCTCGCCAACATCCGCGAGACCGATGCGATCGCTCACGTGGTGCGCTGCTTCGAAGACGAGAACGTCATCCATGTCGCCAACAGCGTCGATCCCAAACGCGACATCGAGATCATCGACCTCGAACTGATCTTCGCCGACCTCGACAGCTGCGAGAAGCAGCTACAGAAGGTCGCGCGCAACGCCAAGGGCGGCGACAAGGAAGCCCTGGCGCAGAAAGCCATCCTCGAGAAGCTCATCCCCCACTTCAGCGAGGGCAAGCCTGCGCGCAGCCTGATGAAGAACATGAGCGCCGACGAGAAGCTGATCATTCGCGGCTTCCACCTGCTCACCAGCAAGCCGGTGATGTACATCGCCAACGTCGCCGAGGACGGCTTCGAGAACAACCCGCACCTGGATGTGGTCAAGGCCATCGCCGAGGAAGAAGGCGCCATCGTGGTACCGGTGTGCAACAAGATCGAGGCCGAGATCGCCGAGCTGGACGAAGACGAGGAGAAGCAGATGTTCCTCGAGTCCATGGGCATGGAAGAGCCGGGCCTGAACCGCGTGATCCGCGCCGGCTACTCGCTGCTCAACCTGCAGACCTATTTCACCGCCGGCGTGAAGGAAGTGCGCGCCTGGACCGTGCGCATCGGCGCCACCGCCCCGCAGGCCGCCGCCGTGATCCACACCGACTTCGAGAAAGGCTTCATCCGCGCCGAAGTGGTCGCCTACGACGACTTCATTCAGTACAAGGGCGAAGCCGGCGCCAAGGAAGCCGGCAAATGGCGCCTGGAAGGCAAGGACTACATCGTCAAGGATGGCGACGTGATGCACTTCCGCTTCAACGTCTAACCCTCGCCAAGCCCCGCCTCCGCGGGGCTTTTCGTTTGCCCAGTCGCTGCACCTAAGCGCTTGATAAGGCATCAATTTATTCGCAAAACAGGGGTTGACACTCCGCCCGGACAAGAGAATAATGCGCGCCACTCGGCTACATAGCTCAGTCGGTTAGAGCGCAGCATTCATAATGCTGATGTCCCAGGTTCAAGTCCCGGTGTAGCCACCATACAAAACAAAGGGTTAGCGCAAGCTAGCCCTTTGTCGTTTCTGGGGTAGTGACTACGAAGTGACTACATAGAGACCACAGCTCAAAACAAGCAGGGATGCGTATGAATATTCTCAAAGTCACCTTGGGCGTAACGGTGCTGCTCGCCGTGGCCAAAATCGGCTACGACAACCTCCCCCTCCATACCCAGTATGAGCTCTCTGACTGGTACAAGAGCCTAGGTACACCTACGTTCACCGAGTCGCCAGATTACTTCGCACCTCGCGCACAAGAGGAAATCATTGCGGAGAATCGGGCTCGAGGCCACGAGCTAGAGTGCTATGGAAATCTGGGGCCTGCTGAGCGAATCAGCGCCAGTAATGATTACCTGTGCTCAGCCCATATCAGAAGCGCATATGACAACATTCCCGCAAGGCTGGTGACGTTTTTCTTTGGTAATGGAAAGCTGCAAAACGTCCGTATTGAATTCGCTGCGGACAGCTTCCCCAAGCTTCAGAACTACCTGTCCAGAAAGCTCGCGGACTATCCACGTATAGACAACCGGTACGGAACAGATTCGTTCGGAAAGCCACTAGTGGTATGGCGAGTGAAAGAAGGGCAAATCACCGCTTCTGCCGAGGAAACGGCTGGCCAGAATCCAATTATTCTCTGGACAGCCTACCGATGACAGCAAAGAAAAGGGTTAGCGAAAGCTAGCCCTTGTCGTTTCAGCATCCGCATTGACACATTTCGCTTACAGATCGCTTTCAGATTCAGAGGCTGCAGCCTTGCGATTTCGAGCTGTGTCTTGTCATTTGGTCAGCAGCAGGCTGAATGTGCCTGTGCCAATAGCCAAAACCCGACAACCCTCCCGTTCATCATGAAAGCAAGGCTTTTGTAGGTGCCCTTGTCAGAGTCGTTTCCGGCGGGGCAACTTCTGCTACTGCGCCCGCCCTCTCCCCGCCAGCAGCAACCCGCTGACGATCAACGCCCCACCTACCCAGTGATAGTCCTGCAGACTCTCATCCAGCAGCACCCAGGCGAGGATGGCGGTGAACACCGGCATCAGGTAGTTGCTCATCGCAGTCCGCGAAGCCCCCAGCTCGCGCAAGCCGATGTTCCACAACTGATAGGCCGCCACTGATGCGAATAGCGCGGTGTAGCCGATGGCGGCGAGGTTCGCCGGGCTGAGTTCAAAGCGCGCTCCTTGCCAAAGCTCCCAGGCGTAGAAAGGTGCCAGCATGACCAGGCCGAGCAGCACCAGGGCGCCCAGTAGGGTGAAGGGGGGCAACTGGAAGTAGGCACTCCAGCGCCGCAACAGCAGCGAATACAGCGCCCAGTCCAGGGTGGCGAGCACCATCAGCAGATCGCCCTCGGCAAACGACAGGCTGGCCAGCACTCGCCAGTCGCCCTGGCAGATCAGCCACAGCAAGCCGAACAGGGCCAGCAGCAAACCAACCCAAGCTCTGCGCGCCGGCCACTCACCGAGCAGCAGCCCGGCGCCGATAAAGGTGGCCAGCGGCAGGCAGGTACTGACCAGGCTCAGGTTGATCGCCGCTGTACTGAGCGCGGCGGTATAGAGCAGGCAGTTGTAGGCGGTGATGGCCAGCGCCGCCAGCAGCCACAGGCGCCAGCCGGCCCTGCGCAGCACCTGACGATGCTGCCAGAGCGAGGGGCCGACCAGAGGCAGGAGGATGACCAGGGCTATGGCCCAGCGCCAGAAGGCCAGCGACATCGGCGGAATCGCCCCGGTGAAAGCACGCGCCACCAGCGAATTGCCGGCCCAGAACAGGCTGGCCAGCGCCAGGCCGGCCCAGGCCAACAGCACAGCACGACTCATGAACGATCACGCCATGCAGAGAAGCGCCGAAGCCATCTGGGCATGTGGATGCCCGGGCCTAATCGAACAGCGTACAGGCCATCACCAGGGCATCCTCGCGCCCACCGGCGGCCGGATAGTAGTCGCGTCGGCGGCCGACTTCATTGAAGCCGTAACGCTCGTAGAGGCGGTAGGCACTCTGGTTGCTGGCACGCACTTCGAGGAAGCACTCGCCCGCGCCGAGCTGGCGGGCGCGCTGCATCAGGTGCTCCAGTAACTGCAACCCCAGCCCGCGGCCCTGGCTCTGCGGGCGCACGGTGATATTGAGCAGATGCGCCTCGTCGAGAATGATCTGGATGATGCCGTGGCCAACCTGCTCATCCCCGTCAAACATCAGCCAGCAGTCATAGGACTTGAGGCCATCGGCGAACAGATTGCGGCTCCAGGGATGACTGAAGGCCGCATTCTCGATCTGCACCACGCGGTCGAGGTCCGCCTCGGTCATCGGGCGGAAGTGGACAGCGGCACTCATGACGGCTGCTTCCAGCGCGGCATGATGCGGCGCATGGCACGCCAGACCTCGGCTTTGCGTTCGGGCTCGTCCATCTGCAGTTCCAGACTCGGCAGCGCCCAGGCAGCGCCCAGCCCCTCGACCTGCAGCTCGCGGTTGTAGGCCTCGGCATCCGCCTCCCCGGCGAAGCGCACGGCGGGCAGGCCGATCAGCCACAGGCAGCGGCAGGGCTCGGCTTCCAGCTGACCGGCCAGCACGCCCTGCACATAGTCGCGGGCGGCATCCGGCCCCTGGTCGAGGTTGCCGCGGGTGAGCAGCGGCCAGCGGATCGGCGAGCCATCGCCGACCTGCTGCGGTGCATCCGGCAGGCCAGCGGCGCGCAGGAGGTCCTTGAGCAACAGATAGGAAGGGTCGCGGCTCTGGAACGGCTCGCCGGTGGCCAGCTCGACCAACAGTGCGCAATCACCGGCACGCAGCAACTGCAGGGCGAAGCGCGGCGGCGGCAGCACCGGCTTGGCCTCGACCACCGGCAATGCCTCCGGCTCGGCCTTGGCCTCCGGCTTGGCGAATACCTTGGAAGCCGCCGAGGGGCGCGGCACTTCGATGACCGGACGCGGCGGCTCGACCGCTGCCTTGGCCTCCGCCACTGGCGCGGCGACGGGCACAACGGGCGCGACTTCCGCCTGGGGTGGCGGCTGCAACAGCTCGGGGCGCGAGGGCGCGGCGAACGGCAGCTCCACGCGCGGCAACCAGCTGGCCACCTGCATGGCGGTCAGATAGGCGCGGCGGCGGACTTCTTCGATCAAGAGCGGCTTCCAGGACGGACGGAATCAGGCGCGAATTGTGGACTGAATCGGCCCCCGGGAAAAGGCCGATGGAGTGACGGTCATGTACAGGCCCTTTCCAGTACAATCCGGGCTTTTGCGACGGACCGACCCCGCCCATGATCGACCCCAAGCGCGTGTTGCGCGCCCTCGCCGAGCACTGGACGCTGCTCGAACCGCTGTGCGAGCGCTTCGACACCGGCACCCTGAGCCTGGTGGAGCTGCGCAACCAGCTCAGCACGCAGCTGCCCGAGGGCAGCCCCGCCGACATCACCGCCCTGCTCGACCAGTGGATCCGCCTGGACATCCTGGTGCCGGTGGCCAAGAGCCCCAACCGCTTCGAGCTGAACGCACAGATCCACGACTTCCTCGCCTACCTGCGCCGTGAGCACCGCCTCGGCCTGTGCCTGGAGATCGAAGCCTACCTGCGCCACCTGGAGCGCCTGGCCGGCTATATCCAGGACGCCTTCGAAGTGCGCGACGGCAACGACCTGGCGCGCCAGCTGCGCCTGCTCGATATGCGCGTCAGGGACGTTCTCAAGAAACTGGCCAACGACGAGCAGGCGCTGGTCGGTGTAGCCGAGCGGGCCAAGACCAGCGACCGGCAGATTCCACTGCGCCAGCGCTACGCCGAGGTGCTGGCCACCTGGGACGAATATGTCGAGCCGATGATCCAGCTGGTCTCCGCCGACGGCGCCTTCGAGCAGGGTGTACGCCGCGTCGAGCAGGTACTGCTGCGCCTGCTCGGCGAACAGCAGCGCCTCGGCCAGCTGGTCGACGACGACCTGCTGCTGCGCACCCACGCGCGCATCCTGGAGATGCAGACCGTCGCTCAGCTGACCCTGCGCAAGGCCCGCGAGCTGCTGCTCCCGCTGCGCGAGGAAGCGCGCCGGCACAACGCCGTGACCCGTGGCGCCGCGCTGGCCCTGTCGGTGATCCGCAAGAAGGGCCTGGACGCCCTGCCGCAGGCCTCGATGCCGCTGTTCACCCGGCCGCAGAGCACCTTCCTCGGCACCGCCAGCCAGGTGGAGAGCTACGTCTACGCCCTGGCCCGCTTCCAGCCCAAGCCCAACCAGTTCCCGCGCGCCAGCGGCTCGCGCAAGGGCGCACCGCCCAAGGCGCCACGCACCGCCCGCGAGATGATCGAGCGCTGCGAGCAGGCCCTGCCGCTACCGGACCTGATGACCTGGCTGCTGGAGCAGGAGCCGGAAGGCGCAACCGATGAGCTCCTCTACTGGTTCTCGCGGCTGTCGCGTGACGGCCGCTTCCAGCGCGAGCGCCTCGAACGCCGCGACTACCTCACCCGCGAGCATCAGGTCAGCCTGAGCTCCTATGCCCTGGTAGGTCGCCCCAATGCTTAAGTCCTGCGTAGGGTGGACAACGCTCCGCTTGTCCACCGTCCAGCACCTCGAATCCTCCGGTGGAAAACGCTGTGCGGTTTTCCACCCTACGACTGCCTGCGAGCATCGCGCATGAATATCGATCTGAAAGAACTCACCCAGCTCGCACCGATCTTCCGTGAGCTGTTCAAGGGCTACCACATCAGCCGTGCCGCCCCCGAGCTGTATACCCAGCTGTCCAACCAGCAGGACGCCTACCGCGCGCTGTTCAAGTCCCTCGGCTACGAGCTGGTGTGCGACAGCCGCGGCTTCTACTACTTCGTCCCCGAGCAGATGGGCGCACAGGTGAACAAGACGGCCCAGCGCCTGGCGCTGTTCACCTTTATCCTGGTTGAACACCTCGCGGACCAGGGCCGCGACCCGCTGGCGGTACTCGACGGCGGCAGCCTCGGCCGCGACGAGCTGCCGCCGCTGCTGGAGAAGTACAAGGACCTGTTCCTCCAGGCCGAGGTCACCACCCAGGAAGAGTTGGAAGAGAAGGTCATGCGCCGCCTTGCCCAGCTCGGCTTCGCCAGCGAGGACAACGGCGTGTACCGCTTCCTCGCCCCCATGCACCGCTTCCTCGACGTGTGCCTGTCGGTGCAGCAGGACCGCGACCTGGCCGCCAGCCTGCACAGCAACCTGCCGCTGCCGACGCCGGAGTTGGTGGTGGACGACGCCGAAGAAGACATCGTGCGCATCGAGCCGCTACCCGAGACCGTCGAAGAATCCGAGGAAGAGGCCCTGGCCCGCGCCATGGCCGAGGAACGTAACGCCCAGGAGATCGACGCATGAGCCAGGAACGCTACGGCATCCGCCGCTTCGCCCTGCTGAACACCGCCGGCTACAGCCTCGGCATCTTCCCGCTGGAAAACCCGCTGTCGGTCTACGGCGCCAACAACCTGGGCAAGTCGGCGTCGATCAACGCGCTGCAGTTCCCCATCCTGGCGCGCATGTCCGACATGAGCTTCGGCAAGTACAGCCTGGAAGCCTCGCGCAAGTTCTACTTCGCCAGCGACACCAGCTACATCCTGGTCGAGGTCGCCCTGCCCCACGGCCCGCATGTGATCGGCGTGGCCGGGCGCGGCCCGGGCGGCGGCTTCGGCCACCAGTTCTTCGCCTACCAGGGCGAGCTGCACCTGGAGCACTACCAGCAGGACGGCGTCTGCCTGCGCCAGCGTGAGCTGTTCAAGAACCTCGGCCAGGCTGGCATCACGCCCTATGAACTGAAGCCCGAGGAACTGCGCCGCCTGCTGGTCGGCGGCCACACCAGCATCCCGCTGGACCTGACCCTGATCCCGCTGCGTTCGACCAGCGAGCAGAGCTTGAAGACCTTCCGCGCGCTGTTCATCAACCTGCTGCATATGCGCGAGATCACCGCCGCCAAGCTCAAGCAGCTGTTCCTCGATGCCTTCGAGCACAGCCTGCGCTCCGGCAGCGTCGACTACATCGCCGCGACCGAGGAAGCCTTCCGCGACGTGCGCCGCATGGAGCAGGACTACCAGGCACTGGTCGCCGCAGGTCCCTTGGTCGAGGCGCTGTCCGGCGGTGTGGCCCAACGCGAAGTGCTGCGCGGCAAACTGCATCGCCTTTCACCGCTGCTGGATAACCTGCTCGGCGCCTGGCAGGACTACTCCGGTGCGCGCAAGGAAGAGCTGGTGATCCAGGCCGAGCACTACCGCCGCAAGCAGGATGGCCTACAGAACGAGCAGCGCGGCGGCACCGCCGAGCTGATGCGCCTGGAGCGCGAGATCAGCGAGATCCAGCGCTGGCTCGGCGAGCTGGCCGTGTTGAAGAACCGCTTCGCCCTGGTAACCGACGCCAAGGTGCTGGAGGAGCAGCTGCTCGCTGCCAAGGATGCCCACGACGAGCTGGCCGGCGCCCTGGCGCAGTCGCGACAGTTCTCCGCCGAGGATCTGGACGAGCGCCTGCGCGACCTGGAGAAGCGCCTGAAATCGGTCAAGCAGCAGCTCGACCACGCCGACAACAACAGCTACTCGCGCCTGCGCGAGGAGTTCAGCCAGGCCGACGTCGACCGCCTGATGCGCCTGTTCAACGGCCAGCTGTTCAGCCTGCCGCTGGGTGAGAAAGGCATCCAGGCCGAAGGCGACGACTGGGTCAAGGCCGTCGAGGCGGTGCTGGATCGCTTCAAGGGCGACACCTTCGCCGTGCCGGGCCTGTCCATCGACCTCTCGCATATCGAACCGCCGGCCCTGCAGGCGCTGGCCGACCGCGCCGCCCTGCGCGACCAGAAAGACCGTCTGGAGCGCGAGCTGAAGCAGCTCAAGACCCAGCAGGCGGTGGCCAACGACCGCGCGGCGAGCAAGGCCCAGGCCGAGCAGCTGTACCAGGCCGTGCTCGATGCACAGAAGGCCCTGGAAGACTTCCGCAAGAGCCAGACCCTGGCCGCCGAAGAGCCGGCCAAGCTGGAGCAGCTCGCCCAAGCCGAAGCCGCCCAGGACGAACTCAAGCGCGCCTCGGACGCCTTCACCGAGCGCGTGCAGCAGCTGTCCGCCAAGCTGCAGCTGGTCGGCCGCCAACTGGCAGACCTGGAAGCCAAGGAACGCACCCTGGAAGACGCCTTGCGCCGTCGCCAGCTGCTGCCGGCCGACCTGCCCTTCGGTACCCCGTTCATGGAGCCGGTCGACGACAGCCTGGACAACCTGCTGCCGCTGCTCAACGACTACCAGGACAGCTGGCAGGCGCTACAGCGCATCGACGGCCAGATCGACGCGCTGTACGCCCAGGTGCGCCTCAAGGGCGTGGCCAAGTTCGACAGCGAGGACGATCCGGAGCGCCGACTGCAACTGCTGGTCAATGCTTACGCGCACCGTCAGGACGAGGCGCTGACCCTGGCCAAGGCGCGCCGCGCGGCGGTCACCGATATCGCCCGCACCCTGCGCAATATCCGCAGCGACTACGACAACCTGGAACACCAGCTGGCGCTGTTCAACCGCGAGATCAACAAGCGCCAGGTGTCCAACCTGGAGAGCTTCCGCATCGTCCTGGCACCCAACCGCGACGCGCTCAAGCACATCGACCAGATCATCCACAGCGCCGGCCAGTACGAGGAAGGCGAGACCCTGTCGGTGTTCGACCTCTCGCAGAGTGCCGAACAGGATGCCAAGAACGAAGAAGCCAAGGACTATCTGTCGCGCCTGGTGGCGGCCAACGGCAACCAGCTGGGCCTCAAGGACCTGTTCGAGCTGGCCTTCGAGATCACCAAGGTAGGAGGTCAGCCGGTAATGCACACCGACATCGATGGCGCTGCCTCCAACGGCACCACCATGACCATCAAGGCGCTGACCAACATGTACCTGCTGCTGCACCTGATGGATCGCGAGCAGGCCGGCAAGGTACGTCTGCCCTACTACCTCGACGAAGCGGCGGATATCGACGAGCGCAACCAGCAGGCGCTGATCGAGACCAGCCTGCAGCTCGGTTTCGTACCGATCCTAGCGTCGGTCAAGCCGCAGGTCTCAGCCCATGTGGCCATCGACCTGGAAGGCGGCAGCGGGCCGAACGGCATCTACATCGACGAGGCGGACTGGAAGTTCATCAGGCGTCGCGAGACTGCCAAGGTCACCGAGGAGCAGGCCGAGCTGGCCTGACTCCTTGCGCAAACGAAAAGGGCCCTGATGCGGCCCTTTTTCTTGGGGGTGGGATCAATCGTCCTGGTGATCCTGCAGCACCTGGCCATTGCTGGCGTCCAGCTCCAGGTCCCACTTCACACCTTGGGCGTCGCGCACTTCCACCTGGTAGATGTAGCGGCCGTATTCTTCTTCTAGCTCGGTCTCGGTGACCTGGCCGCCGGGATGCTTGGCCAGGGCGGCGGCATTGAGTTTCTCGAAGCTCTGGATGGTACCGGCATCGCGCAGTTTCAGAGCCTCGTCCGGACCGAGGTCACGGGCCTGGGCGATACCGGCAGTGGCGGCGAGGGTGGTGATGGCGAAAAGGGCAGTCAGCTTGTTCATCTTGATTCTCCGTCGGGAGTGATTGGTTTCGACGGAAGCCACGATAGCCAAGCAGACTTAAACCAAGCTGAATCCACCTAGTTCTCCAGACGGATCTTAGGCGCCCATTTCAACCACTCCTCGTTGACCTCGTCGTTGAGGGCAAAGGTCTGGCCGGGCTGGGCGGGGCCGCCCATCACGGCATTGTCCGGCGTAGCGAAGGCTATGCCACCTTCCAGCAGCGCCTCCAGTGACTCTGTGCGAACCTTTACGCCCTTGAACAGGCCGGCGTCCACACCGATGCCGCTGGCGTTCCAGAAACGCGTCCCAGTACGCACCAGGGGGGCATAGCGAGGCTCGATCAGAATATGAATCAGCACGCGATCAGACGTCGGGCCAAGCTCGAAATCGGTCACCTTGCCAACCGGCACTTCGCGGTAACTGATCACCACCCCCGGTTTGATGGAACCGCGCCGCGCAGCACTGAGCGTCAGGCGCAAGCCTTCCTCACGCACTTCAGTAGTCGGCGGCTGCTTACGAGCCTCGAAGTAGTTCTGCGCCTTGCCTACCTGCGGGGCCGGTCGAACCTCCAGGTACTGACCGCTGACCAGCGTGTCCAGGTTGGCGGTGCGAACCAGGCCTAGCTCCGGCTTGACCACCCAGAACTCACTACCCGCACTGGCAATACGCCCACTAGCCTTGATGATGCGCGCATTTAGTAATACGGCCTGGAGATCGTTGGTCAACTCGACGCTCTCCACCTTGCCAACCTCAATGCCCTTGTACCTTATGGCCGTTCCCGGGTTGATGCCATCACCACTTTGCACCTTGATCTGGATGGCCACGCCCTCCTGCATGGCCTCGTCGCGATCGGCGTGCAGCGTGAAACGCTGAATCTTGCGATTGACCGGAGCTTTCATGTCCGGAGTCTCGAAAGTCACACCACCGGCCAAAAGCGTCTGCAGCGACTCGCTCTTCACCTCTATCCCCGAAGAGATGCCACCCTTCAGCGTGATGCCGCTCGAATTCCAGAAGCGCGTGGAACTGTTGACCAGGTTGGCGTAGGGCTGCTCAATGTGCGCGCCCAGCACAACACGCTTGCGATCACGGGAAAACTGAAAGCTCTGGATCGTGCCGACCTTTACCTGGCGGTAGAGGATGGGGCTACCGACCTCAAGCGAGCCCAGGGTATCGGCGAAAAGCACCAGATGCAGGCCCGGCGCATCAACATCGAGTGGAGGCGCTTTAGGTCGTGCCACGAAATCGCGCATAGGCGGCAGAGTTCGCACGCCGGGCTTGACCGCGATGTAATTACCCTTCACCAGCGCTTCAAGGCCCGTAATACCGGCCAGGGAGATCGAGGGCTTTACTACCCAGAACTCGGTACCCTCAGTCAGATAATCCTCCGCCTTGGGGTCCAGGGTCAGGTCGAGAGAGGCAGAATTGAGGTCTTCGTCGACCTTGATGGCCTTCACCGTCCCCACCTGAATGCCCTTGTACATGACGGGCGTACGACCCGCTTCAATACCCTCGAAGTCCTGCAGCTTCAGCGTGACCTTGATACCCGCCTGCGCCGCGTCGAAATCCTCGTACAGCCTGAAGGGAATGGACGGGTCAGTGGGCGGGCTATCCTTGCGGTGCTCCGGAGTCGCAAAAGCGATACCACCAGCAACAATGCTGGCCAGCGACTCTGTACGTAACTTGACCCCCGACAACCCGGCGTTGATGGTCACTCCGCTGGCATTCCAGAAACGCGTGTGTTTTCGTACCAGACTGGCGAATTCAGGCTGAATGAACACCTGAATTTCCACCGTGCTCTGGTCGTCAGCGAGGCGGTAATCCTTCACACGCCCCACCTGAATCTGCTTGTAAAAAACCGGACTATCCCGATTGATCGAGGAAAGTCGGTCCGCTTTCAACGTCAGGTGCAATCCTGGCACCGAGTCCGCCATTGGGGGCGGGGCGGTCAGGGCGATGAACTGGCGCGTCGGCTCACCGTCCGCGGGACTTGCCGTGATGTAGTTGCCCGAAACCAGGGTTTCCAAGCCGGTTATACCGGCCAGGGATACGCTGGGTTTGACCAGCCAAAAACGCGTGTTGCTTCGCAGGTGAGGCTCAACGCGCTTGTCCATCTCAACCGTGACGCGCACACCTCGCTGTTCGCCCTTGTCATCAAGCTCCATACCGACGACCTTGCCGATCGACATTCCCTTGAAGATGACCTCGGTCTTGTTGACCTGAATGCCGTCACCGGTTGGGAAAAAAATCTCGATCTCAATACCTGCCTCACTGTAAGCCCTATAGGCCAACCAGCCGCCTATCAGCAATGCGATCAAGGGCAACACCCAGATGGCGGACCAATTGGTCGTACGACGGATATTCGCAGTATTCAGCTCGGTCATGCAGGGAAGCTCCATTCCTCAGAGCAGGGCAGAGTCACCTACTGCAATTGCAGGGGCAACAAGCGTTTCAAGCCAATGGTTAATCATCAGACGGCAGGCGCAAGCCTAACGCAAAGCGCTGGCAATCGCATGCTTGAGTGCAGGCTTTTCCAGGCCCCATAAAGGCCAAACCCCCACCCGCTAATGCGGATGGGGGTTTGGGGATAGGAGCTTGACGATGACCTACTCTCACATGGGGAAGCCCCACACTACCATCGGCGATGCGTCGTTTCACTTCTGAGTTCGGGATGGGATCAGGTGGTTCCAACGCTCTATGGTCGTCAAGCAATTCGGTTGCTGTGTCGGTGTTAAGTCGCCACAGCGAATTGGGTATGTGATCTTGGCTTTGCGGTTCTTAGCGAACTTTCGGTTTGTTTGTCGACTTCACCATCACCGACAATCTACAGATTGTTTGGGTGTTATATGGTCAAGCCTCACGGGCAATTAGTATTGGTTAGCTCAACGCCTCACAGCGCTTACACACCCAACCTATCAACGTCGTAGTCTTCGACGGCCCTTTAGGGAGCTCAAGGCTCCAGTGAGATCTCATCTTGAGGCAAGTTTCCCGCTTAGATGCTTTCAGCGGTTATCTTTTCCGAACATAGCTACCCGGCAATGCCACTGGCGTGACAACCGGAACACCAGAGGTTCGTCCAACCCGGTCCTCTCGTACTAAGGTCAGCCCCTCTCAAATCTCAAACGTCCACGGCAGATAGGGACCGAACTGTCTCACGACGTTCTAAACCCAGCTCGCGTACCACTTTAAATGGCGAACAGCCATACCCTTGGGACCGGCTTCAGCCCCAGGATGTGATGAGCCGACATCGAGGTGCCAAACACCGCCGTCGATATGAACTCTTGGGCGGTATCAGCCTGTTATCCCCGGAGTACCTTTTATCCGTTGAGCGATGGCCCTTCCATACA
>NZ_CP184361.1:3572500-4327130 GCF_048595745.1 Pseudomonas stagnisoli
GACAAACCTTCCGCTACCCGAGGCACACGCGACAGCAGGACAAACGCGCCCGCCAGCGCATAAAGCAGCCACTCACCTATATCGGAGCGCACCACCCAGAGCATGTGCAGCAATGCCAGGACAAGGATGAAGTAGGCCGCCCGGTGCAGTTGGCGCCAGCGCAAGCCAAGCCGACGCTGACTGTAACGGTTAGACGTCAGGGCCAGCAGCAGCAGCGCCACAAATGCCAGCATCCCCACAATAATGTAGGGGCGCTCACTGACATCCGCCCACAGCCGATCGAAACGCAGCCCGAGAATGAACAGTAAGTAACCGCAGAAGTGCAGCAGCGCATAGGTAAAGCACCACAGCCCCAGCTGCCGCCGCACCGCCAACCAGCCGCCCCAGCCGGTAAGCCGGCGCAGCGGGGTCATGCATAACGTGATAAGCAACAGAATAAGCGCACCCTGCCCCAGGTTATCGACCAGCACCTTGCCGGGATCGGGACCTGTCATGTGCTGTAGCCCTTCATAGAGCCAGTACAAGGGGAGCAGCAACGCAGCAACGAATACCAGACCGCGCCAGAGGGGATAACGCATCAGTAGTATTTCCGCAGATCGAGTCCACTGTAGAGCGACGCCACTTCGTCATAGCCGTTGAACAGGCGGGTATCGATCACGTTCGGACTGAACAGACTATTGGGCAGCCTCCGCTCGGTCGCCTGACTCCAGCGTGGATGATCCACCTGCGGATTGACGTTGGCGAAGAAACCATACTCATCCGGCGCCAGGCTCTCCCATGTCGTTCGCGGCCGCTCGGCCACCAAGCTGATACGCACAATGGATTTGATGCTCTTGAAGCCGTACTTCCAGGGCACGACCAGACGCAACGGCGCACCGTTCTGATTGGGCAGCTCACGCCCATAAAGCCCTACCGCCATGAATGCCAGCGGATGCATGGCCTCATCGAGGCGCAAGCCTTCGACATAGGGCCAATCGATCAGGGAAAAGCCGGAGCGCACGCCCGCCATCTGTTCGGGCGCCAAACGGGTTTCGAAGCGAACATACCTGGCATTGCCGGTCGGCTCCGCGCGTTTGAGCAACGCCGCCAGCGGAAAACCCAGCCAGGGAATGACCATGGACCAGGCTTCGACACAGCGCAGACGATAAATGCGTTCTTCCAGGCGATGCGGCTGCACGAGCTGCTCCAACGCGACAGGACCAGGCTTGGCCACCTCACCATCGACCAGCACCGTCCAGGGCTCGACTTCCAATTTGCCGGCGTAACGGGCGGGATCGCCCTTGCTGGTCCCGAATTCATAGAAATTGTTGTAGCCGGTGACATCCTTGTAAGGCGTCAGTGCCTCCTGCCCGGGAGCCACGATCTGCCATTGCACTTGCGACAACTTGTCGGCCAGCCAGCTCGGAGGGGTACCCGGCTCTACCCCGGCATAGCGCTCATTGTCAGCGCGCACAGGCAAGCTTCCCAGCGCCAAAGCACCGGCAGCGCCAGCCATGAAACGACGACGGGAGAGATAGACAGATTCCGGGGTGACATCGCACTCGCGCGCGGCGGATGCAGAAGGAGACTTGATCAGCATGGTGGGCTCCACAGCCTGGGCGTCGAATAGGCCAGTAGACTGCGGAGCCGCGCGGAAATTACATCACTCGGCCGCGTTGCGACGACGCAGTTGCAACAAATATTGAACCGGGCCGGAGGCTGCATAGGCAAGGAAGATCAGCAGCAGGATGCGGGGCGGATCGCTGAAGACCACGGCGAACACCAGCACCACGATCAGGATGGCCACGAAAGGCACGCGCCCCTTGAGGTCCAGATCCTTGAAGCTGTGGTACTTGATGTTGCTGACCATCAGGCAGCCGGCCGCTGCCACCAGCAGTGCAACCACGAAGGCCATGTTGGAGCCCTTGATGCCGAAGTCACTGAAGGCCCACACGGTTCCTGCAACCACCGCAGCGGCCGCCGGACTGGCCAGACCGATGAAGTAGCGTTTGTCGGCCTTGCCGACCATCGTGTTGAAACGCGCCAGACGCAACGCCGCGCCGGCCACATAGATGAAGGCTACCATCCAGCCGACCTTGCCCAGACTGCCCAGGGCCCACTCGAACGCCACCAGCGCCGGCGCCACACCGAAGGCCACCATGTCCGACAGCGAGTCGTATTCGGCGCCGAAGGCGCTTTGCGTGTTGGTCAGGCGCGCCACGCGCCCGTCGAGACCATCGAGCACCATGGCGACGAAGATGGCGATGGCGGCATGGTCGAACTGACCGTTCATGCCATTGATGATGGCGTAGAAGCCTGAGAACAGCGCTGCCGTGGTGAACAGGTTGGGCAGCAGATAGATACCGCGGTGACGAACCTTGCGGCCCTCGGCATCCTGCCCCTCCTCCACGTGTTCATCGATGGGCAACAGGCTTTCCGGTTCGGAGCCCTTGGCAGAATCCTCGGGACGTTCGTTCATGAACAACACCTTGCAGCAATTGGATGGGACTTCGACCAGCGCCGCCGACACTGGTTCGCGGGCGGCACGGTTTACGAGTGGGCTTTATACCAGAAGCCCACTCGCGCATAAAAAAACGCGGCCAAGGCCGCGTTTCTTCAAGCGTATCGCCAGGCCTTAGTTCTTGGCCTTGTCGACGATCTTGTTGGCAGCGATCCACGGCATCATGGCGCGCAGCTTCTCGCCTACAACTTCGATGCCGTGAGCAGCATTGTTGCGGCGGTAGGCGGTCATCGACGGGTAGTTGGCCGCGCCTTCGGCGATGAACATCTTGGCGTACTCACCGTCCTGGATGCGCTTCAGAGCGTTACGCATGGCCTGACGGGACTCGGCGTTGATCACTTCCGGACCGGTCACGTACTCGCCGTACTCGGCGTTGTTGGAGATCGAGTAGTTCATGTTGGCGATGCCGCCTTCGAACATCAGGTCGACGATCAGCTTCAGCTCGTGCAGGCACTCGAAGTAGGCCATTTCCGGAGCGTAACCCGCTTCGACCAGAGTATCGAATCCGGCCTTGACCAGCTCGACGCAACCGCCACAGAGAACGGCCTGCTCACCGAACAGGTCGGTTTCGGTCTCGTCCTTGAAAGTGGTTTCGATGATGCCGGTACGGCCACCGCCAACGCCCGCGGCGTAGGACAGAGCGACGTTCTTGGCGTTGCCGGAAGCGTCCTGGTACACGGCGATAAGGTCAGGGATGCCGCCGCCTTTGACGAACTCGGAACGCACGGTGTGGCCCGGGGCCTTCGGCGCGATCATGATCACGTCGAGGTCGGCACGCGGAACGACCTGGTTGTAGTGGATGGAGAAGCCGTGGGAGAAGGCCAGGGTAGCGCCCTTCTTGATGTTCGGCTCGATCTCTTCCTTGTACAGACGGCCCTGGAACTCGTCCGGGGTGAGGATCATGACCAGGTCGGCATTGGCGACAGCGGTAGCCACGTCGGTGACTTTCAGACCATGGGCTTCAGCCTTAGCGACGGTAGCGGAGCCCTTGCGCAGGCCGATGGTGACGTCGACACCAGAGTCCTTCAGGTTGCACGCCTGGGCGTGGCCCTGGGAGCCGTAGCCGATCACGGCGACTTTCTTGCCCTGGATGATGGAGAGGTCGCAGTCTTTGTCGTAATAAACTTTCATGGTCTTGGCTCTTGTGAATCGAATGGGATGGGTGCGCTGCACCGCTACGGAAGCACCTTAAGCGATCCACACCATTGCGTAAAATGATATATTTGCAACACTACATGCCGATATGTGAAACGACCATGGACAGCCAGGCTCTCCGGCTTTTTCTCTCCCTGGCAGACAACCTGCACTTCGGCAAGACCAGCCGCGAGCAGCATGTCAGCCCTTCCGCACTCAGCCGCAGCATCAAGCAACTTGAAGACGAACTGGGCGCCCCGCTGTTCCTGCGCGACAACCGCTCGGTACGCCTGACCCGTGAAGGCCAGCAGTTTCGCCAGTACGCCCAGGACGTGATGAACGGCTGGCAGGCCATCCGCCAGACGTTCAAACAGGACCAACAGGTCCTGCACGGCGAACTCTCCCTGTACTGCTCCGTCACGGCCAGCTACAGCTTCCTGTACGACATCCTCAGCAGCTTCCGACAGAACTACCCGCGCATCGAGATGAAGCTGCACACCGGCGACCCTGCCAAGGCGGTCGAGCGCGTCCAGCAGGAGCTGGAAGACCTCGCCATCGGCGCGCGCCCGGACAGCCTGCCGGCCGACGTCGCCTTCCAGCCCATCGCGCGCTCCGAGCTGCGTTTCATTGGCCCGCAATCGCCGCAACTGCTGAACGAGGAGCAGCTCAGGCAGCCCAGCGCCGAAAGCTGGAAGGACGTGCCGCTGATCCTCTCGGAAGAAGGCCTGGCCCGCACGCGCACCGACCGCTGGCTGAAGAGCCACAACATCAAGCCGCGCATTTATGCCCAGGTCAGCGGCAACGAGGCCATCGTCAGCATGGTGAGCCTGGGATTCGGCATCGGCGTGGTGCCGCAGATCGTCCTGGACAACAGCCCGCTGACCGCGCGCATCCGTCTGTACGATATTCAGCCGCCACTCACGGCCTATGACATCGGCCTGTTCGCCCTGCACAGGCGTCTCAAGGATCCGCTGATCGCCGCCTTCTGGAATCGCCAGACATAAAAAAGCCCCGCACCAGGCGGGGCTTGTTCTGCAACACGGCGATCAGATGCTCAGCACCTTGTCGCCACGCGCGATACCGGTCACACCACTGCGCACCGTCTCCAGGATCGACGCGGTGCCGATGGCCTGAATGAAGCTGTCCAGCTTGTCGCTGGTACCGGCCAGCTGGATGGTGTAGACGCTGCTGGTCACGTCGACGATCTGCCCACGGAAGATGTCGGTGGTGCGCTTGACCTCGGCGCGCTGGGCGCCGGTGGCCTTGACCTTCACCAGCATCAGCTCGCGCTCGATATGGGCGCTCTCCGACAGATTCACCAGCTTGACCACTTCGATCAGCTTGTTGAGGTTCTTGGTGATCTGCTCGATAACGTCGTCGTGACCGACAGTGGTCAGCGTCAGACGCGACAGGGTCGGGTCCTCGGTCGGCGCCACGGTCAGGCTTTCAATGTTGTAGTTGCGCTGGGAGAACAGGCCGACCACGCGCGACAGGGCGCCTGGCTCGTTTTCCAGCAGCAGGGAGATGATATGGCGCATGGTCAGGTCCGCTCCGTCTTGCTCAGCCACATGTCACGCATGGCACCTTCGCGAATCTGCATCGGGTACACGTGCTCGCTGGTATCCACGGCGATGTCGAGGAACACCAGGCGGTTCTTCATGGCGAAGGCCTCTTCCATCTTCGGCTTGAGATCCTTCAGGTCGGTGATGCGCATGCCCACGTGACCATAGGACTCGGCCAGCTTGACGAAGTCCGGCAGCGACTCCATGTAGGAGTGCGAGTAACGGCTGTTGTACTGCATGTCCTGCCACTGGCGGACCATGCCGAGGGCACCGTTGTTGAGGTTGATGATCTTCACCGGCAGGTCGTACTGCAGGCAGGTCGACAGCTCCTGGATGTTCATCTGGATGCTGCCCTCGCCGGTAACGCAAGCCACGTCGTCGTCCGGGAAGTTCAGCTTGACGCCCATCGCCGCCGGCAGGCCGAAGCCCATGGTGCCCAGGCCACCGGAGTTGATCCAGCGATTGGGCTTGTTGAAGCGGTAGTACTGCGCCGCGAACATCTGGTGCTGGCCGACGTCGGAGCTGACGAAGGCGTCGCCCTTGGTCACTTCCCACAGGGTTTCGATCACGGTCTGCGGCTTAATGATGCTGCCGTCGCCCTCGTTGTACGGGAACAGGCGACCGTCGCCACGCCACTCGTCGATCTGCTTCCACCAGCTGGCGACGGTGTCCTTGTTCGGGGTCTCGCCCATTTCCTTGAGGATGGCGACCATCTCGGTCAGCACGCTGTCGACCGGACCGACGATCGGGATATCGGCCTTGACGGTCTTGGAGATCGAGGCCGGATCGATGTCAATGTGGATGACCTTGGCATTCGGGCAGAACTTGGCCGCCGTCTCGCCATTGATCACGCGGTCATCGAAACGCGCGCCGACGGCCAGGATCACATCGGAGTGGTGCATGGCCAGGTTGGCGGTGTAGCTGCCGTGCATGCCGAGCATGCCGACGAACTGACGATCGCCACCCGGGAAGGCGCCGAGGCCCATCAGGGTATTGGTCACCGGCAGGTTGAGCAGCTTGGCCAGCTCGGTGAGCTGCGCCGAGGCATTGCCCATGATCACGCCGCCACCGGAATAGAGGATCGGACGCTTGGCGGCGAGAATCATCTCAACGGCCTTGCGGATCTGCCCGGAGTGACCACGGGTCGCCGGGTTGTAGGAGCGCAGCTTGGCCTTCTTCGGGTAGCTGTACTCGTACTTCTCGGCCGGGTTGGTCATGTCCTTGGGTATATCCACGACCACCGGGCCCGGGCGACCGGACTGAGCGATGTAGAACGCCTTTTTCATCACCTCGGGGATTTCCGAAGGATGCTTGATGATGAAGCTGTGCTTCACGATGGGGCGCGAGATACCGACCATGTCGGTTTCCTGGAAGGCATCGGTGCCCACCATGCGGCTCGGCACCTGGCCGGACAGCACCACCATCGGAATGGAATCCATGTAGGCAGTGGCAATGCCGGTAATGGCATTGGTCGCCCCCGGGCCGGAGGTCACCAGCACCACACCGGCCTTGCCGGTGGCGCGGGCGTAGCCGTCAGCCATGTGAGTGGCAGCCTGCTCGTGACGAACCAGGATGTGCGTCACTTCCGGCTCTTTGAACAGGGCATCGTAGATGTGCAGGAGGGCACCGCCCGGGTACCCATAGATATACTTAACGCCTTCGTCACGCAGCGAGCGGACGACCATTTCAGCGCCGGATAAAAGCTCCACGTTGTTCACCTCTATAACGCCAGATCACCACCCGACAACGAGTGGTCCTTTGAGTAGGTCTTACCGGTCAGCGGACGAGCACGACTGTGGTCGCGGATAGAGCAGGGTCTGCCTGACGAGTAGCGGAACGGCCCAATCTTGCGGAGCCTTTCCTTCCCAGCGCGAGGTAACGCGTTGCGGGTGTAACGGGGGTCGGCACGGGTAGCGCCTTTTTCCACTGAGCTGAGGGACGCTTGCGGCGGACCTCACAACAGTAGGAAGGGACGATTGTTCGGATTAGTAAACACCAAGTCAAGCTGTACGTCACAGTTTGTCGCGCTGCCGGCTTGTGACATGGCGCAGGATGAAGATTCGTCGGTTTTGGTTATAGTAACGGGCATGTTTTGCTGCCGATAAAAGGAAATGACATGCGTCGCATGATTCTCGCGTGCTCTGTGCTGCTCACCCTGAGCACCGGCGCCACGGCCGGACAGATTTACAAGTGGGTGGACGCCCAGGGCAATGTGCACTTCGGTTCGCAGCCGCCGGAGGGCCAGGAAGCCGCATCGGTCAACCCGAACATCTCGCAGCCCAAGACACCGCTGGCAAAACCGCCAGCAGCCGAGGAGAGGACTGATGACAAGCAAAAGACTGCAGACGACAAGGTCAAAGGCGATGTTGCTAGGCAGGAAGCTGAGCGCGAAAAGTTTTGCGAGGCCACTCGTTACAATCTGGCCCAACTGAAAAACAACCCGCGTCTTCGCGTCGAGATACAAGGAGAGACTCGCCGCCTCACCGAGGAAGAACGCCAGCAACGCATCGCAGAGAGCGAGGCATCTATCAAGGAGAACTGCGACTAGCCATTCGCAGGCGGCGAAGCGCTCAGCGAGCGCTTCCAATCAACCGATCGAACTCACCCAGCGCCACCAGCAGCGCCTGCACTTCCGATTCTCGCCCTCTGTAGCGCTCCTCGGCCATCGGCCGGATGCCCGACGCAGCCGGTAGCGGCCCCGCCATCTCGAGCAACTGTTTCATGCGCGGCAGAAACAGCCATTGCAGCCAGGCCTCGAAATCCAGGGTATCGACGCAGAAGGGTTGCTGGCTGGCCAGCGCCTCGGCCGAGGGCGACTCGCTCGACCACATGCCCAGCACGCGCAACTCACGCTCGATCAGCAGCAGCTGATCGGCCAGCGCCGGCAAACGCGCATCCATCACAGACTGACCCGCGCCCGCTCACGAGCCTGCGCGGCTCCAGCAGGATCGCCCTGACGTTCGCGCGCCTGGGCGATCAGCCCCCACAGCCCCGCCTGCAGCGCCGGGCGCCCACTGGCGTAGGTCAGGCCGCGGCGCGCCAGCTGTTCGGCCTGGGCGGCATCGCCCTGGGCCAGACGGACCTCAGCAAGACGATAGAGCACCTGCGGCTCGCGCGGGGCGATACGCTGAGCGCGCTCGAGGCTGGAAGACGCACCATCCAGATCGCCACTGCTCTGCTGCTGCTGGGCACTGGTGAGCAGCGCCAGTACCGGACCATCGAGTTGCTCGTCCATCGCCAGGCTGCCGCCCGCCGGGATACCGCTGGGCATGCTCGGCGCTGCAGGCGCCTGGTAGCCAGCGGCTCCCGTGATTGGGCCGGTACTGAGCGGTGCCGGCGCATAGGTAGCCGGAGTCCCGCTGCTGCCATCCGGGTAGGTTTCCAGCGGAGCGGAAGAGACGCCGCCCGGCACCATCACCACCACACCGGAGTCCTGCGGCAGGCTCTGCTCCTGAGTACGCGCCTGCACCGGCGCGCTACCCCCCGCGCTACGCGCAAAGGCGCCCTGCTCGTCAGTCATGAGACTGCCGGACGAATCCTGAACCGGAATGGAGCCCCTCGGTACGCTGGCACAGCCAGACAGGAATGCGGAGGCCAACGCCACGGAAACCAACCACTTAGACATTCGATTCCTCACTTGAAGCGACTCAGTTGAGCCAACCACGCACCCAATCCATCACATTGTCCTGCGGCGCCGGTGCGCCACAGGCAGCACCCGGAGCAGGTTCGCTGCCGCGGATGTAAGGCAACTCCACGGCATTCGGACACCCGGCCGCCGAGCCCTGGCCGCTGTAAGCATCCACCCAGGCAGGCGTGACATTGTCTGGCATCGGCATGTCGAGCGGCAGCGGGTCGGCCTTTTTCATGAAGCCCGTCCACACCTGCAGCGCGCCGGTGGCGCCAGTCAGCGGTGTCTTGCCGTTGTCGTCGCGCCCCAGCCACACAACCGCCAGCAGATCCTGGCTGAAGCCGGCAAACCAGCTATCGCGCGAATCGTTACTGGTACCGGTCTTGCCAGCCAGCGCCAGCGAAGACGGCAGCTGACTGTAGACCGAACGGCCGGTGCCTTCGCGCATCACCCGCTGCATGGCGTTCTGCACCAGGTAGATGGCGCCGGGGTCGAACCGCTGCTGAATCTGGAAGGGATAGCGCTTCAGCGGCTCGCCCTCGGCGGTCAGCACACTGCGGATACCGCGCAGCGGCGTATTGAAGCCACCATTGGCCAAGGTCTGATACATGGTCGCCACTTCCATCGGGCTCAGAGCGCCAGCGCCAAGCAGCATCGACGGGTATGCCGGCCAGTCACGCTCGACGCCCAGACGCTCCAGGGTTTTGAGCACATTGGGCACGCCCAGTTCCAGGCCGAGCTTGGCGGTCGACAGGTTGTAGGAGTTGGCCAGCCCCTGATACAGGTAAATGGTACCGTGGGCCTTGCGATCATAGTTCTGCGGGCGCCAGACCTGCCCATCCTGCCCCTTGATCGAGAACGGCGTGTCCTCCAGCCAGCTGGTCAGGGTGTACTGACTGGGGCGCTCAAGGGCCGTGAGGTAGACCGCCGGTTTGATCAGCGAGCCGATGGGGCGGTTGGCATCGAGCACCCGGTTGAAGCCAGCGAAGCGCGGCTGGCGACTGCCAATCAGTGCCTGAACCTCACCGGTTTCGGGATTGGTCACCACCATGGCCGCCTCGACCTCGTCCACCCCCTGGCGACCGGACAGACGCTTGAAGGTCTCGCTCATGGCGGACTCTGCCTTGAGCTGCAGGATCGGGTCGAAGCTGGTGAAGATGCGCAGGCCTTCCTCGGTCAGGTCTTCCTCGCGGTAGTCCTGACGCAGCTGGCGCTTGACCAGATCGAGGAAACCGGGGAACGAGCTGTCGGCCAGGCTGCCACGCTTGGTCACACCCAGCGGCTTCTGCTTGGCCGCTGCCGCTACCTCGGCCGTCACCACGCCCTGCTCGGCCAGCAGATCGAGCACCAGATTGCGCCGTTCCAGGGCGCGCTCCGGGTTGCGTCGCGGGTTGTAGTAGGTCGGTCCCTTGACCATGCCGACCAGCAGCGCGACCTGCTCCAGCTTGAGCTCGTTCAGCGGCTGGCCGAAGAAGTACTGGCTGGCCAGACCGAAGCCATGCACGGCGCGCTGACCGTCCTGGCCGAGGAATACCTCATTGAGGTAGGCCTCAAGAATCTCTCTCTTGTCGTAGTGCAGCTCCAGCAGCACCGCCATCATCGCCTCGGTAAGCTTGCGACTGAGGCTGCGCTCGTTGGTCAGGTAGAAGTTCTTCACCAACTGCTGAGTCAGGGTACTGCCGCCCTGACGCAACTGGCCGGCGGTCGCATTGATCCACACGGCCCGAGCGATACCCTTGGGCGATACGCCGAAGTGATTGAAGAACTCGCGGTCTTCGACCGCCACCAGGGTCTCGACCAGGTAAGGCGGCACCTGATCCAGCTTGATCAGGATGCGATCCTCGTGGTGCGCCGGATACAGGCCGCCGATCAACAACGGTTCCAGGCGCGCCACCGCCAGCTTGCTGCCGTTGCCCTGCAGCAGGGCGGCCACGTAATCGCCGGAGAACTTCACCCGCACCCGCTGGGCCGGCTCGTTACCTTCATAGAACTGGAAGCCGCGGGTGTGCAGATCGATCAGGTTGCCATTCACCGCGGCCGCGCCGGGGCCATTGGCCGCACCTTCACGGCGATAACCCAGCGCATCCAACTCGGTGAGGAAGTCCTGCTTGCTCAGCTTCTGGCCAACGAACAACTCCAGTGGCCGGGCGTAAACCTTGGCGGGCACGGTCCAGCGCTTGCCGGAGAACTTCTCCTGCACCACGGCATCCAGGTACACGGCAAAACCGGCCAGCACCACCAGGCCGACCAGCGACAGCTTGAACAGCCAGCCCAGCCAGGAACGGCTGCCGGCGCGGCGCTTGGCGCCTTTGCGAGGGGTACGGGAACGAGTCATGGCGCGGCATTATACGCACTTTGCCTGGCGCCGACAGGCGCGCCCCGGCGGTTTGCAGAGCGCCTCACAGCGGCCATAATGCGGACTCTTATCGATACCGAAGCGCAAGGAAAGAACGTGAGCCAAGCCCTGATTGCCGCCCTGCAGAACCCGGCCCTCTACCCTCATCCGGTGGAAGGATTCCAGGTCATCGAGACGCACATCTCCTGGGTGCTGCTCACCGGCCCCTTCGCCTACAAGATCAAAAAACCGGTGAATTTCGGCTTCCTCGACTTCACCAGCCTGGAGCAGCGCCAGCATTTCTGCGGCGAGGAACTGCGTCTCAACCAGCGCCTGACCGAGGGCCTGTATCTCGAGGTGTTGCCAGTCACCGGCAGCGAGAGCGCGCCGCAACTGGGCGGTAGCGGACCGGCCATCGAATACGTGCTGAAAATGCGCCAGTTCCCGCAAAGCCAGCTGCTCAGCGCCGTGCAGGGACGTGGCGAGCTGACGCCGGCACATATCGACGCCCTGGCCCGGCAGATCGCCGGCTTCCATGGCCGCACGCCGGCCGTAGCCAGCGAGCATCCACTGTGCTCGCCGCAGGCCATCGTCGCGCCGATGCGGCAAAACTTCGAGCAGATCCGCCCGCTGCTCGGTGACGCTGCGGACCTGCGCCAGCTCGACGCACTCGAGGCCTGGACCGAGGCCAACATCAGCCGCCTCGAACCGCTGCTGGCCACGCGCGCGGCGAGCGGCGCGATTCGCGAGTGCCATGGCGATCTGCACCTGGGCAACGCCACCCTGCTTGACGGGGAAGTCGTACTGTTCGACTGCATCGAATTCAACGAGCCGTTCCGCCTGATCGACATCGCCTCGGACGCCGCCTTCCTCGCCATGGATCTGGAAGATCGCGGTCTCAAGGCGCTCTCGCGGCGTTTCGTCAGCGCCTGGCTGGAACACAGCGGCGACTACCCGGCACTGGAGCTGCTGAATTTCTACAAGGCCTACCGCGCCCTGGTCCGCGCCAAGGTCGCACTGTTCAGCCTGGCGCACCAGAGCGATGCGGTGCAGCGCGCCGCCACCCTGCGCCAGTACCGCAACTACGCCAACCTGGCGGAAAGCTACAGCGCCATCCCCACCCCGTTCATGGCCATCACCTGCGGTGTCTCCGCCGTCGGCAAGAGCCAGGTTGCCCTGCGCCTGGTCGAGGCGCTGGGCGCCATCCGCCTGCGCTCGGACGTGGAGCGCAAGCGCCTGTTCGGCGAACAGCCGGACGACGCCAAGGGCAGCCTCAACGGCGGCATCTACAGCGCCGACGCCAGCACCGCCACCTACCAACGCCTGCATCAGTTGGCTGAGAGCGCCCTGCATGCCGGCTTCCCGGTGGTCCTGGACGCCGCCTACCTCAAGCGCGAACAGCGCAGCGCCGCCTGGCAGGTAGCCGAACAGAACGGCACGCCCTTCCTGATCCTCGACTGCCAGGCCCCGCAGGAGGTGATCGCCGCCTGGCTGCAGCAGCGCCAGGCCGAAGGCAACGATCCGTCCGACGCCACCCTGGCAGTGATCGAAGCCCAGCAGGCCAGTCGCGATGCGCTTGACGAGGACGAACAGGCCCACAGCCGCCGCGTCGACACAAACCAGGCCGCCAGCCTGGACAGCCTGATCGAGAGTATTCGCCAGCGTCTGCCCAGCCTATGAGGCGTGCCGTTGTTCAGGGCTTGTCTATACTTGTGACAGGCCCTGAATGGAGGCACCCCATGAGCCATCCCCACCAACTGGACACCCCGCTCTTCCGTCTGCTGCACGACGAAAAAATCAGCGAATTCAATAAACAGAAGCCGCGAGAAGGCAGCATCGACCTGCGCGGCGCCGATCTGCGCGGCCTCGACCTGCGTATGCTGGACGCCTCCCGAATCGATTTCACCGATGCCTATTTTCGCGGCGCTGATCTGCGCGGCATCGATCTGCGAGAGGCGTGCCTGGAAGGCGCCAGCATCGCTCATGCGCAAATCTCCGGCGCCTATTTCCCAATACAACTGAGCGCCGACGAGATTCTCCTGTCCATGCAGTTCGGCACCCGCATGCGTTACCGCTGAGCAGATGAGCGACGTTGCCCGCCTGTTCGGCAACCGCGCGGATGCTTACGCTCACTTTCGGCCACAGTATCCGCCGGAACTGTTCAACTGGCTGGCCACAAACAGTCCAAGCAACGAGCGGGCACTGGACATTGCCTGCGGCAACGGCCAGGCCAGCCATCCATTACGGCACCATTTCAAGCAGGTCCTGGCCTGCGACGGCAGCACCGAGCAACTGCATGCCGCCCGAGATCTTGCCGGCGTTGACTGCTTCACTGCAGATGCGAGCGCCCTGCCGCTCGTCGACGAATGCATCGACCTGATTGTTGTAGCCCAGGCTCTGCATTGGTTCGCCACGCCCTCGTTTTTTGCCGAAGTACGGCGCCTGCTCAGGCCCGACGGGCTGTTCTGCGCCTGGTGCTACAGCCTGCTGCGCATCGACGATGCACTGGACGCCACTCTCGACGACTTCTACTGGAACACCCTGGGCGGTTACTGGCCCAGCGGCCGCGCCAGCGTCGATGCTGGCTACCGCGATATCCAGCCGCCCTTCGCGTGCATCGCCGTGCCGGCCTTCGCCATCCAGCTGGAGTGGGATCTGCACCAACTGCTCGGCTACCTCGGCACCTGGTCGGCCGTGCAGCAGCTCGAACAGGCCAGCGGCCGCGACCCGTTGCAGAAGCTGCAGCCGCGCCTGCGCCAGGCCTGGGGTGACGGGCAGCAGAAGCGTTTTGTGCGATGGCCGCTACACTTTCTCGCAGGCTTCCCGACACGCCCCGCATAGAAAGGCAAGGAGACGCCATGCACGACGAACTGCAACACATGAAGAACCTCGGCAAAACCTCGGCGCAATGGCTGCACGCAGTCGGCATCCACAGCGCCAGCGACCTGCGCCGGCTGGGCGCGGTGGACGCCTACCGGGCCGTGCGCGCCCGCGGGTTCAGGGCCTCCAAGGTGCTGATGTACGCCATCGAGGGCGCCCTGCTCGATGTTCACTGGAACGACCTGCCCCCCGGCCTCAAAGCCAGGCTCAATGGCCAACTGAACGACCCCGGAGCAAGCAACAAGAGCTAGCTCACAACCTCCGAGCGGCGAGATTTACCTGTGCGACGCCGCCGCCTATTGTTGCCACTGCCTGCGTGCCTTATCGTCAGCCCAGCCAGTTCAAGGAATTACCGACATGTACCTACTCGGGGAGCAACCGGCCTACGCCGATCAGCTGATCCAACGCCTGCAGAGCATTCCCATGCAGTTGCTCGAAGGGCTGCAGCCCAGCGGTTCGCCCCTGCGCCTGGAACAGGTCGAGGATCTGGCGAAGATACTGCCTGGCAACCAGCTGTACATCATCGAGAACGGCCTGCTGCATGCGCAGGTCGATGATCGCCCGCTGTTCTACCTGCAAGAAGGCGATCTGGTTGGGCTGCGCCAGGGCATCGATCTGCCCAGCTGCCGTTACAGCAGCGAGGAGCAACTGACCCTGGTGCCCTACTCGCGCAGCGAAGTGTTCAAGCACATCTACGGCAGCGAGCAGCGCCAGGAACTGTTCATCCAGTACCTGATCGGCCATACCGCCCTGCTCTCCGACGCCCTGGCCCGCCTGAAGCAGCCGGAGATCCGCCCGGCCACCGGCTTCCAGCATTTCGCCGCCGGCGAGGAGCTGATCCATCAGGGCGACGATGCCGACCACGTGTTCGTGATCATCGAAGGCCACGCCGAAGCCTGGGTGGACGGGCAGAAGGTCGGTGACGTGCAGAAGGACGAGATTTTCGGCGCCATGGCCGTGTTCACCCGCGAGAAGCGCAGTGCCACGGTCATCGCCAGCGAGCCCTGCACCGTGATGGTGATTCCCAAGGACCAGTTCCTCAGCCTGATGCAGAGCAACCCGCGCATCGCCCACAGCCTGATCGAGAGCATGGCGCGACGCATCGACCTGATGAACAAGGAAGTGACCCAGCTGCGCGCTCAACTGCAGCCGGCCTGAAACGCGATCGAATGACCAAACCCCGGCCCAGGCCGGGGTTTGTTTTTTCCGGCATCTGCCAATCAGTCGAAAATAATTCTCATCCAGGCATTGACTGCAAAATGAGAATTGTTATTATTACACCAACTGGTCGCGAGATCAGCCGATAAGCTCAAGAGACCACAGCAGTCGGACTCTTCAGATTATCTCCTCATCAGGCTAATCACGGTTATTGACCCGGCACTTTGCCGGGTCTTTTTTTGCCTGCAAAACCTCGCCCGCAGCCTTACCAGCCCACACCCAGGCCGATCACATAGCGGCGCTCGTTGGTATCGCCCTGCTCGGCGGAGACCTTATCCCACTCGGCCTTGAGGGTCAGCGCTGCCCAGCTGTTGAGCTTGTAGCGCAGGCCCGCTTCGGTATCGATGATGTAGTCGATCTCATCGACGAAGGGCGCGCCCAGCTCACCCTGGGAATACAACTCCAGGTTCTTGCCGTACAGGTAGCGCTTGTAGTCCCACTCCATGGCCGCAGAGTTGAAGTGCTCGCTGCTGCCATCGGCAAACACGTAATCGTTGCGGTTGAGCAGCCCGGTCATGGAGAAGGCGCCCAGCGCATCGTCCCAGAACTGGTAGCCGGGGCCGCTACCCACGGTGCGCTGGGTGCGCAGGTCTTCGATACGGTCGTGGCTGTACTTCAGCTGGCCCTGCCAGAAGAACTGCCGGGTGATGAAGCGATCGAGGTCGTAGCCCAGTTCGACACGGTCGGTCTTGCGCTCGTCATCCTTGGTCTCGTGGTCGTACTCTGCGGCAATTCCGTGACGCCAGGCACCGTGGCGCATGCGGGTGTCGAGATCGATGTCGTAATCCTTGATGTCATTCTCGGCCTGCTTGTAGTCGGCGGAGACGCTGAGGTTGCCGGTCCAGGCCAGGTCCTGCACCAGCGGCTTGGGCGGCAGCATCTGGCTGATCGAACTCAGCTCGACCACCTTGGGCGCCTCGCCATTGACCAGTTCGACCTGGCCCTGCCCGGCCGGCCGCAGCGACTTGGCGCGCTCGCCGACAAAGTCGCCCTGTTTGATCAGCAGCTCGCGCTCGCTCTCCAGCGTGGCGATCTTGCGGGCATCAAGGGTGATGGTGCCGGCGTAGTCGGTCTTCAGCAGCAGCTTGCCGCTGTCGAACAACTCAATGCTACCGGTGAGCTTGTCGCCATTCTTGAGCCAGACGGTATCGGCCAGCAGTGGCATAGTGGTGGCGGCAAGCGCCAGGGACAGCAGGGAACGCAGCAGGGTCATGGGCATCAGCGGTCTGGACGGGAAAAAGGCGCGCATTATCCGGATGCGCGCCGCCTGAGCAAGCACAGACCGACCTGCCGCCAGCAAAGTTCACCCTCCGGCTACCAACCGATTCCCAGGCCAATCAGGTAGTGCCGATCAGAGGCGGTTATTCCCAGGCCCCGCAGCTGATTCAGCTCGTAAAGCAATGACAGCCGAGCCCAGTCATTGAGGTGATAGCGCAAGCCAGCCTCGCCATCGAAGACATAGTCGATGACATCGACCTGCGGCACCTGCACTTCGGCGGTGGAGTAGAACTCCAGGCGCGTGCCCCAGAGCAGGCGCTTGTAATCCCACTCCAGCGACCAACTGTTGAACTTTGCCTCCCCGATAGGACTGTAGAGCTCAATACGATTGAACTTGGTGATCAGATCCAGCCGCCCCAGTTCGTCGTCCCAGAAGCGATAACCCGGGCCGCTGCCATAAATACGCTGGCGGGTGACATCCTCGAACTGATCCTCGTCCTGTTCGAAGCCCACGCGCCAGAACCAGTGATCGGTCAGGAAGCGATCCAGGTCGTACTCCAGCTCCCAGTTGTCTTCAGTCTTCTGCCCGTTCTTGGTTTCGTGCTCCAGCTCACCGCGCAGCAGGTGGCGCCAGCGGCCGTGCTCGATGCGTGTGTTGCCCTTGAGTTTCCACTCATCGGTGCGGTTCTGGTTGCGTTCCATGTCCAGTTTGGCGTCCAGGTTGCCCTCCCAGACACGATCCTCCAGAAGGGGCCGAGGCGGCACCAGGCGATCGATCTCGGCCAGCGCAACCACCTGCTCATGGCCATTGACCACCCGCACCATGCCCACGCCGGCGGCGCGCAGGCGCTCGCTGCTCTCGCTGTCGCGGCCGGCGCGGCGCAGCATCAGGGGCTTGTCCGCGCTGAGGGTGTCGATATCCTTCCAGTCGATCAGCACGCGCCCGGCATACTTGGTCTTGAACGACAGCTTGCCGCCATCGAGCAGCAGGATCTCGCCGGTCAGGCGATCACCATTGTTCAACCACACCGTGTCGGCGAACGCCGAACAGCTGAGGCTCAGCAACAGACAGGACAGCAGGATGCGCAACGACATGGACAGGGTACCGGGCAATCAGCGGCTCACAGGCGCAGACCATGCACCAGCGCTGGAGGTCACGGCAAGCCCCGAAGCCCGGCGTGCGGCACTCTATTCGGTGCTGGCGGCAATTCCCGAAGGCAAGGTGGTCAGCTACGGCGAGCTGGCCGCCTTGGCGGGGCTTGGCCGCGCTGCACGCTGGGTCGGCCACACCCTCAGCCAACTGCCGGACGACACCCGCCTGCCCTGGCACCGCGTGCTCGGCGCCGGTGGCCGCCTCAGCCTGGCGGCAGGCACTCCGTCCGGCAAGGAACAGCGCGCGCGACTGCGCGCCGAGGGCCTGATCATCCGTAACGACCGTGTCGACATACGCCGCCACGGCTGGCGCCCGGAGGAGGCAAAGGGGTAGAGTGCGCCCTTTGTCCGAACTCCCGACCAGCCCCATGCCCCGTAGAACCTGGCGCGCCGCCCTCGCCACCTATGCCCACCCGGCCACCCTGGCCCTGCTGCTGCTGGGCTTCGCCGCCGGCCTGCCCTACATGCTGGTGTTTTCCACCCTCTCGGTATGGCTGCGCGAGGCCGGCGTGACCCACCAGACCATCGGTTACGCCAGCCTGATCGGCCTGGCCTATGCCTTCAAATGGGTCTGGGCACCGATGCTCGACCAATGGCGCCTGCCGCTGCTCGGCCGCCTCGGCCGCCGCCGCTCCTGGCTGGTACTGTCACAGGGTCTGGTGGCGTTCGGCCTGATCGGCATGGCGCTGTGCGACCCGCAGCAGCACCTGTCCTGGCTGATCGGCGTGGCCGTGGTAGTGGCCTTCGCCTCGGCCACCCAGGACATCGCGGTGGATGCCTATCGCCTGGAAATCGTCGACGACACCCGCCAGGCCGCCCTCGCCGCCAGTTACATGGCCGGCTACCGGGTCGCCGCCCTGCTGGCCACTGCCGGCGCCCTGTACTTTGCCGGCTGGTTCGGCAACCCGGACAGCGGCTACCAGCACGGCGCCTGGGCCAGCACCTACCTGCTGTTCGCCATGCTGATGCTGCCAGGGCTGATCACCACCCTGTGGATGCGCGAGCCGCCGGTGCCGCTGCAGACGCAGATGGCGGCGGCACGCTACGGCCTTTACCGCCAGCTGGCCTCGGTACTGGTGCTGATCGTGCTGCTGGTCTCGGTGCCGGCGATGTTCACCCAGTTCTTCCGCAGCGACATCAGCCTGCTGTTCAGCGGCGAAATCGGCCTGGGCGAGCTGCTGCGCGAGGACCGCGCCACCCTACGCTTCCTGCTCTATACCATCCTCACCGCCGTGTGCCTGTCACGCATGGGCCGTCGCGGCCTGGCCCCGGTACTGACACCGGTCAACGACTTCATCCTGCGCTACCGCTGGCAGGCCCTGCTGCTGCTCGGCCTGATCGCCACCTATCGCATGTCCGATACGGTAATGGGCGTGATGGCCAACGTCTTCTACATCGACATGGGCTTCGCCAAGAGCCAGATCGCCAGCGTCAGCAAGCTGTTCGGCCTGGTCATGACCCTGCTCGGCGCCGCTCTTGGCGGCCTGCTGATCGTGCGCTTCGGCATCATGCCGATCCTGCTGCTGGGCGGCGCAGCCTCGGCCGGCACCAACCTGCTGTTCGCCACCCTGTCCGGCCTCGGCGCCGTCGCTGAACCGCTGCTGTACGGCAAGCAGACGGTCAGTCATCTCGTGTGGGCATTGGACCCGCACATGCTGATGCTGGTGCTGACCATCACCCTCGACAACCTCAGTTCCGGCCTGGCCACCGCCGCCTTCGTCGCCTACCTGTCGAGCCTGACCAACCTGAAGTTCTCCGCCACCCAGTACGCTCTGCTCAGCTCCATCATGCTGCTGCTGCCACGCCTGGTCGGCGGCTATTCCGGGGTCATGGTCGAGAAGGCCGGCTACGCCCAGTTCTTCCTCGCCACCGCGCTGCTCGGTATCCCCACCCTGCTGCTGATTGTCCTGCAATGGGGGCGCGAACACCGCGAGCGCAACAATGCGGCACCGGCCGCCAGCGAAGCACCGAAATGACAGAGGCCGGCGATTGCCGGCCTCTGCGTCTCACTGCTGGATCAGGTGCACCACCCGCTGCGGAAAGGGAATGCCGATGCCCACGCGCTCCAGGCGCTCCTTGGCCTGCTCGATGAACTCGAAGCTGACCGGCCAGTAATCCGCCGAGGCCACCCAGACACGCAACGACAGCGCCACCGCATTGTCGCCCAGGCCGGTCATCACCACCTGCGGTGCCGCCGGCTCCTGGCGCACGCGCGGATCGCGGGCGATCTCCAGCAGCACCTCACGGGCCTGACGGATATCACTGGCGTAGTCGATGCCAAGGTTGATATCCACCCGCCGCACGGCTTCGCGCGAATGGTTGACGATGTTGCCGTTGGACAGGCTGCCATTGGGCACCACCACTACTTTGTTGTCGGCCGTCTTCAGCGTGGTGTGGAAGATCTGGATGCTGTCGACGCTACCGGAAACGCCCTGCGCCTCGATCCAGTCGCCAATGCGGAACGGGCGGAACAGCAGAATCAGCACACCGCCGGCGAAGTTGCCGAGGCTACCCTGCAGGGCCAGGCCGATGGCCAGGCCGGCGGCACCGATGGCGGCGACGAAGGACGCCGTGGAAACCCCGACCATGGACGCCACGCTGACCAGCAGCAGCACCTTGAGCAGAATATTGCTCAGGCTGCCGATGAAACTGGTCAAGGCGCGATCCACCTTGCGCCCACCCATCAGGCGTTGCAGGCGCAGGCTCAGGCGATTGATCAGCCACCAGCCCAGGGCCAGGGTCAGCAGCGCCAATGCCAGCTTGCCGCTGTACTCCAGCACGACCGGCAACCAGCTCTCGGACAGACTGACCAACTGTTCGAACTCGATCTGCATGCTTCCACTCCTCTTTTCGGACTGCAGAAACGACACCGCCATGGCGAACCATGGCGGTGAAGGATGTGACCATGGGACGGCGCAGCAGCGCCAGGGTTCCCTCAGTCGCGGAAGTTGTTGTATTGCAGCGGCATGCCGAACTCCTTGCCACGCAGGGCGGCAATGGCCTCCTGCAGGTCGTCGCGCTTCTTGCCGGTAACACGCACCTGCTCACCCTGGATGGCGGCCTGCACCTTGAGCTTGCTGTCCTTGATATGGGCGACGATCTTCTTCGCCAGCTCCTTGTCGATCCCCTCGCGGAAGGTCACTTCCTGCTTCATCACCTTGCCGGAGGCATAGGCATCCTTGGCTTCCATGCACTGGCAGTCGATCTTGCGCTTGATCAGGCTGGCGCGAACGATATCGAGCACCTGCTCCAGCATGAACTCAGCTTCGGCGGTCAGGGTGAGGGTCTTGTCCTTGCTTTCGATGCTGCACTTGCCGCGCAGGTCGAAGCGACGGTCGAGCTCCTTGATGGCGTTGTCGACCGCGTTGGTCAGTTCGTGCTTGTCCAGTTCCGACACCACGTCGAACGAAGGCATGGGGCTTGCTCCTGATGGACGGCGCGATCCTCCTCACGGACTGAACGCGCCTGACTTGACGATAAAAATGGCGCGCTCATTATAACCAGTCTGATACACGTCGCTCAGCCAACCTGCGGCGCCACCTTTTCTAGCAGCGAGCCCCACTGAATGCCCAACCCCCATCTCAGCATCCTGGTGGTGGACGACGCCAAGTTCTCCAGCGCCATCATCGGCCGTGCTCTGAGCCAGGCCGGCTACCAGGACGTGCGCTTCGCCAACAGCGCCGCCGAAGCCCTGCGCCTGCTGGAAAAGCGCCCGGCCAGCGTGCTGCTGGCCGACTGGCTGATGCCGGAGATGGACGGCCTGGAGCTGACCGGCCGGGTGCGCCAACTGGACGAGACGGCAGAGCACTACACCTACGTCATCCTGCTCACCGGCAAGGAAGGCGAGAACGTGCTGGTGGAGGCCTTCGACCGTGGCGTCGACGACTTCATCAGCAAGGCCGCGATGAACGAGCAGCTGGTGCCGCGCGTGTATGCCGCCGACCGCCTGTGCAACACCCTGCAACGCTTGCTCAACGAGAACCGCATGCTGACGATGAACGTCGCCAGCCTGGAGCAGCGCAACCTGGTCGACTCACTGACCGGCCTGGGCAACCCGCGCTACCTGCAACAGAAGCTGCAGGACTGCCTGCGCCAAGTGGAGTCGCGCGGTGGCGCGCTGTGCTACCTGCTGATCGGCCTGCAGGAAGGCGAGGCACTGCGCCGCCAGTATGGCAACGGTTTCTGGAACGAAGTGCTGCACGGTGTCGCCCGACGCCTGCAGCAACTGGTGCGTCCGCTGGACGTGCTGACCCGCGTCGACGACACCCACTTCGGCATGATCGCCCTGCTCGACGACCTGCACGAGTGCTCGCCGAGCAGCTTCAAGCGCCTGCATGAGGGGCTCAATCTCAAGGCGTTCAAGACCAGCGAGGGCTTCATCAGCCTCAAGGCCGGCATCTCCCTGGTCGGCCTGGACGCCAAGTCGCTGCCGGTCGACCCCCAGTACCTGTTCGCCGAAGCCGCCCGCCTACTACCGGAAGCCTACAGCAGCGGCCGGGTCAGCGCGGTGCGTCTGCCACTGCCACAGTGAGCACCTGGCATATTCTCGGCGCCGGCAGCCTGGGCGGGCTGTGGGCCGCACGCCTGGCTCGCGCCGGTTTGCCGGTGCGGCTGATCCTGCGTGACCAGGCCCGTCTGAGCCGCTACCGCGCCGCCGGTGGTCTGACCCTGATCGAGGACGGCCAGGCCAGTCTGTACCCCATCGCAGCGGAAACCCCACACAGCGACATCCCCATCCGCCGCCTGCTGCTGGCCTGCAAGGCCTACGACGCCGAGGAAGCCGTCGCCGAACTGGCACCGCGCCTGGCGCCGGGTGCCGAGCTGGTCCTGCTGCAGAACGGCCTGGGCAGCCAGGACGCAGTGGCCAGGCGCCTGCCGCGGGCACGCTGCCTGTTCGCCTCGAGCACCGAGGGCGCCTTCCGCGAGGACGATTTCCGCGTCGTGTTCGCCGGCCGCGGCCATACCTGGCTGGGCCTGCCGGGCGAGCAGCGCCCTCCGGAGTGGCTGGTCGACCTGCAGACCGCCGCGATCCCGCATGAGTGGAGCACCGACATAGTCGCCCGCCTATGGCGCAAGCTGGCCCTGAACTGTGCGATCAACCCGCTGACCGTGCTGCACGACTGCCACAACGGCGGTCTGCGTGACTGGCCGCAGGAGGTCGTCGCACTCTGCGCGGAGCTGACCACACTGCTGCGTGCCGCCGGCCAGGACGCAGCGGCGCTCGACCTGCACGCCGAGGTCCTGCGGGTGATCGACGGCACCGCGGCCAACTATTCGTCCATGCATCAGGACGTGGCCCGTGGCCGACGCACCGAGATCGCCTACCTGCTCGGCCATGCCTGCCAGGAGGCCGCGCGCCTGGGCCTGGAAGTCCCCCTGCTGCAGGCACTGCTGCAGCGCCTGTGCGCGCATCTGGCGGCCCGCGGATTGCCCGTGACCTGAAGCGGCGCTAACCTGCCCCTCCACCCTGCACGCGGAAGCCCCGCCCTTGAGCCGTCTGCGCCAACGCCTCGACAACCTGCCGGTCGGCCGCAAGCTGCTGGCCGCCCTGCTGGTACTGTTGGCCACCGTGCTGCTGGTGGCCAACCTGACCTTCATCAGCGCGGCCTACTGGATTTCCCAGGAGAGCGTCGCCCCCCAGGCCCTGCAGACCCTCGGCCGGCTGATCGCCAGCCCTGAGCTGAGTGGCCGCGCGCTGTCTTCGCCACGCGCCGCCCGTGAGTTACTGGAGCGCCTCGACGGCTACACACCGCTGCGCGCTGCCGCCCTCTACGATGCCCGGGGCATCCGCCTGGCCGAGCTGCAGCTGGGCGAGCCGTTGCAACTGCCGGAACATGGCGACCAACTGGAACACTGGCGCCAGGGTGAGTTTCGCGCCACCCACCTGATCGACCTGCCGCAGCCGGGCAAGATCCCCGGGCGCCTGCTGCTGGTGGCGTCCAGCGAACTGCCCGGCGCCTTCTACACCGGCACCGTCACCGCCAGCGCGGTGATCCTGGCCTTCAGCCTGCTGCTCTGGGCACTGATCGCGCGGCAGATTCGCCGCCTCATCACCCGCCCGATCCGCAAGCTGGAAGAGGTGTCACGCCAGGTCACCCGCGAGGAGAACTACGCCCTGCGGGCCGCGCGCGGCAACCAGGACGAGATCGGCAGCCTGGCCGATGCCTTCAACACCATGCTCAGCCGCATGGAGGCACGCGAGCAACAGCTCAAGCGGGCCCGCGACGACGCCGAGAGCGCCTTCGCCCAGGCCCAGAGCCTGGCCGAGGAAACCCGCCATTCCAACCGCAAGCTGGAACTGGAAGTGCAGGTGCGCAGCAAGATCGAGAAGAAGCTCACCGGCTTCCAGAATTACCTGAACAACATCATCGACTCCATGCCCTCGGCGCTGATCGCCCTCGACGATCAGCTCTACGTCACCCAATGGAATCAGGAGGCCAGCGCCCTCTCCGGTACGCCGCTGGATGAGGCGCTCAACCAGCCGGTGTTCCTCGCTTTCCCGCCGCTCAAACCCTTCCTCGCCCAGCTCAAGCGCACGGCCGAGCAGCACCGGGTGGAGAAGGTCGAGCGGGTGACCTGGCGCAAGGGCGAGGAAGCCCACCACTACGCCCTGACCTTCTACCCACTGATGGGCGCCGGCGGCCGTGGCGCGGTGATCCGTATCGACGACATCACCCAGCGCCTGTCGCTGGAGGAAATGATGGTGCAGTCGGAGAAGATGCTCTCGGTCGGCGGCCTGGCCGCCGGCATGGCCCATGAGATCAACAACCCGCTCGGCGCCATCCTGCACAACGTGCAGAACATCCGCCGGCGCCTGTCGCCCGAGCTGACCAAGAATCAGGACCTGGCCGTGGAGGCCGGTATTGCCCTCGACGACGTCAATGCCTATCTGCAGAGCCGCGAGATTCCCCAGCTGCTCGACGGCATCGCCCAGGCCGGCTCGCGCGCGGCCAAGATCGTCAGCCACATGCTCGCCTTCAGCCGCCGCAGCAACCGCCAGCTGGCCCCCTGCGACCTGCCACAGCTGATCGACCAGGCGCTGGAGATCGCCGGCAATGATTTCGACCTGACGGAAAGCTTCGACTTCAAGGCCATCGCCATCGAGCGCGACTTCGACCCGCAGCTGGGCCCGGTGCCGGCTACCGCCAACGAGCTGGAGCAGGTGCTGCTCAATCTGCTGAAGAACGCCGCCCAGGCCATCCACCTGCGCGACGACGCCAGCGAGCCCGGCCGCATCACCCTGCGCACACGCCTCAATCCGCCCTGGGCGGAGATACAGGTGGAAGACAACGGCATCGGCATGCCCGAGCCGGTGCGCAAGCGCATCTTCGAACCCTTCTTCACCACCAAGGAAGTCGGCCAGGGCACCGGGCTGGGTCTGTCCGTCTCCTATTTCATCGTCACCAACAACCACAAGGGTCAGCTGGAGGTGCAATCCTCCCAGGGCCAGGGTACCTGCTTCACCCTGCGCCTGCCGCTGACCGCACCTAGCGAAGGTACGGGCAACTGATGGGCTATCGACTGAGCAAGATCTACACAAAGACCGGCGACAAGGGCGAAACCGGACTGGCCGACGGGCGCCGGGTGGGCAAGGACCACCCGCGCGTGGAAGCCATGGGCGAGCTGGACACCCTGAACAGCCAGATCGGCCTGCTGCTGGCCGAGCTCGCCGAGCAGCAGGCCGCCTGGCCGGGGCTGACAGAAATCATCGAAGTCCTGGCGCCCTGTCAGCATCGCCTGTTCGACCTCGGCGGCGAACTGGCGATGCCGGACTACCAGGCCCTGCAGGAAGCCGAAGTGGAGCGCCTGGAGGCGGCCATCGACCTGTGGAACGAGGAAGTCGGCCCGCTGCGCAACTTCATTCTCCCTGGCGGTTCGCGCGCGGTGGCCCAGGCTCATGTTTGCCGCAGCCTGGCGCGCGGTGCCGAGCGCCGCTGCCAGCACCTCAACGCAGTGGAGCCGCTGCGCCCGGTGGGCATGGCCTATGTCAACCGCCTGTCCGATCTGCTGTTCGTCGCCGCACGTCTGATCGCCCGCCGCACTCAGATCGACGAAGTGCTGTGGCAGGCGGCACAGAAGCCGTAGGGTGGAAAACGACCACAGGTCTTTTCCACCTGTATGACGCGGCTTTCCGCCCTACACCGGCCAGAACGCGCGAATCCCCGCCACGCCCTGAGCGCCAGCCTGCCAGGCACGCTGGCGGTCCTGCGGGCCGACGCCGCCGAGCAGGTAAACCGGGATATTGCTGGCACGCAGCAGCTCGGCAGCCCGCTCCCAGCCCAGCGGCGTCGCCTGCGGGTGGGTCTGGGTCGCCTGCACCGGCGACAGGGTGACGAAATCCACGCCCATGCGCGCGGCCAGGGCCAGCTCTTCGGCGTCATGGCAGGACGCCGCCAGCCAGCGCTGGCCGGGGAACGGCCGACCGTTGGGCGCGTACTTGCGCAGCTGCGCCGCCGTCAGGTGCCAGCCGGCCGCCGGGAAGTCGCCCAGCCACTCCAGCGGCCCCTTGAGCATCAGCTGCGCCTTGCCGGCGCACAGGCCCTGGATATCCACGGCCAGGTCGCGGTACTGCGGGTCGAACATGTTCGGCGCGCGCAGCTGGATCAGACGCACACCGGCGGCCAGGGCCGCACGCACGCCACGCAGCATCTCGGCGGGCTCCAGGCCTTCCGGGGTGATCAGGTAAGTATCGGGCAGTCGCGCCGCCGCCACGATGGGCTGGTTGGCGGCGGGGAATTCGTAGTCGAGCAGTTCGCGCTCGCTCGCCCAGGCCAGCGGCTGGCCTTCGGCGCCGTGCGGCTCGCCGGTGAAGGATGAAACCTCCCAGACATCCAGCAGCACCTGCTTGTCCGGGTAGTCATGCTGAACCTGGATCAGCGGCCGGGCCGCCTCGACGCGAATACCCAGCTCCTCCTCCAGCTCACGGGCCAGGGCCCGCTCGACGGCTTCGCCCTCCTCCACCTTGCCCCCGGGAAACTCCCACAGGCCACCCTGGTGCTTGTCCTGCGGGCGCTTGGCGATCAGCACTCGACCATCGGCGCCGCGAATCACCGCCGCGGCCACATGCACACGCTTCACCCCTGCACCTCCTGCAGAGCCACCTGGTACCAGCGGCGGAAGGCCGGCCACTGGTAGATGGTCTCGACGTAGGCCGCAGCCTCGGCCGGCAGCACCACGCGATAGCTGCGCAGGCGCGCCGCCACCGGTGCGAAGAAGGCATCGGCGATGCTGGCATGGCCGAACAGGAAGGCGCCGTCCTGGCCGAAGCGTTGGCGGCAGTCGGCCCACAGACGGCACACGCGGTCGATATCGGCCTGGGCCTCGGAGGGTAGCTCGGCCAGCGCCTGGTCGCGCGCCAGGTCCATGGACAGGTGGCTGCGCAGGGCGACGAAACCACTGTGCATCTCGGCGCAGACGCTACGCGCCAGGGCGCGGGCGTATTGCCCACGCGGCCACAGGTGCGCCTCGGGGAAGCGCTCGGCCAGGTACTCGGCGATGGCCAGGGAGTCCCACACCGGGCCTTCCTCGGTCAGCAGCACCGGCACCTTGCCAGTCGGCGAATGGCTCAGCAGGCGGGCCCGACTGTCCGGCCGGTACAGCCGTTCGAGGATTTCCTCGTAGGGCTCGCCCGTCAGATCCAGGGCCAGGGCCGCGCGCAGCGACCAGGAGGAATAGTTCTTGTCGCCGATCACCAGCTTGAGGGACATGTCCGCTCTCCTAGAAAGGTGGTAGACGGAGGGTACGCGGCGCGGGCGGCCGCGAACAATTCCGCTTGCGCATGGGCCCATGAACGACAGGAATGGCGGTGCGAGGCGGCGCCTGCAGCACCCTCACCCCTAGCCCCTCTCCCAAAGGGAGAGGGGATGGGCATTGCTCAGGTGCGGTATTCGGCGTTGATCTTCACGTACTCATGGGACAGGTCGGTGGTCCAGATGGTTTCGCTGCACTCGCCACGGCCCAGCTCGATGCGGATGCTGATCTCCTCGCGGGCCATGACTGCGGCGCCCTGCGCCTCGGTGTAGGTCGCCGCGCGGCCACCCTTGCTGGCGATGCAGACTTCGCCGAGGAACACGTCGATCAGGCTGACGTCCAGGTTCGGCACGCCGGCATAGCCGACGGCGGCGAGGATGCGCCCCCAGTTGGGATCGGAGGCGAACAGCGCGGTCTTGATCAGCGGCGAGTGGGCCACGGCGTAGGCCACGTCCAGGCACTCCTGATGATTGCCGCCGCCGTTGACCTGCACAGTGACGAACTTGGTGGCACCCTCGCCGTCGCGGACGATGGCCTGAGCCACTTCCATGAACACCTCCAGCACCGCCTGCTTGAGCTTGGCGAACAGTTCGCCGGAGGCCGAGGTGATTTCCGGCAGTGCAGCCTGGCCAGTGGCGATCAGCATGCAGCAGTCGTTGGTCGAGGTGTCGCCGTCGATGGTGATGCGGTTGAACGACTTGTTGGCGGCGTCGCGCACCAGATCCTGCAGCACCTCGCGGGCCACCTTGGCATCGGTGGCGATGTAGCCAAGCATGGTCGCCATGTTCGGCCGGATCATGCCGGCACCCTTGCTGATACCGGTCACGGTGACCGTCACGCCATCATGCTGGAACTGGCGGCTTGCGCCCTTGGGCAGGGTGTCGGTGGTCATGATGCCGGTGGCGGCTTCGGCCCAGTGATCTTCATCCAAGTCATCCAGCGCGGCCTGCAGGGCGCCTTCGATCTTTTCCACGGGCAGCGGCTCGCCGATCACCCCGGTGGAGAACGGCAGCACGGCAGTCTCGCCGACGCCGGTCAGCGCCGCCAGCGCGGCGCAGGTGCGGCGAGCATTGGCCAGGCCGTCCGGGCCGGTACCGGCGTTGGCGTTGCCGGTGTTGGTCAGCAGATAACGCACCTCACCGGCCACGCGCTCGCGGGTGACGATCACCGGCGCGGCACAGAAGGCGTTGGTGGTGGTCACGCCGGCCACCCGCGAGCCTTCGGCGCAGCGCATCACCACCACGTCCTTGCGCCCCGGGCGCTTGATGCCGGCGGAGGCGATACCGAGTTCGAAACCGGGAACGGGGTGCAGCTTGGGCAGGGGACCGAGACCAACGGCCATAGGAGACGCTCCTTCGTAGGCAGTGAAGCAGGTGGTGGAAAAACGCCGCGAGCGGCAGAGCCGGTCGCGGCGTTTTGTATATAGCAGGCTGGGCGCGGCTTAGCCGACCTGGCCGTGGCAGTGCTTGTACTTCTTGCCGGACCCGCAGGGGCACGGTTCGTTGCGACCGATCTTCGGCTCGCTGCGCACCGGGGTGGCAACGGCCACGTCGCCCTCGGCGGCTTCCGCGGCCTCGGCAACCGGCATGGCGGACGCCTCGGCATGCTGGAACTGCATACGCTCGGCCAGGGCCTCGGCCTCGCGGCGCAGACGGGCCTCCTCCTCGATCGGATCCTCGCGGCGCACCTGAACGTGGGAAAGCACGCGAATGGTGTCGCGCTTGATCGACTCGAGCAGCTCCTGGAACAGGGTGAAGGACTCGCGCTTGTACTCCTGCTTCGGGTTCTTCTGCGCGTAGCCGCGCAGGTGGATGCCGTGGCGCAGGTGATCCATGGTGGCCAGGTGATCCTTCCACAGGTCGTCCAGCACGCGCAGCAGCATCTGCTTCTCGAAGGTGCGCAGGGCCTCGGCACCGGCCAGGTCTTCCTTCTCGTGATAGGCGGCGAGCAGCTCGGCGAGGATTTTCTCGCGCAGGGTTTCCTCGTACAGCTTGTCGTCTTCATCCAGCCACTGCTGGATCGGCAGGCGCAGACCGAAGTCGCTGTACAGCGCCATCTCCAGGCCGGTGATATCCCACTGTTCCGGCAGCGACTGCGGCGGCAGGTGGTTGTTGATGGTGGTGTTGAGCACTTCCTGGCGGAACTCGACGATGGTGTCGCCGATGTTGTCGGCCGCCAGCAGGCTGTTGCGCATGTGGTAGATCACCTTGCGCTGCTCGTTGGCCACGTCGTCGTATTCGAGCAACTGCTTGCGCATATCGAAGTTGCGACCTTCGACCTTGCGCTGCGCCTTCTCGATGGCGTTGGTCACCATGCGGTGCTCGATGGCCTCGCCGGACTGCATGCCCAGTGCCTTCATGAAGTTCTTCACCCGGTCAGAGGCGAAGATGCGCATCAGGTTGTCTTCCAGCGACAGGTAGAAGCGGCTGGAGCCTGGATCGCCCTGACGACCGGCACGGCCGCGCAGCTGGTTGTCGATACGGCGCGATTCGTGGCGCTCGGAGGCGATCACGTGCAGGCCGCCCGCTTCGATGACCTGCTGGTGACGCTTCTGCCAGTCGGCCTTGATCTGCGCGATCTGCTCTTCGCTCGGCGCTTCCAGGGCAGCCACTTCCGCTTCCCAGTTGCCGCCCAGCAGGATGTCGGTACCGCGACCGGCCATGTTGGTGGCCAAGGTCACGGCGCCCGGGCGGCCGGCCTGCGCGATGATCTCGGCTTCCTTCTCGTGGTACTTGGCGTTGAGCACCTTGTGCTCGATGCCGGCCTGTTCCAGGAGCTTGGAGACGTACTCGGAGGTTTCGATCGAGGCGGTACCGACCAGGATCGGCCGGCCCTGGGCCTGGCTTTCCTTGATGTCGGTGATGATCGCCTGGTACTTCTCTTCCTGGGTCAGGTAGACCAGGTCATTGAAGTCCTTGCGCGCCACCGGCCGATGGGTGGGGATGACCACTACGTCGAGACCGTAGATCTGGCGGAACTCGAAGGCCTCGGTGTCGGCGGTACCGGTCATGCCGGCGAGCTTCTTGTAGAGGCGGAAGTAGTTCTGGAAGGTGGTCGAGGCGAGGGTCTGGCTCTCGGCCTGGATGTTCACCCCTTCCTTGGCCTCGATGGCCTGGTGCAGGCCCTCGGACAGGCGGCGGCCCTGCATGGTACGGCCGGTGTGCTCGTCGATCAGGATGACCTGACCGTTCTGCACGATGTACTCGACGTTGCGGTGGAACAGCTTGTGCGCGCGCAGGCCGGCGTAGACGTGGGTCAGCAGGCTGAGGTTATGCGCGGAGTAGAGGCTCTCGCCCTCGGCCAGCAAGCCCGCTGCGGTGAGCATCTCCTCAACGTACTGGTGGCCAGCCTCGTTGAGTTCGACCTGGCGGGTCTTCTCGTCGACCTTGTAGTGGCCTTCCTGAGTGACCACGCCTTCCTCTTCCTCGATGTGCTGCTTGAGGCGCGGGATCAGCTGGTTGATCTGCATGTACAGCTGGGAGCTGTCCTCGGCCTGACCGGAGATGATCAGCGGGGTACGCGCTTCGTCGATGAGGATGGAGTCCACTTCGTCGACCACGGCGAAGTTCAGCTCGCGCTGGAACTTGTCTTCCAGGCTGAAGGCCATGTTGTCGCGCAGGTAGTCGAAACCGAATTCGTTGTTGGTGCCGTAGGTGATATCGGCGGCGTAGGCAGCACGCTTCTCTTCCGGCGGCATGAAGGGAATCACCACGCCGACGGACAGGCCGAGGAACTCATACAGAGGGCGCATCCAGTTGGCGTCGCGGCGGGCCAGGTAGTCGTTCACCGTGACCACGTGCACACCCTTGCCGGACAGTGCGTTGAGGTACACGGCCAGGGTACCCACCAGGGTCTTGCCCTCACCGGTACGCATCTCGGCGATCTTGCCCTCGTGCAGAGTCATGCCGCCGATCAGCTGTACGTCGAAGTGACGCATGCCCATCACCCGCTTGCCGGCTTCACGGGCCACGGCGAAGGCTTCGGGAAGAATCTGGTCGAGGGTCTCGCCCTTGGCCAGGCGCGCCTTGAACTCTTCGGTCTTGCCCTTGAGCTGCTCGTCGGAGAGAGCGAGCATCTGCTCCTCGAGGGCGTTGATCGCGCTCACTGTCTTGAGCATGCGTTTGACTTCACGCTCGTTCTTGCTTCCAAAGAGTTTCTTCAACAGTGGCGCAAACATATCGACGGATTCTTCCACTCAAGGGGATGGGGGGCGCTGCCCAGCGGCCAGCTCGACCGCATGCAAAGGGGGCATTCTACTCGGAAACGTTGGCGAGAAAAGGGCGAACTCCCGCGAGCCGCGCGGATACGCCAGACCGGCTCATGAGCTGGCCATTACCTTCATATGGGGACGACGACCGACAGCTGCAAGGGCCTTTGCTAACATGGGCGCATCGATACCCGAAGTCACCGCCATGAGCCTGCGCCCCCCACCCGCCAAGACCCCTGCCAATCTGCTGCGTGAACACAAGCCGCTGCAGGCGCTGTTCAGCGCAGCCCAGCGTCTGGGCAGGCTGCAGGCGCTGGTGGAGGCCCAGCTGGAGCCGGCGGCGCGCGAGCACTGCCAGGTCGCCAGCTGGCATGACGGCTGCCTGCTGTTGCTGACCAGCAACGGCCACTGGGCCACCCGTCTGCATTACCAGCAGCGCCGCCTGCAACGCCTGCTGCAAGTACTGCCGGAGTTCGCCGGGCTGCAGAAGATCCAGGTCAAGGTACGCCCGCCCAATACCCAGGTCGCCTATCAGGCGCACAAGACCGAGCTGTCCGAGGCCGCCGCCGTCAGCCTGCGCAGCGCCGCCGAGGGCATCGGTGATCCGAAGCTGCGTGCCGCCCTGGAGCGCCTGGCACGCAATGCCAGGCACGACTGAAGGAATACGGGGAGAAAAAAACAGGCCACCCGAGGGTGGCCTGAATACAACAGAAGGGAGGGGTATTGCTTACACGGCCGCAACCGGGCGCATGTAGGAGATCGGCGCGGTGCTGGCATCGTCGAAGATCACCACTTCCCAAGCATCTTTCTGCTCGATCAGGGTGCGCAGCAGACGATTGTTCAGCGCGTGTCCGGACTTGAAGCCCTTGAACTCGCCGATCAGGCTGTTGCCCAGCAGGTAGAGATCGCCGATGGCGTCGAGGATCTTGTGCTTGACGAATTCGTCCTCGTAACGGAGGCCGTCTTCGTTGAGCACGCGGAACTCGTCCACCACGATGGCGTTATCCACGCTGCCGCCGAGTGCCAGGTTCTGCGAACGCAGGAACTCGATGTCGCGCATGAACCCGAAGGTGCGCGCGCGGCTCACTTCCTTGACGAAGGAAGTGCTGGAGAAGTCGACGCTGGCGGTCTGGGTGCGACCACGAAACACCGGATGATCGAAATCGATCTCGAAGCTCACCTTGAAGCCGTCGAAGGGCAGGAAGGTAGCGCGCTTGTCGCCCTCCTCCACCGTCACTTCGCGCAGCACGCGGATGAACTTCTTCGGCGCTTCCTGCTCTTCCAGGCCAGCCGACTGAATCAGGAATACAAAGGGACCGGCACTGCCGTCCATGATCGGGACTTCGGACGCCGACAGCTCGACGTAGGCGTTGTCGATGCCCAGGCCAGCCATGGCCGAAAGCAGGTGCTCGACGGTGTCCACCTTGACCTCACCATTGACCAGCGTGGTCGACATGGTGGTCTCACCGACATTCTCGGCGCGGGCGGGGATTTCCACGACCGGATCCAGATCGGTGCGACGGAACACGATACCGGTATCCACCGGAGCCGGCTTGAGGGTCAGGTAAACCTTCTCCCCCGAGTGCAGGCCAACACCAGTGGCTCGGATGATGTTCTTCAGGGTGCGTTGTCTGATCATGGTTTTGGCTGCGCTTGTTGCGAACTGTTTTCAACAATGGGCGGCGATGATAGCAGAACCGCCCTTTGCTGAACACCAATCACCGATATACTCCTGATAGACAGCATCAATCAGCCTGACGACGCAGGAAGGCCGGGATGTCCAGATAATCCAGGTCATCCTGCGTATTCAGCTTGGCTGCGGCGGCGCTGCCGGCGAGGCTCTGGCGCTGAACGGTCGGGCGCTCGTAGTCCTTGTAGTTGACGGCCGGTTGCTCGGCAGCACGCGGCGCGGCGCTGATCGAAGCAGCCGGAGTGGCCACGGCAGCGGTCGCGATGGTGTTGTCGACCACCTTGACCGGCTTCTCGATGCGCGCACCCAGGCCGGTAGCCACCACGGTCACATGCAGCTCGTCGCGCATGTCCGGATCGATCACCGCGCCGACCTTGACGGTCGCCGCTTCCGAGGCGAAGGCCTCGATGATCTCGCCGACGGCGGCGTATTCGCCCAGGGACAGATCCAGACCGGCGGTGATGTTGACCAGGATGCCGCGCGCGCCCTGCAGGTTGACGTCTTCCAGCAGCGGGTTGCGGATGGCCGCCTCGGTGGCCTCGCGGGCGCGGTTCGGGCCGCTGGCGCAGCCGGTGCCCATCATGGCCATGCCCATTTCGCCCATCACGGTCTTCACGTCGGCAAAGTCGACGTTCATCAGGCCCGGACGCTGCATGATGTCGGAGATACCGCGGACGGCGCCGGACAGCACGTCGTCAGCCTTGGCGAAAGCGGACAGCAGGCTGGCATCCTTGCCCAGGATGGTCAGCAGCTTCTCGTTGGGGATGGTGATCAGCGAGTCGACGCAATCGGACAGGGCGCGGATGCCCTCGTCGGCGACCTGCATGCGCTTGCGCCCTTCGAACGGGAACGGACGGGTCACCACGGCAACGGTGAGGATGCCCATCTCTTTCGCCACTTCGGCGATGATCGGTGCCGCACCGGTACCGGTGCCGCCACCCATGCCGGTGGTGATGAAGACCATGTCGGCACCATTGAGTACCTCGGCGATACGCTCGCGGTCTTCCATGGCAGCCTGACGGCCGATTTCCGGATTGGTACCGGCACCCAGGCCCTTGGTCACGCCCGGGCCGAGTTGCAGCACGGTACGCGCACCGACGTTCTTCAACGCCTGGGCATCGGTGTTGGCGCAGATGAATTCGACGCCCTCGATGTTGTTCTTGATCATGTGATTGACGGCGTTACCACCACCGCCACCCACGCCGATGACTTTGATAACTGCGCTTTGCGGAACGTTATCTACGAGCTCGAACATTTCCCCTCTCCTTCTTTTTTAATTATCGCCTACAGCTACCGCGGGTTTCACATCAGAAATTGCCCTGGACCCAGCGTTTAAGCCGTTCCAGTACCGGTGTTTTGGGCTCATCGCCATACTGAATCCCAGGCGCGTGGAAACCGTCGGACTGTTTCCGCAGCCCGTACATCAGCAGGCCCACGCCTGTGGAATAGATTGGATTACGCACGACGTCGGTCAGTCCTTTGACGCTGTGGGGTACGCCCAAACGCACCGGCATGTGAAAGATCTCTTCGGCCAGTTCGACGGCGCCTTCCATCTTGGCGGTGCCGCCGGTGAGGACGATCCCTGCCGGAATCATGTCCTCGTAGCCACTGCGCCGCAGCTCGGCCTGAATCAGCGTGAAGAGCTCGTCGTAACGAGGCTCGACTACCTCGGCCAGAGCCTGACGGGACAGTTCCCGCGGTGGCCGGTCACCCACGCTGGGCACCTTGATGGTTTCCCCCGGACCGGCCAGTTTGGCTAGGGCGCAAGCATACCGAATCTTGATTTCCTCGGCATACTGGGTCGGGGTACGTAATGCCATTGCAATATCATTTGTGACCTGGTCGCCAGCAATCGGGATCACCGCGGTGTGACGGATCGCACCATCGGCGAAAATCGCGATGTCGGTGGTACCGCCCCCGATGTCCACCAGGCACACGCCCAGCTCCTTCTCGTCCTCGGTCAGCACCGAGTAGGCGGAAGCCAGCTGCTCCAGAATGATGTCGTCCACTTCCAGGCCGCAGCGACGCACGCACTTCTCGACGTTCTGCGCGGCATTGGTGGCGCAGGTGACCACATGCACCTTGGCCTCCAGACGCACGCCGGACATGCCCAGCGGCTCGCGCACACCTTCCTGGTTATCGATCACGTAGTCCTGCGCCAGGGTGTGCAGCACGCGCTGGTCAGCCGGGATGGCCACGGCCTGGGCGGCGTCGAGCACGCGCTCGAGGTCGGCCGGGCTGACTTCACGGTCGCGGATAGCGACGATGCCATGGCTGTTGAGGCTGCGGATGTGGTTGCCGGCGATGCCGACGAAGGCCGAGTGGATGCGGCAACCGGCCATCAGTTGCGCCTCTTCGATGGCGCGCTGGATCGACTGCACGGTGGACTCGATGTTCACCACCACGCCCTTCTTCAGGCCGCGCGACGGGCTGGTGCCGATCCCGACGATATCCAGCTCGCCATCGGCCGTCACCTCGCCCACCAGCGCCACCACCTTGGAGGTGCCGATATCCAGGCCGACGATCATCTTGCCGCTCTGCACGCTTGCCATGATCTCTACTGTTCTCCTCGATTCACTGGGCGCCAGCCGTTTCGGCCGGAACCACTGGCGCCACCGGCTCGCGCCAGGCCACGGCAAGGCCGTTGGCATAGCGCAGGTCGACACGCGCGATATTCGCGATCTGCTGCTTGAGCACCTTGTCGTGGATGCTGGCGAACCGGCGCATCTTGTCGACCAGGTGATCACGACCCAGGAGGATGTCCACGCCCTGGGCGGTACTGATGAACCAGCTGCCGTGCTCGCGCAGCTCCAGGCTGCTGATGGTGAAGCCCAGCGGCCGCAGCAGCTGGCTGAGCACCTGGTACTGCTGCATCACCTGCTGCTGGGCGCGTTGCGGCCCGGACAGCAGCGGCAGGTGTTCGTAGTTGGCCGCCTCGCGCGGGGCGAAGGCACGGCCCTGATTGTTGAGCAGCGCCTCGCTGCCCCAGCGGGCCACCGGCAGCTGCTCTTCCAGGGTGATCGACACCTGGTCCGGCCACACCCGGCGCACTTCGGCATGGGCGATCCAGGGCATCTGCTCCAGCTCGGCACGCATGCCGGCCAGGTCGATGGTGAAGAAACTGGCCGCGGTGTACGGCGCGATACGCTCCTGCACCGCCTGCTGGCTGATGTAGCTCAGCTCGCCCTGCACGCTGACCCGGGCAATCGGCCGGTCGGCATAGGGCAGCAGACGCTGGGCGCCCTCATAGGTCCCCAGACCCAGCGCCACCAGCAGCAACGGCCAGCCGAGGCGCTTGAAACCACGCCCAAGGCCACCAAAATCCGGCTTCGGCAGGCGCGCGGCCAGCGGTTCCTTGGCCACCATCCGGCTGGCACCACGCGCAGCGATAGGCTGGCGCCGGCTGGCGCCTCCTATCGGCTGCGAGTGGTGACGGAGGGTGGCGACCATGGCTTAACCCCTCGCCTCGACGCTGTCGGCCAGGATCGCCAGCACCAGCTGCTGGAAGTCCAGACCGGCGGCACGCGCGGCCATCGGTACCAGGCTGTGATCGGTCATGCCCGGCACGGTGTTGACTTCCAGCAGCCAGAACTGGCCATTGGCATCCTGCATCACATCGGCGCGGGCCCAGCCCTGAGTGCCCACGGCCTCACAGGCGCGCGCGGTCAGCGCCTTGAGCTCCGCCTCCTTGTCGGTCGACAGGCCACAGGGGATGCGGTACTGGGTGTCATTGGCCAGGTACTTGGCGTCGTAGTCATAGAAGCTGTGCGGGGTGCCCAGGCCGATCGGCGGCAGCACCTGACCGCGCAGCATGGCCACGGTGAACTCGGGGCCGGCAATCCACTGCTCGACCAGTACCTGCGAGTCGTACTGGCTGGCGTCCTTCCAGGCGGCGATCAGCGCGTCGACATCGGCGACCTTGGCCATACCGATGCTGGAACCTTCATGGGCCGGCTTGACGATCAGCGGGAAGCCCAGCTCGGCGGCGGCCGCGCGACAGTCCGCCTCGCTGGCCAGCACCGCGTGGTTGGGCGTCGGCAGGCCCAGGCTCAGCCACACGCGCTTGGTGCGCAGCTTGTCCATGGCCAGGGCCGAGGCGAGGATGCCGCTGCCGGTGTAGGGGATGCCGGCGCATTCCAGCAGGCCCTGCATGGAACCGTCCTCGCCGCCGCGACCATGCAGCACGATAAAGGCGCGATCGATCTTCTCGGCCGCCAGGCGCTGCAGGAAGTCGTCACCGACGTCGATGCCGAAGGCATCCACGCCGGCGCTCTGCAGCGCTTCCAGCACGGCGGCACCGGACTTCAGCGATACCGCGCGCTCGGCGCTCTTGCCGCCGAACAGCACGGCGACGCGGCCGAAGGCCTTGGGATCGAGGGTGGAATGCAGGCTCATTTCGCGTCACCTTGGAACAGCGGGTGCTTGATCAGTTGCGGGGCCACGCCACCGATATCGCCGGCGCCCTGGCACAGCAGGATGTCGCCGGCACGCAGCAGCGGCTTGATGATGGGGGCGAGATCGACACCCCGCTCGACGTAGATCGGGTCGAGTTGGCCGCGCTGGCGGATGCTGTGGCACAGGTGACGGCTGTCGGCACCGGGAATGGGTTCCTCGCCGGCCGGGTAGACCTCCATCAGCAGCAGCACGTTGGCATCGCCCAGCACCTGCACGAAGTCCTCGTAGAGGTCGCGGGTACGGCTGTAGCGGTGCGGCTGGTACAGAATCACCAGGCGGCGCTCGGCCCAGCCGCCGCGCACGGCCTTGATTACCGCGGCGACTTCACGCGGGTGATGGCCGTAATCGTCGACCAGCATCACGCTGCCACCCTCGACCGGCAACTCGCCGTACACCTGGAAGCGCCGGCCGACGCCCTGAAAGCCCGACAGGCCCTGGACGATGGCGGCATCCTCGATGCCTTCATCGGTGGCGATGGCGATGGTCGCCAGCGCGTTCAATACATTGTGATTGCCTGGCATGTTCACCGACACGTCCAGCGGCGCGCGATCACGGCGCAGCGCGGTGAAGTAGGTGCGCATGCCTTCCTGACGCACATTGATGGCACGTACGTCGGCATCTTCCGAGAAGCCGTAGGTCACGGTCGGACGGGCCACCTGCGGCAGCAGTTCGCGCACCACCGGGTCGTCCACGCAGAGCACGGCCAGGCCGTAGAACGGCAGGTTGTGCAGAAATTCGACGAAGGTCTTCTTCAGTACATTGAAGTCGCCGCCGTAGGTGCTCATGTGGTCGGCGTCGATATTGGTGACCACCGAAACCATCGGCTGCAGGTGCAGGAAGCTGGCGTCGCTCTCGTCCGCCTCGGCGATCAGGTAGCGGCTGCTGCCCAGCTGGGCATTGGTGCCGGCAGCGTTCAGACGGCCGCCGATGACGAAGGTCGGGTCCAGGCCGCCGGCGGCGAATACCGACGCCAGCAGGCTGGTGGTGGTGGTCTTGCCGTGAGTGCCGGCCACGGCCACGCCATGGCGGTAGCGCATCAGCTCGGCGAGCATCTCGGCGCGCGGCACCACCGGGATGCGGCGCTCCAGGGCGGTGGCCACTTCCGGGTTGGCGGTGTTGATGGCGCTGGACACCACCAGCACGTCGGCCTGCTCGGCATTTTCGGCACGGTGGCCGATGAACACGGTGGCGCCGAAGCTTTCCAGGCGCTCGGTCACGGCCGAAGCCTTGAGGTCCGAGCCGGACACTTCGTAGCCCAGGTTCAGCAGCACCTCGGCGATGCCGCACATGCCGGCACCGCCGATACCCACAAAGTGGATGCGGCGGATGCGGCGCATGCGGCGGATTTCCGAACGGGCAGCGGCGGGAGACTTAGCCACGGGCCACCTCCAGGCAGATATCGACTACCACGCGGGTGGCGTCCGGTTTGGCCAGGGTGCGCGCGGTGCGGCCCATGGTCTTGAGTTTTTCAGGGTGCATCAGAACCTCGGTCAGCTGCGCGGCGAGCTTGTCCGCGTCAGTGGCATGTTGCGGCAGAAGGACGGCGGCGCCCTCCTTGGCCAGATAGTCGGCATTGCGGGTCTGGTGGTCGTCGATCGCGTGCGGCAGCGGCACCAGGAAGGACGGCAGGCCGGCGGCGGCCAGCTCGCTGACGGTCAGCGCACCGGCACGGCAGATCACCAGGTCGGCCCAGGCGTAGGCGCCGGCCATGTCCTTGATAAAGGGCGCGACCTCGGCTTCGACCGCGACTTCGCGATAACGCTCCGCGGTGATGGCGTCATGTTGCTTGCCCGCCTGGTGGAACACCTTTGGACGCAAGTCGGCCGGCAGCTTGGCCAGCGCGGCGGGAATCAGCTTGTTCAGCGGCTCGGCGCCCAGGCTGCCGCCCAGCACCAGCAGGCGCGGCTTACGGCCCTTGAGGGTGTCGCGCGGCGTTTCCAGGAACAGCTCCTCACGCACCGGGTTGCCGGTGGTGCGCAGCTTGGTGGTCTTGCCGAAGGTGTTCGGGAAAGCCTCGCACACACGCTTGGCGAACGGCGCCAGGCTGCGGTTGGCGGTACCGGCCACGGCGTTCTGCTCGTGAATCACCAACGGCGCGCCATTCAGCCGTGCGGCCAGGCCGCCGGGGCCGGTGACGTAGCCGCCCATGCCGAGCACGCAGACCGGCTGCAGCTCGCGCATCACTCGGCGCGCCTGGAACAGGGCACGAACCAGCTGGAACGGCGCCTTGAGCAGCGACAGCTTGCCTTTGCCGCGCAGGCCGGAGACCTGGATCAGGTGCAGCGGCAGCCCGGCGGCCGGCACCAGCTCGTTCTCGATACCGCGCGGGGTGCCCAGCCAGTGCACGGCATAGCCGCGCGCCTGGAACTCGCGGGCGCAGGCCAGCGCCGGGAACACGTGGCCGCCGGTGCCGCCGGCCATGATCAGGACGTTACCGCGCATGCTTGACCTCCTCGGTGTCGAAGAAGTCCGACTCGCTGAATTCGATGTCCTCGCTGCCCAGCGACGTACGCCGCTCCCACTCGATGCGCAGGAGCATGGCCAGGCTGACGCAGCAGATGATCAGGGAGCTGCCACCGTAGCTGAGGAACGGCAGGGTCAGACCCTTGGTCGGCAGCAGGCCAACGTTCACGCCAATGTTGATCAGCACCTGGCCGATCCACTGGATGGCGATGCCATAGGCCACGTAGGCGGCGAAGAACTGCTTGGCCTTCTCGGCCCACAGGCCGATGTACAGGGCGCGCACGGCGACAAAGACGAACAGGCCGACGGTGATCAGCGCGCCAACCATGCCCAGCTCCTCGGCCAGCACGGCGAAGACGAAGTCGGTGTGAGCCTCGGGCAGGTAGAACTGCTTCTGGATGCTGTTGCCCAGGCCGACACCCAGCCACTCGCCGCGGCCGAAGGCGATCAGCGCCTGACTCAGCTGGTAGCCGGCACCGTACTGATCGGCCCAGGGGTCGACGAAGTTGGTCAGGCGCTCCAGGCGGTAGGCCTGGCTGGTCATGACGACGGCGCCGAGCACCAGCACGCAGGCGGCCAGCGGAATGAAGCGCACCAGGTTGATGCCGCCAAGGAAGAGCATGGCAATGCAGGAGCCGACCAGTACCACGGTGGCGCCGAAATCCGGCTCGGCCAGCAGCAGCACGGCCATCGGGCCAAGCACCAGCATCGGCTTGAGGAAGCCGGAGAGCTTTTCGCGCACTTCGTCCTGGCGCCGCACCAGGTAACCGGCGATGAACACCACGGTGAACAGCTTGGCCAGCTCGGACGGCTGCAGGTTGAACAGGCCGAAGCCGATCCAGCGCTTGGCGCCGTTGACCTCGCGACCGATGCCGGGGATCAGCACCAGCACCAGCAGGGCGAAGGCGATCAGCAGCAGGCTGGCGCCGTAGCGCTGCCAGAACGCCATGGGAATCAGCAGGGTGACCACGGCGGCGCTGATGCCGATGGCCAGGTAAATCAGGTGGCGGATCATGTGGTACAGCGGATTACCCGACAGTGCCGCGGCGACTTCCGAGCTGGCCGAGGTGATCATCACCAGGCCCAGGCCGAGCAGGGCCAGGCAACCGGCCAGCAGCGGGAAGTCGAGGTCGATACCGCGGCGGGTGCGCAGCGGCGACGGAGCGGCGAACAGACGGGCAAGCAGGGTCATTGCAGGCCCTCCGCCGCCTGGGCGAACAGGCGCCCACGCTCTTCGAAGTTCTTGAACATGTCCAGGCTGGCGCAGGCCGGCGACAGCAACACGGCGTCGCCACTCTGGGCCAGCTCGGCACAGCGCTGCACGGCCTCGTCCAGCGTCTTCACCCGCACCAGCGGTGCGGCGTCGCCCAGCGCGTCGGCGATCTGCTCGGCGTCACGGCCAAGCAGCACCACGGCGCGGCAGAACCTGGAAACCGGCGCCTTGAGCGCGGAGAAGTCGGCACCCTTGCCGTCCCCCCCGGCGATCAGCACCAGCTTGCCGGCGATATCCGCGCCCAGGCCTTCGATGGCGGCCAGGGCAGCACCAACGTTGGTCGCCTTGGAGTCGTCGTAGTAGCCCACGCCACGCAGCTCGCGCACCCACTGGCAACGGTGCGGCAGGCCGGCGAAGTTGCGCAGGGTGTCGAGCATGGCCTCGAACGGCAGGCCGACGGCGTGCCCCAGGGCCAGGGCCGCCAGGGCGTTGGATTGATTGTGCGCGCCACGGATCTTCAGTTCGGCGGTCGGCATCAGGGTCTCGAACTGGAAGGCCAGGTATTTCTCACCGCCCTCCTCGATCAGGCCGAAACGCTTGAAGTCCGGCTTGCCCAGGCCGAAAGTCCAGCACGGCACCTGGTCGGCGATCAGCGGACGCGACAAGGCGTCGTCGCGATTCACCACCACCTGGCGGGCACCGCGGAAGATGCGGTGCTTGGCCAGGTGGTACTGGGCCATGCCGTCATAGCGATCCATATGGTCTTCGCTGATGTTCAGGCAGGTGGCGACCTCGGCGCCCAGGCGCTCGGTGGTCTCCAGCTGGAAGCTGGACAGCTCCAGCACGTACAGCTCGACCTCGTCGCTGAGCAGGTCCAGCGCCGGGGTACCGATATTGCCGCCGACCGCTACCTTCCTGCCGGCGGCAGCCGCCATCTCACCGACCAGGGTGGTCACGGTGCTCTTGGCGTTGGAGCCGGTAATGGCAACGATCGGCGCCTTGGCATGGCGGGTGAACAGGTCGATATCGCCGGACATCTTCACGCCACGGGCGGCCGCTTCGCGCAGCGCCGGGGTGGCCAGGGCCAGGCCGGGGCTCACGTAGAGCTCCGAGGCGCGGCACAGGAAGTCGACGTCCAGCTCGCCGCAGCGCACTTCCACCTCGGGGTAGTCGCGCTGCAGGGTCGCCAGCTCCGGCGGGTTCGCGCGGGTATCGGCCACGGCAAAGCGCACGCCCTGCTGCGCCAGGAAGCGCACCAGGGACATGCCGCTCTTGCCGAGGCCGACAACGATGCGGAACTGGTCGGAAGCGATCAGCGACACTCTCTATTACCTCAGCTTCAGGGTGGCCAGGCCGACCAGCACCAGGATCACGGTGATGATCCAGAAGCGCACGATCACGCGCGGCTCCGGCCAGCCTTTGAGTTCGAAGTGGTGATGGATCGGCGCCATGCGGAACACGCGCTTGCCGGTCAGCTTGAAGCTGGCGACCTGGATCATCACCGACAGGGTTTCCATGACGAACACGCCGCCCATGATGAACAGCACGATTTCCTGGCGGACGATCACGGCGATGGTGCCCAGCGCGGCACCGAGGGCCAGCGCACCGACGTCGCCCATGAACACCTGGGCCGGGTAAGTGTTGAACCACAGGAAGCCGAGGCCAGCGCCGACCAGCGCGGCGCAGAACACGATCAGCTCGCCGGCGCCCGGCACATAGGGAATCAGCAGGTATTCGGCGAATTTGATGTTGCCCGACAGGTAGCAGAAGATCGCCAGCGCGCCGGCCACCATCACGGTCGGCAGGATGGCCAGGCCGTCGAGGCCGTCGGTCAGGTTCACCGCATTGCTGGTCCCGACGATGACGAAGTAGGTCAGCACCACGAAGCCGACGCCCAGCGGAATCGCCACGTCCTTCAGCACCGGCACGATCAGGGTGGTTTCCACCGGGCTCTGCGCGGTCATATAGAGGAAGACGGCGGCGGCCAGGCCGAATACCGACTGCCAGAAATACTTCCAGCGGCTCGGCAGGCCGCGCGAGTTCTTCTCGATCACCTTGCGGTAGTCGTCGACCCAGCCGATGGCGCCGAACAGCAGAGTCACGGCCAGCACGGTCCACACGTAGCGGTTGGTCAGGTCGGCCCAGAGCAGGGTGCTGACGGCGATGGCGGTGAGGATCAGCGCGCCGCCCATGGTCGGCGTGCCCTTCTTCGACAGGTGCGACTGCGGGCCATCATTGCGTACGGCCTGGCCGATCTGACGGATCTGCAGGGTACGGATCATCCACGGACCGAGCCACAGCGACAGGGCCAGGGCGGTGAGCACGCCGAGGATGCCGCGCAGGGTCAGGTACTGGAAGACCCCGAAGCCAGTGTGGAACTGTTGCAGGTACTCCGCCAGCAGCAGCAGCATGATTAGTGAGCCTCCCCCGATGCCCGATCCAGCAACGCATCGACGACCTTGTCCATCGCCGCGCTGCGCGAGCCTTTAATTAGAATTGTGGTGTTGCCCGACTCGGCGCGAAGCGCGTCGATCAGGCTAGCTTGATCGGCGAAATGACGGCCATTGGCACCGAAAGCCGCGACGGCATGCGCCATCAGCGGACCTACGGCATAGAGCGCATCGACCTTGCCTGCGGCATGGGCGCCGACGTCGCGATGGCCCTGCTCGGCCCATTCGCCCAACTCGCCCATGTCTCCCAGCACCAGGACGGTGCGGCCGGAGAAGGCGGCGAGTATATCTACTGCCGCGCACATGGACAGCGGGTTGGCGTTGTAACTGTCATCGATCACCCGCATGCCGTTCGTCGCCAGCGCCGCTACGGCGCGGCCTTTGACCGGCTGCAGGCTTTCCAGCCCGGCCTTGATCCCGACCAGCGGCACGCCGAGGGCATGCGCGGCGGCGGCGGCGGCCAGGGCATTGGCCACGCTGTGCTCGCCGAGCAGGTTGAGCTGGATGCGCGCCTCGCCAGCCTTGCCGGCCAGGGCAAAGCCGACACAGCCACGGGCATCGCGCCACAGTTCTGCGGCGTGCACGTCAGCCGCCTGATCCAGCAGGGCGAAGCTCAGCACCCGACGGTCGCCATTGCGCACCTGCCAGGTGGCGAAGGCCTTGTCATCGCGATTGAGCACGGCGATACCCTGCCCGCCCAGACCTTCGAGGATTTCGCCCTTGGCCTGGACGATCTTGTCCGGCCCGCCGAACTCGCCGACATGGGCCAGCCCGGCATTGGTGATGATGGCCACGTCCGGGCGGGTCAGGCCGACCGTGTAGGCGATCTCGCCGACATGGTTGGCACCCAGCTCGATCACTGCGCCAACATGCTCAGGCGCCAGTTCCAGCAGGGTCAGCGGCGCGCCGAGGTCATTGTTCAGGTTGCCACGGGTAGCCAGCACCGGACCGTTAAGGCCGGCGCGCAGGATGCTGGCGAGCATCTCCTTGACCGTGGTCTTGCCGCTGGAGCCGGTGACGGCGGCCAGCGGCTTATTAAAGGCGGCGCGATTCAGCGCGCCGAGCTGGCCGAGGGCGATGCGGGTGTCCTGCACCACCAGCTGGGGCAGCGCGGAGCCGGCTACCTCGCGCTGCACCAGGGCGGCGACGGCACCCTTGGCGGCGACATCGGCCAGGTAGTCGTGGCCGTCGAAGTTCGGCCCGACCAAGGCGATGAACAGCTGGCCCGCCTCGATCCTGCGGCTGTCGGTGGACACGGCGGTAAACGCCACATCGGCACCCATCACGCGGGCGCCCAGGGCCTGCGCCACTTCGCTCAGCAGCAACGGCTTAAGCATGGGCGACCTCCCAGGCGGCCAGCGCCTTGGTGGTCTCGTCGAGGTCGGAGAAGGCATGGCGTACGCCGGCGATCTCCTGGTAATCCTCATGCCCCTTGCCGGCCAGCAGCACCACATCACCTACCTGCGCGGCAGCGATCAGGCGGGCGATGGCCTCGCCCCGACCATGGACGAATTCGACTGACTCGGGCTTGGCGAATCCGGCACGGATATCGGCGACGATCTGCGCCGGGTCTTCCGTACGCGGGTTGTCGTCGGTCACCAGCACGGCATCAGCCAGGCGCTCGGCCACCGCAGCCATCAGCGGACGTTTGCCGCGGTCGCGATCGCCACCACAGCCAAACAGGCACAGCAGGCGACCGGTCACGTGCGGACGCAAGGCCTCCAGCACCTTTTCCAGAGCATCCGGGGTGTGGGCGTAGTCGACCACCACCAGCGGCTGGTTCTGGCCACCAAAACGCTGCATGCGCCCGACCGGCCCCTGCAGCTGCGGCAGCACCTGAAGCACATCACCCAGCGGATAGCCGAGGCCGAGCAGGGCGCCGACCACGGCCAGCAGGTTGCTCAGGTTGAAACGACCGAGCAGCGGGCTGCGCAGCAGGCCTTCGCCCTGCGGCGTGACCAGGCTGGCCCGCACCCCGTGATCATCGAACCTGGCTTCGCGGCAGAACAGGTAGGCCGTGGCATCGCTCAGGCTGTAGCCAATCAGGCGCGACTCGGCGTCGGCAGTCGCCAGCTGGCGACCGAAGTCATCATCCAGGTTGATCACCCGGCACTTCAGGTCCGGCCAGGCGAACAGCTTGGCTTTGGCGGCGCCGTAGGCCTCCATCGAACCGTGGTAGTCCAGGTGATCGCGCGACAGGTTGGTGAACACCGCCACATCGAAGTCCAGCGCCGCGACGCGACCCTGATCCAGACCGTGCGAGGAAACCTCCATGGCCACGGCGCGTGCGCCGGCCTGCTTGAGGTCGGCCAGGGTCGCCTGCACGGCGACCGGATCGGGGGTGGTGTGGCGGCCGCTCTGCAGGGCGTCATAGAAACCGGTGCCCAGGGTGCCGACGATACCGCAGCGCTCGCCCAGCAGGTCGAGGGCCTGGGCTACCAGCTGGCTGACACTGGTCTTGCCATTGGTACCGGTGACGCCGACCAGGCGCACACCGCGGCTCGGCTCGCCATAGAAACGTCCGGCAATGGCCGACAGCTGGCCTGCCAGACCCTTGATCGCCACCAGTTCGGCGCCCTTGGCGCTGACCACATTGGCACCCTCGGCCTCGTAAGCCACGGCGGCGGCGCCACGGGCGATGGCGTCGACAATGTGGGCACGGCCGTCCTGAGCCAGGCCCGGCACAGCGAGGAACAGGTCGCCCGGGCGCACCTTGCGGCTGTCCAGGGTCAGTTCACGGATCAGGGTCGCGCCGCTTGCCTGCGGCAGCAGTTGGTTGAGGGGCATGGGCATCAGATTCGCCCTCCCGGTGCGGCAGCCGCAGCGGCAGTCTGCGGCTGCGCCGCGGCCGGTGCGACCGGCGGCGGCAGGTTGTCAGGGGTAATGTTCATCAGACGCAGCGAGCCAGCCATGACCTTGCTGAACACCGGTGCAGAGACCAGGCCGCCGAAGTAGCCGCCTTTGCTCGGCTCGTCGATCACCACCATCATGGCGATACGAGGGTTGGTGCTGGGAGCGAAGCCGGCGAACATCGAGCGATAGGCGTTCTCGGTATAACCCTTGGTGCCGACACTGGCCTTACGCGCCGTACCGCTCTTGCCGGAGACGTGGTAACCCGGAACCTGGGCGCGGAACACGCCGCGCGGCGCCTCGACGACCTGCTGCAGCATCATCTGCAGGTTCTTGGCCACCTCCGGCGGAACCACCTGGGCACCCACCGGCTGGCGGTCGACGCGCGTCATGGACAGCGGCAGCACCTGGCCGTTGTTGGCCAGGGTGGCGTAGGCGTGGGCCAGCTGGATGGCAGTCACCGACACGCCGTAGCCATAGGACAGAGTCGCGGTCTCGGCCTTGCGCCACTCGCGGTGGTTGGGCAGCTCGCCAACGCGCTCACCCGGGAAGCCCAGCCCGGTGTCCTGGCCGAAGCCGACCTTGGCCATCATGTCGTGGATGGTCTCGCCACCTATATCGAAGGCGATCTTGCTCATGCCGACGTTGGACGAGTTGATCAGGATACCGGTCAGGTCGAGGATTGGCCCCTGGGTCTTGGACACGTCCTTGATGGTGTAGCGACCGATCTGCAGCGAGCCCGGGTAGACCTCGACCTTGTCCTCCGGCTTCCAGCGCCCGGTCTGCAGGGCGGCGGCCATGGAGATCGGCTTGACGGTGGAACCCGGCTCGAACACGTCGATCATGGCGCGGTTGCGCATCGCGGCCGGCTGCAGGTTGCGGCGGTTGTTCGGGTTGTAGGAAGGCTGGTTGACCATGGCGAGGATCTCGCCGGTCTTCACGTCGATCATCACCAGGCTGCCGGCCTTGGCGCCCTGCTCGATCAGCGCGTTGCGCAGTTCGCGATGGGCCAGGTACTGCAGGCGCAGGTCGATGGACAGGGCCAGGGTCTTGCCGGCCTTGGCGTTCTGGGTGACCTGCACGTCCTTGATCAGGCGGCCACGACGATCCTTGAGCACCTGACGCTTGCCCGGCACGCCGGCCAGCCACTCCTCGAAGGCCAGCTCGACGCCCTCACGCCCCTTGTCGTCGACATCGGTGAAGCCGACCACATGGGCCGTCACTTCGCCGGCCGGGTAGAAGCGGCGGAACTCTTCCAGGCCATAAACGCCCGGCACCTTGAGATCAAGAATGCGCTGGCCCTGCTCGGGCGTGAGGCCACGCACTAGGTACATGAACTCGCGATCCTGGGCCTGGGTCAGGCGCCGGGAGAAGGAGCCAGGCTCCTGCCCCAGGGCAGCCGCCAGGTCGCCCCAGCGTTCCTGCGCCTTGAACAGCTCCTTGCCATTGGCCCACAGGGTAGTGACCGGAGTACTGACGGCCAGCGGCTCGCCGTTGCGATCGGTGATCAGGCCGCGGTGTGCAGGGATCGGGATATGCCGCACGCTGCGCGCATCGCCATGGGCCTGCAGGAAGTCATGGTCGATCACGTGCAGATCGACGATGCGCCAGACGATGGCACCCACCATCAACGCCAGCAGCGCCAGCACCAGGCGAAAACGCCAGGGATAGAGAGCGCCTTCGAGACCGATCATGGCGCCACCATCTGCACTTCGGTCGGCTCGGGGATGCGCATCTTCAACTGCCCGGCAGCCAGGGCCTCGATGCGGTTGTGCGCGGTCCAGGTGCTCTGTTCGAGCACCAGGCGCCCCCATTCGGCCTGGATCTTGTCGCGCACGCTGAGCTCGGTATAAAGAGCGTTGAGCAGCTGGCGATTCCAGTGCGCGCTGTAGGCGACCGCAATGGCCGACAGCAGCACGGCAGCGAACAGCACTACCAGCAGCAAGGTGCCGGGCGGCAGCGGCTTGGCGTACAGGCGGCTCAACGCAGCTTCTCCGCTACGCGCATCACCGCGCTGCGCGAGCGCGGATTGGCCTTGAGCTCGGCTTCGCCGGCATAGATGGGCTTGCCCAGCAGCTTCAGGCGTGGCTCGAAGGCCTTTGGAATGATCGGCAGGTCGCGCGGCAGGTTGTCCGCTTCGCCCTTGGCCTGACGCTTCATGAACTGCTTGACGATGCGGTCTTCCAGCGAATGGAAGCTGATCACCACCAGACGCCCGCCGACCGCCAGGGCCTTGAGCGCCGCGTCGAGGCCGCGCTCCAGATCGCCTAGCTCGTTGTTGACATGGATGCGCAACCCCTGGAAGGCACGGGTCGCCGGATTCTTGCCCTTTTCCCAAGCCGGATTGGCATCGGTGAGCACCTGCGCCAGGTCGGCGGTGCGTTCGAATGGCTTGAGCTCGCGGCGCTCGACCACGGCACGCGCCATGCGCTTGGCGAAGCGCTCCTCGCCGTATTCCTTGAACACCCGGGCTATCTCGTCGGCGCTTGCGCTGGCGATGAACTGGGCGGCACTGATGCCGGCATCCGGGTTCATGCGCATGTCCAGCGGGCCGTCGTTGAGGAAGCTGAAGCCACGCTCGGCATCGTCCAGCTGCGGCGAGGACACCCCGAGGTCGAGCAGCAGGCCGTCGACCTTGCCCAGCAGGCCGCGCGCGGCTGCTTCCTCACCAAGGTCGGCGAAGCTGCGCTGTACAACGACGAAGCGGCCGTCTTCGGCCGCCAGTGCATTCCCCGTCGCGATCGCCTGTGGATCCTTGTCGAATCCAAGCAGCCGACCGTCTGGCCCGAGCCTTTCCAGGATCAGCCGACTGTGCCCTCCGCGCCCGAAGGTGCCATCCATATAGCAGCCATCGGCGCGCACGGCGAGGGCCTCGACGGCCTCGTCGAGCAGCACGGTGATATGGCGGAAGCTGCTGGTCATGGTCACAGGATCAGGTCACGCAAGTCGTCCGGCAGGGCACCGGGCTGTTTGATGGCAGCCAGGTCGGCGTCGGCAAGCGCGTTCCAGGCATCTTCGTTCCACAGTTGGAATTTGTTCAGCTGGCCGACCAGCATCGCGTGCTTGTCCAGGCCGGCATGCGCGCGCAGGCGCGGCGGCACGAGGAAGCGGCCACTGCCGTCCAGCTCGATGTCCACGGCGTTACCGATCAGCAGGCGCTGCAGGCGGCGGGTCTCTTCGCGCAGGGAGGGCAGGTCACGCAGCTTGGCCTCGATCAGCTCCCACTCGGGCAGGGGATAGACACACAGACAGGGGTCGACGGCATCGATGGTGACGATGAGCTGGCCGCCACAACGCACAACGAGCTCGTCGCGATACCGGCTTGGCATCGCGAGTCGCCCTTTGGCGTCGAGACTGATGGCGTTAGCTCCACGAAACAAGGCTGCGCTTCCCCACTGTTATTAGCTTTCCATGCCCTTTTGACCCACTTTTTTCCACTTTGTGCCACTTCGGCACACTATAGGAATGCACCAGCCCTAGCGTCAAGGCGCGCAAACTCGGAAAAATCCTTATGGGACGGTGATTTAGCGAACTAAGAGGGGCGTTTTGAGAGGAAAAACGAGGGTATTTTGAGGGCGAATTTCAGCGAGCTCAGGAAGCTAAACTTCGAACTTAAAGTAGTTTCTCAAGAGTAAGATTTTTTCGGTATTGAGAGGTGGAGCAGATAGAAGGGAAAGGTGGAGAGTCGATCTGTAAGCCGGGTTCTGTCGAGGACAGTCATTCCTCTACGACGCACATCGCTGTACGCCTCTAGCAACCTACCCGGTTCCAGCGCGGGCCACGCCGATGGAACCCTATTTGGTCTTGCTCCGAGTGGGGTTTGCCTAGCCACGGACTGTTACCAGCCGTGCGGTGCGCTCTTACCGCACCTTTTCACCCTTACCGGCGCCGAAACGCTTAGGCGGTTATTTTCTGTGGCACTTTCCGTAGGCTCGCGCCTCCCAGGCGTTACCTGGCACTCCGCCCTATGGAGCCCGGACTTTCCTCCCCCTTCAATAAAGAAGGCAGCGACTGTCCGATCGACTCTCCGCCGCCAAGGGTAACGAGCCAGGCGCCCGAGAACAAGCTCAAGCGTCCTTCTGCCGATCGAGTGCAGCCTGGTACAGCAGATTTTTGCGCACCCCGGTGATCTCCGCCGCCAGTGCTGCCGCGCGCTTGAGCGGCAACTCGGCGAGCAGCAGATCGAGCACACGCAGCGCTTCACTGCTCACCGCCTCCTCGCCTTCCGGCGCCTGCCAACCGGCGACCAGAATCACGCACTCGCCGCGCTGCTGATTGCTGTCGGCCGCCACCCAGTCATGCAGCTCACCCAGCGGCAGCCCCTTGAGTGTCTCGAAGGTCTTGGTCAGCTCACGCCCCAGCACCGCCTGGCGGTCCGCACCGAAGACATCGCGCATATCGGCCAGTGACTCCAGCAGGCGATGCGGCGCCTCGTAATAGATCAGCGTGCGCCCATCTTCGCGCACCTGCTCCAGACGCGACCGGCGCCCCACCGCCTTGGCTGGCAGAAAACCCTCGAAGCTGAAACGATCGGACGGCAAACCCGCTGCCGACAGCGCGGCGATCAGGGCACAGGCGCCCGGCACCGGCACCACGCGGATACCGGCGGCGCGCGCCGCACGTACCAGGTGAAAGCCCGGATCGGAGATCAGCGGCGTGCCGGCATCGGAGATCAGCGCCACATCCTCGCCCGCCTGCAGGCGCGCCAGGAAACGCCCGCCCTGGTCACGCTCATTGTGTTCATGACAAGCCGCCAGCGGCGTGGAGATCCCGAAATGCTGCAGCAGGCGCACCGAGTGACGGGTGTCCTCGGCGGCGATCAGCGCCACCTGGCCGAGAATGCGCAGCGCGCGCGCGCTGATGTCATCGAGATTGCCGATAGGCGTGGCCACCACATACAGGGTGCCGGCGGCAGCAGGAACGACGGAAGCACTCACGGACACACCTCAATTGCGCAAAGCGCGCATTGTAGCCCGTTTCAAGGTCTCGACATCGCGCCTGCCGCGGGGCTTGGGTACAATCCGCCTTCTTTCTGATCAGTACCAGGAACGTATTAGATGATCGCCTGCCTGCGCCCACTTTCCGCCCTCTGCCTCGCCGGCCTGCTCGCCGCCTGCGCCGGCTCGCCCTCGTCCAGCCTGGGCGAACTGCCGCGCACACCGCAGGCGAGCATCGACCAGTTACTGCAGCAGGCCAGCCAGAGCACGCCCGAGCAGGCGGCACTGCTGCGCCTGTCAGCCGCCGACCAGGCCTGGCGCCAGCAGGACATCGGTCGCGCCACGCGCATCCTCGATGAAGTGTCGCTGGACAGCCTTAAACCCGCCCAACAGGTGTTCGCCGCCACCCTCGACGCCGAGCTGGCGATGGCCCGCAACAAGCCGAAGAGGGCCCTCAAGGCCCTGCAGCACCCGAGCCTGGAGCGCCTGGCCGAACTGCCGGTGGATCAGCAGATCCGCACCCAGCTGGTCCAGGCTCGCGCCCTCGAAGCCGATGGCCAGACCCTGGCCGCCGCTCGCGAACGCGTATTCATCGCCCCGCTGCTGTCCGGCGAAGCCGCCCAGACCAACCACGAGACCATCTGGGCGCTGGTCTCCAGCCTGCCGCAGAGCCAGCTGATCAGTTCCGGCGACAGCGATCTGGACGGCTGGCTGAGCCTGGCCCTGGCCACCAAGAACGCCGGCACCCCGGACCAGCAGCTGGCCGCCATCGACACCTGGAAGAACCAACACGCTGGCCACCCCGCGGCCGAACAGCTGCCGCAATCGCTGGGCAAACTGAAGGAGCTGGCCGGACAGCCGCTGCAGAAGATCGCCTTGCTGCTGCCGCAGGAAGGCCAGCTGGCCTCGGTGGCCCGCGCCCTGCGCGACGGCTTCCTGGCAGCCCACTACCAGGCCCAGCAGGCCGGACAGAACCCACCGGAAGTACTGCTGTACGACAGCTCGCGCCTGTCCTCACTGGATGACTTCTACCGCCAGGCCCAGGCCGATGGCGTGCAACTGGTCGTCGGACCGCTGGAGAAGCCGCTGGTCAAGCAGCTCAGTGAGCGCCCGCAACTGCCGCTGACCACCCTGGCCCTGAACTACAGCGACGCCGGCCGTGAAGCGCCGGCACAGCTGTTCCAGTTCGGCCTGGCCGCCGAGGATGAAGCCCGCGAAGTGGCCCGCCGCGCCTGGGCCGATGGCATGCGCAGCGCTGTGGCCCTGGTACCGCAGGGCGAATGGGGCAACCGCGTGCTGGCCGCCTTCCAGCAGAGCTGGCAGGCCGCCGGCGGCAATCTGATCGCCGCCGAGCATGTCGACCAGCCGGTGGAGCTGGCCCAGCAGATCGCCGATCTGCTCCAGCTGCGCCAGAGCGAAGCCCGCGCCAAGCGCCTGCAGAGCACCCTGGGTACCCCGTTGGCCGCCCTGCCGGCGCGCCGCCAGGACATCGACTTCATTTTCCTCGCCGCCACTCCGCAGCAGGCTCAGCAGATCAAACCGACCCTGGCCTTCCAGTACGCCGGCGACCTGCCCGTGTATGCCACCTCGCACCTCTACACCGGCGGACAGAACCCGACGCAGTACCAGGATCTGGAGGGCATCCGCTTCTGCGAAACCCCCTGGCTGCTGGACGCCAACGATCCGCTGCGCCAGCAGGTCGACCAGCAGTGGCCGCAGGCCGCCGGCAGCCTCGGCCGCCTCTACGCCATGGGCGTCGACGCCTTCCGCCTGGCCCCGCGCCTGAGCCAGCTCAAGGCCCTGCCGGACAGCCGCGTCGAAGGCCTCTCCGGAAATCTCAGCCTGAACCAGGCCCAGCGTATCGAACGCCAACTGCCCTGGGCCGAATTCCGCGGCGGTCAGGTGCAGCGCCTGCCGGACGCCGTCAATTAACCGCAACCAGGACAGTGGTCGCGCGGCCGAGGCAATGGCACGCGACCACTTGCAGAAGCAAGGCCTGCGCCTGCTGGCGCAGAACTGGAGCTGCCGCGGCGGCGAGCTCGATCTGGTCATGCTCGACGGCGATACAGTAGTATTCGTCGAAGTCCGCTACCGCAAGCACGCTGCCTGGGGCGGCGCGCTTGAGAGCGTCGACGGGCGCAAGCGCCAGCGCCTGATTCTCGCCGCAGAACTGTTCCTGCAACGCGAGAGCCGCTGGGGAAAGCAACCCTGTCGCTTCGATGTGGTGGCGATAGGCCCCGGCACTACCGGGCTCAACTGGCTACGCAACGCTTTCGAAACGTGAATAGGCCCGATCAAGGATTTCTAGTCGCCCGCGGCGTCTCCCTCAGGTACAACTCTTTTAATCACGCCCCGGCGACTTCCGACTCTTCCGGCTGTCTCATCAGCCAGCACACCTAAGGTCTTCCTCCCATGGATATGCAGAACCGCATTCGCCAGATGTTCCAGGCCAGCATCGACACCAAGCAGCAGGCTATGGAAGTCCTGGTCCCCTTCATCGAGCATGCCAGCCAGGTGATGGTCAATTCGCTGCTCAACGAGGGCAAGATCCTCTCCTGCGGCAATGGTGGCTCGGCCGGCGATGCCCAGCACTTCTCCTCCGAACTGCTCAACCGCTTCGAGCGCGAGCGCCCCAGCCTGCCGGCCATCGCCCTGACCACCGACAGCTCGACCATCACCTCGATCGCCAACGACTACAGCTACAACGAGGTGTTTTCCAAACAGATCCGCGCCCTCGGCCAGCCCGGCGACGTGCTGCTGGCGATATCCACCAGCGGCAACTCGGCCAACGTGATCCAGGCCATCCAGGCCGCCCATGACCGCGAAATGCTGGTAGTGGCCCTGACCGGCCGCGACGGTGGTGGCATGGCCTCACTGCTGCTGCCGGAGGACGTGGAAATTCGTGTGCCCTCCAAGGTCACCGCACGCATCCAGGAAGTGCACCTGCTGGCCATCCATTGCCTGTGCGACCTGATCGACCGTCAACTGTTCGGGAGTGAAGAATGACCCGCAATCCGCTGATCCTCGTTACCCTTGCCCTCGGCCTGGTCCTGGGCGGCTGCAGCAACCGCAGCATCGGCAACAAGATCGACGACCAGTTCCTCGAACCCAATGTGGCCAATGCGATCTCCCGCAGCCACCCGGACCTCACCGGCCCCACCTCGCACATCGTGGTCACCGCCTACAACGGCGTGATCCTGCTGGCAGGCCAGACTCCGCGCGCCGACCTGAAGGAAAAGGCCGCGCAGGTGGCCAATGGCGTGCAGGGCGTCAAGAAGCTGCACAACGAACTTCAGGTACTGCAGCCAACCAGCGCCCTGGCACGCAGCAACGACGCGCTGATTACCAGCAAGATCAAGACCCTGATGCTGGCCGATAGCAAGGTGCCGAGCGCCAAGGTCAAGGTGGTGACCGAGAACGGCATCGTCTACCTGATGGGACTGGTCACCCGCGCCGAGGGTGCCGCCGCCACCAACGTTGCATCCGGCGCCTCGGGCGTGCAGAAGATCGTCACCCTGTACCAGTACACCAACTGAGTCGCGCTCGCGACAGACATGAAAAAGGCGCTCCGCGGAGCGCCTTTTTTGTTTTCTACTTGACCACCTTCAGACTGGGTCGCCCGCTGGACCGGGGCGGCTCATCGCCGGACGGGCCGTCACCATCAGGCTCCGGCCCCTCCTCGTCGTCATCCACCGGCGGCTCCAGCTCGAACACCATGCCCTGGCCATTCTCCCGCGCATAGATCGCCAGCATGGCGCCAGAGGGGATGAACAGCGAATGGGCAACACCGCCGAAACGCCCCTCGAAGCTCACAGCCTCGTTATCCATGTGCAGATTGCGCACAGCACTGGGTGACACGTTGAGCACGATCTGGCCGTCGTTGGCATAGCCTGGCGGCACACGCACGCCCGGGAACTCGGCATTGACCAGCAGGTGCGGCGTGCAGTCGTTGTCGACTATCCACTCGTAGAGGGCGCGCACCAGATAAGGACGACTGGAATTCATCTCGACTCTCCTCGGCTCAGCGCATGTCGCGCTCGACGGTGGACAGGCTGGCCTGGAAGGCCTCGCGGGCAAACATCCGCTCCATGTAATCCAGCAATGGTTTGGCCGGGCGCGGCAGCTCGATACCCAGGCGCGGCAGGCGCCACAGGATCGGCAGCAGGCAGCAGTCCACCAGGCTCATTTCATCACTGAGGAAGAACGGCTTGTCGGCAAACAGCGCCGATACGCCGGTCAGGCTCTCGCGCAGCTCCTTGCGCGCCAAAGCCCTGTCGGCCTCCTTGGTGCGCGAGTCCAGAATCAGGTCGACCAGCTTGACCCAGTCACGCTGGATACGATGCATCAGCAGGCGACTCTTGGCGCGGTCGACCGGATACACCGGCAACAGCGGCGGGTGCGGGTAGCGTTCGTCGAGATACTCCATCACCACGGTCGACTCGTACAACGCCAGGTCACGATCGACAAGGGTTGGCACGCCGCCGTAGGGATTGGCCTCGGCCAGCTTGGGTGGGCAGCGCCCGGCCTGGACATCGATGATCTCGGCGCTGACGCCCTTCTCGGCCAGCACCAGGCGCACACGATGAGAATAGTGGTCGGCAGGGTCGGAATAACAGGCCAGCTTATTGGTCGCGGCCATGGCGTCCCTCCTGGTTTTTCGATATGGCAGAAACAGAAAGACGCACGCGCCCTTGAGGGGCGCGTGCGTCGACAGCGGTAACGCGATGGATCAGTGCACGTCCTTCCAGTATTCGCGCTTCAGCAGGTAGGCGAACACGAAGAAGAAGGCCAGGTACAGCAGCACATAGGTACCGATGCGCTGGCTCTCCAGCTTGACCGGGTTGGCCGAGTAGGCGAGGAAGGTCACCAAGTTGTGAATCTTCTCGTCGAACTCGGCTTCGCTCAGCTTGCCAGTCTCGGGCACCACGGTCAGCTGATCGCAGGCCTCATGAGTGATCGGCGCGCCGGTCAGCGGGTCGTACTGCTTCTTGCCATCCTCGACCACCTGAACCTGCTTGCAACCGATGACCTGGCGACCCTGCAGACCGACCAGCACGTTGGGCATGCCGACGTTCGGGAAGACCTTGTTGTTGGCGCCCAGCGGACGGGCCGGATCTTCATAGAAGGTACGCAGGTAGGTATACAGCCAGTCGGTACCACGCACACGGGCGACCAGGGTCAAGTCGGGCGGAGCCGCACCGAACCAGACCTTGGCGTCTTCGGGCTGCATGCCGATCTTCATGTGCTCACCGATCTTGGCACCGGTAAACACCAGATTTTCCAGCATCAGCTCTTCCGGAATGCCCAGATCCTTGGCTACACGCTCATAGCGCTGGAACTTGGCACTGTGGCAACCCATGCAGTAGTTGGCGAAGGTGCGCGCACCGTCTTGCATAGCGGCCTTGTCGGTGAGGTCGATATCCACCTTGTCGAGCGGATACTCAACCCCGCCAGCAGCCAGCGAGAGAGCCGGCAGAGCGGCAAACACAAATGCAGCAAATAGCTTCTTCATCAGCCAGTCACCCTTTCCGGAACCGGTTTAGTCTTCTCCATCCGGGTGTAGAACGGCATCAGGATGAAGTAGGCGAAATACAGCGCAGTGCAGATCTGCGACAGCAGGGTACGACCCGGAGTCGGAGCCAGTACACCCAGCACGCCAAGGATCACGAAGGATACGCAGAAGATCACCAGCCAGACCTTGCTCATCCAGCCCTTGTAGCGCATGGACTTGACCGGGCTACGATCGAGCCACGGCAAGACGAACAGGATGGCGATGGCGGCACCCATGGCGATCACACCCAGCAGCTTGTCCGGCACGGCGCGCAGGATGGCGTAGAAGGGAGTGAAATACCACACGGGAGCAATATGCGCCGGTGTCTTGAACGGGTTGGCCTGCTCGAAGTTGGGCTTCTCAAGGAAGTAGCCACCCATCTCCGGGAAGAAGAACACCACGGCACAGAAGACGAACAGGAATACCACGACACCGACGATGTCCTTCACGGTGTAGTACGGGTGGAAGGCAATGCCGTCGACCGGTACGCCGTTGGCGTCCTTGTTCTTCTTGATGTCCACGCCGTCCGGGTTGTTCGAACCCACTTCATGCAGCGCCAGGATGTGCAGCACGACCAGGCCGAGCAGGACGATCGGCAGAGCGATCACATGCAGGGCGAAGAAGCGGTTCAGGGTGATGCCCGAAATCAGGTAGTCACCACGGATCCACTGGGTCAGGTCATCGCCGATCACCGGGATGGCACCGAACAGCGAGATGATCACCTGGGCGCCCCAGTAGGACATCTGGCCCCACGGCAGCAGGTAGCCCATGAAGGCCTCGGCCATCAGGCACAGGTAGATCAGCATGCCGAAGATCCACACCAGCTCGCGCGGCTTCTGGTAGGAGCCGTAGAGCAGACCGCGGAACATGTGCAGGTAGACCACCACGAAGAACGCGGAGGCACCGGTGGAGTGCAGGTAGCGGATGATCCAGCCGTACTCCACGTCGCGCATGATGTACTCGACGGAGGCGAAGGCTTCCTCGGCGGTCGGGGTGAAGCTCATGGTCAGCCAGATGCCGGTGAGGATCTGGTTGACCAGCACCAGCAGGGCCAGCGAGCCGAAGAAGTAGAAGAAGTTGAAGTTCTTCGGTGCGTAGTACTTGCTCAGATGGTCTTCCCACATCTTGGTCGCGGGGAAGCGCGCATCGATCCAGGCCATGAATTTTTCCATCATGCTTTCTCCTGGTCTACACCGATAACGATGACGTCATCGGATTCGTAGGAATGCGGCGGAACCGGCAGGTTCAGCGGCGCGGGCTGGGCCTTGTAAACACGACCGGCCATGTCATAGCGCGAGCCGTGGCATGGGCAGAAGTAACCACCAACCCAGTCCGGCCCCATATCGGCCGGCGCCACTTCCGGACGGAAGGAAGGCGAGCAACCCAGATGGGTACACAGACCGACCAGCACCAGAATCTCTGGCTTGATGGCACGAGTCTTCTTGTCGACATAGGTCGGCTGCACAGATGCGGCAGATTCCGGATCGGCAACGCTACCTTCGATCTTGGTCAGGTTGGCCAGGATCTCCTCGGTACGGCGCACGATGAACACCGGCTGACCGCGCCACTCGGCGACCATCTGCTGGCCGGGTTCGACCTTGGCGATATTCACTTTCACCGGTGCGCCGGCCGCCTTGGCCTTGGCACTGGGGAACCATGACCCCACGAACGGAGTCGCAGCCCCCACCGCTCCGGCAGCACCAACCACCGAAGTGGCCGCCACCAGGAAGCGACGCCGGCCTGCATTCACGCCGTCATTGCTCATTCAGTCGTCTCCCATCAGCTTTGTGGCCTGTTGTCAGGCCTCTACTAAGTAATAAATCGGGCCGCACAAAATTTGCCGAATGGTAAAGAAAAGCCCCTTTTCTGACAAGGCAATTACCGGATACAAAATGGTCGCAGGCCTTGCAGATCGGGCTCTCCACCAATGCGACAGGTTGTCGCAGACAAAACCCGGGACAATAAAAAACGCCCAGTTCCAAACGGAACTGGGCGTCTTTGAACGTAGCAGCGAATTAACGCTTGGAGTACTGCGGACGCTTACGCGCTTTACGCAGACCCACTTTCTTACGCTCGACTTCACGGGCGTCACGAGTGACGTAGCCGGCTTTACGCAGCGGGCTGCGCAGGCTTTCGTCGTACTCGATCAGAGCGCGAGTGATGCCGTGACGGATGGCACCGGCCTGACCACTGACACCACCACCGAGAACGGTGACGTAGATGTCGAACTTCTCGGTGGTCTCGGTCAGCTCCAGCGGCTGACGCACGACCATGCGAGCGGTCTCGCGGCCGAAGAAGTTATCCAGGCTGCGGTTGTTGATGGAGATCTTGCCAGTACCCGGGCGCAGGAATACGCGCGCGGTTGCAGTCTTGCGACGGCCAGTGCCGTAGTTTTGAGTCGCCGACATAATGAACTATTCCGTTAAATCTTCAGTTCTTGGGGCTGCTGAGCGGTGTGCGGGTGGTTGGCACCCTTGTACACCTTCAGCTTGCGATACATGTCGCGACCCAGCGGGTTCTTCGGCAGCATGCCCTTGACCGCGGTCTCGATCACGCGCTCGGGGGCCTTGGCGATCAGCTTCTCGAAGCTGATTTCCTTGATGCCGCCCGGGAAGCCGGAGTGCGAGTAGTACATCTTGTCGCTGGTCTTGGCACCGGTGACACGCACCTGCTCGGCGTTGATCACGACAATGTAGTCGCCGGTATCAACGTGCGGGGTGTATTCCGGCTTGTGCTTGCCGCGCAGACGGCTGGCGATTTCGGTGGCCAGACGACCCAGGGTCTGACCTGCAGCGTCGACGACGTACCAGTCGCGCTTAACAGTTTCCGGTTTTGCAGTAAAAGTCTTCATTCGCTATAGCCTCAGGGGCCGCCCTGAAAATAAGACGGCGGATCTTACTGAATAGTGCTTGCTTTGACAAGGTCAAAGGCAGCCGGAAACAGACGCTATCGGGGGCTCGGGTCAGCGCGTCCGCCACGGCGGGAGTTTCGGTGGGCTAGGCATCCCCACCTTCCTTCTCGCACGGGCTAGGCATCCCCGCCGAGAAAGCCGCGGAATTATGCCGATTGCTGCAAAAATAGCAACCTACTTTATGCTTGGCCTTTGCCGTTGAACCGAGGAGCAGCACATGGAATATCGCCAACTGGGCCGCAGCGATCTGCAGGTCAGCGCCCTGTGCCTGGGCAGCATGACCTGGGGCGAGCAGAACAGCGAGGCCGAGGGCTTCGCCCAGATCGACCGCGCCAAGGCCTGCGGCATCAACTTCCTCGATACCGCCGAGATGTACCCGGTCCCGCCGCGCCGCGACACCTACGGCGCCACCGAACGCATCATCGGCAACTACTTCAAAGCCCGCGGCGACCGCGCCGACTGGGTGCTGGCGAGCAAGGTCGCCGGCCCCGGCAACGGTATCGACTACATCCGCGGCGGCCAACTCAAGCACAACCGCCAGCACATAGTCGCGGCGCTGGACGACAGCCTCAAGCGCCTGCAGACCGACTGGATCGACCTCTACCAGCTGCACTGGCCGGAGCGCAGCACCAACTTCTTCGGCCAGCTTGGCTATCGCCACCAGGAACAGGACTTCACCCCACTGCAGGCAACCCTGGAAGTGCTGGGTGAACAGGTCAAGGCCGGCAAGATCCGCCACATCGGCCTGTCCAACGAGACGGCCTGGGGCACCATGACGTACCTGCAACTGGCCGACCAGCTGGGCCTGCCGCGCGCGGTGTCGATCCAGAACCCCTACAACCTGCTCAACCGCAGCTTCGAGGTCGGCCTGGCCGAAGTCGCCATGCGCGAACAGTGCGGGCTACTGGCTTACTCGCCGCTGGCCTTCGGCATGCTCTCGGGCAAATACGAGAACGGCGCGCGCCCGGCCAATGCCCGCATCACCCTGTTCAGCCGCTTCGCCCGTTACACCAACCCGCAGGCCATCACCGCCTGCAGCCGCTACGTAACGCTGGCCAAGGAGCATGGCCTGGCCCCGGCGCAGATGGCCCTGGCCTTCGTCACCCGCCAGCCCTTCGTCACCAGCAACATCATCGGCGCCACCAGCCTGGAGCAACTGGAGAGCAACCTCGGCAGCCTGAGCCTGGAACTGAGCGACGAACTGCTGGACGCCATCGAGGCGATTCACCGCGAACAGCCCAACCCGGCGCCCTGAAACGAGAAAGCCCGGCCAGAGCCGGGCTTTTCGCATCCGCCGTCCTTACAGGGCGCGGCTGATGATTTCCTTCATGATCTCGTTGGTACCGGCATAGATGCGCTGAACCCGCGAGTCGGCCCAGGCGCGGGCGATCGGGTACTCCCACATGTAGCCGTAGCCGCCGTGCAGCTGCACGCACTCGTCGATCACCTTGCATTGCAGGTCGGTGCCCCAGTACTTGAGCATCGCCGCGGTCGGCACATCGAGCTTCTTGTTCAAGTGCAGCTCCAGGCAGCGATCGACGAACACGCGACCGACCTGAATCTCGGTGGCCATTTCGGCCAGCTTGAAGCGGGTGTTCTGGAAATCCGCCACCGCCCGGCCGAAGGCCTTGCGCTCGCGGGTGTAGTCCAGCGTCCACTTCAGCGCCGCCTCGGCCGAAGCAATGGCGCCAACGCCGACGGTCAGGCGCTCCTGCGGCAGCTCCTGCATCAGGTAGACGAAGCCCATGCCCTCCTTGCCCAGCAGGTTGGCCTTGGGAATGCGCACATCCTGGAAGAACAGCTCGGAGGTGTCCTGCGCCTTCATGCCGACCTTCTCCAGGCGCTTGCCCTTGGAGAAACCGGGCGTCTTGGCATCCACCAGGAACAGGCTGATGCCCTTGGCGCCCGCCTTGGCATCAGTCTTAGCCACGACGATGACCAGGTCGGCCAGCCAGCCGTTGGTGATGAAGGTCTTCGAACCGTTGATCACATACTCGTCACCATCCAGCACGGCGGTGGTCTTCACCCCCTGCAGGTCGGAGCCGGTACCCGGCTCGGTCATGGCGATGGCGGTAACCAGCTCGCCACTGACCAGCTTGGGCAGGTAGTACTGTTTCTGCTCTTCACTGCCGTAATGCAGGATGTAGGGCGCGACGATATCCGAGTGCAGGGAGAAGCCGACACCGGTCAGGCCCAGGCGAGCCTGCTCCTCGATCACCACAGCGCTGTAGAGGAAGTCCGCGGCCATGCCACCGTACTCCTCCGGGATGTGCGAGCAGAGCATGCCGGCCTCGCCCGCCTTGTTCCACAACGCGCGGTCGATATGACCATCCTTCTCCCATTGCGCATGGAAGGGCACGGCCTCCTGCTCGAAGAACTTGCGCACGGACTCGCGGAACAGCTCGTGCTCGGGGCTGAACAGGGTTCTTGGAATCATTGTTACACCTGTGTCTGAGTGGTCATTGGGTGAGACCCACTCTAGGCCAGGGCTCGTGCCGGCGGCACTGGACACATGCGACAAAAAATAAGACGATCCAGCCACCTGATGACCGTTTAATCACTAATAAGAACAATAGCCATGTCGCCCATACGCATCGCCATACTCGCTACCGATGGCGTGTTCGCCGCCACCCTGATGCAGGCGCGCGATTTCTTCCACATGGCCGGGCTGCGCCACAGTAAGCAGCAGGGCCTGGGCCCCACATCCGCCTTCCAGATCCGCGTGGTCAGCCCGGACGGACAGGCGGTGACCAGCTTCAGCGAGGCAGTGATCCCGGTGGATGGCCACCTGGGCGAGGCCGAGGTAATCATCCTGCCGGCCTTCTGGGGCGACTTCGACGCTCTCTGCCGACGCTGCCCCGAGGTGCTGCCCTGGCTGCGTGAACGGCACGCCGCCGGCAGCGCCATCTGCGGCGAGGCCACCGGGGTCTTCTGGATGGCCCAGGCCGGCCTGCTCGATGGCAAGGAAGCGACCACCTACTGGCGCTTTTTCCGCGAATTCGCCGAGCGCTTCCCGCGCGTGCTGCTGAACCAGGACAAGCACCTATCGGACGCCGACAACCTGTACTGCGCCGGCGGCGTCACCTCGGCCTGCGACCTCTACATCTACCTGATCGAACGTTACTGCGGCGCCGGCATCGCCCAGGGCGTGGCGCGCGACATCCTCTATGAGACCCAGCGCAGCTACAGCCCGGGGCGTATCGGCTTCGGCGGGCAGAAGTTGCACCAGGACGTGGCCATCCTGCAGGTACAGCAGTGGCTGGAGGAACACTTCGCCGAGAAGTTCCGCATCGAGGACGTGGCGCGCCAGCACGGCATGAGCATCCGCAACTTCATGCGGCGCTTCCAGGCGGCGACCGGCGACAAGCCGCTGCACTACCTGCAGCGCCTGCGTATCGAAACGGCCAAGGGCCTGCTCTCCTCTACCCGCAAGAGCATCAAGACCATAAGCTATGAGGTCGGCTACGACGACGCCAGCTTCTTCGCCCGCCTGTTCCGCCAGCACGCCGGGCTGTCGCCCAACCAGTACCGCCGCCAGTTCCAGCACAAGGACGGCGCCTGAAGGGCAGTTGATGTGTAGGGCGGGTAAAACCCGCGAGTGGCCCTACGGGTTTCACCCGCCCTACAAATCAAAACGCCGCGCCCCTCAGAAGGAAGGCGCGGCGTTTTTTCTGACCGACCCGGGGCTGGCGTTACGGCTTGTGCGGACGCGACAGGAACTCGTGCGACTGCATCTCCAGCAGGCGGCTGAGAGTGCGCTGGAACTCGAAGTTCAGGCGGCCGCCGCTGTACAGGTCCTTCAGCTCCACCTCGGCGGAGATGATCAGCTTGACGTTGCGGTCGTAGAACTCGTCGACCAGGTTGATGAAGCGCCGCGCCATATCGTCCTTGGCCACGCTCATCTGCTCGACATTGGACAGGATCACCGCGTGGTAGATCTTGCCCAGCTCGATGTAGTCGTTCTGGCTGCGCGGGCCGTCGCACAGCTCGCGGAAGTCGAACCAGGCGATGTCGTCGCCCTCCTTGCGCGCCACGATCGGGCGGTTCTCGATCATCAGCGTCTTGTTCTCATCCACCACGCAGTGCTCCGGCAGCAGGCTGCGGAAGCTCTTTTCCAGACTGATCTCGGCCTCGGCGTCCAGCGGGAAGTGGAACAGCTCTGCCTGCTCCAGGGCGCGCAGGCGGTAGTCCACGCCGCTGTCGACGTTGACGATCTCGGTGTGCTCCTTGAGCAGGGCGATGGCCGGCAGGAAGCGCGCGCGCTGCAGGCCGTCGCGGTACAGACCGTCCGGCACGATGTTGGAGGTGGCCACCAGGCTCACGCCGTTCTTGAACAGCTCTTCCAACAGGGTGGCGAGGATCATCGCGTCGGTGATGTCGCTGACGAAGAACTCGTCGAAGCAGATCACTCGCGCCTCGTCGGCGAAGCGCTTGCCGATGATGGTCAGCGGATTCTTCTCGCCCTTGAGGGTGCGCATTTCCTCGTGCACGCGCTTCATGAAGCGGTGGAAGTGGGTGCGCATCTTCTGCTCGAACGGCAGCGCATCGAAGAAGGTGTCGACCAGATAGGTCTTGCCGCGGCCGACGCCACCCCAGAAGTAGATACCCTTGATCGGCCCCTGGCGCTTCTTGCCGAACAGCTTGCCGAGCAGGCCGGACGCCTTGGAGTCGGCCACCAGCTCGTCGTACAGACGCTGCAGGTGACGCACGGCGTTTTCCTGTGCGGCATCGTGGAAGAAGTCCGGCCGCTTCAGATCGGCCTGATAACGCTCAAGAGGAGTCATGCTGGGAACTTCGGTAACAAAAACGGGGCGGTCACTTTAGCGACGCACCCCGTGCTTGGCAATCATGCCGTGCGCTTCATTCCTGCGGGGCGAGCGCCTCATGCAGGCGGGCGATGGCCTGCTGCAGCGCGCCGGCATCGGCGAAGGCCGGGCTGTCGCCGATCTGCTCGTCGCCCAGCCACACCGAGAAGCTCAGCCCCTCACTGCGCACATCCAGCTCGGCGCCGGACTGCAGGGCCTTGCTGGCCTGGCCGGCGGCCTTGCCATCGGCAAAGGACTTCGACAGCAGCAGCTGCTCGCCGGCGGCATCCAGCAGGCGGAAGCGGAAGCTGCCGTCGTCGTCGCGGAAGCTGACGAAGCGCGCGCTCTTGGCCGCTTTCTTCTTCTCGCCACCCGCCACCTGCACCTGCTCGCGGAACGAGCGCAGGCCGACCGCCTCGCGCAGCTCGCCAAGGAACGGGGTGGCGATCCTGCGCGCCTTGGCCGCGCCGGCGAGGAGGATGTCCTCCAGGTCGGCAGGACGGGCGATCAGCGCGTTGTAGCGCTCGCGCGCCTCACCCAGTTCGTTTTCCAGCAGCTGATACAGGCGGTTCTTCGCCTCGCCCCAGGCCAGGCCGCCTTCCAGCTCGGCGCGGAACTCGGCCTGCTGCGCCTGGCTGGCGAAGGCCTGGTACAGGGTGAACAGGTGCGAGCCGTCAGCATCCTTGGGCTCGCCCGGCAGCTTGGAGTCGGTGACGATGCGAGCGATGGCGTCCTTCAGCTGCTTGGCCGTGCCGAACAGCGGGATGGTGTTGTCGTAGCTCTTGCTCATCTTGCGCCCGTCGAGGCCGGGCAGGGTCGCCACTTCTTCCTCGATCACCGCCTCAGGCAGGGTGAACAGCTCACGGCCCTGGCCGAACAGGTGGTTGAAGCGCTGGCCGATGTCGCGCGCCATTTCCACGTGCTGGATCTGGTCGCGGCCGACCGGCACCTTATGCGCGTTGAACATCAGGATGTCCGCCGCCATCAGTACCGGGTAGCTGAACAGGCCCATGGTCACGCCGGCATCCGGGTCTTCACCGGCCTCGACGTTCTTGTCCACCGAGGCCTTGTAGGCATGAGCGCGGTTGAGCAGCCCCTTGCCAGCGACACAGGTGAGCAGCCAGCACAGCTCGGGGATCTCGGGAATGTCGGACTGGCGATAGAAGGTCGCCTTGTCGGTATCCAGACCCAGCGCCAGCCAGGTGGCAGCGATCTCCAGGCGCGAACGCTGGATACGTGCCGGGTCATCGCACTTGATCAGCGCGTGGTAGTCGGCGAGGAAATAGAAGGAATCGGCGTCGGCGGCGCGGCTGGCAACGATGGCCGGGCGAATGGCGCCGGCGTAGTTGCCCAGGTGCGGGGTGCCGGTGGTAGTGATACCGGTGAGGATACGGGTGGTCATCTGGGTATTCGCTTCAACTTATTGGATACGGGGCTGCACCAGGTCTTTCAGCTCGGGCAACTTGCCGTGAAAAAAGTGGCCGCATTCTGCCACTTTCAGCAGCTCATGGGCACGCGCCAGCCTGGCGGACCAGGCATAGACGTCCTCGGGTGCGATGACTTCATCCTGTTCGGGCTGAATTACCACGAGCTCGCCGCCCTGCGGCAGATGCTCTGGCTGCTGCAGGCGATGCACGGCCGGCGCCACCATGAACAGCCTGGGAATGGCCACGCCCTGGTCCTCCAGGCGCCCGGCCAGCGCACCGGCGACGAAGCCACCGAAGGAGAAACCGAGCAGGGTCAACGGCAGCTCGGGATACTGCGCGCACAGCCAGTGCGCCACGGCCTCGGCATCGTCGACTTCGCCGCTGCCCATGTCATGACTGCCGGCACTGGCGCCAACACCGCGGTAGTTGAAGCGCAGGGTGTGATACCCCATGTCGCGCACCGCACGCTGCAGGGTGGAGACCACCTTGTTGAGCATGGTGCCACCCTGCACCGGGTTGGGATGGCAGATCAGGGCGACGCCGCGGGCGTCAGGAACTTCACAGCACAGAGCCTCGAGCGAGCCGCAGGGGCCGTCGATGGCAAGAGGGGTTTCGCGGATCAACAGCGGGAACTCCGTGACCCCGGGCGGGGTCGACACGTCTTGGTTAGGCACATCGCACAACAGGGCTTTGCCGCGGTATACAGCGCCGGCGAGAGCCGCTACCGTAAAACAAAGCCGCTTTCAGAGGAAGGACTCGTGGAACAATCGCTCACCCCCTGGCTGCTGCCCGCCTTGGCCCTGCTCGCCGGCATCGCCATCGGCTTCCTGGCCGCGCGCCTGCTGCCCAACGCTGCCCCTGGCCGCACCCAGCGCCAGCTGGACGACCTGCAGCAGCGCTTCGACAGCTACCAGAACGAGGTGGTGACCCACTTCAACACCACCGCCAGCCTGGTGAAGAAGCTCACCCAGAGCTACCAGGAGGTGCAGGAACACCTGTCCCAGGGCGCCAACCGCCTGGCCGCCGACGAACTGACCCGCCAGCGCCTGCTGGCTGCGCTCAACACCGATGAGAGCAAGGCCCCGCGCGAGCGCCTGACCCCGCCGAAGACCAACGAGGCCCCGAAGGACTACGCCCCCAAGGAGCCGGATGCGCCCGGCACCCTGGACGAGAGCTTCGGCCTTAAGCGCTGACCGGCAGTCCCCCAGAAGCCCCGCACTGGCGGGGCTTTTTTATGGGCATCGATAGCGGACGCGCCGGCCTTCGACCGCGCACAAAAAAGCCCCGCCAGTGCGGGGCTTATTCGATCCGGCAGGCTTAGATGGCGCCGCGACTGCGCAGCAGATCGAGCACCTGCTTGACGCCCTCCTCAACCGACACAGCCTGGGTGTCGATCACCAGATCGGCATCCAGCGGGATGTCGTAGGGGAAGGACTCGCCCGGAATGTTGTCGCCACCGGCGGCATACAGACCTTGCGGATCGCGCTCGCGGCACACGGCCGGCGAAGCCTGGACGTAGACGGTGAGCAGACGCTCGCTGCCAATCAGCGCCTTGGCCTGCTCGCGGCCTTCGGCATCCGGCGCCACAAAGGCGGCCAGGGTCAGCAGGCCGGCTTCGTTGAACTGACGCGCCACGTGCGCCGCACGCCGCCAGTTTTCGGTGCGCCCGGCACGGTCCTGCGGCAGGCCCTTGTTCAGGTCATGACGCAGGTTCTGGCCATCCAGCACGTACACGGCGCGCCCCATGTCGAACAGCTTGCGCTCCACGGCATAGGCCAGGGTGCTCTTGCCGGCGCCGGAGAGGCCCGAGAACAGCACGGTGGCCGGCTGCTGACCGAAGCGGGTAGCACGCTCCTCGGTGGAGACGTGGGCCAGCTTGCCGTGGTGGCCGCCGCCCTGAGCACCAACCGGATCGGCAATGATCATGCCTGCACCGACGGTGCCGTTGGTCAGGCGGTCAATGACGATGAAGGCACCGGTGGTGCGGTTGTGCTCGTAGCCATCGAGGGCAATCGGCGCATCCAGAGCGACCTTGACCCGGCCAATCTCGTTCAGCTGCAGGCTGCTGGCCGGCCCCTGTTCCAGGGTGTTGACGTCGACACGGTGAACGATGCTCGGGATCGAGCCCGGCACGTAGCTGGTGGCGCGCTTGATGTCGTATTTCTTGCCCGGCAGCATCGGCTCCTCAGCCATCCACACCAGCATGGCGTCGAAGCTGTCGGTGACCAGCGGACGGTTGTCGGCATGCACCAGCATGTCGCCGCGCGACACGTCGATCTCGTCTTCCAGAGTCAGGGTGACGGCCTGGCCCGGACCGGCCTGCTCCAGCTCACCCTCGAAGGTGACGATAGACTTGACCTTGCTGCCCTTGCCCGACGGCAGGGCCACGACTTCGTCGCCCTTGCGCACGATACCGCTAGCCAGGGTACCGGCGAAGCCACGGAAGTTCAGGTTCGGACGGTTGACGTACTGCACCGGGAAGCGCAGGTCGTCGAAGTTGCGGTCGCCGGCGACTTCCACGGTTTCGAGGATTTCCATCAGCGACTGACCGGTGTACCAGGGCGACTGCTCGCTCTTGTTCACCACGTTGTCGCCCTTGAGCGCGGACATCGGCACGAAGTGCAGCGAGGTCGGCTTGAGCGCGATACCTTCGGCGAACTTCAGGTAATCAGCCTTGATCTGCTCGAACACGCCCTGATCGAAGCCCTTGAGGTCCATCTTGTTGATGGCCACCACGATGTGCTTGATGCCCAGCAGGCTGGCGATGAAGCTGTGGCGCTTGGTCTGGGTCTGCACACCATAACGCGCGTCGATCAGGATGATCGCCAGGTCGCAGGTGGAGGCACCGGTCGCCATGTTGCGGGTGTACTGCTCATGGCCGGGGGTATCGGCAATGATGAACTTGCGCTTGGCGGTACTGAAGTAGCGGTACGCCACGTCGATGGTGATGCCCTGCTCGCGTTCGGCCTGCAGACCGTCCACCAGCAGCGCCAGGTCCACTTCGTCACCGGTGGTGCCGACCTTCTTGGAGTCCTTGGTGATGGCTTCCAGATGGTCTTCATAGATCATCTTGGTGTCGTGCAGCAGGCGCCCGATCAGGGTGCTCTTGCCGTCATCGACGTTGCCGCAGGTGAGGAAGCGCAGCAGCTCTTTGCGTTCGTGCTGAGCCAGGTAGGCAACGATGTCCTGGCTGATCAGATCGGATTGATGGCTCATGATGCGGAATCCTTAGAAGTAGCCCTGACGTTTCTTTTCTTCCATCGAGCCGGCCTGGTCGTGGTCGATGACCCGCCCCTGGCGCTCGCTGGTCTTGGTCAGGAGCATTTCCTGGATGATGTCGGTCAGCGTGGTCGCCGTGGACTCCACCGCGCCGGTCAGCGGGTAGCAGCCGAGGGTACGGAAACGCACCATCTTCTTGGTGATCCGGGCTTTCTCTTCGTCCGTGAGGTGCTCGAGGATACGATCGTCGTCGATCATGATCAGCGTGCCGTTCTTCTCGATCACTTCGCGCTCGGCGGCGAAGTACAGCGGCACGATCGGGATCTGTTCCAGATAGATGTACTGCCAGATGTCCAGCTCGGTCCAGTTGGACAGCGGGAAGACGCGGATCGACTCGCCCTTCTTCACCTTGCCGTTGTACACGTTCCACAGCTCGGGACGCTGGTTCTTCGGGTCCCAGCGGTGCTTGCTGTCGCGGAAGGAATACACGCGCTCCTTGGCGCGGGACTTCTCTTCATCGCGGCGGGCGCCACCGAAGGCGGCGTCAAAGCCGTACTTGTCCAGCGCCTGCTTGAGGCCCTCGGTCTTCATCACGTCGGTGTGCTTGGCACTGCCGTAGGTGAAAGGATTCATGTCCTGCGCCACACCATCGGGGTTGATGTGGGTAATCAGTTCCAGCCCCATTTCCTCGACCATCTTGGCACGGAAACGGTACATCTCCTGGAATTTCCAGCGGGTATCCACGTGCAGCACCGGAAACGGCAGCTTGCCGGGGAAGAACGCCTTGCGCGCCAGATGCAGCATCACGGCGGAATCCTTGCCGATGGAGTACAGCATCACCGGGTTGTCGAACTCGGCGGCCACTTCACGAATGATGTGGATACTTTCCGCCTCGAGCTGTTTCAGGTGCGTCAGTTTGTCGAGCATGGCTATTCACGAATCAGGAATGGACGGCCGGCGGGCCGTGGACGAGGGCGCACTCTAGCACAGCACCCTATTCTATTGAGGAGGCCTTTTAGATCGAAACGATCTAGATTTATGCCCAAAAATCAGCGCCTTCCGGGCCTGGCAGGACCGCCACAGCCAGGCTGCGCAAGAGCCCTCAGACGGGGTTCGGGCAGTCGATGAACAGATGCTCGATGGCGAAGCGCCGCGCCAGGTAGTCACCCAGAGCCTGCACGCCGTAGCGCTCGGTAGCGTGATGGCCGGCAGCGATGAAGCTGACGCCGTTCTCGCGGGCGCTGTGGAAAGTCTGCTCGGAGGCCTCGCCGGTGAGGAACAGATCGACCCCGGCAGCGATGGCATCGTCGATATAGCCCTGACCGCCCCCGGTGCACCAACCGATGCGCCGCACCATGCCCGCACCTTCCACCAGCAGCGGCTCGCGCCCCAGCACCTCCTGCACCCGACGGGCGAAATCGCGGGCGGTCATGGGCTCGGCCAGCGAGCCGAGCAGGCCGACCACCTTGGGATTGTCCGGATCGAGCGGCCCTTCCACGGTAATCTCCAGCTGCCGCGCCAGCTGCACGTTGTTGCCGACTTCCGGGTGCAGGTCCAGCGGCAGGTGGTAGGCCAGCAGGCTGATGTCGTGACCCAGCAGGGTCTGCAGCCGGCGCCGCTTCATACCGGTGACGCGCGCATCCTCACCCTTCCAGAAGTAGCCGTGATGCACCAGCACCACGTCGGCCTCGGCCTCCACCGCGGCGTCCAGCAACGCCTGGCTGGCGGTCACGCCACTGATGATGCGGCGGACCTGCGGTCGCCCCTCGACCTGCAGGCCATTGGGGCAGTAGTCGGCGATGCGGGCGGCATTGAGAAAGCGGTCAGCTTCCTCCACCAGGGTGCTCAGGGCGATGGCCATGGGAATTCCTCGTCAAACTGTTGCCGGTGCTGCCCTTACTGCCGGCCGCACCTCTATAATGCCGCCACCTTAAGGGCCGCCTCGGGCCCTCGCAACCCTCAGGATTTCTCATCGATGCTCAAGGCCCTGCGCTTCCTTGGCTGGCCGCTGCTGGTCGGCCTGCTGCTGGCACTGCTGCTGATTCAGCGCTACCCGCAATGGGTCGGCCTGCCAGCCAACGAGGTAAACCTGCAGCAGGCGCCGCAGTACGGCATCGCCCAGGAGGGCCCGGTGTCCTACGCCGAGGCCGTCGGCCGCGCGGCACCGGCGGTGGCCAACCTGTACACCACCAAGATGGTCAGCAAGTCCAGCCACCCGCTACTGGAAGACCCGGTGTTCCGCCGCTTCTTCGGCGAAAACCTGCCCAAGCAGCGGCGCATGGAGTCGAGCCTGGGGTCGGCGGTGATCATGAGCCCGGAAGGCTACCTGCTGACCAACAACCACGTGGTAGCCGGCGCCGACCAGATCGTGGTGGCGCTCAAGGACGGCCGCGAAACCCTGGCCCGCCTGATCGGCAGCGACCCGGAAACCGACCTGGCGGTACTCAAGATCGACCTGAAGAACCTGCCAGCCATGACCCTGGGTCGCTCCGACCAGATCCAGATCGGCGACGTCACCCTGGCTATCGGCAACCCCTTCGGCGTCGGCCAGACCGTGACCATGGGCATCATCAGCGCCACCGGGCGCAACCAGCTGGGCCTGAACACCTATGAGGACTTCATCCAGACCGACGCGGCGATCAACCCGGGCAACTCCGGCGGCGCCCTGGTCGATGCCCACGGCAACCTGATCGGCATCAACACGGCGATCTTCTCCAAGTCCGGCGGCTCCCAGGGCATCGGCTTCGCCATCCCGGTCAAGCTGGCGCGCGAGGTGATGAAGGCGATCATCGAGCACGGCCAGGTGATCCGCGGCTGGCTGGGCATCGAAGTACAGCCGCTGACCCCCGAACTGGCCGAATCCTTCGGCCTGCAGGGGCGTGCCGGCATCCTGGTGGCCGGCATCTACCGCGGCGGCCCGGCGCAGAAGGCCGGCCTGCAGCCCGGCGACCTGATCCTGCGGATCGACGGCGAACCTGCCGTCGATGGCCGGCGCTCGATGAACCAGGTAGCGCGCACCCAGCCTGGCGAACAGGTGGTGGTCGAGGTACTGCGCGCCGGCGAGCTGCTGGAGCTGACCACCGAGATCGGCCTCAGACCCCCGGCAGAAGTACAGGAGCAATGAAAAAGGCGCCCCGCGGGGCGCCTTTTTTGTTTCCGGCCCGACTCAGAGCAACGAGCTCAGGGCGTCCAGCAAGGCCTGATTCTGCTCCGGCGCACCGATGGTGATGCGCAGGAACTGGGCGATGCGCGCCTGCTTGAAGTGGCGCACGATCACGCCCTGCTCGCGCAGGCCGGCGGCCAGCGTGGCGGCATCGCGCTGCGGATGGCGGGCGAAGACAAAGTTGGCCGCCGAGGGCAGCACCTCGAAACCGTGGGCCTGCAAGCCGGCAACCACCACCTCGCGACTGTCGATCACTTGCCGACAGGTAGCGCGGAAATAGTCTTCGTCCTCGAAGGCCGCCGCCGCGCCGACAATGGCCATGCGATCCAGCGGATAGGAGTTGAAGCTGTTCTTGATCCGCTCCAGCGCCTCGATGAGGTCCGGGTGGCCGACCGCAATACCGACCCGCAGGCCCGCCAGCGAGCGCGACTTGGACAGGGTCTGGGTCACCAGCAGGTTCGGGTACTTGTGTACCAGCTTGATCGCCGTCTCGCCGCCGAAGTCGATATAGGCCTCGTCGACCAGCACCACGCTGTCCGGGCTGCCCTGCAGGATGCGCTCGATGGCGTCGAGCGGCAGCAGGCAGCCGGTCGGCGCGTTGGGGTTGGGGAAGATGATGCCGCCGTTCGGCCGCGCATAGTCTTCGGGACGGATCTGGAACTGCTCGTCCAGCGCCAGCGCTTCATGCTGGATGCCGTACAGGCCGCAGTAGACCGGGTAGAAGCTGTAGGTCACGTCCGGGAACAGCAGCGGCTTGCCGTGCTGGAACAGGCCATGGAAGGCGTGCGCCAGCACCTCGTCGGAGCCATTGCCGACGAACACCTCGGCGGTGCTCACGCCGTAATAATCGGCCACGGCCTGCTTGAGGCGATCGCTGTTGGGGTCCGGGTACAGGCGCAGGCTGTCGCCCAGTTCGGCCTGCATGGCGGCGATCGCCTTGGGCGACGGACCATAGGGGTTCTCGTTGGTGTTGAGCTTGACCAGCTTGGCCAGTTTCGGCTGCTCACCCGGCACGTAGGGCACCAGGTCCTTGACGAAGGGGCTCCAGAACTTGCTCATCTGCCCTTCTCTCCTCGATTTTCTCGGTTCGCGTAGGGTGGAAAACTGCGAAGCATTTTCCACCGAACAACACGGTGGACAAGCAAAGCGTTGTCCACCCTACAAAACAGCCATCAAGGCTTGATGCGGTACTCGGCGCTGCGCGCGTGGGCGGTCAGCGATTCGCCACGGGCCAGCACGGAGGCGACCTTGCCCAGCTCGGAGGCACCTTCGGCCGAGCAGTGGATGATCGACGAGCGCTTCTGGAAGTCGTACACGCCCAGCGGCGAGGAGAAGCGCGCGGTACCGGAGGTCGGCAGCACGTGGTTGGGGCCGGCGCAGTAGTCGCCCAGCGCTTCTGCCGTATAGCGGCCCATGAAGATGGCGCCGGCGTGGCGAATCTGCGGCAGGTACTGCTCGGGGTTTTCCACCGACAGCTCCAGGTGCTCCGGCGCGATGCGGTTGGCCACTTCGATGGCCTGCGCCATGTCGGCGACCTGGATCAGCGCGCCACGCCCCTCCAGCGAGGTACGCGCGATGGTCTCACGCTCCAGGGTCGGCAGCAGACGGGCGATGCTCTCGGCCACGCGGTCGAGGAAGGCGGCGTCCGGGCTGACCAGGATGGACTGCGCATCCTCGTCGTGCTCGGCCTGGGAGAACAGGTCCATGGCAATCCAGTCCGGATCGGTCTGGCCGTCACAGACCACGAGGATTTCCGAAGGACCGGCGATCATGTCGATGCCGACCTTGCCGAATACATGGCGCTTGGCGGTGGCGACATAGATGTTGCCCGGGCCGACGATCTTGTCTACCGGCGGCACGCTCTCGGTACCGTAGGCCAGCGCGGCCACGGCCTGGGCGCCGCCGATGGTGAACACGCGGTCGACCCCGGCCACGCAGGCGGCAGCGAGGACGATCTCGTTGATCTCGCCGCGCGGGGTCGGCACCACCATCACCACTTCCGGCACGCCGGCGACCTTGGCCGGGATGGCATTCATCAGCACCGACGAGGGGTAGGACGCCTTGCCGCCCGGCACATAGAGGCCGGCGCGGTCCAGCGGGGTGACCTTCTGGCCCAGCACGGTGCCGTCAGCCTCGGTGTAGGTCCAGGAGTCCTGGCGCTGGCGCTCGTGGTACAGGCGCACGCGCTCGGCGGCCTTTTCCAGGGCAACGCGCTGTTCGGCGCTGATGCGGGTCAGGGCCAGTTCCAGACGCTCGCGCGGCAGGATCAGCTCGGCCATGGACTGTGCCTCGACGCCGTCGAAACGCTGGGTGAATTCGACCACGGCGGCGTCGCCACGCTCGCGCACGGCCTGGATGATGTCCAGCACACGCTGGTTGACCGCGTCGTCCGACACGCTTTCCCAGCTCAGCAGATGATCCAGATGACGCGCAAAGTCCTGGTCAGCGGCATTGAGTCGGCGGATGGCGGTAGGAGCGGTCATAGCGGGCCTCTTAATTGGCAAATCCTCGGGCGTCGCTAGGCTACCAAGCCCACCGTATGGACGCCCGAGAAAAGTGGCTATGACACGGATAGGCAGACGCGACCGATGGTCGCGCCGATGGTATTAGCGTCGGTGGTCGAAAAATGCTCGTGCATTTTCGACATTCCCGCCATCCCTGGCGGTCATCGGGATTCGACCGCGCTGCGCAGGGTCTCGATCAGCGCCTGGATGCGGCCATGCTGCATCTTCATCGACGCCTTGTTGACGATCAGCCGCGAGCTGATGTGGGCGATCAGTTCCTGCGGCTCCAGACCGTTGGCTCGCAGGGTGTTACCGGTGTCGACCACGTCGATGATCTTGTCGGCCAGGCCGACCAGCGGTGCCAGCTCCATGGAACCGTACAGCTTGATGATGTCGACCTGACGCCCCTGCTCGGCGTAGTAGCGCTTGGCTACGTTGACGAACTTGGTGGCCACGCGCAGGCGCCCTTTCGGCTCCGGCGCGCCGACCTTGCCGGCGGTCATCAGCTTGCAGTTGGCGATCTGCAGGTCCAGCGGCTCGTACAGGCCCTGGCCGCCGTACTCCATCAGCACGTCCTTACCGGCCACGCCGAGGTCGGCGGCGCCGTGCTCGACATAGGTCGGCACGTCGGTGGCGCGCACGATCAACAGCTGCACGTCATCCTGAGTGGTCGGGATGATCAGCTTGCGGCTCTTTTCCGGATTCTCGGTCGGCTCGATGCCGGCTGCGGCGAGCAGCGGCAGGGTGTCGTCGAGAATGCGGCCCTTGGACAGCGCGATGGTGAGCATTGCTAAAACCTAATCATGAGAAGCGCTTTTAATCGTCTGGTGCCAACGGGCCTGGGCCCGCCAGCACAGCGGTGAAGCAACCGACGACTAGCCCGGCACGCGGCGGATCTTGGCGCCGAGCAACTGCAGTTTTTCCTCGATGCACTCGTAACCACGGTCGATGTGGTAGATGCGGTCGATCAGGGTTTCGCCCTCGGCCACCAGCGCGGCGATCACCAGGCTGGCGGAGGCGCGCAGGTCGGTGGCCATCACCGGAGCGCCTTTGAGCGCCGGCACGCCAGTGACGATGGCGGTGTTGCCTTCGACCAGAATCTGCGCGCCCATGCGGTTCATCTCGTAGACGTGCATGAAGCGGTTCTCGAACACCGTCTCGATGACGGTGCCGGTGCCCTCGGCAATGGCGTTGAGGGAGATGAACTGGGCCTGCATGTCGGTCGGGAAGGCCGGGTACGGCGCAGTACGCACGTTGACGGCCTTGGGACGCTTGCCCTTCATGTCCAGCTCGATCCAGTCCGGACCGGTGGTGATCTCGGCACCGGCTTCCTGCAGCTTGGCCAGCACGGCCTCGAGGATGGTCGGATCGGTGTCTTTCAGCTTGACCCGGCCACCGGTGGCGGCCGCGGCTACCAGGTAGGTGCCGGTCTCGATACGGTCGGGCATCACGCTGTAACGACCGCCACCAAGGCGTTCGACGCCGTCGATGACGATGGTGTCGGTGCCGGCGCCGCTGACCTTGCCGCCCATGGCATTGATGAAGTTGGCCAGGTCGACCACTTCCGGCTCGCGCGCGGCGTTTTCCAGTACGGTGCGACCCTTGGCCAGGGCGGCAGCCATCATGATGTTCTCGGTACCGGTCACACTGACGATATCGAAGAAGAAGTGTGCGCCACGCAGGCCGCCTTCCGGCGCCTTGGCCTTGATGTAGCCGCCCTCTACATCGATCTTGGCGCCCATGGCCTCGAGACCGCGGATGTGCAGGTCAACCGGACGCGAACCGATGGCGCAACCGCCGGGCAGCGCCACTTCGGCCTCACCGAAACGGGCGACCATCGGGCCGAGTACCAGGATCGAGGCGCGCATGGTCTTGACCAGCTCGTAGGGCGCGACCAGGGTCTTGATGGTGCTGGCGTCGACTTCGACCGAGAGCTTCTCGTCGATGATCGGCTGCACGCCCATGCGGCCGAATAGCTCAATCATGGTGGTGATGTCGTGCAGGTGCGGCAGGTTGCACACGGTGACCGGGGTATCGGCCAGCAGGGTGGCGGCGAGGATCGGCAGCGCGGAGTTCTTCGCGCCGGAAATGCGGATTTCGCCGTCGAGGCGGATACCGCCGGTGATGATCAGTTTGTCCATTCGGGTCTCGGGCTCAAGAACGCTCGGCCCAGGAGGCCTGGCTGAAGAATTTCATGGTCACGGCGTGGATGGCGCCACTGGCGATCCACTCGTTGAGGTGGGCATAGATCTGTTGCTGGCGCTTGACCGGGCTGAGCGCGGCCAGTTCGTCGCTGATCAGGTTCAGCTGGAAGTTGCAGCCTTCGCCTTCCACCTCGACACGGGTGTTGGGCAACTTGGCCTCAAGGAGGTTCTTAACTTCTACGGCCTGCATGCTCAACCTCGATCGGCGCAAAAGAATTCATGGGCGGGCCAAGGCTCGCGGGTCGGCAATCATACAAAAAAGCCCCCCGCCTGCGAAGCCCGGCAGACGGAGGGCTCTGCTGCGGGGTCAGGCCGGCAGGTCGAGCAGCTCGTGCAGACCGGAAACCCGGGCGATGCCCTGCATGTCCTGCGGCAGTCCGCGCACCTTGAGGCTTTTGCCGGCGGCCCTGGCATCACGCATGAAAGCGAGCAGCAGGGACAAACCGACGCTGCTGGACTTCTCCACGGCGGCGCAATCGAGGACCAGGGCGCTGGCCGCACTGGCCGCGATCAGTTGCCGCCCCTGCTCACGCAGAGCCGGCCCGCTGCGATAGTCGAGCACACCGCTGAGCAGCAGCTCGCCGCCGGCACCCTGACGAATGGCGGTCTCGCTCATTGGCCACTCGCCTGCTGACCTTCGGTGCTTTCCTTGGCCTTGGCCACCACTTCGGCCCAGCCATCGATGGTGCGGTCCAGGTCATTGCCGTTGCGCTGCATGCTGTCGGCGAACTGATCGCGGAACAGCTTGCCGACGTTGATGCCATTGATGATCACGTTGCGCAGCTTCCACTGCCCATCGAGCTGCACCATGGTGTAGGAGACGGGGTAGACGGTGCCTTTGCTGTCACTGACTTCCATGCCGACACTGGCGCGGTCGGCGCCTTCGACCTTGGCCGGCAGCACGCGGATGTTCTGATTGTCGTACTCGAGCAGGGCGTTGCCGTAGAACTGCATCAAGCTGCGCTTGAAGTTGTCTTCGAAACGCTTGAGCTGCTCATCGCTGGCGCGACGCGAATACTTGACGGTCATGATGCTGCGCGAGATGCCCGCGCTATCGACCACCGGCCCGAGAATGCGCTCCAGCGTATCGTAGAAGGCCTGTGGGTTCTGCTGATAACCGGTTTTGTTGGCCTTCAGATCACCAATCAGCTCGTCGGTGGTGCTCTTCACCACGTCATGCGCGGTCGGCGCCGCCGCCGCCACCAGGGGCAGGCTCGCCAGCAGGATCAGCAGGCCGCGACGCAGGAGATTGAGGGTGTTCATTTGCTGTCCTTGTTCACCGAGTTCATCAGGAATTTGCCAATCAGGTCTTCCAGTACCAGCGCCGACTGGGTGTCGTGAATGGTGGCGCCGTCCGCGAGCAGATCTTCCTCGCCGCCGACGCTGATGCCGATGTACTTCTCACCCAGCAGGCCGGCCGTGAGGATGGACGCCGTGGAATCGAGCGGCAGGTTGTCGACCCGCTTTTCGATCTCCATGGTCACGCGACCGGTGTAGCTGTCGCGATCCAGGTCGATGGCGGTGACCTTGCCGATGGTCACGCCAGCCATGGTGACCTTGGCCCTGACAGTCAGACCAGCAATATTGTCGAAGTTCGCATACAGCTTGTAGGTGTCACCCGAACTCGTGGCCGACAGGCCGCTGACCCGCAGGGCAAGCAGCAGCAACGCCAGCAGTCCGGCCAGCAGGAACAGGCCGACGCCGATTTCCAGGGAGCGGCTTTGCATCAGAGATCTCCAAACATCAGGGCGGTCAGAATAAAGTCGAGGCCGAGCACGGCCAGGGAGGCGTAGACCACGGTCTTGGTGGTGGCACGACTGATGCCTTCCGAGGTGGGCTCGCAGTCATAGCCCTGGAACACGGCAATCCAGGTCACCACGAAGGCGAACACCACGCTCTTGATCACACCATTGAGCACGTCTTCGGTGAATTGCACGCTGTTCTGCATGTTCGACCAGAACGAACCTTCATAGACACCCAGCCAGTCGACAGCAACCATCGCCCCGCCCCAGATGCCGACCACGCTGAAGATCGCGGCCAGCAGCGGCATGGAGATGAAACCGGCCCACAGGCGCGGGGCGATGATGTACTTGAGCGGGTCGACGCCGATCATTTCCAGGCTGGACAGCTGCTCGGTGGACTTCATGTTGCCGATCTCGGCGGTCAGCGCCGAGCCGGCACGCCCGGCGAACAGCAGGCCGGTCACTACCGGGCCGAGCTCGCGCAACAGGGTCAGGGCAACCATCTGCCCGACCGCCTGCTCCGAGCCGTAGCTGGTCAGGATGTTGTAACCCTGCAGCGCCAGCACCATGCCGATGAACAGCCCGGCGACGATGATGATAGGCAGCGACAGCACGCCCACCGAATACAGCTGTCGGATCAGCAACTGGCCGCCGTTGCGCAGACCACTGCGACCGAACAGCGAACTGAGCAGGAACAGGGTCGAACGCCCCATCGCCTGCACCACATCTATACCCGCGCGCCCAAGCAGGGCTATGCGTTCAACAGGGGACTTCCTACGCATCAGCGCGCTCCCAGCAAATCGTCGAGGTAGCCCGGAGCCGGGTAGTGGAAAGGCACCGGACCGTCCGGTATACCCTTCATGAACTGCTGAATGCGCGGGTTGGTTGAGTTCATCAGCTCAGCCGGCGTGCCCTGCCCCAGCACCTGACCATCGCCCACTACGTAGATGTAGTCGGCGATGCTGGCGGTCTCGGCCAGGTCGTGGGACACCACGATGCTGGTGATGCCGAGGGCATCGTTGAGCAGACGAATCAGGCGCACCAGCACACCCATGGCGATGGGGTCCTGGCCGACGAACGGCTCGTCGTACATCAGGATCTGCGGGTCGAGGGCGATCGCCCGGGCCAATGCCACGCGACGCTTCATGCCGCCAGACAGCTCATCCGGCATCAGCTCGACGGCGCCACGCAGGCCCACGGCCTGCAGCTTCATCAATACGATGTCGCGAATCATCTCGTCGGACAGCTGGGTGTGCACGCGCAGCGGGAAGGCCACGTTCTCGAACACATCCAGGTCGGTAAACAGCGCCCCACTCTGGAACAGCACGCCGAACTGCTTGCGCATGTCGAACAGATCGCTGCGCGACAGGCTCGGCAGGTTCTGTCCGTTGACCCAGACCTCGCCACTGGCCGGCTTGAGCTGGGCGGCGATCAGCCGCAGCAGCGTAGTCTTGCCACAGCCGGAGGGCCCCATGATGCCGGTGACCTTGCCACGCGGTATGCGGATATCGACATTGTCGAAGATGTTGCGCGCGCCACGCTTGAAGGTCAGGCCCTTCAACTCGACGGCATAGGCATTCTCGGCGCTCATCCAAACTCCTTGTTACACGGACCTTCCCGGGTCAGACGCCACAACCCGCGACGGGGATACCTGGCGCCGCAGTCAGGGCCGAACAGGGCGCGGAATATAGCATCGGCGGGGCCTGCAGCCCAAGCCACTGCAACCTTTTCATAACAAATGGTCACAAGATGCAATGACGGCAACGCACTTCAGGTGAGCCAAAGCGGCTTTGTCGTTATACTCGCTTCCTTTTGTGTCGAGTCCCGCGAAGTACCCATGAGCCAGACCAGCGACCTGATCCAGTCCGCGCAACGCACCATTCGCCTCGAAGCCGAGGCCGTCGAAAGCCTGCTGAGCCGCATCGACGCCGACTTCGTGCGCGCCTGCGAAATGATCCTGACCTGCAAGGGCCGCGTCGTAGTGGTCGGCATGGGCAAGTCCGGGCACATCGGCAACAAGATCGCCGCCACCCTGGCCAGCACCGGCACACCGGCCTTCTTCGTGCACCCTGCCGAGGCGAGCCACGGCGACATGGGCATGATCACCAAGGAAGACGTGGTGCTGGCCCTTTCCAACTCCGGTTCCACCGCCGAGATCGTCACCCTGCTGCCGCTGATCAAGCGCCTCGGCATCCAGCTGATCAGCATGACCGGCAACCCGGAGTCGCCACTGGCCAAGGCTGCCGAAGTCAACCTGGACGCCCGCGTCGCCCAGGAGGCCTGCCCGCTCAACCTGGCACCGACCTCCTCCACCACCGTCTCCCTGGTGATCGGCGACGCTCTGGCCATTGCCCTGCTGGAAGCCCGAGGCTTCACCGCCGAAGACTTCGCCTTCTCCCACCCGGGCGGCGCCCTTGGCCGACGCCTGCTGCTCAAGGTGGAGAACGTGATGCACGCTGGCGAGCGCCTGCCACTGGTGTCACGCGGCACCTCGCTGCGCGATGCGCTACTGGAAATGACCCGCAAGGGCCTGGGCATGACCGTTATCGTCGAAGCCGACGGCAAGCTCGCCGGCATCTTTACCGACGGCGACCTGCGCCGCACCCTGGACAAGGGCATCGATGTGCGCGATGCCAGCATCGACCAGGTAATGACCTTGCACGGCAAGACCGCTCGCGCCGAGATGCTCGCCGCCGAGGCACTGAAAATCATGGAAGACCACAAGATCAACGCGCTGGTGGTGGTGGATGACGAGGACAAGCCGGTTGGCGCCCTCAACATGCACGACCTGCTGCGCGCCGGAGTGATGTAAATGACTGCCGACCTGCTGCAACGCGCCAAGGGCGTGAAACTGGCCATCTTCGACGTCGACGGTGTACTCACCGACGGCCGCCTGTACTTCCTCACGGACGGCAGCGAGTTCAAGACTTTCAACACCCTGGACGGCCACGGCATCAAGATGCTGATCAACTCCGGGGTGCGCACCGCCATCATCAGCGGACGCAAGACCCCGGTGGTCGAGCGCCGCGCCCAGAACCTGGGCATCCAGCACCTGTACCAGGGCCGCGAGGACAAGCTTGTCGTTCTGGATGAACTGCTCGGCGAGCTGGGCTTATCCTATAACCAGGTCGCGTATCTGGGTGACGACCTGCCCGACCTGCCGGTGATCCGCCGCGTCGGCCTGGGCATGGCCGTGGCCAGCGCCGACAGCTTCGTGCGCCAGCATGCGCACGGCGTCACCGCCGCCCGCGGCGGCGAAGGTGCGGCACGCGAATTCTGCGAGCTGATCATGCGCGCCCAGGGCACGCTGGAAGCCGCCCAGGCTGCCTACCTCTAGGAATCACCCATGAACGGCAAACTGCGCAATTACGTGATCGGCCTGCTGGCGGTAGCCCTGATCGGCGCCCTCGGCTACTGGAACGTCCGCCCGGAAAGCTTCATGGAGCGCCAGGCGGCCGCCGAATCCGACACCACCATCGACTTCTATGTGGTCGGTGCCAGCGCCCAGCAGTTCCAGGCAGACGGCCAACTGCAGTACGAAATGACCGCCACCAAGCTGGAGCACATCAAGGCCAGCGACATCACCCTGGTGGAAAAGCCCGATCTGCAACTGTACCGCGGCACCCAGTACCCCTGGCATGTGCGCAGCGACAAGGGCGAGGTCGCACCGGAGGGCAAGCAGGTCGAGCTGATCGACAACGTGCGCATTGCCCGCACCGATGCACAGAACCGCGCCACCGTGATCACCACCAGCCGCGCCACCGTATTCCCAGACAAAGAATATGCGCAGACCCAGCAAGCCGTTAGAATCGAGGCCGCCAATGGGGTGACCACGGCACAGGGAATGAAAGCGTACATGAACGACGGCAAGATCAGCTTGCTGTCCAACGTAAGAGGCCAGCATGAGGTTCGTTAAAACCTTCCCCCTACTGCTCAGCCTGGGCGCCGCGCTCGGAAGCGCCAGCGCCTGGGCACTGCCCAGCGACCGCGACCAACCGATCCGGGTGCAGGCGGACAGCGCAGAACTGGACGACAAGCAAGGCGTGGCGGTGTATCGCGGCGGCGTGGTGATCACTCAGGGCACCCTGAAGATCACTGGTGACACCGTGACCATCACCCAGGATGCCAATGGCGAAATCGAGGTCTTCACCTCGGTGGGCAAACCGGCCTACTACGAGCAGAAGCCTTCCGCCGACAAGGACATCGTCAAGGCCTACGGCCTGACCATTCAGTACTACGCGACCAACGAGCGCATCGTGCTGATCGATCAGGCCAAGGTGATCCAGCAGGGTAATACCTTCGAAGGCGAGAAGATCGTCTATGACACCCAGCGCCAGATCGTCAACGCCGGCCGCGCCACGGGTAGCAATGTCTCGATGCCACGCCCGCGGATCGACATGATCCTGCAACCGCGCAAGAAAGACGGCCAAGCGGGGCAGGCGCAGTAATGGCGACTCTCAAAGCCCAGCACCTGGCCAAGAGCTACAAGGGCCGCCAGGTGGTCCGCGACGTCAGCCTGTCCATCGACAGCGGCCAGATCGTCGGCCTGCTCGGCCCCAACGGCGCCGGCAAGACCACCTGCTTCTACATGATCGTCGGCCTGGTCCAGGCCGATCAGGGCCGCGTGCTGATCGACAACCAGGACCTCAGCCACCAGCCCATGCATGGCCGCGCCCGCTCCGGCATCGGCTACCTGCCGCAGGAAGCCTCCATCTTCCGCAAGCTGTCGGTGGCCGACAACATCATGGCCATCCTCGAGACCCGCAAGGACCTCGACCGCGCCGGCCGCGACAAGGCCCTGGAAGCCCTGCTGCAGGAATTCCACATCAGCCACATCCGCGACAGCCTGGGCATGAGCCTGTCCGGTGGCGAACGGCGCCGCGTAGAAATCGCCCGCGCCCTGGCCACCGAACCGAAGTTCATCCTGCTCGACGAACCCTTCGCCGGCGTCGACCCGATTTCGGTGGGCGACATCAAGCAGATCATCCACCACCTCAAGGCCAAGGGCATCGGTGTACTGATCACCGATCACAACGTGCGCGAGACCCTGGACATCTGCGAGACCGCCTACATCGTCAACGACGGCCAGCTGATCGCCGAGGGCGATGCCGAAACCATCCTGGCCAACCAGCTGGTCAAGGAAGTCTACCTGGGGCATGAATTCCGTCTGTGAGCCGAGCCCCGTGCGAGGCTTGCGCAAAGGGCTAGAATCATTCAAGGTCAGGCATATAATTTGCTTCCTAGGGCGGTTCGCCGCCCTGCAGTGGATGGCGCCGCGCGCCGGCAAGTGAACAAGGTACCCAGCCCCACACCATGAAACCGTCGCTAGTCCTCAAGATGGGCCAGCAGCTGACGATGACTCCGCAGCTGCAACAGGCTATCCGTCTCCTCCAGCTCTCCACCCTGGACCTGCAGCAGGAAATCCAGGAGGCCCTGGAATCCAACCCCATGCTGGAACGTCAGGAAGACGGCGAAGATTTCGACAACTCCGACCCGATGGCCGATGCGGCCGAACAGGCCGGAACCACTCAGCAGGACAACTCGAACTTCCAGGACAGCACGGTCGCGGTCAACAACAACGAAAGCGCCGAAGACGGCGACTGGCATGACCGCATTCCCAGCGAACTACCCGTCGACACCGCCTGGGAAGACGTCTACCAGACCAGCGCCAGCAGCCTGCCGAGCAACGATGACGACGAGTGGGATTTCACCACCCGCACCTCCGCCGGCGAGAGCCTGCAGAGTCACCTGCTGTGGCAACTGAACCTGGTGCCGATGTCCGACAAGGACAAGCTGATCGGCGTCACCATCATCGACTGCATCAACGACCAGGGCTACCTGGAAGAGAGCATCGACGAGATCGTCGAGTCCTTCGACCCGGAACTGGAGGTCGAAGCCGACGAGGTCGAGGCCGTACTGCATCGCATCCAGCACTTCGAGCCCGCCGGCATCGGCGCCCGCGACCTGCGCGAATGCCTGCTGCTGCAACTGCGCCAGCTACCCGCCAACACACCCTGGCTGAGCGAAGCACAGCGCCTGGCCAGCGAGTACCTCGATGTCCTCGGCAGCCGCGACTACAGCCAGCTGCTGCGCCGCATGAAGCTCAAGGAAGACGAGCTCAAGCAGATCATCGAGCTCATTCAAAGCCTCAACCCGCGCCCGGGCTCGCAGATCGAGGCCAACGAGCCCGAGTACGTGGTGCCGGACGTAATCGTGCGCAAGCACAACGAGCGCTGGCTGGTGGAGCTGAACCAGGAGGCGGTACCGCGTCTGCGCGTCAATCCGCAGTACGCCGGTTTCGTCAAGCGCGCCGACTCCAGCGCCGACAACACCTTCATGCGCAACCAGCTGCAGGAAGCACGCTGGTTCATCAAGAGCCTGCAGAGCCGCAACGAAACGCTGATGAAGGTGGCGACGCAGATCGTCGAGCACCAGCGCGGCTTCCTCGACTACGGCGACGAGGCGATGAAGCCTCTGGTCCTGCACGACATCGCCGAGGCGGTGGGCATGCACGAGTCGACCATCTCGCGCGTCACCACGCAGAAATTCATGCATACCCCGCGTGGCATCTACGAGCTGAAGTACTTCTTCTCCAGCCACGTCAGCACTTCCGAAGGCGGCGAATGCTCGTCCACCGCAATCCGCGCCATCATCAAGAAACTGGTGGCCGCGGAAAACGCGAAAAAGCCGTTGAGTGACAGCAAGATCGCTGGTTTACTGGAAGCACAGGGCATTCAGGTAGCCCGCCGCACTGTCGCCAAGTACCGCGAATCGCTCGGCATAGCACCATCCAGCGAACGCAAGCGACTGATGTAAGCGGCCCTGAACGGAAGGCTTCTGCACCACCGTACCAGCGCCAGATACCCTGCATGGGGGAAGCATGGCCCGCAGTGCACCAGCCCTTTCAGCCAACGTGTTACGGCGGCAGACAAGCTAGTCTGTCTCTTACACCAGGCAACAAGGAGAAGCGGTATGCAAGTCAACATCAGTGGACATCAACTGGATGTGACCGACGCTCTGCGTGACTATGTCGGCGAGAAGTTGAGCCGGCTGGAACGCCATTTCGACAAGATCACCAATGTGCAGGTCATCATGGAGGTCGAGAAGCTGAAGCAGAAGATCGAAGCGACCCTGCACATTGCCGGCGGTGAAATCGTGGCCAACGCCGAGCACGAAGACATGTATGCGGCCATCGACCTGCTGACCGACAAACTCGACCGACAACTGATCAAGCACAAGGAAAAGCAGCTGGGTCGCCTGCAAGGCGCCACGGCTCGCTGACACCACCCCCCTCATGATCCGACTCGAAACCATACTGACTCCCGCACGTTCTCTAGTGAACGTGCCGGGAGGCAGCAAGAAACGTGTACTCGAACAGATTGCCAACCTGGTTGCCCGCGATCTCACCGATCTGGACGCTCAGGACATCTTCGAAAATCTGATTGCCCGCGAGAAGCTCGGCTCCACCGGCTTCGGCAACGGCATCGCCATCCCGCACTGCCGCCTGCCGGGCTGTCAGGCGCCGATCAGCGCCGTACTGCACCTGGATGCGGCGGTGGACTTCGATGCCATCGACGGCGCGCCGGTCGATTTGCTGTTCGTCCTGCTGGTGCCGGAAGCGGCCACCGATGAGCATCTGGAGCTGCTCCGGCAGATCGCCAGCATGCTCGACCGCGCGGATGTGCGCGACCGTCTGCGCCAGGCACAGAGCAACGAGGGCCTGTACCAGGTCGTGGTCGACGTCCAGAGCGGCCACTGAACACGGGGGGCGTCATGCGTCTGATCATCGTCAGCGGTCGTTCCGGCTCGGGCAAGAGCACTGCCCTCGACGTGCTGGAAGACAACGGCTTCTACTGCATCGACAACCTGCCGGCCGGCCTGCTGCCTGACCTGGCCGAGCGCGCCCTGTTGCAGACCGAGCTGCTGCATCCGCAGGTCGCCGTATCGGTGGACGCGCGCAACCTGCCCAGTCAGCTCAAGCGTTTTCCCGAACTGCTCGACGAGGTGCGCGCCCGTCATATCCAGTGCGACGTGCTGTATCTCGATGCCGACGAGGAGACCCTGCTCAAGCGTTTCTCCGAGACCCGCAGGCGCCACCCGCTGACCAATGAAGATCGCGCCCTGGCCGAGGCCATCCGCGACGAGGCCCTGCTGCTGGCGCCGATCATCGATCTGGCCGACCTGAAGATCGACACCACCCACCTCAACCTCTACCAGCTGCGCGACAGCATCAAGTTGCGCCTGCTGAACAAGCCGGAACCGGGTACCGCCTTCCTGGTCGAATCGTTCGGCTTCAAACGTGGCATGCCGGTGGACGCCGACCTGGTGTTCGATGTGCGCTGCCTGCCCAACCCATACTGGAAGCCGGACCTGCGCGACATGTCCGGCCTGGAGGCACCAGTGGCGGAGTACCTGGCGGCACAACCGGATGTCGAGGAGATGTACCAGGACATCCAGGCCTACCTGAACAAGTGGTTGCCGCGCTTCGCCGCCAGCAACCGGGCCTACGTGACCGTCGCCATCGGCTGTACTGGCGGCCACCATCGCTCGGTGTACCTGGCCAATCGCCTGGGCGAGGCCCTTAAACCCGTACTGAAGAACGTCCAGGTTCGCCATCGCGACCTCGGCTAAGGACTGCAATGCCCACCCGCGAGATCACCATCATCAACAAGCTCGGCCTGCACGCGCGCGCTGCCGCCAAGTTCGTCGGCGTGGCCAGCAGCTTCCCCTGCCAGGTCCGCGTGGGCCGCTCGCCGGAAGCGCTGGTAGACGGCAAGAGCATCATGGCGGTGATGATGCTGGCCGCCGGCAAGGGCACCAGCCTGCACCTGTCTAGCGAGGGCGAACAGGCCGACCAGGCACTGGACGCCCTGGCGGCGCTGATCGACAACAAGTTCGACGAAGGCGAGTGAACGCCGACTCATGAAAAAAGGGGCCCACGGGCCCCTTTTTCGTTGCGCAGCCGATCAGCTGCCGGCGACGGTCATGCGCTCGATCAGCACCGAGCCGGTGCGAATATTGCCGCGCAGCTCCAGGTCGCAGCCAACCGCGACGATCTGGCGGAACATATCCTTGAGGTTGCCAGCGATGGTCACTTCCTGCACCGGGAACTGGATCTCGCCATTCTCCACCCAGAAGCCGGCGGCGCCGCGCGAGTAGTCGCCGGTGACCAGGTTGAGCCCCTGCCCCATCAGCTCGGTCACCAGCAGGCCACGCCCCATACGCTTGATCAGGGCCTGCTGATCCTCGTCGCAATGGTTGACGAACAGGTTGTGCACGCCCCCGGAATTGGCCGTGCTGGGCAGGCCCAGCTTGCGCCCGGAATAGGTGCCGAGGACATAGGACACCAGCTCGCCGCCAGCGACGAAGGGCTTGGCATAGGTGGCCAGGCCATCGCCATCGAAGGTCGCGCTACCCATGGCCCGCGGAATGTGCGGGCGCTCGTCAAGGTTCAGCCACTCGGGGAACAGACGCTGACCCAGCGCCCCTTCGAGGAACGAGGAATGGCGGTACAGGTTGCCGCCGGAAATGGCTGCGAGGAAATGCCCGAACAAGCCGGTGGCCAGTTCCGCGGCAAACAGCACCGGCACCTCGCACGTCGGCACCGGACGCGCACCGAGGCGCGCCACGCTGCGCTCAGCGGCCTTGCGCCCGATCGACAGCGGATCGGCGAGCAGCTCGCCCTGGCGGTTGACGTCATACCAGTAGTCGCGCTGCATCTGCCCCTCGCCCTCGGCGATCATCACGCAACTGAGGCTATGCCGGGTGCTGGCATAGCCGCCGACGAAGCCATGGCTGTTGCCATAGACGCGGCAGCCCTGATGGGTGCTGAGGCTGGTACCGTCGGCGTTGCTGATGCGTTTGTCGGTGGCGAAGGCCGCCGCCTCGCAAGCCAGGGCCAGTTCCACCGCCTGCTCCGGCGCGATGCCCCAGGGGTGATAGAGGTCCAGATCCGGCAGTTCGCGCGCCATCAGCGCGGCGTCGGCGAGGCCGGCACAATCGTCCTCGGAGGCATGCCTGGCGATAGCCAGGGCCGCCGCCACCGTCTCGCGAATGGCCGCCTCGCCGCTCGCCGAGGTGCTGGCCGATCCCTTGCGCTGGCCGACATACAGGGTGATGCCGAAGCCCTGGTCGCGGTTGAACTCGACCGTCTCGACCTCGCCCTGGCGGACCGTGGTGGACAAGCCCTGCTCCATCGACACCGCCACTTCACAGGCGCTGGCGCCCTGGCGGCGCGCCTCGGCGATGATCTGCTCGACCTGCGCCTGCAGGTCCGGCAGGGCCTGAGGGCCCACTGCTTGTGCTGAACTCATGTTGCACTCCAACGACGGGAGGCCGGTCCGCTGCGGACAGGCTCCCCCTGACTGGTTATCATGACAGCGTTTCCATCCGGACCGCCCCCATGGCTGATTCATACGACGAAGACTTCTCCGGCGAGAAGAGCAAGACCCAGATCAAGCGCGAACTGCACGCCCTGCAGGATCTCGGCGCCCGCCTGACCACCCTCAAGCCCGAGCTGATCGCCAAGCTGCCGATCACCGACGGCCTGCGCAAGGCCCTGGCCGAAGCCCCTAAACACACGGCCAATGCCGCCAAGAAGCGCCACGTCCAGTTCATCGGCAAGCTCATGCGCGACCAGGACATCGACGCCATTCTGGCGCTGATCGACCAGGTCGACAGCTCCACCCGCGAATACAACGAGCGCTTCCACAATCTGGAGCGCTGGCGTGACCGCCTGATCGCCGGCGACGACAGCACCCTGGAGAGTTTCGTCGCCGACTATCCGGAGGCCGACCGCCAGCACCTGCGCAGCCTGATCCGTCATGCCCAGCATGAAGCGGCCCACAACAAGCCGCCCGCCGCCGCGCGCAAAGTCTTCAAATACATCCGCGATCTGGACGAGGTCCAGCGCGGCCTGCGTTAACGCCCCGGATCACCAGGCGCGTCCCGCACCGGCGCCTCAGGCGCCGGTGCCGCCCACGGTGATCGCGTCGATCTTCAGGGTCGGCTGGCCGACGCCCACCGGCACCGACTGACCGTCCTTGCCGCAGGTGCCCACACCACTGTCCAGCGCCAGGTCGTTACCGACCATGGACACCCGGCTCATCGCCTCCGGCCCGTTGCCGATCAGGGTCGCGCCCTTGACTGGCGCGGTGATCCTGCCGTCCTCGATCAGGTAGGCCTCGCTGGTGGAGAACACGAACTTGCCGCTGGTAATGTCGACCTGGCCGCCGCCGAGGTTGGCGCAGTAGATGCCGCGTTTCACCGAGCGGATGATTTCTTCCGGATCGCTCTCGCCGGCCAGCATGTAGGTGTTGGTCATGCGCGGCATCGGCAGGTGCGCGTAAGACTCGCGCCGGCCGTTGCCGGTCGGGGCCACGCCCATCAGGCGTGCGTTCAGCTTGTCCTGCATGTAGCCCTTGAGCACGCCGTTCTCGATCAGCGTGGTGCACTGGGTGCGGGTGCCTTCGTCGTCCAGGCTCAGCGAGCCGCGGCGGCCCGCCAGGGTGCCATCGTCGACGATGGTGCACAGGCTCGACGCTACCCGCTCACCGACCTTGCCGCTGTAGGCCGAGCTGCCCTTGCGGTTGAAGTCGCCCTCCAGGCCATGACCGACTGCCTCGTGCAGCAGCACGCCGGACCAGCCGGCGCCCATCACCACCGGCAGGGTGCCGGCCGGCGCGGGAATCGCCTCCAGGTTGACCAGCGCCTGGCGCAATGCCTCGCGGGCGTAGCCCTTGGCACGCTCCTCGCCGTGCTGATCGAGTTCGAGGAAGTAGCGATAGTCGCTGCGCCCGCCACCACCGTGACCACCGCGCTCGCGGCGGCCGTTGTGCTCAACGATGACGCTGACGTTGAAACGCACCAACGGACGGATGTCGGCGCCCAGGCTGCCATCACTGGCAGCCACCAGCACATGGTCCCAGACCCCGGCCAGGCTGACCGTGACCTGCTTGATGCGCGGATCGAGGCTACGGGTGAACTGGTCGATGCGCTTGAGCAGCTCGACCTTCTCGGCACGCTCCAGCACTTCCAGCGGGTTGTCCTGGGCATACAGCGCCACCACCGCCGGGCTGGCGAAGGCCTGCACGCGGCCCTGTTGGCCCGCGCGGGCAATCGAGCGAGCGGCGCGCGCCGCCTGGCTCAGGGCCTCGGCATGGATGGCGTTGCTGTAGGCGAAACCGGTCTTCTCGCCAGACTGGGCGCGCACGCCAACGCCCTGATCGAGGTTGAAGCTGCCTTCCTTGACGATGCCGTCCTCCAGCACCCAGGACTCGGAGACCTGGCTCTGGAAGTACAGATCGGCGGCGTCGATGCCGGGGCCGGCCAGTTCGCCGAGGATCGCCGGCAGCTGCTCGATGGTCAGGTTACCAGGGCTCAGCAGATGACCGCTGACGCGGCCGAGGATATCGCTCATGGTTGCTCCGTGGGCGCCGGACCGGGTTGTTCCGGCGCGATGAATCGTCTGTGAAGGGCCACCGGCATGCGCTGGCGAATCGCCGCCTGCTCGGAGGCATCGCGGCTGGCCAGCAGCACCGCCTCACCCAGGGGCTGTTCGGCGAGCACACGGCCCCAGGGGTCGATGATCGCCGAATGGCCGAAGGTCTCACGGCCACCCGGGTGGCTGCCGCCCTGTCCTGCCGCCAGCACATAGCACTGGGTTTCAATGGCGCGCGCGCGGGTCAGCACCTGCCAGTGCGCCGCGCCGGTAACAGCGGTGAAGGCCGCCGGTGCGCTGATCAGCTCGGCGCCCGCCTCGCGCAGGCGGCTGTACAGCTCGGGGAAACGCAGGTCGTAGCACACCGTCAGGCCGAGCCGGCCGACCGGGGTGTCGGCCACTACCACGCGTCCACCGAAGGCATAGTCGTCCGACTCGCGATAGCGGCCGCGCGCATCGGCGACATCCACGTCGAACAGGTGCAGCTTGTCGTAGCGGGCGGCGCGCTCGCCGTGCTCATCGATCAGCAGGGAACAGGCATGTGCCTTGGCGCTGGGCTGGCCGTCTGGCGGCAGGGGAATGGTGCCGGCGACTATCCACAGGCCCAGATCATGAGCGCTCTGGCGTAGCCAGGGCAGGATCGGTCCCTGGCCTTCGGCCTCGGCACGGCCGAGCGCGGCCAGGTCGCGGCGACCCATGGCGGCGAAGTTTTCCGGCAGCACGGCAAGACGCGCCCCCGCCTCGGCGGCCTGCTGCAGCAGGCGGTGAGCGGCGGCAAGGTTGGCCAGGACATCGTCCTGGCTGACCATCTGGATTACGGCGAGGGACATGGAAACTTCCGTCCGATTGATACCTGCATCCTACCGCAAGTCACTCAGCGCGGCTTCTCGAACGGCTTCTCGAAGCTGATCTCCGGGTCCTGCCAGGGCCCCTTGACCTTGTACTGCACGCTGGCGAAGCGGGCCACGCGATCCCCCAGCAGCTTGTCGGCAATGAACAGCGCGCCGCCGACGGCCGGCGCACCGACAATCAATGCGGCCAGCGGCAGGTTGTTGGTCACCGGCAGGGTCACCAGCAGCTTGGCATCGATCTGCTCACGTGCCATGTCCAGAGTACCGTTCAGCTCCAGGGTGCTGGATGGACCAACGACCTTGAGTGGCTCGCGAGTCTGGAAAACGCCATCCTGGCCGACCAGCAGGGTCTTGGTGGTGTCGTAGCTGAAGCCCTTGCCAAGCAGGTCGGAGAAGTCCAGGCGCAGGCGACGGCTGATCGAGTTGAAGTTGAGCAGGCCGAACACGCGCAGGGCCGAGGCCGAGCCCTGCACTTCGACGAACTGACCCTTGCGCAGGCTGGCATCCAGACTACCGGACAACCGTTGCAGGCCGAACCAGGCGGGCGAGCCAGGCCAGCGGGTATCCATGTCCAGGCGGAAACGCTCGCTGGTGGCGCTCGGCGCATAGCCCCAGGCGCTGAGGATATCGGCCAGGTTCTTGCCCTCGATACGCCCCTTGTACCAGCTGGCACTGCTACCGGCAGCGCCTTCCCAGCCCAGCTCGCCACCGACCTTGAGCCCCTTGAGGTCAAGCTTGAGTTCACTGAAGCGCACGCCCTGCGGAGAGGGCCGGGCCTTGAGCGACCAGGCGCCGATCAGCGCATCGCCCTGCATCACCCTGGCGATGCGCACATCCACTGCGGGGATCTGCCGCGGGTCGACCGTCGCCAGCGGGTCGGGCTTGTCCGGCACCGGCGCGCCAGCCTCGGGCGGCTGGGCCGGCGGAAAGCTGAGACGGGCCAGGTCGATGTCGATGGGCGCGCCTTTGGCATCGGGCAGGCCGACCCTGCCTTCCAGCAGGGCACTGCTCAGGTCGAGTTGCCAGCCGCCCTGCACCGGTGCCAGCTTCACGCCCAGATTATCGACCTGGGTACCGAAGCCACTGAATTGATCGATGCGCAAATCAGCTCCGGCAAACAGCTTGCGATTCTGCCCGTCACCGGCCAGCGCCTGGTAGGGCTGTAGCGCCGCCTGCCAGGCACTCCAGTCGAATTCGGCGAGACGCCCGCTGACCCGCAACCCCGCCGTGCTCGGCAGGCGCGCCGGATCGCCGCCCAGACGCAGCTCACCACGACCATTGCCGAACTGCCCCGGCGGCGCGGCCAGCGCCAGGTTGGCCAGGCCGCCATGGTCCAGCCAGTAGCGCCGTTCCGGGCCCTGCAGGGTCATACGCCAGCTGGTGCTGCGCTCAGCCGCGGCAGGCTTGGCGAAGGGAGCCGGCAGGTTCACCGCAAGCCCCTTGAGGTTGGAGTCGACGCGCAGCTGGCTGTCGCCGCCATCGAGAATCAGGCTCAGCTGATAGGGCAGCTCACCACTGAGCGGCAGTGGCTGCGTGACACCGAGCCAGCTGCTCAGGCGATTCAACGCCACCCGACCATTGACCTCAATACGGCTGCGCGCCTTGCCGCGCGCGCCCTGCGCCAGGGCACGCCCACGCACCGCATGCCCGAGCACCTGGGCGCGAATATCCGGTGCGCTGAGGCCGCTGGCGCTGTTGAAACGGAAGGCTCCAGCAAGCTGGCTCAGCTCCAGCTCGGGGGTACTGATCTTAAGCTGTGCCCCCTGGGTGGCGAAGTCCACCTGGATCTGCGGCTTCTGCCCCTGGCTCAGGGGGATATCCAGTTTCAACTTGCCGCTCAGCGGCCCCTGCCCCTGCCAGCCGGCGAAGGTCTCGGCCGTACCGATGGGCGCTTCCTGGAGAATCTTAAGGGCATCGGGCAGGCTGCTCTCCAGCTCGCCCGCCAGCGCCAGGCGCGGTGGCTGGCCGTTGGCGGCCTTGGGAATGCTGACCGTCACGTCGCGGACCCGGCTATCTAGAATGCGGGCTGCAGGCACGCGCACGTCGACGCCATCGTCCTCGATCAGTACTTCGCCGCGCGCCTCGCGCAGGCTCGGCCAGCCAGGCTGGAAAGCCAGCTCGGCACCGTTCACCAGAAAATACAGGCTGATGCTGCGAGCCGCCTCGTCGGCGCCCTTGGCCAGCGAACCCTGGTACTGGAACCAGCCATCCTCGATATGCCCGGCGCGAATTGCCGTCTGCAGCCAGTCGGCCAGGGCCGGGCTCAGGCCCGGCGAGCGGGTCGGCAGGTACTTCTTGGCCTGCAGCGCATCGCCGTCCTTGAGACCGACACGCAGGTCCATGTAGTCCTCTTGCGCCGGGTCCTTCTTTAGCCGGACCAGGAAATCGCCCGCTACCCGCCCCTCGTCGCCCACCACCTGCAGGTACGGGCTCTGCAGGGTGAAACCCTCCTCATCCAGCTCCCACAGCAGGCGCGCGCCCGCCTGGCGGTAGCGCCACATCTCGGGGAACAGCTCCGGGAAGTGCAGGCCGAAGTTCTCGCTGGCGGTCAGCCCTTCGCCGCTACCAAGGTCGCCGCGCACGCTGCCGCTGGCATTCTCTACCGCCGGCGAGCCATGCCAGGCGCCGATGCTGACGCGCTCCAGGTTGGCCGAATAACGCACCCGCGTGGCGTCGCTCAGCTGCGGACGGTAGTCGAGCTGCACGTTGCGCAGGGCGCCACTTGGCCGCAGCGCTTCCAGGGCCTCGGTAGCGGCATCGGGCAGCGGCGCCAGGGCCAGAATCACCGGGCTCAGGGGGGTCAAGTCGAGGCGGTCGGCACTGAGCGCCCAGCGCTGCACCTGCCCCTGGACATCGAGTTGCTGGCTCAGGGCCAGTTGCACCTCGCCCCAGCGGGTATCACCCAGACTCAACGCCAAACCGTCCACCAGCAGATCGAAACCGTCCGCACGCCGCTCGAAATAGGCGCTCAGCGCCAGATCGCTGACCTGCACGGCCTTGCGCTTGCCGTAGGCGCCGCGCACTTCCGGTGCGTGCAGGCGGGCCGCGCCACGCTGCACCTGGCCGGCAACCCACTGCAACCAGAACTCGCCGCCGGCCTGGGCGCGGTCCAGGTGCCAGTCACGGGTGAGCCCGGCCGGCAACCAGGCGGCCCAGTCGCTCTGCGGCAGGCTCAGGTAGGCGTCGGCCTTGCTCGCGCGCCAGTCCTGGCTGTCCAGCTGGACCTTGAGGTCGAAGGCCAGCGGCTGGCCGTCCGGCAGCCGCAGGCGACCATCGAGATGCTGGCGCACGCTGCCGCTGCGCAGTGTCAGGTCGATGTAGGTCAGGCTGAGAGGTTCACGCCCGCGCGGCTCCAGAGTCAGCTGGCTGCCCAGCAGCGATACCTTGGCGACCATCTGCAGCGCATCGATCAGCTTCTGCGGCTGCGGCGCTGCGGCCGGCTCGCGCTGCGGCAGGCCCTCGACCGTCCAGCGCCCGTCCTCGGCCTGGCGCAGGCTGAGCTGCAGGCCCTCCAGCTGCAGGTTGGCGATACGCGGCTGCCGAGCCAACAGACTGGCGAGCACATCCGGCACCACCCGCACCTGGTCGAGGCGCACCACGTCGGTGCCCTCGCCGAGCTGCACGTCATGCGCGGTGAGGATCGGGTCGAAGCCGCTCCAACCGCCTTCCAGATGGCCGATCGACAGTGGCATGCCCACTGCCGCCTGGGCTCTGACCTGAACTTCATCGCGGTATTCGGCGACCAGCGGCACCAGCTCTCGCCCCAGGCTCACATAGAGCGCGGCGAGCACCAGCAGCATGGCGCAGAGGCCAAGCGTCGCGCGCAGCAGTCGAATCAGCAGGCCCATTCAGCGCAGCGCCTCAGAGCAGCACGACATCGTACTGCTCCTGGGAATACATGCTCTCCACCTGAAACTTGATGGTGCGACCGATGAAGGCCTCCAGATCGGCGACGTTGCCTGACTCCTCGTCCAGCAGGCGGTCGACCACCTTCTGCTCGGCCAGCACCAGATAGCCCTCGGCCTGGTAAGCGCGGGCCTCGCGGAGAATCTCACGGAAGATTTCGTAGCAGATGGTTTCCGGCGTCTTCAGCTTGCCGCGGCCCTGGCAGGCGCTGCAGGGCTCGCACAGCACCTGTTCGAGGCTCTCGCGGGTGCGCTTGCGGGTCATCTGCACCAGGCCCAGCTCGGTGATGCCGATGATGTTGGTCTTGGCGTGGTCGCGCTCCAGCTGCTTCTCCAGGGTGCGCAGCACCTGGCGCTGGTGTTCTTCATCTTCCATGTCGATGAAGTCGATGATGATGATCCCGCCGATGTTGCGCAGGCGCAGCTGGCGAGCAATGGCGGTGGCTGCCTCGAGGTTGGTCTTGAAGATGGTCTCTTCGAGGGTGCGGTGACCGACGAAGGCGCCGGTGTTGACGTCGATGGTGGTCATCGCCTCGGCCGGGTCGATGATCAGGTAGCCGCCGGACTTGAGCGGCACCTTGCGCTCCAGGGCACGCTGGATCTCGTCTTCGACGCCATACAGGTCGAAGATCGGCCGCTCGCCGGGGTAGTGCTCCAGGCGATCGGCGATTTCCGGCATCAGCTCGTCGACGAACTGGGTGATCTTGCCGAAGGTTTCCCGCGAGTCGATGCGGATCTTCTCGATCTTCGGGTTGACCAGGTCACGCAGGGTGCGCAGCGCCAGGGAAAGGTCTTCGTAGATCACCGTGGGGGTCGATGCGGTCTTCATCTGCGCAGCGATCTGCTCCCACAGGCGACGCAGGTAGCGGATATCGACCAGGATCTCGTCCTTGCCAGCGCCCTCGGCGGCGGTGCGCAGGATGAAACCGCCGACCTCCTCGATGCCCTCGGCAGCCACGCAATCGGCCACAACCTGCTTGAGACGCTCGCGCTCGGCCTCGTCCTCGATCTTCAGGGAAATGCCGACATGCGCGGTACGCGGCATGTAGACCAGGTAGCGCGAAGGGATCGAGAGGTGAGTGGTCAGGCGTGCACCCTTGGTGCCGATCGGATCCTTGGTCACCTGCACCACCAGGCTCTGCCCCTCGTGGACCAGGGCGCCGATGGACTCAACGGCGCTACCCTCGCGATTGGAGATTTCCGCGGCATGAATGAAAGCCGCGCGCTCCAGGCCGATGTCGACGAAGGCTGCCTGCATGCCGGGCAGCACCCGCACCACCTTGCCCTTGTAGATGTTGCCGACGATGCCGCGCTTCTGCGTGCGCTCGACATGCACCTCCTGCAGCACACCGTTTTCCACCACCGCCACGCGCGACTCCATCGGCGTGATGTTGATCAGGATCTCTTCGCTCATGCGTCCTACTCTGCGCGCTGCGGCTTGGGGCCACCGCCATTCTCATTGTTGTGGGCCGGCAGGTCAGGCCTGCCAGCACGGAATTCCGAACTCCCCCAGCAACTGCGCGGTTTCGCACAGCGGCAGGCCGACCACGGCCGAATAACTGCCTTCGAGCTGGCTGACGAACACCGCCGCCAACCCCTGAATACCATAACTGCCGGCCTTGTCGCAGGGCTCACCAGTCGCCCAGTAGGCCTCGGCCTCGCCCGCACGCAGCGGGCGGAAGCGCACGCGACTGCTCACCACCCGCGACTCGATGCGCTGTGCGCTGGCCAGCGCCACGGCGGTCAGCACCTGATGCTCACGCCCGGACAGCGCGGCCAGCGTGGCCAAACACTCGGCCTGATCGGCCGGTTTGCCCAGAATGCGACCATCGAGCACCACGGCGGTATCGGCGCCCAGCACCACAGCGCCGGCCGGGTCGTTGAGCGCGGCCAGCCCGGCCAGCGCCTTTTCCCTCGCCAGGCGCTCTACATAGCGCTCGGCAGGCTCGCCGGGCAATGCCGTTTCATCGATGGAAGCGATTAGCGTGACGAAGGGCACACCGATCTGCGCCAGCAGCTCGCGCCGGCGGGGGGAACCCGAGGCCAGATGAAGCGAGGCCATGCAGACATCTCCTGGTCTGGAGTGGGGAGGTGGGGCGCCTCAGTAAACTCCGAAGCGCCGTTGCAGCCCCCGCAGAATGGCGAACACCCAGGGCCAGAGCAAGGCGCTGATCAGCGCCGGCAGGACGAACGCCAGGGTCGGGGGACGGTTGCCGGTGAGCGCGTTGAGCCACAGCTGCACCAGCTGGGCGATGCCGAACACCACCAGCAGTACCAGGCTCTGCTGCCAGGTGGGGAACATCTGCAGGCGCCGCTGCAACGACAGCACCAGGAAGACGATCAGGGTAAGCATCAGGGCATTCTGCCCCAGCAACGTGCCATTGAGCACGTCCACCACCAGCCCCAGGCACCAGGCAGTGAGCATGCCCACCCGCTGCGGCAGGACCAGCACCCAGTAGGACAGGAACAGGGCCAGCCACAGCGGCCGACCCAGCTCGAGGAAACGCAGTTGCGGATGCTCGCTGAACGGGATAGGCGCCACGCTGAACAGCAGCGCCAGCAGCAGACTGGCCCAGAGCAGCCAGGAATTGCGCGATTTGACCCGGACCATCACTGACTCCCTGCAGCGGCTGGAGCCGCCGGAGCGGCCGGTGTTGCTGGCGCTGGCACGGCTGCGGGCGACGCCGGTGGTTGCCCGGTGGCGGCTTCGGCTTTGCGGTCGGCGGCTTCCTGGGCCTCGGCGGCCTCGGTGGCGCGCTCTTCCGCCGTGCGGCCGTCGGTAAACACCAGCAGCATGTAGCGGCTGCGATTGAGCGCCGCAGTGGGCACGGCGCGAACGATGGCGAACGGCTGACCGGAATCGTGTATCACTTCATTGACCGTAGCCACCGGATAGCCGGCCGGGAAGCGTTGCCCCATCCCGGAGCTGACCAGCAGATCGCCTTCCTTGATGTCTGCGGTGTCGGCCACATGGCGCAGCTCCAGGCGCTCAGGATTACCGGTGCCAGCGGCGATGGCGCGCAGGCCATTGCGATTCACTTGCACCGGGATACTGTGGTTGGTATCGGTGAGCAGCAACACCCGGGCGGTATAGGGCATCACCTCGACCACCTGGCCCATCAGGCCGCGGGCATCGAGCACCGGCTGACCGAGGAAGACGCCGTCCTTTTCGCCCTTGTCGATCAGGATGCGGTGTGTGAAGGGATTGGGGTCGACACCGATCAGCTCGGTGACCAGTACCTTTTCCTCCACCAGCGCGGCGGAATTGAGCAGCTCGCGCAGGCGCACATTCTGCTCGGTGAGGGTGGCCAGCTTCTGCAGGCGCCCCTGCATCAGCAGCGCTTCGGCCTTGAGTTTCTCGTTCTCCGCCACCAGCTCGCTGCGGCTGGCTATCTGCTGGGTCGCCTCCTCCCACAGCGTCATCGGCAGGCGAGCCACGCGGTAGGTCGGTTCGACGATCAGGCCGAGCTGCGAGCGCAGCGGCTGCAGCACCTCGAAGCGCGCATCCACCACCATCAGCACGGCCGACAGCACGACCAGCACCAGCAGTCGTACGCCCAGCGACGGTCCCTTGGCGAATAACGGTTTGATGACGGCTACCCTCGACTGACGGCTAGAAAACACAAAGCCGGAAGGACCAGCTTCCGGCTTCGGGTCACCCCTAAGGGGATCACTCGGTGGACAGCAGGTCCATGGAGTGACGGTCCATCATTTCCAGGGCACGACCACCGCCGCGCGCCACGCAGGTCAGCGGGTCCTCGGCAACGATCACCGGCAGGCCGGTTTCCTGGGCCAGCAACTTGTCCAGGTCGCGCAGCAGCGCACCACCACCGGTCAGCACCAGGCCGCGCTCGGCGATGTCGGACGCCAGCTCCGGCGGCGACTGCTCCAGCGCGCTCTTGACCGCCTGCACGATAGTGGCCAGGGATTCCTGCAGCGCTTCCAGCACTTCATTGGAATTCAGGGTGAAGCTGCGCGGCACGCCCTCGGCCAGGTTACGGCCACGCACGTCGACTTCGCGCACATCACCGCCGGCGTAGGCGGTGCCAATTTCCTGCTTGATCCTCTCGGCGGTGGATTCGCCGATCAGCGAGCCGTAGTTGCGGCGCACGTAGGTGATGATGGCTTCGTCGAAGCGGTCGCCGCCGACGCGCACGGATTCGGCGTAGACCACGCCGTTCAGCGAGATCAGGGCGATTTCGGTGGTACCGCCGCCGATGTCGACAACCATGGAACCACGGGCCTCTTCGACCGGCAGGCCGGCACCGATGGCGGCCGCCATCGGCTCTTCGATCAGAAACACTTCACGGGCACCGGCGCCCAGAGCGGATTCACGAATGGCGCGACGCTCGACCTGGGTGGATTTGCACGGCACGCAGATCAGCACGCGCGGCGACGGCTGCAGGAAGCTGTTCTCGTGCACCTTGTTGATGAAGTACTGCAGCATCTTCTCGCAGACGCTGAAGTCGGCGATCACGCCGTCCTTCATCGGACGAATGGCGGAAATGTTGCCCGGGGTACGGCCGAGCATGCGCTTGGCCTCGGTGCCGACGGCAACCACGGATTTCTGGTTGCCACTGCTACGAATGGCGACCACAGACGGCTCGTTGAGGACGATGCCACGCTCGCGGACATAGATCAGGGTATTGGCGGTGCCCAGGTCGATCGACAGATCGCTGGAAAACATGCCACGCAGTTTCTTGAACATGAGGAAGAAGCCCTAGACAGAGCGCGATGAAAACGCTGGGTAAAAAAGTGCGGCAAACTCTATCAACGAGCCGCCCTTTGGGCAAGGCGCCAGATATGCTAAATTGCCTGCTTTTCCGGGCCCGATGGCCCACAATTCGCGGCCTTTGACCGCCCCGCGCGGCATCCGTTCCCCGCCCGTTTTTCTGGAGACTCACGATGGCGCTCGAACGCTCCGACGTGGAAAAAATCGCCCATCTGGCCCGCCTGGGCCTGACCGAGAGCGAAATTCCGCAAACCACCGCCACCCTCAACAACATCCTCGGCCTGATCGACGCCATGCAGGCCGTCGACACCACCGGCATCGAGCCCCTGGCCCATCCGCTGGAAGCCACCCAGCGCCTGCGCGCCGACACCGTGACCGAGCAGAACCAGCGCGACGCCTACCAGGCCGTCGCCCCGGCCGTGGAAAACGGCCTGTTCCTCGTGCCGAAAGTCATCGAATAAAAGGAAAGGGTTCCCCATGCATCAACTGACCCTGGCCGAGATCGCCCGCGGCCTGAAGGACAAGACCTTCTCCTCCGCCGAGCTGACCGACGCCCTGCTGGCGCGCATCGCCCAGCTCGACCCGCAACTGAACAGCTTCATCACCGTGACCGCCGATCTGGCGCGGGAACAGGCCAAGGCCGCCGACGCCCGCCGTGCCGGTGGCGAAGAGAGCGCCCTGCTCGGCGCGCCGATCGCCCACAAGGACCTGTTCTGCACCCAGAACGTGCTGACCAGCTGCGGCTCGAAGATCCTCACCGGCTTCAAGGCGCCCTACAACGCCACCGTGGTCGAGAAGCTGGCTGCCGCCGGCACGGTCACCCTGGGCAAGCTGAACATGGACGAATTCGCCATGGGTTCGGCCAACGAATCCAGCCACTACGGCCCGGTGAAGAACCCCTGGGACCTGACCCGCGTACCGGGCGGATCGAGCGGTGGTTCGGCCGCCGCCGTGGCCGCGCGCCTGCTGCCGGCCGCCACCGGTACCGACACCGGCGGTTCGATCCGCCAGCCAGCCGCGCTGACCAACCTCACCGGCATCAAGCCGACCTATGGACGGGTATCCCGCTGGGGCATGATCGCCTACGCCTCCAGCCTCGATCAGGGCGGCCCGCTGGCCCGCACCGCCGAGGACTGCGCCCTGCTGCTGGGCGCCATGGCCGGCTTCGATCCGAAGGACTCGACCAGCGTCGACCAGCCGATCGATGACTACCTGGCCGCATTGAGCCAGCCGCTGGCCGGCCTGCGCATCGGCCTGCCGCGCGAATACTTCGGCGCCGGCCTCGACGCGCGTATCGGCGAGAAGGTCATGTCCGTGGTCGAGGAGCTGACGAAGCTTGGCGCCACCGTCAAGGACATCTCGCTGCCGAACATGCAGCATGCGATTCCCGCCTACTACGTGATCGCCCCGGCGGAAGCCAGCTCCAACCTGTCGCGCTTCGACGGCGTACGCTTCGGCTACCGCTGCGAGAACCCGGTCAACCTCGAAGACCTGTACAAGCGTTCGCGCGGCGAAGGCTTCGGCGCGGAAGTGAAGCGGCGCATCATGGTCGGCACCTACGCCCTGTCCGCCGGTTACTACGACGCCTACTACATCAAGGCCCAGCAGATCCGCCGGCTGATCAAGAAAGACTTCGTCAGCGCCTTCGCGGAAGTCGACGTGATCCTCGGCCCGACCACGCCGAACCCGGCCTGGAAGCTCGGCGAGAAGAGCGCCGACCCGGTCTCGGCCTACCTGGAAGACATCTACACCATCACCGCCAACCTCGCCGGCATCCCGGGCCTGTCCATGCCCGCCGGCTTCGTCGACGGCCTGCCGGTCGGCGTGCAGCTGCTCGGCAACTACTTCCAGGAAGCCCGCCTGCTCAACGTCGCGCATCAGTACCAGCAGGTGACTGACTGGCACAAACAGGCACCTGCCGGATTCTAAGACATACCCTCCCCTCTCCCATTCATGGGAAAGGGGCCAGGGGAGGGGGCGCGCATCTCTCCCCAACCCTCTCCCGCCAGCGAGAGAGGGGGCAGCCCGCAACAGATTTGAGGGACATTCAAGATGCAATGGGAAACCGTGATCGGGCTTGAGATCCACGCTCAGCTCAGCACCCAATCGAAGATCTTCTCCGGCAGCGCCACCACCTTCGGCGCCGAGCCCAACACCCAGGCCAGCCTGATCGACCTGGGCATGCCCGGCACCCTCCCGGTGCTGAATGCCGAGGCCGTGCGCATGGCCTGCAAGTTTGGCCTGGCGATCGACGCGCACATCGCGCCGCAGAACGTCTTCGCACGCAAGAACTACTTCTACCCGGACCTGCCCAAGGGCTACCAGACCAGCCAGATGGATCATCCCATCGTCGGTAAAGGGCACCTGGACATCACCCTGGAAGACGGCACCGTCAAACGCATCGGCATTACCCGCGCGCACCTGGAAGAAGACGCCGGCAAGAGCCTGCACGAAGACTTCCACGGCATGAGCGGCATCGACCTCAACCGCGCCGGCACGCCGCTGCTGGAAATCGTCTCCGAGCCGGATATCCGCTCGGCCAAGGAAGCGGTGGCCTACGTGAAGGCCATCCACGCCCTGGTGCGTTATCTGGGCATCTGCGACGGCAACATGGCCGAAGGCTCGCTGCGCTGCGACTGCAACGTCTCCGTGCGCCCGAAAGGCCAGGAAGCCTTCGGCACCCGCGCCGAGATCAAGAATGTCAACTCCTTCCGCTTCATCGAGAAGGCGATCAACCACGAGATTCAGCGCCAGATCGAGCTGATCGAGGACGGCGGCAAGGTGGTGCAGGAGACCCGCCTGTACGACCCGAACAAGGACGAGACCCGCTCCATGCGTGGCAAGGAAGAAGCCAACGACTACCGTTACTTCCCCTGCCCCGACCTGCTGCCGGTGGTGATCGAGCAGAGCTTCCTCGACGAGGTGCGCGCCGCCCTGCCGGAGCTGCCGAACCAGAAGCGCGAGCGCTTCCAGAGCCAGTACGGGCTGTCGGCCTACGACGCCAGCGTGCTGTCCGCCAGCCGCGAGATGGCCGAGTATTTCGAGCAGGTGGCCAAGGTCTGCGGCGATGCCAAGCTGGCCGCCAACTGGGTGATGGGCGAGCTGTCCAGCCTGCTGAACAAGGACAACCTGGAGATCGAGCAGTCGCCGGTCTCTGCACAGCACCTGGGCGAGATGATCCTGCGCCTGAAGGATGGCACCATCAACGGCAAGGCCGCGAAGACCGTATTCGCCGCCATGGCCGAAGGTGAGGGCACGCCGGACGAGATCATCAAGGCCAAGGATCTGGTGCAGAACACCGACAGCGGCGCCGTCGAGAAGCTGCTCGATGAAGTACTCGCCGCCAATGCCGAGCAGGTCGAGCAATACCGCGCCGCCGACGAGGCCAAGCGCGGCAAGATGTTCGGCTTCTTCGTCGGCCAGGCGATGAAGGCCGCCAAGGGCAAGGCCAACCCCGGTCAGGTCAACGAGCTGCTGAAGAAGAAGCTCGAAAACTAAGAGCGCAACGCCGGGGCAACCCGGCGTTCCTTTCTCCGGGAGCCGCCATGCACAAGATCGCGACTTTCATCCTGCCGCTCGTGTTGCTGGCCGGCTGCGCCAGCAAGCCACTTGAGCGCCAGCTCGAGACGCCCGCCCCGGCGCCACAGCCTGCACCAGTGGCCAAGGCACCGACACCCCCCGCCAAGCCCCGCCCCGAGCCCAGCTACCAGGCCCAGGGCAAGGCCTCCTACTATGCTTCGCGCCACCATGGCCGGCGCACCGCCAGCGGCGAGCGCCTGAACAACAATGCGCTCACCGCTGCGCACCGCGAACTGCCATTCGGCACCCAGGTAAGAGTCACCAACCTGAGCAACGAGCGTTCAGTGGTGGTGCGTATCACCGACCGCGGCCCGCACGGTCGTGGCCGCCTGATCGACCTGTCGCAGGCGGCTGCCCGCCAGCTGGACATGCTGCGCGCCGGCGTCGCAACCGTACGCGTGGAAAGCCTGGACGACTGAAGCAAGGCGCCACACTCAGGGGCTGCACGCAAGACCCGCAGTTGGCTATGCTCTGACGATTTTGCGCAAGGAGCTCGACATGACCCTGATGACGTTCGTCTATCTGATCGCCGGCCTGGTGCTGCTGGTGGCTGGTGCCGAGGTACTGGTACGCGGCGCCGCCCGGCTGGCCGCCCAGTTCGGCATCCCGCCGCTGATCATCGGCCTTACCGTGGTGGCCTTCGGCACCAGCGCGCCGGAAACCGCGGTGAGTGTGCAGGCTGCCCTCGACGGCAGCGGCGACCTGGCCATCGGCAACGTGGTCGGCAGCAACATTGCCAATGTCCTGTTCATTCTCGGCCTCACGGCGCTGATCGCCCCCCTGCTGGTATCGCGCCAGCTGATCCGCCTCGACGTCCCGATCATGATCGGCGCCAGCCTGGTGACCTGGGCCCTGGCCTGGGACGGCAGCCTGAGCCGCCTGGACGGTGCACTGTTGTTCGCTGGCATACTGGCCTACACCGCCTTCCTCATCATCAACAGCCGCCGCGAGAAGAAGAACGAGGCCGGTGACGAGTTCGAGGATGAGTACGGCCTGCATGAGACGCCCAAACCTTACGCCTGGGCCATCAACGCGGCCCTGGTGGTAGTCGGCCTGGCCCTGCTGGTCGGCGGCGCCAACCTGCTGGTGGAGGGCGCTGTGCAACTGGCCCGCGCCCTGGGCATGACGGAGCTGGTGATCGGCCTGACCGTGGTCGCCGTGGGCACCTCGCTACCGGAACTGGCCACCTCGGTCATGGCCGCCATCAAGGGCGAGCGCGATATCGCCGTGGGCAATATCGTCGGCAGCAATATCTTCAACCTGCTCTGCGTGCTGGGCCTGGCGGCACTGCTTTCGCCCAGCGCCATCCCGGTTGCAGCCAATGCCCTGGCCTTCGATTTCCCGGTGATGATCGCGGTGGCCATCGCCTGCCTGCCGATCTTCTTCAACGGTTACTCGATCAACCGTTGGGAAGGCGCGCTGTTCATCGGCTATTACGCGCTCTACACCACCTACCTGATCTTCAACAGCAGCGGCGCGCCCTGGCTCGGTGCCTTCCAGCACGCCATGCTGACCTTCGTGCTGCCGCTGACAGCCATCACGCTGGCGGTGATCGGCGCCCGCGCCTGGCACCGCCAACGCTGATCTTCGGAGTAAGGCGATGAGTGACAACCGTAAACAGGGCGAACAGGTGCGCCGCGAGGTGATGGGCGATGCCTTCGTCGACCGCGCCCTGGGCAGCGCAACCGACTTCACCCAGCCGCTACAGGACTTCGTCAACGAACACGCCTGGGGCGGGGTCTGGACCCGCGGCGTGCTGGAACGCAAGACCCGCAGCCTGATCACCCTGGCCGCGCTGACCGCGCTGAAATGCCCGCAGGAACTGAAAGGCCATGTGCGCGGCGCCCTGAATAATGGCTGCACGGTGGAGGAAATCCGCGAAGCCCTGCTGCATTGCGCTGTCTACGCCGGCGTGCCGGCGGCCATCGACGCCTTCCGCGCGGCGCAGGAAGTGATCGATGCCTGGCAGGCGCCTGAGGCCTGAGCCGTAGGACGGGTGCAACCCGCGTGCAATGCACCCTGGGTAACGCGGGTTGCACCCGTCCTACATCGCTCAGGGATAACTGAAGCGCTTTACCAGGGTCAGCTCGCCCGGTGCACGCATGGGGATGAGGAAGGACTCCTGCTTCTCGTTGGAGCTGCCCTCGCCGCTGATCAGCGTCACCTGGGCCGTGGTCAGGTCCTGCGCCATGTTGCCCTCGGAGCTCTGCCCGCCGCCGTAGTAATTGACGTAGACCAGGTACTCGCCCTTTAGCGGGGTTGGCGAGGCGATCATTTCCGGGCCGAAGCCACCGGTCACATCCACGTCCAGCGCCGCGCCGTTGGCCAGCGCGCGCTCGCCATACCAGACATGGCCGCCGTCGGGCGTCACCAGGTGCAGGTCGAGGTCGGTGTTGTCGCTGTCCCAGGACAGCACCACGCGTAGCTTGGCCGGCGTCTCGCCGCTGCCGTTGTTGTAGAACTGCACGCGGCGTACCTGCTGGCCATCCGGGCTGCGCACCTCGACGTTGTTGCTGCCGGCCGGGAACACGAAGGGCCGGTCGAAACCACCGCCCTCCTGCACCTTGAGCGGCATGCTCAGGCCGTTCACCACCAGGCGCGCCGGCGCACCACTGGGCGCCTTGTCGGTGGCGCTGATCTGCCCGCGGATGCGCGCGCTGTCGCCCTGATCCGGCGCGCTGTTGACCGCCGAAGCCGGGTAGTTGACCTCCTGCATAAAGTGCGCGCCCTCGTCCGAGCCAGTTCGCCAGCCGGCGCGCGGAGTGTCCAGCGTGATGTCGGCAAACGCGCCGAGTGGCATGGCGCAGGCCAGGAAGGCGACCGAGTAGAAACGATGAGTCATGGCTGAGCTTCCAGCAGCAGATGGCGGGCAAGGCCCTCGATATAGGTTTCATCCTGGCCATTTGGATGAGCGTCGAAGGCCAGGTGCAGGTATTCGTGAGCCAGGTCGAGGCGGTCCTGCAACGACTGCAGGCCGCGCACGTAGATGCGTCGGCGCTCGCGGTCGACATGCGGGTTGCCGCTGTACAGGCGACACACGGCGAATTCGGCGGTCTCGGCATAGCCCGGCTCGCGATCCAGCAGCTCACGCCAGCTGCGGCGCTGCTTGTGCAGCCAGTCCTCGGCGGCGGGTAGCGGCTGGCAGGCGGCCACCGGCCGGTCCCAACGGCTCAGGCTGGCACGCGGAAAGGCGCGAGCGAGAATGGCGTCGTAGCGCAGGCCGGCCTGCGCCTGCTCGATAGCCTGGCTCCAGGCCAGGCGATCCACGCCGGGCTGGTCGGCGTGATAGGTGACAGGGCTGCCGGCCAGTACCAGGTCGGCGGTCCAGGCGGCTATCTCGCGCGCGGCGGCGCTGGCCGGGCGCGGCGCCACGCGCTGCTGGGCGCTGCTGTCGCGGATCGCCAGGCACTCGCTACGGCGCTCGCCGTTCTGTAGCAGGTAACTGCGGATGCTCACAGCAAGGGCCTTGGCCGCCTCGGCCGGCTGCGCCGTTGCCTCGCGATCCAGTACCCGCGCCACGTATTCCTCGCGGCTCAGGCGGGCCACCAGCCGAGGCTGCTCGCCAGCCAGCAGGAACAGCTCGCCCTGGCTCTCGATCTCCAGCGTGTTGCCGTTGGCGAACGCCACCCGGTAATGGCCGCGCAGCGCGCCGGATTGGCTCACCGCTCCGCCATCCGCGCGACTGAGGCCGCGCAGCGGATAGCGATCGAACAGCGCCACCTCGACGCAGCCACCCGGCTCCGCCGGCCAGGGTGCCGGCAGCACCTTGCCGAGTGCTTCGGCATGGCGCTTGAGCACACCCTGACTGGTGCCGGAGCCGCCAGCCCAGAGCGGCGTGCCGTCGACCAGCCAGCCAGCGAAACCGCCCTGGCGTGCCTGGGTATCGCCATCGGCCAGCCAGCTCCAGGTCTTCACCCGCAGGCGGCTGCCGAGCGACCCGAGCAGCGCGCCGTCGGCAGCGCTCACCGGCACGTCGAGCAGTACGCGGCGAGCCTCGGCCTGGGCCGGCAGCGTGGTCAGGCTGTCGAGCAGCTCGCCGATCGCCACCCGGCGTTGCGGCTGCAATTGGTCGAGATCGAGCAGCCAGTCCGGCGCATGCCGCGCCTGCCAGTAGTCGCGCCATTCGCCGGCCTGCAGACCGAGGCGTTGCGGCGCGAAGTACAGGCCACAGGAACGCACCAGCGCCTGGTCACGGTCGATGCGCTCGCCGGCCTTGCAGCAGTAAACCTCCTCGCGATCCTGGCCGGTGCAGGCATAGCCCGGATCGGGCAGGCCGCGGTCGATCTGGTAGGCGTAGACGAACAGCTTCCAAAGGCTGCCCAGCGGCGCCTCGAGGTTCGCCGGCAACGGCTCGCGGGACAACAGCTGCTGCCCGTCCAGGCGCAGCAGCTCGGCGCCCTGTGGCGTGTGCCAGGCCAGCTGCAGCGGCGCCGGCCCGGCGGAGGCCAGCAGCGGCGGCAGGAGCGCCAGCCAGGCGAGCGCGCGCATCCTTACTCGACCTTCAGCTCGGCCAGTGCCGGCTTCTGCTCGAAGGCCTGGGCCTGCGGGTCATACATGCGCGAGTAGCGCGCCGGTGGCAGATGGAACTCGCCCTTCTGCGAGAAACGCACCAGGTGGCGCAGCACCAGCTTGCCCTGCAGGCTGTCCACCGGCACCGCGTAGAGCAGCTGGCCCGGCTCGTGACGGGCCTTCTCCAGCGGCGCCGCCTCTTCCGAATCCAGGCCGCTGACCTGCAGGCCCCAGGTGGTGCGCTCGACATCCGCGCCCGGCGGCAGCGGCACTTCCAGCAGGCCATAGCGGCGCGGCGTCTCGGCCTCGCTCTCCAGGGTAATCTCATCCAGATACAACTGGTCGCCGGAGATCGGGCCGTCTCCCACTTCCTCGGCGCTGAAGCTGAACGCCGCCTCGCCCGGCACCAGGCGCAGCAGGCGGCGGCTGACCTTCACCTCCAGCGGTCCACTCGGCGGCGTGGCGGCACTGTCGTAGCTGAGCGCCGCGACCAGCGGGCTGCCCAGCTCGGCCGGCAGTTCCAGGGCGCTCGGCGGCTGGCTGCCCTGCCATTGCCACCAGGTCTCGCCACTGGCGCCCTCGCGGGCCTGCCAGCCGGCCCCCGGTTGCGGTACGGCAACCAGCGGAGCATCGCCCAGGCGACGCTGCAACCAGGTCAGCGCCAGGGCCCGCTCCAGAGTGGCCTGGGCCGGAGTCAGGCGCTGCAACAACGCGTTGATCTGCAGCGGATCAACCGGACCACGGGACAGGCGCACCGCCTCGGCGAACGGCTGGGTGCTGGCCGCGACGCGCTCACGGGCGGCAGCCAGGCCGACAGCGAAGCGCGGCGGCAGGCCGACCTTTCTGCCGTCCGAGCCGGCGGCCATATCGGCCGCCAGCACGCGGGCCAGATCCAGGCCCAGGCGCGAGTCCGGGTAGGCCATCACCAGGCTGGTCTCGCCACTGTCGTCCAGTACCACCTCCTGGCCTTCATCCGTGTTGGCCAGGTCCTCCAGCAGACCCTTGAGCAGGGTCTCGGTGGGCAACTGCATCTCGCGGGCGAAACCGAGGATCAGCGCACGCTGCAGCAGCGGCACGCTCGGCGCCTGCTGGGCGTAGATATCCAGCACGCGCTGCCAGTGCTCGGGCGGCAGCTCGACGGCCAGGGCACGGCTGGCATGCCAGTCGGCGTAGTAGGCGTAGGCGGTGAGGAAGGCGTCGGGGCTCTCGCCCTCGCCCCACCAGGTGAAAGTCGCTTCCGGGCCGGCCATCTGCACCAGGCGCAGGCGGCTGTTCTGCATGATCAGGCGCAGCCGATCACCGATGCGCGCCTCGCCCTTGGCCAGCGTCGGGTAGGCCAGGCTCAGCGGCAGCAGGCGGCTGGCGGTCTGCTCGACGCAGCCATAGGGGTATTCCAACAGGTCGTCGAGGGCCGAGCGGAACAGCATCTGGCTACTGTCGCCGAGGCGCAGGCGGATGTTGCCGGCATCCGCCGGCAGGCTCAGCGGGTTGCTGCCTGGGTTGAGCGCCATGTTCTGCACATGCAGGCGCTGCCAGCCTTCGCCGGCCACGCGCAGGCCAACGGCCAGGGCGTCGATCGGCTTGCCATCCTGCACCAGCTCGGCAGTCAGCTCGCCGGCGGCCAGGGCGGTAGGCGGCAGAGACAGATAGTTGGCACCACGGGCCAGCTCCACGGTCTGCCGCTGTTCCTGGCCAGCGAAGCGGGTGACCAGCTCGGCCTCGGTCTCCTCCTCGCCCTGGTTGAAGGCAAACAGGCCCAGCTGCGGCTTGTCGCCGTCACGGAACAGGGTCGGCCCGCTCCACTTCAGGTACAGCGGCTTCTCGGAGCGGATGAACTGCTTCTTCTGCCCGACTTCGCCGCCGTCGTTGACCGCGCGCACGGTAATGCGCCAGCGCGTCAGCGAGTCGGGCATGCGGAAGCTGAAGCGCGCCTTGCCGTCGGCATCGGTGATCAGATCCGGCTGCCAGGCGGCGGTGTCGACTTCCTCGCGGCGCGGCCGCTCCAGTACCTTGACCCCGCGCTCGCTGCGGTTGGCCCGCCCCGGTGCGGTGGCGTCGCCCGGCAGGGCCACGTCGTAGCTGATGAACGACAGGCTGGCGCTGGTGCGCACGTTGTTGCGTCGCGGGTGATAGAAGAACTGGTCGATGCCCGGGGCAATCTCCGGCTGCAGGGCGTAGATCATCTCGTCCACCACGCTCACGGTCAGGCGGCTGGCGGCAGGCTGGCCCTTGAACTGAGTGGCCAGGTCGACGGTAACCATCTCGCCCGGCTGGTACAGCTCCTTGTCGGTGCTCACGGCAATCTCGATCTGCGCCTTGGCCACCTTGATCCCGGCGTTCTGGAAGCTGTAGTCGCCGCCCTTGGTGTAGAGCACCGAGAAGGTCAGGTTGGGCGCGAAGTGGTCGTCCACCGGGATGCGCGCGCGGTACTGGGTGTCGTTGAGCTTCTCGAGCTTCAGCCAGTCGCCACCGGCCGACAGCAGCGCGGTGGCCTCGACCTTGTCGCGCTCCAGGGTCAGCAGCGCGTCGCCCACCGGCTCGGGGAAGGTGATCAGCGCCAGAGCCTCGTCGCTTGGCTGGTACTGGTCGCGGTCGAACACCACCTCGACGGTGCCGGCCACCGCCTTGAGCCCACTACCGCTGACCGAGTGGCCGGTGGCGCCGAGGATCAGACCGTGTTCGTCCTTGAGGGTGATGTTGTAGGTGCCGGGGTGCTCGAAGCTCAGGCTGAAGCCCTGGTCGTCCTCACCCAGGCTGGCGCTGTGTTTGCTCTGATCCTCCAGACGCACCCACTCGTAGCTGGCCGGCTTGAGTTCGGTCGGCTGCTCGCTGCGGTAGCTGAACTGCACGGCCTCGCCGGCCGCACTGAAGCGCTGCGGCGCCTCCAGGCGGTAGCGGGCAGCGCCACGTTCGATGAGGATCTCCTTGCTGCTCTTGACCCGGTAGGCCGCACCGTCGCTGGCGAACAGGGTCAGCAGATAACGACTCGGCTTGTCGGCGGCTGGCAGCTCGAAGGCCGCGCGCCCCTTGTCGTCGGTGACCAACTCGCTGCTGCTGAGCTCTACCGGGAACTGGCCGAGGTACTGCAGTTCGTTGTCGATCATCGACAGCTGCTGGGCACGCAGGCTCAGCTGCACACGAGCATTGCGCACCGGCTTGCCGTCCGGGTAGAGCAGCACCAGGTTGCCGTTGACCGGCTCACCGGTGCGGAAGTCCGGCTTGGCCAGGTCGAGGGCGATCTCGAAGTGCGGTTTGATGTAGTCGGCAACACGGAAGGCGCTGCTGTACAGCTGGTCGCGGTAAAGGAAGCGCAGCTCGTACCCGCCGGCCACGGCATTGACCGGCAGCTGGAAGCGACCCTGGGTACCGGCCTGGGTATCCAGGTTGAGGTCGAGGGTCTGCAGGGTGGTGCCGTTGGCGTCGAGCACCGCCAGCTTGATCGGCGCGGCCTCGGCGGCCTTGGAGTCACGCGCGCTGGTGAACTCGCGGCCGACGATCTTCACCTCGACCCAGTCGCCCGGACGGTACAGCGGGCGGTCGGTGAAGGCGTAGAGCTTGGTGTCGTAAATCTCACTGTCGTAGTAGAAGTTTTCCGAGACGAATACGCCGCCCTCGGCGTCTTCACCGAGCAGGTAGGAGCGTTCCGGGCTGGCGTGCTGCAGGCGCAACAGGCCCTGGGCATCGGTACTACCACTGCGCATCACGCCCAGGCCGTCAGTCCACAGCACCTTGGCGCCGGCCACGGCGCTGCCTTCATGCTTGCGCGCGGTCCACACCAGCAGCTCCTGACCGGCGATCTTGCTCACCGCCACGGTGTTGGAGACGAACAGCACGGTGGTGGCGCGGTACTTGCCGACCAGCGCCTCGACCAGGTACAGACCCGGCTTGAGCTTGCCCAACGGGATATAGACGTTGCCCGGGTTGACGGTGACGAAGGAGCTGGACGAGCCGGCCAGCTCCACCCCCTTGGGCGGCTGGATGGCCTTGGCGTCCCACAGCGGATAGCGGAACTGGGCCACCAGCGGCACGCCCTTCATCGGTACGTACTGCGGCTGGGCCTCGAAGGGGGTCGGCGCCTTGATCGCGTCGCCCATCTTCAGTTCCGGCGCTTCCTCGGTCACCTGCACCCGCGACTCGTAGGAGAAGGCCCGCTGCATCACCCGACGCGACTTGCGGTACCAGTTGTCCCACAGGTAGGCCAGGGTGTTGGACAGGCCCTCGCCCTTGTACTGCCCCTCGGCCACCACCCGGTGCAGGTTCTTCTGCCGTTTGAGGAACTCCAGCGGCTGCTCGATGCGGTACACACGCACGTCCACGCCGCCGTAGGGCTCCATCATGTAGCGACGGTAGTCGCGGCCCGGCGCCTCCAGGCGCACCTTGGCCACCTCGTCGCTGGCGAAGCTGCTGTCGGCCAGCAGGAAAAACGACTGCCCCGCCACCGGCGAGTAGCCGCTGGGCTCGACGCTGTCGTCGGCCTGGGCGGCCAGCGGCAGCACGGCAGCCAGCAGGGCCGTGGCGGCGAGACGCAGCAGGTTCATGGGCGCGCTCATCGGCTGAGAAAGTGCAGCCGGTAGACGCCAATGAAGTTGGGGTTGGATGCGTCGGGAATCCATCGGGTGTCCTTCCATGTCATCAGTTGCTGCAGGCTCACGGAGCGCATGCCATTGTCGGTCGGGGTGGTGGTGCCGGTGTGGTAGACGATGTTGCGGCCCATCCAGATCATCAGGTGCTGGTCGTCGCCCTGATCGAAGAAGATCAGGTCGCCGGGGCGCGCCTGGTTGAGGTCGCGGCCCACCAGGGTGCTGTTGAACTGGATCAGCTTGATCGCGTTGACGTAGGGGCCGAGCTGGCCGCCGCCCTGCTGCCACTGCTGGGCCAGGCCGCGCTGGGCCTCGCTCAGTTCCAGCTCCGGCGGCAGGTAGCGATTGCTCAGGCCGTTGGCGCGCAGCCACTTGGCGTCGTGGACCTTGAGCGCCTCGTTGGCGGCGAAGCGCACCAGGCCGGCACAGTCCTGCTGGTGCCAGCGCGGGCTGGGGCCCTGGCGCAGCTGCTCCTGGGCGATGCGCACGAACCAGGCGCGGAACACCTGGGACTGTTGCACGTCCAGCGCGGGCGTATTGGCCCATGCCGGCGCGCCAAGGGCGAGCAGCAGGGCACCGAGCAGCAGGTGTTTCAAAGTGCGCGCCATTCTAGCGGCAGCCATTGCCAGGCTTCGTCAGCGGCCGCGTCGGCCGGCAGGCTCAGCGCGTACTTGCCGTGACCGGACAGCGAACGCAGCTTGGGCAGCAGGTTAGCCTGGGCGGCGTTGCGGAACACCGGCTCGATATCTTCCGGCAGGCTGTCCAGGGTCTCGCGCTCGAGCAATGCGGCCAGGCTGTCCGGGGCCAGGTAGGCTGGCACCAGGGCGTTCTCCGGCAGCACTTCGGCCAGCGGCGGGAAACGCTTGTCGAGGGTCTGGGCGGCCTTGTCGAGCAGACGGTCGTCCAGCGAAAACAGCAGGGTCGAGCCGTGGCGCGCCAGGCCAACGCGGAAGAAGGCGCGCGAGGCCAGGGCGTCCGGCTGCTCGGCCAGGTCTGCCGGGTACTGGCCGAAATTGGAACCCACCTGGCGCTGCCACTTGTGCAGCTCGCCCTGGGCAGTCTCCTCGACCGGGAAGCTGCCGCCCTCGGCGTAGGGTTCCCAGGCGCCGATCAGGCGGTCGAACAGCGCGCCCAGCTCGGCGTCGGTCTGCGTGTCGGGCTTGCCCTTCAGGGTGCCGACCAGCAGTGGCGAGTGCAGGCGCGAGTCCGGGTACCAGCACAGGCCGGCACTGCCACTGAGCTGGGCGGCCAGCTCGGCGGCGGCCTTGGGTTCGGCGCCAACCTTGGTCAGCAGGCGCTCGGGCAGGCCTGGCGCTACCGGCAGCGCCACGCAGGCACTGGCGCCCATGGGCATGGCGCGCCACACCGGGGCGAAGTCGAAGGCGCCCTGCCCCTCCACCTCGTCCAAGGCCAGGAAACTGCCCCAGCCCTTGTCGTTCAGCTCGAAGCGCAGCCCGGCGAAGGCCGGCAGGAAGCGCCGGTAGCCCAGGGCGAGGAAGTCCGCGCCGAGGGTCACGCGCTGCTGCAGGGCGCCGCGCTCCCCCAAGCCGAAGCGCTCGGGGAACGGATGCTGGCCGGCCAGCAGGGCTTCGGCGGCCTCCGCGGAGACCTTGGCCAGGCCCGGCGGTGGCGGCTCGATCGGAATCGGTTGGTTGTTTTCATCCACGGCCACCGGGGCGTCTTCATCGACCTCCGGTTGCGGTGCCGGGCCGAACAGCATGTCGGTACTGGACATCAGCAGCAGCTGGTCGCCATGCGAGGCGAACAGGATGGAGCGGTCGCCGTTGTAGCGCAGGCGATAGAAAGGCACCGCGGCGCCATCGACCATGAACTCGCCGGCCTGGCTCAGCTGGGTATCGTCCAGCGCCACCTTGGCCAGCGGCTCCAGCACCTTGGCCAGGCCACCGCGCTGGATCAGCACCACAAAATGCCGCAGACGGCCACCGGCGTCTCGCCACAGGGCCACTTCGGCCGGCTGGTCGAGCAGTTCGTCGAGCAGGTTGTCGCGCAGCTGCAGGTCATGCTCGTAGATGATGCGGCGCAGGCTGCCGGTCAGGCCGAGGCGGTCGGCGTTGTTCTCGTAGTAGAACACCAGGTCCTCGGTCAGGGTGTCGCGCAGCAGCGGCACCTTGAGTACGTCCCTGGGCAGGCGGCTCAACGAGGCGCTTTCAATGAGCACATCCGGGCGCGTCAGGTCGAGGCCCAGGTAGTTGGCCTCGACCAGCTGGCGCTCGCCCTGCGGCTCGTACTCGAGCCAGGCGAACAGGCCGGCGGCCGTCACCGGCAGGGCCACGGCCAGGCCCAGCAGCAACGGGCGCCAGCGGCGCGGGCCCGGCGTGGCGACGGGCTCGACGGGAGTGGTGTTCTCGCTCATAGGTAAAGACTCCGCAGGAGCGTTCAGTAGTTGAAGGACTTCACCGGCAGCAATTCGCCGATGGTGCGCAGCGGCACGACGAAGGTCTCGCGCCGCTCATTGACGGTGTTCTCGTTGAACACCAGGCTGATCTGCGAGGTGATCACCTCGTTCTGGTTGCTACCGGCCTGGAAGTTGTAGCCCTGGCTGCCCAGGTTGCCCCAGTAGTTGACGTACACCAGGTAGGTGCCCCGCAGCGGCGCGGTCATGGTGAACATCTCCGGGCCGGGACCGTCGACGCTGTCCACGTCGAGGCCGCCGCCGTTGCTCATGACCGGGTCGGCCCAGTAGGCGTGCTGGCCGTCGGGGGTGATCACATGCAGGTCGAGCTCGGCCTTGGGGTCGTCCCAGCCGAGGACGATGCGCACCCGCGCCGGGGTCTTCAGGTGGTTGGCTTCATAGAACTGCACGCGGCGCAGCGGCTTGCCATCGGCGCGCAGTTCGACACTGTTGGAGCCGGCGCCGAAGTTGTAGGGGCGGACGAAGCGACCTTCGGTGTCGGTGTACAGAGGCAGGGGATTGCCGTTGACTGCCAGCACATGCGGCTGGCGCAGGCCCTGGGTACCTTCGAGCTTGCCGGCGATCAGGCTGCGGCCGCGCTGGCCGCCGCGATCGATGGGCGGCGTCGGATAGGCCACGCGGGCGTCGGCCGCGCGCTCGAGCAGGCCGTCGTGGCGCCAGCCTGCCGTGGGGCCTTCCAGACTGGCGGAGGGGTCTGCCCAGGCAAGCGACGCGAACGTCAGACATGCCGACAACAGCAGGGGGCGCATGATTAATCCTTTAAAGGCGCGAAGCGCATAGGCTAGCCGGCGCCAGCGCGCCAGGCAATCGCGCCGCACTGCGGATCGGCAGCGCTTCACATCTCGCCGGTCAGATCCAGCCGCCCCATTGCAGCACGAGCAGGCCGATGTTGGTGGTCACCACCGCCAGCAGGGTGGTGATGACGATGATCGCCGCCGCCAGTTCGTGGTTGCCGCCGGCCGCCTTGGCCATGACGAAGCTGGCCGCAGCAGTCGGGCTGGCAAAGTAGAGGAAGAGAATGGCCAGTTCGGCCTGGCGAAAGCCGCAGAAGTAGGCGCCCGCCGTGCCCAGTATCGGCAGCCAGACGACTTTCATCAGACTGGCTCCAAGGGCCAGGCCGCTGCTGGCACGCAAGGAGGCCAGCGACAGCGTGCCGCCGATGCAGATCAACGCCAGCGGCAGGGTCAGTTGCGCCAGATACTCCCCCGAGGTGGCCAGCCAGACCGGCAGGCGAATCTGCCAGTAGGCGAAAGGAATGGCCGCCAGCACGCCGAGTATCAGCGGGTTGCGCAGAATACCCTTGAGGATGCTCCAGGCGCTGGCGCGGGCGTTGGGGTTGTAGACCTCCAGCACAATCACCGAGAGGGTGTTGTAGCTGAGAATCACCACCCCGCCGAGGATGCCACCCAGTGACAGGCCGTAGTCGCCATAAAGGCTCGTGGCCAGGGCCAGGCCGATGATGCCGTTATTGCCACGAAACGCCCCCTGCACGTAGATGCCGCGGTCCGCGCGCGGCACCCGCAGGATGGCCCAGCCCCAGGCCAGCAGAAAGCCGATGACCGTGGCCAGCAGGAAGTAGCCGAGCAGCGCCGGCTGCAGCGCGGCACTGAGGTCGGCGTGAAGGATCGCGAGGAACAGCATGACCGGCATGCTGACGTTGAACACCAGCGCCGAAGCGGTACCGATGAACTGCGCGTCGATCAGTGCCAGGCGCTTGAGCACCACGCCAAGGAACAGCATGGAGAACACCGGCGCGGTGATGGCGAGTGTCTGCTGGACAACGGCGAGCATGGCAGCCCCGACTACTTGATTAGGCGGCTAATGATAACCGCTGCAGTCGGAGAAAGGCTTTCACCGGGCTTTCAATCGGCGCAGTGCGGGGAGGGCTGCCGCCCTGCGCCTTGCGAGAGGTTCAGCGACGAACCGGGCGTTTCTGCAGCTTGCGTTGCAGGGTGCGCCGGTGCATGCCCAGCGCCCGCGCAGTGGCGGAAATGTTGCCATCATGCTCGGCCAGCACACGCTGGATATGCTCCCACTGCAGGCGGTCCACCGACATCGGGTTTTCCGGCACCAGGGTGGTGAGGTCGGCATGCTCGGAGAGCAGCGCGGTGAGCACGTCGTCGGCGTCGGCCGGCTTGCACAGGTAGTTGGTGGCACCGCGCTTGATGGCTTCCACTGCGGTAGCGATGCTGGAGTAGCCGGTGAGGATCACCACGCGCATCTCGGCATCCAGCTCCAGCAACTTGGGCAGCAGCACCAGGCCGGAATCCCCTTCCATCTTCAGGTCGAGCACGGCGTAGTCGGGCAGGTCCTCCTTGGCCAGGGCCAGGCCTTCGTCCGCCGAATTGGCCACGCTCACGCGCAGGCCGCGACGCTCCATGGCACGCGCCATCACGCGGGTGAAGGTGGCGTCGTCATCCACCAGCAGCAGGTGCGGGTGTTCTTCCTGGTCGTTGAGGTGTTCGTCAGACATGTTGCTCTCCCAGTCTGGGCAGGCGCAGTTCCGTCAGGGTGCCGCCCTCTTCATGGTTGTAGAGTTTCACCGAACCGCCGGCCCGCGTCACGCTGGCCTGGCTGAGGAACAGGCCGAGGCCGAAGCCTTTGCCCTTGGTGGTAAAGAATGGTCGGCCGATCTGCTCAGCAATGGCCAGCGGCACGCCGGCGCCGTGGTCACGGATACTCAGGTTGACCCACTGCTCGTCCCAGTCGAGGCGAATGTCGAGCTTGTCCGGGCAGGCATCGGCGGCGTTGTTCAGCAGGTTGAGCAGCGCCTGGGTCAGGTCGGCCGGCGGCTGCAGACGCGGCACCGCACCGGCACCCAGGCACTGGAAGCGATAGGTGGCTTCGGGGCGCATCAGGTGCCAGCGGTTGAGGGTAGTCTCCAGCCACTGCACGGCGGTCTGCTCGAACACCGCCTGGCGGCGATCCGCCTCGGCGGCGCGCACCAGCTGCTGCAGAGTGTCCTTGCACAGCTGCACCTGCTCCTGCAGCAGGGCCAGGTCATCCTGCAACGCCGGCTTGTCACGGTACTCCTGGCGCAGCTCCTTGAGCAGCACGCTCATGGTCGCCAGTGGCGTGCCCAGCTCATGGGCCGCGCCGGCGGCCTGGGTCGCCACCGCCAGCAGCTGCTGGTCGCGCATGCCTTCCTCGCGACGCAGGGCCTGCAGTTCGTCCTGGCGACGCAGCGCACCGGCCATCTTGGCGGCGAAGAAGGTGATCAGCACCGCCGCCATGGCTACCGAAAGCCACATACCGTAGATCAGCAACAACTCGCGCTGGGCCATCGGAATGTTCAGCGGATGCGGCCAGAACAGCAGCACGCTATAGCCGGCCAGGCCCAGGGCGCACAGCGCCATGGTGTGCAGCCAGGGCAAGGTGGCCGCGGCAATGGTCAGCGGCACCAGGTAATAGGAAACGAAGGGATTGGCCGGCCCGCCCGAGTAGTACAGCAGCACGCTGTGGATCACCAGGTCGCAGGCCAGCTGCACCGTGTACTCCAGCTCGGTGACCGGCCACGGCCCGCGCAGGCGCAGCGCGGTGACCAGGCACAGGCCGAGGGAAACGGCGAGCGTCGCGCACAGCGGCAGCCAGGGCAGCGGCACCATGCCGGACAGATAGGCGATGCCCACCGAGGCGGCCTGGGCGGCCAGCACCAGCAGGCGGATCAGCGTCAGGCGCCAGAGATTCTGCCGGCTGGCGGAGAGCAGTTGGACGGGAGCGTACATGGAGGTCTGTGACATGCGGCGAGTATAACCAGAGGTCCGGGGTGGCCGCCTGCCTGCGGCAACCGGCCGCAGCGCGAAGTGGCCAGCAACGGGCGAAAGAAAATCTGCGAACCTGCATTAACCCGAATAGTCTGACTCCATCGTCAAACCCCAGGACAATCACCCGCAAGGAGTTTCCATGCACGCACTCAATCGTCTCGCCGCCACCTTCGCCCTCGGCCTGGCCACCGTCGCCAGCCTGCCGGCCATGGCCGAGGAGCCGCGCTACAACCAGGTATCACTGCGCGCGGAAGTCAGCCAGGAAGTGGCCCACGACCGCATGTTCGTCACCCTCTACACCGAGGCGCAGAGCGAAGACCCGGCCGCGCTGGCCAGCGATGTGACCAAGACCCTCAACGCCGCCATCGACAGGGCACGCAAGGTACAGGGCGTGAAAGTCAGCCTGGGCAGCCGGCAGAGCTACCCGGTGTACGAGAACGAAGGCAGCAAAATCAGCGCCTGGCGCGAACGCGCCGAGCTGCGCCTGGAAAGCGCCGAGTTCGCCCGCCTGTCGCAGCTGTCCGCCGACCTGCTGGGCGAGCTGAAGATGGCCGAGATGAGCTTCGCCGTGGCCGAGGACACCCGCAAGACCAGCGAGGACAGCCTGATCAAGGAAGCGGTCGAGGCCTTCAAGGCCCGCGCGCAGCTGGCCACCGAGGCGGTCGGCGGCAAGGGCTACAAGCTGGTCAGCCTGAACCTCAACAGCGGTGGCTTCCAGCCGGTGATGCCGATGCGCGCCATGGCCATGGACCGCGGCAGCTTCAGCAAGAGCGAGGCCGCACCGCAGATCGAAGCCGGCACCAGCCGCGTCAGCATGAGCGCCGATGGCGTGATCGAGGTGCAACTGCCCTGATAGAGAGCGCAGCGTCGTCATCACCTGATGGCGCTGCGCCAGCTTTTCCTGACCAGACTTTCAGAATTGCGACAACCCGTTACAACCTGGCCACAGCTTCTACACTCCAAGGCGTTTCGCGCTTGCCCACGGCATGTGCCGTGCATAGTTTCACGCAAGGTGCCCACAAGGCACCCCTCACGATGACAACCACAACAAATATGAGGTCAACATGCGTAAGAACGCCGTCATCCAGGCTTTTCTCGCCGCTGGGCTGATCGCCAGCGCCCCGTTCGCCAGCGCCGCCAGCAACCTGGTGTTCTGCTCTGAAGGCAGCCCCGCCGGTTTCGACCCGGGCCAGTACACCACCGGCACCGACTTCGATGCCGCTGCGGAAACCATGTTCAACCGCCTGACCCAGTTCGAGCGCGGCGGCACCGCCGTGGTGCCGGGCCTGGCCGAGAAGTGGGATGTATCGGCCGACGGCCTGACCTACACCTTTCACCTGCGCAAGGGCGTGAAGTTCCATACCACCGAGTACTTCACACCGAGCCGTGAATTCAACGCCGATGACGTGCTGTTCACCTTCAATCGCATGCTCGACAAGGAGCATCCGTTCCGTAAGGCCTACCCCACCGAATTCCCCTACTTCACCGACATGGGCATGGACGCCAACATCGCCAAGGTGGAGAAGCTCGACGACCACAGCGTCAGGTTCACCCTCAACAGCGTCGACGCCGCCTTTATCCAGAATCTGGCGATGAGCTTCGCCTCGATCCAGTCCGCCGAATACGCCGACCAGCTGCTCAAGGCCGGCAAGGCCGCCGACATCAACCAGAAGCCGATCGGCACCGGCCCGTTCGTGTTCAAGCGCTACCAGAAGGACGCGCAGATCCGCTTCACCGGCAACAAGGACTACTGGCTGCCGGAAGACGTGAAGATCGACAACCTGATCTTCGCCATCAACACCGACGCCTCGGTGCGCATGCAGAAGCTGAAGAAGGGCGAATGCCAGATCACCCTGTTCCCGCGCCCGGCCGACCTCGAATCGCTGAAGCAGGACCCGAACCTCAGCATGCCCTCGCAGCCGGGCTACAACCTCGGCTACATCGCCTACAACGTCACCCACAAGCCGTTCGACCAGCTCGAAGTGCGCCAGGCGCTGGACATGGCGGTGAACAAGCAGGCGATCATCGACGCCGTGTACCAGGGTGCCGGCCAGCTGGCGGTCAACGCCATGCCGCCGACCCAGTGGTCCTATGACGACAGCATCAAGGACCCGGCCTATGACCCCGAGAAGGCCAAGGCCCTGCTCAAGGCCGCCGGCATCAAGGAAGGCACCGAGATCACCCTCTGGGCCATGCCAGTGCAGCGCCCCTACAACCCCAACGCCAAGCTGATGGCCGAGATGCTCCAGGCCGACTGGGCGAAGATCGGTATCAAGGCCAACATCGTCAGCTACGAATGGGGCGAGTACATGAAGCGCGCCAAGGGCGGCGAGCACGACGCCATGCTGATCGGCTGGAGCGGCGACAACGGCGACCCGGACAACTGGCTGGGCACCCTGTACGGCTGCGATGCGGTCGACGGCAACAACTTCTCCAAGTGGTGCTTCGAGGACTACGACAAGCTGGTCAAGGCCGCCAAAGCGACCTCCGACGTGGCCAAGCGCACCGAGCTGTACAAACAGGCCCAGCACGTGCTCAAGGCCCAGGTGCCGATCACCCCGATCGCCCACTCCACCGTGTACCAGCCAATGCGCAAGAACGTGCAGGACTTCAAGATCAGTCCGTTCGCACTCAACTCCTTCTATGGCGTGGGCGTCGGCAAGTAAGCCGTGCACCGGGCGGAACCTGCGGGTTCCGCCCGTTCTCCCATAGAAGGAAGAACTCATGCGCAGCCTGTTCATACCTCTGGCCCTGTGCGCCAGCCTGCCGGTGTTCGCCCAGTCGCAGTCCCTGGTGGTCTGCTCCGAGGCCGCCCCGGAAGGCTTCGACATCGTCCAGTACACCGCCGCCACCACCGCCGACGCCTCGGCCGAGACGGTCTACGAACGCCTGGTGCAATTCGCCCCCGGCAGCACCCGCATCATCCCTGCCCTGGCCGAGAGCTGGGAGATCAGCGCCGACGGCCTGATCTACACCTTCACCCTGCGCAAGGGGGTGAAATTTCATCAGACGCCCTGGTTCACGCCGAGCCGCGAGCTGAATGCCGATGACGTGCTGTGGAGCTTCCAGCGCCAGCGCGACAAGGAGCACGACTGGCACGAGCTGGCCCCGCGCGGCTTCCCCTATTTCGAGGCCATGGGCTTCGCCGAGCTGATCGCCGAGATCGAAGCGCTCGACGAACACCGCGTGCGCTTCACCCTGAAACACCCCGAGGCACCCTTCCTGGCCGACCTGGCCATGGGCTTCACCTCCATCTATTCCGCCGAGTATGCCGAACAGCTGCTCGATGCCGAAACGCCGGAAAAGCTCAACACCCAGCCGATCGGCACCGGACCCTTCATCTTTGAACGCTACGCCAAGGACGCCCAGGTGCGCTTCGCGGCCAATCCGCATTACTGGGGCGGCAAGCCAGTGCTCGACCGCCTGCTGCTGGCCATCACCCCCGATCCCAACACGCGCGTGCAACAGCTCAAGGCCGGCGCCTGCCAGGTGGCACTGTTTCCGCGCCCGAGCGACGTGCCGGCGCTGCGCGAGCACAAGGACCTGCAGGTGCTGGAGCTGGACTCGCTGCTCACCGCCTATGTCGCCATCAACACCCGGCACAAGCCGCTGGACGATGTGCGCGTGCGCCAGGCCATCAACCTGGCCTTCGACCGCCAGGCCTACCTGCGCGCCCAGTACGGCGAAGGCAACGCCACCCTGGCGGCGGCACCCTACCCGGCCACCCTGCTCGGCCACGACGAGCGCCTGCAGCCCTGGCCCAAGGACCTCGAGCGCGCCCGCCAGCTGCTGGCCGAGGCCGGTCATGAAAAGGGCCTGAAGTTGTCGATCTGGACCCGCCCTGGCGGCGGCCCGACCAACCCCAACCCGGGCATCGGCGCGCAGATGCTGCAGGCCGACCTGGCCGCCATCGGCATCGCCGCCGACATCCGCGTATTCGAGTGGGGCGAGCTGATCAAGCGTGCCAAGAACGGCGAGCACGACCTGGTGTTCATGGGCTGGGCCGGCGACAACGGCGACCCGGACAATTTTCTGACCCCCAACCTGTCCTGCGCCGCAGCCAAGAGTGGCGAGAATCAGGCCGGCTGGTGTCACCAGGAATTCGACCAGCTGATCCGCGAGGCCCGCCGGGTCGCCGAACCGGAACGCCGCGCCGCGCTGTACCGCGAGGCGCTGGCGATCTTCCACCAGCAGGCCCCCTGGATCGCCCTCGCGCATCCCAAGCAGTTCGCCGTGCTGCGCAAGGATGTCGAGGGCTTCGTGCTCAGCCCCCTGGGCTCCAACAACTTCACCCATGTAAAGCGCAAACAATGATCACAGCTCCCCTCTCCCCCCGGGAGAGGGGCCGGGGGTGAGGGTCAACCAGGCAGCTATGAGTTGCCTACAACACCCTCACCCCAGCCCTCTCCCAAGGGGAGAGGGAGCGAAAGCCATTATCCGATGACGCGGAGTATCCCAACGCAATGCTGTCCTTTATCGCCAGACGCCTGGGGCTGCTGATCCCCACCTTTTTCGGCGTCACCCTACTGACCTTCGCGCTGATCCGTCTGATCCCCGGCGACCCCGTGGAAGTGATGATGGGCGAACGCCGCGTCGACCCCGAGATGCACGCCGAGGCCATGCACCGCCTGGGCCTCGACAAGCCGCTGCCGGCCCAGTACCTGGACTACATCGGCAAGCTGGCTCAGGGGGACCTGGGCGAATCGCTGCGCACCCGCGAGGGCGTGTGGGAGGAGTTTCTCACCCTGTTCCCGGCCACCCTGGAGCTGTCCCTGGCGGCCCTGCTGTTCGCCGGCACGCTCGGGGTGATCGCCGGGGTGATCGCCGCGCTCAAGCGCGGCTCGCTGTTCGATCACGGCGTGATGGGCATATCGCTGGCCGGCTACTCGATGCCGATCTTCTGGTGGGGCCTGCTGCTGATCATGTTCTTCTCGGTGTACCTGGGCTGGACGCCGGTCTCCGGGCGCATCGACCTGCTCTACGACATCGAGCCGGTCACCGGTTTCATGCTGATCGACACCCTACTCAGCGAGGAGGAAGGCGCGTTCAAGGACGCCCTGATGCACCTGATCCTGCCAGCCGTAGTGCTCGGCACCATCCCGCTGGCGGTGATCGCGCGCATGACCCGCTCGGCCATGCTCGAAGTGCTGCGCGAGGACTACATCCGCACCGCCCGCGCCAAGGGCCTGTCGCCGGCACGCGTGGTGTTCGTGCACGGCCTGCGCAACGCGCTGATCCCGGTGCTCACCGTGTTCGGCCTGCAGGTCGGTGCCCTGCTGGCCGGCGCCGTGCTGACTGAGACCATCTTCTCCTGGCCGGGCATCGGCAAGTGGCTGATCGAGGCCATCGGCGCCCGCGACTACCCGGTGGTGCAGAACGGCATCCTGCTGATCGCCTGCCTGGTGATCCTGGTCAACTTCGTCGTGGACATCCTCTACGGCCTGGTCAACCCACGCATCCGCCATCAGCGCTAAGGAGGCCCGGATATGACTCAAGCCAACGCTGCGCCGGTCTCCGACCAGGCACTGCTCTACCCCTCGCCGCTCAAGGAGTTCTGGCAGGCCTTTGCCCACAACAAGGGCGCCGTCGGCGGCCTGTTGTTCATGCTGCTGATCCTGTTTTGCGCGCTGTTCGCGCCCTGGGTGGCGCCCTTCGATCCCAGCGAGCAGTTCCGCGACGCCCTGCTCACCCCGCCAGCCTGGCTGGAGGGCGGGCAGGCGCGCTTCCTGCTGGGAACCGATGAGCTGGGCCGCGACCTGCTCTCGCGGCTGATCCACGGCGCGCGGCTGTCGCTGCTGATCGGCCTGGCCTCGGTGCTGCTGTCGCTGATCCCCGGCATCCTCCTGGGCCTGGTCGCCGGCTTCTTCCCGCGCCTGCTCGGCCCCTCGATCATGCGCCTGATGGACATCATGCTGGCCCTGCCCTCGCTGTTGCTGGCCGTGGCCATCGTCGCCATCCTCGGCCCGGGGCTGATCAACACGGTGATCGCCATCGCCATCGTCTCGTTGCCCAGCTACGTGCGCCTGACCCGCGCCGCGGTGATGAGCGAGCTGGGTCGCGACTACGTCACCGCCGCCCGGCTGGCCGGCGCCAGCCTGCCGCGGCTGATGTTCGTCACCGTGCTGCCCAACTGTATGGCGCCGCTGATCGTCCAGGCCACCCTGAGCTTCTCCTCGGCCATCCTCGACGCGGCCGCCCTGGGCTTCCTCGGCCTCGGCGTGCAACCGCCGACGCCCGAGTGGGGCACCATGCTGGCCTCGGCGCGCGACTACATCGAGCGCGCCTGGTGGGTGGTGTCGCTGCCGGGGCTGACCATCCTGCTCAGCGTGCTGGCGATCAACCTGATGGGCGACGGGCTGCGCGATGCGCTCGACCCGAAACTGAAGAATGCGCAGTAAGGAGCCCGCGATGACCATGCATGTAGCCCGGAGGGGCTTTCTCCCCTCTCACGTTTACGGGAGAGGGGCCGGGGCGGCCCGCGATCGGGGAGAGGGTGCAACCATCCACTCCACCCTCTCCCCGACCCTCTCCCATAAATGGGAGAGGGGGCAGCCCGTGCATAGAAGGAGGTCGGTATGAGCCTGCTCGACATCCGCAACCTGTCCGTGCGCTTCGGCGCAGCCGATGCCATACCCGTGGTCGACGGCCTCGACCTGTCCGTGGACAAAGGCGAAGTGCTGGCCATCGTCGGCGAATCCGGCTCCGGCAAGTCGGTGACCATGATGGCGCTGATGGGCCTGATCGACGCCCCCGGCATCGTGCGCGCCGACAGCCTGCGCTTCGACGGCCACGACATGCTCACCCTCAAGGGCCGGCAACGCCGCCAGGTGGTGGGCAAGGACCTGGCCATGGTGTTCCAGGACCCGATGACCGCGCTCAATCCCAGCTACACGGTCGGCTTCCAGATCGAGGAAGTGTTGCGCCAGCACCTCGGCCTCAAGGGCAAGGCCGCCCGCGCGCGCGCCCTGCAGCTGCTGGAGCGGGTGGAGATTCCCGGCGCCGCCAGCCGTCTCGACGCCTACCCGCACCAGCTTTCCGGCGGCATGAGCCAGCGCGTGGCGATCGCCATGGCGATCGCTGCAGAACCCAAGCTGCTGATCGCCGACGAGCCGACCACCGCGCTGGACGTGACCATCCAGGCGCAGGTCATGGACCTGCTGCTCGACCTGCAGCGCAGCGAGGGCATGGGCCTGGTGCTGATCACCCACGACCTGGCCGTGGTCGCCGAAACCGCCCAGCGCGTCTGCGTGATGTACGCCGGGCAAGCGGTGGAAATCGGCAGTGTGCCGACCCTGTTCGACGCCCCGACCCACCCCTACACCGAGGCGCTGCTCAAGGCCATTCCCGAGCACAGCCTGGGCGCCGAGCGCCTGGCCACCCTGCCCGGCATCGTCCCCGGCCGCTATGACCGCCCGGCCGGCTGCCTGCTGTCGCCGCGCTGCCCCTATGCCCAGCCGCACTGCCGTGAGCAACGCCCGCCGCTGGAGGCGCACGCACGCGGCGCGGTGCGCTGCTTCTACCCCCTCAACCTGACCGCGGAGGTGGCCTGATGAGCGTCGTTCTCGAAGCCCGCGAGCTGACCCGGCACTACGAAATCTCCCGCGGCCTGTTCAAGCCCAATGCCCTGGTGCGTGCACTGAATGGCGTGTCATTCCAGCTGGAGGCTGGCAAGACCCTGGCGGTGGTCGGCGAGTCCGGCTGCGGCAAGTCGACCCTAGCGCGTGCCCTGACCCTGATCGAGGAGCCCAGCACCGGCAGCCTGCAGATCGCCGGGCAGGAAGTGGCCGGTGCCGACAAGGCCCAGCGCAAGCAACTGCGCCGCGATGTGCAGATGGTGTTCCAGAACCCCTACGCCTCGCTGAACCCGCGGCAGAAGATCGGCGACCAGCTGGCCGAGCCGCTGCTGATCAACACCGACCTGTCGCGCGCCGAGCGCCGCGAGCGGGTGCAGAGCATGATGCAGCAGGTCGGCCTGCGCCCCGAGCATTACCAGCGCTACCCGCACATGTTCTCCGGCGGCCAGCGCCAGCGCATCGCCCTGGCCCGCGCCATGATGCTACAGCCCAAGGTGCTGGTGGCGGACGAGCCCACCTCGGCGCTGGACGTGTCGATCCAGGCCCAGGTGCTCAACCTGTTTATGGACCTGCAGGAGCAATACCAGACCGGCTACGTGTTCATCTCGCACAACCTGGCGGTGGTGCGCCACGTGGCCGACGACGTGCTGGTGATGTACCTCGGCCGCCCGGCCGAGATGGGCCCGGCGGCGCTGATCTACGAGCGGCCGCTGCATCCCTACACCCGCGCCCTGCTCTCGGCCACCCCGGCCATCCACCCGGACCCGACCAAGCCAAAGATCAAGATCGCTGGCGAACTGCCCAACCCGCTTGACCCACCCTCCGGCTGCGCCTTCCACAAACGCTGCCCGCACGCCAGCGAGCGCTGCCGCGTGGAAGTACCGGAATTGCGCCTGATCGAGGCGCGCCAGGTGGCCTGCCACCACGCCGAGGTAATCGGGAGCTGAGCGAGACTCAGGGCTGGCGGCGCACCGGCACCGCCTTGCCCTGCTCGATGCGGGTCAGGAATACGGCATCGGAGCCCTGGTGGTCGTCGGGACCGAAAGTGACACGGAAACCGCCCAGGTCGATGTCCAGCATGGACAGCTCCTTGACCAGGCGCGCCCGGGTAGGCTGAGGACCCGCCCGGCGCAGCGCCTCGACCAGCACGGCCGCGTTGAGATAGCCCTCCAGCGAGGTGTAGCCCAGGGGGCTGCCGGCCATGTCCTCCCGGTAGTCCCGCACCACGGGCAGAAACACATCATCGGGCGAAGGCACCACTTGGGAAATCAGTACGCCTTCCGCCAGAGCCCCCGCCTCGGCGATAAAGTCGTCGGTCCCGACGAAGGAGACGGTAAAAAAACGCGCCTGCATGCCCCTGGCCCGCGCCTCGCGCACTGCCGCCGCCAACTGCTTGTAGGTCCCGACAAAAAAGATCGCCTCAGGCTGCACGTCCCGCAGACGCGCCAAGGCATCTCCAACGTCCAGCGAGTTACGCAGGAAACGGGCCTCGCCCTCGAGCTTCAGCCCCCGTAGATGCAAAGCACCTGACAGCCCACTCTTGGCCGACTCGCCAAAGGAATCATCCTGCATGAGAAGGGCAATGCGACGCAGCCCCAGCGCTTCGGTCATGTAACCCGCCAACACTTCGGTCTCGGCGAAATAGGAAGCCCGCACGTTGAAGACCCAGGGGTGGACTGGCTGCCGCAACACCTCGGCACCGGTGAAGGGAAACAGGTAGGGCACGCCCGCCTCGAGCACGGCGGGCATAGCCGCACGCGAGGTCGGGGTGCCGACATAGCCCAGGAGAGCAAATACGCGGCCAGACGCGATCAGCGCCTGTGTCAGCTCGGCAGTGCGACGCGGCTCATAACCGTCATCGCGCACCTCCATGCTCAACCGCCGACCATGGATGCCGCCATTGGCATTGACGCGCTGGAAGTAGGCCTGGGTACCTTGCAGCAGGCCCCGACCGAGACCGGCGGCTGGGCCGCTCTGTGCATTGACCATGCCCAAGCGCAGTTCGCCCGCATTGATGCCGGGCTCGGCCCACACCCGGCCATTGCTGAACAGTGCACTACAGATGGCCAGCCCGACCATCAGCCGTCGCAACATCATCGAAACTCCACTTCACTGCCGTTCTTATTATCCAAGCGCTCCCTCTCCCAGGATCCATCCACTGCAAAGGGCCTCGACAAGAGCTTAGCGTTATCGGCCGGCCTCGGGGATTCCGAAGTGCGCGGTGTCGGCATACGCGTGAAGATCAGAACAAAATATCTATTTATTCGATATTAACAATCACTCTGTAAAACCCTAATAGCGCATGAGAATATCTCCAAAAATACTAATAAATCATTTTAAATCAATTACTTAATAAACTATCACCCACATCGATATTCATCATTGCCAGCGTCAACTTTTTAATCGAAAAAATCCAATTAACATGAGCCCCGTAGCCAACTTACAGCCCCCAATACGGAGCCGCCCAAGATGAAAAAGCAAATCCTCACCGCCCTTCTCCTCTCCACCTTTGCCGCCAGCGGCATCACCTTCGCCGCCGACGGCTTCGACCGCACTGGCAGCTACCTCGCCGAAGATGGTTATGACCGTACCGGCAGCGCCGTAGCCGCAGATGGCTTCGATCGCACTGGCAGCAACGTCGCCGAAGATGGTTATGACCGCACCGGTAGCGTCGTAGCCGCAGATGGCTTCGACCGCACTGGCAGCAACGTCGCCGAAGACGGCTTCGACCGCACCGGCAGCAACGTCGCCGAAGACGGCTTCGACCGTACCGGCAGCAACGTCGCCGAAGACGGCTTCGACCGCACTGGCAGCAACGTTGCCGAAGATGGCTTCGACCGCACTGGCAGCAACGTCGCCGAAGACGGCTTCGACCGCACTGGCAGCAATGTCGCCTGAGTCAGCCGGAGAAAGTCAGGAGCCAGCAAGCGATGACGTGTGCACAGCTCGCAAACCAGAAGGCGCCCACCGTGGCGCCTTCGCCTTTTCTGGCACTCAGTCCCTGAAGAAGCGGTAGAACTCGCGTAGCTCTGCCTGGGCGTCACTGACACTGACTTGGGTAAAACGCAGACTCTGCCGAGCCTGGCATTGCGCCAGACGCCACTGATCCAGCGGATGCAGCCAGCCAAGGACGGGGTAGCCGCCCATGGTCTGGCGGTCGGCCTGCAGGATGATCGGCTGACCGTCCGGCGGCACCTGGACGGCACCTCGCGCCACGCCCAGCGACCATTGCCGCGCAGGCGCCACCAGGGGCTCTCCTCGCAGCCGTGCGCCCATGCGATCGGACTGCGGCGCCAACTGCCAGGCCTGGCCGAAAAAAGCCGCCAGCGCCGCCTCACTGAACGCCACGGCATCGCCACCGGTGATCACCCGCAGCAGGGGCGTGGCCCGGTAGTCCGGCCGATAAGGCCAGGGCACGCTGGCGGCACGGACGCAGGCCCCGCCGACACAGGCCAGCAGATCACCCTCGACCAGCGCGGCACCCGCACCATCCAGCCCACCCAAGCCCTCGCGCACCTGCGTGCTGATACTGCCCAGCACTGGCTCGGCAGCGAAGCCTCCAGCCGCCGCCAGGTAGAGATACTGACCGCTAACGGCGAAGCCGATCTTCAGGAACTGCCCTGCCCTCAGGGCGAAGCGCGACCAGTTCGGCACAACACGACCATCGACCTCGATCCTGGCTTCAGCACCCGCCAGCGCCAGCCACACCTCGGCCTCGGCGCGCAGCTCCATGCCGCCCAGGGCGATCTCCAGCAGCGGCGTGCCCCAGGCATTGCCCACCAGGCGATTGGCCCAGGCTGCGGCATGACCATCCTGCACGCCGCCGGGCGACACCCCCAGATGCTGCCAACCGATGCGCCCCGCATCCTGCAGCAGGCTCAGCGGCCCAGACCTGAGCACGCGCAGCCCGCTCATCTGGCGAGCTCGCGGCGATAGCGTGCCTCGTCGATCGGCACGAAACGCACCCGGTCACCCAGGGCCAGCGGACAGGGAGGCGTGCGCCGCACATCGAATAGTTTCCAGGGGCAGAGACCGAGCAAGTGCCAGCCGCCAGGCGAGGCCTGGGGATAAATAGCGGTCTGACGTTCGGCGATGGCCAGGCTGCCGGCCGGCACACCTGTGCGAGGCGTCGCCAGGCGTGGCAAAGCCAGACGTTCGTTCAGCTCGCCCAGATAGGCGAAGCCCGGCGCGAAACCAATGGCGCCGACCCGGTACTCGCCGGCACTGTGCAGTTCGATGACCTCAGCGACAGTCAGCCCGCAGGCCTGCGCCACGCTGGCCAGGTCTTCGCCGGCATACCACACCGGGATCTCGTGCAGGCGCCCCGCAACGGGCGCCTGCGGCTCGGCCAACCAGGCCTCCAGCAGCGGCGCAAGGCGTTCGGCCAACTGCAGGTGGTCGGTACGCAGCAGGTCGTAGTGCAGCAGCAGCGTTGTCCACCCCGGTACCAGATCGGTGAGCAGCTCGCCCAGCTGCAGGCGAATGCGCTCGGCCAGGACGGCGATGCGCAGCGGCAAACCGGCATCCGGCGCCTCGGCCAGCACCAGCAACAGCGCTTCGGCGCCAGCCGGCTCCAGTCGGATCACAGCGCGTCCAGCTGGGCTCGCAGGCGCCGCAGCACGGCCAGCGACTCGGCGTTGTCGCCATGTACGCAGAGGCTATCGGCCCGCAGCCGCAGCGGCTTGCCATCGAGGTCGGCGAAGGGCTCGCCAGCGGCGATGGCCAGGGCCTGGTCGAGGATGCGCTGCGGCTCGTGATGCACGGCACCGTCCAGACGCCGCGGCGCCAGCTGACCATCAGCCAGGTAGGCACGATCGGCGAACGCCTCGAACAACAGCGGCACGCCGACCGCCTTGGCCAGGCGTCGCTCCCGGTCATTGTCGGCCTGGGCCAGTACCATCAGTGGCAGACCCTCGCGGTAACGGGCGCAGGCGGTTAGTACGGCAATCATCAGCGCGTCGTCGCGCACCAGGTCGTTGTATAGGGCGCCATGCGGCTTGACGTAGGCGACCTGGGCGCCCGCGGCGCGGCAGAAAGCATCCAGCGCGCCGAGCTGGTACAGCACCAGGGCCATGACCTCGTCCGGCGTGCAGCTGAGATGGCGGCGACCGAAGCCCTGCAGATCGGGATAGGACGGGTGGGCACCGATGGCGACACCATGTTGCCGCGCCAGTAGCACGCTGCGCTGCATGATCAGCGGGTCGCCGGCATGAAAGCCGCAGGCCAGGTTGGCCTGGTCGATCAGCGGCATGGCGTGCTCGTCGTCGCCCATGCGCCAGGCGCCGAAGCTTTCGCCCATGTCGCAATTGAGGAGGATTGGTCTGTTCATCTCTGCAGCTTAAAGCCCCGTCGGGCGATGGGAAAGGCGGCGTGGATGCCCCGACAGAAACGAAAGACCCCGCCGAAGCGGGGTCTGTCTGCGTCACAGCGGCTCAGATATAGAAGGCCTTCAGCGGCGGGAAGCCGTTGAATTCCACCGCGCTGTAGCTGGTGGTGTAGGCACCGGTGGACAGCCAGTACAGGCGATCCTCGGCAGCCAGGTTCAGCGGCAGGCCGTACTTGTAGTTCTCGTACATGATGTCGGCGCTGTCGCAGGTCGGGCCGGCGATCACCACTTCCTCGGCCTCGCCCTTCTTCTCGGTCCAGATCGGGAACTTGATAGACTCATCCATGGTTTCGATCAGGCCGCTGAACTTGCCCACGTCGGTGTACACCCAGCGCTCCACGGCGGTACGCGATTTGCGCGCCACCAGCACCACTTCGCTGACCAGGATGCCGGCGTTGGCGATCAGCGAACGACCCGGCTCAAGGATGATTTCCGGCAGCTCGTCGCCGAAGTCTTCCTTGAGGAAACGGATGATCTCCTCGGCGTAGGTCTCCAGGCTGTTGGTGCGCTGGATGTAGTTGGCCGGGAAGCCGCCACCCATGTTGATCATCTGCAGGGTGATGCCGTCTTCTTCCTTGAGGCGCTCGAAGATCACCTTGACCTTGGCGATGGCGGCGTCCCACACGTCAATGTCGCGCTGCTGGCTGCCAACATGGAAGGACACGCCATAGGGCACCAGGCCCAGTTGCTTGGCCAGGATCAGCAGGTCCAGGGCCATGTCCGGGTTGCAGCCGAACTTGCGCGACAGCGGCCAGTCGGCACTGGTCGAACCTTCGGTGAGGATGCGCACATAGACCTTGGCACCCGGGGCGGCCTTGGCGATGTTGCGCAGGTCGGCCTCGGAGTCGGTGGCGAACAGGCGCACACCCTTGTCAAAGAAGTAGCGAATGTCGCGGGCCTTCTTGATGGTGTTGCCGTAGCTGATGCGCTCAGGGCCGACGCCAGCCTTCATCACCTTGTCCAGCTCGTAGATGGAGGCGATGTCGAAGTTCGAGCCCTTGTCGCGCAACAGCTCGGTGATCTCGGTGGCCGGGTTGGCTTTCACCGCGTAGTAGATCTTGGCGAAGGGGAAGCAGCTGACCAGCTGATCGTAGGAGTCGGCGATGGTCTGCTTGTCGATGACGACGAAGGGGGTTTCCTGCTGGTCGGCAAACGCCTTCATGCGCTTGAAAGTTTCGGGTGCGAAATAGTCTTCGACCTTGATCGACATGCTCGGGACTCCAAATGGCAAAACACGTTATAGAAAAGAGGGAGTGGCTCTCGATGAGAACCGTGAACGCCTGATCAGTTTCCCCACTTTGGTTCGCCTACTTCCCAAGGCATGTCGCCGATGACTTCCGCAGTGCGAAAGCCTCTCGTCGTCAGTACTTGAGCCGGATGGATCGTTTCCAGCATGAGCGTTCGGGCGCGAACTTTAGGACCATGACTGCGCGATATCAACCGAAAATTGCCGCTGTTTTGCACCCAGTTGTCGCCTGGCTGATTGATTGTTTTCGATACTCAACAAAACGTCAGAAATGCTGCACAAAACCAGGCCCGACAGGGCTGCGACGAAACGGGAACAGGGGCCGGCCTTTACCGGTATAATCGCCGCCTTTTTTGACACTCCGACGACCGAGTCGACAGGTTTTCCGCCATGAGCATCCAGGCCGCAGAAGTCGCCAAACGCCGCACGTTCGCGATCATTTCCCACCCCGACGCCGGTAAGACCACCATTACCGAGAAGCTGCTGCTGATGGGCAAGGCCATCGAGGTCGCCGGTACGGTGAAGTCACGCAAATCCGACCGCCATGCCACCTCCGACTGGATGGAAATGGAGAAGCAGCGCGGCATCTCCATCACCACCTCGGTGATGCAGTTCCCCTACCGCGAGCACATGGTCAACCTGCTCGACACCCCCGGTCACGAAGACTTCTCGGAAGACACCTACCGCACCCTGACCGCGGTGGACTCGGCACTGATGGTGCTCGACGGCGGCAAGGGCGTGGAGCCGCGCACCATCGCCCTGATGGAAGTGTGCCGCCTGCGCGACACGCCCATTGTCAGCTTTATCAACAAGCTCGACCGCGACATCCGCGACCCGATCGAACTGCTCGACGAGATCGAGGCGGTGCTGAAGATCAAGGCGGCACCGATCACCTGGCCGATCGGCTGCTACCGAGATTTCAAGGGCGTGTACCACCTGCACGAGGACAAGATCATCGTCTACGTGCCGGGCCACGGCCATGAGCGCACCGAGCAGAAGGTCATCAACAAACTGGACTCCGATGAAGCGCGCGCGCACCTGGGCGACATGTACGAGCGCTTCATCGAGGAGCTGGAACTGGTCCAGGGCGCCTGCCACGAGTTCGACCAGGACGCCTTCCTCAAGGGCGAGATGACCCCGGTGTTCTTCGGCACCGCGCTGGGCAACTTCGGCGTTGACCAGGTGCTCGACTGTATCGTCGACTGGGCCCCGCAGCCGCTGTCGCGCGCCGCCCACGAGCGCGTGGTCGAGCCGGTGGAAGAGAAGTTCAGCGGCTTCGTGTTCAAGATCCAGGCGAACATGGACCCCAAGCACCGCGACCGCATCGCCTTCATGCGCATCTGCTCGGGCAAGTACGAGAAGGGCATGAAGATGCGCCATGTGCGCATCAAGAAGGACCTGAAGATCGCCGACGCCCTGACCTTCTTCTCCAGCGAGCGCGAGCAGCTGGAAGAGGCCTACGCCGGCGACATCATCGGCCTGCACAACCACGGCACCATCCAGATCGGCGACACCTTCACCGAAGGCGAGGTGCTGGGCTTCACCGGCATCCCGCACTTCGCCCCGGAACTGTTCCGCCGCGTGCGCCTGAAGGACCCGCTGAAATCCAAGCAGCTGCGCCAGGGCCTGCAGGAGCTGGCCGAGGAAGGCGCCACCCAGGTGTTCTTCCCCGAGCGCAACAACGACATCATCCTCGGCGCCGTCGGCGTGCTGCAGTTCGATGTGGTCGCCAGCCGCCTCAAGGAGGAATACAAGGTCGAGTGCGCCTACGAGGCGATCAACGTCTGGTCGGCGCGCTGGATCGAGTGCAGCGACGAGAAGAAGCTCAAGGAGTTCAAGGACAAGGCCTTCGAGAACCTGGCGGTGGATGGCGGCGGCCACCTCACCTACCTGGCGCCGACCCGGGTCAACCTGAGCCTGATGGAAGAGCGCTGGCCGGACATCACCTTCCGCGCCACCCGCGAGCACCACTGATAGACAAACGCCCCGGCCAAGCCGGGGCGTTTCATTTATGGCCAGATGCACCCGGAGCATGCTGCGGCGCTGACTCCCTCTCCCCTTGGGAGAGGGCTGGGGCGACCCGCGTAGGGTGAGGGTGCCATGGGCAACTCGGAGCGGCCTGAAACGCCCTCACCCCCGGCCCCTCTCCCACAGGGAGAGGGGAGCTGCCTACACGCTGGCCCGCAGCAACGCCCGCACCTTGGCCGCCGAAAGCTTCTGCAGCCCGCACAGGTAGTCGTGATCGGCACGGATGTCGTGGCGCTGCCACAGCAACGCCTGCAGGTGCAGCGTCAGGTTGGCCGCCATCTCGGCATCGGCCAGCGCGCGGTGGGCCTGGCCGGTGCTGGGCAGCCCGACCCAGCTGTTGAGGTTGCCCAGCTTGTGGCTAGGCGCCTCGGGCAGCAGGCGCCGCGACAGCAGCAGCGAACAGGCGAAGTCACGATTGCGACGCCGCCCCAGCTGGCCCAACTCGGCATCCCAGAACTTGCTGTCGAACGCGGCGTTGTGCGCCAGCAGCGGCGCCTCGCCGATGAACTCGGCGGCCTCCGCCATCACCTGCGCCACCGGCGGCGCGCTGCGCACCATGGCGTTGCTGATGCCGGTGAGCTGTTCGATGAAGGGCGGTACCCAGGCACCGGCATTCATCAGGCTCTGGTAGCGCGCGACGATGCGCCCGCCCTCGATCATGGCCACGCCGATTTCGGTCGGTCGCGCGCCCTGGGCCGGCGACATGCCGGTGGTTTCAAAGTCGATCACGGCGATGCGATCTGGCATCGGTTGTCCTCAGTTCTTCAACAACAGCGCACCCTCGACCGGCACGAAGCGGTCAGCGGCGCGGATCAGGGAATGCGCGGTGAGGCCCTCGACGCCATACACACAGCAGGCCACCCCATGACGGGCGCGGGCGCGCTGCAGCAGCAGGTCGAAATCGCCGTCGCCGGAGGCCAGCACCACTTCGTCCACCCGCTCGGCGGCATCCATCACATCCAGGGCGATGCCCACATCCCAGTCGCCCTTGGCCGAGCCGTCGCTGCGCTGGATATAGGGCTTGAGCAGCACCTCGAAACCGAGGTTGCGCAGGATCTGCTGGAACTGGCGCTGCTTGGCGTCGCCACGGTCGATGGCATAGGCGCGCGCCTCGACGATCTCGCCCTGCGCCGCCACCTGGCGCCACAGCTCGGCATAGTGGAAGTGGCAGCCATGAGCCTGGCGCACGGTGTAGTAAAGGTTCTGCACATCGGCGAACAGGGCGATCTTCTTCACGGTGCAGCCTGGCAACAAGGGAGCGGCATTATGCGAAAGACCGGCATGTTCGTCGCCCCCGGCCATCGGCTAAAGTGAGGACATGTAGTACTGCCGCGATGCCTGCCGATGAATCCGTTGACCGTTCTGCGCGATGCCTTCCATTTCTTCAGCCGTAACCTGCCCGGTATCGCCCCGCTGTGTCTGCCGCTGATCGCCGCCGAATGCCTGGTGCGCGCGGTCGTCGCGGGCCTGGTCGATACGGACCATTCGCCCGCCTACGAGCTGCTGGTCGGGCTGTTCTTCTACCCGCTATACAGCGCCGCGCTGATCCTCTTCCTCGACGCGCGCAGCCAGGGCCAACGCCCGGCTACCCGTAACCTGCTGGCCGCCGCGCTGCCGCTGTGGCCGTCGTTCGCCGTGCTGGCCGGACTGAGTACCCTGCTGATCATGCTCGGTGGCGCGCTGTTTCTGCCGGTAGCCCTGTACCTGATGGTCAAGCTGGCTTTCTCCGAATACCTGCTGGTGCTGCGCGGCCTCGCACCGCTGCCGGCGATGCGCGAGAGCTTCCTGCTCAGCATCGGCCACTTCTGGTCGCTGCTGGCCTGCGTGCTGCTGGTGATCGTGCCGCTGTGGCTGCTGGATGACTGGACCCTGCAACTGCTCGGCGAGCAGCCCGATGCGATCGGCAGCCTGTTGCTGGACATCGTCAACGGCTTCCTCCAGTTGTTCTCCACCGTGGTGCTGTTCCGCTGCTTCATGCTGTGCAGCCAGCAGCCGACCGAGGACAGCCACAGCAGTTGACCCGCTCGACAGGAAATCCTCCGCGCCTTTGCTAGGCTTGGGACTTCCGCAACCCCAGGGAAGATCGCCATGCCCGAACAGAATCCGAGCATCCTCTCGCACGTCTCCATCGGCACCAATCAGTTCGAGCGGGCCGTGGCCTTCTACGACAAGGTCCTGGCGACCCTCGGCTGCAAGCGCGTCCTCGAACACCCCGGCGCCGTCGCCTGGGGCCGTGAATACCCGGAGTTCTGGGTGCAGACGCCGATCGATGGCCAGCCGGCGAATGTCGGCAACGGCAGCCACTTCGGCTTCGTCGCCCCGGACAAGCAGGCCGTGCACGCCTTCTACGACGCTGCCCTGGAGGCCGGCGCCAGCGCTGACGGCCCGCCCGGTCCGCGCCCGCACTATGGCGAGCCCTACTACGGCTGCTTCGTCCGCGACCTAGACGGACACAAGATCGAGGCGGCCTACTGGGACACCGAGCTGGTCTACGAGCTGTATATCGAGCCGCACGCACACTGACCTGTCGCCGCCCCTGCAAGCGGCCAGCCCGGTCACCACCGCGCGGCTCAAGCCCCCGCCTAAGGACGGGCCGCCGGCAAGCGGCCGAACGCTGAAGCGCTGTACCTCAAGGCTCTGGACAAAGCGCCAGTGCATCGCCATGCTCGGCCCCAAACGAACAACAAGACGGCCCGAGCCGCACCGATGCGCAGATTCCTTTTTCCTGCCCTGCTGGCGTGGCTGTGCTGCTCCGGCGCCCAGGCCGCCGAGCCGACCGTCAGCGTCGGCTATTACGAATTCCCGCCCTACTCCTGGACCGATGACGATGGCAAGCCGCGCGGCTCCATCCTGGCGCTCACCGAGCGCCTGTTGCGCCACGCCGGTTACCGCGGCCATTACCGCTCACTGCCCGGCGCGCGGCTGTATGCCGCCCTGCGTGACGGCAGCGTGCAGCTGTGGCCCGGCGCCGGCGGCAAGACCGAACTGCTCGGCCATACCTACGAAGCCAGGCAGACCATGGGCGAGATCAGCCTGGCTCTCTACCACCGCACGGACACACCCAGGCCGGTCCTACCGGAGGGCCTCAGAGGGCGGGGGCTGATTGTGATCAGCGGCTACAGCTACTGGAAACCGGCCAGCGAACTGATCACCGACACCACGCTGGGAATCAGTATCCATCGCACCAGTACCCATGCCTCGGCGCTGGCCATGCTGCTGCGCAAACGGGGCGACTATCTGCTCGACTACCAGGCTCCCGTCGAACAGGTGCGCAAGGAGCTGGGGCTGTCACCCCTGCCCTATACCATCCTGCAGACCATGCAACTGCGCCTGATTGCCTCGCGTCATGCCGAGGGCAGCCAGCGCTTGCTGGACGATCTGGACAGCGCCTACGCGGCGCTTCAGGCAGCGGGCGAACCCTTGCAACTGGACTAGCCGCTCCGCCGCCCCATGCGCGACGCCTGAGCAGCCCGCGGCAAAAAGCGCCGAAAGCTCGCCAGCGGGCCACCCATCGGCAATAGCAGATAGCCACTAGACATCCAAAAAAGTGACGTCAAAATAATAGCCAGCCATAGATGCGCCCCCCAGGCGCATGCGAATCATCAAAAAACAATAACGCCCTCTATCGCCCCATCCCAGATTTTCTGCAGCGCCGCGCGGGCTCTGCGACAGCTGAACCCCATAGAACCCCAAATGCCCCGGAAGAGACTCCGGGAGCAGACGTATGCCCTTTTGCCATCCAAAGGGCCAGAGAAATGCAATCCATGAAAATGCGCCGCCCCGTCACCAACGTCGAGCAGACCTTTGCCCACGACCAACGCCTGATCTCCGCCACGGATGCCGCGGGAAACATCACCTACTGCAACAGCGAGTTCGTCAGAATCAGCGGGTACACCGAAGAGGAACTACTGGGAAGCCCACACAACCTGGTCCGCCACCCGGACATGCCTGCCGCCGTTTTTGCGGTGATGTGGGGCTACCTGCGGGCCGGCAAGAGCTGGATGGGCGTGGTCAAGAACCGCTGCAAGAACGGCGACTACTACTGGGTCAGTGCTTACGTCACGCCCATTCTCGATAATGGCCGCGTCGTGGGCTACGAGTCCGTGCGGGTCAAGCCGACCCGCGAGCAGGTGGCACGGGCGCAAAGCCTCTATGAGCGTATCCGGGAGGGCCATAACCCCATCCCGACGACACGTCGACTGGCCCACCACGCTTGGTCATTCGCCCTGCCCGTTGCCGCTTCAGCACTGGCTATCACGGTCATCGGGACGAGCACGCCCTGGATCGCCGGAGGGTTGACCGCCACGCTGATACTCGGTGTCGGGCTGTGTTCCAGACGCCAACTGGAATCGACACTCAGCAGGATCGTCGGCAAGAACCCCAATGCCTTTGCCGACCCGATCAGCGCGCAGGTCTACAGCGAGGCACAGGGAGCCGCAGCGCAACTGGACATGCTGCTGATCAGCGAGGATGCGCGCCTGCGTACCGCATTGACGCGCCTGAGCGACCTGGCCAGCCGCGTGGCAGAGTCGGCAGCGAATGCGTCGAGCCTGTCCAGCCAGACCGAGCGCGCTTTGCTGGCACAGAGAGCCGAGACAGATCTGACGGCCGCCACCATGACCGAGATGGCCGCCTCCATTGCAGAGGTTGCGGGCAACGTTCAGCAAACAGCCAGCGAAGCGCAGGCCGCCAGCACACTGGCCGAGCAGGGCGACCGTGTTGCCGAGAGCACGCTTGGAGCTATCGAGTCACTGGCGACGACCGTGACGAAAATCGGCTCGGCCGTCGATACGCTGGCCGGGGAAACGCAGCAAATCATGTCAGCCGCGGAAATCATCCAGAGCATCGCCGAGCAAACCAACCTGCTAGCCCTCAATGCCGCCATCGAGGCTGCGCGCGCCGGCGAACAGGGCAGAGGCTTTGCGGTGGTGGCCGATGAAGTTCGTTCGCTCGCCAGCAAGACTCGCGAATCGACCCAGCAAATCCAGTGCGTGATTCAAACACTCAAGGCAGGTGCCGACGAGGCCGTCTCGGTTGCCCGTCTGGGCATGCACGAAGCCGACAGTGGCCTGCAGCAGGTGGTCAACACCCGTGGCGCCCTGCAGGGCATTCGGCAAGCGGTCGATCGCATCGGCGCCATGAGCCTGCAGATGGCCGCGGCCTCGGAACAGCAGGCACTGGTTTCCGAAGATATCTCCCAACAGACCAACAATGTCGCCGCCACCATGGAGCAGACGGCGGACAATGCGCGTTCAACCGTTAGCCGCGCCGTGGAGCTGGAACAGGTCGCGGCCGACCTGCGCGCCCTGGTTGAGCGCTTCAATCGCTGAACGCGCGCCAGGCCTCTATTTTCTGGGCTTGGCGCGGGCGGTCGGCTCGGCCACCAGCGGGTCGTCCGGCCAGTAGTGCTTGGGGTAGCGCCCCTTCAGGTCCTTCTTCACCTCGGCATAGGTGTTGGCCCAGAAGCTCGCCAGGTCCTGGGTCACCTGCACCGGCCGGCGCGCCGGCGACAGCAGGTGCAGCAACACGCCCTGGCGGCCACCGGCGATGCGCGGCGTGGCCGCCAGGCCGAACAGCTCCTGCAGGCGCACCGCCAGCACCGGCGGCGACTCGGCATAATCGATGGCGATACGCGAACCGGAAGGCACTTGCAGGTGCTTCGGCGCCAGCTCGTCCAGGCGCTGCGGCAGCGGCCAGGGCAACTGACCTGCGAGGATGCCCGGCAGGTCCAGATTGGCGAAATGGCTGAGCCGGCTGACCTTGCCCAGGTACGGCAGCAGCCAGTCTTCCAGGGTCGCCAGCAACGCGGCGTCACTCAGGTCCGGCCATTCGCTGTCGCCCCGCTGCTCCAGGTCGAGGCGGCGCAGCAGCGCCACCCGCGCCTGCCACTGGCGCAGCTCCGGCGTCCAGGGCAGCAACTCCAGGCCCTTGCGCCGCACCAGGCCGAGCAGCGCGCGGCTGCGTGCGACCTCGTCCAGCCCCGTCAATGCCTCGCGACTGAGCACCAGCTCGCCGACCCGGCGCTGCCGTTCGGCGCGCAGCACGCCCTCGCGCTCGTCCCACTCCAGTTCTTCGCGCAGGCTCACCTGCTCGGCGAGTACCGCGTCGAACAGCGCCGGATCGAGGTCGGCCGCCAGGTAGATACGCTCCTCGCGCTGGCCCTGGCGGCTGCCGAGGTCGGCGATCACCAGCCATTCGTGCTTCATCAGCGCATCCGCCTCGCCGAACAGCGCGGCGCGGCCATTGGCCAGGCGATAGTCCGCACCGCCGGCCTTGCGCTGGCGCGCCACCCGGTCGGGGTAGGCGAAGGCCAGCAGCGCGCCGAGCCAGCGCGGATGCTCGGGATCGGCCACCGCCTCGGCGGCCGGCCCGCGCAGATAGGAACGAAACTGCCGGGCCAGCTGCCGCGCGCGCTGCACGCCACCGCGCGAACCGCCGGCGGCACGGGACTCGCCGGCTAGCAGGCTCATGCGACTGTGCAGGTCGGCGCCGCCGCCGCGCAGGATGTCGCGCTCGGACAGTAGCGCGGCGAGGTCCGCCGCCAGCGCGCCAAGGCCAAGGGCCTGGCCACGCAGCAGCAGATGGGCGATACGCGGATGCGCCGGCAGCTCGGCCATGGCCTGGCCATGCGTCGTCAGCGCGCCGCGCGCATCGAGGGCGCCGAGGCGCGCCAGCAGGTCGCAGCCCTGGGCGAAGGCGGCGGCAGGCGGTGCATCGAGCCAGGCCAGCTCGCCCGGCTGCACGCCCCAGTGCGCCAACTGCAGGGCCAGGCCGGCGAGATCCGCCTGGAGGATTTCCGCGGTGCCGTAGGCCGCCAGCTGCTCGTGCTGGCTCTGCGACCACAGGCGATAACACACGCCCGGCTCCAGGCGCCCGGCGCGACCGGCACGCTGAGTGGCCGAGGCGCGGGAGATGCGCTGGGTATCCAGGCGGGTCATGCCGCTGGCCGGGTCGAAGCGCGGCACGCGTGCCAGGCCGGCATCCACCACCACGCGCACGCCATCGATGGTCAGGCTGGTCTCGGCGATATTGGTCGCCAGCACCACCTTGCGCATGCCGGCCGGCGCCGGCTCGATGGCGGCGCGCTGGGCAGACAGCTCCAGCTCGCCATGCAGCGGGCAGAGCAATACGTCGGGACGCTGGCCCAGGCTCTCCTGCAGCTGCTCATGCACCCGGCGAATCTCCGCCTGGCCGGGCAGAAACACCAGCAGGCTGCCCGGCTCATCGGCCAGGGCCTGCAGCACGGTCTGGGTGACCCGCTGCTCGATGCGCTCACCCGGTTGCCAAGGTGCACCCCAGCGCATCTCCACCGGGTGCATGCGGCCCTGGCTGGACACCACCGGCGCATCACCGAGCAGCGCGGACAGGCGCTCGCCCTCCAGCGTGGCGGACATCAGCAGCACCTTGAGCGGCTCGTCACGCAGCAGCTCGCGGCCATTGAGAGTCAGCGCCAGGGCCAGGTCGGCATCCAGGCTGCGCTGATTGACTTCGCGGAATGCATGAACTTGTCAAAATCACTGAGGCCTCCTATACCCAGAAGCTAGCGAGGGCTCAGAGCGAAGAAAACACAATGACAATCATCACCAACACAGGCTATCTGCACCACTACCCATTCCTTGCGCTATCTGATGATGTGGTGACCGCGATGGGTCAAGCACCCTCCACCCCCTACACAACCAGCGTCCCAATAAAACTATTTGAGGTGTTTTGCCACGTTACGGACACGCGTGTTTGCTATGCAGATTTATCAAGCAAACAGTTTCGCCTAACCGTAAAGCGGTTCCTGGGCACGCTTTACCACAAGGATTTAGTTGACTCACATCCATTTACACAGACCACGTATCGGAAAGCGTTCATCCAAATCCTAGATTCTTTGAGAAGTAAGATTCCGACCCTTATAGATACCGACTGGACATTACTAGGCGGTTGCAGGAGCTGAGTGCAACACGGTTATTGAATTGAAGCCGGAGCATCATGCCGCATTGCCATGGCATTTTGCATGACCTCTCCCATCACCTCGATGGGGCATTTGAAGTCGAAGCGCTTGCGCGGTCGCATGTTCAGTTGCAGCGCAATGGCGTCCAGCTCCTCCTGGCTGTGTACCGACAGGTCTGTGCCTTTGGGCAGGTACTGGCGGATCAGGCCATTGATGTTTTCGTTGCTGCCGCGCTGCCAGGGGCTGTGCGGGTCGCAGAAGTAGATCGCCACGCCGGTTCTTTGGGTGATCTCGGCGTGTCGCGCCATCTCCCGGCCCTGGTCGTAAGTCATGCTCTTGCGCATATCCAGCGGCATGCTATTGAGCGCGGCGCTGAAGCCTTCCAGCGCCGAAGTCGCCGTCGCGTCGTTCATCTTCACCAACATCAGGTAGCCACTGGTGCGTTCCACCAGCGTACCGACGGACGAGGCGTTGGCCTTACCCTTGATGAGGTCGCCTTCCCAATGCCCCGGCATCAGCCTGTCTTCAATCTCCGGCGGGCGCACATGAATACTGACCATCTCGGGGATCTGGCCGCGCCGATCCACGCCACCAGAGCGCGGCCGGCGCGTCGTCTTGCCTTGGCGCAGACAGATGATCAGCTCCTTACGCAGCTCACCCACTGGCAGGGCATAGATCGCGTTGTAGATCGTCTCGCGACAGACGTAGGCATCTCGCAGGTTGGGTATGTTCATGCTGCGCAGCTTGCCGGCAATCTGCTCGGGAGACAAACGCTCACGCAGCATATGGGTCACCAGTTCGAAGCGCTCGCTACCCGGCAACAGTTTTCGCGTCGGTCGACAAACCTGGCGGCGGGCCTGCATTTGCTGCTGGGCCAGGCGGGCCGAGTAGCCACCGCAAGCACCTCGGTTACGGCGCAGCTCACGGCTGATGGTCGAAGGGGATCGGTTGATCAAGCAGGCAATCCTGCGCAGGCTGAAGCCTTGGGTAAGACCGATTTGAATGGTGGCGCGCTCTTCAACGCTGAGTTCGGTATAAGACATAGGGGCAGCACCGTACCGGAAAGGTCAGGTGTTGCACTCAGTTTTTGCCGCCGCCCTAGATGTTGAACCAGATATCTCTTATCTTTCTCTCGCGGACACAAAACTCAATCACTCACTAATCAGATACTGGAATGGCTGGCAAGTTTGCAGCGGCAAAAAAGCATCGAGCTACCTCAAACTATCGCCACTCTGGCTATCCCATGGACAAGCTTTTACCGAACAATTCTATGAGCAATGCAAAGAACACTTAGAATCAGGAAACATAAGACTCTCATCAGTTATAAACAAATTCGTTAGATATCTAGCGCTCAACAGCGAACAGTGGCCACCCAGTACATTTTACAACCCAACAACTGTACGCCATGTCTTTCTGGGATTCATGAGATTTTATTTCTTAGAAGCAAACGATAACAGCAAAGATTTAATAGCACAAAACGTCGCTTTCGCACAATTTATAAACTTATGCACACGCGCCTTCATTGAGTCCGGCGTATGGGCAACTCCATTTGAGAGACTACCAAAGCCAGAGATCAAAAGACCGCCCGGCACACAAAGCAATATCAGAAAAAGTGAAACAGGCGTACTTGTACACGACAAGCTACTGACTGAAATCCCGATATCAATAACGGACAACCAAGCCATAGATATACTCTTTAAAAAAATAGACTCAGACTTAAATACGATTAGACAATGGGCACTAGAGCAAGTAAGCGACTTTAAGATCAGAATAGAACGCAGGAATAAACTTGCCAAAACCGGAACCCCATCCAGCTATGGAGGCGGAAACAAAACAATCCATAGAATCGGCCTAGCAAATATCTGCGCCACATTTAATAGAGATGGATTCATCACTAGCAAAACCTATACAAAAAGAGCATTCGGAGATGTAACTACCGTCGACGAGACTTCCAAGCTACTAGCACTGCCAACCACTGACAGTCTCTTCCCCTTCCAATGCTTGCTTGTGATGAATCATCCAGAAATAACAGAAAGCTTCCTGAAAAACCTTGAGCTATATAATCCAGAAAACAAACGAACAGGATTCATTGAGGATGGCAATGAGTCCACACTAGTTAGTTACAAGGATAGAAAAGGTAAAAATTTAAGCCTGCAAGCAATTAGACTTACGCAGGAGGAAACAGCTTGGATAAGGTTAATTATCGACATCACCAGCCCATTAAGGGAAGCATTAAGAAGCAGAAATGATAAAAGATGGCGAGAGCTGTTTCTAACCTGCGGCCAGGGGTTCGCTGACCCAGGCAGCATGAAACCACCCCGATGGTATTTGAGCAGGCTAAAATCAGAACAGACAATCCGTGACCGCGTTACAACAATGTTTCACCCTCACACACACCTTCGCGATGAGGCTCTTCTAAAGTTTATTGACCGAATTAGCCTGACAAGTATCAGATCAAGTGCTGGCGTCTCGGTATATCTCCAGACGGGTGACGGCGAGAAGATGTCACAAGTGCTTGGCCATACGGAGTACAACCCCGAACTTCTGCGGAGATATCTTCCCGACCCCATCCTTGAATTCTTTCAGTCTCGATGGGTGCGCATTTTTCAAAAAGCCATTATATGCGAGACGATGAAGTCCAGCCCACATTTAGCTCAAGCCACTAAATTTGAAAGCATGGATGAACTTCATGAGTTTTTGCAAAATCATGCTCTGAGTGAATTGCCAAGCCATATCAAAGATCCAGAGGGGATCAACGCATTCAGGGAGTGTAGTTCCGAGCTATTTATCTCTGTAAACCCAGGAGCATTAGGCGCATTAATGTCACTTGAAAGCGCAGTGAATAACGCCAAAAAGCCTAATTTAGTCTCAGGGAAAGCCAAGTACTGGGCAAGCATTTCAAAGCACATTGTCACGCATATAAAAAGCGGAACTGATTCGCTTTTGAAAAAACATCTAAATAGCGCCATCCAACACATAAACCCCAACCAGATGGCCAAATTAATTTATGAACCTTCCTTCTGAACTCAGCTTCTTAAATAATTATTATCTAGACCCACAAAAACATTACCGCACTGCAAACTGGCTAATTAGTAACTTCGAGGAAAAAATCTGGACATATAACTTTGGCAGCACAAAGAATCGATATTTAGACTGGGACATAAGACTGGATAACGGTACGAGCCTTGCCTCTGAATGCAATTTAGCACTTTGTAACAGCTTCAAGTATTTCACCATAGCTGCGACACGGAGGGCAGCTGGCTCAAGTGATGACACTAACGCACTGCAAACACAAAAAAAAGGCTTTAATCTAGCTCTTCTCATATTAGATATCCTACTACTAAATCCTCAATATCAGATTTCACGATATGGACTTGGCGGCCTCTCCATAAATCATCTAAAGGATATTTTAGCGAAATTTTGCCAAAGCACCGATACAAGTGAGTCCGTATACAACTGGTCACAAACCCTTAAACTCTACTGCCTCGACACGCTTAATAGAACCAACAAAGACGACATCGAGAGTTTTTTACAACAGCATCCACACGCTAACATCGTCACATCAGACCAAATCAATGACGACATACTGGGCCTTGAACCAATCAATATACCAAGGATCAGAGCAGCGCTCCATTTAAACGGCGATTACTCCCAACCAGCAGATCACGCGCAATGCACTATCAACAGCCTAGTCATATCGCAAAAAATCTTCATTAACACCATTAAAGGAGCACGCTACCCTAAGACTAGACACGAGATCTTGTCTTTCTATAAAGACAGCTATGCCGACCGCACGGAATATCCTGCTGTAAAAATAACTACTGGTGAAAATGAGAAAATTAGCCAGTCATACTTCAACGCACTGAAAATGACGATTTATAGACTAGGGATTTTGCATGAACTCGGACTAGATGCACCAAGCATTGACACGCTGAAGCACATGCTAAATGCACCTTATCCGTCGACAGTTCAGCCCGGGAGATTCAGAACCCTACCTTCTGAAGTGGTCTTCAGCACAGCCAGAAAAGCAATCGAACTCCACTTACATCATGGGAAGGAAATTGTTAATGGTTTTTGCAGGGTTGCCATCAGATGTTGCCGCTACAAAGTTTCACCGTCGAAATTTACTTCAAAAGAAATACGAAAAATTATTGGCCCTCATCTCTCTGACTTGGGCGTAAAGTATTTGGGCCTTTCTGCACGATCTACCGGGTCTGCAGCGTACTGCGCGAGTGTCCGACCAGAGAAAAATGAATACTTTGTAAAACTACGAAACAATGCCGGCCTCTTAGAGCTCATATCAGTATATATAGGCTCTGTGCAGCTCGTAGTAGGAATGCTAATGGCTAGGCGCATAGATGAACTAGCCCAGCTGTCATCAGCCAGTTGCCTAGACAGCACCGAGACTCTTTTGATTTTTGGGAACGGTAAAAGCACTAGCGGACTATTTGGAGTTAGGCGCAGAGAGGCTAGACCTATTGATCCACTAGCCGTTGAAATGATTAAAAATCTTATTCGAATGCACAAAATCCTGAAACGCATTGGCTACATAGACACCATTCCATCGCTGTTTGCAACACCATCCAGACATGGATCTACCAATATAGCTCCATGCAACACTGACAATTTCAATAAGAATCTAGACTTAGTCTGCGACTACTTCCAAACCGAGGTCACCCCTGAAGGCTGTCGTTATTATATAAGACAGCACCAACTCCGAAGATTTTTTGCCTTAGTATTCTTCTACTCCAGCAGCTTCGGCGGTCTAGAAACTTTGCAGTGGGTTCTGGGCCATACTAATCTCTCACACGTCTGGAACTACATTACAGAGTCTTTAGATGGTGCAACTCTACGCGGAGCAAAAGCACAGTACGTCGCAGAAAAACTGCACAGTAACGGAGCAGCTGAATTCACTAGCCTTGCTAGAATACTAAAAGAACGATACAACATTGAGAACTTCACCATCATTGATACCGAGGAACTCGAGCATTATATCGAGGCACTGCTAGTAGACTCCATTATATCTATAGAGCCTGAGTTTTTTGAAAACGAGCACGGCGAAAGATTTGAAATAGTTATTAAGCTTACTCAGGAAGAGCATCGACATGCCTAGATCTTCATCTATAAACAGTAGTGACGTACACACTTTTGTCGAATTACTAAGAGCCATATGCCGCACCCCGGCCACATTTGCAAACTCAACTAAAATCAAAATCGCCCTCCATAGCCAAGCAGGGTTAGCAGCCCTAGAGCACCAATTCGAAGAAAACGATATCTATAAGACTACAAAACCGATGAGCCTAAATACTCTAAAATCTTATGCAAACACAGAACTAGATCGTGGCTTCCGGGGACTCAACGACTTAAGAATTGCGGCCGCCGATGCAATCCAATCCTACGAAACTAGATGTAAAGCATCAAATAAGCGGACAAAATCAGGACTTACCATTCGCACCTCAGAGTTAGAAAAAGACATAGAGCTTCTGCGCAAGGCGAACCTTATATTGCTACAGGCAGTAGCATTGGCCATAACTGACATTAATACTATTCGCGACACGAAAGACTCTAGCCTGAGAGAGAAGCGAGCGAACGAATCGCTGCAAACCTTAAGAGCCATAGTCAGCCTCAATCCTCCACCATTCGATCTCTACCCCAACAATTCATCTGTTGTTGTCCTCGCGGATTACAAATGATGGAAACAAACCAACCTCCAAAACAATTATATAAAGTATTACCTGAACTTATACTTTTTGACTATTACGTCCCGGGCACTCTAGCAACTAAAGATGGCTCCAGAATCCCATTCATATCCTGGCCCGATAGAACACCTTGCCATTTGGCCAATCTTTACATGCTTCATTTGCTAGAGCGCACGGGCGTAGGGGGGAGAAGCGGCCTTTCGAGGGTAGGCCCCAGAGGAGGAAGTCTTGGTGATTACGCAGGAAAGATTAGCCAACTTCTTAGATACTGCCACCATACAAATACAGATTTAATATGCCTTAGCGACCAAAAGTTTACTGACTTTATAGGAAAGCTTCGCCGCGAAAGTTCCCATTCAAAGCCAGACGCCCTAAAAAAAACTGAACCAACTGTTTTAGCAACTGGAAGAGCATGCCTGGATTTCTTAATTTTTATCGGAAAAATATATGGCGAAGAAAAATTTGTAGCTCCAGAAGGTGTTATCCGTATCACCTATAAATCTTCATATCAAAATCATGACCAAAGACACCATAAGAAACGAAATTATATCTGGCATCACTCATTTACAAACAGCGGTCGATTGCGCGATAGATTTCCAATTTCCGATGAAGCCATACTCGCTCTTAGAGTCGCTGTCGACGACGCACCAGGTAGCAGACATCTAAAGCAACGTCGCCATTTAGTGCTTTCTTTACTAGAGCATACGGGGGCTAGAGTTAGCGAAATTACCGGACTCACAACCCAAGACGTTCTTAGAGCATTACAGATGAAAGAACCAATGCTTCGACTGAACACACTGAAACAGGGAGAAGGTCGGAGTCGAGTTATTCCAATAACCAAGATGCTTGCCGCTGACCTAGGCAAATATCTGAAAATATACAGACCGCAAGCGATTGGCAAAAATAAACACGATTATTTCCTTGTTTCGGACTCTACTGGAGCATCTCTTGGAGCCGGAACCATTACTAAAGAAATAGCCTGCTTACGCAAAATAGCAGAGCTAGAAGAGGAGGCATGCCCGCATATGTTTCGGCACAGATTCATCACTAACTTATTTGTACTCTTAATCAAGCAGCACGAAATAACCAACACAGATGAATTTAGACGCTCACTGCTTGATAGCCAACAATTTATGGCTGAAGTTATGCTGTGGACCGGACATAATTCATTCGAAGGAGTTAAACGCTATATAAAATTAGCCTTTGCAAAGCTCTCAGGTCTTCCATCGACGGTATCATCGGTACGAATGCTAACCGCACTCAACTATTTCGATCAGCAGCAAACTGCTCTTTTGCGTCTCTTATCCAATGGCATGCCTATTGAACAATACAAGCAAGAACTAGACAACTTAAAAGTCTTGCGTGATGAGGATATGAGGCTAGCCCAAGCTCACCAATATACTGCTACCTAAAGCCTGACCCTGTCATAACAATTAGGCACTTAATGCGTCCTCTTCTTCGGTTTAGTTTTAGCAGTTGGTTCTGCCTCCATCGGGTCATGATGTAGTGGTCACCCCATCCCCCACAGTGGTTTGGCGACAGCCAGTCGTTGACTTGATGCGGCCTGATTCAGTTGTAGCGATGCATCAGGTAGTGGCTGATGTCCCGCTGTGAATCATCCCTAATCTTGCCGCCCCCGTGCGACCGTTTCTGGCCGGTTCCTGCCTGTCGCCATAGACGCCTCTCGGCCAGAAGTGGACATTCATGTGACGGGCCCCATAGGCAAAAGGCCTACCAAACATTAAAGTCGTGCCTCGGTAAATGGATTTGCGGATCAGCTGTATGGAGGGTGTGCAGAATTTTGTGTAACCGGGGTTGGGGTTACTGCTGCGGCAGCCGGTCTTCGTAGCTGATCGTAAAGCGCGTCAGCGCCGCCTTCCAGTCACGGATTGGCATCGTCCATTTCTTGCTGATGTTGCGTAGTGCCAGGTAGAACAGTTTCAGCAGTGCCTCGTCGCTGGGAAACGATCCGCGATTCTTGGTGATCTTGCGCAGGCTCATGTTCACCGACTCGATGGCGTTGGTGGTGTAGATCACCTTGCGAATCTCTGGCGGGAAGTCGAAGAACGGCGTGATACGTGGCCAGTTGCGGCGCCAGGACTGGCCAATCGGCAGGTAGTCGTCATCCCACTTGGCCTCGAACTCACCGAGGCGCAGTTCGGCCTCGTCTGCCGTGCTGGACTGGTAAATTCGCTTCAGGTCAGCAGCCACTTCAGCCCGCCGTTTCCACGACACATAGTTCAGGCTGTGTCTGACCATGTGCACGATGCACAGCTGCACGCTGGTGTGCGGGAACACCGCTTCGATAGCCTCAGGGAAGCCCTTCAGGCCATCCACGCAGGCGACGAAGATGTCCTGCACGCCACGGTTACGCAGCTCGGTTACCACCTGCAACCAGAACTTGGCGCCCTCGTTCTGGGCGATCCATAGGCCGAGGATTTCCTTCTCGCCAGCCAGATTGATGCCCAACGCCAGATACACCGCCTTCACTCGCACGGCGCCTTCGCGCACCTTGGTGTGGATGCAGTCGAGGTAGACGATGGGGTAGACCGCATCGAGCGGGCGCGACTGCCAGGCCTTCACTTCATCGGCTACGGCATCGGTCACCGAGGAGATCAGGCTGGGCGACACCTCGGCACCGTACATTTCCTGCAAGTGCGCCTGGATCTCGCGCACAGTCATGCCGCGGGCATACAGCGAGAGGATCTTGTCGTCGAAACCCGCCCAGCGGGTCTGGTGCTTCTCGACAATCTGCGGATCAAAGGTGCCATGCCGGTCGCGCGGCACTTCGATGGGCAACTCGCCGAACTCACCCTTGAGTTTCTTCTTGCTGAAACCGTTGCGGGTGTTGCCAGTTGGATTGCTTACCGGCTGATGCTTATCGTGGCCCAGGTGGTGGGTCAGCTCAGCATCCAGCGCACGCTCAACCAGCTTCTTGGTCAGTTGCTTGAGGATGCCGTCAGCACCGATCAGGTCTTCAGGATTCTGGTAGTTGGCCAGGAGCTGATCCAGCAGCTCGTCGGTGATGGGATGTTGCGTCTTGCTCATGGTGTCTCCGGTTCGGAGCGACAGTGTCGCTCATGAGCCGGTTACACAAAAATTCGGACACCCTCAGCTTGGCGAGCGTTTTAGTCGTGCTTATGCCCACGCCAACCGGCATGCCAATCTCACGGGCCAGGCGCTCGCGAATGCTGCGGCCCAACCCAGCTGGATCGGCTACACCGGACATGTCGCCCCAGGCCTCGTCGATTGAGTACACCTCAATGCTGGGCAGCATGTCAGCCATGATCCGCATCACTCGGTTGCTGATGTCGGCATACAACGTGTAGTTGCTGGAGCGCGCGATCACGCCTTGGCGTCGCATCTCATCGCGAACTTTGTAGTACGCGGCGCCCATGCCTATGCCCAGCGCTTTGGCCTCGGCTGAACGGGCAATTACGCAGCCATCGTTGTATCTGAATGACGCTAACAGTTAGTAGTGCATAACATATTGATATTTAACGATATTGTTACGCTAACAATTTTTCGTCCTTCGCAGCCTAAATCAGGGCTTTTCAGTCCGACCCACCCCCATGCGGCCAACTAGCTGCCCGCCTCGAATGTCGTGTCCCTGGGGCCGCGAGGCCCCAAAAAACTTTGAATGAACTTCATGAGCGTGCACATCTGTTGTCGGCTGGAGTCGTTCGGTTGTTCGGAAGAGCAGGCGAAACCGAAAAGCACACGGAGTCCTCGCATAACGTCCTTGGCTCGCAGCACTATTACGGAGACCGAAGCGTTCCCGGCCAATCAGGGCTGCTGAGAGGGCCTACATCACCGACACTCCCGGCCTTCTCCGCACCCTGGAGCGCCAAGGTACTTTCGGCCGGCCAGGCGCTCGGGCAGCCAGATGAGCAAGGGTGCCGCCCCCAGTGCCAGCAATAGCCACAGTCTGGAGAACTGCTCGCCATGCGGGTCGAAGCCATAAGCCAGCAGCCCGCCGAGCGCGAGCAACAGGAAGTACGGCGCCGTGAGGTAGCAGTGAAGTCGGCGGCAGCGTGCGGCATTGACCAGGCAGGCGCCACCCATCACCGCCAGCGCGGCGCTTGCGGCCAGGAATAGCGTGGGGTGTCGATCTGCCAGAAGAATGGTTAGCGTCGCGACAACGGCAGGCAGCCCCCAGAAGCTGATCACCTGCCATGTCTGGCGCAGGCTGTCACCCCTGCCGAGTTCATTAGTCTTAATGTTCATGTTTGCACCTCGCATTCTTTACCCGGCGCAGCAGGACAATTGCTTCACGTCCTTACTGAAGGTTTGCGCCGCGAGCTTCAGGCCCTCGACCATGGTCAGGTAGGGGAACAATTGGTCGGCTAGTTCCTGCACCGTCATCCGGGCGCGGATGGCGAGGGCGGCCGTCTGAATCAGCTCGCCCGCTTCCGGGGTCACTGCCTGCACGCCCAGCAGTCGGCCCGAGCCCGTTTCGGCGACCAGCTTGATGAACCCCCGTGTGTCAAAGTTCGCCAGAGCGCGCGGCACGTTGTCCAGGGTCAAGGTGCGGCTGTCGGTTTCGAGGCCGGCTTGGTGCGCTTCCGCTTCGCTGAAGCCGACGGTGGCCACCTGCGGATCGGTGAACACCACGGCCGGCATGGTGTCGAGATTGAGCATTGCCTCGCCGCCGGTCATGTTGATCGCCGCGCGATTGCCGGCCGCCGCCGCGACATAGACGAACTGCGGCTGGTTGGTGCAGTCGCCGGCCGCATAAATATCCGCTTTGCTGCTGCGCATGCCCTGGTCGATCTGGATGGCACCGCGTTCATCCAGCTGCACGCCGGCCGCTTCCAGGTTCAGGCCGTGGGTGTTGGGCGTGCGTCCGGTGGCGACGAGCAGTTGGTCGACCCGCACTTCACCGTGCTTGGTGGTCAGCACGAACTCGCCGTTGGCATGGGCCACCTGGCTGGCTTGCGTCTGTTCCAGCACTTCGATGCCCTCCAGGCGGAAGGCCGCCGTCAGCGCTGCGCCGATGGCCGGATCTTCACGGAAGAACAGCGAGTTGCGCGCCAGGATGGTGACGCGGCTACCCAGCCGGGCAAAGGCTTGCGCCAGCTCCAAGGCCACCACGGATGAGCCGATCACGGCGAGCCGTTGCGGAATACTGCTGCTTGCCAGCGCCTTTTCCGAGTTCCAAAAGGGGGTATCTTGCAGTCCGGGAATCGGCGGCACGGCCGCACTGGCGCCGGTGGCAATCAGGCAGCGGTCGAAGGTCACGATGCGCTCGCCCCCCTCGACCAGTTCCACACTGAGCGTGTGGCTGTCCTGGAAGCGGGCGGAGCCACGCAGCACGGTGATGGCTGGGGTGCTTTCCAGAATGCCTTCGTACTTGGCGTGGCGCAGTTCGTCGACACGACCCTGTTGCTGGGCGAGCAACCGTTCGCGCAAGACAAGCGGCGGCGTGGCGGGCAGTCCGCCATCAAACGGACTTTCGCGGCGCAGATGGGCCACGTGCGCGGCGCGAATCATGATCTTGGAGGGCACGCAGCCGACGTTGACGCAGGTGCCGCCGATGATGCCGCGCTCGATCAGGGTGACGCGGGCCCCCCTTTCTACCGCCTTGAGCGCGGCCGCCATGGCGGCGCCACCACTGCCGATAACCGCCACGTGAAGCCTGTCACCCTCTTTCCCGGCGTCAGTGCCACCGCTCAGCCAGCCCCGTGCCTTATCGAGCAGGCCGGGACGGGTAGGTAGCGTGATGTCTTCGAACGCCGCTCGATACCCCAGGGCCTCGACGGCGGCCTGCATTTGTTCACGGCTTACGGCCTCGTCGACCTTCAATTCGGCCCTCCCACTGGCGTAGGAAACATCCGCCCGATGCACGCCCGGAATCTTCTCCAAGGCCTCTTTCACATGCACGACACAGGATGCGCAGGTCATGCCAATGATTTTCAGTTCGGTCATAACGTTACTCATTGAATCGTCTCTTGTCAGGTTCACTGGTTTGGCGGCGTCGGACAGGACGCCGGGGAGCAACGGCGGTGCGCGGGCGACACGAAGTCCCAGATGGACACCCCAAACATGACGGCCAGGCCGATATAGAGCAGCCAGCCGCTCCGCCAGCCGTGAGCCAGCATCAAAAACACCGCTACCAGCACCAGGGCCGGGCCGATCAGGCCAGGCGCAGCGCGTCGCCACTGCCGGTGACTGAACCAGCCGAGGGCATTGACGAGCAGAGCCACGCCGGCAAACAACGGCAACAGCGTGGTGATGAACAGGCCTTCCCATTGGCTCAAAAAGCCCAGTCCGATCGTGGCGCCCAGGCTGGCAAGGGCGGGAAAGCACGAGGCGCAACCTATGGCGGAAACCAGCACGCCGACGGAACCGGCTTTGTCACCGATCCGTGTGAACAGATTGAAAGAATTTGCCATCGGAATGCCCGCCTATTGCTTGACGCTGGACGGGTAGCCGGCGTCCTCTGTCGCCTTGGTCAGCGCCTGCGCACTGGTCTTGGCATCGTCGAAGGTGACGATGGCTTCGCGCTTCTCATAACTCACCTCGGCCTTGGTCACGCCCTCGACCTTGGTCAGCGCTTTCTTCACCGTGATTGGGCAAGCGGCGCAGGTCATGCCCGGCACCGACAGGGTGATGATTTGGGAGGCGGCCCACACTGGGGAAACCACGGCAATGAGGGCGAGAGCGGCAAGCAGCTTTTTCATGACCAACTCCTGATTAGTAGAACAAGGGGAGGATGTAGGGGAAAGCGAGCGCGACCAGCACCAAGGCCGTCACGACCCAAAAAACGAGCTTGTAGATGGTGCTTACCTGGGGATCAGCGCAGACCTCACCGGGTATGCAGACTTGAGCCGGGCGGAAAATGCGCCGGTAAGCGAAGAACAGCGCAACCAGTGCCGCGCCAATGAAGAACGGGCGGTAAGGTTCCAGAACGGTGAGGCTGCCGATCCAGGCACCGCTGAAGCCCAAGGCGATCAGCACCAGCGGCCCCAGGCAGCACGTGGACGCGAGGATTGCCGCCAGACCTCCAGTGAGGAGTGCACCGCGCCCATTTCGCGATTCAGACATACGTTCATCCTTCCGAGTGGTTGATCGATGGGTTAAGGTTATTTCCGTAGTTAGGTACGGGGTCAAGCGGCATGCACAACGCGGTGGAAAGCCTGACCATCGGCGCCTTTGCCAAGGCAGCCGGGGTTAACGTGGAAACCATTCGGTTCTATCAACGCAAGGGGCTGTTACCCGAACCGGACAAGCCCTACGGCAGCATTCGCCGCTATGGCGAGGCGGATGTCGCACGGGTGAGATTCGTGAAGTCCGCGCAACGGCTGGGCTTTAGCCTTGATGAAGTGGCCGGACTGTTGCGACTGGACGACGGCGCGCACTGCGACGAAGCGCGTGTGCTCGCCGAGCAGAAGCTTGAGGATGTGCGTGAGAAACTCGCGGATCTTCAGCGGATCGAGTCGGTCTTGGCGCAGCTGGTTGATGACTGTTGCGCGAGCCAAGGGACAGTGAGCTGTCCGCTGATCGTTTCGCTGCAAGCGAGCAAGTGACCGCCCGCACTTCGCGCGTTAGCCCACGATTTCCCGTTTGTCAGGGCTCTCTGTTTGTCGGTCTGAAGGTGGAAAGAGCGGCGCTCATTGAGCGCCGCTGACTGGGCAAAGGAGCACTTGCAAAGGCCCTAGGTTGGTACTGCTATTTGCCCTTGTGCATCAGTGGGGCGGGCCCACGTTGCATCTGGTCGAGTAGCACATATCTACCTTGCAGGCGGACAGCCGGGCTGCGCTTCGCTTCGCCACGGCCTGCCGCCGTGGCGCCCAGTTGTTCAATCTTCTTGACGGTTTCCGCCACTAGGATTGCGTCAGCCTTGTCGCGCATGGAGACAATCTGCTCGGTCGCTCTCGTGACATCGTGATCGCCGCCGTACAGCCCGTCGCCTCTGAGAAGGTCATGCAGGTGATGGATCGGATCAATTCCAAGTGGGGTCGAGGCACGCTCCGCCTGGGCGGGGTGCCGGTGACTCCTGACTGGGGATGTGTCGGGAAATGCTCGGCCCAAGCTATACCACACGGTTAGATCAGCTCTGGACAGTGAGGTGAGGCACACCCCAGCGCTGCTAGGAAGCCGGCTTACTGCTCAGAAGAACCACCTTACCAGTGGCTACGTGTACCGTATGCACAGAACTATCGCCATGAGTCGACACCTTCGCCCTGGCCGGATCAAGGGCCTGAGGGCCAGAGTAATGCCTATGACAACTCGATCCGCTACCTCGATGACATGCTGGCGGAGATTCTTGCTGACTTCGATCGCTTGGAGGGAGAACGCTACCTGATCATCACGGGTGACCATGGTCAGCGCTTGGGTGAGGACGGCTACTGGGGGCACAACGATCTGGTGCCGGAAGTCAGCGATGTACCGGTGATCGTGGTCGCTCGCGATGCTCCGGGGGGCGCACTGGCAGATTTTTCCCGCGAACGATGGATTAGCCACTACGAGGCGGGCAAGTGGTTGGCCGCACGACTAGGGACGAAGATCAACAATCCCAACCTGCGGCCGAACGAATACTTTGTGCACGGCAAGCTACTGTTCACAGACAACTTCATCCAGCGGGTTTGTGAGTCCCCATCAGGGCTCGTACATAAGCCACCACAGCAACTGAGTATGCTGCTCCTCAACCCTACAGCAGATGCCTGCACCAGTAGCTAAGGCGCCTGTTGGCGACATGTCGCCTTCTGTTTCCGGTGCTTTCCTCAGAGCCAGCGTCGCACTCGCGAGCAGTAGTGGGAGAACTCGTCGCCGAACAAAATGGCCAGCGCTCGCTCCTCGGGAGCAATTTGGAAGCGATTCATATACAGCACGAAGGCGACCAGGCCGAACATTGCTAGAGGTGAGGCAAGCGCCAGAGCCCATGCCATTAACATAGTGGCAAACCCCAAATACATGGGGTTACGGGTGTATCGGTAGATGCCGCTGTCGACCAGAGTGGAGGCCTTCTCTGGGCGCAGTGGATTGACGGTGGTGCGAGCGCGATGGAATGACAAGACGCCAGCAAGGCACACGCTGGCGCCTAGCAGTAGGACGGGCAAAGTGAGGGTTAGGCGCCAGCTGAATGCAAGCTCGAAACCTGGTAGATAGCGAGCACTCACCCACATCAGCACGCCGATCAGGGTCGCGACCAGAGGTGGCGGGATACGATTCTCTAGCGCGCCCATGATGTCAGTTCCTTACCTTTGCTACTTCACTGCTGACCAATTGGCGAAGTGGCTCGAGACCAAAATTGTCCAACGGCCGGCCATTAACGAAGAAGGTCGGAGTGCCTTGGATGCCCACGGCTTTTACGTCCTGCATGTCCATCTTCAGCACGGCGTCGACAGCGGGTGTGTACATGTCGGCGCGGGCTTTCTCGACATCAAGGCCGATCCGCTCGGCGACAACCCAGGCCTCTTGGGCTTTTGGATCGTCATGCCAGCCAGGTTGTGCTTCAAGAACGGCCTCCAGTACCTGTGTGAACAGGTTCTGCTTGCGCGACGCTTCCAATAGGCGTGCAACCTCTTCGGATCCCTGATGGAACAACACATAGCGCAGCACCAGGCGCACGTCGTTGGGATTCTCGGCGAGGATCGTCTTAACATGCGGGTAAAAAGCCCGGCATGCCTCACACGACGGATCAAAGAACTCAACGATGGTCACCGGCGCTTGTGCGGGACCGAACACTGGCGAGTGGAACCGAACCAAGTTACTGCTGTTCGCTGAGCCGGCAGGTGCGGATTGTGCTGGTCCCGTTTCGGTCTGCAGTGATTTGGGTGGGGTCGATGGTGAATACAGATAAGCAGCAACACCGAAGACAGCCAGAATCACCACGCTGATGATCAGGACTAGGGGGCGGCGGTTCATTAGAGAGTTCTCCGGCGGATGAGGATGAGTAGGGTGCTGATCAGCGTGAACGCGAATAGGGCCAGAACAGGCAGCGGTACGCCGCCGAAGATGGTCATGTTGGCTCCCGAGCAAGACGGACCAGTAGCTGTGCACGGTTGAATCGGCTGGGGAATAAGTCCCGCATAGAGCAGCGTATGGGCCAAGGCCAACGCTCCGCCGATAATGGCCAGTGGCAAGGCATAACGCCAAATTGCGAAGTCTGAGCGGTAACAGGCGATAGCCAAAATCACGGCCAATGGGAACATGCAGGCACGTTGGAACCAGCACAGCACGCACGGGACTTGACCCATTACCTCGCCAATGAATAACGCGGAGAGGCTCGACATCAGAGCGACTAGCCATGCTAGTAGCAGCAGACTCCAGCTGCGTGTGATAGGGAGGCGATTCATGTGATTTCCTTATTTGCCTTGGTGGGTGTTAACGCATGAAAGTGATGAGCAGCCTGTGGCCACCGGCGAGTGCAGTGTCAGCTCAACAACCGCCATCGCCAAGAAAAGAACTGCAACGTCTAATTGCTTGCAGTGTGGGAACGGGTTGGGCAGTGCAGGCTCATAGATCCGTTGCGCCAGCAGCCTTACGACTCATGAGAATGTCACGGCCTGGCCAGTGAGCCGATTATTCGAGTAGGCCGCTCTCTCACGCATAACCGGAATAAGCATCCTCAGTCGTCGTCCTTGCTGGAAACAAAAGGGGCCGCTTTCGCGGCCCCTTGTGCATGCAGCAACTAGCTTATTGAAGCCAGCTTTCTACCTTTTCAGCACCGTATTGCTCTTTCCAGGCCTTCAGCACTTTGTGATTGCCACCCTTGGTTTCAATCACTTCACCGTTATTCGGATTCTTGTAGCGCTTCAAGGTGCGCTCGCGGCGAGCCCCTTTGACTGGCGCAACAGTACTTTTGCTGGCATTTGGATCTAGCAGGTTAACGATGTTACGCAGGGAGTACCCATACTCGCCCAGGAGTGCGCGGAGCTTGGCTTCAAACTCGATTTCCTTCTTGAGTTTTTCATCACCTTTGAGGGCTTCGAGGCGTTTTTGCTGCTCGGCAATTTTAGCTTCAAGGGCTTTGAATTCTGCGATGATCGACATGTCGGTTCTCTGTGTTTGAGGCGTGGTTATAGAGTAGACCTCCATTAAAGCTCAATACACAAAGGAATCCAAGACTATAGCCTGTATCAGCTAATAGGTCTGCCTTCTTAGGCTCAAGCTGTGGTTAAAGCAGCAAAGGGCGCCGTAGCGCCCTTTGCTGAGAACGTATTTAGAAAACGTACTGTATCCGCATTACCACTCCGTCACCGCTATCATCACCTGCTTCGTTGTTGATGTTGTCGGTGCTTGCTTTAACGTAGTTTGCGCTGACCTTCACTGCTTCATTTGCATACCAGTTGACGCCTACAGTGTGGGACTTGCCTTCCGTGTCGCCTACCTGGCGCACAGCAGTACTAACGGTGAAGTTGTCATCTTCGACAGTGAAAGAGTCGTAGCGATAGAAGATCTCCCAGGCACCAATCTGCTTATTGGCCGGTTTAATAGAATCGAATTTCGCACCATCCAGCTTGTAAATGCGCGGTTCACCCGTGAGGGTATATGCGACTTGAGCGTAGTAACCATCGACGTTGATATCTTCGGCCGCTTCATCAGCCTTGATGGTGCGGCGTAGGTATTCACCTTGGACGGAGAAGGCATCTTTTGCCCAAGCGCCCTCTACGCCCCAAACAGAATCGTCTTCCCACAGACCTTCTGTGGCAGAAGCACCACCAAAGAGCGATCGTGTACCGTTACTACCAGCGCTATTGCCGCCGTTGGTATCTACCCCGCGAATACCCATTCGGGAGCGGATGCGGGTGTCGACAGCTGCGTCCTGCAGATCTCGATATGCGTATTGCACGCCAACGTGCAGCACGTTACCTGGCTGGTTGAGAGGCGCAAATACACCACGGACGTTGTAGCGTTTAACACTATCACCGTCGGTGTCGTTGTTGTTCTCGCTGAACAGGCTACCAGAGAGATAAGTCATGTTGCCCACGACGGAGGAGGCCTGAATGCCCATGCCCGAGTTATCGTTGATCCACTCAGCTGTGTCGTAAGAAAGGTTGCGTTCGAGCGCGGTAGTCCATTTCGAGCTTGTGGCTTTCTCCAGGCCGAAATCGGTATAGAAACGACCAAATCGCAGATTAACCGGGCTGAAGCCTGTGTAGGTCACGCTTGCTTCGTCGAAATAACCGGAGCTGTCGTTGCCCGTGTTACGGGACATGTCGTAGTTGATTTGATATTTCCAGTCTTTGTAAGCCGTGCCGCCTAACTCAAGAAATGCTCGGCGGATGTATGCGCCATCTGCCGAGTTTCCATTACGGGTGTAGTAGCCATCGAACATGCCGTAATCGGCTTGGAGTCGGCCGCCCAGCTTGAAACTGAATTCCTTGTCAGTGGTAGCGACCTCTAGGCCGCCCTTGGTCTTGATCACAAGGTCTGCACCGTCGGTGGTGACGGTTCCAGCAGTTGCAATGGCAGCAGTGCTGCTAAGCAGAAGCCCCACTGTAATTCGATTCAGGATCTTGAAATTTGGGATTGAATTGAACATGAATTTCTCCTCAATAACGCTTGGTTTTGGTTGGCGTGGAGGAGGTTCTAAGTGCCGCATTGCTGTTTTTGTTTATTTTAATGACATTTATGTTTCATGTAGTCGTGAAATGGCTGCAGCCCTAGTAATTGCTGAGGTTGCCATGACAGTTGGTGCAGCTCTAAATATTTCAGGAGTATGTCATTTTTATTGATGCTAGGTCGGATGGCTACACGCTCATTCAAACCATTCATGGCGTTCTGAAAAGGCGTTGAGAACAAGTTTTACAGCGCTTTGTACCTCGTCCCTCTTTGACGATATTGGCGTTGTAGCTATCCAGGCTGATCTTTGCATTTTCTTGTCGAAGATATTCTTCAATGGGTGCAGCTTTTTATCCAGATTGGATACGTATTCGGGTAGTAAGCCGATGCAGGATGAATTTTTGATGAGCTCCCTAACTAGCTCATTTTTATGCGCGAGCGTAACGGAGTTTTTACGCTGATCGACCAGGTTGTTCCATGGTGTAAAGGCATCTACAGGATAGTTAATTTGTTGCTGCACTAGCATGTAGTCATCAAGAGCGCTTATGTCGGATGGATGGCGGGTGTCCGATGAGTATCTTGTAGCAATGTGAGGGTAGTAGTTTATAGTTCCTAGTAAGTGGGGCTTAGTCATAGCAAATCCAGGGTCGGGGCGCCGACTGCCCTGTTCTGCTAGCCAAATCATTACGTCAGCCTGTTCTATGTTGGGGCCATCGAGCGGAGATAGCTCAACCCGCAGAGCACCATTTCGCCGAATGAAGGCAATAAGGTTTCGGGCTAGAACGTCATGCATTAATGATTCTGGAGCCGCGATTCGTAGTGGCTCGCTAATCTGAGGTGTGGAGGGGCGCAGATCTCCAAACTTTCGAGCTAGCTCTTGAAACAGAGACTCACCGGCTAGAGTTAGTCTCAGTGACCTATCCTGTAAATAGAACAGCGGCTCACCAACTTCATTGTCTAGCTGCTTTATCTGCTTTCTAAGAGCGGTGGTGTGGACATTTAAAGATCTAGCGGCCTGCCTGAAGCAGGCGCAGCGAGCCGTGGTTGAAAACGCCATGGCAAGTTCGCGGCTAATAGTTTGCTTTTCGATCATGCGTGGTGGCCTATAAGCATGGCCCCCAACGATGGAAAGAACCAACGTTTGGAGTTTGGGGCAAGTTGGACGGGAGTATCTCGATGCATTGAGAATACCCAGTCAAACCTGTCAGCAAGATCGCAGCAGAATTACTAATTCGTAAGGTTGGATCGATTATCCAGTGGTGAATATGTTGAAGATTGATATGTGCATGTCATGAATGCACCAGTGTGAACTGGGCGGTGCTTTGTATTGATCCGCCGCGAGTGCAAGCAAAATTGGAAGTGCCAGTGTGGCTTTCTTCATAAGGGTGTTCGCATGAGTGCAAAGTTTAAGGCAAACTTTTAAGGGGCTTTTCCTGCTGGAAATCCAGATAGAACTGAGTAAATCCATTCTCTTCAACGCTTACAGCAGCAGTGCCGTGATGTAGGCTCATGATTGAGCGCACTATTGCGAGCCCTAGGCCTGTTCCCCCTTCGCTTCGAGCTCTGCTCTTATCTACTCGATAGAATCGCTCAAAAAGATGCGGTAGATGCTCAGGTGCAATACCCAAGCCTGGATTCCCCACGCTTAACCGGAAGCCAGAGGGGAGCGGCTCAACGCGCATTGCGACGGTGCTCCCGGCGGGGCAATAGCGAATAGCGTTGGATAGAAGGTTGGAGATGGCGCGTTGAATCATCAGGCGGTTACCTCTAACTGCCCCCTGCCCGCTGACTGTGATTTGGACGTCTTTCTCCTCAGCCGTCAGTAGAAAGAGATCCTTCACCCGCTCTAGCTCATCCTGCAGGCAGACCGTTTCGAAATGCACTAGCGCAGCTGGATGGCTTACCTGCGCTAAGAAGAGCATGTCTGAAACAATGCGGGTGACCCGATCCAGCTCCTCCGTACAGCACTCCAGCACCTCTCTGTACTCTTCGGAGGTTCTGCCGCGCGAGAGTGCAACTTGGGCCTTGCCCATGAGGTTAGCGATAGGCGATCGCAGTTCATGGGCCAGATCGTCAGAGAATTGGGAGAGCTGTTGCACTCCATTGTCCAATCGATGGAGCATGAAATTGATGCCAACGGCGAGCTGATGCAGCTCCGATGTGTAGTGGTCAACCCATCCCGGACAGTGGGTTAAGTTTTTCTTCGGCCACCGCAGGCGGTAGCCCATCGTTGAATTGATGCGGCCTGATCCAGTTGTAGCGGTGCATCAGGTAATGACTGATGTCCCGCTGGGCCTCCTGAGCTGTCAGGTAACCGGTTGGTGGAATCCACTCCGATTTCAAACTGCGGAACAACCGCTCCATCGGCGAGTTGTCCCAGCAGTTACCTCGACGGCTCATACTCTGGTCCATTCGATATCGCCACAGCCGCTGCCGAAACAAGCGGCTGGCGTATTGGCTGCCCTGATCGGAATGAAACAGCACCTGCTGCGGCTTGCCTCGCTGCTCGTAGGCCATGTCTAGCGCCTTGATGACCAGCTCTGCATCCGGCTTGGCGGAAAGTGCCCAGCCGATCACTCGCCTTGTATGCAGGTCAAGCACCGCCGCCAGGTAATGCCAACGACCTTGCGCCCATATGTAGGTGATGTCGCCGCACCACACCTGGTTGGGGCGCTCGGTGGTGAACTCGCGGTTCAGCCGGTTCGGAATATCTGGCCGCTCAACCGTAGCCTGCTTGTAAGCGTGTGAGCCCGGCTGCTTGCTGACCAAGCCCAACTCACGCATCAACCGACGCACACGAAAGCGGCCAATGGATACGCCATCCTCACGCAGCATACCCAGAATGCTGCGGCTGCCAGCTGAGCCTCGACTCTGGTTAAACAGCTGATTGACCTTGCTGCGCAGTGCCATGCGACGCGTATCAACACAGCGACGACGAAGCCGGTGGGCGTAGTAGCAAGACCGCACCACGTCGAAGGCTGAACAGACCACTTCCACCGACTCCCGCTCACTCAACTGGTCTATCAGCGCGTACGATTGAATTCGTCCGACATCAAGAGAGCGGTAGCCTTTTTTAGAATCGCTTTCTCCCGTTCCAGCCGGTCGATCCTGGCTTCCAGCTCCTGGATTTTCTGCTGTTCGGGCGTCAGTGCTTTGCTCTTCGGGGTCACGCCCAGGCGCTCCTCTTGGAGCTGGTTTACCCATCGGCGCAGGGCCGACTCAACCAGCCCAAGCGAACGGGCGGCTTCGATATGGCTGTAGCCTTGGTCGAGTACCAGGCAGGCGGCCTCTCGTTTGAACTCGGGCGTAAAGGAACGACGTTGCTTGGTCATCAGACACCTCTCTATGGCGAGCATTCTCGCCCTAAATTGGTGTCCGGGATCAGTAGACCACTACAAGGATCACCATCAAAATGAGTGGGAATGCTGCTAAGCCCCATTTCAATAACGCATTAAGAAGTTCTTGGTCAGAGGTGCGGTCTACTGTCAGGTAGGCCGTGAGTGATGTTCCATCCTTGAGCTGAACGGTCTGAGCCCCGGTGAGCATCAAGCGATTGGGCCCGTCTTGCCACTCTTGAAGAGCCAGCTCTGGAGTTGACGGAGCAATACCCGGCTGAAACTGCATAGGCTGTGGACCAATAGTCAGTAACGGCGAGTAAAGGTGATCAGGGCGAACGATATAGACGTAGAGGTTGGAGTGCCCCATTGCGAGCTCTATCAATGCATGTGAGCGTGCCGTCACGTCCTGGGCATCAGAAGAGGCAGCAAGGCTATGAGAGAAGCTGCTCATTTTTGACTCAAGCGCGGCTTTAGCTATGCGATCGAGCCCTTGGGACAGCATGAAGTAACCAAAGGCTGAGAACACCGCCACCAGGGCGAGGCTCATGAGGCCAACCTTAAGGCCCAGATGAGTGGCCAGGCTGTTTCTGCTCATGAGCGATCCTCGAGCACATATCCAACGCCGCGAAGGGTATGTATGAGCTTTGAGTCGAAAGGGTCATCAATTTTTGCGCGAAGACGCCTGATTGATACATCGATGACATTGGTGTCGCAGTCAAAGTTCATGACCCACACAAGGGAGATTATTTGAGAGCGTGTCAATACTTCTCCGCTTCTGCTCATGAGTAAGTGTAGAAGAGCAAACTCTTTGGTTGTGAGGTCAATGCGGTGTTTTCCACGGTACGCACGGTGCCGGCCTGGGTCGAGCTCCAAGTCAGCTACGTGCAGAGTATTGCTTTCGATGAGCTCATCGCCGCGGCGGAGAAGTGAGCGAACACGAGCTAGGAGTTCTGGAAACTCGAATGGCTTCACGAGGTAGTCGTCAGCACCGGCATCGAGGCCTTTTATCTTGTCAGCAAGTCTCCCTCGGCCAGTCAACATCATGATTCGTACACGACTGGTCTTGCGAATTGATTCCAAGACTCCCCACCCATCAATACTGGGCAAGTTTACATCCAGAATGATTAGCCCGTAGGTATTGTGGTTGAAAAGGTGCAAGGCATCGACACCATTGCTTGCTCTATCGACAACGTACCCGCTTTCTGAAAGACCTTGTTGTAGATACTCGGCAGTTTTTGTCTCGTCTTCAACAACTAGTACTCGCATTTGGCGGCGGCTACCTAATAAATTTGATTTCGTAGAGCTATTAAGTGCCGATGGTGTTATTTGTTATTTTCGGCAGTTAATTTCAAGTGTTCATCATTCTAACCTGCCTCTTCATGTGGCGGTGAAAGCCTACAAATTTGTAATTTGAGCGTAAGGTGCGTGATATGAAGAGATAGATTCTGCCTGGAGTGACACAAAGCCATTTGGGTGTGGCTGCTGATCATGAAATTTTCACTTTGTGCCCAATAATGTTAGGGCGGCAGAATGCTGATCCCGAAGGTCATGAATGGAAAATTTACTGATGTTGATGGTGTTGATGAGCAGCCCAGCAAGTGATGCTGGGCCGGTATCTGGCGTTGGTTCAGTTGTCGCAAAGGGGGATGTGAGGGTTGTTCCGGTGCGTGAGCGAAGGCGGATTGAGCAGAGCTTGCGTACCAGTCTACCGGAACAAGAGAGGATGGCGTCGTTGAAAGCTAGGCGCCACTGAAGGGCTCTCTAACTGTAACAACCTATTGTGATCTTCATAAGGGGGATATCAATTCTTTCAAAATTGTAATTCTTCAATCATCTTGCAGTTAGCTTCAGGCAGTAAGGATAGGGCCGCGGACGTTATACATATAACTAAATTAGACCGCTCTATCGACAAGAACTGCCAGAACCAATGGAGCTATCATGAACGCCAAAGCTAAGCTTTCGCTTGCTGTCTTCTCCGCGATTTGCGGGATGAGTCCTGTTGCCTTTGCTGAAGAGCAGAAGGAAGGCTTTATCGAAGGAAGCAGCTTCAACATCTTAAATCGCACCTTTTATTTTAATCGCGATGACCGGAACGGTGCTGACGCTCCCGGCGGTGCAGGCTATTCCGAGACGCTGGCTCACGGGATCATGGCTAACTTCGAGTCAGGATTCACTAAGGGCACTGTCGGCGTGGGTGTCGATGCCTTTGCAATGATCGGCCTGAAGTTGGACACCGGCGACGGTCGCAATGGCGGTCGAAGCTCGTTCGACATCCTGCCTGTGAACAGTGAGGGCGAGGCTCGAGATGAGTACACCAAGGTTGGCGGTGCACTGAAGGCGCAGGCTTTTGACACTGTTGTGAAAGTCGGTGACGTCTTTCCAACTACCCCAGTTGTTCACTATGGCGATTCGCGTCTTCTTCCTGAGTCCTTCCGGGGCGTTACCGTGGAGAATGGCAGCGTAGAGGGGCTGACTCTGCAAGGTGGCCGTTTGCACTCCATGAGCCAGCCGGTGTCGAGCAACATGCGTGACAACTTCGTCACCTTCTATGCTGGGCCCGTCGACTCGCCTTGGGTCGGCTACTTTGGCGGTGATTACAGCATCAACGACAACATCTCAGTCAGCGCCTACAGCGCTCGATTGAAGGATGCTTGGGACCAGTACTATTTCGGTACCTCCCTGACCCAGCCGCTCAGCGATGACCTTGCTCTGATCGCAGGGTTTAACTACTACAACGTCCAAGATGAAGGTAAGCAGCTGCTAGGCGAGCTGAACAACAACATCTGGAGTGCCAAACTCGGCGTGCAATTCGGAGCGCACACGGTCACCCTGTCGCACCAGCGTAACAATGGTGATGACGACTTCGACTACCTCCGTCAGTCGGACTCTATCTTCCTGGACAACTCCATTCAGTACACCGACTTTAACTCGCCAAAAGAACGCTCTTGGATGGTGCGCTACGACCTGGATATGCAGGCTTATGGTGTCCCCGGCCTATCGTTCATGGCGCGTTATGGCAAAGGCACGGATGCTGACTACTCCAATGCTAACGATGTCTACATGCGTCGCGACGATGCAGGCAACCCGCTGACCGATCAGAAGCGTTGGGAGCGTGATATCGAAGCTAAGTACGTGGTGCAAACGGGCTCGCTCAAGGATATGTCTTTCCGTATTCGGCAGGCCAATACACGTGCTACTCAGTTTGAGTCGGACCTGGATGAGTTTCGTCTGATTGTTGAGTACCCGCTGAGCGTGCTCTAACCCACCCCAGGGAGCGCCTGTTCGCGCAGGCGCAACCTTTTCAAAATTGTAATCTTCCAACCATCTTCTCGTTAGTTGCTGTCGTATAAGTTAGGGCTGCAACTGCGAAATTTCTCCATCTACAAGGCCTTGGTTGTCTCTTGGCGGAGTCCCAGGGTCTTTAGTAATTCACCTTTGAAGCCTAGTGCTCCTTTGGAAGAGGTGAATCCTAGGCGCTCAGAGATGAGCGCCTTTTTTATTGTTCATAAGTTTCATAAACGTAATTGTTGCGCCATCTCGGTGTAAGTGATGGGGCGATAAGATAGCGTAAACTCTTATGAGGAATAGCCATGAAAGTCATAAAGTATCTGACAGCTGCTGCAGTGCTGCTAATGTTTCAGAGCGCGCACGCGTACTCTGTTGGTCTGCCAGATAAAGTCAAACAGGATATTGAGCAAAGTAGCCTCCTCGCTGCGGAACGTTACGCAGAGCGCACTGGGAAGGCTGTTCCAAAGCCAGTTGACTACACATATGGAATGAAGCTTGATGTGGCTAAGGTTGTTTACATGACGCCAACCGTTAACCACTGTGGGAATGTGAGCAAGCTCATGACCTATGAGGACTCTATGGGTGAGCTATACACCATCCGCTACCTCGTTCAGGGTCAGTGCTGGAACAACCGGTGAGCGTAAATGGAATGGCCTAGCCACTGGCTAAGCCATTCCATATGATCTACTCGCGCTCTTCGAGGGTGTATCCAACACCCCGGAGGGTGTGGATCAACTTTCTCTCGAACGGGTCATCAATTTTGGCTCGAAGTCTCCGTATTGATACTTCGACTACATTGGTGTCGCAGTCAAAGTTCATATCCCACACCAAAGAAATAATTTGAGTGCGGGAAAGCACTTCTCCAGAGTGCCTCATCAGCAGATGCAGCAGAGCAAACTCTTTTGAGGTCAGACTGATCTTCGTTGCGCCGCGGTAGGCGCGATGGCGGCTTGCATCGAGCTCTAGATCGGCAACTTTGAGGCTGTCAGAAATGGCTACTCGGTTACCCCGCCTGAGCAAAGTCCTGGTGCGTGCAAGCAATTCAGGAAATTCAAAAGGCTTCACGAGGTAGTCGTCGGCACCTAAATCTAGCCCCTTAACTTTATCTGCCAAGCGTCCGCGAGCTGAGAGCATCATGATTTTCGTATCACTGTTGCTGTGGCGGATTTTCTCTAGCACCCCCCAGCCGTCAACTTCGGGGAGATTTACATCAAGCATGATCAGGTCGTAATCGAATTGTTTGGCGAGATGTAGCCCATCTCGACCTGTGGCGGCGTTGTCGACGACGTATCCGCTTTCCTTCAGTCCTTGATACAGATATTCGGCAGTTTTGATTTCGTCTTCGACGACTAAAATTCGCATTTTAGTTACCTGGTGAGGGGCGCTTTTATTTTGTTCGCCAGATTAAAGATAAGTTCATTTGGGCGGAAAGTTAGTGGATGGTAAAGGCTGTGGCGACTACAGGGTCAAGCGGTAATGATGCGGCCGGGTGCCGCAGGATGCTCTGAAAGCCCCATGAATGCGGGCCTTGGAGATGCTCTGTATTGCGGAGTTGTATCTAATTGTTTGGGGCTGATACGGCGTTGGGTAACTTTATTACATGTGGCGGCGGCAAAAACTGAGTGCAACACCTGACCTTTCCGGTACGGTGCTGCCCCTATGTCTTATACCGAACTCAGCGTTGAAGAGCGCGCCACCATTCAAATCGGTCTTACCCAAGGCTTCAGCCTGCGCAGGATTGCCTGCTTGATCAACCGATCCCCTTCGACCATCAGCCGTGAGCTGCGCCGTAACCGAGGTGCTTGCGGTGGCTACTCGGCCCGCCTGGCCCAGCAGCAAATGCAGGCCCGCCGCCAGGTTTGTCGACCGACGCGAAAACTGTTGCCGGGTAGCGAGCGCTTCGAACTGGTGACCCATATGCTGCGTGAGCGTTTGTCTCCCGAGCAGATTGCCGGCAAGCTGCGCAGCATGAACATACCCAACCTGCGAGATGCCTACGTCTGTCGCGAGACGATCTACAACGCGATCTATGCCCTGCCAGTGGGTGAGCTGCGTAAGGAGCTGATCATCTGTCTGCGCCAAGGCAAGACGACGCGCCGGCCGCGCTCTGGTGGCGTGGATCGGCGCGGCCAGATCCCCGAGATGGTCAGTATTCATGTGCGCCCGCCGGAGATTGAAGACAGGCTGATGCCGGGGCATTGGGAAGGCGACCTCATCAAGGGTAAGGCCAACGCCTCGTCCGTCGGTACGCTGGTGGAACGCACCAGTGGCTACCTGATGTTGGTGAAGATGAACGACGCGACGGCGACTTCGGCGCTGGAAGGCTTCAGCGCCGCGCTCAATAGCATGCCGCTGGATATGCGCAAGAGCATGACTTACGACCAGGGCCGGGAGATGGCGCGACACGCCGAGATCACCCAAAGAACCGGCGTGGCGATCTACTTCTGCGACCCGCACAGCCCCTGGCAGCGCGGCAGCAACGAAAACATCAATGGCCTGATCCGCCAGTACCTGCCCAAAGGCACAGACCTGTCGGTACACAGCCAGGAGGAGCTGGACGCCATTGCGCTGCAACTGAACATGCGACCGCGCAAGCGCTTCGACTTCAAATGCCCCATCGAGGTGATGGGAGAGGTCATGCAAAATGCCATGGCAATGCGGCATGATGCTCCGGCTTCAATTCAATAACCGTGTTGCACTCAGCTCCTGCAACCGCCCCCTTTTGGCCCCTCATTCCACACCGTTTGACACCGCCCAGCAAACCCTGGCTTGAAAATTGTACAAAAAATAACCAGCCAGCTCGATTGTCCCGACTTCATCGATACCCACCGCCAGCGCCCTCACGACTTTACCCGCCGACGCCAACTGACCTTCAAGAACCTCGTCCTGTTTTTGCTCAATCAGCCACGCACCGCCCTGCAAACCGAGCTCGATCAGTTCTATCGCGTGCTCAACCAGGCCTCGGCCGAGACCCAGGTGGTCACCGCGCAGGCCTTCAGCAAGGCGCGCGGCAAGCTCAAGCCCGAGGTCTTCGAGAGCCTCAACCAAACCCTTCAGCAACAGCTCGACAGCCTCGGGCTGCGCCAGACGTGGCGCGGGTTACGGGTACTCGCCGTGGACGGCTCGACCGTCCATTTACCGCTGGAGTCGGTCATGACGCGCTTTTTCGGCTGCCATAGCGAGTTTCCCGTTGCCCGTCTGTCCATGCTCTACGACGTCGCCGACGGCCAGACGCTACACAGCCTGATCGTGCCATCCGCAGTCGGCGAGCGCGATTGCGCCCATCTGCACCTCGCGCATCTGCCCGCTGACAGCCTGACGTTGTTTGATCGCGGCTACCCCGGACACTGGCTGTTTGCGCTGTTCGAGCAGCACCGGCGACATTTCCTGATGCGCCTGCCGTGTGGCTACAACGCGCAGGTCAAACAGTTTCTCCGCTCGGGGCAGACAGAAGACACGCAGTTCTTCTCTGCCAGTCATCCCGAGGCGCGCCTGTTCTGTACCGAGGCCGGCGTCGATCCCGCGGGCCGGGTCGAATTGCGCCTGATCCGGGTCGAGCTAGCCAGCGGTGAAAGCGAAGTGCTGCTGACCTCCCTGCTGGATCGACAGGCCTTGGCTACAGTGATCCGGCAATGGAGGAAGCGCTGTACGAGACGACCATCCTGCGCCAGTTCGCCGGGTTGAGCCTGGAGCGCATTCCCGACGAAACCACCATCCTCAACTTCCGTCGCTTGCTGGAGAAACATGAACTGGCAGCCGGCATCCTCGGCGTAATCAATGGCTACCTGGGGGATCGCGGCCTGTCGCTGCGCCAGGGCACTATCGTCGATGCCACACTGATCCACGCGCCCAGCTCGACCAAGAACCAGGACGGCAAGCGCGACCCGGAAATGCACCAGAGCAAGAAAGGGAACCAGTATTACTTTGGCATGAAGGCGCACATCGGCGTAGATGATGAGTCGGGGCTGGTACACAGCGTGGTAGGCACGGCAGCCAACGTGGCGGATATCACCCAGGTCGACAAACTGCTGCACGGTGACGAGAACGTCGTCTGCGCCGATGCCGGCTACACCGGCGTCGAAAAGCGCCCCGAACATGCTGGCCGCGAAGTGATCTGGCAGGTCGCAGCACGCCGCAGCACCTACAAGAAGCTCGATAAACGCAGCGCCCTGTACAAAGCCAAGCGCAAGATCGAGAAGGCCAAGTCACAAGTGCGAGCGAAGGTCGAGCACCCGTTTCGAGTGATCAAGCGCCAGTTCGGTTACGTGAAGGTGCGCTTCCGTGGCCTGGCCAAGAACACCGCTCAGCTGGTGACGCTGTTCGCGCTGTCGAACCTATGGATGGCGCGCCGACATTTGCTGACTACCGCAGGAAAGGTGCACCTGTAATGCGGAAAATGGCTGCTGCGAGGTGCTCGCGGCGGCCAAAAACGGAGAACTGAGCGGGTTACCTGGTCGATTTTGATCGACGGCCCGCTTTCAAAAGCAGCGAGGGCTGAAGTCGACCGGAAATACAGGGTTACTTCAGACCTTCCCTAACAACCACCCAACACCAAAATTACATTTTGGTAATATCGACGCTCTTAAACATTTTTTTCACACGCCGGCTCCCATGAGTAGTTATAGTCAACACCATACAGCCTCTTGAACACATGCAGTTCTCTCAATGATATCGCCACCCTCTATAACCTTGCCTTACTATCTGATCGTTGGAATATTTGCCACTGGCGCTCATTACATAACACTTTTGTTATTGTCTCTGGTTCTGCCCGCACTCATTGCGACGTTACTGGGAGCAATAGTCGGGACTGTTGTTAGTTATCAGGGCAACAAGCGCTGGACGTTTACAAAGGCTCGCCCATCCGACACTTATCAATGGCTGCGCTTCAGCATCACGGCCTTGGTCTACAACGTTACAAACCTGGCCCTGATGGCGTTCCTGCTGGAGCACTGGCCCCAGCGCCTATGGCTGATGCAGGTGATCACCACCTGTGCCCTGACGTTGATCACTTACCAAATCAACCAGTACTGGAGCTTTCGCCATGAATCGATCAAGAGCTGAGCGCTCCCCACGTCCGATGCTCAGTGTGATTGTCTGTTGTTATAACGAAGCCAAGGTACTGCCTTTTTTTCATAAGCGGCTAATGGCTGTACTTAAGACACTCAGCATTCGCTACGAAGTAGTGTATGTCAACGACGGCAGCCGCGATGAAACACTGGCGCTACTGGATGGTTATTGCCAGGCGCCTGGCGTTCGTTGTTTGAACCTGAGCCGTAACTTTGGCAAGGAAGCCGCCATGGTCGCCGGTATTGATTATGCGGTCGGGGATGCGTTGTTATTTATTGATGCCGACTTGCAAGACCCGCCCGAACTTATTCCACTCATGGTTCATCATTGGTTGACCGGTAGCGATATCGTCAATATGCAGCGCCGCAGTCGCCTGTCTGATACCGCAAGCAAACGTATCAGTGCCCACCTCTATTACAAACTGATGAACTTTTTGGCCGACAAGTTTGATGTTCCCGCAGACGTCAGCGACTTCCGCCTGATTGGCCCGGCGCCCCTGGCAGCGCTGCGCGGTATGCCGGAACGGACGCGTTTCATGAAGGGCCTGATCAGTTGGCTGGGGTTCAATACCATCGAGTTGCCCTATGACCGTGAGCCGCGCAGCGCCGGCCTCGGCAAATGGGGGCCGCTGGCACTGATCGACCTCGGTATCGAAGGCGTATTGGCGTTGTCGCGCAAGCCGTTGCGCTGGTTCAGCCTGCTCAGCCTGATGATTTTCATCGCCACCATGGTGTTCATCATCCAGCAGATGAGCGTAAACACCGCCAATGCCCATCACGTGATCATGGGCATTGCTGCGTTCATTACCGTGGGCATAGCAATGATCGGCGAATACCTCGGGGCTACGTTGAGCGAAGTCAGGCAGCGTCCCATCTATCTACTCGACAACCTGCTCGGCGAAGCCCCTGAACGGCCGGAGCACCCCTGCCCGATACACCCTCGTGAACAAGAAAACCACTGATGATAACGACCCGTACGCTATGGCTGGTATTGATCGCCATTTTGGCCCTGCGCCTGGCAAGCCTGGGGCTGTACCCGCTGATGGACACCTCGGAAGCCCGCTACGCGGAAATGGCCCGCAAGATGCTGGTACTCGGCAACTGGGTAACCCCGCTGTTCGAGCTGGACGTACCTTTTTGGGGCAAGCCGCCACTGTCGTTCTGGACCCAGGCGCTGGGCATGAAGTTGCTGGGTATCAATGAATTCGCCATTCGCTTTCCGGCGTGGCTGCTGCATGTCGCCAGTTGCCTGATCATCATCCGGTTTGCCCGTGAGCAGGCCGATGAAAAAACGGCGGTATTGGCGGCAATTATCTTTTCCAGCTCAACCCTCGGCCTGTTGTCAGCAGGTGTGGTGTTGACCGACCCGGCATTGAGTTTCTCGGTACTGCTGGCCAGCTATGGCTTCTGGTGCGGCATGACACGGGGCGACCGCCGTTGGGCACTGGCAGGATTTGCCGGCCTGGGCCTCGGGTTGCTGGCAAAGGGGCCGTTGGTGCTGGTGCTGGTGGGGGCTCCAGCTGTGATCTGGACGCTTTACTACCGACAATGGCGTGCCTTTTTGCACTTGCCCTGGCTGCTGGGCCTTGCGTTGATGCTGGTGATTGCCGTGCCTTGGTACGTGATTGCTGAACAGCGCACGCCGGGGTTTCTCGATTACTTCCTGATCGGCGAGCACTGGAAGCGTTATGTGGTCAGCAAATGGGCCGGAGACTTGTACGGCAGCGCCCATGCCCGGCCCACGGGCGCCATCTGGATGGACCTGATGCTCGCGCTTTTTCCCTGGACGCTGCTGTTGCCAGCGGTGTACTTCGCCCTGCGCCGCTCGGCCCTGTCGGGTCGCTACTATGGTTTTATCGCCCTGTGGGCCCTGGCTACGCCGGTATTTTTCACGTTCTCCAGCAATATCCTGTGGACTTACGTGCTGCCATCGCTGCCGGCCTGGAGCCTGCTGCTGGCTGGCGCACTCAAGGCTGTGCCCTGGCAAACCGGCAAAACCATCATTGGGTTGATCCTCGCGCTGCTGCTGCCGGTATGGCTGCTGATCGCTGCCATCGACGGCCGCGCCTTTGACCGGCCGAATAACCAACGTGATCTCGCCAGGGCCTGGCAGCAGTTGCAGGCAGAGCGTCCCGGAACCCTCTTTTACTGGGGCCGGCGCTCGTACTCGGGGGAGTTCTATACGCAGGGGCAGGCACGCCGGGTCGAGGACTTGGCTACCTTGCCCGTTGACCGCAGCTTTTACATCGCCCGTCGGGTACGTGACCTCAAGCGAGGCATCCAGGGCTTGCAGCCGTTCAATTGTGTCGAGCAACTGCGTGCCAGCCAAAGCGTGTTATTCAGGTGCGAACCACTGAAAGCACCCACTGACCTGTAGGAGCCGGCTTGCCGGCAACGCCCTGGCGACCAGCATCAACAGCGTTGCGTTACGGCTACCAGACCAGCTCCTGGCTGCCCCTTTGCCCCGATACATCATCAAGCTGGGGGCGCTTTCCGGGCTGGGAATCGACCATGCACTGATGCTGGGCCTGCAAGTGAAGACCGCGTTCTAAAGCGCTAGCGCATAGGCATCTGGATTAATCTTGATCTTGGACCTGTTGCCGCTGACCGAAAACTGACCCAGTAGAGGCTGTTCTGCCGACTGAAAACTGACCCAGGTGTTCAACTGCTTCTGCTCAATTATTGAGCAGGAGAACACAGGGTGATCAGTATGGAAATGATGGGCAAAATTCGGCGGATGTATTTCCGCGACAAGCTGTCGCTGCATGAGATAGCGAAGCGCACCGGGCTGGCGCGCAACACGATTCGCAAGTGGGTCAGAGCACCTGAGGCCAAGCCGCCGGTCTACCAACGCCGCGCGATCTTCAACAAACTCAGCCCTTTTCACGCCACGCTGGAGCAGGCGCTAAAAGCCGATTCGCTGCGGCCCAAGCAACAGCGGCGCAGTGCCAAGGCGCTGTTGGCGCAAATCAAAGCCGAAGGTTATGACGGTGGCTACAGCCAGCTCACCGCGTTTATCCGTGCCTGGCGAGGGGGACAGGGCAAGGCGTCGCAGGCCTTTGTGCCGCTGACCTTTGCTCTTGGCGAGGCGTTTCAGTTTGACTGGAGCGAGGAAGGCTTGCTGGTCGGCGGCATTTACCGGCGTATGCAGGTGGCACATCTGAAGCTGTGTGCCAGCCGTGCGTTCTGGCTTGTGGCGTATCCGAGCCAGGGCCATGAGATGTTATTTGACGCCCATACACGCTCGTTCGGCGCCTTGGGCGGCGTGCCGCGCCGGGGCATCTACGACAACATGAAGACCGCCGTCGACAAGGTCAATAAGGGCAAAGGCCGGGCGGTGAATGCGCGCTTTGCGGTGATGTGCGCGCATTACCTGTTCGATCCGGACTTCTGCAACGTCGCCGCTGGTTGGGAAAAGGGCATCGTTGAAAAGAACGTGCAAGACAGCCGCAGGCGTATCTGGCTAGACGCCCAGGACTGCCAGTTTCACTCCTTCGAGGAACTCAATGCCTGGCTGGGCCAGCGCTGCCGCGCGCTTTGGAACGAGCTGACGCACCCTCAATACAGCGGGCTGAGTGTAGCCGAAGTGCTGGAGTTGGAGCGCGCTGAACTGATGCCTGTGCCAGCGCCATTCGACGGTTACGTCGAGCGGCCTGCGCGGGTCTCCAGCACCTGCCTGGTCAGCGTCGGGCGCAACCGCTACTCGGTGCCGTGTGAGTACGCGGGTAAGTGGGTCAGCAGCCGTTTGTATCCGACGCGAATCGAGGTGGTGGCTGACGACGCGCTGATCGCCAGCCATGTCCGCTTGCTGGATCGCGACCAGGTCAGCTATGACTGGCAGCACTACCTCCCGCTGATCGAACGCAAGCCCGGTGCGCTGCGCAACGGCGCGCCCTTTGCTGATCTGCCGGCGCCGCTGCGTCAGCTTAAGCACGGTCTGGGGCGTCATGCCGGCGGTGACCGGATCATGGCGCAAGTTCTGGCTGCCGTACCGGTCGCCGGGCTCGATGCGGTGCTGGTGGCTGTTGAGCTGGTACTGGAAAGCGGCAGCCTGAGCGCCGAACACATCCTCAATGTCGTGGCGCGCCTGGCCGCGACCGAACCACCACCCAGCGTCGAAACCCACTTGTCGCTCAAGGAAGCCCCCGTCGCTAACACGGCGCGCTACGACCGCCTGCGTGGCCAGGCCGAGGAGGTCGGTCATGCGTGATTTGATGGCGGAACTCAAGGAGCTGCGCCTGCACGGCATGGCCACGGCCTGGGCGGAGTTAACTGCACAGGGTGAGTCGAACACAGCCTCGTCCAAGTGGCTGCTCGAACACCTGCTGGAACAAGAGCACACAGATCGCGCCATGCGCTCGGTGAGCCACCAGATGAACATGGCCAAGCTGCCGATGCACCGCGATCTGGCCAGCTTCGATTTCAACGCCTCTAGCGCCGACGCACGCCTGATCAGCGAGCTGGCCAGCCTGGCCTTTACCGACACCGCGCAGAACGTGGTGCTGATCGGTGGGCCAGGCACCGGTAAAACCCACCTAGCCACCGCGCTGGCCGTGTCCGGCATCACCCGGCACGGTAAGCGCGTGCGCTTCTACTCCACGGTCGATCTGGTCAATCTGCTGGAGCGCGAAAAACACGACGGCAAAGCCGGGCGGATCGCCCAGGCACTGCTGCGCATGGATCTGGTCATCCTCGACGAACTGGGTTATCTGCCGTTCAGCCAGGCTGGCGGTGCGTTGCTGTTTCACCTGCTGTCCAAGCTGTACGAACACACCAGCGTGGTGATCACCACCAACCTGAGCTTCGCCGAATGGTCGAGCGTGTTCGGCGACGCCAAGATGACCACCGCCCTGCTGGATCGGCTGACCCACCACTGCCACATCGTCGAAACCGGTAACGAGTCCTATCGCCTGCAACACAGTAGCTTGGCGGCCCAGGCCAAGATCAAATCACGGGAGCGAAAGCGTAAGGGCGGCCAGGAACCGGAGGACGATGAGCCGTTCTGATTTCATGGCGACGACGGCCTGCTGCATGGCTGCATGTGGCAGGTCTTCAACAGCTGAACTGGGCTAGCGAAGGAGTGGGGGCAACAGCAGCTGCGCTGGTAGACTTATCCACAGTTGCTGGTAACAAAATCAGCAATCCGTCCTGGGTCAAATTTCAATCGGCAGGGTGGGTCAATTTTCCATCAGCGCCAACAGCCTGTCACCAGCGTCTGCTTCCGGCCAGGAGCAGCCATAGGGTATAGCCACTGCTCCGATAGCTTTACCAATTACGCGTCAGAGCCCTTTGCGAACATACCTTCAAGGCGTATAGCTTCACTGGCCAAGCAACTCAGCCGATAGACCAAGACAGCAGGAAGCAAGCTGCTAACTAAAGCGCCTTCAAGGAGCCCCAAATGCAGGTGCTCAACTCAAGGACTAATCAGCAGTGGCTGTTCTTCTATTTTCTTGGCTTTGCTCTCGCTGTCGGCTCGGCCTGCATAGGATCATCAGGCCACCAATGCTTAGGGTACCTACCCTTCAAATCCCTCTTCACATCGATATAGGTATTCGCCCAAAAGCTGGCTAGATCCTGGGTCACCTGCACGGGTCTACGAGCTGGCGACAGGAGGTGCAGCAACACGCCCTGGTACCCACCTGCAATACGCGGCGTCTCAGCTAACCCAAACAGCTCCTGCAGGCGCACAGCAAGCACAGGAGGATGCTCTGAGTAATCCAGGGCAATGCGAGACCCAGAGGGCACCTGCAGGGTCTTCGGAGCCATCTCATCCAAGCGCTGAGGCAGCGGCCAGGGCAGGAGGCCCAGTAGGATGCCCGGCAGATCTAAGGTCGCGAAATGGCTGAGACGATTGACCTTGCCTAGGTACGGCAGCAGCCAGTCCTCCAGCGTCGCCAGCAACGCGACGTCACTCAGGTCCGGCCATTCGCTATAGCCCTTCTGCTCCAGGTCGAGGCGACGTAGCAGCGCCACCCGCGCCTGCCACTGGCGCAGCTCCGGCGTCCAGGGCAGCAGCTCCAGGCCCTTACGCCGCACAAGTCCGATAAGGGCTTTTGAGCGTGCATCTTCATCAAGGCAAGGTAAGGCCGCCCGACTGAGGACAAGCTCACCCACACGCTTTTGCCTCTCCGCCTTCAGCGCACCTTCACGCTCATCCCACTCAAGCTCGTCTTGCTGCGTTACTTGCTCAGCAAGCACAGTGTCGAAGAGTGAAGGATCAAGGGCTGCCGCAAGATAGATGCGCTCTTCACGCTGGCCCTGCCTACTCCCAAGATCCGCAATCACGAGCCAGTCCTCTTTCATCAGCGCATCTGGCTCACCGAACTGAGCCGCACGCCCGTTTGCAAGCCTGTAGTTGCCGCCGCCATCACGACGCTTAAGCGCAACGCGATCCGGGTAGGCGAACGCCAGCAAAGCACCCAACCAGCGAGGATGATCAGGGTCGGCTACTTGTTCTGATGCTGGGCCTCGCAGATAGCTTCGGAACTGCCTAGATAGTTTGCGAGCACGCTGTACGCCCCCTCGACCAGCTCGAGAGCCAGGCTCATTGTTCATCACGGTAATGCGATCAAGTAGATCAGCGCCGGCACCTCGAAGGATGTCCTTTTCGCCAAGTAGTGCTGCGACATCGCAAGCCAGGTTTCCAAGTCCAAGCGCCTGACCACGTAGGAGCAAATGAGCGATTCGCGGATGGGTCGGTAGCTCCGCCATGGCCTGTCCGTGTGAGGTGATCGCACCGCGTTCATCGAGAGCGCCAAGTCGAAGAAGCAGATCTCGAGCCTGAGCGAATGCTGCAGCCGGAGGAGCATCCAACCATGCTAGCTCAGCTGGTTCGACGCCCCAGCGCGCAAGCTGCAGTGCTAGACCGGACAAATCCGCTTGAAGGATTTCTGCAGCGTCGAAGGCAGCGAGCTGATCATGCTGAGCTTCCGACCACAGCCGGTAGCATACTCCCGGCTCGAGCCGCCCTGCTCGCCCAGCACGCTGAGCGGCAGCAGCTCGAGATACTCGTTGAGTGTCGAGTCGGGTCATACCGCTGACCGGGTCGAAGCGAGGAGCCCGCGCTAAGCCAGCATCCACCACGACACGCACGCCATCGATGGTCAGACTGGTCTCGGCGATATTGGTCGCCAGCACCACCTTGCGCGTGCCGGCAGGCGCCGGCTCGATGGCGGCGCGCTGGGCAGACAGATCCAGCTCACCGTAGAGCGGGCAAAGCAGAACATCGCTGCGCCCCTCAAGCTGCTCTTTCAACTGATCGTGCACGCGACAGATCTCGGCTTGGCCGGGTAGGAAGACCAAGAGGCTTCCGCTTTGCTCGGCAAGTGCTTGCTGGCAAATCTGCACGACCCGGGGCTCAACATTGTCGCCAGGTCGGTAAGGTCGCCCCCAGTTAGTTGTGACCGGAAACATACGCCCTTCACTACATACGATAGGTGCGTCATCCAGTAGCTTAGAGAGGCGATCACCTTCCAGCGTCGCGGACATCAAGAGAATCTTTAGAGGCTGGCTCTCGTCTCTAAGCAGATCGCGGCCATTCAGGCAGAGTGCGAGAGCAAGATCAGCCTCAAGTGTCCGTAGATGGTATTCATCGAAGATAACCACACCCACCCCATCCAACGTAGGATCCTCTTGGAGCCGGCGAGCCAAGATGCCTTCCGTGACCACTTCAATCTGGGTGCGCGGACCTACCTTACTTTCAAGGCGAATGCGATAGCCGACAGTCTCACCAACCTTCTCTCCTAGCTCACTGGCTAGCCGCTCAGCGGCAGCCCGAGCAGCCAGCCGGCGAGGTTCAAGCATCAGAATCTTCTGGTCACCAAGCCAAGGTTCATTCAGCAAAGCTAAGGGAACCCGAGTGGTCTTGCCTGCACCAGGTGGCGCTTCAAGAATCACTTCATTACGGCCGGCCAGAGCCTCTCGTAGGTCTGGCAATACGAGGTCAATTGGTAAGGAAATCATCGAAGCCCCCAAATCAGGGAAGCAGTATATGCTGGGCTTTTAGTGATGTTTTCGATCTGAGTTTGCTGGTCAATATTTATTGGCATTAGCAGTCTGTTTCGGCGCGGCCATGAAGATCAGCCATTACCTGATGAATCGCTACAACTGGATCAGACCAGGTCAATTCAACCATGGGCTACCACCTGCGGTCGCCGAAGCAAAACTTAACCCACTGCCCGGGATGGGTTGAGCACTACAAAGTGGCGCGCCCAGCTTGTACTCAGTACCACTTGGACGTGAGGGCAATCCTCCAGCACCTCAATCAAGATATCTACCCACATGAAAAGCGAGCCCTCAGCTCGCAATTTCGGCCCTTTCCGGGTCATGAGAACGGCGTCCGAATGCAGAACGCCATCGAAGTCGAGGAAAAGTACTTTTGGAGGATTGGAGGCCCGGCGCATTAAGCTGCAAACAGCCTCCCCCAGTCCTTTTGCACAAGCTCTCGGCACGCAAGAGGAGCACCGCCAAAGCATCTTGACGACACGATTGCCATTTTTTCTTTGGAATCGTATGAAATGGGAAATCCGTCCTGATCAAGCAGCACTCCTCGAGCGCCAATAAGCAACGCGTGCCCCCCGACCACATCATGCGCTGACACCGGAACCAGAGAGACGCCGACAACTGCATCACCGGCAGCAACACGTGCCAGGCGATAGGCAATGCTTGGCATTGGAACGAAACCCGCTGGAGCACATAGCTCAGCATTCATTTCTGGCTTGATGGCGGCGGCAGTGCTGATTAGCACTTGGCTACTGGGCCCCAGACTGAGTTGGTCCAGGCGACACGGTGTCTTTTGACCGTTACGCATAACGGAGCCAAGGCCCTTTACCCACGAGATACAATCAGGGCCACGATCTGAAGTCACTGGGGCATAAACCACCCCTAGCACTGGAACAGCGTTGTACAAAAGCCCGACCGAGACAGCCGACCCCATCCGCCCCAGCAGGAAGTCCCGAGTGCCGTCATTTGGGTCAACAACCCAGCAATACTCATGTCCAGTCAGGCGACTTCCCGTCTCTTCTCCCCAGAAGTCGCAGTTCAGTATCTCAAGCAGCGCCGCTCGCAGGAAGGATTCGATCTCTCCATCGACCACTGCCACATCACCACTTCCTCTCGGACCACCAGGACGATCCCACTCTGCAGCCAACAATCGGCCGGCAAGAAGCACCTTTTCGGTTACAGGTTCCAACAAGTCTATGCAGTTCATCGAGCCACCCATATAGCCTTAAGCGGGCCAGTTACGTTCAGCTTTAAGCTGCCAGGGCTAGGAGCCCACCGCACGTGGTCAGCGCCCAAACAGAAACGAAGTGAGACGCCCCACCCGTAGTACATGGCTAGCGGCATAGATGATGTGCTCTGCTAGCGGCTCACGGAGCACCAGATTTGGGAAAGACTTATTATGTACTCATCAAGGCACATCAGTTATCGACACTAATTAATGAGCTCACTCTCGGATCAGGGGGATGGCTCGCGAGGAGTCATGAGCGCACGTGCCCCATCACAGGGATCATGTCGCACAATCTGGCTCAAAAAGCTGCGGATATCGCTGGCGATCGACTCATCAGCCTCCGGCCGTTTCAAAAGTCACTCCACCTGCATAATTGTTCGGCACGCTCATTGGGCATTGGGATTCTCTGCCTCCCCTAGGTTCGAATGTCGCTATCCGCCTCCAGAAGCTTTTCTAGGAGATCATCGAAATCTCGATGCCTTTCGGCGAAGAGCTGCCAGGCCATGCCAACATTCATACCCTGAAGTGCATCTTCCTTTTTCGCCAGAAGCAAGACTTCTGGACCGCTGGGATAGTGGCGCAGAAGACCAAGGGCGCGCCGGCGGAGATCATCTGGGAGAGAGCCATCGTTCTGGATGCCTTAGAGAAACCTACGTGCGGCGATAACAGAAACCGTTCGCTCAATGGGCGTTGTCAGTGGTGGACCCACCGAGCATCGACTGATCAAAGAGGACTTCTACCGGACAACCACTCTGGGCAAGAGTCATATCTCCAGTGATGTAGACGGAGCCATTGTGGACCTTATAAGCCAGAGTAGGATCCATGCCTACATCCCCATACCAGAGCAGACTCTCTAGCAGTTCGAGCTTCCATTGCTCAGCCCCGTTGACGTGGGCCGGCGTCATCAGCTGAACGCTTTGAACAACCCAGTTTGGGGTCTGGGCCTGAAGGAGTGCCTGCAGGGAACGCTCATGGCTAATCATGATCATGCGCTGCAACTGCAGATCCGGCCCGTGTTCCACAAGATGCACATAGAACCAAGGCCGATGGATGTCGTGCTCAACCTCAGCCCACAGCAAAGGCTCAGCGAACGCCGGGTGAGATGGAATTCGAGCATGCAGATACGTCTGAAACATCAGAAATCCCCAAAATATCAATATACAGCATAGCCCATTTTCTCTGAGCGCGGCTTCATCTTTCCTTTTGTAGGGCGACAAATGGGAAAGCCACTCAAAGTCACGATCGGGGAAGCGATCAAAGCATTTCGCTCTGTTCGTAATCGCAGCCAGGAAGGGTTGGGACCAAGCCAGAGCTATATCAGCATGCTGGAGAATGGGGGGACGTGGAACGTCACTCTGCTCAAGATTGACCAGATTGGGCAGGCACTTGATGTGCATCCTTTAAGCATCATCACTGCGGCATATCGATCAGCAAATCCGGATGTCAGCCTTCAGGATCTCTTGCAGCGCATCGAAAAAGAGCTAACCGAGATTGACGTCTAGTGCCCCGTCCAGACTTTATACGAGGCCCAGCTCAGGTGGTTAGTCCTGCTTCCATCGGGTCAGCAATGCGCTCGAACGGGGAAAGTGGAGGGCGTCACTAGACAAGGTCGAGCAAATTGCAGGAATTTTTGTCCCTGCACCCTGCGACGCCTATTCCCCTCGCCTATCTAAAAAGGACTCCTCGCTGGATCCGCAAATGCCAATCACGCAGCCAGACAGAGCCCAATGACCATCAGAGGCGCCACTGATGGATTCTGGCCACTGCTTCACTAGGCAAATACCAGGTGCCAGCCAGTACCGGACTGCAGAATGCCCTCACAGAGCCCTGACAAGAAATTGAGCCTTTCGGTGCATTCCGCAAAACGTGGAATTCGTCGAAGATCACCAGGCCGACGCCGTCCAGCGCCGGATCGTCCTGCAGGCGGCGGGCAAGGATGCCCTCGGTAACTACCTCGATGCGGGTCTGCGGGCCGACCTTGCTGTCCAGGCGAATGCGATAGCCCACCGTCTCGCCGACGCTCTCGCCCAGCTCGCTGGCCAGGCGCTCGGCGGCGGCGCGCGCGGCCAGCCGGCGCGGTTCCAGCATGAGGATGCGCTGCCCGGCCAGCCAGGGCTCGCCGAGCAGGGCCAGCGGCACGCGGGTGGTCTTGCCGGCACCGGGTGGCGCCTCCAGCACGGCCTCGTGGCGCTCGGCCAGGGCTTGGCGGAGGGCGGGCAATACGTCGTCGATGGGCAGGCGGTTCATGGCTTCTCCGATAGGCCGGCGATTATACGAACCACGGCAGCGCCCGCGCATCCAACTGCAACGGCGGCCTTGCTATAGTGCCGCCCTCAATTTTCGGAGGTGCTTATGCCCAGCAAGACCCGCATCATCGGCAGTGTCGTCGCGCTCTCCCTGGTCACCCAGCTGACCGCCTGCGGCACCCTGTTCTTCCCGGATCGCCGCGGCCAGATCGAAGGCAAGATCGACCCTGTGGTGGCCGGCCTCAATGCAGTAGGCATTCTGTTCTACGTGATCCCCGGACTGATCGCCTTCGGCATCGATTTCGCCACCGGCGCCATCTACCTGCCCGACAACCAGTACTCGCTGGCCCCGGAAAAGCTGCAAGACGCCATTGGCGCGGATGGCCGCGTCGACAACCGCAAGCTCAAGGCCATTCTGCAGCGCGAGCTGGGCCGCGACCTGCCGCTGGACGACCCGCGCCTGATCCAGCACAGTGGCAAGATCGAGCAACTGGCCGCCTACGGCCTGCGCGCGGAGGCCTGATGCAGCACCTCGCCACTCACCTGCAGCGCCTGCTGGCCTATCACGGCTGGGCTTACGCGCGCCTGCTCGGCGAGCTGGCGAGCCTGGACGAGGCGCAGTACCGCGCGCCCTGCGGGCTGTTCTTCGGCAGTATCCACGCCACCCTCAACCACCTGGCGGTGGCCGACCGCATCTGGCTGGCGCGGGTGCGCGACGAAGCACAGCCGTTCGCCCGCCTGGATGCCGAGGCGGTCGCCGAGCGCACCGCGCTGGAGAACTACCTGGAGGCCGGCGTGGCCGCCTGGCGCGACCATTTGGAGGGGCTGGTCGATGTCGAGCTGCTGGCCCCGCTGGCCTACCGCAACATGGCCGGCGAACCCCAGCAGCGCTCGCGCCTGGAGATCGTCACCCACCTGATCAACCACGGCACCCACCATCGCGGCCAGATCAGCGCCGCGTTGACCGCCATGGGCCGTCCAGCGCCGGGGCTCGACTACATCTACGCCCTGCCGGAACTGCCATGACACTAGGGTCTGCTCCCGTTTCGCCGCGACCGCGACGGAGCCCGTTTTGGCGGGGGGCTAGGCGCGAGACGCGAAGTTTGGTCGTCCAAATGAGCCGGCGAGTAACGACGTTCCGCGCCAAAACGGGCCCGTCCCTTTGGGTTGCGCGTAAAATCGCGCCATGCGTCGTTGCAGGACTTGGCAAGGGAATGACCATTGCCTGCGTCCCGCGCCTAGCCTGGCGCGATTTTATGCTGCAACGCGGTTCGCGCCGAAACGGGAGCAGACCCTAATGCCCCAACACGCCCGCCTGATGCGCCTGGCCACCCGGGCGGCGCTCGCCACCGCCCTGCTGCTGGCCCTGGCCAAGGCGGTAGCCTGGTGGCTGAGCGGCTCGGTGAGCCTGCTCGCCGGCCTCACCGACTCGCTGCTGGATGGCGCCGCGTCGCTGCTCAACCTGATTGCCGTGCACTACGCCCTGCGCCCGGCCGACGAGGATCACCGCTACGGCCACGGCAAGGCCGAGGCTCTGGCCGGCCTGGCCCAGGCCCTCTTCGTCGGCGCCAGCGCGGTGCTGGTGGCGGTGCAGGCCATTGATCGCCTGCAGCACCCACAGCCACTCGGCGCCCAGACCCTGGGCATCGCGGTGATGCTGTTGTCGCTGGCGATGACGGTCGCCCTGTTGCTGTTCCAGCGCCACGTGGTGCGTGTCACCGGCTCCACGGCGGTACGCGCCGACTCGCTGCACTACCGCTCCGACCTGCTGCTCAACAGCGGCATCCTCCTCGCCCTGGTGCTGGCCGGCTTCGGCTGGCAGCGCCTAGACCCGCTGTTCGGCTTAGGCATTGCCGCCTACATCCTGTGGAGCGCGGTGAGCATCGTGCGCGAGGCCATCGCCGTGCTGATGGACGAGGAGCTGGCGCCGGAGCTGAGCGAGCGCATGCACCTGCTGGCCAGTGGCGTACCCGGGGTACTGGGTACGAGCGACCTGCGCACACGTATCTCCGGCACCCACTGGTTCGTCCAGCTGCATGTGGAGCTGCCGGGCGACCTGAGCCTGCAGCAGAGCCACAGTCTGTGCAAACAGGTGGAAGACGCCATTCGCAGCGAGTTCCCCCGCGCCCAGGTGCTGGCCTACGCGACCCCGACGGCACCCACGGCCTGAACACCGCAGGCACGCAGACAGGTTCGCGCTTATGCTGAATCCGTGACTGAAGCGCGGAACGGCACCATGAAGAAGACCAGCCTCGAGACGCTGCATCGTCAGCACCAGCCCGCCGCCATCGAGCAGCGCCTGGACCAGCCGTTGCAGCCGCGCTATGTCGCCGATGCCGTACTGGGGGCCATCGACGGCTGCGTCACCACCTTCGCCGTCGTCGCCGGCGCGGTGGGTGCCGGCTTCTCGGCCTCGGTGGCGCTGATCATGGGCTTCGCCAACCTGCTGGCCGACGGCTTCAGCATGGCCGTCAGCAACTACGAGGCGGTCAAGTCCCTCCACGAGTTCCGCGAAACGGCCAGGACCACCGAGGAGGAGCACATCGCGCGGGTGCCCGAAGGCGAGCGGGAAGAGGTCCGGCAGATCTTCGCGCGCAAGGGCTTCAGCGGCGAAACGCTGGACAGGATAGTCGCCACCATCTGCCAGGATCGCCAGCTGTGGGTGGAGACCATGCTCAGCGAGGAATACGGCCTGCAGCAAGCGCCACCGGCACCCCTGGTGTCCGCCGCCGTGACCTTTGCCACCTTCCTGCTCGCTGGCAGCTTGCCGCTGCTGCCGCTGTTCTTCGCCAGCCTGGACATGCAACGCCAGTTCCTCATCAGTGCGCTGCTGGCCGCCGCCGTGTTCTTCTCCATCGGCATGTTGAAAAGCCTGGTGTTCGCCAAGCCGCTGTTGCGCTCGGGGCTTTACACCCTGCTCACCGGTGGTGCCGCTGCGTCCCTGGCCTTCCTCGCCGGGTACCTGCTGCAGCAGCTCTTCGGCGCCAGTTGAGCCCCTCCAGGCAAGCGCAGGCGAACGGCGCGAGCGACTAGAGCAAATACTCTAAAAACACTAGACTGCGTGGCAGACCAACAACAAAAAGGCGCCACCATGAACCTGTCCCCCTCCGCCATCGCCCTGCTCGGCCTGACTGCCTGGCCACTGCTGCTGATGTTCCTGATCATCAACCAACGCGGCCTGCTGGTGCTTGGGGGGCGCATGAAGGTCAACGCCTTCGCCCCCGACGGCAGCAATACGCCGAGCGCCTTCGGCCAGCGCCTGGTGCGCACCCACGCCAACTGCCTGGAAAACCTGCCGCTGCAGGCGGCGGTGCTGCTCTATGCGATGCACGCCGGGCAGACCGCCCTGACCGATCCGCTGGCGCTGTTGCTGCTGGGCGCGCGCCTGTTCCAGTCGGCGATGCACCTGATCAGCACCGGCCCGCTGTTCGTCTGGCTGCGCTTTGCCGGCCTGCTGGCGCAGATGCTGATCCTCGCCTGGTGGCTGCTGCGCCTGAGCGGCCTGGCCTGACTTGCAGGCAAGAAAAAGGGGAGGCACTAGGCCTCCCCTTTTTCGTGTCCGGCACTGGCGATCGTGTCACCGCTTTCCTCGCCCGCCTGGTTGGGCGGTGCGGACCCGGGAGCCTGCGCGACCCGGTAGGATCGCCGGCGCCGCAGCGCCTGATTGGGCGGCGCGGTTGGACATGTCGTCCGGGCCATGAAACTGAGAGAAAGCTTATCGAGGCCGGGGTGCGAGAGGATTGCGAAGATTGCTCAATCAAACATGACTTGCGCAATTTATCTTCACTGTTAGATTGAATAGCGCAATCTGAAAACAAAGAAGACCGAACATGAACAAGCTGGACCGCTATGACCTGCGCATCCTCGCCGAACTGCAGCACGACGCGCGCATCTCCAACCAGGAGCTGGCCGAACGCATCGGCCTGTCGCCATCGCCCTGTTCGCGGCGGGTCAAACAACTGGAAGACGATGGCTACATCGTGCGCCAGGTTGCTCTGCTGGACCGCAAGAAACTCGGCCTGTCGCTGACCGCCTTCGTCCTCATCGGCATGGACCGGCATACCCCGGAGCGCTTCGAACACTTCCAGGCAGTGATCCGCCAGTGCCCGGAAGTGCTGGAGTGCAGCCTGGTGACCGGAATGGACGCCGACTACCAGCTCAAGGTGGTGGTACCGGACATGGATCACTACCAGAAATTCCTCCTCGGCCAGCTGACCCGCATCGAAGGCGTCACCAGCGTGCGCTCCAGCTTCGTGCTCAATCAGGTGCTGTCCAGCACCGAACTACCCCTGGAGCATCTGCGCAGCTGAACCAACCGGCAAATGCTGCAGTGGTCGACGAGGCGCGTATAATGCCGGCCCCGTCGCCATTCCCCGCATTTCCGAGAGGCCCAGATGGAAACCGAACAGTTCGAAGCCCTGATGATGTACGTCCTGGTGGGCGGACTGATGGTGTTCATGGCTTTCATCATCTGGGACCTGGCCAAGAAGTCCAAGGCTGGCCGTCTCGGCACCGCGATCCTGTTCCTCGGCCTGGGCCTGTGCCTGTTCGCCTTCCTGGCCAAGCCGATCATCACTTACATCATCGAGATGGCCCGCGGCATCCACGGCTGAGGGTGTCGCCAGTCGCGCACGCGACGTCTGACTGACCTACGGCAGCGTCTGGCACGCGGCCTTCCCGCTATTTACAGGAGTTATCATGAGCCCCGCAGACCTGGTGATGCAGAGCTATGGACGCTGCTGCGCCAGCCCCACTTTCTTCGACGACTTCTATCGCACCTTCCTCGACAGTTCGCCGCAAATCCGCGCCAAGTTCACCGAGACCGACATGCCGGCGCAGAAGCTGTTGCTGCGCCAGGGCATCCTCAACCTGGTGATGTACGCGCGCGGCATGTCCGACAGTAAGCTGCGTGCCCTGGGCGAGAGCCACTCGCGCGGCCGCCTGGACATTCGCCCGGAACTCTACGACCTGTGGCTGGATGCCCTGCTGCTGACCGTTTCCGGCCACGACAAGCAGTTCAACGAAAGCATTCGCAGCGCCTGGCGCGAGGTGCTGAACAAAGGCATCAGCGTGATCAAGGCCGGCTACTGAGCGAACCTCAGCGCAGCCTGGGCTCCAGCTCGCGCCACTGCCCGGGCGCCAGATCATCCAGGCTCCAGGGGCCGATGCGCACCCGCACCAGGCGCAAGGTGGGCAGGCCCACGGCAGCCGTCATGCGCCGCACCTGACGATTGCGCCCCTCGCGAATCACCAGCTCCAGCCAGGCGGTCGGCACGCTCTTGCGAAAGCGCACCGGCGGATTTCTCTCCCACAGTAGCGGCTCGTCCAGGCGGCGTGCCTCGGCCGGCAGGGTCGGGCCGTCATTCAGCTGCACGCCATTGCGCAGTTGCGCCAGCTGCTCCTCGCTCGGCTCGCCCTCCACCTGCACCCAGTAGGTCTTGGCCAGCTTGTGCCTGGGATCGGCGATCTGCGCCTGCAGGCGGCCGTCGTTGGTCAGCAGCAGCAGACCCTCGCTGTCGCGGTCCAGGCGCCCGGCCGGGTAGACGCCGGGCACCGCGACGAAGTCCTTGAGCGTGGCGCGGCCCTGCTCGTCCTGGAACTGGGTGAGCACGTCGAACGGCTTGTTCAGCATGATCAAGCGCGGCGCGGCCGGCGGCGCCTTGGCCACCCGGCGCGGGGCGGGATGACGGGGCTGGGAAGGACGGGGTGGGCGCGCCATGCAAGCTCCGCGACTGGGGGAAAGCGCGCAGTTTAACCGAGCATCATCAAGCGCGTTGATGATGAGCCGCTGCGCCGCACATCCGGCTAAGCTGCTGCCATCGCATCGACCGCAGAGGACACCGTACATGAGCCATGAACTCGACACCTTCACCGGCTGGGCCGCCACCGCACCGGGCGTACCGCTCGAACGCCACAGCTATGACCCCGGCCCGCTGGGCGCCGAGGAGGTCGAGGTGGCCGTGGAGTACTGCGGCATCTGCCATTCCGACCAGTCGATGATCGACAACGAGTGGGGCAACGCCCGCTATCCCTTCATCCCCGGCCACGAGGTGGTCGGCACCATCGTCCGCGTCGGCGAGCAGGCGCGCGGCCTCAAGCTCGGCCAGCGCGTCGGCATCGGCTGGTACAAGGGCAGTTGCATGCATTGCGGCTCGTGCATGGAAGGTTCGCACAATCTCTGTCGTACGGTGAAACCGACCATCGTCGGCAGCCACGGCGGCTTCGCCGATCGCCTGCGCGCGCACTGGGCCTGGGCCGTGCCACTGCCGGCGGGGCTCGACCCGGCGCTGGTCGGCCCGCTGTTCTGCGCCGGCTCCACGGTGTTCAGCCCGCTGCTGGAGTACGGCATCAAGCCCACCGACCGCGTTGGCGTGGTCGGCATCGGCGGCCTCGGTCACCTGGCCCTGCGCTTCCTCAACGCCTGGGGCTGCGAGGTCACCGCCTTCACCTCCTCGCTGAGCAAGCAGGCGGAGGCCATGAGCCTGGGCGCGCACAAGGTGGTGGCGTCCACCGACGGCAAGGCGCTCAAGGCCATCGCCGGCACCCTCGACTTCCTGCTGGTCACCGCCAGCGCCGACCTGGACTGGAACGCGATGCTCGCCACCCTGCGCGGCAAGGGCCGCCTGCATTTCGTCGGCATTGTGCCCAACGCGATTCCCACCCACGTGTTCAGCCTGATTCCGCAGCAGAAGAGCCTGTCCGGCTCGCCGGTAGGCTCGCCGTCGAGCATGGCGACCATGCTCGAGTTCTGCGCCCGCCATCAGATCCTGCCGCAGGTCGAGCACTTCCCGATGAGCCAGGTGAACGCCGCGCTGGACCACCTGCGCGCCGGCAAGGCGCGCTACCGCGTGGTACTGGACGCCAGCCGATGAGCGAACTGCTGCACTGGCGCCGCGCCCCGGCCTGGCACCTGGGCGCAGTCGACGGCACCGACCGGCCGCGCCTGCTGCAGGTGTGGGAGGCGGCGGTGCGCGCCACCCACCACTTCCTCGCCGAGGATGACATCCGCTTCTACCGGCGCATGCTCGCCGAGCAATACTTCGATCTGGTGCGCCTGACCTGCCTGCGCGACGAGCGCGGCCGGGTGCTGGGCTTTTGCGGCACCGCCGAGGATCGCCTGGAAATGCTCTTCGTCGACCCGGCACAGCACGGCCGCGGCCTGGGCAAGGCGCTGCTGCGCCACGCCATCGAGCACGACGGCGTGCGCCTGGTCGACGTCAACGAGCAGAACCCGGGCGCCCTGGCCTTCTACCTGGCGCAAGGCTTCGAGCAGATCGGCCGCTCCGAACTGGACGGCGCCGACAAGCCCTATCCGCTGCTGCACCTGCGCCTGCGCGACGCCTGATTCGACCGCTGGGGTAGCCCGGATGCAATCCGGGCTACGATCCGAGTTGGCGAGCAGGACACTCCCTCTCCCGTTTACGGGAGAGGGCTGGGGAGAGGGTGAACGCCCTCTCGATCAGCGGAACGGCGGCTCGTCGAAGCTGCGCAGCTTGCGCGAGTGCAGCGAGTCGAGCTGGCAGCGCAGCAGGTCGAGTGCAGCGATGCCAATCGCCAGATGCTGGCTGACCGCACGCTGGTAGAAGCCGGTGGCCGAGCCAGGCAGCTTGATCTCGCTGTGCAGCGGCTTGTCCGACACACACAGCAGCGTGCCGTAAGGCACCCGCAGGCGATATCCCTGGGCGGCGATGGTGCCGCTCTCCATGTCCACCGCCACTGCGCGCGACAGGTTGATCAACGGCCGTTCGTGGGCCCAGTGCAGCTCCCAGTTACGATCATCGTAGGTCAGCACGGTACCGGTGCGCAGGCGCTTCTTCAGGGTTTCGCCGCGCTCGCCGGTGACGCCGGCAGCCGCCTCCTGCAGCGCCTGCTGCACCTCGGCCAGGGCCGGGATGGGAATGTGCGGCGGCAGCACGCGATCGAGAATACCGTCGCGGCGCATGTAGGCGTGAGCCAGCACGTAGTCGCCGATGGTCTGCGATTGGCGCAGGCCACCGCAGTGGCCAATCATCAGCCAGCAGTGCGGGCGCAACACCGCCAGGTGGTCCGTGATGTTCTTGGCGTTGGACGGGCCGACGCCGATGTTTACCAGAGTAATGCCATGGCCGTCATTGGCGATCAGGTGGTAGGCCGGCATCTGGTAGCGGTGCCATACCACGGCGTCGGCCACGGCCTGGGCATCCTCCTCCGAGGTGCCGCGCTCGATGATCACGTTACCCGGCAGCACCATGCGCACGAAGCGCGGGTTGTCGCGCAGCTGCTCGAGGCCATGACGGATGAACTGATCGACGTAGCGGTGATAGTTGGTCAGCAGAATCCACGGCTGCACATGGCGCCAGTCGCTACCGGTGTAGTGCTGGATACGCTTGAGCGAGAAGTCGGTGCGCGCCGCATCGAACAGGGCCAGCGGCAGGTCGCTGCTGTCGCCCCAGCCGTATAGGCCGTCGGCCACGGAGTCGGTGGCAGCGGACAGGTCGGTACTGGGAAACACCCGCGCCAGCTCGGCGGCGGTCACCCCGGAACCGGACAGCTCGTCGCCCTGGTCAACCACGTAGGGATAGGGAATGTTCTGCTGGCTGAAGCCGACCTCGACCGTCACCGAGAAGTCTTCCATCAGCGGCCGCAGCTGATCCAGCAGGTAACCGCGAAAGGCCAGCGGCTGGGTCACGGTGGCGCGGTAGGTGCCGGGTACCTGCACCTTGGCATAGGCACGCACGCTGCTCGGCACCTCGCCCTGGCAATGGTAGGTCAGACGCAACTCGGGGTAGCGGAACAGCGCACGCTCGGTTTCACCGGGCAGGGTGCGCTCCTTGAGGTAGCGTTTGAGCGCCAGACTGAGTGCCTCAGAGGCCTGGCGATGCAGGGCGGCGAGGCGATCGACGGCCTCCTCGGCGGTGGCGGCGACGATGAAATCGGTAGACGACATGACAGTCACGGGACAGCTTCCTGGCTTGGCAACGGCTCTATCTTGCGCCGTGCGGCAGTCGGCCCGCCAGCCCCGAGCACAACTGGCAAGCGCAGCCGGGCGCCAGCTTCTAGGCTTGGAGCTCGGATACCCCGGAGCTAAACATGCGCGCCCTGTCGATTCTCTGCCTGCTTGCCTGTACCGGCCCGACCCTGCTGGCCGCCGACCTCGACGGGCACTACCAGGGCACCCTCGACGAGCGCCCGGTGCAGTTGGTGCTGCGCAGCCAGGGACAGCAGGTGGAAGGCGAGTACATCGAGGACCAGCAGCGCTTTCGCCTCAGCGGCCACTTTGATGGCCAGGCCCTGCAGGCGCAGATCAGCGCCGCGGATTCCGGCCAGGTGCTGGCCAACATGAATGCTAACTACGCCAACGACATGCTCGCCGCCAGCCTGGCCGCGCGCGACCCACAGAGCGGCCAGACACTGCTGCGCGAGACGCTTTTCCAGCGGGTCGCCACGGTCCCGCCGCAAGCAAATCCGCGGCAGGACCCGGCGCTGGTCGGCACCTGGGTGTTCGAGCAGATGAGCAACAGTGAGGGCCTGGAGTATGCCTCGCTGACCACGGTCACCACCCTGCGCATTCGCGCTGACGGCAGCATCGAGCAATGGCGCCGCAGCGTGGCCGGCGGCAGCGAATGGAGCTACGACCGTCCGGGCGAGCTGCAGTACAGCGGACGCTGGCGCAGTGAGCAGGGCCTGCTCCTGGTGCAATTGAAAGGGACGAAGGATTTCCAGCCAGCGGCGCGCTATCGCTTCGACACGCCCTACCTGGTCACCGAGAGCAACACCGGCAGGATGGTCTGGCAGCGGCGCTGAGTCACGCACCCAGCGCCGGCGAGGGAGACGCCAGACCGCCAGGCGGTCCGGCGCGGCAGGGTCAGGCTGGCTGGTGCAGGCGCACGTTGAACAGCGGACCCTGGCTGTAGCGCGACAGGGCCTTGGCGGCGGCCAGCACACCCAGGTCGATCAGCGGCTCGAGCAGCACCACGCTCATGTAGGCCAGGCCGAAGCTGCCGACCGAAGCCAGGTTCTCGCTGGAGAAGCCGTGGCCGTAGAACGCCCAGAAGGCCACCCAGGCGACGATGCCACCCTGGTAGGCGGTGGACAGCGCCAGCGCCTGCGTGTAGCGAGTGTCCACATAAGCGGTACGCGCCGGGATGATGCGCTTGGCCAGCAGGTGGATGCCCCACAGCGGCAGCAGCAGGGTGGTGACGTTCATACCGTACTGCGGCAGGTCGAACTGAGCGAAGAACAGGCCCTGGATCAGCAACCCGGCGGCCAGGCCGATGGCCGCCGCCCCCGCGCCGAACAGCAGCAGCAGGGTCGAGCCGAGGATCAGGTGGACTTCCGAGACACCCACCGGGTGATGCGGCAGTACCTCGAAGAAGCCGAACACCAGAACGGTGGTGATCAGGCTGCGCAGCGCCAGGGCCAGGGCCCCGCCGTTGTCGCGAATACTGTCACGGGCCAGCTTGACGGTCAGGCCCAGGCCGGCAACGGCCGTGGCATAGCTGAGGAAGATCTTGGCGCCTTCGACGACACCCGGTTCGATATGCATATGAATTCCTTTCCCGCGCCCACCGCGCGGTGATCTGGAGGTGGTTGGAGGTGCGATGGCAGGTCTCCTGGCTCGCGGCTCGGCGCTCCGCCCGCCTTCCCGACCCGAGGGTCAGTGGCATGTGGGCTTCGCTCGCCGCTTACAGTTGCGGGGGCAGCCAGGGCATTGGCGACATGCGCCGCACCCTGTTCCCTTTTCATCCGCCCATGAGGGGCGGAACCATCGGCGGCCACCTTAACGTCATGCGCCGGCAAAAGACAGCCCGTCCGCCACGCATTGACCCCGGCCAGGCCGCGCCCTAGACTTCGCGCCCCGCCGATTCCAGCGAAAACGCCTGCAATGTCGTCGTCTGCCCACCTGCCCTGTTCCGCCCAGCCCGACCCACGGCTGCTGGCGCGCATCTGGCCGCGTGATGCGCTGCAACGTCGTCGCCGCAGCGTGCTGTTCGCCTTCACCTTCTCGCCTCCCGCCGCCCACCGCTGAGTCACGCAGGCCCCGCGCCGCGACTCCCCCGCGCCCTTGTCAGCTGTCCCGCCTCCCGGCGTGGACAACCTTCGCTTTATTGGCCGCGCCCGGGCCACAAACGGGCTGGAGAGCAACATGAACCCTCGCTATCTGCTCGGCGTGCTGATCTTCGCCGTGTCCGTGGTCGGCCTGAGCATGGGCGCCACCCTGCCGCTGGTGGCCCTGCGCCTGCATGAGGCCGGCGCCGGCAGCCTGGCCATCGGCGCGCTGTCGGCCATGCCGGCGGCCGGGATGATCCTCGGCGCCCTGCTGGTCGGCCGCCTGTGCCGCCATTTCAGCGGCCGCCAGCTGTACCTCGCCTGCTTCGCGCTGTGCCTGCTGGCCAGCGCCGCCCTGCTACTGCCCGAGCCGAGCCTGCCGCTGCTGGCCAGCGCGCGCCTGCTGCTCGGCGTCGGCATGGGCGTGCTGGTGATCCTCGGCGAATCCTGGGTCAACGAGCTGTGCGACGAGCGCAAGCGCGGCCAGACCGTCGCGCTTTACGCCGCCTGCTTCACCGGCTGCCAGCTGGGCGGACCGGCGATGATCAGCCTGTTCGGTACCGCCAGTGCCTGGCCGGTGCTGCTGGTGGTGGCGGCCAATCTGGTGGCCTTGGCACTGGTCTGGCACAGCCTGCCGGCGGGCTGGTCGGAAACTGCCGAAGAGGCGCCGCGGCGCTTCTCCCTGGTCGGCTTCGTCCGCGTCGCCCCGGCGCTGTGCCTGGGCGTACTGTTCTTCGCCTTCTTCGATGCGGTGGTGTTGTCGCTATTCCCCGTGTATGCCAGCGGGCACGGCTGGGCGGTCGGTGTGGCGGCGCTGATGGCCAGCGTAATCCTCGGCGGCGACATGCTTTGCCAAGTGCCATTGGGCTGTCTCTCCGACCGCGTCGAGCGACGCGCCCTGCACCTGGCCTGCGGCCTGGTGACCCTGGGCATCGGTCTGGCGCTGCCCTGGCTGATCGAGCAGCGCGAACTGCTGTGGCCGGCCCTGACAGTCCTCGGCGCCGCCGCCGGCGGCATCTACACCCTGGCCCTGGTGCTGATCGGCCAGCATTTCCGCGGCCCCGACCTGGTCACCGCCAACGCCTGCGTCGGCATGCTGTGGGGCGTCGGCAGCCTGCTCGGCCCGCTGCTCAGCGGCGCGCTGATGGGTATCGGTCCACAAGGCCTGCCCCTGGCCCTGTGCCTGGCGGCCAGTCTGTTCGTGGTGGCGGCCCTCGGCGCCCTGCCGCTGACGCGGCGGGTGTTCTCCTAAGGATGAATGGCGCGCCGGCAGCGATTGCGGCATAACAGCAGGCAACGACACGCCGGGGGACGTCTCGCCATGATCAATCAACTACCACGCTGGGTGGAGATCGGCGGCTTCTGCCTGGCGCTGATCGCCGGCAGCGTGAATGCCATCGCGCTGCTCGGGTTCAACCACCAGGGTGTCTCGCATCTGTCCGGCAGCTCCAGTCTGCTCGGCGTGGAGCTGGCCCAGGGTGACACCGGCGCAGCCCTGCACCTGCTGCTGATCCTGCTCAGCTTCGTGCTCGGCGCCGCCATCAGCGGCTGTGTGATCGGCCACCAGTCGCTCAAGCTCGGCCGGCGCTACGGCGTGGCGCTGCTGGCGGAAAGCCTGGCCCTGCTGCTGGCGATGCTGATGCTGGAGCGCGGCAGCGACTTCGGCCATTACCTGGCCTCGGCCGCCTGCGGCCTGCAGAACGCGATGACCAGCACCTACAGCGGCGCCGTGGTGCGCACCACCCATGTCACCGGGCTGTTCACCGACCTCGGCATCATGCTCGGCCTCAAGCTGCGCGGGCAGCCGGCGGACCGTCGGCGCATCCTGCTGTACCTGATCCTGATCGCCGGCTTCATCGGCGGCGGCGTGCTCGGAGCGTTCGGCTATGCCCACTGGCACTACCGTGCGCTGCTCGGCGCCAGCGCCCTGGCTGCCAGCCTGGCGCTGATCTACCTGGCCTACTGGCGGCGCCAGCAGCGCACCTGACTCAGGCCAGGTGCGGCGTGCTGCGCGCCAGCAGCGCCTCGACATCGACGCCGCGCGGCAGGGTGCCGTAAACCCGGCCACGGCCCTCCAGGCGGCTGGCGATAAAGGCATCGCTCACCGTGCTGTTGCCGGCTTCCAGCAGCAGCTTGGCCTGCAGGCCGACGGCCACGTCCTCGGTCAGCTGGCGGGCGCGGTACTGGATGTCGGCGGTATCGGCGAAATCCGCCTTGAGCCGCTGGATATGCGCCTTCAGGCGCGCATCGCCATGGCCGTCGCCGAGCTCGGCGAACAGCGCGTCGAGCACGCCGGCCTCCTTCGACAGGGCGCGCAGCACGTCCAGGCACTGCACGTTGCCCGAGCCTTCCCAGATCGAGTTGACCGGCGCCTCGCGGTACAGCCTTGGCAGGATGGTTTCCTCGACATAGCCGGCGCCGCCCATGCACTCGCTGGCCTCGTAGACCATCTCCGGCGCGCGCTTGCAGATCCAGTACTTGCCGATGGCAGTGACCAGGCGAGCGAACTTGTCTTCCTGCTCGTCGTGCAGGTGGTCGAGGGCGCGGCCCATGCGCATGGACAGGGCCAGGGCGGCCTCGCTCTCCAGGGCCAGGTCGGCCAGTACGTTCTGCATCAGCGGCTGGTCGGCCAGGACCTTGCCGCCGACCTTGCGGTGCGCGCAGTGGTGCGCGGCCTGGGTCAAGGCCTGACGCATCAGGCTGCTGGAGCCGACCATGCAGTCGAAGCGGGTCATCGCCACCATCTCGATGATGGTCGGCACGCCACGGCCTTCCTCGCCGACCATCCAGGCCAGGGCGCCGCGGTATTCCACCTCGCTGGAGGCATTGGCCCAGTTGCCCAGCTTGTTCTTCAGGCGCTGCACGTAGAACTGGTTGCGCGTGCCGTCCGGGCGGTGGCGCGGCAACAGGAAGCAGGACAAGCCCTTGTCGGTCTGCGCCAGGGTGAGGAAGGCGTCGCACATGGGCGCCGAGCAGAACCACTTGTGGCCGACCAGCTCGTAGGCCTGGCCCGGGCCACCGATGCCCACCGGGTAGGCACGGGTGGTGTTGGCACGCACGTCGGTGCCGCCCTGTTTCTCGGTCATGGCCATGCCGATGGTGACGCCCGCTTTCTGTTCGATGCCGACGTTGCGCGGGTCGTACTCGGTGGCGAGGATCTTCGGTACCCAGACCTCGGCGATCTCCGGCTGCAGGCGCAGGGCCGGCACGGCGGCGAAGGTCATGGTCAGCGGGCAGCCGCTGGCGGCCTCGGCCTGGCTGTGCAGGTAGGTGAGGCCGGCACGCACGACGTTGGCGCCGGCACGCGGGTCGGTCCAGGGCAGCGACGGCAGGCCGTGCTCGATGGCCGTGCGCATCAGCTCGTGATAGGCCGGGTGGAACTCCACCAGGTCGATGCGGTTGCCGTAGCGGTCATGGGTCTTGAACTGCGGCTTGTGCTCGTTGGCCAGGAAGCCGGCCTGCATCAGCGGGCCGCCGGCCAGGGCGCCGTAGGTATTCAGCCGGTCTTCGGCCCAGCCGCCGTCGTAGCGGCGAATCCACTCCTGCAGCGGCAGGTCGACACGGTAAAGGTTGGCCCCCTCCAGCGAAGGCACCTGGTTGAACACCTCGTGGGTTTCGGCGAATTGCTGCAAGGACATGTCAGGACTCCGGGGCGCCGACTGCGCGCAAACAGAAAGTGATCAGCGCTTGGCTGACGGTGGCCAGGTCCGCCGCCGGCAGGCCGGCATCGCGGGCCGCGCGCGCTGGCGGCGAGAGCGGCCCGACCAGGGCTTCGGCAATGGCGCCAACCAGGCAGGCGGCGACCAGATTGACCTGCTCGACGCGGAACTCGCCGCTCCGCACGCCTTCGTCCAGCAGATCGACGAACAGCTCGGCGTAAGCCTCGCGAAACAGCAGACGCAGCTCGTCGACCTCCGGCTCGACCGGCTCGGCGATCAGGGCGAAGGCCAGGCGGCGGCTGTGCCAGGCCCTTGCGGCGAACTGCTCGAGGCCGGCGGCCAGGCGCTGGCCGGCACTGCCGGGGCCACGCAGAACGGCGGCCAGGGCCTCGACCTCGATGCGGCAGGCATTGCTGAAGACTTCTGCCGCCAGCTCGCCCTTGCCGCTGAAGTGGCGGTACAGGCTGCCGGTGGCAACGCCGGCGTCTTCGGCCAGGGCCTGCATGGTCAGGCTGGCAAAACCACCCTCGGCGACCCGCACATGGGCGCAGGCCAGAATGCGTTCGCGCAGCTCATGGGCGCGGTCAATACGGGAAGTCGAAGGGAGTGCGGCCATGGAATGAATCCGGATTCACTGTTGTTGACTAAAGTGAATCACGATTCATTTTGGGTTTAAAACGACGATTCGGCCAAATCTCGGCCGAATCGTTGTCAGCTATCGGCAGGGCGGCACAGCACCCAGTCGTGCAACAGGGCCTGCAGTTCGAGGAACTTCACCGGCTTGGCCAGGTAGTCGCTCATGCCGGCAGCCAGGCAGCGCTCGCGGTCACCGCTGTGGCTGTGCGCGGTAATGGCCAGCACCGGGGTGTCGGCGCAGCCAGGCAGCTGACGCAGCGCACGGCAGGTGGCAAAACCGTCCATCAGCGGCATCTGGCAGTCCAGCAGCACCGCGTCGATCGGCTCGCTGCGCAGCATTTCCAGAGCCTCGGCACCGTTGTCCGCCGTGCGCACCCGGTAGCCCAGCTTGAGCAACATGCCGCGCGTCACCAGTTGGTTGATCGGGTTGTCCTCGACGATCAACACGGTGCACTGCTCCGGGGTACGCCGCGGCACACCCCCCACGCGACGCGGCCCGGTCACGGCATCATGGCGCTGCACCGGCAGCTTGAGCTCCAGCTCGACGCTGAAGGCGCTGCCCTGCCCCGGCAGGGACGCATGCTGCAGACGACCGCCGAGCAGCTCGACCAGTTGCCGGCAAATCGCCAGGCCAACCCCAAGACCGCCGTACTGGCGGGTCATGGAGCCATCCAGCTGGTGGAAGCGCTGGTACAGTTTGCCCTCTTCCGGCGCGATGAAGCCGATGCCGGTATCGAGCACCTCGATGCGCAACGGCATGCTGCCCGACAGCGGCCCTGCCGCCTGCACACGCAAGGTGACCTGCCCCTGATGGGAGAACTTCACGGCATTGTCGAGCAGGTAGCCCAGGGCCTGCGCCAGTTTGCCGGCATCGCCTTCCAGGGTATCGGGCAGGCTGTCCTCCAGCTCGACGACGAACCCCAGCCCCTTGTCGGTAGCGCGCGGGGAATACTGCGCGCGCAGGCCATCGACCAGCCCGCGCAGGCTGAAGGGCTCGCGCCGCGGGTAGAGCTTGCCGGCCTGCAACTCGGTGAGCGCGAGGATATCGCCCACCATGCGCATCATGTCGCGCGCGGACGTCGCGGCAGTCTTGTGGTACTGCTCCAGCTCGACATCCATCTTCACCGTCTGCATCAGCTCCAGAGAGCCGATCACCCCGTTCATCGGCGTGCGCAGCTCATGGGTCACAGTGGCGAGGAACTCGTCCTTGAGCCGGTTACTCTCGGCCAGCTCGCGGTTCAGCGCCTCCAGCTCGTCCCCGGCCTGCTGCAGGATACGCGCACGCTCTTCCTTCATCGCATTGATGCGGTCAGCCAGGGCCAGCGACAGCAGGCCTACCTCCAGCGCCGAACCGAACTGGCTGGAGTACATGGTGAAGAAGTTATAGGGCAGGTAACCCAGCACCATGAGGGTATTGATCACCCCACCGACCAGGAAGGCCGACCAGGCAATGATGAAATAACGCGCCACGCGCATGCCGCGCAGCCAGGCCAGAATGCCGGCGGTGAAGATGACCACGGTAAAGGCCAGGGCCAGGTAGGTGGCCAGGCGTAGCGCAGTGGCATAACTGGTGGTCAGGGCCAGCACCATGGTCAGCACGCCGACGGCCATCAGCAGCAGCAACAGGCGGTCGACCCAGGGACTGTGCTCGCCGGTGTGCAGGAAGCTGCGCGCGAACTGACAGCCGAACAGCGCCGCCGAACCGATCAGGAAGGGCGTCGACGCATTGGCCCACCAGGGGTCGTTCGGCCAGAAGTACTGGATGCCGGCGCCGTTGACCGACACCTGATACAACCCGAAGGAAGCGATGTAGAGGATGTAGTAGAGGTAGCTGGTATCACGGACGCTGAGGAAGATGAACAGGTTGTAGATCAGCATCACCAGCAGCACGCCGTAGATGATGCCCAACACATAGATGCGCGTCGGCTGCGCCTCGATGAAGGCTTCCGGCGCCCACAACCCAAGCGGCATCTGCATCGACCCCTGACTCTGCGCACGCAGGTAAAGGCGCAGCGGTTCGCCGGGGTTAAGGCCCAGCTCGAAGAGGAAGTTGTTCTGCTTGATCTGCCGGCTGGAGAACGGCAATGCGTCGCCGGTCCGCGCCGCCAGCTTGTAGCCGCCGGCACCGTCCGGCAGATACAACTCCAGGTTGTCCAGCGGCGGGTAGGCCAGCTCTAGCAGCCAGTTGCGCGCAGTGGAAGCCTCGCGCGGGCGGTACAGCAGGTCGACACGCAGCCAGAACACCGAGCGCGAGTAGCCGGCATTGAGCACCGCCTTGCCGTTGGTACGGAAGCTGCCACTCAGCGCCGCCGAACTGACCTGCTCGATGGTGGCATCGCCACGCACATCCTCGAACACCTGCATCTGCGGGCCGAGCGAGAGATAACGGGTGTGTTCGTCGAACTCGACGGCTTGAGTCAACAGAGGAATCAGGCAAAGCAGCCCAAGGAGTAAACAGCGCATGCCGCCCCGCCAGAGCCTGCAAACACGCCGCGGCCACCTGACCGACAGGCGCCCTCCAGGCACGAATTGATTGATCGACCAAACTCTAGCAGTCTGTGACAGCCGGAGGAAAGTAGCCCCAGGATGAAGTAACGGGCGCACATCCGAGGAAAAGCCTGATGAGACTGGTGGCGTTTCTTTGCCTGTTGGCCATCGCTACGCCGCACGCGCAGGCCCAGCAAAAGCTGTATCTGAGCACGCTGGACTGGCCGCCCTATACCAGCCAGACCCTGCAGGACGGCGGCTATGCCTCGGCAGTGGTGCACGCGGCCTTCGCCGCCGTGGACATCGACATCGAGGTGCGCTACTACCCCTGGGCCAGGGCGCTGAGCCTGGCAGAGCAGGGTAAGGTCGATGGCCTGTTTCCGGAGTACTTCGCCCCCGAACAACGCCCGGACTTCCTCTTCTCGGACCCATTCCCCGGCGGCCCCGCCGGACTGCTCAAGCTCCGTGAACGCCACTTGTCAACGCAACGCGAGGAAAGCGGCCTGCCTCCGCTGAGCGAACTGCGCGGGCTGAAGATCGGCCTGGTCAGAGGCTATCTGAACCACCCCGGCCTGGACTCCGCTCCCGGGCTGCACCGCGAGTTTGCGCGTGATGATCAGCAGAACCTGAGCAAACTGCTGGCCGGCCGGGTAGACCTGATCTTCATGGACTACCTGGTGGCCGAGTTCCTGATCGGCCGTTACTTTCCAGAGCATCGGGACGAAATCGACCTGCTCAGCCCCCCACTCCTGCAACCCACCCTGCACCTGGCTCTGCCGAAAAAACGCGCGGATGCCGAATCCACCCTGAAGGCGTTCAACCGGGGTTTGCAGATCATTCGCGACAACGGCGAGCTGCAACGCCTGCGCCAGCACCACGGCCTGTGAGCGACGTTTGATGGTAAGCTCGCCGGCCATGAACAGACACAATTCCCGCCCCGTCGTCCTCTGCCTGTCCGGTCATGATCCCTCCGGGGGTGCCGGCCTGCAGGCGGACATCGAAGCCCTGCTCGCCCAGGGCTGCCACGCCGCCCCGGCGGTCACCGCGCTGACCGTGCAGGACACGGTCAACGTCAGCAACTTCCGCGTACTCGACCGCGACTGGGTGCTGGCCCAGGCCCGCGCCATCATCGCCGATCTGCCGGTAGCCGCCGTCAAGCTGGGCATGCTCGGCTCGGTGGAGATGGTCGATACCGTGGTCGAGATCATGCAGGCGCTGCCCGGCGTTCCACTGGTCTGCGACCCGGTGCTGCGCGCCGGCGGCGGCGGCTCGCTGGGCAAGGACGACGTCGGCTACGCCATGCGCGAGCGCCTGCTGCCGATTGCCGCCGTGGCCACACCCAACCTGCCGGAAGCGCGCATCCTCGCCGAGCTGCCCGAGGGCACCGCGGACGAATGCGCCGCGAAGCTTTCCGCCTACTGCCAGCACCTGCTGATCACCGGCGGCCACGGCGACGAGGCCGAAGTGCACAACCGCCTCTATGTGCGCGGCGGCGACAGCCACACCTTCACCTGCGCGCGCCTGCCGGGCAGCTACCACGGCTCCGGCTGCACCCTGGCCAGCACCCTGGCGGGGCGCCTGGCCCTGGGCGAGGAAGTGGTCAGCGCCGTACGCAGCGCCCTCGATTACACCTGGCGCACCCTGCGTGACGCCGAACAACCCGGCCACGGCCAGTTCGTGCCGCGCCGCCTGCCCCTGGACTTCTGCTCGTGAGTAGCCCGTTGCGCGGCCTCTACGCCATCACCGACAGCCAGCTGCTGGCCGATGGTCGCCTGCTGCCCTATGTGGAAGCAGCGCTGAAGGGCGGCGCACGTCTGCTGCAGTACCGCGACAAGTCCGACGACCAGGCCCGTCGCCTGCGCGAAGCCTCGGCCCTGGCCGAACTCTGTGCGCGCCACGGCGCCGAACTGATCATCAACGACGACGCCGAACTGGCCGCGCGCCTGGGCGTCGGCCTGCACCTGGGCCAGGGCGACGGCTCGCTGTCCGCCGCCCGCGCTCTGCTCGGGCGCAAGGCGATCATTGGCGCCACCTGCCATGCCAGCCTGGCGCTGGCCGAGCAGGCCGCCCGCGAAGGCGCCAGCTACATCGCATTTGGCCGCTTCTTCACTTCGCAGACCAAGCCCGGCGCGCCGAGCGCCACGCCCGAGCTGCTGGAGCAGGCGCGTGCGCGTTTCGCCCTGCCGATCATCGCCATCGGCGGCGTCAGCCTGGACAACGGTACCGAGCTGATTGGCCGCGGCGCCGACCTGCTGGCGGTGGTTCACGCCCTGTTTTCCGCGCCCTCCGCCACCGAGGTGGAGGCCCGCGCGCGTGCCTTCGGCGCGCTGTTCACGCCTTCCTGATTCGAGCCCCTTTACAAAGAGACCCGTCATGTCCCGTTCCGAAGCCCTGTTCGCCAACGCCCAGAAACACATCCCCGGCGGCGTCAACTCGCCGGTGCGCGCCTTCCGCAGCGTTGGCGGCACCCCACTGTTCTTCAAGCACGCCGAAGGCGCCTATGTGATCGACGAGGACGACAAGCGCTACGTCGACTACGTCGGTTCCTGGGGCCCAATGATCCTCGGCCACGCCCACCCGCAGGTGCTGGACGCGGTGCGCAAGCAGCTGGAACACGGCCTGTCCTATGGCGCGCCGACCGCGCTGGAAGTGGAGATGGCCGACCTGGTCTGCGCCATCGTGCCGTCGATGGAACTGGTGCGCATGGTCAGCTCCGGCACCGAGGCGACCATGAGCGCCATCCGCCTGGCCCGCGGCTACACCGGCCGCGACGCCATCATCAAGTTCGAAGGCTGCTACCACGGGCATTCCGACAGCCTGCTGGTCAAGGCCGGTTCCGGCCTGCTGACCCAGGGCGTGCCGAGCTCGGCTGGCGTGCCGGCGGACTTCGCCAAGCACACCCTGACCCTGCCCTACAACGACATCGCCGCCGTCGAGAAGACCCTCGCCGAAGTCGGTTCGACCGTCGCCTGCATCATCGTCGAGCCGGTCGCCGGCAACATGAACTGCGTGCCGCCGGCACCGGGCTTCCTCGAGGGTCTGCGCGAGCAGTGCGACAAGCACGGCGTGGTGCTGATCTTCGACGAAGTGATGACCGGCTTCCGCGTCGCCCTCGGCGGTGCCCAGGCGCACTACGGCGTCACCCCGGACCTGTCGACCTTCGGCAAGATCGTCGGCGGCGGCATGCCGGTCGGCTGCTTCGGTGGCAAGCGCGCCATCATGGAATGCATCGCCCCGCTCGGCCCGGTCTACCAGGCCGGCACCCTGTCGGGTAACCCGCTGGCCATGGCCGCCGGCCTGACCACCCTCAAGCTGATCAGCCGCCCGGGCTTCCACGCCGAACTGTCCGACTTCACCAGCCGCATGCTCGCCGGCCTGCAGGAGCGTGCCGATGCCGCCGGCATCCCCTTCGTCACCACCCAGGCCGGGGCCATGTTCGGCCTGTACTTCAGCGGCGCCGACGAAATCGTCACCTTCGCTGACGTCATGGCGAGCGATGCGGCGCGCTTCAACAAATTCTTCCACCTGATGCTGGAAGGCGGCGTGTACCTGGCGCCGAGCGCCTTCGAAGCCGGCTTCACCTCCATCGCCCACGGCGACAAGGAGCTGGAGATCACCTTCGCCGCCGCCGAGCGCGCCTTCGCCCAGCTCAAGTGATGCAATACAGCACCGCGCTGAGTGACGCCGTTCTGGCGCTGGCCTGCCTGGCCAGCCTGCTCTGGCTGCGCCCGGCCTTTGCCGGTCAGCCGGTGCTGCGCGCGTTGCTGCTGGGCTTCGGCCTGACCGCCACGGCCGCCCTGTGCGGCGCGGTGCGCTATGGCCTGGATCCGAGCTGGATGGACAAACACCGTGCCTTCAGCCAGCTCAGCGCCGTGCTTGGGCTGCCCCTGCTCGGCCTGGCCGCGCTGGCGCTGGCACGGGGACTGGCCTGGGGCCGCTCGGTCTGGACGGTCTGCCTGCTGGCGCTGGTCGGACTGTTCATCGGGGCTCGTGTGCTGGGAATCGACCCGGGTTATCGCCTGGCCCTGAGCCTGACCACCCTGCTGCTGATCCTCTACGCCGGCCTGAGCCGCTGGCCGCAGCGCCTGCCGGGCCTGGCCGCGCTGGGCGTGGTCAGTCTGTTTCTGGTCGCCGGCCTGGCCGTGGGCACCGAAGGCTTTATCGGCCCGTTACGCCGGGTCGACCTGTTTCATGCCCTGCTGACCCCGGCTTACCCGCTGCTGGCCTGGCTGCTGCTGACGCTTCGCGCAACGGCTCGCGAGGAAATCCCGGTAAAGACTTTGTAAGGACACCTCGGCTTATCACATAATGTGATGGTCGGCGCATTCAGCCGGCAGGGCATGAGGCCCGACCCGTTCCGCGAGGCGTTCCGATTTCCATGAACCGCACCGGCCGCAACCTGCTTCTGGGTTGCCTGTTGCTCGCTTCTCCCTTGCTGGCCCACGCAGGCGACAACTCCTTGCTGGTCCCGGCCACCGCCCGCTGCGCGCTGAACACCGCCCCCGAATACCTCTCCCAGGCCATTGCCGCCTGCCAGCAACTGGCCCAACAGGGCGATGCCCTGGCCCAGTACGAGCTCGGCGAGTTCTTCTATCAGGGGCAAAGTGCCCCGCGCGACCTGCCCCAGGCCCTGCGCTGGTTCGAACAAGCCTCGCTGCAGGGCAATGCCCAGGCTCAGCTGCGCCTGGGCACCATGTTCTTCCGCGGCGAGGGCGTACAGGCCAACAACGTACAGGCCTACATCGTCTTGAAGATGGCGGCAGTGAACGGCTCGGACGAGGCGATGGACAGCGCCGACCAGGTGGCCGAGCGCATGCAGCGCGAGGAGCTACAGGTCGCCACCCAGGTGCTGGGACAGATTTTCCGCAGCTACCTGCTGGAACTGCAGCACATCGACAGCACGCCCAGCACACCCGGCTCAGGCTTCACGCCGGGCCAGGGCGGCACGCTCGGCAGCCCGCAGGTACCGGCCTTCGCGCCCAACTGAGCGCTATTTCTCGGGCATCGGCATGGGAAACGGCATCACGTTGCCGCCACCCTTGGCCTCGCTGATCTTCGGCGTCCCCAGACGCTCCACCTCGTCGATGCGCACGATCGAGTGCATCGGCACGAAGCTGCGCACCACGCCCTCGAACTGCGCCTTGAGCTTCTCCTCGCTGGGGTCGACCACCACCTGGGTGCGCTCGCCGAAGACGAACTCCTCCACCTCCAGGAAGCCCCACAGATCACTCTGATAGATCTGCTTGGCGTACATCTCGTACACCTGGCCCTGGTTGATGAAGATCACCTTGTAGATGGGTTCGCGCTTGCTCATGGGAAGAAGGATAGAGGACTGCTGCAAATCGGGGGCGCGATCTTACAGGGGCCGGACAGGCAACGCTAGGAAGGCAGGCGGTCGCCCCCTATAATGCGCGGTCCTATCGAACCACCCCCGACGCACGCAGATGGCCAAGAAGCTTTATATCGAGACCCACGGTTGCCAGATGAACGAGTACGACAGCTCGCGCATGGTCGACCTGCTGGGCGAACACCAGGCCCTGGAAGTCACGGAAAACCCGGCCGAAGCCGACGTGATCCTCCTCAACACCTGCTCGATCCGCGAAAAAGCCCAGGAAAAGGTGTTTTCCCAGTTGGGCCGCTGGCGCGAACTGAAACAGGAGAACCCGGACCTGGTGATCGGCGTCGGCGGCTGCGTGGCCAGCCAGGAAGGCGCCGCCATCCGTGACCGCGCGCCCTACGTCGATGTGGTGTTCGGCCCGCAGACCCTGCACCGCCTGCCGGAGATGATCGACGCCGCGCGCACCACCAAGAAGGCGCAGGTCGACATCAGCTTCCCCGAGATCGAGAAGTTCGACCGCCTGCCCGAGCCGCGCGTTGACGGCCCCAGCGCCTTCGTTTCGGTCATGGAAGGCTGCAGCAAGTACTGCACTTTCTGCGTGGTGCCCTATACCCGCGGCGAAGAAGTCAGCCGCCCGCTGGGCGACGTGCTGCTGGAAATCACCCAGCTGGCCGAAAAAGGCGTCAAGGAAGTCACCCTGCTCGGCCAGAACGTCAACGGCTACCGTGGCGAAACCCCGGACGGCACCATTGCCGACTTCGCCGACCTGCTCTACGCGGTGGCGACCATCGACGGCATCGAGCGCATCCGCTACACCACCAGCCACCCGCTGGAGTTCTCCGACGCCATTATCCAGGCCCACGCCGAGATTCCGCAGCTGGTGAAGTTCCTCCACCTGCCGGTGCAGTCCGGCTCGGACCGCATCCTGGCAGCGATGAAGCGCAACCACACGGCGCTGGAATACAAGTCGCGCATCCGCAAGCTGAAGGCGGCGGTGCCGGACATCTGCATCAGCTCGGACTTCATCGTCGGCTTCCCCGGCGAGACCGAGAAAGACTTCGAACAGACCATGAAACTGATCGAGGATGTCGGCTTCGACTTCTCCTTCTCCTTCATCTACAGCGCGCGCCCCGGCACCCCGGCCGCCGACCTGGTCGACGACACCCCGGACGAGGTGAAGAAGCAGCGCCTGCAGATCCTGCAGAGCCGCATCCACCAGCAGGGCTACGAGATCAGCCACAAGATGACCGGCAGCACCCAGCGCATCCTGGTCAGCGATTACTCGAAGAAAGACCCCGGCATGCTCCAGGGCCGCACCGAGAACAACCGCATCGTCAACTTCCGCTCGGACAACCCCGCGCTGATCGGCCAGTTCGTCAATGTGCACATCGATGGCGCCCTGCCCCACTCGCTGCGCGGCACCCTTATCGACTAACGGCTAGCCCTCCACCAGGCGCCCGAACTTTCGCCCTCGGGCACCTGGGGTTATCCTTCGACCATCACTCCCGCCGCACAGCGGCAACCGGACCCCATTGAACGCCTCCATAGAACCGCACCGTTTCACCCTCGAACCCTACGAAGCGCGCCGCTTCGCCAACCTCTGCGGCCAGTTCGACGAGCACCTGCGCCTGATCGAACAGCGCCTGTCCATCGAGATCCGCAACCGCGGCAACCAGTTCGAGCTGGTCGGGCCGAGCAAGCACACCCAGTCCGCCGAGAACCTGCTGCGCCGCCTGTACCGCGAGACCAAGAGCGCCGAGCTGTCGCCGGAACTGGTGCATCTGTACCTGCAGGAGTCCGGCCTGGAAGCGCTGGACAGCGGCAAGGCCGACGCCGGCGTGACCCTGCGCACCAAGAAGGGTGCGATCAAGCCGCGCGGCGCCAACCAGCAGCGCTACGTCAAGGCGATCCTCGACAACGACATCAACTTCGGCATCGGTCCGGCCGGTACCGGCAAGACCTACCTGGCCGTGGCCTGCGCGGTGGACGCGCTGGAGCGCGAGCAGGTGCGGCGCATCCTGCTGGTGCGCCCGGCGGTCGAGGCCGGCGAGAAGCTCGGTTTCCTCCCCGGCGACCTGGCGCAGAAGATCGACCCCTATCTGCGCCCGCTGTATGACGCGCTGTACGAGATGCTCGGCTTCGACAACGTGGCCAAGCTGATCGAGAAACAGGTGATCGAAATCGCGCCGCTGGCCTACATGCGCGGCCGCACCCTTAACAACAGCTTCATCATTCTCGACGAGAGTCAGAACACCACGCTCGAGCAGATGAAGATGTTCCTCACCCGAATCGGCTTCGGTTCCACCGCCGTGATCACCGGCGACGTCACCCAGGTCGACCTGCCGCGCGGCACCAAGTCCGGCCTGGCCCACGTGATGAAGGTACTGAAGGACGTCCCCGGCATCAGCTTCACCCACTTCCAGCCCAAGGACGTGGTGCGTCATCCGCTGGTGCAGCGCATCGTCGAAGCCTACGAGCGCTTCGAAGAGCAGCAGGACGAACAAAGCAAAGGCCAGCCGCATGCTTGAACTGGACCTGCAGAACGCCTCCACCGCCACCGACCTACCCAGCGAGGCACAGCTGCGCCGCTGGTGCGAACTGGCCCTGCGCCAGCGCACGGCCGACTCGGAGCTGACCATCCGTCTGGTCGACGAAGCCGAAGGCCGCGAGCTGAACCACACCTGGCGGCACAGGGACTACGCCACCAACGTGCTGTCCTTCCCGGCCGAGGTACCCGAGGGAATCCTCGATATCCCGCTGCTCGGCGACCTGGTGATCTGCGTGCCGGTGGTCGAGCGCGAAGCCCGCGAACAGGGCAAGACCCCGGAGGCCCACTGGGCCCACCTGGTCATCCACGGCTGCCTGCATCTGCTGGGCTACGACCACCTCGAAGACGAGGAAGCCGAGGAGATGGAAGCGCTGGAACGAGAATTGCTGGCCGAACTGGGTCACCCCGACCCGTACGCCGAAGAATAGGAAGACACCGAGACTCACCATGAGCGAAGACCGATCGAGCAACGAGCAGAAGTCCTGGTTCAACAAGCTGACCCAGGCTTTTGCTCATGAGCCGAGAAACCGCCAGGAGCTGCTGGAAGTCCTGCGCGAAGCCCACCAGAACAAGCTGCTCGACAGCGAGGCGCTGGCCATCGTCGAGGGCGCCATCCAGGTCGCCGACCTGCAGGTGCGCGACATCATGGTGCCGCGCTCGCAGATGGTCAGCATCAAGGCCAGCCACTCGCCGCAGGAGTTCCTCCCGGCGATCATCGACTCCGCCCACTCGCGCTACCCGGTGATCGGCGAAAGCCTCGACGAAGTGATCGGCATCCTCCTGGCCAAGGATCTGCTGCCGCTGATCCTCGGCAGTGACAAGCCGTTCGATATCAAGCAGCTGCTGCGCCCGGCCACCTTCGTGCCGGAGTCCAAGCGCCTCAACGTGCTGCTGCGCGAGTTCCGCGCCAACCACAACCACATGGCCGTGGTGATTGACGAATACGGCGGCGTGGCCGGCCTGGTGACCATCGAGGACGTGCTCGAGCAGATCGTCGGCGACATCGAGGACGAGCACGATGTCGAGGAAGACAGCTACATCAAGCCGCTGCCGTCCGGTGATTTCCTGATCAAGGCGCTGACCCCGATCGAGAACTTCAACGAAGCCTTCGACACCGAGTTCCCCGACAGCGAGTTCGACACCGTCGGCGGCCTGGTGATGAATGCCTTCGGCCACCTGCCCAAGCGCAACGAAGTGACCGAGATCGGCGAGTACCGCTTCCGCGTGCTCAACGCCGACAGCCGCCGCGTGCACCTGCTGCGCCTGACTCCGCTGGAGCGCTAAGAACCCGCATACAACCTGCTGCGCGTCGGCCATGCGTCGTTAAAAACAGGCTCGGACTGCTCATTTACAGCTCGTAAACTCCGCGTCCTCGCCTGTTTTGGCCTAGCCTGGCTCTAGCTCGCAGGGTTGTAAGCAGGTTCTATGCCGGCTTCCGAGCCTTCCTCCCTTCCAGTACCCTTGCCCGCCAGAATTCCCGATCAAGGACGCACGATGCGCTGGATCACCCAACCCGGCTGGCCGGGCAACCTGCTGGCTCTCGCCGGCGGCGCCACCACCACCCTGGCCCTGGCTCCCTTCGATATCTGGCCGCTGGCCCTGCTGGCCATCGCCCTCTTCTACCTTGGCCTGCGTGAGCTGAACCCGCGCCAGGCGCTGCTGCGCGGCTGGTGCTACGGCCTCGGCCTGTTCCTCGCCGGCACCAGCTGGATCTACGTCAGCATCCACGACTACGGCGCCGCCTCGCCGGCCCTGGCCGCCTTCCTCACCGTAGGTTTCTGTGCCGGGGTCGCCCTGTTCTTCGCCCTACCGGCCTGGCTGTGGGCGAGCTGGCTGCGCCGCAACGATGCTCCAGTCAGCGACGCCCTGGCCTTCGCCGCCCTGTGGCTGGCCCAGGAAGCGTTCCGCGGCTGGTTCCTTACCGGCTTCCCCTGGCTCTATGCCGGCTACAGCCAGCTGTACGGACCGCTGGCCGGGCTGGCGCCGGTCGGCGGCATGTGGCTGATTTCCCTCAGCCTGGCGCTGTCGGCCGCGCTGCTGGTCAACCTGCCCCGCCTGCTCGGCGACAAACCACGCCTGGCTGCCGCCCTGCTCCTGCTGCTTGCACCCTGGGGCGCTGGCCTGGCACTGCAGGGCCACGCCTGGACCGCCAGTAAGGGTGAACCCCTCAAGGTCGCCGCCCTGCAGGGCAACGTCGAGCAGAACATGAAGTGGGACCCGGCCCAGCTCGAGGCCCAGCTGAACCTTTACCGCGACATGACCCTGAGCAGCCGCCCCGCCGACCTGATCGTCTGGCCGGAAACCGCCGTGCCGGTGCTCAAGGAATACGCCGAGGGCTACCTCACCGTGATGGGCCGCGTCGCCGCCGAGCGTGACGCCGCGCTGATCACCGGCGTGCCGCTGCGCCAGGCCAACGAGCGCGGCGAGAAGCGCTACTACAACGCGATCACCGTCACCGGCTGGGGCGAAGGCACCTACCTGAAGCAGAAACTGGTGCCGTTCGGCGAGTACGTGCCGCTGCAGGAAGTGCTGCGCGGCCTGATCGCCTTCTTCGACCTGCCCATGTCCGACTTCGCCCGCGGCCCCGCCGACCAGGCCCCGCTGCAGGCCAAGGGACTGAAGATCGCGCCCTTTATCTGCTATGAAGTCGTGTACCCGGAATTCGCCGCCGGCCTGGCCGCGCGCAGCGACCTGCTACTGACGGTGAGCAACGACACCTGGTTCGGCACCTCGATCGGCCCGCTGCAACATCTGCAGATGGCACAGATGCGCGCCCTCGAAGCAGGCCGCTGGATGATCCGCGCCACCAACAACGGCGTCACCGCACTGATCGACCCGCAAGGCCGCATCAGCGCGCAGATCCCGCAGTTCCAGCAGGCCATCCTCTATGGCGAAGTGCAGCCGATGCAGGGTCTGACGCCCTACCTGCAATGGCGCGCCTGGCCGCTGGTCGCGCTGTGCAGCCTGCTGCTGGGCTGGGCCTTCTTCGCCCGCCGCCGCGCGGCTCGCGGCCTCAGTCCGCAGGCAGCCTGAACGCGGGCCGTCTCAGCGATAGAGCAGCGGATAGACCGCCAGCCCGATCGCCTCGTTGAGCAGGCGCGTGCTTTGCCACAGCGCCTTGCCCTCCGGCAGCCAGCCGCCCAGCGGGCGCTCGTTGGGCACACCGAGAAAGCCCAGCGGCGCCGCCACCACCTCAAGCCCGGCACGCTCGAAGCACCAGCGCGCCCGCGGCATGTGCGCGGCCTGGGTCACCAGCACCACGCGATTCACACCCTGCGCCTTGAGCAGCTCCGCAGTGAACAGCGCGTTCTCCCAGGTGGTGCGGCTGCGCTCCTCACGCCAGCGGGTTGCCACGCCGAAGTCGCGCTGCAGTACATCCGCCATCATCGCCGCCTCGCTGGGTGGCTGACCGTAGTGCAGCCCGCCGCTGATCAGCAGCGGCAGGTCCGAGGCCCGGTGCAGGCGCGCGGCATAACGCAGGCGTTCGATGGCGGTGGCGCTGGGTTGGTCGCTGCCCCAGGCCGGATCGGCCTCCTCGCGCCCGGAGCCGAGCACCACGATGACCTGAGAGCGTTGCGCCAGGCCGGGCCACTGCGCCTCGACCAGCGCCGGCTCGCGCTCGATCAGCCGCGCGGCCCACTCCACCACGGCCGGCAGGCTGAGCAGCCACAGCCCTCCCAGACCAGCCACCAGGCACGCCACCGCCAGCCGCGGCCGCCCCGTCCAGGCCCACAGCAGCCAGGCCAACAGGATCAGCAGCATCAGGCCACCGGGCGGCAGGATCAGTTGTTTGAGGATAAAGCGCAGTTCCATGGGCACCTCCAGTGGCCGGAGGTTATGAGCTAAGCCCAGGGTAGTCGAGCGCTAACGTGGCTGACCGGCACGAAACAGCTTGGAACCGCAGGCGCTGCACGGCAGCACGCCTTCACCGCGCTGCACCTGGGCAACCGTGCCACAGAGCGCGCAGCACAGCTGCTGGCGCTTCTTGATCATCGGCTTGCCACGCGGCAGCGACTTGCTGGCCGCCCGCGCCGGCAGCTTGGTGACCGCTTTGCTGGCGGTGGCTGGCAGTTGCTCGATCAGCGCCAGCTCCTCGGCGGCGGCATGCCAGCCGCGCAACCAGTGAAGGTCACGATCCAGGTAGGCGCGGATCAGCTCCAGCTCGGCGGGCGTCAGGCCACTCAGCTCCAGCTCGTCCGGCGGAGCCTGATGCAGGCGGGTCGCAGTGTCCGCTTCCTGCAGGGCCAGGGCCAGGCGCTGCAGCAGCCGCTCATAGAGCCCTCCGCCCAACTCCGCACGCCGCGACTCTGCCATCCCTCACCTCGACCGGGCGCCTACCGCGCGCCTCCCTCTGGCAAGCTTAGCGCCCGCCCCGAGCGAGGCCGGACGCCGCGACAAACGGCGGCCGAGGCACAATCAGGGTTTCCCTGAATCAGGGGGGGTCATGTATGCTACGGCGTTTCTCGAAAGCCCTCTTTCCAGCGCCAGAAGCCCATGCACGAACAGTACTCGCCCCGTGAAATCGAAGCCGCCGCCCAAGCCCAATGGGACGCGGAAAAGTCCTTTGTCGTGACCGAACAACCCGGCAAGGACACCTTCTATTGCCTGTCGATGTTCCCCTACCCGAGCGGCAAGCTGCACATGGGCCACGTGCGCAACTACACCATCGGTGACGTGATCGCCCGCTACCAGCGCATGCAGGGCAAGAACGTGCTGCAGCCGATGGGCTGGGACGCCTTCGGCATGCCGGCCGAAAACGCCGCGATGAAGAACAAGGTCGCGCCGGCCAAGTGGACCTACGAGAACATCGCCTACATGAAGTCCCAGCTGAAATCGCTGGGCCTGGCCATCGACTGGACCCGCGAAGTCACCACCTGCAAGCCGGACTACTACCGCTGGGAACAGTGGCTGTTCACCCGCCTGTTCGAGAAAGGCGTGATCTACCGCAAGAACGGCACCGTGAACTGGGACCCGGTCGACCAGACCGTGCTGGCCAACGAGCAGGTCATTGACGGCCGTGGCTGGCGCTCGGGCGCGCTGATCGAGAAGCGCGAAATCCCGATGTACTACTTCAAGATCACCGCTTACGCCGAGGAGCTGCTGAGCAGTCTGGACGAGCTGGAAGGCTGGCCCGAGCAGGTCAAGACCATGCAGCGCAACTGGATCGGCAAGAGCTTCGGTGCCGACATCGTGTTCGACTACGATGTCGCCAGCATCGGCATCGATGGCCAGCTCAAAGTCTATTCGACCCGCCCCGACACCCTGATGGGCGCCACCTACGTGGCCGTGGCCGCCGAGCACCCGCTGGCCCAGCGCGCCGCCGAATCCAACCCGGCAATTGCCGCCTTTATCGCCGAGTGCAAGTCCGGCTCCGTGGCCGAGGCCGATATGGCCACCATGGAGAAGAAGGGCCTGGCCACCGGCCAGTTCGTCATCCATCCGCTGACCGGCGACAAGCTGCCGGTGTTCGTCGCCAACTACGTGCTGTGGGGCTACGGCGAAGGCGCGGTGATGGCCGTGCCGGCGCACGACGAGCGTGACTTCGAGTTCGCCAACAAGTACGACCTGCCGATCCAGCAGGTGTATGTCGCGGCGGACAAGGACTACGACGCCAGCACCTGGCAGGACTGGTACGGCGACAAGGCCGGCCTGACCACCATCAACTCCGGCAAATACGACGGCCTGGACTTCAGCGCCGCCTTCGACGCCATCGTCGCCGATCTGGAAGCCAGCGCCCATGGCGCACGCAAGACCCAGTTCCGCCTGCGCGACTGGGGCATCAGCCGCCAGCGCTACTGGGGCTGCCCGATCCCGATCATCCACTGCCCGAGCTGTGGCGACGTGCCGGTGCCGGAAGACCAGCTGCCGGTAGTCCTGCCGGAAGACGTGGTACCGGACGGCGCCGGTTCGCCGCTGGCCAAGATGCCCGAGTTCTACGAATGCAGCTGCCCGAAATGCGGTAGCCCGGCCAAGCGCGAAACCGACACCATGGACACCTTCGTCGAGTCGTCCTGGTACTACGCGCGCTACGCCTCGCCGAACTACACCGGCGGCATGGTCGACCCGCAGGCCGCCAACCACTGGCTGCCGGTAGACCAGTACATCGGCGGCATCGAGCACGCCATCCTGCACCTGCTGTACGCGCGCTTCTTCCACAAGCTGATGCGCGACGAGGGCCTGGTCACCTCCAACGAGCCGTTCAAGAACCTGCTGACCCAGGGCATGGTGGTCGCCGAGACCTACTACCGCACCCTGGAAAACGGCGGCAAGGACTGGTTCAACCCGGCCGACGTGGAAGTCGAGCGTGACGCCAAGGCCAAGGTCATCGGCGCCAAGCTGAAGAGCGACGGCCTGCCGGTGGAAATCGGCGGCACCGAGAAGATGTCCAAGTCGAAGAACAACGGCGTCGACCCGCAGGCCATGATCGACGCCTACGGCGCCGACACCTGCCGCCTGTTCATGATGTTCGCCTCGCCGCCCGACATGAGCTGCGAGTGGTCGGACGCCGGCATCGAAGGCGCCAACCGTTTCCTCCGTCGTGTCTGGCGCCTGGCCCACAGCCACGTCAGCGCCGGCCTGCCGGGCCAGCTGGATGTCGCCAGTCTGACTGACGAGCAGAAGGCCGTGCGCCGCGCCATCCACCTGGCCATCCGCCAGGCCAGCAACGACGTGGGCCAGCACCACAAGTTCAACACCGCCATCGCCCAGGTGATGACCCTGATGAACGTGCTGGAAAAGGCGGCGACTGCTACCGAACAGGACCGCGCCCTGCTGCAGGAAGGCCTGGAGACCGTGGCCCTGCTGCTCGCGCCGATCACCCCGCACATCTGCCACGAGCTGTGGCAGCGCCTGGGCAAGACCGGAGCGATCATCGACGCACAGTGGCCGCCGGTGGACGAGTCGGCCCTGGTGCAGGACAGCCTGACCCTGGTCATCCAGGTCAACGGCAAGCTGCGCGGCCAGATCGAAGTGCCGGCCTCGGCCTCGCGCGAGGAAGTCGAAGCCGCCGCCCGCGCCAACGAGAACGTGCAGCGCTTCACCGAAGGCGTGACCATCCGCAAGGTCATCGTCGTGCCGGGCAAGCTGGTCAACATCGTTGCCAACTGAAAACTGCTTTAAGCTCGGCGCCATGCCCGCATGGCGCCGGGGCTCTCCAAGGGGATAGAAGAGAATGATGAAACGGAATCTGGTGGTAATAGGTCTGGCCGTTCTGCTCAGCGCCTGCGGCTTCCAGCTGCGCGGCACTGGCAGCGCCGAGTTCGCCGTCAAGGAAATCGACCTGCAGGCGCGCAACGCCTACAGCGATACCGCCAAGCAGCTGCGCCAGCTGCTCGAGAACAGCGGCGTGAAAGTCCACAACGGCGCGCCCTACCGCCTGTTCCTGGCCAACGAGCAGGAAACCCAGCGCACCGCCAGCCGCAGCGGCAGCGCGCGCAGTGCCGAGCTCGAACTGACCACCCGCCTGGACTACGAGATCCGCGGCGAGAAGAACCTGCTGTTACTGCAGGACAAGCTGGAAGTGCAGAGCATCTACGTGCACGACGAGAACAATCTGATCGGCTCCAGCCAGGAATCCGGCCAGCTGCGCCAGGAAATGCGCCGCGAGCTGATCCAGCAGCTGTCCCTGCGCCTGCAACTGCTGACCCCGGCCCAGCTGGAACAGCTGCAACAGGAAGCCGAGGCCCGTGCCGCCGCCGAAGCGGAAGCCGCCGCCGCGGCGCGCCGCGCCGAGCAAGAGTCGGCGCCGCTGCAGTCGCCGATCCAGCTGCCGATCAAGCAGTGACACGAGAGGGCCGGGCAACCGGCCCTTTTCGCAAGAAGCCGCGATGAAACTGAACCCCGCCCAACTCGGCAAGCATCTGCAAGGCGGTCTCGCCCCGGTCTATGTGGTCAGTGGCGACGAGCCGCTGCTGTGCCAGGAAGCCGAGGACGCCATCCGCGCCGCCACCCGCCAGCAGGGTTTCAGCGAGCGCACCGTGTTCCACGCCGAAGCCAGCTTCGACTGGGGCCTGCTCTATGAAGCCGGAGCCAGCCTCTCGCTGTTCGCCGAGAAACGCCTGATCGAGCTGCGCATCGCCAATGGCAAGCCGGGCGACAAGGGCACCGCGGCCATCCTCGAATACCTGGAGCGACCGCCGCAAGACACGGTGTTGCTGATCAGCCTGCCCAAGCTCGACGGCAGCACGCAGAAGACCAAGTGGGCCAAGGCCCTGATCGACGGCCCGCACAGCCAGTTCCTGCAGATCTGGCCGATCGAGGTCGCCCAGCTGCCCAACTGGATTCGCCAGCGCCTGTCGCAGGCCGGCCTGGCTGCCAGCCAGGAAGCGGTGGAGCTGATCGCCGCGCGGGTCGAAGGCAACCTGCTGGCCGCTGCCCAGGAAATCGAGAAGCTCAAGCTGCTGGCCGAGGGCAATCAGATCGACGCCAGCACGGTGCAGGCGGCCGTGGCCGACAGTGCCCGCTATGACGTATTCGGCCTGGTCGATGCGATCCTCAACGGCGAAGCCGCGCACGCCCTGCGCATGCTCGAAGGCCTGCGCGGCGAAGGCGTGGAACCGCTGTTCATCGTCGTCATGCTGGCCCGCGAACTGCGCCAGCTGGCTGGCCTGGCCTTGCAGTTCAGCCAGGGCGTGCCGCTGGAGAAGGCCTTCGCCAGCGCCCGCCCGCCGGTCTGGGACAAGCGCCGCCCGCTCTACAGCCGCGCCCTGCAACGCCATACGGCGGCGCGCTGGAACCAGCTGCTGATCGATGCCCAGCGCATCGACGCGCAGGTCAAGGGCCAGGCCGCCGGTGATGCCTGGAGCAGCCTGGCGCGCCTGGCCTTGCTGATGGCCGGCCAGCGTCTGCCGCTCAGCGAATGACGCCGGGCACCTGCGCCTATGGACATTTTTTAACCATCGGCGCATAGTCCGCGCCGCTCGCAATACCGCGAGCCTGCGAGGAGCACTCCGATGAGCAAGAAAGCCCCGAAGCGGCCGAACAGGGCCAAGTCCATAGTCGCCCAACCGCTGTTCCGCTGCCGCCAGGAACAGCCGAAGAAAGGCAAAGGCAGCTACCGCCGCGAAGCCTCCCACTGGGAGGCTTCTTGCATTCTGGGGCCGGCAAAATACGCCGCCTGAGCATTGCCGCCATGTCGCCGGGGTCCTGAAAGCCGCCCGGCATGTTAAGGTCGCGCTTTGACTGGCAAGACCGAGACGCCCCGATGTTCCAGCTTTCCACCAACGGCCGCCTGAGCTGCCTGCTCGCCGGCGCCATGCTCTTCCTCGGCGCCTGTGCCGAAACCCCGAACCCCGCCCCCGAACTGGTTGCCGCCACGCCCACCCAGCCGCCGAAAAACCAGCAGAACCCTGCTCAGGCGCAGACCGCCGCGCCCGTCGCACCGGCACTGAACTTCGCGGAGTGGCGCGAACGCTTCCGCGCCAAGGCCCTGCAGGCCGGCATCCAGCCCCAGGTGTTCGACCAGGCCTTCGCCGGCGTGACGCCGGACCTGAGCGTGGTGAAGGCCGACGGCGCCCAGCCGGAGTTCACCCGCCCGGTTTGGGAATACCTCGACGGCGCCATCTCGCCGCTGCGCGTGCGCAAGGGCCAGACGCTGCTGGCCGAGCACGCCGCCACGCTGGAGGCTATCGAGCAGCGCTACGGCGTCGACCGCGAGACGCTGGTCGCCATCTGGGGCATGGAAAGCAGCTTCGGCCAGTTCATGGGCGAGCAGTCGGTGATCCGCTCCCTCGCCACCCTGGCCTATGAAGGCCGCCGCCCACGCTTCGCCGAAGACCAGTTGCTGGCAGCCCTGCAGATTCTGCAGAGCGGCGACATCAGCAGCAGCGGCCTGCGCGGCTCCTGGGCCGGCGCCATGGGCCAGACCCAATTCATTCCCACCACCTACCTGACCCACGCGGTGGACTTCGACGGCGACGGCCGTCGTGACATCTGGAACTCCAGCGCCGACGCCCTGGCCTCGGCCGCCCATTACCTGCAGGCCTCCGGCTGGCAGAAGGGCCGCGCCTGGGGCATCCAGGTGGCCCTGCCCAGCGGCTTCGACTATGCGCTGGCCGACACCGAGGTGCGCAAGACCTATGCGGAGTGGTACGCCCATGGAGTGAAAGGCACGCCGACCAATGTCGACCCGAACGACACTGGCTACCTGCTGCTGCCAGCGGGCCACCGCGGCCCGGCCTTCCTGGTGTTTCGCAACTTCGGCGCCATCCTCAAGTACAACAACTCTTCGTCCTACGCCCTGGCTGTGGGCCTGCTCGGCCAGCGCCTGGGTGGTGGCGGCCCGCTGCTGGCCAGCTGGCCGAAGGACGAACGTCCGCTGGGCCGCAGCGAGCGCATCGCGCTGCAGGAGGGCCTGGCTGCCCATGGCTACGAGCCGGGCCCGGCCGACGGCATCATCGGCGCCAACACCCGCCGCGCCGTGCGCGCCTTCCAGCAGAGCCTGGGCCTGCCGGCCGACGGCTATCCGACCCCGGCGCTGCTGCAGCAGCTGCGCTGAGCAACGCAGCAGCAGGGTCGAGCGTCACTGCCCCTGCCTCGCGAGCCGCTACGGCATCGCCCAGAGATGGGCCGCCACCAGCGCACGCCACGGGGCGAAAGGTTGCAGCCAGTCGCGCACGAACGGCTGTGTAAGCTTTTCCTCCGTGCCGAGCAGGCGCTGCAGCTGGCGCCTGACCGCGGCATCACCGTGCAACGATCCATCCAACCGGGCGAAGCCGCGCAGCAACGCATAGTCCACCGTCCAGGGCCCGATGCCCTTCAGGGCCAGCAGGTGTTCGGCAATGACCTCGGCTGGCGCGTCAGCCTGCCACTGATCGAGCGGTAAGCGCCCCTCGACCACTTCGCGCGCGAGCCGCAGCAGGGTCTGGCTCTTGGCCCGGGAGAATCCGGCCTGGCCCAGGACATCCTCGTCGAGCGCCGCGACCGCCGCCGCGTCCGGATAGCAGAGCAGGCCGCCCGAGTGTTGCTGCCCGGCGAGCTGGATCAGCCGCCGACGCAGGGTGATGGCCACCGCCAGACTGATCTGCTGACCACTGATGGCCCAGGTCAATGCCTCGAAGGCCGAAGCCGCCTGGGGCACCCGCAAGCCACGGTTGGCAGCGATCAGCCGGCCCAGCAGCGGATGCGCGGAATAGGCCGCCTCGAAGGCGTGCACCGGCTGGGTCAGCCCCAGCATGCGCGCCGCCAGCGCCTCGAGCGGCTGCGAATCATCGTCAATTTCGCCATCCACCTGCAGGCTCACTCGCACCCTGTGTGCGGCGAGGCGCAGGCTCAGGCAGGCCGGCAGTCCCTGCCAGAGCAGGCCCTTGTCCAGACCATCGTCCGTCACCCGCTCGGCCAGCGCCTGCGCATCGCGCCGATGGAAGCTCAACAGGTCGGCCAGCCGGTAGTCGGCGGGCAAAGTCATTTCGAGGTCGAGTCGGGTCATGGCGGCCTGATCATGGAGCGGCTGGTCGAGAACTACACTGCAGGGACTGCGGGTTTTCCGCCAGCGGCCGATATCTGAACAGGCGATTGCCCCGGATTGACCGCTTCATCAGCCCAAAAGGTGCCTTGCAGATGTTCAACAACACACTGAAAGCGGAGCTGGCCCAGCTGCGTAACGAGCTGGCCAGCATGCGCCAGATCAAGGACTCGTTGTACAGCGAGATGCTGGTTCTGGAGATCGAGCCTGATGGCCGGGTGCGCTATGCCAATGACAACTTTCTGGGGGAAATGCTCTACACCGACAGCGCGCTTCTCGGGCGCCAGCTGGAGTCGCTGATCCCCTCCTCCTTCCGCACGGAAGCCAACTATGCCCGCCTGCAGCAGGCGCTGCGCAACCGCGAACACCTCAGCGGCGCCTTCCGCCTGCTGCGCGGCAACGGCCAGGAGGCCTGGCTGCGCGCCATCTGGCAGCCGGTCCTGAACAGCCGGGGCGAACTGGCCTACTTCACCCTCTGCGCCAACGACCTGACCCGCACCATCGTCACCTCGCGTGAACACGAAGGACTGATTGGAGCCCTGCTGCGTTCCACGGCCGTCATCGAGTTCAACTTGAGCGGCGAGGTACTCACCGCCAACCAGCGCTTCCTGGACGGCATGGGATACCGGCTGGAACAGATCCGCGGCAAACACCACCGCATGTTCTGCTCGGCAGAGGAGGCGAATTCGCAGGAGTATCGCGACTTCTGGGCACGCCTTAATCGTGGCGAATATGTCGCTGGGCGCTTCCAGCGGGTTGACAGCCATGGCCGCTCCGTCTGGCTGGAAGCCTCCTACAACCCGATAGTCGACAGCCACGACCGGCTGTACAAGGTGGTCAAGTTCGCCACCGTGATCACCGACCAGGTCAACCAGGAGCAAGCCGTGGCCGAAGCCGCGAGCATCGCCTACAGCATCTCGCGGCAAACCGACGCCAGCGCCAACAAAGGCGCCGCCGTGGTCAGCCAGACGGTCGAGGTCATGCAGCGCATTGCCCGCCAGCTGAGTGAGGCCAGCGCGGGTATCGAGGCCCTGGGCAAGCAATCGCAGCTGATCAGCACCATCATGCAGACCATCCGCGGCATCGCCGACCAGACCAACCTGCTCGCCCTCAATGCCGCCATCGAGGCTGCGCGGGCCGGCGACCAGGGGCGCGGCTTCGCCGTGGTCGCCGACGAGGTCCGCCAACTGGCCGGACGCACCAGTCAGGCTACCGAGGAGATCGTCGAGGTGGTGCAGAAGAACCAGAGCCTGGCGCAGAACGCCGTGGACAGCATGGCCAGCAGCAGCCAGCAGGCCGAGCAGGGGCTCAGCCTGGCCAGCGAGGCCGGTGCGGTGATCGTCGAGATTCAGGATGGCGCACAGCAGGTGGTCCAGGCTATCGGCCAGTTCGCCAACCAGCTGAAGAGTTGAGCCTGGCGCAGCCCAAGGGACAGCAACGCGCTGCCGCGGGGGAGTGCCTCCGCGGCTGCAGTGCGCGTCCGACAAGGGCCGCAAGCCGCAGGTAGCCATCCATGGTAGACTGCCGGCAGGCCAAAAGCCCCGCTACCCAAGCCTCCTACCGGAGCCGAGATCTCGATGTCCGACGCAGTCCCGCCCAAGCCCGTCTCCAGCGGCGAAAAATTCCGCACCCCCCAGGGAATCACCGCGATCAAGGATGGCCAGAAGCGCCGCGCTTCGGCCGAGCCGCAGGTCGTCGAACCCAAGCCGAGCTGGCTGCGGGTCAAGGCGCCGAGTGGCAGCCGCTTCGATGCGGTCAAGCGCAATGTTGGCGAGCATCGTTTGAGCACCGTGTGCCAGGAGTCGCACTGCCCGAACATGGGCGAGTGCTGGTCCAACGGCACCGCGACCATCATGTTGATGGGCTCGGTCTGTACCCGCGCCTGCCGCTTCTGCGCCGTCGACACCGGCAACCCGAACGGCTGGCTGGATCTGGAAGAGCCGCAGAACACCGCCAAGTCGGTGGAACTGATGGGCCTGCGCTACATCGTGCTGACCTCGGTAGACCGCGATGACCTGCCCGACGGCGGCGCCGCGCATTACGCGGCCTGCGTGCAGGCGATCAAGGCCAACACGCCGCAGGTGGTGGTCGAGGCCCTGACCCCGGACTTCGATGGTGACCACGCGGCCATCGCCCGCGTGGTGGATTCAGGCCTCGAGGTGTTCGCGCAGAATGTCGAGACGGTCAAGCGCCTGACCCATGTGGTGCGCGACCCGCGTGCCGGCTACGAGAAGACCCTGAAGGTGCTGGAGTTCGCCAAGCAGCACCGCCCCTCGGTCATCACCAAGACCAGCCTGATGCTCGGCCTGGGCGAGACCGACGAGGAGATCCTCGAGACCATGGACGACCTGCGCGCCATCGGTGTGGACATCCTCACCCTCGGCCAGTACCTGCAGCCCACGCGCAACCACCTCAAGGTGAAGCGCTGGGTCAGCCCCGAAGAATTCAACCGCCTGCGCGACATTGGCCTGGAAAAGGGCTTCATGGAAGTCGCCGCCGGCCCGCTGGTGCGCTCCAGCTATCGCGCCGATCGGGTGTTCGAGAAGAACAACCTGGGCCTGGCCGCCCCCGCCCCGGTGCCGGGCCAGCAGCAGAACGACAGCCTGATTCCGGCGCTCAATCTGAACTGACCCTCAGCGTAGAAACAGAAAAGGCCCTGCGGCATCGCCCCAGGGCCTTTTGCTTGGCGTCTATCTCTCGCCTCAGGCGTAGCCCAGGCGCGCGCGCAGCGCACCCTCCAGGCGCTGCGACACCTCATCGAGCGATGGCGGGGCTTCCAGGAGGTCCTTGAGCTGGACCATCTTCAGGCCGGCATAACCGCAGGGGTTGATGCGCTGGAAGGGCGCCATGTCCATGTCGACGTTCAGCGCCAGGCCATGGAACGAGCAGCCGTTGCGCACCCGCAGCCCCAGCGAGGCGATCTTGTCGCCGGCGACATACACGCCTGGGGCATCGGCCTTGGGCGCGGCCTCGATGCCATAGCCGGCCAGCACATCGACCAGCGCCTGCTCCATGGCCGTCACCAGCTCGCGCACGCCGAGCTTCTTGCGGCGCAGGTCCAGCATCAGGTAGGCCACCAGCTGGCCGGGGCCATGGTAGGTGACCTGACCACCGCGCTCGACCTGGATCACCGGAATGTCGCCGGGCGCCAGCAAGTGCTCGGGCTTGCCGGCCTGGCCCTGAGTGAACACCCGGGGATGCTGCAGCAGCCAGATCTCGTCGGGACTCGACTCATCGCGCTCGGCAGTGAAGCGCCGCATGGCTTCCAGGGTCGGCAGATACTCTGCCAGCCCCAGTTGACGCACAACCAGCTCGGTCATCAGAGCACCATGTGCACGCGACCGGTGGCCTTGAGGTCGACGTGAATCGCCTGCAACTGCTCGACACCGGTGGCAGTGATCAGCACCTGCACGGAGAGGAAGCGGCCATTGCGGCTGTCGCGCACCACCAGGCTGGCGGCATCGAAGCCCGGCGCATGGCGCTGGATCACTTCCACCACCAGGTCGGCGAAGCCGTCGCCCGCCTCACCGATCACCTTGATGGGGTAGCGCTCGCAGGGGAATTCGATTTTCGGGGCTTGTACTTCGGTATCGGTCATCGCGGTCACTCCGGGTTCGTCACCCGTGAAATGCGAACGCCCCGATTCCGGGGCGTCCTTGTGAGTCTTCAGTTCAGTCCCTTATCTGGGGCCCGAACGGCGGTGTTTCAAGACCGCCGGACGACTCTCAGTTGAACATGCCGTAGAAGAACAGGCGGATGCTATCCCACAGGCGGCGGAAGAAACCACCCTCCTCCACCGGCTCCAGGGCGATCAGGTCGGCGCTGTGCACCACCTCTTCACCCAGCTTGACTTCGACCTTACCGATCACGTCGCCCTGCTTCAGCGGCGCCACCAGCTGCGGCTCCAGCACCATGCTGGCCTTGAGCTGCTTCACCTGGCCTTTCGGCAGGGTCAGGCTGAGGTCCTGGGCCAGGCCGGCCTTGACCTGACGCGTGGTGCCTTTCCACACCTGGGCCTGGGCCAGTTCCTGGCCCGCCTTGTAGAAGGTCTGGGTCTCGAAGAAGCGGAAGCCGTAGGTCAGCAGCTTCTGGGTCTCGGCGGCGCGGGTCTTCTCGCTGTCGGTGCCGAACACCGACGTGATCATGCGCGCACCATCACGCACGGCCGAGGCCACCAGGCAATAGCCAGCCTCCTCGGTGTGGCCGGTCTTCAGGCCATCGACGGTACTGTCGCGCCACAGCAGCAGGTTGCGGTTGCCCTGCTTGATGTTGTTCCAGAAGAACTCCTTCTGCGAGTAGATCGCATAGTGCTCCTGGTCCTCGTTGATGATGGCGCGGGCCAGGATCGCCATGTCGTGGGCGCTGGAGTAGTGCTCCGGGTGCGGCAGGCCGGTGGCGTTCATGAAGTGCGTGTTCTTCATGCCGAGCTTCTCGGCGGTCTCGTTCATCATGTCGGCAAAGGCATCCTCGCTGCCGGCGATGTACTCGGCGATGGCGATGCTGGCGTCGTTGCCGGACTGGATGATGATGCCGTGCAGCAGGTCATCCACGGTCACCTGGCTGTTGATCGGCAGGAACATGGTGGAACCACCGGACGCCGCGCCGCCAGTACGCCAGGCGTGCTCGCTGACGGTCACCAGGTCCTGCTCGCCGATCTTGCCCTTGCGGATCTCCAGGGTGGCGATGTAGGCGGTCATCAGCTTGGTCAGGCTGGCCGGCGGCAGGCGCTCATCGCCGTTGTTCTCCACCAGCACTTTGCCGCTGGCGCCATCCATCAGCACATAGGACTTGGCAGCCAGCTGCGGCGGCGAGGGGATCGCCGATTCGGCGGATGCGGCAAAAGGCACGGCCAGCAGCACGAACAGGGAAAGGCGTTGGGCAAAGCGGGAGATGTTCATCCGGTTCTCTAAAGATCACTGTCAACGATGGCACGGACGGCAGCGCCGCCCGCATTCAGCGCCACGCGAACGCGGCGCACGAAAGGCTTCAGTCGGGTTTCACCAGGGCAGGCTCACCGAGATTGGCCAGGCGCACGCTGTCCTGCAGCTGCTGCGCCTCAGCCTGGGTTTCGACCGGCCCCAGGCGTACCCGGTGCAAGATCTGCTGGTTGCGCACCACCGAGCTGATAAACACCTTGGCAGGCACCGTCTCGCTCAACTTGGCCTTGAGGAGCTCCGCAGCGTCCGGATTGGCGAAGGCGGCCACTTGGAGATACAGGCCAGAGGCTGCGGGCGAAGCGTTTTTTTTTACGTCCATCTGCACCGGCACGACGGCCGCCGCATGCTGCTGAGGCGGCGGGGTGTACTGCTCGATTGGCTGGCTGGCAGCCACGGCGACCGGCTGCGCGACCGCCGGGGCGGGCTGATTGGCCATCTTCGGCTGCGCCAGCACCATCGGCACCGGACGGCCCTGGGCGGCCCACCACTCATGTGGGTCGATGCCCTCGACCTTGACCCGAGCGGTGCCGCTCTCGGCGTAGCCGAGCTTCTTCGCGGCGGCGAAGGACAGGTCGATGATGCGGTCGGAGTAGAACGGGCCACGGTCGTTGACCCGCAGGATCACCGTCTTGCCGTTGTCCAGGTTGGTCACCCGCACGTAGCTCGGCAGCGGCAGGGTCTTGTGCGCGGCGGTCATGCCGTACAGGTCGTAGGCTTCACCGTTGGCGGTGGCCTGGCCATGGAACTTGGTGCCGTACCAGGACGCGGTACCGACTGCACTGTAGCGGCGGCTGTCGCGGATCGGGTAATAGGTCTTGCCCATCACCGTGTAAGGATTAGCCTTGTAGTTGCCGTAATGCGGCATCGGCACGGCATCAGGGATGCGTGACACGTCGACGTCCCACCAGGGCGCGCCATCGCGATGCGGGCGGTTGTAGTCCTGCGGCCCGGAAATCGGCTGCGAGCCCGGCTCCACCGGCTGCGGAGCACGGTTGTTGGTGCAGCTGACCAGCGCCAGCCCGATGGCGGTCGCGGTCAGAGTGCGCAGGACAAGCTTCACGGACGACCCCGCTTGGCGACCAGTTCGCCGGACAGTTGATGAACGGCCATGGCATACATGGCGCTACGATTGTAGCGGGTGATCACGTAGAAGTTGGGCAGCCCCATCCAGTATTCCTGGCCTTCGGCGCCGTCGAAGCGGAAGGCGGTGACCGGGATGTCGTCGCGCAGAACGTCGGCGCTACTCCAACCCAGGGCGCGCAACTCGCCGACGTTCTTCACCGGGTCGAGGCCCTGGGTCAGGCCGCTGTCGGCCTGTTCACCCTTGACCTGGGCGCGGCTGACCACCGACTCACCACTGATCCAGCCATGACGCTTGAAGTAGCTGGCAACGCTGCCGATGGCATCCACCGGGTTGGTCCAGATGTCGATATGGCCGTCACCGTCGAAGTCCACCGCATAGGCGCGGAAGCTGCCGGGCATGAACTGCGGCAGGCCCATGGCACCGGCGTAGGAGCCCTTCACGGTCAGCGGGTCGACCTGCTGCTCGCGGGCCAGGATGAGGAACTCGCGCAGCTGCTGGCAGAAGAATTCGGCGCGCGGCGGGTAGTCGAAGCACAGGGTCGACAGGGCATCGAGTACGCGCCAGCTACCGGTGTTGCCACCGTAGAAGGTCTCTACCCCGATGATCGCAACGATCACCTCGGCCGGCACGCCATACTCCTGCTCGGCACGGGCCAGGGCATCGGCATGCTTGTTCCAGAAGTCGACGCCCTTGCTGATGCGCGCCTCGGTAATGAAGATCGGCCGATAGTCCTTCCACGGCTTGACCTTCTCGGCCGGACGGGAAATCGCATCGAGAATCGCCTGCTTGCGCTCCACCTGGTCGAACAGCGCGGTCAGCTGTTCACCGGCGAAGCCATGATCGCGGGTCATCTCGGCAATGAACTCGGCCACCTTGGGCGAGCCCTGATATTCGCCGGCGGCCTGCGCCTGACCGACCAGACCGAGCAACGCCCCCACGGCGATTCCCCAGCTGCGCATTGCTTGTTTCAAATTCTGCACTCTTGTCATGCCTGGGCGATCCACTTGCGGTGCGTCTGGATCGCCATCAAAACCCCAAACCCAGACAACAGCGTCACCAGATGGGTTCCGCCATAGCTAATAAAGGGTAGGGGCACCCCCACCACCGGCAGCAGTCCGCTGACCATGCCGATGTTAACGAATACGTAGACGAAGAACGTCATGGTCAGGCTACCGGCCAGCAGTTTGCCGAACAGCGTCTGCGCCTGCGCCGTGATCATCAGCCCGCGCCCAATCAGCAGCAGGTAGACGAACAGCAGGATACACACTCCGACCATGCCGAACTCCTCGCTCAGCACGGCAATGATAAAGTCCGTGTGACTTTCCGGCAAAAAATCCAGGTGCGACTGGGTCCCAAGCAGCCAGCCCTTGCCGAACACACCACCCGAGCCGATGGCCGCCTTGGACTGGATGATGTTCCAGCCGGTGCCCAGCGGGTCGCTCTCCGGATCGAGGAAGGTCAGCACCCGCTGCTTCTGGTACTGGTGCAGTACGAAGAACCACATGGCGATGGCAATCGGCACCACGGCCGCGACCGCCCCCATGATCCAGCGCCACTGCAGGCCGGCCATGAACAGCACGAAGGCGCCGGACGCGAGGATCAGCAGGCCGGTGCCCAGGTCAGGTTGTTTCAAAATGAGTACGAACGGGATGAGGATCAGTGCCAGACTGATGACAATGTGCTTGAGCTTGGGCGGCAGGTTGTGCCGCGCCAGGTACCAGGCGATGGTCGCCGGCATGATGATCTTCATGAATTCCGAGGGCTGGAAGCGGATCACCCCGGGGATGTTGATCCATCGGGTGGCCCCCATCGCCGTGTGCCCCATGACCTCAACCGCCACCAGCAGGCCGACCCCGACCAGGTAGGCCAGCGGGACCCAGCGCGCCATGAAACGCGGCTCGAACTGGGCGATGACGATGGCAGCTACCAGGCCGATGCCGAAAGAACTGCCCTGCTTGATCACCAGGTCCCAGTTCTTGCCGCTGGCCGAATAGAGTACGAACAGACCGCCGGCACATAGGGCCAGCAGGATCAGCAGCAGCCAGCCATCGATGTGCAGGCGCTGCAACAGCGTGGCGCGGCGCTTGAACACGTCTTCATCGGAAATGCTGCGGTCGAATTCCTGGCGCTTCATCGCTGCACACTAGCCTCTTCGGTTACCGGCACCGGGGGGCGATACTCGGGCTTGAGCTGGCCATCAGGGCCGAGCAGCCAGGCATCCATGACCTGCTTGACCACCGGCGCGGCGACGCCGGAGCCGGACTCGCCGTTCTCCACCATCACCGCCACGGCTATCTTCGGTGCCTCGGCCGGGGCGAACGCAACGAACAGCGCATGGTCGCGATGGCGTTCATGCACCTTGTTGCGGTCATACTTCTCCCCCTGCTTGATGGCCACCACCTGGGCCGTACCGCTTTTGCCGGCGATACGATAGACCGAGGTGGCGCCGACCTTCGCCGCAGTGCCTCGCGGACCGTGCATCACCGCCTCCATGCCCTGGCGACCATAGTCCCAGAACTTGTCGTCGCGCAGCACGATATCCGGCGGCGTCACCACCCCGTCCATGGCGCCGTCGGCCATCAGCTGCTCGGGCGTCTGCCCGTCCGCATGCTTGAGCAGGTGTGGACGAATCCACTTACCGTGAGTGGCCATCAGCACCGTGGCCTGAGCCAGCTGCAGCGGCGTGGTCTGCATGTAGCCCTGGCCGATGCCCAGGATCAGCGTCTCGCCCGGGTACCAGGCCTGGCGATAGCGTGCACGTTTCCACTCACGCGAGGGCATGAGGCCTGCAGCTTCTTCGTGCATGTCCAGCGCCACTTTCTGACCCAGACCGAAGCGGGTCATGTAGTCGTGCAGGCGGTCCACGCCCATCTTGCGCGCGAGGTCGTAAAAGTAGGTGTCATTGGAGCGCATGATGGCGAACTCCATGTTCACCGAACCATCGCCCAGGCGGTTCCAGTTGCGGTACTTGTGACTGTGGCCGGGCAACTGGTAGAAGCCGGGGTCGAACACCCGGGTCTGCGGGGTGATCACCCCGGCATCCAGGCCCGCTACCGCGACCATCGGCTTGATCGTCGAGCCCGGCGGATACAGACCGCGCAACACGCGGTTGTACAGCGGCCGGTCGATGGAGTCGCGCAACTCGGCATAGGCCTTGAAACCGATGCCGGTGACGAAGGGGTTGGGGTCGAAGCTGGGCAGGCTGACCATCGCCAGGACATCGCCCGTGCTCGGCTCGATCGCCACCACGGCACCACGGCGACCGGCCAGAGCCCGCTCGGCCGCCTCCTGCAGACGCACATCGAGGCTCAGGGTCAGGTCCATGCCCGGCGTCGGATCGGTGCGCTTGAGCACACGCAGCACGCGACCTCGGGCATTGGTCTCAACTTCCTCGTAACCGACCTGGCCGTGCAGCATGTCCTCATAGAAACGCTCGATACCGGTCTTGCCGATATGGTGGGTGCCCGCGTAGTCGGTAGGGTCGAGGTCCTTGAGTTCCTTCTCGTTGATCCGTCCGACATAACCGACAGAGTGCGCGAAGCGCTCCTTCAGCGGGTAGTGGCGCACCAGCTGGGCGCTGACTTCCACCCCTGGCAGGCGGAACTGGTTGACCGCGATGCGCGCGATCTGCTCCTCGGACAGTTCGAACAGCACCGGCACCGGCTCGAATGGCCGGCGTCCCTGGCGCATGCGCTTCTCGAATAGCGCGCGGTCGTCCGGGGTCAGCTCCAGCACCTCGACGATCGCATCCAGCACCTGGCGCCAGTCGCCCGCCCGTTCGCGGGTGATGGTCAGACTGAAACTGGGCCGGTTGTCGGCGATGATCACCCCGTTGCGGTCGAAGATCAGCCCACGGGTGGGCGGAATCGGCTGCACGTGAATGCGGTTGTTCTCCGCCAGGGTGGTGTGATGCTCGTACTGGATCACCTGCAGGTAGTACATGCGCGCGATCAGCACGCAGGTCAGCAGCAGCACCACGACGCCGCCGACAACGACGCGACGACGCACCAGGCGGGCGTCCTTCTCGTGGTCCTTCAGGCGGATCGGTTGCGGCATCGACTGCTACTTATTTGTGATACGGATGGCCGGACAGCACGGTCCAGGCCCGGTAGATCTGCTCGCCGACCAGAATACGCACCAGCGGGTGCGGCAGGGTCAGCGGCGACAGCGACCAGCGCTGCTCGCTGCGCGCGCACACTTCCGGCGCCAGCCCCTCGGGGCCGCCGACCATCAGGTTGACGTTGCGCGCATCCAGGCGCCAGCGTTCCAGCTCGGCAGCCAGCTGCTCGGTGCTCCACGGCTTGCCTGTGACCTCCAGGGTCACGATGCGTTCACCGGGCTGCACCTTGCTCAGCATCGCCTCGCCCTCCTGACGGATCAGGCGGGCAACATCGGCGTTCTTGCCACGGGTACTGAGCGGAATCTCCACCAGCTCCAACGGCAACTCGCCCGGCAGGCGCTTGACGTACTCCTGCCAGCCCTCCTCGACCCAGCGCGGCATGCGCGAGCCGACGGCGATCAGCTTGATACGCACAGGGCGGGCTTACTCGGCCGGATCCTGATGCTGCGCGCGGCTCTGCTCGGCACCTTGCCACAGGCGCTCCAGATCGTAGAACTGACGGGTGGCAACCTGCATGACGTGAACCACCACGTCGCCCAGGTCGAGCAGGGCCCACTCGCCACCGTCCAGACCTTCGCTGCCGATCGGGCGCACGCCCTGCTCCTTGACCTTTTCCAGCACTTCATTGGCCATCGACTTGACGTGACGGCTGGAGGTGCCGCTGGCGATCACCATGAAATCGGTGACGCTGGTCTTGCCGCGCACATCGATGGTGGTGATGTCCTGACCTTTCATGTCTTCCAGGGCCGCTACGGCGACCTTGACCAGTTGTTCGTTTTGCATCGTTACCTCATGAATCGGTTTTCGCACGGTACAGATCGTGCGCATGGATATAGGCCAGCACAGCGTCGGGCACCAGAAAACGCACCGAACGCCCCTGCGCCAGCAACTGGCGAACCAGGGTGGCAGACACCGCCAGCGGCGTCTGCCAGATGAAACTGATCTGGCCACTCGGCCCGAGGAGGCCTTGCGGATCGGTCACACTGCGCGCGGCCAGCAAATCGCGCAGCGCCTCGGGCGGCTCGCTGTCGGCATCCGGCCGCTGCAGCACGAGGATATGGCAGTGCACCAGCAGCTCCTGCCAGCGATGCCAGGTGGGCAACCCGCAGAAGGCATCCCAGCCCAGCAGGAGAAACAACTGATCGTCCGCCGCCAGCTCACCGCGCACCGACTCCAGGGTGTCGTAGGTGAACGACGGCTTGTCACGCTGCAGCTCGCGATCGTCGACCCTCAGCCTGGGCTCGCCGGCCACCGCCAGCTCGACCATGGCCAGGCGCTGCTCAGCGGTCGCCTGCGGCGCCTCGCGGTGCGGCGGACGAGCGCTGGGGATCAGCCTAAGCTCGTCCAGCGCCATGAACTCGGCGACCTCCAGCGCACCGCGCAGATGGCCGATATGCACCGGGTTGAAGGTGCCACCGAGCAGGCCGATACGCCGGGCGTCGCTAAGTCGGGCCATCAGGTGCGGATGTGCCCGTCGCCGAATACCACGTACTTCTCGCTGGTCAGTCCTTCCAGGCCGACCGGGCCGCGGGCATGCAGCTTGTCGGTGGAGATGCCGATCTCCGCGCCCAGGCCGTACTCGAAACCGTCGGCGAAACGGGTAGAGGCATTGACCATCACCGAAGCGGAATCCACTTCGGTGAGGAAGCGCCGGGCATCACTGAAGTTCTCGGTGATGATCGCGTCGGTGTGCTGCGAGCCGTACTGGTTGATGTGCTCAATGGCTGCATCCAGCGAGTCGACGATGCGGATCGCCAGGATCGGCGCGTTGTACTCGGCGTACCAGTCATCCTCGGTCGCTTCCAGCACATCGCCGCCGAGCAGCGCGCGGGTGGCGGCGTCGCCACGCAGCTCCACGCCCTTGTCGCGGTAGATGGCGGCCAGCGGCGGTAGCACGCGCGCGGCGATGTCGGCATGCACCAGCAGCGTCTCCATGGTGTTGCACGGCGAGTAGCGCTGGGTCTTGGCGTTGTCGCAGACACGAATGGCCTTGTCCAGGTCGGCGGCGCTGTCCACATAGACATGGCAGACGCCGTCCAGGTGCTTGATCACCGGCACCTTGGCGTCGCGACTGATGCGCTCGATCAGACCCTTGCCGCCACGCGGCACGATCACGTCGACGAACTCCGGCATGGTGATCAGCGCGCCAACGGCGGCGCGGTCAGTGGTTTCCACCACCTGCACGGCGCTGGCCGGCAGGCCGGCCTCGGCCAGGCCGAGCTGGATGCAGCGGGCGATCGCCTGGTTGGAATGAATGGCCTCGGAACCGCCACGCAGGATGGTGGCATTGCCGGACTTCAGGCACAGGCTGGCGGCATCGATGGTCACATTGGGGCGCGACTCGTAGATGATGCCGATCACGCCCAGCGGTACGCGCATCTTGCCGACCTGGATGCCGGACGGCAGGTAGCGCATGCCCTGGATCTCGCCGATCGGGTCCGGCAGGGTGGCGACCTGGCGCAGCCCCTCGATCATGCTGTCGATCACTTTCGGCGTCAGCGCCAGGCGGTCGACCATGGCCGGCTCCAGACCATTGGCGCGTGCAGCGGCCAGATCCAGCTCGTTGGCGGCGGTCAGCTCGCTGCGGGCGGCATCGAGGGCGTTGGCGGCAGCCTGCAGCGCATGGTTCTTCTGCGCGGTGCTGGCTCGGGCGAGCACCCGCGAGGCTGCGCGCGCGGCGCGGCCCAGGCGGGTCATATAGTCGAGCACGGACTCGGTCATGGTCGGCGAAGGTCTGGCAGTTGGAAAAAGTGGCCGATTATAGCGGGCACACCCCGTCAAGCCCAGCACTGCCGGGCGGATGGTCACCTCCGTGCAACATCGCGGAACAAGATTCACCGCCACGACGCCAAGGCATTGCTAAGATCGCGCCACTTTCACCAGCTCCAGCATCGATGATCGCCACACCACGCCCATTGCCCGACAGTTTCTTCGAGCGCGACGCCCAGATGCTCGCGCGCGCGCTGCTGGGCAAGATCATCCGCCACCGCCACCAGGGCCACTGGCTGGCCGCGCGAATCATCGAGACCGAGGCCTACTACCTGGCGGAGAAGGGCAGCCACGCCTCGCTCGGCTACACCGAGAAACGTCGCGCCCTGTTCCTCGATGGCGGCCACATCTACATGTACTACGCGCGCGGCGGCGATTCGCTGAACTTCAGCGCCCAGGGGCCGGGCAACGCGGTGCTGATCAAGTCCGCCCTACCCTGGCTGGATGAACACTGCGCGCCAGACGCCTTGCAACGCATGCAGCGCAACAACCCGGCAGCCAGCGGCAAGCCACGCCCGCCGGAGCGCCTGTGCGCCGGGCAGACCCTGCTGTGCAGGGCACTGGGCCTCCGGGTGCCGGACTGGAACGCGCAACGTTTCGACCCTGCGCGCCTGTTCGTCGATGATGTGGGCGAACGCCCAGCACGCATCATCCAAACTACCCGCCTGGGCATTCCGAGCGGTCGCGACGAGCACCTGCCTTACCGCTTCGTCGATGCCACTCACGCCCGCCACTGCACGCGCAACCCGCTGCGCCGTGGCCAGGTCGAAGACCGTGACTACTTCCTGTTGAACCCCGAGGAGTGACCATGAGCGAATGGTACGCAACCCTGTCGCACTGGCTGGAGAGCAACCCGGAGTGGCTGGGCCTGGCCATCTTCCTGGCCGCCGCCCTGGAATGCCTGGCGGTGGCCGGACTCCTGATCCCCGGCACAGTGCTGCTGTTCGCCCTCGGCGTGATGGCCGGCAGCGGCGCCCTGACCCTGGGCGAAACCCTGCTGCTGGCCTATACCGGCGGCCTGCTCGGTGATGCCATCTCCTACGGTATCGGCCGCCGCTTCCACCAGGGCATCCGCCGCCTGCCAGTGCTGCGCGACCACCCCGAGTGGCTGACCGGCGCGGAAACCTACTTCCAACGCTACGGCGTAGTCAGCCTGCTGGTGGGCCGCTACATCGGCCCCCTGCGCCCCATGCTCCCCCTGGTGGCCGGGATGCTCGACATGCCGTTCATACGTTTCGCCCTGGTCAGCATGCTGGCCGCTGCGGGCTGGGCAGTGGCCTACATGCTGCCCGGCTGGGCGACCGGTGCCGCGCTGCGCCTGCCGCTGCCGGAAGGCTTCTGGAGCGCCGCCGGCATCGTCGCCGCCGCCATTGCCCTGATGCTGCTGGTGGTGATCCATAGCAGCCTGCGCGAACAGCGCTGGGCGACGGCCATTGCCGCTGGTCTCAGCGGCACCCTGCTGCTGGCACTGCTGCTCGGCGTTCCGCATCTCAGCGCCCTGGATAAGGGCCTGATCGCCCTGGTTCAGGAACACCGCAGTGCCAGCATGGACAGCCTGGCCGTGCTGATTACCCGCATGGGCGATTTCAACACCCAGGTGGCTGCCGGCATCGTGCTGACACTCCTGTTGTTACTCGCCAGGCGCACTCAGGCTGCCCTGTTCCTGTCGAGCTGCATGCTGCTCACGGGGCTGGCAAATGGCGCGCTGAAGCAACTGTTCGCTCGCGCCCGGCCCGACGTACTGCTGCAGCCACTGGACACCTTCAGCCTCCCGAGCGGACATAGCTCTGCCGCCTTCGCCTGCTTCCTCGCCCTGGGCATTCTGGCCGGCCGCGGCGCACCGGCACGCTCGCGCCTGACCTGGCTGCTGCTGGCCAGTCTGCCTGCCACGGCGATCGCCCTGTCACGGGTCTATCTGGGCGTGCACTGGCCAACCGACATCCTCGCCGGGGCACTGCTTGCCGGCACCGTCTGCGCCGCCTGCCTGGCCTGGCTGCAGCGGCGCCAACCCATGCAGCCCCTGGGCGCTCGGGCGTGGTGGCTGATAGCACCGGCAACACTGGCGCTGCTGGGCACGGCGAGCCTATGGGCATTGCCGGAGGCAATACAGCAGTACCGTTACTGATCGCCTGACTGACATGGCCGCGTGCTCCACCGGGCGGTGAGCCCTTACGCGGTCATCTCGCCTTGCAGCTGGTCGAGCAGTAGCTGGATCTGCTCGAGGCGGTGCAGCGGAGTGTCCAACTGCAACAGCCGCAGCTTCTGCTCGGTGCCGAACGGCAGCAGGTAGGCCAATTGATTGGCCAGCGCCTGCTGGCCACCCACCACACCGCCCATCTTCAGCCCGGCCACCAGCGGATGCTCAGCCAGTGCGCCGAGCAGCGCGGCCAGGTCGGCGTGCTCGGCCAGCAGCGGCGCGTCCTCGGCTTCACCCAGCCAAGTCACCTCGGCCAGGGTCAATTGGTCCGGCTGTACGCCGACCTCGCCCACGCGGAAGCGTCGACCGCCCTCGACACGAATACCGAGCAAACCGTTGGGCCGTTGCTGGAAGTCGCGGATCAGCGCCTCACAGCCCAGCGCCGAGAAGCGCCGCGCCGCCTCGCCCACCTCCTGCCCGTCAAGCAGCGTGACGACACCAAATCCCTGGCCACGGCGCATGCAGGCGCTGACCATATCCAGATAGCGCGCCTCGAAGATCTGCAGGTCGAGGATGCAGCCGGGAAACAGCACAGTGTTGAGGGGAAACAGCGGGTAGCTCATCGACGAATCCTCAGGCAACCAGCGCAATCACCAGCGGTAGCAGTACCGCCGTCAGCATGCCCATCAGACTCATGGCCAGGGCCGCGAAGGCGCCGCTCTCCTCGCTCTCCTGCAACGCGCGGGCGGTGCCCACCGCATGCGCGGTAATGCCGAGGGCCATGCCCTGTGCCGCCGGATGGTGCACGCCGATACGGCGCAGCAGCTCCGGCCCGCACATGGCGCCGAGTACTCCGGTGATCAGCACGAACACCGCCGCCAGCGCCGCCACGCCGCCGATCTGCTCGGCCACCAGCATGGCGATGGGCGAAGTCACTGACTTCGGCGCCAGCGTCATCAGCATCATGCGCTCGGCACCAAAGGCCCAGGCCAGCGCCACGCCCAGCACGGTAGCGAGCAGGCCGGCCACCAGCAGGGTGACCAGGGTCGGCCAGAACAGCTGGCGAATGCGCTTGAGGTTGAGAAACAGCGGCACGGCCAACGCCACCGTGGTCGGCCCGAGCAGCACGCTGAGCAGGAAGGTGCTCTCGCGGTACTCCTGGTAGCTCAGCCCAGCCAGCAGCAGGATGCCGATCAGCACCGCCATGGACACCAGCACCGGCTGCAGGAACATCCAGCGCGTGCGCTCGTAGGCCGCCAGCGCGGCCTGGTACACCGCCAAGGTGATGCCGACGCCGAACAGCGGATGGTGCAGGACTGCCTGCAGCGCGGCGTGCCAGTCCAGGCTCATGGCCGCTCCTCGCGCCGCGCCTGACGGTCGATCAGCTTCTGCATCAACCAGCCGGCGAACAGCAGCGAAATCAGCAGCGACAGCCCCAGCGCACCGGCCAGGGCCCAGAAATCGGCGGCGATCTGCTCGGCATAGACCATCACCCCTACCGCCGGCGGCACCAGCAGCAGCGGCAGGTAGCGCAGCAGGCCGGACGCGGCCTCGGTGATCGGCTCGCCCACCTCGCCGCGCAGCAGGAGGAACGCGAACAGCAGCAGCATGCCGATGATCGGCCCCGGCAGCAGGGTCAGGAACAGGGCGTTGAGGGCGGTGCCGAGCAACTGGAACAGCACCAGCCAGGTCAGGCCGCGAAGCAGCATGCGAAAGACTCCGGCTGAACAAAGACGCCCATTATAGACACGCCTGAGGGTGCTCCATAAACCGCGACTTTCGGCTTGACCCGCCCCGCCGCACCATGCTGTTCTAAGGCCAGCCTGGTTCATCAAAAACAACAACTGACCTCGCATCCTCAAGGAGGATCTATGCCGCTCGTACCCGTTGCACAACTGCAAGACTATGTAGGCAAGGAACTCGGACGTTCCGAATGGCTGACCATCGATCAGCAACGCATCAACCAGTTCGCCGAATGTACCGGTGACCACCAGTTCATCCACGTCGACCCGGTCAAGGCCAAGCACACCCCCTTCGGCAGCACCATCGCCCACGGTTTCCTCAGCCTGTCGCTGATCCCGGTACTGCTGGAAAAGCTCATGCTCGCCCCGGAAGGCATGAAGATGGCCGTCAACTACGGCCTCGACAGCGTGCGCTTCATCCAGCCGGTCAAGGTGGACTCGCGCGTGCGCCTGGCCGCCAAGGTGCTGGAGATCACCGAGAAGCGCCCGGGCCAGTGGCTGATCAAGATCGAAGCCACCCTGGAGATCGAAGGCCAGGACAAACCGGCCTACATCGCCGAGTCGCTGTCGCTGTGCTTCGTCTGATCTGACCGGCATCGCAGAAACGGGGCGCTCAGGCGCCCCGTTTTCATTATGGCGCTGGCATACTCGACGCGAACCCAGATTGGATGGCCGCCATGCTCCGCCCCCTTGCCCCGCTCACCCTCGCCCTGCTGCTGGCCGCCTGCGGCGACGGCGAACCCCTGCTGCCAGCGGATGCCGTGCTGCCCGATGGTGGCCGCTATCGCGGCGAGGTGGTGGACGGCCGCCTGCAGGGCGAGGGGCGCCTCGACTACGCCAACGGCGCTTTTTACGAGGGCCAGTTCAAGGATGGCCTGTTCGAGGGGCCCGGCACCTGGCAGGGCGCCGGCGGCGAGCGCTACACAGGCCAGTTCCATCTCGGTCTGTTCCATGGCCAGGGCGAGCTGGTCTACGCCGACGGCACCCGTTACCAGGGTGGTTTCAAGCAGGGTAGGATGCATGGCGAGGGCCATCTGCAACAGGGTGGCGTCAGCTATCGCGGCGAGTTCCGCGACGATCGCTACCACGGCCTCGGCACCCTGGAATGGCCGGATGGCAGCCGCTACCAGGGCCGCTTCGTGCGCGGCGAACCCGAAGGCGAAGGCCTGCGCAGCAACGCCGAGGGTCAGTTCAGCGGCACCTTCAAGAACGGCATGCTGCAGGGCGAAGGCAGTTACCAGGGCGAAGACGGCGAGCGCTACAGCGGCGGCTTTCGCAATGACCTGTTCCACGGCAAGGGCCGCTACCAGAGTGGCGAAGGCGAAGTCTGGAGCGGCCACTTCGCCAACGGCGAGCTGACCGGCAAGGGCGAATACCGCGGCAGCGACGGCCGCCACTACCAGGGGGATTTTCGTCGCTGGCGCTTTCACGGCCAGGGCAAGCTGAGCCTGGCCGACGGCAGCGTCTATCAGGGCCAGTTCGCCAACGGCCAGTACGACGGCGAAGGCGCCCTCACCACGCTCGACGGCGGCCGCAGCCAGGGCACCTGGCGTGATGGCGAGCTGATCCGCCAGGCCAATGGCGCGGCGCAGCCGGACCCGCTGGAACTCGGCCTGCTGCAACAGGGTCGATTGTTACAACAGGCGCTGGATGCCCTGCCCGCCTCCACGCCGGCCGTCGAGCTGTATAGCCTGACCCTGGCCGGTGACGGCAAACAGAGCGTGTTCCTGCGCGAGGCCGACTACGTCAGCAAGTTGCTGCGCGAGCGCTTCGGCGCCCGCGGCAACGTGACCCTGAGCAACCATCGCGATCACCTGGCTGATCGCCCGCTGGCCACCCGCGAGAGCCTGACCCGTGCCGTGCAGGCGCTGGCCGAGCGCAGCGGCCCGGAGGACCTGGTGTTTCTCTACCTGACCAGCCACGGCTCGCGCGACCACGAGCTGCATATCGACCAGCCGCGACTGCAACTGGCCGACCTGCCGGCCAGCGAACTGGCCGCGCTGCTGCAGCCCCTGCGCGACCGCTACAAGGTGGTGGTGATTTCCGCCTGCTACTCCGGCGGCTTCATCCCGCCGCTGAAGGATGACAGGACACTGGTGATGACCGCCGCGCGTGCCGATCGGGTGTCTTTCGGCTGTTCCGAAGAGAATGATTTCACCTACTTCGGCCGCGCCCTGTTCGCCGAGGCGCTCAACGAGACCGACGACCTCGCACGCGCCTTCGAGCTGGCCAAAGAACGTGTCGCCGAGCGCGAGCAGGCCGACGACTTCGAACCCTCGGAGCCGCAGCTGTGGGCCCCCAGGCCCGTGCTCGAACACTGGAAAAAGCTGCGTCGACAGCAGGCAGAAGAAGCCTTGAGCGCGGCAACGAGAGTGCAATAAATGGCGATCAGTTTTCGCTCGCTTCTGCCAATTCGCTCTAAGCTGATACTGAACAGCGGAGGAACAGCATGTACCTGACGCCCCAGCACATACTGCTCGCCGGAGCCACCGGCCTGACGGGCGAGCACCTGCTTGATCGCCTGCTCAGCGAGCCGACCATCAGCCGCGTGCTCGCCCCCAGCCGCAGCCCGCTGGCCGAGCACGCCCATCTAGACAACCCGGTCGGCCAGCTGCACGACCTGCTGCCACAACTCGACGGCAGGATCGACGCGGCCTTCTGCTGCCTGGGCACCACCATTCGCCAGGCGGGTTCGCAGGAGGCGTTCCGCGCCGTCGATCAGGAGCTGGTCCTGGCCTTCGCCCGCCGCGCCCGCGAACTGGGCACCCGCCACCTGCTGGTGATCAGTGCCCTGGGCGCCGACCCGCGCTCCTCGGTGTTCTACAACCGGGTCAAGGGCGAGACCGAGGAAGCCCTGCAAGCCATGGGCTGGCCGCAACTGACCATCGTGCGCCCATCGCTGCTGCTCGGCCCGCGCCGCGAGTTCCGTCTCGGCGAGCGCCTGGCCGCACCGCTAATGCGCTGGATTCCCGGCAAGTACCGCGGCATCGAGGCCGCCGTGCTGGCCCGCGCGCTGTGGCGCCTGGCGCTGGAAGAGGGCGAAGGCACGCGGATCGTCGAGTCCGATGAGCTGCGCCGCCTGGGGCGCTGATGAAGTTCTACGACGAGAAGATTCTGCCGCACCTGATCGACTTCGCCTGCGGCATGGGCCAGGTGATGAAGACCCGCGCCCAGATAGTGCCGCAGGCCAGTGGCCGGGTCCTGGAGATCGGCATCGGCACCGGGCTCAACCTGAGCTTCTACGATGCGGACAAGGTCCGCACCATCGTCGGCGTCGACCCGGCTGCACAGATGCAGAACCTGGCACGCCAGCGTGCCGCCGCCATCGACATCCCGGTTGAGATGATTGCCCTGGAGCTGGGACAGATCCAGGCAGCCGACGCCAGCTTCGACAGCATCGTCTGCACCTTTACCCTGTGCACCATCCCCGATCCGTTGGCCGCGCTGCAGGAGATGCGGCGGGTACTCAAGCCCGACGGCCAGTTCCTGTTCGCTGAGCATGGCCGCGCGCCGGACCTCAGGGTACGCGCCTGGCAGGACCGCCTCACACCACTGTGGCGACCATTGGCCGGCGGCTGTCACCTCAACCGCGACATCCCCGCACTGCTCAAGGCCGGGGGGTTCAGCCTCAGGGAAGTACACAGCCGCTACCTGCAAGGGCCGCGACCGCTGACCTGGGTCTGGTACGGCTGGGCCGAATGAGCGCACCGCCATGCGTTTTGCACCTAGGGTGTATCGCATGATCAGTAACCTTGTGCCCAAAATCCGCCCGCCTATCGCCCTGCTCGTCGGCGGCCTTCTGCTCGCCACCTGCGGCCAGGCATGGGCGACACGCGAGGTGCGCGTTGGTACCTACGCCAACGAGCCCAAACTGATACTGGATGCCAACGGCAGACTCAGTGGCATTTTCGGCGATCTGCTGCGCGAGATCGCCCACCAGGAAGGCTGGCAGCTGACGCCCGTACCCTGCGAATGGCAGCGCTGCCTGGAGCTGGCCCGCGACGGCCAGCTCGATCTGCTGCCGGACGTGGCCTGGAGTGAAGAGCGCGCCAGCTACCTGAGTTTCCACCGGACACCGGCACTGTTCAGCTGGTCACAGCTCTACAGTTCACGCGACCTGCGCCTGGACTCCATCCTCGACCTGCGCGGCAAGAAGATCGCGGTGATGCGCGGCTCGGTGCAGGAGACCCACCTGCGCACCCTGCTCGAAAGCTTTGGCCTACCCGCCGAGCTGGTACTGGTCGACAGCCTGGAAGAAGGCTTTCGCCGGACTGCCGCCGGCGAGGCAGACGCCGCCGTTGCCAACCAACGCTTCGGCGACTACCACGCGGAACGCTTTACCCTGCGCAATACCCCGATCATGTTTCAGCCGGCACGGCTGTTCTTCGCCACCCGCCTTGGCTACAACGCCGACCTGCTGACAACCATCGACCGCCACCTGCGGCAGTTACAGGCCCAACCCAACTCGCCGTACTACGACATCCTGCAGCGCTGGGGCGCTCGACCGCCGCAACTGGAGATTCCCACCACGCTCTGGGTCGGGCTGGGCGCACTCGCGGTCCTGTTCCTGCTGGCCTCGGGCGGGGCGCTGCTGCTACGCCGCAAGGTCGCCGAACAGACGCGCCACCTGCTCAACAGCGAGCTACGCCTTAACACCATCCTCGACAGCGTAGAGGCCTACATCTACATCAAGGATCCGCAGTTCCGGTACCAGTACGCCAACCGCAAGGTCTGCGAACTGTTCGGTCGGCCGCGCAACGAGGTCATCGGCCAAACCGACGAAGCCTTCTTTGATTCGAGCACCGTCGCCCAGTTGCGCCACAACGACCGTCTCGTACTGGAGGAAGGTGAGCGGGTGCAACAGGAAGAGGTCAACCGCAGCCTGGACGGCAAGTGCGAGCAGGCCTATCTGTCGGTCAAGCTGCCGTTGCGGCGCCCGGACGGCAGCATCTATGCGCTATGCGGTATCTCCACCGACATTACCGAACACAAGAAGAACCTTGAGCAGATCCACCAGCTAGCGTTCTACGACCCGCTCACCGGCCTGCCCAATCGCCGCCTGTTGCAAGAGCGCCTGCAGCAGGCTCTGGCGCGCCACCAGCGCAGCCACCAGGAAGGCGCCTTGCTGTTCATCGATCTGGACAACTTCAAGAACCTCAACGACACCCTTGGCCACGCCATGGGCGATCAGTTCCTGCAGCAGGTGGCGCAGCGGCTGCGTGGCCAGGTGCGCCAGGAAGATACCCTGGCGCGCCTGGGCGGCGACGAGTTCGTGCTGATGATCGAGGGATTGCTCGGCAGCGGCAGCACGGCGCTCGGCGAAATCGAAACGGTGGCCAGCAAGCTGCTGGCCAGCCTGGCGCAGCCTTATGAACTGCAGGGTCAGTTGCACAACAGCAGCGCCAGCATCGGTGTGACGCTGTTCTCCGACGCCCAAGGCACGGTGGAGGAGCTGCTCAAGCGTGCCGATCTGGCCATGTACCAGGCCAAGGCCGCGGGGCGCAATGCGGTGCGCTTCTTCGACCCCCAACTGCAGGCCGAGGTTCTGGCGCGCATGCAGATGGAAAACGACCTGCGCCAATGCTTGAACGACGGACGCGGCCTGCTGCTGCACTACCAACCGCAGGTGGACCGCGACGGTCGCCTGATCGGCGCCGAAGCCCTGATACGCTGGCAGCACCCGCAGCGCGGACTGATTCCCCCTGCTGAGTTCATCCCGCTGGCCGAGAGCACCGAACTGATCTTCCCGCTGGGCCGCTGGATACTGCGCGAGGCCTGCCGCCAGCTGGTGGCCTGGCAGGGGCATCCGCTGCTCGGCAGTCTGCCACTGGCCGTCAACGTCAGCGCGCGGCAACTGCACCGCCCGGATTTCGCCGACGAAGTGCTGGCCATCCTGGCGGAAAGCGGCGCTGATCCCGAACGCCTGGAGCTGGAGCTGACCGAAAGCCAGCTGGCGCAGGATGTGGAGGCCATCATCCTGCGCATGCAGGAGCTGTGCGGCCATGGCGTCAGCTTCTCGCTGGATGATTTCGGCACCGGTTACTCCTCGCTCGGCTACCTCAAGCGCCTGCCCCTGTCGCGCCTGAAGATCGACCGCTGCTTCGTCCGCGACCTTCTGGAGGACGCCAACGATGCCGCCATCATCCGCACCATCGTCGCCCTGGGCCAGACGCTGGATCTGGAAGTGATCGCCGAGGGGGTGGAGAACGCGGAGCAGCGCAATGCTCTGCTGCAATCGGGCTGCCAGCTGTTCCAGGGCTATCTGTTCGCCACGCCCGGACCGGCACGCCTGCTCGAGCTGTGGCCAACCCCCTGCGGCGACGCAAGCACCGCAGGGCGCTGAACGCTCATCAGCGATAGGGCGGACCGGCCTTGTCCATCAGCGCGTTGTAGCGCTTGAAGGTCTCGACCACCTTGGCGCAGCGCGGGCTGGTCTTGGCGATCTCGTCCCAGAACTTGCGCGCCTCGTCCTCCACCGTCTGCCACTCCGCGGCCGGGATGGTGGTCAGCTTGAGCTTGTCGCCCTCCACCCGCAGCTTGGCCTCGCCGCCCCAGTACCAGTGCTGGCGGTAGTAGTGCGAGCTGTCCATGCACAGACGGAACAGGTCCTTGAGCTTGTCCGGCACTTCCGCCCACTTCTCCGAGTTGGCGAAGTAGGAACCGATCCAGGCGCCGGAGATGTTGTTGGTGAGGAAGTACTTGGTGACGTTGGCCCAGCCCACCGTGTAGTCCTCGGTGATGCCGGACCAGGCGATGCCATCCAGCTCGCCGGTCTGGATCGCCACCTCGACGTCCTCCCAGGGCAGCGTCACCGGGATCACCCCGAAGCGGGAAAGGAACTTGCCGGCGGTGGGGAAGGTGAACACCCGCTTGCCCTTGAGGTCGGCCAGCTTGTTGATCGGCTCGACCGTGGCGAAGTGGCAGGGGTCCCAGGCGCCGGCACCGAGCCAGGTCACGCCCTTGACCTCGGCGTAGGCCTCCTCCCAGATCTGCCGCAGGCCGAACTGCTCGAACAGCACCGGCACGTCGAGGCTGTAGCGGGTGGCGAAGGGGAAGTAGCCACCGAACACGGCGACGTCGACCGGCGCGGCGATCGAGTCGTCGTCACTCTGCACCGCATCGATGGTGCCTTTCTGCATGGCGCGGAACAGCTCACCGGTGGGCACCAGCTGGTCGGCGAAGTACAGCTGGATCTCCATCTGCCCCTCGGCGACCTTGTTGAACGCATCGATGGAGGGCTTGATCACGTGCTCGGCCAGCGCCGGGCCGGCGTAGGTCTGCAGGCGCCAGGTGATCTTCTTCGGTTCCGCGGCGTAGATGTGCGCCGAGCCCAGGGCTGCAGTGCCGCCGGCCAGCGCGGCGGTCTGCAGGAACTTGCGTCTCGTAGTCATGCTGTCGTCTCCAAGCGTTGAATGGAGCCGCACCATTGCGCCTCCCCTCTCTCCCAGACCGGCGCTCGCACAACAGACACTCCCGGGCCGCCGCCCTGAAAACCGATTTGCCTCAGCCGCCGTAGTGCCACTGCGGCAGCCACAGGGCGATCTGCGGGTAGATCATCACCAACACCAGGGTCAGCGCCATGATCGCCACGAAGGGCGTGACCGAGCGGTAGATGTCGCCCAGGCTCACTTCCGGCGGCGCCATGGCGCGCATCAGGAACAGGTTGTAGCCAAACGGCGGGGTCATGTAGGCCATCTGGCAGGTGATGGTGTAGAGCACGCCGTACCACACCAGGTCGAAGCCCAGGCTGCCCACCAGCGGCACGTAGAGCGGCGCAACGATCACCAGCATGGCGGTGTCATCGAGGAACATGCCCATCACGATGAACGACAGCTGCATCAGGATGAGGATTTCCCAGGGCCCCAGCCCCAGGTCCCCGACGAAGAAGCCCTCGATCGCCTTGACCGCGCCGAGGCCGTCGAACACGGCGCCGAAGCACAGTGCGGCGAGGATGATCCACATGAACATGCAGCTGATGCCGAGCGTCTTGCGCAGGGTCTCCTCCATCACCTTGCGCGTCAGCCGGCCCTGCACCAGCGCCGCCAGGGTGGCGGCCAGGGCGCCGACCGCCGAGCTTTCCACCAGGCTGGTGATGCCGAGCATGAACAGCCCGGTCATCGACACGAAGATGAACAGCGGCAACAAGCCGGCACGTAGCAGGCGCAGCTTCTCGCCCAGGCTGATCTCGGCACGCTCTTCCAGGGTCAGTGGCGGCCCCATGTGCGGCTGCAGGCGGCAGCGCACGGCGATATAGAGCACGAACAGGCCGGCCATCAGCAGGCCTGGCAGCACCCCGGCCAGCCACAGCTGGCCGACCGGCTGGCGGGCGATCATGCCGTACAGCACCAGCACCACGCTGGGCGGAATAAGGATGCCCAGCGAGCTGCCGGCCTGGATCACGCCGGTGACCATGATCTTGTCGTAACCGCGCCGCAGCAGTTCGGGCAAGGCAATGGTCGCGCCGATGGCCATGCCGGCCACGCTCAGCCCGTTCATCGCCGAGATCAGCACCATCAGGCCGATGGTGCCGATGGCCAGGCCGCCGTGCAGCGGCCCCATCCACACATGGAACATGCGGTACAGGTCGTCCGCCACCCCCGACTCGGAGAGCATGTAGCCCATGAACACGAACATCGGCAGGGTCAGCAGCGGGTACCACTTCATTAGCTTCATCGCCGCGCTGAACGGCAGCTCGGCGCCGCCATCGCCCCACAGCAGCAACGCCGCGGCCGCCGCGACGAAACCGATGGCACCGAATACGCGCTTGCCGGTGAGCAACAGCAGCATCATCGAGCTGAACATCAGCAGGGCAATCAGACCATGATCCATCACAGCGTCTCCCCGCGCACCGCAGCAATATCCTTGAACAGCTGTGCCAGCGCCTGCAGCAGCATCAGGGCGATACCGACCACCATCAGCACCTTGATCGGGGCCATGCGCGGCGACCAGGCCGAATAGCTGGTTTCGTCGTATTCAAAGGCGTAGTGGGTCGAGGACAGGCCGCCGTACAGCAGCACCGCCAGGTAGAACAGCAGGAAGAGGATGGTGACGGCATCCACCCAGGCGCGCGTGCGCGGCTGCCAGCGCCCGTAGAGCAGGTCCATGCGCACATGGTCCCCCAGCTGCATGGCGTAGGCGCCACCCAGCAGGAAGTAGGCGACCATCAGAAACTGCGCGGTTTCCAGCGTCCAGATCGCCGGGGTGAAGAAAGCCTTGCTCAGCGATGAGTAGAGCAGAACCCCCAGCATGACGAAGATCAGGTACATGGCGCAGCGCCCCACAAACCTGTTCACGCGGTCTACAACACGCACATACGCTCGGATTGCCTGATGCATGTCCTTGCCTGCGACACCGACATTTTTTCGTCAGCCTAGACGAGGATTGGCCGATGCCAACCCAGGTCGCGCAGAAACAGACCGCCCAGTCGAGCGCAAAGGCTCTAGCGCAAGGAGCGCCTTAGATGCCGCCGGAAACGCTGAGACCGACGCCCAGTTCGGCAGCCACCGCAAACGGCAGCAGCAGGGTCTCCAGCACGGCGGCGAACGGCAGGTCGAGTCCGGGATAGCGAGGCGCCTCGGCGCCGAAACGCTCCACCGGACAGCAGCCGCCCTGCAGGGTGTACCAGTCCAGGCGCGCACCGGAGTAGATGATCGGCGCGCCAGGCTTGGCCGCATCCAGGGTGCGCACGCTGGCGCAGCCGGGCAGCAGCGCGCAGGCCAGCAGCAGGAGCAGGCCCTTATTCATCGCTGGTCAGATGGTGTTCGCCCCAGCGCGGCAGCATGTCCTGCGGCACACCGAGGCAGTTGAGGATGCGCGCGACGACGAAGTCGACCAGATCGTCCAGCGTCTGCGGCTGGTGATAGAAGCCCGGAGACGCAGGCAGTATGGTCACGCCGAGGTTGGACAGCTTGAGCATGTTCTCCAGGTGGATGCTCGAATACGGCGCCTCGCGCGGTACCAGGATCAGCTGGCGGCGCTCCTTGAGCACCACGTCGGCGGCGCGCTCGATCAGGTTGTTGCAGGCACCGGTGGCAATCGCCGAGAGGGTGCCGGTCGAACACGGCACCACCACCATGGCGCTGGGCGCGCCGGAGCCGGAGGCCGGCGGGGCCATCCAGTCTTCCTTGCCGTACACGCGGATCTGCCCGGGCGCGGCGCCGGTGTACTCGCTGAGGAACTGCTGCATGGCCTGCGGCTTGGCCGGCAGGCTGACATCGGTCTCGGTAGCCATCACCAGCTGCGCGGCCTTGGAGATCAGGAAATGCACCTCGCGTTCTTCCTGCACCAGGCAATCGAGCAGGCGCAGGCCGTACTGGGCGCCGGAGGCGCCGGTCATGGCCAGGGTGATGCGTTCGGGACCGTTCATGTGTATTCCTCGGAATGCTTATCTCCCCTCTCCCCCTAGAAGAGGGGCCGGGGCGGGCCGCGTGGGATGAGGGCGCACCAGGCAACTCCGAGCTGCCCATTGCACCCTCACCCCTGCCCTCTCCCGGCGGGAGAGGGGGTTACTGTCTACTTGGCCAAGGCGCTAGCCAGCTTGCCGTGCAAGCCGCCGAAGCCGCCGTTGCTCATGATCACCACCTGGGTGCCGGGCGCCGCCACGGCCTTCACCCCCGCGATGATGGCCTCCAGCGAGTCGCAGACCTCGGTCGGCACCGTGGAGCCGGCCACCGTCGCGGCCAGGTCCCAGCCTAGGTTGGCCGGGGCATACCAGAACACCTGGTCGGCCTGCACCACGGAGTCGGCCAGGCCGTCGCGGTGGGCACCCAGCTTCATCGAGTTGGAGCGCGGCTCGATTACCGCGATCACCTGGGCGGCGCCGACGCGCTTGCGCAGGCCGTCCAGGGTGGTAGCGATGGCCGTCGGGTGGTGGGCGAAGTCGTCGTAGAGGGTCACGCCCTGCACTTCCGCGACCTTTTCCATGCGCCGCTTGACGCTCTTGAAGCTCGACAGCCCGGCGATGCCCAGCTCCGGCACCACGCCAACATGGCGCGCCGCCGCCAGGCAGGCCAGGGCGTTGGCCACGTTGTGCTGGCCGGTCAGTTCCCACTCGACCACGCCTTCGACCTTGCCGTCGAACACCACCTCGAAGCGCGAGCCGTCTTCGCTGAGCAGGCGCGCCTGCCACTGGCCACCGTCGCCGGTGGTCTGCACCGGGGTCCAGCAGCCCATCTTGATCACACGGGCCAGGGCCTCTTCGGCCTGCGGATGGATGATCAGGCCCTCGCCCGGCACGGTGCGCACCAGGTGGTGGAACTGCCGTTCGATGGCCGCCAGGTCCGGGAAGATGTCCGCGTGGTCGAACTCCAGGTTGTTGAGGATCGCCGTGCGCGGGCGGTAGTGGACGAACTTGCTGCGCTTGTCGAAGAAGGCGCTGTCGTACTCGTCGGCCTCGACCACGAAGAACGGCGTGCCGCCCAGGCGCGCCGACACCCCGAAGTTCTGCGGCACGCCGCCAATGAGGAAGCCCGGGCTCATGCCGGCATGCTCCAGCACCCAGGCCAGCATGCTGCTGGTGGTGGTCTTGCCGTGCGTACCGGCAGCGGCCAGCACCCAGCGCCCCTGCAGCACATGGTCGGCCAGCCACTGCGGGCCGGACACATAGGGCAGGCCCTGGTTCAGCACGTACTCGACCGCTGGGTTGCCACGGCTCAGCGCATTGCCGACCACCACCAGGTCCGGCGCCGGCTGCAGGTGCGCGGGGTCGTAACCCTGCATCAGTTCGATGCCCTGGGCTTCGAGCTGGGTGCTCATGGGCGGGTAGACGTTGGCGTCGGAACCGGTGACGCGATGACCAAGCTCCTTGGCCAGCACGGCCAGCGACCCCATGAAGGTGCCGCAGATGCCGAGGATGTGGATATGCATGGATGACCTCTGGATACCGGCCCGCAGGCCGGGGCGAAATTGGCCGCAGGTTAGCACAGCGCAATCGGACTGAGGCCCCGCCCCGGCGGTTCCGGACGCCGGCGAATTTTCGTCTAGAGTCAAAGGCAGCCGGCCTGGCCGGCCCGTTTCCCGACAACAAGAACCAAGGGGCAAGACGCCCCGCCAGGGAGTACTACGGATGACCGCCCCGCTCACCCTTGCCCAGCTGCGCCAACTGGCCGAAGCCGGCAGCGTCGACACCGTCCTGGCCTGCATGGTCGACATGCAGGGCCGCCTGATCGGCAAACGCTTCCAGGTCGAGTTCTTCCTCGACAGCGCCTACGAGGAAACCCACGGCTGCGACTACCTGCTGGCCGACGACATCGACATGGAGCCGGTGCCCGGCTACGCCGCCGCCAGCTGGAAGCGCGGCTACGGCGACTTCGTGTTCAAGCCTGACCTCTCCACCATGCGCCTGGTGCCCTGGCTGGAAGGCACCGCCCTGGTGCTGTGCGATGTGCAGGACCATCACCACCAGGACCTGCCGCACAGCCCGCGCGGCATCCTCAAGCGACAGATCGCCCGCCTCACCGAGCGCGGCTACCAGGGCATGTTCGCCTCCGAGCTGGAGTTCTACCTGTTCGACCAGAGCTACGAGAGCATCCACGCCCAGCACTACCGCGAGCCGCGCACGGCCAATTACCACATCGAGGACTACGGCATCCTGCAGACCATCCGCGACGAGCCGGTGCTGCGCGCCATCCGCAAGCACCTGCAGGCGGCCGGTATCGCCGTGGAGAACTCCAAGGGCGAATGGGGCCCAGGCCAGGAAGAGATCAACGTGCGCTACGCCGACGCGCTGACCATGGCCGACAGCCACAGCATCATCAAGCACGCCTGCAAGGAGATCGCCCTGCTGCAGGGCAAGGCCATCACCTTCATGGCCAAGTGGAACTACAACCTGGCCGGCTCCAGCAGCCATATCCACAACTCGCTGTGGAGCCTGAAGGGCAACAAGCCGCTGTTCTTCGACGCCAAGGCCGAGTTCGGCATGTCCAAGCTGATGCGCCAGTGGGTGGCCGGCCAGCTCAAGTACGCCGGCGACATCACCTACTTCCTCGCCCCCTACATCAACTCCTACAAGCGCTTCCAGGCCGGCACCTTCGCCCCCACCCGCGCGGTGTGGAGCAACGACAACCGCACCGCCGGTTTCCGCCTGTGCGGCGAGGGCGGCAAAGGCATCCGCATCGAATGTCGCATCGGCGGCGCCGACCTCAACCCCTACCTGGCCTTCGCCGCGCTGATCGCCGCCGACCTGGCCGGCATCGACGAACAGCTGGAGCTGCCAGCCCCATTCTCCGGCGACGCCTACGCGCACGACGAACTGCCCGAGGTGGCCAAGACCCTGCGCGGCGCCACCAGCGCCCTGGAGCAGTCGCGCATGTTGCGCGCGGCCTTCGGCGACGAGGTGGTCGAGCACTACCTGCACACCGCGCGCTGGGAGCAGCAGGAGTACGACCGCCGGGTGACCGACTGGGAACTGCGCCGCGGCTTCGAGCGCTACTGACCTCACTCCCCTCTCCCACTCGTGGGAGAGGGGCCGTGGGAGAGGGACGGACCACGCCCTTTCCTATCCCTCTCCCGCAAACGGGAGAGGGGGATGATCACAGGGAGTTCTATCGAGCATGAACCATATCCGCCTGATCTCGCCGGTCGACGGCAGCCTCTATGCCGAGCGCCCGCTTATCGGCAGCCACCAGCTGGAGCAGGTCCTGCACCAGGCCCAGGAGGCCCAGCGCGCCTGGCGCCAACTGACCCTCGAACAACGCGCCGGCTACTGCCTGAAGGCGGTGGACGCCATGCTGGCAATGAAGGAAGAGATAGTCCCCGAACTGGCCTGGCAGATGGGCCGCCCGGTGCGCTTCGGTGCCGGCGAACTGCGCGGCTTCGAGGAGCGCGCACGCTACATGATCGGCATCGCCGCCAGCGCCCTGGCCGACGTGGTGCCCGAGCCGAGGGAAGGCTTCCGCCGCTTCATTCGCCGCGAGCCGCTGGGCACCGTGCTGGTGGTGGCGCCGTGGAACTATCCCTACCTGACGGCGGTGAACGCGATCATCCCGGCACTGATGGCCGGCAACGCCGTGCTGCTCAAGCACGCCAGCCAGACCCTGCTGGTCGGCGAGCGCTTCGCCCAGGCCTTCGCCCACGCCGGCCTGCCGGACGGACTGTTCCACAACCTGGTGCTGGACCACGGCCAGACCGGCGCACTGATCGCCTCCGGGCAGGTGCAGCAGGTCAACTTCACCGGCTCGGTGGAAGGTGGACGGATGATGGAAAGCGCCGCCGCCGGCCATTTCATCGGCGTCGGCCTGGAGCTGGGTGGCAAGGACCCGGCCTACGTGCGCGCCGATGCCGACCTGGCCCACGCGGTGGAGAATCTGGTCGACGGCAGCTTCTTCAATTCCGGGCAGAGCTGCTGCGGCATCGAGCGCATTTATGTGGACAAGACGCTGTATCCGGCCTTCGTCGAAGGCTTCGTCGAGCTGACCCGCCAGTACGTGCTGGGCAACCCGCTGGACCAGGCCACCACCCTAGGCCCGCTGGTGCGCGCCCAGGCCGCCGAGTTCGTCCGTGGGCAGATCGCCCAGGCTACTTCCCGCGGCGCCAAGGCGCTGATCGACGCCAGCCGCTTCGCCGCCGACGCCCCCGGCACGCCCTACCTGGCACCGCAGGTGCTGGTGCAAGTCGACCACGAGATGGCAGTGATGCGCGAGGAAAGCTTCGGCCCGGTGGTCGGCATCATGCCGGTGGCCAGCGACGCCGAAGCCATAGCCCTGATGAACGACAGTCCCTACGGCCTCAGCGCGGCGATCTGGACCAGTGATCTGGACGCCGCCGAGCGACTCGGCGAGCAGCTGGAAGCCGGCACCGTGTTCATGAACCGCTGCGACTACCTCGACCCGGCCCTGGCCTGGACCGGGGTCAAGCACACCGGGCGCGGCGCCACCCTGTCACGCCTGGGCTACGAGCACCTGACCCGGCCCAAGTCGTTCCATCTGCGTCATGCCTTGTAACTCCCCTCTCCCACTTGTGGGAGAGGGGTTGGGGGAGAGGGCCGGGCAGCACCCTCTCCCCAGCCCTCTCCCGTAAACGGGAGAGGGAGTGTTCGTCTCACCACCACCGTCTCGAAGAGGCCCGTGCCATGAGCAAGACCGCCAACTGGAACTACCCCACCTCGGTGCGCTTCGGCGCCGGGCGCATCAAGGAGCTGCCGGCGCTGTGCCAGAGCCTTGGCATGCAGCGCCCGCTGCTGGTCACCGATCGCGGCCTGGGGGCGGCACCGATCACCACCGCCACCCTCGCCCTACTGCAGGATGCCGGCCTCGGCGCGGCAATCTTCAGCGATCTCAAGCCCAACCCGGTGGGCGCCAACCTCGACGCCGGCCTGGCTGCGTACCACGCCGGCAAGCACGACGGGGTGGTTGCCTTCGGCGGCGGCAGCGGCCTGGACATGGGCAAGCTGATCGCCTTCATGAGCGGCCAGGCGCGCCCGGTCTGGGACTATGAAGACGTCGGCGACTGGTGGACCCGCGCAGATCCCAGGGGCATCGCGCCCATCATCGCCGTGCCGACTACCGCCGGTACCGGCTCGGAAGTCGGCCGCGCCGGCATCCTCACCGACGAGCGCACGCATACCAAGCGCATCATCTTCCACCCGCAGATGATGCCGAAGATCGTCATCAGCGATCCCGAGCTGACCGTCGGCATGCCCGCCTGGGTCACCGCCGGCACCGGCATGGACGCTTTCTCGCACTGCCTGGAGGCCTACTGCGCGCCAGGCTTCCACCCGCTGGCCGATGGCATCGCGGTGGAAGGCATGCGCCTGGTGCAGCAGTCGCTGGTCCGCGCCGTACGCCAGCCCGATGACCTCGACGCGCGCGCCGACATGCTGGCCGCCGCCGCCATGGGCGCCACCGCTTTCCAGAAGGGGTTGGGCGGCATGCACGCCCTGGCGCACCCGATCGGCGCGCTGTACGACACCCACCACGGCATGACCAACGCCACGCTGATGCCCTATGTGCTGAAGTTCAACCGCAGCGCCATCGAGGAGCGCATCACCCGCCTGGCCGCCTACCTGGGCCTGGCCAATCCCGGCTTCGACAGTTTCCTCGACCTGGTCATGCGCCTGCGCAGCGACACCGGCGTGCCGCACAGCCTGGCCGAGCTGGGTGTGAATGATGGCAAGACGGCGCTGATCGCCCAGATGGCCGTGGTCGACCCCTCGGCCGGCGGCAACCCGCTACCGTTGAGCGAGACCAGCGTCAGCCAGCTGTTCAGCGATGCCTTGCACGGGCGCCTCTGAGCGCTGGACGAAAAACCACCCGCGCGCCACAACACAGGCCCGACGCTGCTCCGGGCGATGGCCGAACAGCTTGTCCACAGCGTTACCCAAGGCTGCTGTGGACAAGCTCGGGGCGCCGCGGATGCGCCACACGCTGGCTGGAAAACAGGCAACCGGCGGCACGCCGCGGCAGCGCTCGCGCGCCTGGGAGTGCACACAGCTTACCCACAGGCTGATGCACAGCAACTGTGCTTAACCTGATCGCCAAGTCACTGAATTAGCTCGAAATTCAACCAGAGGCCGGAGACTCAAGGGCGATCCGGGCTGGCGCCAGCTGCCGACAGCTTATCCACAGCTTCATCCACCCCAACCGGGGATAACCGCGTACGGCGAATGCCGTGGCGCTGCAGCTTGCGATACAGGGTATTGCGGCTGATGCCGAGCTCGGCCGCGACCCGACTGACATGCCAGCACTGCGCTTCCAGCAGGCGCAGCAGCGTGTCGCGCTCGGCCCGGGCCAAGGGGTCATCGACCCGCTCGACCGATGCCAGTACCTGCGGTGCGCCACGCACCTCGTCGGGCAAATCCTCCAGGTCGATCCAGTCGTCCTCGCACAACGCCAGCAGGGTGCGCAGCACGGTGCGCATCTGCCGCACGTTGCCCGGCCAGGCGTAATCCAGCAAGGCCTGACGGGCCGCCGGCGCCAGAGTCACCACCGCGCCCCGGGCCTCTTCGCTCAGCAACTGGTCGAGCAGCGCCGCACGGTCCTGGCGCTCGCGCAGAGCCGGCAGGTGCAACTTCAGGCCGTTGAGGCGGTAGTACAGGTCCTCGCGAAACTGCCCGGCAGCCACCAGTTCGCCGAGATCGCGGTGGCTGGCACTGATCAGGCGCAGATCCACCGGCTGCGCCTCCACAGCCCCCACGGGCACCACCGCACGCTCCTCCAGCACGCGCAGCAGGCGCGTCTGCATCAGCAACGGCATGTCGCCGATCTCGTCGAGGAACAGGGTGCCACCGTCTGCCTGTTGCAGCTTGCCGCGCATGCCTTCCTTGCGCGCGCCGGTAAAGCTGCCGCCGCGGTAGCCGAACAGCTCGCTCTCGATCAGAGCTTCGGGGATGGCCGCGCAGTTGATCGCAACAAAGGCCCTGCTCCCGCGCGAGCCGGCCTGGTGCAGGGCACGCGCCAGCACTTCCTTACCCGAGCCGGTCTCGCCACTGAGCAGTAGCGGCACGTCACGCTCGTAGACCTTCAGGCCGCGGCGGAACAGCTCGGCCAACTGCGGGTCCTGCAGGCAGGCTCCAGACGGCTGGACCTTGGCCGGCGCAGGGCGTGCGGGCAGCGCCGCAGCACGCTCGCGGCGCTTGCCACGCAGCATGGCATGCAGCACCTGCCCCTCATGGGTACGCAGCGGCCAGGCTGCGGCAGGCTGCGCGGTGGCGCGGGCGAACAGCTCGTCCAGCGGCACGTCAAACAGCGTCTCCAGCGAGCGCCCCAGCAGTTCGATACGCGCCATACCGAGTAGATTCAGGGCGCTCTGATTGGCCGCGCGCACCCGGCCATCGCCATCGAAGGCCAGCAGCCCCTCACTGAACAGGCCGATGTACTCGGCCTGGGCATGGAAGCGCAGCAGCCACTCCTGCTCGTAACTGCGCATGAAGTAGCAGCCCTCGATGGCCTTGGCCGACAGGTTGACCAGAGCCATGGTGTGAAACTGACTCTGCCGCGACACCTCGCGCTGCGCCGATGACACATCGAGCACTGCCAGCAGCTGGCCATGGGGGTCGAATACCGGACTGGCGGAACAGGTCAGTCCGGTGTGGCGCGAGCGGAAATGCTCGTCCTGATGAATCGTCAGTGGCTGGCGCTCGACCAGGCAGGTACCGATGCCGTTGGTGCCCTCGCAGGCCTCGCTCCAGTCAGCCCCCAGCCACAGGCCGGCGCGCTCGAAGGCCGGCTGCTCGGCCTGGCCGGTGACACAGTTGAGGATGACTCCGCGCGCGTCGGTCAGCAGCACCGCGTTGCCGGACGCAGCCAACTGGCGGTGCAGGCTGTTCATCTCGCCGCTGGCGATCTCCAGCACCTGACGCGCGCGCTCGCGGCACTCGAGCATACGCGCGTGCTCCAGCACCACAGGCGCCATGCTCTGCGCCGGGTCCAGGTGATGCTGCTGCAGGCAGCGCAGCCAGGAACGGGCTACCGCCGGATCTGTCGCGGGGCCGGCCAACACCGCCCCGCCCTGCGCCACGTCCAGCACCTGCTGGGCATGGCGGCTCTGTTGAGTGCGCATTGTTCTTGTTCTCCGCCGCAGGGAATCACCCCCGCTTCGGATCAGCATCCACCAGGCCCACGCCCAATGCAACGGCAAAGTGACCGGCGAGTCCGCTACTGTCCCGCCGACGGGACAAAGTGTCACGGCGCTCCGTCACGCGGGTGCAACGCTGTCACTGTGGCAGACCGCGCCGATGCCACGCGAGCCACGCACGGCGCGGCTTTGCGTTGTCTGGCCCGGCGCTTGCTCTGGCTAAAGGGTCGTCTCGACGTCCTCCCGAACAAACACAAGAACCAGGAGCACTGCCCATGATCTACGCCCAACCCGGCACCCCCGGCGCCATCGTTTCCTTCAAGGCGCGCTACGGCAACTTCATCGGCGGCGAGTTCGTCGCCCCGGCAGGCGGCCGCCATTTCACCAACACCTCGCCGGTCAATGGCCAGCCCATCGCCGAATTCCCCCGCTCCGACGCCGCCGACATCGACAAGGCGCTGGATGCCGCGCATGCCGCCGCCGACGCCTGGGGCCGCACCAGCGTGCAGGAACGCTCCCATATCCTGCTGAAGATCGCCGACCGCATCGAAGCCAATCTGGAGCTGCTGGCCGTCACCGAGACCTGGGACAACGGCAAGGCAGTACGTGAAACGCTGAACGCCGACATCCCACTGGCGGCCGACCACTTCCGCTACTTCGCCGGCTGCATTCGCGCCCAGGAAGGCGGCGCCGCCGAGATCGACGCCAATACCGTGGCCTACCACATCCATGAGCCACTGGGCGTGGTCGGACAGATCATCCCGTGGAACTTCCCGCTGCTGATGGCCGCCTGGAAACTCGCTCCGGCCCTGGCCGCCGGCAACTGCATCGTGCTCAAGCCGGCCGAGCAGACGCCACTGGGCATCAGCGTGCTGATGGAACTGATCGGCGACCTGCTGCCAGCCGGCGTGCTCAACGTGGTGCACGGCTACGGCAAAGAGGCAGGCGAGGCGCTGGCCACCAGCAAGCGCATCGCCAAGATCGCCTTCACCGGTTCCACCCCGGTCGGCTCGCACATCCTCAAGTGCGCCGCCGAGAACATCATCCCGTCGACCGTGGAGCTGGGCGGCAAGAGCCCGAACATCTACTTCGAGGACATCATGCAGGCCGAGCCGGCCTTCATCGAGAAAGCCGCGGAAGGCCTGGTCCTGGCCTTCTTCAACCAGGGCGAGGTGTGCACCTGCCCGTCGCGAGCACTGGTGCAGGAATCCATCTACCCGGCGTTCATGGCGGAGGTGATGAAGAAGGTCGCCGCCATCAAGCGCGGCAACCCGCTGGACACCGAGACCATGGTTGGCGCCCAGGCCTCCGAGCAGCAGTTCGACAAGATCCTCAGCTACCTGCAGATCGCCCAGCAGGAGGGCGCCGAGGTACTCACCGGCGGCGGCGTGGAACAGCTGGCGGGCGATCTGGCCAGCGGCTATTACATCCAGCCGACCCTGCTCAAGGGCCACAACAAGATGCGCGTGTTCCAGGAGGAAATCTTCGGCCCGGTGGTGGGCGTCACCACCTTCAAGGACGAGGCCGAAGCCCTGGCGATCGCCAACGACACCGAGTTCGGCCTCGGCGCCGGCCTGTGGACCCGCGACATCAACCGTGCCTACCGCATGGGCCGCGCCATCAAGGCCGGACGAGTGTGGACCAACTGCTACCACCTGTACCCGGCACACGCCGCTTTCGGTGGCTACAAGAAATCGGGGGTCGGCCGCGAAACCCACAAGATGATGCTCGACCACTATCAGCAGACCAAGAACCTGCTGGTCAGCTACGACATCAACCCGCTCGGCTTCTTCTGAGTCAGCCGCACGCAGACGCCGCTCCCAGGCGGCGTCTTCTCCTGCCCACTCCCAGCACCAGCCCTGCGCGGCGAGAAACGACTAGGCTTCACGCCATCCGCAGCGGTCACTCGCCGAGGTGGAGAACAGTCCAGACGCCCTGGCAGTTTTGCGATCATTGCCACGCCGAAAATCAAACGCTTGCTTGGATTGCGCTTTCCATCCGCTTTAGGCAGCATCGGACTGAAGATTGACACTGAGCCAATTTCACCACTCCACCAACGCCGAGGCCCGCCATGCGCATTGTCCAAGCTACCCTGGAGCACCTGGACCTGCTGACCCCGCTGTTCATCAAGTACCGTGAATTCTATGGCGAGCTGCCCTTCCCGGACTCCTCGCGCAAGTTCCTCGAGACCCGCCTCAAGCGCAAGGAGTCGGTGATCTACCTGGCCCTGGCCGATGACGAGGACAAGCTGCTCGGCTACTGCCAGCTGTTCCCCAGCTACTCCTCGCTGTCGCTCAAGCGCGTGTGGATTCTCAACGACATCTTCGTCGCCGAGGATGCCCGCCGCATGCTGGTCGCCGACCGCCTGCTGCAGACTGCCAAACAGATGGCCAAGGACACCAACGCCGTGCGCATGCGCGTAGCCACCAGCGTGAGCAACGAAGTGGCGCAGAAGACCTACGAATCGATCGGCTTCCGCGAAGACACCCGCTTCAAGAACTACACCCTCGAGCTGGGCGACTGATGGCCCCGGCGGACAGGCTGAACGCCGTCCGCCGCCTCCCGAGACATTCGCATGTGGTCGTACCGCGCCTGGCGTCGCCGGCGCATTCTCGCTCGCTCGCCCTACACCGCCCAGCACTGGCACAGCGTGCGCGCACGCCTGCCGATCCTCGACGGCCTCAGCGAAGCCGAGGAGCAGCGGCTGTTCCAGCGCGCCGTCCTGTTCCTGCATCACAAGCACCTGACCGCCCTGCCCGGCGTCGTGCTGGATGACACCGATCGCCTGACCCTGGCCGCGCAGGCCGAGCTGCCGCTGCTACACCTGGCCGACCTGGACTGGTACCAGGGTTTCCACGAGATCGTCCTGTACCCGGACGACTTCGTCAGCCCGCAGCGTCACCGCGACGCCGCCGGCGTCGAGCACGAATGGGACGACGAGCGTAGCGGCGAAGCCTGGCACCAGGGCCCAGTGATCCTCGCCTGGCCCGGCGTGCAAAGCAGTGGCGGCTGGGATGCCTACAACCTGGTGATCCACGAACTGGCGCACAAGCTGGACATGCTCAATGGCGATGCCAACGGCCTGCCCCCGCTGCATCGCGACATGCGCATCGATGCCTGGGCACAGGCCATGCAGCAGGCCTACGACCAGATGAATGACGAACTCGATGCCGACCCCGAGGCGCAAACGGCCATCGACCCTTATGCGGCCGAGAACCCCGCCGAGTTCTTCGCCGTCACCAGCGAATACTTCTTCACCGCCCCCGACCTGCTGCAGCAGGCTTTTCCGGCCGTTTACGCCCAGCTCGCGGCCTTCTACCGCCAGGACCCACTGGCGCGTCTGCAGGGTCTGCAGCAAAACCACCCGGATTACCGCGACACGACCAACGGATAATCGTCTGGACGTAGTAACGCCGGGGGAATGTGCCTATAATCCGCCCACTTTTTTGGCCCACCCCTGGGGAGTCGCCCATGAGCTACAGCAAAGTCCCGGCCGGCAAAGACGTGCCGAACGACATCTACGTCGCCATCGAAATCCCGGCCAACCATGCGCCGATCAAATACGAAATCGATCACGACACCGATTGCCTGTTCGTCGATCGTTTCATGGCCACCCCGATGTTCTACCCGGCCAACTACGGTTTCATCCCGCACACCCTGGCCGATGACGGTGACCCCCTCGACGTGCTGGTCGTGACCCCGTATCCGGTTGCTCCGGGCTCGGTCATCCGCTGCCGTCCGGTCGGCGTGCTGAACATGACCGACGAAGCCGGCGGTGACGCCAAGCTGATCGCCGTCCCGCACGACAAGCTGAGCCAGCTGTACGTGGACGTGAAGGAATACACCGACCTGCCGGCCCTGCTGCTGGAGCAGATCAAGCACTTCTTCGAGAACTACAAGGATCTCGAGAAGGGCAAGTGGGTCAAGGTCGAAGGTTGGGAAGGCGCCGATGCCGCCCGCCAAGCCATTCTGAAGGCGGTAGCGGCTTACCAGAAGTAAGCCAACACCACCCCCTGAAGGCCGGCCACAAGCCGGCCTTTTTATTACCTGCGATTTTTATCGTCCACAAAAAAGGCCGCTTGCGCGGCCTTTTTATCGATCAAACGATCAGGCGAACGGATGACGCAGGACGATGGTCTCGTTGCGATCCGGGCCGGTGGAGATGATGTCGATCGGCGCGCCGACCAGTTCTTCCACGCGCTTGATGTAGGCACGAGCCGCTGCCGGCAGCTCTTCCAGGCTCTTGGCTCCCACGGTGGAGTCGCTCCAGCCCGGCATCTCCTCGTACACCGGCTGCAGGCCGATGTAGCTGTCGGCGTCGGTCGGTGCGTCGACCAGCAGGTTGCCCTGGGCGTCCTTGTAACCGGTGCAGATGCGGATGGTCTCCAGGCCGTCGAGCACGTCCAGCTTGGTCAGGCAAAGGCCGGAGATGCTGTTGATCTCGATGGCACGGCGCAGGATCACGGCATCGAACCAGCCGCAGCGACGGGCACGACCGGTGGTGGAGCCGAACTCGTGGCCTTTCTTGGCCAGGTAGGCGCCGGTCTCGTCGAACAGCTCGGTGGGGAACGGGCCGGAGCCGACACGGGTGGTGTAGGCCTTGGTGATGCCGAGGATGTAGTCCAGGTACAGCGGGCCGAAACCGGAACCGGTGGCGGTCCCGCCGGCGGTGGTGTTGGAGCTGGTGACGTACGGGTAGGTGCCGTGGTCGATGTCCAGCAGCGAGCCCTGGGCACCTTCGAACATGATGTCCTTGTCGGCGCGGCGCAGCTCGTGCAGCTCGGCGGTGACGTCGGTCATCATCGGGCGCAGCTGTTCGGCATAGGCCATGCACTCGTCCAGGGTAGCCTGGAAGTCGATGGCCGGCTCCTTGTAATAATTGACCAGCACGAAGTTGTGGTAGTCGAGCAGCTCGCCCAGCTTGGAGGCGAAGCGCTCGCGGTGGAACAGATCGCCAACGCGCAGGCCGCGACGCGCCACCTTGTCTTCGTAGGCCGGGCCGATACCGCGACCGGTGGTGCCGATCTTGGCGTCACCGCGGGCCTTCTCGCGAGCCTGGTCGAGGGCCACGTGGTAGGACAGAATCAGCGGGCAGGACGGGCTGATGCGCAGACGCTCACGCACCGGTACACCCTTCTCTTCCAGCTTGGTGATCTCGCGCATCAGGGCGTCGGGGGCGACCACCACACCGTTGCCGATCAGGCAGCGTACGCCTTCGCGCAGGATGCCGGACGGGATCAGGTGCAGCACGGTCTTCTCGCCGTCGATGACCAGGGTGTGGCCAGCGTTGTGACCGCCCTGATAGCGCACCACGGCGGCGGCCTGCTCGGTCAGCAGATCGACGATCTTGCCCTTGCCCTCATCACCCCACTGGGTGCCCAGGACCACGACATTCTTACCCATAACACTTGTCCTCTTTCGGAAGCTCGATGCCGGTCACGGCCGGCGGAAAACTCGTCAGGACGCCAGCGGCGCCACTTGCCAACGTCCATCGCGCAGCTGCAACTGGCGATCACAACCCGCCTCGCGCGCCGCGCCAACATCCTGTCCGGGCAACGCCTGGACCACGCGCACGCCCTCGCTGCGCAGGCGCTGCACGGCCTGCCACAGGTACAGGTCATGATGATCCGGTGCCCACACGCCGGCTTCCTGCGCCTCGACCTGCATGTCACCCAGGGTCACCAGGGTCTTCAGGTCAGTGGAGAAACCGGTGGCCGGGCGCGCCCGGCCGAAGTTGCCTCCGACGTCATCGTAGCGACCGCCCTGGGCGATGGACTGGCCAACACCCGGCACGAACGCGGCGAACACCACGCCGGTGTGGTAGTGGTAGCCACGCAGTTCACCAAGGTCGAAATACAGCGGCAGTTCGGGATAACGCAGTTCCAACTGGTCGGCGATCGCCACCAGCTGATCCAGTGCGGCATGCACCTCGTCTGGCGCCTCGACCAGGCAGGCCTGGGCCAGGTCCAGCACTTCGCGGCCGCCACACAGCTCGACCAGCGCACGCAGCATGGTGGCCAAGTGCGGCTGCAGGGACTCGGTGAGCGCATCGACCTCGTCGATGGCCTTGCGCTGCAGGGCGTCGAACAACTGCTGCTCAGCCTCACCGGACAGCCCGGCGGCGCGGGCCAGGCCGCGGTAGATGCCGACATGACCGAGGTCCATGTGCACATCCGGCACACGCGCCAGGGCCAGGGTATCGAGCATCAGGCTGATGACTTCGACATCGCTGGCCGGGCTGGCGTCGCCGTACAGCTCGGCACCCAGCTGGATCGGGCTGCGCGAGGTGGCGAGTGCCCGCGGCTTGGCGTGCAGCACACTGCCGGCATAGCACAGGCGGCTCGGACCCTCGCGACGCAGGGTGTGCGCATCCATCCGCGCCACCTGCGGGGTGATGTCGGCCCGAAAGCCCATCTGCCGCCCGGACAGCGGATCGGTCACCTTGAAGGTGCGCAGATCCAGGTCCTGACCGGCACCGGTGAGCAGGGACTCGAGGTATTCGATGTGCGGGGTGACGACGAACTCGTAACCCCAACGCTGGAACAGATCCAGCACCTGGCGGCGTGCCGCCTCGATCAGTGCCGCTTCCGGCGGCAGTACTTCTTCGATGCCATCTGGCAGGAGCCAGCGGTCTACCGTTGCCATTTCGCCATTCCCCTCTCGGTACGGGCGGCAGCCTTCAGTGAAGCAGATACAGGAGGGCAGTCCCCAGCAGCATGCTGGCCAGCCCCATGAGGCGCAGCTGACGATCCGGCAGCTGCACCAGTTGCGCGATTGCGCCGCGCCAACGTCGCGGATAGAGGAACGGCAGGATGCCTTCCAGCACCAGCATTAGACAAAAAGCGATGCCCAGTTCCTGCCACATGATTCCCGCAGACGCAAAAAAGCCGGGCATTTTCCCGGCTGACCCATGATAACACGTTTTCCCCGGAGGTCACCCCGACGTGGCCGAACGGCCACGCCAGGGCACACCGGATCAGGGCTTGGGCTGCTGCAGATAGCGGAAGAAATCGCTGCTCGGATCCAGCACCAGCACATCGCTCTTGCTCGAGAAGCTTTCGCGATAGGCACCCAGGCTACGGTAGAAGGCGTAGAACTCGGCATCCTGGTTGTAGGCCGCGGCGTAGATGGCGGCCGCCTTGGCGTCACCATCACCGCGAACCTCTTCCGCCTCACGGTAGGCATCGGCCAGGATCACGCGTTTCTGGCGGTCGGCATCGGCACGAATGCCCTCGGCCAGCTCGCGGCCCTTGGCGCGGTGCTCGCGGGCTTCGCGTTCACGCTCCGAGCTCATGCGATCGAACACGCTGCGATAGACCTCTTTCGGCAGGTCGATGGCCTTGACGCGTACATCGACCACCTCGATACCCAGCTCCTTCTGCGCCATGCCGTTGAGCGACTTGGTGATGTCCGCCATCAGCAGGTCACGCTCACCGGAAACCACCTCATGCAGGGTGCGGGTACCGAACTGGTTGGCCAGTGCGGTGATCAGACGCTGCGACAGGCGGTCATCGGCGATCTGGCGAATACCCGAGGTCGCGGTGTAGAAGTGCTCGGCATCAGCCACTCGCCACTTGGCATAGGCATCGACCATCACCGCCTTCTTTTCCTTGGTCAGGATGCGCTGAATCGGCGATTCCAGGGTGAGCAGGCGGCCGTCGAACTTGCGCACCTGGTTCATCAGCGGCACCTTGAAGTGCAGCCCCGGCTTGACGTCCGGGTTCTGGATCTTACCGAACTGCAGCAGCACGGCCTTCTCGGTCTGGTAGACGATATAGATGCTGTTCCACGCCACGATGGCAAGGAGCACGCCCCCGATCAGGGCAAACAGGGATTTATTGCTCATCAGCGGCTCTCCCTCGTGCGCAGCTCACGCTGCTGCAGGTCGTTGATGATGCGCGTCGCGCCCTCGCTCGAGGCGGTACCCGCCTGGCCTGCGGCACCGGCCGGTGCCGTCGGGCGGGAGTCGATCATCTTGTCGAGCGGCAGGTAGAGCAGGTTGTTCTGCCCGTCCTTGCCAGTCACCAGCACCTTGCTGGTGCTGCCGTAGACCTGCTGCATGGTGTCCAGATAAAGACGCTGACGCGTCACTTCAGGCGCCTTGCGGTACTCGGCCAGCAGCTTGCTGAAGCGATCGGCCTCACCTTGGGCACGCGCCACTACCTCGTCGCGGTAGCCGTTGGCTTCCTCGATGAGGCGCTGAGCCTGACCACGAGCCTCGGGCACCACACCGTTGGCGTAGGTTTCGGCCTGATTCTTCTCGCGCTGCTCGTCCTCACGGGCACGAATCACGTCATCAAAGGCATCCTTGACCTCGGCCGGAGCCGTGGCGCGCTGGATGTTGACCTGGGTGACGGTGATGCCGGTGCCGTAGTCGTTGAGGAACTTCTGCAGGCGCTGGCTGACTTCCTGGCCCATCTGCTCACGGCCGAGGGTAATCACCTCATCCATGGAGGTGGAACCAGCGACATGGCGCAGAGCGCTTTCGGTGGCGTGCTGCAGGCTCACCTCGGGCGCATCGACGTTGAGCACGAAGTACTGCAGGTTGCTGATCTTGTACTGCACGGTCAGCGGCACCTCGACGATGTTCTCGTCCTCGGTGAGCATCTGCCCCTGCAGCGTGAAGGAGCGTTCGCGCGTGACGTTTTCCTGGAACTTCTTCTCGAAGGGCGGGAAGTAGATATTCAGGCCCTGTTCGACAGTCCGGTTGTACTCACCCAGGCGCAAAACAACCGCCTGCTCCTGAGCATCGACGATGTACACGGCATTCCACAGCCAGACCGCGCCGAGCAGAGCGGCACCGATGCCGAGCATGCCCCAGCCACCGCCCTGGCCTTCGCCATCGCGTTTCTTGCCGCCACCGAAGATGCCGTTGAGGCTCTCCTGCAGCTTGCGGAAGGCCTCGTCGAGGTCCGGCGGCCCCTGGCGTCCACCGCCCTTGCGGCCGCCCCAGGGATCCTGATTGTTCGAGTTGCCACCCGGCTCATTCCAAGCCATAGCGCTCTCCATCTAATAAAGCGAAGACGCGCCCGCGGCGCGCCGGCCCATGCTACCGAAGCACCCGAGCTGCCGCAAAAGCGACGGCCCGGGCTTTATTGCAAAGTGTGTTGCTCAAGGAAATCCTGCGGCTTCAGCCCTTCGCGACTGACCAGGCGATTCAGCTCGGCGCGCGGCAGGCGGATGGCCAGCAGCGTATCGCCCGCCTCGTCGTGCGACTCGCTCTGTACCGCGTTCAACTCGAAGAACTGCGCACGCAAACGCCCCAGGCGCTGCGGCAGGCGCAGCGTGCCAACGAACAGATCCTCGCCAAGCAGTTCGGCCACCGCCTGACGCAGCAGTTCGAGGCCTTTGCCGTCGCGCGCGGAAAGCCAAACGCGCTCCGGTTTGCCATCGCCGTCGCGCTGAATCTGCGGTTCAACGCCCTCGACCAAGTCGATCTTGTTGTACACCTCGAGAATCGGCAGCTCGTTGGCACCGATCTCACCCAGCACCGCCATGACCTGCTCGATCTGCTGATCACGCTCCGGCTCATGCGAATCGATCACGTGCAGCAGCAGGTCGGAATTGCTTGATTCTTCCAGGGTGGCGCGAAACGCCTCGACCAACTTGTGCGGCAGATGACGGATGAAACCCACCGTATCGGCCAGCACCACCGGCCCCAGATCATCCAGCTCAAGGCGACGCAGGGTCGGGTCGAGGGTGGCGAACAACTGGTCGGCCGCATAGACCTCGGAAGTGGTCAGCGCATTGAACAACGTGGATTTGCCGGCGTTGGTGTAGCCCACCAGCGACACCGAGGGGATATCCGCACGGCGGCGGCCGCGACGAGCCTGCTCGCGCTGGCTGCGCACCTTCTCCAGCTTCTGCTTGATCTGGCGAATGCGCACACGCAGCAGACGACGGTCGGTTTCCAGCTGGGTTTCACCCGGGCCGCGCAGGCCGATACCACCCTTCTGCCGCTCCAGGTGGGTCCAGCCACGCACCAGGCGCGTGCTCATGTGGTCCAGCTGGGCGAGCTCGACCTGCAGCTTGCCCTCATGGGTACGGGCGCGTTGGGCGAAGATATCGAGGATCAGCCCGGTGCGATCCAGTACGCGGCACTCGAAAACGCGCTCGAGGTTACGCTCCTGGCTGGGCGTGAGGGTGTGATTGAAGATGACCAGCTCGGCCTCGGACTCCTTGACCAGATCGCGCAACTCCTCGACCTTGCCACTGCCGATGAGGAATTTTGCGGTCGGCATGTGTCGCGACACGGTGACCAACGCCACCATGTCCGCACCGGCCGACAGAGCCAGGTCCTGAAACTCCTGCGGATCTTCGGCCGCCTCGGGGTTACTGCCTTCCAGGTGAACGAGAATGGCCCGCTCACCGCCGCCGTGACGCTCGAAGAACAAGTCAGGCTCCTATCAGGCGTTGCCCGGCTCGACCTGCTCGCCTTCGGTCGCACTGGGCAGGCGCACCGGGCGGCTCGGCACCACGGTGGAGATGGCGTGTTTGTAGACCATCTGGCTGACAGTGTTCTTCAGCAAAATCACGAACTGGTCGAAGGATTCGATCTGGCCTTGCAGTTTGATGCCGTTGACCAGATAGATGGAAACCGGTACGCGTTCCTTACGCAGGGTATTCAGGTAAGGGTCTTGTAGCGAATGCCCTTTTGACATGTGCCGCACTCCTTAAGGTTCAAAATGTAGTAAAGCAAAAATGGCTTATGCCGTATCAGCCTCAAAAGCCAAGGATAGACGGCGAACAGGCGGGTCTCATCACAATATGGAGACCGCCCTCAGGTATTTCAAGGCACGCGTCAGATTGTCACTGGCCAGGCTGTCCAGCCAGTACAGGCTTTCCCAGCCGCGCAGCCAGGTAAACTGGCGCTTGGCCAACTGACGCGTGGCGATGACGCCCCGCTCCGCCATCTCTTCGCGGCTCAGGCGACCGTCCAGGTAATCCCATACCTGGCGATAACCGACCGCACGAATCGACGGCAACCCCGCATGCAGATCTTCCCGCAGGCGCAGCGCTTCGACCTCTTCGACAAAGCCCTGTTCCAGCATCAGGTGAAATCGGCGGGCGATCCGCTCGTGCAGCACCTGGCGCTGCTCGGGAGCGATGGCGAATTGCGCGACAGTATAAGGCAATTGCCCCACGCCAGGCGCCTGTAGACCGCCATTTTGAGCCATTTGCCGCTGCCGATGCGCAGTCATGCTCAATCCGCTGACGCGATACACCTCCAGCGCCCGCACCAGCCGCTGGGGATCGTTGGGATGGATGCGTGCTGCCGACTCCGGATCGACGCGCGCCAGCTCACGGTGCAGCGCCTCCCAGCCCTCGACGGCCGCCCAGGCCTCCAGCTCGGCGCGTACCGCGGGGTCGGCGCCCGGCATATCGGCCAAGCCTTCCAGCAAGGCCTTGTAATAGAGCATGGTGCCGCCCACCAGCAGCGGAATGCGCCCGCGCGCGGTGATCTCGGCCATCGCGGCCAGGGCGTCGGCGCGAAACTCGGCCGCCGAGTAGCTCTCGACCGGATCACGGATATCCACCAGGCGATGCGGATAACACGCCAGCGTGGCCTTGTCCGGCTTCGCCGTACCGATGTCCATACCCCGGTAGATCAGTGCCGAATCGACGCTGATCAGCTCGCAAGGCAACGCATCCGCCAGGGCCAGGGCCAGGTCGGTCTTGCCGGAAGCGGTGGGACCCATCAAAAAGATGGCGGGAGGCAGGCGCTCGGTCATAACTCTGCAATCACTCTCCAAGCGCACATGTGCGGCTCAGACGAGGCTTCTAGGAAGGGGCCGGATCGGCAAGAGGCGCAGTCTACTCGCTGCGTATGCGCTTTCCGAACCGTTTTTCAGCACCGCTCGCCGTCAGCGACCGCGCAGGAACAGCTTGTCCAGATCATCCATGCCCAGCTGAGTCCAGGTCGGCCGGCCGTGGTTGCACTGGCCACTGCGCTCGGTCTGCTCCATATCGCGCAGCAGGGCATTCATTTCCGGCAGGGTCAGGCGGCGATTGGCGCGTACTGCGCCATGGCAGGCCATGGTCGCCAGCAGCTCGTTGAGGTGCGCCTGAATGCGGTCGCTGGTGCCGTACTCCAGCAGATCGGCGAGCACGTCGCGCACCAGCTGGGTGGCTTCGGCCTGCTTGAGCAGGGCCGGAATCTGCCGAATCGCCAGGCTTTCCTCGCCCAGGCGCTGCAGCTCGAAGCCCAGGCGCTGGAACCACTGCGCATGCTCCTCGGCACAATCGGCCTCGCGCTGGCTCAGGGCGATGCTTTCCGGCACCAGCAGCGGCTGGCCGCGTAGGCCTTCGCAGGCCATGGCGGTCTTCAACCGCTCATAGGTGATGCGCTCGTGGGCCGCATGCATGTCCACCAGCACCATGCCCTGGGCATTCTCGGCGAGGATGTAGACCCCCTTGAGCTGGGCCAGGGCGTAGCCCAGCGGCGGTATGTCGCCCTGCGTCGCCGGCAGCGCGGCAGGTTGCTCGGGCAGTGGCGCGAAGTATTCGCGGTAGGCGCCCTGGGCCTCGGCCTGCGGTATCCCGGCCTGTGGCCGCGGCGCCTGATAGCCGGCACCCGCCGAGCGCCAGACCGACGGCTCCGCAGCGGGTTGCTGCAGAACGCTGGCGGCCAGGCCAATCTCGCCCTGGGGCCCGAACTCGCCAGCGGCAATGCCGCTCGGCCGGACGATCTGCTGCACCGCCGCCGGCGCCGCCAGCTGATCTTCCGGACGCACCTCGCCGAGCGCCCGGTGCAGGGTGCCGTAGAGGAAGTCGTGAACCATGCGGCTGTCGCGGAAACGCACTTCGTGCTTGGTCGGATGCACATTGACGTCGACCACACCCGGGTCGATCTCGAGGAACAGCACGAAGGTCGGGTGGCGACCGTTGAACAGCACGTCGCGGTAGGCCTGGCGCACGGCATGGGCGACCAGCTTGTCGCGCACCATGCGGCCGTTGACGTAGAAATACTGCAGGTCCGCCTGGCTGCGCGAGAAGGTCGGCAGGCCGACCCAGCCCCACAGGCGCAGGCCGCTGCGCTCCACCTCGATCGGCAGGGCCTGCTCGAGGAAGGCCGGGCCGCAGACGCTGGCGACCCGGCGCGCACGACTGATTTCGTCCGGCGCCTCGTGCAGGGCGAACACCGTCTTGCCGTTGTGGCGGAGGTGGAAGGCCACATCGAAGCGGGCCAGGGCCAGACGCTTGATGACTTCCTGCAGATGGTCGAACTCGGTCTTCTCGGCGCGCAGGAACTTGCGCCGCGCCGGGGTGTTGAAGAACAGGTCGCGCACCTCCACCGAAGTGCCGACCGGATGTGCCGCGGGCTGTACCCGCGCCTCCATGTCGCGCCCTTCGGTCTCCACCTGCCAGGCCTGCTCGGCCTCGGCGGTGCGCGAGGTCATGGTCAGACGCGCCACCGAGCTGATCGAGGCCAGCGCCTCGCCACGAAAACCCAGGCTGGAAACCGCTTCCAGGTCTTCCAGCTCGCGAATCTTGCTGGTGGCATGGCGCGCCAGGGCCAGGGGCAGGTCGTCCGGCGGGATACCGCAACCGTCATCACGGATGCGCAACAGCTTGATGCCACCCTGCTCGACCTCGACGTCGACCCGGCGGGCACCGGCGTCCAGGCTGTTTTCCAGCAGTTCCTTGGCCACCGAAGCCGGGCGTTCGACCACCTCGCCGGCGGCAATCTGGTTGGCCAGCCGCGGACTGAGCAGCTGGATGCGCCGCGACTCGATCATGGCTGGGCCGCCAGGGCGGTCGCGGGGATATTGAGGGTCTGACCGACCTTGATGGTGTCGTTGCGCAACTGGTTGGCGCTGCGCAGCGAGGCCAGGCTGACCTGGTAGCGCTGCGCGATCAGCGCCAGACTCTCGCCAGAGGAAACCACGTGCACGCGCGGTCCGGGTGCGATCTTGCCGTTGTCGCGCAGCCAGGCGATATAGGTGCCGGGCGGCGGATTCTGCTGGAAGAACTGCCGCACACCCGCCGTGATAGAGCGCGCCAGGGCCTGCTGATGGCCGACGGTGGACAGCTTGCTGGCCTCGTTGGGGTTGGAGATGAAGCCGGTCTCCACCAGGATCGACGGGATGTCCGGGGACTTCAGCACCATGAAGCCCGCCTGTTCGACCCGGCGTTTGTGCAGCGGCGTGATGTAACCCATCTTGCTCAGCACCTGCTGCCCGACATTGAGGCTGGACGACAGCGAGGCGGTCATCGACAGGTCGAGCAGCACGCCAGCCAGCACGCGATCCTTGTCGTCCAGGCTGACGCTGCCGGCACCGCCGATAAGGTCGGACTGGTTCTCGCTGTCGGCCAGCCAGCGCGCGGTTTCAGAGGTCGCACCACGGTCCGACAGGGCGTAGACCGAAGCGCCGAAGGCGCGGCTGCTGGGCGCGGCGTCCGCGTGAATGGAGACGAACAGGTCGGCGCCTTTCTTGCGCGCGATCTCGGTGCGCTTGCGCAGCGGTATGAAGTAATCGCCGGTGCGCACCAGCTCGCCACGGAAGCCGCGCTCGGCGTTGATCTGCCGCTGCAGCTCCTTGGAAATGGCCAGCGTTACATGCTTTTCATAGAGCTTCTTGCCCGGACCTAGGGCGCCAGGGTCCTCGCCGCCATGGCCAGCGTCGATGGCGATGACGATATCGCGCTTGCCGCCGGGTACTGGCGGCAGTTTGGCCGGGGCCGAACCGGGCGCACTGGCGACCGGCGGCGCACTGTTGACCGGCTGCTGCACTTGCGGCGTCTTGGGCGCGCCAGGCGCGGCGCCGGCAGCCTGATCAAAAAGATCGACCACCAGACGGTGCCCGTACTGCTGGTTCGGCGCCAGGGTGAAGCTCTTCGGCGTGACGCCGGCGGAGAGGTCGAGGACCAGACGCAGGTCGGTGGGCGAACGCTGCGCGGAGCGCACGCCGGTAATCGGCGTATTGCTCAGGGACAGCTGGTCCAGTCGGGTGGCCAACTGGGCGCCGTTGACGTCGATGACGATGCGATTGGGTGCGGCCAGGGTGAACACGCTGTGCTGCACCGGACCGGAAAGATCGAAGACCAGGCGGGTGTTATCCGGCGCGCGCCACAAGCGCACGCTGCGGATTTCCGTGGCGGCCAGCACGTCGACGGCCAGTGCCGCCAGCATGACTCCGATACCGCCAAACAGCGCACGCATGCGCATAGCCTTCCCCATCTTTCTTAAACTCTTATAAGGCAGCACACCACGCTTCGGCCCGCGCACCATGTGCCTGCAACTGCAGCGTGCGGCCGACTCCATGCGGGCTAATGGTAATGTCCAGGTCCGCCTTTGGCAAAACGCCGGCGCCGCGCTCAGGCCATTCGATCAGGCACAGCGCATCGCCTTCGAAATAGTCGCGAATGCCGAGGAACTCCAGCTCTTCCGGATCGGCCAGGCGATACAGGTCGAAGTGGAACGCCCGCACCTCACCCAGCTCATAGGGCTCGACCAGGGTGAAGGTCGGGCTTTTCACCGCGCCGCTGTGCCCCAGGCCACGGAGGATGCCGCGTGACAGGGTAGTCTTGCCGGCGCCGAGGTCGCCGTGCAGGTAGATCACACCGCGACCGCCGGTCGCCCGGGCGATGCGCGCACCCAGCTCGTACATGGCGTCTTCGCCTTCGGCATAGAGAGTCATTTCAGGCAAGGTGCATGCTCCTCCAGTAGCTGACGAATGGTCGGAATCAGATCGCTGGCCGCCAGGCCACGCCCCAGCTCGCCCTGACGCATGCCGGCGCCGGCATGCAGCAACACACCCAGGGCGGCCGCCTCGAAAGCCTCCAGCCCCTGTGCGCGCAGGGCCCCGAGCAGCCCGGCCAGCACATCACCGAGGCCGGCGCCCGCCATGGCCGGATGACCACGATCACAGAGCAGCAGGCGACCGTCCGGCGCGGCCACCAGACTGCCGGCGCCCTTGAGCACCACTACCGCCTGGTAACGGCGCGCCAGGGCCAGGGCGGCGGCGGGTCGGTCCGCCTGTACTTCTGCCGTGGTGATCCCCAGCAGGCGCGCCGCCTCGCCGGGATGCGGGGTCATCAGGCTGTCGGCTGGCAGCTCGACGCTACCTGCCGCCAGCAGGTTGAGTGCATCAGCATCCCACACCTGCGGCCGCGCGCTGGCCGCCGCCGCGCTGAGCAGGCTGCGCCCCCAGGCCTGCTGGCCGAGGCCGGGCCCCACCACCAGCACATCGGCACGCGCGCACAGCTCGGGCAGCTGGTAGGTGGACTCGGTGGGCTGGCACATCACCTCCGGCAGGCGCGCCAGGCTGGCAACCAGATGCTCGGGACGCGTGGCCAGGGAAACCAGACCGGCACCGGCCCGCAGGGCGCTCTCGGCACTGAGCAGGGCGGCGCCACCGAAGCCACGGTCGCCGCCGATCACCAGCACATGGCCGAAGCTACCCTTGTGCGCGGTGCGCGCACGCGGCGCCAGTGACGGCACCGCGCTGCCGGCCAGGCGCCGGGCAACAAAGGACTGCTGAGCAACCAGCTCAGGCTCGGCCTGCAGGTCATCGAACACCAGCTCGCCGACCCAGTCCGGCGCATCACCGGTGAACAGGCCGATCTTCAGACCGATGAAGGTCACGGTGAGATCGGCGCGCACCGCCTGCTCCACCACGCAGCCGGTGTCGGCGTGCAGCCCGGTCGGGATATCCACCGCCAGCACCGGCAGGCCGGCGCTGTTGATCGCCTCGACGGCCTGGGCGTAGTGGGGCCGCAGCTCGCCGGCAAAACCGGTGCCGAGCAGCGCATCGACCAGTACGCCGCGCAGCTCGGCACCTGAATGCCAGACCTCAATGGCCACGCCGGCCGCCTGCGCGGCATCGCGGGCCAGGGCGGCGTCGCCCTGCAGCCGCTCCGGTTCGCCGACCGCCAGTACGCGCACGGTCCAGCCGGCGCGCTGCGCCAGCTCGGCGATCAGGTAGCCGTCGCCGGCATTGTTGCCGGCCCCGGCCAGCACGGTGACGGCACCTGCCTGCGGCCAGCGCTGCCGCAGGGCGCGCCAGGCAGCATGCGCGGCGCGCTGCATCAACTCGAATCCGGGGGTGCCGGCGGCAATCAGCCGGGCGTCCAGCTCGCGCACCTGGGCGGCGCTGTATAAAGGAAGAGGCCAGTCGTGATCGTTGCGCATGTTCGGCTATTCGGGCGAGGTCTGGCAGAATTATACCCCTCTCCCCTGCCTCGCCGCCCCGCCATGTCCGACTCCCCTACCGATCTTGCGCAACTGGCGCAGTCCATCAAGGACTGGGGGCGCGAGCTGGGCTTCCAGCAGGTCGGCATCACCGACGTCAACCTCGGCGAGCACGAGGCGCACTTGCAGCGCTGGCTGGATGCCGGCTACCAGGGCGAGATGGACTACATGGCCGCGCACGGCAGCAAGCGCTCGCACCCGGATGAGCTGGTACCCGGCACCCTGCGCGTGGTGTCGCTGCGCATGGACTACCTGCCCGGCGACACCCGGATGACCGAGCGCCTGGCGCAACCCGAGCAGGCCTACGTGTCGCGCTACGCGCTGGGCCGCGACTACCACAAGCTGGTGCGCAAGCGTCTGCAGCAGCTGGCCGAGCGCATCCAGGCGGTCATCGGCCCCTTTGGCCATCGCGCCTTCGTCGACAGCGCACCGGTGCTGGAAAAGGCCATCGCCGAAAAGGCCGGCCTCGGCTGGATCGGCAAGAACACCCTGGTACTCAACCGCAAGGCCGGTAGCTGGTTCTTCCTCGGCGAGCTGTTCGTCGACATTCCGCTGCCAATCGACGCGCCACATGCCAGCGAGCATTGCGGGCGCTGCACGGCCTGCATGGACATCTGCCCGACCGCCGCCTTCGCCGGCCCCTACGTGCTGGACGCGCGGCGCTGCATCTCGTACCTCACCATCGAGCTCAAGGGACCTATTCCCGAGGAGCTGCGCGCGCCCATCGGCAACCGGGTGTTCGGCTGCGACGACTGCCAGATCGTCTGCCCGTGGAACCGTTTCGCCCGCCCCACCGAGCAGGCTGACTTCCAGCCGCGCCACGGCCTGGACAGCGGCGGCCTGGTCGAGCTGTTCCTGTGGACGGAAGAAGAGTTCCTCAGCCGTACCGAGGGCTCGCCATTGCGCCGCGCCGGCTACGAACGCTGGCTGCGCAACCTGGCCGTGGGGCTGGGCAATGCGCCGTCGACCATCCCGGTACTGGAGGCGCTGCGCGCGCGGCGCGAGCACCCGTCGGAACTGGTGCGCGAGCACGTCGCCTGGGCGCTGGCGCGCCACCATGAAAAAGGCCCGCACTAGGCGGGCCCTGGGGCACTCACACTTTCAGGAAGTGCTGGCGGTAATGGCGGAGCTCGGCGATGGACTCGCGGATGTCGTCCAGCGCCTGGTGCGTACCCTGCTTCTGGAACGAGTCCTTGACCTGCGGCGCCCACATGCCAGCGAGGATCTTCAGGGTCGATACGTCCAGATAGCGGTAGTGGAAGTAGGCTTCCAGGTTCTGCATGTACTTGTAGAGGAAGCGTCGATCCTGGCCGATGCTGTTGCCGCAGATCGGCGACTTGCCCTTCGGCACCCACTGCTCGAGGAAGGCGATGGTCTGCGCCTCGGCTTCGGCCGGGCCGATGGTGCTTTCGCGCACGCGCTGGGTCAGACCGCTTTCACCGTGGGTACGGGTGTTCCACTCGTCCATCCCGGCCAGCACCGCATCGCTCTGGTGCACGGCGATCACCGGCCCCTCGGCGAGGATGTTGAGGTCGCTGTCGGTGACGATGGTGGCCATCTCGATGATGACATCGCGCTCCGGATCCAGCCCGGTCATTTCCAGGTCGATCCAAATCAGGTTGTTGGGGTTCTGCGGCATGGGCTCGGCTCCTTCTAGACAGGCGCCAGTTTAGCCGCTCAGAAGTGCCAGAGCAGTAGCCGCGAGTCGCGCCAGTCGTGCAGCGCGATGACTTCGCCAGCGGGAACCCCCGGCACCTCGAAGCTGTTGCTGACCAGCAGGCTGCCGGGACGCATCTCGCGCCGGGCCTTGGCCCACAGCTCGGCCATCGGCGCTGGCGAAAGGAAGCAGTACACCACGTCATAGTCACCCAGCGGCTCGCGCCACAGGCTGCGATAACGGACCCGCACCTGGCGATACGGCAGGCAGCGCAGCCAGGCCAGCAGAAACACCAGCGGTGCCGTTTCCACGCCGACCAGGCGCGCCTGCGGATAGTCGCGCGCCAGCTGCACCAGCGCACTGCCCAGACCGCACCCAAGGTCGACGAAGCGAAAGTCGGGCGGCAGCCCGGCGAGGCGCTGACTCAGGCGCTGGCGGGTGCGCGCCCCGCTGAGGTACAGCGGTACGCGCTCGCGAAAGCTGTTCCAGTTGATCAGCAGCAGCAGGCCGAAAGCGACCAGGAACCACCAGGCTGGCCACTCGCGACTCTGCAGCGCCAGCAGGCCGGGGACGAAAGCCAGGTTCAGCGCCAGCCACCAGCGGCGCAGCCCCAGCCACTGCCCCAGCGCCGCCGCCAGCGCGCCCTGAGCGAGCGCCGCCTGCCACAGGCTCGGGCGCCAGTCGACGAGCCGAACGAACAGCAACAACAGGCAGGCGATCACCGCCAGGGCCAGTAACTGGGCCAGCAGGGCGAGCAGGGCTGGGTATCGAGTGCGCAGAGTTTCGAGCATGCCGCTGTTGTACCAGCAGGCCGACGCCAGGGCCAGCCGCCCCGCGTGCTAAACTCGCCGCCGTTTTCTTATTCAGCGGAACCTTCATGGCCAAACGCCAACTGACCCGCCGGCAGAGCTGGCGCATCGAGAAAGTCCAGGAGGAGCGCGCCGCCCGCGCGGCCAAGCGCGAATCGCGCCTGCTCGATGAGCTGGAAGGCGGTGACCTGGGCGCGGAACAGACCGGCCTGGTAATCGCCCACTTCGGCGTGCAGGTCGAGGTCGAGGCCCTGGAAGGCGAGCTGACCGGCCAGGTCCAGCGCTGCCACCTGCGCGCCAACCTGCCGCCCCTGGTCACCGGCGACCGTGTGGTCTGGCGCGCGGGCAACCAGGGCCACGGCGTGATCGTCGCGCAGCTGCCACGCCACTCCGAGCTGTGCCGCCCGGACATGCGCGGTCTGCTTAAGCCGGTGGCCGCCAACGTCGACCTGATCGTCATCGTCTTCGCCCCGCTGCCGCACCCGCACGCCAACCTGATCGACCGCTACCTAGTAGCCGCCGAGCATGCCGGCATCCGCCCACTGCTGCTGCTGAACAAGGCCGACCTGCTCGACGAGGAAAACAGCGGGCACGTGGACAACCTGCTGACCACCTACCGCCAGCTCGGCTACGAGCTGCTGGAAGTCTCGGCCCACGGCGGCGGCGGCATGGAACAGCTGCAGCAGCGCCTGGATGGTCATGTCAGCGTATTTGTCGGCCAGTCCGGGGTGGGCAAGTCATCGCTGGTCAACAGCCTGCTGCCGGGGGTCGATACCCGCGTCGGCGACCTGTCGGAAGTCACCGGCAAGGGCACCCACACCACTACCACGGCGCGCCTGTTCCACTTCCCTGGCGGCGGTGAATTGATCGATTCGCCCGGCATCCGCGAGTTCGGCCTGGTGCATGTCAGCCGCGATGACGTGGAAGCGGGATTCATCGAGTTCCGCGACCTGCTCGGCACCTGCCGCTTCCGCGACTGCAAGCATGACCGCGAACCGGGCTGCGCCCTGCTCAAGGCCCTGGAGGACGGTCGCATCCAGCCGCAACGCATGGCCAGCTACCGCCACATCCTGGCCAGCCTGCCCGAACCCGAATACTGATGGTGCGCTGAAACGAAGAGGCCGCGATGATCGCGGCCTCTTTCATTCCTGCGGCTGGTCGAACTGCAGGGCACCATCCTCGAAAATGTTCAGCCGTTGGCGCAGCTCGTCGGGCTGGGCCGGCTCGTCCGCGGCGGGAGGCGCCTGCCCGGGCGCCGTGGCCTCGGTCGGAACCGCATCACCGCCGCCGTCCTGCTCACCCTCGATGGCACGCTGTGCCTTCTTGGTCAGGACGATGATGTCGATACGCCGGTTCACCGGATTGAACGGATCTTTGCGATCGAACAGCGCCGAGGAGGCATAACCCACCACGCGCGCAACGCTGTCATCCGGGTAGCCGCCTGCCACCAGGGCGCGCCGTGCCGCGTTGGCACGGTTGGCCGACAACTCCCAGTTGCCGAAGTCGCCATCGCCGGCGAACGGTTTGGCATCGGTGTGGCCGCTGACGCTGATCTTGTTCGGCACCGCCTTGATGGTGTCGGCCAGGATCAGCAGGATGTCTTCGAAATAGGGCTGCAGGCGTGCACTGCCGAGGTCGAACATCGGGCGATTCTCGGCATCCATGATCTGGATGCGCAGGCCGTCCTGGGTGATTTCGAAGAGGATCTGATCCTTGAACTTCTGCAGCTCGGGATTCTCCTCGACCTTGGTTTGCAGCTCCTGCAGCAGCATCTCCAGGCGCTCGCGCTCGACCTGCTCGGCCAGGGTCTCGGCCTGGCTGGGATCGATCTCGGCGGGATCCTGCGTGGCGTCGACGGCAGCCTCCTGGGAATCCGGCGCATCTTTCAGCTCGGGATTGAGCGTGCGATCCGGCGCAGGCGTTGGCGTGCCGCCCAGGTCGATGACGTAGGGGCTGGCACTCTCGGTAAAGCCGATGGGGTCCTGGAAGTAGCCGGAAATCGCCTTCTTCTGCTCGGGCGTGGCCGAGGACATCAGCCACATCACCAGGAAGAAGGCCATCATCGCCGTGGCAAAGTCGGCGAAAGCGATCTTCCAGGCGCCACCGTGATGGCCCCCGGCGATCTTCTTGACCCGCTTGACCAGAATCGGCTGGTTGTTCTCCATGACTCAGCCGCTCGCCTCAGTTGCCACGCATGGCCTGTTCGAGCTCACTGAAACTCGGCCTGTGGGCCGGGAACAGCACCTTGCGTCCGAACTCGACGGCCAGCGTCGGCGGCATGCCGGAGGCTGATGCCACCAAAGTCGCCTTGATCGACTCGTACAGGTTGAGCTCCTCTTTGGCATCGTGCTCCAGAGCCCCCGCCAAAGGAGCGAAAAAGCCATAGGAGGCGAGAATGCCGAGGAAGGTACCGACCAGAGCAGTCGCCACCTTCTCACCGATCTGTGCGTTATCGGCCGTCGCCAGAATGGACATGGTGATCACGATACCCAGTACTGCAGCCACGATACCCATTGCCGGCATGCCGTCGGCCACCTTCGCCACTGCATGGGCGGGGTGCTCCAACTCTTCCTTCAGGCTGGTGATCTCCATGTCGAAGAGATTCTCCAGCTCGTGGGGCGCCATATTGCCGCTGGACATGATGCGCAGGTAATCACAGATGAACTCGGTCATCCGCTTATCCTTGAGGATCGCCGGGTACTTGCTGAAGATCGGACTGGCATTGGGGTCTTCAACGTCGGCCTCGATGGCCATCATGCCTTCGCGACGGCTCTTGTTGAGGATCTCATAGAGCAGCTTCAGCACTTCCAGGTAGAACGCGTGCGTAAAGCGGCTGCTGAACATCGCCAGCGACTTCTTGAACACCGTCATGAACGCGCTGCCGGGATTGGCCTGAAGAAAGGCACCCAGCGCCGCGCCGCCGATGATCATCACCTCGAACGGGTGAACCAATGCCATGAGCTTGCCGCCAGACAGCACGAAACCACCGAGCACGCAGCCGAAGACTACCAGGATGCCTACGATCTTGATCATGAGAGTGAGCTTGAAGAGTCAGTCGATAAGGGTTCTGCAAAACAACCCTTCTAATTATCGGAAGTATTGCGCCAGACTATAGGCAGTAAAGGCGAAAAGCCAGTTTGGCTCAACCTGCATGCCCACTGAAAAGCACCTACCACGCAGCATCGACGCCTGGCTGAAACAGCTGGACGCAGTGCGCCTGCCCGTCGCCAGCCACCACCACGAGGCGGTGCGCCGCGTGCTGCTGGACAGCCGCAGGTCACTGCGCGAGATCGCCGAGCAGATGCAGGTAAGCCCGGCCATTGCACTGACCGTACTGCGCGAGGCCAACCGCAGCTCCGGCAGCCTCGGCGAACCCGCCGAGAGCCTGGAGATGGCCCTCAACCGACTGGGGCTCAAACGTGCGGAAGCACTTCTCGCACAGATGTCGGTGCAGGAACAGGAGCAGATCCCACTGCCACTGCGGCAGATTCAGCTGATTGGCCTGCATGCCTCGCAACAGGCCAACGGCCTGTTCGCCGGCCGCCTGGCACGGCTGTGGCAGGAGATCCACTGGGGCAGCCTGCTGTTCCTCGCCCCGCTGTGGCCGCTGGTGGCCATGCAACCGCAGCTGTTCGAAGCCTGGGAGCGGCGCGTACTGGGTCGCGGCGAATCGGCGAGCAAGGTCGAGCGTGAGCTGCTCGGCACTCCGCTGCTGCCGCTGTGCCTGGCGCTGGCCAGGCACTGGCGCATGCCGGAGTGGATCATCCAGGGTTATCGCCTGCTGGTGGAAGATCGCCGCCTGCTGGTCAAGGCCCTGCATATTGCACGCGATAACGAGCATCCGCTGCACCAGCAGCAACTGCTCGATGCCGATCCTCCTCTGCGCCGCTGGCTGACGCAACCGGCCAACAGCATTCTGCTGGCCAGCGGCCTGGCACTGTCCAGCCACCACAACTGGAGCTGCCAGCACCACCTGCGCTGGCAACGCCTGACCGGCCTGTACTTGCAGATTGCGCTTCCCGAGTTACAGCAACTGGTGCATCAGCAGGCGGCGCTGAGCGCCCGCCAGCACGCACAACCGGGTCTCTGGCATCCGGCCGAGGCCCTGCTGTGGCCTTGGGAAAGCTGCCGACTGAAGACCGTTCAGGCACCGCCCGCGCCGGCCAGCAACCCGCAACTGGAACTGTGGAAGCAACACTGCAGCAAGCTGCTGGCCCAGCCCTCGCCCTTCGCCAATGTCCTGCAACTGACCGACAGTGCCTGTCAGGCCCTGCAGGCCTGCGGCATGCAGCGGATCATGGTGCTGCTGGCAGATCGCACCCACAGTCGCCTGCTGGCACAGCAGGTGGCCGGCCTCCCGGAGACGGCGGCACAATTGCGCCTCGATCCGGCCCAGAGCCAGGTGCTGCGCCGACTGCTGGCCGAACCCGGGCAGTTGCGCCTGAGCCCGGCCAACCTTGCCCAGGTGTCTGCCCTGCTGCCGGGCAGTCTGAAAGCCCTGTTCAACGGTGAACACCTGCTGCTGCGCTCACTGGCCAGCAACGGTCGGGTGGTGATGCTGCTGGTGGTCGATCAGGGCGGCGGTGAAATGGGTGCCGTGCCGCTGCAAGCCTTTACCAAGACGGTGCAATGCATCGAGCGCGGCCTGGCCACCTTCGCCCGTCGCGGCGCCTGATGCCGACAACGATTTCAGCCGGCCTGCGCGCGGGGTTTTCGCTACAATCCGCCCTCAAACGTCTATCCGGAGTCTTCGCATGTCCGCCTTCTCCGGCCTGCCGCTGGTGATCGAACCGGCCGACCTGGCCACCCGCCTGCAGGCCAACGAGCTGATCCTGATTGATCTCAGCCCTGCCGCCCGCTACGCCGAAGGCCATATTCCTGGGGCGCGCTGGGTCGACAGCAAACGCACCCAGTGGGCCCAGCCGCCGGCGCCAGGCCTGCTGCCGGAGCAGCACCAACTGGAGGCACTGTTCGGCGAACTAGGGCACCGCGAGGATGCGGTCTACGTGGTCTACGACGACGAAGGAGGCGGCTGGGCCGGGCGCTTCATCTGGCTGCTCGATGTAATCGGCCACGGCCGCTACCACTTCCTCAATGGCGGGCTGCAGGCCTGGATGACCGAAGGTCGCGAACTGAGCCGGGAGATACCCGCAGCCGCCGACGGCAGGGTCAGCCTGACCATTCACGACGAGCCCACCGCCAGCCGCGACTACCTGCAGGGCCGCCTGGGCGCCGCCGACCTGGCGATCTGGGATGCCCGCTCGCCAGCCGAATTCAGCGGCGAAAAGCTGCTCTCCGCCCGTGGCGGGCACGTGCCGGGCGCGGTCAACTTCGAGTGGACCGCCGGCATGGACCCGCAGCGCGGACTGCGTATTCGCGAAGACATGGCCCAGGTTCTGGAGCGCCTCGGCATCACCAAGGACAAGGAAGTGATCACCCACTGCCAGACCCATCGCCGCTCCGGCTTCACCTACCTGGTGGCCAAGGCGCTGGGCTATCCACGGGTCAAGGCCTATGCCGGCTCCTGGTCTGAATGGGGCAACCTGCCCGACACGCCGATCGAACACTGATATCAAGGAATACCGATGAAACAGCGCCTGTTTATCCTCAGCCAGTACCTGCTGCCGCATCACCTGCTGTCGCGCCTGATCGGCTGCGCCGCCGAGTGCCGCGCCGCCTGGTTCAAGGACCGCCTGATCGGCTGGTTCGCCAAGCAGTATCAGGTCGACATGAGCGAGGCCCAGGTCGAAGACCTGAGCGCCTACGAACACTTCAACGCCTTCTTCACCCGCGCCCTGAAAGACGGCGCGCGCCCGCTGGACGAGACACCCGGAGCCATTCTCTGCCCGGCCGACGGCGCGGTCAGCCAATTGGGTCCGATCGAGCAGGGCCGCTGCTTCCAGGCCAAGGGCCACAGCTTCAGCGTGCTGGAGCTGCTCGGCGGCGACGCCGAACGTGCCAAGCCCTTCATGGGCGGTGACTTTGCCACCATCTACCTGTCGCCCAAGGACTACCACCGCGTGCACATGCCGCTGGCCGGCACCCTGAAAGAGATGGTCTATGTGCCGGGCCGGCTGTTCTCGGTCAACCAGACCACCGCAGAGAACGTGCCCGAGCTGTTCGCCCGCAACGAGCGCGTGGTCTGCCTGTTCGACACCGAGCGCGGGCCGATGGCCGTGGTACTGGTTGGCGCCATGATCGTGGCCAGCGTGGAAACGGTCTGGGCTGGCCTGGTCACGCCGCCGAAGCGCGAACTGAAAACCACTCGTTACGACGAGGCGGCGCGCGCTGCCATCGAACTGAGCAAAGGCGGCGAACTGGGCCGCTTCAAGCTCGGCTCCACCGCCATCGTCCTGTTCGGACCGCAGCAGGTGCAGTGGGCCGAGAACCTCGCCGCCGGCACTCCGGTGCGCATGGGCCAAGCGCTCGCCACGCCGCGAGTCTGAGCACAAGGAACATCCGACAAGGTGCGCAGTCAGAACGCATACGACTCCGCATCTGCCGGGCAGCGAGCTGCGACCGCGCCCCGATGCTGCTAGAGTTCCGAAAAAACCGGCGGCATGGACGCCGCCCAGCTGTCACGGACCTCTCCCGGTATGGATAAACAGAGCCTCCACCTGCTCCTGCGCGTGCCCACCCCCGACAAACAGGGGCTGTCTCTCTGCGACGCGAATCCCAGGGACATGAAACGCTGGCTCGCCGCCTTGCCGAAGGCCAACATCGGTGAGACAGCCCGCCAGCTCTACCAGTGCCTGACCGAGCTGAACCAGCTGATCACCCCCGGCGACAATCGTCTGCAGCTGCTCGAACTGTTGCGCCCTGAGGTGCACTTCGTGTGCAGCCATCTGTCGCGGCACTTCCTCAACCAGTCCATCGTGCTTGACGAGCGCCCACGCAAGGTCGCCAACCTCTGCCAGGCCCTGCAGAACCACCTGGCCATGGGCTACAAGCTGATCGTCACCGAAGAACTGCCGAGCTTTGCCAAGGAGCGGGCGCAATTGCTCGCCGTGGCCCTGCAGCGCGCCAGCCATTGCCTGTACGGCCCACTGGTGCGCTCCACCCAGTTGTACTGCCCGGTGCCAGAGGGGCTCTGGCTGGAGCTGCATCAGCTGTACCGCATCGCCCGCCAACACGGCCTGCAGCGCGCGCAGGTGCGCGACAGCCTGGCCCACAACGGCACAAGCCAGAGCCTGGAACAGATCTACATCGCCGCCCTGCTGCTGGGCTGCGCTCGCTGCAACCAGATGCGCCAGAGCGGCATCGCACGCCTGGCCGAAGCCCTGGAAAGCTGGAGCCAGCTGGCGTCGCTGCGGCGCGCCGACGAACCGACCAGCCTGTTTGCTGTTGCCCCACAGCTGGACGGCCCTCCACGCTACAAATCGCTGTTCGGCGCCACCGAACTAAACCACCTAATCGGCCTGGACCCGCACGCGCTGGTCGATGCACTCAAGGAGCACCTGCTGCTTCCTCCCGAGAGCGCGGAAGGCTCACGCCTGTCGGTTCCCGAAGGCATGCCCAGCGAACTGCTGCAACACCTGGCCTCGGCCTGGGGCGACATCGCCGAACGCACTTTCCAGCGAACCCCCGGCCGCGGCAGCCTGACGCTGTGCATCGGCATGTCGGCCCTGCATTTCAATCTCGCCGGGCAACGCAGCTTCTCCGACCTGCTCAAGCACGAAGCGGCGCCACGTAGCGCCCAATTCAAGACCAGCAACATCGGCAGCGGCGGCCCCGACGTCTGGGCCAGCGCCTTCGATGCCCAGCGCGAAAGTCACTGGGAGCTGGGCCTGCAGATGGAGGATATCCAGTTCAAGCCGGCAAAAGGTGCCAGCCAGACCGCAGAGGAGACTGGCGACAGCTACCCCAGCTATGAGCTGCCGATCATCAATCACAGCCCAGGCGGCTATTGCCTGAATTGGCCGCGCGAAGTTCCCAGCCAGCTCCAGGCCGGCGAACTGCTGGGCATCCAGGACACCCCCGGGCAGGGCTGGAGCGTCGCCGTGGTGCGCTGGATTCGCCAGGTGCGCGGCGGCGGCACGCAGATGGGCATCGAGCTGATAGCTCCACATGCCCAGCCCTGCGGCGTGCAACTGGTGCGCAAGAGCGAACAGAACAGTCAGTACCTGCGCGCCCTGCTGCTACCTGAAATCCGCGTGATTTCGCGCCCAGCGACCCTGATCACGCCGCGCCTGCCGTTCCAGGAAAGCCACAAGGTGGTGATCAACCTGAGCGGTGATGAGACTCGTGCCATACTCAGTCGCAAACAGACCAGCACCGCTAGTTTCAGCCAGTTCGAGTACCGCATTCTGGGTGAAGCGAAGCCCCCCAGCGGGACCTCCGTCACAGCCGCGAAAGCCCCTGGCAAGAGTGGGGACGAAGACTTTGACTCACTCTGGAAGTCGCTGTAGATTGCCCGAACAGACCATCCGTCGTCTTTTTGCGCCCGTTCCTCGGCGCCCTCCAAGCAAAACCCCATGGCCATCGAAAAAAAAACCATACGGCTGCTGATCCTCGAAGATTCGCAGAACGAGGCCGAGCGCCTGGTCAGCCTGTTCCGTAACGCTGGCCGCGCCACGCGCGTTCACCGCATCACCTCCAGCGACAACCTCGCCGAGGCCCTGCAACAGAGCTGGGACCTGCTGATCAGTGCCCCCTCCAGCGAGCACCTTGACCCGAGCGAAGCGATCACCGCCATTCGCCGCCAGGCCAAGGATATCCCGGTCATCCAGTTGGTCGCCGGCAACGACTCCGACGCCATTACCGAAGCCCTGATGCTCGGCGCCCAGGACGCCCTGCCGCAGGGCGAAGACGAGCGCCTGATTCTGGTGGCCAACCGCGAGCTGGCCAACCACGAAGAGCGTCGCGCCCGCCGCGCCGCCGAAGTGGCGCTGCGCGAGGCAGAGAAACGCTGCCAACTGCTGCTCGACAGCTCGGTGGACGCCATCACCTACGTCCACGATGGCATGCACATTTACGCCAACCGCGCCTACCTCAAACTGTTCGACTACGAGGACGGTGACGAGCTGGAAGGCATGCCGATGATCGACCTGATCGCCAGCGAGGATCAGGCCGCCTTCAAGGACTTCCTGAAGAACTACTCAAGCGCCGAAGGCAATGCCGAACTGGCTTGCGGCGGAATCAGGGCAGACGGCCAGCGCTTCCAGTCGCGCATGAGCTTCTCGCCGGCCACCTACGACGGCGAGCCGTGCATTCAGGTGGTGATCCGCGCGGATGCGGACAACGCCGAACTGGAGGAAAAGCTGCGCGAGATCAGCAGCCAGGACCTGGTCACCGGCCTGTTCAACCGCTCGCACTTCCTCGAGCTGATGGATGGCGCCGCCCAGCGCGCCATCAACGACAATCAGGTCTCGTGCCTGGCCTACATCTGTATCGACCGCTACAGCGAGGCCATCGGCGAAGTCGGCCTGGCCGGCATCGATATCCTGCTCACCGACCTGGCCAACCTGCTGCGCGCCCACTTCGGCGAGACGGCGCAACTGGCGCGCTTCGGTGACGACGTGTTCACCGCCCTGCTGGCGGATGTCACGCCCCAGCAATTGCAGGAACAACTCAAGCCGCTGCTGAAGAAGATCGAAGGCCACCTGTTCGACGTCGCCGGACGCACCGTGCAGACCACCCTGTCGGTGGGCATCGCCGGGCTCAGCGAGCAGACCAGCAAGGCCCAGGAAGTCATCGACCGCGCCCATCGCTGCGCCGACGAGCTGGAAGGCAACGCGATCAAGGTCTACAACCCGGCCGACGAACTGGCCGCCGCCGCCAACCGCGGCAATCTGGTGGCCATGGTCCAGCATGCTCTGGAAAACAACAGCTTCCGCCTGCTGTTCCAGCCGATCATCAGCCTGCGCGGTGACAGCGACGAACACTATGAAGTACTGCTGCGCCTGCTCAACCAGCAGGGCGAGGAAGTACCGCCGGGTGACTTCCTTGGCGCCGCCAAGAACGCCGGACTGGCCGAGAAGATCGATCGCTGGGTGATCCTCAACTCGATCAAACTGCTTGCCGAGCACCGCAGCAAGGGCCACAACACTCGCCTGTTCGTGCACCTGTCGGCCAACAGCCTGCAGGACCAGACCCTGCTGCCGTGGCTCAGCGTCGCCCTCAAGGCCGCGCGCCTGCCATCCGACTCGCTGGTGTTCCAGATCGGCGAGACCGACGCCGTGACCTACCTCAAGCAGGCCAAGGCGTTGACTCAAGGCCTGGCGGAGCTGCACTGCAAGGTCGCCCTGAGCCAGTTCGGCTGCGCGCTGAACCCCTTCAACACGCTCAAGCACCTCAATGTGGACTTCGTGAAAGTCGACGGCTCCTTCTCCCAGGACCTGTCCAACGCGGAGAACCAGGAGGCGCTGAAAACCCTGCTGGCCAGCCTGCATGCCCAGGCCAAGCTGACCATCGTGCCCTTCGTCGAGAGCGCCAGCGTGCTGGCCACCCTCTGGCAGGCCGGGGTCAACTACATCCAGGGCCATTACCTGCAGGGCCCCAGCCAGTCGATGGATTACGATTTCTCCGCCGGAGACGAATAATCCCCGCTGTAAAAAAAGCCCCGCGATCGCGGGGCTTTTTTGTGGCAGCTCGGTCAGTCCTGACCGTCGCGGTCGCGATAACCAAGCAGGTAGAGAATGCCGTCCAGGCCAAGGGTGGAGATCGCCTGCTTGGCCGACTGCTTGACCAGCGGCTTGGCGCGGAAGGCCACACCCAAGCCAGCCAGGCCGAGCATCGGCAGGTCATTGGCGCCATCGCCCACGGCGATGGTCTGCTCCAGACGCAGTCCTTCCTTCTCGGCCAGCTCGCGCAGCAGGTCGGCCTTGCGCTGGGCGTCGACGATCGGCTCGACTGCTACGCCGGTCACCTTGCCATCAACGATCTGCAGCTCGTTGGCGAACACATAGTCGATACCCAGCTTGGCCTGCAGCTGCCTGGCGAAGTAGGTGAAGCCGCCGGACAGGATGGCGGTCTTGTAACCCAGGCGCTTGAGCTCGGCGAACAGCACCTCGGCGCCTTCGGTCAGGCGCAGCGAGGCACCGATTTCCTCCAGCACATCCTCGGACAACCCCTGCAGCAGCGCCAGGCGCTCCTTGAAGCTGGCACGGAAGTCCAGCTCGCCACGCATGGCACGCTCGGTGATCTCCGACACCTGCTCGCCAACCCCGGCAGCCTTGGCCAGCTCGTCGATGACCTCGGCCTCGATCAGCGTGGAGTCCATGTCGAACACCGCCAGGCGTCGGTTGCGGCGGAACACAGAGTCACGCTGGAAGGCGATGTCGACGTTCAGCTCCTGGGCCACGCTGAGGAACTCGGCACGCAGCGCAGCGGCATCGGCCGGCTCGCCACGCACGGAAAACTCGATGCAGCCCTTGCCCTGATCGGCCGGCATGTCCAGCGACATGCGCCCGGACAGACGGTCGATATGGTCGATGTTGAGCCCGTACTTGGCGGTAATCGAGCTGACCCGCTGCAGCTGTTCAGCCGTGACCTTGCGCGTCAGCAGAGTGACGATATAACGCGGCTTGCCCTGGCCACCCACCCACTGCTGGTAGTCGTCTTCCGACACGGGGGTAAAACGCACCTGCTGGTCCAGCTTGTAGGCGGTGAACAGCACGTCCTTGAGCACCGACGAGGCCTGCTCGGTATCCGGGATCTCGACCAGGATGCCGAACGACAGGGTGTCGTGGATCACCGCCTGGCCGATATCGAGGATGTTCACCCCGCCCTGTGCCAGCACCCCGGTGATGGCCGCGGTCAGACCGGGGCGATCTTCCCCGGTGATATTGATCAGGACGATTTCGCGCAAGGCGCACACTCCAGCTTGCAAAGAGGTCAGCGAAAAGGCGCACATTCTAACCCGGTTTGCCTGGCGCAGGGCACGGGCGGCGCTTTGCCCGCCTGGGGGTGGTGGTTATACTGCGCGGCAATTCCATTCGAGAAGAGCCGCGCTTTGTGAACCGGCCCGTTCAGGTCAAACCCGACAATTTCTTCCTGTTGCTGTTCAATGCCCTGCGCCAGCGCCGCGTGCCGCTCGCCCTGCGCATCGCCAGCCACAGCCTGCTGCTGGTCGCCCTGGCGCTGGTGATTTACGCCTGGGTGATGGGCATGCAATTCAAGCAGGCCATGCAGCAGCAGGCCGATGCCCTCGGCCAGAGCCTGACCGTACAGACCGCCGCCTCGGCCACCGAGCTGCTGGTGTCCAACGACATCCTCAGCCTCAACGTGCTGCTCAGCAACCTGGCGAAGAATCCGCTGGTCGCCCACGCCGCCATCTACAGCGTGGACAACCGCATCCTCGCCGAGGCCGGCTCGCGCCCAACGCAGAGCATTCTCGGCGAGTCGGAGGGGCTCTACTCCACGCCCATCACCTTTCAGGAAGTGATCGCCGGGCAGCTGCGCATCAGCCTGGACATGCGGCAGTTCCAGCAACCGATGACCATCAGCCTGCAGAGCATGGGCCTGCTCAGCCTGATCCTGTTGGCGCTGGCCCTGTCGCTCAGCCTGCGCCTGGGCCGCCACATCTCCACTCCGCTGCTGCAGCTGCGCGTGTGGCTGCGTGATCCGGACGACCCCGCACCCGGCGCCGGCCGCCAGGACGAGATCGGCGATCTGGCGCGCCAGCTGCAGGCACGCCTGGTACCGGAGAAGCCGGAGCCGGAGCCGCAGTTCGACGAGCAGGATGACTACGCCGAACTGGACGAGCAGCCTTTCGAGGACAACGACGCGCACGAGCCCGGCTTCGACATGCCGGACCTGCGCACCAGTACCGACTACGCCGATAACTTCGACGAACAAAGCCCGCGCCAGGCCGCCGCGGCCGCGGCGCCCGAAGACGACGACCCCTTCGCTGACCTGCGCGACATGCAGAGCGAAGTGCCGGCACCGGCGCCCAGCGCGCCAGTGGCCAGCGCCCCGGCGCAGCCCGAGCAGCACATCAGCAGCGCCGTACTGGCGATCCAGCTCGGCGCCCAGGAACAACTCCGCCACTTGCCGCGCGCGCGTCTGATGGAACTGCTGCAGCGCTATCGCGACTGCCTGGAGCAGGCTGCCGCGCTGTACCAGGGCAAGCTGTTCACCCTCAGTGACGGCAGCAGCCTGATGCTGTTCAGCAGCGAGCACAGCGGCGACGACTACCTGACCCACGCCTTGTGCTGCGGCGAACTGATGCGCGCCCTCGGCCATGCCCTGCAGATCGAGGTGGCCGACAGCGGCATTACCCTGCAACTGCAGCTGGGCCTGACCCGTAGCGACGAGGCGATCAGCCCGAGTCAGGCCGAACTGCTGCTGAGCGAGGCGGCCCAGGATGCCCTGGCCCTGGCCCAGCACAGCCGCAACCTGCTGCTGGTGCAGCGCAGCGTCGCCGACGACCCGCTGCTACGCCAGCGCGCGCGCATCCGCGCCATCGCCAGCCCGGAAGGTGCCAGCTGTGTCGAACGCCTGCTGGAGCCCTACCCTTCGCTGCTGGAGCGCCAGCTGGCGCGCATGCACGAACACTCGTGACCACCCTCATCACCCACCCACTGCCGGCCCTGGCCCTGGGACTGGCGCTGGGGCCGCGGGTAATACCTCCGCGACTGCTGCTGGCCGGCCTGCTGTTCAGCCTGCTTCCCGATGCCGATGTGCTGGCCTTCAAGTTCGGCATCGCCTATGCCGATGCCTTCGGCCACCGTGGTTTCAGTCATTCGCTGCTGTTTGCCGGCCTCAGTGGCGCACTGGGTGCACTGAGTTGCCGCCTGCTTGGCTGCGGCCCCGTCAAGGCGTTCGCTTGGATCGCCCTGGCGTGCGCCTCGCACAGCCTGCTAGACGCCGCCACAGACGGCGGCCTGGGCGTGGCCTGGCTGTGGCCCTGGAGCGAGCAGCGTTTCTTCCTGCCCTGGCGGCCGATCGAGGTCTCACCTTTCGTGCACAACTTCTTCAGCCAGCGCGGCCTCGACGTGCTGGCCTCGGAGGCGCGCTGGGTATGGTTGCCCTGCCTGGGCCTAGCCCTGGGCGGCATCGCCCTGCGCGCTATCTACGCCCGCTTGAGCAACGCCTGTAGACCGGCCAACAGGCGCGCCAGCGCGCCCTGATTGGCGCGCAGCACACCCAGTCCGGCCTCGGCCCGGCGCTGCGCCTCGGCCGGATCGGCGAACAGCAGACTGAGAGCCGCGTGCAGCTGCGCGGCATCCGCCACTTCCAGCAGATCACCGGCTTCGCGCAGCTGAGCGGCGATTTCCAGGAAGTTGAACAGGTGCGGCCCCGCCAGCAGCGGCTTGCCCAGCGCCGCCGGCTCCAGCAGGTTGTGCCCGCCATTGGCCACCAGGCTGCCACCGACCAGGGCCAGATCGGCCAGGGCATAGAGGAACAGCAGCTCACCCAGGGTATCGCCGACCAGCACCTGCACCGCCTCGCCGACCGTCTCGCCCGTGGAGCGGCGCACGCAGGCAAACCCTTCGCGCCGGCACAGCTCGAAGACCTGGGTGAAACGCTCCGGATGGCGCGGCACCAGGATCAGCAGCGCGTTAGGGCGCTCGTCCAGCAGCCGGCGATGGGCCGCCAGCATCACTTCATCCTCGCCGGCATGGGTACTGGCGGCGATCCACACCGGTCGCTCCTGCGCGCCCCAGGCGGCACGCAACTCGGCGGCACGCTGCGGCAGCTCGGCCGCCACGCTCAGGTCGAATTTGATCGAGCCGGTCACTTCGACGCAGCCGGGGCGCGCGCCCAGCTGACGGAAACGTTCGGCCTCGACTTCGGTCTGCACGGCGATAAGGTCCAGCTGGGCAAGCATCGGCGCGGTCAACCGCGCAAAGCGCGCATAGCCACGCGCAGAGCGCTCGGACAGGCGCGCATTGGCCAGCGCCACGGGAATACCGCGGGCATGACAGGCATGAATGTGATTGGGCCACAGCTCGGTTTCCATGATCACCGCCAGCCTCGGCTGCAACCGATCGAGGAAGCGCGCGCAGGCCCAGGGCAGGTCGTACGGCAGGTAGCAGTGCTGAATGCGCGCGCCAAACAGCGCCTGGATGCGCTCGGAGCCAGTCGGCGTCATGCAGGTGACGGTAATCGGCAACTCGGGATGGCGCTCCAGCAGCTCGCGGATCAGCGGTGCTGCCGCGATGCTCTCGCCCAGCGATACCGCGTGGATCCAGATCCCACCTTGACGGAAAGCCGGCAGGCCGACCGCTAAGCGCTCGCCCACGCGCGGCCCATAGGCCGGGGCACGCCAGGCACGCCAAAGCAGACGCAAAAGGATGATGGGCAGAGCCAGGTGCAGGATCAGGGTATAAAGGGGTCTGTTCATGGGCGCGCAGCTTAGCAAAGTGGTCGCCGCCATTCAGCCAATCGCCCGCAACCGCTCCGCAAAGGCATCGGCCAGCCAGAGGGCGGCAGGCCCCAGCGCCTCGTCTCGCCGACAGACCAGCTCCACCACAAGCGGTGGCGGCGTCCAGTCACAGTTCAGCACGACAAGCTCGCTCTGGTAGGTCGGGTACTGCACCACATGGCGAGGCAGCCAGGCCCACCCCAGATCACGCATCAGCAACTCGGCCATGGCGTAGAAGCTGTCCGTTCGCCAGACCGCCGGACTGACCTGCTCGCCCCCCGGGTAATGGCTGTCCTGGGGCGTCATCAGCAGCTGCCGGTGACGGGCCAGTTCACGGCGGCCCACCTGCCCCGCCATGGCCAAAGGGTGCCCGGCGCCGCACACCGTGACCATCTCGATAGTGCCCAGACGCTGGCGTTCAAGGGCATCCGGCATGCGCTCGTGGTGGAACAGCAAACCAAGGTCGGCACGACGCTCCAGCAACTTGCGCGCAACATCGCCCTGGGCACCACTGGCCAACTGCACCTCCAGCAAGGGGAAAGTCTTGGCCAGCGCCTCCAGGCTATCGAGCACCGGCTGGTAGGGCATGGCCTCATCCTGAGCCAGACGCAGGCAAACCTCCTCGCCACGCACCAGTCCCTGAGCCCTGCCCTCGAGGCGCTCACACTGGCGCAGAACTTCACGCGCCTCCTCCAGCAGGGCCAGCCCGGCGGAGGTCAGGCGCGGCTGGCGCCCACTGCTGCGCTCGAACAGCACCACACCCAGGTCCGCCTCGAGGAGGGCAATGGCACTGCTCACCGCCGACTGCGCGCGCTGAAGGCGACGAGCCACCGCGGAGAAGGATTGGCCCTCGGCAACGCCAACGAAAAGACGTATCTGCTCCAGGTTCCACTGCATGACCCATCTCCTATACAGATAGCTAATCACTTTATCCCATCAGCCATAACTCTAGAATCGGGCCTCTCAACCAGGAGGACCGACATGAGCGGCTATCTCTATCTTGCCGTCGCCATCACCGCCGAGGTGATCGCCACCACCTCAATGAAGGCACTGGACGGCTTCAACAAGCCACTGCCTCTGCTGCTGGTGGTCGCGGGCTACGCCATTTCCTTCTGGATGCTCAGCCTGGTGGTCAAGACCATTCCGGTAGGTGTGGCCTACGCCGTCTGGGCGGGCCTGGGCATCGTCCTGGTCAGCATTGCAGCGACCTTCCTCTACCAGCAGCGCCTCGACTTGCCGGCCATGCTCGGCATGGGACTGATCGTCGCGGGCGTGGTCGTCATCCAGCTGTTCTCACAGAGCGCCGGTCACTGATCGCCCCTCGCGGGCGCTATACTGCGCGCCTGTTTTATTCAGCGAGCGCCGCGCATGTCCCAAGCCCTGAGCACCGATATCCTGATCGTCGGCGGCGGTATCGCCGGCCTCTGGCTCAACGCCCGCCTGCGCCGACTCGGCTACGCCACCCTGCTGATCGAGAACGCCAGCCTCGGCGGCGGGCAAAGCCTGAAGTCGCAAGGCATCATCCACGGTGGCGCCAAGTACGCCCTGCATGGCGCATTGACCGGCGCCTCTGAGGCGATCGCCGACATGCCAAGGCGCTGGCGCGAGGCGATCGAGGGCAGTGGCGAACTGGACCTGTCCGGCGTGCGCCTGCTGTCCGAGGCCCATTACCTGTGGTCACCGGGCAGCCTGGCGGGCAACCTGACCAGCTTCTTCGCCAGCAAGGCGGTGCGCGGCCGGGTCGATCAGGTCAAGGGCGAACAGCTGCCCCCTGCCCTGCAACATCCGAAGTTCAAGGGCAAGGTCTACCGCCTGGCGGAACTGGTGCTCGATGTTCCCAGCCTGATCAGCCGCCTGGCCACGCTGGCCGGCGACAGCCTGCTGGCCGGCCAGACGATCACACCGCTGCGCGAGGATGGCGAGCTGGTCGGCCTGTGCGTCGACGGCCGCGATATTCGCGCCAGGCGCGTGGTGCTCAGCGCCGGCCGCGGTAACGCCGACCTGCTGGCCGACCTCGGCGTCGAGCAACCGCGCCAGCAGCTGCGACCGTTGCACATGGTGCTGGTCAAGGGCCGTGGACTCAAACCGCTCTACGCCCACTGCCTGGGCGGCGGGCCCAAACCGCGCATCACCGTCACCAGCCACCCGGCCGCCGACGGCCAATGGGTCTGGTACCTCGGCGGCGACATCGCCGAAGCCGACGGCGTGGCGCGCAGCGAGGCGGCGCAGATTGCTGCGGCACAGAAGGAAGTGCAGCAGTTGCTGCCCTGGATCGACCTCTCCGACGCACGCTGGGCCACCCTGCGCGTGGACCGTGCCGAACCGGCGCAGTCCGGCCTGGTGCGCCCGGACAACGCTTTCCTGGCCGAGCAGGGTTGCCTGCTGGTCGGCTGGCCGACCAAGCTGGCGCTGTCGCCGGACTTCGCCGATCGGGTGATCGCAGCCCTCGAGCGCGATGGCATCCAGCCAGGCACGCACGCGCCCCTGCCCGAACTGCCGCATCCGCCGCAGGCGCAGCCGGTGTGGGAGGAACTGCTGCCGTGAGCCTGCACGACCTGCACCGCCCGCTGGGCGATACCGGCCTGATCGTCTCGCCACTGGGCCTGGGCACCGTCAAACTGGGCCGCGATCAGGGCGTGAAGTACCCCAACGGCTTCACCATCCCCGATGATGCCGCCGCCCGCGCCCTGCTCGAACAAGCCCGCGAACTCGGCATCAACCTGATCGACACAGCACCCGCCTACGGTGTCAGCGAGCAGCGCCTGGGCCCGCTGCTGCGCGGCCAGCGCGAGGACTGGGTGATCGTCAGCAAGGTCGGCGAGGAATTCGACAACGGCCAGTCGCGCTTCGATTTCTCGCCGGCGCACACGCGCCTGTCGGTCGAGCGCAGCCTGCAGCGCCTGGAAACCGACCGCATCGAACTGGTCCTGGTGCACTCGGACGGCAATGATGTTGCCATCCTGCGCGACAGCGGCGTCTACGAGACCCTGGCCGAGCTCAAGCGCGAGGGCAAGATCCGGGCCTTCGGCCTGTCCGGCAAGACGGTCGAGGGCGGCCTGCTGGCGCTAGAGCGCGGCGACTGCGCGATGGTCACCTACAACCTGGCCGAACGTGGCGAGCAGGCGGTACTCGACTATGCCGCGACCCACGGCAAGGGCATTCTGATCAAGAAAGCCCTTGCCAGCGGACACGCGGTACTGGCGGGGGAGGATCCGGTGCGCGCCAGCTTCGAGCTGGTATTCGGCCACCCCGGCGTCACTGCCGCCATCGTCGGCACCATCAATCCGCAACATCTGGCGGCAAACGCGGCCACCGCGGCGGCAGTGATCCGCGGCTAAACTGCTGGGCTCCAAGCGAGGCTGAACTTTGCCGCGCCCTGTCCATCTGATGCAGCCCACCGCTGCCGACTGAGGAGCCGCCATGTCGAGACTGCTGGCCCGCAAGGCCCCAGGCACCTTCAAGACCCTGCCGCTGTACGTGGAAGCCACGGCGGACGGGCTGAACTACCGTGGCCTCGGCCTGCCGTTGAACTTCGCACAGATGCTCGAGCGACGCCGCCCGGTGGAGGCCGCCGACAGCCAGCGCTTCGCCCTGGAGCTTGCGAATCTGGGCGTGTCGGTGCGCCTGACCATGGCCTGGCAGGGCCGCGACCACTGGCTGCTGGTGCGCCAGCAGCGCCCGGATCGCGACGATACCGTGCTCAAGCTGATTTCCGGCTATGTACCGGCCCACGAGCTGAACCTGCCCCTGCTCACCGCCATCCAGGAAGTTGCCGAGGAGTGCCTGATCGAGAACGGCGGCAGCTGGCTGGGCGGTCGCTATGCCGATACCTGGCTGCCGACCCCCTATCCGCTGCGTTACCACGAGGACAGCCACTTCCGCCTCAGCCCGCTGACCGGCGCGGCGCGGCCGGTACAGTGCGGCAATCTGATGCTGATGGAGCGGCCGCACGCCTATGTGCACCTGCCCACCGCCTCGCTGCAACTGGTCTACGACCTGCGCCTGGAGCTGCCGAAGGACTGCCGCCAACCCAGTCTGTTCCATGTCGACGAACGCCTGGAGGACAGTGAACTGGTGGCCCGTCTGGAGCGCCGCCGCCCGGACATCTACCTGCTGCCGCTGAAGAGCGGCCTGCCCACGGGCGAGCTGTACACCCTGCGCCGGGGCGAGCTGGTCGCGGCCAGCACCCGCGGCCTGTGGCTGTCGGAAGGCTTCGCCGCGCAGGATGGCTGGCTGGTACGTGATGAACGCATCCGCTGGCGCGACTGGCTGGCGCAGCTGAGCCGCGCTGAGAGAGAACCGGGCCGCCTGGCCGGCTGAGGAAAAGCGGCCGCCGGCAGGCGGCCGCCGAAGATCACTTGCTGCGAATCTTCTCGACGATGGCGGTGGTCGAGCTGTTCTCCACCAGGCCCAGCACGCGCACCTCGCCGCCGTAGGCACGGACGATCTCGGCGCCAACCACCTGGTCGATGCCGTAGTCGCCACCCTTGACCAGCACATCCGGCTTGACCTGGCGCAGCAGGTTCTCCGGAGTGTCCTCGGCGAAGCTCACCACCCAGTCCACCGCGCCGAGGCCGGCGAGCACGGCCATGCGCCGGTCCACCGCGTTGATCGGCCGCCCCGGGCCCTTGAGGCGCGCCACCGAAGCGTCATCGTTGACCGCCAGCACCAGGCGATCGCCCTGGGCGCGGGCCTGTTCCAGGTAGGTCACGTGGCCGGCGTGGAGGATGTCGAAGCAGCCGTTGGTGAAGACGATCTTCTCACCATGGGCGCGGGCATCCTCCAACGCCAGGAGCAATTGCTCGACGCTGACCACGCCACGCTCGGAACCCTCCTCGCGCTGCACCGCACGGCGCAGTTCGGGGGCGCTGATGGCGGCGGTGCCGAGCTTGCCGACCACGATGCCGGCCGCCAGGTTGGCCAGGGCCACGGCCTGCGGCAGCTCCTCGCCGGCGGCGATGGAGGCAGCCAGGGTCGAGATCACGGTATCGCCAGCACCGGTCACATCGAACACCTCGCGGGCGCGCGCAGGCAGGTGCAGTGCCGGGTGGTCGGGGCGCAGCAAGGTCATGCCATGCTCGCCACGGGTCACCAGCAGGGCGCCCAGCTCCAGTTCGTTCATCAGCCTGGCGCCTTTGGCCACCAGCTCAGCCTCGTCCTGGCAAGGCCCGACGATGGTCTCGAACTCGCTGAGGTTGGGGGTGATCAGGCTGGCCCCCCGGTAGATCGAGAAGTCCTTGCCCTTGGGATCGGCCAGCACCGGAATGCCGCGGGCCCTGGCCAGCTGGATCAGCGCCTGATGGTTCTTCAGAGCGCCCTTGCCGTAGTCGGACAGCACCAGCACCTTGACCCCGGCGAGCAGGCCGTCGACATCTTCGGCCAACGACTCGACATCGGTATTGAAGGGTTCTTCGAAGTCCATGCGCAGCAGTTGCTGATGGCGGCTCATCACCCGCAGCTTGACGATGGTCGGCTGCTCGTCGATGCGCTGGAAGTGCGCCTGCACCCCGGCCGCATGCAGACTGTCAGCCAGGCTGTGGGCCGCCTCGTCACGCCCGGTCACACCAACCAGCAACGCCGGCGCACCGAGCGCGGCAATGTTCAGCGCGACGTTGGCGGCGCCGCCCGGACGATCCTCGATCTGCTCAACCTTGACCACCGGCACCGGGGCTTCGGGCGAGATACGCGATGTACCGCCATGCCAGTAACGGTCGAGCATGACATCGCCCACCACCAGGACGGGGGCTTGATCGTAACGGGGCATGGACAGCTTCATGGGTACTCCAGGGCAGCAAAATCGGGGCGGATCATAGCATGGCGGGGGCGCGGGCCTTACTCGCCCAGCGGACGCACCCAGAACAGTTCGTGGCGGCGCACGGCCTTGCGGAAGAACTCGTCCTCGCCACTGGCAGGCCAGCGGCGCCCGGCGAGCAGGTGCTGGAGCCGCCGGCGCAGACGCTTCTTGGTCGGCAGCGGCGCCTGCAGATCGTGCTGCATGGCCAGCGCCATGGCCTTGTCGAGCCGAGTTCCGGCAGACAGCGACGGGCTCCACAGGCCATCGACCGGCAGTGCCACCATGGCCGGCGGCAGCGCGATGCCGCAATCTGCCGGCCCCATCGGCCAGCGGTCATTGTCGTGCAGGTGGTTGGCGTAGAGCAGCAGGGTCTGCGGCTGCCAGGCACTCTGCTGAACGGCCTCCAGCAATGCGCGGGTGGCAGCGACGTGATCGCTGTGCGGGTCAAGTTCAGGGTGCGGAGTGACCAGCACCTCGGGACGGAAATGCTCCAGCAGTGCAGCCAGGTCCGCGACCAGGTTGTTCCAGCTCGGCGCGCCATCAACATCGGCAGGCAGAGTGACTCGATTGTGCCGACGTACGCTGCGCACATCGCAGTCCCCCGCCTCGCGCGAAGCGAATGGCTGGTCCGGCGCTTCGGCCATCGCGGGCAACTGCAGGCAGTAGTAGCCAAGCTGCACGCAGCGCTCCTGCGGCACACCGCCCCATAGCGGCACGGCCAGGCTGTCCCAGGTGCGCAGGCGCCCCTTGAGTCGCGCCGCCTCGGGCAGGCTGAGACCCAGGCGCTGGAAATGCTCGGCCTCGATCTCGCCCTGGGTCAGGGTGACGATACTGGCCTCCGGGCAACGGCTGTAGAGGCCGAAGGCAGCCAGCTCGGCGTCATCGGCATGCGGCGCGACGACCATCAGCCGGCGCTCGGCATAATCGGGATTGCTCAGGGCAAACAGGCGCCCGGCGCCGACCAGGCGGCAGAAACGCCCGTGCATGCGCAGGGTACCGGCGCGTAAGGCCTCACCCTGACCGGACAGGTTGAAGTAGCGTCGGCCATCGACCCGGCGCTCCATGTCCTGGCGATCATCGCCCAGGTAGATGCGCGGATCGAGGAAGCGCCCCAGCCAGGTGGCGGTGACGTCCCACTCAAGAATCAGGGTATCGGCCGCGCCCGGATCCCCCTCGCAACGCAGCTGGCCATCGACCAGGCTGGTGGGCAGGCACGGAGTACCTTTGGGAAAGTCGTAGCGGTAGTCGTCAGTCGGCGAGTAGAACAGGTGGTCGGCGAACCAGGCCTCGTGGCCGATCCAGCCGAGCACCAGAAGCAACGGTACCCACCACCAGGCGACGAAGACGCCCAGCGCGAGCAATGCCAGCAGGGCCAGCAGCATGGCGATGCGCTTGTTGCGCCGGTGGCGTTTGAGCAGTTGCTGCTTGCGGGCCTGCATAGTCACACCTGGTAGACGGGAATCCGGTTGCACCAGCGGTCCTTGTACTCGCGGTCCGCACGGCCGAAGGAATAGCGTAGCGGCTTGCCGATGGCGCGTGCCTCGGCCCAGGCATTCTGCGTGTTGACGAAGCTGAGCACGCTGCCGGGGCTGAACTCGCGCTGCTGCGGGTCAACCCCGCCGTTGATGTACTCCAGGCTGACCCACCTGGGCGCCTCGACGCGATACAGCACCTGGATGGCCACCGGCTCGTCATTGAGGTAGATCAGCGCGCCGGTCATGAACTCGCGCAGACGCTCGAACACCTCGGCCAGGTGCGCCACGCCGGTGGCGGGGAAGCCCCAGCGGCGCTGGAACAGCTCGGCATAGATGCGCGCCTGCTCGGCGGCATCCAGCTCCAGCATCGGCCGGATGACACCGCCCGCCTCTTCGAGCAGGCGCTGTTCGCGGCGCTGGTTGTAGCGGAACTTCTTGCTGTACTCCTCGGGCTCGCGGGCCAGGGCCAGCCCCTCGGGCTGCTCGCGCAGGGTGCTGATCTGCCCGGCATTCAGCGGCGAGACATAGCGCATGCGATGTTGCACGGTCAGCCGCACGCCCTGCGCCAGGGGCAGGATGATCTCGGCGTTGCCCAGGTCGAACAGGCCCCGCTTGCCTTGCTTCTTCAGTACATCCTTGGACAGGGCGATATGCCGCCCCCAGGTCGGCATGGCGCCTTGCAGCTGACCATCGGCCACCCAGCCCAGGTAACGTACGGGGATGCCGGCCAGGTCGGCCAGGCGCGCCACCACCTCGGGATGGGTGGCGACACTACCGCCGAAATTGGCCCATGCATCGGCATAGTCGGCCGCATTGATGGGGGTCCAGCCGCGTTCGCGCCAGAAGCGCAGGTGACTGAGCATCAGGCGTCATGCTCCAGCACCTGCGGCTGCTCGTCGCCCTCCTCGAACTGCTTGGCGTGCAGGCGCGCGTAATAGCCATTCTGCGCCAGCAGCTCGGCATGGCTGCCACGCTCGACGATCCGGCCCTGATCCATCACCAGGATCAGGTCGGCCTTCTCGATGGTGCTCAGGCGGTGGGCAATCACCAGGGTGGTACGGCCCTTCATCACTTCATCCAGTGCCGCCTGGATATGCCGCTCGGACTCGGTGTCCAGGGCCGAGGTGGCTTCGTCGAGGATCAGCAGCGGCGCATTCTTCAGCAACGCACGCGCGATGGCCAGGCGCTGGCGCTGACCACCGGAGAGCAGCACGCCATTTTCCCCGACCTGGGTATCGAAGCCCTGCGGCAGCTTGTCGATGAACTCGGCGGCATAAGCCGCCTCGGCCGCCTGGCGGACCTGTTCGACAGGCGCGCCAGCCAGGTCGCCGTATGCGATGTTATTGGTCACGCTGTCGTTGAACAGGGTGACATGCTGGGTGACCAGGGCGATGTGCTGGCGCAGGTTATGCAGCGTGTATTCCTCAACATCCAGCCCGTCGATCAGGATCTGCCCCTGCTCGTGGTGATAGAACCTCGGGATCAGGCTGGCCAGGGTCGACTTGCCGCTGCCCGAGCGGCCGACCAATGCAACCATATGCCCCGGCTCGGCGACGAAGGAAATGTCCTCGAGCACCGGTTTTTCGGCGCCGGGGTACTGGAAGCTGAGGTTGCGCACCTCCAGGCGGCCGCTGACGCGCTCGCGCTCCTGGGTGCCGTGATCGACTTCCGGCTCCTCGTCCAGCTGCTCGAAGATACTCTCGGCGCCGGCCACCCCCCGCTGTATGGTGGAGCTGACCTCGGAGAGCTGGCGAATGGGCTTGGGCAGCAGGCCTGCCAGGGTGATATAGGCCACCAGTTCACCCGTCGAGGCGTCTCCGCGCAGCAGCAGTACCAGAAACATCAGCACGGCCATGGCGCTGTATATCACCAGCTGCAGGCTGGGGGTGTAGACCGCATTGGTCTTGACCATGCGCAGTTGCTTGTTCTTGTTGTCCTCGGCAGCCCTGAAAAAGCGCTCACGCTCGTATTCATCCCCCCCGAAGCTGCGCACCACGCGGTAGCCCTGGATGGTCTCGGAGGCAACATGGGTAACGTCCCCCATGGTCACCTGGATCTTCTTGCTCTGCTTGCGAAACTTCTTGCTGGCACTGGTCACCATCACACCGATGACCGGCAGTATCGCCAACATCACCAACGTGAGCTTCCAGTTCATCCACAGCAGGCTGGCGAACAGGAACAACACCGTCATCCCCTCACGCACGACCACCTTGATTGCGTCGGTGGCTGCACCGGTCACCATGGTCACGTTATAGGTGATGCGCGAGATCAGATGACCCGAGTTGTGGTTGTCGAAGTAACGATTGGGCAGTGTCAGCAGGTTGTTGAACAGGGCCGTACGCAGATCCTGTACCAACCCGAGGGAAACTCGGGCCAGGTAATAGTTACCGAGAAAGGAGCCCACCCCCTGCCAGACTGCGATCAGTACAATCAGCAGCGGCACGGCCTGCAGTAGCGGCAGGCTGGCCACCCACGGCGCATGCTCGATCAGCCAGGGCACCTCGGAAAACAGGCCAGCACTGGGGTTGTTCAGACCGTCGACGAAGAACTTGAGCATGTAGCCCAGCATCGGCTGGGTCGAGGCGAATATCAGAAAGCCGAGGATACTGATCGCGAACAGCCCCCAGTATGGAGCGACGTATTTCAGCAACCGCAGATAAACCTTAAGGCTGGATTGCTGGGTAGAATTGGCCATTCGGCGGGCCTCATACGACTGGCTAGAGAGACAAGATGCGGATTGTAACAGCGAACGAATTACAAGATTGGTTGAGCCAGGGAGAAGTGTTGGAAAAAGACAGCCATGGCCCCAAGGTCGTTCGCCTGCCCGATGGCAGTCTGTTGAAGATCTTCCGTAGCCGGCGCAATCCCCTGCTGGCACGCCTGCGCCCGGATGCCCGACGCTTCGCTGACCGCGCCGAACGCCTGCGGGCGCTGGGCATCGCGACGCCGAGCATCCTTGAGTGCGCTTGGATTGACCGCAATGAGGCCGTCAGCGCCTGCCTCTACCAGCCGCTGGTTGGCCAGCCGCTAGACAGGCTGTTCCGCGACCAGCGGGATGAGTTCGACCGACGCCTGCCAGAACTGGCCGCTTACATTCTGAAACTGCATCGCCTGGGCATCTATTTCCGCTCGCTGCATCTGGGCAACATCCTGCTGACCCCGAATGACGACTTCGGCCTGATCGACTTCCTCGACCTGCGTTTCAAGGGGCGCCCGCTGGGGCGCATGCTCGTGCGCCGCAACTTCCGCCACCTGCAGCGCTATCTGGAGCGCCGCAAGGTACCGGGCTTCCCCTGGAACGAGTTGCTGCGGCACTACGAAGCCGCGCGCAGCGAGCCTCGCTGACCCGGATACGACACCGACCGCCCGGGCGCCAGGCCAGGCTAATCCCCCCAGAAAGCCGCCGACTATGGGCCAGCCCCACCTCGTTGGCAGCTCAGGACAAAGTCACTTGTGTCGCCGAAAAACGGGACAGCAGGGAAACCGAAGTCACCGAGGAGAGAATCGAAGCCCGCTCACCTCATGTGCGCTCAAGACCCTGCGTATCCGCAGCGCGCTGCAGCGCCGCTCCAGCGAGGCACAGGAACAACGGCAGCCAGATACAGAACCACTCCTCGCGCGGTTTGAGCCAGGGACCAACGCCATCGGTGAACAGGGCGACCGCTGAAAAGCACAGCAGGGTCAGACACAACCGCCCCTGGACACTGCCCCTGGCCCGCCAGGCCCAGAGCGCCGCCCAGCCCTGCAGCAGCAGCCAGCCCAGCAACCCGAACAGGCCAAGCAGCACGGCTAAATGCAGGTAGAGGTTGTGCGCATGCTCATAGGACACCCCCAGCGAAGGCACCGGTAGCGTATAGGGCGAGTCGAAGCCAATACCGAGCCAGGGATGTACCCCGATTTTCAGCAGTGCCTGGGCAAACAGGTCCGGGCGGAACGACAGACCACGCTGCAGCAAGACGTCCGGCCAAAAAACGTAGACTGCCGCCAAAGCCATGCAGACCACGCCCAGCGCCGCCAGAGGCCGGCGCCCCCGGCACCACAACGGCAGCAGCAGCAAGGTGACGAAGGCTGCAGCCCAGGGCCCCTTGGACTGACTCAGCAGCAGAAACGCCAGGTAGCCCAGCAGGGCAATGAACCAAGGCAGGCCACGCAGCCAGCCAGGCAGATGATCGCGCAGAAACAGCAGCACCATGCCCATCACGCAGAACAGTTGCGCGGCGAGAATCGGGTGGTTGGCCAGCCCGGTGCCAACCACGCGCGCCGACCAGGGCCGATCCTGCCAACCGTAGAACACCAGCAGCGCACTCCAGGCATACAGGCCGACCAGCACGCCCAGCATGGCCAACGCACGCCAGAAGCGCACCGCATCGAGCACCGCCAGCGCCAGCACGGCATTGGCAGCCAGCCCTACATACAGGAAGATCTTCAGCTCTTTCGCCGGCACCGGCACCTCACTCCAGAGCACCGAGCAGGCCGACCAGGTAGCGAACAGTGCGAGGCAGGCAACACCGGGCTGCCACCAGGCCCGGCGAACCTCGGGGAACGACAGCAGCGCCAGCAAGCCGGGCAGCCAGAACAGAGCAATCAGCCCTTGTTGATAGAGCTTGTGGCTACTGAGCAGCAGCATGCCCGCCAGCCACCAGAGCAGCCCTACGGACAACCAGCGCAGCAAAAACTCGCGCCAGCCGGACATAGACAACAGGCGCATGCTCAGAATGCCCAGTAACGCAGACGACTCCAGAGACGCCGGAGGGCCTTCCGGGTCTTGAATTCAGGCTTGCGCACCACGGCCTCGATGTCGCTCATGTCCAGCAGGCGCTGGTAGGCAAGCACCGGCCGTACCAGGAAGCTGCGCACCTGCGGATGCAGCTTTTCCGAGTAGTACCAGTCGATAGGCAGGCCGGAAACCTCGGCTTCGTCGAGAATGCGCTGGTACAGGCGTTCGTGCACCAGATAGGCGTGACCCAGGCGAATCCGCCCGGCGTCGTCGAGATTGGCGGCAAAGCGCTGCAGCCGTCCGCCCCTCTTGTAAGTCCCGCCCAGGTAAAGCATGTCCCACTCCTGCCCCTGCAGTTGGCGGGCCACGCGCCGCAGCACGGGCAACGTGTAGGGCTCGAATTCGCAGTCATCTTCGAGAATCAGCACATGGGGCCAGCCGCTGGCCTGCGCCAGCCGAATGACACCCAGATGGCTCTGGGTACAACCCCAGGTCGAGCGCAGCTTGGCCGCCAGTCGCTCGCTGTCACCATCGACCCGCTGCAGGAACTCGCGCAACCCCGCCAACTGCGGCTGCTCGACGATGTCGGCCGGCGGACGCACTGCGGCGAAACGCTGAACATCACCGCAAACACCGAGACGCTCGAATTGCGCCTGCATGGCGGCCCAACGGTCGGCACGCGAGTCCAGATTGATCACCTGCACATGCTCGAAGAAGGGCCATGTCACTGCTGCTCGGGCCAAGGTCAGCTCCTAAAGTCCGTAGGGTGTGCATCAAGGGTGAATTGCCCAATGCCGGCCGGCAATGGCTGTCCGGCACGCAGCGCCTGCAGCGCCGCCAGGGTGCTGGCCAGTCCGGCCGCCCCGTGTGCCAGGTGGAACTCGGCGAAGGCCCGCGACTGCCCGAGCGCCTGAGCGAAATCGTCCTCGATGCCCTGCAGGCGCCGCTCGAGCTCGTCCTCGCTACGGATAACCGCGCCGAAGAAGCGCTGCTGCTGGAAGATGTCCGACTGCCCTCCGAGGTCGACGCAGAGCACCGGCCGCCCAGCCAGGGCCGCCTCGATCACCGCGTTGGAGAGGATGTTCACCACCACCGAGGCACGCGCCAACGCCGCTGCCAGACTGCAGTCGGCGGCCAGCAGCTCGATATTGCCGACACGGCTCGCCGCTTCCTGCCAGAACGGGGCCCGGCTGCGCGGATGACGCTTGACCAGCACCCGGTACTCGGGGTGCCGGCACGCCCAATCGGCCAGCAGGCGGTAGGTCTGCTGATAGGCCGACTCCTTTTCCTTGTCCGGCCCGACCCCGAGGATCAGCAGGGTGCGGGTCGCCAGGTCCGGCGCCGGCATCTGGTAGCTGCCATCGATCATGTGCGAGCCGACCAGCACCGCCGTCGAGTTGCCGAAACGCAACTCGCGCGCCTGCAGGGCTTCCAGCGAACTCTGGCCAAACAGGAAGTAGTAGTCGTAGTCGTTCATGCCCAGCCGGCGCGAGCCTTCCACCGTGGTGGCGTGGGCCAGGTGCACCAGCCGGCTGCCGCGAACATTCAGCGCCAGGCGCAGAAACGGCGCATACAGGCTGCCATTGCGGTCGTTGAGCAGGATTCGGGGCTGATGCCGCTCCACCAGCCACTCGGCGTAAGCGGCCATACCGAAGTAACGGGTTGGCACCCCATGCGGCGGGCGGAGCAGCAAGCGATCCCGCAGGATGGTCTTGGGCGCCTGTAACGCCGTTTCCACCAGGTTGTAGCCGCGCCCCCGCAGCCCCTCGATCAGCAGTTTCTTGCGCTGGAAAGCGATGACCTTGGGCGCCGACTGCAACAACAGAAAATCGCAGGGCTCGGCCGGAACGGCCGCGGCCAGCCGGAATCTGGCGCGCACGCCAAACCACCAGTCACCCAGTGCCTCGCGGGCGAAGCGCAAGGCGCTGCCGAGCAGGCCGTGGCGCTCACGTAGCAGCAGCCAACGGTAGCGGTCCAGGGCGCGGGCCTTGGCGGCCCAGGGGTTGGCGACAGCATCCTGCATCGGGTCGGCCTCAGTTCAGCATGGCGCGCAGCGGCAGCGACCAGAAACGTTCGCGCACCACCGCGTCGGAGAAACGCTGCTGCAGGTGCACCTGCAGGCGTTCACGCAGCGCCGGCAGATCGTGGCTCTGTGCCTGATGCAGCAGCGCACCGGCCAGGGCGGCGGCATCGCCGAGCGGGAACAGCTCGCCGACGCCCTGCACCACCTCGCGGCCGCCGCCGCAGTCGGTGCCGATCACCGGCACGCCGGCAGCCATGGCCTCCAGCAATACCATGCCGAAGGGCTCGTGGTCGGAGCTCAGGGCGAACAGGTCGAAGGCCTTGAAGTAGCGCCGGCCGCCGGCCACCTGCCCCAGAAAACGCACGCTTTCAGTCACACCCAGCTCGGCGGCGAGGTGCTTGAGCGAAGCCTCCAGCTTGCCGCTGCCCATGATCGCCAGCAGGCTGCCGGCGGGCAGCTGCGGCAGCGCCTGGGCGAAGCCGCGGATCAGAGTGGCCTGGTCCTTGTCCGGGTGCAGACGACCGACATTGCCGACGATCCAGGCGTCCTGCGACAGGCCCAGATGTTCGCGGGCCGCCTCGCGGGAGACCTGCTCGGCCTGCACGGCCGCGATGTCGATACGGTTGTACAGCGTCTCGATGCGTTCGCCCGGCCAGCCTGGCAGGCAGGCGCGCATGTCGTCGCGCACCGCATCGGACACCCCGAGCAGCGCCAGGCGCTTGCGGAAGCAATTGGCGAACAGCTGGCGAGTGCGGCGCTTGTAGTCACCAAAGGCATGGTGCACGCCGATCACCGGCAGCTGGCTGCCGAGCAGGGCGACGTAGATGGGCTTGAAGCGGTGGGCGATACAGACGGCGAAATCGCGCGACGCGGCGATGCGCCGAAAGTCGGCGATGGCCTTGAGCTTCAGACCCCGCACCTGGCGACTGGAATAGTCGAGGAAGATCACCTCGTCGGAGGCCGAACCGGCCTCGACCTCGGCGCTCGGCGCACCGGTCAGGTAGACGGTACAGACCTTGTAACGCGTACCGGCAAACAGCGCGGCGTACTGCCGCGCGCAATCGAGGAAGGGGCCGTCGTAGCCATGACAAAACTGCAGAACCCAGCGTTCTGGCTGGCTGTGCGTCGGCAGGGCGTCGTTGAGCGTCGCCGTGGAATGCTCATCTACCACAGTAAACTCCGCTTCCTCGGCGCCGCTCGCCTAGCCCTGCGCTAGCTCGCTCAGCCAGGCGACGGCCAGCCGCCTCAGATGTTGTCATACCAGTCCTTGCCGTCCTTGACCACCAGGATGTCTTCCATGATCAGGTACTGCAGGTCGGAGCCGTAGAACATGTTCAGCGCGTCGGTCGGCGAGCAGATCATCGGCTCGCCGCGGCGGTTGAGCGAGGTGTTCAGCGACACACCGTTGCCAGTCAGCTTCTCCAGCTCCAGCATCAGGTCGTACCAGCGCGGGTTGAAACGACGCTCCAGCACCTGGGCGCGCGAGGTGCCGTCCTCGTGCACCACTTCGCCGACGCGTTCCTTCCACTCGTCGTTGACTTCGAAGGTGAAGGTCATGAACGGGCTCGGGTGGTCGACCTTGAGCATCTTCGGTGCGACTGTGTCGAGCATCGACGGGCAGAAGGGTCTCCAGCGCTCGCGGAACTTGATCTGCTCGTTGATGCGATCGGCAACGCCCGGCACGCTCGGGCAGCCGATGATGGAGCGGCCGCCAAGGGCACGCGGGCCGAACTCCATGCGGCCCTGGAACCAGGCCACCGGGTTGCCGTCGACCATGATCTTGGCGATGCGCTCGGGGGTATTGTCGATGCGCTTGAACACCGGCTTGCTCGGGTGGCGAGCACAGGCGGCGATCACGTCCTCGTTGGAGTAGGCCGGGCCGAGATAGACGTGCTCCATCTTCTCGACCGGCACGCCGCGTTGATGCGAGACATAGGCCGCGGCGCCGACCGAGGTACCGGCATCGCCGGAAGCGGGCTGCACGAACAGCTCCTTGACGTCGTCGCGGGCGATGATCTTCTGGTTCAGCTTGACGTTCAGTGCGCAGCCGCCGGCAAAGGCGATCTTGCCGGTTTCCTTGAGAATGTCGCCGAGGTAGTACTCCATCATCTCCAGCGCCAGCTTCTCGAACAGCGCCTGCATGCTGGCGGCATAGTGGATGTAAGGATCGTCGGCGATATCGCCCTGGCGCTTCGGCCCCAGCCACTCGATCAGCTTGGGCGAGAAGTAGTAGCCCTTGCCGTTTTCCTTGTAGCGGCGGAAACCGATGACATTGGCGTAGTCGGTGTTGATGATCAGCTCGCCGTTCTCGAACTTGGCCAGGCGCGAGAAGTCGTACTTGGCGGCATCACCGTAGGGCGCCATGCCCATGACCTTGAACTCGCCGTCGAGCATCTCGAAGCCGAGGAATTCGGTGATCGCGCCGTACAGGCCGCCGAGCGAATCCGGATCGTAGAATTCCTTGATCTTGTGGATCTTGCCGTTCTCGCCCCAGCCGAAGAAGGTGGTGGCGTACTCGCCCTTGCCGTCGATGCCGAGGATCGCGGTCTTTTCCTTGAAGCCCGAGCAATGGTAGGCGCTGGCGGCGTGGGCCAGGTGGTGCTCGACCGGCTCGATCTTGACCTTCTTCAGGTCGAAACCCAGCTGCTCCAGGCACCACTGGATCTTCTTGTGGTAGCGCTTGTAGCGGCGGTTGCCCATCAGGATCGCGTCGAGCGAGCGATCCGGCGCGTACCAGTAGCGCTTGGCATAGTGCCAGCGGGCCTTGCCGAACAGGCTGATAGGCGCGAAGGGAATGGCCACCACGTCGACATCGGAGGGCTTGATCCCGGCCTGTTCCAGGCAGAACTTGGCGGACTCGTAGGGCATGCGGTTCTTCGCATGCTTGTCGCGCACGAAGCGCTCTTCCTCGACCGCCGCGATCAGTTTGCCGTCGATGTACAGGGCGGCGGACGGGTCATGGCTGAGCGCGCCGGACAGGCCGAGAATGGTCAATGCCACGGGAAAGCCTCTTTGCAGCTACGGGCGGACAACGCCGCCGGGACAGGTGGAAGGGCGAAACAGCTTTCGCCCGAACAAAGGCGGGGATTATAGCGACAGACTCCGGCCGCGGGTATCGCCGGGTGCCGACCGCGCGGTCGCGTCAGAGACGCGGCAGGCGCGCATCCAGCAGGCGGTGCAGGGCGGAGTCCGCCGGCCAGTTGCGCAGGAATCGCGCGCGGTCGCGGGCATAGGCACGGGCGAAGCCACTTTGCCCGGCATGCTGGCGCATGGCGTCGAGGTCGATCAGACTCCAGCGGCCTTGGTCCCAGAACAGGTTGTGGCCTTTGAAATCACCATGACTGATGCGCTCGCGGATCAGCGCGGCGAACAGCCGGTCCAGCGCCGCCAACTCGGCTTCCGGCGGGCAGCCATCGACATGCGGCGTGAAGCGCGCGATCAGGTCCTCGCCGCCACAGTAGTCGGTCACCAGGTAGGCACGGCCGCGCAGCCAGCACCAGCGCCGCTCGAGCACCGCCAACGGACGCGGCGTGGCGATACCCAGCAGCTCCAGACGGTGGCCTTCGACCCAGCTGTGCCAGGCGCGGCTGGGGCGCCAGAAGCGCTTGAGCCAGTGCAGCCAGTGCTTGATGTTGTAGCGCTTGACCACCAGCGGCTGGCCATTGAGCTCGACGCGAGCAACGGTGGCCGCGCCGCCGGTCTTGTAGACATGCCCGGCCTCGATGCACGCGTCGATCCGGCCCAGCAGCGGCGCCAGCTCGGCATCCTGCTCGCGACGCACCACGCGCAGGCCGAACGCGCCGATGCTGGCCGCGAACAGGCTGCAATCTCGACCGACCTTCTTCAGGTAGTCGCGCAGGCGCCAGCGCCGCACCTTCGTCACTTCCTTGAGCAGGGCTTCGAGCGGCAGGGCGTGCTCGCCATTGGCCAGCAGGTAGTGCACCAGCAGTTCCTCGGTGAAGGGCTCCAGCTCGGCCGGCAGTTGGGCGAAGAACACCCCGAGGTTTTCCAGCACGCGCTGGCGCGACAGCGGCTGGCCGGCCTTCTCGACCTGAACGCCGCCGCCATCGATGACGAACAGCTGACCGGCCTGTCGCAGCAGGTTGTCCAGGTGCAGGTCGGCCTGCCAAAGGCCCCTGGCATGCAGCTGGCCGATGGCATTCAGCGCCTCGCCCAGCACCGCCTGCTGCGCGCCGGACAGCAAGGCATCGCGCTCGACGGCGCGCCAGGCGTCCCACAGACTCTCGGCCCCTTCCAGGTAGTCGAACAGCAGCCAACCGCCCTGTCCGGCCACGAAGCCCTCGGCCAGCAGCTCGGGCGTGCACACCCCCTGCTCGGCCAGCAGGCGCGCACCGCAGAGTTCACGCTGGAAGTGCCGCTCGGCCTTGCCGCCAACCAGCAGCTTGGCCAGCACCGCACGGCCGCGCCAGCGGGCCAGGCCGACATAGCGCTGCCCCGGCAGTACCCGCAACAGACGCTCCAGCTCCAGCGGCTCGCCGTTCAGCTGCAGCTGCAATGGCAGAACGGGCGCGCGCCCGGCAAGCTGCAAATCGGCCAGCAGCATCAACGTGACTCCTTGTGCCGGCGGCGCGCGCCGAGACGCAGGCTCCAGCGTTCGATATCGCCCGCCTCGCCCAGGTAGGCGCCCAGCAGCTGGCGCACCTCGCCCTCGCTCCAGACGCTGGCGCGGCGCAGCAGCGGTTCCAGATCCTTGATCCGGTCGCGCTCGCCGAGCAGCAGCGGACGGGTCTTCTCTAGGTCGATCAGTTGCGCCGCGAAGCCCCCACCCTCCTCTTTCAGGAAGATGTGCTTGGGATAGAAGCAGCCATGGACCTGGCCTGCCGCGTGCAGGCGCCGCGCCAACTCACCACAGGCGCGCAGGATCGCACTGCGGCAGGCGCCATTGAGCTGCGTCCAGCCCTGCAGCCAGTGATCCAGGTCCTGCCAGCCGTCCAGCGCGCGAGTCAGCAGGATGGCACGGCGCTCGCCGGGCAGCCGGCGCTCGGCGAAGAAGGCCGCCTGCAGCGCGGGAATACCCAGGGTGGTATAGCGGCGGATATTGCGGAACTCGCGGGCGAAGGTCGGCTCACCCAGCGGGCGTAGCAGGCTGTGGGTCAGGTGATTGCTCTGGCGCTTGAGGTAATAGGCCGCTTCGCCCAGGTCCAGGCGATACACGCTGCTCCAGCCACCGCGCTCGGTGTTGGGCTCGTCCACCGCCTCCAGCTTGAGTGCCCAGAGCGCGTCGTAGTCGGCCAGTCCGTGGCGCTCGAGGATGGCGCGATCCTCGGCGGTGATGAAATCGCTCATTCCCGGCCCTCGAAGAACTTCACAATCTGCCGAACGCGGCGCTTGTCGCCGCTGGAAAGGCGCTCGCGCCCGCGGTACTGCAGGTAGAAGCGCAAACGCTGGCTGCGCGTCAGCACCTTGCTGGCCACCTTGTCCAGGCAGGCCAGATCCTTGATCACGCGGTAGCGCAGGAACGGCCCCCACCAGAAACTGCCGGTCGGGCAATCGATCAGGAACAGCGCACCGTCCTGATTGACCAGCAGGTTGCGCCACTTCAGGTCGTTATGGGCGAAATGATGGTCATGCAGGGCGCGGGTCGCCCTGGCCAGCTGGAGACTGACAGTGTTCACCCAGGCGCCATCACGCAGGCGCGGGTCGCCTTGCCTGGCCATCTCGGCCAGGTCGCAGGTGTGCTCCAGCTCGCGGGTAACCAGCGCCCCACGCACGAACGCGCCTCCCTTGCGCTCCAGGCCATAGGCAACCACGGGCGCGGTGGGAATGCCCCACTGCGCGAAGTGCTTCAGGTTCTGCCACTCGGCCTTGACCCGCGGCCGCCCGATGAAGCGGCGCAGGCCCTTGCCGGCACCCCAGTAACGCTTGACGTAGTAGCGCACGCCGTCGCGCTCGATGAGGATCACCTCGGACAGCGGGTCGGAGGTCAACTGCCGGCCCTGCAGGGCGAACACGGCCGCCAGCGAGCCCAGATCCTGGTGCAGCGCGCCGTATTCAGGCCTCAAGGTCCAGCCGGCCATCAGCGCGCCCGCCCCAGGCGCCGGGGAATCCGCCAGACCGGAATGAACGGAGACCAGACATAGCGCCCCAACAGCTTGAAGCTGGCCAGTGGCGCCAGCACCTCGTTGTGTGCGTTGAACCCCGGACGCCAGACGAAGTTGGCGTGCTTGCGGGTAATGGTGAAGCTGCGCAATCCCATCAGCGAGCCGAGATGGCCACCTCCCGAGTCATTGCTGATGACCACCGCGCAGGTCGCGAGAAAGTCCATCAGGCCGCGGACATCGGCGAAGGCGTGCACCGGGAAACCGCTGTACGCGTGCCCCAGCGCCTCGCGCTCTCTGGGCATGCCGACAAACTCGACGAGCCAGCCCCGCGCGCGCAGACGCCGGGCCAGCCAGAGAAAGCCGGCCTGCGAGTAGTTCTTCTTGTCATGCGGCGTGGTCGGAAAGATCGCCACGCGCCGATGAGCGTCGGCGCAGGAGGTCGGGCACCGAAGGGGCACAGTGCCCTCGCCACGCAGGCCGAAGACACTGGCGGCATACTCGTCGATCCATTGCACCATGCTCATGCCCGCCCGCGAACGCAGGCACAGGGCGCGGCTGGCGCTGGCGAACACATGCTCGCCGACCCGCACCTCGCGCCCGTCAACCCCCAGGCGCGACGACAGTTTCTTCGCCGTCACGATAGCGATATTGGCCTGGGCGAGAATCTCCGGCAGGCGCGACGCATCCTGCGGAAGCGCATTGACGTAGCAGATGACCAGGTCGTTCTCGGCCGCCAGCGCCAGCAGATCGACACTCTCAGCGGACTCCACCTGCAGCCAGTCGAAGTAGTCGCGTGCCGGATACAAGGTGCCGGACACGAAACGCACCCGCGCACCCGCGCGGTGGAACAGCCAGGCCAGGTACAGGTAGAGCGTGACATCCCCCAGAGCCGCGCACGGCACGATGGCCACACGCTTGTCGTGCCAATCCATTTGCGTCATAGCAGCACCCTGATTCACAGCGCATCCCCATAGCGCTGCTTGCGTTGGTAGAGTTTTTCCGCCTTGCGTTCCAGCCAGGCCAGCAGCCGGGCCTCGTCGCGCAGAATGTCGCGCAGCGGGCGCTGGAAGTAGTTGCGCAGGAAGCGCAGCCTGTCGCGGCGCGTCAGGCCGATGTCCAGGGCGGAGAAATACAGTGCGGCCAGGTCCTTGTTGCGCCAGCGCAGGGGCACGACGCTGCGTACCTGGGCACGGTGCAGGTCGATCACCGAGAGACGGAAATCGTCCGCCGTTACCGGTTTGTCGGTGTGCAGCAGGAAGTGGCAGATATAGCAGTCACGGTGGTTGACCCCGGCCCGGTGCATACCGCCGACCATCTTCGCCACTTCGGCGATCAGCGCGCGCTTGAGGCGCGCTTCGGGTCGCTGCTGGGCCCAGTTCAGGGTCAGCTGCTCCAGATCGGTGGTCGGCGCCAGCTCCTCGGTGATGATGAAGGAATGCTGCGCGGCCGGATTGCCGCCGCGCTCGCCATAGGCCACGGCGGTCATGGTCGGCACGCCAGCCTCGGTCAGGCGCTGAATCGCCCGCCATTCCTGGCCGGCGCCGAGCACCGGCAGCTTGGCGCTTAGCAGGTTCTTGACGATCTCGCCCCAGCCGATGCCGCGGTGAATCTTGACGAAGTAGCCACGCCCGCCGACTTCGGTGCGCAGCGTGCGCCGCCCCTCCAGCTCGCGGTAGACCTGGCCTTGCAGGGCCTCCACGGCGACGAAGGCATCCTGTCCGGCCCACAGGCTCTGGAACGGCTCGGCAAGCATCAGTTTCATGCGCGCTCCGCCAGGATCACGTCGGCCGCGCGCTGCGGCATGGAATACAGGTCGGCCGTATCGGCGAAGGCCAGGCCATGGGCGCCCCACTTCGCCCGCGCCGCGTCATCGGCGAGCATCTCGGCAAGCATGCGGTTGAACACCTCCTGCTCGAACGGCGCCGGCACCACGCGCCCGGCTTCGGCCTCGGCGATGTAGTGGGCATAGCCGCAGACGGCGCTGACCAACACCGGCAGGCCGGAGACCAGCGCCTCCAGCAGCACGGTGCCGGTGTTCTCGTTGTAGGCCGGATGGACCAGCAGATCAGCGCCCAGGAGGAAACGCGGGATGTCGCTGCGCCCCTTGAGAATCTGCACTTGATCGGACAGCCCCAGCGCCTTGACCTGCAGCAGGAAGGGCTTGGGGTCGTCCTGGCCGATGGCGATCAGGCGGGTGCGTTTCTTCAGCTCGCGCGGCAGCGCGGCCAGGGCCTTGAGGCTACGGTCCAGGCCCTTGGTCTTGAAGCCAGAGCCAATCTGCACCAGCAGCAGGTCGTCGTCGGCCAGCTGGAACTCGCGGCGGAACTCGGCGCGGATCTCGCCGGCATTGGCCGGCGCGCGGCGATCGGCGGCAATACCCGGCGGCAGCAGATGGAAGCGCGCCTCCGGGGTCTGGTAGTGCTTGATGAACAGCGGCTGCTGCACCTCGGAGATCATCAGGATCTCGGTCCTCGACTCCGGGGCGAACACCGCCCGCTCGTAGTCGGCGAAATGCTTGTAGCGGCCCCAGCGCTTGTAGATCGGCGCGCGCAGGGTCTGCGCCTTGTCCTCGTAGCAGCCGTCGGCAGCGTAGTAGACGTCGAGGCCCGGCATCTTGTTGAAGCCGACCACCCGATCCACCGGGTCGCGCGCCAGATCGGCGGCCAGCCAGGCGCTGAACTTCTCGTTGCGGTGATGATTGAAGAACGCCTTGATCGGCGCCACCCGCACGTCGAACCCGGCGGGCACCTCGCCCTCCCAGATCGGCGTATAGACGCGGATGGCATGCCCCCGCGCCTGGCACTCCAGGGCGATGCGCATGAAATCGCGCTGCAGGCCGCCAAAGGGGAAGTACTTGTAAAGCACGAAGGCCAGCTGCATCACACCGCCTCCTGCTGCGCCAGCAGCATGGCGTTCAGCGCATCGCCGACGCGCTGGGCGTCGAGGCCTTCGAAGCAGGGCTTGTGCCGATCGCCCTGGCCGGCACCCGGTCCGGTGGCGCACAGGTGCACCTGGCCGCGCCCATAGGCACCGACCTTGCCCGGCAGAGTCGGGCCGTACAGGGAGATGGTCGGCACATCGAGCGCCGCCGCCAGGTGGCCGAGGCCGGTGTCCACGGCGACGCAGGCAGTGGCGCCGGCGATCACCTTGGCCACGCCAGCCAGGTTGAGTTTGGGCAGCACGGCGGCATTGTCGATACCGGCGACGATGCGCTGGGCACGCTCACGCTCGGTCTCGTTACCCCAGGGCAGGCGGATGGCCCAGCCCTGCGCCGCCATGCGCTCGGCCAGGGCGCGCCAGTCGGCCTCCGGCCAGTGCTTGCTGGCCCAGGTGGTGCCATGCAGGAACAGCAGGTAGGGCTGGGCGGACGCATCGGCCATGGCCGCGCGATCCAGACCGTAGTCGCCGATCTGCTGCGGCAGCGGGTAACCCAGCGCCAGGGCGAACAGTTGGCGGGTGCGCTCCAGGGCATGCTGGTTCTTCGCCACGGCATACAGGCGGTCATAGAAGCGGCAGGCCAGCGGCTCGCGCGCCGAGTCGCGATCCAGGCCGGCCACCGGCGCCTTGCTGTAACGGGTCAGCACCGCGCTTTTGAACAGGCCCTGGGCATCGATCACCAGATCGTAGTCGACCTCGCCCAGGCGCTGCTTGAAGCGTTTCCACTCGCCGCTTTTCCAGGTCTGCAGCAGGTGTTTGCGCCAGCGGCGGATAGCCACCGGGATCACCTGCGCCACGGCCGGGTGCCAGGCAGGAATCTCGGCGAAGCCCTCTTCCACCACCCAGTCGAACTGGATGCCGGGAATGGCCCGCGCCGCATCGGTGAGCGCCGGCAGGGTATGAATCACATCGCCGAGCGAGGACGTCTTGATCAGCAGTACCCGCATAGAGGTCGTGCTCACGACAAATGACACGCCGCGTTGGCGCTGTGAGTGCGCCAGGCTAGGCGCGGGACGCAGGCGATGGTCATTCCCTCGGCAAGTCCCGCAACAACGCATGGCACACTCACAGCGCCAACCCGAAGGGCCGTGCCCCGGGGAGCGCAATCCAGCGTCATTCGTCGCTCATTTGGAATAACCAAACTTCTCTCCTCATTCCTAGACTTGCGCTCCCCGGGGCGACGGCGCGGCGCGTCATTTATCGCGAGCACGACCTACACCTCGACCGGGTCGGCGACCAGGCGGTCCAGCGCCTCGATCACCGGGCGCGGCTTGAGCTCGCGCAGGCAGTTGTAGTGACCGAAGCGGCAGGTACGCTCGAAGCAGGGACTGCAATCGAGGCCCAGGCGGACGATCTCCACCTGGTCGGCCAGCGGCGGGGTGAACTGCGGCGAGGTCGAGCCGTACACCGCCACCAGCGGGCGATTCAGCGCAGCGGCCACGTGCATCAGGCCGGAGTCGTTGGATACCACGGCGGTGGCAGCAGAGAGCAGGTCGATGGCCTCCGCCAGGCTGGTCTCGCCGGCCAGGTTGACGCTTTCTTCGCGCAACCCCGGGATAAGGCGCTCGCGGATCGCCTCGCAGCCGGGGTGGTCATTCTTCGAGCCGAACATCCACACCTGCCAGCCGGCGCGGATCTTGATCTCGGCGACCTTGGCGTAGTGCTCCACCGGCCAGCGCTTGGCCTCGCCGAACTCGGCGCCGGGACACAGCGCCAGCACCGGGCGATCCAGGCTCAGGCCGAACTTGGCCAGGGCGGCGGCGCGGCTGGCCTCGTCGATCACCAGGCGCGGCTGCGGGTAGGGCTTGGGAAGCTCGGCGCCCGCTTCATAAGCCAGCGCCATGAAGCGCTCGATCATCAGCGGCAGGCGCTCCTTGTCGAGCTTGCGGATGTCGTTGAGCAGGCCATAGCGCATCTCGCCCTTCCAGCCGGTGCGCTTGGGCACCTTGGCAAAGAACGGCACCAGCGCGGACTTCAGCGAGTTGGGCAGCAGGATCGCCTGATCGTACTGGCCGGCCAGCGACTGGCCGATGCGCCGGCGGGTGGCGAGGTCGAGCACGCCATGGCCGAGCGGGAAGCTCAGCGCCGCGCGCACTTCGGGCATGCGTTCGAGGATCGGCCGACTCCACTCGGGCGCCAGCACGTCGATCTCGCAGCCGGGATGGCGCTGCTTGAGGCAGACGAACAGGGTCTGCGCCATCACCATGTCACCGACCCAGCTGGGCCCTACGATCAGAATCTTCATGCTCGTTCCAGAAATGCGCGGGGAGGCACGTGGCCTCCCCTATCAGGCTTCAGCGTCCGCTCACTTAACCAGCGTGCGCCACTCGGCGTGGGCGCTGGTCTTGCCGGTGACCAGGTCGAAGTAGGCCTTCTGCAGCTTCTCGGTGACCGGGCCACGGCGGCCGGCGCCGATCTGGCGGCCATCCACTTCACGGATCGGTGTGACTTCGGCGGCGGTGCCGGTGAAGAAGGCCTCGTCGGCGATGTACACCTCGTCGCGGGTGATGCGCTTCTCCACCACCTTGATGCCGTGCTCGGCAGCCAGGGTGAGGATGGTGCTGCGGGTGATGCCGTTCAGGCAGGAGGTCACCTCCGGGGTGTACACCACGCCGTCCTTGACCAGGAAGATGTTCTCGCCCGAGCCTTCGGCCACGTAGCCTTCCGGGTCCAGCAGCATGGCCTCGTCGGCGCCGCCGGAAATGGCTTCCTGCAGGGCCAGCATCGAGTTGATGTAGTTGCCGTTGGCCTTGGCGCGGGTCATCGAGATGTTGACGTGGTGGCGGGTGTAGGAGCTGGTGCGCACCTTGATGCCGCTCTGCAGCGCTTCCTCGCCCATGTAGGCGCCCCAGTTCCAGGCGGCGACGATCACGTGCACCTTGAGGCCCGAGGCACGCAGGCCCATGCCTTCGCTGCCGAAGAACACCATCGGACGCAGGTAGGCACTTTCCAGGCCGTTCTCGCGTACCGCGGCGCGCTGCGCCTCGTTGATCTCTTCCTTGGAGAAGGGGATCTGCATGTTGAAGATGTGCGCCGAGTCGAACAGGCGGTCGGTGTGCGCCTGCAGGCGGAAGATGGCGGTGCCGTCCGGGGTGTTGTAGGCGCGCACGCCCTCGAACACGCCCATGCCGTAGTGCAGGGTGTGGGTCAGTACGTGGGTGGTGGCGTCGCGCCACTGCACCAGCTCGCCGTCGTACCAGATCACGCCATCACGGTCGGACATCGACATCTTTGCCACTCCTCAGGATTCGTTTCGTTCAGTTCAGGCCCAGCTCGCGCCACAGGCGCATTACGCTGCGCCGCTCCTCGGCGAACTGGTCGCCACCGACCTTGCCCGGCTGCTTCTGCAACGCCTGCCGGTGGGCGGCGGAGCGGTAGGCCTTGTAGGCCTCCTGCAGCAGCTCGACGTCCGCGGCGGGCAACAGCCCGACATCGCGCAGGCCATCGAGAATGCGGATGTTGTCGGTGTAGCGGTGCAGCGCCGGATGCTGCCCCGACCACGCCAGGGCCGCGTATTGCACCATAAATTCAATATCGACGATACCTCCGGCGTCCTGCTTCAGATCGAAGGAAGTCGCCGCATCGAAGGCGTTTTCCCCGGTGCCGGCGGCGGTTTCGCGGCTGCCCAGGTTGTCGCGCATCTTGGCGCGCATCTCACTGACCTCGGCCTGCAGCTTGGGCAGGTCGCGCGAGCGTTCGAGGATCGCCGCACGCACCCGCTCGAAGCCTTCGGCCACCCGACTGCAGCCGGCCAGCACGCGCGCGCGCACCAGCGCCTGGTGCTCCCAGGTCCAGGCTTCGTTCTCCTGATAGCGCTGGAAGGCGGCCAGCGAGCTGACCAGCAGGCCCGCCGCCCCAGAGGGCCGCAGGCGCATATCCACCTCGTAGAGCTGGCCGGAGGTGGTCTGGGTGGCCAGCAGGTGGATGATGCGCTGGCCCAGACGGGCGAAAAACTGCGCGCCGTCGATGGGCTTGGCGCCGTCGGTCTCGGCCTGTGAGTCGCCGTCGTGGATGAATACCAGATCCAGATCCGAGCCGTGCCCCAACTCCAGGCCGCCAACCTTGCCGTAGCCAACGATGACGAAGTCCGGATCGCACAGGCTGCCATCGGCGCGGCGCGGATTGCCGTATTTGGCCACGGTCTGGCGCCAGGCCAGGGCCAGCACCTGGTCAAGGATGGCCTCGGCCAGCCAGGTCAGGTAATCCGAGACCTTCATCAGCGGCAGGGTGCCGGCGATCTCCGAGGCGGCCACGCGCAGGCCGTGGGCCAGCTTGAAGTGGCGCAGGGCCTCCATCTGCTGTTCCAGGTCGTCCTCGGGAATCCGCGTCAGCCGTTCGCGCAGCTCGGCGGCCAGCTCCGGCGCCAGCGGCGGCTTGAACAGGCGCCCCTCGTTGAGCAGTTCGTCGAGCAGCAGCGGGAAGCGGGTGATCTGCTCGGCGATCCACGGGCTGGCCGCACACAGCGTCATCAGCCGCTGCAGGGCGCCGGGATTCTCGGTGAGCAGTACCAGGTAGGCCGAACGCCGCGCCACCGCCTCCACCAGCGGCAACACGCGCTCCAGCACCAGATCCGGATTGGCGTGCTCCACCGCCTGCGCCAGCAGGCGTGGCACGAAGGCGTCCAGGCGTTCGCGCCCGAGGCGCTGCATGGTGCGCACCTGATTGCCGCCGCGCAGGTCGATCAGGCGCTTGAGGGCGGCCGCCGGTTCGCGGAAGCCGGCCTCGGCCAGCTGGCGCTCGGCCATGTCAGGTTCCAGCGCCTCTTCCCACAGCGGCAGCCACTCGCCACCGACGCAGGTTTCCGCCTCGCCACCCTCCTCCTCGTCCGGGTCGGCGATGACCTGGCGGAAATGCCACTCGATGCGTCCGCGCCAGTACATCAGGCGCTCATGGAAGCTCGCCCAGTCGGCAAAGCCCATGATGCAGGCCACCCGCGCGCGGTCGAGGTCGTTGTCCGGCAGCATCTGCGTCTGTCGGTCGCCGATGGCCTGCAGGGCATGCTCGGTGTAGCGCAGGAACTCGTAACCTTCCTTCATCTCGGCGATGATCGGCGGCGGCAGGTAGCCCTGCCCCTCCAGGGTGTCCAGCACCTTGAGCAACGGCCGCTGCTGCAGGCTGAGATCACGACCGCCGTGGATCAGCTGGAAGGCCTGGGCGATGAATTCCACCTCGCGGATGCCACCGGAGCCGAGCTTGACGTTGTCGCTCATGCCCTTGCGCCGCACTTCCTGCTGGATCAGCTGCTTCATGGCGCGCAGCGCCTCGATCGCGGAGAAATCCAGGTAGCGGCGATAGACGAAGGGCCGCAGCATCTCCAGCAGCTGCTTGCCGGCGACCTGGTCGCCGCCGACCACGCGCGCCTTGATCATGGCGTAGCGCTCCCAGTCGCGCCCCTGGTCCTGGTAGTACTGCTCCAGCGCGTTGAAACTGAGCACCAGGGCGCCAGCCGAGCCATAGGGGCGCAGGCGCATGTCGACGCGGAACACGAAACCCTCGACGGTGATGGCGTCCAGCGCCTTGATCAGCCGCTGCCCCAGGCGGATGAAGAACTCCTGGTTGTCCAGCGAGCGCTTCACGCCCTCCGTCTCGCCGCCCTCGGAGTAGCCGAAGATCAGGTCGATGTCCGACGACAGGTTGAGCTCATGGGCGCCGAGCTTGCCCATGCCGAGGATCACCAGATGCTGCGGCTGGCCGCTGCGGTGGCCGATCGGCGTGCCGAACTGCTCGCAGTGGCGCGGGTAGAGCCACTGGTAAGCGCCGTCGATGCAGGCATCGGCCAGGTCGGAAAGGTCGCCACAGGTCTCGGCCAGACAGGCCAGACGGTTCAGGTCGCGCCAGATGATGCGCACCTGCTCGCGGTTGCGGAAACGGCGCAGGCGGCGGCCCAGCTCGTCCTCGTCGGGACAGTCGGCCAGCAGGGCCTGCAGCTGCCCGCGCAGCTCGCCGGCGGCGAAACGGCGCTCCAGATCGCCACTCTCGCCCAGCTCCACCAGCAGCTGTGGGTCACGCACGGCCTGCTCGTGAACGAAGTCGCTGAGCGCACAGCTGCGCCGCAACGCCTGCATGCGCTCAGCCGGCCAGGCGGTGGGCAGCAGGGCCGAAGCGCGTTCGGCGAGAGACAGCAAAGGGGCCGGCAGGGCGGCCAGTGGCGGCAGGCTCATGGTCTATCCTTGGGACGGGCAGCCTGCCCCGAATTCACCCAGGCGCCGCTGCCCTTCCAGAGAAAACTGTAGTTTTACTACTAAAGAATGTGTCCCGGACTCTACAGGCGGCATCGAAAATGTAGTAAAACTACAAAAGCGACCGCGAGCATAGCGGTCGACCACGACTTCACGTAGCCCGCCCAAAAAGCGTGCACGAGCCCAGGCCTCCGATTCTGGAAGCCTTTCCGCCCTGGAGCAAGCCATGCAAGACCTCGATCCCGTCGAAACCCAGGAATGGCTGGACGCCCTCGAGTCCGTCCTCGACAAGGAGGGTGAAGACCGCGCCCACTACCTGCTGACCCGCATGGGCGAACTGGCCACCCGTAGCGGCACCCAGCTGCCCTATGCGATCACCACGCCCTACCGCAACAGCATCCCGGTCGGCCATGAGGCCCGCATGCCGGGCGACCTGTTCATGGAGCGGCGGATCCGCTCGCTGGTGCGCTGGAACGCGCTGGCCATGGTGATGCGTACCAACCTGCAGGACCCCGACCTGGGCGGTCACATCTCCAGCTTTGCCTCCAGCGCGACCCTCTACGACATCGGCTTCAACTACTTCTTCCAGGCGCCGACCGAAGAGCACGGCGGCGACCTGATCTTCTTCCAGGGCCATGCCAGCCCCGGCATCTACGCCCGCGCCTTCCTCGAGGGCCGCATCAGCGAGGAGCAGATGAACAACTTCCGTCGCGAAGTCGACGGCAAGGGGCTGTCCTCCTACCCGCACCCCTGGCTGATGCCGGACTTCTGGCAGTTCCCCACCGTATCCATGGGCCTCGGCCCGATCCAGGCGATCTACCAGGCGCGCTTCATGAAGTACCTGGAAAGCCGCGGCTACATCCCCGCCGGCAAGCAGAAGGTCTGGTGCTTCATGGGCGACGGCGAGTGCGACGAGCCGGAATCCCTCGGCGCCATCTCCCTGGCCGGCCGCGAGAAGCTGGACAACCTGATCTTCGTCATCAACTGCAACCTGCAGCGCCTGGACGGCCCGGTGCGCGGCAACGGCAAGATCATCCAGGAACTAGAAGGCGTGTTCCGTGGCGCCGAGTGGAACGTCAACAAGGTGGTCTGGGGCCGCTTCTGGGACCCGCTGCTGGCCAAGGACAAAGACGGCCTGCTGCAGCGCCGCATGGACGAAGTGGTCGATGGCGAGTACCAGAACTACAAGGCCAAGGACGGGGCCTACGTGCGTGAGCACTTCTTCAACAGCCCCGAGCTGAAGGAGATGGTCAAGGACCTCTCCGACCAGGAAATCTGGAACCTCAATCGCGGCGGCCACGACCCGTACAAGATGTACGCGGCCTACCACCAGGCGGTGAACCACAAAGGCCAGCCGACCGTGGTCCTGGCCAAGACCATCAAGGGCTACGGCACCGGCGCCGGTGAAGCAAAGAACACCGCGCACAACACCAAGAAAGTCGATATCGACAGCCTGAAGAAATTCCGCGACCGCTTCGACATCCCGGTCAAGGACGACGAGCTGGAGAGCCTGCCCTTCGTCAAGGCCGAGCCAGGCAGCCCGGAATACAAGTACCTGCACGAGCGCCGCGCGGCCCTTGGCGGCTTCGTGCCGCAGCGCCGCACGCAGAGCTTCAGCATCCCGACCCCGCCGCTGGAGACCCTCAAGGCCATCCTCGACGGCACCGGCGACCGCGACATCTCCACCACCATGGCCTTCGTGCGCATCCTCTCGCAGCTGGTCAAGGACAAGGATCTGGGCGCGCGCATCGTGCCGATCGTGCCGGACGAGGCGCGCACCTTCGGCATGGAAGGCATGTTCCGCCAGCTCGGCATCTACTCCTCGGTCGGCCAGCTGTATGAGCCGGTCGACAAGGACCAGGTGATGTTCTACCGCGAGGACAAGAAGGGCCAGATCCTCGAGGAAGGCATCAACGAGGCCGGCGCCATGTCCAGCTGGATCGCCGCCGGTACTTCGTACTCCACGCACAACCAGCCGATGCTGCCGTTCTACATCTTCTACTCGATGTTCGGCTTCCAGCGCATCGGCGACCTGGCCTGGGCCGCTGGCGACAGCCGTGCCCGTGGCTTCCTGATCGGCGGTACCGCCGGCCGCACCACGCTGAACGGCGAGGGCCTGCAGCACGAGGACGGCCACAGCCACATCATGGCCGCGACCATCCCCAACTGCCGCACCTACGACCCGACCTACGGCTACGAGCTGGCGGTGATCATCCGCCACGGCATCAAGGAGATGATCGAGGAGCAGCAGAACGTCTTCTACTACATCACCGTGATGAACGAGTCCTACCAGCAGCCGGCCCTGCCGGCCGGTACCGAGGACGGCATCATCAAGGGCATGTACCTGCTCGAGGAAGACAAGAAGGAAGCCGCCCACCACGTACAGCTGCTGGGCTCCGGCACCATCCTGCGCGAAGTGCGCGAGGCGGCGAAGATCCTCCGCGACGAGTTCAACATCGGCTCGGACGTGTGGAGCGTCACCAGCTTCAACGAACTGCGCCGCGACGGCCTGGCCGTGGAGCGCTGGAACCGCCTGCATCCGGGGCAGAAGCCCAGGCAGGCGTTCATCCAGGAATGCCTCAGCGGGCGCAAGGGTCCGGTGGTTGCCTCGACCGACTACATGAAGCTGTTCGCCGAGCAGGTGCGCCAGTGGGTGCCCAGCAAGGAGTACAAGGTGCTCGGCACCGACGGCTTCGGCCGCAGCGACAGCCGCAAGAAGCTGCGTCACTTCTTCGAGGTAGACCGTTACTGGGTGGTCCTGGCCGCGCTCGAAGCGCTGGTCGACCGTGGCGAGATCGAAGCCAAGGTGCTGGCCGATGCCATCGCCAAGTTCGGCATCGACCCTGAAAAAGCCAATCCCCTGGACTGCTGAGGAGACGTATTGTGAGCGAGTTGATTCGCGTACCCGACCTCGGCGGTGAAGGCGAGGTCATTGAACTGCTGGTCAAGGTCGGCGACCGCGTCGAGGCCGAGCAGAGCGTCCTGACCCTGGAGTCCGACAAGGCCTCCATGGAAGTCCCCGTGCCCAAGGCCGGGGTGATCAAGGAACTGAAGGTCAAGCTGGGCGACCGCCTCAAGGAAGGCGACGAACTGCTGGTGCTGGAAGTCGAGGGCGCGGCCCCGGCCGCCGAGCCCATCGCGGCTGCCGTCGCCGCCGAGGCGCCCAAGGCTGCCGAAGCGCCGCCCGCTGTAGCGCCGGCAGCGGCCCCCGCCGCCGTCAGCGTGCAGGACGTGCACGTGCCGGACATCGGCACCAGTGGCAAGGTCAAGGTCATCGAAGTGCTGGTCAAGGCCGGCGACAGCATCGAAGCCGACCAGTCGCTGATCACCCTGGAGTCGGACAAGGCCAGCATGGAAATCCCCGCGCCGGCCGCCGGCGTGGTGGAGGAAGTCGTGGTCAAGCTGGACGCCGAGGTCGGCACCGGCGACCTGATCCTCAAGCTGCGCGTGGCAGGCGGCGCCAACGAGGCTGCTGCAGCCCCCGCGGCCGCCCCGGCACCTGCAAGCGAGCCGGTGCATCGCACCCCGCCGGGCGCCAAGCCCGAGGTGGCCGCCGAGGTTGGCGCCATCGCCGCCCTGGCCGCCGCCGCGGCCGCCGTGACGCCGCCCGTGCGTGACGGCAGCAAGGTGCACGCCGGCCCGGCGGTGCGCATGACAGCGCGCGAGTTCGGCGTCGACCTGGCCGCCGTGCCGGGCACCGGTCCGAAAGGCCGCATTCTCAAGGAAGACGTGCAGAACTACGTCAAGGCCGTGCTGCAGAAGGCCAAGGATGCCCCGGCCGCTGGTGCCTCCGGCGGTTCCGGCATCCCGCCGATCCCGGAAGTGGACTTCAGCAAGTTTGGCCCGGTGGAAGAAGTGCCGATGACCCGCCTGATGCAGGTCGGCGCCGCCAACCTGCACCGTAGCTGGCTCAACGTGCCACACGTGACCCAGTTCGACAGCGCCGACATCACCGAGCTGGAAGCCTTCCGCGTGGCGCAGAAGGCGGTGGCCGAGAAGGCCGGGGTCAAACTCACCGTGCTGCCGCTGCTGCTCAAGGCCTGCGCCCATCTGCTCAGGGAGCTGCCGGACTTCAACAGCTCGCTGGCGCCGTCCGGCAAGGCACTGATCCGCAAGAAGTACGTGCACATCGGCTTCGCTGTGGACACCCCAGACGGTCTGCTGGTCCCGGTGATCCGCGACGTCGACCAGAAGAGCCTGCTGCAGCTGGCCGCCGAGGCCGCCGAGCTGGCGGAGAAGGCGCGCACCAAGAAGCTGTCGCCGGACGCCATGCAGGGCGCCTGCTTCACCATCTCCAGCCTCGGCCACATTGGCGGCACCGGCTTCACGCCGATCGTCAACGCGCCGGAAGTGGCGATCCTCGGGGTGAGCAAGGCGACCATGCAGCCGGTGTGGGACGGCCAGGCTTTCCAGCCGCGCCTGATGCTGCCGCTGTCGCTGTCCTATGACCACCGGGTGATCAACGGTGCCGCCGCCGCGCGCTTCACCAAGCGCCTGGGCGACGTGCTGGGCGATATCCGCACCCTGCTGCTGTAACGAACCAAGCTGTGCTTTGGAGGCATCGACGCCTCTCCCCCTCGGCCCCGCCATCTGGCGGGGCTTTTTTATCGGCAAAGAAAAGCCCCGCCGTGGCAGTAATGCTGTTCACATAGAGAGTGCTCGATTAGCTCCCCTCTCCCATTCATGGGAGAGGGGCTGGGGGAGAGGGCCGAAAGCACTGCGAAGCGGCTGCCTCCCCCTCTCCCTAACCCTCTCCCCGCTGGGGAGAGGGGACTGGATCGTGCAGGTCACTGCTGATGTGAAGAGTAATACCGCCGAAGCGGGGCTCTGCCATGCCGACCCGCCGCTCAGTTTCGCTGCAGATTGCGGATCAGGAAGCTGATCGCCTTGGCCAGGTCGGCCGCGCCCTGATGGTCGCGCAGCACCGTGATCCAGGGGCTGCCGTCGGCCGGATTGTTGAGTACGCAGGAGATGCCACTGGTCGGGCAGTCGTAGTGGATGTAAGGGTCGAGACCGAACACCGACAGGCGCTGGTTGCTCACCGCCAGGCTATTGGTCTGTTCGGCGCGGGTCTCCTGGCGCACCAGCAGCTCACCGGGGCCCGAGACGCTCAGCTGGTAGCGCAGGTCGCTGCGCTGTGCCGGGGCCTTGCCCAGCTGGTAGCCGGCACGCAGTGCATAGGTGTCGAGCAGCGCATTGCTGTGCGCCAGCAGCGCCTTGCGCTCGTCCTTGGTCAGATACAGGCGTTTGAGCTCGGCCAGGTAGCGCGCCTGCTCCTCACCGCTCAGCTGGGCCTCGCTGGCCTGCGCCGGGGCTCCGGCGCCCAGGCTCAGCATCAGCAACAACCCGCTCAGTCTTCTTGTCAGTCCCTGCCGCATGATGCACCCTTGATTGACGTTGGTAGATGTAGCAGCCCTTAGCCTGCCCTCAGCGGCAGCATACTGGAAGCCCGTGGTTCGATGAAAAGCCATCCCGATGCCGCCAGCCGTTCGGCGGCCGAGGTTGTGACGCAGTTGCCTGTACCGTCACGCCTGGGCATGTTGCGCTTCGAACGCCTCAACGAGCCCAGCTGGAGTCTGCTGTTCCTCGACCCGACCTGCGAGCGCCAGCTCGGCGTCAGCGCGGGCGAACTCTGCGCCCTGCTCGATTGCCCCTATGCCAGCCTGATGGAGCCCGAAGCACGCTATCAGCTGCACGACGACATCCAGCGCCAGCTGGCCAGCACCCAGCACTACTCGGTGCGTTACCGCCTGCACACGCCCAACGGCGCCCTGCACCTGCTGGAGATCGGCGAAAGCTTCCAGCAGCGCGGGCGCTTTTTGCTGCGCGGCTATCTGCTGGTCACGGCCGAGGCCGGCGAAACCCTGGCCGATCAGCGCCTGCTGGAGCTGGAAGAACAGAACAGCAAACTGCAGACCTCGCTGGAGCTGTACCAGCACGCCCAGGAAGAACATCTGCAGCACCTGATCCGCTCGCGCGCCCAGCAGAGTCTGATCGTACGCCTGGCGCGGCATCGCTACAGCGCGCTGGACCCGCTCAAGGAAGCCGCCGAGCTGATTACCCAGGCGGCCTGCGAAACCTACGACGTGGCCCGCGCCAGCATCTGGCACCTGATCGGCGATCATCTGGAACCGGTGGCCATGTACCGCCGCGACATAGACCGCCACGAGCTGCCGGCGCCCATGGATGCCAGTCGGTTCCCGCGCTACCTGGAAGCGCTGCACAGCGGTCGCGCCATTGACGCGCACAACGCCCAGCGCGACCCGCGTACCAGCGAACTGGCGCGCAGCTACCTCAAGCCGCTGGGCATCAGCGCACTGCTCGATGCCAGCATCCGCCTCGGCGGTGAAGTGGTCGCGGTGCTGTGCCTGGAGCACATCGGCCCGGCGCGCACCTGGCAGGCCGACGAGATCGCCTTCGCCGGCGAACTGGCCGACCAGTTCGCCCAGGTCATGAGCAACCAGCAAAGGCGCGACGCCACCAGCGCATTGTTCCTGTTCCAGCGCGCCGTGGAGCAGAGCGCCAGCGCCTTCCTGCTGTTCGACCGCGACGGCCTGGTGCAGTACGTCAACCCGAGCTTCACCGCCATCACCCAGTACGGCGCCGAGGAAGTGCAGGGCCGGCGCATCTCGCAGCTACCGGCACTGGAGAACCTCGGTGACCTGCTGTTCGACGCCCAGAGCGGCCTGAGCGAACGCAACAGCTGGCAGGGCGAGTTCCGCAGCCGGCGCAAGAATCTGGAACCGTACTGGGGCCAGTTGTCGATCTCCAAGGTGTACAACGACGATGGCGAGCTGACTCACTACATCGGCATCTACGAAGACATCACCCAGAGCAAACTGGCCCAACAACGCATCGAGCGCCTGGCCTACAGCGACAACCTCACCGGCCTGGGCAACCGCCCCTACTTCATCCGCTGCCTGGAAGAGCGCTTCGCCCGCCGCGATGGCCGGGCCTTCAGTCTGCTGCTGGTGGATATCGACAACTTCAAACGAATCAACGACAGCCTCGGTCATCAGACCGGTGACAAGCTGCTGGCCAATCTGGCGCGGCGCCTGCGCAACAGCCTGGGACAGAACACCAGCCTGGCGCGCTTTGCCAGTAACGAGTTCGCCGTACTGCTGGACGGAGCCGAAGAGCAGGCCGGCCTGAAGCTGGCCCAGGAGCTGCTGTCGACCCTGGACAAGCCGCTGTTCGTCGACAACCAGCTGATCAGCGTCACCGGCTCGGTCGGCCTGGCCTGTGCGCCGTGCCATGGCGATGACCCGCACGTGCTGATGAAGCACGCGGGGCTGGCTCTGCACAAGGCCAAGGCCAACGGCAAGCATCAGGTCCAGCTGTTCACCGAGGCCCTCAACGAAGAGGCCAACTACAAGCTGTTCGTCGAGAACAACCTGCGCCGCGCCCTGACCCAGAACGAGTTGGAGGTCTACTACCAGCCCAAGCTGTGTCTGAAGAGCGGCCAGCTGGTGGGACTGGAGGCGCTGCTGCGCTGGCACCACCCGGAAAAGGGCATGATTAGCCCGGAGCAGTTCATCAGCGTGGCCGAGGAAACCGGCCTGATCATCCCCATCGGCAAATGGGTAGTACGCCAGGCCTGTCGCGCCAGCCTGGAACTGGCCGCCCTCGGCATGGGCCAGATCCAGGTGGCGATCAACCTGTCAGCCAAGCAATTCACCGACCCCGATCTGGTCGGCTCGATCGCCACCATCCTCGCCGAGGAACAGCTGCCCGCCCACCTGCTGGAGGTAGAGCTGACCGAAAGCCTGCTGCTGGAGGGCAACGCCGATACCCGTCAGCAGGTGGCGCGCCTCAAGGCTCTCGGCCTGACCCTGGCGATGGACGACTTCGGCACCGGCTACTCCTCGCTGAGCTACCTGAAGAAGTTCCCGATCGACGTGATCAAGATCGACCGCAGCTTCATCAAGGACATCCCCGAGAACGAGGACGACATGGAGATCACCTCGGCGGTGATCGCCATGGCCCACAATCTCAAGCTCAAGGTGGTCGCCGAAGGCATCGAGACCGCCGCCCAGCTCGGTTTCCTCCGTCGCCAGCAATGCGATGTCGGCCAGGGCTACCTGTTCGACCGGCCGATCCCCGGCCGCGACCTGGTGGGCAGCCTGCGCCGCTATCCCTGCCGCGGCGCCTGACCCTTCCCTCTCCCAGCGGGAGAGGGGCCGGGGGTGAGGGCGCTGTAATAGGCTCTCAGTTTCGGCGTCTACCGATAACCCCAAAGGGGTAAGCTATCTCCCACCCCCACCGCCACCACGAGGAACAGATCATGGTCCTGCGCTCGCAAATCCTCGCCCACAAGCTCGAACTGCCCAGCGCCGAGCAGGCCCTGCCGGGCCGCGCCGCGCGCATGGCGGTGCCTGCCGCCCATTATGTCAACGGCAACCCGCTGCAGGGCCCCTTCCCCGCCGGCCTGCAGCAGGCCGTGTTCGCCCTCGGCTGCTTCTGGGGTGCCGAGCGGCGCTTCTGGCAGCAGCCGGGCGTGTGGAGCACCGCCGTCGGCTATGCCGGCGGCCATACACCCAACCCCACCTATGAGGAAGTCTGCTCCGGCCTGACTGGCCATACCGAGGTGGTGCTGGTGGTGTTCGACCCGCAGCAAACCTCCTACGAGCAACTGCTGAAAGTCTTCTGGGAAGCGCACAACCCGACCCAGGGCATGCGCCAGGGTAACGATATCGGCACCCAGTACCGCTCGGCCATCTACTGCATGGATGACGCTCAGCTGCAGGCCGCCCAGGCCAGCCAGGCACAGTTCCAGCTGGAACTGGAGAAGGCCGGTTTCGGCGCCATCACCACCGAGATCGCCGCGGCCCCGCCTTTCTACTACGCTGAGGCTTATCACCAGCAGTACCTGGCGAAGAATCCCGGCGGTTATTGCGGCCTCGGCGGCACCGGGGTGTGCCTGCCAGGCTGAAGAAACTCAAGGAGCCCGGTCATGGAACTCAGCCCCCGGCAGATCTCCAGCCAGGCCGCTGCCCAGGCGTCGGCTCTGGCCTCACTGATGCTGCTGCGCAAGACCCTGGAGTTGCAGGCTGCCAGCACAGCCAACCTGATGCAGGCCGTGGCCCCCAGCGCACCCTCGAGCAATCCGGCAAACCTGGGCAACCGCATCGACGTGATGGTCTGAGGCCAACCCTCTAGCCGGCGACCTCCACCGCACCCCCTGCCTGCGCGACAGGCTTCCAGTCCTTGAGCAACTTGCCCACCTTGTAGCCCCGCCAACCCAGCATGCGCGTGGCCGTCAGCACGCCGGCCATCAGCGCGCCGCCGACGCCGGCGGTGACGGTGTCGGCACCGGTCAGGTAGAGGCCCTTGATCGGCGTCTGGCTGTGGATCCAGTGCTGGTCGAAGCGCTGTACCGTGTGGTCGATGCCGTAGATCTCGCCCTGCTCGTTCCACTGGAACCACTCGGTGGACAGCGGCGTGGCCAGCTCGCAGAAATCCAGCGCGCCGCGCAGCTGCGGCTGATGGCGGTAGAGGGTCTCCAGCAGCTGCTCGGTGAGCTGCGCCTTGAACGCCTCGTAGTCGGCGCCGCGCTTGCCCCAGGTACTGCCCTTCCAGGGCGCGAACCACTGCGGCAGCGTCGGCGCGACGATCTCCACCGTCGCCTTGTGCGGGTAGTGAGCATCCCAGCCGGGGTCCTTGGCCGAAGGGAAGCTGATGTAGATCAGCGGCATCGCTGGATTCTGCCCGCTCTCGAAGCTGCTGACGTTGTGGTCATGGTCATGGCTCGGGTAGACCCAGTAGTTGGTCTTCGGCAGACCCAGTTCGGCAGCGCTGCCCTTGAAACCGGCGTACAGGCACAGGGTTGCCGCCGACAGCTTCACCTGCTGCAACGGCGCCAGCAGGCCATGCACCTCGGCCACCTGCGGCTCCAGCAGGCGGGTGTAGGTCGGCACCAGGCCGGCGCAGCTGACGATCTGCGGCGCGCGGATCTCGAAGCCATCTTTGTGCAGGCGTACGCCCACGGCGCGGCCGTTCTCCACCAGGATTTTGTCCACGCCGGCATAGGTGAAGACGTTGCCGCCCGCCGCCTCGATCAGCGGGATGATGGTCTCGGAAATCCTGATCGCGCCGCCCACCGGGTAGTTGCCGCCGGTGATGTAGTGCTTGGCCACCATGGCATGCATGACGAAAGCCGCCTGCGCCGGCGGCAGGCCGTAGTCGCCCCACTGGGCGGTGAGCACGCCAATCAGCTCCTGATTCTGCGTCAGGCCTTCCAGCACCTCGCGGGTGCTCTTGAAGAAATAGGCCGGCAGCCACAGGCGGCGCAGCCTCGCGTAGAGCATGCCGAGCGAACGCGGCAGGGCCTGGCCGGCGAAGAAGCGCGGCACCCGTGCACTGACCTCGCTGAGCAGCTCGACATAGCGGTCGATGGCCCCCGCCTCGGCGGGGAAATGGCGCTTCATCTCGGCCTTGAACTCATCACGACCGGCCACGTAGTCGTAGCTCTGCTCGCCAATCACGATGCGGTCGTAGTGTGCATCCATCGGCGCCCACTCCAGCTTGCCGTCGCTGATCACGTCGAACACCCGGCGGATCATCGACCAGGGTTTGTGCACCTCGCCGATGTAGTGCACGCCCACATCCCACTCGTAGCCTTCGCGCTCGTAGCTGTGGGTATAGCCGCCGGCCGTGTAGTGCTGTTCCAGCACGCACACGCGCTTGCCCAGCTTGCTCAGCAGGGCGGCGGTGGTGAGGCCGCCGATGCCGGAACCGATGACGATGGCATCGTAGTGATTGGCCGCCAGGCGCGGGCGGAAGCGGGTACCGGTGCGTTTCATGAGGATTCCTGCGTGATTGTTTTTATGCAAGTTTTTGCATACTAGCAGCAGATCACTTCCATGCAACTCTTTGCATAATCCGTATACTGCGGCGCACCGCCCTCGCCGAGTTCGTCCATGTCGCTCAAGCACGCCATCCTCATCCTTCTGGAAAGCGAACCGGGCAGCGGCTACGACCTGCTCAAGCGCTTCAAGGAAGGCCTCGGCTACTTCTGGAACGCCAAGCACCAGCAGGTCTACCAGGAGCTGAAGAAACTCAATGAAGCCGGCTGGCTGGACTGCGAGGCACAGCCCCAGGAAACGCGCCCGGACAAGAAGGTCTACCGCCTCACCGCCGCCGGCCACGCCGAGCTGCTGCGCTGGCTGGGCGAGCCGGTGCAACCGAACAAGATCAACGACGCGCTGCTGGTGAAGCTGTTCGGCGGTGCGCACACCTCGACCGCCAACCTGCGCGAGGAAATGCAGCGGCATGTGGCCGTGCACCGCAAGACCCTGGACAGCCTGCAGGCCATCGAACGCGACTACCAGGCCCTGCCCGCCGACCAGCGCCGGGCCCTGCGCCTGCCCTACCTGACCCTGCGCCGCGGCATTCTCGGCGAACAGTCCTGGCTGGCCTGGGCAGCCGAAGTGGAGATGGCACTGGACGCCGACTGACAGGGCTGCCAGACGCATGGCGAAGCGCTAGACTGCCAGCAAAAAGCCAGTACCCCGCGAGCACGGCATGTCCGCCAGCACCCTTCATATATCGCCCGACCAGCTCTGCGTGGGCCTCTATATCCACCTAGACCTGAGCTGGTGGGAACACAATTTCACGTTCAGCCAATTCAAGATCAAAGACGAAAAGCAGATCCAGGCTCTGCGTGCGCTGGGCCTGAAGCAACTGCGCTACGAACCGGCGCGCAGTGACTGCGAGCCGCTGGAACTGACGGCAACGGCACCGGCTGCCGCTCCCGAAGCATCGCGCCCCGATCCGGAGGAGCTGGCCCGCCAGGCCCGCGCCGCCAAACTGGGCGCCCTGCGCAAGCGCCTGGCGGAAGTGGACCGCACCTTCATCCAGGCCAGCCAACGGGTCAAGTCACTCAACCAGACTCTGCGCAGCCAGCCGGAAGAGGCCATCCAGCAGGCGGGCGAAGTGGTGCGCGAGCTGGTCAGCGCCCTCGGTGGCGAGGACGGCGCGGCGCTGCACAGCATCAACGGCAAGGCCGCCGAGGACGCCTATCTGCATCCGCTCAACGTCACCGTGCTGTCGGTGATGCTCGGCCGCCAGCTCGGTTTCGATTCCGAGGCCTGCCACAGCCTGGGCCTGGGGGCCCTGCTGCACGACATCGGCAAGCTGCAGATCCCCAGCAAGGTGCTGCTCAAGACCGAGCCGCTGACGCGCCCGGAGCAGCAGTTGCTGCAGCTGCACTGTGAGTTCGGCGTGCGCCACGGCCAGGAGCTGATGCTCGACGACGAAGTGCTGCGGATCATCCAGGAGCATCACGAATACTGCGATGGCAGCGGCTACCCGAAGGGCCTGCGCGAGGCCGCCATCGGCCGCCTGAGCCGGGTGGTGAGCCTGGTCAACGCCTTCGACGACCTTTGCAACCCGCTCGATCCGCGCCAGGCACTCAGCCCGCACGAAGCCCTGGCCCTGATGTTCAAACAGCAGCGCGAACGCTACGACGAAGTGGCACTCAAGACCTTTATCCGCGGCATGGGTATCTACCCGCCCGGCAGCCTGGTGCAACTGGAAGACGAGCGCTACGCACTGGTCCTGGGTATGCACCCGAACCTGCCGCTGCGGCCCACGCTGATCATCTATGAACCCAGCATCCCCAAGGCCGAAGCGCTGATCGTCAACCTCGAACAGGAGCCCAAGCTGGCCATCGCCCGCAGCCTGCGGCCTGCGCAACTACCGGCGGAGGCCCTGGAATACCTGGATCCGCGCCAGCAGATAACTTATTACGTCGACCCGCGCCAGCGCGGAAAATAGCCGGCCGCACGCGGCCCGCCTAAACTCAGCTGCGCCCACCCGAAGTAGATACGGCCACCATGCACCAGCCGCGCTTTTCCGACCTGCACGAGATTCCGCCCAGAGCCTTCAGCCCGGCCGCCATTGCCCTGCAGTTGCTGCCCTGGGTACTGGTGGGATTGGGCGCCTGGGGCGGTCTGCCGCTGTGGATCTGCCTGTTCTGTGGTCTGTGCCTGAATCTCGGCCTGTTGCCGGCACTGGCCACCGCCACCCACTGGCGCGCGCTGATGCAGCCACGCCCAAGCCCGGTGGTGACACCCACCTGGGCAGCACCACTGGCCGCGCAGCTGGACGCATTGAGCGAACAGCAACGGCAGTGGCTGGAGGCGCTTGAGACCCAGTGGGCGGCCCTGGCGGACAGCCAGCAACGGCACTGGCAAAGCCAGCATGAGCGGGTCTCACGTCATGGCGAGCAGATGCACGCGGCGCTGCTGCCGATACAGGAGCAGGACAGCGCAGCGGCCATGCAGCAGATTCAGCAGGCATTAAGCACGCTGAGCGCCGGGCAGCAGCGCGGCGAACAGCAGGCCGCCACGCAGGGCGAGCGGCTACAGGTGGTCTCCGAGCTGGTGCAGACCATCATGCGCGCCACCGACGACATGGACTCGATTGCCAAGCAGACCAACCTGCTGGCACTCAATGCCGCCATCGAAGCGGCACGGGCCGGCGACACGGGCCGCGGTTTCGCCGTGGTGGCCGACGAAGTCCGCGCGCTGTCAAACCGCTCGACCGAGTTCTCCCAGACCATCCGCAGCACGCTGGCGAGCATGCTTGATGCCCTGCAGCAGGCAACGACCCAGGCCACCCCGCAGACGCAGGATGAATCGGACGCCGCCCGACTGCTGCTCGAAGCCCCGCTGCAGACGCTGGCACAGCAGCAAGCCAGCTGCCGCGAAGCAGCCGCACAAACCCTGGGCTTGCTGCACAACCTGCAGGCAGAACTGCTGCAGCCCCCTCCCCCCGTTTCGCACACCTCGCTGAGCGAACTGCAGCAACAGCAGCAGCAACTGGCAGAGCTGGCCGCACAGCTGAAGCACAACAGCGCGATGCCGGACTGAGCGCTGTCCACCCGCGCCACGCGTCATCTATCACAGCTCCGACAAGCGAAAGCTGCCGTATTGGCACCTATGCTGTAGGTTGCCGCCTGCTGCTCCAGCGGCACAGGCAATGACGTCCATACGCACAATCACAGGCTGATCATGAACAAGACCCTTTCTGGCCTCTGCGCCCTGCTGCTCTGTTTCACCACGCCGAGCTTCGCCGAGGAAAAGACCTTCCTGATCAAGTTCTCTCATGTCGTGGCCGAGGACACCCCGAAAGGCCAGGGCGCCCTGCTGTTCAAGCAGAAGGTGGAGGAACGCCTGGCCGGCCGCGTGCAGGTCGAGGTCTACCCCAATGCCAGCCTGTTCGACGACAGCAACGAGATGCAGGCATTGCTCGACGACAAAGTGCAGATGCTTGCGCCGTCATTGGCCAAATTCAGCGCGTACACCCCCAAACTGCAGGTGTTCGACCTGCCCTTCCTGTTCGATGACCAGGAGGCCGTGAGCCGCTTCCAGAAAAGCCCCAAGGGCCGCCAGCTGCTCAGCGCCATGGCGCAGCAGGGCATCAGCGGCCTGGCGTACTGGCAAAACGGCATGAAGCAGCTGGCCGCCACTCGCCCCCTGCGACAGCCGAGCGACGCCGCGGGCCTGAGCTTTCGCATCCAGCCCTCGCCGGTGATCGAAAGCCAGTTCGCCAGGCTCGGCGCGAAAGCCGTTGGCATGCCTTTCGCGGAAACCCCGAATGCGCTGCGCGCCGGCACCATCCAGGGCACGGAAAATACCTGGTCGAACATCCACAGCCAGAACTATGTGGAACAGCTGCCGCACATCACCGAGACCAACCACGGCTCGCTCAACTACATGCTGGTGACCAACAGCCGCTTCTGGTTCTCCATTCCCCATGAGACGCGCACGGAACTGGAAAGCATCATCGACGAGGTGACCTTCGAGGTGAACCGCGCCGCCGAGCAACAGAATCAGGCGGACCGCGAACGCCTGCTGGCCGGCGGCAAGGCCCAGCTGACCAGCCTCGATGCCGCCACGCGCGATGCCTGGCGCGACGCCATGCGTCCGGTATGGCAGCAGTTCGAGGAGCAGATCGGCAAGGATGTCATCGGCGCCGCCGAACGCGCCATCCGCCGCAATCGCTGAGGGTTCAGTCGGCGATCAGCCAGTCCAGGCGGAAGTCGCCCTGGCTCTGCGCCAGCTTGCCGGCCAGCCAGGGCAACAGCTGCTTGAGTTCGTCCTCCAGGCCCCAGGGCGCGTTGGCGATGGCCAGGCCGGAGCCAGCCAGGCGGCTGGCGTCGTCCGCCGGATGGACGAACAGCTCGGCGCGCAGCAGCTTGGGCGCGCTGGACTTGCCCAACGCCTGGTAGAAGCGCTTGAGCTGGCGCTCGTCCTTGATCGGGTACCAGATCGCCACCACCGTCTGGCGCATGCGGCCGATGGCCTCATCCAGCGCAGTAACGCAACGCTCCAGCTCGTCGACCTTCTCGAACGGCGGGTCGATCAGCAGCAACGCGCGCTTCTCCGCCACCGGCAGCAGGGCGCGCGGCACGTGCCAGCCTTCGCCCAGGTGCACGGCCACGCGGCGGTCACCCTTCATGTTGTCCTTGAGCAGCTGGCCGTCCTCCGGGTGCTTCTCGTTGAGTAGCACGCGGTCCTGCTCACGCGTCAGCTGTCGCGCCAGTTCGGGCGAGCCCGGGTAGTAGCGCAACGCACCGTCCGGGTTGAGGCCGCGCAGCAAGCCAAAGTAGTCGGCGGTCGCTTCGGGCAGATCGGTGGCCTCCCACAGGCGGCCGATACCGTCCAGCCACTCGCCGGTGCGCGTCGCCTGGTCACCCTGCAGGTCATAGAGGCCGACGCCGGCATGGCTGTCGAGGTAGGCGAAAGGCGCCTCCTTGCGTGACAGCAGGGCGATGATGCGGCTGATGACAAGGTGCTTGAGCACGTCGGCATGGTTGCCGGCATGGAAGGCGTGGCGGTAGTTCATGAACGTTTCACCTGGAGCGGGGCGCGAATTGTAGCCCGAAGGCGTGAAGGCGGCAGGTTCTGGCGACGTATCAGGCAAATGAATCTTGCTAGGCAGCCTCTATTCACAATCCTAGACTCCTGCAAGATCCCACCGGAGACGAGTCCATGTCCGAGTCCCTGCTCAGTTCCCGCAACCTGGCCTTCGAGCTCTACGAAGTGCTCGACGCCGAAGCCCTGACCCAGCGCGAGCGCTTCGCCGAGCACAACCGCGAGACCTTCGACGCGGCCATCGCCACCGCCCGCGGTATCGCCGAGGAGCTGTTCGCCCCGCACAACCGCAAGAACGACGAGCACGAGCCACAGTACGTGGATGGCGCCGCAGTGCTGATCCCCGAGGTCGAGCCGGCCCTGCGCGCCTTCCACGAGGCCGGTTTCCTCAACGCCACCCGCGACTTCGAACACGGCGGCATGCAGCTGCCCAACCTGCTGTCGCAGGCCTGCTTCGCCCACTTCCAGTCGGCCAACATCGCCACCAGCTCCTACTCGATGCTGACCATGGGCGTGGCCAACCTGATCGAGGCCTTCGGCAATGACGAGCAGAAGGCCCGCTACCTGCAGCCGATCATCGACGGGCGCTTCTTCGGCACCATGTGCCTGACCGAGCCGCATGCCGGTTCCTCGCTGTCGGACATCCGCACCAAGGCCGAGCCGCACGCCGACGGCAGCTACCGGATCAAGGGCAACAAGATCTTCATCTCCGGCGGCGACCAGCCGATCTCCGAGAACATCGTGCACATGGTGCTGGCCAAGCTGCCGGACGCCCCGCCCGGGGTGAAGGGCATCAGCCTGTTCCTGGTGCCCAAGTTCCATGTGAATGACGACGGCTCGCTGGGGGAGCGCAACGACGTGACCCTGGCCGGTCTGTTCCACAAGATGGGCTGGCGCGGCACCACCTCCACTGCGCTCAATTTCGGCGACAACGGCGAGTGCGTCGGCTACCTGGTGGGCAAGCCGCACCATGGCCTGTCCTACATGTTCCAGATGATGAACGAGGCGCGCATCGGCGTCGGCATGGGCGCCATCATGCTCGGCTACGCCGGCTACCTGTACTCGCTGGACTACGCGCGCAACCGCCCGCAGGGCCGCCACGCGGACGGCAAGGATCCGAGCAGCCCGCAAATTTCCATCGTCGAGCACGCCGACGTGCGGCGCATGCTGCTGACCCAGAAGGCCTACGTCGAGGGCGCCTTCGACCTCGGCCTGTACGCCGCGCGGCTGTTCGACGACACCCAGACCCTGCCCACCGAAGACGAGCGCAGGAAAGCCCTGGAGCTGCTCGACCTGCTCACCCCGATCGTCAAATCCTGGCCCTCGGAGTTCTGCCTGAAGGCCAACGAACTGGCCATCCAGATCCTCGGCGGCCACGGCTACACCCGCGAGTACCCGGTGGAGCAGTACTACCGCGACAACCGCCTCAACCCGATCCATGAAGGCACCCACGGCATCCAGTCGCTCGACCTGCTCGGGCGCAAGGTGTCGATGAACAACGGCGCCGCCCTCAAGCAGCTGATGACGCTGATCCAGGCCACCTGCCAGCGCGCCAGCCAGTTCGGTTCGCTGGACCGCCTGCGCCAGCCGCTGGAGCAGCTGGTGCAACGCCTCGGCGGCGTGACCCTGGCCCTGCTCGGCGACCTGCTGGCCGGAAAGGTCAACCAGGGCCTGGCCAACTCGGCGCTGTACCTCAAGGCCTTCGGCCACGCGGTAATCGGCTGGCGCTGGCTGGAACAGGCGATCCGCGCCGAGGAAGGCCTGGCTAACGGCAACCCCGCCGATGCCGACTTCTATAGAGGCAAGCTACAGGCCGCGCGCTACTTCCTGACCTGGGAAGTACCGAGCTGCCAGCACGAGCTGAACATTCTCGAAGCGCGCGACGACACCTGCCTTGGCATGCACGACGCCTGGTTCTAAGTCTCTGATTTGGCTGCGAAGAACGCCCCGCACATGCGGGGCGTTTTTCTTTGACAGGGCAGCGAAGGCAATGGTTAGAATCCGGCATGCCATCTGCATACTCAGATGCGCCCCCCCTTTTGTTGCCCCCGGAGTACGCCTTGGACGCCAGCGCCATCAACAGCCTGTTTCTGATCGGTGCGCTGCTGGTGGGCATGAGCATCCTGGTCAGCGCTTTCGGCTCGCGTTTCGGCATCCCGATCCTGGTGGTGTTCCTTGCCGTCGGCATGCTGGCCGGCGTCGACGGCCCCGGCGGCATCGTCTTCAACGACTACTCCACGGCCTATTTGGTGGGCAACCTGGCGCTGGCCGTAATCCTCCTCGACGGCGGCATGCGCACCCGCGTTTCCAGTTTCCGTGTGGCGTTATGGCCCTCGCTGTCGCTGGCCACACTCGGGGTGCTGGTCACCGCCGGGCTGACCGGCGTGGCAGCCGCCTGGCTATTCAACCTGCACTGGCTGGAAGGCCTGCTGATCGGCGCCATCGTCGGTTCCACCGACGCGGCAGCGGTGTTCTCCCTGCTTGGTGGGCGTGGCCTCAACGAGCGGGTCAGTGCGACGCTGGAAATCGAATCGGGCAGCAACGATCCGATGGCGGTGTTCCTCACCGTGATCCTGATCGACATGCTGGCCAAGGGCCAGGCCGGCCTCAGCTGGAGCTTCCTCGTCCACCTGCTGCAGCAGTTCGGTATCGGCGGGCTGTTCGGCCTGGGCGGTGGCTGGCTGCTGCTGCAACTGGTCAACCGCATGAACCTGGCGGGCGGACTGTACCCACTGCTGGTGGTCAGCGGCGGCCTGATCATCTTTGCCGTCACCAACGCCATCGGCGGCAGCGGCATCCTCGCCATCTACCTGTGCGGCCTGCTGCTGGGCAACCAGCCCATCCGCTCGCGCCACGGCATCCTGCACATGCTCGACGGTCTCACCTGGCTGGCGCAGATCGGCATGTTCCTGGTGCTCGGCCTGCTGGTAACGCCCCACGAGCTACTGCCGATCATCGTACCGGCGCTGGGCTTGGCGCTGTGGATGATTCTGTTCGCCCGGCCATTGTCAGTCTTCCTGGGTCTGCTGCCGTTCCGCGCCTTCCATGATCGCGAGAAAATCTTCATCGCCTGGGTCGGCCTGCGCGGCGCGGTGCCGATCATCCTCGCGGTGTTCCCGCTGATGGCCGGTCTGGACAATGCCCAGCTGTTCTTCAACGTGGCCTTCTTCATCGTACTGGTGTCACTGCTGCTGCAAGGTACCAGCCTGCCCCTGGCCGCCCGACTGCTCAAGGTCACCGTGCCGCCGGACCCGGCACCGATTTCCCGCGCCGGCCTGGAGATTCACCCCACCAGCCAGTGGGAGCTGTTCATTTACCGTCTCGGCGCCGAGAAATGGTGCATCGGCGCGCCGCTGCGCGATCTCAAGATGCCCGACGGCACCCGCGTGGCCGCACTGTTCCGCGGCACCGAACTGCTGCACCCGTCCGGCAGTACCACGCTGGACGCCGGCGATATCCTCTGCGTGGTCGGTCATGAACATGATCTGCCGGCACTCGGCAAGCTGTTCAGCCAGGCGCCGCAGCGCGGCCAGGACCTGCGCTTCTTCGGTGATTTCGTGCTGGAAGGCGACGCCCAGCTCGGCGCGGTGGCAGCCCTGTATGGCCTGAAGCTGGGCGAGGAGGACGGCCGCCAGCCTCTCGGGCGCTTCATCTACCAGCAGATCGGCGGCGAACCGGTGATTGGCGACCAGGTGGAATGGAACGGCCTGACCTGGACCGTGGCCCTGATGGACGGGAACAAGGTGCGCAAGGTCGGCGTCAGATTCCCCGAAGGCCAGGGCAAACCCGGCCCCGGCCTGTTCCTATGAGCGCGCCCACGCGCTGGTAAAGCGCCCTGGTTGGCGGCATCAGCCGCCTGCCTGGCATATCATTAGCCCCATTCTTTTCTAAGAGCCGCTGCCGCGACCATGTCTTTCCTGCGCCCTCTCCTTCTCGGACTGCTGCTTGGCTGCAGCTTCATCGCCCCTGTCTCGGCTGCCGAACCGCCTTCGGCCAAGGCCGTGCAGCAGAGCCTCGACGCCCTGGCCGACCGCAAGTTGCCGGAGGCCGAGCACAACGCGCTGAAGTCCCGCCTGGAGCAAACGCTGGCCTTCCTGGCCGACCGTGATGGCAGCCAGCAGAAGCTGGAGGCGCTCAAGGTTCAGCTACGCGATGCACCACGCCTGACCGGTGAAGCCCAGCGCGAGCTGACCCGCCTCAAGGCCACGGCGGCGGTGGATGTGAACAAGCGCTATGCCAAGTCCAGCGTGGCACAGCTGGAGCAGCTCCTGAGCGAACGCGCTGCCCAGCTGAGCAACTGGCAACAGGAACTGGCCGAGGCCAGCAGCCTGATGATCACCGCGCAGACCCGCCCGGAGCGGGCCCAGGCTGAAATCAGCAGCAACCAGACGCGCACCCTGCAGATCAACAACCTGCTCAAGGTCGGCAAGGAAGCTGGCAAGCCGCTCTCCGCCGAGCGCCGTGACCAGCTCAATGCCGAGCTGGCGGCCATCGAGGCGCAAACCGAACTGCGCCGCCAGGAACTGGCCGGCAACAGCCTGCTGCAGGACCTCGGTAGTTCGCGCCACGAGCTGCTGCAGGAGCGCATCCGCCGCCTCGACCAGGAGAGCCTGGATCTGCAGGCACTGATCAGCGAGAAGCGCCGCGAGAGCTCGGAACAGACCGTTGCCGAACTGTCCCGCGAGGCCGAGCAGGCCACCCCGGACAGCCTGCTGGCCCGGGAAAGCGCGACCAACCTGAAGATTTCCGACTACCTGCTGCGCGCCACCGAGCGCCTCAACCAGCTCACCCGTCAGAACCTGGAAACCAAGCAGCAACTCGACAGCGTCAGCCAGGCCGACCAGGCGCTGGATGAGCAGGTCAGCGTGCTGCGCGGCAGCCTGCTACTGGCCAAGATCCTCTACCAGCAGAAACAGACCCTGCCGCGCCTGCAAGTCGACGGCGGCCTGGCCGACGAAATCGCCGACATCCGCCTCTACCAGTTCGAGCTGAATCAGGAGCGCGACAAGCTCGGCGACCTGAATGCCTATGTCGATGGCCTGCTGGCCAGCCAGCCGGCCGAGCAGGTCACCCCCGAGCTGCGCAAGACCCTGCTGGAGCTGGTCACCACCCGCAGCCAGCTGCTCGAACACATGAACCGTGAGCTGAATGCCCTGCTCAACGAGTCGATCACCCTGCAGCTCAATCAGAAGCAGTTGCAGGCGATGGTCACGAGCCTGCGCAACACGCTGGAAGAACAGATGTTCTGGATCCCCAGCAACAAGCCACTCGACCTGGCCTGGTTGCAACAAGTCCCCAAACTGCTGGAGAGGCAGCTGGCGGCGATGCCCTGGGGCTCGGGAATACGCGAACTGGGCGCCGGGCTGGTCGACCGTCCCTGGCTGTTCATTCCGCTGCTGCTGCTCATCGGCGCCCTGGTATGGCGGCGCGGCTGGCTGTTCGCCAAGTTGCAGCAACTGCATGAGGATATCGGCCACTACAAGCGCGACAGCCAGCTGCATACGCCGCTGGCGATCCTGGTCAACCTGCTGCTCGCCCTGCCGGTGACCCTGCTGCTTGGCCTGGCCGGCGTCGCCCTGCTGATCGACGCGCGCGGCCAGAACGCCACGCTCGGCAGCGCCCTGCTGGAAATGGCCCAGGCCTGGCTGGTGTTTTACACCCTGTACCGCATCCTGGCCCCGGGCGGTGTCGGCGAACTGCACTTCCGCTGGCCGCGCTCGCAGGTCACCTACCTGCGCACCCAGGTGCGCCGTCTGGGGCTGGTCGTGCTATCGCTGGTGGCCGTGGTGACGGTTGCCGAACACCAGCCGGCGGTGCTCGCCGAGGACGTGATCGGCATCTTCGTGGTACTGACCGGCTTCGCCCTGATGGCCTGGCTGCTCAGCCGCCTGCTGCTGGCCGGACCGATGCGCGAGAACACCTCGCCGTTCCGCCTGCTACTGGGGCTGACCTTCACCGCTCTTCCCATCGGCCTGTTCGTCGCCGTGTGTTTCGGCTACTACTACACCGCGCTGAAACTGACCGACCGACTGATCGACACCCTCTACCTGCTGATTCTCTGGCTGGTGCTGGAAGCCGCCTTCGAACGCGGCCTGGCCGTGGCCGCCCGCCGCCTGGCCTATGCCCGCGCCCTGGCCAAGCGCCAGGCGCAACCCAAGGAAGGTCCGGAAGGCGAACCCCTGGTGGAGGAGCCGACCCTGGACATCGAGCAGATCAACCAGCAGTCGCTGCGACTGATGCGCCTGGCGCTATTGGGCGGTTTCGTCGCCTGCCTGTACTGGGTCTGGGCCGACTTGATCACGGTGTTCACCTACCTGGACAACATCACCCTCTACGAATACAGCAGCGGCACCGGTGAAAGTGCCACCCTGATGCCGATCAGCCTGCTCGACCTGCTGGGCAGCCTGATCATCATCGGCCTGACCATTGCCCTGGCCCGCAACCTGCCGGGTCTCCTGGAAGTCCTGGTGCTGTCACGCCTGAAGCTGGCACAGGGCAGCGCCTACGCCACCACCACGCTGCTGACCTACGTGATCAGCGGTGCCGGCTTTGTCGCCACGCTTGGCGCCCTCGGCGTCAGCTGGGACAAGCTGCAATGGCTGGTCGCCGCACTCTCGGTGGGCATTGGTTTCGGCATGCAGGAAATCTTCGCCAACTTCATCTCCGGCCTGATCATCCTGTTCGAGCGCCCCGTACGGATCGGTGACGTGGTCACCATCGGCAACCTGTCCGGCACGGTCAGCCGTATCCGCATCCGCGCCACCACCATCACGGATTTCGACCGCAAGGAAATCATCGTCCCGAACAAGACCTTCATCACCGGCCAACTGGTGAACTGGTCGCTGACCGATACCGTCACCCGCGTCACCATTCAGGTCGGCGTCGGTTATGGCTCGGATCTCGAGCTGGTGCGCAAACTGCTGCTGCAGGCCGCCAGAGAAAACCCGCGCGTACTGCGCGAACCGGAACCACTGGTGTACTTCCTGACCTTCGGTGAGAGCACCCTGAACCACGAGCTGCGCATCCATGTCCGCGATCTCGGCGACCGCAATCCGGCCACCGATGAAATCAACCGTTTCATCGATCGCGAGTTCAAGAAGCACGGCATCGACATCTCGTTCCGCCAGCTCGATGTGCATGTGAAAAATCTCGAGGGCGGCGAGTACCAGCTGATTCAGAGCAAACCGCAAGCTGCCGGCAAGGACAGCGGACCCGAGACCCCAGCGGCGCAAGACGAAGAGTAAGACGCGCTGGACGCCCCACGACAAGCCCGAGCACAATGCTCGGGCTTTTTCGTTGGAGCCCGCCGTTGAAAGCCCTCGCCGACCTCGTCTTCGATAACCGCTTCGCCCGCCTGGGCGACGCCTTCTCCACGGCCGTGCTGCCCGAGCCACTGGACGAGCCGCGCCTGGTGGTGGCAAGCCCGGCGGCCATGACCCTGCTCGACCTCGACCCGGCCGAAGCCGACAGCGAGCTGTTCGCCCAGCTGTTCTCCGGGCACAAGCTGTGGAGCGACGCAGAGCCCCGCGCCATGGTCTATGCCGGGCACCAGTTCGGCGTCTACAACCCGCGCCTGGGCGACGGCCGCGGCCTGCTGCTGGGCGAGGTGGTCAACGCCGCCGGTGAGCACTGGGACCTGCACCTCAAGGGCGCCGGGCAGACGCCCTACTCGCGCATGGGCGATGGCCGCGCGGTGCTGCGCAGCTCGATCCGCGAGTTCCTCGCCAGCGAGTACCTGCACGCCCTGGGCATCCCGACCTCGCGCGCCCTGTGCGTCACCGGCTCCAGCACCCCGGTGTGGCGTGAACGCCAGGAGAGCGGCGCCATGTTGCTGCGCCTGGCACCGAGCCACGTGCGCTTCGGCCACTTCGAGTACTTCTACTACAGCAACCAGCACGAACGGCTGAAGGAACTGGGCGAGCACGTGCTGACCTGCCATTTCCCCGACTGCCTGGCAGCGGAGAACCCCTGGGCAGCGATGTTCCGCGAGATCGTCGAACGCAATGCCGAGCTGATCGCCAAATGGCAGGCTTATGGCTTCTGCCACGGTGTGATGAACAGCGACAACATGTCGATCCTTGGCATCACCTTCGACTACGGCCCCTACGCCTTCCTCGACGACTTCGACGCCCGGCATATCTGCAACCACTCCGACGACAGCGGTCGCTACAGCTTCACCAACCAGGTGCCCATCGCCCACTGGAACCTGGCCGCTCTGGCCCAGGCGCTGACGCCCTTCGTCGAAGTCGAGCAGCTGCGCGAAACGCTGGGCCTGTTCCTGCCGCTCTACCAGGCCCACCACCTCGACCTGATGCGTCGCCGCCTGGGCCTGACCACCGCGGATGAGCGCGATGCGGCGCTGGTCGAGCGCCTGCTGGAACTGATGCAAGGCAGCGCGGTGGATTACTCGCTGTTCTTCCGCCACCTCGGCGAACGGGCGGCCAACGAAGCGCTGCTGCAGCTGCGCGAGGAGTTCGTCGACCTCGCCGGTTTCGACCAGTGGGGCCGCGACTACCTGGCGCGCGTCGCCCAGGAAGGCGGTACGCAGCAGGAGCGCCAGGCGCGCATGCACACGGTCAATCCACTCTATGTGCTGCGCAACTACCTGGCCCAGAACGCCATCAGCGCCGCCGAACAGGGCGACTACGCCCCGGTGCGCGAACTGCACGCCGTGCTCTCGCAACCCTTCAAGGAACAGCCCGGCATGCAGCGCTACACCGAGCGCCCACCGGAGTGGGGCAAGCATCTGGAAATCAGCTGTTCGTCCTGATGCGGATCGAGCCTGGCCTGACGCGCTCTCACCGCGCTACGCTTGCTTGACCTCTAAGCGCGGTGCTACTCAAATCGGGGAGGCGGCGATTCGGCCGCATTGCGAAAATAGCGCAGTACCAACACCAGCATAAATGCGCCCAACGCAGCGGCCGCAACGAATAACACCTGATAACCCAACCACTTGGCCAGAAGGCCGCTACATGCGCCGACTACGCCGGCCAGCAACACCTGCGCACTGGCCTGCAGAGTGAAGTCCGCACCCTCGTGTTCCGGGCGGCACATGCGCATCATCACGGCGAACAGGGCGACGGTGGACATGCCGTCAGCGGCCTGCTCGAACAGCGACACCGCATACACCAGCACGGCATCGCCGCCCCTGCCCACCAGCAACGCCATAGCGGCGATACCCAGCGCCTGCAGGGCGCCGAAAGCCAGCAGTGAGCGCAGCGCGCCGATCCTCGCGTAGAGCAGACCACCCAGCAGCGCGCCGCCGATGCCGGCCAGGCTGCTGATCAGGGTCAGCTGGCCGAGGGCGCTGGTGTCCCAGCCCTGGTCGACCAGCATCGGCTTGATCATCGGCGAACCGAGAGCGTCGCCGAGCTTGAAGGTCAGCACCACCGCCAGCCAGGCGAGCATGCCCGGTTGCGCCAGCAGGCCCTGGTAATGCCGCCAGAGCAGACCGGGTCCGGCGGGCTCGGCCAGTTCGATGTGCTGCGGCAGCAGGCGCTTCTCTGGAAAGAACAGAATCGGCAGGGTCAGCACCACCAGCGCCAGCGCCAGCAGGCCGATGGACAAGTTCCAGCCCAGCCCACCGATCACCAGCAGCAGGCCGCTGCCACTGGCCAGCATGCCGACCTTGTAGCCGCCCACCTGCAGGCTGTTGCCCAGGCCGCGCCAGCGCTCCGGCAGCAGACGCACGGCCAGGCCATCGGTGGCCACGTCCTGGCTGGCAGCAGCCAGGTTGATAAGCAGCAACATGCCCAGCAACAGCCAGAAGGCCGAACCGAACAGCGCTTGCGGGGCGATCAGGGCCAGGCCAGCCAGACAGAGGATCACCGTGCCCTGCAGCGGCAGAATCCAGCCACGGTGATGGCCCAGGCGCCGCGAACCAATGCGGTCGATCCAGGGTGCCCACAGCACCTTGAGCAACCAGGGCAGCGCCAGCAGCTTGAGCAGGCCGATCAGTGCCAGGTCGACGCCATTCTGCCGCAGCAATACCGGTAGCGAATGAGCCACCAGGCCAGACGGCAAGCCCTGGGCGCAATAAAGGGAGGCCAGGAGCACCAAGGTGGTGTTGGCGGGGCGATGGCTGAGTGTCATGGAGCGTCCATGCGTTGGAGATGGCCAAGCCTAGGGCAGCACAGAGCGACCAGGCAACAAAACCAAATAGAATATAAACCTACAGAAACATTCTTAGACTATCTAAGAAAAGCCCATTATCTTCGCCGTCTGCTTATTCCAGCCTGTTCTACCACCCACTGTCAGGCAGCCGCTGCATGAAAATCCGCGACCTCGACCTCAGCCAGAGCCCGCTCAATGCGGAGCACGAGGCACTGGGCCTGCCCCCCGTCGAAGACTACGTTACCCATCCGGACAACCACCCGGTACTGCGTGCCGCCATGTGGGCGGCCGTGCTGATCCTGTTCAGCCTGATCGGTTTCCTCGCCTGGCGCCTGTTCTTCGGCGACAACGGCGGTCACAGCGGCCTGGAAATCATCGAAAGCGCACTGAGCAGCCCGACCTTCTGGAGCGCGGTAGCAGTAGGCTTCCTGGCCCAGGTGGTGGATGGCGCACTGGGCATGGCCTATGGCATCACCGCCACCACTTTCCTGCTCAGCGCCGGCGCCTCTCCTGCCGCAGCCAGCGCCAGCGTGCACATCGCCGAAGTATTCACCACCGGTCTTTCGGGCATTTCCCACGCCAAACTGGGCAACGTCAACAAGTCACTGTTCCTGCGCCTGCTGCTGCCCGGCATCATCGGCGCAGTGCTTGGCGCCGTGCTGATCACTCAGTTCGACGGCGACGTGATGAAGCCCTTCATCTCTGCCTACCTGCTGCTGATGGGGCTGTACATTCTGCGCAAGGCCTATCTGCATGTAGCCCAGCGCAAGGCTCCCAAGCACGTGGCCAAGCTGGCCCTGTTCGGCGGTTTCGTCGATGCCGCCGGCGGCGGTGGCTGGGGCCCGGTGGTCACCAGCAGCCTGATCGGTTCGGGCAGCGATCCGCGCACCACCATCGGCTCGGTGAATTTCGCCGAGTTCTTCCTGACCCTTTCCAGCGCCGCCTCGTTCATCCTCCTGGCCGGCGAACTGGACACTTGGTTGATGGTCGCCGGCCTGGTGTTCGGCGGTATGTTCGCCGCGCCCTTCGCTGCCTACCTGTGCAAGAGAATCCCGGCGCGCACCCTGATGACCATCGTTGGCTGCCTGATCACCCTGATCAGCGCCTTCAACATCTACAAGGCACTGGCGTGATCGCAATCTAAGCATCGATCAAAACGTTCTAGCCCAAGGCCCGGATCATTGACTCAGCGCATTGACCGGGCCTCGTCGTTTTCCCCATGCTGCGAGCTTTCCAATAGCCCGAAGGAACGTCCTGCATGAAACTGGAAACCCTGGCCATCCACGCCGGCTACAGCCCCGATCCGACCACCAAGGCGGTGGCCGTGCCGATCTACCAGACCAGCTCCTTTGCCTTCGACGACACCCAGCACGGTGCCGACCTGTTCGACCTGAAGGTCGCCGGCAACATCTACTCGCGCATCATGAACCCGACCAACGCCGTGCTCGAAGAGCGCGTGGCGGCGCTGGAAGGTGGCGTCGGCGCGCTGGCCGTGGCCTCCGGCATGGCGGCCATCACCTACGCCATCCAGACCGTCGCCGAGGCCGGTGACAACATCGTCTCGGTGGCCAAGCTGTATGGCGGCACCTACAACCTGCTGGCCCACACCCTGCCGCGCTTCGGCATCCAGACCCGCTTCGCCGCGCACGACGACATCGCCGCCCTGGAAGCGCTGATCGACGACAAGACCAAGGCGGTGTTCTGCGAATCGATCGGCAACCCGGCCGGCAACATCGTCGATATCCAGGCCCTGGCCGACGCCGCGCATCGCCACGGCGTGCCGCTGATCGTCGACAACACGGTGGCCACACCGATCCTCTGCCGTCCCTTCGAGCACGGTGCCGACATCGTCGTGCACTCGCTGACCAAGTACATCGGCGGCCACGGCACCAGCATCGGCGGCATCGTGGTCGACTCCGGCAAGTTCCCCTGGGCGGACAACCAGGCGCGCTTCCCGCTGCTCAACACGCCCGATCCGTCCTACCACGGCGTGACCTACACCGAGGCCTTCGGCCCCGCCGCCTTCATCGGCCGCTGCCGCGTGGTGCCGCTGCGCAACACCGGCGCGGCGCTGTCGCCGTTCAACGCCTTCCTCATCCTGCAAGGTCTGGAAACCCTGGCCCTGCGCATGGAGCGGCACTGCGAGAATGCGCTGAAAGTCGCGCAATACCTGCAGAGCCACCCACAGGTGGCCTGGGTTAAATATGCCGGCCTGGCCGATCATCCCGAGCACGCGCTGGCACAGCGCTACATGGGCGGCAAACCAGCGGCGATCCTGTCGTTCGGCATCCAGGGCGGCCAGGAAGCCGGCGCGCGCTTCATCGACGCGCTCAAACTGGTGGTGCGCCTGGTCAACATCGGCGATGCCAAGTCGCTAGCCTGCCACCCGGCTTCCACCACCCACCGCCAGCTCAACGACGAGGAACTGCAGAAGGCTGGCGTGCCGCGCGACATGGTGCGCCTGTCGATCGGCATCGAGCACTTCGACGACATCCGCGCCGACCTTGAGCAGGCCCTGCTGGCCGCTCGCGGCTGACCCTTGCAAAGCGCCCTGGTCGGCTCCAGATAGAGGCCACTGCCCTACTGGAGCCGACCATGAGCGCCCCCGCACTGATCCCCTGCCCCGCCTGCAACGGTCTCAACCGCATCCCCAGCGAACGCCTGGGTGACGCACCACGCTGCGGGCGCTGCAAGAGCCCGGTACTGCCCGCTGCGCCGATTACCCTGAACCAGGCGTCCTTCGCCGCCCAGCTGAAGGGCGACCTACCGCTGCTGGTGGATGTCTGGGCCGACTGGTGCGGGCCGTGCAAGGCCTTCGCACCGACCTTCGCCCAGGCCGCCGCACAGCTGCAGGGGCGTTGCCGCCTGGGCAAGCTGGACAGCGAGGCCAATCCGCAGCTGTCCGCACAACTTGGCATCCGCTCCATTCCCAGCCTGATCCTGTTCCGCGGCGGCGTCGAAGTGGCCCGCCAGAGCGGCGCCCTGCCGCTGCCGCAACTGCTAGCCTGGCTGCGCGGCCAGGGCATCGCCTGAGCGGATCGGTCAGCCGCCACGAGCGCGGTGGTCATTGCCGACGGGGCCACAGCAGCTAGTCTCGGGACTCCCAGCCCCAGGAGCCCCGCCCATGCCACTCCCCGCCGAAATGGCCCGCGTCTTCACCGAAGAGAAGATCGATTTCGTCAAACGCTGCGGGCTCAAGGCCGAACAGCTGGAGCCCGGTTTCGTGCGCCTGCGCATGCCGCTGAGCGGCAACCAGAACCATATCGGCACCCTGTATGCCGGCGCTCTATTCACGCTGGCGGAGATCCCCGGCGGCGCGCTGTTTCTCACCAGTTTCGACGTGCAGCGCTTCTACCCGCTGATCAAGGAAATGAACCTGCGCTTCCGCCGCCCGGCGACCAGCGACATCACCGTCGAGGCCCGCCTGAGCGACGAGGAGATCACCCGCATCCAGGCCGAAGCCGAGCGCAACGGCAAGGCCGACTACCACCTGGAGCTGCAACTGTGCGATGCCAGCGGCGAAGTGGTGGCGCAAACCAAAGCGCTGTATCAATTACGTAAACACTAGGACTTGCCGTGGATCAAAAGCAGGTCTATCAAGGGAGATCACTGTAAGGGCCCAGAGAGACTCGATGCGCCGCCTCGCGCCGCGCCACGGAGGGAAACATGACGGAACACATCCTGATCGCGCATGACCTGCGCAGCACTGCCGACCTCGCGCTGCGGCGTGCCGCCCAGCTGGCTCGCCAGCATGGCGCCAAACTGACCCTCCTGCACGTCTTCGACCCCAAGCTGGATCACGCCGAGCGCGAGCGCATCGAACAGGCCCTCGACCGCAGCCTTACCGAATTCGCCCCGCCCGGCAGCCAGTTGCGTCTGAGCCAGGGCAAGCCCGCCGAAGGCGTGCTGGAACAGGTGCAACAAAGTGGCGCCGACCTGCTGGTGCTCGGAGCCCATCACCAGCGCCATGAGTTTTTCTCCGGTACCACCCTGGACCGCATCGCCCGACGCTGTCCGGTACCGCTACTACTGGTCGCGCGTGACGAGGCCACGCCCTACCGCAGTGCCGTAGCCGCCATCGACTTCTCCCTGTGCGCCTGCACCGCACTGCACCAGGGCTGCCTGCTGCTGCCGAGTGATGCCAGCATCCACGCCATGCATGTGTTCGAGCCGCAGAAAAACGGCGCCGTGGCCGACGCCGAGCTGGCGACCCAGCGTGCCCTGATCGACCAGTTGATCCTCGACGAAGCCCAGCGTCTGCCTGCCGATGCGCCCAAAATCACCCACGAGGTGAAGGTCGGTGGCATCCTGCGCAGCCTGCAGGAGCACATCACCCAGCAGCAGCCGCAGCTCCTGGTGCTCGGCAGCCATGGGCGCAGCGCCTTGTCCCAGGCGTTGCTCGGCAGCCTGGCGCAGCACTACCTGCACAAGGCTCCTTGCGATGTGTTCGTGGTGCGCTAGGCCGCGCCCCGCAACAAAAAAGGCGCCCAAGGGCGCCTTTTTTGTTGCCTGCCTGGGACTCAGCGCTCCAGCAGGTTGTGTAACTCGATGAACTGCTGGGTCAGCTTGTGGCTGCGATCCAGATGGATCAGCGGGGTGCAGGCCTGGTGCGATTCACGCATCTTCACCGAGCTCATCAGGTTTACCGGCAGCACCGGCAAACCCTCGGCGATCAGCTCGTCGAGCAGCTGCTGCGGCAGGGTGGCGCGCGGCTGGAACTGGTTGACGACGATGCCCTCGACCTCCAGGTCTTCGTTATGGTCTTCCTTGAGCTCTTCGATCTCCTGCAGCAGGCCGTACAGGGCATTGCGCGAGAAGCTATCGCAATCGAAGGGGATCAGCACGCGATCAGCGGCAATCAGCGCGGAAACCGTATAGAAATTCAGCGCCGGCGGAGTATCCAGGTAGATCCGGTCGTAGTCCTCGGCCAGGTCTTCCAGCAGTTTGCGCAGCTTGTTGATCTTGTGCTTCTGCTCCAGCTTGGGCTGCAGGTCAGCCAGCTCGGCGGTCGCAGTGACCACGTGGAGGTTGTCGAAGGGCGTCTCGTAGATGTCGACCTTGCCCTTCTTGAAGGAGGTGGCCGAGAGGGTCTGCTTGAAGAAATCGGCAATGCCCACCGGGATATCGTCACCGGTCAGCCCGGTCAGGTAGTGGGTCGAGTTGGCCTGGGCATCCAGGTCGATGAGCAGGGTACGGTAGCCTTCGGCCGCACTCACCGCCGCCAGGTTGCAGGCAATGCTGGACTTGCCGACACCGCCTTTCTGATTGAACACCACGCGCCGCATCGCACACCCCCAAAGGTTTTCAAGCGCCCGATTCTAGGCGAACCCGAGCAGAACTGAATACAGCCAACGAGTGACAAACCACCTGCCGCGCCAACGGTAACAGCAGCAAGGAAGACGGTGACATCATCTAGCCAGCACATTACGCTACGACCGCCTCAGTACGCTGCGCAATACAGCGTTGGCCCGGTGGCCAGTTGGCACTCACGCAAAGACACAAGGAGTAGATCTTGCGTATTCATAAAGCGAAGCTTTTCACCCCTGTTGCTCTGTCTGTCCTGCTTCTCGGTGGCTGTGCCAGCATCGTCGGCGACAGCAGCTACCCCGTTGCGATCAAAAGCACCCCTGAAGGGGCGACTTTCGAGGTCCGCGACAGCACTGGCAAAGTGCTGCATACCGGCACCACTCCAGAAACCGTCACGCTTAAATCCGGGGAGGGGTACTTTGATGGCGCGGAGTACGTCATTGCCTTCAACAAGGAGGGCCATGAGCCGCACGAAGTCAAGCTGGATTCAAGCCTCAGCGGTTGGTACTGGGGAAACATCATTTTTGGCGGGCTTATCGGCATGCTGATCGTCGACCCCATCACAGGCGCGATGTACAAGCTGCCAGAGGGCACCAGTGTCGACCTCGGTGAAAAGGTGGTATCCAACACTGATGGCAAGGATCTGACCCTCCTCACGATCGATCAGTTGCCAGAGCACCAGCGCGCCGCGCTGATTCGCTTGAACTGATAGCAAGAGGCCCGCGGCACGGCGGGCCTCTTGTTCATGCCGCCGATGCGGCCATTCCACCCGCAAGCCAGCTTATTCTTGGCGCTGATGTGCGCAGGACTTACCTCCGGTCCGGTCATCCCGGCCAGAATTTGCGCAGGCCGCGCACGGTCTGGATAATGCGCACACCTCGCCATGTCCCGCGCGCCCCTTTCCGCAGCGGGATCGCAGTCGACAAGGACGCCCTCGGAAGGGCCGAGAAGAGCTCTCAGCGTGACACAATTCAGGATCGAACACTGGCGTGCCTGGGCTCCCGGCCTGGACAGCGCAGCCGACTGGCACGCCTGGCAGCAGGCGCCCTTCGCCCCGAGGGACAGTGGCGAGCAGCCCGACGTAAGCTTCTTGCCGGCACTGCAGCGCCGCCGCCTGAGCCGTCTGGCGCGGATGGCTTTCCACGTGGCCTGGCCGCTGGCCGACGCCGCCGGCCCCCTGCCCCTGGTCTTCGCCTCGCGCCACGGCGAAACCCCACGCACCCTGGCCATCCTCAGCGACCTGGCGCACAACGAGCCGCTCTCGCCCACCCAGTTCAGCCTCTCGGTGCATAACGCGATCATCGGCCTGTGGTCGATCCAGCGCGGCGACACCAGCGAGATGACGGCACTGGCCGCCGAGGGCGACGGCCTGGAACAGGCCTTGCTGGAAGCGGCCACCCTGCTCGGCGAAGGTGCGCCCGGTGTGTTGCTGGTGGTCGCCGAGGAGGCTCCGCCCGAGCCCTACACGCCCTTCATCGATGACGTGCCCTTCCCCTATGCCGTAGCCCTGCTGCTGCGCCCGGGCACGCAATGGCAGCTGCAACTCGGCGAGGGCCAAGGCCCCCGTAGCACCTGGCCGCACGCCTTGGAACTGGTCCGCGCCCTGAGTGGCGGCACGGGCTCCCTGCAACATCACTGGAAACACCGGCAATGGAACTGGTCGCGTATCAAGGCCTGAGCCGCTACAGCGCGCCCTACTGGTGGCGCCTGATCGCCACCGCGCTGAGCTTTTCGCTGTTCGGCATCGGCGGCGTGCTGCTGCGCATCGTCGTGTTTCCGCTACTGGCACTGTTGCCCGGCGACGCCCTGGTGCGCCGCACCCGTGCGCGGGCCGTGGTCAGTCGCACCTTCTACTGGTTCGTCCAGTTCATGTACCGCAGCGGCGTGCTGACCTATGAAGTCGAAGGCGCCGAGCGCCTGGGCCGTCCGGGACAGATGGTGATAGCCAACCACCCCTCGCTGATCGACGTGGTGGTGCTGATCGCCTTCATCCGCGACGCCAACTGCGTGGTCAAGCAGAGCCTGTGGGACAATCCCAGCATGCGCGGGCCGATCCGCGCGGCAGGCTACATCAGCAACAGCGGCAGCCTGGACATGCTCGACGAGGCTGCCGGAGCCCTGCAGCAGGGCCAGACCCTGATTGTCTTCCCCGAGGGCACGCGCACCACGCCGGGCCAGGTGCCCGAGTTCCACCGCGGCGCCGCCGCCATCGCGGTGCGCGGCGCCAGCGTGGTCACCCCGGTGGTGATCAGCGTGACGCCCACCACCCTGACCAAGGCCGAGCCCTGGTACAGCATTCCGTCGCGCCGTTTTCATTTTCGCCTGCGGGTCGGGGAGGATATCGACCCGCGGCAATTCACCGAGCAGGCTCCGCTGCCGATTGCCTCGCGCAAGCTCAATGACCATCTGCATCAACATTTCATGAAGGAGCTCGCAACAGATGAGCGATCTGCAAACCGAGATTAAGCACCTGATCATCGAGGCCCTGGGCCTGGAAGACATGGCCGCCGAAGACATCGCCGCCGACCTCACCCTGTTCGGCGAAGGCCTGGGCCTGGACTCGGTAGACGCCCTGGAGCTCGGCCTGGCCATCCAGAAGCGCTTCGGCATCAAGATCGACGCCGAAGCCAAGGACACCCGCCAGCACTTCGCCAACGTGGCCAGCCTGGCGGCTTTCGTTGCCGCCAAGCAGGCCGCCTGAGGAAGCCCGCAATGCAAAGCCGTGAAGAGATTTTCGCCACCCTGCGCGACGCCCTGGTCGAGCTGTTCGAGCTGGACGCCGAACGCGTGACGCTGGAGGCCAACCTCTACCAAGACCTGGAGATCGACAGCATCGACGCCGTCGACCTGATCGACCACATCAAGCGCCAGACCGGCAAGAAGATCGCCGCCGAAGAGTTCAAGGCCGTACGCACCGTTGGCGATGTGGTCGAAGCCGTGTACCGGGTGGTCAATACCGAAGCGGCAGCCGGCTAAGCCATGGGGCGCCTGCTTGGCCTGCTGCTGGTCATGGCCGGCCTGCTCTACCCTTTCGCCGTCTACTTCGGCATGGAGCACCTGTCACCGCGCCTGTTCGCCGCCCTGCTCGGCGGGCTGTGGCTGGCACGCGCCATCAGCCAGCGCGGCCAACCCGGCAGCCGCTGGATGGCCGGCGCCGCCCTGGCCTTCTGTGCCCTGCTCGGCCTAGCCGGTGAGCCGGCGCTGCTGCGCTGGTACCCGGTGCTGCTCAACCTGATGCTGCTGGCCCTGTTCGGCCTGTCGCTGAAGTTCGGCCCGCCGCTGGTGGAGCGTCTGGCGCGCCTGCAGGAGCCCGAACTGCCGGAACATGCCGTGCGCTACACGCGCCAGGTCACCGTCGTCTGGGCCGGCTTCTTCCTCGCCAACGGCCTGGTGGTCACGGCCCTCACCCTGTGGGCGCCGCTCGGCTGGTGGACGCTCTACACCGGGCTGATCGCCTATGCCCTGATGGGGCTGCTGTTTGCTGCTGAGTGGTTGATCCGCCAGCAGGTTAGGAGAAATGGATGAGCTGGCTGGGACTCGCCGAGCTGCTGCTGCACCCCCTGAGCACACGGGCCGTGGCGCTGGCGCCGGCACTCGACCACGCCCAGCTGCAACTGCGCGCCCTGCACCTGGCCGGCGCCCTGCAAGCGCGCGGCGTGCGCAGCGTGGCGCTGTATCTGGAAGACGCCGGCGAGCTGGCCATCGCCCTGCTTGGCGCCTGGCGCGCCGGCGTTACCGTGCTGCTGCCGGGCGATGCCCAGGCACAGAGCCGCCAGCGCCTGGGCGAAAAGGTCGATCTGTGGCTGGAAGGGCTCGATGGCTTCGATGGCGAGGCCCTGCCGCCTGCTGCCCTCGACCTCGATGCCTGCCGCCTTGTCCTGTGCACCTCCGGCTCCAGCGGCGAGCCCAAGCTGATCGACAAGTCCCTGCGCCAGCTGGCCAACGAGGTCGAAGCCCTGGAGCTGCTGTGGGGCCATGACCTGGCCGGTGCGACCATCCTTGGCAGTGTCGCCGCCCAGCATATCTATGGCCTGCTGTTCCGCGTGCTCTGGCCACTGTGCGCTGGCCGGCCGTTCTGGCGCCGCGCGCTGCCATTTCCCGAAGACCTGCAGCGCGAGAGCCTGGGCCAGCCGGCATTCGCCTGGATAACGAGCCCAGCACTGCTCAAGCGCATGGGCGACAACCTCGATTGGCAGGCCCTCAGTGCGGTGCGGCGGGTGTTCTCCTCCGGCGGCGCGCTGCCGGCGGAGGTTTGCGCCGAGCTGGGCGTGCAGCTCGGGCAGCAGCCAACGGAAATCTACGGTAGCTCCGAGACCGGCGGCATCGCCTGGCGCCAGGGCGGCGAGCTGTGGACGGCCTTCCCCGGCGTCGACCTGAGCCTGAGCGACGCAGGCGCCCTGCGCATCGCCTCGCCCTACCTGCCGGCCGGGCATGTCGAGCAGAGCATGGATGCCGCCGAGCTGCAGAGCGACGGCCGCTTCCTCCTGCGCGGCAGGCTGGACCGCATCGTCAAGCTGGAAGAAAAACGCATCTCCCTGCCCATGCTGGAGCAGGCTCTGACCCAGCACGACTGGGTCGCCGACGCCCGTCTGGGCGTAGTCCAGGAAGGCCGCGCCTTCCTCGGTGCCCTGCTGGCACTGAGCCCGGCCGGCCTGCACGTCCTGCGTAACCAGGGCCGCAAGACTGTCACCGAAACCCTGCGCAAGCATCTGGCCGGCCACTGTGAGGCCATCGCCCTGCCGCGCCGCTGGCGCCTGCTGCTGGAGCTGCCCTACAGCAACCAGGGCAAACTGGCGCAGAGCACCGTCGATGAGCTGGTTGCCGCGCCGCGTCCGACCCAGGTCACGCCGCGCAAAGTCGAGCAGGTCGAGGGCGAATGGCAGCTGGAACTGGACGTGCCGCCGGACCTGGCCCACTTCACCGGTCACTTCCCGCAGACCCCGGTACTGCCCGGCGTGGTGCAGATCGACTGGGCACAGCGCCTGGCCCGCGAGCTGATCGCCGAGCTGCCGCCGCGCTTCTGCGGCATGGAAGTGCTCAAGTTCCAGCAGCTGGTACGCCCCGGCGACCGTATCCAGCTGACCCTGCGCTTCGACGCCGAACGCGGCAAGCTGTACTTCGCCTACCGCAACGGCGAGGCGCCGTGCTCGTCGGGACGCATCCTGCTAGGGGCGGGGCAGTGAGCCTGTTCGTGCCTGGCAGACCCTCACCCCTGGCCCCTCTCCCAAAGGGAGAGGGGAAGCACACCTTCGCCTCCCGCACGAACAGCCCCCTCTCCCTCCGGGAGAGGGCTGGGGCGGCCGGCGTACCGGTGAGGGAGCGCGCCCATGCATAACCCCTGCGCCGTGATCCCGGTGTACAACCACGAGCACGCGCTGCCCGTGGTGGTCGCCGCACTGCATGAAGCCGGCCTGCCCTGCGTGCTGGTCGACGATGCCTCCAGCAGCAGCTGCGCGGCGGTGATGGACCAGCTGGCGCAACAGGACAACACCTACCTGGTGCGCCTGCCGGTCAACCAGGGCAAGGGCGGCGCGGTCATGGCCGGCCTGCGCGAGGCGCAGCGCCTGGGCTTCACCCACGCCCTGCAGGTGGACGCCGACGGCCAGCACGACCTGGCCGATATCGCCACCTTCCTCGCCACTTCACGCGCGCATCCACAGGCGCTGGTCTGCGGCTATCCGCAGTACGACGAAAGCGTGCCGAAGGGCCGCCTGTACGCACGCTACCTGACCCATGTATGGGTGTGGATCAACAGCCTGTCGCTGTCGATCCGCGACGCCATGTGCGGCTTTCGTGTCTACCCGCTGGCCCCCACGGTGGCACTGCTCGACAGCACCCGCCTGGGCAAGCGCATGGACTTCGACCCGGAAATTCTGGTCCGCCTGGCCTGGCGCAACCAGCCCATGCAGTGGCTGCCGACCCGCGTGCACTATCCGCTGGACGGCCTCTCGCACTTCCGTCTGCTACACGACAACGCGTTGATCTCGAAGATGCACGCCAAGCTGTTCTTCGGCATGTTGCTGCGCGCACCGCTGATCCTCTGGCGCCGGTGGCACCGATGAGCAGGCCGAACACCGAACACTGGGCGCGGCAACGCGAGCGCGGCAGCTTCCTGCTGATGAAGTTCACCGCCGGCGCCGTGCGTGTGCTCGGCCGCCGCGCGCTGAGTCCGTTGCTGTATGCCATCGTCCTGTACTTCTTTGTGTTTGGCCGCCAGGCCCGGCGGAGCATCCTGCAGTACCAGCACAACCTGGCCCGCTGGGCAGAGCGACCGGACCTGGCGCCGCGCTTCGGCTCGGTGCTTGCCCAGTTCATGACCTTCGCCGACGCGCTGCTGGACAAGCTCGACGTGTGGAACGGCCGCCTCGGCCTGGATCAGATCGCCCTGATCGACCCCGATGACCTGCGCCAGCACCTGCACGATGGCAGCCGCGGCCAGCTGCTGGTCACTGCACACCTGGGCAACCTGGAAGTCTGCCGCGCCCTCGCCGAGCTGGGCGAGAAGGTACAGATGAACGTGTTGGTGCACACCAAGCACGCCGCACAGTTCAATCGCCTACTGGGCGAGGCCGGCGCCAGTCACCTGCGCCTGATCCAGGTCAGCGAGCTGGACCCGGCCGTAATGCTGCAGCTGTCCGAGCGCCTGGAGCGCGGCGAATGGCTGGCGATCGCCGGCGACCGCGTGCCGCTGCACGGCGGGCGCAACGTCACCGTGGACTTCCTCGGCCAGCCCGCCGCCTTCCCCCAGGGGCCCTGGCTACTGGCCGGCTTGCTGCGCTGCCCGGTCAACCTGATGCACTGCCTGAAGATCGACGGCCACTATCAGGTTCACCTGGAGAGCTTCGCCGATGCGGTGCAGTGGACGCGGCGTGACCGCGACGCGGTGATCCACGCCTGGGTACAACGCTACGCCGAGCGCCTCGGCCAGCACTGCCTGAGCGCCCCGCGGCAATGGTTCAACTTCTACCCGTTCTGGAATACCCATGACTGACCACGTGACCTTCGGCGACGCCCAGCTGACCATCGAACAGGTGGTCGCCCTGGCCCAGCGCAGCGCCCGCGCCCAGCTGCAGGGCGATGCCGCCTTCCGCGAGAAGATCGCCAAGGGAGCGCGCTTCCTCGACACCCTGCTGGACCAGGAAGGCGTGATCTACGGCGTCACCACCGGCTACGGCGACTCCTGCGTGGTGGCGGTGCCACTGCACCAGGTCGAAGCGCTGCCTCGACACCTGTTCACCTTCCACGGTTGCGGCCTGGGCAAGCTGCTCGACGAAGCCAGCACCCGCGCCGTGCTGGCCGCGCGCCTGCAGTCGCTGTGCCATGGCGTGTCCGGGGTACGCGTGGAGCTGCTGGAGCGCCTGCAGGCCTTCCTCGAACACGATGTGCTGCCGCTGATCCCGGAAGAAGGCTCGGTCGGTGCCAGCGGCGACCTGACCCCGCTGTCCTACGTCGCCGCCACCCTCAGCGGCGAACGCGATGTGCTCTACAAGGGCGAACGCCGCAGCGCGGCGGACGTCCACCAGGAACTTGGCTGGACACCGCTGGTGCTGCGCCCGAAGGAAGCCCTGGCACTGATGAACGGCACCGCGGTGATGACGGCACTGGCCTGCCTGGCCTATTCGCGCGCCGACTACCTGCTGCAGCTGGCCACCCGCATCACCGCGCTCAACGTGGTGGCGCTGGAGGGCAACCCGGAACACTTCGACGAGCGCCTGTTCGCCGCCAAGCCGCACCCGGGCCAGACCCAGGTCGCCGCCTGGCTGCGCCAGGACCTGGCCGTGGTCGAGCCGCTGCCGCCGCTGCACCGCCTGCAGGACCGCTACTCGCTGCGCTGCGCGCCACACGTGCTCGGCGTGCTGGCCGACAGCCTGGGCCTGCTGCGCCAGTTCATCGAGATCGAACTGAACAGCGCCAACGACAACCCGCTGTTCGACGCCGAAACCGAGCGCACCCTGCACGGCGGGCACTTCTACGGCGGCCACATCGCCTTCGCCATGGACAGCCTGAAGAACCTGGTCGGCAACGTCGCCGACCTGCTCGATCGCCAGCTCGCCCTGCTGGTCGACACCCGCTACAACCACGGCCTGCCGAGCAACCTGTCCGGCGCGCCGGCGGAAACCGCGATGATCAACCACGGCTTCAAGGCCGTGCAGATCGGCACCAGCGCCTGGACCGCCGAAGCGCTGAAGAACACCCTGCCGGCCAGCGTGTTCTCGCGCTCCACCGAGTGCCACAACCAGGACAAGGTGAGCATGGGCACCATCGCCGCGCGCGACGCCCTGCGCAGCCTGGAGCTGACCGAGCAGGTCGCCGCCGCCACCCTGCTGGCCGCCAATCAGGGCGTGTGGCTGCGCGAGCGCGCCGGCAAGACCGACATCCCCGCGCCGCTGGCCGCCATGCGCGAGCAGCTGGCCACGGACTTCCCGCCAGTGATCGAGGATCGCGCCCTGGAGGCCGAACTGCGCCTGTGCCTGGCGCGTATCCGCAGTCGCCATTGGAGGCTGTATGCGTAAGGAAGGCGTGCTGCAGGCGGAGATCGAGCTGGTCGTGCCGTTCTTCGACGTGGACATGATGGAAGTGGTCTGGCATGGCCACTACGTGAAGTACTTCGAGGAGGCGCGCTGCGCGCTGCTCGACAAGCTGGGGCACAACTACCGGCAGATGCGGGATGCGGGCTATGCCTGGCCGATCATCGATCTGCAGCTGCGCTATATCCGTGGCGCGCAGTTTGGTCAGCGCATTCGCGTGCGCGCCGATCTGGTGGAGTGGGAGAACCGGCTGAAGATCAATTACCTGATCACCGATGTGGCGACGGGTGAGCGGATGACGCGCGGCAGCAGTGTGCAGGTGGCGGTGGAGATCACTACTCGCGAGATGCTGTTGGCATCGCCGAAGGTGTTTGTTGAGGCGGTGGAGAGGGTGTTGGCGTGAGCTTGTTGAGCCCGGCTCTGCGCCTTCTGAGCGCTCTGTTTCGCCCCGCCGGGCGAGTTGCTGACTCTTTGCTGCGCTATCGCCTAGCCTACTACCGCGGTAGCTCTTCGCTTTTTGTTGCGCCCCCTCGGGCGCGTCACTTTTTCTTGTTTGCCCAAGAAAAAGTAACCAAAAAGAAGGGCACCCCGACATCCGGCCCCGCCTTCGGCGCGGTTCCCTCCCTCCGGTGCCACTCCGGGGGCCGGCTTACAAGGGCCATCCATGGCCCTTTAAGCCTCTCGCCGCATCCCTGCGGCTCGTCCCCCTGCGTAACACCTCCACTCGGCCTCCTGACGGGGACTTCAGCGCGCCTGAAACCGGGCAGCAACACCACAAGCCAACTGGCGTCTACCCGTACGCTCGACCAGCCCCCTCTCCCTCTGGGAGAGGGTTGGGGTGAGGGAGCCTTCTTGTGCGCGCCCGTTCGCGAGCAGAGCTCGCCCCTGCAGACCGCTCGCGGGTTTCACCCGCCCTACGAAGCGGCAGGCGCGCCGACTCCCCGTCAGGAGGCCGAGTGCAGGCGCTGCGCAGGGGGACGCGAGGCAGGACGCCGAGCGAGCCACGAAGGGACAGGGACGTCCCTTCGTGGCGTGCCCCCGGAGCAGTGCCGAAGCGAGGGAAGTCTGGCCGCAGGCCAGACCCGGATGTCGGGGGGCCCTTCTTCTTTGGTTACTTTCTTCTTGGGCAAGCAAGAAGAAAGTAACTCGCCCGGGGGGGCGAAACCCAAAACCAAGGCCAGCTCGGCAATCAGCCAAGTACTCATGGCTCTAGCCCTAATGGCTAGCGCACAGGCCCACGCCTTCGACCTGTCCGACCTCAGCGCCCAGCTGGCCAAACCCATCGTGGTCCGCGGCCCCTTCGTGCAAGAGAAGCACCTGCGTGCCCTCCCCACCCCGCTGACCAGCCAGGGCCACTTCACCCTGTCCCGCGACCACGGCCTGCTCTGGCTCCTGCAGAAGCCCCTGAAGCAGGACTACCGCATCGCCGACAGCGGCATCGCCCGCCGCACGCCCGATGGCTGGCAACAGCAACCGGGCCAGGACGTCGCCGCCCAGCAGAGCCGCCTGTTCCTCGCCGTGCTCAAGGGTGACCGCAGCGGCCTGGAGCGTGACTTCGATCTGCAACTCACAGGCGAGCAGAACGCCTGGCAGCTAAAGCTCACCCCGCATTCGCTACTGCTCAAGCAGATCTTCAGCGCCATCCGCATCGACGGCGGCGCACTGGTCGAGCGCATCGAACTGATCGAGACCCAGGGTGACCGCACCGTCCTCAAACTGCCGCAGAGCCAGGCGGGCGATGCCCTGACCGCGCAGGAGCGCGCCGACCTTGTCCCCTAGCCTGCAGCAAACCCTGCCGCGCCTGTTCGGCGCACTGCTCCTGGCCCTGCTGGCGCTGGCCGCCTGGCAGTGGCGCGACGGCCCGCCGGTGCAGGCCAGCATGCTCGCCTTACTGCCCAAGGGGGCTGGCGACGAACTGGTGCAACAGGCCGAGCAGCGCATGCAGGAGCCGCTGTCGCGCGAGCTGCTGATCCTGATCGGCCATCCACAACGCGAGCGCGCCATCGAACTGGTGCGCCAGGCCGGCGAGCAATGGCAGGCCAGCGGGCGCTTCGACAAGGTGCAGTGGAGCCTGCAGGCCGATCTCGCACCACTGCGCGCGCAGTTACTCAACAGCCGCCTGGCCCTGCTGGCACCGGCCGAACGCCAGCTGCTGATCGAACAACCGGATGCTTTTATCCAGCAGCGCGCCGAGCAGCTATTCGACACCTTCGCCGGCTTCGGCCTGCTGCCCACCGAGCAGGACTGGCTGGGCCTCGGCCTGCGCGCCCAGCAGACGCTCAACCCCGGCAGCCGCATCCAGGCCGACCTCGGCAGCGGCGCTCTGCTGCTGCAGGACGGGTCCACCACCTGGGCCCTGCTGCGCCTGCGCACACGCGGCGATGCCTTCGACATGCAGGCGCCGCCGCAGATCGCCGCCGCCGTGGTCGAGCTGCGCCAGCAGGTCGAGAACCAGGGCGGCCAGCTGCTCGCCGCCGGCGGTGCGCTGCACGCGGCGGCCGGCCAGGCCAAGGCCACCCGCGAAATCGCCCTGATCGGCGGCGGCGCCACCCTCGGTACCCTGCTCCTGCTCCTGCTGGCCTTCCGCCGCCCGCGCGTGCTGGTCAGCCTGCTGCCGATGGGCGTGGCGCTGCTGGCCGGCTGCACGGCCTGCGTGCTGGTGTTCGGCCAGATCAATGCGTTGACCCTGGTGCTCGGCGCCAGCCTGGTCGGCGTCGCCGCCGACTACCCGCAGCATTACCTGAGCAAGAGCTGGGGCGACGGCCCGTGGTCGAGCTGGGGCGCCCTGCGCGAGACCCTGCCGGGCCTGAGCCTGAGCCTGGGCACCAACCTGGCCGGCTATGTGGCGCTGGCCTTCACGCCCTTCCCGGCGCTGACCCAGATCGCCCTGTTCTCCGCCGCCGGGCTGATCGGCGCCTTCCTGTGCGCGGTGTGCCTGCTACCGGCCTGGCTAAACAACCTGCGCCTGGCACCACCGGCCAGCCTACGCCGCGCCGCCGAAAGCCTGGTCGAGCGACGTGCACGCCTGCTGGCGCGCACCGGCAGCTGGCCCTGGCTGCTCGCCCTGCTGGCCTTCTGCGCCGGCGGCCTGTGGCAACTGACGCCGCAGAACGACCTGCGTCAGTGGCTGGGCCAGGAACCGCAGCTGATGGCCGAAGCCAAGCGCATCGCCGAACTCACCGGGCAGCAGCCCACCAGCCAGTTCTTCCTGGTGCGCGGCGCCGACGAGCAACAGCTGCTGCAACGCCAGGCCGAACTGAGCCAGCGCCTGGACGCCGCCATCGTCGCCGGCCATCTGCGCGGCTATCGTGCCCTTAGCCAGCTGGCCGCACCGGAGAGCGAGCTGGCGCCTCTGCGCGCCGCGCTGCAGCAGCTGCCGCAGCACTGGCAACCGCTGCTCGATCTCGGTCTGCCGGAAGCGGCGCTGCGTGCCGAACTGGACGAACTCCTGAAAACAGCGCAGCCGAATCTGGACCAAGCCCTAGCCGGGCCACTGGGCGAAGCCTGGCGGCCGCTATGGCTGGGCCGCAGTGAGCGTGGAGTAGCCGGTATCGTCAGCCTGCAGGGCCTCAATGACACGGCGCTGCTGCAGCAGGCTGCCGCTGGACTGGAGGGCGTGCAGCTGGTCGATCGCCTCGGCGAGCTGAACGGTCTGTTCGCCGCCACCCAACTCAGCGCCGCCGAACTCAAGCTGATCTCCAGCGCCGCCATCCTCCTGCTGCTGTGCCTGCCCTTCGGCCTCGGCGGCGCACTGCGGGTGATCTGCCTGCCGTTGCTCTCGGCCCTGGCGGCACTGGCCTGCCTGGGCTGGCTGGGTCAGCCGCTGACCTTGTTCAGCCTGTTCGGCCTGCTGCTGATCACCGCCATCGGCGTCGACTACGCCATCCTGATGCGCGAGAACATCGGCGGCCCGGCCGTCAGCCTGCTCGGCACCCTGCTCTCGGCGCTCACCGCGTGGATGTCATTCGGCTTGCTGCTGCTCAGCCAGACCCCAGCCATCGCCAACTTCGGCCTGGCCATCAGCCTCGGGCTGCTGTTCTGTTTCCTGCTCTCACCCTGGGCCGCCGCTCGGCCCACCAAGGAGATACCCGCGTGAGCGTGCTCGGCTTCTGGCTACTGGCCCTGGCGATCTACGCCCTGGTGGCGATCATCGGCGGGCGCCGGCTGATTCCCATCGTCGGCCAGTTGCTGGTCGCCGCCATCGCGATTCCCGCCGTCCTGCTGCTCTGGGTTGAGCCGCACTGGCAGCTGAGCGCCGCCGACCTGCTGGCGCCGACCTGGCTGAACCTGGCCTACGGCCTGTGCTTCGCCCTGCTGCTGGGCTACATCCTCAGCGACGTGATCGACCTGGACCTCAGCCCGGCCTGCGTGAAGATCGCCCTGCCCAGTTTCCTGGTGCCGATGCTGGCAGGCCTCGCCTGCTCGCTCTGGCTGCTGCCGGGCGAGCGCAGCTGGCTCAGTTCGGTGGGCATCGGCTTGCTGTTTTCGATCACCGCGATTCCGGTGCTCTACCTGTTCCTGCAGAGCATCGGCTACCCGGCGGAAGCCACGAAGCGCCTGCTGCATGCGGCGATCCTGATGGACTTCCTGTGCTGGAGCCTATTCGGCCTGGCGCAGGGCAGCAGCAACCCCGCCGCCCTGCTGTGGCCGCTGCTGGCGGCTGCGCTGCCACTCGCACTGCGCCTGCTCAAGCTGCGCCAGCCACTGTTCTACAGCTTGCCGTTCTTCGCCTTGATGCTGCTGTTCCAGCAGCTGGGTCTCAACGCCCTGGTCTTCGGCATCGCCTACATGCTGTGCATGGGCTGGCTCGGGCAGCCCTTCGTATTGCCGCTGCCGCTGCGCCAGTGGAAGCTGCTGATCAACGGCCTGGCGGTGCCGCTGATCCTGACGTTCGGCGTGCTGCGCGTGGATTTCCATGGCATAGGTCAAGACACCTCCTGGACGGTGATCGCTATCCTCCTGGCGCTGCCGGTCCTGAGCAAAATGCTCGGCAGCTGGCTCGGTCTGCACTGGGCCGACCCGAGCGCCACAGCGCGGGTGAAGTGGCGCGAGAGCCTGCTGCTGAACATCCGCGGCCTCACCGAGATTGTCTTCCTCAACCTGCTCCTGCAGCTGCAGCTGATCGACGCGCTGATCTACTTCGGCCTGCTGCTGATGAGCCTGTTCTCCACTCTGCTGCCGGCACTGCTCGGCCGCCCTGCTGATAAAAACGAGGCACGAAGCCGCTATGAAGTCTCCTGAACTCGAACAACGCCAGGTCGTCGTCATCGGCGCCGGGCCCTCCGGGGCCATCGCGGCGGCCATCCTCAAGCGCCAGGGCCGCGATGTACTGGTGCTGGAGCGCCAGCGCTTCCCGCGCTTCTCCATCGGCGAGAGCCTGCTGTCGCACTGCCTGGACTTCGTCGAGGAAGCCGGCATGCTCGAAGCAGTGCAGGCCGCCGGTTTCCAGACCAAACATGGCGCGGCCTTCGCCTGGGGCGAGCGCTACACCGAGTTCGACTTCCGCGACAAGTTCACCGAGGGCAAGGGCTCGACCTACCAGGTGATCCGTGCCGACTTCGACAAGCTGCTGGCCGACCAGGCCGAACTGCAGGGCGTGGAGATCCGCTACGAGGAAGAAATCTTCGCCGCCGACTTTGCTGGCGACTGCCCGCGCCTGTCGGTGCGCCGCCTGGCCGATGGCCACGAATACACCGTCGAATGCGCCTTCGTCCTCGACGGCAGCGGCTACGGCCGCGTGCTGCCGCGTCTGCTAGACCTCGACACGCCGTCGTCCTTCCCGATTCGCCAGGCGGTGTTCACCCATATCGAGGACCGCATCGACCCGGCCAGCGGCTTCGACCGCGAGAAGATCCTCATCACCACCCATCCCACGCTGCGCGACGTGTGGTTCTGGACCATTCCGTTCAGCAACGGCCGCTGCTCGCTGGGCGTGGTGTCCGCCGCCGAGCACTACGAGGGCTACCCCAAGGATCTCGACGCCTGCCTCAAGCAGTTTGTCGCCGAGACGCCGTCGCTGAGCCGGGTGCTGCAGAATGCCGTGTGGGATACCCCGGCGCGCGCCATCGGCGGCTACTCGGCCAACGTCAAGAGCCTGCACGGTCCGGGCTTCGCCCTGCTGGGCAACGCCGCCGAGTTCCTCGACCCGGTATTCAGCTCCGGCGTGACCATCGCCATGCGCTCGGCGAGCATGGCCGCCACGCTGCTGCATCGCCAGCTCGGCGGCGAGGCGGTGGACTGGGAGAACGAATTCGCCATCCCGCTCAAGCGCGGCGTGGATACGTTCCGCGTGTACGTGCAGGGTTGGTACGATGGCAGCTTCCAGGACGTGATCTTCTACGAGAAGGCCCAACCGGAGATCCGCCGCATGATCTGCTCGATCCTTGCCGGCTACGCCTGGGACGAGAAGAACCCCTATGTCGCCGAGCCCAAGCGCCGCCTGGGTGTGCTCGCCGAACTCTGCTCCCCCACTTAAGGACAGCCACCGCAATGGAACGCGCCGCCGCCACCTACGTCGAGGAAACCCGCTTCGGCTTCTGGTTCCTGCAGAGCCATGTCTGGCAGCACCATGTGCTGCGCGTGGCGATCAACGACCTCAAGCGCCTGATCGATGCACCACTGCCGCAGGCGCCGGTGCTGCTCGATGCCGGCTGCGGCCAGGGCCGCTCGTTTCGCCTGCTGCAGGAAGCCTTCGCCCCGGCGCGACTGATCGGCCTGGATGCCGACCCGCACAGCCTCGACTGCTCGCGCGCCGAAGCCGAGCAGCTGGGCCTCGACGTGCAGCTGATCGCCAGCGACTGCGCCAGCATCCAGTTGCCCGACGCATCCGTGGATATCCTGTTCTGCCACCAGACCTTCCACCATCTGGTCGAACAGGAGCGCGCCCTGGCCGAGTTCTGGCGCGTGCTGAAGCCGGGCGGCCTGCTGCTGTTCGCCGAGTCGACCAAGTTCTACATCGACACCTGGGTGATCCGCTGGCTGTTCCGCCATCCGATGCACGTGCAGAAGAGCGCCGAGGAGTACCTGGGCATGCTGCGCGCGCAGGGCTTCCAATTCGAGGCAGGCAATGTCTCCTACCCCTACCTGTGGTGGAGCCGCTCCAGAGACTTCGGCCTGCTCGAACGCTGGGGCATCCTGCAGCCCAAGCCGTTCGGCCAGCGCGACGAGACGCTGGTCAATGTGGTGGCGCGCAAGCCGTGCTGACCCGTGTCCTCCTGCTTGCCCTGGTTCTGCTGCTCGGCGCCTGCGCCGGGCATACGCCCGTGCCGCTCGACAGTCCACGGCTGGCGGCGGAGTTGCCGCTTAGTCTGCAGGTCGAGCGCACGCAGCATGGTGAGCAGCGCGACTGGCTGTTGGTGATCCAGGCCGAAGGCCAGGCCCTGCGCTGGTCGCTGTTCGACCCGCTCGGCGTGCCACTGGCGCGTCAGCTGCTGGAGCGCGGCGAGTGGCGCAACGACGGCCTGCTGCCACCCAATGCCGAGGCCCGCGAGCTGTTCGCCGCCCTGCTGTTCGCCCTGACCGCCGATGACGCACTACAGACCTACCCGGCCAGCAGTTGGCAGCGCGACGCCGATGGTCAGCGCCGGCTTAACCCGGACTGGCGAATCCGCTACCGTTCCGCCCTGGATTTCACCCTCGCCGCCCCCGACCTGAGCTACCGGGTGCGCGCGCTGAATCAAGAAGAAGGCAACTGATGCCCAGCTATTTGAATGCCCTCGGCCTGCTGTGCGCCCTGGGCGAAGGCAAGCAGGCGGTGGCCGACGCGCTGCTGGCCGGCGACGCCTCCGGCATGCGCGCCGAGGACGGCTGGGTCAGCGACCGCCGCCTCACCGTCGGCGCCGTGCATGGCGCCCTGCCGCAGATGCCAGCCGGCTTCGCCGCAGCCCATAGCCGTAACAACCAGCTGCTACTGGCCGCCGCCTTGCAGATCGAGTCCGAGCTGCGCGCCGCCATCACCCGTTACGGCGCTACCCGCGTCGGCCTGGTGCTGGGTACCAGTACCTCGGGCATCCGCGAGGCCAGCGACGGTATCGCGCGCTTCTTCAGGGAGGGCGAGCTGCCCGCCGACTACCACTACGCCCAGCAGGAGATGGCCGCGCCGGCCACTTTCCTCGCCGACTGGCTGGGCCTCAAAGGCCCGGTGTACTGCCAGTCCACCGCCTGCACCTCCAGCGCCCGCGCGCTGCTCAGCGCCCATCGTCTGCTGCAGCAGGGCCTGTGCGACGCGGTGATCTGCGGCGGCGTGGACAGCCTGTGCCGCCTGACCCTGAACGGCTTCTCGGCGCTCGAAGCGGTGTCCGCCGAGCCATGCAACCCGTTCTCGGTGAACCGCCACGGCATCAATATCGGCGAGGGTGCCGCCCTCTTTCTGATGACCCGCGAAACCAGCCCGATCGCCTTCCTCGGCGGCGGTGCCAGCTCCGACGCGCACCATATTTCCGCGCCGCACCCGCAAGGCCTCGGCGCCCGCGCGGCGATGGAGAAAGCCCTGGCCAGCGCCGGCCTGCAGGCCAACGAGATCGACTACCTCAACCTGCACGGCACCGCCACCACGCACAACGACGCCATGGAAAGCCATGCCGTGCATGGGCTGTTCCCGGCCACGCTGCCCTGCTCCTCGACCAAGCCGCTGACCGGCCACACCCTGGGCGCCGCCGGCGCGCTGGAGGCGGCCTTCTGCTGGCTGGCCCTGAGCGAGTACAACCGTGACGGCCTGCTGCCGCCGCATCGCTGGGACGGCCAGGCCGATCCGGCGCTGGCGCCGCTTCGCCTGGTCGGCGCCGGTGATCGCCTGCAGAGAACGGCGGGGCGCCGGCTGATGAGCAACTCCTTCGCCTTCGGCGGCAATAACGTCGCGCTGATCCTGGGTGATGCGCCATGAGCCAGTGGCCGATCGCCGAGCTGATCCCGCATGCCGCCGACATGATCCTGATCGACGAGGTCGTCAGCTTCGGCGCCGAAGACATCGAGACCCGCCTGACCGTGCGCCCCGGCGGCCTGTTCAACCAGGAAGACGGTAGCCTGCCGGCCTGGGTCGGCATCGAGCTGATGGCGCAGAGCATCGCCGCCTACGCCGGGTGCCAGGCACGCCAGGCCGGCCTGCCGGTGGAGCTGGGCTTCCTCCTCGGCACGCGCAAGTTCGAGTGCAATGTCGAGCGTTTCCCGGCCGGCACCGAACTGCGTATCAGAGCCCTGCGCTCGCTGCAGGACGACAACGGCATGGGCGTGTTCGAGTGCCACCTGGATGGCCCCGATATCCATGCCGAGGCACGCCTCAATGTGTTCCGCCCGCCGGAAGTGGCGAGCTATCTACAAGAACAGCAAGAGCAATCGCAATGACTGAAACCATCCTGGTCACCGGCTCCAGCCGCGGCATCGGCAGGGCCATCGCCCTGCGCCTGGCCCGCTCCGGTTACGACATCGTCCTGCACTGCCGCTCGCGCCGCGATGAGGCCGAGGCCGTGCAGGCACAGATCGCCGAACTGGGCCGACAAGCACGCATCCTGCAGTTCGACGTGTCCGACCGCGCCGCCTGCCGCGCGGCGCTGGAGGCCGATGTGGAACAACACGGCGCCTACTATGGCGTGGTGTGCAACGCCGGCCTGACCCGCGACGGCGCCTTCCCGGCCCTCTCGGACGACGACTGGGACCAGGTGCTGCGCACCAACCTGGACGGTTTCTACAACGTGCTGCACCCGCTGACCATGCCGATGATCCGCCGCCGCAAGGCCGGACGCATCGTCTGCATCACCTCGGTGTCCGGGCTGATCGGCAACCGCGGCCAAGTCAACTACAGCGCCTCCAAGGCCGGTGTGATCGGCGCCGCCAAGGCCCTGGCCATCGAGCTGGGCAAGCGCAAGATCACGGTCAACTGCGTGGCACCGGGGCTGATCGACACCGAGATCCTCGACGAACAGGTACCGGTGGAGGAAATCCTCAAGATGGTGCCGGCCGCGCGCATGGGCACCCCGGAAGAAGTGGCCGGCGCGGTGAATTTCCTGATGTCCGAGGAGGCGGCGTACATTACCCGCCAGGTCCTCGCGGTGAACGGTGGTCTGTGCTGATGAAACGTGTCGTCGTCACCGGCATGGCCGGCATCACCTCGCTGGGCAGCGACTGGCCGACCATTTCGGCCAACTTCAAGGCCGGCAAGAGCGGCATCCGCCGCATGGATGAATGGGACCGTTTCACCGAGCTGAATACCCGCCTGGGCGGCCCGGTAGACGACTTCGTCCAGCCCAAGCACTGGACGCGCAAGCAGACTCGCAGCATGGGCCGCGTCTCCAAGCTGGCGGTGCACGCCGCCGAACGCGCCCTGGAGCATGCCGGCCTGCTCGGCGACCCGCGCATCAGCGATGGGCGCATGGGCGTGGCCTGCGGCTCGTCCACCGGCAGCACCGACGAGATCAAGGCGTTCGGCAATATGCTGCTCAACTCGGTGGCCGACGGACTCAACGCCAACTCCTATATCCGCATGATGCCGCATACCACGGCGGCCAATATCAGCATCTTCTTCGGCCTCAAGGGCCGCCTGATCCCCACCTCCAGCGCCTGCACCAGCGGCAGCCAGGGCATCGGCTACGCCTACGAGGCGATCAAGTACGGGCGCTTGAAGATGATGCTGGCCGGCGGCGCCGAGGAGCTGTGCCCGACCGAAGCCATGGTGTTCGACGCGCTCTATGCCACCAGCCTGAAGAACGACACCCCGCACCTGTCGCCGCGCCCCTACGACAGCGGCCGCGACGGTCTGGTGATCGGCGAGGGCGCCGGCATCCTGGTGCTGGAGGAGCTGGAACATGCGCTGGCGCGTGGCGCCACCATCCATGCCGAGATCGTCGGCTTCGGCTGCAATTCCGACGGCATCCACGCCACCAAGCCGGAGCAGGCGACCATGCGCGGCGCCATGGAACTGGCCCTGGAAGATGCCGGCCTGGAACCCGCCGCCATCGGCTACGTCAACGGCCACGGCACCGCCACCGCCCAGGGCGACGTGGCCGAGAGCCTGGCCACCAGCAGCCTGTTCGGCCCGCGCATGCCGATCAGCTCGCAGAAGAGCTTCTTCGGTCACACCCTGGGTGCCTGCGGCGCGCTGGAGTCCTGGTTCAGCATCGAGATGATGAACAGCGACAGCTACGTCTACACCCTCAACCTGGACAACATCGACCCGGAATGCGGCGAGCTGGACTACCTGCGCGGAGAGTTCCGCCAGATGAGCCACCAGTACGTGATGAACAACAACTTCGCCTTCGGCGGGGTCAACACCTCGTTGATCTTCCGTCGCTGGCGCTGACATTTACCCACACCCGAAAAGGAGTTAAAGGGAATGACACGGACCTATCGAATCCTGTCGCTGCTGGCCATGGTTCTGCTGCTGGGCGCCTGCACCAGCAAGCCGATCTACAATGCTGAAGAACACTTCTCCTCTGAACTGGCGCTCAGCGACAGTCAGATGCAGCGGGCGATCATCACGGCGTTGCGCGATCGCCAGTGGAGCGTGCAATCGGCCAAACCCGGCATGGTCCAGGCTGCGATCACCATCCGTGGCAAGCACCATGCGGAAGTCGACATTCCCTATACGCCGACGTCCTTCCAGATTCTCTACCGCAGCAGCTGGGGACTGGACCAAAAGGACGGCAAGATCCACGGCAACTACAACCGCTGGGTCAACAAGCTGCGTGACAACATCCTGAAGGAGCTGAACGTCGATCCGATCATCGAGTCGGTGAACGAGCTGGGCGCGGTAAATCAGGGTGTGGAAGGGGCGACTTATCTGGACTTCCAGGAGGGCATCACCCGCGCCACTCAGGCTGGCCTGCTGGATGGCAGCGTGAAGTTCTACCTGGCGGGCCAGATGGTGCCGGGCGAGATCCACAAGATCCGCACCGTGACCAGTAGCCGCAAGACCAACGGGTCCAACAAGTCCGATGAAGAAGCCTGCGTATGGGCGTTGCAATCAGCGTTGGTGTCCCTGCAGAACGCGGCGAAGAAGGCCGGCGCCAATGCCGTGATCGACATTGCCAGCGTCTACAAGCGGGACGTCTACAAGGACGCGCAGAAGTACCAGTGCCGTGCCGGGATGCTGATTGCCAGCGTGGCGCTGCGGGGCGAGCTGGCGACCTTGAAGTAAGCCGCTACCGCTCATGAAGAAGGCCGCTGATGCGGCCTTTTTCATTTGGATGGGCGGTCATCCGTGGTACTGTGCCGACAGCTCGTGCACCGCCTCGAAGAAGGCCTTGGCGTGCTCCGGTGGCACTTCCGGGGTGATGCCGTGGCCGAGGTTGAATACCTGGCCATTGCCCGGGCCGTAGGCGGCGAGGATACGCGCCACCTCGGCACGGATGGCGGCGGGCTTGGCATGCAGCACGGCCGGATCCATGTTGCCCTGCAGGGCAACTTTATCGCCCACGCGCTGGCGCGCGCTGCCGATGTCGCAGGTCCAGTCCAGGCCCAGCGCCTCGGCGCCGGTCTCGGCCATGGATTCCAGCCACAGGCCGCCGCCCTTGGTGAACAGGATCACCGGCACACGACGACCGTCGTGTTCGCGGATCAGGCCGTCGATGATCTGCTTCATGTAGCGCAGGGAGAACTCCTGGTAGGCCGCCGAAGACAGCGCACCGCCCCAGGAATCGAAGATCTGTACCGCCTGCGCGCCGGCCTGGATCTGGCCGTTGAGGTAGACGGTGATCGAGCGGGCCAGCTTGTCGAGCAGCGCGTGCATGGCCTGCGGGTTGTCGTAGAGCATCGCCTTGGACTTGCGGAAGTCGCGGCTGGAGCCGCCCTCGACCATGTAGGTGGCCAGGGTCCAGGGGCTGCCGGTGAAGCCGATCAGCGGCACGCGGCCGTTCAGCTCGCGGCGGATGGTGCGCACGGCATCCATCACGTAGCCCAGATCCTGCTCGGCATCGGGAATCGGCAGGGCCTCGATATCGGCCATGCTCGACACCACCTTCTTGAAGCGCGGGCCCTCGCCGGTCTCGAAGTACAGGCCCTGGCCCATAGCATCGGGGATGGTGAGGATGTCGGAGAAGAGGATCGCGGCGTCGATCTGCGGGTAGCGATCCAGCGGCTGGATGGTCACCTCGCAGGCCAGCTCGGGGTTCTTCATCAGGCTGACGAAGTCACCGGCCTTGGCGCGGGTGGCGCGGTACTCCGGCAGGTAACGACCGGCCTGGCGCATCATCCACACGGGCGTGACGTCGACGGGTTGCTTGAGCAGGGCGCGCAGGAAACGGTCGTTCTTCAGGGCGGACATCGGCAGGGTTCCTGGAAAATCGGCAGGGAAGCGTTGCGGCGGGAGTATGCGATGGCCGCGCGGCGGCGACCCCCTTCCTCCGGGCGGGCCTCTGGATCACAGGTACCCGCGCGCCTTGGCGCAGAAAAAGTGCGGGCATTTTCGCAGACCAGAAAACAAAAGGCACGGCGAGTGCCGTGCCTTTTGTCTATCGCGACGATTTGTCCCAGGCGATCAGACGCCCAGGTAGTCGAGGATGCCTTCGGCAGCGTTGCGACCCTCGAAGATTGCCGTCACCACCAGGTCGGAACCGCGGACCATGTCGCCACCGGCGAAGATCTTCGGGTTGCTGGTCTGGTGCTTGAACTGGCTCTTCTCCGGCGCCACCACACGACCCTGGCTGTCGATGTCGATCTTGAAGTCGGCGAACCAGGCGGCCGGACTCGGACGGAAACCGAAGGCGATCAGCACGGCTTCCGCCGGGATGATTTCCTCGGAACCCGGGATCGGCTCGGGGCTGCGGCGGCCACGGGCGTCCGGCTCGCCGAGACGGGTCTCGACCACCTTGACGCCTTCCACCTTGTCCTCGCCGACGATGGCGATGGGCTGGCGGTTGAAGAGGAACTTCACGCCCTCTTCCTTGGCGTTCTTCACTTCCTTGCGCGAGCCCGGCATGTTCTCTTCGTCACGACGGTAGGCGCAGGTCACGGCTTTGGCGCCCTGGCGGATGGAGGTGCGGTTGCAGTCCATCGCGGTGTCGCCGCCGCCGAGCACGACCACGCGCTTGCCCTTCATGTCGATGAAGTCTTCCGGGGACTTCTCGAAGCCGAGGTTGCGGTTGACGTTGGCGATCAGGAAGTCCAGCGCGTCGGTCACGCCCGGCAGGTCTTCGCCCGGGAAACCACCCTTCATGTAGGTGTAGGTGCCCATGCCCATGAATACGGCATCGTACTCATCCAGCAGCTGCTGCATGGTCACGTCCTTGCCGATCTCGGTGTTCAGGCGGAACTCGATGCCCATGCCGGTGAAGACTTCGCGACGACGGCTCATCACGGTCTTTTCCAGCTTGAACTCGGGGATGCCGAAGGTCAGCAGGCCACCGATTTCCGGGTTCTTGTCGAACACCACCGGGGTCACGCCATTGCGCACCAGCACATCGGCGCAGCCCAGGCCGGCAGGGCCGGCGCCGATCACGGCGACGCGCTTGCCGGTCGGCTTGACCTTGGACATGTCCGGACGCCAGCCCATGGCGAAGGCGGTGTCGGTGATGTACTTCTCCACCGAACCGATGGTCACCGCACCGAAGCCGTCGTTGAGGGTACAGGCGCCCTCGCACAGACGATCCTGCGGACACACGCGACCGCACACTTCCGGCAGCGTGTTGGTCTGGTGGCTCAGCTCGGCGGCGGCCAGGATGTTGCCTTCGGAGACCAGCTTCAACCAGTTGGGAATGAAGTTGTGCACCGGGCACTTCCACTCGCAGTACGGGTTGCCGCAGCCCAGGCAACGATGTGCCTGGTCGGCGGCCTGGGCCGGTTTGAAGGGTTCGTAGATTTCCACGAACTCCTTCTTGCGCTGGCGCAGGAGCTTCTTCTTCGGATCCTTGCGCCCGACCTCGATGAACTGGAAGTCGTTGTTCAGACGTTCAGTCATTTCAAAACCTCATCAAACCACTTCAGGCGCGTTATTGCGGATTGGCACGGGTGCTGGAGAGCAGCGAACCGAGGCTCGCGGCCTTCGGCTTGACCAGCCAGAACTTGCGCAGGTAATCCTCCAGATTCTCGAGCAGGTGAGTGCCCCAGGGGCTGGCGGTTTCCGCCACGTATTCGCTCAGCACTTCACGCAGGTGGCTGCGGTAGGCCTCCATGGCCTCGTTGCTGATGCGCTGGATTTCCACCAGCTCGTGGTTGACGCGGTCGACGAAGCTGTTGTCCAGGTCGAGCACGTAAGCGAAGCCGCCGGTCATGCCCGAGCCGAAGTTCACCCCGGTCTTGCCCAGTACGCAAACGAAGCCGCCAGTCATGTACTCGCAGCAGTGGTCGCCAGTACCTTCCACCACGGCATGGGCGCCGGAGTTGCGCACGGCGAAACGCTCGCCAGCGGTGCCGGCGGCGAACAGGCGGCCACCGGTGGCCCCGTACAGACAGGTGTTGCCGACGATGGCCGACTCCTGGGTCTTGAACGGGCTACCGGCCGGCGGGGTGATCACCAGCTTGCCACCGGTCATGCCCTTGCCGACGTAGTCGTTGGCGTCACCCTCCAGGCGCAGGTGCAGGCCGCCGGCGTTCCATACGCCGAAGCTCTGGCCTGCGGTGCCCTTGAAGCGGAAGGTGATCGGCGCGTCCTTCATGCCCTGGTTGCCGTGCTGCTTGGCGATCTCGCCGGACACGCGCGCACCGATGGAACGGTCGCAGTTGCAGATGTCCAGCTCGAACTCGCCACCGGTCTTGCCGGCGATGGCAGCCTTGGCCAGCTCGACCATCTTCTCGGCCAGCAGGCCCTGGTCGAACGGCGGGTTCTTCTCGACTTCGCAGAACTGCGGCTTGTCGGCCGGGATGTGGTCGCTGCCGAGCAGCGGGCTCAGATCCAGGTTGCCCTGCTTGCCGGTCTCGCCCGGCAGCACGTCGAGCAGATCGGTACGCCCGATCAGCTCGCCGAGGCTACGCACGCCCAGCTTGGCCAGCCACTCGCGGGTGTCCTCGGCAACGTAGGTGAAGTAGTTCATCACCATTTCGACGGTGCCGATGAAGTGGTCCTTGCGCAGCTTGTCGTTCTGGGTCGCTACGCCAGTGGCGCAGTTGTTCAGGTGGCAGATGCGCAGGTACTTGCAGCCCAGGGCGACCATCGGGCCGGTGCCGAAGCCGAAGCTCTCGGCGCCAAGGATGGCGGCCTTGATCACGTCGAGACCGGTCTTCAGACCACCGTCGGTCTGTACCCGCACCTTGCCGCGCAGGTCGTTGCCGCGCAGGGTCTGGTGAGTTTCAGCGAGGCCCAGCTCCCAGGGGCTGCCGGCGTACTTGATGGAGGTGATCGGCGATGCGCCGGTACCGCCGTCGTAGCCGGAGATGGTGATCAGGTCGGCATAGGCCTTGGCCACGCCGGCGGCGATGGTGCCGACCCCGGCTTCTGCCACCAGCTTGACCGACACCAGCGCATCCGGGTTGACCTGCTTGAGGTCGAAGATCAGCTGCGACAGGTCCTCGATCGAGTAGATGTCATGGTGCGGCGGCGGCGAGATCAGGGTCACGCCGGGCACGGCATAGCGCAGACGGGCAATCAGGCCGTTGACCTTGCCGCCGGGCAGCTGGCCGCCCTCGCCGGGCTTGGCGCCCTGGGCCACCTTGATCTGCAGCACTTCGGCGTTGACCAGGTATTCCGGAGTGACGCCGAAGCGGCCGGTGGCCACCTGCTTGATCTTGGAGCTGCGCACGGTGCCGTAGCGGGCCGGGTCTTCGCCGCCCTCGCCGGAGTTGGAACGCGCGCCCAGACGGTTCATCGCCTCGGCGATGGCCTCGTGGGCCTCCGGCGACAGGGCGCCGAGGGAGATGCCGGCGGAGTCGAAGCGCTTGAGCACGTCATTCAGCGGCTCGACCTCATCCAGGCTCAGCGGCTGGTCGGCCAGCTTGAGCTTGAGCAGGTCGCGGATCATCGACACCGGACGCTGGTCGACCAGCGCCGCGTACTCCTTGTACTTCTCGTAGCTGCCCTGCTGCACGGCGGCCTGCAGGGTATTGACCACGTCCGGGTTGTAGGCGTGGTACTCACCGCCGTAGACGAACTTGAGCAGACCGCCCTGCTGGATGGCCTTGCGGTTGTTCCAGGCTTCGTTGGCCAGGAGCTTCTGCTCGTCTTCGATGTCGACGAAGCGCGCGCCCTGAATGCGGCTGGCAACGCCGCGGAAGCACAGCCCGGTGACTTCGTCGGACAGGCCGACGGCCTCGAACAGCTGGGCGCCGCGATAAGAGGCGATGGTGGAGATACCCATCTTCGACAGGATCTTCAGCAGGCCCTTGGAGATGCCCTTGCGGTAGTACTTGAACACCTCGTAGAGGTCGCCCAGCACTTCACCGGTGCGGATCAGGTCGGCCAGGACTTCGTAGGCCAGGAAGGGGTAGACGGCCGAGGCGCCGAAGCCCACCAGCACGGCGAAGTGGTGCGGGTCGCGGGCAGTGGCCGTCTCGACCAGGATGTTGCAGTCGCAACGCAGGCCCTTCTCGGTCAGGCGATGGTGCACGGCGCCGGTGGCCAGAGCGGCATGCGCCGGCAGCTTGCCCGGGGCGATGTGGCGGTCGGTGAGGACCAGCAGCACCTTGCCGGCACGCACGGCTTCCTCGGCCTGGTCGGCGATGTTGCGCACCGCGGCTTCCAGGCCGATGGCCGGGTCGTAGTTGAGGTCAATGACGTGACGCTCGAAGCCCGGGGTGGTCAGGCTCATCAGCGCACGCCACTTGGCCGGGGAGATCACCGGGCTGCTCAGCATGACGCGGCTGGCGTGGGCCGGGGATTCCTCGAAGATGTTGCGCTCGGCGCCCAGGCAGATTTCCAGGGACATGACGATCGACTCGCGCAGCGGGTCGATCGGCGGGTTGGTCACCTGGGCGAACTGCTGACGGAAGTAGTCGTAGGGCGAGCGGATGCGCTGCGACAGCACCGCCATCGGCGTGTCGTCGCCCATCGAGCCCACGGCCTCCTGGCCCTGCTCGCCGAGCGGACGCAGCACCTGGTCACGCTCCTCGAAGGTGACCTGGAACATCTTCATGTACTGCTTGAGCTGGTCGGCGTCGTAGCTGGCCACGCCATGGTCGTCATCGAGCTTGGCCTGGATGCGCACGGCGTTCTGGCGCAGCCACTGCTTGTAGGGGTGGCGCGACTTCAGGCGGTTGTCGATGGCATCGGTGTCCAGCACCTGGCCGGTTTCGGTGTCCACCGCGAGGATCTGGCCCGGGCCGACACGGCCCTTGGCGATCACGTCTTCCGGCTTGTAGTCCCACACGCCGATTTCCGACGCGAGGGTGATGTAGCCGTTCTTGGTGGTGACCCAGCGCGCCGGGCGCAGGCCGTTGCGGTCGAGCAGGCAGACGGCATGACGACCGTCGGTCAGCACCACGCCGGCGGGGCCGTCCCACGGCTCCATGTGCATGGAGTTGTACTCGTAGAACGCGCGCAGGTCGGCGTCCATGGTCTCCATGTTCTGCCAGGCCGGCGGGATGATCATGCGCACGCCGCGGAACAGGTCGATGCCGCCGGTGACCATCAGCTCGAGCATGTTGTCCATGCTCGAGGAGTCGGAGCCGACGCGGTTGACCAGCGGGCCGAGCTCTTCCAGATCGGGAATCAGCTCGTTGGCGAACTTCAGGCGGCGGGCCACGGCCCAGTTGCGGTTGCCGGTAATGGTGTTGATCTCGCCATTGTGGGCGAGGAAGCGGAACGGCTGCGCCAGCGGCCATTTCGGCAGGGTGTTGGTGGAGAAGCGCTGGTGGAACACGCAGATCGCGGTCTGCAGGCGCTCGTCACCGAGGTCCGGATAGAACTGCTGCAGGTCCGCCGGCATCATCAGGCCTTTGTAGATGATGGTCTTCGGCGAGAAGCTGCAAATGTAGTGGTCGGTGTCGGCGGCGTTCGCCACCGAGGAGCGACGACGGGCGCTGAACAGCTTGATAGCGAACTGCTGGTCGTCCAGGCCTTCGCCACCGATGAACACCTGCTCGATCTGCGGCAGGCGCTCCAAGGCCAGGCGGCCGAGCACGCTGGTATCCACCGGCACCTTGCGCCAGCCGATAAGCTGCAGGCCGGCGGCCTCGATCTCGCGGTTCATGTTGGCGCGGGCGGCCTCGGCCTTGGCCGGGTCCTGGTTGAAGAACACCATGCCCACCGCGTACTGCTGCGGCAGTTCACGGCCGAATTGTTCCTTGGCAATGGCGCGCAGGAACAGATCGGGCTTCTGAATCAACAGACCACAACCGTCACCGGTCTTGCCGTCGGCGTTAATACCGCCGCGGTGGGTCATGCAGGTCAGGGCTTCAATGGCGGTCTTCAGCAAGTGATGGCTTGCCTCGCCCTGCATGTGGGCAATCAAGCCGAAGCCGCAGTTATCCTTGAACTGATCAGGATGGTACAGACCTGCTTTCATAGACACTCTCACCAGGCTGCCTCGTGGAGGCAAATTGCTTTCTAATTCATCGACCTAGCTGCCGGCCGCGCAGGGCTGTGCCCCAGCTTGGCGCAGGCAAAGGGGGGTCATTTTACATAGCGACCCTGGCCCTCACAAATTTTTGTGACGGCCAAATGAAAACTTCTGTCGCCTGGGCGAAAGGCGGCGACCGGAGGCCCGTGCTAGGACCCGCCGGTCACCAATTGAAAGGCGATTCACGCGCCTCTTAGCGGGCTCGCACGGCTTCCTGCTGGATGCTGGCGAAGCTGCGCGGCCAGGGCTTGCCAGCCTGAACGGCGGCCGGCAGCGACTTGATGGCCGCCTGAGCGGCAGCGCGACTGGAGAACTGACCATAGGTCACCACGTAAAGCGGTTGCCCCTGGTGCAACTTCTTGAAGTAGCGGTACTCGCCACCATTCTTGCTGACGAAGGCCTTGGCGCTGCTCTCCGAGCGAGTGCCCAGGATCTGCAGGGCATAGTTGCCCGCGGGGCGACTGGCATACCACTCGCCGCCAGGCGCCGGAGCCACACTGGCAACAGCAGGAACAGGCTTGGCCACGGGCGCGACCGGCTTGGGCACCGCTGGTTTCGGCGCCGGGGCCGCCGCCACCGGCTTGGCCGCAGCAACGGGTTGCGCCGGCGCCTGAACGGACACAGGTTTGGGCGCAACCGCCTGCGCCGGCGGCGCACTGGCCACGGTCGGCACCACAGGCGCACTGACCGGAACCGGAGTTACCACGGGCGCGGACGGTGCTACTGCCGGCACCGGCGCCTGCGTTTCGGCAACACCGCCTTCCTCACCTTCCTGCATGCCGGAGGCCTGCGCCAACGGCTCGCGAATCACCGGCTGCGCCTCGCCCACCAACGGCAACGGCAACGGCTGACTGGTGCCACTGAACTCAACGGCAGCCCCCTGCCCCGGCACCGCAGCCTGCGCCACGGGCTTACCGGGTTCGGCTGGAGCAGGAACAGCGCCTTGCGGCACCAGCTCGATCGGCTTCTCGGTCACCATGGGCGGCGTACTTTCCGTACGCCCCTGCATCAGCCACGCAGCCCCCAGCGCAACCGCAACAACCGCGACCGCGAGCAGATGCTTCTTCGGCAGACCTCCACCGGCCGCCGCCGCGCCACTGGCGCGACTGGCCAGCATGGCCTCGACCAACACCTCGCGCGCCGCCTGATTGATCGCGCCAGGCCAGCCACCAGAGCTCAGATGGATGTCAGTGACCTGATCATCGCTCAGCAGATCAATACCCTGACCCGCACCATCAAGGCGCTGAGCAAGATACTCGCGAGTCTCGTCTTCGCTGTAGGGCAGCAGCTCAATGACATGGAAACGCTCCTCGCCATCGGCCAACAGCTCCAGCCGCGGCAGGATATCGCTCTCGGCAAACAGGAAAACGTGCGGACGACCATCGGCATTGCCAGCCGCCAGCGTGAACAGCGCATCAAGCGCAGCATCGGCCAACTGCTCGGCATCGTCGACCAGCAGGTACACCTCCTGCCCAGTCAGCGCCAGCTGGGACACCTGCGCCAGAATGCTGCGCACATCCATCTGCTGCATGCCCAACCCCTGGGCCACCTGGCGCAGCACACCACCGACATCACCGGCGCCGCGCGCGGAAATCACCACCGACTGCACCGACTGCTTGTTGGTGCTGGCCACCAGCGCCTGGCGCAGCAGCGTCTTGCCGCTGCCATGCGGGCCGGTCACGACCAGCAGCAGCTGACTGTAGCGCGCCAGATGATGGAGCTGGCCCAGCACTGGCTTGCGCTGGGCAGGAAAGAAACGGAAGCCCGGCACCCGCGCAGCGAAGGGGTCATGACTGAACTGGTAGTGCGCGAGAAAGGCCTCGTCGGCGTGCAGACTGCTCATGTAGCTCTCTTATTCTCCAAGCTGAGCCAGCAACGCGCGATAATCGGCACGCAGCGTGGCATCCAGGACTTCCCGCGGGAAGTCATCGGTAATCACGGCCTCACCGAGGCCTTTCAGCAACACCAGCCGCAGGCGGCCATCGAGCACCTTCTTGTCGACCGCCATATGCTCGATAAAATCCTCGGGACGCATTTCGGCAGGCGGCACCACCGGCAGCCCGGCGCGTACCAGCAGGCGGATGCCACGGTCGCGCTCAGCGCCAGAGATCCAACCCAGACGCGACGACATTTCCAGCGCCATGACCGTACCGGCCGCCACCGCCTCGCCGTGCAGCCACTCGCCGTAGCCCATGTGCGTCTCGATGGCATGGCCAAAGGTATGCCCCAGGTTGAGGATGGCGCGCAGCCCGGACTCACGTTCATCAGCCCCCACCACTCGCGCCTTGGCGGCACAGGAGCGCTGGATGGCTTCGATCAGGGCGGCAGGCTGGAGTTCACGCAGAGACTCGACATGCTCCTCCAGCCAACCGAGGAACTGCAGATCACAGATCAGGCCGTACTTGATCACCTCAGCCAAACCCGCTGACAACTCCTTGGCTGGAAGGGTATTCAGCACGGTCGTGTCGATGATCACCGCGTTCGGCTGGTAGAAGGCTCCGACCATGTTCTTGCCAAGCGGGTGGTTAATGCCGGTCTTGCCGCCTACCGACGAATCAACCTGAGACAGCAGCGTGGTAGGGACCTGAATGAAATCGACGCCCCGCTGGTAACAGGCCGCAGCGAATCCCGCCATGTCACCCACCACGCCGCCACCGAGGGCAATGATTGTGGTCTTGCGATCATGACGAGCCTGCAGCAGACCGTCGAAGATCAACTGCAACGTTTCCCAGGTCTTGAATACCTCGCCATCTGGCAGAATCACAGTTGCAATGTCCTGCCCCGACAGCGATTGTTTCACCAGATCCAGATAGAGAGGAGCGACGGTCTCATTGGTGACGATAGCCACCTGGCGACCGGCAAGGTGCGACTTGAACAACTCTGGACGAGCCAGCAGCCCCTCACCGATGTAGATGGGATAGCTGCGGTCGCCAAGATCGACGGTAAGAGTCTGCATGAAGCCCCCGAACATAAAGGGCGTAGGATAACGCAGATGGGCCCGCTCTTTAACGGGGAGGCAACGCCTTGAGGCGATCGACGATTTCTTGCACGACCAGCCGCGGCGGGCGCTCATCCGTCTCGATAATGATATCGGCGATCTCACGGTAGAGAGGATCGCGAATCTCCATCAGGTTGCGCAGCACCTTGCCAGGCTCGGCATTGCGCAACAGCGGACGGTTACGATCCCGGGAAGTGCGTTCCAGCTGCTGCTCGACAGAGGCATGCAGGTACACCACCCGCCCCCCGGCACGCAGGGCCTGGCGATTCTCGGGCCGCAGCACCACGCCACCACCCGTGGCAATCACCACGCCATCAAGTTCGCAGAGCTCCACGACCATCGATTGCTCGCGCTCGCGGAAACCCTGCTCACCCTCCACATCGAATATCCAGGGGATATCGGCACCGGTTCGCTGCTCGATTTCCTTATCTGAATCCTTGAAGTGCAGCCTCAGCTCTTTGGCCAACAACCGCCCGATGGTGCTCTTGCCAGCCCCCATCGGGCCTACCAGGATTACGTTTTGCACTATCAGTTGCTTACCGCGATTGACTGGTTGTTCATGATCCGCGGCGTTACGAACACAAGAAGCTCATTCTTAGTATCAGTAACCGTATCCCGACGGAAAAGACGCCCCAAGTATGGAATGTCACCCAGAAGAGGCACTTTCTCGACACTCTTGCTCTGAGTATTTGAGAAAACACCACCAATTACGATTGTCTCTCCATCATTAACCAAAACCTTGGCGTTAACCTCATTCTTCTTAATAGGAGGAACACCTAGAACTGCATTCTCATAGTCCGGCTCATCCTTATTGACCTTAACCTCCATGATAATACGATTATCAGGAGTAATCTGAGGCGTAACCTCCAAGGAAAGCGCAGCCTCTTTGAAGGAGACTGTCGTGGCACCGCTTGAGCTCGACTCCTGGTAAGGGACCTCAGTACCCTTCAATATCTTGGCAGTTTCTTTATCCGAGGTAACCACCTTCGGCTGAGAAATGACCTCTCCGTTGCCAGTCTTTTCCATCGCAGACAACTGCAGGTCCAAAATAGCATTGTCAGTCAAAAAACCTATTCCAATACCAGATGTAGCGGCATTCGCGCCGAGATCTACAAAAGGCACAGGCGAACCGCCATCATCCTCTGTCGTCGGGAGCGTACAGCCGCCAGCAAACGGCCCACAACTGCGATCTTCATCATCCGTCAAACCTTGAGAGCCATCTTTACCATAAGCGCTCCACTTACCATTGCTTACGGCACCGCCCCAACGCACACCCAAGCTCTTATCGTAACCGACACTCGCCTCAACAAGGCGAGCCTCGATTAAAACCTGGCGAACGGGAATATCCAACTGAGCAACAATACGGCGCAACTCGTCCAACTTATCTTGCGTTTGGTAGGCAATAATACTGTTAGTTCGATCATCAACGGTCACCGAACCCCGCTCGGAATCAGCCCCCTCTCCCTCACCAGATATACCAGCAACAGATTGAAAGAGCGCAGCAATATCCGAAGCCTTGGCGTAATTAACCTGAATCAGCTCACGCCGCAATGGCGCAAGCTCCGCGATCTGATTTTGAGCCTCTAGCTCCTGGCGTTCACGTGCAGCAATCTCGTCCGCCGGAGCGATAAGCAGCACATTACCTACCTTTCGCTTATCCAGACCACGCGTCTTAAGCACCAAATCCAAAGCTTGATCCCACGGCACATTTTGCAAACGCAGCGTAATATTGCCCTGAACGGTATCGCTTGCCACCAAATTCAAATCAGTAAAATCAGCAATCAACTGCAGAACAGAGCGAACGTCAATATCCTGGAAGTTGAGAGAGAGCTTCTCCCCCGTGTATGCGAACTTTTCAAGCTTACGTTTCTCCACATCATCGGAGGACAAAGGCTTGACGCTAACCGTCAGTTTGTTATCAGCCTGGAAAACCAAATAATCGTAAAAGCCCTGCGGTTCGATACTGATACTAGCCCTATCAGATTGAGCAGACGCGCTCACATACTGAACAGGAGTCGCAAAGTCTTTCACATCGAGACGCACCTTCAGGCTGTCCGGGAGAGCAGTCTTCGCAAAGGACAACTGAATCTTCCCGCCCTGCTCCTGAACATCAGCAGTTACGGAAGCATCCGACAAAGCAATAACGACGTTACCTTCACCCTGTTCACCTCGTTGAAAGTCGACGCCCTGTATGGCCTTGCCGGCAACTACCGCTGGTCCCGCAGGGGCTTGCACAAGAGCGGAGCTGACCTTAGCAACCGACGAGGCAGCCTCACCCACCACGACATACAAGTTATTTCCCTCAGCCCTTGTTGCATAAGGCACCAAGGTGGACAGGTTTACAATCAGGCGAGTCCGGTCCTTGGCCTCGACAATGCTCACGCTTCGAGCATTACCAACCCCGATCTCACGATTTCTAACCCCCAGCTTGTTTGCAACACCAGGCAAATCCAGAGCAATACGAGCAGGCTGCTCTATCGTGTAGCCCCGAGGAGCAGAAATTGGGCCATTAAACTCCAGCTTCAACTCCACCTTGTCACCCGGGAGAGAAGCCACATTCATAGCTGTGAGATCAGCCGCAGCAGCGAGCGAGGTAAAAAACACTAGAGCTATAGAGATGCCAACGCGAGAGAAGGCGCTATTCATAAGCCGGCTCCAATTAACTATTTCGTAATTTTTCTTCATACGGATCCCGTGACTATGTACGCTCTTTTAGAGTTAGGCTCCGCGGACGCTCGAGCCAACCGCCCTCACCATCAGGTACGATCTCTATAACGTCTATCTTGGCCTCATCAACGGAAACTATGCGCCCATGATTGCGCCCGAGATAATCCCCCACCTTCACACGATGAACACCACCGGCCCCTCGAACCAAACCATAGGCACCGCCATCTCTTGCAAGAGTACCAACCATCTCAAAGGTCTCGATGTTGAAGCCTTCAAGGAACTGCTTGACCCTGGTCTCGTCAGGCGTTACATCTTTCGAACCTTTTTGCTGCCTAGCAATATCAACCTTAACAGGCGGCTGAAAGGGGCTTCTAAGTGCCGCCGCACTATATGTGAAAGCCTCATAAGGTTGAAACTTTGGCAACGGCTCGATAGCACCCTGCGGTCGTGCGCGCACCTCATCCATATATGCCTGAAGATCTGAGAAGTCATCCCCACCCAAACAGCCTGATAGAGCAAGCGCCGAGATGGTCATAAAAAATAGCCGCCCCCCTATCATTTCTTAAGCCCCTCGTCGTTATAACGGTAAGTTTTCGCGAGGATGGTCATGCGCAGCTTAGATGAGCCGACAGCCCCCTCATCCTCAACCGACTTTATTTCGAAATCATGCAAAGTCACAATTCGAGGAAGGCTGGCCACGCCACTGACAAAAGTAGCGAGATCGTGGTACCCACCAACAACCGCTATTTGGATTGGAAGTTCTATATAAAACTGCTGAACCGCTTCAGGCTCCAGCTTGATCTCCTCAAACTCCAAACCACTACCCAGTCCTGTACGCGTAATATCCTCCAGCAACCCGGGAACTTCCGTGTCACTGGGCAGCTGACGCAACAACGAACCAAAAGACTCTTCCATTTCTGCCATTTGGGCCTTGTAGGCATCCAGATTGGCCGCTTGAAAAGCTTTAGCAGCAAATTGGTCTTTTAAAGACTGCTCCTCGACTCGCTGCTGCTCCAGCCCATCCTGAAGATCCTTGAGATAGAAGTTATAACCAAGAGCGATTGCCAGAATTAGCAGAACACAGCATGTAATGACCTTAACCGCAGCAGGCCAAGCACCCAGGTTATTAAGGTCGAGTTCGGCGAGATCGACCTTTTTCAGCGACTCGATTGCTTCGGCTAGGCTCATGGTTTATTACCACCATTTTTTGCATCTTTTACCGTACCCTGCGCCCCTTTGACGGACGCAGCACCTGCATCTTCACCCGGCTGAGTCTGCTGAACCGTTAGCTGGAAGACATTTGCCTGATCAATTGCGCCCGCGGTGACAGCCTTAACCTCAGTCAGAGTTGGGGCAACCAACCACTCAGATGCGTCAAGATTACGCATCAGGCTCGACACTCTATTATTCGACTCCGCCGCCCCAACAACCGCAATGCTTTTATCAGTTCGTTTAAGGCCGGTGAAGTAGACGCCATCGGGAAGAGTACGCACTAACTGATCAAAAACATGCCCAATTACTGGCCTGTTACCCTGCAAATCCTGAATGATTTTCATTCGCTCAAGTAATTGCGCGCGCCTTTCTTTCAGCTCCTTAATCGCCTTAATCCGCTCATCCAGAACAGCTATCTCTTTCTTAAGGAACTCATTTCGAGCATTCTGCTGTTCAATTGCGCCGTTAAGGTATTGACCCGCCATAAAGACCAAGCCAGCCGCAATAGCAAGCGTCCCGCCAAGGGCGACCAAGAAGCGCTGCTTGCGCTCTTCGCGCAATTGCTCCCGCCATGGAAGTAAGTTGATCCGCGCCATCAGTCAAAACTCCTCATCGCCAGGCCACAGGCAATCATCAAGGACGGGGCATCGCTAGCCAGGGCTCCGGCATTGACTTTGCTACCCAGCGCCATATCGGCGAAGGGGTTGGCTACCAGGGTAGGAGTACCAATCTTCTGTTGAATCATGCGATCCAGATCAGGAATCGAGGCCGTACCACCTGCCAGCAGGATGTAATCGACATCATTGAACTGGCCGGCCGCGAAGAAGAATTGCAGCGAACGCGAAACCTGCTGCACGACCGCTTCCTTGAAGGGCTGCAGCACCTCGCTTTCGTAGTCATCCGGCAGGCCACCCTGTTTTTTGGCCAGACCGGCCTCCTCGACGGAGAGACCGTAGCGACGCTGGATCTCTTCAGTCAGCTGGCGCCCACCGAACAGCTGCTCCCGGGTATAGATCGTGCGGCCATTGTGCAGCACGCTCAGGGTGGTCATGGTGGCACCGATATCGACCACGGCGACCGTCAGCTCATCGACGCTGCCGCCGAGCTGGGACTCAAGCAAGGCATAGGCACGCTCGAGCGCATAGGCTTCCACATCGACGACCTTGGCCGTTACACCGGCGAGCCCAAGAGCCGCCTCGCGAACCTCGACGTTTTCTTTACGGCAGGCAGCCAGCAAGACTTCGACTCGTTCGGGGTTGCGCGCCGAAAGGCCCTGCACCTCGAAGTCGATAGCCACCTCTTCCAGTGGATAAGGGATGTACTGGTCGGCCTCGATCTTCAGCTGGTTCTCCAGCTCGTCATCGTTGAGGCCGGCCTCCATTTCGATGGTCTTGGTGATAACCGCAGAACCGGCCACGGCCACCGCAGCGGTACGCACGCTGGTTTTTGCCTTGCTTAGAACGCGAGCAAGGGCCTGACCGACCCCTTCCAGCTCGGCGATGTTCTTTTCGACAACGGCATTGGGTGGGAGCGGCTCGACGGCATAGGCCTCTACCTTGTAGCGGCTTCCGGAGCGACTCAATTCAAGGAGCTTGACCGAGGTCGAACTGATGTCGATCCCCAGAAGCGTGTTCGCTTTCTTATTGAAGAGCCCTAGCACGACCGATTTCCTATCTGCATCCGAGACTTACGGACTATTTATGTTTTTCCACATTAAATAACAGTCTTGACAGAAGCGCAAATGGCTCCCCTGCAAAAAAACCGCTTATAATGTGAACAGTTTTCCCCTTTTCGCACCGCGCAACACTTAACCCATTCTTTTACCTGGAATTCCAAGAACCTTGATGCGTTTGCTGAAGTTTTTCTGGTGGTCTTGTGTCGCCGTTTTTTGCGGGTTGGTGCTCAGTTTCAGCGGCGCCTTTCTCTATCTTAGTCCCGGCCTACCCTCCGTCGAGTCGCTGCGCAGCATCCAGCTGCAGATACCGCTGCGTGTCTACAGTACTGACGGCAAGCTGATCGCCGAATTCGGCGAGATGCGTCGCTCACCGATCCGCTTCGAAGACATTCCACCCGACTTCATCAGGGCCCTGCTGGCCGCCGAGGACGACAATTTCGCCAACCATTATGGCGTTGACTTCACCAGCCTGGTGCGCGCTGCTACGCAGTTATTGGCGAGCGGTCACATCCAGACCGGTGGCAGCACCATCACCATGCAGGTAGCGAAGAACTTCTTCCTCACCAATGAGCGCAGCTTCTCACGCAAGATCAATGAAATCCTGCTGGCGTTACAAATCGAACGCGAGCTGAGCAAAAACGAGATCCTCGAGCTCTACGTCAACAAGATCTATTTGGGCAACCGCGCCTACGGCGTCGAGGCTGCGGCTCAGGTCTACTACGGCAAGTCGATCCGCGACCTCAGCCTGGCCCAGCTGGCGATGATCGCCGGACTGCCCAAGGCCCCCTCGCGCTACAATCCGCTGGTCAACCCGCAGCGCAGCATGGAGCGTCGCGACTGGATCCTCGGGCGCATGTACAAACTCGGCGCCATCGACAAGGCGCGCTACGATGCCGCCCTGGCCGAGCCCATCGACGCCCGCCACCACGTACAACCGATCGAGCTCAATGCCCCCTACATCGCCGAGATGGCGCGCGCCGAGATGGTCGGCCGCTACGGCAGCGATGCCTATACCGAAGGTTTCCGCGTCATCACCACGGTGCCGTCGCAATTGCAGGACGCCGCCAGCACCGCACTGCATGAAGGCCTGATCGCCTACGATCAACGCCACGGTTTTCGGGGCCCCGAAACCCGCCTGCCCGGCCTGACCCGCGAAGCCTGGCTGCAGGAACTGGCCAAGCACAAGAGCATCGGCGGCCTGCAACCGGCCATCGTCACCCAGGTCGAAAAGAGCGGCATCATGGTCCTGCTGCGCAACGGCGAAGAGCAGCCGGTCGCCTGGGACAGCATGAAATGGGCACGCCCCTTCCTCAACACCAATAGCCTGGGTCCGCGCCCGCAGAAGCCGGCGGACGTGGCGCAGATCGGTGACCTGGTACGCGTCGAGCCGGACAAGGAGAGCGGCGCCCTGCTGTTCCGCCAAATCCCGGCTGCACAGAGCGCACTGGTCTCACTCGACCCGCAGGACGGCGCCATTCGCGCACTGGTCGGCGGCTTCTCCTTCGAGCAGAGCAACTACAACCGCGCCGCCCAAGCCAAACGCCAGCCGGGCTCCAGCTTCAAGCCCTTCATCTACAGCGCAGCGCTGGACGCCGGCTTCACCGCTTCCAGCCTGGTCAACGATGCGCCCATCGTGTTCCAGGAAGCCGGCATGGAAGAAGCCTGGCGCCCGAAGAACGACAACAACACCTTCCTCGGCCCGATCCGTCTGCGCGAGGCGTTGTACAAGTCGCGCAACCTGGTATCGATCCGCGTCCTGCAGACGATCGGCATCGACTATGCACTCGACTACATCAGCGCCTTCGGCTTCAACAAGCAGGAGCTGCCGCGCAACCTGTCGCTCGCTCTGGGTACCGCAGGCCTGACCCCGCTGGAAATCGCCGGCGGCTGGAGCGTCTTCGCCAACGGCGGACGCAAGATCCAGCCCTATCTGATCCAGCGCATCGAAAGCCGCGACGGCAAGACCCTGTTCACCGCCAACCCGCCGCGCACACCGGAGCGCCTGCAACTGGTCGAGGAGCAAAACGCTTCGCTGCTGCTCGAAGAGCCGAATGCCGAAGTGGTGAAACCCGTAGCGGCCGAGCAGATCATCGACGAGCGCACCGCCTACATCATGACCAGCATGCTGCAGGACGTGATCAAGCGCGGCACCGGCCGCCGCGCCCTGGCGCTGGGCCGCGGTGATCTGGCAGGCAAGACCGGCACCACCAACGAGTCCAAGGACAGCTGGTTCTCCGGCTACAACGCCGACTACATGACCACCGTCTGGGTCGGTTTCGATCAGCCGGAAAGCCTAGGCCGCCATGAGTACGGTGGCACCGTGGCCCTGCCGATCTGGATGAGCTACATGGGCGCCGCACTCAAGGACAAGCCGGACCACCTGCCGCCCGAGCCAGCCGGCCTGCTCAGCCTGCGCGTCGATCCGCTGAGCGGTCGCGCGGCATCGCCCGGTTCGCCCGATGCCTACTTCGAGCTGTTCAAGAGCGAGGACTCGCCGCCTCCGATGAGCGAGCTGGACCCGGCGCTCGGCATTCCCGGCAGCCCGCTACCGGCTGACGAGGCGACACCGATCGACCTGTTCTGAGGCCTTTCGCCCAGCCACAAAAAAGCCCCGCATTCGCGGGGCTTTTTCATTGCAACGGCGATCAGCCGTTGAACACCTCATCCACCGACTTCAGCGGATAGTGCGACGGGTAGGGCAGGGTCGCCACGCCGCTCTCGATCGCCGCCTTGGCCACGGCATCGGCCACCACGGTGATCAGGCGCGCATCCATGGGCTTCGGAATGATGTACTCGCGACCGAAGCTCAGCTCGATGCCGCCATAGGCATCGCAGACTTCCTTGGGTACCGGCAGTTTGGCCAGTTCGCGCAGGGCGTTGGCGGCGGCGATCTTCATTTCCTCGTTGATACGAGTGGCGCGTACGTCCAGGGCACCGCGGAAGATGAAGGGGAAGCCGAGCACGTTGTTGACCTGGTTCGGGTAGTCCGAACGACCAGTCGCCATGATCACATCCGGGCGCGCCTCACGGGCCAACTCCGGCTTGATTTCCGGGTCCGGGTTGGAGCAGGCGAACACGATCGGGTTCGGCGCCATGCGCTTGAGGTCTTCCTGGCTCAGCAGGTTGGCACCGGACAGGCCGACGAATACATCGGCACCGTCGAGAGCGTCGGACAGGCTGCGCTTGTCGGTAGCGTGAGCAAACACCGCCTTGTACTGGTTGAGGTCGTCACGACCGGCGTGGATCACGCCCTTACGGTCGAGCATGAAGATGTTCTCGACCTGGGCACCCATGCTCACCAGCAGCTTCATGCAGGAGATGGCGGCCGCGCCGGCGCCGAGGCAGACGATTTTAGCTTCCGGCAGGGTCTTTCCGGCGATTTCCAGAGCATTGAGCATGCCGGCCGCGGTGACGATGGCGGTGCCGTGCTGGTCATCGTGGAACACCGGAATATCGCACTGTTCGATCAGCGCACGCTCGATCTCGAAGCACTCGGGCGCCTTGATGTCTTCCAGGTTGATACCACCGAAGGTGATGGAGATACGCTTGACGGTATCGATGAAGGCTTGCGGGCTCTCGGCATCGACCTCGATATCGAACACGTCGATACCGGCGAAACGCTTGAACAGCACACCTTTGCCTTCCATCACCGGCTTGGACGCCAGCGGGCCGAGGTTGCCCAGGCCGAGAATGGCGGTGCCGTCGGAAATCACTGCCACCAGATTGCCCTTGCCGGTGTAGCGGTAGGCCAGTTCGGCGTCACGGGCGATCTCGCGTACCGGCTCAGCCACACCTGGGCTGTAGGCCAGGGCAAGGTCACGGGCAGTGACGGTGGGCTTGGTCAGTTCGACGCTGAGCTTTCCCGGACGGGGCTGAGCGTGATACTCGAGAGCGGCAGTTTTCAGATCGGACATTTCGGCTATTTCCGCTTTGCTGTGAAAGGCAGGCGAGCGAGCATACGCAAGATGACCGAGGCCCACAAGGCCGGGGCTCGCAGCGCCTCAGCGGACCACTTTGAGCCAATCGCCAGGAAGTGGCTGACCGGTCGGATACAGACCATTAAGCAGACGCAAGCGCTGCAGCGGGTCACCTTCCCCACCCATCTGCCGACTCAACTCCTCCAGGCTCTGTCCCGCCTTGAAGCGCACCAGCTGCAGGCGCCGGGACTGGCCCAAGGCTCGTTCATCGACCTGCAACGGACGGAAACTGCGGATCACCGCCATGAACTGCTCGTCGGCCGCCTCCAGCGAGGCACGCCCCTTCACCGCGCCGACGAACAGAAATGCCTGCTGTCCACGCGCCACCACCGCAATCCGCTTGGCATCACGCCCCGGCAGCACACCGGTGGTCACGTCCAGACCGTTCTGGACGAAGCTCTGCTGGGCTGCCAGACCACGACCACCGGTACGCTGACGAATGAACGCCTGCGAGCCGCCGCCACCCGGCAACCCTTCCAGGCTCATGACCAGAAAGGCCTGCTCGTCGGCGCGATGGACGATCAGCGCGTCGGGCCGATTGATCAGTTCCCAGCCCTGCGGAAAGGCCAGGGTGAAATCCAGGCCGACATGATAGAAGCGCTGACCACGGCGCACGCCGGCCTCGGTGGAGTCACCGAATGGCATGCCGTCGATCATCTTCAGGTAGGTTTCGCGCCCCACCTCACCCTGCCCTGTGGCCAGCGGCGTGGCGGCAGCGACGACCTGACGCAGGCGAGTATCGTTGTCCGGGTGCGTGTCGAACAGGCCATGGTAGCCGCTCGGCGCCACGTCCTGCCCGCGCGCCTGCGCCTCGGCGCGCGCGAAGTCTTCCTGGTTCTTCAACACCTTGACCACTTCGATCATCGCCTGCGGGTCGTAGCCGCTGCGCGCCAGGTACTGAGCGCCGAAGCCGTCGGCCTCCAGCTCCATGTCGCGACCGTAGCCACGCACCAGGGCAGTCCCCAGCGCACTGGTGACGTCGCCGGCCGCGCCGACGCCAGTGCCGATGGCCACGGCCTGACCGAGGATGTTCCAGGCGGCGGACTGGCTCTGCTGGCGCACGCTGTGGCGCGCGGTAACGTGACCGACCTCATGGCCAAGCACAGCGGCCAGCTCCGCCTCGGAGCCGAGGTAGGCCATGAGCCCGCGGTGGATGTAGATGTGCCCGCCCGGAATGGCGAAGGCGTTGATCTCCGGACTGTCGACCACCGTGAAGCTATAGCGCAGGTGGCTGCGATGGCCATAGCGGGCAACACGCTCGCCAACCCGCTGCACATAGGCCTGCAGCTTCTCGTCGGCGTAGCGCGGGTACTGCTTGGCGATCTCCTGGGCGTAGTTGCGCCCCAGCTCGATCTCCTGCTGCTCGCTCATCATCACGAAATCGGTCTTGCCGGTGGCCGGGTTGACCGCACAACCAGCGAGCTGGAACAGCAGAAGCGACAGCAGCAACAGGCGCCAGATCATGGCAACACCTCCAGCATGGCCGCATGCGTCAGCGGCAACAGCCAGCGCGCCTGATCAGCCTGCAGGCCGCCGCGCCGGGAACGGTCGATGACCCAGCCGCGCGCCTCGACCTCACGCCCGACCAGGCGCTGCAGGGCCGCCGCATCGAAGTGACGCAGCAGCTTCGGCTCGACGCGCAGCACCAGCGGCCCTTCCATCTCCAGCCACAGCCCGCCGCGATTGCGCTGGACCGTTTCGATGCGACCGCGCACCAGGGCAAAACCGCCACGGCGCAGGTCGAACGGACTGATCCACTGCACCTGCTGCCACAGCCCTAGCTGACGCGCCCGCGCCTCGGTCTCTGCGTCGCGCTGGCAGGCCTCGAGTCCATTGGCCGGCTCGAAGGCCACGCGAAATCCCAAGCCCTCAGCCAGCAGTTGCGCCTCCAGATTGCGGCCGCTGCCGTCGTAGGCATGCGCCAGGGTGCGACCGTAGTGATCGCGCGGCTTGGCCCCGAGGCGCAGGCCGACACGCCCGTCATTGGCCGCTACCAGCGCCTGCAGGCGGCGCTGCGCCGCCTCGGCGAAAGGCTCGGCCGGGCGCCCGTCCCGCGCCCGCTCGGGGGCATTGATACCGATCAGGCGCACGCTGCGGCCATCGGCCAGGCGCAGGGTGTCGCCGTCCACCACCTTGGCTACACGCAGCGCCTGCAGCTCGGGCTGCAGCGGGCAGAAGGCCCATGCCGCCGGTTGCAGGCAGACAGAAACGAAAAAGGCGCCCACCAGGGACGCCTTCTTCAGCAGTGTGGTCTGCGCCACCATCCGGCTTACTTGCTGCCGAACACGCCGAAACGCTGCTTGAAGCGGTCGATACGGCCGCCGGTGTCCAGCATCTTCTGCTTGCCGGTGTAGAACGGGTGGCACTCGGAGCACACGTCCAGGTTCATCGGCTTGCACAGGGTGGAACGGGTCTTGATCACGTTGCCACAGCTGCAGGTTGCAACCATTTCTTCGTACTGCGGATGGGTATCGGCTTTCATCGCTTTTTCCTCGGTGGTGTGTGCCGCCACTCGGCTCGTTGCCGGGTACCGCACGGAAATAGGCCGCGCACTATATCAGACCGCTACCAGCGCGCAAGCCGCACCAGCGGCCGGGCGACGTGCGGGCGTGCTAGCATCGCGACCTCGATTTTCGGAGTTCGCCGTGCCCGACACCATCCTGCGCCTCGCCCTGCCCTCGCCGCTGCGCCGCCTGTTCGACTATCTGGCGCCGCAGGGTGTGCAGCACGCGGCATTGCAGCCAGGCGTGCGTTTGCGCGTTCCGTTCGGCCGGCGCGAGGTGGTAGGCGTGCTGGTGGAGGTGGTGCAGCACAGCGAGGTGCCGGCGGACAAACTCAAACCGGCCCTGCAACTGCTTGACCGCACACCGCCGCTGCCGGCGCCGCTGTTCAAGCTATGCCTGTGGACGGCGCAGTACTACCAGCACAGCCTTGGCGACACACTGAGCTGGGCACTGCCGGTGCTGCTGCGCCAGGGCGAGCCCGCCGAAGTTCGCCAGGAGCGCTACTGGCACGTGAGCGCCGGCGCCAGCCCGGATGACCCGCGCCTGGCCCGCGCACCGCGCCAGCGCGAAGCACTACGGACCCTGGCACAACACCATCACGGCGTGCCGCACGGCCTGCTGAGCAAGCTGCAACTGAACAAGGACAGCCTCGACCTGCTGCTGGAGAAGGGCCTGGTGCACGTCGAGGTGCGCCGCAGCGCACCGCTAGTGCGCCACGGCGGCTGGCTGGCCCAGCCGGAGCTGCCGCTCAACACCGAACAACGCGCCGCCTTCAATGCCGTGCAATCCGGCATGAGTGGCTTCGGCGCCTACCTGCTGTATGGCGTCACCGGCAGCGGCAAGACCGAGGTCTACCTGCAGCTGATCCGCCACTGTCTGGAGGCCGGCAAGCAGGCGCTGGTGCTGATCCCGGAGATCAACCTGGGGCCGCAGACGGTGGAGCGCTTCGCACGCCGCTTCAACGCGCGCATCGCCCTGCTGCACTCCGGAGTCAACGACCGCGAGCGCCTGGATGCCTGGCTGGCCGCGCGCGATGGCGAGGCCGATATCGTGATCGGTACAAGGTCTGCGTTATTCACCCCACTGAAGACCCCTGGCCTGATCATCGTCGACGAGGAACACGACGCCTCCTACAAGCAGCAGGAGGGGCTGCGCTACCACGCCCGCGACCTGGCCCTGGTGCGTGCGCGCCAGGAGCACCTGCCGATCGTCCTCGGCTCGGCCACGCCGTCACTGGAAAGCCTGCACAACGCCCACGCCGGACGCTATGCCCTGCTGCGCCTCAACCAGCGCGCCGGCGGCGCCCAGCAGCCGCGCTTCCTGCGCCTGGACGTGAAGAGCCTGCCACTCGACGCCGGCATCTCCGGCCCGCTGCAGCAGGCGATCCGCCAGACGCTGGAAGCCGGCCAGCAGGTGCTGGTGTTCCTCAACCGCCGCGGCTTCGCCCCCACCCTGCTGTGCCACGACTGCGGCTGGATCAGCCAGTGCCCGCGCTGCGACGCGCGCATGACCCTGCACCAGCGCCATAACGAGCTGCGCTGCCACCACTGCGGCCACGTCGAGCGCCCGCCGCGCAACTGTCCGGAGTGCAACCAGGTCGACCTGCGCCCGGTGGGCGCCGGCACCGAGCGCGCCGAGGAGCGCCTGGCCCTGCTCTTCCCGCAATTCCCGGTGCTGCGCATCGACCGCGACAGCACCTCGCGCAAGGGCGCCATGGACAAGCTGTTCGCCACCATCAACAAGGGCGAGCCGTGCATCCTGGTCGGCACCCAGATGCTCGCCAAGGGTCACCATTTCCCGCGTGTGACCCTGGTGGCGATCCTCGATGCCGATGGCGGCCTGTTCTCCGCCGACTTCCGCGCCAGCGAGCGCATGGCCCAGCTCACCGTGCAGGTGGCCGGCCGCGCCGGCCGCGCCGAAGAACCGGGCAAGGTGATCATCCAGAGCCACCTGGCCGACCATCCGCTGCTGGTCCAACTCACCGAGCAGGGCTACCCGGCCTTCGCCGAACAGGCCCTGAGCGAAAGGCGCGGCGCCGGCCTGCCGCCGTTCGCCCACCTCGCCCTGCTACGGGGCGAGGCGCACAAGCCGGGCCAGGCCGAGGCCTTCCTCGATGATGCCTGCACCTACGCCGAACAACTGTGCGCGGAGCTCAAGCTGAACGGCATCGAGCTGCTCGGCCCGGTGCCGGCGCCCATGGAGCGCCGCGCCGGGCGTTTCCGCGCCCAGCTGCTGCTGCAGTGCGCCAGCCGCGCGCCGCTGCACAAGCTGCTGGCGCACTGGCTGCCGGTGCTGGAAGCGATGCCGGCCGGGCGCGCCGTGCGCTGGTCGCTGGATGTCGACCCCATCGACCTGTTCTGACCTCCGCCCCGGATTGCATGCGCGCTACAGCTCGCCTGTGGCCTGCAACTGGCGGCTGCTTCTATAATGCGCAGTTTTCGACCAGCCGCGGCCGACCGAGCAGACCATGAAAGACACCATTCGCCACCTGATCCAGCAAGCCCTGACCCGCCTGACCGCCGAGGGCGTGCTGCCCGAAGGGCTGAGTCCGGTGATCCAGGTGGAGAACACCAAGGACAAGAGCCACGGTGACTTCGCCAGCAACATCGCCATGATGCTGGCCAAGCCGGCCGGGCAGAAGCCGCGCGACCTGGCCGAGAAGCTGATCGCCGCCCTGCCCGCCGACGCCGGCATCAGCAAGGTGGAAATCGCCGGCCCCGGCTTCCTCAACTTCTTCCAGAACAGCGACGCCCTGGCCGAGCGCCTCGAAGCGGCACTGGCCGACGCCAGGCTCGGCGTGCGCAAGAACGGCGCGGCGCAGCGCGTGGTGGTCGACCTGTCGGCGCCCAACCTGGCCAAGGAAATGCACGTCGGCCACCTGCGCTCGACCATCATCGGCGACGGCGTGGCGCGCGTGCTGGAGTTCCTCGGCGACACGGTGATCCGCCAGAACCACGTCGGCGACTGGGGCACCCAGTTCGGCATGCTGCTGGCCTACATGCAGGAAAACCCGGCCGCCGCCGAAAGCGAGCTGGCCGACCTGGAAGGCTTCTACCGCGCCGCCAAGAAGCGCTTCGACGACTCCGCCGAGTTCGCCGATCGCGCCCGCGAGCTGGTGGTCAAGCTGCAGGCCGGCGACGCCGAGTGCCTGCGCCTGTGGAACCGCTTCAACGATATCTCCCTGAGCCACTGCCAGGCGCTCTACGACCGTCTCGGCGTGAAGCTGTCGATGGCCGACGTCAAAGGCGAGAGCGCCTACAACGACGACCTGCCCAACGTCATCGCCGACCTTGCCGCCAAGGGCCTGCTGACCGAGGACAACGGTGCCCAGTGCGTGTTCATGGACGAGTTCAAGAACGCCGAGGGCAACCCGCTGCCGCTGATCGTGCAGAAGGCCGGTGGTGGCTACCTGTACGCCACCACCGACCTGGCCGCCACCCGCTACCGCGCCGGCACCCTCAAGGCCGACCGCGCCCTGTACTTCGTCGACCAGCGCCAGGCCCTGCATTTCCAGATGGTGTTCGCCTGCGCGCGCCTGGCCGGTTTCGTGCCCGCCAGCTTCGAGATGGAGCACATGGGCTTCGGCACCATGAACGGCCCGGACGGCCGCCCGTTCAAGACCCGCGACGGCGGCACGGTGAAGCTGGTCGAACTGCTCGATGAAGCCGAGCAGCGCGCCTACGCGCTGGTCAAGGGCAAGAACCCGGACCTCGGCGAAGACGAGCTGCGCGAGATCGCCCGCGTGGTCGGCATCGCCTCGGTGAAATACGCCGACCTGTCCAAGCACCGCACCAGCGACTACAGCTTCAACTTCGAGCTGATGCTGAGCTTCGAAGGCAACACCGCGCCCTACCTGCTGTACGCCTACACCCGTGTGGCCAGCATCTTCCGCAAGCTGGGCAAGGACGTCAGCGAAATCGGCGGCAAGATCACCCTGGTCGCCGAGCAGGAGCAGGCCCTGGGCGCCAAGCTGGCGCAATTCAACGAACTGCTTGCCAGCGTCGCCGAGAAGGGCACGCCCCACCTGCTGTGCAGCTACCTCTACGACCTGGCCGGCCTGTTCTCCAGCTTCTACGAGAACTGCCCGATCCTCACCGCCGAAGATCAAGCCACCCAGCAGAGCCGCCTGCGCCTGGCCGCCCTGACCGGCCGCACCCTCAAGCAGGGCCTGGAGCTGCTCGGCCTGGACACCCTGGAGCGCATGTAAGTGGCTGCGAAGAAGAAGCCCGCGCCCAAACGCGGCGCCAGCCGCTACCAGGCGCCGGCGAAGAAGCCGGTGCCGGGCTGGGTATGGCTGGCCTGCGGCGCCGCCGTCGGCGCCTTCTTCATGTTCCTGTTCAGCCTGGAACCGGGCCGCGACGAAGTGAAGCGCAGCAAGCCCGAGGACCCTCGGCAGAGCGTCGCGCAGAAGCCGCAACCGCAAGCACCGCAGGAACCGGTCAAACCGAAGTACGACTTCTATACCCTGCTGCCCGAGTCCGAGGTCATCGTGCCGCCAGACGCGCTGCCGCCCGCCGACGCGCCCAAGCCGCCGGAGCAGAAGCCGGTGACGCCCGAGGAAGCGGCCAAGATCGACGCCGCCCGCGCCGAAGCCGCGCTCAACGGCGAGACCCCACCACCGCCGCCGGTGGTGGTGGCCAAGGCGCCGGTCACCACCCAGTTCTTCCTGCAGGCCGGCTCGTTCCGCAAGCGCGAAGATGCCGACAAGGTGCGCGCGCAGATCCTCCTGCTCGGCCAGAACGTGCAGGTGGAATCGGGCAAGGTGCGCGAGGAAAACTGGTTCCGCGTGCTGGTCGGCCCCTACGCCAGCCGCGAGCAGCTGGCCAGCGCGCAGAAGCAGTTGGCCGCCAGCGGCTTCAGCAATCTCTTGTTACAGCAGCGCCAGAGCCGCTGAGAGGCAGCTCACAAGCTGCTGCGCGTCGGTCATGCTGCGTTGAACACTGGCTCAGGCTGCTCATTTACTGCCTGTAAACTGCGCGCCTTCGCCAGTGTTCGCCTTGCCTGCCCCTGGCTCGCGATCTTGTGAGCCGCCTCTGATCCGCGATTTGCGACCGCCCGGTTGAAAAGCCGGGCGGGCCACCCCATCTGATCTCCATTCGGGCACTTCTGCCCCGCTGCGTGGAGATCCACCCCTTGACCACCATCGTTTCAGTCCGCCGCAACGGCAAAGTCGTCATGGGCGGCGACGGCCAGGTTTCCCTCGGCAACACCGTGATGAAAGGCAACGCCAAGAAGGTCCGCCGCCTCTACCACGGCCAGGTGCTGGCCGGCTTCGCCGGTGCCACCGCCGACGCCTTCACTCTGTTCGAGCGCTTCGAGGGCCAGCTGGAAAAGCACCAGGGCCATCTGGTGCGCGCCGCCGTCGAGCTGGCCAAGGACTGGCGTACCGATCGCTCGCTGAGCCGCCTGGAAGCCATGCTGGCGGTGGCCAACAAGGACGCCTCGCTGATCATCACCGGCAACGGCGACGTGGTCGAACCCGAGCACGGCCTGATCGCCATGGGTTCCGGTGGCGGCTTCGCCCAGGCCGCGGCGCTGGCCCTGCTGCAGAAGACCGAGCTGTCGGCCCGCGAAATCACCGAGGCCGCATTGAACATTGCCGGCTCCATCTGTGTCTTCACTAACCAGAATCTGACCATCGAGGAAGAAGACTGCGCCCAGTAAGCGCGGCTTCCGGAGCCACATTCATGTCCATGACGCCCCGCGAGATCGTTTCCGAACTCAACCGCCACATCATCGGCCAGGACGACGCCAAGCGCGCCGTGGCCATTGCCCTGCGCAACCGCTGGCGGCGCATGCAGCTGCCGGCCGAGCTGCGCCAGGAAGTGACGCCGAAGAACATCCTGATGATCGGCCCCACCGGCGTCGGCAAGACCGAGATCGCGCGCCGCCTGGCCAAGCTGGCCAACGCGCCCTTCCTCAAGGTCGAGGCGACCAAGTTCACCGAGGTCGGCTATGTCGGCCGCGATGTCGAGTCGATTATCCGCGACCTGGCCGATGCCGCCCTGAAGATGCTGCGCGAGCAGGAAGTGCAGAAGATGCAGCACCGCGCCGAGGACGCTGCCGAGGAGCGCATCCTCGACGCCCTGCTGCCGCCGGCCCGCGTCGGCTTCAACGAAGATCCGCAGCCGACCCAGGACTCCAATACTCGCCAGCTGTTCCGCAAGCGCCTGCGCGAGGGCCAGCTGGACGACAAGGAGATCGATATCGAGGTCGCCGAGCAGCCGATGGGCGTCGAGATCATGACCCCGCCGGGCATGGAGGAGATGACCAGCCAGCTGCAGAACCTGTTCTCCGGCCTGACCAAGGGCAAGAAGAAGACCCGCAAGCTGAAGGTCAAGGACGCCCTGAAGATGGTGCGCGACGAGGAAGCGGCGCGCCTGGTCAACGAGGAAGAGCTCAAGGCCCGCGCCCTGGAGGCGGTGGAGCAGCACGGCATCGTCTTCATCGACGAGATCGACAAGGTCGCCAAGCGCGGCAATGTCAGCGGTGCCGACGTGTCCCGCGAGGGCGTGCAGCGCGACCTGCTGCCGCTGATCGAGGGCTGCACGGTCAATACCAAGCTGGGCATGGTCAAGACCGACCACATCCTGTTCATCGCCTCCGGCGCCTTCCACCTGGCCAAACCCAGCGACCTGGTGCCTGAACTGCAGGGCCGCCTGCCGATCCGCGTGGAGCTGAAAGCCCTGTCGCCGCAGGACTTCGAGCGCATCCTCACCGAGCCGCATGCGGCGCTGACCGAGCAGTACAGCGCGCTGCTGAAGACCGAGGGGCTGCACATCGAGTTCGCCACCGACGGTATCCAGCGCATCGCCGAGATCGCCTGGCAGGTCAACGAGAAGACCGAGAATATTGGTGCGCGGCGCCTGCATACCCTGCTCGAACGCCTGCTGGAGGAAGTCTCCTTCAGTGCTGGCGACCTGGCCGGCCAGCAGAACGGTGAGCCGATCCGCATCGACGCTACCTACGTCAACGGCCACCTCGGCGAGCTGGCGCAGGACGAAGACCTGTCGCGCTACATTCTCTGATGTCGCTGCGGGGTGGATAATCGCTTATCCACCCCGCTTCAGGATTCCCACCATGCGCATGCCCACCGCCATCAAGCTGCACAAGGCCTCACGCACCCTGGAGCTGACCTACGGCGACGAGCGCTACAGCCTCGGCGCCGAATTCCTGCGCGTACACTCGCCCTCGGCCGAGGTGCAGGGGCACGGCAAGCCCATCCTGCAATACGGCAAGCTGAACGTGGCCCTGAGCCGTGTGGAGCCAGCCGGCAACTATGCACTGAAACTGTGCTTCGACGACGGCCATGACAGCGGCCTGTACACCTGGGACTACCTCTACCAGCTGGCCACCCGCCAGGAGCAGCTGTGGGCCGACTATCTGCAACAACTGGCCGCCGCCGGCAAGTCGCGCGACCCGAGCGAGTCAGTCGTGCGCCTGATGCTCTAGAAACCACCGCCGGCAGGCTCTGCCGCGGCCCTCTCGTCATATTGCCTTCATGCCTAGAGCGCATTTTCTAATCGCGCTCGGCATACTCCCGCGCGCTGCGCAATCCGCACTGGCGAACTTGCGCAAAAACGGAAACTCGGGTAACCAAGGAACTGGCAGGTTCCATGCATTTGCCCAGGCGAATGCGAAGAAAGCGCGGAGTTCCCTCCGCACCCGGCAAACCCGAGCAGTACCAGCCCTTCGCCCTGTGCCTTTCACAGCTGCAGTTGGTATTCGTCTCAGGACAATGGAGCGTCGTAGATGACCCACAAAAATAATGAAGACCTGCATCGCCAAGCCTCGGAAAACACCTTGGGACTGAACCCGGTGATCGGCTTGCGCGGCAAGGATCTACTCACTTCTGCCCGCATGGTGCTGGCCCAGGCCATCAAGCAACCTTTTCACAGCGCCAAGCATGTGACGCATTTCGCTCTCGAACTGAAGAACGTGATGCTCGGCCAGTCCGCGCTGACCCCCGAGGCCGATGATCGTCGTTTCGCCGACCCGGCCTGGAGCCAGAACCCGCTGTACCGCCGCTACCTGCAGACCTACCTGGCCTGGCGCAAGGAACTGCACGACTGGATCGAGGACAGCAACCTCTCCGAGCAGGACACCAGCCGCGGCCATTTCGTCATCAACCTGATGACCGAAGCCATGGCGCCGACCAACAGCATGGCCAACCCGGCAGCGGTCAAGCGCTTCTTCGAAACCGGCGGCAAGAGCCTGCTCGACGGCCTTTCCCACCTGGCCAAGGACATCATCAACAATGGCGGCATGCCCAGCCAGGTGAAGATGGATGCCTTCGAGGTCGGCAAGAACCTCGCCACCAGCGAAGGCGCCGTGGTGTTCCGCAATGACCTGCTGGAGCTGATCCAGTACAAACCCATCACCGAGCAGGTACATGAGCGTCCGCTGCTGGTGGTTCCGCCGCAGATCAACAAGTTCTATGTCTTCGACCTGTCGCCGGAGAAGAGCGTGGCGCGCTTCCTCCTGCGCAACGGCATCCAGACCTTCGTGGTGAGCTGGCGCAACCCGACCAAGGCGCAGCGCGAATGGGGCCTGTCGACCTACATCGAGGCGCTCAAGGAAGCCGTCGACGCGGTCACCGAAATTACCGGCAGCAAAGACATCAACATGCTGGGCGCCTGCTCGGGCGGCATCACCATTTCCTCGCTGCTCGGCCACTACGCCGCCCTCGGCGAGAAAAAGGTCAACTCCATGACCCTGCTGGTCAGCGTGCTGGACACCAAGCTGGACACCCAGGTCGCGCTGTTCGCCGACGAGAAGACCCTTGAGGCCGCCAAGCGCCGCTCTTACCAATCCGGCGTGCTGGAAGGCAAGGACATGGCCAAGGTGTTCGCCTGGATGCGCCCGAACGACCTGATCTGGAACTACTGGGTCAACAACTACCTGCTGGGTAACGAGCCGCCGGTGTTCGACATCCTCTACTGGAACAACGACACCACGCGCCTGCCGGCCGCCTTGCACGGCGACCTGATCGAGCTGTTCAAGACCAACCCGCTGACCCGTGCCGGCGCCCTGGAAGTCTGCGGTACGCCGATCGACCTCAAGCAGGTCACCAGCGACATCTACTGCGTGGCCGGCACCACCGACCACATCACGCCCTGGGAAGCCTGCTACAAGTCCTCGCTGCTGTTCGGCGGCAAGGTCGAGTTCGTGCTGTCCAACAGCGGTCATATCCAGAGCATCCTCAACCCGCCGGGCAACCCCAAGGCGCGCTTCGTCACCAACAGCGAGCCGGCGGCCAATGCCCGCGAATGGCAGGAGAAAGCGACCAAGCATGCCGACTCCTGGTGGCTGCACTGGCAGCAGTGGTTGGCCGAACGCTCCGGTAAGCTGAAGAAGACTCCGGCCGCACTGGGCAACAAAGCGTACACACCGGGCGAGGCCTCCCCCGGCACCTATGTCCATGAGCGCTGAGTTACACCTGCTGTCGTAACGCTGCACCCTGCGCAGTACTGCCCGCAGCACCCGGAAGTGCTGCACGCCGCAAGGGCCCAGGCCCGAGCGTCGCCACCCGCACAAGCGGGAGATTGGCAAGCGGCTCCGGAAGGCCGCTTGCCACGGATTCATGTATAGGGCCTAGCGCATGCCGCAACCTTTCGTTTTTCGCACCATAGAGCTGGATGGCCAGACCATCCGCACTGCGGTCCGCCCCGGCAGCAGCAACCTGACGCCACTGCTGATCTTCAACGGCATCGGCGCCAACCTGGAGCTGGTGATGCCCTTCGTCCGCGCGCTGGACCCGGACCTGGAAGTGATTGCCTTCGATGTTCCCGGCGTCGGCGGCTCATCGACCCCGAGCACGCCCTACCGGTTCCCTGGCCTGGCCAAACTGGCAGCGCGCATGCTCGACTACCTGGACTATGGCCAGGTCAACGCCATTGGCGTGTCCTGGGGCGGCGCACTGGCACAGCAGTTCGCCCACGACTACCCGGAACGCTGCAAGAAGCTGGTGCTGGCCGCCACCTCGGCCGGCGCGGTGATGGTACCGGGCAAGCCCAAGGTGCTGTGGCGCATGGCCAGCCCCAAGCGCTATATCCAGCCGTCCTACGGCGTACACATCGCCCCGGACATCTACGGCGGCGCTTTCCGTCGCGACCCCAAGCTGGCCCTGGCGCACGCCTCCAAGGTCCGCTCGGGCGGCAAGATGGGCTACTACTGGCAGCTGTTCGCCGGCCTCGGCTGGACCAGCATCCACTGGCTGCACCGCATTCGCCAGCCCACCCTGGTCCTTGCCGGAGACGATGATCCGCTGATCCCGCTGGTCAACATGCGCCTGCTGGCCTGGCGCATTCCCAACTCGGAACTTCATGTGATCGACGACGGTCACCTGTTTCTGGTGACGCGCGCCGAAGCGGTAGCACCTATCATCATGAAGTTCCTCCAGGAGGAACGGCAGCGCGCGGTGATGCATCCGCAGCCGCAGCCCGTTCGCAGTCACTGATCGCACAACTGTAGTGCTACTCCGGCAGGCTCGCCCCAGGGCGATGCCGGCCGGACAGGGAAGAATTTTCGCGCGGCAGTCTGGAATGCCCACCGGCGCGCCTTGGTACAAGCCTTGCTGTCATCGGTTATGACAGTTTGACGACGGAGCCTGCCCCATGCGAGACAAGACTGCACCGGGATCCATGCCGGTACCCGCACACTTCATGAATGCGCAGAGCGCGATGGTCGGCCTGCGCGGTCGCGACCTGTTCTCCACCCTGCGCACGCTGGCCTTCCAGGGCCTGCGCCAACCGGTGCACAGCACGCGACACCTGCTGTCGTTCGGCAAACAGTTGGGACGGGTGATGCTGGGCGACACGCCGCACCAGCCCAACCCGCAGGACAGTCGCTTCGCCGACCCCACCTGGCACCTCAACCCCTTTTACCGCCGCAGCCTGCAGGCCTACCTGGCCTGGCAGAAGCAGCTCAAGGCGTGGATCGACGAGAGCGATCTGTCGGCGGACGACCGCACCCGCGCGCACTTCCTGTTCTCTCTGCTCAACGATGCCCTGGCGCCGTCCAATACCCTGCTCAACCCACTGGCGGTCAAGGAGCTGTTCAACAGCGGCGGCGCCAGCGTGATCCGTGGCGCACGCCAATTGCTCGACGACCTGCTGCACAACAGCGGCATGCCGCAGCAGGTCAACAAGCAGGCCTTCGAGGTTGGCCGCAACCTGGCCACCACACCGGGCGCCGTGGTGTTCCGCAGCGAGATGTTCGAGCTGATCCACTACAAGCCGATGAGCGAGAAGCAGTACGCCACGCCCTTGCTGGTGGTGCCACCGCAGATCAACAAGTTCTACATCTTCGACCTCAGCCCGGAGAAGAGCTTCGTCCAGTACTGCCTGAAGAACGGCCTGCAGGTGTTCATGATCAGCTGGCGCAACCCGGACGCGCGCTATCGCGAGTGGGGCCTGTCCAGCTATGTGCAGGCGGTCGAGGACGCCACCGAGGTGTGCCGCCTCATCACCGGCAGCAAGGAAGTGAACCTGATGGGTGCCTGCGCTGGCGGCCTGACCATTGCCGCCCTGCAGGGCCACCTGCAGGCCAAGCGCCAGTTGCGCAAGATCGGCTGCGCCACCTACCTGGTCAGCCTGCTGGACAGCCAGGTGGAGAGCCCGGCCATGCTGTTCGCCGACGAGCAGACCCTGGAGTCGGCCAAGCGCCGCTCCTACCAGAGTGGCGTGCTCGATGGCCGCGACATGTCGCGGGTGTTCGCCTGGATGCGCCCCAACGACCTGATCTGGAATTACTGGGTCAACAACTACCTGATGGGCAAGGAGCCGCCGGCCTTCGACATCCTCTACTGGAACAACGACAACACCCGCCTGCCGGCGGCGCTGCATGGCGACCTGCTCGACCTGTTCAAGCACAACCCGCTGATCCGCGCCGGCGGCCTGGAGGTCTGCGGCACGCCGATCGACCTGTCCAAGGTCAACCTCGACAGCTTCAGCGTGGCCGGCATCAACGACCACATCACGCCCTGGGACACGGTGTACCGCTCCACCCTGCTGCTGGGCGGCAGCCGCCGCTTCATCCTGTCCAACAGCGGGCATATCCAGAGCATCCTCAACCCGCCGGGCAACCCCAAGGCCACCTACTTCGAGAACGGCAAGCTGACCAGCGACCCGCGTGCCTGGTACTACGACGCGCAGAAACAGGAAGGCAGCTGGTGGCCGCAATGGCTGGAATGGATCCAGCAGCGCTCCGGGGAGCAGCGCGAAACGGTGTTCGCCCTCGGCAGCAACAAGTACCCGGCGATGGAAGCCTCGCCGGGCACCTACGTTCACATGCGCTGAGGCGCGGCGAAAGCGCTGGCCGGGCGCCGCCCCGGCCGGTTATCGTCGAGTCCCCGGCGGCCACTCAAGATCATGGAATGAAGACCCGCGACCGCATCCTCGAAACCGCCCTGCAGTTGTTCAACGAACAGGGCGAACCCAACGTCTCCACCCTCGAAATCGCCACCGAGATGGGCATCAGCCCGGGCAACCTTTATTACCACTTCCACGGCAAGGAACCGCTGGTGATGGAGCTGTTCGAGCGCTTCCAGGCCGAGCTGGCACCGCTGCTCGACCCGCCGCACGAGGCCGAACTGGGCGCCGAGGACTACTGGCTGTTCCTGCACCTGATCGTCGAGCGCCTGGCCTCGTACCGCTTCCTGTTCCAGGACCTGTCCAACCTCTCCGGGCGCCTGCCCAAGCTGGCACGCGGCATCCGCCAGTGGCTCAACCAGCTCAAGCGCACCCTGGCCAGCCTGCTGGCCCGGCTCAAGGCCCTTGGCCAGTTGCGCAGCGACACTCCCGCCCTGGGCCAGCTGGTCGAGCAGATCACCCTGACCCTGCTGTTCTCCCTGGACTACCAGCGCATCCTCGGCGCCCAGGGCGAAGTCCGCCTGGTGGTGTTCCAGGTGATGATGCTGGTCGCCCCGCACCTCACCGATGAACCACGCCACGCCGCCGAACGTATCGCCCAGCGCTACCTGGAAGCCTGACCCTGAAATGCAAAAGCCCGGCACTGGGCCGGGCTTTTGTACATCCTGACGGGATCAGGACGGGGTGGCGGGAGTCGCCGGAGCTGCGGCAGGAGCCGGTGCAGCGGCCGGAGCCGGCGCCGGAGCGGCAGGCTTGGCAGCAGCCGGTTTGGCGGCCGGTTTCGGCGCGGCAGGCTTCTTCACCGCCGGCTTCTTCGCGACAGCCGGCTTGGCAGCAGGCTTGGCGGCCGGTTTGGCAGCGGCGGGCTTCGCTGCGGGTTTCGCAGCAGCCTTGGCGGCAGGCTTGGCAGGCGCTTTCGCGGCCGGCTTGGCAGCAGGCTTGGCAACGACCTTGGCGGCGGCCTTGGCAACCGGCTTGACCGACTGACCGGTGAGCTTCTCGATCTGCTTGGTCAGGCTGTCGACCTTGGTCTGCAGAGCCTTCACCTCGTTACGGCTGGGCACGCCCAGACGCGAGATGGCGCTGTTCAGGCGCTTGTCGAAAGCCTCTTCCAGCTCGCTCCACTTGCCCAGGGCCTTGCCCTTGACTTCGTCGACCTTGGACTTGGCCGAACCGACGGTGCTGCCGACGCTGGACTTGACCACGTCGAGCTGCTTGTCGACTTCGGTCTTGGCCTTCTTCTCGGCCTTCTCGCCGTCCTTGACCAGGCCGTCGAACAGCTTGTTGCCGTCGTTGCTGATCTTGGAATAGGCGCCGAGACCGGCCAGCCAGATCTGCCGCGAGTACTTCTCGATCTCGCCGATCCAGGAGTTGTTTTCCTTCTTGGCAGCCGCTTTCTTTGCCGCCGGTTTTGCTGCCGCTTTTGCAGCGGTAGGTTTCTTAACAGCCATCCTGCTCTCCTTATTGGGTACGCGCCACTCGCTCAAGCAAAGCATTCAACTCGTCCAGCTTAGCAGAGAGTGCCTCAACATCCTGCTTGGAGGGAATACCCAGGCGGTTCAGTGCGCTGGCGACGCGGTTGTCGAAGGCCTTCTCGATCTTGTCGAACTGCACTTCAACCTTGCCTTTGACTTCGGAAACGCTGCTCTTGACGCTGTTCAGCTGGGTTTCGATCTGGCTGTTGGCGGCATCAACCTGCTCGCTCACCAGCTTCTTGCCCTGCTTCTCCACGCCTTCGCCGGCCTTGACCAGCTCCTTGAAGTACTCGGCGCCTTCGGCACCGGCCTTGGCGTAGGCGCCCAGACCGGCCAGCCAGACCTTGCGGGCATAGGCTTTGACGTCGGTCAGAACGGTGAGTTTGTCTTCGACTTTCTCGACTGCGACTTTCTTCTTGGCGGCAACTTTAGTGGCCATGATGCACCTCGCGTTCAAAGTGATGGACTGGTGGTCCTTTGCCAGGACTTGAACGCAAGGTAGAGGGAAAAATTAGAAATCACATACTAGGGGCGATTCAGGCCTGCAGGTGCTTGTCCAGTGTCTGCTCAATCTCGCGCTTGATCGTGCCGCCCAGCGCGGACAGCAGCAGGCCCAGCTTGAGTTCGACCCGCACGCTGTCGTCACCGACGGCAATGGTGCCGTCCGCACCGCTGCGCTTGAACTCCAGGGTGTCGCCGCTCCAGCGGTACTTCACGTCGTACTCGCTGGCCAGGCGCTGGGCCAGCGCCTCGGCCTTCTCGCGGGCAACGGCGAGGCCAAGGGAATGGGAACGTTCGACGGTGATACGGGACATGCGTGACTCCTGCTGCGACCTGGTGTCACGCGACTATAACAGCTCCACCCGGCGCCAAGACAAAGGCCGGCCGGGGGTTTAGAATGGCCGCCACTTCGATTCAGGTGACGCGACATGAACGACCCGCGCAAGGCCCCAGAGCAGGAAAAGACCACCCACTTCGGCTTCCAGGACGTCCCGGAAAGCCAGAAGGCGGAGAAGGTCGCCGAAGTCTTCCACTCGGTGGCGGCCAAGTACGACCTGATGAACGACGTGCTCTCCGGTGGCCTGCACCGTCTGTGGAAGCGCTTCACCATCGAGTTGTCCGGTGTGCGCCCGGGCAACCGCGTACTGGACATCGCCGGCGGCACCGGCGACCTCACCCGCAAGTTCTCCAGTCTGGTCGGCCCGAGCGGCGAAGTGGTGCTCGCTGACATCAACGACTCCATGCTCAAGGTCGGTCGCGATCGTCTGCTGGACAAGGGCGTGGCCGGCAACGTGCAGTTCGTCCAGGCCGATGCCGAGGCACTGCCCTTCCCCGACAATCATTTCGACGTGGTCACCATCGCCTTCGGCCTGCGCAACGTGACCCGCAAGGAGAACGCCCTGCGTTCCATGCTGCGCGTGCTCAAGCCGGGCGGCCGCCTGCTGGTGCTGGAGTTCTCCAAGCCGGGCAACCCGCTGCTGGCCAAGGCCTACGACACCTACTCGTTCAGCTTCATGCCGCTGGCCGGCAAGCTGATCACCAACGACGCCGACAGCTACCGCTACCTGGCCGAGTCGATCCGCATGCACCCGGACCAGGAAACGCTCAAGGCGATGATGGTCGAGGCCGGCTTCGAGCGCGTCACCTACCACAACATGACTGGCGGCATCGTCGCCCTGCACCGCGGCATCAAGCCCTGATGCTGACCCAGGCGCTGCTGGCGGGCGTTGAGCTTGGTCTCAACCGTGTGCTGCAAATGGACAGCACCGCGCTGCCGCGCCTGGCCCGGCTGGAAGGCAAGCTGATCGAGGTCGACTGCCAGAGCCCCGCGCTCAAGCTGTTCATCCTCCCTGGCGCCGAGGGCCTGCAACTGGCCAGCCATTGGGAAGGCGCCGACTGCGTGCTCAGCGCGCCTGCCAGCAGCCTGCTCAAGCTGGCCCTGGCCAAGGACAAGACTGCCATCCTGCACCGCCCGGAAGTCACCCTCAGCGGCGATAGCGCCGTGCTGCTGGAGTTGGCCGGCATCCTCCAGGACCTGGAGCTGGACTGGGAATACGAACTGTCGCGCTGGCTCGGCCCGGTCGGCAGCCAGCTGCTCGCGGGCCACCTGCGCAGCCGCGTGAACTGGGCCGGCGAAAGCCTGGACAGCCTGCGCCAGACCCTCGCCGATTACCTGGCCGAGGAATCGCGCAGCCTGGTCGGCGAGCGCGAAGCCCAGGCCCGCTTCGATGAACTGGACGACCTCAAGCTGGCCCTCGATCGCCTCGACGCGCGCATCGACCGCCTCGCCCGGAATCTGCACAAGAACTCATGAGCCTGCTCGCCACCCGCCGCCTGCTGCGCATCCTGCGCGTGGTCATCCGCTACCGTCTGGACGACCTGCTGCTGACCCTGCCACTGCCCACCTGGATGCGCGCCCTGCGCTTCGCCCTACCCTGGCGCTGGCTGCCGCGCGGCCAACAGGAACTGAGCCGAGGCGAGGCGCTGCGCCTGGCCCTGGAAGACCTCGGCCCGATCTTCATCAAGTTCGGCCAGCTGCTCTCCACCCGCCGCGACCTGCTGCCGCCGGACGTCGCCGACGAGCTGGCGCGCCTGCAGGACCAGGTCCCACCGTTCGACCCCGAGCATGCCGTGGCGCGCATCGAGGAGCAGCTGGGCGCCAAGGTAGGCGATATTTTCGCCCGCTTCGACGTGCAGCCGCTGGCCTCGGCCTCCATCGCCCAGGTGCATGCCGCGCAGCTGAAGAGCGGCGAGGAAGTGGTGGTCAAGGTGATCCGCCCCAACCTGCGGCCGATCATCCGCTCCGACCTGGCCTGGCTGTTCCTCGCCGCACGCATCGCCGAGAAGGCCTCGGCCGATGCACGTCGCCTGCGCCCGGTGGAAGTGGTGTCGGACTACGAGAAGACCATCTTCGACGAGCTCGACCTGATGCGCGAGGCGGCCAATGCGAGCCAGCTGCGACGCAACTTCGCCGACTCGCCGCTGCTCTACGTGCCGCAGGTGTACTGGGACTGGTGCCGGCCCAAGGTGCTGGTGATGGAACGCATCTACGGCGTGCCGGTGACCGACCTGGCGACCCTGGCGGACCAGCGCACCAACATGAAACTGCTGGCCGAGCGCGGCGTGGAAATCTTCTTCACCCAGGTGTTCCGCGACAGCTTCTTCCACGCCGACATGCACCCCGGCAACATCTTCGTCGCCACCCGCACGCCCTGGAGCCCGCAGTACATCGCCATCGACTGCGGCATCGTCGGCAGCCTCACCCCCGAGGACCAGGACTACCTGGCGCGCAACCTGATCGCCTTCTTCAAGCGCGACTACCGCAAGGTGGCGCAGCTGCACATCGACTCCGGATGGGTGCCAGCGGAAACCAAGGTCAACGAGTTCGAGGCGGCCATCCGTACCGTGTGCGAACCAATCTTCGAGAAGCCGCTGAAGGACATCTCCTTCGGTCAGCTGCTGCTGCGCCTGTTCCAGACCGCGCGCCGCTTCAACATGGAAGTACAGCCGCAGCTGGTGCTGCTGCAGAAGACCCTGCTCAATATCGAAGGCCTGGGCCGCCAGCTCTATCCGGACCTGGACCTGTGGAGCACCGCCCAGCCTTTCCTCGAACGCTGGATGCGCGAACGCATCAGCCCCCTGCACCTGCTGCGCAACCTGCAGCAGCAGGCCGAGCAGGTGCCGCATCTGTCGCAGATGGCCCGCGACACCCTGGAGCGCCTCAACCTGCCGCGCCCCGCGGCGCCCGTCGAGGCGGCGCAGGGCTCTGCCTGGCCGCTGCGCCTGCTCGGCGCGGCCCTGGTCGCCGGCGGCGTCAGTCAGGGCCTGGTGCTGGCTCCTGCGGCCTGGGCCGCCTGGCTAAGCCTGGGCGCCGGCGTAGCGCTGATCCTGCGCCGATAGCCAGTCACGCCCCCGACTGGCACACTTGGACTTTCGGCACCTTAGCGGTGCAGCAACGGCGCAGCGCCTGCGCCATGACAGTGCCCGGCAACGGGCGGATTGAGACATGACCGACTGGCTCGACGAAATTCACTGGAACGAGGATGGCCTGGTGCCGGCCATCGCCCAGGACCACAAGACCGGGCGCGTGCTGATGATGGCCTGGATGAACCGTGAGGCCCTGGCCCTCACCGCGGCCGAGCAGCGTGCCATCTACTGGTCACGTTCGCGTGGCAAGCTGTGGCGCAAGGGCGAGGAGTCCGGCCATGTGCAGAAGCTCCATGAGCTGCGCCTGGACTGCGACGCCGACGTGATCATCCTGCTGGTCGAGCAACTCGGCGGCATCGCCTGCCACACCGGGCGCGAAAGTTGCTTTTACCGGGTCTGGGAAAATGGCGCGTGGCACACCGTCGATCCGGTACTGAAAGACCCGCACGCCATCTACCAGGGACACAAGCATGAGTGACACCCTCACCCGCCTGGCCGAGGTGCTGGAGGCGCGCAAAGGCGCGGCGCCGGACAGCTCCTACGTGGCCAGCCTGTACCACAAGGGCCTGAACAAGATTCTGGAGAAGGTCGGCGAAGAGTCGGTCGAAACCATTCTTGCGGCCAAGGACGCGGCCATCAACGGCGATTGCAGCGACCTGATCTACGAAACCGCGGACCTCTGGTTCCACAGCCTGGTCATGCTCGCCGCCCTCGGCCAGCATCCGCAGGCCGTGCTGGACGAGCTGGACCGCCGTTTCGGACTTTCCGGGCACGACGAGAAAGCGGCGCGCTCCACTTCCTGAGTTCATTTTCGAGGACTGTTTGCATGGGCATTTTCGACTGGAAACACTGGCTGGTCATACTCATCGTGGTGGTACTGGTGTTCGGCACCAAGCGCCTGAAGAACCTTGGTTCCGACCTGGGCGAGACGATCAAGGGCTTCCGCAAGGCAATGAACAGCGACGAGGACAAACCGGCCGAAGCGGCGCCGCAAGCGCCGGTTCAGGCAACGCCGAGCACCACCACGGAAGCGCCGCACAAACCGCAGACCATCGACGCCCAGGCCCAGCGGGTAGAAGACCCGGTACGCAAGGACTGAACCTGAGCCATGTTCGATATCGGCTTCTCCGAGCTGCTGCTGGTCGGGCTGGTGGCACTGGTCGTGTTCGGCCCCGAGCGCCTGCCCGGGGCCGCACGCACGGCTGGCCTATGGATAGGCCGGCTCAAACGCAGCTTCAGCGCGATCAAGGCCGAGGTCGAGCGCGAAATGGGCGCTGACGAAATCCGCCGCCAGTTGCACAACGAGCAGATCCTGCAGATGGAACGCGAGCTGCAGCAATCGATTCAGCCCCCGGCCACGCCGGCCACCAGCGAACCTGGGACGCCTCCGGCACCTGTCCAGACAGGCTCCAGCGTGCCGACTCCCCAGCCCCCGGCCACTCCGGAGCCGCCGCGCCAGCCATGACCGAACCGAATACCGAAATGCCCCTGGTGGCGCACCTGACCGAGTTGCGCACGCGCCTGCTGCGCTGCGTGGTCGCGATCTTCATCGTGTTCGCCTGCCTGTTCTACTTCGCCCAGGACATCTACACCTTCGTCTCGGCGCCGCTGCGGGCCTACCTGCCGGAAGGTGCGACGATGATCGCCACCGGCGTCGCCTCGCCCTTCCTCACCCCGTTCAAGCTGACGGCCTGGTGCTCGCTGTTCCTCGCCGTGCCGATCATCCTGCACCAGGTGTGGGGGTTCATCGCCCCCGGGCTGTACAAACACGAGAAGCGCATCGCCCTGCCGTTGCTGGTCTCCAGCATCTTCCTGTTTTACGGCGGCATGGCCTTCGCCTACTTCCTGGTGTTCCCGCTGATCTTCCACTTCTTCGCCAGCGTGACCCCGGACGGGGTGGCGATGATGACGGACATCAACGAGTACCTGGACTTCGTCCTCACCCTGTTCTTCGCCTTCGGCGTGGCCTTCGAGATCCCGGTGGCGACCTTCCTGGTGCTGTGGGTCGGCATCGTCGATATCGAGACGCTGAAAAAGAGCCGCCCCTACGTGATCGTCGGCTGTTTCGTGGTCGGCATGATCCTCACACCGCCGGACATTTTCTCGCAGACCCTGCTGGCGGTGCCGATGTGGATGCTGTTCGAGGTCGGCCTGCTGTTCGGCGGCCTGGTACGCAAGCGCGGCGAGCCTGAGGCGGACGACGAGCAACCCGAAGACCAGCCCCCCGCACCGCTGCCATGAATCTGCTGCTGCTGGAAGACGCCGATTTCGTCGCGGCGGACCGTGCCGTCCTCAGCGGCCGCCGGCTCAAGCACCTGCATGAGGTGCATGGCGCCGAGAGCGGTGACTCTCTGCGCGTCGGCCGCCTCGGCGGCCTGATGGGACGCGGCACCCTGCTGGCCCTGGACGAACAGCACGCCGAACTGCGCGTCGAGCTGGACCAACCGCCGCCGGCCAAGCTGCCGTTGACCCTGCTGCTGGCCCTGCCCAGACCGAAGATGCTAAAGCGTGTGCTGCAGACCGTGGCCGCCATGGGCGTACCGCGCCTGGTGCTGCTCAACAGCTACCGGGTGGAAAAGAGCTTCTGGCAGACCCCCTTCCTCGAACCCGAAGCCATTCGCGAGCAGCTGCTGCTGGGCCTGGAACAGGCCCGCGACACCGTGCTGCCCGAAGTGAGCATCGAGAAGCGCTTCAAGCCCTTCGTCGAGGATCGCCTACCCGCCATCAGCGCCGACACCCTGGGCCTGGTCGGCCATCCGGGCGACTACCCCGCCTGCCCACGCGCCGTGAGCGAAGCGGTCACCCTGGCCATCGGCCCGGAAGGCGGCTGGATTCCCTACGAGGTGGACAAGCTGCAGGAGGCCGGTCTGGCACCGGTGCAGCTGGGCGAGCGTATCCTGCGCGTGGAGACGGCCGTACCGGCATTGCTGGCCCGCCTGTTCTGAACGTCGTTGTCGTGCAACACGCGCAGGCTTAGGCTGGTGCATCGCCCGCGCTTCCGGAGCCCGCCATGCGCCCGCTGACCATCGACCTGGACGAACTGGCCTGCGCCCTCAACACCGAAGGCCTGGATCACTACCTGGACCTGTTCAGCGGCAAGCTGCTGCTGATTCCCGAGGAAGATGCCGATCCCGAACTGGAAGCCCTGTTGCGCGAGGAGCCGGAGCGCTTCCTGCTGGTTGAGCCGCTGCAGGCCGAGGACACCCTGGCGCTGATGCGCGAATTCCTCGCCGAAGTGATCCATCCGCACGCCTATGGCGAACTGCAGCAGGCCCTGGAGAGCCGGCGCCCGGTGCGCACCTTCAATCACGTCCTGATGTACTACCCGGCATTGCTGCAGGCCTGGCGGGCCTTCGAGGCCGGGCGCCTGCGTGAACTGGCGCAGGACTGGCTGGAACAGAACGAACTGCAGCCTGCCCAGCCACTGCACTGAGCAGTGCTCAGGCGACGGGCTTCAATCCGTCAACAGCCTCGGCCTGGGGCTGCGCTGGTACCCGCAGGATGACCAGGGTGCCGGCGAGGCGGTCATGCGGCCCCTGCCGGCGCTTGTCCACGCTCATCCAGACGGCCAGCAGAAGGATGGCATAGCCACCCAGCACGGCGCACAAGGCCACGAAGACCAGGTAGCGCAGCACCAGCCGCCACCACACCGGACGCGTCAGGGTGCGACGGTCCACCAGCTCCGCGTCCACCGCCCTCATTCCCGGCGTCTTGCCCCAGCGATACCAGCAGAGCAGGAAATAAAGCGGCCCCAGCAACAGCAACGACAGCTCGCTCAGCAGGGCAAGCAGGGCGCTGGAGTCGGCCGTGACGTGCATCAGCAACACGGCGGCGAGGATCACCGCAACGCCCAGGATCACCAGCAGGAAGAAATCCAGCAAGGCGCCGGCCCCGCGGTCGAGCACGCCAACCAGCTGGTAGTGCTGGCCGCTGGCAGAGTGCTCATAGGTGCGGTGATTGATACGACGGTCTTCCATGTCCATTCACTCCGTTAGGGAAGCTTGCTATCGCGCTCAGATGTCGAGGAGAAAGGTCACCGGCCCATCGTTGATCAGGTGTACCTGCATGTCGGCGCCGAAACGTCCGGTGGCCACCTGCGGGTGTTGCTCGCGAGCCAGCTCGACCAGGCGCTCGAACAGGGCCAGGCCCTGCGCCGGCGGCGCCGCGGTGGAGAAGCTCGGACGCAGACCGCTGCGGGTATCGGCGGCGAGGGTGAACTGCGAGACCAGCAGCAGGCCACCGTTCACGTCCTGCAGTGACCGATTCATCTTGCCGGCGGCATCGGCGAACACCCGGTAGGCGAGCAGGCGCTGCAGCCCCTTGGCCAGGGTCTGCGCATCATCCTGCGGCTCGATGCCGACCAGTGCCAGCAGGCCCTGATCGATGGCACCGACCACCTCGCCCTCGACTTCGACGCGGGCCGCGCGCACCCGCTGGATCAGCAGCTTCATGCCTCTTCCAACGGCAGGTCGAGCAGGCGCCGCGCCATCTGGTCGGCGGCCCGCACCAGGGCGTCGGTGATGCCCGGCTCGGCGGCCGAGTGACCCGCGTCGCGGATGATCTGCAGCTCGCTGTTCGGCCAGGCCTGGTGCAGCGCCCAGGCGTTGTCCAGCGGGCAGATCACGTCGTAGCGGCCATGCACGATCACGCCCGGCAGGTGGGCGATCTTCGGCATGTCGCGCAGCAGCTGGTCGTCAGCCAGGAAGGCGTTGTTGACGAAGTAGTGGCACTCGATGCGGGCGATCGACAGCGCGCGATGTGGCTCGCTGAAACGGTCGACCACCTGCGAGTTGGGGCGCAGCGTGGCGGTACGTCCTTCCCAGGTCGACCAGGCCTTGGCGGCGTGCATCTGGGCGATCTGGTCCGGACCGGTCAGGCGTTTGTAGAAGGCCTGTACCAGGTCGCCGCGCTCCTCGGCCGGGATCGGCGCCAGGTAGTCTTCCCAGTAGTCGGGGAACAGGCGGCTGGCACCTTCCTGATAGAACCAGCTGATCTCCTGCGGGCGGCACAGGAAGATGCCGCGCAGGATCAGGCCATGCACACGCTCGGGATGGGCCTGGGCGTAGGCCAGCGCCAGGGTCGAACCCCAGGAGCCGCCGAACAGCAGCCACTTGTCTATGCCGAGGTGTTCGCGAATGCGCTCCAGGTCGGCCACCAGGGCCTGGGTGGTGTTGTTCTCCAGGCTGGCGTGCGGAGTGGAGCGGCCGCAACCACGCTGATCGAAGGTGACGATGCGGTACAGGTTGGGGTCGAAGTAGCGGCGGCTGGCGGCATCGCAGCCGGCGCCCGGGCCACCGTGGATGAACACCACCGGCAGGCCCTCCGGCGAGCCACTCTCGTCCACGTACAGGACATGCGGCTCCTCCACCGCCAGCTCGTGGCGAGCGTAGGGTTTGATCTCCGGATACAAAGTCAGCATGGCGCACTCCCGAGTCTGTGCGTAAGGTCCCTGAGGCCGTCTGCCGACGGCCAGCCGTGCCGGGCATCATAACCATGAAAAGGACCTTGAACATGACTCCAGCGCGATTAATCCCGGCTTTTCTGCTGGCCTGCGCCCTGCTCAGCGGCTGCACGCCCAACACCCCACAAGCCGCCCTGGAAGCTGCCGTGCAGCAGCTGCAGGCCAACATCGAAGCCAAGGACAACGGCGCGGTGCTGGACCAGCTGCATCCGCAGTTCAGCGCCCAGCAACAGTACGACCGCACCTGGGCACAGCGCACCATGGCCCTGCTGTTCCTGCGCCACAAGCAGGTGCGGGTGATGGCCATCGGCACCCGCAGCGAGATCGACCCGACCTACAGCCACAAGGGCCATACCCGCGCCGAGGTGGCCCTGACCGGCGCCGAGGGTCTGATCCCGGACAGCGCCCGCCACTACAGCGTCAGGCTGGAATGGTGGCTGGAAGACGGCGAGTGGCAGCTGGCGCGCCTGGCGTGGGAGTAACGCACTGGCTGCGGCCCGCCCCGCGCAGGGCTGCTACTAGGGCTTGACCTGCTCATCCGCCACGCGCCAGATCAGCGCATCGGTGTCGTAGCCGCGCGCGCGCGCCTCGGCCAGCAGCTGTTCACGGGTCTCGGCCGAGACCTGCGGGGTGCGCGACAACAGCCAGAGGTACTCGCGATTGGGGTTGCCGACCAGCACGTGCTGGTAGTCCTGATCCAGGTAGAGCACCCAGTAGTCGCCTTTGGCCACGCCGGGGAAAAGTGCGCTGAACCAGTTGTCAAAGCTCACCCACAGCTTGTCGGTGCGACCGGCCTCCTGGGCCACGGCGCGCCCGCGCGCCTCGATCCACTCGCCCTCCAGGGTACGGCAGCGGTTGGTCACGCCGATGCTGCCATCCTCCTGCAGAAGGTAGTGCGCCTCGGACTGGGCGCAGTTGCGCTGGAAGAACATCGGCAGGCGCGCCAGTTCGTACCAGGTGCCCTGGTAGCGCTGCAGATCAACCTGGCCGGCGCTGGCCGGCGGAGCTTCCGCGGACGAACTGGCGCAGCCGGCCAGCAGGGCAAGTGCCAGGGTGCAGAACAGGGCACGCATCATTTCAGCCCCTGGCCGGAAAACAGCATCACCTTGTCCGCGGCGAACTGCACGTTGATGAAGGCTTTTTCATCACCCCAGGTGCAGCTGGTCAGGCCGATGGCGCCGGAGCATTCGGTCGGACTGCCGAGCAGGCTCTCCACTTCGCTCTTGGCCATGCCGGCCTTGAGCTTGGAATAGTTTTCCTGGTTGATCTTGCTGCAGGCGGCCAGCAGGACACAGGCGGCGACTACAGCGACAGAGCGCAGCGACATGACGAACTCCTCAAGGGAAAGAAACTGCGACAGAGCTTGGCACAGGAGCGGCTCGATTGCGCTTCTTGGGACTTCAGAAACGCGAACCCGGTTCCTCGAGAAAGGCCAGTTCCTGCGACGAGGAAACACGACCAAGCAGGACATTGCGATGAGGGAAGCGGCCGAAGCGGCGAATCACCTGGCGGTGACGTTCGGCATAATCCAGGTAGCCGTCGAACAGCCCGCGCTCGGCAGCCGGAGCCTGGTCGCGCAGCGCGACGAAGCGCGCGACCGCCTCATCCTGGAGAGCCAGGTCCTCGGCGTGCTCCAGCACCAGGTAGGCGAACACCCGGCGGATCGCCGGCAGATCCTGATCGAACCCTCGCGCCAGGCCCTCTCGCAGCACCTGCCTGGCACGCGAGTCGCCGGCGAAGGCCTGCGCCGTGCCGCGATGAATCATGCGCGGTAGCTGGTCAAGCAGCAGGAGCAGCGCCAGGCGCCCGTCGGCACCCCCACACCAGTCATCCAGACCACCGGCCAGCGCCTGCTCGCAGAGTTCGCCGAAACGGCGGCTAGCCTCGTCATCCTGCTCGGCGCGGTAGCCGAACCACAGGCCACTGCGCTGCGCCGCTACCTCGCCGGCGGTTACGGCAGCGCCGAACCACCAGTCCAGCAACGGCTGCCAGGCGGGCATGGTTCAGGCCTGGTGGTAGCCGGTGACGCGCTCGACTTCTTCCTTCGAGCCGAGGAACACCGCCACGCGCTGGTGCAGGGATTCCGGCTGGATGTCGAGGATGCGCTGGGTGCCGTTGGTGGCGGCGCCGCCGGCCTGCTCGATGAGCATGGACATCGGGTTGGCCTCGTACATCAGGCGCAGCTTGCCCGGCTTCTCCGGCTCACGGGCGTCGCGCGGGTACATGAACAGGCCGCCGCGGGTGAGGATGCGGTGCACGTCGGCCACCATCGAGGCGATCCAGCGCATGTTGTAGTTCTTGCCCAGCGGGCCTTCCTTGCCGGCCAGCAGCTCGGAGACATAGCGCTGCACCGGGGCTTCCCAGTGACGCTGGTTGGACATGTTGATGGCGAACTCGGCGGTGCTTTCCGGGACGCGGATGTTTTCGTGGGTGAGCACGAAGCTGCCCATTTCGCGATCCAGGGTGAAGCCCATCACGCCGTCGCCCAGGGTCAGCATCAGCATGGTCTGCGGGCCGTAGATGGCGTAGCCGGCGGCGACCTGCTGGGTACCCGGCTGCAGGAAAGCTTTCTCGTCGAGACTGTCGTTCTGGCTCAGGTACTGATCCGGGCAGCGCAGCACGGAGAAAATGGTGCCGACCGAGACGTTGACGTCGATATTGCTGGAGCCGTCCAGCGGGTCGAACACCAGCAGGTAGGCACCCTTGGGGTACCTACCGGGAATCTGGTAGGCGTTGTCCATTTCCTCGGACGCCATGCCGGCCAGGTGGCCGCCCCACTCGTTGGCCTCCAGGAGAATTTCGTTGGAAATCACGTCGAGCTTCTTCTGCACCTCGCCCTGCACGTTCTCGGTGCCCATGCTGCCGAGTACGCCGCCCAGTGCGCCCTTGGACACGGCATGGCTGATTTCCTTGCACGCACGCGCCACCACCTCGATGAGGAAGCGCAAGTCGGCAGGGGTGTTGTGACTGCGGGTCTGTTCGATCAGGTAGCGGCTCAGGGTGACGCGCGACATGGGGGGCTCCGGAGGAGGAAGTGAAAATCGCGCGCAGTTTACCCGTCTGTGACCGCCGCGTCTCGACCCGCCCGGCGCCCACCGCAAAGAAGTGGGGCCTCGAACGAGGCCCCGGTGTGACTCAGATATCCCAGGACAGGGACAGGTTGATGCCGTGCGAGTCGCTGTCGTCGGCGTCGCGGAAGGTGTACGCCCCCCGTACGGCCATGCCCGGAGCGAGCTGGTGGCTGACGCCGAAGCTGGCGCGCCAGGTCTTGTCGTCCGGGGTGTAGCCTTCCAGGGTGTAACCGATGGTCGGCAGGCTGCGCAGCGACATGTCGACTTCGCTGGCGTCGTCCTCGTACTCGCGCTCCATCGCCACTTCACCGAACAGACGGGTCTGCTGGTTCAGGTCATACAGGCCCTGCAGACCGATCCCCAGGCGCTTGGAGTTGCGCTTCTGGTCGCCGTACTCCAGCGCGGTCGATCTGGCGCTGTCCTCGGCATAGCCGTCCACTTCGACTCGCGCATAGTCGGCGCTGACGAAGGGACTGAGGTGCCACGGGCTGTCGGCGCTCTGGGCGATGTCGTAGCCGATACGGCCGCTCAGGCTCCACAGGTCGCCATCGGTGTCGCCCTTCTCGCTGCGGGTGGTCTGGCCGAGGTCGAACTGACGCTCGAGATCCTTGTAGTCCAGGTAGCCAACGCTGGCCGCCAGCTCACCCCACCAGCGATTCTGCTGGTACTGGGCGAAAGCGGTGGCCAGGTAGCTGCGCAGGTCGTAGTCGGAGTTGGCGTCCCCGGCCTCCAGGCCCTGCTCGTAGAAACCGGCGGCCAGGCCGACGCGCCAGGCTTCGTCAAGGCGATAGCTGCCGCCGACGTTCAGGCTGTAGCCATTGCCATCGGCGTCGCTCTCGTAGACGTCATAGGACAGGCGCTGACCGCCGCCATTGACGAAGGATCGCCACTGACCCACTGCCTGCCAGGCCTCCCAGTCCGCCTGCCACTGCGCGCGCAGCTGGTCCTGGTGCGAGCGCAGGGTGCCATGCGCCATCTCCGGCAGCAGGCTGATCTCCCAGGGAGCGGCCAGCAGCGAGTAGGCATAGTCGGCGATCAGCATCTGCCCGGCGATGGTCGGGTGCACGCTGTCGTTGAACAGCAGCTTGGTCGGGTCGGGGTTGGTGCCGTTGATGCCGTAGATCGGGTTTTGGTTGCTGCAGTTGTCGAAACAGGTGCTGATCAGCTGCGACGAGCTCTGGTCACTGGCCAAGCCATAGCTACCAGGGCTGGCCAATACCTCGGAGAGCATTAGCGGGATATTCAGCGGGATGATCTCAGCATCCACCGTGGACAACTGGCGCACCAGCTCGGCATTGAAATCGGCAGCCAGGCCCGACACCGTGCTCTGCAGGCCGGAACCGAAGAAGTTGGGCGTCCGTCCTACATCAGGCAACAACCAGACCATGATGTACCGAGCACCGGCACGCTGCAGCGACTCCACACTATCAACCAGGCGACCAGCAGACGCCTGAGCAGTGGCGGTACTGGTTACTTGGAACTGAAGGAAATCATTACCGCCGCCGGTAATGTAATAGAGCGCATTGGGGTCGGCACGCAACCCGTTGGCTGCCAGATATTGATTGTTGACCGTACCGAGGATCTGGTCGGTTCGGTAGCCCCCTACCGCCCAGTTATTGCCTCCCGCATTCGCCGCCGCAAGACCGGCATCACCGAGTCCCAACTGGCTGCCCAAGAGCATGGGCGATACCTGAGCATAGGGCTCACCGGCCTGATAAGTCGGACCGACCCGATTGGTGAAGCGACGAGCGCCGCTTGAGTCGGTGGTCCAGCCCGCATCGCTCAGGCTGTCGCCGAACACGATCAGGTTCGAATAGGGAGAGGCGTGCAGCGGAAGGGATGCACTGGCCAGCAGGCAGGCCGCCGCAAGGGGGGTCAGTAAGCGCTTCATCGGAATGTCCTTGTCATTGTTATTGGACCGGTGGAACTTCCCGACTTTATCGTGATTTTTCTCTCAATTCACTAAGCGCTTGACCTCGGAGAACTAGTGTTCACCGGACTTCGCTTGACGCAACAAGCTGAAGGCCATGCCACCGAGAAGCGCGACGCCTGCCAGCAGAACACTCCATAAGCCCACGCGTTTCCAGTCAGCCGCGGACTGTGCGGCGTCGGCCGCCTGCTGCACCGCTGCCGGTACTTGTTCGGGCGCCGTGGCGCGCCCCAGGCTGGCCAGGCGTTTGGGTTCGTAGCCGGGAATCAGGGTGCCCAGCGGCAGCGCCGCGGAATGCGCCCCAGCATCGCCCAGGGCCAGGCGGTAGGGAGCGGAACCGCGGGCGAGGAACACCACCTGGGTGCCGCGCACCGCCACCTGGATGGTCGGCGCCGGGCTGCCCAGGCCACCGCCGCGAGCGTCGACGCGCAGGCGCAACTGCTGCACCGGTGCCCCCCACAGTTCGATCTCGTTCTGCAGCGCCTCCTGGCCATCCTGCGGCAGGCGATAGAGCAGGCCACGCGTCAGCGGCTGCCATTCGAGCTTGCCGGCACCGCGTGCGGCCAGGCTGACCGGCGCCAGCACATTGCCCGCCGGCAGCTCGACGCGAATCCTCTGCAAAGGCAGCGACAGCGGCAGTTCCCAGCTGTAATCGCCGGCATTGCTCGAGGTCGGCCGCAGCGGCGCGGACCAGGCCAGCGAGGGGGCAGCTGACGGGTGATCAATACTCACCACACGCGCGGCACGCAGCGCCGGCGCCTGCTGCGGCGCCTGCCACAGCAGGCGCAGGTAGCGCGCCTTGGCGCCCGGCAGGGCCACCTCGCGCTGCTCGACGCGCTCGCCATCGAAGCTCAGGCGGGCGATCTGCCCGTCCTCCCAGCGCCGCCACTGCTGCAGGTCGTCGCTGGCCTCGATGGAAAAGCGCTGGAATCCCTCCTGCTCGGCATTCCAATCCAGCTGCAGGCGATGCAGCGGCTGGTCGAAGGCGCTGGCATCCAGCAGCCAGCCACGCAGCACCTGCTCACCCGACGCCACCTGCTCGGGCGCCACCTCCACCAGGGTGCCGCTGGTACTGCGCTGCACGCGGATGGCCGGAACCGCCTGAGTGTCAGCGGGGCCTGTCAGCGGGAACCACTTCACCGCCGCCTCCTGGCGCTGCTCCGCCGGCTGGGAAGCACCTAGGGTCAGGGCATAGGCCAGCTCCTCGCCCTCGGCATTGACCACCCGCAGGTCACGCAGGTCGGTATGACGGGCAGCCATCTGCAGCGACAGCGGTAGCTCCAGACGATACCAGGGCCCCTCGCCTTCCAGCGTCAGCGGTACCTGGGTCGCGTAGTCGGCTTGCGCCAGCGGCGCCATGAGCAGCGTCATGAGGGCCGGTAAGAGGTATTTATTCATGCGTTCACCTGGTCAGGCTCGGCTTTGCGCGGCGGCAGCGGGGCGAAGTAGCCCACCACCAGCAGCAATACGCCGACGCCGATAAAGGAAATGATGCGCTCCAGGCCGCCACGATTGCCCAGTTCGACGAAGAACAGCTTGGCCACCACCACGGCGATCAGCACCGCGCCCAGCAGCCACAGCTCGCGGCGGCCGCGCAGGTGGCCGAGGATCATCAGCGGCAGGGCGATCAGGGTCCAGACAATGGACAGTCCGGCCTGCACCAGCATCGAGTCGAGCAGCGCATCCAGCTCGTAGGGCACGCCGCCCCAATGATGGGCCGCGCGGAATACGCTGGCGGTCAGCACCACGAACAGCGAGGCACCGACGACTGTCTGCGCGATGCGCTCGCCATACGCAGCCAGCCCCAGCTGCGGCAGACCGCCGCGCAGCCAGGTGTAGATCGCCAGCAGTACCAGCAGCATGCCCAGCTCCAGCGGGTTGAGCAGCGGCAGGTAGGGCAACGGATCGGCGCTGCCGTCGCTGGCGATGTTGGCCAGCCACAACCAGCCGAGCATCAGCAGCGCCAGTGGCGCGGCCGCCAGCACCCGGTATTCGCGCGGGTAGGCCGCTACCGGCCAGGGCCAGGCGCGCGGTGCGGCCATGGCCAGGAGGAAGGCACTCGGCAACACGGCCCAGCCCAGCCAGCGCCAGGCGTTGTAGTGCTCGGCCAACAGCATCAGGCCATAACGCAACTCCAGGGCCAGCACGCCGAGCATCAGCCAGCAGCCCAGCACATGGGCGGCACTGCGCACGCCCGCCGGCAGCAGTTCCGCCAGGCGCTTGAGCGACCACAGGTGCACGGCGCAGACCAGACCCCAGCCGAGCCAGCCGAACCCCGCGGCCGGATGGTAAAAACGATGCCCCAGGTGCAGCAGGATGACCACCGCAGCCGGCACCAGCAACGTGCCCAGCAGCGCCAGCGCACGCCAGCGCAGACGCCCGGCCAGCCAGCTCCACAGCGCCACGCTGAGCGCCGCCAGGGCCAGCAGCGCCGCGCCCTGCAGGTCAGCGGCGACGAAGCGCAACACCTCACTGGCCAGCGCCAGCACCCACCAGCCGGCCCCCCAGGCCAGCAACAGCTGCGCCAGACGCTGCAGGCTCAGGCTACCCAGCGTACCGGCCTGCTCACGCAACAGTACGTGACGCAGACGCCAGGCGCCGATCTGCGCCGCCAGGGCCAGCACCAGCGGTGCCCAGAAGCCGGCATGCGCCAGCGGGCGCAGACCTTCGCTCGGCAGCGCGCCGAGCAACAGCGGGCTGGCGGCGAGGAAGGCGATACCGCCGACCACCTGCAGCAGCAGGCCGAACAGGAAGCTGGCGCGCAGCTGCAGGTGCAGACTGAGCCAGAGGATCAGCAGGCCCGTGCCCGCCCATACCGCCGCAGCGCTCTGCCAGGGCAACACGAACAGTACCGCCAGGTTGACGAAAACCAGGCCGACCAGCATCACCAGCGACAGGCCGCGCATCAGCCGGCGATCCTCGCTGACCAGCTTGTCGCGCACCGCGATCAGCATGCCGGCGACCAATGCCAGACCGATCAACGAGCAGACCATCAGGCCACGCCAGCCGGAATAGAACACCCCGGACTCGCCCAGCCCGCTGCCCTGCATCTGCGTGAGGAATACCGCACCACCGAGCAACTGCACGGCGAAGGCCGTGAACAGGAAACTGCGCGCCTGCAGCCGCAGGCCAACGAACAAGGTGGCCAGCCCCGCCAGCGCCCAAGCGATGGCCGTACCCTCGGCGCCGAAACACAGCGGCGCGATCAGGTAGAGAAACAGCAGGCCCGCCACCGCCAGCCAAGGCAGGCCACGACGCTCCCAGTCGGGACTCGCCTCGAGCGGCGCCCGGCGCAGCTGCCAGTAGCTGAACAGCAGCGCCACGCCGAGCATCAGCGCACCCAGCGGCGCACCGTTGAGCAGGTTCTCGTAACCGATATCGACCTGGCCGAGGAAGGCCAGCGCCGCACCGACCTGCAGCAGCAGGGCGAAGATGCGCGCCAGCGGCCGCCCCTGGCGCAGCCCCAGCCAGTAGATGCCGGCGCCTTCCACCGCCCAGGCGGCGGAGGTCCAGCGCGCATCCAGGCCCAGCGGGATGGCCAGGGTGGCGAACACCACGCCCAGGGCCAGGCAGGTTTCCATCAACAGCAGCACGTTGCGCCCGCGCAGCAGACGCGCCAGCAGCAGATAGAACAGGCCGAGGCCCAGGGCGCTGAACGCGGCGGCGAACTCAAGGTGCTGGACGATGGCGTACTGCAGGCCGAAGCCCACCAGCGGCGGACCGAACAGCACGGTGGCATCGACATAGTCGGCGCGCCCGCGCGACCAGCGCAGCAACTCGTCGCGCCCCTCCGGCGCGCCCGCCGCCTCGCGCAGCCGGCGCCGGGCGAACAGCAGGCCGATGGCCACGTACATCAGAAAAAACACAATCAGGAACGGCTCGCTGCTCCACAGCAGCTCCGGGGTGTAGGAGCGCAGGCCCCAGGCGAAACCGATGCCGAAGGTGCCCAGGAAGCCGACCAGGTTGAGCAGGCGCCAGGCCTTGAACCAGGCGATGGCGAGGATGCCGGCGTTGAGCAGGATGAAGTAGCTGAACAGCGCCACATGGTTGCCGCTGCCGGTGGACGTGAGGATCGGCGCGGCGAAGCCGCCGAGCGCCGCCGCCACTGCCAGGCCCAGGGCGTTCTGCGCCACGGCGAGAATGGCCGAGAAGGCGGTGACCAGCACCAGCAGGCCGAGCGCCAGCTTCGGATCAAGCAGCGGGGGCAGGCGCATCGCGGCGAACACCGTCAGGTACAGCACGGCGATGCCGGTGCCCTGCAGCATCAGGCCGTAGTTCGGGTTACGCCGGCGCAACCACCAGCCGAGCCCAAGCAGGCCGATGGCGCTGGCCGCCACGCCGGCATAGCGCAATTCCACCGGCACCACCATGCCCTCGGTGGCGTAACGCAGGAGGAAGGCCAGGCCGAGGAACAGCAGCACCACGCCGACGCGTAGCACGGTATTGCCGCCCAACAGCCAGGCCTGGGCGATGTCGATGGCACGTTCGATGGGTGATGGTTCGCGCGGCGGTACCGGCGAGCGCGGGATTGAGGACTGCGGCGGCTGGGGGTGCGCCGGCGCCGCGGCGGGCTGCATGGCCACCGCAGCGGCGGCGGGCAACTCCGGCAGCTCCCAGACCAGCTCGTCGGCCGCGCTCTCAGGCAGCGACTCCGGCGCGACCGGCACCGGAGCCGCCTCGGGCTCTGGCTTGGGCGGGACATCAGCGGCGGCAGCGGGCACCTCGGGCTCGGCAGTCGCTGGCTGGCCACTCTCCAGCCTTGTCAGCCGCTCGACCATGGCCGTGGTGCCGCGCTCGAAGCGCTCGGCGAAGCCTTTCAGCTCCTCGCGCAAGCGCGCATTGTCGGCGCCGAGTTGCTGCAGGCGCAGTGCCTGGCCCAGACCCAGGCCGATCAGGCCGCCGAGCAGGGCGGAGGTCACCGATTCACCGGCCAGTGCGCCCAGCACCAGGCCGACCAGCATGAAGATCCATTGCATGCGTTGTATCCCTGCGAGACCCGCGAACGACGCGGGGCGCACCGAGTATATCGGCGCGCCCTGCCTCCCACACAGAGACGTAGGTCAACTGGCGCACAGACACAACGCTTCGCAGGCTTACGTTCTTCCGGACAACGCAATCCCACGCCCACAGAAACGCAAAAGCCCCGCCGAGGCGGGGCTTTGCATCACCGAAACGCGCTTAGAACTGCGCGGCGTCCAGCAGGTACAGCGACTCGCTACCGGCCTTGACCGAGGCGGTCAGCGAGTGGATGCGCGGCAGCAGGCGGGCGAAGAAGAAGCGCGCGGTGCCCAGCTTGCTGGCGTAGAAGTCGTCCTGACCTTCCTTGCCCAGCGCGGCGCGGGCCATCAGGGCCCACATGTAGGCGTAGGCGGTGTAGCCGAACACGTGCAAGTACTCCACCGAAGCAGCGCCGATTTCGTTCGGGTTGGCCTTGGCCTGGTCGATGACCCAGGCGGTCAGCGCATCGAGGTTTTCCACGGCGGCCTTCAGCGGGCCGGTGAACTCGGCCAGCGAGGCGTCGGCGGTAGCGACGAAGCTCTTGATCTCATCGGACAGGTGCCTGTAGAAGCTGCCACCGCTGCCGACGATCTTGCGACCCATCAGGTCCAGCGACTGGATGCCGTTGGTGCCTTCGTAGATCTGGGTGATGCGGCAGTCACGGATCAGCTGCTCCTGGCCCCACTCGCGGATGAAGCCGTGGCCGCCGAAGATCTGCTGGCCGTGCACGGTGGTTTCCAGGCCCATGTCGGTGAGGAAGGCCTTGGCCACCGGGGTCAGCAGGGCGACCAGCTCCTCGGCACGCTTGGCGGTTTCCTTGTCTTCACTGTACTTGGCAGTGTCCAGCTGCATGGCGACATAGCTGGAGAAGGCGCGACCGCCCTCGTTCAGCGCCTTCATGGTCAGCAGCATGCGGCGCACGTCCGGATGCACGATGATCGGGTCGGCGGCTTTTTCCTTCGCCACCGGGCCGGTCGGCGCGCGGCTCTGGATACGCTCGCGGGCGTACTCGACGGCGCTCTGGTAGGAACGCTCGCCCAGGGCCAGGCCCTGGATGCCGACGCCCAGACGCTCGTAGTTCATCATGGTGAACATGGCGTTGAGGCCCTTGTTCACTTCACCGACCAGGTAGCCGGTGGCGCCGTCGAAGTTCATCACGCAGGTGGCCGACGCCTTGATGCCCATCTTGTGTTCGATCGAGCCGCAGCCCAGCGAGTTCTTCGCACCCAGCGAACCATCGGCGTTGACCATCACCTTCGGCACCAGGAACAGCGAGATACCCTTCGGGCCGGCCGGGGCGTCCGGCAGCTTGGCCAGCACCAGGTGGATGATGTTCTCGGTCAGGTCGTGCTCACCGCCGGTGATGAAGATCTTGGTGCCGGAAATCTTGTAGCTGCCATCGGCCTGCGGTTCGGCCTTGGTGCGGATGATGCCCAGGTCGGTACCGGCGTGCGGCTCGGTCAGGCACATGGAACCGGCCCAGACACCGGCGTACATGTTAGGCAGGTACTGCTGCTTCAGCTCTTCGCTGGCGTGGTTGAGGATCGACAGGCAGGCACCGGCGGTCAGCATCGGGTACAGGCCGAAGGACAGGTTGGCCGAGTTGACCATTTCCTCGACCTGGGCACCGATCACTTTCGGCATGCCCATGCCGCCGAACTCCGGCGAGCCACCAACGCCGACCCAACCGCCTTCGGCGTAGGTCTGGTAGGCCTCGGGGAAGCCGGCCGGGGTCTTCACCGCGCCGTCAACCCAGGAGCAGCCTTCTTCATCGCCACTGCGGTTCAGCGGGGCGATGGTGCCGCCACTGACCTTGCCGGCTTCTTCGAGAATGGCAGCCGCGGTATCGGCATCGACCACCTCGGCCAGGCCGGGGAGCTCGGCCCACAGCTTGGAAACGTCGAAGACTTCATTGAGAACGAAGCGCATGTCGCGCAGGGGAGCTTTGTAGTCGGCCATGGAACGATCCTCGGGAGCAACGGAACGGCCGACGATCCGGCCGTTTCAACATGGCCCGGAGTCTATCCGAACACAAAAACAGGACATAGGTTCAGGTTATGGACTACCGGTCACAACGCATGCGCTATTCGGCGGCAGCCGCGACCCGCACCGCACCACGACGGCTCTCACCCTGCGCCACCACGCAGTTGCGCCCGGCTTTCTTGGCCGCATAAAGGGCCTTGTCGGCACAGCGAATCACCTCGTCGGCGGAACGCTGCTGCAGCTCACGCTCGGCCACGCCGATACTGATGGTCACCGATACACTGCCAGCCCCGCCGGGCCTGCGCCGCTGGCGCCCCTCCTTGTCGCTCTTCGGGCGCTGCTGGCGATCGCGCAGCTGCAGCGGATACTTCTCGACCGCCTCGCGCACCGCCTCCAGGTGCGGCCGGCACTCGTCCAGCGACTTGCCGGGAAACACCAGGGTGAACTCCTCGCCCCCGTAGCGATAAGCCTTGCCACCGCCGCCGACCTTGCGCAGCTGGCTGGCGACCAGCTTGAGCACTTCGTCGCCAACGTCGTGGCCGTGGGTGTCGTTGAATTTCTTGAAGTGATCAACGTCGGCCATGGCGATCACGTAATTGCGCCCCAGGCGCTCCAGGCGGTCGTTCAGCGCGCGGCGCCCGGGTAGCCCGGTGAGTTCGTCGCGATAGGCCATCTGATAGGCCTCGTGCACCACCGCCGCCACGATCATCAGCATCACCAGGCTGCTCATCACCTGCAACGCATGCGGCAAGATGAAGGTGTTGGGCAGCATCCACAGCAGCCCGAGCAGGCCTAGCAACAGCGCCGCATGTAGCGGCCGCGGCTGGCGCAGGTACTGCACCGCGAGCAGCACACCGGCGATCAGGAACAGCGGGTAGGCCAGCTGGATCAGGCTCATCCACTGCCCATGCCAGAGCGGCCAGTGGATCTCCGTCAACCAGCCCTGCAGGCCGGCGGGGAAGCGACGCGCCAGGGCCAGCGCAGTGCCGCCGATAGCCAGCAGCACGGCGGCTCGCGCCACCATGTCCTGCAGCAGGTGGCTACGCTCGCGCCAGGCGCCGAACAGGCCGTACAGCAACGGCAGCAGCAAGCTGCACAGATGGAACACCAGCGCGGCATCCTGGCGCACCTGGCCCTGCTCGCGGAAGTGATCGGTCTGGATGTCCAGCAGGAAGTAGGCGAGGTAGACCACCACCAGCAGGGAGAACTCGCGCTGGCGGCCATAGACCACGCAGAAGGCGCCGCCCAGCAGCAGGAGAAGGGTCGGCAGCACGTTGAACAGCGACAGGAAGAACTCGCTCAGCTCCCCCAGGCGCGCCACGGCCAGGCCGGCCAGCAGCAGTGGCAGGGCGGTCAGCAGATGGTCGGGGCGGTAGGCGCTTAGACGAGGCACGGGCAACGGAGCATTGGCTGGGATGATGCAGCATTCTGCCTGCATCGCACGCAAAGGGCAGCGGAAATCCTTCGCATTCCGTCGTGCATTTTCCTCGACCCATAAAAAAACCGCAGCCCGAAGGCTGCGGTTTTCTGACCTGAGGTCGGACCGGACTTAGTAGCCCAGAGCGAAGTGCTCTTCGTCCATTTCCATCAGGTTGTTGGCGCCGGACAGCATGGCTTCGACGTGGGCACGAGTACGCGGCAGGATGCGCTGGAAGTAGAAGCGCGCGGTCTGCAGCTTGGCCTTGTAGAAAGCTTCGTCGTCGGTACCGGCAGCCAGCTTCTCGGCGGCCAGACGCGCCATGTCGGCCCAGAAGTAGGCCAGGCAGGCGTAGCCGGAGTACATCAGGTAGTCCACGGAAGCGGCACCGACTTCTTCGCGATCTTTCATCGCAGCCATGCCGATCTTCATGGTGATGTCGCCCCACTCCTTGTTCAGCTGAGCCAGCGGAGCAACGAGGCCCTTGATGGCTTCGTTGCCTTCGTTGGCCTGGCAGAACTTGTGCACGATCTTGGTGAAGTTCTTCAGCGCGCCGCCCTGGGTCATCAGGACCTTACGACCCAGCAGGTCGAGGGCCTGAACGCCGGTGGTGCCTTCGTACATCATCGAGATACGGCAGTCGCGCATGTTCTGCTCCATGCCCCACTCGGCGATGAAGCCGTGGCCGCCGTAGATCTGCATGCCGTGGGAGGACGCTTCGAAGCCGACTTCGGTCATGAAGGCCTTGGCGATCGGAGTCAGGAAAGCCAGCAGCTCGTCGGCGGCCTTCTTCTCTTCTTCGTCCTGGCTGTACTTGACCAGGTCAACCTGCTTGGCAGCGAAGTAGACCATGGCGCGGTTGCCTTCGGCGAAAGCCTTCATGGTCAGCAGCATACGACGCACGTCCGGGTGGACGATGATCGGGTCGGCCGCTTTGTCCGGCGCTTTCGGACCGGTCAGGGAACGCATCTGCAGACGCTCGCGAGCGTACTTCAGGCCGCCCTGGAAGCCGATTTCGGCGTGGGCCAAACCCTGCAGGGCGGTACCCAGACGAGCAGTGTTCATGAAGGTGAACATGCAGTTCAGGCCTTTGTTGGCCGGGCCGATCAGGTAGCCAGTGGCACCGTCGAAGTTCATCACGCAGGTGGCGTTGCCGTGGATGCCCATCTTGTGCTCGATCGAGCCGCAGGAAACGCTGTTGCGCTGACCGGCGGAACCATCGGCGTTCGGCAGGAACTTCGGCACGATGAACAGGGAGATACCCTTGGTGCCCTGCGGGGCGTCGGGCAGGCGGGCCAGCACGATGTGGACGATGTTGCCCGACATGTCGTGCTCACCGGCGGAGATGAAGATCTTGGTGCCGGAAACCTTGTAGGAACCGTCGGCCTGGGGCTCGGCCTTGGTGCGCAGCATGCCCAGGTCGGTACCGCAGTGCGGCTCGGTCAGGCACATGGTGCCGGTCCACTCGCCGGAAACCAGCTTGGTCAGGTAGACGTGCTTCTGCTCGTCGGTACCGTGCTCGGAGATGGTGTTCATGGCCCCGTGCGACAGGCCCGGGTACATGCCCCAGGACCAGTTGGCTTCGCCAACCATTTCGCTGATGGCCAGACCCAGGGATTCCGGCAGACCTTGACCGCCGTGCTCGACGTCATGAGCCAGGCTCGGCCAGCCGCCTTCGACGAACTGTTGGTAGGCTTCTTTGAAGCCGGTCGGGGTCTTCACGCCTTCCGGAGTCCAGGTGCAGCCCTCGATGTCACCCACACGATTCAGCGGAGCGATTACCTGCTCGCAGAACTTGGCGCCTTCTTCGAGGATGGCGTTGACCATGTCCGGGGTAGCATCTTGGCAAGCCGGCAGGCTCTGATAGTGCGCTTCGTAGCCGAGCAGTTCGTCGCGAACGAAGCGGATATCACGCAAGGGGGCCTTGTACTCAGGCATAGCGGTAAACCTCTACGGTGGATTCCTTAGTGTTAGGGTGACCGAGCGAATCGGTCATGTGCGGGATGACTCCCGACGCCCGGCAGGCACGAACCGGCCCAGCAATCAAACAGGCGTTTGAAACATACGTTTACGCCCTACCCTTGTCAAGCACCCGCCAGGAGCCGCTCAGGCCAGCAGATCGACCGTTGGCACGGGGGCCTGCAGCTGGGCCAGACGCAGGTATAAATCCAGTCTAGGCGGTGGCGCGCTGGGTTGCCGCTCCTGATCTGCCGTCTCTTCCTCGCGAGCCTTGCGCTCCTCCTCCGCGGCGAGGCGCTCCTCGCGCAGCGCGGCACGCTCCTCGGCGGCGCTGGCCGCCTCTTCACGGCGCAACTGCGCCAGCTCGGCGCGCGCCTGGGTCGCCTGGGCGGCGGCCTGGGCGGCGACGCGGCGGTCCTGGGCGGAGGGCTCGGCGGGCGCCAGGGCGGCGCGCTGCACCAGCTCCATCTTGCGCAGGGTCGCCTCGGGATCATTGGGAATAGGGCTGCTGTCGATGCTGACTTCGCCACCAATGGCGTAGCGCTTGCCATCCGGGCCGCGAGTAAAGGTGTAGGTGGGGGCTCCGGCATAGGCGCCGCCGACCGCCGCATGGGCCTGCTCGTGAGCCCGCACCTCGCGATCACGAGTGGCCAGCTCGGCAATCTCCAGCTGCTCCTGGCGTTGCTGCTGGGCTTCGCGGGGGGATGCCTTTTCCTCTTCCGCCTCGCCGCGTGCCGGGCTGGCCGCCTCGTCGCGCAGGGCCGTGTCGTCGGTAGAGGTGACTGACTGGCCGGAGGGCAGGGACTCTTCGCTGGGAGCAGGCTGGGAAAGACTGGACGAAACGGGGCGGGCCGCCTGGGACAACGGCAGAGGCGCGACATAGAGCGTAGCGCTGCCGATCTGCATCAGACCCTCCTCGCCGCGGGGCGAGCCCTCTATTTACTGCGGCGCTGACGCTCCGGTCAGGCGCGGGTGTCGATCAGCGTGCCCAGCACTTCGTCGGCGGTTTCCACCACCCGCGCGCTGGCCTGCACTTCGTTACGCCCCTGCATCAGGCCGACCAGGCTCTCGGCCATGTCGGCCTGGGTGTTGGCCTGGCTCTGCGGGCTCGGTTCGACCTGCTGGGCCGGGGGCGCCTCGGCCGGCGCCCGCGTCGGCAAGGTATTACCGGCGATCTCACTGGCTGCCTGCTCGACACGGCGCTGCCCGGCCTGAATGCCGCTGAGACCCGCACTGAAAGCGTTACCAGAGATTTCCATGCTTGCGACTCCCTCACGGGACAGACTCATGCCTGCAATTGAAGCAGAAAATGCTCAAAAAACGTACAAGCAAAGCGCGATGGCCGATCAGCGGCTTATAACGCCGACAAACTCAGGTGCGCCGCCACCGCCGCGGGTGTCGCCAAGGCCAGACGAGGCACTCGCCCGAGACAGGGCGCAGGCAGGCGCTCGGCCAGGGTCGCCAGGTTCTCCTCCAGGCGCGAGGTCTGTGGATCGACAATATTGGCCACCCAGCCCGCCAGATGCAGGCCGTCGTGCGCGATGGCCTCGGCGGTCAACACCGCGTGATTGATGCAGCCCAGGCGCACACCGACCACCAGGATCACCGGCAACTCCAACGCCACGGCCAGGTCGGCCAGGGTCTCGCTCCCGGCCAGCGGCACGCGCCAGCCACCAGCGCCCTCGACCAGGGTGAAATCGGCGCCACGCGCCAGCACCTGCTGCACCGCCGGGCGCAAGCGCGCCACGTTCAGCTCGACAGCCGCCTCGCGCGCGGCCAGATGCGGCGCGATGGCGGGCGCGAAGGCGAAGGGATTGACCTCGGCATAGTCCAGTGCCAGCGAGCACTGCCCGAGCAGGGCCAGCGCGTCGTCGTTGCGCAGCCCCGCGGCCGTCTGCTCGCAGCCGGAAGCCACCGGCTTGGCCGCCGCCGTGCTCAACCCTGCCAAGCGGGCGGCGTGCAGCAGGCCCGCGGCGATGGTGGTCTTGCCGATCTCGGTGTCGGTGCCCGTGACGAAGAAGGCTTGGGCCATGGCTGTTATTCCTCGAAGTCGTGGGGCACGCGGCCCTTAGTCGGGCCGCCGCAGCACGCCGTAAACCACTTGGTAGGTGGCCGGCAGCCCAGCGGGCTGGCGAAAATGCTCGTAGGCCTCGACCAGGGCGCGAATGCGCGCACGCCCGATAAGGCCGTCGGGACGCCCCGGATTGAGGTTGTGTGCGCCCAGGGCCTTGAGCTCATGGGTCAGCGCGCGCAGGTCGGGAAAATGCAGCACCCGGGCCTGGCGCTCCAGCGTCAGCACCTGTAGCCCACTGGCGGCACACAGTGCCTGGTAGCCCTCGAAGCGGCGGAAGCGATTGACGTGGACGAACCCATCCACCGCCTGCCAACTGTCGCGCAGCTCCTGCAGGGTACCGACGCACAGGCTGCTGAACGCCAGCACGCCACCAGGCCGCAGCACGCGGCGCGCTTCGCCGAGCACGGCGGCGAAATCGCCGCACCATTGCACGGCCAGGCTGGAGAACATCAGGTCGAGGCTGCCATCACGCAGCGGCAAACGCTCGGCATCGCCAGCGATGAAATGGCCCGCCCCACCCTGCGGCCGGGCATGGCGCAGCATGCCCTCGGCCAGGTCCAGGGCCACACCTTCGGCCTGCGGGTAATGCTCGGCCAGGCGCCGGGTGAAATGCCCGGTGCCACTGCCCAGGTCCAGCCAGCGGGTCGGCAGCAATGGCGGCAGGCGTTGCAGCAGTTCACCGCCGACCGCGCGCTGCAATTCGGCAACGCTATCGTAACTCGCCGCCGCCCGGGAAAAGGATTCGGCCACCCGGCGCTTGTCCGGCAGTGCAGCGTCAGACATCGCCGGCCTCGGTGATAAAGGCATGAATGGCGGCGGCCACCTCGTGCGGGCGCTCCAGCGGGAAGGCATGGCTGACTTCCTCGATTAAACCCACCTCGATATCCGGCTGCAGTGCCAGCAGCTCGCCGGCCACCTCGGCCGGCACCAGTGCATCGGCACCGGCCAGCAGATGCAGCTGTGGCCCGACGAAGCGCTGCAGGGCGCTGCGCCCGTCGAAGTTGCCCAGCACCTCCAGACCGGCCAGCAGCACCTCGGGGTCCAGGTTCGGTGCCGCGGCCTGCAGCTGACGCGCGAGGCCGCGCGCCTCGCTCGAACCCTGGGTGCAGAGCAGGCTGAAGCGTTTTAGCGTGGCCGCCGGATGGTCACGGCAGCCGGCGACGAAGGCGTCGAAGGAGGCCTCGTCCATGCCATATGGCCAGTCTGCCCCGGCGACGAAACAGGGGTTGCTGGCCAGGGTCAGCAGGCCGCGGCAGCGCTCGCCGCGCAGAGCCGCCAGCTCGCTGGCGAGCATGCCGCCGAGCGACCAGCCGCCCAGCCAGGTGTGTGGCGGCAGGCGCTCGTCCAGCTCCAGCAACCAGTCGCGCGGCTCGCCACGACTCAGCTCGGGCAGCGGCTCGATATCCACCCTGAGTGCCGGGTCGAGCCCACGCAGGGCCTCGGCCAGCACCTCCAGCGGCAGGCTACCCAGGCCCCAGCCCGGTAGCAGGATCAGATGATCACGCATCTTGGTTCACCAATGGCCAGCACTCGGCCAGCGCGGCCAGCAGCCGTTCCAGCTGCGCCTCGCTGTGGGCGGCGGACAAGGTCACGCGCAGGCGTGCGCTGCCAGCTGGCACGGTCGGCGGGCGGATGGCGCCGACCAGCAGGCCGCGATCCTTGAGCAACGCGGAGAGTTTGAGCGCCCGCTCACTGTCGCCGACCAGGATCGGCTGGATCGGCGTCGGGCTGGCCATCAGGTTCAGGCCAATCTCCGTGGCGCCAGCGCGGAAGCGGGCGATCAGCCGGTTGAGGTGCTCGCGGCGCCAGCCTTCCGTGCGCAGCAGCTCCAGGCTCTTCAGCGTGGCGCAGGCCACGGCCGGCGGCTGGCTGGTGGTGTAGATGTAGGGGCGGGCGAACTGGATCAGCGTCTCGATCAGCTCCTCGCTGCCGGCGACGAAGGCGCCGGCGGTGCCGAAGCCCTTGCCCAGGGTGCCGACCAGCACCGGCACGTCCTCGATCCCCAGGCCGAAATGCTCGACGATGCCGCCGCCGGTGGCGCCCAGCGGGCCGAAGCCGTGAGCGTCATCGACCATCACCCAGGCGCCCTTGCTGCGGGCTTCGGCGCACAGCGCCGGCAGGTCGGCCAGGTCGCCGTCCATGCTGAACACGCCGTCGGTCACCACCAGGGTATTGCCCTCTGCCTTATCCAGGCGCTTGCTCAGGCTGACTGCATCGTTGTGCAGGTAGCGCGAAAAGCGCGCGCCGGACAGCAGGCCGGCGTCCAACAGCGAGGCGTGGTTGAGACGGTCCTCCAGCACCGTATCGCCCTGCCCGACCAGCGCGGTGACGGCAGCCAGATTGGCCATGTAGCCTGTGGAGAACAGCAGCGCGCGCGCGCGCCCGGTGAACGCGGCCAGGGCTTCCTCCAGTTCGTGGTGAGGCGAGCTGTGGCCGATCACCAGGTGCGAGGCACCGCCGCCGACGCCCCATTGTTCCGCGCCAGCGCGCAGCGCCGCAATCACCTCGGGGTGGTTGGCCAGGCCCAGGTAGTCGTTGGAACAGAAGGCCAGCAGCGGGCGGCCGTCGACCACCACCTCGGGCCCCTGCGGGCTTTCCAGCAGCGGACGCTGGCGGTAGAGGTGGGCGGCGTGGCGCTCGGCTAAACGGGCGGCGAGATCGAAAGGCATGGATGGCTCGATGAGGTTTCATCTCCCCCTCTCCCGCTCGCGGGAGAGGGGCCGGGGGAGAGGGTTGAAACCGCCCCTCTCCCCAGCCCTCTCCCATCAATGGGAGAGGGGGCGTTCTGCGTCACGCCGAAGCGGCGTCGTAGAACAACTTGGAGTCGCGCTGCTCGGCCAGAGCCTGCTCGATGGCGGCCTGATGCACCTCGTCGGCATGCTCCTCGCGCTCTTCCGGTTTGATGCCGAGGCGCTTGAACAGGGCCATGTCCTTGTCGGCCTGCGGGTTGGCCGTGGTCAGCAGCTTCTCGCCGTAAAAAATGGAATTAGCGCCGGCCATAAAGGCCAGGGCCTGCATCTGCTCGTTCATCGCCTCGCGGCCGGCAGACAGGCGTACGTGCGACTTGGGCATCATGATCCGCGCCACGGCGAGCATGCGAATGAAGTCGAACGGATCGACGTCCTTCTCGCCAGCCAGCGGCGTGCCCTCGACCTTGACCAGCATGTTGATCGGCACGCTTTCCGGGTGTTCGGGCAGGTTGGCCAGCTGGATCAGCAGGCCGGCGCGGTCGTCGAGCGACTCGCCCATGCCGAGGATGCCGCCGGAGCAGATCTTCATCCCCGCCTCGCGCACGTAGGCCAGGGTCTGCAGGCGCTCGGAGTAGGTGCGGGTGGTGATGATGTTGCCGTAGAACTCCGGCGAGGTGTCCAGGTTATGGTTGTAGTAGTCAAGGCCGGCGGCGGCCAGCGCGCGGGTCTGCTCCTGGTCGAGCTTGCCCAGGGTCATGCAGGTCTCCAGGCCCAGCGCCTTGACGCCTTCGACCATTTTCAGCACATAGGGCATGTCCTTGGCCGACGGGTGCTTCCACGCCGCGCCCATGCAGAAGCGGGTGGAGCCGATGGCCTTGGCCTCGGCGGCCGCCTCCAGCACCTTCTGCACCTCCATCAGCTTTTGCTTGTCCAGGCCGGTGTTGTAGTGGCCGGACTGCGGGCAGTACTTGCAGTCCTCGGGACAGGCGCCGGTCTTGATCGACAGCAGGGTGGAAACCTGCACACGGTTCGGGTCGAAGTACATGCGGTGCACGGTCTGCGCCTGGAACAGCAGGTCGTTGAACGGCTGCTCGAACAGCGCCTTGACCTCGGCGAGGGACCAATCGTGACGGGTGGCGGTGGCGACGCTGGCGCTCATGGGGTGATTCCTTGTTCTAGGCTGTGCAACACGGCTGAGGCATCGTCAAGGGAAGGACCATGCGCTGTCAACCATTCGCGGACGACCAGGTTTACATCTGGACAAAAAACAAACAAACCTGCCTGCTGTGCAATGACCTGGCAGACACCGCGCAACCGCTGTGCAGCGCCTGCGAGGCCGAACTGCCCTGGCTTGGCGGGCACTGCGCGATCTGTGCGCTGCCACTGCCCGGCACGGGGCTGACCTGCGGCGCCTGCCTCAAACGACCGCCGGCCTTCGCCCGGGTCGAAGTGCCGTGGCGCTACGATTTCCCGGTCGACAGCCTGATCACCCGCTTCAAGCATCAGGCGCAGTGGCCTTTGGGACGTCTGCTGGGCGGCCTGCTGTCACATCATCTGCAGCACGCCTTCGCCGAAGGGCTGCCGCGCCCCGACTGCCTCCTGCCGGTGCCGCTGGGACGCAGGCGCCTGCGCCAGCGTGGCTTCAACCAGAGCGAGATGCTCGCCCGCTGGCTGGCAACCGATCTGCAGCTGCCGGTGCACAGCGATTGGCTGCTGCGCCCGCGGGAAGGCGCGCACCAGCAGGAACTGGACGCCGCCGCGCGCAAGCGCAATCTGCGCCAGGCCTTTGCCCTGTCGGAGCGGGCCAGCATAAAGGGGCTGCACCTGGCGCTGGTCGATGATGTGCTGACCACCGGTGCCACCGCCGAAGCCCTGGCCCGCCTGCTGCTCAGGGCTGGCGCCCGGCGCGTCGATGTCTATTGCCTGGCACGCACACCCAAACCGGGCGATTGAATGGCTACACTGGGCGCCTTGACTGGAGCACCCCATGAGCCATCCCTTCGCCACCCTCACCCCCGATCTGGTGCTCGATGCCGTGGAAAGCCTCGGCTACCTCAGCGACGCCCGCGTGCTGGCGCTGAACAGCTACGAGAACCGCGTCTACCAGGTCGGCATCGAGGACAGCGCGCCGCTGATCGCCAAGTTCTATCGCCCGGACCGCTGGAGCGACGCGGCCATCCGCGAGGAACACGCCTTCAGCCACGAACTGGCCGAGTGCGAGGTGCCCGTGGTGGCGCCCCTGCAGCGCGACGGCGAGAGCCTGTTCGAACACGCCGGCTTCCGCTTCGCCCTGTTCCCCCGCCGCGGCGGCCGCGCCCCGGAGCCGGGCAACCTGGACCAGCTGTACAGCCTCGGCCAACTGCTCGGCCGCCTGCATGCGGTGGGCGCCAGCCGCCCGTTCGAGCACCGCGAGACACTCACGGTGGCGGGCTTCGGCCATGCCTCCCTGGATACCCTGCTGGAAGGCGGCTTCGTGCCGCGCAGCCTTCTGCCGGCCTACGAATCGGTGGCGCGCGACCTGCTCAACCAACTGGATGAGCTGTTCGCCCGCGTGCGCTACACGCCGATCCGCCTGCACGGCGACTGCCACCCCGGCAACCTGCTGCACCGCGACGACGCCTTCCATGTCGTCGACCTCGACGACTGCCGCATGGGCCCGGCCGTGCAAGACCTGTGGATGATGCTCGCCGGCGACCGCCAGGAGCGCCTGGGCCAGCTGTCCGAACTGGTCGACGGCTACAACGAGTTCCACGACTTCGAGGCCCGCGAGCTACCGCTGATCGAGGGCCTGCGCGCGCTGCGCCTGATGCACCACAGCGCCTGGATCGCCCGGCGCTGGGACGACCCGGCCTTCCCGCTGGCGTTTCCCTGGTTCGCCAACGAGCGCTATTGGGGCGATCAGATCCTGGCGCTGCGCGAGCAGCGGGCGGCGCTGGACGAGGAGCCGTTGCGGTTGTTCTGACCCTCGCCCGACCTCATGAGACTGGCGTTCGCGCGCTTATTCAGCCAGGCAGACCTGGTTACGCCCCGAGTGCTTCGCCGAGTAGAGCGCCTTGTCGGCGGCCTCGATCAGCGCGCCGGCATCCCGCGTGACGCATGACGCCACCCCCGCGCTGAGGCTGACGCTGAAATCGCCGACGTCGCTGGAAAAGCTGATCTGCGCGAACTGCTGGCGAATTTCGTCAAGCACCTGAAGTGCGTGCTCTCCGCTGCACTCGGGGAGCACGGCCATAAACTCTTCACCACCATATCGTCCAAGGCTGTCGACCCTGCGGAGCCTCTGCCTGAGCAGGTTGGCCAGAGCGCGAATGACATTATCGCCAACGCCATGGCCATATGAGTCATTGACCTTCTTGAAGTGGTCTATATCCAGCATGACCACGCTCATGGGTTTGCCCGTACGCTGGGCACGCTCGTACTCAAGCGCGACCTGTTCCTTGATGTCGGCATGCTTCAACAGCCCCGTCAGGCTGTCTCGCGCAAGGGCATTGCTGAGCAACCGCGCCCTCTGTGCCCGGGAAAACACGGTTGCGACCAGGCTCTTGTCAGAGATGGGCTTGGTAACGAAATCATCCCCGGCCTTGAGCAGCGCGCTCATCTGCAGACCGATATCGGTCTCGGCCGACAGATAGATGATGGGTATCCTGATCCAGTCGTCATTGAACCGTACCATCTGCGCCAGCTCGGGGCCCGAGCAGCCGGGCATGTTCACATCCAGCAGCAGCACTTCCGGGCTGAACCGTGCAATCGCCTCGAACAGCCGGGCAGGCTCATTGACGACCTCCACCAGCATATTGGCTCCGCTCAGCACCAGGCGGTAGCGATTGGTCAGCGCGTGGTCGTCATCGACGATCAGTACCCGATAGGGCGCCCCCGCATGCTGAGCGAAACACTGCTCAAGACGGCCTTCCAGTTTGGCAACATCCACCGGCTTGCTGAAAAAGCCCACAGCCCCGAGGCGGGCCGCCTGTAACTGGGTGTCGAAATCATTCTGCGTCGTCAGCACCAGCACCGGCAGTGCCTGCGGCAGGCGCTGCTGCAGGGAAGACACATACTCCAGCCCATTCTGCTGGGCGTCGCCGAGGTTGACGTCGACTATCAACGCGTCCGGCAGCTGCTCGGCCAGCGCCTGGTCGAGACCAGCAGTGCCGGTAAAGTGGCGAGCCTGGTATCCAAAAGTGGAGAGCGTGCGGCGGATGTTCTCGCCCACACTGTCCTCATCCTCCAGGATGTAGATGCGCCGCTCGTCGCCCACCGTAGACTCCTTGCGCAGCCAGTCCTGCGGCGACGCAATCACTTCGGCAACGGCAGAGAGTTCCACGCTACCGGCAAGCTGCTGGACATCCGCCACAAAGGTATCCAGCCCCTGGTGCTGCAGCTCCAGGCTATTGAGCCACTGCTGGGCCTGCTGCTCGAGTGCGCGCGCCTGATCGCCCAGTACCTTGAAGCCGAAGGTTCCGGCACTTCCCGCGAGTTTGTGCAGCTGGCTGCGCAGAGCCTGCAGGTGCGCCAGCTGCTCGGAGGGGTCCGAGGAGCGCTGCAGATAGCAGGCCTTTTCGGCTAGTTGAGGTAACTCCTCCTTGAGCCGCAGAACGAATTGCTCGCCCAGTATCTGCAACTGGGCCTGCAGGTCCGCCAACTGTTTCTGTTTATCCATTCGAGCGGCTCCAAATGGCGCGTATCTGACTTGCCAACTGCATCGGGTCGAAAGGCTTGATGATCACGTCACGCGCGCCCAGGCTCAGATAGTAATCGACCTCTGGCGGTTGCACCTTGGCCGTCATGAATGCCACGGGAATCGCCTCGATGTCGACCAGCTCGACGAGCCGCTCAAGCGTCTGCGGACCGTCCATCCCGGGCATCATCACATCCAGCAGGATGAAGTCCGGCGCAAAGTTCACCACCTCATCCAGAGCCTCCTGACCGCTGCAGCAACTCAATACCTCGAACCCGCCGACAGCCTCCAGCGCCACCTTGGCCACTGCCTGAATGGAGGGGTCATCCTCCACGTGCAATATGCGCCTGAGTTCACCCATGATCATCCTCCTCGCAGGCAGCAGGCGGGGCTGCAGGGTCCCCCTGACGCTGCGCCGGCAATTCAATCCAGAACACGCTACCGCCCTCGGGGCGAGGATAGAAGCCAATCACCCCGCCCATGCGCTCGATCAGCTCCTTGCTGATGGCCAGCCCCAGCCCCGTACCGCCTTTCTGCCGGCGATCACTGGCATCGGCCTGGGAGAACTTCTCGAAGAGCCGATCAACGAACTCGGCAGGGATACCCGGCCCCTGATCAGCCACCGCAACCCTTATCTGCCCCCCCATCGCCTGGGTATACAGGACGACCTGACTGCCCGCCGGGGAAAACTTCAGCGCATTGGACAGCAGATTGCTCAGCACCTGCTGCAGGCGCAGGGGATCCGCCATCACCTGCGCTGCCGGCCCGCCCGCGTAGCGCAGCTGCACCTCATGCTGACGGGCGAACCCCTGATGGCTGGCGGCACACTCGGCAAGCAGATGGTCCAGATCCAGAAGCTGCGGGATAAAGCTCATCTTGCCCGCAAGCAACTTGTCCATGTCCAGCAGATCGTCGATCAGTTGGCGCAGGCGCTGGGAATTGTTCTGCGCAATCAGCAGCATCTCGCGCATCGCCGCCGGCACGGGCCCCAGGGCCTCACCATTGATCAACCCCAGCGAGCCTGCAATGGAGGTCAGGGGGGTGCGCAACTCGTGGCTGACCGTCGAGACGAACTCGCTCTTCATCTGCTCCAGCCGCTTGCGTTGCGTGATATCGGTGATGAAGCCGTGCCAGAGAATGCTGTCATCGGCACGCCGCTGGGGCGCGGCTCTGCCCTCCAGCCAGATGAGGCCCTTCGTGGGGTGAAGAAATCGGTACTCCCTGTGCCAGACACTCAAGCTATCCGCCGACTCCTGGATGCTGGCGGTCAAGGCGGGCAGATCATCCGGGTGAATTCGCGCGAAAACGAGACTCGCATCCTCCCTCACCTGCTCGGGCAGCAGTCCGTACACGTCCTGCAACCCTTCGCTGGCGTAGGGGAAGCAGCTTCGGCCATCGCTAAGCAGCTGGAACTGATAGACCACGCCAGGCAGTTGCCCGGCGATATGCTGCAGCCGCTGCAGGGCCTCCTCGCGATAGCTCAGGTCATTGAGGATGCACAGATAACCCAGCTGCGGACTGCCATCCATGGCAATCGGTGCCAGGCTGAACAACACGGGAATGCGCTGCCCTTTGCGATGCCGCGCATTCAACTCATGCAGGCTGGCCTGCTCGACGCCGGGGCCGGTGAACGGCCCGGATGGATCGGGCCGCAGCTGACGCCCCTGATCGGGCAGCACCAGCTCCAGACTTTGACCGACCAGAGCCCCCACCTCATAGCCCAGCAGGGGATGCACCCCCGGGCTGGCCTGGCGAATCACCCCCTCCATGTCGGTGACCAGCACGGCAGTCCCCACACTGCTCAGAATCGCTTTATGCAGCGCGGCCTGCTCTTGCTGCCGCCGCGTCTGCAAACGCAGCTCGAACAAGCTTATGGTCTGTTGGGCCAGCAACCGCAGGGCGTCCTTCTGCTGCCCACTGAGCTGACGCGGCTGGCGATCGATCACACAGAGGGTACCCAGGTTATGGCCCTCCCCGTCAGCCAGCGGCATGCCCGCGTAAAAGCGAATGTCCGGGGCACCTGTCACCAGCGGGTTGTGCCTGAAGCGCGGATCCAGCAGGGCATTTTCCACTTCGAACAGGGCCTCGCCGTTGATGGCGTGGGCGCAGAACGCCAACTCGCGCGACGTCTCACTGGCATCCAGGCCCTGCCGGCTCTTGAACCACTGGCGCTCGGCATCGACCAGCGAGATGAGGGCGATCGGTGTTTCGCAAATCTGCGCCGCCAGCGCCGTGATGTTGTCGAACATCGTCTCGGCAGGGGTGTCCAGTAGCTCCAGCTCAAGCAGAGCGGCCAGGCGACGGCTCTCGTTCGCCGGTGTGGGGGGATGCCCCAGCTTGCGTGTCGTCATACCCTGACCACCCTGTTAACGGTTGGCAGCTCGAACCAGAAGGTGCTGCCCTGCTGCGCCTGTGACTCGTAGCCGATCTGCCCCGACATGGCCTCGACCAGCTCTTTGCAGATGGCCAGGCCAAGCCCGGTGCCACCCTGCTGCCGGGCATCGCCGGCATCTGCCTGGGCAAACCGGCTGAAGATGCGGTTCTTGAACTCTTCGTGGATACCAATGCCACGGTCGTTGACACTGATCCTGACACAATCGCCATCGACATGCGCCTGCACCGTCACGACAGATCCGGGGCGGGAAAACTTGGCCGCATTGGAGAGCAGATTGGCCAGAACCTGCGCCAGACGCTGGCTGTCGACAGCGACACTTGCCTCGACAGGCTCCCCGGACAGTTCAAGCACGACCTGATACTGATCGGCATAGGGCTGATTGTGCGCTATCGCATCTTCCAGCAGCGGCCATAAGGGTTGCTCGCGGATGTCGTAACGCATCTTCCCTGCCATCAGCCTTTCCATGTCCAGCAGGTCGTTGATCAGCTCCTGCAAGCGCAGGCTGTTCGAGTGCGCGATGTTCAGCAGTGGCTGCATGGCCTGCGGTACCTCGCCGAGGGCGCCGCCGCTGAGCAAACCGAGAGAACCGGCAATAGCCGTCAGCGGTGTGCGCAGTTCGTGGCTGACACTGGCAATGAACTCGCGCTGTAGCCGCTGGAGTCGCAAGCGCTCGGTAATGTCCTGAAGATGCAGGATGCAGAGCGACTCCCCCGTCGCAGACAGCCCCAGCCAGGAGACATTGCACTCCACATCGACGGCACTCTGCTCTGCGTCGAGCAACTGCATCGTCCAGCCCGCGCGCACCTGCTCGGCGTTCTGTGCGAGGTGCCGGCGCACGACCTCGCGATCGTCGGAGAGACAGTAGTCGGACAGTGCGGCGCCCAGCAGCTCTCCACGACGGCGTTTGAGGAGCTGGCACAGCGCCTGGTTGGCCTCCACCAGCTGTGCCGAGGCGTTCAACATCGCCATGCCCTGTGGCGCCATGTCGAAGGCCCGCATGAAATCCTGCTGGCTCCGGTTCAGCGCCTGCGCCAGGCTCGCCCGGCGCAGCTGCAAGTGCATCATCCAGCCGGCCAGCAACGTGATCAGCAGGGCGACGCTCCAGCCCAGAGCCCTCGCCAACAGCAAAGAGAGCGGTGGTTGCGGCGCTGCGGACACCTGAAGCTGCCACTGCGCCCCGGCCAGCGATACCGGCAAGCGCACGCTGCTTGAGGCATCCACGACCGGGGCATCGAACGGCAGCCAGGCGATGGAGAGATCGCGCTTGCGCGCCAATGCCTGCAAATGCGCAATAAGCCGATCGAAGTCAATGACCGTGCTGATCAGGCCCCAGTAGCGCTGATCCGGCAGATACACGGGGACCCTGTAGACCAGCCCCCTGCCGCCCTGCACCAGGTTCAGCGGCCCATCCAGGCGCGGCTCACGACTTTCGATGATGCGCTGAATCAGAGGCCACTGCTCGGCAACATCCGGGTAATAGAGGCCCAGCGCCGACTCATTGCCGGCCAGTGGATACAAGAAGGCAATGCGGTTGTCTGGCGCCAGCCCGATATTGCGGATGTGGCGTCCCTGAGCGAAGAGCCCCTGCAGCCAGGGCTGCAGTTCAGCCGCTACCAGCCCCCCCTGCTTGGCCGGCACATAACTCGCCAGACCACTGGCAAGGTGCAGGCTGGCATTCAGTTCGGCCAGCAGGACCGCCTTCATCTCATAGGCCTGAGCGCGCAGAAAGCGCTGTTCCTCCAGGTGCCGATACTGGCTGTAGCGCCACATCCCCAGCTCGACCAGGCCGCCCAGCGCCAGTGCCAGCACCGCAAGCGCCATACCGGCCTGCAGTCCCTGCCTTCGTCTGGAGCGATTCAAGACTGACGCTCCACCGGCAGCTCCACCCAGAAGGTGCTCCCATGCCCCTCGGCCGACTCAAATCCGATCTGCCCCGCCATTCGCTCGGTCAGCTCACGGGTGATCGCCAGCCCCAGACCGGTGCCACCTTTCTGCCGGGTGTCCGTGGCATCCGCCTGCGAAAACTTACCGAAAATGCGCGCGCGAAAGGCGTCGGGGATACCCACACCACAGTCACGCACACTGATGCGCACCCGCGTGCCGGCGAGGGCCGCAGACACCTCGACCTCGGCGCCCTGCGTGGAGAACTTGGCAGCATTGGACAGCAGGTTCGCCATGATCTGCGCAAAACGCTGCCGGTCCACCCGTACGTCGACATCCAGCCGGGGCGGCTGCAGCAGCAGAGCGACCGAGTGCTGCGCGGCATAGGGCTGATTCTGCTCGATGGCTGCCTCCAGTAGCGGCCAGAGCGGCAGGGGCTGCAGGGCAAACGTCATCTTTCCAGCCACCAGCTTGTCCATGTCCAGCAGGTCATTGATCAGGTCCGACAGGCGTTGGCTGTTGCTCTGGGCGATGCGCAACATTTCCCCCATCTGCGCCGGCACTTCGCCCAGCGCGCCGCCATTGATCAGACCCAGCGCCCCGGCAATCGACGTGAGCGGCGTGCGCAGCTCATGGCTGACGGTGGAGACGAACTCGCTCTTCATGCGCTCAATGCGTTTGCGCTCACTGATATCGCGAATCACCGCAATGAAGCGGCGCTGCCCCTGCAAGGTGATCTGCGAGACGGCCAGCTCCATGGTGAACTGCTCGCCATTGCGACGCTGCGCCGGCAGCTCCAGATCCTTACCCAGTATTCGCGGAACACCGCTGTTGCGGTAGGCCGCGAGGTATCCGTCGTGCTGCTCGCGGTAACCCGCCGGCATCAGCAGCTTGACGTTATGCCCGATGATCTCCGCTTTTCCGTAACCGAAAATCCGCTCGGCCGCCGGATTGAACGTTTCGATCAGCCCGGTCTCGTCAATCGTCACGATGGCATCGATGACGTTATCCAGCAGGGTACTGAGGTACTCCTCACGCTCGCGCAGCCGCCTGCCCGCCTCGAAGCGCGCCGTGATGTCCTGAATCTGGGAAACAAAGTGCAGCGGCAATCCCCGAGCGTCACGCACCAGCGACACGCTAAGCAGTATCCACAGCACCTCGCCACGCTTGTCGATGTAACGCTTCTCCAGCTGGTAATCGGCAATCACACCCTCCAGCAGCTGTTGCAGCAATTGCAGGTCCTTGGCCAGGTCGTCGGGGTGGGTGATGTGCTGGAAGTCGAGCCGCAACAGTTCTTCACGGCTGTAACCGAGCATGCGGCAGAGGGCATCGTTGACCTCCAGCCAACGCCCGTCGAGATCGACGATCGCCATGCCCTGAGGGGCGGTGTTGAATGCGCCACTGAAGCGCCGCTCGCTGACTCGCAGCGCATCCTCAGCCGCCTTGCGATCACTGATGTCCCAGATGAAACCGGACACCCAGAGCAGATTGCCATCGGCGTCATATTCTCCGCGCCCCTGCTCCCTCACCCAGACGCTGTGCCCATCGACATGCCGGAGCCGGTAGGTGAGCTCAAATTTTTCATGTCGTTCAATGGCGGCGACGGACTGGTAGGTGATGTGCAGATCATCCGGGTGCACGACACTGGAAAAGCTGCGGACGCGGTTATCGATGAAGTCACTGGCCGGATAGCCGGTCAGCGAGGTGACCTCATCGCTCATGTAGCGCATCGTCCATTGCGCATCGTTCTCACAGCGGTAAACCACACCGGGCAAGTTGGCCACCAGCCCCCGGAAACGGCTCTCGCTCTGCTGCAAGGCGGTGGAAGTGACCTCCAGTTCGGAGATATCGCTGGCAATGCCCAGAAACCCGGAAATCTCGCCCTGGCTGTCGAATATGGTGCTGACCGTCAGGTTCACCCGGCGACAGCTTCCGTCCCTGTGCACATAGGTCCACTGCTCCGTCTGGGGCTCGCCCTGCCGAGCCAGGTGCACGAAAACCTCGAACCCGCTGATCTCCCGTCCCACGAGCCGGGACAGCTCACGCCCGCGTTGCTCGACCTCGGCCTCGAGATGGAAGAGCGCCGGCGTCTGCACACCGACCATTTCCTCGGCCCGGTATCCGAGCAGGCGCTCCGCCCCCCGGTTGAACAGGGTGATGAGTCCGTCGGGGGTAGTGGCGATGATGCTGACGCCGGTCGCCGAGTCGAGAATCGCCTGCAGCTGGGCACTGGTCCGGTAGGCCGCCTCCTGCTGCTCGCGCATCTCGGTGATGTCGGCGTGAGTGCCATACATCATCAGCGGCTTGCCATCCGCGGTCCAACTCACCACCCGCCCACGGTCATGGACCCAGACCCAGCGGCCCGACTTGTGGCGCATGCGGCATTGATAGTCATAAAACGGCGTTTCGCCTTTGAAGTGCCGTTCCAGGCGGGCGCCAGACTCTTCGAGGTCGTCGGGATGCGCGTGGCGCAGCCAGGTATTGATGTCGACAGGCTCCAGCTCCGCCAGGCGGTAGCCAATGATCTCGGCCCAGCGTTCGTTGAAAGTGGTCGCCCCCGTCTGAACGTTCCACTCCCAGGTTCCGATGTTGGTACCGTCGATGAAGCTTCTGAGCCGTTCTGTCTGCTCTGTCAGGGCCGCTTCAGCCCCTGACGGATTGCTAGCCTGCATTCGATACACCACTACTGGAGAGCACCATGGGCACAGATTAGTTGAACCGGCTCGGTTGCTGAACCGATGGCGGCCTGACTCATGCTCCCGCTTCCATGACGCGCACGCGATATGCACACCGCCGCGCACGCCAAAGCTGATCACACAGACAAGCCCGGGCAACAGGCACTAAAATCGGGTGCCTTTAGTTAGCCACCTATTTATCAAGGAACAGCATGCCCTCCGCCAACCCCAGCCGCGGCTACGCCCTCGGCATCGCCGCCTATCTGATCTGGGGTCTGTTCCCGCTCTACTTCAAAGCCATCGAGGCCGTGCCGGCGCTGGAGATCATCGCCCACCGGGCAATCTGGTCGGCGCTGTTTGGCGCCCTGCTGCTGGCGCTATGGAAACATCCTGGCTGGTGGCGCGAGCTGCGCGACCACCCCCGGCGCCTGGTGGTGCTCGCCGCCAGCGGCCTGCTGATCGCCAGCAACTGGCTGGTGTATGTCTGGGCGGTGAACAACGGGCGCATGCTGGAGGCCAGCCTGGGCTACTACATCAACCCGCTGATCAACGTGCTGCTGGGCATGCTGCTGCTCGGCGAGCGCCTGCGTCGCCTGCAATGGGTGGCGGTGGGCCTGGCCACCCTCGGTGTGCTGCAGCAGCTGTGGCAGGTCGGCAGCCTGCCCTGGGTATCGCTGGTGCTGGCGCTGACCTTCGGCTTCTACGGCCTGATCCGCAAGCAGGCGCCAGTGGCCGCCCTGCCCGGCCTGGTGGTGGAGACCTGGCTGCTGCTGCCGCTGGCGCTCGGCTGGCTATGGCTGCACCCGGCCGCGGCCAGCACCCAGGCCGGCTTCTGGAGCAGCAGCGAGGCGCTCTGGCTGATCGCCGCCGGTCCCATCACCCTGGTGCCGCTGCTGTGCTTCAACGCCGCCGCACGCCACCTGCCCTACACCACCCTGGGCTTCCTGCAGTACCTGGCGCCGACCCTGGTGCTGCTGCAGGCGGTGCTGCTGTTCGGCGAGACACTGGAATCCAGCAAGCTGCTGTCCTTCATGTGCATCTGGGCGGCGCTGTTCATCTACAGCCTGGACATCTGGCTGGGCCTGCGTCGCCGCGGACAGGTCGCCTAGAAAACGATCAGCCTGGGCGAAGTCACGCCGGCCGGGGGCTGGCGTGGTTGCTCCCGAGCTTTTCCACAGGGCCATCCCCAGGCACTGTGCACAACCCCGGCGCGCCTGTGCGATTCCTGAGCAAACCGCTGCAGTCTACGCCAGGCCTGGGCTGCAGCAAGGAGTCCGCAGACTGTCCACAGCTCTTTCCCCGTTTCCCGGGGATATCGTTGCCAACCCGCGACCTGGTCTTATCCACCGCCACGCGCCGGCCGGACGGTTGATCAGGAAACACCCAGGTGGCGCAACGCCGCGCCCCGCCTGGCACGCAGCGACCAGTCCGCCGGCTATCCACAGCTTCATCCCCAGCCTTTGAGCACAAGCGCTTGATATTGCTGGTTTTCTGAGCGATTCGCGGAAGCCCGCGGCAACCCTGGCGTGCAGCGCCCATCCCCCAGCCTGCCCACAGCTTCATCCACAGCTTTCGGGGATATCCACCGGCACACGGCATTGGTTGAAAATCGTGCAGCGAGCTACAGCCCCCGTCATCTGTGGCAGGAACGGACTTATCCCCATGCCGCCCACAGAGCCATCCCCGCTATTTGTGCACAAGCCTTTGAATCTGCGGCTTTTTCAACCAGGCATGAAAAAGCCCCGGGGCACTAGGCAGTGCGCCGGGGCTCCCCAGACTATCCACAGCGTCACCCACACATTCTGGGGATCACTCCTCGCTGCGCAGGTTCAGCTCCACCATCAGGTCGTCGGCCAGGGTTTCCAGCTTGTCCTGCAACTGGTCCAGCGACAGGTCCAGCGGTACCGCCAGCAGCGCCTCGGCATGGAACAGCGGCTCGCTGCTCATCGGCGCCGGCGCCACCTCGGTGGTCAGGCTTTCCAGGTTGACGCCGTGCTCGGCGAGCAGGCGGGTGATGTCGCGGACGATACCGGGGCGGTCGTTACCCACCAGGTCCAGGTGAATCGGCTTCCAGGTGCAGGCCGGCTCGCTGCCGCTCTCCGCCACCAGCACGCGGATGCCCTGGCTGTTGAGGGCCTGCAGGCCCTCGACCAGTTCGTCATACCCCTCGGCGGGCACCGCCACCTTGAGGATGCCGGCGAACTGCCCGGCCATGCGCGACATGCGGCTCTCCAGCCAGTTGCCGCCATGGGCGGCGATGCACTGGGCGAGGCGTTCGACCAGCCCCGGCTGGTCCGGGGCGATGACGGTGAGTACCAGATGATCCACGAGCAACTCCTTGTTCAGGGCTTGAGGCCGAGCCAGTAGGTATAAAACACCTCATCGCGGACATAGCCAAGCTTTTCGTAGAGCGCCTGGCCGGCGACATTGTCCTTCGCCGTCTCCAACTGCAGGCCGCAGGCGCCGCTAGCCTCGGCATGGGCGCGGGCGGCGTTCATCAGCTGTTCGGCCAGGCCCTGGCGGCGTCCCGCCGGGCTGACGTACAGATCGCTGAGGAGGAAGGCCGGCGCCATGTGCAGCGAGGCGAAGAAGGGATACAACTGGACGAAGCCCAGTGCCTGGCCTGCCGGGTCACGGGCGATAAACAGCACCGAGTCGCCGCGTTCAAGGCGCGCGGCAAGGAAGGCCTCGACGTCCGCCAGCGGCCGCGGCACCTGGTAGAAGTCCAGATAACCGCCGAACAGCTCGGCCAGTTCGGGGAGATCGGCGGTTTGGGCAAGACTGATCGGCATAAGGCCTCCGGGATCGGCAAAGCACGCAGTATAGGCCCAGGCGGCGAGCCCCGTCCGGCAAGGCCCCGGCCCGACTGAAGGCGCGCCGTATGGAGCGACAGGCGAGCACAGTTTGTGACTGATTTTTCCCGACGAGTCATGTAGTATCCGCCGACTCTTACTACATGGCCTTCCGGCCCTGTTCTGCATCAAGTGAGGCAAGCAATGACTGAGCGCGTTCAAGTAGGTGGTCTGCAGGTCGCCAAGGCCCTTTACGACTTCATCAACAACGAAGCCATCCCCGGCACCGGCATCGCTGCCGACACGTTCTGGGCCGGTGCCGAAGCCGTGATCAACGAGCTGGCTCCGAAGAACCGCGCCCTGCTGGCCAAACGTGACGAACTGCAGGCCCAGATCGACGCCTGGCACCAGGCCCGCAAAGGCCAGGCGCATGACGCCGCCGCCTACAAGGCCTTCCTCCAGGAAATCGGCTACCTGCTGCCGGAACCGGCCGACTTCCAGGCCACCACGCAGAACGTCGACGAAGAAATCGCCCGCCTGGCCGGCCCGCAGCTGGTGGTGCCGGTGATGAACGCGCGCTTCGCCCTGAACGCCTCCAACGCCCGCTGGGGCTCGCTGTACGATGCCCTCTACGGCACCGACGTGATCAGCGAAGAGAACGGCGCCGAGAAGGGCAAGGGCTACAACAAGGTCCGTGGTGACAAGGTGATCGCCTTCGCCCGCGCCTTCCTCGACGAAGCCGCCCCGCTGGAAGGCGCTTCCCACGTCGACGCCACCTCCTACGTGGTAAAGAACGGCCAGCTGGCCGTGACCCTGAAGAACGGCAGCGAAGTCGGCCTGAAGAACGCCGCCCAGTTCATCGCCTTCCAGGGCGAAGCCGCCCAGCCGAAGGCCGTGCTGCTCAAGCACAACGGCCTGCACTTCGAAATCCAGATCGACCCGACCAGCCCGATCGGCCAGACCGATGCGGCCGGCGTGAAGGACGTACTGATGGAGTCCGCGCTGACCACCATCATGGACTGCGAAGACTCCGTGGCCGCCGTCGATGCCGACGACAAGGTCGTGGTCTACCGCAACTGGCTGGGCCTGATGAAAGGCGACCTGGCTGAAGAAGTCAGCAAGGGCGGCACCACCTTCACCCGCACCATGAACCCGGACCGCGTCTACACCAAGGCCGACGGCTCCGAGCTGACCCTGCACGGCCGCAGCCTGCTGTTCGTGCGTAACGTCGGCCACCTGATGACCAACCCGGCCATCCTCGACGCCGCCGGCAACGAGATTCCGGAAGGCATCCAGGACGGCCTGTTCACCAGCCTGATCGCCATCCACAACCTGAATGGCAACACCAGCCGCAAGAACAGCCGCACCGGCTCGGTGTACATCGTCAAGCCGAAGATGCACGGCCCGGAAGAAGTGGCCTTCGCTGCCGAGATCTTCTCCCGCGTCGAAGACGTCCTCGGCCTGCCGCGCAACACCCTGAAAGTCGGCATCATGGACGAAGAGCGCCGCACCACCGTTAACCTCAAGGCCTGCATCAAGGCCGCCAGCGAGCGCGTGGTATTCATCAACACCGGCTTCCTCGACCGTACCGGTGACGAAATCCACACCTCCATGGAAGCCGGCGCCATGGTGCGCAAGGCCGCCATGAAGAGCGAGAAGTGGATCGGTGCCTACGAGAACAACAACGTCGACATCGGCCTGGCCACCGGCCTGCAGGGCCGCGCCCAGATCGGTAAAGGCATGTGGGCCATGCCCGACCTGATGGCCGGCATGCTCGAGCAGAAGATTGTCCACCCGATGGCTGGCGCCAACACCGCCTGGGTGCCGTCGCCGACCGCCGCCACCCTGCACGCGATGCACTACCACAAGGTCGACGTGTTCGCCCGTCAGGCCGAGCTGGCCAAGCGCACCCCGGCGTCCATCGACGACATCCTGACCATCCCGCTGGCACCGAACACCAACTGGTCGGCCGAGGAAATCCAGAACGAACTGGACAACAACTCGCAGGGCATCCTCGGCTACGTGGTGCGCTGGATCGACCAGGGCGTCGGCTGCTCCAAGGTGCCGGACATCAACGATGTCGGCCTGATGGAAGACCGCGCCACCCTGCGCATCTCCAGCCAGCTGCTGGCCAACTGGCTGCGCCACGGCATCGTCTCCGAAGCGCAGATCGTCGAGAGCCTCAAGCGCATGGCCCCGGTGGTTGACCGCCAGAACGCCAACGACCCGCTGTACCGCCCGCTGGCGCCGAACTTCGACAGCAACATCGCCTTCCAGGCCGCCCTGGAACTGGTGGTCGAAGGCACCAAGCAGCCGAACGGCTACACCGAGCCGGTCCTGCACCGTCGCCGCCGCGAGTTCAAGGCCGCCAACGGTCTGTAATTCGCCGCAGCAGTAAAAAAACCGCCCTCCGGGGCGGTTTTTTTATGCCAGCAGCACGGGCTCGCAACGCACCTGGCTCTTCACCGAGTTGGCGATGAAGCAGGCTTCATGGGCCGCATGGTGCAGCTGAGCAAACTGCTCCTGCGTCGGGCAGCCGTCCCCGGCGATGCGCACTTCGGGCCGCAGGGTAACCTGCGTCATGGCCAATCGCCCCTGATCATCGCGCGCCATAACGCCTTCTGCGCAGTCGAGGTACTCCTCCACCAGCCACCCGGCCTTGGCCGCCAGGGAAAGGAACCAGAGCATGTGGCAACTCGACAGCGAGGCGACAAAGGCCTCTTCCGGATCCACCGCGGCAACAGCGGAAAACGGCACAGGCACGACCTGCGGCGAAGAGGAGGCCGGCACCTCGATGCCCCCATCGAAGCGCCAGACATGAGCGCGGCTGTACTGGTTATCAAGGAAAGGCTGGCCGCCCCTCGACCAACGAATCTGCGAACGGTAGAACGCCATCGAAACCTCCATAGACCCCGCCAAGGGCCGCTGGAGAATCCAACCGCTCAGGGCCAAGCACGCGGAACGATAGCGCGGCAGACAAGGCACATGCCAACCTGGCTATCGCAACTCCAGACCATGCTTGCGATGCAGCGCCTGCACCCAGCCCTCGCGGTACATCTGCCGTAGGCTGTCCTGCAGGCGCCGCAGCTCGGTGGGATCCATCTGCGGATGGCAGGCGATGTCCTCCATCAGGGTGAGGAAGGGCAGCACCTCGCGCGGCGCCGGGCTGGCCGAGAGCGAGGCGACTACCGCCGAGCTGGTGGCCCACAGCCGCGCGCGGCTGCGCTGCAGCATGCTCAGGTTGAGCGACTCCTTGTTCGAGTAGATCACTTCCAGGCCGACCGTCTGCAAGTACTCGCCGGCGCCCGAGCCCTGGTGGCTGAGGATGCGCAGCCCGCGCGCCTGCTGCAGGCTGCTCAGCTGCAGGTCATCATCGGCCTTGGCATACAGGCCCAGACGCGATACCAGCAACGGCCCGACCCAGGCGAACTGCGGCTCGCGCTCCTGCTGGCGCTCCACCAGCAGGACACAGCTGCGTTCCTGCTGCTGTACCTGGTGCAGGGCGCGCTGCAAAGGCAGAAAGCTCAGGCGGTAGGCGATGCCGGCACGCCGGAACAGCTCGTCGGCCAGCTCAGGCACCAGGCCGGCGGCGCCGCCGTCCGGGCGCTGCTGCACCAGCGGCGCGCGCTCCCAGGCAAACAGTTGCACCTCGGCAGCAGCCAGCGGTGCGCTGAGCAGAGCGACCAGCAGCAGGCTAATCCCACGCACGCAGGGCCTCCTCATAAGGCAGGGTACGCCCGGCAGGACGCTCATTGTCCAGTCGCGGCCACGGCGCGCCGGGCTGCTTCAACCAGTACGCGGCGCTCCGTGTCGGGTTCAGGCGCGGTGCGCAGGCATGCGTCTGGCGCAAACCGACCTCCTGCAGATGCCGGTCAAAGATGCGCGCCAGGTTGCCCAATGCCTCGGCGGCGCTGATCCGCCCCGCTACCGCCGGATGCAGCTGACGCCACCACAGGCTGGCCATGCCACTGTAGTCCGGCACATTGGCACCGGTGGGCGTCCAGCGTCTTGCTGCCCGGCTACGGTAGAACTCGACCAGCCCACCCAAACGCGGAGCCTCGCTCAGCAAGGCCGGCGAATCGAGATCGGAACGGCGGATCGGCGTCAGCCCGACCAGGGTCTTGCGCAAGGACACGCTCTTGGCGGTGACGAACTGGGCATACAGCCAGGCGGCCTGGCGCTGACGCAGCGGCGTAGCCTTGAGCAGTGTCCAGGCTCCGACATCCTGGTAACCCGACTTCATGCCCTCCTGCCAATAGGCACCGCGCGGTGAAGGCGCAACCCGCCATTTGGGCTTGCCGTCAGCGGCTACCACCGCGCTGTCCGGCAAGGTGTAGTCGGCAGTAAAGGCGCTGTACCAGAAGATCTGCTGGGCAATATGTCCTTGGGCGGCGACATTGCCGGCCTGGTTGAAGCTCATCGCCTGCGCCTCGGGCGGAGCATAGCGGCGCAGCCAGTCGATGTACTGCTGCAGCGCATAGATCGCTGCCGGGCTATCCAGAGCGCCGCCGCGAACGACGCTGGCCCCCGCCGGCCGGCAGGACTCGACACGGATGCCCCAGTCATCCACCGGCACGCCGTTGGGCAACCCCAGATCGGCGACCCCGGCCATGCCCAGCCAGGCATCGGACAGGCGCCAACCGATCGAGGGATCGAAGGCACCGTAGTCCATATGGCCGTAGACACGCTGGCCATCGATTTCGCCGACTTGCTCGGTAAAGAACGCAGCGATGTCTTCGTAGGCACTCCAGTTCTGCGGAACATCCAGATCGTAGCCATAACGCTTGCGGAAGGCCCTGCGCAGCTCGGGCCGCTCGAACCAGTCGCGCCGGTACCAGTACAGATTGACGAACTGCTGGTCAGGCAACTGGTAGAGCTTGTTATCAGGGGCGGTGACGAAGGGCAGACCGATGAAGTCGGCCAGATCGAGCGTCGGCGAGGTCACCGCAGCACCTTCGCCGACCATAAAGTCGGACAGCACCAGAACCTGGCCGTCGCGAAAGTGCTGACCGATCAGGTCGCTGTCACTGACATAGGCGTCATACAGCGGCAGGCCGGTCTCCTGCTGGGTGCGCAGCTTGTTGACCACGTCATCCTCGCCACTCACCTCATGGATCACGCGGATGCCGGTGAGGCGGCTGAACAGCGGCGCCAGCACGTTGGCCTCATACCAGTGGGTAGGAATACGCTCGGAAATGACTCGAACCTGGGTACCGGCGAACGGTTTGCCGGCCTTGGCGAACCAGGCCAGTTCGGCCCGCTGTTCGGCAACGGCAAGTGAGCTGGGCTGCAGCTCGGCCATGGCCTCCTGCAGCGGGTCGGCAGCGTGCGTGGCCGTGCTGAGCATCAGGCCAAGCAATATCGCAGCGCGCATCGGTGACTCCTTATTGTTATGTAACGAGTCTAGGCGAGCGCGCGAGCCTGCCGCCAGCTATCTGTGCTTCATTGTCACAGGCGCATTCGCGATTTTGCGGCTATAGAAAATAAAGGGGCGGCCGACAAAACATTTACGGACAAACAGAATACAAATGGTCACAGGATGACCAGCATGTAGCCTTTAGCCACCATGCGTCTTTCTATACAATGCACGCCCCCACTTGGGTACCTGCCATGCTGAAAAATCTGTCGCTGACCCTGAAGCTGTCGCTACTGCCTGCCGTCGCCCTGCTCGGCCTGTTGTTGTTCGTGGTCTACACCTCGGTTCAGCTGGCGGCCAACGATGCGCGCCTGGACACTCTGGAGAACAACAGTTTCCCCACGCTGGAGAAAGCCGACGCGGTGAATTTCCAGTTCTCCCGCCTACCCGGCATGCTCAACAGCGCCGTGGCAGCCGGTGAACTGGCGACGCTGGACGAAGCGCGCAAGGTTCTGGCCGACATCGCCGGTCTGCAGCAGAGTCTGCAGCCGCTGACCCGTGGCAACGACGAGCGTATCGGCGAGCTCGAAGACTGGCGCAAAGCCATTGGCCGTTACGCCGACAACGCGCTGGCCGCTTCCGAGCAACTGATCAAGGGCAGCGCCAGCTTCGACGACCTGCGCCCCAACCTGGACCGCATGGCCAGCGACCTGGAGGCCGCTCAGAAGCTGGGCTCGGCGTTCCGAGCCAATGCGTACGAGGACTTCCAGAGCACCCTCGGCCAGGCACGCGCCGACAACGCGGCGACCACCCGTACCGGCTACATCCTCAGCGCCGTGCTGGTGGCCCTGGTAGGTTTCGGCGCCCTGATGATCATCCGCGGCATCATGGGCAATGTGCATGGCGTGATCGAGTCGCTGCAGGCCATCGCCCGGGGCGACGGCGACCTGACCCGCCGGGTCAACGTCGACTCGCGCGATGAAATCGGCGAGATGATCCAGCTGTTCAACGGTTTCCTCGACAAGCTACAGGGCACCATCCGCCAGATCATCGAGGCGGCCAGCCCGCTGGGCGGCATGTCCCAGGAACTCTATCGGCTGACCCAGGAATCGAAAGAGAACTCCAGATCGCAGCAGGGCCATACCGATTCAATCGGTCGTGACATCCAGACCATGACCAGCAGCATCCAGGAAGTGGCGCAGCGCTCGCAGCAGGCTTCGGAAGGCGCCGGCGCCGCCTCGCGCCAGGCCGATACCGCACGCGCCAGTATCGGCAGCCTGTCGACCAGCATCAGCGACCTGGGCAGCAGCGTGCTGGGCGCCGTTCAGGCCATGCAGCAACTGGAAGAAGAGACCCAGCAAGTCGGCTCGGTCCTCACGGTAATCCGCAGCATCGCCGAGCAGACCAATCTGCTCGCCCTCAACGCCGCCATTGAGGCCGCCCGTGCCGGCGAGCAGGGCCGCGGCTTCGCCGTGGTCGCCGACGAAGTCCGCAACCTGGCGCAGAAGACCGCGGCCTCCACCGCCGAGATCCAGCAGATCATCCAGCGCCTGCAGAACAGCGCCAACGGCGTACTGAATGTAATGACGGCCAACGGCGACAAGGCCCAGCACAGCATCGAGCGCTCGGTGGAAGCCACCCGCATGCTTGAATCCATTGCCATGGCGGTCAGCGAGATCGATGAGCTCAACGCCGGCATCGCCCAGCTCACTCAAGAACAGATAGGTCTTTCCAGTTCCATACAGCAAGACACCCAAGTGTTGCAGCAGGACGCCCAAGCAACCGCCCATGGGGCCGAAGCCACCGCACGCCTCGGCGAGCAGCTGGTCAGCACAGGAGACCACCTGCGCGCGGCGACGGCCCAATTCCGCGTTTAACCTTCTACGGAGCATCACTGCATGACTACAGCCCGCGTTCTCGGTTTGGCCATCTGCCTGGCCAGCACCTCTGCATTCGCGCTGGAACAAGGCGAAGCCCTGATCAATGGCTTCGGCACCGTTGGCGTCACCCATCTGGGCGGCGAAGACGATGGCCGCGGCTATGGCATCTCGGGCCAGACCAACGATTCCTGGCGTGGCGACCAACTGAGTAAGTTCGGCGCCCAGCTGACCTACGGCGTCACCGACACCGTCGGCCTGACCCTGCAGACCACGGCCAAGGCCTATGGCGACGAGTGGAAGGCCAACCTGGAGTGGGCCTACCTGTCGTGGCAGAGCACCGACAACCTGATGATGCGCGTCGGCCGCCTGCGTACCCCGGCTTACATGTACTCCGAGAGCATCGACGTGGGCTTCAGCTACCCCTGGCTGCGCCTGCCGGATGAGGTCTACAGCCAAGTCCAGCTGTCCAACTACGAGGGTGCGGACATCGTCTACAACCTGCCGCTGTCCTTCGCCACCCTGTCCTTCCAGCTGGCCGGTGGTATCGCCAAGAACCGCGATTACTACATCTATGACGAAGAGTTCGACATCGACTACGACAACGTCTTCGGTTCCAGCGTAAGCCTGGCCACCAACGACTTCGGTACCTTCCGTGTCGGCTATGTCGAGGCCGACATCAACACCGAGATCGCCGGCAGCTTCACCGACATCTTCGGCAACCCGGGCACCGCTACCCTGCTGGCGCTGGATAAGGACAAGGGCAAGTTCACCTCGGTTGGCTACCAGTACGACAACGGCACCTGGCTGACCGCCAATGAGTGGACCAGCCGCGTGATCGAGAACGACGGCAGCAACAGCACCGACTCCTTCTACCTGATGGGCGGCCGCCGCTTCGGCGACTTCCTGGCCCATGTCACCTACGCCCAGCTGGACGAGGATGATGGTCGCCAGAGCTCCTGGACCCTCGGCTTGAACTACAGCATCCTGCCGACCGTCGTGCTCAAGGGCGAGTACAAGCGTGTCGATACCACCGGTGGCTACGATGGCGTGTTCGTGCGCAACGCCCAGGAGCTGTACGACAACACAGTGTATGAGCGCACCAACGGCCTGGCCGGCGTTCCGGCCCGCAACTACGACGGCGACATCATCAGCGCCGGCGTCGACTTCGTGTTCTGAGGAGCATGCATATGAAGCAATCTCTCCGCATTCTCCTCGCCGCCGCGAGCATCGGCGCCGCTGCCCTGGCACAGGCCGAGGTCGCCGTGATCGTCAACGCCGGTGCCTCCGCCGCGCCTTCGCAGGCCGACGTCGCCAACATCTTCCTGGGCAAGAACAAGTCGCTGAAAGGCGTCGACCAGAAGGACTGGAGCCCGACCAAGGAGAAGTTCTACGCCGCCGTCACCAGCAAGAACGAAGCGCAGCTTAAGTCCTACTGGTCCGGCCTGGTGTTCACCGGCAAGGGTCAGCCACTGCCGAGCGTAGCCGGTGATGCCGAGGTCGTGGCCAAGGTCGCTGCCGAAGCCGATGCCATCGGCTATGTGGACAAGGCCGCGGTGACCGACCAGGTCAAGGTGCTGTTCACCCTGCCCTGATCCTGGGGCGGCGCAATGAACAAGGCCGGCGGGGCGACCCACCGGCCTTTTTTCATGCCTGCTGCATCTCCGCCACCAGCAGCGCCAACAACTCCGCCGCCGGCAGCTCGCGAACCAGCGGTGCGCCCTGGCCGGCCCACTGAGCTGCGAAGTCGTGGCAACCGCGGGCGCTGGCCGCCGCCTGCAGGGCCTTGGCCGCGTCGTAGCAGATCGGGTAATCCGGCAGCTCCGCGCCCAGGTCGCCGTACAGCCGATTGGGCAGGCCGCGCGCCGGACGTCCGGAGATATTCGCGGTGATCGCGGTACGCGCCGCCTTCTCGCCCTTCAACGCCTCGCGGTAGGCGGCGTTAGCGGCCGACTCGGGACACAGCACGAAGGCCGTGCCCAGCTGCGCGCCAGCGGCACCCAGGGCCAGGGCCGCGCGAATGCCGGCACCGTCCATGATGCCGCCAGCGGCAATGATCGGCAGACGCGACTGCTGCGCCAGCAGGCGCACCAGCGCCAGGGTGCCAAGCGCCGCATCGCCCTCTTCCGGCACGAACACCCCGCGATGGCCACCGGCCTCGATGCCCTGGGCAACCAGTGCGTCCACGCCGGCGGCCTCGGCCAGCCGCGCTTCGGCCGGCGTCGTCACGCAGGCCAGGGTACGGATGGAGGCCTGGCGCAGGCGCTCGATCCATTCGGCCGGCGGCAGGCCGAAGTGAAAGCTGACCACCGCCGGGCGCAGCTCCAGCAACGTCTCCAGCATGGCCGGATCGGCCAGGAAGCTCGGGTAGATCTCGCGTAGCGCCGCCGGCGGTGCGGCACCGAACTCGGCGAACAGCGGACGCAGGCGCTCCAGCCAGGCCTGCTCGCGCGCCGCATCGGCGCGGGCCGGCGCATGGCAGAACAGGTTGAGGTTGAACGGGCGGGCCGTCAGCGCGCGGGTCTGCGCGACCAGCTCGCGGGCCTGCGCCGGCGTACTCGCGCCCAGCCCAAGCGAACCCAGACCGCCCGCCTCGGACACGGCGGCCGCCAGCGCCGGCGTGGAAACCCCGACCATCGGCGCCTGGATGATGGGATGGTGGATACCGAGCAGTGCACACAGGGACGACATGAAAAGCCTCCGCGGGATTGACCCATCAATCTCGATTAAAGATTATCGATAAAACATTATTCTTATTTTGAGATTTATAGAAGCCCATGGATCTCACCAGCCTCGCCCTCTTCCGCGCCGTAGCCCTCGAGCAGAGCGTGACCCGCGCCGCACAGAGCCTGCAGCGCGCCCAGTCGAACGTCACCACGCGCATCCAGCAGTTGGAGGAAGAGCTCGGCGCCAGCCTGTTCCTCCGCGAAGGCAAGCGTATGCGGCTGACCGAGCAGGGCCAGGCCTTTCTCGCCTACGCCGAACAACTGCTGGCGCTGGCCGACGAGGCACGCCAGGCGCTGCACCCCGCACAGCCGAGCGGCCGCCTGCGCCTGGGCAGCATGGAAAGCACGGCGGCGGCGCGCCTGCCGGAGCCGCTGGCGCGCTTCCATCGCAGCTATCCGCAGGTCAGCCTGGAGGTCAGCACCGGGCCCAGCCAGGTCCTGCTCGATGGCGTGCTCGGCCGCCTCCTGGACTGCGCACTGATCGCCCGCCCGCAGCACCTGGTAAAGGGTCGCTGGCAGGCCGAGCCGCTGGACCAGGGGCTGGAGGGTGAGGCGCTGTTTCGTGAGGAACTGCTATTGCTACTGCCGGCCGACCACCCACCGGTGCAGGAGCCGGCGGACGTGCGGCTGCGGACCCTGGCCGGCTTTGCCCAGGGCTGCAGCTACCGGCAGATCGGCGAGCGCTGGCTGGGCCAGAGCGGTGCGCCACTGTGGGTACAGGAAGTCGGCTCGTACCACGCGATTCTCGCCTGCGTGGCCGCCGGCACCTGCGCCGGCGTGGTGCCGCGGGCGCTGCTGGAACTGCAGCGCACGCCGCCAGCAGTGCGCCAGGTACCGCTGCTTGAAGTGGATACGCTGCTGGTCTGGCGCCGTGGTTACGCGGCACCGGCCTTCCGCGCCTGGCGCGAGCAGCTAGGCTCTGCGACCTAGGTCCAATAGCCGCCGCGCGCGGGCGGCGCGACCATCAACGCACACCCCAGCACCGGGAGCGTCGCATGTCGTCCAGCGTTGCCGGCAAGACGGCCGTCCTGCAGAACATCCATGGCACCATGGAGTTCCTGCGCAAGTACCCGCCGTTCAACCAGATGGACAGCGCCCAGCTGGCCTATCTGGTGGAGCATTGCCAGCTGCGTTTCTATGCCGCCGGCGAGAGCATCATCAAGCCCGGCGACGGCCCGGTGCAGCACTTCTACATCGTCAAGCAGGGGCTGGTGGTCGGCGAGCGCCCGCACTCGGCGCGGCGCGGCAGCGAGACCACCTTCGAGATCGCCAGCGGCGAGTGCTTCCCGCTGGCCGCCCTGCTCGGCGAGCGCGCCACCCGCACCGAACACCTGGCCGGCGAGGACACCTTCTGCCTGCTGCTGGGCAAGGACGCCTTCGTCCGCCTGTTCGCCCAGTCCGCGCCATTCCGTGACTTCGCCCTGCGCGGCGTGTCCAGCCTGCTCGACCAGGTCAACCAGCAGGTCCAGTTGCGCGCCGCCGAGAACCTCGGTGCGCAGTACTCGCTGGACACCACCCTGCGCGAGCTGGCCCTGCAGCAGCCGGTGGCCTGCAGCGCCGCCACGCCGCTGCGTGATGCCGTGAGGCGCATGCACGAACAGCATGTCGGCAGCATCGTGATCGTCGACGAGGGCGAGCGACCTGCCGGCATCTTCACCCTGCGCGACCTGCGCCGGGTGGTGGCCGACGGTGAATCGCTGGAGCAGCCGATCAGCGCGCTGATGACCCAACGCCCGTTCCACCTGCCACCGGAGGCCAGCGCCTTCGATGCGGCCCTGGCAATGACCGAGCGGCATATCGCCCACGTCTGCCTGGTGGAGCATGAGCGCCTGGTCGGGGTGGTGTCCGAGCGCGACCTGTTCTCCTTGCAGCGGGTCGACCTGGTACACCTGGCCCGCACTATCCGCCACGCCGGCCGCATCGAGACGCTGGTAGCGCTGCGCAGCGACATCCGCCTGCTGGTCGAGCGCATGCTGGCCCATGGCGCCAGCTCCACGCAGATCACCCAGCTGGTCACCCTGCTCAACGACCATACCGTGTGCCGGGTGATCGAACTGGTGCTGGAGGAGCTGGGCGATCCCGGCGTGCCCTTCAGCTGGCTGTGCTTCGGCAGCGAAGGGCGGCGCGAGCAGACGCTGCACACCGACCAGGACAACGGCATCCTGTTCGAGGCCGACAGCCCCGAGCAGGCCGAACACATGCGCCAGCGCCTGTTACCGGTTGCCCGGCGCATCAACCAGCGCCTCGCCGAATGCGGCTTCGCCCTCTGTCGCGGCAACATCATGGCCGGCAATCCCGAACTGTGCCTGTCACGCCGCGAGTGGGCGCTGCGTTTCGCCGCCTTCGTGCGTGAAGCCACCCCGGAGAGCCTGCTGGCGTCGAGCATCTACTTCGACCTGCGGGTGGTCTGGGGTGACGAGCAGGGTTGCACGCAGCTGCGCCGCCAGCTCCTTGCCGACGTGGCCGACAACAGCCTGTTCCAGCGCCTGATGGCCGCCAATGCCCTGCGTCACCGCCCGCCGCTGGGACGCTTCCGCGACTTCGTGGTGGCGCGCAAGGGCGCCGAAAAGGACACCTTCGACCTCAAGGAGGAAGGCCTCACGCCCTTCGTCGATGGCGCCCGTCTGCTCGCCCTGGCCCATGGCGTGGAGGAGAGCAGCACCCTGCGCCGATTCGCTGAACTGGTGCGCCTGGAGGTGATCGACGCCCAGGACGGCGCCGCCTACGAGGAGGCCTACCACTTCATCCAGCAGACCCGCCTGCAACTGCACCAGCAGCAGGCGGCGCAGAGCCTGCCGCTGTCCAATCGCCTTGATCCGGACAGCCTCAACCACCTGGATCGGCGCATCCTGCGCGAGTCCTTCCGCCAGGCCCAGCGCCTGCAGGCCAGCCTGACGCTGCGCTACCAGCTATGAAGAAGATGCTCGACTGGCTGCGCAGCAGCCCCGCTATCGATCCCCGCAGCCTGCACCTGCCAACAGCGGTGGCGCTGGACGAGCGCCCGCTGAGCGCGCAGCGCATGGTGGTGGTCGACCTGGAAACCAGCGGCCTCAACCTGCAGCGCGATCAGCTGCTGGCCATCGGCGCGGTGGTGATCGAGGACGGCGCCATCGACCTGTCCCAGCAGTTCGAGTGCACCCTGTGCCAGCCCGGCCACCGCGCCGGCGCCAGCACCCTGATCCACGGCATTGCACCCAGCGCGGTGGCCGCCGGCCGCGATCCCGCCGAGGCCCTGCTGGCCTTTATGGAGTTCGTCGACGACAGCCCGCTGCTGGCGTTCCACGCACCGTTCGACCAACACATGCTCGAACGCGCCCTGCGCGAGACACTCGGCTACCGCCTGCGCCATCCCTTCCTCGACGTCGCCGTGCTGGCCCCGCTGCTGTGCCCGGACGCGCCGCCCTACAAGGGGCTGGACGAGTGGCTGGGACACTTCCGGTTGCAGGCCAGCGAGCGCCACCACGCCAGTGCCGATGCCCTGGCCACGGCCGAGCTGGCGCTGATCCTGTTCAGCAAGGCGCGTCGCCAGGACCTGGACAGCCTGGCCGAACTGCAGCGCCGGGCGCAGAGCTGGAAACGCCGGCAACTGGCGCATTCGCTCTGACTCGCCGACAGAGCAGATAAAATATCATTTGTTAAATATTCTCGTTTCACGCGACGCGCACGCTTTACTAGAATGCACGCCCCTCCCAGGCCCGGGCTGCCCTCATGCGCTCCACCACCATCCGCCGCTGGTCCGTTGTCCATACCTGGACCAGCCTGGTCTGCACCCTGTTCCTATTCCTCCTGGCACTCACCGGCCTGCCGCTGATCTTCCACCACGAGCTCGAACACCTGCTCGGTGAAGCACCAGAACTACGCGAGATGGCTCCCGGCACGGCGCACCTGGACCTGCAGCAGCTTGTCGAGGCAGGCGAACGCCACCGCCCTGGCGAGGTGGTGCAGTACCTGGGCTGGGAAGAAGACGAACCCAACGGCGTGGTCACCATCATGGCCGCCACCGCCGGCACCGAACCGAATTCGTCGCACACCTTCATGCTCGACGCACGCACGGGCGAGGCGCTGGAGATGCCGGCAGCCAATGGCGGCTTCATGATGCTGATGCTGCGCCTGCACGTAGACCTGTTCGCCGGCCTGCCGGGCAAGCTGCTGCTGGCCTTTATGGGCATGCTCTTCGTGATCGCGATCGTCTCCGGCGTGGTGCTCTATGCGCCCTTCATGCGCAAACTGCGCTTCGCCGAAGTGCGCGACAAGTCCACGCGCCTGCGCTGGCTGGACCTGCACAACCTGATCGGCATCGTCACCCTGACCTGGGCCCTGACGGTGGGCGTTACCGGGGTGATCAGCGCCTGCGCCGACCTGCTGATCGAAGCCTGGCGCGGCGACACCCTGGCGACCATGGTCGAACCCTACCGCGACGCCCCGCCGCTCACCGAGCGCGCCCCGGCCAGCCGCCTGCTGGAGATCGCCCGGGCGGCTGCGCCCGGCATGCAGCCGGACTTCATCGCCTTCCCCGGCACGCGCTTCTCCAGCGAGCATCATTACGCGGTGTTCATGAAAGGCAGCACGCACCTGACCTCGCACCTGTGGACCCCGGTGCTGATCGACGCCCGCACCCTGCAGGTCACCGCCGTCGGTACCCGCCCCTGGTACATGGACGCCCTGGCCATGTCGCAGCCGCTGCACTTCGGCGACTACGGCGGGCGACCGATGCAGATCCTCTGGGCGGTGCTGGATGTGCTGACGCTGATCGTCCTCGGCAGCGGCCTGTACCTCTGGTGGGTGCGCCGCCGCGCACCGCGCGCGGCCTTGCGTGACGAGGTGGCAGCATGAGGCAGTCGACCTTCTTCATCCCCGCGCTGCTGGCCGCAGGCGGCGCCGCCGGCCTGTTCGCCGCCCTGCTCGGCGACGGCGCGTGGGATGCCCTGGCCTGGCTCGGCCTGGGCCTGCCGGCCGTGATCGGCACCTGGCCGCTGCTGAGGCGCTGAAAGGTACTGGCGAAAGCGCCATGCCGGCCTAGCGTTAACTCAGGCAGAGAGCGGCAGCACAGGAGTGCCCCGCTGTCAGTCCCTTGTCCCTCGTCGTTCTGCCAGAACCGCCGCCCACACGGCACCCGTCTGCGCAACGCCTGGGAGTCACGCCATGCTGTTCATCACCAATCGCTTCCCCACCGGCTCTATCGAAACGGTGAAAGGCCGCAAGTTCGACTTTGACCTCAGCAACAACGCCCCCAGCCACTCGGTCTACTTCTGCCAGCGCAAGAGCAAGAAGAATCTGATCGAACTGGGCAGCGAACTTTTCCTCGACCGCCTGCACGAGGCGCCGCAGCGCCAGGTGCTGCTGTACATCCACGGCTTCTCCAACCTGCCCGACGATGTGTTCGCCAATGTCGAGGAGTTCCAGCGTCTGTGCGACCAGGCGTTGGCCGAGGAGGTGCTGGTGATCCCGGTGATCTGGCCGTGCGACAACGATCTGGGGATCGTCAAGGACTACTGGGACGACCAGAAATCCGCCGACTACAGCGCCATTTCCCTGGCCCGCGCCCTCAGCCTGTTCCTCAAGTGGCGCGACGAGCGCGAGGCGGCGGGACTCGACAGCTGCCTAAAGCGCATCAACGTACTGGCCCACTCGATGGGCAACCGGGTGCTGCGCGAGACCCTCTGCGAATGGGACCGCTACGACCTGGCCCAGGGCGTCCCCATGCTGTTCCGCAACACCTTCCTGATCGCCGCCGACATCGAGAACGAATCGATCCATCGTGGCCAGCGCGGCGAGCTGATCTCGCATGCCTCGCGCAACGTGGTGGTGTACTACGCCTCGGACGACCTCGCCCTGCGTGGCAGCAAGGCGGCCAACCTGAAGAACCGCATCGCCTCGCGGCGCCTCGGCCACAGCGGCCCGGAGAACATGGACCTGGCGCCGCACAACCTGTATGCGGTGGACTGCGATGACGTGAACACCCGCTACGACACGCCCAAGGGCCACTCCTACTTCCGCAGCGACGACCAGGGCAAACCCGGCGTGGTGTTCCAGCATCTGTTCGAGTGCCTGCGTAACGGCCGGGTATTCCCGCAGGACGAGGCCAGGCGCTCGACCATCCTGCGGGCCAAATGAGGGCAACCGACAAGGCAGCGCCTGCGGCGCTCGCCAGAAATGTCGGGCGCAGAAAAAAGAAAACCCCGCTTGCGCGAGGTTCTGCAGACTGGTCCTGACATCCGTGGTCGGTGCGCCATCCTGGCGAACAATCCTTCATGTCCCTGTTCTTTTAGGTGCGCTTCCTGCGCTAAGTCCTTGAAAGCGAGATTAATCTGACTGATGGCATGCTGATAGCAGCCGTCGCCGGCGCGCCGTGTAAGCCAAAGCTTACAAAGCCGCCGAGCGGGAAGGGGTTCACAAAGCCGGTGTGACCGCTATCATCGCGCGCCTGATTTGCCTGCGCCCTGCGCCATCGAGCCTGACATGAGACCGCAACTGATCGCCGCCGCGGAAATCGACCGCGTCGAGACCTGGACCAAATACAACAAGGACATGTGCACCAGCTGCATGTCGACCTGCTGCACCATGCCGGTGGAAGTGCGCATCGCCGACCTGATCCGCCTCGGCGTGGTCGACGAGTTCGAGCGCGGCGAACCGCCGAAGAACATCGCCAAGCGCCTGCAGAAGGAAGGGCTGATCGAGCGCTTCAACCAGAAGTCGGGCATCTTCACCCTGACCCGCATGAGCAACGACGACTGCATGTACCTGGATCGCAAGACCCGCCTGTGCACCGTCTACGACAAGCGCCCGGACACCTGCCGCAACCATCCGCGCATCGGCCCGCGTCCCGGATACTGTGCCTGGCGCCCCAAGCAGTGATCCCGGCGCGCGGCGAGCGCCAAAACGGTTCATCGCCGCGCTCCGCTGTCCGAACCGGTGCAGAAAGCATCGATAGAAAACGCCGAGCCACAAGCTCGGCGATGTTTTTTATAGAACGCCAATTTTCAGACGCTCGCTAAATTACTGACTTAAATGAATTTTCAGAAAGTCATAAGCCATACCCAGAAGTACTTAGCGGCTTCCTTGAAAAAATTCATACAACTGCATTAATTTTGGCGCACTGTCTGCACTGTGGACTGCAGCACAGATCGCCGAGTTCACGGCGACAACTTTCCAGATCAAGAACAGCTGCGCATTTCACCTTCGCCACGCTTTCCACTGCCTAAATCTGACGTGCAACCAACCTTCCGGGATGAGGGGTAGGCAATGGATTTGGGTATCGGATTCCCCGCAGTAGCGCCTCGACAGCCAGGCCGTTTCACCACGCACGCCCCCGCGACCAACCACCCCTGCGGGAGCTGAGCATGCCTGGTCATAGCGCTGACAGCGTACTGCCGCTGTCGCAGGGCAACCCCTGCGCCCGCTTTTTTGGCTGGACCTGCCTGTTCGCCCTGATCGCCCTCTGTTCGGGCCTGGTCGATCCCAACCTGCTCGATCCGGCGCACAAGCACTTCATCCTGCTGATCGGCGGCATCGGCATGTGGCGCTATGGCAACGCCGCCATGCACTACCTGCGCGGCATGTACTTCATGCACTGGAAATTCCCGCGCATGCGCCGCGCCGTGGGGGCCATGGGTGAGGCCGCGCTGCCCTCGCAGATCTTCATGGTGGTGACCAGCTTCCGCATCCCCACCCACACCACCTACAAGGTGTACCGCTCGGTGTTCGAGGAGGTGCAGCGCCTGCCCGTGCCCTGCACCGTGATCGTGTCCATCGTCGAGAAGGCCGACGAAAACTTCATCAAGCAGATCATGCGCGACTGCGTCAGCCCGGCGCGCGACGACATCCGCCTGGTGGTGGTGCGCGCCCGCGGTACCGGCAAGCGCGACGGCCTGGCCCACGCCTTCCGCGCCCTGTCGCGACAGATGCCGCTGGAGGACGCGGTGGTCGGCGTGGTCGACGGCGACACCATGATGCTGCCCGGCTGCGTGGAGAACGCGGTGAAGTTCTTCGCCTACCTGCCCAGCGTCGGCGGCATCACCACCAACGAGTTCTGCCAGGTCGAAGGCGGCAAGCTGGTGCGCGAGTGGCACTCGCTGCGCTTCGTCCAGCGCCACATCAACATGTGCTCCATGGCCCTGTCGCGGCGGGTGCTGACCATGACCGGGCGCCTGTCGTTCTTCCGCGCCTGCGTGATGACCGACCCGGCGTTCATCCGCGATGTCGAGGCCGACTTCCTGCAGCACTGGCGCCTGGGCCGCTTCCGCTTCCTCACCGGTGACGACAAGTCCTCCTGGTTCAGCCTGATGCGCGCCGGCTGGGACACCTTCTACGTGCCGGACAGCCACACCCTGACTGTGGAGCACCCGCCAGACAGCAACTTCCTGCGCGCCACCCGCCAGCTGATGTTCCGCTGGTACGGCAATTCCCTGCGGCAGAACTTCCGCACCACCCGCCTGCTCGGGGTGCGGCAACTGGGGTTGTTCACCATGTATGTGCTCTATGACCAGCGCGTGTCGATGTGGACCAGCCTGCTCGGGCTGACGGCCTCGGTGGTCGCCGCCCTGCTGTATGGCGTGGAGTTCCTGCTCGTCTACCTGTTCTGGGTGCTGCTGTCGCGCACCCTGGTGACCCTGCTGATGCTGTTCGCCGGGCACCCGGTCGATCCGCTCTACCCGCTGGCGCTCTATTACAACCAGATCGTCGGTTCGGCGATGAAGGTGCATGCCCTGTTCCACATGGACCAGCAGAGCTGGACGCGACAGAAGACCACCCTCGACCGCAGCGATGCGGCCTTCGACCAGGCCCTCAACCGCTGGTCCTCGAAAACCATGCAGGCCTCCGCGCTCGCGCTGTTCGGCGGCGTCGTGGCCCTGCTCCTCACCTTGTCCCAACCCTGAGAGGCGGAACGCCATGAGCAGTGCCATTTCCTCGATCGCGCCCAATGTGGTCCACGAAGCGGTGGACGAGCGCCAGCACGTGCGCAGCAAGCTGCCGGCGCGCGTCGTCCTGAGCGGCGCCGACGACAGCTTCGCCTGCGAACTGCAGGACATCTCCCTCGGCGGCCTCGGCCTGCGCTGCTCGCGCGAGCTGCCGCAGGGCGCGCTGTACGACGCCGCGATCCAGCTGGAACTCAACCAGGTGGCGCTGACCATCGACGCCCGGGTCAAGGTCATCGCCGAGCGCGGCGGCCTTATCGGCGTCGAGTTCGTCGAGCTGGAACCACGCAAGCGCGACATCCTGCGTTACCTGCTGAGCGCCTACCTGTCCGGCGAGATCGCCGACGTCAACGGCCTGTTCAACGTCATGCAGCGGGAGAACTACATCAAGCAGCGCAAGCAGAGCCAGAGCGGTGCGCGCACCCGCCTGGAACGGGCCCGCGCCCTGCTGGGCAGCGCCGGCTACCTGGCGGCCGGCATCGCCGTGGCCGGGGTGCTCGCCTACAAGAGCTACCTGCTGTTCTTCAGCGTGCCGGCCAGCCAGGCCCTGGTCAGCGCCGACGCGCACATCCTCAGCATGCCGGAGAACGGCTATGTGCGTTTCCTGCTGCCCGCCGGCGTGCAACGGGTCAAGGCCGGCGAGCCGATCGCCAGCGTGTCCACCCAGCTGGCCACCAGCTTCACCACACCGGCCGACCTGGAGGCCCTGGCGCGCCTGTCGCAGAACGACCTGCAGAGCCTGCTCGGGCGCACGCTGATCGAAACCACCCTGGCCAGCCCTTGCGACTGCTACGTGTATTTCCCGAGCAAGCCCACCGACGGCTACGCCTACAAGTTCGCCGAACTGGCGCACCTGATCCCGGCCGACGACGACCTCTACGTCAAGGCCAGCTTCCCCTTCGACAAGCTCAAGGGCCTGCACGACATCAGCGCCATCGACCTGCAGGTGTTCGGCGAACCGGAGCCGCGCAAGGGCACGGTGATCCGCTCGGCGGTGGACGCCGAGAACCAGGCGCTGGTGCTGAGCATCAAGCCGGACAAGGCCCTGCCGCTGGCGGCCTATCAGCAACCGGTGACGGTGGACCTGTTCAAGGGCCTGCCGCTGACCAGCAGCCTCTAGGAGACGCCATGTCGTACCGCGCGATCGCCAGCCTGCTCGCCCTGCTGCTCTGCGCCGGCCTGGCCCAGGCAGCCAGCCTGGCCCAGGTGCAGTACCGCCTGCACCTGGACCCGAGTGCCGACGTCGAGGCCGACCTGCGCGCGCTGGTCGAGCGTGGCGACCAGCCGGCCATGCTGCTGCTCGCCGACCAGCTGGCCCGCACCGGCCAGCACCAGGACGAGGCCATCGCCCTGTACCAGCGCGCCTTCGCCGACGGCCATGGCGAGATCGCCGCGCTGGCGCCGCTGGCGGCCCTGGTCGAACGCCAGCCCGACGGCCGCGAAGCGCACCGCGCCTTCTTCGCCCAGGCGCTGCAGCGCTACCCGCTGAGCCGCGACTTCGCCACCCTGACCACCAGCCTGGATGTGTTCCTGGTCTACCCCGAACTGTTCCCGCGCGCCGAGCCACAGGCGTTGATCGAGCTGTACCGGCGCGCCTGCATCGACGCCTGCCACCTGAACCTGTACCGCGCCCGCCTGGCCGAACTGAACGGCCAGCAGGCGCTGGCCGAGAGCCTCTACCTGCAAGCCCTGCGCGAGGACGCGCGCGCCGTCGACCGACTCTACCAGGCGCTCGGCGAGCAGCAGGACACGCTGTTTCCGCAACGGGTGCAGCCGCTGCTGGCCGAGGCCGACGCTTTGCCGCTGGGCACCGTGCAGGCCATCGGCAGCCTGCTCAGCAGCATCCCGCGCGAGCACGATCCCGAGGTCATGGCCTGGCTCGACAACGCCATCGCCCGCCAGGCCGACTCGGCCAGGGTGGCCAAGGCCAGCTACATGATGTCGGCACCCGAGAACTATGCAGCAGAAGACGTCTTCGCCCTGATCGACCGCATCGAGCAGACCCGCTCGCAGGAAGGTCGCGCCCTGCGCGCCTCGGCCTACCTGGTGCGCGGCTGGCGCACCCTGGACCCGTTCAAGGCCAAGGCGATCATCGACGGCCTGCTCGCCGAGGGCTACCAGAACGCCTACCTCAACCTGGGCGAGCTCTACAGCATGGGTGGCCTGGACCAGGTCGACCAAGCCCAGGCCATCGCCACCTACCGTCTGCTCGCCGCGCGCGGCGTGCCGTCGGCCTTCTACCGCATTGCCACCATCTACGGTGGCGGCAAAGGCATCTGCAACGACCCGATCAAAGCCTACGCCTACGCCAGCCTGGCCGTGGAGCGCGGCGAGCTGGGCGCCCGCAAGTACCTGCGCGAGCTCGACGGCAAGCTGCCCGCCGGCGACCGCGAACGCGCCCTGCAGGCCCGCGCCGGCATCCTAAAAGAGCTGGAGGCGACCCTATGAAACGCTGCCTGCCCGCTCTGCTCTGCCTGCCCTGGCTGGCACTGGCCGAGGAATCGGCCCAGCAAATAGTCGCCGACGAAAGCACCCCGGCGCAGGAGAAGGTCACCGACCTGGGCCGCTTCGAGTTCGCCCAGAAGGCCACCCTGCAGGGCGGCTACGGCCCCGAGGACGGCACCCTGGGCAATGACCGCAAAGGTTTCTACGGCCTGCGCTACGAGCCGACCCTGGCCTGGTATTCCGAGGAAGGCGCCTGGTCGCGCTGGCAGGGCTTCGGCCGCGCCTGGCTGAACTACAACTCCGGCCAGGCCAGCACCCCGCTGCAGGAAAACGAGGCCCAGCAGCTCGAATACTTCAGCGCCGAGCTGCGCGAGTTCTACCTGCGCCGCAACCTGCTCGGCGACGACCCGCGCTTCGCCCTCGCCGTGGGCCGCCAGCGCTTCGGCGACTACTTCGGCCTGTGGTGGGACGACAGCATCGAGGCCCTGCGCCTGGACTACGACGACAGCTTCGCCCGTGGCTTCGTCGCCATCGCCGAGCAGTTCCACAGCTACAACAGCGACATCAGCAGCCTGGACGCCGACCAGCAGGACATCGCCTACCTGATGGGCGAGTACGCCTTGCGCTGGCAAGCGCAGCAGTGGACCGGCCTGCGCCTGATGATCGAGCGCGACCACAGCGGCCGCGACGAAACCGACGACCCGCTGGACTTCCGCGGCCAGCGCCTGGGCCTGTTCGCCAGCGGCGAGCAACTGGGCTGGGGGCTGCTCGACGACTATCGCCTGGAGCTGGCGATGCTCGACGGCGACAACCGCTACAACGACGGTCGCGACCAGGATGTACGCGGCTGGGCCCTGCTCAGCGAGCTGGGCAAGCGCTTCGACGACAGCTCCTGGCGGCCGCGCCTCTACCTGCACGGCGGCCTTACCGACGAACCGGACGAGGACGGCGACGGCTTCCGCCTCAATGCCATCCAGTCCGACCGGGTGGCCGACCCCGAGACCTACAGCACCGGCCTGGTCAGCGCCTTCGTCGGCGTCGACCTGCGCAACCTGGCGTTCTATGGCATCGGCCTGGACAGCCAGCCACGGCCGCGCCAGCAGCTCGACCTGCGCCTGACCGACCTGCGCCTGCGTGACGAAGACGGCGAGCTGCCGCTGCGCGCGAGCGCGGACGGCGAGCGCAGCGGCAGCCACCTGGGCCAGACGCTGGACCTCAACTACTTCTGGGAGATGTTTCCGCTGGCCTACGAAGGCCGCCAGATGCAGGTCAACGCCCTGCTCTCCCTCAGTTATTTCCGGGCCGGCAGCGCAGTTCGCGGCCTGGACAACGACTACCAGGCCAGCTTCGGCCTGGTGCTGCGCTACTGACCGCGAGGTGTCGCCATGGTCTTCACATCCAACGTGTTCCTGTTCCTCTTCCTGCCGGTGTTCCTGCTGGTGTACTACGCGGTCAAGGACTCCTGGCGCTCCTACGTCATCGTGCTGGGCAGCTACCTGTTCTATGCCTGGTGGCGCCCGGACTTCCTCCTGCTGTTCGTCGCCATCTCCTACTGGAACTACTGGTTCGGCCTGCTGATCAAGCGCCGCATCGACGCCGACGACAAGAAAAGCGCGTTCCGCCTGCTGTGCCTGGGCGTGGCCGGTGACCTGGCGGCGCTGGGTTACTTCAAGTACGCCAACTTCGGCGTCGAGGTCATCGCCGCCGCGCTGCAGCCGCTGGGCATCAACACCTTCACCCTGGAACACATCATCCTGCCGCTGGGCATCTCCTTCTACGTGTTCCAGGCGCTCAGCTACATCGTCGACATCTACCGCAAGGACGCCGAACCGACCCGCCGCTTCGTTGACTTCGCCGCCTTCATCGCCCTGTTCCCGCAGCTGGTGGCCGGCCCCATCCTGCGTTACAGCCTGATCGACCAGCAGCTCAAGCAGCGCACCCATTCCATGGAGCTGTTCAGCCTGGGCGCCTGCCGCTTCATGCTCGGCTTCGTCAAGAAGGTGCTGATCGCCGACTCGCTGGCCCCCATGGGCACTGTGATTCTCGGCAGCTCGGAGCCGCAGATGGTGGATGCCTGGTTCGGCATGTTCATCTGCCTGCTGCAGCTGTACTTCGACTTTTCCGGCTACAGCGACATGGCTATCGGCCTGGGCATGATGATGGGCTTCCGTTTCGCCGAGAACTTCAACCAGCCGCTGCTGTGCCAGAGCCTGACCGAGTTCTGGCGGCGCTGGCACCTGACCCTGGCCGACTTCCTGCGCGACTACATCTACGTACCGCTGGTGCGCTCCAAACGGGTCAGCGCCGACGGCGCGCTGTTCTGCACCATGCTGCTGTCCGGCTTCTGGCACGGCGCCAGCTTCGCCTACATCTTCTTCGGCCTGTATTTCGCCGTGCTCATGGTGGCCGAGCGCCGGCTCGGCCTGGTGACCAAGATCGGCGGCCCCTACAAGTGGTGGCGCAACCTGCTGGCGCTGATCTTCGTGGTGGGCGTGATGCCCTTCTTCATCACGGGCGACATGCAGCACGCGCTGCGCATCGTCCCCGCCATGCTCGGCTTCAACGGCATCGGCTCGCTGGAGGTGTACCTGCTGGCGACCTCGCAAATGACCCTGGCCTTCACCCTGGTGGCGGTGGTCTGGCTGCTGCTGGCCGGGCGCCTGAACCTGCGCTTCTACGCCGGCGCCCAGCAGGGCTACTGGATGCAGCACGTCGGCGGGCTGAGCATGCTGGCGCTGTGGGCCGCCTTCGGCCTGTCGCTGAGCCGCCTGGCCGCCAACTCCTTTTCCCCGTTCCTCTACTTCCAGTTCTAGGAGGCTGCCATGTCATTCCCCGTCATGAGTTCGGCAAGCAGGGTCAACGGCGTCCTGTTCATCCTGTTGCTGGCCGCCATGCTGCTCTACTCCACCCCCCGGGTGGTCGCGTTCGCACGCACCCAGGAACCGTCCACGGCCGCCACGCAGTTTATGAGCGGCGAGCTGCTGCGCCAGTTCGAGGACTACTACGACAAGGGCCTGTTCCTGCGCCAGCCCTCGGTGGAGGCCTGGGCCAGTCTGCAGTACCTGCTGTTCCGCGAGGGTTCCAGCGGCGTGGTGCTGGGCAAGGACGGCTGGCTGTTCAGCAACGAGGAATACCGCGTTCCCGGCGCCTACCAGCAGGCGCTGGAGGAGCACCTGTCGCGCATCGCCGAGGTGGAGAAGACCCTCAAGGCACACAACAAGCGGCTGATCCTGCTGCCGCTGCCGCTCAAGCTGGATGTCTACGAGGAGTACGCCAGCCGTGCCCCGGACACGCGGGCCAAGACCCTCTACGACGACTTCCTCAGCGGCCTGCGCGCGCAGCGTATCGAGGTGGCACCGCTGCGCGAGGCCTTCCTCGCACAGAAGGAGCAGCAGCCGCTGTTCCTGCCCACCGACACCCACTGGACGCCCTATGGCGCTCGCCTGGCCGCCCAGGAACTGGCCCGCCAGCACCCGGAACTGGTCGGCAGCACGCCCTACACCTCGCGCCAGGTGGCGCAGAAGGAGCTGCCGGGCGATCTCAGCAACTACCTGCAGTTCAACCGCACGCTGGCGCCGGAACGCTTCCAGCCGAGCCCGCTGCCGGTGTTCGAAACACTCAAGACCGAGCAGCAGGCCAGCGATGCGGCGCTGTTCGGCGAGGCCGCCCAGCCGATCATGCTGGTCGGCTCCAGCTACACCAAGATCGACGACTGGAACTTCCCCGGCTTCCTCAAGGAGTCCCTGCGCACCGACCTGCAGACCACGGCCGTGGAGGCCAAGGGGCCGTTCTACGCCATGGAGCAGTTCCTTGCCGGGCAGAAGCTGGCCGACCCGGAGATCACCACGGTGATTTGGGAATTCCCGGTGCGCACGCTGCTGGCGGAAAAACCCGTGACCTCCGGCTGGCAGGTCGCCGCCAACCAATTCTTCTGACTGGAGACTGAACCCATGAAAGCCCTTTCCCGCCTGCTGCTCGCTCTCGCCCTGCTCGCGCCCGCCCTCAGCCCGGCGCAGGATGGCAATGCCGCCCTGTACGACGCCGTGGCGCCGGCCGGCTCGGCCTACATCAGGGTACTCAACCTGTCCACCAGCGGTGCCGAGGTGATGCTCAGCGGCAAGAGCGCGGCGCAGAAGGTCAGCGCCGGCCAACTCGGCAACTACCTGTTCAGCGCGCCTGGCACGCACAAGGTCACGGTCGGCGGCGCCAGCCTGCAGGCCGACCTCAAGCCCAGCAGCGCCACCACCCTGGTGTACGACGGCAGCAGCCTCAAGGCCATCGCCGACAACTATGTGGAGGACAGCAAGAAGGCGCAGATCGCCTTCTACAACCTCACCGACAAACCGCTTTCGCTGAAGACCCTGGACGGCAAGCATGCGGTGGTCGAGGGCGTGGCCAGCCAGCAGGCCGGCACGCGCATGGTCAACGAGATCAAGATCGGCTTCGCCGCCTACGCCGGCGAGCAGAACCTGGCCAAGTTCGACGAGCTGTTCCTGAAGAAGGGCCGCTCCTACAGCTATGTGGTCATCCCCAGCGGCGCCGGGGTGCGCACCATCGCCGCGATGAACGGCCTGGACAGCATCAAGTAGCCGCCGCCATGAGCCTGTCCCGTCTGCTCCTCGCCAGCCTGCTGCTCGCCGCGCCCGCCCTGCGCGCGGCCGAGCAGTGCGACCTCGACTGCCTGCTGTGCCCGGGCCTGGCCGACCCCGCGCACTACGGCGAAGGCATCATGAAGTCGATGAAGTACGTCGCCCCGGGCAAGGACACCTGGCTGTTCCGCTCCGAGGTGGACCTGAGCAACGACTTCGGCATTCCGCCCGCCATGCGCCCGCAGTTCAAGCGCCTGATGGACGCCTTCCATGCCCGCGGCACCCAGGTGGTGATCGCCGTGCAGCCGACCCGCGGCATCATGCACCGCGACAAGGTGCGCGCGGACAGCGCCTACGGCTTCGACTTCGCCACCGCGCGGCGCAACCTGGCCAGCTTCCTCGACCAGCTGCGCGCCGGTGGCGCGGTGGTGCCGGACATCCTGCCGCTGGTCGACAGCCCGCCCGAACAGGACTACTTCTTCCGCCGTGACCACCACTGGACGCCGGCCGGCGCGATGCACACCGCGCGCCTGGTGGCCGACAGCATCAGGCAGCAACCCTTCTACGCCGACCTCAGCAAGAAGCAGTACCGCACCGAGCCCGGAGTGATGGTGCCCAAGGACGGCACCATGAGCCGCGCGCTGAAGAAGATCTGCGGCAACAACTACGGCTTCCAGTACGCCCGCGGCTTCCAGACCGTGCCGGCGGGCGACGACCTCGGTGCGCTGTTCGACGAGCAGAGCAGCCAGGAGGTGGTGCTGGTCGGCACCAGCAACTCGGCCGCGCGCGACGACGACACCAAGAACTACAACTTCGACGGCTACCTCAAGGAATACCTCAGCGTCGATATCCTCAACGTCGCCCTGCCCGGCGCCGGCCAGGAGGGCGCGCTGCTCAACTACCTGCAATCGCCGGACTACACGCCGGACGCCCCGCCGAAGCTGATCATCTGGGAGCTGCCGGCCAGCTTCCGCCTGGAAGACCCGCTGATGTACCGCCAGCTGCTGCCGGCCATTGCCGGTGGCTGCGCCAAGGGCCAGGTGCTCGGCGAGCGCAAGAGCGAGCTACCGGCGCTGCCGCGCGGCCAGCGCTTCGAGCTGCTGAGCAATGGCGGCGCGCAGCGCCTGGACCTGCGCGGCAAGCCGGGCTTTCTCGACATCAAGCTGGCGGACAAGAACCTCAAGGACTTCTACGTCATCGTCTATTACGACAACGGCCAGCGCGACAAGCAGTGGTACCGCCGCGAGGCCATCGTCGCCGGCGGCCAGTACTACCTGGAACTGAGCCAGGACGCCGCCTACCGCGACGCCAACCTGCTGTCGGTATTCATCGAGCCGACCGAGGACCTGGCCGCGCCCGTGGCGGTGGAGACCCGGCTATGTCTGTAAGAGTGCTGCTCGCCCTGCTGCTCTGCGCCGGCGCGGCGCAGGCGCAGCCGCAGTCGATCTGGCCACCTCGGCCGCTGCCGCTGGCGGCGCAGATCGGCGACTACCGCCAGTTGGAATGTCCGAAGGCCGTGCCCGAGCCCTACACCGGGGCGCTGCAGATCGATAGCAAGTACGACCAGAGCGACGCCAGCCGCTCGACCCTCAGCGGCAAGGTGTCGGCGCGCTCCAAGGAAACCCATGGCCGCCTGGCCGAGTACACCCAGCGCCTGGCGCAGTTCGCCGACTACCTGGTGCAGGCCAAGAATCCCCGCCAGGCCGGCACTGCCCTGGCCTGTCTGGACCAGTGGCTGCAGGCCTGGGCGGAGGCGGGGGCGATCGAGAGCCGCGATGCCAGCAAGACCGGCCTGGCCGCGCGCAAGTGGGCGCTGGCGGCCATCGCCTCGACCCTGCTCAAGAGCCAGGCGCTGAGCGGTGGCCGGCCAGCGCTTTCCAGCGCGCAAAAGGCCTGGCTGCAGCGCCTGGCCGAGCAGGTGATGGACGACTACCGGCCGCGCCAGGCGGCGGACTTCGCCTACTTCAACAACCACGACTACTGGGCCGGCTGGGCCGTGGCCGCCAGCGGCATGCTGCTGGGCCGCGACGACTATGTGGCCTGGGGCGAGCGCAACTTCCGCCGTGGCCTGGCGCAGATCACCGACTCGCCGCACGGCCCCTACGCCTACCTGCCCAACGAACTGGGCCGCGGCCCGCTGGCGGCCAACTACACCCACTACGCCATGGTGCCCCTGCTGCTGCTGGCCGAATCCTCGCGCTACAACGGCCCCGGCCTCAGCGCCGAGGATGACCGGCGCCTGCAGCGGCTGGCCGACTTCGCCGCCCTCAGCCTGCTCGACCCGCAGCGCCTGGCCGAACTGCGCGGCCAGCCGCAGCACGAGGTGCCGCCGTACAAGCTGGTGTGGCTGCTGCCCTTCCTCGACCTGTACCCGCAGCACGCCCTGGCCCTGCGCCTGCAAGCCAGCGCCGGCGTGGCGGCCACCGCCTACGGCCAGCTCGGCGGGCGCCTGGCGCCACTCTATCCCCACGTTGCGAGGTAACCCGATGGCCGCGCTCGACTACCTGCGCCGCTGCGCGCCGCTGTTGCTGATCGCCTTCTGCGGCCTGTGCCCGGCGCAAACCCGCACGCTGCTGCATCACCAGCTCGCGGCCCTCGGCGAGCACCCGCAGCAGGCGCAGATCGCCGCCCTGCTGACCACCCCGGCGCAAGGCCTGGACCCGGCACAGTTCGCCGTCGCCACACCGGGCGGGCGCGGCCGGGTCAGCCTGACCAGCCTGTTCTCGGCCCAGGCCGGCAGCTGGCCCTTCGAGCCGTTCGTCAGCAGCGGGCTGTTCCGCGTGATCGCCGACTACCAGGCGCACCACCCGCAGGCGCTGCTGCTGGACGAGGGTAGCCTGAGCCTGGAGCAGTTGGCCAAGGCGCTGAACGACCCGCGCATCCTCAAGCCGCACAAGGACGGCTACCTGCTCAGCTACCCGCTGCTGATCGGCCCCAAGGGTGCGCTGCTGGTGGAAGACCAGCGCCTGTACCTGAACAGCCGCGCCGGCGCCGCGCTGATCAACCGCGGCCAGCTGGTGCTGCGCCGGGCCCAGCTGCAGAGCTGGGCCGGCGAGCAGAGCCAGTTGGCGGCCAAGCCGTTCCGCCCCTTCATCATGGCCTGGGCCGGCAGCTTCACCCTGATCGAACAGTCGCGACTGGCGCGCCTGGGCTACAACGCCCACCTGGCGCGCGGCCTGACCAGCCGGCGCAGCGCCCAGCAGCCGGCCGCCACGCCACCCGCGCGGGTGCTGATCCGCGCCAGCGAGCTGCGCGAGATGGCCAGCGGCGTGGAGCTGCACGACAGCCTGGCCCTGATCGAAGACTCGCAGTTCAGCGAGCTGCAGCAGTACGGCCTGGACCTCGCCGCCAGCCGGGTCGGCATCGCCCGCAACCAGATCAGCGACATACGCAACCACAGTGGTATCCGCCTGCGTGACGGCAGCGCCGGGCTGATCACCGACAACCTGATCGGCAACGTCGGCAAGGCCGCCATCGAGGCGCAGCTGCAGGGCGGCGCCCTGGCCCTGCAGAACAACCGCATCGGCGGCACCGGTGCCAGCGCCATCGTTCTCAGCGGCAGTCCGCAGCAGCCGGCCGAGGGCCTGCTGGTGGCCGGCAACCTGATTGGCAACAGCCAGGGCAGCGGCATCGATGGCCAGCACATCGGCCGCGCCCTGATCATCGACAACCGCATCAGCGGCAATCCGGAGTACGCCATCCGCATCCGCAACGAGCCGCCGCTGCCGGGCGAGATCAGCCTGCTCGGCAACCAGCTGGGCAATGTCGGCAAGGCGATGATCCACCTGCAAGGCGTCAACCGGCTGTTGCTCGGCAGCAACCACTACCTGGGCCTGTCCAGCCAGCAGCACATCCTCGACGGCGACCTGCTTCCGGTGCAGAGCCTGCTACTGGAGACCACCCTCAAGCACGGCTGCGTGGCGCAGCTCGAGCTTCTCGCCGAGCAGCAGCCGAGCGCGCCGCTGCAGCGCGCGCCGCGTTGCGGGCAGAGTATCTAGAGCCGCCGCCCCTCTCCCGCCGGGAGAGGGTGCCCGCAGGGGCGGGTGAGGGTGGCAGGGGCCGCGAGTGGCTTGCAGATACCCTCACCCCGGCCCTCTCCCGCCGGGAGAGGGGGCGATGGCTGCAGGGCTACTCGTCCAGCACCGGCACCAGCAGCAGGGCGTGCACCCGGCCGAGGACATTGCGCCCCATGGCCACGATCACGCCCTGGTCGTTGATGCCGAGACCGGCCTCGATGGTCCAGCCGCCGGGGTCGGGAATCAGGCTGTTGAGGTCCTGCATGCCCTCCTCCAGGCTCCAGACGAAGCCCACCGCGCCAGTGGCCGTGTCCGCCTGGCCGACCACGCGCACCTGCGCATTGACGCCCTTGGCATAGCTGTTGGCGCCGCCGAGGGTGCCGAGGTCCTGCAGGCCGCCCGCGCTGGTCCAGAGAAACGCATGCTCGGCCCCCGCCGCGCTGGCGTAGCCGACCACCGCACCGCTGGCGCCGATGGCCTTGCCGTAGCTGTTGCCGCCGTCCAGGGTACCGAGGTCCTGCAGGCCGAGTTCCGGGTCCCAGCGGAAGGCATGCGCGGCATTGCCGACATGGCTGAAGCCGGCCACCTGGCCGGACTCATTGATCCCGGTGGCGTAACTGTTGCTGCTGGCGCTGCCGAGCACGCCAAGGTTCTGCATGCCCGCAGCCGCGCTCCAGCGATAGGCGCGGTATTTGCCACTGGCGATCTGGCTGTAGCCGGCCACCTGCCCGGCATCGTTGATCTCGCGCGCGTAGCTGTTGCCACCACCGAGGGTGCCGAGCAGCTGGAAGCCCCCGCCCGTGCTCCACAGGAAGGCGCGATCGACGCCACCCTGCGGGCCATAGCCGACCACCTGGCGGCTGGCATTGATGCCATAGGCATAGCTGGTGCTGCCGCCCAGGGTGCCGAGGTCCTGCATGCCGCCCTCGGGGGTCCATAGGAAGGCGTGGGCACCGAGGCCGGCATAGCTGTAGCCGACCACATCGGCATTCTCGCTGAGCCCATGCGGCACGCTGTAGGAGGTGGCGATCAGGCTGCCGAGATCGCTGAGTACATAGAACTGCGCCTGGGCTGGCAGCGCCAGGCAGGCGAGCAGGCCACCGGCGACGCAGCCGGCGCGAAGGGAAAGTTGCGACATGTCACCCATACCCCGATGGCTGAAGGGATCGGCAGGAACGAGGCGACTGCGGGACGCGAAGAGGGATGTAGCGAGGGGCGCCACGTGAACGTGGTCTGCACCTGAATGTGAACCGCCCGCCCGACGCCGTCAAGCGCCGGCGGGCGGCCGTCTTACAGAGGCTGGGCGGGGGTGCTTGCAGCCGCCTGCTGAGCCACTTCGCTGTCCACCGGCTTGGGCCGGATCAGGCTGAAGTCGATCAGGTTCTGCGGCTGCTGCGGATCGCCGATCAGCAGCGGGCGGGCCTTGAACTCGTTGCTCACCAGGCTGCGGCTGCGGTCATGCTCGGCGAAGTCGAGGCCGGCCAGGTCGGCCCAGGTATGCACCAGGCTGGAGCTGCTGAAAGGGCGCGCCAGGGCCTGGGCGAAGTCACGGGGCTGCTGCGCCTGCCACTTCGGCGAATTCCACAGGAGGAAGGGAATGGTGTACATCGGGTCGGTCGGCGCCGCCTCGTTGCGCCCCAGTACCTCGGCCTTGGGCGCGTCGAACACGGCCTCGCCATGGTCGGCGAGGTAGAGCAGGAAGCCGTTCGGATCGGTGGCGGCGAACTGCTTGATCAGGCTGGAGACGACGAAGTCGTTGTACAGCACCGCGTTGTCGTAGGCGTTGTAGGTCGGCAGCTGGTCTTCGCTGACATGCGCCGGCGCGCCGCTGTGGTCGGTGAAGCGCTCGTATTCCGGCGGGTAACGGTACTGGTAGCTCATGTGGGTGCCGAGCAGGTGCACCACGATGAACTTGCGCGGCGCGTCCTCGGCCAGCACCTTGGCGAACGGGTCGAGCACATCGCCATCGTACTGGCGGGCATTCTGCTCGCGGTTGTTGTTCAGGTAGAACTGCTCGTCCGCCTGCTTGGAGAAGGTGGTGAGCATGGTGTTGCGCTTGGTGATGGTCTGCTGGTTGGTGATCCAGTAGGTCTTGTAGCCGGCCTGTTTCATCACGCTGACCAGCGACGGGGTATTCAGGTAGGCCTCCGGGTTCTCCTGATCGGCAAAGGTCAGCACCTGCTGCAGCGCCTCGATGGTGTAGGGCCGCGGGGTGACTGCACCGGTAAACACCTGCAGCTGATCGCGCAACTTGTCCAGCTCCGGCGTGGTCTCGCGGCCGTAGCCATACAGGCTCATGCGCTGACGGTTGGTGGACTCGCCGATGACCAGCACCAGGGTGGCCGGCTGGCCGGCGTGGGCGTCACGCAGGTCGGTCAGCGGCGCGATGCGCTGACGGCCTTCCAGCAGCGCCTGCATGTTGGCCAGCTGGGCACGGTACTGGCGATAGCCCACCACCAACTGCCAGGGCGTGGCCGGCTCGATACGCTCCTCGAAGTTTTCCAGCGCCACCTGCACGTCCTCGTGCTTGCTGAACTGGCGGATCGCCGGGTAACCGAGCGAGGCGAACAGGAAGAAGGCCGCGGCCAGCGCCGCCGCCGGGCGAGGCAGGTACACCGGACGTACCCGGCGCCAGAGCAACCAGGCGCCCAGGCCGTAGGCGAAGAAGGCCGGCAGCATCCACCAGGCGAAATACTGCGCCAGGTACTCGCTGCCCTCGCTGACATTGGACTCGAAGAGAATGAAGATCACGCTCTGCGAGAACTCCTGGCCGTAGATCAGGAAGTAGCCGAAGCCGGCCAGCGAGCACAGCCACAGCGGCACGCCGATCAGCGCGGCGAGCATCCGCGCCCGCGCCGGGAACAGCAGCAGCGGCACCAGCCACAGCAGGCTCAGCAGCAGCGACTGGCGCAGGCCGGAGAAGCCCGCGCTGCCCGTAGCGTAGATCAACGCCTGGGTAACGCCGGAGAAATACCAGAAGAACAGCAGGGTCCAACCCAGGCCGCGCCAGTCGACAGCGGCGCGGGCACGTTGTGCATCAGTCATCACAGCCCCAAGCGCTGGCGGGGAATCCGCCTTATCTCCCAGACTCTGCCAGGGGACCTGTGAAAACTTCGTCAACGCCTCACTGCAGATGGAAATGCGCGGTGTTCTGCGCCAGGCTGCGGCTGCCCTCGCCCAGCCGGTCGGCGACGCCATGCACCGCCTGCGCGCCCTGCAGCAGGCTGGCGGCGGCCTGGTCGACCTGCTGGATATTGCCGCTGACCTCCTCGGCGGTGGCCGCCTGCTGCTCCACCGCGGCCGCGATCTGGGTGAGCATGTCGCTGACGCGCTGCACGGCGCCGGCGATTTCGCCGAGATGATCGCCCAGTTCGGTGACCGCACCGGCATCGCCCTCGGCCTGGCTGCAGGCCGTCTGCATCAGCTCCACCGACTGCAGCACCACGCGCTGCAGAGCCTCGACCGTGGCACTGATCTCGCGGGTCGACTCCTGGGTGCGCTGCGACAGCGAGCGCACCTCGTCGGCCACCACGGCAAAGCCGCGTCCGGCCTCGCCGGCCCGCGCCGCCTCGATGGCGGCATTCAGCGCCAGCAGGTTGGTCTGCTCGGCAATGCCCTTGATCACGTCCACCACGCGGTCAATCTGCTGCGCCTGCTGGCGCAGCTCGGCCAGCGCCGCCGCAGTGTCGCCCAGGCGTGCGGTGAGCTGGCGCATGCTGGCGGTGGTCTGCTGGCTACGCCGGTTGCTCTGCTCGGCAATCGCCAGGGTCTGGCCGGCATCCTGCGCGGCCAGCTCGCAGTTCTGCGCCACGCTCTGCGCGGTGGCCGCCATCTCTGTGGCGGCGGCGGCGATCTGGCTGACCTGCTGCTGTTGCTGCTCCACCGCGCCAAGGGCACGGCGCGCCTCGTCGCTGAGCACCAGCACGGTATCGCCCAGCTCGGCGCTCTCGCGGTTGACGCCCTGCAGCGAGTCGCGCAACTGCGCCACCGCATCGTTGAGGGCGGCGCCGATCAGCGCCAGCTCGTCCTTGCCGTGGACCGTGACGTGGCGGCGCAGGTCGCCATCGCGCAGTGACTGTGCCAGCGAGGTAATGCGCCAGCTGCTGCCGCGGATCGACGCCTGCAGGCAGACCAGGGCGTAAAGCGCCAGCGCGACCAGCAGGCCAAAGGCCCCCAGGGTGAAAACCAGGGCCCGGAGCGCCTGGCTGCGGTATTGCCCGAGGCGGGTGTCCAGGGCGTGCAGGGTGGCCTGCTGCAGCGCCTCGACATGCCCCAGCGCGCCGTCCATGCCGCGCTCGAAATCGGCGGCCTTGAGGGTAATCCCGGCGTCGCCATACATCTGCTGGTCCAGTTGCTTGAGCCAGGCATCCAGGCCGGCCAGGCTCTGCTGATAGGCCTGCCCCCAACTCGCCAGCGAGGCTGGCAACTCGCCCTGCAGGCGTTCGCCGAGCTTGCCCAGCTGCAGCCGCGACTCGCCGGCGGCGGCGCGGATCTCGCGCAACTGCAGGCGACTCTGCAGGCTGAACTGACCGGCGACCACCGCGCCCTGGCCAACGCTGGCGAGCACGCCGAGACGCTGTTGCAAGCGCGGTGAGTCCTGCGTGGCCAGCTGCATGAGCAGGTAGGTCTCCAGCCAGGGGTCGAGAATCAGGCCGCTGTCGGTGGCGATCTGCTCACGCAGCGCGGCGAGGCGCTGCTGGGCCCGCGTGAAGCGGTCATAGGCATCCGGCCACCAGCCGACGCTGCCCAGCGCCTGCGCCCTCAAGCCGTCGCGTTCACCTTGCAGGGCCTGCAGATCGGCCAGCACCTGCTCGCTGGCGCCCTCAGCGGCCAGCACCTGTTGCAGGGCCTGCAACGCGTCATCCAGCTCGCCATCGGCCTGCTGCAGACGACTGAAGGCGGCCTGCGTCTCGTCACTGGCCTGGCGATTGCGTTCGGTGGCCTTCCAGCGCGCCGTGAGGTTGCGCTGGCCCAGCAGCTGGCGCTCGACCCGGTCCAGCGCCTGCAGCTGCACGACGCCGGAGCGCTCGTCATCGACCACCTTGAGTTTGCCCAGGTAGTTGTCGCCGATCGACCAGGCGGCGTAGCCAAGCGGCAGAAGAAACAGCAGCGCCAGCAGCTGGAACTTACGCGCAAAGCTGAAGCGCTCCAGAGCGTTCACACCGGGTAGCAACAAGGCATTCATCGTCGAACTCCTGAATCGGACGAAACCGCGAAGCGCCTGGTACAGCAAATGCCGCGCCAGGCGCCCGCCCCTCCGAGGCTATGCGCGGGATATCGGACACCTCGTCGGTTTCATGAGCTAAACGATAGAAGCATTGCGCCATCCAGGTGCAAAAAGACGCCGTACGGGCCGACCGGGATCACTCGGCGAACGGATCGCTGCCCTGGCGCAGGCTGTTGCTCAGCGCCTGGAAGCCCTGCAGCAGCAGCGCGTCGTCGTGCGAAGCATTGCTGACACTGGCGCGGACGAATTGCGGCACTGCCGCGCGCCCGACGGCGAAGGCCTCCGCCGTGGCGACCAGGTAGTTCTTCAGCTTCAGCTCGGCCTCGACGTCCGAGGCCCGCCAGGGCTCGGGTACCTCGATCCAGAAGTGCGGGCACTGCGGATGGGTGCGGTAGCTCAGGCCCTGCAGCAGGCCCTCGACCAGCTGCTTGCGCCGGCCGATCTCGATGATCTGCTGGCCCAGCAGCTTCTCCGCGATGCCGCTTTCGATCCAGCCACTGGCCAGCTCCATCGCCAGCGGCGTGGCCATCCAGCAGCTGCCGCGCAGGGCGGCAGCGATGCGGCTGATCAGCGGCACTGGCGCATGCAGGTAGCCCACCCGCAACCCGGCGGCCACCGCCTTGCTCAGGCTGCCGATCAGCACGCTGCGCTCGGGAGCGTAGAAACTCAGCGGCGGCGGACGGTCCTCGACCAGCACCGCATGCGCCTCGTCCTCGATGATCAACAGGTTGTGCTCGCGACACACGGCGACCAGCGCTTCGCGCCGCGCCACGGACAGCACGCCGGTGGTCGGGTTCTGCAGGGTCGGCGTGCAGTACAGGGCGGAAATGCGGTGTTGCCGGCACAGCTCGTCGAGCGCCGCCGGGATCAGCCCTTCCTCATCCATCGCCGCACCGAGCAGCTTGATGCCGAGCATGCGCGCGGCGCTGATCAGCCCAGGGTAGGTGAGCTGCTCGGTGATCAGGGTATCGCCAGCGCGCAGCAGGGCCATCAGGGTGCAGAGCAGGCCGTGCTGGCCGCCGTTGACGCACAGCACCTGCTCGGCCTGGGGGCGGAAATCGCCATGGGCCAGCCAGCGCGCACCGGCCTGGCGATAGCGCGGCAGGCCGGCGTCCGGCGTGTACAGGGTCATCTCGGCCAGCGTCTGCGGGTTGCGCGCCAGCTCCAGCAGGCTCTGCGCCAGCAGGCTGGTCTCGGCACCAGGGATGTGCATGTTGCGACTCATGTCGAACTGCTCGGGCCGTTCCTCGACGAAGTTGCTGAAGCCGATGTCGCGCTTGCGCTCGAGGTCGCGCTGGCGCACGAAGGTGCCGTCGCCGACCCGCGCCACCACCAGCCCCATGCGCTCCAGCTCGGCATAGGCCCGGCTGACCGTACCGATGGTCACCCCCAGGCGATCGGCCAGGCTGCGGTGCGGCGGCAGCTTGGCACCGCCCTCGATGCTGCCATCGAGGATGCGCCGCTCCATGGCCTCGGCGAGACGTTTGTACTTGGCGCCATGCCCCGAGCTTAACGCGTCGCGCAGCATTGACACCGTGTCAATAATTGGTTTGACAGCCATTTTTCGTCCAAATAGCCTCATTGACCAGTATCAATGCCAATTGATCTCTGGATTTAAGGGGTCAATTTTGTGATCACGAAGGATTGTCATCATGCCAATGTCCGCAGCAATTGCAAACACCGGAAAAGTCAGGGGGCAGTGGCTGGCCGCCCTGATCACCAGCCTGCTGTTCCTCACCGTGTGCCTGAGCTGGGGCACCACCTGGCTGGGCATCAAGATTGCCGTGGAGACCGTACCGCCGCTGACCGCCTCCGGCCTGCGCTTTCTCATCGCCTTCCCGCTGTTCCTCAGCTTCGCGCTGATCCGCGGTGACTCGATCCTCTTCCCGCGCAGCCACCTGGGCTTTTTCGTCTTCGTCACCCTGGGCTACTTCAGCCTGCCCTACTACCTGCTCAACTACGGCGAGACCCATGTCTCCTCCGGCCTCACCGCCCTGCTGTTCAGCTGCATGCCGGTGTTCATCCTGATCTTTTCCGCGCTGTTCCTGCGCGAGCGCATCTACCTGTCGCAGGTGGCAGGCATCGGTATCGGTTTTGCCAGCCTGTACATGATCCTGCGCAGCCAGGGCCTGAGCCTGGCGCACGATGAATTCGCCGGCGTATTGGCCATCCTCGCCGCCGCGGTGATGCACGCGCTGTGCTACGTGGTGACCAAGAAACAGGGTGCCGAGATCAGCGTGATCACCTACAACACCCTGCCCATTGGCCTGGCCGGCATGATGCTGTGCCTGGTCGGCCTGGGCGTGGAGCAGCCGGACTTCGCCGCGATCAGCACGCGCTCCTGGATGGCGCTGACCTACCTCGGCCTGTGCGCTTCGGTCGGCGGCTTCATCGTCTATTTCTTCCTGCTCAAGCGCCTGAGCCCGGTGATCCTGTCCTTCGTCTTCATCATTTTCCCGGTATTCGCCGTGATCATCGGTTCCTGGTACGAAGGCCAGCCGATCTCCCGTGACCTGGCGCTGTACTCCGCGCTGCTGCTGGCCGGATTCGCCATCACCAAGGTGCCGGTGGAAAAGCTCCTGGCCAAGCAGGTCTGACGCGATGAACCACCAGGACGCCCTTGACCCGCAGGCGCTACAGGCCATCTACCGCCATGCCGCCGCCACCTACCCCGAGGAATGCTGCGGCTTCGTCTTCGCCGACGCCCGCGTGCACCTCGGCGAGAACATCCAGAACCAGCTCAACCGCCTCGATCCCGAGGTGTACCGGCGCAGCGCCGCCAACGGCTACACCTTCGCGGTGGCCGACACCCTGCTGCTCAACCGCAGCCTGCGCAGCGACAACCCGGTCCGGGTGATCTACCACTCGCATCCCGATGTCGGCGCCTACTTCAGCCGCGAAGACGCGGACAAGGCGCTGTTCATGGGCCAGCCGATCCATCCGGTGGCCTACCTGGTGGTGGACGTGCGCGCCGGCGAGGCGCAGGGCGCCAAGCTGTTCGAGTGGAACGGAGAAGAATTCGTCTGCAGCCGGGAGTTCCCCGGCTCCCCCGATAGCCATTGATAAAGGAGGTTTGGCTATGAGTGTGGTGATTGTTCCGGAAGTGCTGGGTCGTGTCGCCAGATTGCCCGCCACCCGACTGGAGGGGGCCGGCGCGACGGTTCGCGAACTGGTCGAAGACATCTGCACGCGCCATACGGAGCTGCGCGAGCACCTGTTCTACGGCAACGACCAGTTCAAGGAGCACTTCCTGCTCACCGCCGGCGGCGAGCTGCTGGAAGCCGACAGCCCGCTGCCGGCCGATGCCGAGTTGGAGATCCTGCTGGCCACCTCCGGTGGACTGGACTGCGATGAGCTGAGCAACGACGAGGTACGCCGCTACGTACGCCACATCACCTTGCCCGACGTCGGCCGCCAGGGCCAGCTGCGCCTGAAGCAGGCGCGCGTACTGATCATCGGTACCGGCGGCCTGGGCTCGCCGGTCAGCCTGTACCTGGCCGCCGCCGGCATCGGTACCCTCGGCCTGGTGGACTTCGACCGGGTCGAGAGCAGCAACCTGCAACGCCAGGTGGTACACGGCAGCGGCACCCTGGGCATGCCCAAGGTCGAGTCGGCGCGGCGCCGCCTGCTCGACCTCAACCCCGCTATCCGCATCGACGCCCACGACTGCGCGCTGACGGCGGACAACGCCCTGCAGCTGGTCAGCGACTATGACCTGGTGATCGACGGCACCGACAACTTCACCACCCGCTACCTGCTCAACGATGCCTGCGTGCTGCTCGGGCGCCCACTGGTGTATGGCGCCCTGCATCGCTTCGACGGCCAGATGAGCCTGTTCAACTACCGCGAGGGCCCCTGCTACCGCTGCCTCTACCCGCAGAGCCCGCCCGCCGAACTGGCGCCCAACTGCAACGCCGGCGGGGTGATCGGCGTGTTGCCGGGGGTGGTCGGACTGATCCAGGCCACCGAGGCGATCAAGCTGATCCTCGGCATCGGCGAGCCCCTGGTCGGGCGTCTGATGCGCTTCGATGCGCTGGCCATGACCTTCAGCGAGGTGCGCTTCAAGCGCCGCCCCGACTGCCCCAGCTGCTCACCGACACGCCGCGACCGCAGCCTGCAGAGCGAGGCTCCGGTGCAGTGTGCCAGCGCCGTGCGCGACACGGCGCTGCCGGCGGAGCTGCTGGTCAGCCCGCAGCGGCTGCAGCTGAGCCTGAGCCGCTGCGAGGACCTGCAGTTGCTCGACGTGCGCGAAGCCAACGAACTGGAAGTGTGCGGCCTGGCGCAGGCACGCAATATCCCGCTGGGCGAGCTGGACCAGCACCTCCACGAACTCGACCCTGAGCGACCGCTGTGCCTGATCTGCTACGGCGGCCCGCGCGCCGAACGCGCCGCCCAGCGACTGCTGGAGGCCGGCTTTTCGCGCCTGCAGGTGCTGCAGGGCGGGCTCAAGGCCTGGGCGCGCGACATCGACCCCGACATGCCGCTGTACTGAGGTCGCGCGATGATCCATGAATCCTTGCTGCAGGCCATCGGCGAGACGCCGGTGGTCCGCCTGGCCGCCTTCAGCGCGGAAACCGGGCTGGAGGTCTACGCCAAGCTGGAATCGCTCAACCCGGGCGGCAGCCACAAGGCGCGCATTGCCCTGGCCATGGTGCGCGACGCCGAGGCCCGCGGCATCCTGAGCCCTGGCAGCGGCCAGACCATCATCGAACCGAGTGGCGGCAACACCGGCATCGGCCTGGCCATCGCCGGCAACATCCTCGGCTACCGCGTGGTCCTAGTGATACCCGACAACTACAGCCCGGAGAAGCAGAAGCTGCTGCGCCTGTACGGCGCCGAGGTGGTGCTGTCCGACAGCCGCCGCGGCAACAACTCGCACGGCGAGCTGGCCATGGCGCTGCAGCTGGAAAACCCCGGCTACGTCATGCTCAACCAGCAGCGCAACCCGGCCAACCCGGAAATCCATCGGCGCACCACCGCACAGGAGATTCTGCGCGACTTCGCCACGCTACCACCGGACTGCCTGGTGGCCGGCATCGGCACCGGCGGCCACGTCACCGGCCTGGGCGAAACACTCAAGGCGGCCTGGCCGCAGCTGCGGGTGTTCGGCGTGGAGCCGGAGCAGTGCGACCTGCTCGCCGACCGCCACGCGCCGCACGAGATCCAGGGTCTGTCCATCGGCCTGGTACCGGCCATCCTCAACCTCGGCGTGCTCGACGGCATGCTCAAGGTTTCCAAGCAGGACTGCCTGGCGCGGGTACGCCAGACCATGCGCAGCGACGCGGTCAGCCTCGGGCTGTCATCGGCGGCCAACCTGGCAGCCATCGCCAAGCTGGCCACTGAACTGCCGCGCGGAACCCGGGTGCTGACGCTGATCTACGACGGCGTCGACAGCTACCTGGCCCACTTCGACTGACCCGTGAAGGACGATGGGATGCGCACCTACCTCGACAGACTGAAGCTCTACGATGTGCTGCTCGACCACCTGGTGCATGCGCTGCAGCCAGCGCAGATGGAGCTGCTGCTGCCACACCTGGACGGCCTCATGGACACCGCCGTGCGCCAGGTGAGCGAGGACGTGCAGGCCTATGCCGAGCGCGACCCGGCCTCCGGCGGGCGCAGCGAGCTGATCCTCGACACCTACGCCTCGTTCAAGGCGGTGCTCTACCACCGCCTGGCACACCAGGTCTGGCGGCTCGGCGAGCTGCCCGACCGCGAGATCATCGCCCACCGCCTGGCCAATACCGGCAAGCTGCAGTCCGGGGTGGAGATTCACCCGGCGGCTCGCATCGGCCGGCGTTTCGTGCTGGATCACGGCTTCGGCACCGTGATCGGCGAAACCTGCGAAATCGGCGACGACTGCTACCTGCTCAGCGGCGTGACCCTGGGCGCCTGCGGTATCGCCGACAACCCCGGCGGCAAGCGCCACCCCAGGCTGGGCCATGGCGTGGAGGTCGGCGCCGGCGCGCGCATACTCGGCGCGGTGGACATCGGCGACCAAGTGTTCATCAGCCCGGCCTGCGTGATCACCCGCGACGTGCCTGCCAACACCCGTGTCAGCATCGCCAACCAGCTGCAGCTGCAGCGCAGCGGGCAGGCCGGCGGCCGCGGCTTCCTCGGCGCCTTCGCCCTGGGCGAGCGCCTGCACCTGGTCGGTGAACTGCCGGACGCCGAGGACATCAGCGTGCTCGATGCCGACCATCACCCACTCGCCTGCCTGCGCCTGGAATGCACGGTGCGCGAGCGCCACCACCGCCAGTACCGCCTGCGCAATCTCGGCGCCGTGGTGCCACCGCCCTGCTACCCGTTGCACCTGCGCGTCGATGGCCAGGACATCACCCTGCTCGACCCGCCCGGCCTGAGCAGCCTGGTGAGCACGGTACTCAAACCCCACCTGCTGAGCCTAGGAGGCTGACCCATGTCGGCGTTGACCCTGCAGACCCGCGCCCTGTTCGACGAGGCGCCCTATCAGCACTGCTTCACCGCCCGCGTGCTGGCCGTCAGCGAGCAGGGCGTAGCGCTCGACCAGACGCTGTTCTACCCCACCGGTGGTGGCCAGCCCGGCGACCAGGGGCACTTGCTGCTGCCGGACGGCTCGGCCGTGGCGGTGCTCGGCACCCAGCGTGATCCGCTGCTGCGCGCGCTCATCTGGCATCAACTGGAGCCCGGCGCAGCCATCGCCCTACAGGCGGGCATGGAGGTGCAGGGCTGCCTGGACTGGGAACTGCGCCATCGCCACATGCGCATGCATACCTGCCTGCACCTGCTGTGCGCCCTTGTCGACGCCCCGGTGACCGGCTGCAGCATCGCCGCCGACAAGGGCCGCCTGGACTTCGACCTGCCCGAGTCGACCCTCGACAAGGAACAGATCACCGCACAGCTCAACGAGCTGATCGGCGCCGCCCTGGAGGTGCGCGCACAGGAGCTGCCGGCCGGCGAATACAACCGCCTGCTGCAACTGTGCCGCACGCGCATCCCGCCGCCCGCCAACCACGGCATGGTCCGGGTGATCGAAATCCCCGGCGTCGACCTGCAACCCTGCGGCGGCACCCATGTGCGCAACACCGCCGAGATCGGCGCGGTGGTCTGCGACAAGATCGAGAAGAAGAGCCGGCACAACCGACGGGTCACCCTGCGCTTCGTCTGAGCCTTCCACCACAGCGGCGCCCCTGGCGCCATGCCTGACTGCCTTCCCTTTTCATCGCCTCTGGCAGGGCTACCCGCCCAGCAACGGCGATGAGCACTCCGCGCCGCCCACAAGGCGGCCGGAACCTAAGCCCCCGGAGCACCCCTCCGCCCCATCCAGGAGAAGACCATGCCTAGGAAACTGATCCCGCAGTCGCTGTTACTGGCCAGCCTGGCCGCCCCTGCCACCACCTTCGCCGCCGAGCTGGTGGATGTTGCCAGCCTGCCGCAGCCCCGCGCCGGCGTCGCCGCTGGCGATATCCACAGCACCCTCGGCCTGGCCCCGGAAGAACTCGATGCCGACAGCAGCGCACGCCTGCCCAACGGCACCCGCGTGACCCGCTATCAGCAGTTCTACAAGGGCATACGCGTGTGGGGCGAGGCCATCACCGAAGCCAGCGGCCCGCGCCCCCAGCGCAGCGGGCGCATGCTGGTCGGCATCGAGCAGGACCTGACCCGTGGCGCCACCCCGACGCTGACGCGCGAGCAGGCCCTGCAGCAGGCCAGGGGGCTGGTTGCCAGCGCACTGCCGCCGCGCAACGAGCAGAGCGAACTGGTGGTACGCCAGGGCGAGCAGGGCCAGGCCCAGCTGGCCTATGTGGTGTCCTTCTTCCTCGGCGGCGCCAAACCGTCACGCCCGCACTTCATGATCGAGGCCAACAGCGGCGAGCTGCTGCTGCGCTGGGAGGGCCTGGCCCACGCCGAGGCCAGCGGCCCGGGCGGCAACAGCAAGACCGGCCAATACCTCTATGGCACCCAGTACGGCCCGCTGATCGTCAGCCGTGACTGCCAGATGAACAGCGGTGACGTGATCACCGTCAACCTCAACCAGCGCTACGACAACAGTAGCGTCACGCCTTTCCGCTTCGCCTGCCCGTACAACGACTACAAGGCCATCAATGGCGCTTTCGCCCCGCTCAACGATGCGCACTACTTCGGCAATCTGGTGTTCCAGATGTACGGCAGCTGGTTTGGCGGCCTGCGCCCGCTCAACGAACGCAAGCTGTACATGAAGGTGCACTACGGCAACGGCTACGAAAATGCCTTCTGGGATGGTCAGGCGATGACCTTCGGCGACGGCCGCAGCCGTTTCTACCCGCTGGTGTCGCTGGACGTGTCGGCCCACGAGGTCAGCCACGGCTTTACCGAGCTGAACTCGGGCCTGGTCTACGAAGGCCAGTCCGGCGGTATCAACGAGGCCTTCTCGGACATGGCCGGCGAAGCCGCCGAATACTTCATGAAAGGCAGCAACGACTGGAAGGTCGGTGCCGACATCTTCAAGGGCAGCGGCGCGCTGCGCTACATGGACCAGCCCAGCCGCGACGGCGCCTCCATCGAACATGCCGCGCAGTACCATGACGGCATCGACGTGCACCACTCCAGCGGCGTGTACAACCGCGCCTTCTACCTGCTCAGCCGCACCCCCGACTGGAACACGCGCAAGGCCTTCGAGGTGTTCGTCGACGCCAACCGCTTCTACTGGACCGAGACCAGCAGCTTCGCGCAGGGCGCCTGCGGCGTGATCCGCTCGGCGCAGAACCGCAGCTACGGCAGCGCCGAGGTGGTTGCCGCCTTCGCCGCGGTCGGCGTCAGCTGCCCGACCCTGCTGTAAACGCAGCGGCAAGAAAAAGCCCCCGGCGGATCGCTCCGCCGGGGGCTTTTCATTGACTGCGCGAGGATCAGACCTTGCTGCGCTCGTAGCGCTTGCGGTCGTTCTCGTTGAGCATTTTCTTGCGCAGACGGATCGACTTCGGCGTCACTTCCACCAGCTCGTCTTCGTCGATGAACTCCAACGCCTGTTCCAGGGTGAATTTCAGCGCCGGGGTCAGCTGGATGGTCTCGTCCTTGCCGGAAGCGCGCATGTTGTCGAGCTTCTTGGCCTTGGTCGGGTTGATCACCAGGTCGTTGTCGCGGCTGTGGATGCCGGCCAGCTGGCCTTCGTAGACTTCGTCACCCGGGCTCAGGAACAGCTTGCCGCGGTCCTGCAGGGTTTCCAGGGAGTAGGTCAGCGCGGTGCCGGTGGCCATGGAGACCAGCACGCCATTCTGGCGGTGGGCGACTTCACCAGCCTTGACCGGACCGTAGTGGTCGAAGGTCGAGGTCAGGATACCGGTACCCGAGGTCATGGTCAGGAAGGCGTTACGGAAGCCGATCAGGCCACGCGCCGGGATCACGTATTCCAGACGGATACGGCCCTTGCCGTCGGGGATCATGTTGGTCATGTCGCCCTTGCGCATGCCCATCTGCTCCATCACCGGACCCTGGTGCTGTTCCTCGATGTCGATGGTGACGTTCTCGTACGGCTCCTGCTTGACGCCATCCTTCTCGATGATCACCACTTCCGGGCGGCCCACGGCCAGCTCGAAGCCTTCACGGCGCATGGTTTCGATCAGTACCGAGAGGTGCAGCTCGCCACGACCGGAGACCTTGAACTTCTCGGCGGAATCACCGGCTTCGACGCGCAGAGCCACGTTGTGCAGCAGTTCCTTGTCCAGACGGTCCTTGATGTTGCGGCTGGTGACGAACTTGCCTTCTTTACCGGCGAACGGCGAGTCGTTGACCTGGAAGGTCATGCTCACGGTCGGCTGGTCGACGGTCAGCGGCGGACGCGCTTCTACGTGCTGCGGGTCGCACAGAGTGTCGGAGATGAACAGCTCGTCCATACCCGAGACGCAGACGATGTCGCCGGCTTCGGCCTCGGCCACTTCCACGCGCTGCAGGCCGGAGTGGCCCATGATCTTCAGCACGCGACCGTTGCGCTTGGTGCCGTCATCGCTGATCGCCACCACCGGGGTGTTGGTCTTGATGCGGCCACGGGCAATACGGCCGATGCCGATCACGCCGAGGAAGCTGTTGTAGTCCAGCTGGGAAATCTGCATCTGGAACGGGCCGTCGACGTCAACGTCCGGAACCGGCACGTGATCGATGATGGCCTGGAACAGTGCGTCCATGTTGTCGTCCATCTTCTCGTGGTCCATGCCGGCGATGCCGTTCAGGGCCGAGGCGTAGACGATCGGGAAGTCCAGCTGCTCGTCGGTGGCGCCGAGGTTGTCGAACAGGTCGAAGATCTGGTCGATAACCCAGTCCGGACGCGCGCCCGGACGGTCGATCTTGTTCACCACCACGATCGGACGCAGGCCGGCCTTGAACGCCTTCTGGGTCACGAAACGGGTCTGCGGCATCGGGCCGTCCTGGGCGTCGACCACCAGCAGCACGGAGTCGACCATCGACATCACGCGCTCAACCTCACCGCCGAAGTCGGCGTGGCCGGGGGTGTCGACGATGTTGATGTTGTAGCCGTTCCACTTGATGGCGGTGTTCTTCGCCAGGATGGTAATGCCGCGCTCTTTTTCCTGGTCGTTGGAGTCCATCACGCGCTCGGATTCCGCTTCTTTGCGGTCGAGGGTGCCGGAGAGCTTCAGCAGCTTGTCTACCAGGGTGGTCTTGCCATGGTCGACGTGGGCGATGATGGCGATATTGCGCAGTTTTTCGATCACGATGTCGTCTCGATTGATGATTCTGAAAGCTGTGACCTGGCAGTGTGCCTGGCCGTTGTGAATTCGGGATTACGCGCCGCGAAGCTGGTCGGGAGGGCGGTGGCGGATACTGCCACCGAGCAGGCCGGCCCTTTTAATGCGGGCGATAGACGCGAACATTGGCATGCCCCTCGCTAAGCAGATGGTGGGCATGCAGGCGGCTCATGACGCCCCTGTCGCAATACAGCAGGTACTGGCGGGTCTCATCCAGTTCCTTGAAACGGTTGTTCAGCGCATAGAACGGCAGGGCCTGCACCTCGACGCCGTCGAGCTGCAGCGGCTCGTCTTCGGCGGCATCCGGATGACGGATATCGAGCACGATCTGCCCGGCCAGCGCCTCGGCGACGATCTCGACCTGCAGGTCCTTGCCCAGCTCATCGATCACCTTGTCCACCGTCACCCGCGTCGCACGCTCCAGGGCGCGCTCGAGGATGGCCATGTCGAACTGGCTCTCCTCGTGCTCGATGCGCATGGGCTTGGCCTTGGTGGTCGGGTTGACCGAGATCACCCCGCAGTATTCGGGCATGTTCTTGGCGTATTCGGCGGTGCCGATGCGCACGGCGGTATCGATGATGTCCTGCTTGTGCGAGGCGATCAGCGGGCGCAGTACCAGGGTGTCGGTGACCGCGTCGATCACCGAGAGGTTCGGCAGCGTCTGGCTGGACACCTGGCTGATCGCCTCGCCGGTGACCAGCGCGTCGATGTGCAGGTCCTCGGCGATGCGGCTGGCGGCCCGCAGCATCATGCGCTTGAGCACCACGCCCATCTGGCTGTTGTCGACCTTGCCAAGAATTTCGCCCACGACTTCTTCAAAAGGCACGCTGATAAAGAGTACGCGGTGCGAGCTGCCGAACTTCTGCCACAGGTGGTGCGCCACTTCCATCACGCCCAGTTCGTGGGCACGGCCGCCGAGGTTGAAGAAGCAGAAGTGGGTGAGCAGACCGCGGCGCATCATCTGGTAGGCGGCGACCGTGGAATCGAAGCCGCCGCTCATCAGCACCAGCGTCTGCTCGATCGAACCCAGCGGGTAGCCACCGAGGCCCTCGTGCTGGGCATGGACGATCAGTAGGCGGTCATAACGCACCTCGAAGCGCGCCTCGACCTCGGGCTTCTTCAGGTCGATGCCGGCGGCACCGCACTCGCGACGCAGGCGGCTGCCGACATGGGTCGCCAGGTCCACCGAGGAGAAATCATGGGTGTTGCCAGCGCGCTTGCAGCGCACGGCGAAGACCTTGCCGGCGATTTGCGCACCAAAGTGCGCACGGCACTTCTCGAAGGTGTCGTCGAAATCGACGTAGGGATACTCGTGCACTTCGAGGAAGTGGGCGACGCCCGGCGTACAACGCAGGCGCTCAAACATCTCCGCCTGCACCTTCGGCTCGGTCACCCCACTGATCAGATCAAGGTTGTCCCACTCGCCCTGCACCTCCAACTCGGGATCCAGGTCGCGCAGCACCGTGCGGATGTTCTTCGCCAGCTGGCGGATGAACTGCTTGCGCACCGGCCGGCTCTTGATGGTGATTTCCGCGAAGGGTTTGACGATCAGTTTCATGAAATAGCGGGGGCCGGGCAGGATGCCAAAAAACAGGGGCGCGGATTATAGCGGAAATTGTTCAAGCTTTGATCAAAAACAATAAGCACCCGCAAAAAGCACCAAAAAAGTGCACCTTACGATTAAGTAGCACCGATTCGGTGCGCAAAAATGTTCAAAAAATGGCCACAGCCCGCACAAGCCCTGAGTTTCAGGCCTCCAGCCCATTCCGGGGCACTGGCATGCAATTTGCTCCCTTGTGAGGCAGCCTGGTCTGGCGGACTATCGCGCCCGGCTTAGCACCAATTCCGGAGGCAGGCTCAGCCGGCCCCATCCACCTGGAGGACAGCATGTCGAAGTCGATTCAACTGATTAAAGAACACGACGTGAAGTGGGTAGACCTGCGCTTCACTGACACCAAGGGCAAGCAGCACCACGTGACCATGCCGGCCCGTGACGCCCTGGACGAAGATTTCTTCGAGCACGGCAAGATGTTCGACGGTTCCTCCATCCACGGCTGGAAGGGCATCGAAGCCTCCGACATGATCCTGCTGCCGGTCGACGAAACCGCCGTGCTGGACCCGTTCACCGAAGAGCCGACCCTGATCCTGGTCTGCGACATCATCGAGCCAAGCACCATGCAAGGCTACGATCGTGACCCGCGCTCCATCGCCAAGCGCGCCGAGGCCTTCCTGAAGACCACCGGTATCGGTGACACCGTCTTCGTCGGCCCGGAGCCGGAGTTCTTCATCTTCGACGAAGTGAAGTTCAAGTCCGACATCTCCGGTTCCATGTTCAAGATCTTCTCCGAGCAGGGTTCCTGGAACACCGACGCCGACATCGAAGGCGGCAACAAGGGCCACCGCCCGGCCGTCAAAGGTGGTTACTTCCCGGTTCCGCCGTGCGACCACGACCACGAAATCCGTACCGCCATGTGCAACGCCATGGAAGAAATGGGCCTGGTCGTCGAAGTTCACCACCACGAAGTGGCGACTGCCGGTCAGAACGAAATCGGCGTGAAGTTCAACACCCTGGTCAACAAGGCTGACGAAGTTCAGACCCTGAAGTACTGCGTGCACAATGTGGCCGATGCCTACGGCAAGACCGCTACCTTCATGCCGAAGCCGCTGTACGGCGACAACGGTTCGGGCATGCACGTGCACATGTCGATCTCCAAAGACGGCAAGAACACCTTCGCTGGCGAAGGCTATGCCGGTCTGTCCGAGACCGCCCTGTACTTCATCGGCGGCATCATCAAGCACGGTAAGGCCCTGAACGGCTTCACCAACCCGTCGACCAACTCCTACAAGCGTCTGGTCCCGGGCTTCGAAGCTCCGGTGATGCTGGCCTACTCGGCCCGTAACCGTTCCGCCTCGATCCGTATCCCGTACGTTTCCAGCCCGAAAGCCCGCCGCATCGAAGCGCGCTTCCCTGACCCGGCTGCCAACCCGTACCTGGCCTTCGCCGCTCTGCTGATGGCCGGTATCGACGGCATCCAGAACAAGATCCACCCGGGCGATGCTGCCGACAAGAACCTGTACGACCTGCCGCCGGAAGAAGCTGCCAACATTCCGCAGGTTTGCGGCAGCCTGAAGGAAGCTCTGGAAGAGTTGGACAAGGGCCGTGCGTTCCTGACCAAGGGCGGCGTGTTCTCCGACGACTTCATCGATGCCTACATCGAGCTGAAATCCGAAGAAGAAATCAAGGTGCGCACCTTCGTGCACCCGCTGGAATACGACCTGTACTACAGCGTCTGATCCAGTCCCGACCGCTCATGCGGCCGGCTTGAAAGAGGCCTCCTTCGGGAGGCCTTTTTTTGTCTGCGGATTTTCTTGCGCCAGGCCACGCCGAGCGCCCCTTGTACTTGCCAGGCAGGCGCAGCGGTGCAACCCTTGCTCGCAGAATCATTCAGGAGCCCGACGATGCGCCTGCTCACCGCCTGCCTGCTCTGCGTCCTCGCCCTGCCGGCCACCGCGCAGATCTACAAATACACCGATGCCAACGGCAACACGGTCTTCACCAACCAGCCCCCGGAAGGCCAGGCCAGCGAGTCCGTGGAGCTGAAGCCGACCAATACCGTGGAGGCTCAGCAGCCGCTGGAAATCAAGCAACCAGAAGCGCCGCCTCAGAACCTGCCCCCTTATAGTGAGCTGACCCTGACCGACATTCCGAGCGACGAGGCGCTGCGTGCCAACAACGGCACCTTTAGTGTCGGGGTAAAGATCAAACCCCGCCTACAGCCCGGCCATGCATTCCGCCTGCTGCTGGACGGCCAACCTTACGGCCAACCCAGCAACGTACCGCGGCTGCAGCTGACCAACATAGACCGAGGCGAACACAGCCTCGCCGTCGAAGTCATCAACGGAGAGCGCCAGATACAGCAGAGCCCCACGGTGGTTTTCACTGTGCAGCGCATCAGCGTGAATAGCCCCGCCCGTGTAAATCCCGCGCCCCGATAGAGCTCGCACTGGACTTATCATGCGTCATGTATCTGCAGCCTTGCTGGCTGGACTGTTTACCCTAGGTGCCCAGGCCGGCGTTTACACCTACATCGATAGCGAAGGGAACAGGGTCTTTACCGACCAACCGCAGTCGGAGCACGCCGAGCGCATTGAGCTAGCACCATCCAACGGCATGCCGGCAGGCAAAATTCAACCCCCTGAAGCTGTACCAGAGGCAATCCCCCGCGAGCTCGGCTATCAGGTATTGCGCATCCTGATTCCCGAGCCGGATGCCACCATTCGTGACATGGCCGGTAGTTTGATCATTACCGCCACCAGTGAGCCCGGCCTACATCCTGGCCACGGCTTTCGCTTGATCATGGACGGCAAACCAGTGGGCACTCCGGGTGCAAGCCCGGTTTTTTCCCTGGAAAATATCGACCGAGGCACTCATCAGATATCAGTTGAAATAGTTGACCCTCAGGGGCGCATCGTCGAACGCACGCCTGCCCAGCCCTTCCACATGAAGCGCATTTCCTTGGCAGAGAAACGCCGCGCCAATCCTTGCAAGAAGAAGGACTGGGGGGTGCGCCCGGAATGTCCAATCGAGGACAAGCCAAAAGATCCGCCCAAGGACATTCCGCTGGTCCCCTTCATCTGAAAGTCCGGAACAATGCACCACTTTGATGCATTGAGCTGCACCGATTTCTATACTCTCCCTGTTTTGGTTCACTCGATCCGTCGCCGGCTGCGCCGAAACGCAGCCTGAAGAGCGGCGCCGGGCAAAGATGCGCGTCTTTTCGGGGCCTTGGTTTGCTTTTTGCATTTTCCAGCCCATCGCCAGGACCCAGACCTGCCATGATCAACGACGCGCTGCACCGCCTACTGCTGGATAACCTGACCACCGCAACCATCCTGCTCAACGCCGAGCTGCGCCTGGAATACATGAATCCGGCCGCCGAGATGCTCCTGGCGGTCAGCGGCCAGCGCAGCCACGGCCAGTTCATCAGTGAACTGTTCACCGAGTCGCCCGAGGCGCTCAGCTCGCTGCGCCAGGCCGTGGAACACGCCCACCCTTTTACCAAGCGCGAGGCGATGCTCACCTCGCTTTCTGGCCAGACCATCACCGTCGACTATGCGGTGACGCCAATCCTCAACCGCGGCCAGACCCTGCTGCTGCTGGAAGTGCACCCGCGCGACCGCCTGCTGCGCATCACCAAGGAGGAAGCGCAGCTGTCCAAGCAGGAGACCACCAAGCTGCTGGTGCGTGGCCTGGCCCACGAGATCAAGAACCCGCTCGGCGGCATTCGCGGCGCGGCGCAGCTGCTGGCCCGGGAGCTGCCGGACGACGGCCTGCGCGACTACACCAACGTGATCATCGAGGAAGCGGATCGCCTGCGTAACCTGGTCGACCGCATGCTCGGCTCGAACAAGCTGCCGAGCCTCTCCATGACCAACATCCACGAGGTACTGGAGCGCGTCGCCAGCCTGATCGAGGCCGAAGCCCAGGGCAGCATCACCCTGGTGCGCGACTACGACCCGAGCATCCCCGACCTGCTGATCGACCGCGAGCAGCTGATCCAGGCCGTGCTCAATATAGTGCGCAACGCCCTGCAGGCGCTGTCGAGCCAAAGCGACCTGCGCCTGGGCCGTATCAGCCTGCGCACCCGCACCCTGCGCCAGTTCACCATCGGCCACACCCGCCACCGCCTGGTGGTGAAGATGGAGATCATCGATAACGGCCCGGGCATTCCGCCAGAGCTGCAGGAAACCATCTTCTACCCCATGGTCAGCGGCCGTCCGGACGGCACCGGCCTGGGCCTGGCCATCACCCAGAACATCATCAGCCAGCATCAGGGCCTGATCGAATGCGAGAGCCACCCCGGCCACACCGTCTTTTCGATCTTCCTGCCCCTGGACCAAGGAGCCACACCGTCATGAGCCGCAGTGAAACCGTCTGGATCGTCGATGACGACCGCTCCATCCGCTGGGTGCTGGAGAAGGCCCTGCAGCAGGAGGGCATGACCACCCAGAGTTTCGACAGCGCCGACGGCGTGCTGACCCGCCTGACCCGCCAGCAGCCGGATGTGATCATCTCCGACATCCGCATGCCCGGCGCCAGCGGCCTCGACCTGCTGGCCCGGATTCGCGACCTCTATCCGCGCCTGCCGGTGATCATCATGACCGCGCACTCCGACCTGGACAGCGCGGTCGCGTCCTACCAGGGCGGCGCCTTCGAGTACCTGCCCAAGCCGTTCGACGTCGACGAGGCCGTCTCGCTGGTCAAGCGTGCCAACCAGCACGCCCAGGAGCAGCAGGGCCTGGAGGCGCCGGCGGCACTGGGGCGTACGCCGGAGATCATCGGCGAGGCGCCGGCGATGCAGGAGGTGTTCCGCGCCATCGGCCGCCTCTCCCACTCCAACATCACCGTGCTGATCAACGGCGAATCCGGTACCGGCAAGGAACTGGTCGCCCATGCCCTGCACCGCCACAGCCCGCGTGCGGCCGAACCTTTTATCGCGCTGAACATGGCGGCGATTCCCAAGGACCTGATGGAGTCCGAACTGTTCGGCCATGAGAAAGGCGCCTTCACCGGCGCGGCCAACCAGCGGCGCGGACGTTTCGAGCAGGCTGACGGCGGCACGCTGTTCCTCGACGAAATCGGCGACATGCCTGCCGATACGCAAACCCGCTTGCTGCGCGTGCTGGCCGATGGCGAGTTCTACCGCGTCGGTGGCCACACCCCGGTCAAGGTCGATGTACGCATCATCGCCGCCACCCACCAGAACCTCGAATCGCTGGTGCAGGCCGGCAAGTTTCGCGAGGACCTGTTCCACCGCCTCAACGTGATCCGCATCCACATCCCGCGCCTGGCCGACCGCCGCGAGGACATCCCGACCCTGGCCCGCCACTTCCTGGCCCGCGCCGCCCAGGAACTGGCAGTGGAACCCAAGCTGCTGAAGAGCGAGACCGAGGATTACCTCAAGCATCTGCCCTGGCCGGGTAACGTGCGCCAGCTGGAGAACACCTGCCGCTGGATCACCGTCATGGCCTCCGGTCGCGAGGTGCATATCGATGATCTGCCGCCGGAGCTGTTGAGCCAGCCGCAGGAGAATGCCCCGGCCGCCAATTGGGAGCAGGGCCTGCGCCAGTGGGCCGACCAGGCCCTGGCGCGCGGCCAGTCGAGCCTGCTGGACAGCGCCGTGCCGGCCTTCGAGCGGATCATGATCGAGACCGCACTCAAGCACACCGCCGGCCGCCGCCGCGATGCCGCCGTACTGCTGGGCTGGGGCCGCAACACCCTGACCCGCAAGATCAAGGAACTGGGCATGAAGGTCGACGGCGGCGACGATGACGACGGCGACGACTGATCACCAGCCAGGTTGACGAAGACGGGCCCACGGGCCCGTTTTTCTTTGCCGGGCACGAGCGCTATCCTCTGAGCGGAAGGTCAAAAAAAAATGGTGCCCCGAGGACCATCCGCGCCGTCTGCTTCGGCCAACCACCTTTTTCTGCCCGGCGGGTAGCCGTTCGCCCATGCCCTCATCCTTGCAACACACCTGGCGCCAGCTCTGGGCGCGCGAGAAATTCACCTACGGTGTACGGGTGCTCATCGCCCTGGCTGGAGCCATGGCGCTGTGCTGGTACCTGGACCGCATCGCCTTCGTCATTCCGTTGTTCCTCGGCTGCATTGCCAGCGCCCTGGCCGAGAGCGACGACCATTGGCGCGGCCGCACCCAGGCACTGCTGGTCACCCTGGCCTGCTTCGGCGCCACGGCCACTGCCGTGCAGTTGCTGTTCCCCTACCCCTGGCTGTTCGGCGCGGGCCTGGCCCTGGCCACCTTCGCCATGACCCTGCTCGGTGGCATCGGCGAGCGCTATGCGGCAGTCGCCCAGGCCACGCTGATTCTGGCGATCTACACCGCGATCGGCCTGGAGCACCGCAGCCACGCCAGCGGCGGCTTTTGGCAGGAGCCGCTGCTGCTGATCGGCGGTGCCGCCTGGTATGGCCTGCTCGGCATTCTGTGGAGCGTGCTGTTCAGCCAGCAGCCGGTGCAGCAGGCACTGTCCCGGGTGTTCGAGGAGCTGGGGGGCTACCTGCGCCTGAAGGCCTCGCTGTTCGAGCCAGTACGCAAGATCGATCTGGAAGGTCGACGGCTGGCTCTGGCACGGCAGAATGGTCAAGTGGTCACCGCGCTGAATCAGGCCAAGGATGTCATCCTCAACCGCATGAGCCGCAAACGCAGCGGACAGAAGACCAACCGCTACCTCAAGCTGTACTTCATCGCGCAGGATATCCATGAACGCGCCAGCTCCTCGCATTACCCCTACAACGCCCTCGCCGAGGCCTTTTTCCACAGCGACGTGATGTTCCGCTGCGGGCGCCTGCTCAGCCAGCAGGGCAAGGCCTGCCAGGCCCTGGGCAGGGCCATCCGCCTGCGCCAGCCATTCGACTACAACGACAACAGCGAGGCGATGGCCGAGCTGGACGCTTCCATGGCCTACCTGCGCGAGCAGAACAACCCGGCCTGGCGCCGCCTGCTGCGCGCCCTGGGCGCCCTGGCCGGCAACCTGGCGACTCTCGAGCGCAAGCTGACCAGCGCCAGCAATCCGGACGCTCTGGCCGACGAGCAGGACAGCGCCCTGCTCGACCGCTCGCCACAAAGTTTCAAGGAAGCCCTCGAACGCCTGCGCCAGCATGTCACCCCCACCAGCCTGGTGTTCCGCCACGCGCTGCGTCTGTCGCTGGCCTTGCTCGCCGGTTATGGCCTGCTGCACTGGATCCACCCACAGCAGGGCTACTGGATCCTGCTGACCACCCTGTTCGTCTGCCGCCCCAGCTATGGCGCCACCCGCCTGCGCCTAGTGCAGCGGGTCGGCGGCACACTGATCGGCCTGGTACTGGGCTGGGCACTGATCCGCCTGTTCCCCGATCCGCTGCTGCAGTCGCTGTTCGCCGTGGCGGCCGGGGTGGTGTTCTTCACCAACCGGGTCGACCGCTACACCCTGGCCACCACCGCCATGACCCTGGTGGTAGTGCTGTGCTTCAACCAGATCAGCGACGCCTACACCCTGCTCTGGCCGCGCCTGGTGGATACCGTGCTGGGCACTACCATCGCCGGCCTGGCGGTATTCCTGATCCTGCCGGACTGGCAGGGGCGCAAGCTCAACCAGGTGCTGGCCAGCACCCTCAGCAGCAACAGCCGCTACCTGCAGCAGATCATGCAGCAGTACGAGTCCGGTGCCCGTGACGACCTCAGCTACCGCCTGGCCCGACGCAACGCGCACAACGCCGATGCCGCGCTGTCGACCACCCTGTCCAACATGCTTCTGGAGCCCGGCCACTTCCGCAAGGACGCCGAAACCGGCTTCCGTTTCCTGGTGCTGTCGCACACCCTGCTCAGCTACCTCTCGGCCCTCGGCGCGCACCGCGCGAGCCTGGCCGACGATGCCAGCGATGCCCTGCACGACCGCGCGGCGGCCCACATCAGCCAGAGCCTGGAGGCCATCGCCGCCTGCCTGCGCGACAACCAGCCGGTGGCGGTGTACGACGAGACCGACCAGCGCCTGGCCGAGGAGCTGGAGCAGCTGCCCGATGACATGGATGAAGGCCACCGCCTGGTGCAGGTGCAGCTGGGGCTGATCTGCCGCCAGCTGGGGCCACTGCGCACCCTGGTGGCGCATCTGCAGAAGGGACCTGCCGACATCACCCAGGCCAAGGCCGCCTGAGGAGGCAGTTCCATCTGCGTCGGCGCCGCGCAGCCGCCGACCATCGCACTGCCGGCCTCATTCCGGGGCCGTTCAGTGACGAGGTGATGCCATGAAACACTGTCCCCAATGCGGCTCCCAGCTAGCCAAGAGCGCACCGGTCGAATCGGCCGAGTACTGCAGCAACTGCCAGAACCCTGGCAAGAACACCAACCGCAAGCGCGGCGAGGACCGCAACCAGAGCTTCGGTGGCGAGACCCACAGCAAACAGCCCAAGGGTAACAATCACAACAGCGGTCGCTGAGCCCACCCCGCAGGCGCCTCCGCGCCTGCGGGCCGATGACTGCCCGCGGATTCGCCGCGCCTTTCCGCTAGAATGCGCGGCTTCGCGACTCATCGAGGTTCAGCCGTGTCCTTCTTCCCGGTCATCATCATCGGCGCCGGTGCCGCCGGCCTGATGTGCGCGGCACAAGCCGCCGCACGCGGGCGCCAGGTCCTGCTGCTGGACCACGCCAACAAGCCGGGCAAGAAGATCCTCATGTCCGGTGGCGGGCGCTGCAACTTCACCAACATGTACTGCGAGCCGGCCAACTTCCTCTCGCACAACCCGCACTTCTGCAAGTCGGCCCTGGCCCGTTACAGCCAGTGGGACTTCGTCGAACTGGTGGTCAAGCACGACGTGCCCTATCACGAGAAGAAGCTCGGTCAGCTGTTCTGTGACCGTAAGGCCAGCGACATCCTCAATCTGCTGCTGGCCGAGTGCGACGAACACGGCGTCGACCTGCGCCTGGACACCAGCATCGAAACCATCACCAGGTGGGATAGCGGCTACCGCCTGCACACCAGCGCCGGCGAGTTCAGCTGCGAGTCGCTGGTGATCGCCACCGGCGGCCTGTCCATCCCCACCCTTGGCGCCACCGGCTTCGGCTACCAGGTGGCCAAACAGTTCGGCCATACCCTGCTACCGACCCGCGCCGGCCTGGTGCCCTTCACCATCACCGAGCCACAGCTCAAGGCGCTGTGCACCGAGCTGTCCGGCACCTCGGTGGAGGACTGTGTGGTGAGCTGCAACGGCGTGAGCTTCAAGGAGAACATCCTGTTCACCCACCGCGGCCTGAGCGGACCGGCGATCCTGCAGATCTCCTCGTACTGGCAGCCGGGCGATGCCATCAGCATCAATCTGCTGCCGCACATCGACCTACCCGAATGGCTGGCAGCACAGCAGCGCGAGCGGCCGAATAGCGAGCTGAAAACACTGCTGGCCGAGCTATTCACCAAGAAGATGGCCGGCCTGCTGGCCGAGCAATGGTTCGTCAGCAAGCCGCTCAAGCAGTGCACCCCGGCAGAGCTGGAGGCAGTGGCGCAGAAACTGGCCGAATGGACCCTGGTGCCGGCCGGCACCGAGGGCTACCGCACCGCCGAGGTGACCCTGGGCGGCATCGACACCCGCGAGGTGTCGTCGAAGACCATGGAGTCGCAGAAGTCACCGGGCCTGTACTTCATTGGTGAAGTGCTGGACGTCACCGGCCACCTGGGCGGCTTCAACTTCCAGTGGGCCTGGGCCTCGGCGCACGCCGCCGCGCAATTCGTCTAGGGCGATCGCGCGCCTACTCGATCAGGCGAGTGATACCAGGAAAGCCCGGAGCACGCTGGCGGCGCCGCTGGCGCTCTGCCAGTATTGGTGGATGGCCGCCCCCGGCACTCCTGAATGCGGAAAACCCGATGCACCGCTGTCGCAACGCCCTGCTGCTACTGCTCTGCCTACTGGCCGTGCCGGCTCGTGCGACCCTGCTGCTGACGGAAAACCAGTCGGCCCTACCGTTGCTGGGCCATATCGAGTCACTCAGCGACCCCGAAGGACGCCTGCAGCTGGCGCAGCTGATCGCCGACCCCCAGCGTTTCCAGAGCACGGCCGGGCGCCGCGACCTCGGCTTCGGCTACGTCGACGGCGCCATCTGGCTGCGCCTGAAGGTCCAGTCCGCGGCCCCGCGACCGACCGACTGGCGCCTGGAGCTGGACTATCCGTCACTGGACCTGGTGCAGCTGTTCGATGTCGGCAGCGATGGCCTGCGCCTGGCCCGCAGCGGCGACATGGTCGCCTACGCCGAGCGCAGTGTCGGCAACCGCACCCCGGTGTTCGACCTGCGTCTGCAGCCGGGCGAGCGTCGCACCCTCTACCTGCGTGCCAGCTCGGCCGGCAGCATGACCCTCAGCGCGACCCTCTACAGCCGTGCCGAGCATGAGCAGCACAGCATCCGCGGCTACGTGGTGCAGGCCATCTACTGCGGCGCGCTGATCGCCCTCGGCTGCTACAACCTGCTGCTGTTCCTCGCCCTGCGCGAGCGCCCCTTCCTCTACTACGTACTGTTCGTCGGCACCTTCTGCGTCGGTCTGCTCGGCCTCAACGGTCTCGGCGCGCAGTTCCTCTGGCCCCAGGCTGGTTGGTGGACCAACCGTGCACTGCCCTTCGGTATCAGCGGCGCCGGCGCCATCGCGCTGCTGTTCGCCCGCAGCTTCCTCGACACCCGGCAGTGGCTGCCGCGCTGGGATCGCGCGCTGCGCCTGTGGTTCCTGGTGATCTCCTGCTGCGCCCTGGCGACCCTGCTGCTGCCGGTGCAGCAGGCGCTGCAGCTGATGTCTGCCAGCGGCGTCAGCGTCTGCGCGCTACTGCTCAGCGTCGCCTTCGTCAGCGTGAAGAATCGCGTGCCCGGCGCCGGCTTCTTCGCCCTGGCCTGGACCATGTTGCTCTGTGGCGCCGCCCTGCTGGCGCTGCGCAACTTCGCCCTGATTCCATCGAACTTCTTCACCCTGCATGCCATGCAGATCGGCTCGATGCTGGAGATGATCCTGCTGTCCTTCGCCCTGGCGGCGCGCTTCAACGCGCACAAGCGCCTGCGCGAGCAGAGCCTGCAGCAGCAGGAGCGCCAGCTGGAACAACGGGTGGCCGAGCGCACCGAAGAGCTGGCAGCCGCCAACCAGCGCCTGCAGGCCATGGCCATGCAGGACCCGCTGACCGGCCTGGCCAACCGCAACGCGCTGCAGCAGCATCTGGACATGGCCCTGCGCCGCACCCTGCGCAGCCAACAACCACTGGGGGTGCTGCTGATCGACCTCGATGGCTTCAAGCCGGTCAACGATCTGCATGGCCATGCCCTCGGTGACCAGGTGCTGGCCGCTGTGGCGATGCGCCTGCAAACCTGCGCGCGCGAAAGCGATCTGGTCGCGCGGCTGGGCGGCGACGAGTTCGTCCTGGTGTGCGAGGCGCTGCCCTCCGCCGATCATGCGCGCCAAGTGGCCGAGCGTATCCTCGAACAGCTCGGCCACCCTATCGATACGCCCAGCGGCGAGGTGCGCATCGGCGCCAGCATCGGCATCGCCCTGAGTCATGGCGACGACAGCCCCACCAGCCTGATCCGTCAGGCCGACATGGCCATGTACCGGGCCAAGGCCGAGGGCCGTAATCGCGCGTGCTTCGACGAACCCGCGACCCCTTGAGCTGCAATCGCGAACCGGCACCCGCACGGTGGCCACTGCTGTCGCCTGCCCCCACTCTGAATAGGCTGCCACCATGCCCATCACCTGGCACACCCTGCATCACTCCGCGCTGAGCACGCGCGACCTCTACACGCTGCTCGAACTGCGTTCGCGCGTATTCGTGGTCGAGCAGAACTGTGCCTATCAGGATGTCGATGGCCAGGATCTACTGGCCGACACTCACCACCTGCTGGCCCGCCAGGACGGACAGCTACTGGCCTACCTGCGCCTGCTCGATCCCTCGACCCAGGGCGGCGAGGTGGTGATCGGCCGTGTGCTGACGGCTCCCGCCGCGCGCGGCAGCGGCCTGGGCCACGCACTGATGGAACACGCTATCGGGGCCTGCACCCGGCTCTGGCCGGGACGACCGATCTACCTCTCGGCCCAGGCCCATCTGCAGGATTACTACGGTCGCTACGGTTTCCTGGCGGTGACCGAGCCCTATCTGGAGGACAACATCCCGCATATCGGCATGCGCCGCCCGGTCGCCTGATCAAGCAGGCTCGACACATAATCTCCACGCAGCCTGCGTAGAAACTCCACAGCCCGCCGGCAGACTGCCGCCAACCGCACATGGGAGTTGGCGCATGCTGTTTCTACTGGGTTTTCTGTTGCTGGCGGTGTTCTGCCTGAGCGTACTGATTCGCGCGTTTCTGCTGTTTCCGCTGCGCGCCCTGCGCCATGGCGGGGCACCGGCATTGCGCCGCTACGGCCTCAGCCTGCTGCTCTGCGTTACCGTGCTGCTGTGGCAACTGGGCGCACTGTATGGCTTCAGCTGGCAGCAGCTGGGACGTGCCGATCGCGGGCAGATGCTGGATGCCGCCGTGGCCTTCGCCTACCCCGAGGCCTATGCCGATCTGGACGAGCTGCGTAGCGACTACGCGCACTTCCGTCCCGAGGTCCTTTACTGGGGCAGCCGGAATGACCAGATCATCGAGGTTATGGACAAGCTGCTGGGTCGCACCGAGTACCAGATCCGCCTGCCCGACCTGATGGTGATCGCCGATATCCATGGCCGGCCGCTCTATCATTTCCCGCTGGACGAAGAGCAACAAGTGATACCGGACCGCCCGATACTCGGCCTGGTCGGTGACATCCAGGACCTGCGCGAGGCCGCCCCGGTGAACGAAACCCTGGGGCTGCGCTGGAGCAACCCGCAGTACGGTGAGGCGGAGATCCACGACAACTGTTTCAGCGCCTTCAGCCCCCTGTCCCGCGAGCAGCACCTGGAACTGACCAGCTCCGGCGCCGAGCCGCTGCGCATGGGGCGTCCTCTGGGCTACTTCCGGGTGCAGGTCCAGCTCGGCCAGCGGGACGGCAGGCCGAGCAACTCCGCCAGCCGCCAACGCATCAGTTACGCCGAGTTTCTGCAAGAGCGCCAGGCCTGCCGCGCCCGCGCCGCCGCGTCGGTCAGCGCCCCGCGGGAGTGAGTAGCTCGGCGGGAATAGGCTGTCCCGGCAGCCAGCGGCTGTAGATCAGGGCAAAGCTGCCGTCGCGCTTCATCGAGTCCAGCGCCTGCTGCCAGTTCAGGATCACGCTGTCCGGGGTGCTGGGCGAGAAGGCGATATAGGCGGCGCTGCTCAAGAAGCCGTGCAGAGGTTCGACGTCCTGCAGGCGCAGATTGCCCAAGGCCAGCAGGTCTTCCAGGGTCACGTTGTCGGCCACCACCATCGGCACGCGGCCATGACGCAACATGGTCATCATCTGCTGCGGGCCCTTCACCCCGACCAGATTGGGCAGACCACGCGCCTGCAGCGTCTGGTAGCTGTACCACTGACGCGGCACGGCCACCTGGCCGATACGGCTGACATCCTCGAAGCGCTCGATGCGAATACCCGAACCGCGCAGGGCATAGAAACTGGTGACCGCCACTACCACCGGGCCGACCCACTTGAACAGCCGCTCGCGCTCGGCGGTACGCATGGTGACGAACAGCGCCGTGTTCGGCTCGAGCTGCGCCGCCTGATAACCGCGCGCCCAAGGCACCACGCTGATGCGCCCATGATCGCCGGTACGCTCGAACAGTTCGCGCACCAGGTCGACCGCCAGGCCCACCGGACGGCCATCGCGGGAATAGTTCAGCGGCGGGTACTCTTCGGTGTAGAACTGTAGCGACCGGGCCGGCACGGCAGCGCTCAACCCCAACACAAGCAGGCCGACCAGACAGCGCCAGAGGGTTCTCCGCATCACGACTCACCTCGCCTTGTTCCCCTGCAGTCTAGCGCGCGACCGCCGCCCGTCGTGCTGATAACCTGCACGTCCCCAGCCACCGACGCCCCGCACATGGACAAACGCCTTCTCCAGCAACAGGTATGCCGCCGCCTCGCAGACGATCTGACGCTGCTGCTCGCGGCCGCCGAAGACGCCCGCCAGGCCGCCACCCATGAGGAAAGCAAGGCCGAGAACAAGTACGACACGCGCGGCCTGGAAGCCTCCTACCTGGCCGCCGGCCAGGCCCGCCGTGCCGCCGAAATCCGCGCCGCCCTGGCGGCCTGGCAAGCCCTGCAGATGCGGGCCTACGATGAGACGCTGGGCATCCAGCTGGGCGCGCTGATCTGGCTGGGCAACACCGGCGGCGGCCGGCAATGCCTGCTGCTGGGGCCGGACGGTGCCGGCCTGAAACTGCAGCACGACGGCCAGGAAATCACCCTGATCACGCCGCACGCACCGCTGGGCCGGCAACTGCTGGGCCAGGGTCCGGGTGACCAGGTACAGGCCGCAACCCAGGCCTGGGAAGTACTGCGCGTCGAGTGATCAGGCGGCCGCCGACTGCTCGCCCCCTAGCAGGTATGCTTCAAACCCCAGCTGGTTGAGCAGGTGCACGGCCAGTTCGCTGCGGATGCCACCCTCCGGGGTGACCACGTAACAGGTGGCCCGGTCCAGGCTGTCGGCATGGGTGCGCAGGTTGGCCACCGGCAGGTTGAGGCTCTCCGGCTGATGGCCGAGGCGATACTCGGCCGCCAGGCGCACGTCCAGCAACAGGTGCGGACGCTGCCCCTGCGGGCCCAGGCGTTGCAGGTCGCTCTTGCTGATACGCGGGATCAGGGTCGGGCGCACCAGCTCGACGAAGTCGTCACGGTGCAGGCGTGCCAGCTCGCCGTCCTCCAGCATGATCACACTGGCCGAGCGCACGGCGCCGCTGACCAGCGCTTCCTCGCCGAAGAAGTCGCCGCGTTCCAGTACCAGCGCCGGCTGGTCGCGGTAGGCGGCCGGCAAGCTGACCTGGGCGCGGCCCCGCTTGAGGACGAAGAAGTGCTCGCCGGGCTCGCCATACCCGACCACCCGCTCTCCGGCACGGGCCTCGACGTACTCGAAGCGCGCCAGCAGGGCATGCAGATGGGACGGCGGCAGGCGCCCGAACAGCGGCGTGGCCAGCAAGCGCGCCAGCCAGTCGTCCTCCTGCTCCTCGACCTGCATCTCGCCCAGACTGCTGACCTGATACGCCGCCTCCTGGCTCCAGCCCAGCAGACGCTGCAACAGCTGGTGCTCGACGGCGAACAGGCGCACCGCAGTGACAGCCCTGATGCTGGCCGGGTTGCACTGCCCCGGGTTCAGCGGCAGGTGGGCCTGGATCGATCCCCCCTCGATATGCTGCTTGCCAGCGCTACCGCTGTCCACGCTGACGCGGCCCTCCAGCAGGTAATACTGCGCCACGGAGCGCTCGCCCCGCTGCAGCAAAGGGGTACCGGCCGGGTATTGCAGGTACTGCAGGCTGGCATGCAGCTGCTGGCGATAGTGCGGTGTGAGGAAATCCATCGGGCTGAAACTGCTCAACTGTTCGCAGGTCAGCAGGGTGGGTGCAGTGCTCATGATCGAACCTCCGCGAAAGAACGCGGCCTTGCGCGATGAGGGCGCTCCTTTGCCGGGACCTGCTTTAACCATAGCGTTTAGCCATCAGACCAGGGCGGACGCTGGTCGGATTACCCGAACTCCGAATTAAAACCTATTGGATTCAAAAGGTTGCGCACATAAACCGGGGATGACTCTGTGGATAAGCCGGGGAAGAGTCCATGCAGCGCAGGCGCGGCGGGCCCTGCACCGCGCTGTACGGTTTTCGTCCAGCGCCTTCAGGCGCCCTGCAGGTCGCGCCAGGTCAGGTACAGGCGCAGGTCGAATTCCAGCTGGTGGTAATCCGGCAGCATGTGCTGGCACAGCTTGTAGAAAGCCTTGTTGTGCTCGGCCTCCTTCAGGTGGGCCAGTTCGTGCACGACGATCATGTTGAGGAACTCCGGTGCCGCCTCCTTGAACAGCGCGGCCACACGAATCTCCTTCTTCGCCTTGAGCTTGCCGCCCTGCACCCGCGACACCGCCGTGTGCAGACCGAGCGCGCGATGAGTCAGGTCGAGGCGGTTGTCGTACAGCACCTTGTCGATGGCCGGTGCGCTACGCAGGTATTCCTGCTTCAGCTCCACGGTGTAGCCGTACAGCGCCTTGTCGCTCTGCACCGAGTGGCGATTGGGATAGCGCCTGGCCAGGTAATCGCCCAGGCGATCTTCGCTCACCATCTGCATCACCTGCTGTTGCAAATGCGGCGGGTAGCCCTGGAGGTATTTGAAAGGCGTGCTCATGGGCGCAGTGTAACCCCGCTCACCACCGTCAGGGCTCGCAGCCATGCACCGCCGACGCCAGCTGCAACGAGCAGGGCCGGTCGGCCAGGTAGCTGCGATAGACCCGCAGCAGCTCTTCGGCACTGTAGCGGCACTGCGCGACCTGACATTCGGCTGCGAAGTCGAAGCGGCTATCGACCGGCTCGGCCAGACGAATGGCCACAGCCGGCCACTCGCTCGGTGCGGCCTCGTCTGGCGTGAACAGCAGACGCCCCTGGCGTTGCAGCAGATGGCCGCCGGCCGCCGCATAGTCGAAGACGAACAGCAGCGTGCGCGAGACTTTGGTGGTGCACTCGGCGCGCTCGCCGCAGCGCTGCGGGTCGCCGGAACTGACCACCAACGGCACGCTTGCAGGCTGCTCGGGCGCCGGCGCCTGGCCGGCGCAACCGGCCAACAGCAGAACGGCGCCCAGCGCCAGGATACGTGACGGCATGCCCTTCCCCCCGATACGAGAAAGCCCCGCGGAACGGGGCTTTCGGGTACAGCATGACGGCTTAGTTGACCTTGGCCGCCAGCTCGCCACTGGCGTAGCGCTGGTACATGCCTTCCAGGGAGATCGGCTTGATCTTGGAGGCGTTGCCGGCGGTGCCGAAGGCTTCGTAGCGGGCGATGCAGATGTCGCGCATGGCGACGATGGTCTTGGCGAAGAACTTGCGCGGGTCGAACTCGCTCGGGTGCTCGGCCATCATGCGGCGGATGGCACCGGTGGAGGCCAGACGCAGGTCGGTGTCGATGTTGACCTTGCGCACGCCGTGCTTGATGCCCTCGACGATTTCCTCGACCGGCACGCCGTAGGTTTCCTTGATGTCGCCGCCGAACTCGTTGATCACCTTCAGCCACTCCTGCGGTACCGAGGAGGAGCCGTGCATCACCAGGTGGGTGTTGGGGATGCGCTTGTGGATTTCCTTGATGCGCTCGATGGAGAGCACGTCGCCGGTCGGCGGCTTGGTGAACTTGTAGGCGCCGTGGCTGGTGCCGATGGCGATGGCCAGGGCATCGACCTGGGTGGCCTTGACGAAGGCCGCGGCTTCTTCCGGATCGGTCAGCAGCTGGCTGTGGTCCAGCACGCCCTCGGCGCCAACGCCGTCTTCCTCACCGGCCATACCGGTTTCCAGGCTGCCCAGGCAGCCCAGCTCGCCTTCCACGGACACGCCGCAGGCGTGGGCGAAGGCCACGGTCTGCTGGGTCACGCGGACGTTGTAGTCGTAGTCGGCCGGGGTCTTGCCGTCTTCCTTCAGCGAGCCGTCCATCATCACCGAGCTGAAGCCCAGCTGGATCGAGCGCTGGCACACGTCCGGGCTGGTGCCGTGGTCCTGGTGCATGCACACCGGGATATGCGGGAATTCTTCGATGGCGGCCAGGATCAGGTGGCGCAGGAAGGGCGCACCGGCGTATTTGCGGGCGCCGGCAGAAGCCTGGACGATCACCGGGGAATCGGTCTTGTCGGCCGCTTCCATGATCGCGCGCATCTGCTCGAGGTTGTTGACGTTGAAAGCCGGCACGCCGTAGCCGAATTCGGCGGCGTGGTCGAGCATCTGGCGCATGCTGATGAGTGCCATGGTGTTCCTGTCTCCCGGAATGGGTCGTTAATCGTGCAAGCCTGCCCCACGGGCGAGCCTGGTTCAAGTCTCCGGACGTCGGGCTGCCCCGCCATCCCAACCCGCGCACAGCCTGAGCGCGGGGTCATGCAAATGCTTTGCCGCTAGCGGGCGCGGCAACCGCGACCGATCAGGTCGTCATCGGCCACCCGGTACACCAGACCTTCGTCACCCTTGGTGTGGAAAGCCAGCATGCCGTCGCTGTAGAGCGCACCCGAGCCGGACGGCTCCTGCACCAAGCGGTGGACGATATCGTCGCCGCCCAGGCGCAGGTCCACGCTCTCACCATCGGCGTCGGCGAGACGCCACAGCACTTCGGCCTGGCTGTCGCAGACCCAGCGGGTCCACTCGTCGCTCGCCGGCTGGCTGGCACAGCCACCCAGCAGGGCGGCCAGGGCCAGGGTGCAGCTTGCTTGCTTCAGCATGGTGGTTCTCCGGTTGGCCTGTTCTCCCCTCTCCCGTAAACGGGAGAAGAGGTTATTTGGCGCGCTGTTCCAGCACTTCCACGGCCGGCAGGACCTTGCCCTCGACGAATTCGAGGAAGGCACCGCCGCCGGTGGAGATGTAGGAAATCTGCTCGCCCACGCCGTACTTGTCGATCGCGGCCAGGGTGTCGCCACCACCGGCGATGGAGAACGCCGGGCTCTCGGCGATGGCCTGGGCCAGCACCTTGGTGCCGTTGCCGAACTGGTCGAACTCGAACACGCCGACCGGGCCGTTCCACAGGATGGTCTTGGACGACTTCAGCAGCTCGGCGAACTGCGCGGCAGTCTGCGGGCCGATGTCGAGGATCATGTCGTCGTCGGCAACGTCGGCGATGGCTTTCACAGTCGCTTCGGCGTCTTCGGCGAAGGCCTTGGCCACCACCACGTCGACCGGCAGCGGCACGCTGACCTTGGCGGCGATGGCCTTGGCGGTGTCGACCAGATCGGCCTCGTACAGCGACTTGCCGACCTTGTGTCCGGCTGCAGCGAGGAAGGTGTTGGCAATGCCGCCGCCGACGATCAGCTGGTCGCAGATCTGGCTCAGGCTGTTCAGCACGTCGAGCTTGGTCGACACCTTGGAGCCGGCGACGATGGCGGCCATCGGGCGCTGCGGATTGCCCAGGGCCTTGCCCAGGGCGTCCAGCTCGGCGGCCAGCAGCGGGCCGGCAGCGGCGACCTTGGCGAACTTGGCCACGCCGTGGGTCGAGCCCTCGGCGCGGTGAGCGGTGCCGAAGGCGTCCATGACGAACACGTCGCACAGGGCGGCGTACTGCTGGGCCAGTTCGTCGGCGTTCTTCTTCTCGCCCTTGTTGAAGCGCACGTTCTCGAACAGGACGATGTCGCCGGCTTTCACCTCGACGCCGCCCAGGTAGTCCTTGACCAGCGGCACGTCGCGGCCCAGGGCTTTGCTCAGATAGGCAGCGACCGGCGCCAGGCTGTTCTCCTCGGAGAACTCGCCTTCGGTCGGGCGGCCCAGGTGCGAGCAGACCATCACCGCCGCGCCCTTCTCCAGGGCCAGCTTGATGGTCGGCAGGGAGGCGAGGATGCGCGCGTCGCTCTTCACCACGCCGTCCTTCACCGGCACGTTGAGGTCTTCGCGGATCAGCACGCGCTTACCGGCGAGGTCGAGATCGGTCATCTTCAGAACGGTCATGGTCAGTCCTTCACGGGGGCTGGTTACTTGGAGGAATAGGCAACGGCGAGGAAGTGTTCCGCGACGTCGAGCATACGGTTGGCAAAGCCCCATTCGTTGTCGAACCAGGCCAGCAGGTTGACCAGGCGCGGGCCGGAGACCCGGGTCTGGCTGCCGTCGACGATGGCGGAATGGGCATCATGGTTGAAATCGCAGCTGGCATGCGGCAGCTCGGTGTAGGCCAGCAGGCCCTGCAACGGACCGGCTTCGGCGGCTTGACGCAGCAAGGCATTGATCTCGGCGGCACTGGTGTCACGCGCAACCTGCAAGGTGATGTCGAGGCAGGACACGTTCACCGTCGGCACGCGGATGGCCTTGGCCTGCACGCGCCCGGCGAGTTCCGGCAGCAGGCGCTCGATACCCCGCGCCAGGCCGGTGGACACCGGAATCACCGACTGGAAGGCCGAGCGCGTGCGGCGCAGGTCTTCGTGATGGTAAGCGTCGATCACCGGCTGGTCGTTCATGGCCGAGTGGATGGTGGTGATCGAGACGTACTCGATGCCCAGCGTCTCGTTGAGCAATTTGAGCAGCGGCACCGCGCAATTGGTGGTGCAGGACGCATTCGAGACCAGCTTTTCCGCGCCGCTCAGGCGTTGCTGGTTGACCCCGAACACCACGGTGGCATCGATGTCCGCTTCGCTGGCCATCGGCTGGGAGAACAGCACCCGAGGCGCGCCGGCCCTGAGGAAGCGCTCGCCATCGGCACGGCTGTGGTACACGCCGGAGCATTCCAGCAGCAGGTCGATGCCCAGCGCGGCCCAGTCGATGCCTTCCGGCTCGCTCTGGCGCAGCACCTTCACGCAGTCGCCATTGATGTGCAGGCAATCACCGTCGACCTGCACCTGGCCGGGGAAGCGGCCGTGGGTGGAGTCGAAGCGGGTCAGGTATTCGATGCTGGCCTGGTCGGCCAGGTCGTTCAGCGCCACGATCTCAAAGCCCGCCGCCGCGCCGCGCTCGTGCAAGGCGCGCAGCACGCAGCGACCGATACGGCCGTAGCCGTTGAGGGCGACTTTGTAGGGGCGGGCGTTGGGCATGGGTTCTCTCGGCGTCTGCGGTGTGCCCCCTCTCCCATTCATGGGAGAGGGATGGGGAGAGGGTCGCCAGCAACGCAGCCCTCTCCCACTGCCCCTCTCCCGCAAGCGGGAGAGGGGTGACTCAGGCGTCCAGCAGCTCGGCAGCGGTTTCCAGGATGTTCTCGACGGTGAAGCCGAACTCCTCGAACAGCTGCGCGGCCGGCGCCGACTCACCGAAGGTGGTCATGCCGATGATGCGGCCTTCCAGGCCAACGTACTTGTACCAGTAGTCGGCATGCGAGGCCTCGATGGCAATACGCGCGCCCACCTGCAGCGGCAGCACGGCCTGCTTGTAGGCGGCGTCCTGCTGATCGAACACGCTGGTCGACGGCATGGAAACGACGCGGACCTTCTTGCCCTGCTCGCTCAGCGTCTCGAAAGCCTGTACGGCCAGGCCGACTTCCGAACCGGTAGCGATCAGGATCAGCTCCGGCTCACCGGCGCAGTCCTTGAGCACGTAGGCGCCGCGGGCGATATCGGCCAGCTGCTGGGCGTCGCGGGCCTGGTGCGGCAGGTTCTGACGGCTGAAGATCAGCGCGGACGGACCGTCGGCGCGCTCGATGGCGTACTTCCAGGCCACGGCGGACTCCACGGCATCGGCCGGGCGCCAGGTGTCCAGGTTCGGCGTGCCGCGCAGGCTGGCCAGCTGCTCGATCGGCTGGTGGGTCGGGCCGTCTTCACCCAGACCGATGGAGTCGTGGGTGAACACGTAGAGCACGCGCTGCTTCATCAGGGCGGACATGCGCACGGCGTTGCGGGCGTATTCCATGAAGATCAGGAAGGTCGCGCCGTAGGGGATGAAACCACCGTGCAGGGCCACGCCGTTCATGATGGCGCTCATGCCGAACTCGCGCACGCCGTAGAACAGGTAGTTGCCGGCCGCGTCGCCTGCTTCCACGCCCTTGCAGCCCTTCCACAGGGTCAGGTTGGAGCCGGCCAGGTCGGCGGAGCCGCCGAGGAATTCCGGCAGCAGCGGGCCGAAGGCGTTCAGCGCATTCTGGCTGGCCTTGCGGCTGGCGATGGTCTCGCCCTTCTCGGCGACATCCTTGATATAGGTGACGGCCTTCTCGGCGAAGTCAGCCGGCAGCTCGCCAGCCATGCGGCGCTTGAACTCGGCAGCCAGTTCCGGATGGGCCGCGGCGTAGGCAGCGAAGCGCTGGTTCCACTCGGCCTCGTTGGCAGCGCCGGCGGCCTTGGCATCCCACTCGGCATAGATGTCGGCCGGGATCTCGAACGGGCCATGGTTCCAGCCCAGCTTGGCGCGGGTCAGGGCGATCTCGTCGTTGCCCAGCGGCGCGCCGTGGCACTCTTCCTTGCCGCCCTTGTTGGGCGAGCCGAAGCCGATCACGGTCTTGCAGCAGATCAGGGTCGGGCGCTCGGTTTCGGCGCGCGCGGTCTTGAGCGCGGTCTGGATTTCCTCGGCATCGTGGCCGTCGACATTGCGGATCACCTGCCAGCCGTAGGCTTCGAAGCGCGCCGGGGTGTCGTCGGTGAACCAGCCGTGCACTTCGCCGTCGATGGAGATGCCGTTGTCGTCGTAGAAGGCGATCAGCTTGCCCAGGCCCAGGGTGCCGGCCAGCGAGCAGACTTCATGGCTGATGCCTTCCATCATGCAGCCGTCGCCCAGGAACACGTAGGTGTGGTGATCAACGATGCTGTGGCCGGGGCGGTTGAACTGCGCGCCCAGCACCTTCTCGGCGATGGCGAAGCCCACGGCATTGGCGATGCCCTGCCCCAGCGGGCCGGTGGTGGTTTCCACGCCCGGGGTGTAGCCGTACTCCGGGTGGCCCGGGGTTTTGCTGTGCAGCTGACGGAAGTTCTTCAGATCGTCGATCGACAGGTCGTAGCCGGTCAGGTGCAGCAGCGAGTAGATCAGCATCGAGCCGTGGCCGTTGGACAGCACGAAGCGGTCGCGGTCGGCCCACTGCGGGTTCTGCGGGTTGTGCTTGAGGTAGTCACGCCACAGCACTTCGGCGATGTCGGCCATGCCCATGGGGGCGCCGGGGTGGCCGCTGTTGGCCTTTTGCACGGCATCCATGCTGAGGGCACGAATGGCATTGGCTCGCTCACGACGGCTGGGCATCGCTAATCTCCTGCGGGGGGCTGGTCACGTAAAAGGCGCGTATTTTCGCCCAGCCAGGCCCCCAGGGGCAATGACAGATGGTCGAAGCCCCTTCCGCCAGCCTCAATCGGCGCTGAAAACGCCGTGGGCTGCGGGCTGTGGCGTACTCAGGCAAGGGGCACGGAACAGCTCGCCGTGCCACATTCCCCGCAGCGTGCGCTGCAGCACCAGCAGCCAGACCGCCGTCAGCTGCACCGCCAGCACCAGGCCGACCCAGGCGAAGAAGCGCAGCTCGGTCAGGTGCAGCAACTCGAAGGTGGCCAGGGCGAACACCCCGAGCGGGAAGGTGAAACCCCACCAGCCGAGGTTGAAGGCCATGTTGTCGCGCATGTAATGGCGAGTGAACAGAGTGGCGATGACCAGCCACCACAGACCGGCGCCCCACAAGGCCAATCCGCCGACCAGGCCGATGCCGTGCGCCAGCTCTGCCGCTGCGGCCAGCGGTGTACCGGCGAATGCGGCAGGCGCCGCCTGCCCCATGCTCAGCAGGCCGAGACAGCCAGTGGCCAGGGGCCCCAGCGGCAGCCAGCTGGTGGCGGCGAAGTCGGTGTCCGGCAGCTTGTGCAGGGCCAGGCGCAGCAGCACCAGGGTGATCAGCGAGAAAGCCAGGGCCAGCGACATACCCCAGAGAATGAAGCCGACCACCAGTATCTGGCGCGCGGCAGCCGGGTCCAGGTGCGGCGCCAGCGCGCCGGCGGCGCCTGCCGCTACCTCCGGCGCGACGATCGGCAGCAGCCACACGGCCGTCATCTTCTCCAGCGCGTGACTCTGCCGGGTAAACATCAGGTAGGGCACCAGCAAGGCGCTGCCCAGCGCCAGGGCCGCATCCAGCCACCACAGGCCGTGCGCCAGCGCATACACCCCCTCGCCCCAGCGCGCCGGACCAAACTGCAGCAGACCGTTGACCAGCACCGCCAGCCCCATCGGAATGGCCCCGAGGAACATCGACTGCACCGGGTGCAGCAGCATCGGCCACAGGGTGTCGCGGTGCAGCACCAGACGGGCGAGGAACAGCAGGGTGAACAGGGCGAACAGGGCCACACCGAACAGCCAAAGGGCTTCGGCCAGCGCCATGTGTCCAGGTACTGCCCAGGGTAGGCGGGCAATCACCAGAGCAAGCACGCCGGTACCCATGGTCACGGCGAACCAGTTGGGAGTGAAGTGACGGATGAATGCCCAGGGTTCGGGCAAGCGAGTAAAAGGACGAGGCATAAGACTCCGGTCGGGTGGTCCCGTGGGGTGACTACAGACAGGGTCAGGCTAAGGCGCCACTTGCCATATTAAAAATACATATTCAGCATCACATGGATACCTAATTGATATGGCATGTCTATGAACCTGCACCACCTCAAGGTCTTTCTCGCCGTCGCCCAGGCCGGCAGCGTCAGCCGTGGCGCGGAGACCCTGCACATCAGCCAGCCGGCGGTGACCCGGGAAATCCGCGACCTGGAGGCCAGCCTCGGCCTGACCCTGTTCGACCGCCACCCGCGCGGCGTGACGCCCACTGAGGGTGGCCAGCGCCTGCTGCAGTTCGCCGAGCGCATCTTCGCCCTGGAGCAGGCTGCCGAGCGGGACCTGCGCGACCTGGCCGGGCTCGGCCATGGCGAGCTGAGCCTCGGCGCCAGCGCCACCCTGGGCGCCTACTGGCTGCCACCGCTGCTCAATCGCTTCCGCGAAAGGCACCCTGGCGTGTTCGTCAGCCTGCAGATGAGCAACACCCGGGAAGTGCTGCAGCAGCTGGATGACGCACTGATCAGCCTGGGTTTCGTCGAAGGCCCCTTCCCGGCCGAGGACTATGCCCACCACCTGCTCGCTCGCGACCAGTTGCTGCCGGTGGTCGGCCCCGCGCACCCACTGGCCGGCCGCCAGAGCCTGCGGCTGGCCGAGCTGCAGGCGCACGAACTGTACCTGCGCGAACCCGGCTCCGGCGCCCGAGCCAGTATCGAGCAGGCCTACCGCAAGCACGGCCTGGAAGCACGCGCGGCGATGATCGGCGGCGGCACCGAGCCGCTCAAACGCCTGATCGCCGGCGGACGCGGCATCGCCTGGTTGTCGCAGTTGGTGGTGGAAGAGGAACTGGCCGACGGCCGCCTGGTGCAGCTCGATGTACGCGATCTGCAGATCGAACGCGAGCTGCATGTGCTGTGGCGCCCGGGCAGCCGCCTGAACCCGGCGCCAGCCGCCTTACTGCAGATGATCGACAGCAATATCAAAACTTTTTGATATTGCTGTTGCTGGATGAAAAGTGACCGACTAGACTGCCCGCCCTATGAATATGCGCGTGCCCCAGCTCCGCTTCGAGCCAGCCGATGAGCTCGCCGCCCTGTGCAAGGCCGGCGGCGACCCGCTGCGCCTGAACGTACTGCGCGCGCTGGCCAACGACTCGTTCGGCGTGCTGGAACTGGCGCAGATCTTCGCCATCGGTCAGTCCGGCATGAGCCACCACCTCAAGGTCCTGGCCCAGGCCGGCCTGGTGGCCACCCGCCGCGAAGGCAACGCCGTGTTCTACCGCCGTGCCCTGCCGCAGGGCGAGCTGCTCGGCGGCACCCTGCACGGCGCGCTGCTGGCGGAAGTCGACGGCCTGCAGCTACCGGCCGAAGTCGAGGCGCGCATCGCTGCCGTGCACGCCCAGCGCGCCGCCGCCAGCCGCGACTTCTTCGCCCGCGCGGCAGACAAGTTCCAGGCCCAGCAGGACCTGATCGCCGGCCTGCCGCAGTACCGCGACAGCGTGCTGGCACTGCTCGATGCGCTGGGCTTCGCCGCCGGCAGCACGGCGCTGGAAGTCGGCCCCGGCGATGGCGGCTTCCTGCCGGAGCTGGCCCGCCGCTTCGCCCGGGTGGTAGCGCTGGACAACAGCGAGGCGATGCTGGAGCTGGCGCGCCAGCGCTGTGACAACGAACAACTGGGCAATGTCGAGCTCAAGCTCGCCGATGCCCTCAGGGACGAGATCGACGCCGCCGACTGCGTGGTGGTGAACATGGTGCTGCACCATTTCGCCGCCCCAGCCGAGGCGCTGAAGCAGCTGGCACGCCTGGTCAGACCGACCGGCAGCCTGCTGATCACCGAGCTGTGCAGCCATGACCAGAGCTGGGCCAGGACGGCCTGCGGCGACCTCTGGCTAGGCTTCGAACAGGAAGATCTGGCCCGCTGGGCCGATGCCGCGGGGCTCACGCCCGGCGAGAGCCTCTATGTGGGCCTCAAGAACGGCTTTCAGATTCAGGTACGGCACTTTGCCAAGCCGGATGCGAAGCAAACTCAGGTATGAATAGGATTTTGAAATGAGCGAATACTCCCTGTTTACCTCCGAATCCGTGTCCGAAGGCCACCCGGACAAGATCGCCGACCAGATTTCCGATGCCGTCCTCGACGCCATCATCGCCCAGGACAAGCACGCCCGCGTGGCCGTGGAGACCCTGGTCAAGACCGGCGTCGCCATCGTCGCCGGCGAAGTCACTACCAGCGCCTGGGTCGACCTCGAGCAGATCGTCCGCGACGTGATCTGCGACATCGGCTACACCAGCTCCGACGTCGGCTTCGACGGCGCCACCTGCGGCGTGATGAACATCATTGGCAAGCAGTCCCCGGACATCAACCAGGGCGTCGACCGTGCCAAGCCGGAAGACCAGGGCGCCGGCGACCAGGGCCTGATGTTCGGCTACGCCAGCAACGAGACCGACGTGCTGATGCCGGCACCGATCTGCTTCTCGCACCGCCTGGTCGAGCGCCAGGCCGAGGCGCGCAAGTCCGGCCTGCTGCCGTGGCTGCGTCCGGATGCCAAGAGCCAGGTCACCTGCCGCTACGAGAACGGCAAGGTGGCCGGCATCGACGCCGTGGTGCTGTCCACCCAGCACAGCCCGGAAGTATCGCTGCCCGACCTGCGTGAAGCGGTGATGGAGCTGATCATCAAGCACACCCTGCCGGCCGAGCTGCTGCACAAGGACACCCAGTTCCACATCAACCCGACCGGCAACTTCGTGATCGGCGGCCCGGTAGGTGACTGCGGCCTGACCGGGCGCAAGATCATCGTCGACTCCTACGGCGGCATGGCCCGTCACGGCGGCGGCGCCTTCTCCGGCAAGGACCCGTCCAAGGTCGACCGTTCGGCTGCCTACGCCGGCCGCTACGTGGCCAAGAACATCGTTGCCGCCGGCCTGGCCGAGCGCTGCGAGATCCAGGTGTCCTACGCCATCGGCGTGGCCCAGCCGACCTCCATCTCGATCAACACCTTCGGCACCCACAAGATCGCCGAAGACAAGATCATCCAGCTGGTGCGCGAAGTGTTCGACCTGCGTCCGTACGCCATCACCAAGATGCTCGACCTGCTCCACCCGATGTACCGCGACACCGCGGCCTACGGCCACTTCGGCCGCACCCCGCAGCAGAAGACCGTCGGCAACGACACCTTCAGCACCTTCACCTGGGAAAAGACCGACAAGGTCGACGCCCTGCGCGCCGCCGCCGGTCTGTAAGGCCCAGTTGCCGCGACGCAAAGCCCCGCTTCGGCGGGGCTTTTTTATGCCCTGGGCTAGGCTTGTCGCTTGTCACCCTGAGCAAGGACGCTCGCCATGCCCCCTCGCCTCTTTCCACTGTTTCTGGCCCTGTGCGCCGGCCAGGTGGCCGCCGTGCCCTGCCCCGACTGGCCCGCCGAACGGGCTCGACGGGAGCTGGCGGCACTCGCCGCGCAGCTCGCCGACTGGGACGACGCCTATCACCGCCAGGGCCGCTCGCCGATCAGCGACGAACTCTACGACCAGTCGCGCCAGCGCCTGGAAGACTGGCAGGCCTGCTTCCCCGCCCAGGCTCCGGCAGCCATAGCTCCGCTGCAGGGCGCAGGCGGCCCCATCGCTCATCCGGTGGCCCAGACCGGCCTGGCCAAGCTGCGCGACGAAGCGGCGGTGCGCGCCTGGATGGCCGGGCGCGACGACCTGTGGATCCAGCCCAAGGTCGATGGCGTGGCGATCACCCTGGTCTACCGCGACGGCCGCCTGCAGCAGGCGATCAGCCGCGGCGACGGCCGCAGTGGCCAGGACTGGACGGCGCGCGCCCGGCTGATCGATGCCATCCCGCAACACCTGCCCGACCGCGCCGAACTGATCCTGCAGGGCGAGCTGTACTGGCGCGTCGCCGATCACGTGCAGGCCCGTGACGGCGGCAATGGCCTGCGCGGCCTGGCCGCCGGCGCCATGGCGCGCGGCACGCTGGATGAACCGCGCGCCCGGCAGGTGGGCCTGTTCGTCTGGGACTGGCCGAACGGCCCGGCGAGCATGACCGAGCGCCTGCAGGGCCTGCGCGCGCTGGGTTTCGCCGACAGCGTCGCGCTGACCCTGCCGCTGCGCACGGCGGCGGAGGCCGGCCAGTGGCGCGAGCGCTGGTATCACCAGCCCCTGCCGTTCGCCAGCGATGGCGTGGTGCTGCGCCAGGGCCAGCGCCCATCTGGCGACAGCTGGATCGCTGAGCCGCCGAGCTGGGCCGCGGCCTGGAAATACCCACCGCGTCAGGCCCTGGCCCAGGTGCGTGCCGTGCGGTTCGAGATTGGCCGCACGGGGCGCATCACCCCGCTATTGCAGCTGCAGGCGGTCGAACTGGACGGACGCCAGGTGCGCCGCGTCAGCCTCGGTTCATTGCAACGCTGGCGCGAGCTGGATGTGCGGCCCGGCGACCAGGTGGCCATCGCCCTCGCCGGCCTGACCATCCCGCACATGGAGAGCGTGGTCTGGCGTGCCCAGCAGCGCACGCAACTGCAGGTACCGGAGCCGGCGCAGCACCACGCCCTCAGCTGCTTTCGGCCGACGCCCGGCTGCGCCAGCCAGTTCGCCGCGCGCCTGCAGTGGCTGGGCGGCAAGCAGGGCCTGGCGCTGTCCGGCGTCGGCGCCGGCACCTGGGAAAAGCTGCAACTGCAGGGGTTGCTGGACTGGCTGACACTGGCGGAAGAAGAACTGGCCCGCCGCCCGGGCTTCGGCCAGCGCAGCGCGGCAAGCCTGTCCGCCAGCTTCGCCAGCGCGCGGCAGCGCCCCTTCGCGCAATGGCTGCGCGCCCTGGGCCTGCCACCCAGCGGCTCGGCGCCGCTGCAGGGCGATTGGGCAGCACTGGCGGCACGCGAGGCAGCGGACTGGGACGCCTATGCCGGCGTGGGCCCGACTCGAGCCGCCCAGCTGACAGCCTTCTTCCGCCACCCGGAGGTGCTGCACCTGCGCGAACAGTTGCAGCGCAGCGGCATCGAGGGTTTCTAGTAGATGCGGAACTCTTCGTGGCAGGCCTTGCAGGCCGCCTCGACCTTGGCCACCGGCGCCTCCAGTGCGCGCGCCTTCAACGGTTTGACCTGGGCGGCGCCACGCAGCTCGGCGGTGGCGGCTTCCAGCTCCCGCGCCAGCTGCTGGAAGCGCTCCTGGCGCTGCCACACCTCATCGCGCGCCTGGCTGTCGCCGTCGCTTTCGCGCACCTGCGGGAAGTACTGCCAGGGCTGGCGCGACAGCTCGTCGAGCTTGGCCGCGCCCTCGGCGAAACGCTGCTCATTGAAACTCAGGCGTCCGCGCAGCATGCCGCCCAGATCTTCGCTGGTGCGCAGCATCTCTTCGAACAGGCCCTGGCGCTTGCCCAGCGGAGAGTTGGGATCGACCCGGTCACAGCCCACCAGCAGCGTCACAGCCAGCAGGCCAAGGAGCAGTTTCGACTTCATATCTACAGCCAATCATGGACGAAGGGGGCAACAGTATTGCCAGTCCCCCCTCGATCGCCAAGCGCCAGGCTGTCGCAGAATGCTGCACGACGGAAGACCTTGGGCTGCGCCGCCTGGATGGCTATAATCGGCGGGCTTCACATGGCCGGCTTCACCCGGTCATGCCCGCCACCTGTCCGAGGGGCGCTGCAGCAGGCTGAAAGACCGCCTGTCAGGCTCGGATGGGGCGTTACCCAAACGCATCAACGGCGCCCATTCGCAGACAACGAATGGAGAGCTTTTGCATGAGCGCTGCTTTTACCGATTATAAAGTCGCCGACATTTCCCTGGCCGAGTGGGGCCGCAAGGAACTGATCATCGCCGAGTCCGAGATGCCGGCACTGATGGGCCTGCGTCGCAAGTACGCTGCCAGCCAGCCGCTGAAAGGCGCCAAGATCATCGGCTGCATCCACATGACCATCCAGACCGGCGTGCTGATCGAGACCCTGGTCGCGCTGGGCGCCGAAGTGCGCTGGTCCAGCTGCAACATCTTCTCCACCCAGGACCAAGCGGCCGCTGCCATCGCCGCTGCCGGCATCCCGGTTTTCGCCTGGAAAGGCGAGACCGAGGAAGAGTACGAGTGGTGCATCGAGCAGACCATCCTCAAGGACGGCCAGCCGTGGGACGCCAACATGGTGCTGGACGACGGCGGTGACCTGACCGAGATCCTGCACAAGAAATACCCGCAGATGCTTGAGCGCATCCACGGCGTGACCGAAGAAACCACCACCGGTGTGCACCGCCTGCTCGACATGCTCAAGGCCGGCACCCTCAAGGTCCCGGCGATCAACGTCAACGACGCGGTCACCAAGAGCAAGAACGACAACAAGTACGGCTGCCGCCACAGCCTGAACGATGCCATCAAGCGCGGCACCGACCACCTGCTGTCCGGCAAGCAGGCGCTGGTGATCGGCTACGGCGACGTGGGCAAGGGTTCGGCCCAGTCCCTGCGTCAGGAAGGCATGATCGTCAAGGTCACCGAGATCGACCCGATCTGCGCCATGCAGGCCTGCATGGACGGCTTCGAGCTGGTCTCCCCGTACAAGGACGGCATCAACGACGGCACCGAGGCCTGCGTCGACCGCGACCTGCTGGGCAAGATCGACCTGATCGTCACCACCACCGGCAACGTCAACGTGTGTGACGCCGGCATGCTCAAAGCCCTGAAGAAGCGCGCCGTGGTGTGCAACATCGGCCACTTCGACAACGAGATCGACACCGCCTTCATGCGCAAGAACTGGGCGTGGGAAGAGGTCAAGCCGCAGGTGCACAAGATCCACCGCACCGGCGCCGGCAGCTTCGATCCGGCCAACGACGACTACCTGATCCTGCTGGCCGAAGGCCGCCTGGTGAACCTGGGCAACGCCACCGGCCATCCGAGCCGGATCATGGACGGTTCCTTCGCCAACCAGGTGCTGGCGCAGATCTTCCTGTACGAGCAGAAGTTCGCCGACCTCTCCCCGGAGAAGAAGGCCGAGCGCCTGACCGTGGAAGTGCTGCCGAAGAAACTCGACGAGGAAGTGGCGCTGGAAATGGTCAAGGGCTTCGGTGGCGTCGTCACCCAGCTGACCAAGCAGCAGGCCGACTACATCGGCGTCACCGTAGAAGGCCCGTTCAAGCCGGACACCTACCGCTACTGATGCACCGGGAAGGCGGGGCGGCAACGCCCCGCCTTCTTCGCGTCTGCAAGGACCAGATTTATGTCGCAAGAACGTCGCTACAGTTTCGAGTTCTTCCCCACCAAGACCGAAGCCGGTCACGAGAAGCTGATGGGCGTGGCCCGCCAGCTGGCCGGCTACAACCCGGATTTCTTCTCTTGCACCTACGGTGCCGGTGGTTCCACCCGCGACCGCACCCTCAACACCGTGCTGCAGCTCGATGGTGATGTCGGCGTGCCGACCGCGCCGCACCTGTCCTGCGTCGGTGACAGCAAGGACGAGCTGCGCAGCCTGCTCAGCCAGTACAAGAATTCCGGCATCAAGCGCATCGTCGCGCTGCGCGGCGACCTGCCGTCCGGCATGGGCATGGCCAGCGGCGAACTGCGCTACGCCAACGAGCTGGTGGAGTTCATCCGCCACGAGACCGGCGATCACTTCCACATCGAAGTGGCCGCCTACCCGGAAGTGCACCCGCAGGCGCGCAGCTACGAGGACGACCTGCAGAACTTCGTGCGCAAATGCCGGGCCGGCGCCAACAGCGCCATCACCCAGTACTTCTTCAGCGCCGACTGCTACTTCTACTTCGTCGAGCGCGTACGCAAGCTGGGTGTGGACCTGCCGATCGTCCCAGGCATCATGCCGATCACCAACTACAGTAAGCTGGCACGCTTCTCCGACGCCTGCGGCGCGGAGATTCCGCGCTGGATCCGCAAGCAGCTGGAAGCCTATGGCGATGACCTGGACAGCATCCAGGCCTTCGGCGAGCAGGTGGTGACCGAAATGTGCGAACGCCTGCTGCAGGGCGGCGCTCCGGGCCTGCACTTCTATACCCTCAACCAGGCCGATGCCAGCCTGGCCATCTGGAACAACCTCAAGCTGCCGCGCTGAGGCGAGCGCGCCGCCCGGCAACTTTGCGGCGGCGGCGCGATCTCATACCAGACACCCCCTGCGCGCCGCCGTTCCGACGCGGGCGCGCGTCCGACACGGAAGCCTCGATGACTCTGGTACGCAACAAGATCAACGCCTCGGTAAGCCCCAAGGGCAGCCTGGAAACCCTCTCCCAGCGCGAAGTGCAGCAGCTGCGCGAGACCGGTTCCGGGAGCATCTACGCCCTGTTCCGCCAATGCGCGCTGGCGATCCTCAACACCGGTTCGCACAGCGACAACGCCAAGACCATTCTCGAGGCCTACCCGGATTTCGAGGTGCTCATCCATCAGCAGGACCGCGGCATTCGCCTGGAACTGCGCAACGCCCCGGCCGATGCCTTCGTCGATGGCGAGATGATCGCCAGCACCCGCGAGATGCTGTTCAGCGCCCTGCGCGACATCGTCTACACGCAAAGCGAGCTGGAAAACCAGCGCATCGACTTCGACAGCTCGCAGGGCATCACCGACTACGTTTTCCACCTGCTGCGCAACGCCCGCACCCTGCGCGCCGGTGCCGAGCCGCGGATGGTGGTGTGCTGGGGCGGCCACTCGATCAGCACCGAGGAATACAAGTACACCAAGAAGGTCGGCCACGAGCTCGGCCTGCGCCGCCTGGATATCTGCACCGGCTGCGGTCCCGGCGTGATGAAGGGGCCGATGAAAGGCGCCACCATCGCCCATGCCAAGCAGCGCATCGGCAGCGGCCGCTACCTGGGGCTGACCGAGCCGGGCATCATCGCCGCCGAAGCGCCCAACCCGATCGTCAACGAGCTGGTGATCCTGCCCGACATCGAGAAGCGCCTGGAGGCCTTCGTCCGCGTCGGTCACGGCATCATCATCTTCCCCGGCGGCGTCGGCACGGCCGAGGAGTTCCTCTATCTGCTAGGCATCCTCACCCATCCGGACAACGCCGACCTGCCCTTCCCGGTGATCCTTACCGGCCCGCGCAGCGCCGAGCCCTACCTGCAGCAGCTGCATGACTTCATCGGCGCCACCCTTGGCCGGACGGCCCAGCAGCGCTACCGGATGATCATCAACGACCCGGCCGAAGTGGCCAGGCAAATGGCTGCGGGGATCAAGGACGTGGCGCAGTTCCGCCGCGAGCGCAACGATGCCTTCCATTTCAACTGGCTGCTGAAGATCGACGAAAGCTTCCAGCGTCCGTTCGTGCCGACCCATGCCAACATGGCGTCGCTCGACCTGACTCGCGAGCAGCCGGTGCATGCACTCGCCGCCAACCTGCGCCGCGCCTTCTCCGGCATCGTCGCCGGCAACGTCAAGGCCCACGGCATCCGCATGATCGAGGAGCACGGCCCCTACGAAATCAAGGGCGACCCGAGCATCCTGCGTCCGCTGGACCGCCTGCTGCATGCCTTCGTCGAGCAGCATCGCATGAAGCTGCCGGGCGGCAGCGCGTATATACCCTGTTACAAGCTGGTCAGCTGACCGGTACAAAAAGCAGACGAAAGAAACCGACCTCTGCCACGAGCCCCACTACAGTCATAAAGGTACTCGAGTGAGGACACTGCATCGTGGCAAGAGTCTCCGCACTGATCGTTCTGCTCGGCTGGTGCATCACCGGCCATGCTCAGCCCCTCAAGGTGTGCACAAACGAATGGCCGCCCTACACCCTGCTGGAGGACGGCCAGGTCCGCGGCATTGATGCCGACCTTCTGCAACTGGCGCTCAGCAACCTCGGCGTCAGCTATGAAATCACCTTGGAGCCCTGGCGGCGCTGCCTGCGCAAGATGGCCGATGGCAAGCTGGATATCCTGCTGGACGCTTTCTACAGTGACGAGCGCGCCAAGACCATGATCTTCCCCAGCGAGCCCATGGCCGAGAGTGCCATGGTCCTATTCCATGCGCGGACACGGCCCTACAACATCCGTTCGGTGGACGATCTCACGGGCCTGCGGGTCGGCACCGAGCCGGGCTACGCGTACAGCCACGAAGCATTCGCCACTGGCACGCACTTTATCCGGGAGGACGCACCAACCCTGGATGCCAACATCGGCAAGTTGATGTTGGGCCGCATCGACCTGGTCATCACCGATCGTGCCGTCGGCCTGTTCACCGCCAAGAACCTCGGCGTGCAGGATGAGATTGCCTACAGCCCCCAGCCACTCTATAGCGACCATGTGTATGCAGCCTTCAGCCGACGCTCCGAAGCCGCCGCACTGGTGCCCAGCTTTGAGCAGGAACTGCGGCGCCTGAAGCAGTCGCCCGAGTACACCGCCATCCTGCAGCGCTACCATCAGCACTCCACCGCACCAACCGCCGGGCAGAGCAACGCTAGCGCAGACTAGCGGCTCTGTTATACTCGGGCCTCTACGCCAGGCTTGCGCCCGGACGCTCGGCAACCCATCGCCCAGCAGTACCGGACGGGATCGTTCAACCAGAGCGATTCAAGCCAGACTCTTCCCCATCGGGCTTTCGCCCCATATTGACAGGATTACACATGTCCTTTGCTTCCCTCGGTCTCTCCGAGGCATTGGCCGGCGCGGTAGAAGCCGCCGGTTACGCCCAGCCCACTCCGGTGCAACAGCGGGCCATCCCCGCCGTGTTGCAAGGCCGCGATCTGATGGTCGCCGCCCAGACGGGTACTGGTAAAACCGCAGGCTTCGCCCTGCCGATCCTGGAGCGTCTGTTCCCGGGTGGCCATCCGGACCGCGAACACCGCCATGGCCCGAAACAGCCGCGCGTGCTGGTGCTGACCCCCACCCGCGAGCTGGCAGCCCAGGTCCACGACAGCTTCAAGATCTACGCCCGCGATCTGAAATTCGTCAGCGCCTGCATCTTCGGTGGCGTCGGCATGAACCCGCAGGTACAGGCCCTGGCCAAGGGCGTCGACGTGCTGGTGGCCTGCCCCGGCCGCCTGCTCGACCTGGCCGGCCAGGGTAGCGTCGACCTGTCCCGCGTGGAGATCCTGGTCCTCGACGAAGCCGACCGCATGCTCGACATGGGCTTCATCCACGACGTGAAGAAGGTCCTCGCCCGCCTGCCGGCGCAGCGCCAGAACCTGCTGTTCTCGGCGACCTTCTCCAAGGACATCATCGCCCTCGCCAACAAGCTGCTGCACGACCCCGAGCGCATCGAGGTGACGCCGCCGAACACCACGGTCGAGCGCATCGAGCAGCGCGTGTTCCGTATCCCGGCCACGCACAAGCGTGCCCTGCTGGCGCACCTGATCACCCTCGGTGCCTGGGAACAGGTACTGGTGTTCACCCGTACCAAGCACGGTGCCAACCGTCTCGCCGAGTACCTGGACAAGCATGGCCTGCCGGCCGCCGCGATCCATGGCAACAAGAGCCAGAATGCGCGCACCAAGGCCCTGGCCGACTTCAAGGCCAACCAGGTGCGCATCCTGGTCGCCACCGATATCGCCGCCCGTGGTCTGGACATCGACCAGCTGCCGCACGTGGTCAACTACGAGCTGCCCAACGTCGAGGAAGACTACGTCCACCGCATCGGCCGCACCGGTCGTGCCGGCCGCAGCGGCGAGGCCATCTCGCTGGTGGCACCGGACGAGGAGAAGCTGCTCAAGGCCATCGAACGCATGACCAAGCAGCAGATTCCCGCCGGCGACATGCAGGGCTTCGACCCGGCCAGTGTCGAGGTAGAGAAGCCGGAAGCCCGTGGTCCGCGTCCGGAGCGCCAGCCGCGCGCCGACAAACCGCGCCACGAGCCCAAGCACGAACCCAAGGCCGACGGTGAAGCCGGCGACGGCCAGGGCAAGAAGCGCAAGCGTCGCCGCGGCAAAGGCAAGGGCGAAGCCGGCCAGCAGCCGCAGCAGAACACGCAGCGCCAGGCCGGCAAGCCGGCCGCCCCGCTGGCACTGCCGCCGGAGCGTGACCCCGAGGAGTTCCTCGACGACGAGTTCGACAACTTCGGCAACCGCGCCGACTATGTGCCGCCCCAGCCGCAACCGCAGGGCCGGAATCCGCGCCGGGGTGGCCAGAGTGGTGCTCAGCGCGGCCAGGGTGGGCAAGGGCGCGCCCAGGGCGCGCCGCGTCAGGGTGGCCAGGGCCAGCGTCAAGGCGGGCAGAAGCAGGGGCAACGCCAGGGCGGCCAGGGTCAGGGGCAGAACCGCAACCGTGGCGGCCAGGGCCAGCGCCAGGGCGGCGGGCGCCGTGACGAGCCCCGCTACGAGCGCCAGGAGCCGGCGGTACAGGACAGCCGCGCGGCCAAGCAGCCGCTGATCATCCGCAAGGGTGAGCGCCTGCCAACGCTGGAGCAGCTGGAAAGCCTGTCGGGCAGCCGCCCGCGCAGCGAGAAGCCGGCACTGCTGACGCGCAAGAGCGATACGGCGGAGTAACTACCTGCGCTCTGCAAAAGCCGGCCAATGGCCGGCTTTTTTATGCCCATCCGCTGGGCCAAACCACAAAAAAGCCGGCACTGGGCCGGCTTTTTCATTTTGCTGCGTTCGGCAATGGCGTTACTGGCGCACGCCTTCCACCGAGAGAATCAACTCCACTTCCTGAGAAGCCGGGCCGAGGTCCTTCTGGATGTTGAAATCCTTCAGCTTCAGCTTGGTGCTGCCCTCGAAGCCGGCGCGGTAGCCGCCCCACGGGTCGCTACCTTCGCCGAGGAACTTGGCGGCGATCACCACCGGCTTGGTCACGCCGTTGAGGGTCAGGTTGCCGGTGATGTCGGCAGTGCCTTCGCCGGTGCTCTTGACCGAGGTGGACTCGAAGGTGGCAGTCGGGTGCTTGTCGACGTTGAGGAAATCACCACTGCGCAGGTGCTTGTCACGCTCGGCATGGTTGGAGTCGATGCTGGCGGTGTTGATCTTGACGCTCACCTTGCTGGCTTCCGGGGCCTTGGCATCGAAGCTGAAGCTGCCGTCGAAGTCCTTGAAGGTGCCGTACAGCCAGCTGTAGCCGAGGTGGCTGATCTTGAAGTTGATGAAGGCGTGTTGGCCTTCCTTGTCGATGGCGTAGTCGGCAGCCATGGCCTGGCCAGCGAACAGAGCGGCGCCCAGGGTCAGGGCGGCGAAGGTTTTCTTGAGCATTAACAGTCTCCTTGTGGGTTACTTGCCGGTGCGACCGAACATGCGCACCAGGGTGGCGTCACGGTCAATGAAATGGTGCTTGAGCGCTGCCAGGGCATGCAGGCCGGCGAAAATCACCAGGGCCCAGGCGAGGTATTCGTGGATGGCGCCAGCGACATCGGCCTGGTCCGGAATGCTGGTCAGCGTCGCCGGCACCTCGAACAGGCCGAACACGGCAATGCCGCGGCCGTCGGCGGTGGAAATCAGGTAGCCGCTGATCATCAGGACGAACAGGGCGAGATAGAGGAACGCATGGCCCGCCTTGGACGCCAGGCGAGTCGCCCGGCCATGGTTGGCCGGAGCCGCCGGTGGCGGGCTGACGAAGCGCCAGAGCAGGCGCCCGAGCATCACCGCGAACAGCACCAGGCCGATGCTTTTGTGCAGGTCCGGCGCGGTGCGATACCAGCCGCTGTAGTAGTCCAGACCGACCATCCACAGCCCCAGGCCGAACAGGCCGAATACCACCAGGGCCACCAGCCAGTGCAGCAGGATGCTGACCAGGCCGTAAGTGGAGTCGGAATTGCGCAACTGCATGAGAAGTCTTCCGTGTAAGCGAATGGGAAACAGCCTAGCGGCAAAGTCATCGATTAAAAGCGGAATTTTTCGCTTCGAAATATCGAGTAACCAGATGATTAAACGCTGACGCCTTAGTCAGCAATTACCCATGATGGTTCGCAGCAACGGCCCTGGACGGCACGTTGGCATGGACGAACGGCAGGCGGCGTATCCCCGCAAGCCTTCTGGTAGTCTCAGCCACTGTCGTATCGGAGATCAGCCATGAGCCAGAACACCCAATGGATGCAGCGCGACCTCGCCGTGCTGTGGCACCCCTGCACCCAGATGAAGGATCACGAGCGCCTGCCGCTGATCCCGATCCGCCGTGGTGACGGGGTCTGGCTGGAAGACTTCGACGGCAAGCGCTATCTGGACGCAGTCAGCTCCTGGTGGGTCAACGTGTTCGGCCATGGCAACCCACGCATCAACGCCCGCATCCGCGAACAGCTCGACAGCCTGGAGCACGTGATGCTCGCCGGCTTTACCCATGCGCCGGTGGTAGAGCTGTCCGAGCGCCTGGTAAAGATCACCCCGGAGGGCCTGTCCAAGGTGTTCTACGCCGACAACGGTTCCTCCGGCATCGAGGTGGCGCTGAAGATGAGCCACCACTACTGGATCAACAACGACCAGCCCGGCAAGAAACGCTTCATCACCCTCACCAACAGCTACCACGGCGAGACGGTGGCAGCCATGTCGGTGGGCGACGTGGCGCTGTTTACCGACACCTACAAGGCGCTGCTGCTGGACACCCTCAAGGTGCCCAGCCCGGACTGCTACCTGCGCCCGGAAGGCGCCACCTGGGAGGAGCATTCGCGCAGCATGTTCGCTGCCATGGAGCAGTGCCTGGCCGAGCACCACCAGGAGGTCGCCGCCGTCATCGTCGAGCCGCTGATCCAGGGCGCTGGCGGCATGCGCATGTACCACCCGGTGTACCTCAAGCTGCTGCGCGAAGCTTGCGACCGTTATGGCGTGCATCTGATCCACGACGAGATCGCCGTCGGCTTCGGCCGCACCGGGACAATGTTCGCCTGCGAGCAGGCCGGCATCACCCCGGACTTCCTGGTGCTGTCCAAGGCCCTGACCGGCGGCTACCTGCCGATGGCCGCCGTACTCACCACCGATGAGGTATACGGCGCCTTCTACGACGACTACGCGACCCTGCGCGCCTTCCTCCACTCGCACACCTACACCGGCAACCCGCTGGCCTGCGCCGCAGCCCTGGCGACCCTGGACATCTTCGAGCAGGACAACGTGATCGAGGCCAACAAGGCACTCAGTGCCCGCATGGCCAGCGCCACCGAACACCTCAAGGACCACCCGCATGTCGCCGAAGTGCGCCAGACCGGCATGGCCCTGGCCATCGAGATGGTGCAGGACAAGCCGAGCAAGACCGCCTACCCCTGGCAGCAGCGCCGCGGCCTCGCGGTGTACCAGCACGCGCTGGAGCGAGGCGCCCTGCTGCGCCCGTTGGGCAGCGTGGTGTACTTCCTGCCGCCCTACGTGATCACCCCCGAGCAGATCGATTTCCTCGCCGAGGTGGCCAGCGCAGGCATCGACATCGCCACCCGCGAGTCGCTCAGCGTCGCGGTGCAGGCCGACCTCTATCCCAACCACCGCGATCCGGGCTAACGGCATGGAGCACAGTTTCTGGCACGACCGCTGGGCGACCAACCAGATCGGTTTTCACGAACCGGCGGCCAATCCACTCCTGGTCACCCACTGCGCCGCCCTCGCCCTGCCCAGCGCTGGCCGCGTGCTGCTGCCGCTATGCGGCAAGACCCTGGACATCGCCTGGCTGCTGGCCGCCGGCTACCGAGTCGTGGGCGTCGAGCTGAGCGAACTGGCGGTGCAGCAGCTGTTCGCCGAGCTGGGCGCGACACCCCGTATCCAGGTGCTGAACGACGCGCTGCAGCGCTACGACACAGACAACCTGACGGTCTTCGTCGGTGACATCTTCGCCCTTAACCGCGAGCAGCTGGGCCCGGTGGACGCGATCTACGACCGCGCCGCCCTGGTGGCCCTGCCCGCCACGCTGCGCTCACGCTATGCCAGCCACCTGACCGCGATCAGCGCTGGTGCGCGCCAGCTGCTTATCAGTTTCGACTACGAACAGAGCCAGCTGCCGGGACCGCCCTTCGCCGTCCTGGCCGAGGAGCTGACCGAGCTGTATGGCCAGCACTACCAGCTGCAACCGCTGGCACGCCAGCCGCTGGCGGGTGGCCTCAAAGGCCGGTGCCCGGCGGACGAAATGGTGTGGCTGCTGCAACCGCGCGCCTGACCGGAATGCGCGAACGCGCTTAAAATAGCCGCCTTTCCCAAGGTGACCTCCTGCATGCGCCTGTCCCGCTTCTTCGTCGACGCCCCGCTGTCCCTCGGCCAGCACGAACTGCCCGAGGCCCAGGCCCACTACATCGGCCGCGTGCTGCGCCATGCCGCGGGTGACGCCGTGCAGCTGTTCGACGGCAGCGGCCTGGAATATCTGGGCGAACTGATCGAAGTGGGCAAGAAGGCGGTGCGGGTCGAGTTGCGCGAGCAGCTCGCCGGCCAGGCCGAATCGCCCCTGCGTATCCACCTGGGCCAGGGCCTGTCACGCGGCGAGCGCATGGACTGGGCGATCCAGAAAGCCACCGAGCTGGGTGTCGGCGAGATCACCCCGATCGTCTCCGAGCGCTGTGAAGTGCGCCTGAAGGACGAGCGCGCCGACAAGCGCCTGGCCCATTGGCGCCAGGTGGCGATCAGCGCCTGCGAGCAGTGCGGGCGCTCGGTGCTGCCGATGATCCACGCGCCAATCACTCTGGCCGAGTGGCAGGCGCATGTGCAGGCCGAGCTGAAGCTGGTGCTGCACCCGGTCGCCGCGCCGCTGGAAAGCCATGCCCGGCCGCACAGCCTGGCCTTCCTGATCGGCCCTGAGGGTGGACTGAGCGAGACCGAGGTCGAACAGGCCAAGGCCGCCGGCTTCCACGCCGCGCGCCTCGGCCCGCGCGTACTACGCACCGAGACCGCGCCGGTGGTGGCGCTGGCCGTGGCCCAGCAGCTGTGGGGCGACTTCTAGCGTCTACCGCTGTCGCCTGGGCGTAACAAGATGTGACTTGCAAGGAAGGCAAGCCCGTCCCTCTCTGGCATGCTCTGCGCGCCAGGAGCGAAGCGGCGGCCTACCACCGCGCTGCGTGCCTGCCGAGGTTCGGGCGCATCGCCAGACCTCACTCCAATAACAATTCGCCCGGGCTCCGCGCTTTCCCACAAGGGAGCCGTTGCAGGCCTGCGGCTCTAGGAGCACTAAATGAACGAACTGGTCAACACACTCAACGGGCTGGTCTGGAGCCCGGCGCTGATCTACCTGTGCCTGGGTGTCGGTCTCTACTTCTCCCTGCGTGGCCGCTTCCTGCAGGTCCGCCATTTCAAGGAAATGATCCGCCTGATGTTCAACGGGCGCACCGACGAACACGGCATCACCTCCTTCCAGGCCCTGACCATGACCCTGGCCGGCCGCGTAGGTACCGGCAACATCGCCGGTGTCGCCACCGCCATCACCTTCGGTGGCCCGGGCGCCGTGTTCTGGATGTGGATGGTGGCCTTCCTCGGCGCCAGCTCGGCCTTCGTCGAATCCACCCTCGGCCAGGTCTATAAGGAGAAGATCGACGGCCAGTACCGCGGCGGCCCGGCCTTCTACATCGAGAAGGGTCTGGGCATGAAATGGTATGCCTGGGTCTTTGCCGTAGTGACCGTGTTCGCCTGTGGCGTATTGCTGCCGGGCGTGCAGGCCAACTCCATCGCCTCCAGCGTGCAGACCGCGCTGGGCGTACACCCGAACACCACGGCTGCCGTGCTGGCCATCATCCTCGGCCTGATCATCTTCGGCGGGGTCAAGCGCATCGCCCGCTTCGCCGAGTTCGTGGTGCCCTTCATGGCGCTGGGCTACATCCTGGTCGCCTGCGTCATCGTCATGCTGAACATCGAAAAGCTGCCGGAAGTGATCACGCTGATCTTCAAGAGCGCCTTCGGCCTCGATGCCGGCTTCGGTGCCATCCTCGGCCTGGCCATCATGTGGGGCGTGAAGCGCGGCGTGTATTCCAACGAAGCCGGCCAGGGGACCGGCCCGCATGCCTCCTCCGCCGCCGCTGTCAGCCATCCGGCCAAGCAGGGTCTGGTGCAGGGCTTCTCGGTATACGTCGATACCCTGTTCGTCTGCTCTGCCACTGCCTTCATGCTGCTGATCACCGGCCAGTACAACGTGCAGGCGCCGGATGGCAGCGCGCTGTTCACCGGCATCGCCGGCGTCGCCGCAGGCCCGGGCTATGTGCAGACCGCGATGGAAAACATCATGCCTGGCTTTGGCAACATCTTCGTCGCCGTGGCGCTGTTCTTCTTCGCCTTCACCACCATCGTGGCCTACTACTACATCGCCGAAACCAACATCGCCTACATCAACCGCAAGGTGAACCGTCCCTGGATGACGCTGGTGCTGAAGGCCGCCATCATCGGCGCCACCGTCTACGGTACCGTGAAGACCGCTGACCTGGCCTGGGGCCTGGGCGACCTCGGCGTGGGCCTGATGGCCTGGCTGAACATCATCGCCATCGTGCTGATGCACAAGACTGCATTCGTGTGCCTGAAGGACTACGAAGCGCAGCAGAAGGAAGGCAAGGAGCCGGTGTTCCACCCGGAGAAGCTCGGTATCAAGAATGCCGACTACTGGGGCGGCCACCGCGCCGAGGACAACCTGGCCGGGGAAAAGGCCGCCGAGCTGCAAAGCCCGGTGGAATCCCAGCGCTGAGTTGACCCCGTAATACCCGAGCCCCGGTACCGCAAGGTCCGGGGCTTTTTCATGACGGCCTCAGAGGCCGCGCAGGGTCAGCCCGGCCAGCATCAGCAGCAGCGCGCCACAGCCGGCATAGCTGATGCGCTGCCACAGCAGCGAGGTGTGACGGCGCAGCCAGTCCACCAGCGCCGCGCAGATGAAGCACCAGAGCAGCGAGGCGACCATGAAGCCGGCGAAGAATACCGCCATCTGCGCCTGGCTCGGCGTACCCTCGACGATCCCCGCCAGCGCACTGCCCAGGGCGCCCCAGAACACGATGTTCTTCGGGTTCGACAACGACAGCAGTGCGCCCGCGCCGAAGGCATTGCGCCCCTGTGCGCTGCCCTCCTCCTGCGTCGGCGGCTGCCAGGCATCGCGCAGCCCCTGGATACCAAGCCAGACCAGATAGGCCGCACAGGCAATGGTCAGCGGCACGCGCACGCTGTCCTGAGCCAGGAGCAGCACCAGACCGGTCAGGCCGATCAGCGCCCAGACCGCATCACCGATCAGCGATCCGAGCTGCACCAGCAGCGCCGGGCGGAAGCCACCGGTCAGGCCACGGCGCAGCGTCTCGCTGAATACCGCGCCAGGGGACGCACAAAAGGCCAGGCCGAACAGCATGGCGGCAAGGAAGATGGCCAGCATCGGGAGCACTCCGCATTCGTCGATCAGGCGGATTATCCGGGCTGCGGCCGGCGTCGACTTGAACCGGATTGCGCTGCTAGGCGCGCACGCAGGCCTGGTAGCGCCCGGGGCTGATGCCGTAGGCAGCGCGGAAATGGCGGTTGAGATGGCTCTGGTCGGCGAAGCCCAGACGATGGGCCACCTCGCCGGCCGGCAGCCCCAGGCGCAACAGGCCCTGGGCACGCCGAGTGCGCAGCTGCATGGCCCACTGTCGCGGGCTGAGCCCGGTGTGTTTCTGGAAACTGCGCAACAGATGGAAGCGCGACAGGCCCACTTCAGCGGCCATCTGCTCCAGGCTCGGGGTCTGCTGCAAATCAGCCGCCAGCAGTTCCTGCAGACGCACCACGGCGGTATGCCCCAGACTCCGCTCGGCATTCAGGCGCACGCCCGCTCCTGCGGCGATCCGTCCGAGCAGCAGGGTCACGCCCTCTTCGCCACGCCCGCGCAGCAGCGCGTCTGCGCTCAAACAGGCCGCCACCGCACAGGCCAGCTCGCGGGCCAGGTGCGGTGCCTGCTGCACGGGGCGCTCGAACTGCAGGTCGGCGCGGCCCAGACGATCTGCCAGCTGCGCCGCCGGCACATAGAGGCTGACATAGCGCCAGGGCTGGCCCTCGGCCGCACCCCCGCCCTGGATCTCGCCGGGGTTGTAGGTGGTGATGGCGCCGACGCCGGCGCTGAAGCTGCGGCCGTCCAGCCAGATGCGCTCTTCGCCGAGCAGGTTGGCGCCGATGACGAATTCGTCGTGGCTGTGTTTGTCGAACTGCTGGCCCGCCACACAGCTGCTGGCGACCTCCAGGTCGCCGAGGCGCGCCAGCTGGACCGAGTTCATTTCAGATCAGGCCGGCGTCCGCCAGCTTCTGCTCCAGGCCGATCAGGTCAGGGATCTTCACCACCGCCTCGCCGAGCTGCACGGCGTCCAACTCCAGCGGCGCCAGCTCGGCGCTGGCGCGCTGCAGGTGGCTATCGACCTTCATCGAGCGCGGAATACCCTGCACCAGCAGGGCGATGAACTTGACCTGGTCACGACCGCCCATGGCGTTGAGCACGGCCACCCGCACCCCCGGGCCGATCTGCGGCTGGCCACCGGAGGCGGCTTCGAAGGACAGCAGCGGCAGCTGCAGGTCGCGCCAGGCCACCTGGCCGAGGAACCAGGATGGCAGCCCCGGCGTGACATGCGGCGGGCGGTAGGGAATCAGCTCCGCTACTGCCACGTTGGGCAGCAGCAGGGTACGGTCGGCCAGCGGCACCAGCAGCGCGGTAAGGCTGCTGACACTGTTCTGCGGGGCTACGGCTTGGCTCATGGCGGCTCCTTGAAAGACAGCAGAGGCCGTTACTGGCACTGCTCGGCCAGATGATTGACCAGGGCGGCGGCCAGCTCGCGCGGGTCGCCGCTGAGAGCGCTGTAGCCGCCCTCGCGCAGACTGTCGGGCATGCTCGGGCTGGCGCAGCTGTCGGCCTTCTGGGTCCAGATCAGGCCACCCTGGCGCCGTACGTAGGCGGCGGCAGCACTGCCGTCGCTGCCCATGCCGCTGAACGCGATCACGCCGCAGTTGGCCCCGTATTGCTGGGCCAGGTTGAGCATCATCTGGTCGATGGACGGACTGTAAGGCTCAGGCCAGCCGCGGTCGGCCACCTGCATGCTGCCATCTTCGGCAAAGCCCAGTTCGTGGGCAATTGGCGCTACCACCACCTCACCGCAACGCACCGCATCGCCTTGACGTGCCGGGTTGACGTGCCACTGACTGTGCCGGCCGACGGCCTGCGGCAGCGCCGTCTCGAAGGCAGCATCGATGTGCTGGGCATAGATGAAGCCGATGGGCAGGCCGCCGGGGAGTGCATCGAGGAACTCCTTGACCGCCGCCGGTCCGCCGAGCGAGGCAGCCAGCAGCCACACCTGCTTAGCCGGCTCGCCGGCCACCAGCGGTGTACCAGCCAAGGCAGCCGGCAGTTCCAGACGGCTGGGGCGCTGCGCCTCGGCCAACAGGGCCTCCAGGCTGGGGCCGACGGCCTGAGCCGGATCACCGACCAGGCGCTTGAGCTTGCCGAACAGGCGGCGCTCCCAGCGCGGGTAGTTCTCCGAATGACGCTCCGGGGCATGCCCCTCGCCGAACAGCACCGGGGCGCTGGCTTGTTCCAGAAGATTGTCGACCAGCGGCGAGTCTTCCGACTGAGCCAGGTCCACCAGCCACAGGTCGGTCTCGCAGTCGGCCAGCGCCGCCTCGTCGAGGCGCGCAGGGTCACTGTTGAGCACGACCTGGTAGCCGCTGCCGGACAGCGCCTGCTGCAGCACATGGCGCTGCAGCGAGGTGTCGGCGATGACCGCAATACGAGCAGCAGTTCTGTCAGCCATTGGCCTTGTCCTTGACCAGTTTCAGGATGTTTTCAAGCAGATCCGACTCCTGGTACGGCTTGCCCAGGTATTCGTTGACGCCGATGGCCATGGCCCGCTCGCGGTGCTTCTCGCCGGTACGCGAGGTAATCATGATGATCGGCAGATCTTTCAGGCGCTCGTCGTGGCGCACCAAGGTGGCCACCTCGAAACCGTCCATGCGCGGCATCTCGATGTCCAGCAGCATGATGTCCGGCTTGTGCTCCTGCAGCTGGGCGATGGCGTCGACCCCGTCCTTGGCGGTCAGCACGTTCATGCCGTTGCGCTCCAGCAGGCGGCTGGTCACCTTGCGCACGGTGACCGAGTCGTCCACCACCATGACCAGGGTTGGCCGCGTGCTGTCGACCTCGTTTGCCACCGGTGCCTGGCTGGCCAGGCGCGGGACCTGGACCTGACTGAGCTGATGGGCATGGCGCACGCGAATGGTCGCCAGCAGGTCGAGAATCACCACCACGCGACCGTCACCGAGGATGGTCGCACCGGAGATGCCATGCACACCGGCGAACTGCGGGCCGAGGCTCTTCACCACGATTTCGCGGGAGCCCGCCAGGGCGTCCACCTGCACCGCCACGGCGTGCTCGCTGGAGCGCACCAGGATCACCGGCAGCGGCAGGCTCTGGCCGACCAGCTTGGGTTGCTGTCCGTTGTTCAGCAGGTCACCGAGGTATTTCAGTTCGTAGGCCTGGCCGGCGTATTCGAAGCGCGGCGCATCCGGACCGTAGTAGGCCTCCAGTTCGTACGGCGATACCCGCACGATACCTTCGATGGTGTTCAGCGGGATGGCGTAGAAGTCCTCGCCGGACATCACCATCAGCGCCCGGTTGACCGACACGGTGAACGGCAGGCGTATCAGGAAGCGCGTGCCTTCGCCGACGGTGGACTCGATGGTCATCGAGCCGCCGAGCTGTTTGACCTCGGAGTGCACCACGTCCATGCCGACACCACGACCGGAGATCTGCGTGACCTTCTCGGCGGTGGAGAAGCCGGCTTCGAGGATGAACTGCAGCACCTCGTGGTCCGACAGATCGCTGCTCTCATCCATCAGGCCACGCTCGATGGCCTTGCGCCGTACCGCGTCGAGGCGAATGCCGCCACCGTCGTCGGCCAGTACCAGCAGGATATCGCCACCTTCGCGACCGAGGGTCAGGCGGATGTTGCCGACCTCGGGCTTGCCGGCGGCAAGACGCTTGTCGGCCGCCTCGATACCGTGGTCGACGGCGTTGCGCAGCATGTGCTCCAGGGGCGCGACGATGCGCTCCAGTACGGTACGGTCCATCTCGCCATCGGCGTTGCCGACGTGGAACTCGACCTGCTTGCCCAACTCGCCGGCCACCTGGCGGACGATGCGGCGCAGACGCGGCACCAGGCGATCGAACGGCACCATGCGCGTGCGCATCAGGCCTTCCTGCAGCTCGGTGTTGACCCGCGCCTGCTGCAGCAGCAGGGTTTCGGCGTCACGGTTCTTCGCGGCCAGGGTTTCCTTGAGGTCGAGCAAGTCGGAGGCGGACTCGAACAGCGCACGGGACAGCTGCTGCAGTTGCGAGTGACGGTCCATCTCCAGCGGGTCGAAGTCTTCGTAGCCAGCGCGCTCGGCTTCGGCCTGATAGCGGCTGAGAATCTGTGCCTGGGTCTCGGTATCGAGGCGGCGCAACTGATCGCGTACCCGCTCGATGGTCGCTTCCATCTCGCCGAGGGTGAAGCCGACATCGCTCACCTGCTGTTCGACCCGACCACGGAAGATCGAGGTCTCACCGGCCAGGTTGACCAGGCCTTCGAGCAGCTCGGCAGGCACCTTCACCAGTTCCTGCGGTGCACGCTGGGCGGCGGCGCGGGCGGCAGCCTCGGCAGCGCGCTGGACGAACGGCAGCACCTGATTCTGTTGCTGTTGCTGCGGCTGGCTGCTGGCAGCCACCAGCGGCACGGCCAACGCGACCGGCGCCGGCTGCTGTTCGGCGGCCTGCGGCTGTTCCGCAGGCGCGGCCTGATCTTCGGCCACATGATGGTCATCGAGGCGCTTGCGTAGCTGATCGAGCTCCTTCTGCAGGCCCTCGAAAGCCGACTGCACATCGAGGAACAGGCTCTCCGGCCAAGGCGCGCCCTGCTGCTGGGCCTCGGTCAGGTGTTGCTCGAGATCATGGCTGAGATCGCCCAGGCGCTTCTGCCCGGCTAGACGGGCACCGCCCTTGAGGGTGTGCAGGATGCGCAGCAGTTCATCGATGCAGGAGCCGTCCTCGCGGTTGGCCTCCCAGCGACCGACGGCAGCCTCCATGGCTTCCAGCAGGTCGTCGCCTTCCTCGAGGAAGATGTCGAGGATCTCGTCGTTCTCGCCGTCCGCCTCGGCCTCCTCCTGCACCGGCTGCAGATGCACGCTGGTGGGCATGCTGAGCTGGGCGTCGGGATTGGCCCGGAAACGCTTGATGGTCTCGATCAGCGCCAGCCCGTCAGGGATCGCGCGATTGCCACGTACCGCGTCGAGCATCTCGGAGAGACGGTCATGGCAAGCCTGCAGCACACCGAACAGGTCGCCGTTGGCCTTCAGGCGGCCATCACCGACGCCCTCGTAGAGGAACTCCAGCTCGTGGGCCAGATCGCCGATCTCGCGAATCTCGGCCATGCGCGCACCACCCTTGAGGGTGTGCAGGTCGCGCTGCAGCGATTCCACTTCGAGAGTGTTGTCGACATCGGTCATCCAGCGCTGCAGGGCGGCAGAGGCGCTGTCCATGATGTCGAAACCTTCCTCGAGGAAGATCTCCACCAGTTCCGGGTCCCGATCGACCACCGGGGCCGGCGATGCAGCCACAGCTGCGGGCTCGGGCTCGGGCTCGGGCTCGGGCTCGGGCTCGGGCTCGGGCTCGGGCTCGGGCTCGGGCTCGGCAGTGTCGAGCGTCGGCAGGTCCTCTGCAAGCGGCTGCAGGTCCTCGGCGCCGAGGGCCGGCAGCGACTCGTCCAGGTGCCACTCGTCCGAGCTCATGGCCGGCAGTTCGCTCGGCAGCTCTTCCTCGACCTGGGCGGCGGTCTCGATATGCAGCTCTGGCAGTTCGTCGGGCTGCGGCGCGACAAAGTCGACGCCCGGCAGCTCGCCGAGGTCGATTTCCATCGACGCCTCTTCCGACAGCTCGGCCGGGCTGGTCGGCTGCTCATCGAGCAGCTCGGCGCCCAAGGCCGGCAACGAATCATCCAGGTGCCATTGATCCGCGCTCAGCGCCGGCAACTCGGTCGGCAGCTGATCTTCCAGCTGCGCCTGCGCCTCGATATGCAGCTCTGGCAGCTCATCCGGCTGCGGAGCCACGAACTCCACCTCGGCCAGTTCGCCGAGGTCGATCTCCATCGACTCAGGCTCTACAGGCTGCGCTGCTGCTTCGGCGGCGGGAGCCGGCTGCGGGCTTTCCTGCTGGGCCGAGACACTCGGCGTAGCTAGCGTGCCGCCCTGGCGAAAGGAGCGGATCGCATCGATCAACTCAGTCGAATCAAGCAGCGGCTGGTTGCGTTGTAGCTGCTCCAGCACCACGGCCAGACGGTCATGGCTCTGCTGCAGCAGGCCGGCCAACGCCGGCGAGTAGCTGAAGCGGCGATCTACCAGGCCTTCGTACAGGGATTCCAATTCGTGGGCGAGATCGCCAATGGCTCGAATCTCGGCCATGCGCGCGCCGCCCTTGAGGGTGTGCAGGTCGCGCTGCAGGGACGACAGCGCCAGGGTGCTGTCCGGGTCGGACAGCCAACGATCGAGGGCCTGGCCGGCGCTGTCGAGGATGTCGACGGCTTCTTCCAGGAAGATCTCCACCATCTCGGCGTCGAGGTTCTCCGGCATGCTGGACAGCGTCACGACCGGCTCCGGCGTGCTCGCGGCAACAGGCTCCGGCTCAGGCTCGACGGCCACTACCGGCAAAGGCTCGGCTGGCAGCTCCTCCAGCTCCACGACTTCAAGACCAGTAACGCTATCGGTATCGAGCAGTGCCAGGGTGGCGGGGTCGAGCGCCTGGTCCAGCAGGTTGCGCAAGGCCGCCACGCGTTCGGGCTGCGGGCTGACCTGCAGGGCGGCGGCAACCTGGTCCATCTGGCCGATCAGTGCTTCGTGCGCGGCCTCGGCCTCGCTGAAGAAGTGCTCGCTGACGGCCAGGCGGCCGTCCAGCACGGCCTGGTAGAGGGCCAGCAGGGCCTGACACAGCTCGCTGATCTGCGGCAGTTCGGCCATCTCGGCGCCACGGCCGAGCATGGTCAACTCCTCCAGCAGCGCGGACAGTTCCTGCTGCTCGCTGGGGTGCTCACGCCACTTGCGTAACAGGTCTTCGGCATCCAGCAGGATGTCCATGCCTTCGGCGAGGAAGATCGAGATCAGCTGCGGGTCGCGATGGTCCTGCTCTTCCAGGCGCGCACTCTCGGCGCTGTCCAGACGGCTGTGATGCAGTTTCTGCACCCGTTCAAGGAACTCCGCGGCACCGGCAATGGGCGCCAGCGGCTGGCTTTCCAGCTGCTCAAGACCCGCACGGAACAGCTGCTCGGCATCGTGCAGCAACTCGGCCTCGGCCAGGTCCATGGCGATCAGGTTGGTCTTGAACTCCTTGACCAGCTTCTCCAGCGGCGTGGCGATCTCGGCGATCGGCAGGATGCCGGCCATGTGCGCGCTGCCCTTGAGGGTGTGCAGGGCACGCTGCAGGTCATCGGTCACCGGCTGCGGCAGCTCTTGGGCGCAGTCGGCAAGGAAGCCGACCAGGGTATCGAGATGGGTTTCGGCCTCATTGCGGAAGATTTCCAGCAGCAAGGGGTCAAGGCCGTCATCCTCGGCAACCGCAGCAGCAACAGGCGCTACCGCCTCGGGCTCGATCTCCAGTGCCGGTTCGTCGTCCTCTTGCGGAGCCGGCTCAGCCGCCGGCTCGCTCTGTAACTCGGCCTGCGGCGGCAAGCTGGCAAGATTCGGCACCTGGCCACGGGCCAGGGCATGTGCGGCGGCGGCCAGGCGGTCGACGTCATCGCGCTGGCGCTGGGCCTTGGCCGCGAACTCGTCGACCAGCGCCGGCATCAGCTCGACCACATCGGCGATCACCTGCTGCACCAGCGGGTCGGGCTGGATGCTGCGATCCAGCACGCGGTTGAGCATGTTCTCGATCGACCAGGCCAGCTCGCCGATGATCAGCGCGCGGACCATGCGGCCACTGCCCTTGAGGGTGTGGAAGGCGCGCCGCACTTCGGTCAGCGCTTCCTTGTTGTCGGTGTCGGCACGCCACTGCGGCAGGTATTCGTTGATGGTCTCGAGGACCTCACCGGCCTCCTCGATGAACACTTCGAGCAGGTCCTCGTCCACCGGCTCTTCGTCGGCAGGCGGCGGCAGCAGGGTCGGCGGTACGTCCTGGGCCGGCGGGTTGATGGCCTGCACGGGCGCAGCCATCACCTCGGCCATGGTCAGCGGCCGCTCGACCGCCACCGAAGCCGGCTCCGGCTCGACCGGAGCACTCGGCAGCTCGACTTCCGGCAGTTCGAGATCGGCAATCTCCAGCTCGTCCCAGTTGCTCGGCGTGCTGTCGAGGTTCAATTCCTCGGCCGGTTCTTCAGCGAGGCTTGGCAGCTCCTCGCTGAGCAGAAACTCGGTCGACTCGCTGACCAGGCTCGGCTCGGCGCTGAGCGGCTGCAGATCATCCAGGCTGCCCAGCTCGAGCGGTGCGTCCAGGCTCAGGTCCAGGCCGGAAGCGGCGTCCTGAACGGTATCGCCCAGGCTCCAGTTGTCGTCGGAGACCAGCAGTTCGCTGCCATCGACCGGCAGCTCGGCAAAGTCGCTGCTCAGCTCGTCGCTCGACAGCGCCGGCAGCTCGTCCAACGCCAGCGGCTGCTCTTCAGCCAGCGGCTCGAAGGCGATTTCCTCGGCAGCCAGCACCTCGATGTCCTGCAGTGGGTCGGCCAGCGGCGCCGGTGCTTCCTCGCGCGGCTCGATGCGATCGAGGATCGAGGGCTTCTCCTTGAGCGGGTAGCCCAGGCTCTCCAGACTCTCCTCCGCGACGTCGAGGATCAGGTCGCCCTGAGTGGCGTGGTCTTCGGCCAGACGCTCCAGGTAGTACTCGACGCTGGTGATGGCGTCGGCCAGGGTGTCGAGGTTCTGCCAGTTGGGTACGGCCTTGCGCACCAGCAACTGCTCTTCGATATAGCGGGTGCAGGCCTTCAGCAGGTCAGCGGCGCGGGCCAGCGGAATCATCGCCAGGCCACCGCGGACCTGGGTCAGCAGCTCCGGCACACGAGCCAGGTGCTCATGATTCCACTGCGAGGCGATGAACTCGATGATCGCGTCCTTGGCCTGTTCCAGGCCGGTACGCGCCTCCTTGATCACCAGCTGGTGAATCTGCGCCACGTCGGTGGTGGGCAGGTGGCTCTGTTCGTTCTGCGCATCGTCACCGGGCCCGACCATGCCGGCCAGGGTGGCCTCGACATAGAGCAGGGCGCCGGCCACGTCCATCAGCACTGCGTCGTTCGGCTCACGCTGGCCGAGGGACAGGGCATGTACCACATCGATCTGGTCGAGGATCACCTTGCGCGGCTGGCCAAAGCCGAGCACTGCCAGGGTATCGGCGATCTGCTTGAGCGGCGCCATCAGGGCATCCAGCTCAGCCACCTGCTTGCGGTCGCTGCGCACGAACAGGTCGAGGCTGTCCTTGACCCGCACCAGTTCCTCGCACAGGGCGCCCACCACCGAACGCATGGCGTCGCGGTCAGGACCGGCCAGGCGCGCGCGCTCTTCATCGACCACGCCGCTGTCGGGCAAGGCATCATCGAGGCGGTACTGCTCCTTGAGGGCACGAATGCGCGGCGACTGCGCCGGCGCCTTGGCCACATAGAACAGCAGGTTCTTGGTCAGCTCGTCCGGAGCGGGCTGGTTGATCCCGTCGGCACCCTGGTCGACCAGGCGCTTGAGCTCCTTGTCCACCTGGCGCAGCAGGGTACGCACCGAAGCACTGTTGACCACGCTGCCATTGGCCAGCCCCTCGACCATGCCGGAAGCGATCTGCCACAGCGGGCCGAGCGGCGCCTCCTTGCACAGGGTCTCGAGACGAGCGAAGACGCGCGCCATATAGCCCAGGTTGGTGGCCAGGTCCTGGCTACGAATCACGCCGACCAGGGCCATCTGCAGCATCTGCCGCAGCTTGCGCAACAGCACCGGCAGTTCGGCGGTACGCAGTTTGTCCAGGGAATCCAGAGGCAGCGCCGGCAGGCGACCGGACAGGTCCGGGGAGAACAGGCTGGTTTCCGACAGCAGGTTCTCGCCGCGCGCGGCGCGCAGATCGTTGAGCAGTGGCAGCACGACCATCGGCAGGTCGCGACGAGCACTCTGGATGCGGTCGAGGTAGGCCGGCAGTTGCAGGATGGCCTGCATCAGCACTTCCAGGGCCTCGTTCTGATTGCCGACGCGGCCATCCAGAAGAGCCTGGGTCAGCTGCTCCATTTCCTCAGCGAGCAGGGCCGCGCCGTAGAACTCGACCATCTGCAGAGTGCCGTGGACCTGGTGCACGTAGGTCTGGCAGAAACGCATGCGCGTGGCATCCTGCGGGTTCTCGACGAACGCCTCCAGGGCCTGGCGGGCCTGCTTCAGGGTCTCCGCGATTTCGCCTTTGACCCACTCCAGGGCGACATAATCGTGCCGATCACCCATACCTGCTCCAGTCATTCTTGTCTTAGCCCTTGCGGGTGAACGCCAGAACCCGCTCGTCGGCCACCGGCACCAGGTCCGGATGCTGCCAACCGACCACTTCCCCAACCCCGACCACCAGCATCCCCCCCGGCGCCAGGCGCTCGGCCAGGCGGTTGAGGATTTCGCGGCGGCGCCAGCGGCGGAAATAGATCAGCAGGTTCTGGCAAAAGATTACGTCCATGCCGGACTGTGGCGCCTTGGCCAGCTCCAGCACATTCAACCGGGCGACGCAGACACGCGCCGCCAGGTCAGGCACCACTTGATAACGACCATCGGCCTGGGCGAGGAAGTAGCGCTCGCAAAGGTCGCTGTCCATCTGTTCCAGCTTGCGCGCGCTGTAGAGCGCCTCGCGCGCCTTGTTCAACACATTCAGACTGATGTCGGTTCCGGTGACGCCGAACTGTCGCTCGCTACCCAGCTCGCGCAGCACCTCGGCGGCGCAGATCGCCATCGAGTAGGGCTCCTCGCCGCTGGAGCAACCGACGCTCCACAGGGCCAGGGGGTGTTGCTGTTCATCGGTGGCCAGGCGGCCGCGCAGGTAACTCTCCAGCACCTCGAAAGACGGGCGGTGGCGAAAGAAACGGGTCTCCTGCACGGTCAGGCGGTCCAGCAAGGCCGACCACTCCACCGCACCGCGCGGGCCGTCGGTGACCTGACGGAAGTAGCTGGCGTAATCGCCGACGCCCAGTTCACGCATGCGCGCGGTCAGGTTGGTCTGCAGAAAGGCCCGGCGCTGCTCGTTGATCACCACGCCAGTGCGCTCTTCCAGCAGGGCCTGCCAGTCGCGAAACTCCGCCTGCGACATGTCGGCCAGAGGCTTCAAGGCCCAGACGCCGCTTGGCTGCATGCCGTGCCCCTCGCTCATGGCCGAATGCCCCGGGCAGCGACCCTCTCAGGCCGCTGCACCTCCCCAGATCAAGCCTGGCCGTCCGGCAGGGTGAAGCCGGATACCGAACGACGCATCTCACTGGCCATCTTGGCCAGGTTACCAATGCTCTTGGCGGTAGCGGTGGTACCTGCGGAGGTCTGCGAGGTGATCTCCTGAATCACGTTCATGGTGTTGGAGATGTGGCCGGCCGACGAAGCCTGCTGGCGGGCGGCGTTGGAGATGTTCTGGATCAAGGCCGCAAGGGTCTTGGATACCTTCTCGATCTCCTCCAGTGCCACACCGGCGTCCTGCGCCAGACGAGCACCGCGGACCACTTCGGAGGTGGTCTGCTCCATGGAGATTACCGCTTCGTTGGTGTCGGTCTGAATGGTCTTAACCAGCGCCTCGATCTGCTTGGTCGCGGCGGAGGAACGTTCTGCGAGGCGCTGTACTTCGTCCGCTACCACGGCGAAGCCTCGACCCGCGTCACCGGCCATGGATGCCTGGATCGCAGCGTTCAATGCGAGGATGTTGGTCTGGTCGGCAATGTCGTTAATCAGGCTAACGATGTCACCGATCTCCTGGGACGATTCACCAAGGCGCTTGATCCGCTTCGAGGTGTCCTGGATCTGTTCACGGATGTTATCCATGCCGGTGATGGTGTTGTGCACCACCTCGTTACCCTTGTTGGCGATGGCTACGGAACGTTCCGCTACCGCGGAGGATTCCGCGGCGTTCGCCGATACCTGGTCAATCGACACGGCCATTTCGTTGATCGCCGCGGAGGCGCCAGCAATTTCCTGGGCCTGGTGCTCGGAAGCCTCGGCCAGGTGCATCGCGGTAGCCTGGGTTTCCTGGGCGGCGGCGGCCACCTGCACGGCGGTCTGGTTGATCGTCGCTACCAGGTCACGCAGCTGGTCGATGGAGTAGTTGATGGAGTCCGCGATCGCACCGGTGAAGTCCTCGGTTACGGTCGCGGCCACAGTCAGGTCACCGTCGGCGAGGTCGGCGATTTCGTCGAGCAGTCGCAGAATCGCCGCCTGGTTACGTTCGTTCTTCTCGGCGGTGGAGGTCAGTCGACGGTTGGTCTCGCGCACCATCACCAGACCGATGAGAATGATCGAGGCCAGGGCCAGGGCACCCAGCACATAACCGGCGATGGTGTTGAAGTAACGGCCATCGGCCAGGTTCTCGAACTCGGTGGCCAGACCGGAGGTCCTGTCCAGCAGGGTTTGCGAGCCGGTGAAGATGGTGTTGGCGGACTCACGGACCTGGAAAAGTTCCGGAGAGGTTTCCAGAATCTCGTCCACCGAGCCGGAAACGAACTGGAACAGCTCGGAAATCTCGGCCAGACGCTCCAGGGCGTCCTCGTCGGTCACCTTGGAGATCTCCATGGCGCTGTTGCCTTCGATCATCGCCTTGAGCACGCGGCCGAACAGGCTGGCGTCACGACCGAACATGTCGGCGGCCTGTACCGAGTCCTGGTCACCAGCCAGCACCTTGTTCACCGAGCCGAGGATACGTTCTGCCAGCAGCGACTGGCGCTGAGCCACGGAGACCTGGGCGGCAGGCGCGCCGCTTTGCAGCAGGATGTCGACGACTTCCTCGTACTCGACCTGCAGCTGCGGAATGGTTTCGGCGAGGGTCGCAGCTACCTGGTGCAGCGACAGTACGGTCTGCTCGCTCTGCAGGATGGCGTCCGCGTTCTGCCGCAGTACGTCCCAGTCCTTCTGTACCTCATCCATCTGTGCCTTGACCGACTCGGGGGCAGCCGGCAGGCCACTGGCCTCGTTGCCCTTGGTCAGGAAACCCCAGCGCTCTTCGAAGTCACGACGCGCTTCCTTGAGCTGCGGGAAGGCCTCTGCCTTGCCGGTCGCCGCTTCGGTGGCGTTCTTCGCGATACGCTGGGACAGCACGCGCAGTTCGCCCGCGTGGCTGATGTATTCCTTGTCGTAGCCCGACTGGGTGTTGAGGTAGGCGAAGTTGGCGAACAGCAACACGATGGAAATGATCAGGACCACGAAGAGTCCGGCGATCAGCGTGTTACTGCGCACACCTGCCAAGAGATTGCCTGCATCGAGTTTTTTCATTATTTGGCCCCCGCCTGGACCGACCGCACAACGATTTCCATGTAACGCCAAAGGGCCGGCAAGTGCCGACCCAACCGAAAAGCTTATACCGCCACGTCGAGAAAGCCCTGGTGCTGAGCCAGCGCATGCGGGCTGAACACCAGCCAGGGGCGTTCGCGCTGGAACACCCCATGGATGAACGGAGCAATCGCGGCCTCAAGGGGCGGCAACTGCTCGGAGAAGGTATCGACCGGGAAGTGCTGCATACCGAACACCTCGTCGACCGTCAGGCCGGCGAACACCTCATTGTGGTCCACCACCAGCACCCGGCGCTGCTTGCGCAGGGGCGACAGTTCGCCACCGAAGAAGCCACAGAGGTCCATCACCGGCAGCAGGCGACCACGCACGTTGGCCACCCCCTTGACCCAGTTCTTCACACCCGGCAACAGCGTGTGACGTGGCTCATGCAGCACTTCGCCGACTTCACCCATGGGCGCCACGAAATAACGCTCGCCCATGCGAAAACCGATGCCACTCCAGGTCTGCACCGTCTGCTGCTGCGACGGCAAACCGGCAGCCAGCGTACGGCAACGCTGGTCGAGAGCAACGAGGAGCTGGAAGGGAGATTGCGCGTCCGACATGCCGACCTTGGTCTGTTCTTCTTATATGTGGCTACGGACTGGCGCGGCGTTAGCCGGCCAGCACCGCGTTGAGGGTCTTCATTAGCGTGTCTTCGTCGACCGGCTTGGTCAGGTAGTCACGCGCGCCCTGGCGCTTGCCCCAGACCTTGTCGGTCTCCTGATCCTTGGTGGTGACGATGATCACCGGGATGTGGCTGGTTTCGGCGTCCTTGGTCAGCTGACGGGTCGCCTGGAAGCCATTGAGACCGGGCATGACGATATCCATCAGCACCGCATCGGGCTTTTCCTGGCGCGCCAGCGCTACGCCGTCGGCACCATTCTCCGCCTTGAGTACCTGATGACCATGCTTCTCGAGCATGGCGGTCAGTTTGTACATCTCGGTCGGCGAGTCATCAACAATCAGAATACGAGCCATGAAGTTCCCCATTCGGAATAGGCATCGCCGGCTTGTGGCCGGCTATCAGGAGGCTTGCTCCACCGGGACGAATTCGGGCACATGCGCCTTGATGGCGCCAAGCAGCTCTTCCTTGCTGAAAGGCTTGGTCAGGTACTGGTCGGACCCGACGATGCGCCCCTTGGCCTTGTCGAACAGACCGTCCTTGGAGGACAGCATGATCACCGGGGTGGATTTGAAAGCACTGTTGTTTTTGATCAGGGCACAGGTCTGATAGCCGTCGAGGCGCGGCATCATGATGTCGACAAAGATGATGCTCGGATGCGTATCGGCAATTTTGGCCAGTGCATCGAAACCGTCTACCGCAGTGATGACCTCGCAACCCACCTTCTTCAGCAGAGTCTCGGCGGTGCGACGAATCGTTTTCGAATCGTCGATCACCATGACCTTCAAACCCTCGGAATGCTGTTCCATGTCTGCCCTACCATCGCCTCGGTGAGTCATTTGTTTTATCTATACAGCACAGTGTGGCTGAGGCCGTAACACTACGGGCTGCGACCCGATCGTCCGGACTTTTTAGCACACTCTCCTGATGCAATCTATAAGCCCCTAATACTCGGGGTTTTTCTTGACCGGCGGCGCCCTGCGGCGCCACCCTTGCGTCTCTCTTCGCCCCACCTGAAGCAGGTTTCACCCCATGAGCATTCGCCTGGGGATCGTCATGGATCCCATCGCCCAGATCAACTTCAAGAAGGACAGCTCGCTGGCCATGCTCCTGGCTGCCCAGGCCCGCGGCTGGTCGCTGTTCTATATGGAACAGCGCGACCTCTATCAGAGCGCCGGCCAGGCCCGCGCCCGGATGGCCGCACTGACTGTCTTCAACGACCCGCAGCGCTGGTTCGAACTGGAGGAGGAGAAAGACGCGCCACTGGCCGATCTGGATGTGATCCTGATGCGCAAGGATCCGCCCTTCGACAACGAATTCGTCTACTCCACTTACTTACTGGAGCAGGCCGAACGCGACGGCGTACTGGTGGTCAACCGCCCGCAGAGCCTGCGCGACTGCAACGAGAAGCTGTTCGCTACCCAGTTCCCTCATTGCATGCCGCCTACGCTGGTCAGCCGCAGGGCCGACATTCTGCGCGAGTTTGCCGAAGCGCAGCGTGACATCATTCTCAAACCCCTGGATGGCATGGGCGGTTCTTCGATCTTCCGCCACCGCGCCGGCGATCCCAACCTCTCGGTCATCCTCGAGACCCTCACCGCCCACGGCACCCAGCAGATCATGGCGCAGGGCTACCTCCCTGCGATCAAGGATGGCGACAAGCGCATCCTGATGATCGACGGCGAACCGATACCCTACTGCCTGGCGCGCATCCCGGCTCAGGGCGAGACGCGCGGCAACCTGGCCGCCGGTGGCCGCGGCGAGGCGCGACCGCTGACCGAGCGTGATCGCTGGATCGCCGCCGAGGTCGGGCCGGTGCTGCGCGAGAAAGGTCTGTTGTTCGTTGGTCTGGACGTGATCGGCGAGCATCTCACCGAGATCAACGTGACCAGCCCGACCTGCATCCGTGAAATCGACAAGGCCTTCGACACCCGCATCGGCGAACGCCTGATGGATGCCATCGAGGCCAAGCTTGCCGCGCGCAAAGCTTGATCCAGGTGGCAGCTTGGCGCTTGCGGCTTGCAGGCGCCCAGCTCTAGCCGGCAGACTGCGCGGCAATTCGATTTGCGCCCCAGTCCGATGAATGCAGCACTGAAACCTCCAGCCGAACTGACCAGCTCCGGCATCCGCCCTGCGGATCGCCTGGGCTTCACCCTGTTCGTCGCCACCCTGCTGCACCTGGCGCTGATCCTCGGCGTCAGCTTCACCCTGGCCAAGCCCGGCGAGATCAGCAAGACCCTGGAAATCACCCTGTCCACCTTCAAGAGCGAGGAGAAACCCAAAGAGGCGGATTTCCTCGCCCAGGACAACCAGCAGGGCAGCGGTACCCTGGAGCACAAGGCGGCGCCCAAGACCACCGAACAGGCGCCGTTCCAGGACAGCAAGGTGAACAAGGTCACTCCGGCCGCTGCGCCGCAGCCGACCCAGCGCAAGGAGGCCGTCGCCACCAAGACCGCGCTGACCACCAGCAAACCGCAGCCGCAGAAGGCACCGACCAAGCAGAAGGAAGAAGAGCCGCAGCCCGACGCCCAGCAGGCGCCGATCTTCGACACCACCCAGCTATCCGCCGAGATCGCCAGCCTGGAAGCGCAACTGGCGCAGGAGCAGCAGCTCTACGCCAAGCGCCCGAAGATCCATCGCCTCAACGCCGCCTCGACCATGCGCGACAAGGGCGCCTGGTACAAGGACGAGTGGCGCAAGAAGGTCGAGCGCGTCGGCAACCTCAACTACCCCGAGGAGGCCCGCCGCCAGCGCATCTACGGCAGCCTGCGCATGCTGGTGTCGATCAACCGCGACGGCACCCTTTACGAGGTGCAGGTCCTCGAATCCTCCGGCCAACAGGTGCTGGACCAGGCTGCCCTGCGCATCGTCCGCCTGGCCGCCCCCTTCGCCCCCTTCACCGGCGATCTGGCAGACATCGACCGCCTGGAAATCATTCGCACCTGGCGCTTCGAGCGCGGCGACCGTCTGTCCAGCAACTAGTGCGCGCATCGCACGCTTGAAGACGGCGCCGTCAGGGTCGAAACTAGCGACCATGAAAACCGCTCCCAGCTACCTCAAGCATCACTTCCTGATCGCCATGCCGCACATGGCCGATCCGAACTTCGCGCAGACCGTCACCTACCTGGTGGAGCACAACGAGCAGGGCGCCATGGGCCTGGTGATCAACCGCCCCAACGGCCTCAACCTGGCCGACGTGCTGGAGCAACTGCGCCCGGACGAGCCACCACCCGCCCTGTGCCAGAGCCTGCCGATCTTCGCCGGCGGGCCGGTGCAGACCGACCGCGGCTTCGTCCTGCACCCAGCAGGACACAGCTTCCAGGCCACCCTGGAGCTGGGCGAACTGGCCCTGTCCACCTCGCAGGACGCCCTGTTCGCCATCGCCGATGGCCATGGCCCGAGCAGACACCTGATCACTCTCGGCTACGCCGGCTGGGAAGCCGGCCAGCTGGAGACCGAACTGACCGAGAACGCCTGGCTGACCTGCCCGGCCGACAGCGACATCCTCTTCGACACCCCCTTCGACCAGCGCCTGTCCGCCGCCGCCGCGCGCTTAGGGATCAACCTCAGCCTACTCACCGCCCAGGCCGGCCACGCATGAGCGCCACGCCACGCCTGCTGCTGGGCTTCGACTACGGCACCAAGCAGATCGGCGTCGCCGTCGGCCAGGCCATCACCGGCCAGGCCCGCGAGCTGTGCGTGTTCAAGGCGCAGAACGGCGTGCCGGACTGGCAGCAGGTCGAGGCACTGATCAAGGAGTGGCAGCCGGACGCCATCGTTGTCGGCCTGCCGCTGAACATGGACGGCACGCGCAGCGAAATGAGCGAGCGCGCCGAGAAGTTCGCCCGCCGCCTCAACGGCCGCTTCAACCTGCCGGTGCACACCCACGACGAGCGCCTGACCACCTTCGAGGCCAAGGGCCAGCGCCTGGCCCAGGGCCAGCGCGGCGGCTACCGCGAGCGCCCGGTGGATGCCCTGGCCGCCGCCCTGCTGCTGGAAGGCTGGCTGGAACAGAACCTTTAACGATTGCGAGGACTGCCGATGAACCTGCCCGATCCCCAACAGCTGCTGCCACGCATGGCCGCTGACCTCAAGGCGCTGCTGGCGCGCCGCGGCGTGGCCCAGGCCCACTTCATCGGCATCCGCACCGGTGGCGTGTGGGTCGCCGAGGCGCTGCTGCGTGAACTGGGCCTGGACCAGCCGCTGGGCACCCTGGACGTGTCCTTCTACCGCGATGACTTCACCCGCAGCGGCCTGCACCCGCAGGTCAAGCCCTCGCAGCTGCCGTTCGAGATCGAGGACCAGCACCTGGTGCTGATCGACGACGTGCTGATGAGCGGGCGCACCATCCGCGCCGCCCTCAACGAACTGTTCGACTACGGTCGCCCGGCCAGCGTGACCCTGGTCAGCCTGCTCGATCTGGATGCCCGCGAGCTGCCGATCCACGCCGACGTGCTCGGCGCCACCCTCGCCCTGGCCCCCGAGCAACGGGTAAAATTGTCCGGCCCCGCGCCGCTCACCCTTGAGCTGCAAAGCCTTTCCGCCTAGGAATACCCCATGCCCATCGACGCCAAGCGCTCGCTGCAGCTCAACGACCAGGGCCAGCTGCGCCACTTCCTCTCGCTCGACGGCCTGCCCCGCGAGCTACTCACGGAAATCCTCGACACCGCCGACTCCTTCCTCGAAGTCGGCGCCCGCGCGGTGAAGAAGGTCCCGCTGCTGCGCGGCAAGACCGTGTGCAACGTGTTCTTCGAGAACTCCACGCGCACCCGTACCACCTTCGAGCTGGCGGCCCAGCGCCTCTCGGCCGACGTGATCAGCCTCAACGTGTCGACCAGCTCGACCAGCAAGGGCGAAACGCTGTTCGACACCCTGCGCAACCTCGAAGCCATGGCCGCCGACATCTTCGTCGTACGCCATGCCGACTCCGGCGCCGCGCACTTCATCGCCGAGCACGTGTGCCCGGACCTGGCGATCATCAACGGCGGTGATGGCCGCCATGCGCACCCGACCCAGGGCATGCTCGACATGCTGACCATCCGCCGGCACAAGGGCAGCTTCGAGAATCTCTCGGTGGCGATCGTCGGCGACATCCTGCATTCGCGGGTGGCGCGCTCGAACATGCTGGCCTTGAAAACGCTGGGCTGCCCGGACATCCGCGTGATCGGACCGAAGACCCTGCTGCCGGTCGGCATCGAGCAGTACGGTGTCAGCGTGCACCACAACCTGAGCGAGGGCCTCAAGGACGTCGACGTGGTGATCATGCTGCGCCTGCAGCGCGAGCGCATGCAGGGCGGCCTGCTGCCCAGCGAAGGCGAGTTCTACAAGCTCTACGGCCTGACCGAGCAACGCCTCAAGCTGGCCAAGCCGGATGCCCTGGTGATGCACCCGGGCCCGATCAACCGCGGCGTGGAAATCGAGTCGGCGGTGGCCGACGGTCCGCAGTCGGTGATCCTCAACCAGGTCACCTACGGCATCGCCATCCGCATGGCCGTGCTGTCGATGGCCATGAGCGGCCAGGCCGCCCAGCGTCAACTGAATGCCGAGGAGCAGAACTGATGCGTAGCCGAATCCTCGGAGCCCGGGTGATCGACCCGGCCAGCGGCCTGGACCAGGTCCGCGACCTCTATCTGGACGGCGGCAAGTTGGCCGCCTTCGACCAGGCACCGGCCGGCTTCGCCGCCGACCAGGAGATCGACGCCCGCGGCCTGATCGCCAGCCCCGGCCTGGTCGACCTGTCGGTGGCCCTGCGCGAGCCGGGCTACAGCCGCAAGGGCAATATCGCCAGCGAGACCCTGGCGGCCGCCGCCGGCGGCGTCACCAGCCTGTGCTGCCCGCCGCTGACCAAGCCGGTGCTGGACACCCCGGCCGTGGCCGAGCTGATCCTCGACCGCGCCCAGGAAGCCGGGCACACCAAGGTGTTCCCGATTGGCGCGCTGACCAAGGGCCTCGCCGGCGAGCAGCTGGCCGAGCTGGTCGCCCTGCGCGACGCCGGCTGCGTCGCCTTCGGCAACGGCCTGGCACCGCTAGCGGGCAACCGCACCCTGCGCCGCGCCCTGGAATACGCCGCCACATTCGACCTGACTGTGGTGTTCCACGCCCAGGATGCCGACCTGGCTGCCGGCGGCCTGGCCCACGAAGGTGCCACCGCCAGTTTCCTCGGCCTGGCCGGCATCCCGGAAACTGCCGAGACCGTGGCCCTGGCCCGCGACCTGCTGCTGGTCGAGCAAAGCGGCGTGCGCGCCCACTTCAGCCAGATCACCAGCGCCCGCGGCGCCGAGATGATCGCCAACGCCCAGGCCCGTGGCCTGCCGGTGACCGCCGACGTGGCGATGTACCAGCTGATCCTCACCGACGAGGCGCTGCTCGGCTTCTCCAGCCTCTACCACGTGCAACCGCCGCTGCGCACCGCGTTCGACCGTGACGGCCTGCGCGAGGCGGTGAAGAACGGCGTGATCGGCGCCATCGCCAGCCACCACCAGCCGCACGAGGCGGATGCCAAGCTGGCCCCCTTTGGCGCCACCGAACCGGGCATCAGCAGCGCCGAGCTGCTGTTGCCGCTGGCGTTGACCCTGGTGCAGGACGGCCTGCTCGACCTGCCGACCCTGCTCGCCCGCCTCACCAGCGGCCCGGCCAAGGCCCTGCGCCTGCCCGCCGGACGCCTGGCCGTGGGCGCGCCGGCCGACATCACCCTGTTCGACGCCGCAGTTCAGACCCTGGCCGGCGAGACCTGGCGTTCGAAGGGCGGCAACTGCCCGTTCATCGGCCACTGCCTGCCCGGCCAGGTACGCTACACCCTGGTCGACGGGCGCATCAGCTACCAGAGCTGAACGGTACGAGCACAAAAAAGCCCGCCAATCGGCGGGCTTTTTCTTGTGTCCTGATTCAGGCTCGCGAAGCGTTCTTGATCGACACCTGGGTGTTCAGCGTCCAGAAGTCATAGAGCACGCCGAGCAGGAACAGGCCACCGGTGAACAGGTAGATGATCCCGGTGATCCACTTGCCCTGGTACATGCGATGGACACCGAACACGCCGAGGAAGGTCAGCAGTATCCAGGCCACGTTGTAGTCGGTGTCGCCGGCGGTGAAGCGCAGGTCCGCCTCGCGGTCCATGCTCGGGATCAGGAACAGGTCGATGATCCAGCCGATGAAAAACAGGCCCAGGGTGAAGAACCAGATGGTCCCGGTCACCGGCTTGCCATAGTAGAAGCGGTGGGCGCCGAGAAAGCCGAAGATCCACAGCAGATAACCGATGACCTTGCTGTGCTTGTCCTGTCGTTGCATGCCTGCCTCCTGCGATTAACGTCGTTGTACTGACCGCGCACTCTACGCAAGGTTGCCCTGCGGGCGAAATCCCTTGCGTTACAACTTCCGTCTTGCGACTCGTGGCCTCGCGAAATACTGTATATAAAAACAGTTATCGAGTTGCACCATGCAGTTGATCGACAAGCTCACCATTCTCGCCGATGCCGCCAAGTACGACGTGTCCTGCGCCAGCAGCGGCGCCCCCAAGCGCAGCTCCAAGGGCAAGAGCGGGCTGGGTGCGACCAACGGCATGGGCATCTGCCACAGCTTCACGCCGGACGGGCGCTGCGTGGCGCTGCTGAAGATCCTGCTGACCAACTTCTGCCTGTACGACTGCCAGTACTGCGTCAACCGCCGCTCCAGCGACGTACCGCGCGCACGTTTCACACCCGAGGAGGTCGTCACCCTGACGCTCGACTTCTACCGGCGCAACTGCATCAGCGGCCTGTTCCTCAGCTCGGGCATCATCCGCTCCGCCGACTACACCATGGAGCAGCTGGTGCGCGTGGCCAAGCTGCTGCGCGAGGAACACCAGTTCCGTGGCTATATCCACCTGAAGACCATCCCCGACGCCGACCCGCTGCTGATCGCCGAGGCCGGCCGCTACGCCGACCGCCTCAGCGTCAACATCGAGCTGCCCACCGAGAGCAGCCTGATCCGCCTGGCGCCGGAGAAGCAGGTGGGCACCATCAAGCAGGCCATGCACTCGATCCACCAGGGCGAGAGCGAGGCGCGGGTGGAAAAGCGTGCCCCGCGCTTCGCCCCGGCCGGGCAGAGCACGCAGATGATCGTCGGCGCGGACGCCACCGACGACAGCACCATCCTGCACACGGCACAGTCGCTGTACGGCGCCTACCGCCTGCGCCGGGTCTACTACTCGGCGTTCAGCCCGATTCCGCACAGCCCCAAGAGCGTGCCTTTCGAGGCGCCGCCGCTGCTGCGCGAACACCGCCTGTACCAGGCCGATTTCCTCCTGCGCGGTTACGGCTTCAGCGCTGGCGAACTGCTCAGCGGCCCCGGCAATCTGGCGCTGGACATCGACCCCAAGCTGGCCTGGGCACTGAACCATCGCGAGCATTTTCCCGTCGACCTCAATCGCGCCGAACCGGCCCTGATCGCGCGCGTGCCTGGCATCGGCGTGCTCAGCGCCAAGCGCCTGGTGGAGCTGCGCCGGCACAAGCGCATTCGCTACGAGGATGTCACCCGCCTGCGCTGCGCGCTGGACAAGGCCCGGCCCTTTATCGTCACCCAGGACTACCGGCCGCCGCTGCAGGAAAGCGAGTCGCACAACCTGCGCCGGCAACTGAGCGAGACGCCGGCACAGATGGCGCTCTGGTAATGCACAGCGCCCGTTTCGACGGCAGCTTCAGCGGCTGGCGCCAGGTCGCGCGCCAGTTGCTGGCACAGCGCATCGCGCCGCAGGAAATCACCTGGTGCGAGCAGGACGCCGACGACGATCTGTTCGCCCGCACACACGCCCCCACTGAGCCGCCAGCAGCCGACGCCCCGGTCAGGGTGCCGCGCCAATTGCTGGAGCTGCTGGAGCAGGCCGCGCGCTATCGCTGCGCGGAGCGCTGGAGCCTGCTCTATCGGGTGCTGTGGCGAGTATCTCAGGGCGAACGGAGCGCCATGCTGGCGGGCGATCCGGACGGCAGTGAGCTGCACCGACGGCTCAAGGCCGTACGCCGCGAAGCGCACCATTTGCATGCCTTCCTGCGTTTCCAGCCCTGTACGGACGCCGAGGGTCCTGATTTCGTCGCCTGGCACGAGCCCGCCCACGACATCCTGGCCAGTGCCAGCAGCCACTTCGCCGAGCGCATGGGCCAGCACAGCTGGCTGATCGCTACGCCGCATGACGGGGTGTATTGGGATGGCCAGCGCCTACGCCACGAACTGCGCTGTCCACCGCAGTGGCGGCAATGGGCGCAGGCGCCGGATGATCAGGGCCAGCAGCTGTGGCTGGCCTACTACGAGAGCACCTTCAACCCGGCGCGCCTGAATCGCGACGTGCTGGAGAACAATCTGCCGGTGCGCTTCTGGAAGAATCTGCCGGAGGGCCCGCTGATCCCACAGCTGATGCAGCGAGCGCGCAGTGGCGAACAACGCCACGGGCAGGCACTGGCCGTCGGCCTGCGCGCCGGCAAGGTGATTCGCCCGCGCGCGGAGGAACGCGGAACTAGCGGAAGCGCCGGCCCGGATCGTCCTCGCTCACCTGCAGGCTGAGGCCTTCGCTCATGCTGGTGAGGTGCTCGCCGTCGGTCTCCGACCCCAGCTTGATCATCAGGCGCAGGTCGTTGGCCGAGTCGGCGTAGAGCAGGGCGTCCTCGTAGGTGATCTCACCCTGGCTGTAGAGGCTGTAGAGTGCCTGGTCGAAGGTCTGCATGCCCAACTCGGTGGAGCGCTTCATCAGGCCCTTGAGCTCGTGCACCTCGCCTTTGCGGATCAGGTCGGCGGCCAGCGGGGTGTTGATCAGCACCTCGATCACCGCACGCCGGCCCTTGCCGTCCGGGGTCGGCACCAGTTGCTGGGCGACGATGGCCTTGAGGTTGAGCGACAGGTCCATCCACACCTGGTTGTGCCGGTCCGGCGGGAAGAAGTTGATGATGCGGTCCAGCGCCTGGTTGGCGTTGTTGGCGTGCAGGGTCGCCAGGGCCAGGTGGCCGGTTTCGGCGAAGGCCACGGCATAGTCCATGGTCTCGCGGGTACGGATCTCGCCGATCAGGATCACATCCGGCGCCTGGCGCAGGGTGTTCTTCAGCGCCACCTCGAAGGATTCGGTATCGATGCCGACCTCACGCTGGGTGACGATGCAGCTCTGGTGCTGGTGGATGTACTCGATCGGGTCTTCGATGGAGATGATATGGCCGCTGGTGTTCTTATTGCGGTAGCCGATCATCGCCGCCAGCGAGGTGGACTTGCCGGTACCGGTGGCACCAACGAACAGCACCAGGCCGCGCTTGGTCAGCGCCAGCTTCTTCAGCACCTCGGGCAGCTTGAGGTCGTCGATGGTCGGAATATTGGTCTCGATACGGCGCAGCACCATGCCAGCCAGGTTGCGCTGGTAGAAGGCGCTGACGCGGAAACGGCCGATACCACGGGCGCTGATGGCGAAGTTGCACTCGTGCTTCTCGGCGAACTCGCGGCGCTGCTGCTCGTTCATCACCGAGTGCACCGTCTCGCGGGTCTGCTCCGGCGACATGGGATTCTTGGTCACCGGCATGATCTTGCCATTGACCTTCATCGAAGGAGGCACGCCGGCGGTGATGAACAGGTCGGAACCACCCTTCTCCACCATCAGACGCAGCAGCTTTTCAAATTCCATCTTTCCCGCCCGTGTGTTTCGTGTGCGGCCGCCGCAAACGCGGCGGCATCGTTGTTGTTAGAAGTTTTCCGGCGTCTTGGCCTTCTCGCGCGCGGACTCGCGGCTGATCAGGCCCTTGCTCAGCAGGTTCTTCAGGCAGGCGTCGAGGGTCTGCATGCCCAGCGAACCGCCGGTCTGGATCGCCGAGTACATCTGCGCCACCTTGTCCTCGCGGATCAGGTTACGGATGGCCGGCGTGCCGATCATGATCTCGTGGGCCGCCACCCGACCACCGCCGACCTTCTTCAGCAGGGTCTGCGAAATCACCGCCTGCAGCGACTCTGACAGCATGGAACGGACCATGGATTTCTCCTCGGCCGGGAACACGTCGACCACGCGGTCGATGGTCTTGGCGGCGGAGGTGGTGTGCAGGGTGCCGAATACCAGGTGGCCGGTTTCCGCGGCGGTCAGCGCCAGGCGGATGGTCTCCAGGTCACGCATCTCGCCGACCAGGATGATGTCCGGGTCTTCCCGCAGTGCCGAGCGCAGGGCTTCGGAGAAGCCGTGGGTATCGCGGTGCACTTCGCGCTGGTTGACCAGGCACTTCTTCGACTCGTGAACGAATTCGATCGGGTCTTCGATGGTGAGGATGTGGTGATACTTGTTGTTGTTCAGGTAGTCGAGCATGGCCGCCAGGGTGGTCGACTTGCCCGAACCGGTCGGACCGGTCACCAGCACCAGGCCGCGCGGCACGTCGGTGATCTTCTTGAACACCTCGCCCATGCCGAGGTCTTCCATGCTCAGGACCTTGGAGGGAATGGTCCGGAACACGGCGCCGGCGCCACGGTTCTGGTTGAAGGCGTTGACCCGGAAGCGCGCCACGCCCGGCACTTCGAAGGAGAAGTCGGTCTCGAGGAACTCTTCGTAATCCTTGCGCTGCTTGTCGTTCATGATGTCGTAGATCAACGCGTGGACCTGTTTGTGGTCCATCGGCGGCAGGTTGATCCGTCGTACGTCACCGTCGACGCGAATCATCGGCGGCAGGCCCGCCGAGAGGTGCAGGTCCGACGCGCCCTGCTTGGCGCTGAAGGCGAGCAGCTCGGTAATATCCATGGGACTCCCCAATCGAATGCAAGCGGGTAGAATGCCGCAGACCCCTGACGGGCGGGCTATAGAGCGCAAGTAATGTCCACCATAGCAGAGAATATTGCAAAGGTTCGCGAGCGTATCCGTGAGGCGGCGCAAGCCTCGCAGCGTGATTCGCAGAGCGTCGGCCTGCTCGCCGTGAGCAAGACCAAACCCGCCGCTGCGGTGCGCGAGGCTCACGCCGCCGGGCAACGCGACTTCGGCGAGAACTACCTGCAGGAAGCCCTGGCCAAGCAGGCCGAGCTGAGCGACCTGGATCTGGTCTGGCACTTCATCGGCCCCATCCAGTCGAACAAGACCAAGCTGATCGCCGAGCATTTCCAGTGGGTGCATTCGGTGGACCGCCTGAAGATCGCCCAGCGCCTGTCCGAGCAACGTCCGGCGCACCTGCCGCCGCTGAACATCTGCCTGCAGGTGAACGTCAGCGGCGAGGCCAGCAAATCCGGCTGCACGCCGGAAGAACTCCCCGCGCTGGCACAGGCGGTTACACAACTGCCCGGGCTGCGCCTGCGCGGATTGATGACAATCCCCGAACCGAGCGATGACCCGCAGGCTCAGCGCGCGCCCCTGGCGCGCCTGCGCCAGCTGCGTGATGAGCTGCACGCCGACCTCGACACACTCTCCATGGGCATGAGCCAAGACCTGGAAGCGGCCATCGCCGAAGGTGCCACCTGGGTCCGCATCGGCACCGCGCTGTTCGGTGCCCGCGACTACGGCTCGCCCTCCCTATAAAGGAAGCATCTGCATGACCCACCCGCGCATCACCTTCATCGGCGCCGGCAACATGGCCACCAGCCTGATCGGCGGCCTGCTCGCCCAGGGCATTCCGGCCAGTCACATTCGCGCCAGCGACCCGGGCGCCGAGCAGCGCGCCAAGGTGACCGCCGAGTTCGGCATCGAACTGTTCGAAAGCAACGCCGAAGCCATTGCCGGCGCCGACGTGGTGGTGCTGGCCACCAAGCCGCAAGTGCTCAAGGGCGTGAGCCAGGCCCTGGCCCCCAGCCTGCAACCGGGCCAGCTGATCGTCTCCATTGCCGCGGGCATCACCTGCGCCAGCCTCGCCAGCTGGCTCGGCGATGTCGCCATCGTGCGCTGCATGCCCAACACCCCGGCGCTGCTGCGCCAGGGCGTCAGCGGCCTGTATGCCAACGCGAAAGTCTCCGCCGCCCAGCGCCTGCAAGCCGAACAGCTGCTGTCTGCCGTCGGCCTGGCGCTGTGGCTGGACGAGGAGCAACTGATCGACGCGGTCACCGCCGTCTCCGGCAGCGGCCCGGCCTACTTCTTCCTGCTGATCGAGGCGATGACCGCCGCCGGCGAGAAGCTCGGCCTGCCGCGCGCCACCGCCGCCCAGCTGACCCTGCAAACCGCGCTGGGCGCCGCGCGCATGGCCACCGAGAGCGACGTGGAAGCCGCCGAGCTGCGCCGCCGCGTCACCTCGCCCAACGGCACCACCGAAGCGGCGATCAAGACATTCCAGGCCGGCGGCTTCGAAGCTCTGGTACAACAGGCACTGGACGCCGCCGCCCGGCGCTCCGCCGAACTCGCCGAACAACTGGGTCAATAAGGAACGTCCATGTCCGGATTCGCTGAAGCCCTCATCTATATCGTGCAGACGCTGGGCAGCCTGTACCTGCTGATCGTCCTGTTGCGCTTCATCCTGCAACTGGTACGCGCCGACTTCTACAACCCGCTCAGCCAGTTCACCGTGAAAGCCACCCAGCCGCTGCTCAAGCCGCTGCGGCGGATCATCCCCGGCTTCGGCGGCCTCGACCTGGCCTCGCTGGCGCTGGCAATCCTGGTACAACTGGTGCTGATGGTGGTGGTCATCCTGATCGCCGGCGCCAACCCGGCCAGCGTCGGCCTGCAGCTGCTGGTGTGGGCGATCATTGCGGTGACCTCGCTGTTCCTGAAGATCTTCTTCTTCGCCATGATCATCAGCGTGATCCTCTCCTGGGTCGCGCCCGGCAGTTACAACCCCGGCGCGCAGCTGGTCAACCAGATCTGCGAACCGCTGCTGGCGCCCTTCCGTCGCCTGCTGCCGAACCTCGGCGGCCTGGATATTTCGCCGATCTTCGCCTTCATCGCACTGAACCTGATCGACCGCTTCGTGATCGGCAACCTGGCCATGATGAGCGGCATGCCGGCCGTGCTCAGTCCCTTCATCTGAGGTGGGCTGGTTCCGCTGGGACGGCGAGGATCTGCTTCTCGACTGCCACCTGCAGCCGAAGGCGAGCAAGGATGAATTCGCCGGCCTGCATGGCGAGCGTCTGAAGATCCGCCTCACCGCGCCGCCGGTCGAAGGCAAGGCCAACGCCCAGCTGCTGGCCTTCCTGGCCGGCGCCTTCGGCGTGGCCAAGAGCCAGGTCAGCCTGGAAAGCGGTGAACTGAACCGGCAGAAGCGGGTGCGCATCCGTGCTCCGCGCCGGCTGCCGGAACTGCCAGGGCTGACCACTCGGTCGCCCTGAGTGACCAGCTGGCCGAAGTTGTGAAGCGCGCCGATTGACGAGCACGCGCCTCACCGCATAATGCAGGCATCTCCGGCAAAGTCATGGGCATTGTCCGGCCAAACACCCCGACCCACGCAGGATGCGCACCCGAGAGGAGAGCCAGGATGAGCATGGAACGTCTCAGCCAGCAGGTAGATGCCTATGTCGCCTGGAAGCGCGAGCTGATGCGCGAGATCACGCGCTATCGCAGCTGGCTGGCGCACAACAGGCTCGGTTCGGACGCGATGGACGCCCGCCTGGAGCGTGCCCTCAAGCTGCTGCGTACCGACCACATCACCCTGGCCTTCGTCGGCGAGTTCTCCAGTGGCAAGACCGAGCTGATCAACAGCCTGTTCTTCTCCGAATACGGCCAGCGCATGCTGCCGTCGCATGCCGGGCGCACCACCATGTGCCCCACCGAGCTGTTCTTCGACCCGCGCTCGGAGCGCTCCTACATCCGCCTGCTACCCATCGAGACGCGCATGACCGACGCCAGCGTGGCGCAGTTCAAGCGTATTCCGCGGCACTGGGTGAACATCCCGCTCGACGCGAGCGACCCGGACAACATGGCCCTGGCCTTCGCCCAGGTGGCCAAGACCAAACCCATGCCGGTGGAACAGGCGATCCAGCTCGGCTTCCTGCCGGACATGCTGGAGCCGGCCGGCAAGCCCGGCCAGGTGCTGGTGCCGGCCTGGCGACATGCCATGGTCAACTTCGATCATCCACTGCTGCGCCAGGGTCTGCGCATCCTCGACACGCCGGGCCTCAACGCGCTGGGCAGCGAGCCCGAGCTGACCCTGTCGATGCTGCCGAGCGCCCAGGCGATCCTCTTCCTGCTGGCCGCCGACACCGGCGTCACCGCCAGCGACATGGCGATCTGGAACGAGCACATTCGCCAACTCGATGACGACACCCAGGCCAGCCTGTTCGCCGTGCTGAACAAGATCGACGTGCTGTGGGACGACCTGGCCGGCGAGGAGTACGTGCAGAAGGCCATCGGCCTGGTGCGCAACAGCACCGCCAAGCAACTCGGCATCCCGGCCGCCAGCGTACTACCGCTGTCGGCCAAGCAGGCACTGATCGCCAAGGTGCGCAAGGACGAGGAACTGCTCGCGCGCAGCCAGCTGGCCGACCTGGAACAGCTGCTGTGCGAGCGCATCGTCGCGCAGAAGGAACGCCTGCTCGAAGAGCGCGTGGTCAACCAGGTGCTGGCCCTGCTCAACAACAGCCAGCATGTGCTCAACCTGCGTCTGGAGAAGGTCCGCGAGCAGCAGGCGCTGCTCAGTCACCACCAGCACGACAACGGCCAGCTGCTGTTCGAGCTGACCGCCAAGACCAAGGAAGACCACGCCCTGCACCACAAGCGCCTGCTGGGCCTGAAGACCAACCAGCGCCTGCTCAAGCGCCAGGGCGACCTGCTGCGCATCGCTGTGCGCCCGGAGCGCCTGGAGGAACACCTGACCCAGGTGCGCCAGGGCCTCAGTGGCAGCTGGACCACCCTCGGCATCAACCAGGCCATCGTACAGTTCTTCCGCAGCGTCGAGCACGACCTCGGCAACCTGGCCCAGGAAGCCGAGATGGCCAACAAGATGGTCGCCGCCATCTACCGCCGGCACAACGAGGAAAATCCGCTGCACGGAGTCGATGCGCCGCAGTTCAACAGCCAGCGCTACCAGCGCGAGCTCAAGCAGCTGCGCAACAAGGCCGACCAGTTCCGCCTGCAGCTCAAGACCCTGCTCACCGAGCAGCGCAGCCTGACCAAGCGCTTCTTCGCCACCCTGGTGCAGGAAGTCATGGGCCTGCACCAGCGTCTGCGCGCCGAGGCCGAGCAGTGGGCGGGCGATGCCCTGATGCCGCTGATGCAGCACACCCTGGAACACAAGCAGATGCTGGAAACCCACATGCTGCGCCTCAAGGCCCTGGCCCAGGAAACCCAGCAGGCGCGCCAGCGCGGCCAACAGCTGGCCGGTTACCTGGCCACGCTGGAAACCCAGCTGGCCCAGGCTGGCGAGATGCTTCGCGTGCTGCGTCGCCCGGCGCCGATCCAGCGCCAGGGCAAGGTGGTCAGCCTGCCAACGGCGGCACGCTCGCAGGGCGGCGCCGATAGCGCCTGAAAGCCTCTGGATTCAGGCACTTGACCACGGCCCCCGCGCTTGCTGCCGGGGGCCGTGCTCTTTAGACTGCTGCACTTTCCTGGATCGAGAGCAGGGTCGATGCCGACTGTTTTCCCCGCCGACTCCGTTGGCCTGGTCACCCCCCAGACCGCCCGCTTCAGCGAACCGCTGGCGCTGGTCTGCGGCCGCAGCCTGGCCGACTACCAGCTGGTCTACGAGACCTACGGCACGCTCAATGCCACAGCCAGCAACGCCGTGCTGATCTGCCATGCACTTTCCGGTCACCACCATGCCGCCGGCTTCCACAGCGTCGACGAGCGCAAGCCCGGCTGGTGGGACAGCTGCATCGGCCCCGGCAAGCCGATCGACACCGACAAGTTCTTCGTCGTCAGCCTCAACAATCTGGGCGGCTGCAACGGCTCCACCGGCCCCTCCAGCCTCAATCCGGCGACCGGCAAACCCTTCGGGGCCGACTTCCCGGTGATGACGGTAGAAGACTGGGTGCACAGCCAGGCGCGCCTGGCCGACCTGCTGGGCATCACCCAGTGGGCCGCCGTGGTGGGCGGCAGCCTCGGTGGCATGCAAGCACTGCAGTGGACCATCAGCTACCCCGAGCGCGTGCGCCACTGCCTGTGCATCGCCTCGGCGCCCAAGCTGTCGGCACAGAACATCGCCTTCAACGAGGTGGCGCGACAGGCCATCCTCACCGACCCGGAGTTCCACGGCGGGCACTTCCAGGAACAGGGCGTGATCCCCAAGCGTGGCCTGATGCTGGCGCGCATGGTCGGCCACATCACCTACCTGTCGGACGACGCCATGGGCGAGAAATTCGGCCGCGAGCTGAAGACCGACAAGCTCAACTACGACTTCCACAGCGTCGAGTTCCAGGTCGAGAGCTACCTGCGCTATCAGGGCGAGGAGTTCTCCGGGCGCTTCGACGCCAACACCTACCTGCTGATGACCAAGGCGCTCGACTACTTCGACCCGGCCGCCGCTCACGAGGGCGACCTGGCCAGGACCCTGAGCACGGCCAAGGCCGACTTCTGCCTGATGTCCTTCACCACCGACTGGCGCTTCTCGCCGGCGCGCTCGCGGGAGATCGTCGATGCGCTATTGGCCGCCAAGAAGAACGTCTGCTACCTGGAGATCGACGCGCCGCAGGGCCACGACGCCTTCCTCATGCCGATCCCGCGCTACCTGCAGGCCTTCGGCGCCTACATGAAACGGATCGAGGTCTGATATGCGAGCGGATCTGGAAATCATCCAGGACTGGATAGCCCCGGGCAGCCGCGTGCTCGACCTCGGCTGCGGCGACGGTGCGCTGCTCGAACACCTGCGTGACCACAAGCAGGTCGGCGGCTACGGCCTGGAGATCGACGCAGAGAAGATCGCCCGCTGCATCGAGCGCGGCGTCAACGTGATCGAGCAGAACCTCGACGAGGGGCTGGGCAACTTTGCCGACAACAGCTTCGACGTGGTGGTGATGACCCAGTCGCTGCAGGCCCTGAAGTACCCGGACAAGGTGCTGGCGGAGATGCTGCGCGTCGGCAAGACCTGCATCATCACCTTCCCCAACTTCGGCCATTGGCGCTGCCGCTGGTACCTCACCACCAAGGGCCGCATGCCGGTTTCCGACTTCCTGCCCTACACCTGGTACAACACGCCGAACATCCACTTCTGCACCTTCGAGGACTTCGAGCGCCTCTGCCACGAACTCGGCGCGCGGGTCGAGGAGCGCCTGGCAGTGGACCACGAACACCGCCACAACCTGGGCAGCCGACTCTGGCCTAATCTGTTGGGTGAGATCGGCATCTATCGTGTCAGCGGGGCCGGCCTGTCCGGCCACCGCGTCGCCATCTAATCCGGAGGTTCCGCCATGCGCCGCTTCGTATCCCTGGTTTTCTGCCTGCTGCTCGCCCTGCCCGCGGTTGCCGAGCGTAAACAGACCTTCGGCGAGCTGGACGTGCACTACAGCGTGTTCAACTCCAGCTTCCTGCAGCCCGATGTGGCCGCCGCCGCCGGGTTGACCCGCAGCAAGACCGTCGGTGTGCTCAACATCGCCGCACTGAGAGACGGCAAGGGCCAGGCCGCCAAGGTCAGCGGCACCCTGAAGAACCTGCTGGGCCAGACCAGCGAGCTGAAGTTCAAACAGGTGCTGGAAAGCGGCGCCGTGTACTACCTCGCCGAGTTCCCGCTGCGCCAGCGCGAGATGCTGACCTTCAGCGTCCAGGTGCAGATCGGCGACGCAGCCCCGCACACCCTTACCTTCAACCAGGAAGTCTTCCCGGACGAATGATGCTGCTCACAGAACTCGTACTCGCCAGCCACAACGCCGGCAAGCTCAAGGAACTCCAGGCCATGCTCGGCGAGCATGTGCGCGTGCGCTCAATCGGCGAATTCTCCAGCGTCGAGCCAGAGGAAACCGGCTTGTCGTTCGTCGAGAACGCCATCCTCAAGGCACGCAATGCCGCTCGCGTCTCCGGCCTGCCGGCGCTGGCCGACGACTCCGGTCTGGCCGTGGACTTCCTCGGCGGCGCCCCCGGCATCTACTCGGCGCGCTATGCCGATGGCCAGGGTGACGCCGCCAACAACGCCAAGCTGCTGGACGCCCTGAAGGATGTCCCGGACGGCGAGCGCGGCGCCCAGTTCGTCTGCGCCCTGGCCCTGGTACGACATGCCGACGACCCACTGCCGATTCTGTGCGAAGGCCTCTGGCATGGCAGCATCCTGCACGAAGCGCGTGGCGAACAGGGCTTCGGTTACGACCCGCTGTTCTGGGTACCGGAGCGCCAGTGTTCCAGCGCCGAACTGGCCAGCGACGAGAAGAACCGCATCAGCCACCGCGCCCGCGCCATGGCCCTGCTCAAACAGCGCCTGGGCCTGCAATGAACGACACCACCGGCGGCGGCTTCGTGCTGCCGCCTCTCGCGCTATACATCCACATTCCCTGGTGCGTGCGCAAATGCCCCTACTGCGATTTCAACTCGCATGCCGCCGGGCCTAGCCTGCCGGAAGAGGAATACGTCGACGCCCTGCTGGCCGACCTCGACCAGGACCTGGGCCACGTGCACGGCCGCGAGCTGACCTCGATCTTCTTCGGCGGCGGCACCCCCAGCCTGTTCTCGGCCAAGGCACTCGGCCGGCTGCTGCAGGGCGTGCAGCAGCGCGTGCCGTTCGCCAGCGATATCGAGATCACCCTGGAAGCCAACCCGGGCACCTTCGAGCAGGCCAAGTTCCGCGACTACCGCAGCCTGGGCATCAACCGCCTGTCGATCGGCGTGCAGAGCTTCCAGGAAGCCAAGCTCAAGGCCCTGGGGCGTATCCACAATGGCGATGAGGCGATCCGCGCCGCCGATATGGCGCGCGCCGCCGGCTTCGACAACTTCAACCTCGACCTGATGCACGGCCTGCCCGAGCAGAGCATCGAGGACGCCCTGTACGACCTGCGCACCGCCATCGCCCAGGGGCCGACGCACCTGTCCTGGTACCAACTGACCATGGAGCCCAACACGGTATTCTGGAGCCAGCCGCCGCAGCTGCCCGAAGACGACCTGCTGTGGGACATCCAGGAAGCCGGCCAGGCCCTGCTGGCCACCGAAGGCTTCGCGCAGTACGAGGTCTCCGCCTATGCCCAGGCTGGCCGCCAGGCGCGGCATAACCTCAACTACTGGACCTTTGGTGACTTCCTCGGCATCGGCGCCGGCGCCCACGCCAAGCTGAGCGCCCCGGACGGGCGCATCGTCCGCACCTGGAAGACCCGCCTGCCCAAGGACTACCTCGACCCGGCCAAGGCTTTCCAGGCCGGCGAGCGCGTGCTGGATGCCGGGGAGCTGCCTTTCGAGTTCCTGATGAACGTGCTGCGCCTGAGCGACGGCGCGCCCGCCGCACTGTTCGAACAACGCACCGGCCTGCCGCTGGCCAGCCTGGAGCAGGCAAGACGCGAGGCCGAGGCGCGCCAGCTGCTGCAGGCCGACCCGCAGCGCCTGGTCGCCACCCGTGAAGGCCAGTTGTTCCTCAACGACCTGCTGCAGCACTTCCTGCCCTGAACCACAGCATGCACCAGCTCTCGGCAGCCCCGTCGACAGACGGTAAACTGCCCGCGCCCGATCATCACAACAAGGACCACCGATGGATCTCGTACTCGACCTGATCGCCACCCTCTCGCGCTGGTGCCGTGGCAACCTGTACGACATCTCCCTGGCCATCATGGCCACGCTCTTCGTCCTGTTCGGGCCCGGCATCAACGCCTGGGTGCAGAAGTCCATCAGCGGCCTCAACTTCGTCCTGCGCACCCTGATCTTCGTGCTGGTCTGCGCCATCGGCTACGGCCTCGCCATCGTCTTCCTCACGCCCTGGCTGGCCAAGGGCCTGGGCTACTTCAACAACTTCACCCTGTCGCCGGTCCTGCTACTAGTCTTCTTCCTGATCGGCGTGCTGGCCGATCGCAGCTAGCGGCGCCCAGCGGGGCGCCCGTCAAGGAGCCCCATGAAGCCACTCAAGCATCTCTATCTGTACTTCCAGGATGGCCAGCGCCTGGCCCTGCGCTTTCCCAAGCAGAGCGAGGACCCGGCCGCCGTCGCCCGTGCCCTGCGCAAACAGCTGGAATCGCCCTTCCTGAGCATCGAGGTGGATGGCGACCTGCTGATGATTCCGCGCGAAAGCATCAAGTACCTGCAGGTCTGCCCGATGCCAGCCGCCCTGCCGGAGCTGACCATCCAGGGCGCCGAGGTCATCGACTAGCGCGCCCGCCGCCAGCCAGCCGAGCGGCCCCGGGACTAAGCCACCCTAAAGCCGCTTGGCTATCGCCAATCAATCTAATGCCCGGAGCCAAACGGGGATTAAATTGAACCTAGGCAAGTGCAGGGAGAAACGTCACCTATGCAGATCAATGGCTACAGCGGCAACCTGCCTCTCTCGACTCAGGTCATCAACAAGTACGGCCCGGCCAATCCCGAACAGGTGAACAAGGCCGTGGACGCTGCTTCCGACCGAGTCGCCGAGCGCCAGGAGAGCCGCGAACTGAGCCAGGCCGCCACGCGCGGCGCCGCCACCCAGATCTACAGCGCCAACACGCAGCAAAGGCAGATCGAAACCTATCTGGCAGTCGCCAGCGAAGGCCAAGTCGATAGCCAGCCGAGCACGTTGGAGACCGCACGCAATCTGAGTGAGGCGCAACAGCGCAACGACCAGGCGCAGAACATCACAGACATCGCCAGCCGCCCCGAGCGGCCTGAGAACGATCCGGCCAGGCCGGAGCCCTACGCTGCAACCTATGCCTGAGCCGCCAGGCGGACAGGCACAAAAAAGCCGCCCTCGGGCGGCTTTTTGCTTTGACCTGCAGCTTACAGCTGCGGGCCGGCGTTGCGGATGGCGTCAGACACATCGAACTTCTTGAAGTTATCGATGAACTGCTGGGCCAAGCCCTTTGCAGCTTCGTCATAGGCGTTCTTGTCCGCCCAGGTGTTACGCGGGTTGAGCAGATTGGTCTCGACGCCCGGAACGGCCTTCGGCACGCTCAGGTTGATGATCGGCAGCTGCTCGGTCTCGGCACCAACCAGAGCGCCGCTCTGGATGGCCGCGATCACGCCACGGGTGGTCGGGATGTTGAAGCGCTTGCCGACACCGTAGCCGCCACCGGTCCAGCCGGTGTTGACCAGGTAAACCTTGGAGTTGAAGCCACGGATGCGCTTGATCAGCAGCTCGGCGTACTCACCGGCCGGACGCGGGAAGAACGGCGCACCAAAGCAGGTGGAGAAGGTCGACTTGATGCCGCCGCCCGAACCCATCTCGGTGGAACCGACCAGTGCGGTGTAGCCGGACAGGAAGTGGTAAGCCGCCTGCTCTTCGCTGAGGATCGACACCGGCGGCAGTACGCCAGTCAGGTCGCAGGTCAGGAAGATCACGGCATTCGGCTCGCCGCCCAGATTCTTCTCGGAACGCTTCTCGACCAGCTCCAGCGGGTAGGCCGCGCGGCTGTTCTGGGTCAGGCTGTCGTCGGCGTAGTCGGGTACACGGTTCTCGTCGAGGACCACGTTCTCCAGCACGGCGCCGAACTGAATGGCTTTCCAGATCACCGGCTCGTTCTTCTCGGACAGGTCGATGCACTTGGCATAGCAACCACCCTCGATGTTGAACACCACGCCCTCACCCCAGCCGTGCTCGTCGTCGCCGATCAGGTAGCGGCTCGGGTCGGCCGACAGGGTGGTCTTGCCAGTGCCGGACAGGCCAAAGAACAGGGTCACGTCGCCTTCTTCGCCGATGTTGGCGGCGCAGTGCATCGGCAGCACGTCGGCTTCCGGCAGCAGGAAGTTCTGCACGGAGAACATGGCCTTCTTCATTTCACCGGCGTAGCGCATGCCGGCCAGCAGAACTTTCTTCTGCGCGAAGTTGATGATCACGCAACCATCGGAGTTGGTGCCATCACGCTCCGGTACGCACTCGAAGTTGGCGACGTTGAGGATCTGCCACTCGGCCTTGGCGCCCGGGTTGTAGGTTTCCGGGTTGATGAACAGGCAGCGGCCGAACAGGTTCTGCCAGGCGGTCTGGGTGGTCATCTTCACCGGCAGGTAGTGCTCGGCGGCGGAGCCGACATGGACGTACGAAACGAAGTGGTCCTGAGCGGCGTTGAACGCCTCGACGCGATCCCACAGGGCATCGAACTTGTCCGCGGGGAACGGACGGTTGATGTTGCCCCAGGCGATCTTGGACTCGGTGCTCGGCTCCTGGACGATGAAGCGGTCAGCAGGAGAACGGCCGGTACGGTGGCCGGTGCGAACTACCAGAGAGCCATTGGCGGCCAGCTCGCCTTCGCCACGGCGAATGGCCTCTTCGACCAGTTGGGCAGCGCTGATGTCGGTGTAAACGGCGGTGTTGGCTTGCGTCATGAGGGTCCCCGTCGGCCGTGGCCGAGTCTTCCGAACGTTGTGTAGTGGGCTGTGAACTCCACTACATCGATAAAAAAGTCGCGGGAGTATGCCAGAAAAGCACACTCCTTGGCAGCCTCTTGTCCACTATACCCTTCAATAGAGTGCGGCTATCGCACTCAATGGCGAGTTGCCGAGGGTTCCTGGCTGTCTCCGGTGACGAACAGCTGAGCCACGTCGCTGGCATCGAAGAAGTAGCGCTGATTGCAGAACTGGCAGTCGATTTCCACCTGACCACCGCTTTCCTCCAGCAGTGCCTCGGCATCCGCCTGACCGATGCTGATCAGCGCGCGTGCCGAGCGCTCGCGCGAACAGCTGCAACGAAACTGCAGCGGGCTTGGCTCGAACAGGCGCACGGCTTCCTGGTGATAGAGGCGGTGCAGCACGGTCGGGTTGTCCAGCCCCAGCAGCTCCTCGGCGGTCAGGGTATCGGCCAGGGTCAGCAGGTGGTTCCAGCTTTCCTGACGTTCCTCGGCCTCGGTCTGGTGGTGCGGCGGCAGTTGCTGCAGCAGCAGGCCGCGCGCGCGCTGCCCGTCGGCACGCAGCCAGAAGCGGGTCGGCAGCTGTTCGGAGGTAGCGAAGTAGGCGGTCAGGCTGTCGGCCAGGCTGTCGCCTTCCAGCTCGACAATGCCCTGGTAGCGCTGGCCCTTGGCCGGATCGATGGTCAGCGCCAGCACGCCGTCCGGCATCAGGTCGCGCAGACCCGCGCCGGCGTCCACGGCCTCGGCGTCGTAGCGGGCGATGCCGCGCACTTCGCGCTCGCTGGAGCATTCGATCATCACCAGCGGCACCGGACCGGAGGAGCGCGCCTGCAGGATCAGCAGGCCCTCGAACTTCAGGGTTCCGACCAGCAGGGCAGCCGCGGCGAGCATTTCGCCGAGCAACTGGGCCACCGGCTGCGGGTAGGGATGCTTGGCCAGCACGTGCTGGTAGCTCTCGGCGAGACTGACCATCTCGCCGCGAACGTCGTTGTCGTCGAACAGAAAGCGCTGGGTATGATCGAGGTCGTGCATGGGTACCGCCTGCGAAAAAGGATGACGGGCCGCCGACGCCTCCAACGGATGCGCCGCGCTCTAAGCCCCAGGGAATGACTCGGATTTTAGGGACAAATGCCGGCACATCCAAGCCGCGCAGGATGGCCGGCGTACTCAGCCGCGCAGGCCGAGAATCTGCCGGCGCTGCTTCTTGTTCGGTCGTCCATCGGTCTGCACCCCCAGCGCGCCAGCCTTGCGCAGGGCCGCCGCTTCCTCGCGACGGGCGATGCTGTCGGCGGTTTCTTCATACAGCAGCTGCGCCTCGGGCGCGCCACGACGCACCATGGACAGTGCGCGCACGACCACGGTGCGCTCGTCGAAACCGGCACGGATGACATATTCGTCCCCCACTTTCGGCTCCTTGCCCGGCTTGCAGCGCTCGCCTCGGCAATGCACCTTGCCACCTTCTATAGCGTCCTTGGCCAGGGAGCGGGTCTTGTAGAAACGCGCTGCCCACAACCACTTGTCCAGGCGCACCTTGTCGTCTTTGTCACTCATGCTCAGGTCCACATCACTGCATCACAGGTCCGAATCTTGCCTGATGCCGTTGTCACATGGCACAGCTAAACTCCTGCCAATTTCCGGGGAAAGCCTGCATTGAAGACTTTCGACCAACTGTCGGTGATCGGTCTGCGCGAATGGATCAACCTGCCCGAACTGGGCATGGTCGGCCTGCGCGCCAAGATCGATACCGGCGCCAGCACCTCGACCCTGCATGCCAGCGACATCGTGCCGTTTGAACGCGACGGCACGCGCTGGGTGCGCTTCACCGCGCACCTCGGCACCCTGGTGCAACGCCGCCACGCCAACTGCGAAGCCCCGCTGGTCACGGTCAAGACCATCAAGAGCTCGAATGGCCAGGCACAGACCCGCTACGTGATCCGCACCCAGCTGGCCCTGGGCGATCGCCTGTGGTCGGTGGACTTCACCCTCGCCTGTCGCAAGACCATGCGCTACCGGGTGCTGCTCGGTGCCAAGGCCCTGATCGACGGCCAACTGGTGGTCAACCCGGCGCTCAGCTACGTACAAGACAAACCCCAGCTTCCTTCACCTACCGGTGCCCAATGAAGATCGCCATCCTGTCGCGCAATCCGCGCCTGTACTCGACCCGTCGCCTGGTGGAAGCCGGCCAGCAACGCGGTCACGAGATGCAGGTGATCGATACCCTGCGCGCCTACATGAACATCGCCAGTCACAAGCCACAGATCCACTACCGCGGCCATCCGCTGGAGGGCTTCGACGCCGTGATCCCGCGCATCGGCGCCTCGGTGACCTTTTATGGCTGTGCGGTATTGCGCCAGTTCGAGATGCAGGGCGTGTTCCCGCTCAACGAGTCGGTGGCCATCAGCCGCTCGCGCGACAAGCTGCGCTCGCTGCAGCTGCTGTCACGCAAGGGTATCGGCCTGCCGGTGACCGGCTTTGCCCACTCGCCGGACGACATTCCCGACCTGATCCAGATGGTCAACGGCGCGCCGCTGGTGATCAAGGTGCTGGAAGGCACTCAGGGTATCGGTGTGGTGCTGTGCGAAACGGAGAAAGCAGCAGAGTCGGTGATCGAGGCCTTCATGGGCCTGAAGCAGAACATCATGGTGCAGGAATACATCAAGGAAGCCGGCGGTGCCGACATCCGCTGCTTCGTGGTCGGCGACAAGGTGATTGCCGCGATGAAACGCCAGGCCAAGCCCGGCGAGTTCCGCTCCAACCTGCACCGCGGAGGCGTAGCCAGCCTGATCAAGATCACCCCGGAGGAACGCTCCACCGCCATTCGTGCGGCCAAAGTGATGGGCCTGTCGGTAGCCGGGGTGGACATCCTGCGCTCCCACCATGGGCCGCTGGTGATGGAGGTGAACTCCTCGCCTGGCCTGGAAGGTATCGAAACCACCACCGGCAAGGACGTCGCCAGCATCATCATCGACTACCTGGAAAAGAATGCCATGCCCGGCCAGACCCGAACCAAAGGCCGGGGCTAGAGTGACGCCGACGGACTCGGCAGTGGCGCGCGCCGCGCTCAGCTGGCGTCGCGCGGCAACAGCAAGCCCAGGGGCAGACAGATGCGCGCCTCCAGGCCCCCGCCGGAGCGGTTGCGCAGCTCCACGCTGCCGCCGTGCAGCGCGGCGATGCGCTTGACGATGGCCAGCCCAAGCCCCGTGCCCTTGCCACCACGCGCGCGGTCACCGCGAATGAAGGGGTTGAAGATCTCGCCCATTTCCGCTGGCGCAATGCCCGGCCCGCGGTCCAGCACGCTGAGGACGACATAGGGGGCACTCTCATCGCCCGCCAGACTGGTCACCACCTCGACATTCTGCCCGCCGTAACGCAGCGCATTGTCCAGCAGGTTGACCAGCAGACGCTTCAGCGAGACGCGCCGCAACGGAAATGCGGGCACCCGCTCCAGACACAGGCGAACTCGGTCTTCCTTCTGGTTGTAGGGAGCCACCGTCTCGCGCACCAACTCGTCGAGCAGCAGCGGCTCGGGTTTCTCGTCACGACCGTCGCGAATGAAGGCCAGGAACTGGTCGAGAATGGCGTCCATGTGCTCGATGTCGCGGATCATGTCCTCGCTCATCTCGGCATCGCCCCCCAGCATCTCCAGCGACAGGCGCAGGCGTGTCAGCGGCGTGCGCAAGTCATGCGAGACGCCGGCCAGCATCAGCTCGCGCTCACGCGCGCCCTGCTCGATGTCCTCGGCCATCTGGTTGAAGGCCCGATACACCTCGGCCATCTCGCTGGGCGTATCACTGACCGGCAGGCGCACGCTGCGCCCCTGGCCGAATTGGCGCGCGGCGAACACCAGGCGCTTGAGCGGGGCGCTGAGCTGGCGCACGAAGATCCAGGCGGCGGCGGTGGACAGCAGGCCGATGCCGAGGAACCAGCCGAGCACGCTCCAGATCTTCTGCCCGCGCAGCGGGTGCGGGTAGAGCGGCACCTTGAGCCAGTCCGGCCCCAGGCTGGGCGCCCTGACCCAGAGCGCGGGCGGGCTTTGCACCCGCACCCGCACCTCGGTGTCCGGGCCCAGCTCGGCCTGCATCTGACGCAGGAATATCTCCGAGTAGGGCCAGTGCTGCTCGGTAGCAGGCACGTTCTCGTGCGGCACCTGGCTGAGGGTGGCGGCCTGCGCGATATGCGGCCGGTCCTCCGGCTCCGCGGCCCAGTAGGCGCGCAGGGTCAACGCCGCGCCATGGCTGTACTGGCGGTCAACCAGCATGTCTTCGTTCATCATCAGGTAAACCAGGGTCAGCGCCTTGGAAAACAGCACGACGATGAGCACCAGCCACAGGGTGCGGGCGAAGAAGCTTTGCGGGAACCAGACGGGGGTTTTCATGCTTGGCTCGGGGCAGGGTGGAAAACAGCCTCAGGCTTTAACCACCTGACGGGCACAACGGTGGACAAGCCGCCAGCGGCGTTATCCACCCTACTTGTCAGGATTTGCTGCCATCCGGCACGAACACGTAACCCACACCCCAAACGGTCTGGATATAGCGCGGCTTGGACGGGTCCGGCTCGATCAGCCGGCGCAGGCGGGAAATCTGCACGTCGATGGAGCGCTCCAGGGCATCCCACTCGCGACCGCGCGCCAGGTTCATCAGCTTGTCGCGGGTCAGCGGCTCACGGGCATGCTGCACCAGGGCCTTGAGCACAGCGAATTCACCAGTGGTGAGCATGTGCACTTCGTCGCCCTTCTTCAGCTCGCGGGTGGCCAGCGACAGCTCGTACTCGCCGAAGCTCACCGTTTCATCCTCGCTGGCTGGCGCACCCGGCACCACCGGCGCCTGGCGGCGCAGCACGGCTTTGATCCGTGCCAGCAGCTCGCGAGGGTTGAACGGCTTGGCCAGGTAGTCGTCGGCGCCGCCTTCCAGGCCCTGGATGCGGCTGGCCTCGTCGCCCTTGGCGGTGAGCATGATGATCGGCATCTGGTTGTTCGCCTCGCGCAGACGACGGCAGGCGGACAGGCCGTCCTCGCCCGGCAGCATGAGGTCGAGCACCAGCAGCTGGAACAGCTCACGGGCCAGCAGGCGATCCATCTGCTCGACGTTCTCCACCGCGCGCACGCGGTAGCCCTGCTCGCTGAGGAAGCGCTCCAGCAGACGGCGCAGGCCTGGATCATCGTCGACTATCAGGATTTTTTCGCCTTCCGGCGCGGCAGCGGTACTCATGCAATTTCCCCTTTGACTGTGGCCGCATTATGGCCGAAGGCCGCCCAGGCCCGGCTGCGGCCATTGTTAGCAGATTTTTCCCACGAACGGTTCCCATGCCCTTCCGGGGCGGTGTTTATAATGCGGCGCTTTCGCGTCGGCCTCGGCGTGGTAATTCTGTCAGGTAGGTTTCATGGATAGCATCAACAAGCGTATCGCCGCCGAGCTCGGCGTCCTCCCGCAACAGGTGGCCGCCGCCGTGGCGCTGCTCGATGAAGGCTCCACCGTGCCCTTTATCGCCCGTTACCGGAAGGAAGTCACCGGCAGCCTGGACGACACCCAGTTGCGCCACCTGGAAGAGCGCCTGCGTTACCTGCGTGAACTGGACGAGCGCCGTGCCGCCATCCTCGCCAGCATCGAGGAACAGGGCAAGCTGACCCCCGAACTGACCCGCGAAATCAACGAGGCCGACACCAAGACGCGTCTCGAAGACTTGTATCTGCCGTACAAGCAGAAACGCCGCACCAAGGGCCAGATCGCCCTGGAAGCCGGCCTCGGCGAGCTGGCCGACGGCCTGTTCAATGACCCGAGCCTCAACCCGGAAGCCGAGGCTGCGCGTTTCGTCGATGCCGACAAGGGCTTCGCCGATGTGAAGGCCGTGCTGGAAGGCGCCAAGTACATCCTGATGGAGCGCTTCGCCGAGGACGCCAGCCTGCTCGACAAGCTGCGCTCCTTCCTGAAGCACGAAGCCACTCTCAGCGCCCGCGTGGTCGCCGGCAAGGAAGCCGAAGGCGCCAAGTTCAGTGATTACTTCGAGCACGACGAGCCGCTGAAGAACGTACCGTCGCACCGCGCCCTGGCGATCTTCCGCGGGCGCAACGAAGGCATCCTCGGCGCCAGCCTCAAGGTCGGCGACGAAGCCCCCGGCACGATGCACCCGTGCGAACTGATGATCGCCGAGCGCTTCGGCATCGAACAGCGCGGCCGCGCCGCCGACAAGTGGCTGGGCGAGGTGGTGCGCTGGACCTGGAAGGTCAAGCTCTACACCCACCTGGAAACCGACCTGCTCGGCGAGCTGCGCGAGAAGGCCGAGGACGAGGCGATCACCGTGTTCGCCCGCAACCTGCACGACCTGCTGCTGGCCGCCCCGGCCGGCCCGCGCGCCACCCTGGCGCTGGACCCGGGCCTGCGCACCGGCTGCAAGGTGGCGGTGGTCGACGCCACCGGCAAGGTGCTGGAAACCACCACCGTCTACCCGCACGCACCGCGCAACGACTGGGACGGCACCCTGGCCATCCTCGCCAAGCTGTGCGCCAAGCATGCGGTGGACCTGATCTCGATCGGCAACGGCACCGCCAGCCGCGAGACCGACAAGCTGGCCGCCGACCTGATCAAGAAGCTGCCGGCGCTCAAGCTGACCAAGGTGATGGTCTCCGAGGCCGGCGCCTCGGTTTACTCCGCCTCCGAGCTGGCCGCGCGCGAGTTCCCCGACATGGACGTGTCGCTGCGTGGCGCCGTCTCCATCGCCCGCCGCCTGCAGGACCCGCTGGCCGAGCTGGTGAAGATCGACCCGAAATCCATCGGCGTCGGCCAGTACCAGCACGACGTGTCGCAGCTGAAGTTGGCGCGCTCGCTGGATGCGGTGGTCGAGGACTGCGTGAACGCCGTCGGCGTGGACGTCAACACCGCCTCCGCCGCCCTGCTGGCGCGCATCTCCGGCCTCAACAGCACCCTGGCGCAGAACATCGTGCAGTTCCGCGATGCCAACGGCGCGTTCAAGAGCCGCAACGAGCTGAAGAAGGTGCCGCGCCTGGGCGACAAGACCTTCGAGCAGGCCGCCGGCTTCCTCCGCGTAATGAACGGCGACAACCCGCTGGACGCCTCCGCCGTGCACCCGGAAACCTATCCGCTGGTGCAACGCATCGCCGCCGACACCGGCCGCGACATCCGCTCGCTGATCGGTGACTCCAGCTTCCTGCGCAGCCTCGATCCCAAGCGCTTCACCGACGAGAGCTTCGGTCTGCCGACCGTCACCGACATCCTCAAGGAACTGGACAAGCCGGGGCGAGACCCGCGTCCGGAGTTCAAGACCGCCGAGTTCCAGGACGGCGTCGAGAGCCTCAAGGACCTGCAGCCGGGCATGATCCTCGAAGGCGTGGTGACCAACGTCACCAACTTCGGCGCCTTCGTCGACATCGGCGTGCACCAGGACGGCCTGGTACACATCTCGGCACTGTCGGAAAAGTTCGTCAAAGACCCCTATGAGGTGGTCAAGGCGGGCGATATCGTCAAAGTGAAAGTCATGGAAGTGGACATCCCGCGCAACCGTGTCGGCCTGTCCATGCGCATGAGCGATACCCCGGGGCAGAAGACCGAGGGCCCGCGTGGTGGCCAGAACCGCGGCGGCAACTCGCCGCGCAGCGAGCGCCACTCCAGCCAGGACAAGCCGGCCCCAGCCAACGCGGCCATGGCCTCGTTGTTCGCCAACGCCAAGCAGCTGAGGAAGTAACCCATGAGTGACGCATCGCCCGTCGGCAAAGACAGCAACTTCAGCCGCCTGCTCGGCATCCGCATCCTGCGCGCCGAGAACGGCGAGGCCGAGCTGCGCATGGCCATGCAGGAGCAGATGCTCAACCTGCACGGGCGCATGCACGGCGGCGCGCTCTACTCACTGATCGACACCGCCCTCGGCCAGGCCAGCCACAGCCTGTTCGGCGGCGAGGCCGGCAGCATGACCCTGGAGTGCAAGGTCAACTACATCCGCGGCGTCGAGGCCGGCGAAGTGGTCTGCCACGCCCGCGTGCTCAATGCCGGACGCAAGGTGCATGTACTGGAAGCGCGGGTGGAACAGGGCGACAAGCTGATCGCCACCGCCCAGGCCACCTTTATCTGTAAGTGATCCGACTCCCCTCTCCCTCCGGGAGAGGGGAGTCGCAGGCATTGCGCCGATCCCGGCTATCAGCGCATCCTCCCCTTCCGGTCAGGCGACAGCGCCGGTCCGCATCCGACTTGCAGTGTGGCGGCTCCACCCCCATATAGGGGCGACCGTCGAGTGAAGGAACAAGAATCTTGAGCGATCTCCTCAACCGCCGCCTGGCTCTGCTCGGCGAGGCCGACCACCTGTCCCTGCTGACCCGCTGCCTGCACGGCATCGAGCGCGAGACCCTGCGCGTCACCGCCAACGGTGAGCTGGCGCAGACGCCGCATCCGGTCGCGCTGGGCTCGGCGCTGACCCATGCACAGATCACCACCGACTATTCCGAGGCCCTGCTGGAGTTCATCACCCCGGCCGAGCCCGACCCGGCCGACACCCTGGCCGACCTCGAACGTATCCACCGTTTCGCCGCCAGCCGCCTGGACGGCGAGTACCTGTGGAGCCCGTCGATGCCCGGCCGGCTGCCGGAGGAAGCGGACATCCCGATCGCCCGCTATGGCAGCTCCAATATCGGCCGCCTCAAATACGTCTACCGTCAGGGCCTGGCCCTGCGCTACGGCAAGACCATGCAGTGCATCGCCGGCATCCACTACAACTTCAGCCTGGCCGAGGGCATCTGGCCGTTGCTGCAGCAGCTCGACGGCGACACGCAGAGTGCGCGCGACTACCAGTCCGCCGCTTACATCGCGCTGATCCGCAATTTCCGCCGCTACAGCTGGCTGCTGATGTACCTGTTCGGCGCCTCGCCGGCGCTGGACGCCAGCTTCCTGCGCGGTCGCCCGCACCAGCTGCAGCAGCTGGATGCCGACACCCTCTATCTGCCGTACGCCACCAGCCTGCGCATGAGCGACCTGGGCTACCAGAGCAGCGCCCAGTCGGGCCTGACGCCCTGCTACAACGACCTCGCCAGCTACACCGAGAGCCTGCGCAGCGCCGTGGCGACGCCCTACCCGGCCTATGCCGAGATCGGCACCAAGGATGCCAACGGCGAGTGGCTGCAGCTCAACACCAACATCATCCAGATCGAGAACGAGTACTACTCGAGCATCCGCCCCAAGCGCGTCACCTACTCCGGCGAGCGTCCGATCCAGGCCCTGATGAGCCGCGGCGTGCAGTACGTAGAAGTGCGTTGCCTGGACATCAACCCCTACCTGCCGCTGGGTATCGACCTCGACCAGGCGCGCTTCCTCGACGCCTTCATCCTGTTCTGCGCCCTGCAGGACAGCCCGCTGCTCGCCAGCGGCGTATGCCGCGCCAGCACCGAGAACTTCCTCAAGACGGTCAAGGAGGGACGCCGCCCGGGCCTGCACCTGCAACGCGACGGTGAGCAGATCGAACTGCAGGCCTGGGCCGGCGAGCTGCTCGACGCCTTCGCGCCCATCGCCGCGCTGCTCGACCGCGCCTACGGTGGCGACGCCTACCGCAATGCCGTGCAGCTGCAGCGGCGCAAGGTCGAGGACGCCAGCCTGACGCCGTCGGCCCAGGTGCTGACCGAACTGCAGGCGCGTGGCGAACGTTTCCGCGACTTCGCCCTGCGCCAGAGCAAGGCGCATGCCGCCACCTTCCGCAGCCAGCCGCTGACGGCGAGCGAAGAAGCCGCCTTCGAACGCATGGCGCGCCAGTCACTGGCCGAGCAGGCCGAACTGGAAGCGGCGCCAACCGGCGATTTCGACACCTTCGTCGCCGCCTACCAGGCCAGCATCCTCGGCATTGGCGTTTGAAATCAGGCACCTGGGTGACGGACTGACGCAGCCAGCGGTAGTCCGTCACAAATCCGCCACGTCGACCGTTCGGTTCTGACCAGCGGCACGCCGCGGCCTCCGAGTCAGGCTAGCCTGTGGGGAAACCCGCATTGGCCACTGCCATGACGCCCGCTGAAGACAACCACGACTGGAGCCTGGAAAGCCTCAACAAGGCCTACCAGCAAGGCTACATGGCCGGACTCACCGGCCAGCCGCAACAGGCCCAACCGCACCCCGTGGAAGTGCTGGCCGCCGCCTGGGAAGCCGGCTGGGACGATGGCAACGAACAGTACGCCCTGCATCAGCGACGCAGCGCCTGAGCCGAATCACCTGAAAAAAGGGCCGCACTCGCGGCCCTTTTTCTTGCCTGACGCCCTACGCCCCATGCGCAACAGGTGTTCAGAGCGCCTTTTCGAAGATCTTCGAGTTGCGCTGATAGTTGTACAGCGAGGCGCGCGCCGCCGGCAGGCGCTCCACCGCGCTGGGCTCGAAGCCACGCTCCTGGAACCAGTGCGCGGTACGGGTGGTGAGTACGTAGAGCGTCTTCAGCCCGAGTGCGCGGGCGCGTTCCTCGATGCGCTCCAGCAGCTCGTCACCGCGCCCACCGTGGCGATACTCCGGGTTGACCGCCAGGCAGGCCAGCTCGCCGGCATCCGAGTCGGCGATCGGGTAGAGCGCGGCACAGGCGATGATCAGACCATCGCGCTCGACGATGCTGAACTGGCCGATCTCGCGCTCCAGCACCTCGCGCGAGCGGCGTACCAGGATGCCCTGGTCCTCCAGCGGGGTGATCAGCTCGATCAGGCCGCCGACGTCCTCGATGGTCGCCTCGCGCAGCGATTCGAACTGCTCCTGGTCGACCAGGGTTCCGCCGCCGTCGCGGGTGAACAGCTCGGTGAGCAGCGAGCCGTCTTCCATGTAGCTGACGATATGACTGCGCTTGACCCCGCCGCGGCAGGCCTGGGCGGCGGCGTCGAGCAGCTCGGCCTGGTAGCAGCTGCCGAGGCGCGCCAGGTGCGCCGGCACCTGCTGCGGACGCAGCTCGCGCACCAGCTTGCCGGCCTCGTCGATCAGACCCCGCTCGGCGGAGTACAGCAGCAGCTTGTCGGCCTGCAGGTCAATGGCGGCACGGGTGGCGACGTCCTCGCAGGCCAGGTTGAAGATTTCCCCGGTGGGCGAATAGCCAAGCGCAGAGAGCAGCACGATGCTGCGCTCGTCGAGCAGGCGACTGATGCCCTTGCGGTCGACCCGGCGCACTTCGCCGGTGTGGTGATAGTCGATGCCATCGACCACGCCAATCGGCCGCGCGGTGACGAAGTTGCCGCCAGACACGCGCAGGCGCGAGCCCTGCATCGGCGAGGCAGCCATATCCATCGACAGGCGTGCCTCGATGGCGATGCGCAGGCGCCCGACAGCGTCGATGACGCAGTCCAGGGTCGGCCCATCGGTGATGCGCAGGTCGCGGTGGTAACGCGGCGTCAGACCGCGCTCGACCAGGCGCGCCTCGATCTGCGGGCGCGAGCCGTGTACCAGCACCAGGCGCACGCCCAGGCTGTGCAGTAGCACCAGGTCGTGAACGATGTTGCCGAAATTCGGATGCTCCACACCCTCGCCCGGCAGCATGACCACGAAGGTGCAGTCGCGGTGGGCGTTGATATAGGGCGAAGCGTGGCGGAGCCAGTTGACGTAGTCGTGCATGTAAAGCCTGTGAGCAAGGACGGACGAACGAGGTTGTGCCTGCCCCGGTGCGGAGCAGCAAAGGTCGGTCTAGCGTCGTCGCAACATCGGCACGCCTCGCAGGGGTGAACGGGTCATAGGCAATAGTGCTGGATCAGCTGGCGCAGCAGCGCCACGGTCGGTTCGATGCGCGCCAGTTCGAGAAACTCCCCCGGCTGATGAGCACAGGCGATATCGCCTGGGCCGAGCACGATGGTCTCGCAGCCAAGTTGCTGAAGATACGGCGCTTCGGTGCCGAATGCCACCGCCTGCGCGGCATGCCCGGTGAGCTTTTCCGCAACGCGCACCAGTTCGCTGTCGGCGCTCTGCTCGAAGGGCGGCACGTTGGCGAACAACGGTGCATAGTCGATCTGCACCCGATGCCTTTCGGCCAGCGGTTGCAGCTTGCCACGGATGGCCGCACGCAGCTGCTCAGGGTCCATGCCGGGCAGCGGGCGCAGGTCGAACTCCAGGGCACACTGGCCGCAGATGCGGTTGGGGTTGTCGCCACCGTGGATGCAACCGAAGTTCAGCGTCGGCTGCGGTACGCCGAACTGCGGATTGTTGAACTCGCGCTGCCACTGTGCGCGCAGCTGGCGCAACTCGCCCATGACGTCCTGCATGGCCTCCAGGGCGCTGTGACCGAGGCTCGGGTCGGACGAATGACCGCTCTGGCCGAGGATGTCGATGCGCTCCATCATCACGCCCTTGTGCAGACGGATCGGCTTCAGGCCGGTCGGTTCGCCGATCACCGCCGCACGCCCCAGCGGGCGTCCGGCAGCGGCCAGGGCACGGGCGCCGGCCATCGAGCTTTCCTCGTCACAGGTGGCCAGCACCAGCAGTGGCTGCCGGAACGGCTGGTCGAGCAGACCGCGTACCGCCTCGATCACCAGCGGGAAGAAACCCTTCATGTCGCACACGCCGAGACCCACCCAGCGATCCCCCTGCTCGGTCAACCTGAGCGGGTCGCTGTGCCACAGCGCGGCATCGAAAGGCACCGTATCGCTGTGGCCGGCCAGCACCAGGCCGCCGGGACCGCTGCCGAGCGTGGCCAGCAGGTTGGCCTTGCCCGGCGCCACCTCCTGAATCTCGAAGGCGAAGCCGAGTTCAGCCAGCCAGCCGGCCAGCAGCTCGATGACAGTACGATTGGATTGATCCCAGTGCGGCTGGGTACAGCTCACCGAAGGGGCGGCGATCAGCGCGGCAAACTGGTCCTTCAGGGAGGGAAGCGACATGGGGATTCTCCGTGGTCTGGGCCCATGATAGAGAGGCCGGAGCCCGCTGCCTATGCGGCACCGAAACGACCTTTCGTCCGACCCCACGCACTCGAAATCGAGGCCACGCGCAGAAATCTCCTCCATCTGGCATACTTCGCGCCCCTTTTTTCGGTCACAAAAACGTCATGTTCGAGATATTCAGCGGGCTCGATGCCTGGGTCGCCATCAGCCTGGTCCTGGCCCTCGCCTTTGTCCTGACCTTCGAATTCATCAACGGTTTCCATGACACCGCCAACGCGGTGGCCACGGTCATCTACACCAAGGCGATGCCGCCGCACCTCGCAGTAGTCGCCTCGGGCATCTTCAACTTCCTCGGCGTGGTGCTCGGTGGTATCGGCGTGGCCTACGCCATCGTCCACCTGCTGCCGGTGGAGCTGCTGATCAACGTCAACACGGCCCACGGTCTGGTGATGGTGTTCTCCCTGCTGACCGCAGCCATCGCCTGGAACCTGGGTACCTGGTACTTCGGCATCCCGGCCTCCAGCTCGCACACCCTGATCGGCTCGATCCTGGGTGTCGGCCTGGCCAACGCCCTGCTCACCCAGGTGTCGCTGGCCGAGGGAGTGAACTGGCAGAAAGCGATCGATATTGGTCTTTCTCTGCTGCTGTCGCCGCTGGCTGGCTTCGCCGTGGCCGCGCTGATCCTGATCGCCCTGCGTCGCGCCTTCGCCGGTTCGAAGATGCACGAGACTCCGGAAAGTCGCATGGAGGTCAAGGGCAAGAAGAAGCCACCGTTCTGGAACCGCCTGGTACTGATCGTTTCGGCCATGGGTGTCAGCTTCGTGCACGGCTCCAACGACGGCCAGAAGGGTATCGGCCTGATCATGCTGGTACTGATCGGCATCGTCCCCGCCAAGTTCGTCCTGGATCTCAACAGCACCACCTACCAGATCGAGCGTACCCGCGACGCGGCCCAGCATCTGCAACAGTTCTACGAGCGCAACCATGACTCGCTGAGCGAGTACCTGGCTCTCGGCAAGAACGGCACCACCGAAATGCCGAAGAAGTTCCGTTGCGACGCCAAGCTGACCGAACCGACCATCGCCGCCCTGCTGCAGAGCCTCGAGGGCATCACCAACTACAACCAGATGGACCAGGAAAAACGCACCCAGGTGCGTCGTTACCTGCTGTGCCTGGACGATACCGCGAAGAAAGTCGGCAAACTCGACGGCCTGGCCAAGCGCGAAAAGGCGGACCTGGAGAAGCTACGTAAGGATCTCACCGCCACCACCGAGTACGCGCCCCTCTGGGTGATCTTCGCCGTGGCCCTGGCGCTGGGTATCGGCACCATGATCGGCTGGAAGCGCGTAGTACTCACCGTCGGCGAGAAGATCGGCAAGCAGGGCATGACCTACGCCCAGGGCATGAGTGCACAGATCACCGCATCGATCGCCATCGGCCTAGCCAACGTCTACAGCCTGCCCGTCTCCACGACCCACGTGCTGTCCTCGGGCGTCGCCGGCACCATGGTCGCCAACAAGAGCGGCCTGCAATTCGGTACGGTGCGTAACATTCTGATGGCGTGGGTGCTGACATTGCCGGCTACCATTCTGCTGTCCGCGAGTCTGTTCTGGCTCGGCGTGAAGCTGTTCGTCTGACGTACCCGTCCATCGCCCGCAAGGCCGCCCGAGGGCGGCCTTGTCGTTACACCGCCTGGGCTGCGGGCCACTGCAGGCAATCAACAGAATCGCCCTGCCCTGAATTACGATGCGCACAGACAGCCCGGTGGACGCAGCACATGGCAGTCGAGCAGTTCAAGCGCTACTGGCCCCAGGACACGCGGGCGGTTCTCACGCGTACACTACCCGGCAGCACTCGGGTCATAACCATCGTCAGTACTCGCGCGACCGTTCACTGCTCTGGCTGTACCTCATCCAGTCGCCGCCCGACAGTGGCGTCTCTGCACGGCAGATCGCACTGCCACGGCATCGCTCGCCGAGCACCACCCGGCATACTCGCCAGAAGAAACAACCTCAAAGGGCCGCTTTCGCATGAACAAAGAAACCGAGATCAAGCTGCGCGTCAGCCGCGAAACCCTCGCCGCCCTGCGTGACCACCCGCTGCTGAAAAAGCGCAACAAGTCCGGCTGGCAGCGCTGTGAGCTGTTCAACCAGTACTTCGACACCCCATCCCGCGACCTGGCCGGTGCGCGCGTCGCGCTGCGCCTGCGGCGTGATGGCGAGCAGATCATCCAGACCCTGAAAAGTCGTGGTCAGAGCGTCGCCGGCCTGTCCGAGCGCAACGAGTGGGACTGGTACCTGAAAAAAGCCAAGCTGGACACCAAGCTGCTCAGCGACGACTGCTGGCCGGCCAGCCTGGCCGAGCTGGACAAGAAAAGTCTGCAGCCGATCTTCACCACCGACTTCGTCCGTGAGAAAGCCGAAATCGCCTGGGGTCGCGGCAAGGCCAAGACCGTGATCGAGGCGGCGCTCGACCTGGGCAAGGTGATTGCCGGCGAGGGCGAGGAAGAGATCTGCGAACTGGAACTGGAGCTGCGTGAAGGCGACCCGGCGGCCCTGCTGGAACTGGCCTGCGAACTGGCCGCCGACCTGCCGCTGATGCCCTGCGACATCAGCAAGGCCGAACGCGGTTACCGTCTGTTCGACTCCGGCAGCTATGGCCTGGCCCTGCCGCCACCGGCGCTGACCGCCGAGATGACGCTGGACGACGCCATCACCGCCATCGCCTGGCATCTGCTCGGCAGCAGCCAGCGCCTGGCCGAGCAGTACCGCTGGAACGGCCACTGGAAACTGCTGGAGCAATGGCTGCAGCAGCTGATCGATCTGCGCGCCCTGCTCGGCAGCCTCGGTCAGGCCGCACCGCGCGCCTCCAGCCGCGAGCTGCGCGAGGCGCTCGACGCCCTGCTGACCGACTGGCGCCCGCGCCTGGCCGCAGGCCGTGACGACGAGGCACTGCGGCATAACGCCCCGGCCATGTTCGCCGGCGAACTGCAGGGCAATCGCTGGGGCCTGCTGTCCCTGCAGCTGTCGCGCTGGCTGCTGCAACGTACCTGGACCGTTGGCCGCAACGCGCGCGGCGAGCGCCAGGGCAAGGCCGCGCTGGGCAACTGGCTGCCGACCCTACTGGCCGAAGAAGCCGAAGGACTGCGCCTGAAACACTACCAGCAGTTCCCCGAAGCCCTGGCCGAACAGCTGCCGCGCATCGAACGCCTGTTGGCCTGGCTGCGCATGGCTCGGCAGGTACCGGAGCTGCCAGAGCTGGATCGCCTGTATGGCGAACTGGCCAAGCTGGAGGCACTGGCCACCTGCGCCAACGACGCCGAAGTGCTGGTCGCTCGCCAGGCACAGGCCCATACTGTGGCGACGCTCAAACCCTGGAAGCTGCTGCTGAAATAAGCTATGCAGCACCGGTCGGAGTCCCGCCTGCAGCAGGCGTGGCGGGCTCCGGACAGGTTCTCAGCCTCGTCGTCACATGAAAGGGAGCTCCATGTCCGCCCTCGCCTCGCCCACCCAGGATCGCTGGCTCGACCTCAACGACATCCTCCGCGAACTGGTGGCCCAGGGTCGCGTGGCCCAGGAGCAGGCCGAGCAGTGCATGGTACTGCGCCGCGCCTCGGCCAATGCCCAGCTGCACCCCCTGGAGTTCCTCGCGGCGCAGCAGGTCGACGACCTGCAACGCCCCGGACGCAAGCACGACCTGGAGGGTTTGACCGTATGGCTGGCCAACTTCGCCGGCCAGCCCTACCTGCGCATCGACCCGCTGAAGATCGATGTTGCCGCCGTCACGCCGCTGATGTCCTACGCCTTCGCCCAGCGCCACAAGATTCTCGCCGTGGCGGTGGACAGCGAGGCGGTGACCATCGCCAGCGCGCAACCCTTCGTGCATGGCTGGGAAAGCAACCTGACCCATGTGCTCAAGCGGCCGATCAAGCGCGTAGTGGCCAACCCGGCGGACATCCAGCGCTTCACCACCGAGTTCTACCGCCTGGCCCGCTCAGTCAGCGGCGCCACCGCCGTCGACCAGAAGATCAGCGGCGTCGGCAACTTCGAGCAACTGCTCAGCCTCGGTGCCAGCGACCAGGAGCCGGACGCCAACGATGCGCATATCGTCAATATCGTCGACTGGCTGTTCCAGTACGCCTACCAGCAGCGCGCCAGCGACATCCACATCGAGCCGCGCCGCGAGGCCGGCACCGTGCGCTTTCGCATCGACGGCGTGCTGCACAACGTCTACCAGTTCCCGCCGCAGGTCACCATGGCCGTCGTCAGCCGCCTGAAAAGCCTGGGGCGGATGAACGTGGCGGAGAAGCGCAAGCCGCAGGACGGCCGGATCAAGACCAAGACCCCGGACGGCGGCGAGGTGGAACTGCGCCTGTCGACCCTGCCCACCGCCTTCGGCGAGAAGATGGTGATGCGTATCTTCGACCCCGAGGTGCTGCTCAAGAGCCCGGACCAGCTGGGCTTCTCCCCCGACGATCTGCGCCGCTGGGAGAGCATGACCTGCCAGCCCAACGGCATCATCCTGGTCACCGGCCCTACCGGCTCGGGCAAGACCACCACGCTCTACACCACGCTCAAACAGCTGGCGACCGAGGAGGTCAACGTCTGCACCATCGAGGACCCGATCGAGATGATCGAGACCTCCTTCAACCAGATGCAGGTGCAGCACAACATCGACCTGACCTTCGCCAGCGGCGTACGCGCACTGATGCGCCAGGACCCGGACATCATCATGATCGGCGAGATCCGTGACCTGGAAACCGCCGAGATGGCCATCCAGGCGGCGCTCACCGGACACCTGGTGCTGTCCACCCTGCACACCAACGACGCACCCAGCGCCATCAGCCGCCTGCTCGAGCTGGGCGTACCGCACTACCTGCTCAAGGCCACTGTGCTGGGGGTCATGGCTCAGCGCCTGGTGCGGACCCTGTGCCCGCATTGCAAGGCACCGGTGACAATGGAAGAGGAGAGCTGGCAGGAGCTGACGCGCCCCTGGAGCGCACCGCTACCGACCGGCGCCCACCGTGCCGTGGGCTGCCTGGAGTGCCGCGAAACCGGCTACCGCGGGCGTGCCGGGGTATACGAGATCATGCTGCTCAACGATGGCATCAAGCCGCTGATCACCGCCGACACCGACCTCATCGCCCTGCGCCGCGCGGCCTTCAAGGACGGCATGCGCAGCCTGCGCCTGTCCGGCGCGCAGAAGGTCGCCGCCGGCCTGACCACCATCGAGGAAGTCCTGCGCGTCACCCCGCAGAGCGAGCAGAAGTAACGACGCCCAGCAGTCACGTGGCCGTGCAATACTTGCTCTCCCCGAACAAGCATCAGCAGGAGGCAACAGCATGGGTATCGGTGGCGTCGTCTTTCTCTTCGTCGGTCTGGCCGTGGCCATCGTGTTCATGGGCTTCAAGGTGGTGCCCCAGGGCTACGAATGGACGGTGGAGCGCTTTGGGCGCTACACCAACACCCTCAAGCCCGGCCTCAACATCATCGTCCCGGTGATGGACCGGGTCGACCGCAAGCTCAACGTCATGGAAAGCGTGCTGGATATTCCGCCGCAGGAGGCGATCAGCGCCGACAACGCCATCGTCACCATCGATGCCGTGTGTTTCTTCCAGGTGATCAACGCCGCCCAGGCCGCCTACGAGGTCAACAACCTCGAACACGCGATCCGCAACCTGGTGATGACCAATATCCGCACCGTGCTCGGCTCCATGGAACTGGATGCCATGCTCAGCCAGCGCGACGCGATCAACGAACGCCTGCTGCGTACCGTCGATGAGGCCACCGCGCCCTGGGGCATCAAGGTCACCCGCATCGAGATCAAGGACATCAGCCCGCCCGCCGACCTGGTCGAGGCCATGGCCAGCCAGATGAAGGCAGAGCGTCTCAAGCGTGCGCAGATTCTTGAAGCCGAGGGCAAGCGCCAGGCCGAGATCCTCACCGCCGAGGGCGAGAAGCAGGCGCAGATCCTCAAGGCCGAGGGCGAACGCCAGGCCGCCTTCCTCGAAGCCGAGGCCCGCGAGCGCGCCGCCCAGGCTGAAGCCGAGGCCACCCGCGTGGTGTCCGAGGCGATTGCCGGCGGCAATGTACAGGCGGTGAACTACTTCGTCGCGCAGAAGTATGTCGAGGCCCTGGGCAAGCTCGCATCAGCCAACAACAGCAAGGTGGTGCTGATGCCGCTGGAGGCCAGCCAAGTGATCGGCGCCGTCGGCGGTATCGGCGAAATCGTGCGCGCCACCTTCGATAGCAGGGACGGCAAGAAGTGATGGAGTACCTGCAGCACCTGTCGTTCTGGGACTGGCTGGCCTTCGGCACCATCCTGCTGATCCTCGAAGTATTCGGCGCTGGCGGCTACCTGCTGTGGATCGGCCTGGCCGCCGCCGCGGTCGGCCTGCTCACCTACCTGCTGCCGGACCTGCCCTGGGCCTGGCAGTTCTTCGCCTTCGCCCTGCTCTCGCTGCTCACTGCGGTGTTCTGGTGGCGCCGCCAGCGCAGCGCCGCCAAGCCTTCCGACGTACCGGGCCTGAATCGCCGTGGCAGCGAATTCATTGGCCGCACCTTCGTGCTGCATGAAGCCATCGTCGGTGGACGCGGCAAGATCAGGGCCGGCGACACCCTGTGGCTGGTCACCGGCCCCGAGCTGCCGGTCGGGCACGAGGTCCGGGTCATCGGTCAGGATGGCGTACTGCTGAAGGTGGAGGCGCTCTAGTTGATGCGGCGAAGTCGCTGGCTTCTGCTGGCGCTGCTCATGCCGCTCAGCGCCTGCAACCTGCTGCATCTGGGCAAACAGATGCAGCAGGTTGAGCGCGACTTGATGCTGGTTCCCGGGCGCCTGCACAGCGACCAGACGGCACTGGTGGTGCTGCTCGACGAGCGCGGCGAAGCGCTCGGCTACAGGGTGGTAGCGCCCGGCGCGCTGTTCTACTTCAGCGTTGAACGCGGCGACTATCAGCTGCTGGCCTTCATCGACAGCAACATCAACTTCCGCCTCGATCCGGGCGAACCCAGACACTGGCGCGCTCCGGCCCAGACTGTCGCCATGCGTCTGCAGCCGAGCGCCGAGCAGCGTGCCGCATTCACCGAACACAACGTCCTGAGCCCGCAACCTGACACCGGCGTAGAGGTTCCCGCAGCGGACCTCAGCCTGGGGCGGCTGTATCGGGAGCACCCGCGCCTGCGCCACAATTACCTGCAGGTCGTCGACTTCGACGATCCGCGCTTCGACCAGACGCGAATCCAGCAGGGCGCCTGGCGGCCATTGGATTTCATCCGCGAGATCGGCTACGGGCTCTATCTGCTGCGCCCGTGGCAGGATGATCTGGAGCCCGTGATCCTCATTCACGGCATCAACGACTCGCCACGCAGCTGGCGCGAGCTGGCCGCCGCCATCGATCCGCAGCGCTTTCAGGTGCTGCTCTACCAGTATCCCAGCGGCTCTCCGCTGAACAACAATGCCTACCTGCTCAGCGAGGCGCTGCGCGACCTGCAACTGCGCTACGCCCCCAAACGCCTGCATCTGGTCGCCCACAGCATGGGCGGCCTGGTGGCAAGGCGCACCGCGCAGCTGCTGCGCCCCGGTGCAGGCGACCAGAGGCTGTGCCTGCTCTTAACCCTGGCTGCCCCTTGGGGCGGTCACCCCTCGGCAGCCACCGGTGCGGCGCGCGTACCGGTGGACGTTCCGGTATGGCGGGATATGGCACCCGGCAGCCCGTTTCTGCGGGAGCTCTTCGCCGATCCCCTGCCCGCACACATCCGCCAGTGGCAACTGGTTGCCTATGCCGGCAACAACCGGATGCTCGTCGAGCCCAACGACGGCAGCGTACCGCTGGCCAGCCAGCTGCTGCCGGCGGCGCAGGACGAGACGGATCGCCTGTATCTGCTCGAGGAGAACCACACCGGCATCATGCGCAGCGCACGCAGCCAGGCGTTGCTGCGCCGGGCCCTGGCCAGCCTGCCCGAGACAGGCTGCGCCAGCGGGCAATAGCCGCCGGAAAACAAGAGGCCGCCCAATGGGCGGCCTCTTGGTCACGACGTTCGACTCACTCGCGGTAGTCGTCCATCGGCACGCAGGCGCAGAACAGGTTGCGGTCGCCGTAGACGTTGTCCACGCGGTTCACCGCCGGCCAGTACTTGTGCGCCAGGGTGTGGGCAGACGGCGTCACCGCCTCGGCGATGCTGTACGGACGATCCCACACGCCGGTGACGTCGGCCAGGGTGTGCGGCGCATGCTTGAGCGGGTTGTTGTCCGCTGGCCACTCACCGCTGGCAACCTTGGCGATCTCGGCGCGGATGCTCAGCATCGCCTCGATGAAGCGATCCAGCTCTTCCTTCGACTCGCTCTCGGTCGGCTCGATCATCAGCGTGCCCGGCACCGGGAAGCTCATGGTCGGCGCGTGGAAGCCGTAGTCCATCAGGCGCTTGGCCACGTCCTCCTCGCTGATGCCGGTCTCCGCCTTGAGCGGACGCAAATCCAAGATGCACTCGTGCGCGACGCGGTCGTTACGGCCGCTGTAGAGCACCGGGAAGGCGCCCTTGAGCTGGCTGGCCAGGTAGTTGGCGTTGAGGATCGCGGTCTCGGTGGCGGTGGCCAGCTGCGGGCCCATCATGGCGATGTACATCCAGCTGATCGGCAGGATGCTGGCGCTGCCCCAGGGCGCGGCGCTGACCGCGGTGTTCTGCGGGTTCGGACCCTGCAGCTCGACCACCGGGTGGTTGGCAACGAAGGGCGCCAGGTGCGCACGCACGCCGATCGGGCCCATGCCCGGGCCGCCACCGCCGTGGGGGATGCAGAAGGTCTTGTGCAGGTTCATGTGCGACACGTCGGCGCCGATGTCGGCCGGACGGGCCAGGCCGACCTGGGCGTTGAGGTTGGCGCCGTCCATGTACACCTGGCCGCCGAAGCTGTGGACCACCTCGCAGATCTCGCGGATGCCTTCCTCATACACGCCGTGGGTCGAGGGGTAGGTGATCATCAGGCAGGACAGCTTGTCGCCGGCCTCGGCCGCCTTGGCCTTGAGGTCGGCCATGTCGACGTTGCCGGCGGCGTCGCACTCGACCACCACCACGCGCATGTTGAGCATCTGCGCCGAGGCCGGGTTGGTGCCGTGAGCCGAGGCCGGGATCAGGCAGATGTCGCGATGACCTTCGTTGCGGCTCTCATGGTACTTGCGGATCGCCAGCAGGCCGGCGTACTCGCCCTGGGCGCCGGAGTTGGGCTGCATGCAGATGGCGTCGAAACCGGTGATGGCGCGCAGCCAGGCTTCCAGCTCGTCGATCATCAGCTTGTAGCCCACGGCCTGGTCAGCCGGCACGAAGGGGTGCAGGGCACCGAACTCGGGCCAGGTCACCGGGATCATCTCGCTGGTGGCGTTCAGCTTCATGGTGCAGGAACCGAGCGGGATCATGGCCTGGTTCAGCGCCAGGTCCTTGTTCTCCAGGCGCTTGAGGTAGCGCAGCATGTCGGTTTCGCTGTGGTGGCTGTTGAACACCGGGTGGGTCAGGTAGCTGGAGGTACGCTGCAGCGCGGCCGGAATGCCATCGTTGACCAGGCTCGCATCCAGCTCGGCGACGGACAGGCCGTGGTCGGCGCCGAGGAAGATGCACAGTAGCTGCTCGACGGTCTGCGCCGTGCAGGTCTCGTCCAGGCTCACGCCCAGCTTGCCGCGGCCGAGGATGCGCAGGTTGATGCGCGCGGCCTTGGCCGACTCGATGATGGCGGTCTGCATGCCGCCGACATCCAGGGTCAGGGTGTCGAAGAAGAACTGGTTGTCACGCTTGACGCCCTTCTGCTCCAGGCCGGCGGCCAGCACGGCGGTCAGGCGATGCACACGCTGGGCAATGCGCTTGAGGCCCTGCGGGCCGTGGTAGACGGCATAGCAGCTGGCCATGTTGGCCAGCAGCACCTGCGAGGTGCAGATGTTGGAGTTGGCCTTCTCGCGGCGGATATGCTGCTCGCGGGTCTGCAGGGCCATGCGCAGCGCGGTGTTGCCACGGGCGTCCTTGGACACGCCGATGATCCGGCCGGGCATGGCGCGCTTGAACGCGTCGCGGGTGGCGAAAAAGGCCGCGTGCGGGCCGCCGTAGCCCATCGGCACGCCGAAGCGCTGCGCCGAGCCGAACACCACGTCGGCGCCCAGCTCACCCGGCGGGGTCAGCAGCAGCAGGCTGAGCAGGTCGGTGGCCACGCAGGCCAGGGCGTTCTGCGCATGCAGCTGCTCGATCAGCGGCTTGATGTCACGAATCTCGCCGTGGGTGTCCGGGTACTGCAGCAGGGCGCCGAACACTTCCAGGCCAGCCAGTTCGTCCAGCGCGCCGACCTTGACCTCGATACCGAAGCCTTCGGCACGGGTCTGCACCACCGAGATGGTCTGCGGGTGGCTGTTCTCGTCGACGAAGAACAGGTTGCTCTTGCTCTTCGCCACGCGCTTGGCCAGAGCCATGGCCTCACCGGCGGCAGTGGCTTCGTCGAGCAGCGAGGCGCTGGCCAGGTCCAGGCCGGTCAGGTCGATGGTCAGTTGCTGGAAGTTCAGCAGCGACTCCAGACGACCCTGGGCGATTTCCGGCTGATAGGGGGTGTAGGCGGTGTACCAGCCCGGGTTCTCCAGCAGGTTGCGCAGGATCACCGTGGGGGTGATGGTGCCGTGGTAGCCCATGCCGATCAGGCTGGTCCACAGCTGGTTCTGCTCGGCGTAGCCCTTGAGCTTGGCCAGGGCGCCCTGCTCGTCCAGCGCCGCGGGCAGGTCCAGTTCGCGGCCCAGGCGGATGGCCGGTGGCACGGTCTGCACGATCAGCTCGTCGCGGCTGCTCAGCCCGAGGGCGTCGAGCATGGCCTGTTCTTCACGGGCATCCGGACCGAGGTGGCGACGGAGGAAGGCATCGGGCTGTTGCAGTTGGTCGAGACGGGGCGTGGACATGGCGGGGCTCTCGGAAAATGACAGAGCCCCGACGGATCGAGGCTCGACAGCGGGAATCGTGATTCTGGGCAGCAGGCCGCGCGTTAGACGCGGCCAGGCACCTTAGGCATCGGCGGAGCAGACGGCCTGGTAGCCGGCGGCATCGAGCAGCGCTTCCAGCTCGGCCGGGTTGCTCGGCTGCAGCTTGAAGAACCAAGCGGCGTAGGGCTCGCCGTTGACCTGCTCGGGCGCGTCGGCCAGGGCCTCGTTGACCGCCAGCACTTCACCGGAGATCGGTGCGTAGATGTCCGAGGCGGCCTTCACCGACTCGACCACACCGGCTTCCTGGCCGCTGGCCAGCTGCTTGCCGACTTCCGGCAGCTCGACGTAGACCACGTCACCCAGGGCTTCCTGGGCATGGTCGGTGATGCCCACGGTGACCGAACCATCGGCCTCCAGGCGGATCCACTCGTGGCTGGCGACGTAACGCAGATCGGCGGGAATGTTGCTCATGTCGTACTCCTCGAAATCGCTGGGCGGATCGGCCGCCCGGAAAATTTAGCAGCTGGCGCGGGCTCTGCCCCGCGCCAGGCGAATCAGATGACGGCCTTGCCGTTGCGCACGAAGTTCGCTTGCACGACGCGTACCGGATACCACTTGCCACGGATCTCCACCTCGGCGCGGTCGCCGGTGGCGGCCGGCACGCGGGCCAGGGCGATCGACTTGTTCAGGGTCGGCGAGAAGCTGCCGCTGGTGATCTCGCCCTCGCCCACGCCTTCCACCCGTACCACCTGGTGGGCGCGCAGCACGCCGCGCTCTTCCAGCACTAGGCCGACCAGCTTGGGATGATTGCCGGCGGCACGCTGGCTTTCCAGGGCGCTGCGGCCGACGAACTGGCGCTCGGCCGGCTCCCAGGCGATGGTCCAGGCCATGTTGGCGGCCAGCGGCGAGGTGTCTTCGTCCATGTCCTGGCCGTACAGGTTCATGCCGGCTTCCAGGCGCAGGGTGTCGCGCGCGCCCAGGCCGATCGGGGCGATTCCGGCGCCGACCAGCTCGGTGAGGAAATCGGCAGCCTGCTCGGCCGGCAGCATGATTTCCAGGCCGTCCTCGCCGGTGTAGCCGGTACGGGCGATGAACCAGTCGCCTTCCGGCAGGCCCTGGAACACCTTGAGCTCATGGATCAGCGCAGCGCGCGCCGGCGATACCAGCTCGGCGGTCTTGGCGCGGGCGTTGGGGCCCTGGATGGCGAGCATGGCCAGTTCGGCGCGCTCGTTCAGCGCGACGTCGAAACCGGCGGTCTGCGCCTGCATCCAGGCCAAGTCCTTGTCACGGGTGGCGGCGTTGACCACCACGCGGTAGCCCCAGTCGGTGAGGTAGACGATGAGGTCATCGATCACCCCGCCACGCTCGTTGAGCATGCCGCTGTAGAGGGCCTTGCCGGGGGTCTTCAGACGCTCGACGTCGTTGGCCAGCAGGTGCTGCAGCCAGGCCTTGGCCTGGGCACCGGTGACATCGACCACGGTCATGTGGGAGACGTCGAACACGCCGCAGTCGCGGCGCACCTGATGGTGCTCCTCGACCTGGGAACCGTAATGCAGCGGCATGTCCCAGCCGCCGAAATCGACCATCTTGGCGCCGAGCGCCAGATGCTGTTCATACAGGGGTGTACGCTGTCCCATGGATAACTCCTTAAACGGGCCCTGCCTGAGGGCGGGCTCATGGACGGCTGCGTCAGCAGGCGCGCATTGTAGCCCCGCGCAAAGAAACTGGACACTCCGTGTGGTCAATGCCCCGGCTGGCGGGCCGAGCGACGGATCAGGCCGATCACCGGCAGCAGGCCGACCAGCACCAAGGTCAAGGCCGGCAGGGCAGCACGCGCCCATTCACCCTCGCTGGTCATCTCGAAGATACGCACCGACAGGGTGTCCCAGCCGAAGGGGCGCATCAGCAGGGTGGCCGGCATTTCCTTGAGCACATCGACGAATACCAGCAGCGCCGCCGACAGCGCACCCGGCACCAGCAGCGGCAGGTACACGCGGAAGAACAGCGCCGGCCCGCCCACACCCAGGCTGCGCGCGGCCTGCGGCAAAGACGGGCGGATGCGCGCCAGGCTGTTCTCCAGCGGCCCGTAAGCCACCGCCATGAAGCGCACCAGATAAGCCAGCAGCAAGGCGAACAGACTGCCCAGCAGCAGCGGCTTGCCGGCGCCACCGAACCAGCCGGACAGCGGGATCACCAACTCGCGGTCGAGCCAGCTGAAGGCCAGCATGATCGCCACCGCCAGCACCGAGCCGGGCAGCGCGTAGCCCAGGTTGCCGGTGCTGACCAGTGCGCGCATCGGCCGGGTCGGCGCCTGACGCCGAGCGAAGGCCAGCAGCAAAGCCACGCTCACCGTGAGCAGCGCCGCGATGCCGCCCAGCCAGAGGGTGTGCAGGATCAGGCCGATGTAGCGCTCGTCGAGGTCGAAGCGGCCGCGCTGCCAGAACCACACCAGCAACTGCAGCATGGGCACGACAAAGGCGCAGGCGAACACCAGGCCGCACCAGCTGCTGGCGGCGAACGCCTGCCAGCCGTGCAGACGGTACAGCGGCTTGCCACGCGGCCGCTCGCTGGCCGGGCGACTGGCGCCACGGGCACGGCGCTCGCCGTAGAGCACCAGCAGCACGGCGAGCAGCAGCAGGCTGGCCAGCTGGGTGGCGCTGGACAGGCTGTAGAAGCTGTACCAGGTCTTGTAGATGGCGGTGGTGAAGGTGTCGAAGTTGAATACCGAGACGGCGCCGAAGTCGGCCAGGGTCTCCATGATCGCCAGGGCCAGGCCGGCGCCGATGGCCGGTCGCGCCATCGGCAGGGCGACCCGCCAGAACGCCTGCCAGGGCGACAGGCCAAGCACCCGCGCCGCCTCCATCAGGCCCTTGCCCTGGGCCAGGAAGGCGCCGCGCGCGAGCAGGTAGACATAGGGATAGAACACCAGTACCAGCACCAGGATCACCCCGCCGCTGGAACGCACCCGCGGGAAGCGGATGCCGCTGCCGAACCACTCGCGGGCCAGAGTCTGCAGCGGCCCGGCGAAATCCAGCAGGCCGACGAAGACGAAGGCCAGCACATAAGCCGGAATGGCGAAGGGCAGCATCAGTGCCCAGTCCAGCCAGCGCCGCCCGGGGAACTCGCAGAGGCTGGTCAGCCAGGCCAGGCTGACGCCGAGCAGCACCACGCCGAAGCTCACCCCACTGACCAGCAGCAGGGTGTTGCCCAACAGGCGCGGCATCTGGGTGTCCCACAGGTGCGCCCAGATCTCGCCATCGACCTCATGCCAGGACAGCAGCAAGACCGACAGCGGCAGCAGCACCAGGGCGGCGATGGCGAAGGCAATGGGATACCAGCGGCGCTGTACGGGATGGCTCACGCGGACTCCTGGCAGGCGGAAACGAAACGCCCCGGACAAGCCGGGGCGTCGAGTATAACGGCAGCGGATGCACGACGTGGATGCTCCCTCTCCCGTTCACGGGAGAGGGCTGGGGAGAGGGCTGCCATCACCCGCCCCCAACTCCTCTCCTAACAGTGGGAGAGGGGAGCACAGGCATCAGTTCCAGCCGGCGCGGTCCATCAGCTTGGTCGCCTCGGCCTGGCGCTTGCCAGCCACTTCGACCGGCACGCTGTCGGCCTTGAACGTGCCCCAGGCGGCTACTTCGGCAGACGGCTTGACCGCCGGATTGGCCGGGTACTCCTGGTTGACGTCGGCGAACAGGCTCTGCGCTTCCGGCGAGGTCATCCACTCCAGCAGCTGCTGGGCCGCCTCGGCGTGCGGGGCGTGCTGGGTCACGCCGGCGCCGGAGAGGTTGACGTGCACGCCACGGTCGGCCTGGTTCGGCCAGAACGGCTTGACCTTCAGGCCGGGCTGCTGCTTGGCCAGACGACCGTAGTAATAGGTGTTGGTGATGCCCACATCGCACTGGCCGGCATCAATGGCCTGCAGCAGGGCGGTATCGTCGGCGAACACGTCGGTGGCCAGGTTGTTCACCCAGCCCTTGACGATCTCCTCGGTCTTGGCCGCGCCATGGGCCTCGATCAGGGTGGCGGTCAGCGACTGGTTATAGACCTTCTTGCTGGTGCGCAGGCACAGGCGGCCTTCCCAGTTCTTGTCGGCCAGGGCCTCGTAGGTCGACAGCTCTTCCGGCTTCACCCGCTCGGTGGAGTAGAAGATGGTGCGCGCGCGCAGCGAAAGGCCAGTCCAGGCGCCGGTGCTGGAGCGGTACTGGGCCGGGATGTTGGCTTCGATAACGGAGGACTTGAGCGGCTTGAGCACACCCTCCTGCTCGGCCTGCCAGAGGTTGCCGGCGTCGACGGTGATCAGCAGGTCGGCCGGGGTGTTCTCGCCCTCAGCCTTGAGGCGCGCCAGCAGCGGAGCTTCCTTGTCGGTGATGAACTTGATCGGGGTTCCGGTCTTGGCGGTGTAGGCGTCGAATACCGGCTTGATCAGCTCGTCGATACGCGCGGAGTAGACGACGATTTCATCGGCGGCCTGGGCGGTGCCAGCCAGGGCAGAAAGGGCCAGGGTGGCCAGGAAACCGGAACGGAGCTGCATGGGTGCTGCCTCTTATTTGGGTCGAGAGAGCGAATAGTAGTGAATGCTATTTAGCTTCTCAACGTGACCCTAGGCCGCAGCGTTACCGGATATTGCAGCCCTCAGCGCTGCGCCAGGGCCGGCAGGTCGCCGGCCAGACCCAGGGCACGGCGCACGAACAGGGCCTTGGCGTCCGGCAGATCGTCGACCCAGTTGAGGCCGCTGTTGCGCAGCAGGCGCAGCGGCAGCGGGTCGGCCTGGAACAGGCGCTCGAAGCCCTCCATGGCCGCCATCATCGCCAGGTTGTGCGGCATGCGCCGGCGCTCATAGCGGCTGAGCACACGCACATCATTGGGCTGCTCGCCGCGCTGCAGCGCGTGCAGCAGCACTTCGGCCAGCACCGCGGCGTCGAGGAAGCCGAGGTTGACGCCCTGCCCGGCCAGCGGATGGATGCTGTGCGCGGCGTCACCGATCAGCGCCAGGCCGCTCTCCACGTAGCGTTTGGCGTGGCGCTGGCGCAGCGGGATGCAGAGGCGCGGGTCGACCGCCGTGACCTGGCCCAGGCGCCACTCGAAGGCCTTGCCCAGCTCATGGCGGAAAGCATCGTCGCCCAGCGCCATCAGGCGCTCGGCCTCGGCCGGCACGGTCGACCAGACGATTGAGCACCAGTGTTCATCGCCCTGGCGCGCCAGCGGCAGGAAGGCCAGCGGGCCGTCGTCGGTGAAGCGCTGCCAGGCCGTGGCCTGGTGCGGGCGCTCGCAACGCACGCTGGTGACGATGGCGTGGTGCAGGTAATCCCACTCGCGGGTGGCGCAGCCGGCCAGGCGGCGCACCGCCGAGTTGGCGCCGTCGGCGGCCACCAGCAGCGGCGCGCGCAGCTCGCGGCCGTCAGCCAGGGTCAGCAACCAGCCGTCGCCGGAGCGGCGCAGCTGCTCCAGGCGGGCGCTGCCGAGCAGACCGATCTGGCTGTCGTGCAGGCGATCGAGCAGGGCATCCTGCACCGCGCGGTTCTCGACGATATGACCGAGCACCTCGGCATGCACGCTGGCGGCGGAGAAATGCACGCTGCCGGTACCGGAGCCATCCCACACGCGCATGTCGCGGTAGGGCGAGACGCGCCGCGCGACAATGCCATCCCACACACCGAGGCGCTCGAGGATGCGCTGGCTGGCGGCGGACAGCGCGCTGACCCGCGGCTCGAAGGCGCCCTCGGCAGCGAACGGTCTGACACTGAGCGGGCCGCCGTCGACCACCAGGATCTCCAGGCCGCTGTGTTCCAGGGCCAGGGCCAGCGCGCTGCCGACCATGCCGGCGCCAACGATGATCAGGTCCGCTTGCATGCTGTTTCCTTAGGCTGTCTGCCGCGCACGCGGCTTGAGGCGGATGTACAGGGTCTTGTGCACGATGGCGACCAGGGTGCCCTCGTCGTCACGCACCTCCACGCGCAGCTCGGGCAGGTACTTGTCGCCGTCGGCGGTGTGCTGGCGAATCTGTGCCAGCAGCTCGTCGTCGACGCGGAACTCGGCATGCACCGGGCCCTTGCCGGGGCTGATGAAGTCGATGCTGGCGGCCTTGTCCCAGACGATGTAGTCGCGCCCCAGCAGCTGCATCAGCATGAGCATGAAGAAGGGGTCGGTCATGCTGTACAGCGAGCCGCCGAACTGGGTGCGCACATAGTTGCGGTTGTACCAGCCGAGGCCCATGCGCACCCGCACGCGGCGGAAGTCCGGGCTGATCTCGCGCACGCGGATCCCCGCGCCGAGATAGGGCGGATAAAGGTTCAGTCCCAGGCGCAGCAAACGGGACATGCGGGCCAGCTTGCGCTCACTCATAGGCTGCGGGTGCCCAGGCCCATGGCCTGGCGGGCGAACCAGCGCTTGGCCGGCGGCAGCAGGTCGAGGCCGAGCAGGCCGAGGGTACGCCCGGCCACCAGCAGCGACTCGTCGCGGCCGAACAGGCGGGTGACGCGGTCGGAGAAGCCGACGGTCATCGCCTGGTCCTGGCTCTGGCGCTGCAGGTAGTGCTGCAGGGTGGCGAAGTCGCCAGGCACCTGCGGCCCGGCCAGCAGGCACTCGGCCAGGGTCTGCGCATCGCGCAGCGACAGGTTGAAGCCCTGCCCGGCCACCGGGTGCAGGCTGTGCGCGGCATTGCCCAGCAGCACCAGGTGCGGGCGCACCTGTTCGCGGGCCTCGACCAGTGCCAGCGGGTACAAATGCCGCGCGCCGACCTGGCGCAGGCTGCCGAGGCGATAGCCGAAGGCCTGCTGCAGCTCGCCGAGGAAGGCGCGCTCGGGCAGCTGGTGCAAACGTTCGGCATCCACCGGCGGGCGGGTCCAGACCAGCGCGCAGCGATTGTCGGACAGCGGCAGCAAGGCCAGCGGACCCTGCTCGGTGAAGCGCTCGAAGGCCTGGCCGCCGTGCGGCTCGGCGGGGGTGACGTTGGCGATCAGCGCACACTGGTCGTAGGGCGTGTGGCGCACGGCGATGCCAAGCTGCTCGCGCAGGCCGGAACGGCCGCCATCGGCCAGCACCGCGAGGTCGCAATCGAGGCTGGCGTCGTCGTTCAGGTGCAGGCGGTAACCGTCGCCCAGCGCCTCCAGGCGGATGACTTCCGCCGGGCAGCGCCATTCGACCACCGCCGGGTCCAGCGCCTTCCACAGGCAGTGGCCCATCCAGGCGTTCTCCAGCACGTAGCCGAGCGCCGGCACGCCCTCGTCCGCCGCGCTCAGGCGGGTGGCGCCGAAACGACCCTGGTCAGAGACCTGGATCTGCGTGATGGCCTCGGCGCGCTCGGCCAGCTGCGGCCACACACCGAGGCGCTCGAAGATCAGCCGACTGCCCTGCGACAGTGCGCTGGAACGGGCATCGTAGCTCGGCTGGTAGTCATTGCCGGGGGCGAAGGGCTCGACCAGCAGGATGCGCCAGCCGCGCGCCCGCGCGCCGGCCTGCAGGGCCAGGGCCAGGCTCGCGCCGACCAGGCCACCACCGATGATCGCCAGCTGCACGCGGCTCATGACTCAGGCCGCCTGCTCACGCGCGGCGGCCATCAGCGCCTCGATCTCGGCCACGGTCTTGGGCACGCCGCCGGTGATGATCTCGCAACCGGTCTTGGTCACCAGCACGTCATCCTCGATGCGCACGCCGATGCCGCGCCATTTCTTGGCGACCTTCTCGTTGTCCACGGCGATGTAGATGCCCGGCTCGACCGTCATCGCCATGCCCGGCTCGAGTACGCGCCACTCGCCGCCGACCTTGTAGTCACCGACGTCGTGCACGTCCATGCCCAACCAGTGGCCGGCACGGTGCATGTAGAAAGGCTTGTAGGCCTCGGCAGCGATCAGTTCATCGACCGCGCCTTCGAGCAGGCCCAGCTCGACCAGGCCGGCGGTGATCACCCGCACGGTGGCCTCGTGCGCCTCGTTCCAGTGCTTGCCCGGGGCGATTTCCTTGAAGGCGGCCTCCTGGGCGGCCAGCACCAGCTCGTAGATGGCCTTCTGCTCTGGCGAGAACTTGCCGCTGACCGGGAAGGTGCGGGTGATGTCGCTGGCGTAGCAGTCGATCTCGCAGCCGGCGTCGATCAGCACCAGATCGCCGTCGCGCAGCAGCGCGTCGTTCTCGCGGTAATGCAGGATGCAGGCGTTGCGCCCGGCGGCGACAATCGAGCCGTAGGCCGGCATCTTCGCCCCGCCCTTGCGGAACTCGTAGTCCAGCTCGGCTTCCAGGTGGTACTCGCAGAGGCCGGCGCGGCTGACCTGCATGGCGCGCACGTGGGCACGCGCGCTGATCTCCGCGGCCTCGCGCATGACCTTGGCCTCGGCCGCGCTCTTGTACAGGCGCATGTCGTGCAACAGGTGGTCGAGGGCAACGAATTCGTTGGGCGGAATCGCGCCCTGGCGCGCCTTGGAGCGGATCACATTGATCCACTCCATCAGCCGGTGATCGAACTTCTCGTTGGTGCCGATCGCGTAGTACACGCGCTCGCGGCCCTCGATCAGGCCGGGCAGGATGTCGTCGATATCGCCGATGGGGAAGGCATCGTCGGCGCCGTACTGTGCCACCGCGCCGTCCTGACCGGCGCGCAGGCCGTCCCACAGCTCGCGCTCGGGGTCGCGCTCGCGGCAGAACAGCACGTACTCGCCGTGCTCGCGGCCGGGGATCAGCACCATCACCGCCTCCGGCTCGGGGAAGCCGGTGAGGTACTGGAAGTCGCTGTCCTGGCGGTAGACGTGCTCGACGTCGCGGTTGCGGATGTAGACCGGCGCCGCCGGCAGGATGGCGATGCTGTTGGGCTCCATCTGCTCCATCAGCGACTTGCGCCGGCGGGCGTACTCTGCACGGGGAATGCTGACCATGAGCTCGACCTTAATGCAGGGAAGGTTTCGGGGCCGGCGCGGCGGGCTTGCCACACTCGGCGAACAGCAGCAGCGGCGCGACGCGCAGGTACTCCATCACCTCCATGTAGTCGCTCTCGCCATCCTCGGACTCCTCCAGGCCGCTCTGCACCTGGGCGATGGCGGAGAGGTCCTGCAGCACTTCCATGGCCTCGGCACTCAGCGGTGCATTGCCGACCACCATGCCGAAGCCGTCGAGGAAGCCCTGACACCATTGGCCCAGGGCCTTGGCCCGCTCGGCCAGCGGTGCATCATCGGCGGGCAGCAGCAGAACCAGGGTAATGTCGCTGCCGGACAGCTCGCCCTTGACCATCTCCTGCAGGCCGACCAGCGCCTGGCGCACGTTGTCGGCCGGCTCGCCACCGAGCAGCTCGCAGGCATCGGCGATCCAGGGCTCGGCCTCGAAGCCGGCACCGGCGCAGCTGCGCCCGAGCAGCAGACCATGCAGTTCGGCAGGGGAAACGGGTTTGCCAGTGCTCGCCAGCAGGGCGGCGAAGGCGGCGTAGGGGGAATTCGAAGTGGACATGGCAACTAGGCGCTGAACCGCGCGATCTCTAGAATGGAGGCTCCGTATCCTAGCACCGGCAGGCGCACGCGGGCCATCGCACCGCCGCCGCGCATCCTTTATAGTGCAGCCACTCACAGCCCTGGTAGAGCCGATGGAAGACGCCGAACTGCAAGCCCTCTCGCGCAAGCTGGAACTCTTGATTCAGCGCGTCGAGCAGCTCAAGTCGCAGAACCGCGCCCTGCTGGCCAGTGAGAAGGCCTGGCGCGAGGAACGCGCCCATCTGATCGAAAAGAACGAAATGGCCCGGCTCAAGGTCGAAGCGATGATTTCGCGCCTGAAGGCCCTGGAGCAGGACTCATGACCCAGCCGAACACCGTTACCGTACATATCCTCGACAAGGAATACTGCATCGCCTGCCCGGCAGACGAGCGCGCCAACCTGGAGAGCGCGGCCCGCTACCTGGACGGCAAGATGCGCGAGATCCGCTCCGGCGGCAAAGTCATCGGTGCCGACCGCATCGCCGTGATGGCCGCGCTGAACATCACCCATGACCTGCTGCACAAGCAGCAGCGCCTGGACCAGGAAGCCGACTCCACCCGCGCCAAGGTGCGCGACCTGCTCGAGCGCGTCGACGGTGCACTGGCCGCCGATCCGGATGATCGATTGCTCTGATGCCAGAGCGGCGCGATGGGGTATACTGCCGACCAGCTCCCTGGAGTGTTGGCCAGTCGGTGATGTCCCTGAGCCGATACGCACAACCACGGGGGTTGCCAGTGGGGCCGGTGTGCATGTCCGCCTGACGGAAAGCCTTAACGCCTCCTGCAATCTCCACCTTGAACTTTCGGGTTCAAGGGCTAACCCGACAGCGGCACGCCCGGGGAGTCCTGATTCTCATGCTTGAAGCCGGCCATCTGTCCCGCCCGGCCCTGCGCCGCCAGCTGCGCCAGGCGCGCCGCACGCTCTCTCCGCAACAGCAGAAACGCGCCGCCCGCGACCTCTATCGCCAACTGGCGCAGCACCCGCTGTTCCGCCGCTGCTGCCATATCGCCCTGTACCTGCCCAACGACGGCGAGATCGACCCGCGCCCGCTGCTGCGCGAGGCCCAGCGCCGCGGCAAGGCTACCTACCTGCCGGTACTCAAGCGCTGGCCACGCACCAAAATGAGTTTCCAGCGCGTGCATCCGCACGAAAGCATGACCCGCAACCGCTTCCGCATTGCCGAGCCGCAGGACCTACCCACCCGCCAGCGCAAAGTCTGGACCCTCGATCTGGTGCTGCTGCCGCTGGTGGGCTTCGATGAACAGGGCGGACGCCTGGGCATGGGCGGCGGCTTCTACGACCGCAGCCTGGCCTACCGGCAATTGCGCAAAAATTGGCACAAGCCGACGCTGCTGGGCCTGGCCCATGAATGTCAGAAGGTGGATCGCCTGGCGCTGGCCAGCTGGGATGTGCGTCTCGGTGCGGTGGTGACCGACCGGCGCTGGTATTGCTGAGGTCGCCGCGCTCCCTGCGGCAACGTCAACGGTGGGTCATTGCCCCTGGGTAACCGCCGGCGGATTGCCCTGACGATCCCAGAGACCCTGGGTGTAACCTGTGGTAACCATCCCCAGGCTGAACAGAATGACCAGGACCCACAACATATCTGGCTTGCGTTTCATCGAGTTGCCTCCCCCTTTCGGCACACTGCTTGGCTTTACCGGTGGCGGTGTTGTTATTGGCCGTAAACGGCGGCGCCTAGCCTGAGCCATCGACCCGCAAGAAGCGGTGAAGACCCACACATTTTTTGACGCCATCCGGCAGTCATTGACGGGAACGATTTTCACTCCCGCGCAAAGACCGGCAAACAGGAGCAAAGTTCATGCCTTATTGGCTGATGAAATCGGAACCCGACGAACTGTCCATCCAGCACCTGCAGAAGCTCGGTCGGGCGCGCTGGGACGGTGTGCGCAACTACCAGGCGCGCAACTTCCTGCGCAGCATGCAAACGGGCGAGCTGTTCTTCTTCTATCACTCCAGCTGCCCGGAACCGGGCATCGCCGGCATTGCGCGGATCGCCGGGCCGATCTACCCCGACCCCACCGCCCTCGACCCGCATAGCCATTACTTCGACGCCAAGGCCAGCAGCGAGAAGAATCCCTGGAGCGCACTGGATGTGGAGTTCGTCGAAGCCTTCCCGCGCGTGCTGCCACTGGCACGCCTGCGCGACAACCCCGCACTGGCGGAACTGGCCCTGGTACAGCGCGGCAGCCGGTTGTCGGTGATGCCGGTGAGCGAGGCGCAATGGCACGCCGTACTGGCCATGCGTTGAGCCGCCCGCGGCACTGTGCTATCACCAAGGCATAGCCCACGGAGCCGACGATGCGCGCACAACACGCCTGGCCAGCGCGTCTGGCCCTGGTTCTGCTTTTCCTGCTACTGAGTGCGGCCAGCCTGATGATCTGGCGCCAACTGGAGCAGGACCAGCGCAGACGCCTGGATGATCGCCTCGACTACCAGGCTCGCAGCCTGGCACGTCAGCTGGAAAACACCCTGCACACCGAAGTGGAGAGCCTGAGCCGTATCGCGCGACTGTGGAACAACCTGGGTCGCTTCTCGCGGGAGGATTGGGAAACCGAAGCAACGGCGGCACTCACCGATTTCCCGGCCTACCAATCGGTGCAGTGGGTGGGTGCCGACCTGCAGATGCGCTGGCTGTTGCCCTTGCATGGCAATGAGGCGGCGCGCGACTTCCGCCTGGTCCCGAGCCACCCCAACTACGCACTGGCCATGCAGGCCAGACAGACGGGTGAGCAACGCTTCTCCAACAGTTTTGCGCTGGTCCAGGGCGGTCGGGGTTTCGTCCTCTACACCCCGCTTTATCTCCGGGATGCTCAAGGCCAGCGGCAGTTCGACGGCTTCCTGCAGGGCGTTTTCCGCGTCGAGCCGCTGATGGACCAGTTGCTCGCCCTGCTCGACAACGACAGTTTCAGCCTGCGCCTACTGGAAAACGGCCAGAGCCTGTATAGCCACGAACGCCCCGACACGCTGAGCCAGCGTGCCATCGAAGTGCCCCTGCGCCTGCTCAACAATGACAGTTTCAGCCTGCAACTGAGCCCGACCGAGCACCTGCTGCAGCAGATGTCCAACCCCCTGCCACAGGTCGTCCTGGGTGGTGGCCTGGCCATCAGCCTGCTGCTGGTGGCCGCACTGAGCCTGGCCCTGGAGAACGCCCGCCGCGCCGGCGCCATGCAGCGGATCAACCGCGATCTTCAGTCCGAAGCCGCACGCCGCGAGGAAACCGAGCGTGAACTGCGCGACAGCCGCGAGCGCCTGCAACTGGTGCTCGACCTGACCGACTCCAGTCGGGACAGCCTGTTTATCTTCGACACCGAGAGCCGCAGGCTGCTGCACATGAACCAGGCCACCTATGCCGACCTCGGCTACCGGCCGGAGCAGTTCGCCCAGCTGCTGCGCGACGAACCCGAGAAGCTGCTGCCGGGCTTCTACGCCTGGCTGGACCTCGTTCGTCATGCCCAGAAGGACAACCAGTCGCGGATCTTCCAGCGCGAGTTGATCCGCCGCGACGGCAGTCGCCAGCCAGCCGAGATCAACACCCAGCTGGTGCAGCAGGGCGGACGCGAGTACCTGATCGCGGTGTCCCGCAACAACCGCGAGCGCCTGGAGCTGGAAGCAGGCCTGCAGCGTCTGTCGCAGTTGGACGGCCTCACCGGCCTGTACAACCGGCGTTTCTTTGACCAGCAGCTGCAGAGCGAATGGCGGCGCCTACGGCGCCTCGGTGTTCCGCTGGCGCTGCTGATGCTGGATATCGACTACTTCAAAGCCTACAACGACAGCCTCGGCCACTTGGCCGGCGATGACACCCTGCGCCAGGTCGCCGGCGCATTGCAGGGCAGTCTGCAGCGCGAGGGCGATGTGGTGTGTCGTTATGGCGGTGAGGAATTCGCCATCATCCTTGCCAACACCGACCTGGAGGGGGGCGAGCACGTCGCCGCCAGAGTTCACGAGTTGATCGCCGGCCTCGGCATCGCTCACCCCGCCAGCCCAGACGGTCGCCTGACCCTGAGCATCGGCCTGGCGGTGGCCGACCCGGTGGCCGAGGAGCAGCCGGGCGGGCTGGTCGCTCGCAGCGACCAGGCGCTCTACCAGGCCAAGCACGCCGGACGCAACCGCACCTGTGTCTGGAACGCCGACGGCGCGGCGCTTGACCCACCCGCTTGACCTGTATCAAGCCGCGCAGGCGACGAACGGCAGAATATGGAAGCCTGCTAACCATAGCCCCGAAGGGGGCCGCTGAAGGGAAGCCCTGATGATGAACGCGCAACGCCCCCTGCCCTACCTGATCGCCGCCGGCCTTGCCCTGCTGGCGGCGGCCGCCTGGTGGCAGCTGCGCCCGGACGAGCTAGGCGAAGGCTTCGCCAGCGGCAACGGGCGTATCGAAGCCACCGAGGTGGATGTCGCCACCAAGCTGGCCGGGCGCATCGCCAGCATCGCCGTGGACGAGGGCGACTTTGTCCAGCCCGGCCAGCTGCTCGCGCAGATGGACACCCAGGTACTCGACGCCCAGCTGGCCCAGGCCCGCGCCCAGCTCAAGCAGGCCGAGAATGGCGAAGTCACCGCGGCCAGCCAGATCACCCTGCGCGAGAGCGAGAAACTCGCCGCCGAGGCCGTGGTGCGCCAGCGCCAGGCCGAACTGGAGGCCGCCCGCAAGCGCCACACCCGCAGTGCCAAGCTGGTCGAGCGCAACGCCATGGCCCAGCAGCAGCTGGACGACGACCTGGCCCGCCTGCAGAGCGCCGAGGCCGCGCTGGCGGCAGCGCGCGCCCAGGTCAGCTCGGCCGCGGCCGGCATCGCCGCCGCGCAGTCGCAGGCGATCGAGGCGCAGTCCGCCAGCGAAGCGGCACGCGCCATGGTCGCGCGCCTGCAGGCGGACATCGACGACAGTCAGCTCAAGGCGCCGCGCGCCGGGCGCGTGCAGTACCGCGTAACCCAGCCGGGCGAAGTGCTCGGCGCCGGCGGCAAGGTGCTCAACCTGGTCGACCTCACCGACGTCTACATGACCTTCTTCCTGCCCGAACGCCAGGCCGGCCGTGTCGCCCTCGGCAGCGAAGTGCGCCTGGTGATCGATGCCGCGCCGCAGTACGTGATTTCCGCTAAGGTCAGCTACGTGGCCAGCGTCGCCCAGTTCACCCCGAAGACCGTGGAAACCGCGAGCGAGCGCGAGAAGCTGATGTTCCGGGTCAAGGCGCGCATCGATCCAGAGCTGCTGAGCAAGCACCTGCAGCAGGTGAAGACCGGCGTGCCCGGCATGGCCTACCTGCGCCTTGATCCCGAGGCCGAGTGGCCGGCACACCTGGCGATCAAGGTTCCGCAATGAACCCGGCGGTCGCCCGCCTCAGCGGCGTCGGCCTGCGCTATGGCGCAACCCGCGCCCTCGAGGCCATCGACCTGGAGCTGCCGGCGCAGCGCATGGTCGGCCTGATCGGCCCGGACGGCGTCGGCAAGTCCAGCCTGCTGGCGCTGATCGCCGGGGCGCGGCGGCTCCAGGCCGGCAGCGTCGAGGTACTCGACGGCGATATGGCCGACGCGCGCCACCGCCGCCGCGTCTGCCCGCATATCGCCTACATGCCGCAGGGCCTGGGCAAGAACCTCTACCCCACGCTGTCGGTGTTCGAGAACCTCGACTTCTTCGGCCGCCTGTTCGGCCAGGACGCCGCCGAACGCGAGCGCCGCATCGACGACCTGCTGCGCAGCACCGGCCTGTCGGCGTTCCGCGAACGCCCGGCGGGCAAGCTGTCCGGCGGCATGAAGCAGAAACTCGGGCTGTGCTGCGCGCTGATCCATGACCCTGACCTGCTGATCCTCGACGAGCCGACCACCGGCGTCGACCCGCTGTCACGCAACCAGTTCTGGGAGCTGATCGCGCGTATCCGCGCGCAGCGCCCGCAGATGAGCGTGCTGGTGGCCACCGCGTACATGGAGGAAGCCGAGCGCTTCGACCACCTGGTGGCAATGGACGCCGGCCGCGTACTGGCCGAGGGCAGCCCGGCGGAGCTGCGCACGCGCACCGGCTGCGCCAGCCTGGAGCAGGCCTTCATTGCCCTGCTGCCGGAGGAAAAGCGCCGCGGCCACCGCGAGGTGGTGATCCAGCCCCTGCAGGACAACAGCGAGATCGCCATCGAGGCCAAGGGCCTGACCATGCGCTTCGGCGACTTCGTCGCGGTCGACGCAGTGTCGTTCCGCATCCGTCGTGGCGAGATCTTCGGCTTCCTCGGCTCCAACGGCTGCGGCAAGAGCACCACCATGAAGATGCTCACCGGCCTGCTGCCGGCCAGCTCCGGCGAAGCCCTGCTGTTCGGCCAGACGGTGGACCCGCGCGACATGGCCACGCGCCGGCGGGTCGGCTACATGTCACAGGCCTTCTCTCTCTACAGCGAGCTGACGGTAAGGCAAAACCTGGAACTGCACGCCCGCCTGTTCCATGTGCCGGCCGCACAGATCGACGATCGCGTCGCCGCGATGGCGCGCCGCTTCGACCTCGGCGCAGTCATGGACATGCTCCCCGAGCGCCTGCCGCTGGGTATTCGCCAACGCCTGTCGCTGGCTGTGGCGGTGATCCACCAGCCGGAGATCCTGATCCTCGACGAGCCCACCTCGGGCGTCGATCCGGTGGCGCGCGACGGTTTCTGGCAGCTGATGCTCGACCTGTCGCGCCAGGACGGCGTGACCATCTTCATCTCCACCCACTTCATGAACGAGGCGCAGCGCTGCGACCGCATCTCGCTGATGCACGCCGGCAAGGTGCTGGACAGCGACACGCCGCAGGGGCTGATGGCCAAGCGCGGCCTGGACAGCCTGGAAGCGACCTTCATCGCCTACCTGCAGGAGGCGGTCGGCGAGCAACCGGCAAACGCCGCGCCGCCGCTGGAACAGGCGCCGCCGCAGCGCCAGCGCTTCAGCCTGCGCCGCCTGTTCAGCTACGCCCGCCGCGAGGCGCTGGAGCTGCGTCGCGACCCGATCCGCGGCGGCATGGCCCTGCTCGGCACGGTATTGCTGCTGTTCATCATCGGCTACGGCATCAGCCTGGATGTCGAGGACCTGACCTTCGCCGTGCTCGACCGCGACCAGACCACCACCAGCCAGGAGTACCACCGCAACCTCTCCGGCTCGCGCTACTTCCTGGAGAAGCCGGCGCTGCGCGACTACGCCGACCTGGAGCGGCGCCTGCGCAATGGCGACATCAGCCTGGCCGTGGAGATCCCGCCCCACTTCGGCCGCGACCTCAAGCGCGGCGCCAGCCCGCAGATCGGCATGTGGATCGACGGCGCCATGCCGACCCGTGCCGAGACCATCAAGGGCTACGTCGCCGGCCTGCACCAGCACTACCTGGCCGAGCTGGCGCGGCGCTCGCCGCAGCCGCTGGCCGCCAGCGCCGCTGGCCTGGAGGTGCGCTACCGCTACAACCCGGACGTGGAGAGCCTCAAGGCCATGGTGCCGGCGGTGATCCCGCTGCTGCTGATGCTGATCCCGGCCATGCTCACGGCCCTCGGCGTGGTGCGCGAGAAGGAGCTGGGCTCGATCATCAACCTCTACGTCACCCCGGTCACGCGCCTGGAATTCCTCATCGGCAAGCAGCTGCCCTACATCGCCCTCGGCCTGTTCAACTGCGCCCTGCTGGTGCTGCTGGCGGTGACGGTGTTCGACGTGCCGCTGAAAGGCAGCGCGTTCACCCTCGGCCTCGGCGCGCTGCTCTATGTCGCCTGCGCCACCGGCCTGGGGCTGCTGATGTCGACCTTCACCAACAGCCAGATCGCCGCCGTGTTCGGCACCGCCATCGCCACCCTGCTGCCAGCCATCCAGTTCTCCGGGCTGATCTACCCGGTCGCCTCGCTGGAAGGCTTCGGTGCCCTGGTCGGCCAGCTGTACCCGACCTCGCAGTTCCTGGTGATCAGCCGCGGGGTGTTCTCCAAGGCACTGGAGCTGCACGACCTGCTCGGCTATTTCGTCGCCCTGGCGCTGACCGTGCCGCTGCTCACCCTGCTCAGCGCCAGCCTGCTGCGCAAACAGGAGGTGTGATGGAACGCCTGGCCAACATCCTCCACCTCGGCATCAAGGAACTGCGCAGCCTGCAGCATGACCTGGCGCTGGTGCTGCTGATCCTCTGGGCCTTCAGCCTGGGCGTGTACTCTTCGGCCACCAGCATGCCGGAGAGCCTGCACAACGCCGCCATCGCCGTGGTCGACGAAGACCAGTCGCAGCTCTCCGAGCGCCTGGTCCAGGCCTTCCAGGCGCCCTACTTCCGCACCCCGGAACGCATCGACCTGGGCCAGATGGACCAGGGCATGGACTCCGGGCGCTACACCTTCACCCTGAATATCCCGCCGAACTTCCAGCGCGACGTACTGGCCGGGCGCAGCCCGGCGATCCAGCTCAACGTCGATGCCACCCAGGTGAGCATGGCCTTCACCGGCGCCGGCTATATCCAGAGCATCGGCGCCAGCGAGGTGGCCGAGTTCGTCCGCCACTACCGTGGCGAACTGCCGCAAGCGGTGGAGCTGGCGGTGCGCGTGCAGTTCAACCCGAACCTGACGCGCAGCTGGTTCGGCTCGGTGATGGAGGTGATCAACCAGATCACCATGCTGTCGATCATCCTCACCGGCGCCGCGCTGATCCGTGAGCGCGAACACGGCACCGTGGAGCACCTGCTGGTGATGCCGGTGACGCCGCTGGAGATCATGCTGGCCAAGGTCTGGTCGATGGGATTGGTGGTGCTGACGGCGGCAGCACTGTCGCTGCTGCTGGTGGTACAGGGCTGGCTGCAGGTGCCGATCGAAGGCTCGCTGGCGCTGTTCCTCGGCGGCGCGGCGCTGCACCTGTTCGCCACCACCTCGATGGGCATCTTCTTCGGCACCGTGGCGCGCTCGATGCCGCAGCTGGGCCTGCTGATCATCCTGGTGCTACTGCCGCTACAGATCCTTTCCGGCGGCACCACACCGCGCGAAAGCATGCCGGAGCTGGTACAGCAGATCATGCTGGCGGCACCGACCACCCACTTTGTCGATCTGGCCCAGGCCATTCTCTACCGCGGCGCCGGGCTGTCCATCGTCTGGCCGCAGCTGCTGGCCATCGCCGGCATCGGCACGCTGTTCTTCATCGCGGCGCTGACGCGCTTTCGCAAGACCCTGGCGCAGATGGCCTAGCCCCGCTGGCGAAGCGGACGCGGGCTGTGCCCGCGTTACTGGATGATCAGATTGTTGAATAACAGGTCCTCGACGATGGGCTTGCCCTCTTCCTGGGTGAGCACATCCTGCACCTGCTTCAGCGCTTCCTGGCGCAGCTTCTCCTTCGCCGCCTCGTCGGCCATGCTGGCGTCGCTCTGCTGGGAGAACAGCATCACCAGCTGGTTGCGGATCAGCGGTTCGTGGTGCTCGACCTTCTCCTCCGCTTCGGTTCCGGTCACGCGCAGGGCGATGTCAGCCTTGTAGAACTTCAGCTTGGGCCCGGCGCCAAAGTTGCCGACCAGGGCCGGCACCAGGCTGTAGTAGGCCACTTTGGGCTCGGCTTTTTCTTCCTCGCCACCGCCGCTGGCCAGGGCAACACAGGGCAGGAGCAGGGCAAACAGCAGGGCGATGCTTTTCTTCACGGGACGTTCCTCGGTGCGAATTGCGCCTAGCATAGCCATAGCCGGCCGCGCGCCCAAGCTTATGGTGCGCCATCAGGTGCGACCATGCTCGTTGACCCGCCGGGTGTGCCTCCTACACTGCCGGCAATCACGAACGCGAGGAAAGCGCGATGAAAGCCCTGCTCTGCAAAGCCTTCGGCCCGGCCTCCAGCCTGGTCCTGGAAGACCTGCCCAGCCCGGAACCGAAGAAGAACGAGGTGCTGATCGAGGTACACGCTGCCGGGGTCAACTTCCCCGATACCCTGATCATCGAGGGCAAGTACCAGTTCAAACCGCCCTTCCCCTTCGCTCCGGGTGGCGAGGCGGCCGGCGTGGTCAAGTCGGTCGGCGAGAAGATCAGCCACCTGCGGGCCGGCGACCGGGTCATGGCACTGACCGGCTGGGGCGGCTTCGCCGAGGAAGTGGCGGTGCCCGGCTACAACGTGCTGCCGGTGCCCAAGAGCATGGACCTCACCACCGCCGCCGCCTTCGGCATGACCTACGGCACCTCGATGCATGCGCTGAAGCAGCGCGCCAACCTGCAGCCGGGCGAGACCCTGCTGGTGCTCGGTGCCTCCGGCGGTGTCGGCCTGGCGGCGGTGGAGATCGGCAAGGCCATGGGCGCCAAGGTGATCGCCGCGGCGAGCACCGCCGAGAAGCTGGAAGTGGCGCGCAACGCCGGCGCCGATCACCTGATCAACTACAGCGAGCAGAGCCTCAAGGACGAGGTGAAGAAGCTCACCGGCGGCCAGGGCGTCGACGTGATCTACGACCCGGTGGGCGGCGAACTGTTCGAAGAGGCCTTCCGCTCCATCGCCTGGAACGGACGCTTCCTGGTGGTCGGCTTCGCCGCCGGCGGCGGCATTCCGGCCCTGCCGGCCAACCTGCCGCTGCTCAAGGGCGCGGCGCTGGTCGGGGTGTTCTGGGGTTCCTTCGCCCAGCGCCAGCCGCAGGACAACGCCGCCAACTTCCAGCAGCTGTTCGCCTGGCATGCCGAGGGCAAGCTCAAGCCGCTGGTGTCGCAGACCTTCCCGCTGGCACGTGGCGGCGAGGCCATCGACGCACTGGGCCAGCGCAAGGCCGTGGGCAAGGTGGTGGTCCAAGTAAAGGCGTGACGCAAATCCCTCTCCCCCTGGGAGAGGGTGCCCGACAGGGCGGGTGAGGGTGTTACAGGCGACTCGGAGTCGGCCCTGGTGCCCTCACCCCCGCCCCTTCTCCCGCTGACTCAGCCTAGCGGATGAACGAAAAAGCCGCCCTCGGGCGGCTTTCTTATTTCCGGGCGATCACTCGCGCGGTGCGTAGGCAAACACGTCGGCGCGCATCTGGTGCGGGTCCATGCCCGCTTCCACCAGCGCATCCAGGGTGCCGTAGACCATCGCCGGCGAGCCGCTGGCGTATACGTGCAGCGCCTTGAGGTCGGGGAAGTCCTCGCACACCGCCTCGTGCAGCAGGCCGCAGCGGCCGCCCCAGGCAGCGGCCTCACTGACCACGCGGTGCAGCTGCAATCCCGCCTGCCGCTCCCAGTCCTGCCAATGCGGCAGCTGGTAGAAGTCGTCGGGATGACGCACGCCCCAGTACAGGTGAACCGGGTGGCTGAAACCCGCGGCGCGGCAGTGCTCGATCAGGCTGTGCATCTGCGCCATGCCGGTACCGGCAGCGATCAGCACCAGCGGCCCGGCCGGCAGCTCGGCCAGGTGGGTGTCGCCGAACGGCATCTGCACCCGCGCCAGGCGCGTGCGGCGCAACTGCGCGATGATCTGCCGGCTGCTCTCCTCGCGGGTGAGGATATGCAGTTCCAGGTCACGTCCGGCATGCGGCGCGGAGGCCAGGGAGAAGGCCGACCACTCGCCGTCGTCGCGCTGCAACAGCAGATACTGCCCGGCGTGGTAGCGCGGCGTCTTGCCGGCCGGCGCGCGCAGCACCACGCGACAGACATCGCCACCAACCTCGCTCAGTTCCAGCACCTGACAGCCGAAGGTGCGCACCGGCAGCTCGCCGGGGGCGAGCACGCCGTCCCAGTGCAGCACGCAATCCTCCAGCGGCTCGGCCAGGCAGGTGAACAACTCGCCTTGATCCAGCTCGGCGCCGGCCTGGCGCACCCGGCCCTCGACCAGCAGCGCGGCGCAGATATGGCAATTGCCGTTGCGGCAGCTCTGCGGACAGTCGTAACCGAGGCGCCGGGCGCCGTCGAGAATGCGCTCGCCAGGCTGGAGCTCAAGTACCGCGCCGGAGGGTTGCAGGGTGACTTTCATCAGTCGATACCGAGGCTCGCCCACAGCTCATCCACGCGCTTGACCACCGCCTCGTCGCGCTCGATCACCCGGCCCCATTCGCGGCTGGTCTCGCCCGGCCACTTGTGGGTGGCGTCCAGGCCCATCTTGCTGCCCAGGCCGGATACCGGCGAGGCGAAGTCGAGGTAGTCGATCGGCGTGTTGTCGATCATCACCGTATCGCGCTTGGGGTCCATGCGCGTGGTGATGGCCCAGATCACGTCGTTCCAGTCACGGGCGTTGATGTCGTCGTCAGTGACGATGACGAACTTGGTGTACATGAACTGGCGCAGGAACGACCAGACGCCGAGCATCACCCGCTTGGCATGGCCGGGGTACTGCTTCTTCATGGTCACCACCGCCATGCGGTACGAACAGCCTTCCGGCGGCAGGTAGAAGTCGGTGATCTCCGGGAACTGCTTCTGCAGGATCGGTACGAACACCTCGTTCAGCGCCACGCCGAGGATCGCCGGCTCATCCGGCGGCCGCCCGGTGTAGGTGCTGTGGTAGATCGGATCGCGCCGACGGGTGATGCGCTCGACGGTGAACACCGGGAAGGTGTCGACCTCGTTGTAGTAGCCGGTGTGGTCGCCGTAGGGCCCTTCCGGTGCAGTCTCGCCCGGATGGATCACGCCTTCGAGGACGATCTCGGCACTGGCAGGCACCTGCAGGTCGGAGCCGATGGCCTTGACCAGTTCGGTACGGTGGCCACGCAGCAAGCCGGCGAAGGCGTACTCGGAGAGGGTGTCCGGCACCGGCGTCACCGCGCCGAGGATGGTCGCCGGATCGGCGCCCAGGGCCACGCACACCGGGTAGGGCTTGTCCGGGTGCTTCAGGCACCACTCGCGGAAATCCAGCGCACCTCCACGGTGACTAAGCCAGCGCATGATCACCTTGTTGCGGCCGATCACCTGCTGGCGGTAGATGCCAAGGTTCTGCCGTTCCTTGTTCGGCCCCTTGGTGATGGTCAGGCCCCAGGTGATCAGCGGCGCGGCGTCGCCCGGCCAGCAGTGCTGGATCGGCAGCCGGGTCAGATCGACCGCTTCGCCCTCCTCGATCACCTCGTGGCAGGGCGCGTCCTTGAGGACCTTGGGCGCCATGCTGATGACCTTCTTGAAGATCGGCAGCTTGCTCCAGGCATCCTTGAGGCCCTTGGGCGGCTCGGGCTCCTTGAGGAAGGCCAGCAGCTTGCCGATCTCGCGCAGCTCGCCGACATCCTCGGCGCCCATGCCCAGCGCCACGCGCTTCGGGGTGCCGAACAGGTTGCCGAGCACCGGCACGGCGAAGCCGGTCGGCTGCTCGAACAACAGCGCCGGGCCGCCCTTGCGCAGGGTGCGGTCGCAGATTTCGGTCATCTCCAGCACGGGAGAAACCGGGGTCTGGATGCGCTTGAGTTCGCCGCGCTTTTCCAGCTCGCGGATGAAGTCGCGCAGATCGCGGTACTGCATGCTTGGGCCTCACAGGTCGGGGCGCAAAGTTTAGCGCCGAACTCGGTTATTCAGAAGGCCGCAGAAACGCAAAGGCCGGGTTTCCCCGGCCTTTGTGGCAACGTCTGGATTACTTCCGCTTCATCGACAGGAAGAATTCATCGTTGGTCTTGGTCGCCTTCAGCTTGTCGATGAGGAACTCGATGGCGGCAATCTCGTCCATCGGGTGCAGCAGCTTGCGCAGGATCCACATGCGCTGCAGCTCTTCCTCGCCGGTCAGCAGCTCTTCGCGACGGGTGCCCGACTTGTTGATGTTGATGGCCGGGAACACACGCTTCTCGGCGATGCGGCGGTCCAGCGGCAGCTCCATGTTGCCGGTACCCTTGAACTCCTCGTAGATCACCTCGTCCATCTTCGAGCCGGTCTCGACCAGCGCGGTGGCGATGATGGTCAGCGAGCCGCCTTCCTCGATGTTACGGGCGGCGCCGAAGAAGCGCTTGGGCTTCTCCAGGGCGTGGGCGTCGACACCACCGGTGAGCACCTTGCCGGAGCTCGGGATCACGGTGTTGTAGGCACGCGCCAGACGGGTGATGGAGTCGAGCAGGATGACCACGTCCTTCTTGTGCTCGACCAGGCGCTTGGCCTTCTCGATCACCATCTCGGCGACCTGCACGTGGCGGGTCGGCGGCTCGTCGAAGGTGGAAGCCACCACTTCGCCGCGCACGGTGCGCTGCATCTCGGTCACTTCTTCCGGGCGCTCGTCGATCAGCAGGACGATCAGGTAGCACTCGGGGTTGTTGCGGGTGATGTTGGCCGCGATGTTCTGCAGCATGATGGTCTTGCCCGCTTTCGGCGGAGCGACGATCAGGCCGCGCTGGCCCTTGCCGATCGGCGCGCAGAGGTCGATCACGCGGCCGGTAATGTCCTCGGTGGAGCCGTTGCCGGCTTCCATGACCAGGCGCTTGGTCGGGAACAGCGGCGTCAGGTTCTCGAACAGGATCTTGTTCTTGGCGTTTTCCGGGCGGTCGAAGTTGATCGTGTCGACCTTGAGCAGGGCGAAGTAACGCTCGCCTTCTTTCGGCGGGCGGATCTTGCCGACGATGGTGTCACCGGTACGCAGGTTGAAGCGGCGGATCTGGCTGGGCGAGACGTAGATGTCGTCCGGGCCGGCCAAGTAGGAGGAGTCCGCGCTGCGCAGGAAGCCGAAGCCGTCCTGGAGAATCTCCAGCACGCCGTCGCCGGAGATCTCTTCGCCGCTTTTCGCGTGCTTTTTCAGCAGGGCGAAGATGATGTCCTGCTTGCGCGAACGGGCCATGTTTTCCAGACCAGCCTGGTCGGCCATGTCCAGCAGTTCGGCAATCGGCTTTTGCTTGAGTTCGGTCAGATTCATAGGAATGACATGATCATGAGGAAGGGAAGGAAAGCACTGGGCTTTACAGGCCGCGCCGCGGAGAAGGCGACTGGATCGCTCGATATTATCGGGGAGGGTGCGTCGGCGACGGCTTGAGGGGCAACGGGGAACCCGCTGCAGGCCCGAATGTAACACCGGGTTTGGCGCGACGTCCAGCCTGCGCCCAGAAAAAAGCCCCGCACTGTGCGGGGCTTTTTGCGTGACGCTTAGATGTTGGCGTCGAGGAAGGCCGCCAGCTGCGACTTGGACAGGGCGCCGACCTTGGTGGCCTCGACGTTGCCGTTCTTGAACAGCATCAGGGTCGGAATGCCACGCACGCCGTACTTCGGCGGGGTTTCCTGGTTCTCGTCGATGTTCAGCTTGCAGACCTTCAGCTTGCCGGCATAGGTCTGGGCAATCTCGTCCAGTACCGGGGCGATCATCTTGCACGGACCGCACCATTCGGCCCAGTAGTCGACCAGAACCGGGCCTTCGGCCTTGATCACGTCGGCTTCGAAGCTGGCATCGCTGACGTTGGTGATGAAGTCGCTCATGTACAGTCTCCGTGACTCGGAAGCAAAAAAGTGGCGCCATCATAGCCCGCATCCGTCCATGCTGAAAGCCGCTGTCCATTGAGCTTGACTATCAATGCTTTTGATAGTGCCGATGAAAGACTACGGCAAGCCGGCCATCGCCGGTTAACATGCAAACATTGAGGTGGCCGCTCGCGCAGAGAGAGGGCCGACGTTTTGCCAAGGGACCCTATTGCATGCCCACTACCGCCAAAGAGTTTCCCCTGATCGCCGCCATCGACCTGGGCTCCAACAGCTTCCACATGGTGCTGGCCAAGGCCGATCACGGCGAAATCCGCATCCTCGAGCGGCTCGGCGAGAAAGTTCAGCTGGCTGCGGGCCTGGATGAGGAGCGCCAGCTCAGCGAAGAGGCCATGCAGCGCGGCCTGGACTGCCTGCGTCGCTTTGGCCAGCTGATTCAGGGCTTGCCGCAGGGTGCCGTGCGCATCGTCGGCACCAACGCCCTGCGCGAGGCGCGCAACCGCGCCGAGTTCATCCGCCGCGCCAACGAGCTGCTCGGCCACCAGGTGGAAGTCATCTCCGGTCGTGAGGAAGCGCGCCTGATCTACCTGGGTGTGTCGCACAGCATCGCCGACACCCCCGGCAAGCGCCTGGTCGTCGACATCGGCGGCGGCAGTACCGAGTTCATTGTCGGCCAGCGCTTCGAGCCGCTGCTGCGCGAGAGCCTGCAGATGGGCTGCGTCAGCTTCACCCAGCGCTACTTCCGTGACGGCAAGGTCACCCCGGCGCGCTACGCCCAGGCCTACACCGCCGCGCGCCTGGAACTGATGAACATCGAGCAGGGCCTGCAGCGCCTGGGCTGGCAGGAGTCGGTCGGCGCCTCCGGGACCATTCGCGCCGTGGGCCTGGCGATCAAGGCCGGCGGCCTGGGCAACGGCGAGATCAACCCCGAGGGCCTGGCGTGGCTGAAGCGCAAGGTGTTCAAGCTGGGCGAGGTGGACAAGCTGGAGATCGAGGGCATCAAGCCCGACCGTCGGCAGATCTTCCCGGCCGGCCTGGCCATCGCCGAGGCCATCTTCGACGCCCTCGACCTGCAGCGCATGGATCATTCCGAAGGCGCGCTGCGCGAAGGTGTGCTCTACGACCTGCTCGGCCGCCACCATCACGAGGACGTGCGCGAACGCACCCTGGGCGCGCTGATGGAGCGCTACCACGTCGACCTGCAGCAGGCCGCGCGGGTCGAGGCCAAGGCGTTGCAGGCCCTGGAAAAAGTCGCCGAGGCCTGGCAACTGGACCAGGACTGGCACCGCGACCTGCTGCAGTGGGGCGCGCGGGTACACGAGATCGGCCTGGACATCGCCCACTACCAGTACCACAAACATGGCGCCTACCTGATCGAGCACTCGGACCTGTCCGGCTTCTCCCGCCGTGACCAGCTGATGCTGGCCCTGCTGGTGCGCGGCCACCGCCGCAACATCCCCAAGGACCGCTTCGCCGAGTTCGGCGACGACGGCGTGCAGCTGCTGCGCCTGTGCGTACTGCTGCGCTTCGCCATCCTGTTCCACCACATCCGCGGTACCCAGGAAATGCCCAAGGTGCAGCTCAAGGCCGGCCCGCAGAGCCTCGACCTGACCTTCCCGGAAGGCTGGCTGGCCGCCAACCCGCTGACCCAGGCCGACTTCGAGCAGGAAGCCGAGTGGCTGACCCGCATCAACTTCGTGCTCAGCGTGCGCTGAAGATTCTGCGGACACAAAAAAGGGAGGCCTAGGCCTCCCTTTTCGTTGCCGTGCAGCGCTCTTAGAACAGAACGCGGCTGCGGATGGTGCCGGTCACGTGCTGCAGCTTCTCCAGCGCCAGGTCGGAGTACTCGGCGTCGACGTCGATCACCACGTAGCCGACCTTGTCGTTGGTCTGCAGGAACTGGCCGGAGATGTTGATGCCGTTGTCGGCAAACACCTTGTTGATCTCGCTCATCACGCCCGGCACGTTCTGGTGGATATGCAGCAGGCGATGCTTGCCCGGGTGCGCCGGCAGGGCGACTTCCGGGAAGTTCACGGAAGATACCGAGGTGCCGTTGTCGCTGTACTTGACCAGCTTCTCGGCCACTTCCAGGCCAATGTTGGCCTGCGCCTCTGCAGTCGAACCACCGATGTGCGGGGTCAGGATCACGCGATCCAGGCCACGCAGCGGGCTTTCGAACTCTTCGTCGTTGGACTTCGGCTCGACCGGGAACACGTCGATGGCAGCGCCGATCAGGTGCTCGTCCTTGATCGCGGCTGCCAGGTGATCCAGCTCGACCACGGTGCCACGGGCGGCGTTGATCAGGATGCCGCCCTTCTTCATGGCGCGGATTTCCTTCTCACCGATCATCCACTGGGTGGACGGCAGCTCCGGCACGTGCAGCGACACGATGTCGCACAGGCCCAGCAGCTCGTGCAGGTTGCCGATCTGCGTGGCGTTGCCCAGCGGCAGCTTGGTCACGGTGTCGTAGAAGAACACCTGCATGCCCAGGGCTTCGGCCAGCACCGAGAGCTGAGTGCCGATCGAGCCGTAGCCGACGATACCGAGCTTCTTGCCACGGATCTCGAAGGAATTGGCCGCCGACTTGATCCAGCCGCCGCGGTGGCAGGAGGCGTTTTTCTCCGGGATGCCGCGCAGCAGCAGGATGGCCTCGGGCCAGCACCAGCTCGGCCACCGAGCGGGTGTTGGAGTAGGGGGCGTTGAACACGGCGATACCGCGCTCACGAGCGGCGTCCAGGTCGACCTGGTTGGTGCCGATGCAGAAGCAGCCGACGGCGACCAGCTTCTTGGCGCAGTCGAACACCTCGGCGGTCAGCTGGGTACGCGAACGAATGCCAACGAAGTGGGCATCGGCGATCTTGGCCTTCAGCTCGTCGTCGGACAGGGCGCCCTTGAGGTACTCGATGTTGGTGTAGCCAGCGGCCTTCAGGGTGTCGACGGCGTTCTGGTGCACGCCTTCCAGCAGAAGGAACTTGATCTTGCTCTTGTCGAGAGAGGTCTTGCTCATCGGAGTACCTGTGGTCCCACAAAAAGTGTCAGGAAATCGGCCGGGGCCGACCCCGTGGATCGGCGCGGGGGCACGATTGACGGGGTGCGTATGCTAGCATATGCACCCCGCGAAACGCCCACCCCTGACCGATGAAGCGTTCTCAGGGTGACCATGAATCGTTTGAGAGTTCCCAGATGACCAATCCTGCGCTGATCGACGAGCTGAAGACCCTGGTAGAGCCCGGCAAGGTGCTGACCGACGCCGATTCTCTCAACGCCTACGGCAAGGATTGGACCAAGCACTTCGCCCCGGCACCGACCGCCATCGTCTTCCCCAAGACCATCGAGCAGGTGCAGGCCATCGTGCGCTGGGCCAACCAGCACAAGATCGCTCTAGTGCCCTCCGGCGGCCGTACCGGCCTGTCCGCCGCCGCCGTGGCGGCCAACGGCGAGGTGGTGGTGGCGTTCGACTACATGAACCAGATCCTCGCCTTCAACGAGTACGACCGCACCGTGGTGTGCCAGCCGGGCGTGGTGACCAAGCAGCTGCAGCAATACGCCGAGGACAAGGGCCTGTACTACCCGGTGGACTTCGCCTCCTCGGGCTCCAGCCAGCTGGGCGGCAACATCGGCACCAATGCCGGCGGCATCAAGGTGATCCGCTACGGCATGACCCGCAACTGGGTGGCCGGCCTGAAAGTGGTCACCGGCACCGGCGAGCTGCTGGAGCTGAACCGTGACCTGATCAAGAACGCCACCGGCTATGACATGCGCCAGCTGTTCATCGGCGCCGAGGGTACGCTCGGCTTCGTCGTGGAAGCGACCATGCGCCTGGAGCGCGCGCCGAAGAACCTCACCGCGATGGTCCTCGGCACCCCGGACTTCGACTCGATCATGCCGGTACTGCACGCCTTCCAGGGCAAGCTGGACCTGACCGCCTTCGAGTTCTTCTCCGACAAGGCCCTGGCCAAGATCCTGGCCCGTGGCGACGTGCCGCCGGCCTTCGACACCGATTGCCCGTTCTACGCGCTGCTGGAGTTCGAGGCGAGCACCGAGGAAGTGGCCAACCAGGCCCTGGAGACCTTCGAGCACTGCGTCGAGCAGGGCTGGGTGCTGGACGGCGTGATGAGCCAGAGCCAGCAACAGCTGGAGAACCTGTGGAAGCTGCGCGAGTACATCTCCGAGACCATCAGCCACTGGACCCCGTACAAGAACGACATCTCGGTCACCGTTGGCCAGGTGCCGGCCTTCCTGCACGACATCGACCGTATCGTCGGCGACAACTACCCGGACTTCGAGGTGATCTGGTTCGGCCATATCGGCGACGGCAACCTGCACCTGAACATCCTCAAGCCGGAGAACCTGTCCAAGGACGAGTTCTTCGCCAAGTGCGCCATCGTCAACCAGTGGGTGTTCGAGACCGTGCAGAAGTACAACGGCTCGATCAGCGCCGAGCACGGCGTGGGCATGACCAAGCGCGACTACCTGCACTACAGCCGTTCCGAGGCCGAGATCGGCTACATGAAAGCGATCAAGGCCGTGTTCGACCCGAACGGGATCATGAACCCGGGCAAGATCTTCCCGCTCTGACTCTTAGCCCCCCTCTCCCCTTGGGAGAGGGGCCGGGGCGGCCCGCGCAGGGCGAGGGATTTCCAGGCCATTCCGAGCCGCCTGCGGCCCCCTCACCCCACCCCTCTCCCAGAGGGAGAGGGAGCCCGTATCCCACCCGAGGAGTGTGGCCCATGAGCTACCAGCACCAGTACATCGACGGCACGCCGATCCACTTCCCGCTGGGCAAGGTGGTCTGCGTCGGGCGCAACTATGCCGAGCACGCCGCCGAGCTGAACAACCCGATCCCGACCGAGCCGCTGCTGTTCATCAAGCCCGGCAGCTGCACCGTGCCGATGGAAGACGGCTTCGTCATTCCGCAGGGGCGTGGTGCCGTGCACTTCGAGGCGGAAATTGCCGTGCTGATTGGCAAGCCGCTGTCGAAGAAGCCGAGCGAAGAGGAAGTGCGCGACGCCATCTCCGGCTTCGCCCCGGCCCTGGACCTGACCCTGCGCGACGTGCAGGCCAGGCTCAAGGAGAAGGGCCTGCCCTGGGAACTGGCCAAGAGCTTTGACGGCGCCTATGTACTGGCCCCCTTCGTCGCGGCGGACGCGGTGGAAGACGTGCGCGACATCAGCATCCGCCTGAGCATCGACGGCCAGCTGCGCCAGGACGGCAACAGCCGCGACATGCTCAACCCGATCATCCCGCTGATCCAGCACATCGCCGGCCATTTCAGCCTGCAGCCAGGCGACGTGGTCTCCACCGGCACTCCGGCCGGGGTCGGCCCGCTGACCAGCGGCGAACAACTGGACATCGAACTGGTCGGCCTCAGCCGTTTCGGCACCCGCGTGCTCTGAGCGCGCGGGCGCTCTTCACAGAACTTTCACTCGTCGTGCGTAGTCTGAGAGGCTCGAATTCCCCGAGCGCCCTCAGATGTCCCTCGCCCTGTCCCGCCGCCGCAGCCTCACCCTCGCCCTGGTCATCACCGCCGCCTGCGTCACCGCCGTGGTGCGCTACATGCACTGGGACGACCGCACCCTGCTGTGGCTGAAGGAACAGAACCTGCCGTTGGCCGACCGCGCCGCCAGCATCTGGTTGCCGGGCTACCGCGCCAGCGTCGAGGGCAAACCGCTGGCCGGCCTGGAGGACGACGAAGCCTCGGACCTGGCCTACAACCCGCTCACTGGCACCCTGTTCACCGTTACCGGCAAGTTGCCGATGCTGGTCGAGCTGAGCCGCAGCGGCGAAGTGCTGCGGCGCATCGCCCTCAAGGGCTTCTCCAACCCCGAGGGCGTGGCCGTGCTGGAAAACGGCATGATCGCGCTGACCGACGAGCGCAAGCGCAACCTGTCGATCTTCGAGCTGGACCCGCAGACCCGCGAGCTCGACCTGGCCGACGCCAAGCCCTTCGACCTGGGCTTCCCGGACGCCGGCAACAAGGGTTTCGAGGGCATCGCCTGGGATCCGGCGCAGCAGCGTCTGCTGCTGGGCAAGGAGCGCGCGCCTACCGCCATGTTCAGCCTGGGCAGCGACGGCCAGCGCCTGCTCGACCAGGAGTTGCGCCCGCTACCGAGCTACGGCCTGGGCATGCGCAACCTGTCGGCGCTCAGCGTCGACCCGCGCACCGGTCATATCCTCGCCCTCTCCGCCCAGTCGCGGCTGCTGCTGGAGCTGGACGAAAAGGGCGAGCCGGTCAGCTTCATCAGCCTGCTCGGCGGCCAGAGCGGCCTGGAAAGCCGCATCCCGCGCGCCGAAGGCGTGGCCATGGACGAGGACGGCACCATCTATATGGTCAGTGAGCCGAACCTGTTCTATGTGTTCCGCAAGGATGATCCGTTCGCTACACCGCAAGGCTGATGCGGGGCGGGTGAAACCCGCCCCGCAACTGCTCAGCGCACGACGCTGTCGAAGCCCTGCAGTACGTTGATCGCGTTGATGCCGATCTCCTCCACCGCATAGCCACCCTCCATCACGAACAGGGTCTGCAGCCCCAGCGCGCCGATGACCTCGCCCATGCGCAGGTAGTCCGGGCTGTCCAGCTTGAACTGCGAGATCGGGTCTTCCTTGAAGGTGTCCACCCCCAGCGACACGATCAGCGCGTCCGGCGCATAGGCGGCGATCTGCCGGCAGGCGGCGGCCAGCGCCAGGCTCCAGGCCGACCAGTCGCTGCCGGCGGCCAGCGGGTAGTTGAAGTTGAAACCGCGACCGACGCCCTCACCCTTCTCGTCGGCATAGCCGAGGAAGAACGGGTACTCGAAGCGCGGGTCGCCGTGGATCGACGTGAACAGCACATCGGCGCGGTCGTAGAAGATGTCCTGGGTGCCGTTACCGTGGTGGTAGTCCACGTCGAGGATGGCCACGCGGCTGGCGCCCTGGTCGAGCATGGCCTGGGCGGCGATGGCGGCGTTGTTGAAGTAGCAGTAGCCGCCCATGTAGTCGGCGGCGGCATGGTGGCCCGGCGGCCGGCACAGCGAGAACACCCCGCGCGCGCCCTTGGCCAGCTCGGCCTGGCCGGTCAGCGCGACATTCACCGAGCTGCTCACCGCCTGCCAGGTGCCGGCGGTGATGGGCACGCCGGCATCGAAACTGTAGTAGCCGAACTTGCCGTCGATGCAGTCCGGAATGGTCTGGCGCAGGCGACGGTTGGGCCAGGTGAACGGCAGCATGTCGTAGTCGCGGCCCATGGCCTGCCACTCGGCCCAGGCGTCCTTGAGGAAATGCACGAAGCCCTCGTCGTGCACCCGCAGGATCGGCGCCAGGCCGAACTCGCGCGGCGCCACCACGTCGCCCAGCTTCACCTTCTGCGCCCGCGCCAGCACCATGTCGGCGCGGCTGGGCTTCTCGAAGCAGGGCGTGAGCTGACCGTCGATCAGCTCGTATTTACCGTGGTGCAGATGATGGTCGTCGCTGTAGATCGTCAGCATGAAGGGCTCCCCGGACTTGCTAGGGTCCGTGACAGATGCGGATGAAGTTCCCTCTCCCCGCCGGGGAGAGGGTCAGGGAGAGGGATGGCCACAGCCCCTCTCCCCCGGCCCCCTCCCGTAAACGGGAGAGGGGTGCCACGTAGTTATTTCTTCAGCTTGGTCCAGACCTTGGTGCGCAGCGCCAGGGCCTTGGGCGAGCAGAGTTTGAACGAACGCAGGCGTTCCAGCTTGTCCTGCGGGGTGTTGATTGCCGGATCCTCGAACAGCGCCTTGTCCATGAACTGCTCGGTACCGGCAATGGCGTTGTTGTACTTGGCGAAGTTGGAGGCGACGGCTATGTTCTCCGGCTGCATCATCCAGTTGATGAACACGTGGGCTTCCTCGACGTTGCTCGCCCCCTTGGGGATCACGAAGTTGTCGATGAAGGTCGACACGCCCTCCTTCGGATACACATAGACCAGCGAGGCGCGTTGCTCCTTGGCACGGTGGAAGGCGCCGTTCCACTGCTGGTGCATGGCCACTTCGCCGGCGGCCATGCGCTCAATGGTGCCGTCGCTGTTGTACATGGCCAGCATGTCCTTCTGCTGGCTCAGCAGGTCCATGATCTTCTTCACCTCCTGCGGGTCTTCGGTGCAGCGGTCGATACCGAGGTAGAAGGCGGCCGGCGGGAACAGGTCGTCCATCGAGTTGAGCGCCACCACCTTGCCCTTCAGCTCGGCCGGCGGGGCGAAGAACGGCCCCCAGCTCTCGTCGAGCTTGCCGCCCGGCACCTGGGCGCTGTCGTAGCTGTAGCCGGTGGTGCCCCACAGGTAGGGCACGCTGTAGTCGTGCGCCGGGTCGAAGTCGAGCTTCTGGAAGGTCGGCGCCAGGTTCTTCAGGTTCGGCAGCTTGCTCTTGTCGAACTTCTGCAGCAGGTCCTCCTGGACCATGATCTGGATGAAGCTGTCCGAGGGCACCACCACGTCGTAGTTGCCGCCACCGGCCTTGAGCTTGGCCAGCAGGGTCTCGTTGGAGTCGTAGGCATCGAGCGTGGCCTTGATGCCGGTGTCCTTCTCGAATTTCTGCAGCAGCTCCGGCGGGTAGTAATCCGACCAGTTGGCGAAGTTCAGCGTGCCGGCGGCCTGAGCGGCGCCGGACAGGCCGAGGGCGAGAACAACGGAGAGCGCGAGCGGGGTACGACGGGACATGGTCTGGCTCCTAGCGTTTGCGTTGGCCGAGGTAGTACGACAGGGTGACGAACAGGATCGAAAGCACAAGCATGATCGAGGAAATCGCGTTGATCTTCGGCGATATGCCCATACGAATGGAGCTGAAGATGTAGATCGGCAGGGTGGTCGAGCCGGCCCCGGCGACAAAGTAGGTGATGACGAAGTCGTCCATCGAAATGATGAAGGCCAGCATCGCCCCGGAGAGGATGCCCGGCAGCAGCAGCGGGAAGCTGATCCGCCAGAACACCCGCCAAGGCGAGGCATACAGGTCGGCAGCGGCCTCCAGCAGGCGCGGGTCCATGCCCTGCAGGCGCGCGCGGATCGGCAGGTAGGCGAACGGCGTGCAGAACACCACGTGCGCGATCAGGATGGTCAGCAGCGACAGCTTCAGGCCGATGAAGGCGAAGAACATCAGGATGGCCACGGCGCAGACGATGTCCGGCACCAGCAGCGGCAGGCCGAGCACGCCCTGCAATGCGCCCTGGCCACGGAAGCGCCGGCCGTGCATGCCCAGCGCCGCCAGGGTCGCCAGGGCGGTGGAAATCAGCGTCGCGCACACCGCGATGATCAGCGAGTTCTTCGCCGCGCGGAGGATCTCCGGGTCATTGGCCACCACCCCGTACCACTTGAAGCTGAAGCCCTGCCACAGCGTCGCCGACTGCCCGGCGTTGAAGCTCAGCGCCACCAGCACGATGATCGGGATGTAAAGGAAGGCGAAGAACGCCCAGGCCACCGGGCGCACGCCGGTGAAACGCCACAGCGGGCCCTGCAGGTTCATCCGCGCACCTCCTGGCCACGCTGGCGCAGGCCATTGAACAGCAGCGCCAGCAGCACCAGACTGAACAGCGAGAAGGCCAGCGCCGCGCCCAGCGGCCAGTTGTGCCCGGAGCCGAACTGCAGCTGGATCAGGTTGCCGATCATCAGCGCCTTACCGCCGCCCAGCAGCTCGGGGATGATGTAGTTGCCCAGCGCCGGGATGAACACCAGCGTGGCACCGGCCAGCATGCCCGGCAGCGCCAGCGGCAGGATCACTCTTTTCAGCGCCTGCCAGCGGTTGGCGCCGAGATCGAAGGCGGCCTCGACCAGGCGCCAGTCGAGCTTCTCCAGGCTGGTGTAGATCGGCAGCACCATGAACGGCAAAAAACTGTAGAGCAGGCCGATCATCACCGCCGTGTTGCTGTAGAGCAGGCCGAGGCTACCCTCGGGCACACCGAACACGCCCAGGCCGCTGTCCACCAGGCCGCCATTGCGCAGCAGCAGCATCCAGGCGTAGACCCGCACCAGCAGGTTGGTCCAGAACGGCACGGTGACCAGAAACAGCAGCAGGTTGCGCTTGCGCTCGCTCTGCAGCGCCAGGTACAGCGCAGTGGGAAAGCCGATCAACAGGCAGCCGACGGTGGTCGCCACGGCCAGCCAGAAGGAGCGCTGGAAGATGCCAAGGTAGTCGGTGTTGAACACCAGGCTGTCGTCGAAGTCGCGCTCGTAGAGGAAGTTGACGTATGCCTCCAGCGAGTAGTGCCCCCACTTCACCCCGCCGTACTCGCCGGGCTGCAGGAAGGACACCAGCAGCATGATCGCCAGCGGCGCGACCAGGAACACCGCCAGCACCGCCATGCCCGGCGCAATCAGGCCCAGGCGGCGCAGCAGCTGGCGACGCTCGGCCAGTTGCCGAGGCGTGCTCATTCGCCCAGCACCCGAATGGCGGCGGCCGGCACGTCCAGGCGCACCTGCGCACCGCGCGGCAACGGCTGGCCGCTGCCAGCGCGATTCTGCTGGCGCACGCGGAAGCCCGACTGGCCGGCGACCTTGAGCAGGTAGAGGGTGTCGGTGCCGATGTACACCACCTCTTCCACCTCGCCAGCGAGGTTGCCGGAGTCAGTCAGGCTAATGCGCTCGGGCCGTATGGCCAGGGTGATGCGCCCGCTCTCCGACGTGCCGGCCAGGCTCAGCACCTGGCCATCGGCCAATCGCGCGCCACCGGCGAAGGGGTCGGCCTCGAGGAAATTGGTCTCGCCGATGAAGTCGGCCACGGTGCGGTTCAGCGGGCGCTCGTAGATCTCGTTCGGCGTGCCGACCTGGAGGATGCGCCCCTTGCTCATCACCGCGATGCGGTCGCTCATGGTCAGCGCTTCTTCCTGATCGTGGGTGACGAAGATGAAGGTGATGCCGGTTTCGGCCTGCAGGCGCTTGAGCTCGATCTGCATGTCCTTGCGCAGCTTCATGTCCAGTGCCGACAGCGACTCGTCGAGCAGCAGCACCCGCGGCCGGCTGGCCAGCGCACGGGCCAGGGCGATGCGCTGCTGCTGGCCGCCGGACAGCTGGTCGGCGCGGCGGTTGCCGACATCCGGCAACTTCACCAGCGCCAGCATCTTCTCCACCGTGGCGGCGATCTCGGTTTTCGGCTTGCCCTGCATCTCCAGACCAAAGCCGATGTTCTGCGCCACTGTCATGTGCGGGAACAGCGCATAACTCTGGAACACGGTGTTGACCGGGCGGCGGAACGGCGGGAGGTCCTGCATCGGCTCGCCGTACAGGCGGATCACCCCGGCGCTGGGCTGCTCGAAACCGGCGATCAGCCGCAGCAGGGTGGTCTTGCCGCAGCCGGAGGGGCCCAGCAGGGTGAAGAATTCGTTGTCGCGGATCTCCAGGGAGACAGTGTCCAGCGCCAGGTGGCCGCTGCCGGCCGCCCCGTATTCCATGCTCAGGCTTTCGATCGAGATCGCGCTGCTCATCCGCAATTAGCTCCTAACCAATTGTTTTTATTGGTGATTAAGAGGCAGTAGAAGCCAAGGGCTCTGGCATCGATTCTAGGCAGCGCGGTACAGGCGGCAGAACGATAGATGCGGTCAAAAGGGGATAGATGTGGCCAAGTTGTGAGCGCCAAATCTAATGGATAGGCTGTGCCGACCACGAGAACAGGGAGGAACTCATGAAATTTCTATGCGCCATCATCGCCTTACTTGCATCCCCCCTTTACGCTGGCACCTTCTACACGGCCGAACGGGTGCGAGCGCCCGACCATCTGACCCCTCTCGATTTTCCACCTGACGACTACGACACCCTGATAGTCCAACGCCTGTGCCATAGCGGGGGCTTCATTACGTTTGTCGAGCGACCATCCTTTGATCCCGAAAGCTGTCTTGTCGTCTATGAGGACATCCCCAAGGAAGCAGAGCAGAAGCATGGGGGCCACTGGATGGTTCCCGATGAGGAGAAGAAGTACTTCATTGTCGCCAGACGAGCCAAGCAAAGCCTCTACTACTCGATGGCCCAGAACAATGATGAGAAAGCAGATAAAACAGTTGAAGTCTCGGAGTCACGCCGGGAAATCAGCTTGGAATTTGCTGCATCCATACATCGCGCGTGGACCCGCATGCTCCTGCAGACACGTTACCCAGCAGGAGCAGTACTTGGCCTAGACGGCACGACGCTGCAGTTCTCTGCCTGGGCGAAAGGGCTCGGCACACTTCATGGGGAAACCTGGAGCCCAAAGGCAGGCTTAACTGCCGAGCTGGCAGCCCTGGGCCAAGCCCTGGTTGATTTCACCGAGCATCCAGGCGTCGAAGCAGCCCCTCTTACGCAACGTCTGCATGACTTCGAAGCCAAAGTCGCCGGTTTGCAACGTCGATAGGGCATCACCTCAAGCTCGCGCGGTCAGGTGCCGCGCAATCCCCTTCTTCAACGGCAGCAACCCCTGCGCCACCCGCAGCCCGGCCCCGCGTAGCAGCTTCAGCGGCAGACGATCATCGGTGTAGACATCCACCAGCAGATTGGTGGCCTGGTACAGCGGCCAGGTCGCCAGGCGGTGCTGCCGCGCATAACGGGCCAGCACCGCCGGCGCGGCGATGTCCTCGCGCCGGGCCTTGGCCGCCAGCACGGCTGCACTGAGCCGCTGCACACTGCCCAGGCCGAAGTTGAAGCCGTGGGCGGTGACCGGATGCATACCGACGGCGGCATCGCCGATCAGCGCACAGCGCGGGCCGACCAGCTTCTCGGCGTAGGCGCCGACCAGCGGGTAGGCATGGCGCTCGCTGGCGAGGCGCATGGCGCCCAGGCGGCGGTCGAAGCGGCGCTCCATCTCGCGGGCGAAGGCGTCTTCGTCCAGCGCGCGCAGGCGTTCGATCTCGCGTGGCGGCAGGGTCAGCACCACCGACGACTGCTCACCGTTGAGCGGCAGCAGCGCCAGGGTCTGGCCATAGCCGAACCATTCCCAGGCGGTCTGCCGATGCGGCTTCTCGTGGTTCATACGGCACACCAGCATGGTCTTGCCGAAATCCTTGAGCCGCGCGCCGATCCCCAGCTGGCGACGGGTCTCGGAGAAACGGCTGTCGGCCGCCACCAGCAGACGCGTGCGCAATAGCTCGCCGCCGGCGAGCTCCAACTCAACCTCGCGCTCACGGTGGCGGATGGCCGTCACGGCGGCTGCGCAGCGCAGCTGCACATCGGCACAGGCCTGCACCGCCTCGTAGGCGGCACGGCGGATGGCGCGATTGGCCACCAGATGGCCCAGCCGCTCGGCGCCCGCCTGGCCAGCCTCGATCTTCAGGGCGAACAGCGACGGACCATTGAGCACCTGGGCATCGCGCAACACGGCGACTTCTTCGGCCGGCAGGCGCTGCCACAGGCCGAGGTGCTCCAGTAGCGCCTGCGAGGCATGGGTCAAGGCGATCTCGCGGCCATCGAAGGCGGGATCGGCCAGCGCGGTCTCGGCCTGGCGCTCCAGCAGGACGATCGACAGCCCCTGCCCGGACAGGGCGCGGGCCAGGCAAAGGCCGGCCGGGCCGGCACCGATGATGGCGACATCGTGGATCATGGCAGAGCGCTCCGCGCAAATAGGACTGCGCACGAGTCTAGGCGCGGCTCTGCCGCCGCCCCTTGTCCGAGGTCAACTAGCGGCGCAGTTCGCTCGGCGCCAGGCCACTCCAGCGCTGGAAGGCATGGCGAAAGCTGGCGGTCTCGCTGTAGCCGAGCTGCTCGGCGATCAGGTAGATCGGCAAGTCAGTGTTGAGCAGCAGCTGCCGCGCCTTGTCATAGCGCACCTCGTCGAGCAGGTGCTGGAAGCTGGTGTTGAGCTGCTGCAGGTGACGACGCAGGGTGCGCTCGGAACGGTGCAGACGGGTGGCGACACGCTCCAGGCTGGAGCACTCGGCCAGGTCCACCGACAGCTGCTGGCGGATCAGGTCGCGCAGGTCATGGCGATTGTGCAGCTGCGCCTCCAGCTGCATGCACTGCTGCAGGCCATGCTGGTAACTGACCGGATCGGCCAGCGGCAGCGGGCGCTCCAAGAGGGTCGGGTTGAAGCACAGGGCACTGCATTCGGCATTGAACTCCACCGGACAACCGAGCTTTTCGCTGTAGCTGGCGGCATGCGCCGGTGCCGGGTAGGCCAGCAGCAGGCGCCGCGGGCGCACGGACTCGCCGAGCAGGTCCTGCACCACGGTCAGCATCGACGCCAGGCACAGCTCGGTATTGAACAGGCTCAGCGCCGGGTCGTAGCGATAGCCGCTGGCGCTCAGCCGCACTTCGTCGCCAAACGGCTGCAGGTCAAGACGGAAGTAGGTACCCAGCAGCGCCGGATGGGCGATGGCCAGGCGCAGTGCCTCGCCCAGGTTGCGACTGGCCAACAGGGTATAGCCGAGCATGCCGTAGGCCGACACGTGCATGCGCTTGCCCAGCAGCAGACCCAGCGCAGGATCGGCGCTGGCCGCCAGGGCGTTGGCCAGCACGCGTAGCTCCTGGGCGTGGTTGATCAGGCGCGTCGGGCTCTCCAGTTCCGCCGTGGCAATGCCGCTGCCGGCCAGCACGGCATCGGCCGCCACGCCCATGCGCTGCAGACTCTGCACGGCCAGGGCAACCGTATGCAGGGTGGTCAATACTCGCTCTTCCGGTAACACTGACATGACTGCCGTTTCCGCTTGCGGTGTTGTTCGGTAACTCGGCCGGCGGCCTGGCTTAGCTTCCTTAAGCTTGAATTCAGCTGCAGCTGTTTTCATGCAGCCACCCTGATTCGGAACCTCGCCCATGCGTCGCCTGACCCAAGCTCGCGTCCTGTTGCCCACCCTGGCACTGCTCATCCTCGTGGCCCTGCTGCTGGTTGCCCAGCAGTGGCGCCTGTTCGAACGCGGCTGGTTCGTGGTGCAAGAATGGCGCCATGCTGCGGAATGGCGCGACAAATCGATCTGGCTACCGGACTATCGCGCCACCCTCCAGGGCCGACCGATCGAAGGCCTGAGTGCCGATGTATCGGCACTGACCTACGATCCGGATCGCCGCACCCTGTTTACCGTGACCAACAAGAACCCGGAAATCATCGAGCTGTCGCTGGACGGCAAGATCCTGCGCCGCGTGCCCTTGGTCGGCTTCGGCGACCCCGAGGCGATCGAGTACATCAGCCCCGGGCTCTACGTGATCACCGACGAGCGCCAGCAGCGCCTGTTCCGCGTGCACCTGGGCGATGAAACGCAGTTTGTCGATGCCGCCGAATCCGAGCAGCTGTCACTGGGTATCGGCCTGAACGGCAACAAGGGTTTCGAGGGCCTGGCCTACGATGCCAGCAACCATCGCCTGTTCGCCGCCAAGGAGCGCGACCCGGTGAGCATCTACGAAATCCACGGTTTCCCGCACACCAACCCGGACAAGCCCTTCGCCGTGCATGTGGTGGAGGACCCCAAGCGCGATGCCCGCCTGTTCGTGCGCGACCTTTCCAGCCTGCAGTACGACGAGAGCAGCGGCCACCTGCTGGCGCTGTCGGACGAGTCGCGCCTGGTGATCGAGCTCAACTCCGACGGCCGGCCGATCAGCACCCTGTCGCTGCTGCGCGGCCAGCATGGCCTGGAGAAGAGCGTGCCGCAGGCCGAGGGCGTGGCAATGGACAACCAGGGCCGCTTGTACCTGGTCAGCGAGCCGAACCTGTTCTACGTGTTCGAGAAATCGGTTACCCAGTAATCGTTGCGGCCTGCTGAGCGCGCAAACGAAAAGACCCGGCCAAGGCCGGGTCTTCTGCAGGCACCTGCCCTCAGGCCTTGAGCGTTTTCACGCCTTCGGCAGTGCCGAGCAGCAGCAGGTCGGCGGGCCGGGCGGCGAACAGGCCGTTGGTGACCACGCCGACGATGGCGTTGATGTCGGCCTCCAGCTTCACCGGGTCGACGATGCTCATGTTGTGCACGTCGAGAATGATGTTGCCGTTATCGGTCACCACGCCCTCGCGGTACACCGGATCGCCACCCAGCTTGACCAGCTGGCGGGCAACATGGCTGCGCGCCATGGGAATCACCTCCACCGGCAGCGGAAACGCGCCGAGCACCGGCACCAGCTTGCTGCCGTCGGCGATGCAGATAAAGGTCTTGGCCACAGCCGCAACGATCTTCTCGCGGGTCAGCGCGGCGCCGCCACCCTTGATCAGGTTGAGGTGCTCGTCGCTCTCGTCGGCGCCGTCGATATAGAACTCCAGGCCATCCACGGCGTTCAGGTCATAGACCGGGATGCCATGACCGCGCAGACGCGCAGCGGTGGCCTCGGAACTGGCCACGGCGCCGTCGAAGGCCATCTTGTGCTGGGCCAGGGCGTCGATGAAGCAGTTGGCGGTCGAGCCGGTGCCGACACCGATCACGCTCTTGCTGTCGAGGAAGGGGAGGATGTGGTCGACGGCGGCCTGGGCCACGGCCTGCTTGAGCTGATCCTGAGTCATCGCGGGTTCTGCGCCTGGGAGGGAACGGGAGGCGCGAATTATAGCCGCATGCCGGGCAAAAACCCCGCACTCTCTGTGGTCGCGCGGCGAAGCGCTGGGGTAGACTCCGGAATCCCCGCAATGCCCGCCAGTGAAGCCGTGATGCTCGAACAGTACGTCAAGAAGATCCTCACCTCGCGCGTCTACGACGTCGCGGTGGAAACCCCGCTGCAACCTGCCCGCCAGCTCACCGAGCGGCTGGGCAACCAGATTCTGCTCAAGCGCGAGGATCTGCAGCCGGTGTACTCGTTCAAGATTCGCGGCGCCTACAACAAACTGGCCCAGCTGAGCCCCGAAGAACTGGAACGCGGCGTGGTCACCGCCTCGGCCGGCAACCACGCACAGGGCCTGGCCCTGGCCGCCAAGCACCTGGGCGTGAAGGCGACCATCGTCATGCCGCGCACCACCCCGGAACTGAAGGTGCAGGGCGTGCGCTCGCGCGGCGGCAAGGTGGTGTTGCACGGCGACGCCTTCCCCGAGGCCCTGGCCCATTCGCTCAAGCTGGTGGAAGAAAAGGGCTACACCTACATCCACCCCTACGATGACCCGCTAGTGATTGCCGGGCAGGGCACCGCGGCCATGGAAATCCTGCGTCAGCAGCCGGGCCAGCTGGACGCCATCTTCGTGCCGGTCGGCGGCGGCGGCCTGATCGCCGGCATCGCCGCTTACGTCAAGTACCTGCGCCCGGAGATCAAGGTCATCGGCGTCGAGCCGGACGACTCCAACTGCCTGCAGACCGCCATGGCCGCCGGCGAGCGCGTGGTGCTGCCGCAGGTGGGGCTGTTCGCCGATGGCGTGGCGGTGGCGCAGATCGGCCAGCACACCTTCGACATCTGCAAGCACTATGTGGATGAAGTGATCACCGTCAGCACCGACGAGATCTGCGCGGCGATCAAGGACATCTACGACGACACCCGTTCGATCACCGAGCCGGCCGGCGCGCTGTCGGTCGCCGGGATCAAGAAGTACGTCGAGCGCGAAGGCCTGCAGGGCAAGGTACTGGTGGGCATCGACTCGGGCGCCAACATCAATTTCGACCGCCTGCGCCATGTCGCCGAGCGCGCCGAACTGGGCGAGAAGCGCGAGGCGATCATCGCCGTGACCATCCCCGAGCGGCCGGGCAGCTTCAAGGCCTTCTGCGAGGCGATCGGCAAGCGCCAGATCACCGAGTTCAACTACCGCTACCACTCCGACCGCGAGGCGCACATCTTCGTCGGCGTGCAGACCCACCCGGAAAACGACCCGCGCCAGGCGCTGGTGGATGGCCTGCGCGAGCAGGGCTTCCCGGTGCTCGACCTGACCGACAACGAACTGGCCAAGCTGCATATCCGCCACACGGTGGGCGGCCACTCGGCGGCGGTGGCCGACGAGGTGGTGTTCCGCTTCGAATTCCCCGAACGGCCCGGCGCGCTGTTCAACTTCCTCAACCGCCTGGGCGGACGCTGGAACATCACCATGTTCCACTACCGCAACCACGGCGCCGCCGATGGCCGCGTGCTGGCCGCCCTGCAGGTACCGGCGGACGAGCGCAACCAGATTCCGGCGGCTTTCGACGCCATCGGCTATCCCTACTGGGACGAGACCGACAACCCGGCCTACAAGCTTTTCCTGGGTTAGCAGGCTGTTGAAAGCGTTGCCGAGGCAGTTTGGCCTAGGCAAAAACAGCCGAAAAAGCGCAGTTTGCGCGCTGTAAATGAGCATTTTGAGACGCCGTGTCTCAGGCTGTTTTTAACAACGGCCAAACAACGCAGGTAGCTTTAAACAACCTGCTAAAGGAACGCTGATGGAACACTACCAACTGCTGAAATACGCCCACCTGATCCCCGCCGTGCTGCTGCTCGCCGGGGTGATCGCCCATACCTTCATGCTGTGGAAGGCGCATCGCGCAGGCGATGCCGCCGTGATCACGCGCAAACTGCGCGTCACCCGCCTTTACAGCCTGCCGGCGCTCGGCGTGCTGGCGCTGTCGCTGCCGGTCAGCGGCTGGTGGCTGGTGCACACCGTCGGCCTGCCGCTGGGCGCCAGCTGGCTGCTCTACAGCGCCAAGCTGTTCGGTGTGCTGATGCTGTTCGGCCTGCTACTGCACAACCGCCTGGGTGCGTGGCAAAGGGCCGTCGCCGCGGGCGACGTGCCGGTCAAGCTGCTGCGCTTCGTGGTCGCCTATGCGGCCCTGGTGCTGGTCTTGCTGCTGGCCATCTTCGCCCTGATGGGGGCCAAGCCGGCCTGATGCTCCGAGCCTCTCGCGAGCGGCAGCGATGAGTCTCTACCTGCTGCTCAAGACCCTGCACATCCTCTCCGCCACCCTGCTGTTCGGCACCGGGCTGGGTTCGGCCTACTACGCCCTGCGCGCCTGGCGCAGCGGGCAGCTGCAGGTGATCGCCACCACCTTCCGCCACCTGGTCACCGCCGACTGGCTGTTCATCGCCACCACCGCGGTGTTCCAGCCGTTCTCCGGCCTGGCCCTGGCCAAGCTGGCCGGCTGGCCCCTGGGCCAGGCGTGGCTGCTGTGGAGCGCCGGGCTGTTCGTCTTCGCCGGGCTGTGCTGGCTGCCGGTGCTGTGGCTACAGATCCGCGTGCGCGATATGGCCTGCGAGGCCCTGGCCACTGGCGGCGAACTGCCCGAGCGGGCCCACCGCTATATGCGCCTCTGGTTCGCCCTGGGCTGGCCGGCGTTCCTGGCCTTCATCGCCATCTTCTGGCTGATGGTGGCCAAGCCGCTCTGACCCCTCGGCTATGCTGCACTCTATGAGTGGAGGGGCCGATGAACAGACTCTGCTGCAGCGCACTCACCCTGAGCCTGAGCAGCGCCGCCCTGGCGGGCGAAGCGCCGGTGCAGATCTGCCTGGGCGAAGGCAACGAATGGCCGCCCTACACCTATTGGGAACGGCAGGACGGCAAGATCGACCAGAGCCGCCTGACCGGCGCCGCCACGGCCATGGTGCTGGATGCCCTGCACCAGCTCGGCCTGCAGCATCGCATTCAATACCTGCCCTGGGCACGGGTGCAGCAGGAACTGGCCGAGTTCGCCGACAACAGCCGCTGCGAGCTGACCTGGGATGCCAGTTACAAACCCGAACGGGCGGCCTACGCGCACTACAGCGTGCCGCTCTACCAGACACACCTGGGTCTGTTCTATTCCGCGCACCGCTTCAACCAGCCACCGAGCACGCCCGCCGCGCTATCGGCAGAGCGCTTCTGCGGAGTCATTGGCTACAACTACGCGCCTTACGGCGTGGTCCAGGAGCCGCAGCGTTTCCCCGGCATCCAGCAGGTGCTGGATATGCTGGAACGACAGCGCTGCGAATTCTTCCCCAGCGAGATCGAACCGCTGACCAGCGGCATCGCCCTGGGCATCTACCAAGGCCATGCGCAACTGCGCAGCCTGCGCCTGGACATCCGCAAGAATTTCTACCTGCTGGTCAGCAAGGGTTCGCCGCGGGGTGAGCAGCTGGTCAACCGGCTCAACCAGATTTTCATCGCCGGTCAGGAAAGCGGCCGGCACGCCGAGCTGCTGCAGCGCTTTACATCCGCGCCCTGACAGCGCCGCCGATCAGCCGCGCAGGCTGAGTACCGGCCAGCCGCGCTCGCCCGCGATGACGCGCAGGGTGTCATCCGGATCGACCGCCACCGGATTGGCCACGGCTTCCAGCAGCGGCAGGTCATTGCGCGAGTCGCTGTAGAAGTAGGCGCCGTCCAGACTCAGCCCCGTCTCGGCCAGCCACTCGTTCAGGCGCACCACCTTGCCCGCCTGGTAGCAGGGCACGCCCGCCACGTGGCCGGTGTAGCGGCCGTTATCCATGCCGCACTCGGTGGCCAGCAGAGTGTCGACGCCCAGGCGCGCGGCAATCGGCGCGGTGATGAAGCGGTTGGTGGCGGTGATGATCACCAACTTGTCGCCGGCCTCGCGATGCTCGCGCAGCAATGCCTCGCCCTTGGCCAGGATGATCGGCTCGATGACCTCGGCCATGAACTCGGCCTGCCAGCGCGCCAGCTCGGCGGCCTCGGTGCGCGCCAGGATGGCCTGGGTGAAGCTCTGGTAGGCCACCACGTCGAGCTTGCCGGCGCAGTAGTCGGCGTAAAAGGCATCGTTGCGTGCACGGTATTCGACGGCATCGACGCGGCCGGTCTCGCAGAGGAATTCGCCCCAGCTGTGGTCGCTGTCGCCGGCCAGCAGGGTGTTGTCGAGGTCGAAGAGGGCAAGGCGCACGTCTGGATACCTGGTTCATAGTGTCACGAAGGGGCGCCAGAATAGCCGCTTTCGACGCCTCTGCCCATTGCTGCGGGCCGCGCGTTTGCTGCGCCCGCGGCCTTTGTGGAACAATGCCGAGACATGCGTTTTCGAGGTGCTGCTCCGTGATCGATTCCGATGGTTTCCGCCCCAATGTCGGCATCATCCTGACCAATGATGTCGGCCAGGTCATGTGGGCACGACGGATCAACCAGGACGCCTGGCAGTTTCCCCAGGGCGGCATCAACCCCAATGAGTCGGCCGAGCAAGCGCTGTACCGCGAACTGAACGAGGAAGTGGGGCTGGAGGAGCAGGATGTGAAGATTCTCGCCTGCACCCGTGGCTGGTTGCGTTATCGTCTGCCGCAACGCCTGGTGCGCACCCACAGCCAGCCGCTGTGCATCGGGCAGAAGCAGAAATGGTTCCTCCTGCGCCTGACCGGCGACGAGAGCCGGGTGCGCATGGACCTGACCGGCAAGCCGGAATTCGACGGCTGGCGCTGGGTCAGTTACTGGTACCCGCTGAACCAGGTAGTGACATTCAAGCGCGAGGTCTACCGCCGCGCCCTGAAGGAATTAGCCCCGCGCCTGCTGGCGCGCGACTGACGGAGTTCGAGTGCGAGCCATGCTCAACACCCTGCGCAAGATCGTTCAGGAAGTAAACGCCGCCAAGGACCTCAAGGCGGCGCTGACGATCATCGTGCAACGGGTGAAGGAGGCCATGGGCAGCCACGTCTGTTCGGTCTACCTGCTCGACCCGGACAGCAACCGCTTCGTGCTGATGGCCACCGACGGCCTCAACAAGCGCTCGATCGGCAAGGTCAGCATGGCGCCCAACGAAGGCCTGGTCGGCCTGGTGGGCACCCGCGAGGAGCCGCTCAATCTCGAGCACGCCTCCGAACACCCGCGCTACCTGTACTTCCCGGAAACCGGCGAGGAGCGCTACGCCTCCTTCCTCGGCGCGCCGATCATCCACCATCGCCGGGTGATGGGCGTACTGGTGGTGCAACAGAAGGACCGCCGCCAGTTCGACGAGGGCGAGGAAGCCTTCCTGGTCACCATGAGCGCCCAGCTCGCCGGGGTGATCGCCCACGCCGAGGCCACCGGCTCGATCCGTGGCCTGGGCAAGCAGGGCAAGGGCATCCAGGAGGCCCGTTTCGTCGGCGTGCCCGGCTCTCCCGGCGCCGCCGTGGGTACCGCCGTGGTGGTGCTGCCGCCGGCCGACCTCAACGTGGTGCCAGACAAGGCCATCGACGATATCCAGGCCGAGCTGGCGCTGTTCGGCAAGGCCCTGGAATGGGTCCGCGAGGACATGCAGGAGCTGTCCGCCAAGCTCGCCAGCCAGTTGCGCAAGGAAGAACTCGCGCTGTTCGAGGTCTACCTGATGATGCTCGACGACAACGCCCTGGGTAACGAGGTGCGCAAGGTCATCAAGACCGGCCAATGGGCCCAGGGCGCCCTGCGCCAGGTGGTCACCGAGCACGTCTCGCGCTTCGAGCTGATGGACGACGCCTACCTGCGCGAGCGCGCCAGTGATGTGCGCGACCTCGGCCGGCGCCTGCTCGCCTACCTGCAGGAAGAACGCAAGCAGAGCCTGGTCTACCCGGACAACAGCATCCTGGTCAGCGAGGAGCTTTCACCGGCGATGCTCGGCCAGGTGCCGGAAGGCAAGCTGGTCGGCCTGGTCTCGGTGCAGGGCTCGGGCAACTCGCACGTGGCCATTCTCGCCCGCGCCATGGGCATTCCCACGGTCATGGGCGTGGTCGACCTGCCCTACTCCAAGGTCGACGGTATCCAGCTGATCGTCGACGGCTACCACGGCGAGGTCTTCACCAACCCCAGCGAACTGCTGCGCAAGCAGTATGCCGAGGTCGTCGAGGAGGAACGTCAGCTAGCCCAGGGCCTCGACGCCCTGCGCGAACTGCCCTGCGAGACGCTGGACGGCCAGCGCATGCCACTGTGGGTCAACACCGGCCTGCTGGCCGATGTGAAGCGTGCCCAGGAGCGCGGCGCCGAGGGCGTCGGCCTATACCGCACGGAAGTGCCGTTCATGAACGGCGAGCGCTTCCCCAGCGAAAAGGAGCAGCTGGCCACCTACCGCGAGCAACTGGCGGCCTTCCATCCGCTGCCGGTGACCATGCGCACCCTCGACATCGGTGGCGACAAGGCACTGCCCTACTTCCCGATCAAGGAGGAGAACCCCTTCCTCGGCTGGCGCGGCATCCGCATCACCCTCGACCACCCGGAAATCTTCCTGGTCCAGGTGCGCGCCATGCTCAAGGCCAGCGAAGGCCTGAACAACCTGCGCATCCTGCTGCCGATGATTTCCGGCATTCAGGAGATGGAAGAGGCGCTGCATCTGATCCACCGCGCCTGGGGCGAGGTACGTGACGAGGGTGTGGACATTCCCATGCCGCCAGTGGGCGTGATGATCGAGATTCCCGCCGCCGTCTACCAGATCCGCGAGCTGGCCCGCCAGGTCGATTTCATTTCGGTCGGCTCCAACGACCTGACCCAGTACCTGCTGGCGGTGGACCGCAACAACCCAAGGGTCGCCGACCTCTACGACTTCCTCCACCCGGCCGTGCTGCATGCCCTCAAGCTGGTGGTCGAAGGTGCGCATGCCGAAGGCAAGCCGGTGAGCATCTGCGGCGAAATGGCTGGCGACCCGGCCGCCGCCGTTCTGCTGCTGGCCATGGGCTTCGACAGCCTGTCGATGAACGCCACCAACCTGCCCAAGGTGAAATGGCTGCTGCGCCAGATCAGCGCCGGCCGCGCCAGGGAGCTGCTCGGCCAGCTGATGACCATCGACAACCCGCAGGTCATCCACAGCACCCTGCACCTGGCCCTGCGCAACCTCGGCCTGGGCCGTGTGATCAACCCGGCGGCGACCATCCAGAACTGATCCGCCGCGCCACGAACAAGGAACGTTCATGCGCGCCCTGCTGCTTCTCCTGATCCTCCTGGGCCTGCCGGCGCTGGCCGCCGAGACAGTCAACGACGTCACAGGCCTCAACCCGATCCAGGTCGAGCACGTTCTCGCCCCTACCAAACTGGAGCAGATAGTCGCCGCCGTGAAGAACCACCCCGGCCCGATCAGCATCGGTGGCGGGCGTTTCAGCATGGGCGGGCAGACCGCCACCGCAGGCGCCCTGCAGCTCGACATGCGCGACTTCGACCAGGTGCTGGAATTCTCCGCCGAGCGTCGCGAGATCCGCGTGCAGACCGGCATCACCTGGCGCGAGATTCTCGAGTACGTCGATCGCTACGACCTGTCGCCGCAGATCATGCAGTCCTATGCCAACTTCACGGTCGGCGGCTCGCTGTCGGTCAATGTGCATGGGCGCTACGTCGGCGAAGGCGCGCTGATCGGCTCGGTACGCAGCATCCGCCTGGTGCTGGCCGATGGCAGCCTGATGGACGCCAGTCCGCAGCACAACAGCGAGCTGTTCCATGGTGCCATCGGCGGCTACGGTGGGCTCGGCGTGATAGTCGAGGCCACCCTGGGCCTGGCGGAGAACAGCCGCATCGCCCGTGAGTCGCAGGTCATGCCGCTGAGCCAGTACCGCGCCTGGTTCGACCGCGAGGTGCGCGGGCACGGCGACCTGGTGCTGCACAACGGCATTCTCTACCCGGACCGCTTCGACAAGGTGCGCGCCCTGTCCTACCGGCGCACCGATGCACCGCTAACCGAGAAAGCCAGGCTGACGCCCGCCGACCGCAGCTACCACCTGCAAAAGGCCGGCATTCGCCTGACCAGCGCCTCGCGCACCGGGCGCATGCTGCGCGAGGCGGCGCTGGACCCGTTGCTGTTTCGCGGCACGCAGGTGCAATGGCGCAACCACGAGGCCAGCCTCGATGTGCGCGAACTGGAGCCCATCGCGGGGCCGGATTTCAGCTTCGTGCTGCAGGAATACTTCGTGCCGCCGGCGCAGTTGGAACGCTTCGTCGGCGAACTGGCGCGGCTGACCGGCCAGCACCAGGCCAACCTGATCAACGTCTCCATCCGCCATGCCAAGGCCGACCCCGGCAGCCTGCTGGCCTGGGCCCCGCAGGAAGTCTTCGCTCTGGTGCTCTATTACCGCCAGGGCAGCTCAATGGAGGAACGCGAGCGCGCTGCGGCCTGGACCCGCGACCTGATCGACGCCGCACTGGCCTGCGGCGGGCGCTACTACCTGCCCTACCAGATCCACGCCAGCCGCGAGCAGTTCCTCGCCGCCTACCCGCGCGCGCCGGAGTTCTTCGCCCTCAAGCAGCGCGTGGACCCGGCTTACAAGTTCCGCAACCGGCTGTGGGATACCTACTTGCCACCTGGGTCGGACCGGCCACTGGCCATGCCACATCGATCTTTGTAGACTCGCGCCAGCAACGACGGCGAAACGCCCTCCCCAAGCCCCAGCAGTATTCGCCCGCCACGATGGCGCGGCGATTTGGAGATTCACCGGTCATGGAAGTACCACCGGCCCTCGCGCCTCTTTCCCCACTCTCTCGCCCCATGCGCGGCCGGTGCCCAATCCGACCGTCTTCATCGAGGAACATCATGAAAAACGCCCTAGCCGCGAGCGGCCTGCTCGTACTCGGCCTGCTGTCCGGCTGCGCCACCGAACAATCCCGTACCCTCGAAGTCGCCAAGGTACAGAGCTACCAGAGCAGCTACAGCGGAGCGCGCCAGCCGATCTCGGTGGGCAAGTTCGACAATCGCTCCAGCTACATGCGCGGACTGTTCTCCGACGGCGTCGACCGTCTGGGCGGGCAGGCCAAGACCATCCTGATCACCCATTTGCAGCAGTCCAACCGTTTCAACGTACTGGACCGCGACAACATGGAAGAGATCCGCCAGGAAAGCGCCATCGCCCAGAAGACCCAGCAGCTGCGCGGCGCGGACTTCGTGGTCACCGGCGACGTCACCGAGTTCGGCCGCAAGGAAGTTGGCGACCACCAGCTGTTCGGCATCCTCGGCCGCGGCAAGACCCAGGTCGCCTACGCCAAGGTCAACCTCAACATCGTCAACGTGCGCACCTCCGAAGTGGTTTTCTCCTCGCAGGGCGCCGGCGAGTACAGCCTGTCCAACCGCGAGGTGATCGGCTTCGGTGGCACCGCCAGCTACGACTCAACCCTCAACGGCAAGGTACTCGACCTGGCCATTCGCGAGGCGGTCAACAACCTGGTCAACGGCATCGACAGCGGCGCATGGCGCCCGCAGCAGTAAGGAAGTCTCCATGCACAAGCTCGCACTCGCCGGCCTGCTGGCGGCCAGCGGTCTGCTGACCGGCTGCGTCAACCAGCCCCAGTCGCTGTACTACTGGAACGGCTATCAGGAACAGGTCTACGCCCGCTTCAAGGGCGAAGGCAGCAGCCCGCAGGAACAGGTCGCCGCCCTGGAGGCCAGCCTGCAGGAAGCCCGCGCTCAGGACCGGGCACTGCCACCGGGCTTCCATGCCCACCTGGGCATGCTCTACGCGGAGCTGGGCAAACCGGATCAGGTGCGCCAGCAGTTCGAAACCGAGAAAACCCTGTTCCCGGAGTCGGCTCCCTACATGGACCTGCTGCTGCGCAACGCTGAGAAGTAACAGATGAAGATGCCAACCCTGCTCAAAAGCCTGGCCCTCGGCCTCACCCTCGCCCTGCTTGGCGGCTGCGCCACCCAGACACCCTACGATTACACCGCCTTCAAACAGAGCAAGCCACGCTCGATTCTGGTGATGCCGCCGGTCAACAGCTCACCGGATGTCCAGGCCGGCTACAGCATGCTGTCCCACGTCACGCTGCCCCTTTCGGAGGCCGGCTACTACGTGTTGCCGGTGGCCGTGGTGGACGAAACCTTCAAGCAGAACGGGGTCATGAGCGCCGACGAGGCGCAGGCCATTCCCACCGCCAAGCTGCATGAGATCTTCGGTGCCGACGCGGCGCTCTATCTGGAAATCACCGAGTACGGCGTGAGCTACCAGCTGATCGCCAGCGAGGTAGCCGTTACCGCCAAGGCCAAGCTGGTGGACCTGCGCGATGGTCGCCTGCTGTGGGACGGCTCGGTCCGCGCCAGCTCCGCGGAGAACCAGAACAACAACGGTGGTGGGCTGATCGGTCTGCTGGTCGCGGCGGCGGTCGAACAGATCATGAACTCGCTGACCGACCGCAGTCACCAGATCGCCGGCATTACCAGCGCGCGCCTACTGACCGCCGGCATGCCCAACGGCATTCTGCGCGGCCCACGCTCACCGCAGTACGCGGAAAACGACAAGCCGGCCCAGCAGTAGCCGCACGACCCGCAGGGCCCCATGGGGCCCTGCGTCGTTTCAGGACTCCAGCAACAGCCTGGCCCGATAGGCATCCGGGGCAATGCCATGCCAGCGCCTGAATGCACGGTAGAACGGCGACAGCTCGGCGAAGCCGCAGGCACGCGCCACCTCGCGGATCGCCAGGCCACCCTGCAGCAGCTCATGGGCACGGGCCTGCTGGATTGCCTCGCGCACCTGAGTGAAATGGCTGCCCTGGGTCGCCAGGCCGCGCTGCAGCGCCGTCGCCGTCATGCCCAGCTCGTCGGCACAGGCCCGCAGCGAACAGTCCGCCTGCCCCAGACGCACACCGAGCAGGTAGCTCAGACGATTGAGCAGATCGTTCTCCACCAGCTCGGCCAGCTGCGCCTGCGCATGCTGCCAGAGCAGCCGATGCAGTCCGGGATTAGCGTTGCGCGACGGCCGCCTGAGCAACGCAGCGGGAAACCACAAGGCATCGTGGGCGGCGGAGAAGTTCGGCAGCAGGCCGAACAAGCGGCGGTGCTCGCCGACCCGTGCCGGCCGGGCATGGCGAAAGTCGAGGCCCGTGATACGAAACTCGTCGTCGGTGACCAGGCGCAGCAGCTTGATGAACAGCAGCGCCAGGCACTCCATCTGCTGGCGCAGCGGGGCAAAGCCACGATAGTTGAGGTCCAGCACCAGGCAGGCGCGCTCGCCATCGAGACGCAGCTGGGCGACGAAGCCGCCGGCGAGGATGTGCTGGAAGCGCAGGAAGCTGTCCAGCGCCTGCTGCAGGTCGCGGCTGGCCAGCAGCAGGTAGCCGACCACGTCGAGCAGGCGCGGCTTCATCACCTCACCCAGGTGCAGGCCGATGTCGGGGTCGCCACACAGGGCGTCGGCGGCCTGCCAGAACAGGGGCGCCTCGTCATGGCTGAGACGGCCCTCGGTCGGTGGCGGCACCAGGCGGCGGTGCTGGTTGGCGCGCCGATAGATGCTCGCCGGATCATGGCCAAGCTCCCCCAGGGCCTCGTACAGCAGACGCCGCAGGGTAGCGGAGTGGGTCAGCGGCGCGGTTCCGGCCAATGAGGACATGGGGCGCTCCTTGTTTGACCGGAGAATTCCAGCGAACGCATCAATGGTCAATGCCGCCGAACAAAACGCTGCGCAGAATGGCCGCACAACAACAAGGAGGCGTCATGAAACGCAGTCTGACCATCCTCGCCGTGGTGGTTGCCACGGCCGCCGCCGGCAGTGCCTGGTATATCGACGACAAACTGCCGGTGCGCGACGGCGCGCTGCCGCTGACCGGCCTGCAGGCGCCAGTGCAGGTGCGCTATGACGAGCGCGGTGTGCCGCATATCCAGGCCCAGAACGAGGCCGACCTGTACCGCGCGCTGGGCTTCGTCCATGCCCAGGACCGCCTGTTCCAGATGGAACTGCTGCGCCGCCTAGCGCGCGGCGAACTGGCCGAGGTGCTGGGGCCCAAGCTGGTCGATACCGACCGCCTGTTCCGCAGCCTGGGCATCCGCCAGCATGCCGACCGCTACGTGCAGACCCTCGACCGCAACAGCCCCTCGGTCAAGGCGCTGCAGGCCTACCTGGATGGCATCAACCAGTTCCAGGCCAGCCGCCCGGCACCAGTGGAATTCGACCTGCTGGGCATCGAGAAACGCCCCTTCACCCTTGAGGACACGGTGTCCGTGGCCGGCTACATGGCCTACAGCTTCGCCGCCGCCTTCCGCACCGAGCCGGTACTGACCCAGGTACGCGATCAGCTCGGCGCGGACTACCTGAAGGTCTTCGACCTCGACTGGCACCCTGGCGGCGCCGTCGCTCAGCGCCTTGGCCGCGACGACTGGCGAGCCCTCGACAGCCTGGCCCGCCTCAGTCTGCAGGCACTGGAGGACGCCGGCCTGCCGCAGTTCGAGGGCAGCAATGCCTGGGCGGTGGCCGGCAGCCGTACCGCCAGCGGCAAGCCACTGCTGGCCGGTGATCCGCATATTCGTTTCGCCGCGCCGGCCGTGTGGTACGAGGCGCACCTGAGCTACCCCGGCTTCGAGCTGTACGGTCACCACCAGGCGCTCAACCCCTACGCCTCGCTCGGCCACAACCGCCAGTTCGCCTGGAGCCTGACCATGTTCCAGAACGACGATCTCGATCTGATCGCCGAGCAGGTCAATCCGGACAATCCCAACCAGGTGTCGGTCAACGGCCAATGGGTCGAGCTGCAGAGCCGCGAGGAGATCATCAGGGTCAAGGGCGGCGAGGACGTCACCATCACCCTGCGCCGCTCGCCGCACGGCCCGATCGTCAACGATGCCCTGGCCAATCCCGGCCAGACCCCCATCGCCATGTGGTGGGCCTTCCTCGAGACCGAGAACCCGATCCTCGACGCTTTCTACCAGCTCAACCGTGCCGACAGCCTGGCCAAGGCCCGCACCGCTGTCGCGCAAATCCACGCCCCAGGCCTCAACGTGATCTACGCCAACGCCAGCGGCGACATCGGCTGGTGGGCCGCCGGCAAGCTGCCGCAGCGCCCGGCCGGGGTGAACCCGAGCTTCATCCTCGATGGCAGCAACGGCGAGGCGGACAAGCCCGGCTTCCTGCCGTTCGCCGCCAACCCGCAGGAGGAGAACCCGCCGCGCGGCTACATCGTCTCCGCCAACTACCAGCCCGACTCGCCCACCGGCGCGGCCATTCCCGGTTACTACAACCTGGCCGACCGGGGCGTGCGCCTGAACCAGCGTTTGGCCGAGGCGGACGTGAAGTGGGATACCCACAACAGCCAGGCGCTGCAGCTGGACGACGGTACCGGCTACGGCCCGCGCTTGCTGGCACCGATCCTCGCCGACCTGCGCGCGGCGGCAGCCAGTGATGAGGAACGCGGCCTGGTCGAGCAGCTGGCGGCCTGGGACGGCGGCCACCCGCTGGAGTCCACCGCCGCCACCCTGTTCAACCAGCTCACCTACGAGCTGGCCAGGCAGGCCATGCATGACGAACTGGGCGATGCCTTCTTCGACAGCCTGCTGCAGACCCGCGTGCTCGACACCGCCCTGCCCCGCCTGACCGCCGATGCTGCCTCGCCCTGGTGGGACAGGCGCGAAAGCGAAGCCGTGGAGAGCCGCGCCGATACGGTCAAGGCCGCCTGGCAGGCCAGCCTCGCCCATTTGCGCCAGCGCTTCGGTACGGACAGCCGCCAGTGGGCCTGGGGCAAAGGCCATAGGCTGACCCACGAACACCCGCTGGGCACACAGAAGCCGCTGCACTTGCTGTTCAACGTCGGGCCTTTCGCCGTGCCCGGCGGCCATGAAGTGCCGAACAACCTGTCGCATCGGGTCGGCCCGGCGCCGTGGTCAGTGGTCTACGGCCCCTCGACCCGCCGCCTGGTCGATCTGGCCGCCGCCGACCAGGCGCTGGGCATCAATCCGACAGGGCAGAGCGGCGTGCCGTTCGACGGGCATTACGCGGACCAGGCCGAGGCCTATGTGGCCGGGCAGTACCTGCCGATGCGTTTCGCCGAACAGGATGTCCAGGCTCACACCCAGGGCACTCTGGAATTAAGGCCAACGCACTGAATGCAGCCCGCATGGGTTGCCATTGTCATGCTGCCGTACGGAGAATCCGCTTCGGCATCTGGGTGACTGCATCCAGTGCCGAGGAAGGACTGGCATGCAGTCGCCAGGCTCATTCAACGGACGGAAGGGGAACACCATGACAAGGATCGCGGCCCGGCTCGGCTCGCTCTTGCTGCTCACACTGATGGTCGGGGGGCCTGTGCAAGCGGGAGAGCCCTATGCGCTGATCTATAACGGCCCGACAGCGGATGAAGCCAGTACCAGGGCAATCAGCGACGTGGCTCGGCAACTGGAACTGCCGATCCGCTACATCGCCGACCTGGAGGATCTGCCCAGCCAGCTGAGCGAGGCCAGGGTACTGATCATTGGCGGTACCAATGATGACGTGGAACCCCTTCTACAGCAGTTCACGCCAGCGCTGCGCGGCACGCTGAGCACCTATCTGCGTCAGGGCGGGCGCTACCTGGGTATCTGCGGCGGCGCTTACATCGCCTCCCTGGGGTGGCACGAAGAGGACCGCTTCGTCGACGGGTTGGCCCTTGTTCCGGCCGAGTCCGACAGCTACGAGGAGGACTTCGAAGCGAAGATACACCCAGTCACCTGGCTCGGTGAGGTGCGTCAGATGTACTACCAGGCAGGCCCGACCTTCACCCTGAAGGCCAGTCCGGAGCGCGTCGTCGGGCTGGCCTACTTTGCCGATCAGCAACCGGCGGCACTGATGAGCAGCTACGGCAAGGGCAAGGTGGCAGTTTCCGGCCCCCATCCGGAAGCGCCTGACGCCTGGCGAACCGAGGCGCTGCGGGGGGAACAGATGGACGACAACATCGACCTGGCGCTGCAGCTGCTGAGGGATCTGCTGGCGGATCAGCCACTGCCGCCTCCGACAGGCTCATAACCAGGCCAGCGATCACGCTGATCGCCGGTTTCAGGCTCCAGTCGGCTAGCGGTTACTGACGCATTGATTCAGCTGGGCACGCGCGGCCAGGCCATCGGTCCAATCGATATCTGCCACCGCACGTCCGCCCATCTCGACGATGAAATGCTCGACATCCAGCATGGTGTTGAGCGCCGCGTCGATGTTGGGCACGGTCAGGCCGATCGCACCGGCCGGAATATTCGGCACCGAGAAATTCAACGCGTTGACCGACTGCGGCTGATACTTCGACTGCTTGAGCGTCACCGCGACGGTTTGCGTCTCTGCCGGCCTGGGAATATCCGCGCTCCAGAAGATCAGCATCCCGCCCTGATAGGCCTTGCCGGGGCCGACAATACTGACTGCGCCGCCTGCCTTGCTCCACATGGCCACGCAATTGTCTCCGGGGGCCGAATCCTTCCTGCCCTGAAAGATTTTCCATTCCCCCTGCAGGTAGCGCTGGTACTCCGGGTCCGCCTCCAGCTTCTGCAGTTTGGCTTCGGCTTCCTGCATCTGCTTCTGGAGTTCGGCGTTTCTGGCCGCCTGCTCGTTGATGGCGATGCTCATGGCGTCGTAACTGGGCGGGGCGGGATCAGCAAAGATATTGCAGCCGTCGCAGCGGTAGCCGGCATAGCCACCGCCGGTGCTGGCAGCCCCGCCGCCAGTGGCCACACACAGCGGAACAGCGGCGACGCCATGGGTGCCACCGCCAACGCCGATCTGCTGTTCACCCGGCCCAGGGCCGCCCGGGCACGGATAGTTCGCCAATGCCGGTTGCGCGGTCAAAACCACAGCGGCAAACACGCAAAATAGAAGGAATTTCATCGTATCTCTAAGCTTCCAGTCATTTTGAAGGGCGGTTGCAGATGCCGAGCGCCTGAGCCTCCTGCGTCACTCAAAGCATAATCAAAGGGCGCAGTTTTATGTGTCGGACAGCCATCAACTTGAATCGCTCCGGCACATCGTCCCTATGTTGCAGCCATGAAAAAGGCCGCCCGAAGGCGGCCTTTTCAGGGTGCAGCAACCGACTCAGGCGGCCTGGGCCGGCTTCCAGTTGGAGCTGGAAGATTCCTGCGCCATGGCTTCCATGGCCTGCTGGATCGCGCGCTTGCGACGCTCCTCGGCACGGCGAGTGAAATACCAGGCGAGGAAGGTGAACAGCGATACGGTCAGCAGAATCAGGCTGGCGATCGCGTTGATCTCCGGCTTCACGCCCAGGCGCACGGCGGAGAACACTTCCATCGGCAACGTGGTCGAGCCCGGACCGGAGACGAAGCTGGCCAGCACCAGGTCGTCGAGCGACAGGGCGAAGGACATCATGCCGCCGGCGGCCAGCGATGGCGCGATCATCGGGATGGTGATCAGGAAGAACACCTTCCACGGCTTGGCGCCCAGATCCATGGCCGCTTCCTCGATGGACAGGTCGAGCTCGCGCAGACGTGCCGACACCACCACCGCCACATAGGCCGAGCAGAAGGTGGTGTGGGCGATCCAGATGGTCACCAGGCCACGCTCCTGCGGCCAGCCGATCAGCTGGGCCATGGCCACGAACAGCAGCAGCAGGGACAGACCGGTGATGACTTCCGGCATCACCAGCGGTGCGGTGACCAGGCCGCCGAACAGGGTACGCCCCTTGAAGCGGGTGACCCGGGTGAGCACGAAGGCAGCCAGGGTACCCAGCGCCACGGCAGCCACGGCGGTGTACAGGGCGATTTCCAGGGAGCGCCCCACCGAGCCCATCAGCTGGCTGTTGTCGAGCAGGCCGGCGTACCACTTGATCGACCAGCCACCCCACACAGTCACCAGCTTGGAGGCGTTGAAGGAGTAGATCACCATGATCAGCATGGGCAGGTAGATAAAGGCCAGGCCCACCCAGAGCATGACATTGGAGAAGCTCAGCTTTTTCATGCGCGACCCTCCATTTCCTTAGCCTGGTTGCGGTTGAACCAGATGATCGGGCCCATCAGGATGATCAGCATGATCACCGCCAGCGCGGACGCCACCGGCCAGTCGCGGTTGTTGAAGAACTCCTGCCACAGCACCTTGCCGATCATCAGGGTCTCCGGGCCGCCGAGCAGTTCGGGAATTACGAACTCGCCCACCGCCGGGATGAATACCAGCATGGAGCCGGCGATGATGCCGTTCTTCGACAGCGGCACGGTGATCTTCCAGAAGTTGTTGAAGTTGCTCGAACCCAGATCGGAGGCAGCCTCCAGCAGGCTCATGTCGTGCTTCACCAGGTTGGCGTAGAGCGGCAGGATCATGAACGGCAGGTACGAGTAGACGATGCCGATATAGACCGCCAGGTTGGTGTTGAGGATCTGCAGCGGCTGGTCGATCAGTCCGATGCTCTGCAGGAAGCCGTTGAGCAAGCCGTTGTTGCTGAGGATACCCATCCAGGCGTAGACGCGGATCAGGATCGCGGTCCAGGTCGGCATCATGATCAGCAGCAGCAGCACGGTCTGCGCTTCCTTGCTGGCGCGAGCGATGGAGTAGGCCATCGGATAGCCGATCAGCAGGCACAGCAGGGTGCTGATGAAGGCCATCTTCAGCGAGCCGAGATAGGCCGAGAGGTACAGATCGTCCTCGAGAAGCATGACGTAGTTGCCCAGATTGAGCAGGATCGACAGCTGGTTGTCGGCCCAGCTGTAGATTTCCGTGTAGGGCGGAATGGCCACGTCGGCCTCGGCAAAGCTGATCTTCAGAACAATGAAGAACGGCAGCAGGAAGAACAGGAACAGCCAGAAGAAAGGCACACCGATCACGGCATGCCGCCCGGTGGGCAGGTAGCGCTTCAGTTTGCCGATCTTCATGATTGCAGTACCACGCCGCTGTCGTCTTCCCAGTACACCACCACCGCATCGTCCCAGGTCGGACGCTTGCCGCGGCGCTCGGCGTTGGCGATGAAGCACTGCACGATCTGCCCGGAGCTGAGCTTCACGTAGTACACCGAGTGGCCGCCGAGGTAAGCGATGTCATGCACGGTGCCATTGCACCAGTTGTAGTTCGGGTGCTCGTGATCGGCCGGCAGCTGTGTGGCCATCAGCAGCTTCTCCGGACGCAGGGCGTAGCTGACCGACTTGTTCTCCGCACGGGTACTGACGCCGTGGCCGATGTAGATCGGTTTGTCCAGCTGCGGGCAGCTGATGATGGCGTGGTCGGCCTCGTCGGTGGTGATCTGCCCGTCGAACAGGTTGACACTGCCGATGAACTCGCACACCAGGCGGCTGGCCGGGGTCTCGTAGATATCGATCGGGCTGCCGGTCTGGGCGATCCAGCCGAGGTGCATGATGGCGATACGCTGGGCCATGGTCATGGCCTCTTCCTGGTCGTGGGTCACCATCACGCAGGTCACACCGACGCGTTCGATGATCTCGACAAGCTCAAGCTGCATCTGCGAACGCAGCTTCTTGTCCAGAGCACCCATGGGCTCGTCGAGCAGCAGCAGTTTCGGACGCTTGGCCAGGGAACGGGCCAGGGCCACGCGCTGGCGCTGGCCACCGGAGAGCTGGTGCGGCTTGCGCTTGGCGTACTGGGTCATGTGCACCAGCTTGAGCATTTCGGCCACGCGCTCATCGATCTCGGCCTGCGGCAGCTTGTCCTGCTTGAGGCCGAAGGCGATGTTCTGCGCCACGGTCATGTGCGGGAACAGCGCGTAGGACTGGAACATCATGTTGATCGGCCGCTCGTAGGGCGGCATGTCGGTGATGTCCACGCCGTCGAGCAGGATGCGCCCGGAGGTGGGGCGCTCGAAGCCGGCGAGCATGCGCAGCAGGGTCGACTTGCCCGAGCCGGAGCCACCGAGCAGGGCGAAGATCTCGCCCTTGTTGATGGTCAGCGAGACGTCATCGACCGCTACGGTCTCGTCGAACTTCTTGGTCACGCGGTCGATCTTGACCAGCACCTCTTTGGGTTGCTGGTTGCCCTCAAGGGCTTTCTTGTAGGCGCTGGAGGCAACGGCCATTTCCAAAACTCCCGGAAAGATAAATCGTGCCCGGCCGGCAAGGCCGGGCAGTGAACTCATTTACCCGACTTGACCTTGGTCCAGCTGCGGGTCATCAGGCGCTGAATCTTCGGCGGCAACTCGGTCGAAACGTACAGTTTGTCCAATACGGCCTGGGATGGATAGACCGAAGGATCATTGCGCACTTCCTGGTCCATCAGCTCGCCCGCCTTGAGGTTGGGGTTGGCATAGCCGACGTAGTCGCTGACCTTGGCGATGACTGCCGGGTCGAGCAGGTAATTGATGAAGGCGTGAGCCTCCTTGATGTTCTTCGAGTCAGCCGGGATGGCCAGCATGTCGAACCACAGGTTGGCGCCTTCCTTGGGAATGCTGTAGGCGATCTGGATGCCTTTGCCAGCCTCCTCGGCACGTGCGGCGGCCTGGAACACGTCACCGGAGTAGCCGAAGGCCACGCAGATGTCGCCGTTGGCCAGGTCCGAGACGTACTTCGAGCTGTGGAAGTAGGTCACGTGGGGACGCACCGCCAGCAGCTTCTCCTCGGCCTTCTTATAGTCGTCCGGGTTGGTGCTGCGCGGGTCGAGGCCCAGGTAGTTGAGCACGGCGGGGAACATCTCGTCCGGCGAGTCCATGAAGGCAACACCGCAGCTGGCGAGCTTCTGCAGGTTCTCCGGCTCGAACAGCACGGCCCAGGAGTCGATGCTGTCGACGCCCAGCGCGGCCTTGACCTTCTCGACGTTGTAGCCGATGCCGTTGGTGCCCCACAGGTAGGGGACGGAATACTCGTTGCCCGGGTCGTTCACGTCGAGCTGCTTGAGCAGCGCCGGGTCGATGTTCTGCCAGTTGGGCAGCAGGGACTTGTCCAGCTTCTGGAAGGCGCCGGCCTTGATCTGCTTGCCGAGGAAATGGTTGGAGGGGACCACTACGTCATAGCCGGTATGACCGGCGAGCAGCTTGCCTTCCAGGGTTTCGTTGGAATCGAACACATCGTAGACCGGCTTGATGCCGGTGGCCTTCTGGAAATCGTCCAGGGTGGTCTCGCCGATGTAGTCGGTCCAGTTGTAGATATGCACACTGGGCGCAGCCTGAGCGACACTGGTCAGCCCCAGAGCCACAGCAGCCGCAGTCAGGGTTTTGCGGAAGGAAATTCGCACACGTCGGTCCTCTTTCTTGTTGATCTTGCAGGCCGCGCGGCGACCCGGACTGTTGGAAACTCGTTCTGTCCTATCCCTGACGTCCATGCCCGTCGCCCAGCCGCCCGCGCACGGAGCTGTGTGGGGCTCGTGTGTAACGGTAGTCGAAGTGGGTCATGGAACCTCCTGCGGGGCTCCGGCGGGAGCACCCGCCGGAGGGTGTCGCTTGCTGTTACTTGCCGGACTTGATGGTGGTCCAGCTGCGAGTCATGTTGCGCTGCACTTTCGCCGGCAGATCCGGGAAGGCATAGAGCTTGGCCATGGTCTCCTGGCTCGGGTAGATGCCCGGGTCGTTGCGGATGGCCTCGTCGATCAGCGGCGTGGCAGCCGAGTTACCACTCGGGAACTGCACGTAGTTGACGATTTCCGCCATGACTTCCGGCTTCATCAGGAAGTTCATGAAGGCGTAGGCGGCTTCCGGGTTGGCGGCGTCCTTCGGCATGGCGATCATGTCGAAGAAGGTGCCGGCGCCTTCCTTGGGAATGTTGTAGGCAACGGTCACGCCGCCCTTGGCTTCTTCGGCGCGGGACTTGGCCTGATAGATGTCACCCGAGTAGCCGACAGCGACGCAGAGGTTGCCGTTGGCCAGGTCGGAGATGTACTTGGAGCTGTGGAAGTAGGTCACCGACGGACGAATCTTGAGGAACAGCTCCTCGGCGGCCTTGAGTTCCTTGGCGTCCTGGCTGACCGGGCTGTGGCCCAGGTACTGCAGGGCGATCGGCAGAATCTCGGTCGGCGAGTCGAGGAAGGATACGCCGCAGGACTTCAGCTTCTCGATGTTTTCCGGCTTGAACAGCAGGTCCCAGGAATCCACCGGGGCGTTCTCGCCCAGCACGGCCTTGACCTTCTCCGGGTTGTAGCCGATGCCGATGGAGCCCCACAGGTAGGGGAACGAGTACTGGTTACCCGGGTCGGAGACCTCGACGGTCTTCATCAGGTTGGCATCGAGGTTCTTCCAGTTCGGCAGCTTGGACTTGTCCAGCGGCTGGTAGACACCGGCCTTGATCTGCTTGGCCAGGAAGTTGTTGGACGGTACGACGATGTCGTAGCCGGACTTGCCAGCCAGGAGCTTGGCTTCCAGGGTCTCGTTGGAGTCGAAGACGTCGTAGACGACCTTGATGCCGGTTTCCTTGGTGAACTTCTCGACGGTATCCGGGGCGATGTAGTCCGACCAGTTGTAGACGTGCAATACCTTGTCTTCAGCCTGCGCCATGCCGGCCACGGTGCCCGCCAGGGTCATGGCGAGCAGTGTTTTACCGAAGGTCTTGATCATGCGGGTTAGCTCCATTGTCATTTGAAGTATCCGGGGCTGCGTCGCCTCAGCGACGCACCCTCCGGTGAGCCTGGCCAACGCTCGTGCAGTCTGGCAAGGTCGAGCCCGGGGCTCAAGCCTTAAACCAGCACTGCGCGAGCGGTCAGATCGAGGCACTTGCGCGCCTTTTCCACCAGTTCGTCGATTTCGTCTTTGCTGATCACCAGGGGCGGGGCAATGATCATGGTGTCGCCCACGGCGCGCATGATCAGGCCGTTCTCGAAGCAGTGGCCGCGGCAGATCATGCCCACGCCCATCTCGCTCGGGAAACGCTCGCGGGTCTGCTTGTTCTTCGCCAGTTCGATGGCGCCGAGCATGCCCACACCGCGGACCTCACCCACCAGCGGATGATCCGCCAGCTCACGCAAACGCTTCTGCAAGTATGGTGCCGTTTCTTCACGAACCTTCTCGAGGATCTTTTCTTCCTTGAGAATGCGCAGGTTGGCCAGGCCGACGGCAGCCGCCACCGGGTGCCCGGAGTAGGTGAAGCCGTGGTTGAAATCACCACCGGCGTTGATCACCTGAAACACCTTGTCACTGACGATCAGGCCGCCCATCGGCACATAGCCCGAGGTCAGCCCCTTGGCGATGGTCATCAGGTCCGGCTTGTTACCGTAGAAATCGCTACCGAACCACTCGCCGGTGCGGCCGAACCCGCAGATCACTTCGTCGGCTACGAACAGGATGTCGTATTTGCCGAGGATCTCGCGGATGCGCGGCCAGTAGGTTTCCGGCGGGATGATCACGCCGCCGGCACCCTGGATCGGCTCGGCGATGAAGGCGGCGACGTTGTCCTCGCCCACTTCGAGGATCTTCTTCTCCAGCTGGTCGGCAGCCCACGCGCCGAATTCCTCGGGGCTCATGTCACCGCCCTCGCCGAACCAGTACGGCTGCGGGATGTGCACAATGCCTGGGATCGGCAGGTCGCCCTGCTCGTGCATGTACTTCATGCCGCCCAGGCTGGCGCCGGCCACGGTGGAACCGTGATAGCCGTTGTGCCGGCTGATGATCACCTTCTTGTTCGGCTGGCCCTTGCACGCCCAGTAGTGGCGGACCATGCGCAGCATGGTGTCATTGCCTTCCGAGCCGGAGCCGGTGAAGAACACATGGTTCATGCCTTGCGGCGCCACTTCGGCGATCGCCTTAGCCAGTTCCAGCGCCGGCGGGTGGGCGGTCTGGAAGAAGGTGTTGTAGAACGGCAGTTCGCGCATCTGCGCCGCGGCAGCCTCGACCAGCTCTTCACGGCCGTAACCGACGGCCACGCACCAGAGGCCGGCCATGCCGTCGAGGATCTTGTTGCCTTCGCTGTCCCACAGGTGGACGCCGTCGGCCTTGGTGATGATGCGCGGGCCCTTTTCGTGCAGCTGCTGGTAGTCGCTGAACGGCGCGAGGTGGTGCTCACGGCTCATGGCCTGCCACTCGCGGGTTTTCGGGTTGGTCACTGCATTGGTCATAACAACACCTTTCTATACGCGAGCCGCCGGCGGCGACCCGATGAAATCCGTGGCAACGGGCGCGGCATGCCGCGCCCGCCCCAATCACACCGACAGCAGCAGGAACTCACGCTCCCAGGAGCTGATCACGCGCTTGAAGTTCTCGTGCTCGGCGCGCTTGACCGCGACGTAGCCACGCACGAACTTCTCGCCCAGGTACTTCTCGGCGTCCTTGCAGGCTTCCATACGCTCCAGGGCGCTCTCGATGGTCACCGGCAGGCGCAGGTTGCGACGCTCGTAGCCGCGCCCCTTGACCGGCGCGCTGGGCTTGAGGCCCTCGACCATGCCGATGTAGCCGCACAGCAGCGAGGCCGCCAGCACCAGGTAGGGGTTGGCGTCGGCACCAGCCAGGCGGTTTTCCACGCGGCGGTTCTGCGGCGAGGCTTCCGGCACGCGCAGGCCCACGGTGCGGTTCTCCTCGCCCCACTCGACGTTCACCGGTGCCGAGGTATCCGGCAGGAAGCGGCGGAACGAGTTGACGTTCGGCGCGAACAGCGGCAGTACCTCGGGGATGTACTTCTGCAGGCCGCCGATGTGGTGCATGAACAGTTCGCTCATGGTGCCATCGGCGTTGGAGAACAGGTTCTTGCCGGTCTTGATATCCACCACACTCTGGTGAATGTGCATGGCGCTGCCCGGCTGATCGGTAATCGGCTTGGCCATGAAGGTAGCCGCCACGTCATGCTTGAGCGCGGCCTCGCGCATGGTGCGCTTGAACACGGTGATCTGGTCGGCCAGGTGCAGCGCGTCGCCGTGACGGAAGTTGATTTCCATCTGCGCCGGACCGTCTTCGTGGATCAGCGTATCGAGGTCCAGGTCCTGCAGTTCGCACCAGTCGTAGACGTCCTCGAACAGCGGGTCGAATTCGTTGGCCGCGTCGATGGAAAAGGACTGGCGACCGACTTCCGGGCGACCGGAGCGGCCCATGGGCGCTACCAGCGGGAAGTCCGGGTCGCTGTTGCGCTTGGTCAGATAGAACTCCATCTCCGGCGCGACGATCGGCTTCCAGCCCTTGTCGGCATAGAGCTTGAGGATCTTCTTGAGGACGTTGCGCGGCGACAGCTCGATCGGGTTGCCCTGCTTGTCGAAGGTGTCGTGGATCACCATCGCAGTGGGCTCGATGGCCCAGGGCACGAGGAACACGGCGTTCTCGTCGGGACGGCAGAACATGTCGATGTCCGCCTCGTCGAGCAGCTCGTAATAGATGTCGTCCTCGACGTAGTCGCCGGTCACGGTCTGCAGCAGCACACTCTCGGGGAGGCGCATGCCCTTCTCGTCGAGGAACTTGTTGGTCGGCGAAATCTTGCCACGGGCTATGCCGGTAAGATCGCTGATCAAGCATTCAACTTCGGTGATTTTGCGTTCTTTCAGCCAGCTGGTGAGCTGGTCTAGCTTGGTACTCATAGAGACCTCAGGGTTGTAGAGCGGCTACTGCGGACCGGTTAAAGCCTAGCGAAACCTCCCAGTTTCGCCGACCGGTTGCTCACCTACTCAGCGTTGCCCCGCCTTCTTCCTGCATGCCTCACCAAAGGCCTGGAAGATGGCGAGATAATTCGGGTTCGATCGCACCTGCCACTCCGGGTGCCACTGCACCCCGAGCGCGAAACTTGGCGCACCTTCGACGGAGAAGGCTTCGATCAACCCGTCAGGCGCCAGTGCTTCTACGCGAAGGCCCGGCGCCAGACGCTGAACGCCCTGGCCATGAATGGAATTGACTTGAATCTCGTCCGGCAAGCCGATGCCGGCGAGCACACCGCCCTGTTGCACGCGAACGACGTGGCGGGGGGCGTATTGGATCTCGACCGGCTGGTCAGCCGGCTCGCGGTGGTCCATCATGCCAGTCACCTCCTGCACGCGCTGGTGCAGGGTGCCGCCGAAGGCCACGTTCATTTCCTGGAAGCCGCGACAGATACCCAGCACCGGGATTCCGGCGTCGATGGCCTTGCGAATCAGAGGCAGCGTGGTGGCGTCGCGGCAGGTATCGTGATGTGTGCCGGGCGCGCTGGCCGGGCCACTATAATGATGAGGTTCGACGTTCGACGGCGAACCGGTGAACAGCAGGCCGTCGACGCTGGCCAGCAGGGTGTCGTGATCGATCAGCTCGCCCAGCGCCGGAATCACCAGGGGCAGCGCATCGGCCCCCACCGCCACGGCGCGCACGTATTTGTCGCCGACTATGTGGTTGGGATGCAGACCGACCTGCTTGGTGCAGGCCGTGACGCCGATGATCGGCAGGCGCAACATGGGACACCCGTTCTTATGCTGTTGTCAGGTGAGGCCGAGATTAGCCTTGTTCAATTTATTACACAATAGGGCTGTAAAAAATCGAACACACACGACTGAGCAGCAGGTCCGACAGGGCTGACCAGCCGGTCCGAAAACCTCGCAACGCCCCAAAACTGGCCATCGAGCACCGTTTCAGGGCAGAATGGGACGCTATTGACAGCCTAGGGTGTTTGATATTGACTCAGGGCTGCTTAAGCGAATGATTGAAATTTTTAACAATAAAGGTGTTGCATCATGTCGGTACCCCCGCGTGCCGTTCAGCTCAACGAGGCGAACGCGTTCCTTAAGGAACATCCGGAAGTCCAGTTCGTTGACCTTCTGATTGCTGATATGAATGGGGTGGTGCGCGGTAAGCGCATCGAACGTAACAGCCTGCACAAGGTGTACGAAAAGGGCATCAACCTGCCCGCCTCGCTGTTTGCCCTCGACATCAACGGCTCTACTGTAGAAAGCACCGGCCTCGGCCTGGATATCGGCGACGCCGACCGCATCTGCTTCCCCATTCCCAATACCCTGTGCAATGAGCCCTGGCAGAAGCGCCCCACCGCGCAGCTGCTGATGACCATGCATGAAATGGACGGCAAGCCGTTCTTCGCCGACCCACGCGAAGTGCTGCGCCAGGTCGTGGCCAAGTTCGACGAGATGAACTTGAAGATCTGCGCCGCCTTTGAGCTGGAGTTCTACCTGATCGATCAGGAGAACGTGAACGGCCGCCCCCAGCCGCCGCGCTCGCCGATGTCGGGCAAACGCCCGCAATCGACCCAGGTGTACCTGATCGACGACCTCGACGAGTACGTCGACTGCCTGCAGGACATGCTGGAAGCCGCCAAGGAGCAGGGCATCCCGGCCGACGCCATCGTCAAGGAAAGCGCCCCGGCGCAGTTCGAGGTGAACCTGCACCACACCGAGGACGCGATCAAGGCCTGCGACTACGCGCTGCTGCTCAAGCGCCTGATCAAGAACATCGCCTACGACCATGAAATGGACACCACCTTCATGGCCAAGCCCTACCCGGGCCAGGCGGGCAACGGCCTGCACGTGCACATCTCGCTGCTCGACAAGACCACCGGCAAGAACATCTTCACCAGCGATGATCCCCAGGAGAACGCCGCACTGCGCCACGCGATCGGCGGTGTCCTGGAGACCATGCCGGCGTCCATGGCCTTCCTCTGCCCCAACGTCAACTCGTACCGCCGCTTCGGCGCCCAGTTCTACGTGCCCAACGCGCCGAGCTGGGGCCTGGACAACCGCACCGTGGCCGTGCGCGTACCGACCGGCAGCGCCGACGCCGTGCGCATCGAACACCGCGTGGCCGGTGCCGATGCCAACCCCTACCTGATGATGGCAGCGATTCTCGCCGGCATTCACCACGGTCTGACCAACCAGATCGATCCGGGTGATCCGATCGAGGGCAACTCCTACGAACAGCTGGAACAAAGCCTGCCGAACAACCTGCGCGATGCCCTGCGCGAGCTGGACGACAGCGAAGTGCTGAACAAGTACATCAGCCCGGACTACATCGACATCTTCGTCGCGTGCAAGGAAGCCGAACTGCAGGAGTTCGAGACCACCATCTCCGATCTCGAATACAACTGGTACCTGCATACCGTTTGATGCAACACCCCAACGCCGGCCGCAGTGCCGGCGTTGTTTTATCTGCCGCCTGCGCTTTGCCGACCGTCACTCCAAGTGCGCGGTGTGGCAAAGCCTTGCCCGACAATCACCTAGGAGGTCGTCATGTTTCGCATTCTTGCTCCGCTGCTGCTGACCCTCGCCCCGGGGCTCGCGGCGGCTGCCGACAGCATCCGGGTCTACAACTGGAACGACTACATTGCCCCGCAGGTGCTGGCGGACTTCACCAAGGCCACCGGCATCGCCGTGGAGTACCACACCTACGCCTCGGCCGAGGAACTCGACAAGATCCTCGCCAGCGGCGAGAGCATCGACATCGCCGTGCCCTCTCAGAACGACCTGCCGCCGCTGATCAAGGCCGGGCTGGTGCAGCCGCTGGACATGAGCCGCCTGCCCAACCGCAAGCATCTGGACAAGCAGCTGCTGAGCAAGCTGGCCGCCGTGGACCCGCAGAACCGCTATGCCGTGCCCTACCTGTGGGGCGCCGTGGGCCTGGCGATCAACACGCCACAGGCCGAAGCGGCCTACGGCGGGCCGCTGCCCTCCAGTTGGAGCCTGCTGTTCGACCCGGCGCAGAGCAGCAAGCTGGCCTCCTGCGGCGTCAGCGTGCTGGATGCCCCGGACGAGATGTTCTACAACCTGCTCAGCTACCAGGGCCGCAGCCTCACCAACAGCTCGCCAGGGCGCCTGCGCAAGGCCGGCGAGGCACTGATGGGCCTGCGTCCGAACCTGCGCTACGTGGACAGCGAGCGCTACATCGACGACCTCAACCAAGGCAAGCTGTGCGTGGCCGTGGCCTGGGTCGGCGACGCCCTGGGCGCCAGCGATGCCGGGCAGCCGGTGCAGTTTGTGGTACCGGAAGAAGGCTCCACGCTGTTCATCGACAACCTGGTGATCCCGTCCAGCGCGCGGCGTGCCGACCTGGCCCACCAGTTCATCGACTACCTGATGCAGCCGCAGGTCGCCGCGCAGATCAGCAGCGAGACGCTCTACCCGAGCGCCAACCTCGGGGCGCAGCAGTTCCTCGAACCCAAGCTGCGCGAGCAGTTGGGGCGCAACCTGGACAGCGCCAAGAATCGCCTGTTCGCCCTGATGCCGCTGTCGGACAAGCTGAAGAGCGCACGCGACGAAACCTGGACCCGCTTCCGCGACGGCAGCTGAACCTCGGGGCGGTGCACAGCGACCGGCAGGTGCCCCGCCACCAGCCGTGACCCGTCCGGTAGCCCCACCCCCTCCCGACGAACGGCTTGCCACCCCTGCCCGTCTGGCGTCCAATAGCGCCTCGCACGGACAGGAGATGAGCATGCCCCGCCCCGCCACCGCCCGCAAACCCCGCGCCAGCAGCCAGGCACGCATCGAGCTGATCCTGGCGGCGGCGCGCGAACTGCTCAGCAGCCAGGGCTTCGCCGGCCTGACCATCTATGCGGTGGCCGAGCGCGCCGAGATTCCACCGTCCTCGGTCTACCACTTCTTCGCCAGCGTGCCGGCGCTGCTCGAGGCGCTCACCGCCGATATCCACGCCGCCTTCCGCGACTGCCTGCTGCAACCGGTGGAGCATGCCGAACTGCGTAGCTGGCGCGATCTGTCGCGCGTCATCGAACAACGCATGCTGGCGATCTACGCCGCCGACAGCGCCGCGCGCCAGCTGATCCTGGCTCAGCACGGGCTGTCCGAAGTGATCCAGGCCGACCGCCAGCACGATCTGGAGCTGGGCCGCCTGATGCAGGCCCTGTTCGAGCGGCACTTCCCGCTGCCACAGCTGCCGGCCGATATCGACGTGTTCGCCCTGGCCATGGAGCTGGGTGATCGGGTCTATGCCCGCTCGGTACAGCTGCACGGCGAAATCACCCCGCGCCTGGCCGAGGAAGGCATGCGCGTGTTCGATGCCTATCTGGGCCTGTACCTGCCCGCCGCCCTGCCCAAGCGCGAGCAGCCACTGAGCTAACCGATTTCTATCGGCATCCAACGTCTCGGCAAGACCGCCTCGCCGAGGCCCAGCCACGCCAGGACACTTCAGATCCGGGCACCAAACGGCAGATAATTATCAGCAAAAACACACAGCAGAAGCCTGGTCCGATAAAAATCAGCTTTCAAAGCCGATATTTATCGGATATAAATCGGACATTCGCCGCACCTGCGGCACCGCCAAGGGTCCGATGACCTGCCCTGCTCCTGTGAGGTGTTCCATGTCGCGTATCGTTACCGTCGCCGCCACCCAGATGGCCTGCTCCTGGGATAGCGCCGCCAATATCGCCAAGGCCGAGCGGTTGGTGCGCGAAGCGGCCACCCAGGGCGCGCAGATCATCCTGATCCAGGAACTGTTCGAAACACCCTACTTCTGCCAGAAACCCAACCCGGACTACCTGCAGCTGGCCACCCCAACCGCCGAGAACCCGGCCATCGCGCACTTCCAGAACCTCGCCCGCGAACTGCAGGTGGTACTACCGATCAGCTTCTACGAGCGCGCCGGCCGTGCCCGCTTCAACAGCATCGCCATCATCGACGCCGACGGCAGCAACCTCGGCGTGTACCGCAAGAGCCATATCCCGGACGGCCCCGGCTACCACGAGAAGTACTACTTCAACCCGGGCGACACCGGCTTCAAAGTCTGGAACACCCGCTACGCCAAGATTGGCGTGGGCATCTGCTGGGACCAGTGGTTCCCCGAGGCCGCACGCAGCATGGCGCTGCTCGGTGCCGAGCTGCTGTTCTACCCCACCGCCATCGGCAGCGAGCCGCACGACCCGAGCATCAGCTCGCGCGACCACTGGCAGCGCGTGCAGCAGGGCCACGCCGGCGCCAACCTGATGCCGCTGATCGCCGCCAACCGCATCGGCCGCGAGGAACAGGACGGCTACGCTATTACCTTCTACGGCTCCTCCTTCATCGCCGACCCATTCGGCCAGAAGGTCGCGGAGCTGAACGAGACTGAAGAAGGCGTGTTGGTACACAGCTTCGATCTAGACAACCTAGAGCGGGTGCGCAGCGCCTGGGGCGTGTTCCGCGACCGCCGGCCGAACCTGTACGATCCGCTCAAGACCTTGGACGGCTCGCTGGAATCCTGATGTCTCCCCTCTCCCACGTGTGGGAGAGGGGACGCCATACCGAACACCGAATGGCCAACCGAGCCTGCGTAGCACCTGACAACCCTTGTAAAGGACAGGAACACGACATGACCACCCTCAACAGCACCCCGCGCGCCGACGGCTTCCGCATGCCCGCCGAGTGGGAACCGCACAGCCAAACCTGGATGGTCTGGCCCGAGCGCCCGGACAACTGGCGCCTGGGCGGCAAACCGGCGCAGGCGGCGTTCACCGCCGTGGCCAAGGCAATCGCCGAATTCGAGCCAGTGACGATCTGCGTCTCCGCCGGGCAATACGAGAACGCCCGCGCACGCCTCGACGGCAGCAATATCCGCCTGGTGGAAATCAGCACCGACGACGCCTGGGTACGCGACACCGGCCCGACCTTCGTCACCAACGCCAGCGGCGAGGTGCGCGGCGTGGACTGGACCTTCAACGCCTGGGGCGGCTTCGATGGCGGCCTGTACTGGCCGTGGCACCGCGATGACCAGGTGGCCAGCAAGATTCTCGAGATCGAGCGCTGCGACCGCTACCGCACCGAGGGCTTCGTGCTGGAAGGTGGCTCCATCCATGTCGATGGCGAAGGCACCCTGATCACCACCGAGGAATGCCTGCTCAACCGCAACCGCAACCCGCACCTGTCGCGCGAGCAGATAGAGCAGATCCTCAGCGACCACCTGGCCATCGACAGCGTGATCTGGCTGCCGGACGGCCTGTTCAACGACGAGACCGATGGCCACGTCGACAACTTCTGCTGCTACGTGCGCCCCGGCGAGGTGCTGCTGGCCTGGACCGATGACGTGAACGACCCCAACTACCCGCGCTGCCAGGCAGCCATGCGCGTGCTGGAAAGCGCCCGTGACGCCAAGGGCCGCCAGTTGGTGGTGCACAAGATGCCGATCCCCGGCCCGATCCATGCCAGCGAGGAAGAATGCGCCGGCGTCGATGCCGCCGAAGGCACCCAGGAGCGCGACCCGTCGATCCGTCTGGCCGGCTCCTACGTCAACTTCCTGATCGTCAACGGCGGCATCGTTGCGCCGAGCTTCGACGACGCCAAGGACGAAGAGGCGCGTGCCATCCTCCAGCGCGTATTCCCCGAGCACCGCGTGGTGATGGTGCCCGGCCGCGAGATCCTCCTCGGCGGCGGCAATATCCACTGCATCACCCAGCAGCAGCCGGCACCGCAAGGACACTGATTGCTGCGCCGACAAAGCCCGCTTCGGCGGGCTTTTTCATGGGCACAAAAAAACACCGGGTGGCGGGCCGTGGTCGAACACCGCCCTGTAGCCCGGATGCAATCCGGGACCGGAGCGGCCTGTGTCCCGGATTGCATCCGGGCACCACTGCACGGCAAGGCCGCCGCTTTCTCCCTCCGGAAGAGGTCCGGGGTGAGAGAGAGCTCAGCCTCCCGGATTGCATCCGGGCTACGACCCGCGCCAGCGGGCTGTTTCACGCACAAGAAAAAGCCCGCCTATCGGCGGGCTTTCTATTTGCACCTCACTGAGCCTGGAGTTGCAGCTGCGGCTTGGGCGGCTGAGGCTCGGCGGCCTTGATCTGCAGGCTCGGCCTGGGCGGCTCGGGCTGCGGCTGCGGAGCACGCAGTTGCAGTTCCGGCTTCGGTGGTTGCGGTTGCGGCGCCTGCAGCTTCAGCTCGGGCTTAGGCGGTTGAGGTTGCGGTGCGCGCAGGTTGCCCGGGGTCGGCTGCGGATGCGGGTCCGGCATGTTCGGCTGCACCTGCAGCTTGTTGCCCTGACCACCGACATCCACATTGAGGGTGCTGGTGCACAGCACTTCCACATTCACCACACTGGACTGCTGCTTGTTCGGCGCCAGCACGTTGAAGCGGTAGCTGCGCTTGACCAGGGTGCCCTGGCCCTGGGTGTTGGCCTGGAAGCCACCGATGCCCTGCTGCACGGGACCGGCCTCGGGCTTGAGCACCACCTTCTGGTTGATCACCCGCAGGCTGGGCTCACCGACCTTGCCCGGCAGGTTGCTGCTCATCTGCATGGCCGCACCCTTGCCGCCGATTTCTTCCAGCCAGTACTTGATCGGCCCGCCACCGACGCCCTTGACCGTGGCCTTGAGGGTGATCTCGGCCGGGCACACGCCCTTCAGCTTGGCCGGCTGCGCCTCCAGTTGCACCTCGGTGACCTGGAAGCCGGCAGCCAGGCCCTGCGGCCCCTTGGGCGGATCGACCTGGTCGGCAATGGCCGGGTTGCCCAGGCACTGGATGGTCACCGGGGCATCGGTCTTCACCACGTACTGGTGGCTGCTCGGTGGACGCGAGCCTCCGCCACCCATTTCGTAGAAGCCGACCAGCGACAGAGGCGTCTTGAGCGAAACGTTAAAGCCATAGCGCAAGATGTGGTTCAGCGTCTTGCCCTGCTTGAGGCGATTTTCCTTCTCGAAGGAACAATAGGTGGCCACGTCGGGGCCGGGGATGCCATCACCGACCAACAGCGAAAACGGCAGATTGACGTTGAGAGAACCATTAGGCGCCATGACCTGGGCGCTGTTGAGGTCGAACATCTGCGACTTCTCGTAATAGTTCTCGCCGCCCTTGTGAAGGTTCGCCTCACCGACATAGATCCGCGCCCAGAGCGCCTTGTTCTGGTCCGGCTGAAACTTCCAACTGTGGCTGTAAGCGAAGCGCATCCTGACCGTCGTGCTGGGCACGGTGGACCAGCTGCCTTTGGCGTCCAGCTTGACCTGCAGGCTGTGATTCTGCCCGGCCGAGGGAGCGGCGCTGATAGTGGCCTGGGCAGCCGGGTTGGTGTAGGCCTGTGCCAGCCCGCTGCAGAGCAGGCCCAGAACAGCAGTGGTAGTGGCGAAGCGATTCATGATGAGGTTCCTTGTTCCGTTGGAAGAAGCACTACGCCCCTCTGTCGTCGACTCCCTCGCCATCGGTTCAAAAAATCTTCCAGGTGCCTTGAGTAAAGCCTGCAGCCCGCATACCGCGTGGCTCAGCGACAGCCGGGCAGGCGCGCCAGGCCGGTACCGTACTGTTCGTCGCGGCCAGCCGCGCCAAGGTCACGGGCCTGGGCCAGCAGCGCCTCGGGCGAGGCGGCCAGGGCCAGGGCAGCGCTGACGAAGGGCGCGGCGAAGGAGGTGCCGCTGGCAAAGAAGCCCTGCCCCGTGCCATCCAGGGTCCAGATGTCCTCGCCGGGGGCCACCAGCGCCAGGTGACGGCCGAAGTTGGACTGGCGCAGGCGGCGCAGGCGCGCATCCACCGCGCCCACCGCCAATACCTCGGGGTAGGCAGCCGGATAGCGCACCCCGGCCTGGCCATCGTTGCCGGCAGCGGCGACGAAGTGCAGGCGCGCGCCCAGGCGCTCGAACAGCCCCGCCAGCAACTGGCTGCGCGCGCCACCGAAGCTCAGGTTGACCGCCCGTGGCGGCGGCTCCAGGGCGGCGACCCGCTCCAGGGCGAGGATCAGCCAGTCACTGCGGGTGTGCAGGCCGGCCTCGCGATCCTCGCCAAATACGCCCAGGGCCTGAAGACGGGCGCCAGGCAACAGCCCGGCGACCTGGACACGGCCGACCAGCAGGGCCGCCACCGCCGTGCCATGGCGCTGCGCCTCGGCGCTGCGGGCGGCGTACTGCGCCGGCGGCAGGCTCTGGTAGTGCAGATCGGCGCCAGCGAACTCGGCCAGCGCGCTGTTCACCGGGCCATCGAGCATCGCCAACTGCAGGCCACGCCCGCATTCGGTCGGTGCCGGTTGGCCACGGCCCATGGCGCGCTGGCCCCAGTTGCGCAGCTGCAGCTCGGCCGCATCCGGTTGCGCCAGCGGTCGGTAGCGCTGGTTGAGCTCCTGCTGCCAGTCCGGAAAGCGCGCCCGCAGCTCGCGTTCCAGCTGCAGCACATCGGCCTCCGCCGGCAGGCGGAACACGCTGAGCACCAGGCCCAGGCTGGGCAGCTGCTGGCGGCGCAGGATACGCAGGCCGAGAGGCTGCAGCGCCAGGCGCTGCCGTTCGGCCTCGGCCCGGTCGGCAGCGAACACCAGCCACTCGCGCAGCGGCGGCAGATCGTCCGCCGGCGGCGGCGCCACGCCGCGCCACTGCACCGGCGCGGCCTGCAGCGGTGGCTGGTCGAGCAGGCTACCGCTGCGCCGCGGTGGCGGTATCGGCGGCGGACTGGGTGCCGGCGCCACCCCGGGTAAGGGCGCGGCAGGAGCAGGTGCCGGCACGGCAGCCGGAGCTGGCGCCGGCGCGCTCGGCGCCGGGCTGGGCGCAGGGCCACCCGGCACCGGCACACTGCTGGAGGGTGCGCCAGTGGGGTCGCTGGCAGCCTGTAGCGGCAGGCTCAGGAACAGCACCAGCAGCAGCGCCCAACGCCTCATGGCTGCTCCCGCGCCAGCAGCGCGGCGTGCTGCACCACGGCCTGCTGTTGCAGCCACTGCAGCAGGGCCTGGCCATCACGGAAGCGCTTGTCCGCCGGCACATGCACCTGCACCACGCCCAGCGCCGAGGGGCCGTCGACCAGCACCGCGTCCAGCTCCAGCAACAGAGCCCGAATCTGCTGCCACTGGGCATGCTCGACGAAGCGCAGCTGCACCCTGTAGCCCCCGCTGAGCACCTGCTCACTGCCGCCACTCTGCAGCTGCCAGTCGCTGTCGACCTGTGCCGGGCGCATCAGGATGCCCAGCTGCAGGGCGATCACCAACGCGGCCGCGGCGGCCAGCCCCGGCTTCCACCAGTCGCGCCGCGGCGCCGGCCGCGCCTCCTGCTGCAGGCTGCGCTGCAGCCGTGCCCAGCCCAGCTCAAAGGGCGGCGCCTCGTGCGCCTGCTCCTGCTCGCGCACGGCAGCGGCCAGGCGGCGCAGCACTTCCAGCTCCTCGCGGGCCTCGGCCGAGCGCAGCAGCAGGGCCTCCACGGCGGCCAGTTCGGCGCCCTCCAGGGTGCCGTTGAGGTACCAGGGCAGCAGCTCCAGCAGCGCCCGATCATCGAGTTCAGTGTTCATGCTTCACCTCCAGGGTCTGTGCCACTGAGTCGTGGGGGGCAGCCCGAGGGTTCATTGTGTTCATGGCGCAGCACCGCCCAGCAGGCGGCGCAGGCACTGCAGCAACTGCTGCTTGGCGTGCAGCATGCGGGTCTTCACGGTGCCGTTGGGGATGGCCATGATCTCGGCGATCTGCGGGTAGGACAGCTCCTCGAAGAAGGTCAGGTAGACCACCTGGCGATGGCCGTCCTTGAGGCGGTCGAGGCACTGGCGCACCTGCGCGCCCTGCTGGCCCAGCTCGATGGCCAGGCTGGCCGGGCAGGCCTCGCCGGCGGCCTCGTCCTCCAGCGCGGCCTCGTCGAGCAACTCGGTCGGGCGCTTGCGGCGCAGCAGGTCGATCGACTTGTAGCGGGTGATCGACAGCAGCCAGGTGCGCACCTGCGACTGCCCGGCGAAGGTCGCGGCGCGCCGCCACACCTCCAGCATCACCTCGTTGAGCACTTCGGCAGCGTCCGCGCCGTTGTGCAGCGTGCGCAGGGAGAACTGGTAGACCACGCCGTGGAAGCGCTCGTAGAACTGCCGCAGCGCACGCTGGTCGCCGCCGGCGATGCGTTGCAGCAGTTGCTCGTCGGTATCGGTGCTCATGGCTGGTAGCGCACTCTCCATTCCTGGCTGCGGCCGATCATCGCGCCGCCCTGGTCGTGGGCGGTAACCCGCCACAGATAGTACTGCCCCGGCTGCAGCTTGCTGCGCAGCAGCGGCGAGAGTGCGCTGCGGTTCACGCTGGCCGGCAGCAGCATGCCGGCGACGAAGCTGGGCGACTCGCCGAGCACCGCGCCGTCGTCGCCGCGCGGGCCGTCGGCGGCGAACAGCTGCAGCTGGTAGACCACCGCGCCCGCCACCGGCTGCCAGTGGAACTGGCTGGCGCCATCGACCGCACCCTCGCGCGGGCCGGCCTCGATCAGCGGGCCGCGGCGCAGCTCGCCGGAGCCGAGCACCTCGTACACCGTCTCCACCGTCAGGCCGTCCAGCGGGCAGCCGGCGTCCACCACCAGGGCATCGGCCGGGATCAGCTCGCGGTTGGTCACGCAGAAGCGCACGCGGTACTTGCCGGCCTTGTCGGTGGGCAGCGGCGGGCTGTTGAGGCTGCTCTGCTGGGCATTGCGCAAGTAGCTGCGCACCAGGGTCAGGGTGCGGTACACCGGTTTGCCCTCGGTGCTGCCTGGTTCGGCCACCTGCCAGCGGCCTTCCAGCAGGCCGTTGCCGCTGTAGGCCAGCAACACCTTGGCCAGCAGATCGGTATTGGCCGGCACCACCTTGACCCGCTGGTTGTCGCTGAAGCTGAGGCTCAGGCGCTGCACCAGCAGCTCGCCGCTCTGGTTCTCGCGCGGCGCGCGCAGGCCGCTGGCGACCAGGTTGAGGGTGACCTGGCTGCGCAGACGCGAGCTGCCACCGATGAATTCACGTTGCAGAAGCAGCCGGCGCAGGCCGCGCGCGTACCAGCCCTGCACGATGGCCGCCGGCAGCTCCAGCTCCTCGCGCAGCAGGAAGGGGCCGCCGCCCTCGGCGGCAAGACGCCCTCCGAGTGTCGTCAGCACGCTGCCGCTGGCGGGGTCGATCACCCGCGCCTGGGTGGAACTCACGCCATCGCTGTAGCCCTGGCTGGCCACCACCTGCCAGGCCAGCGCCAGCCGGTTGTTCTGGCTGGCCAGCAGTTGACGCTGCGCCGGCTGGATCTGCACCGCGCGTAGCGCACCGGACACCGCCGGCAGGATCAGCACCTGCTGGGCGCGTACGGTGCCACCACCGGACACCGGCGAGAAGTCGCGCACCAGCAGCACCCGGCGCAGGCCGTTGGCCTGCCAGGCCTGCACCGTGGCCTGGGGCACGGCAATGAACTCGCCGAACAGGAAGGGCCCCGTGCCGCCCTGGCTGAGCGTGCCGCCGACCGTGGCCAGGACGGCGCCGCCGGAGGGGTTGACGATGCGCGCCACGGGCGAGGCAGCGCCGGTGGAGTGGGCAGAATCGCTGGTGACGGTCCAGTTCACCGCCCAGTTGTTGTCCTGATTGGCCAGCAACTGGCGCTGCGCCGGTTGCGCGCTGGCGCCCAGCAACACGGCCTCGGCGGCCAGTGGCAGCCAGGGCAGCAGCACGGCCAGGAGGAGTCGAGGGAGAGCTTTCATGGTTCACCTTCCGCCCGCGCCAGGCGCGGGACTCTCATCAATAGTTGTGGGTATCCCAGCGCAGGTCGAAGCCCAGCAGCAGCTGCCAGTCCTCCTGCGCCTGGTCATAGAGGCGACTGTCTTGCTGCGCGTAGCTGCCCTTGAGGAACCAGTCCAGCCCCGGGCTCAGCCCGTCGGGCTGGGCCACGGTCCAGGTCAGCTGCAGATGGGCGCTCTGCTGCAGCACGCTGTCGCCGAGGAAATCGGTGTCGCCCAGGTGGCTGGTGTCGCGGCCACGGTAGTAGGAGGCATTCAGGCGCCAGCGCTCGGGCACGATCTGCCAGGCCAGGTCCAGGCCACGGCTGATGCCGCGGTAGACGTTGTCGTCGTCGGTTTCCTGCAGCTTGTTCCACTGCCAGCTGGTGGACAGGCTCAGCGAGTCCAGCGGCATGTAGCCGACCTGCAGGGTGGTGAAGCGGTTGCGCTGGTCCGACGGCGGCTCGTAGATCAGGTAGCCGTTCTGCTCGACCGCCTGCGAGCGGTCATCGGTGCCCTGCACGGTGTGCTGCACCGACCAGTTCCAGCGCGCGTGGTAGAAGCTGGCGCCGAACAGCGACTCGCGGGTGCGGTCGTCCAGGTCGAAGCCAACCCGCTGCGCGTCCTCCTCGTCCTGCCGGCGGCGGGTGTTGCTGTAGCCGGCGTTCAGCGAGGGCAGGCCGAGCAGGCGCCAGGGCAACGCCTCGCCATCCACCGTCGGGTAGTAGTAGAGGTTGAGCACGCGGCGGTCGGCGATCTGGTCGGCCACCTGGTCCTGATCGTCGAGGTTGTTGGTCTCGCGCGCCAGCTCGGCATCGAGCTGCAGGTTGCCCAGGTAGCCTTGCCAGTTGAGGCGGTCCAGGCGCAGGTCGCCGGGCAGCGACAGGTTGCCCAGGGTGAAGAAATCCAGGCCCACCTCGCGCCGCTGCAGGGTCAGGTTCCACTGGTCGAAGGGCCCGGCCGGGAACCACTGGCCGGAGCTGAACTGTGCCTGCAGGTCGTGTGAGGTGTCGTCCTGCTCATCTTCGCCACGACCGAGGCCGTCGCTGTCGAAACTCGACCACGCATAGTCGGCATGCAGCCACAGGCTGTTCTCGCCCAGGCGCGAATCCACCGCCAGGTTCCAGCTGTCGCCGCCGTAGCGGGTCTGCTGATCCGGCGACAGCCAGGCGGTGCCGCTGTCGGTGGTCTCGCCGTTGATATAGGCGGCGCTCAGCTGCAGCAGCTGCGGGTCGTCCTGCAGCGGGGTGAAGGTGAGCAGACCGCCGCTGCTGCGCTCGCTGCCACTCTGCGGGAAGCCGAGGCGGCGGTTGTAGTCGGTCAGCGGCTCGCTCTGCAGGCCGAACACATCCAGCTGCAGCGGCCCCTCCAGCGCATCGCCCAGGGTGACCACGGCGCCGCGACGCTGGTAGGCGCTGAACAGCAAATCCTCGCGCAGCACGCCGTAGTTGCCCAGGGCCACGCCCTGGCGCTGCAGGCCACTGCCGCGCGTGGCGGCCAGGCGGTAGTTGGGCAGCTCCCACTCGTTGCCGGTGGGGTTGTTCTCGCTGAGGTTGTCGTACAGCGCATCAACCTCGGCCTGCCACTGCCAGTCACCACCACCGCCTTCGCCGCGATAGCTGAGGCCGCCGTTGCTGGCGTAGCGCGGGGTGTCCGGATAACTGGCCGCATCCTTCTCGTCGACCCGGTAGCTGTTGCTGAGCAGGCCGTAGAGGGTGTAGCGATGCGCCGGCGAGGACCCGACCTGAGCGGCCTCGCCGGCGTCGGCCGGCAACGGCCCGACCAGCTCGTCCGCGACGGCCACCTCGCCTTGCGGCGCAGCACCATCCTCCGGCAGCGGTGCGGCGCCAACCTGCACCTCCGCCTCCAGCAGGGTGGCGACGTTGCCATCGGCGTGGAACACCATCACCAGCAACGGGTGGCTGCCCTCGCCCAGCGGGCCGCTGAGGTCGAGGAGAAACGCGGCGTCGCTGCGACTGACCAGCGCGGTGACGTCGTAGCCGTCGAGCTCGACGGCCAGCTGGTCGCCCGCGCCGACGCTTTCCAGCCCCGGCACGCTGAAGCTCAGCTGGGTCTGCCCGGGTTCGAGGGTCAGCGTCTCCGCGGCGCCGGCCTGGCCGACCAGCCCGGCCAGCAGCAGCGCACAGCAGTGACGGTTAAGGTGCAGGAGTTTCATGGCCTGTTCCTGACGTTCGCACCAGCGGCCGCCCACGCCTGGCGGGCGGTCGGCGTGGCTCACTGGGGCAGGACCGGAGCGCGCAGCGGCGCCCGGCCGGGTTGGGTTTGGCCACAGTTGCGCACTTCCACCGTGACCCGTGCTTTGTTATTGCTCTCGTTGCTTTCCCCAACCTGCTGCTGGTCATCGACCGACAGAGTCAGCAGGTGCGTGCCGTTGCCCAGGTAGATCAGGCCGGACACCCTGTGTTGCGCGCTACCGCCCAACCCAGCAATGGCCGCGTGGTGCAGCTGCTGCTGGTCCTCGCGCACACGGCTGACGAAGGCGCCAGCTGCGGCCTTGCCCAGGTTCATCACATCGTAGACCAGGCGCAGCTCGCAGCGCCCCTCGCGTTGCCGGCCCGCCTGGCTGGCGTCGACCTGGAGGCTGCCACCCCACTGGCCGGTGGTGCTGCCGATGGTGAGCCCGGGCGCATAGGACAGGTCGATCTGCGCCGGCCTGGGTTGCGGCGCGCTCAGCTGATCCGGGGCCGGCTTCGGCGGCTCCTTGCAGGTCACCTGGTAACCGGCGCTGGCACGCTTGGCCTTGCTCCAGTCCTGCTCGCCGGCTGGCAGCACGCGCAACTCGACCTGGCCACTGTGCACGTTGTCGGCATGCGCCTTGAGCGGCAGTCCGCCTTGCTGCGCCTGCGGCTTGGGCTGAGCCAGCTTGAGGTTGCCACCGCCGACCTTGCCGATGTCCTTGAGCTGGGTGCTGACACTGCGCCAGCCGCTGGTGTTGAGAGTGGTGGTGTAGACGGGTCCCAAGCCGCCGTTGTGCGCCCAGCGGTACTGCACCTGTTTCTGCCCCTGATTGCCCTTGAGCGTGCCCTCGGCCTTGAGGGTGACCGGGCAGCTGCCGCTATAGGGCGTCGGCTCGACCTTGAGCTTGGGCGCTTCCAGGGCAAAGGCAGCGGCCAGGTCCAGGCCCTGCGGCTTGGGTGCGCTGGGCGGGAACGGATAGCCCTCGCAGAGGGTTTCCACCTTCACGTTCTGCCAGGCATGGGCGTTGAGCTCGTCCAGCCCCGCGCACTGCAGAAACACCACGCCACCCAGCATCGGCTTGTCGCTGGCCGGCAGACGGTGCGCCTGCCCCAGCACCTGGCGCAGCTCACGCCCCTTGCCCAGCTCCGCCTTGAGGTGGGCATTGCAGGCCTGCACGGCGGCATTGGCCAGCTGCGCACCAACCGGCACGGCGATGCTGCCGCTGCTGCTGCGGGCGTTGTGCTTGGACTTGATGGTGATCCAGTCCTTCTGCGCCAGACGCTTGTGGTAGGCGTAGTAACTGTGCGGGTTGGCCTGGCTGTTGTCGTTGAGCCACCAGATCAGTCGCTCGATCTTGCGCACGCCCCGGCACTCGACCTGACTGGTGGCCTGCCACACCAGCTGCTGGCCGGGTTCAACCGAACTGTAGCGGGTACCATCGGACTGCACGCGGATCACCGGCAAGGCGCCGGTCTGCTTGACCTCGATGCTCTTGATACCGGTGAGCAGATCGCCCGGCGTGATATTGCGTGGACGGTAGGCATCCTCGGCCTGAGCGAAACCTGCCAGCAACAGGCCGAGAAACAGAGGGATAACTGTGCGTTGCATGACCGGGCTCTCCTGCCGGGTGGATGACACCCCTCAGTCGTGCGCCGGCCCGGCAGCGGTTCACTTTTTTACGAGGATTCAGTCCTGAAATGCCTGAGTGAACTGACCAATAGCGTCGACCACCCGCTGCGCCTCATCACGAATCTCCAACATGACCTCACCGGCCTGGTTAGCAAGACGCACACCCTCCTCCACCTTGCCCTGGCTGCCGCTCATGCCAGCTACCGCCCGATGCGCCAGCTCCTGGTTCTGCTGCACGACCTCGTTGATCTCGATCGTTGCCTGACTGGTTCGCGCCGCAAGGTTGCGCACCTCATCAGCCACCACAGCAAAACCACGACCTTGCTCACCGGCACGCGCTGCTTCAATGGCGGCATTGAGCGCTAGCAAATTAGTCTGCTCGGCAATGCCGCGAATCACCTGAACAATGCTGCTGATGCGCTCTGACTGGTTGCTTAGGGCCCCTATCTGCTGAGATACCTGGCTCAACTCATCGGCGATTCCGCGCACGACCTGTACGGTCTCCTCCACGGTGGCAGCACCTTTGACGGCGCTCTCATCCGTCTCGCGAGCGATATCGAAGGCCAGTTGCGCGGCCGCCGATTCGGCCTCCCGGTGGTCGACCTGGGCGGTAATGTCGCTGGCGAACTTGACCACCCCGTAAAGCTTGCCATGAGCGTCAAAAAGCGGGTTATACGTGGCGCGCAACCAAACCACACGTCCACCTTTGGCAATACGCTTGAAGCGATCAGAGATGTATTCGCCCTGATTTAAGCGCTGCCAAAAACGCCGATACTCATCACTGGTCGCCTCCTTCGGCTCACAGAACAGGCTGTGATGCTTGCCACGGACTTCCTCAAGCCTATACCCCATGGTCTGGAGAAAATTCTCATTGGCCTCGCAGACCTCGCCCAGCAGGTTGAACTCGATCACCGCCATTGAGCGCTCGATTGCCTTCAGCAGACTGTTATGCTGGTTTTCGACTTGAATCTGCCGGGTAATGTCAGTGGCTATCTTGACCACCCGATCTACGCGACCGGCAGCATCGCGCACTGGCATGTAGCTGGCTTCCAGCCAAACTTCCCGCCCATCCTTGGTGCGGCGCATGAAGCGGTCGCTGAAGCTCTCGCCCTGAGCCAAACGTCGCCAGAACTGGCTATAGTCCGGGCGATTCAGCATCTCCTGGGAACAGAAGATCCGATGATGCCGACCCCGCACCTCGTCGAGGCTGTAACCAACCACGCCAAGAAATGCCGCGTTGGCATCGACGATCTCGCCCTGTGGCGTGAACTCGATTACCGCCATGCTCTGACGAATAGCCGCCAACAGCTGCTCGCTCTTGTAGAGCCTTTCCTGGCATTGCTGCAGCTCACTGCGTGGAGAGAATCCAAACATGATGACCTCGGCGAGAGGGGGCACAGACTGAAATGTCTAGGCGAGAGGAGTTCGCCTGTCCACCTCCGCGCTATCGGCGTTTCTGAGGCCCCCTTTAACGAAAAAGCCCGCCAATCGGCGGGCTTTTCTGACTGACCAGGCTCAGGCCGTGGCAGGGCGTAGCGAGTAGGTCTTGAGCTGCTCGGCGAAGTCGCGCAGCGACTGGATACCGCTGGCCTCGGCCTCGTGTACCCACTGCTTGATCGCCTCCAGCATCTCGTGGCCGTTGCTGCTGGTCCTGACCCAGATCTGCTGCAGAGCGATGCGCTTCTCGTAGATCACCTTGAGCGCCTGGCTCTGCTCCAGCATCGCGGCGATGCGCGCCTGATGGGTCTCGTCGAGCAGGCTGGTCTCGCGCGACAGCAGACGCTTGGCGCGGCGGAACAGGTGGCGGGCCGAGGCATCGGCCTTGGCCAGCTCCTGCTGCACCAGCGGCTTGATCACCAGCTTGCGGTACTGCGCCATGATCTGGAAGCGGTTGTTGAGGATGGCCATGGCGGTATCCATGTCCAGGCTGCGCTTGCCCTCGACGCGGTGGGCAATGGGCGCCACGCGCTGCACCTTGGCCAGACGCAGGAAGCTGAACAGCTGGATCCAGGCCCAGCCCAGGTCGAACTCCCACTTCTTCACCGACAGCTTGGCGCTGTTCGGGTAGGTGTGGTGGTTGTTGTGCAGCTCCTCGCCGCCGATCAGGATGCCCCAGGGCACCAGGTTGGTGGCGGCATCACGGCACTCGAAGTTGCGGTAGCCAACGGCATGGCCCAGGCCGTTGATCACACCGGCTGCCCACACCGGGATCCACATCATCTGGATCGCCCACACGGTCATGCCGAGCACACCGAACAGGGCCAGGTCGATGATCGCCATCAGCGTCACGCCGCCAATCTGGAAGCGGCTGTAGAGGTTGCGCTCGATCCAGTCATCCGGGCAGTTCTTGCCATAGATGCGCAGGGTCTCTTCGTTCTTAGCCTCCGCCTGGTAGAGCTCCGCGCCCTTGCGCAGCACGGTGCTCAGGCCCTTGATCACCGGGCTGTGCGGGTCATCGACGGTTTCGCACTTGGCGTGGTGCTTGCGGTGGATGGCCGTCCACTCGCGGGTGTTCTGGCCGGTGGTCAGCCACAGCCAGAAACGGAAGAAATGCTTGAGTGCCGGGTGCAATTCCAGCGCGCGGTGCGCGGAGTAGCGGTGCAGGTAGACGGTGACGCTGACGATGGTGATATGGGTCAGCACCAGGGTGACCGCCACCAGTTGCCAGGGCGACAGGTCGAGTAAACCGTTGTACCACATGTAGGGTGTAGCCTCGCGGGGAAGAGAACGACTGTAAACTCAGTCTCCCCGGCATTATCCCCAAGCTGCGGGAGAATGCCAGTGCGCCGTTAGACGAGAATGCACTGGATGCCGTCTTATCTATAATGTGCGGCATTTCGCAAAACTCGCCCCCGACCAGTTCCCCCATGATTATTCAGCGCAAACCGCTGCAGCTCACCCTGCTTTACCTGATCGCCTCGGTGTTCTGGGTGCTGTGCAGCGATACCCTCCTGCTGGGTCTGGGCTTCGACCGTGAAACCCTCAGCCACTTCCAGACCCTGAAAGGCCTGGGCTTCGTGCTGCTCAGCAGCCTGGTGCTCTATGCCGTGCTGCTGCGCCACTGGCGCAAGCAGGACCAGGCACGCCGGGAACTGAAGGAGAACGAGGAACGCCTGGCCCTGGCGCTGGATTCCGCTCAGGAGGGCATGTGGGACTGGGACATGAAGAGCCAGCGGGTGTTCTACTCGCCACGCTATTGCGCCCTGCTCGGCTTCACGTCACAGGAGTTCGGCCAGGACCAGCAGGCCTGGATGTCGCGCCTGCATCCGGATGACCGCAAGATGGCCGAGGAGCGCCTGCGCGCGCTGCTCGAGGAGCGGACAGCGCATTACGAGGGCATCTTCCGACTGCGCCACCGTGATGGCGAATACCGCTGGATCTACTCTCGCGGGCAGCTGCTGCTCGACGCCGCCGGCCGGCCGGATCGCTTCATCGGCACCTCCAGCGACATCACCCAGCGTCGCGCCGACGAGGACAGCCTGCGCCAGGCCGCGGCGGTCTTCGACAGCACCCTCGAAGGCGTGCTGGTCACTGATCGCGATATGCGAATCGTGCACGTCAACCCGGCATTCAGCCGCATCACCGGCTATGCCCCCGAGGATGTGCTGGGACAGTCGCCGCGACTGTTCAAGTCAGGGCACCACGACCTCGACTTCTACAAGAGCCTGTGGCACGCCCTGGAACAGCGTGGTTCCTGGAGCGGAGAGATCTGGAACCGGCGCAAGGGCGGCGAGATCTTCCCGATGTGGCAGTGCATCCGCAGCATCCATGACGAGAACGGCAACCTCAGCCACTACGTCGCGGTGTTCTCCGACATCAGCGCGATCAAGCGCTCGCAACGCGAACTGGACTACCTGGCGCACCACGACCCGCTGACCACGCTGCCCAACCGCCTGCTGTTCGGCGAACGCATCGAGCAGGCGTTGCAGCGCGCCCGCCAGGACGGTCGCCGTGGTGCTCTGCTGCTGATCGACCTCGACCATTTCAAGATCGTCAACGAAAGCCTCGGTCACAGCTTCGGCGACCGCCTGCTCAAGCTCATCGGCACGCGCCTGAGCGAGGGTCTGGGCAGCAAGGTGACGCTGGCACGCCTGGGCGGTGACGAGTTTGGCCTGCTCAGCCACGACGGTACTCAGGCCGAGCAGGCTTCCTCGCTGGCGCAGCGTGTGCAGGATTGCCTGGCGCAGCCGTTCATCGTTGACGAGCAGACCATTTTCATCGGCGCCAGCATCGGTATCAGCCTGTTCCCCGACGATGGCGACTCGGTGGAGCAATTGCTGCGCAATGCCGACTCCGCGCTGTTCCGTGCCAAAAGCAGCGGGCGTCAGGCGTTCAGCTTCTACAGCCAGGACATGACGGCTCAGGCGCGCCTGCGGGTGAAACTGGAAGCGGAACTGCGTCAGGCACTGGAACATGACCAGCTGCGGGTGCACTACCAGCCCATCCACCGCCTGAACGACCATGCCCTGATCGGCGTCGAGGCCCTGGTACGCTGGCAACATCCACAGCGCGGCCTGGTGCCGCCGGGCGAGTTCATCCCGGTGGCCGAGGACAGCGGCCTGATCGGAGCGATTGACGCCTGGGTACTGGAGCAGGCCTGCGCGCAGATGGTGCGCTGGCAGGCGCAGGGCGTGCCACTGGAGTTCGTGGCGGTGAACGTCTCCAGCCGCCTGTTCAGCCGGGGCGAACTGGATCAGCGAGTCGAGCACGTCCTGCGTGAAACCGGGCTGGAGCCGGCGCGCCTGGAGCTGGAAGTGACCGAAAGCGCGGTCATGGACGACGCCGACCGTGCCCTTGAGCTACTGCGTCAATTGCAGGGCTTCGGCGTGCGCCTGGCCATCGACGACTTTGGTACCGGGTATTCCTCGCTGGCAAGGCTCAAGCGGCTGCCCGTGAACAAGCTCAAACTCGACCAGAGCTTCGTCCGCGGCCTGCCGCAGGACCATGAGGACGCCGCCATCGCGCGAGCTGTCGTCAGCCTTGGCCAGAGCCTGGGCCTGCGCGTGCTGGCCGAGGGTATAGAAACCGAGGAGCAGGCCAACTACCTCCAGCAGATCGGCTGTGGCTACGGCCAGGGCTACTGGTTCGGTCGCCCGCAACCGGCCGAGCAGTTGCGGGTGGTCACGCACACGGCCTAAAGCGCCTTAGAGCTTGGCAATCGACACCTCGGTGGATTTGACGAAGGCGATCACCTCACTGCCTACCTGCAGCTCCAGCTCGCGCACCGAGCGAGTGGTGATCACCGAGGTGACGATGCCGGCAGCGGTTTGCACGTCGATCTCCGAGAGTACGTCGCCAATCACGATCTCCTTGATGGTGCCCTTGAACTGGTTGCGTACGTTGATGGCTTTAATGGTCATGGTGTTGCTCCTTTGAGGTAGCCCGGAAACAGTCCGGGAGAGGGGTTACAACGCCCAACGCAGCTGCGTGGGCAGGGGGGAAACGGGGTCCGGCTGCGTCGGCAGCTCGGGCAGCGCCAGCACCCGGCCGAGCACCTCGGCCTCCAGCGCGGCCAGGCGCGCCGAGCCGCGCTGGCGCGGGCGGGGCAGGTCGACGGCCAGGTCCAGGCCGATGCGGCCGTCCTCGATCAGGATCACCCGGTCGGCCACCGCCACCGCCTCGGCCACGTCGTGGGTCACCAGCAGCACGGTGAAGCCGTGCTGCTGCCACAGGCGCTCGATCAGCTGCTGCATCTCGATACGGGTCAGCGCGTCCAGTGCACCGAGCGGCTCGTCGAGCAGCAGCAGGCGCGGCTGATGGATCAGCGCGCGGGCCAGCGCCACGCGCTGCTTCTGCCCGCCGGACAGGGCCGCCGGCCACTCCTGGGCGCGGTCGGCCAGGCCGACGGCGGCCAGTGCCTCGCGGGCCCTGGGTTTCCAGTCGCCGGACAGACCCAGGCCGACGTTGTCGATCACCCGCTTCCACGGCAGCAGGCGGGCGTCCTGGAACATCAGCCGGGTATCCTCGCGGGCGGCGGCCAGCGGACCGTTGCCGGCCAGCAACTGGCCGCTGCTGGGTTGATCGAGGCCGGCCAGCAGGCGCAGCAGGGTGCTCTTGCCGCAGCCGCTGCGGCCGACCACGGCGACGAACTGCCCGGCCGGGATGTGCAGGTCGATGCCCTGCAGCACCTCGCGCTCGCCAAACGCCTTGCGGATGCCTTTCACCGCGAGGGGAATGCCCTGGCGGATGCTGTGCAGGGCGGTCATCGCACACCTGCCTTGGCCTGGTAGGCCGGGTGCCAGCGCAGCCAGGTGCGCTCGAGCAGGCGAGCGGCCACATCGGCCAGCTTGCCGAGTACCGCGTAGAGCAGAATGGCCAGCACCACCACGTCGGTCTGCAGGAACTCGCGGGCGTTCATCGCCAGGTAGCCGATGCCGCTGCTGGCGGAAATGGTCTCGGCGACGATCAACGTGAGCCACATGAAGCCTAGGGCGAAGCGCACGCCGACCAGGATCGACGGCAGCGCGCCGGGCAGGATTACCTGCCAGAACAGGGCGAAGCCCCTGAGGCCATAGCTGCGCGCCATTTCCACCAGCGCCGGGTCGACATTGCGGATGCCGTGGTAGGTGTTGAGGTAGATGGGGAACAGGGTGCCGAGGGCGACCAGGAAGATCTTCGCCGCCTCGTCGATGCCGAACCACAGAATTACCAGCGGGATCAGCGCCAGGTGCGGCACGTTGCGGATCATCTGCACCGAGCTGTCGAGGAAACGCTCGCCCCAGTTGGACAGGCCGGTGATGAAACCGAGCAGCAGCCCCAGGCCGCCGCCGATGGCGAAGCCGATGGCGGCGCGCTGCCCGCTGATGGCCAGGTGGGTCCAGATCTCGCCGCTTTCCAGCAGCGCCCAGCCGGCCGCGATGACCGCGCTCGGCGCCGGCAGGATGCGGGTGGATAGCCAACCAGCCACCACCGCGCCCTGCCAGATCGCCAGCAGGGCCACGGGCAGGGCCCAGGGCGCCAGGCGGCGACCCATGTTGTGTAGCCTGTGCGTCGACATGCTCAACGCTCCTTAACTGTGAGTGTGGACAACCACCCTCTCCCCCAGCCCCTCTCCCGCAAGCGGGAGAGGGGAGCCAAGCCCGTGCCGGCGCACTGGCGGGCAGCGTAGGTCTGCTCCCTCTCCCATTGATGGGAGAGGGCTGGGGAGAGGGTGCCTTTTAACTGGCCGCAGCCGCCTTGGGCAGAATGTCGCTGGAGATCATTTCGCCGAACGGGCTGACGTAGCCGCGCGACGCCGGGCGTTCCGGCTGGGCGATGTCCAGGTGCGGGAACAGCAGCTCGGCGACCCGGTACGACTCCTCCAGGTGCGGGTAGCCGGAGAAGATGAAGGTGTCGATGCCAAGGCCGGCGTACTCCTTCACCCGCGCGGCCACGGTCGGGCCATCGCCGACCAGCGCGGTGCCGGCGCCGCCACGCACCAGGCCGACCCCGGCCCAGAGGTTGGGGCTGACTTCCAGGTTGTCCTTCTTGCCGCCATGCAGGGCGGCCATGCGCTGCTGGCCGACCGAATCGAAGCGCGCCAGAGAGGCCTGGGCGCGGTCGATGGTGTCCTGGTCCAGGTGACTGATCAGCCGGTCGGCGGCGGCCCAGGCCTCTTCGTTGGTCTCGCGCACGATCACGTGCAGGCGAATGCCGAAACGCACCTCGCGCCCTTGGGCCGCGGCCTTCTCGCGCACGGCGGCGATCTTCTCGGCCACCGCGGCCGGCGGCTCGCCCCAGGTCAGGTACAGCTCGACCTGCTCGGCGGCCAGGTCCTGGGCGGCCTCGGAGGAGCCACCGAAGTACAGCGGCGGGCGCGGCTGTTGGAGCGGCGGGTAGAGCAGCTTGGCGCCCTGCACCTGGATATGCTTGCCGGCGTAGTCGACCGTCTCGCCCTCCAGCACGCGGCGCCAGATGCGGGTGAACTCGACGGAGGCCTCGTAGCGCTCCTCGTGCGACAGGTGCAGGCCGTCGCCGGCCAGCTCATCCGGGTCGCCGCCGGTGACCAGGTTGAACAACGCGCGGCCGCCCGACAGACGATCCAGGGTCGCCGCCTGGCGCGCGGCCACGGTGGGCGAGATGATCCCGGGGCGCAGGGCGACCAGGAACTTCAGGTTCTGCGTCACCGGGATCAGCGAGGCAGCCACCAGCCAGGAGTCCTCGCAGGAACGCCCGGTGGGGATCAGCACGCCACCGAAGCCGAGGCGGTCGGCGGCCTGGGCGATCTGGGTGAGGTAGCCATGGTCGACGGCACGCGCGCCTTCGGCGGTGCCGAGGTACTTGCCGTCGCCGTGGGTGGGGAGGAACCAGAAGATATTCAGGCTCATGGAGTGGTCTCCTTGAAAAGTCGTTCTCCCCTCTCCCCTTGGGAGAGGGGTCGGGGCGGCCCGCGCAGGGGTGAGGGAAGAGCCGGTCTGCGCCATCCCCTCACCCGGCCCTTAGGGCCACCCTCTCCCGGAGGGAGAGGGGGTCATGTCACTGCTGGGCCACCTTGGCCGAAGCCGGAGGAGTCCAGATCACGTCCTTGATGCTCAGGCGCTTGGGAATCAGCTTGAGGTCGCTGAAGGTGTCGGCGATCTTCTGCTGCGCCTCGACCACAGCCGGAGTGATCAACTGCGCACCGTAGGCCTGGCGCTCCACCGCCGTGCGGGTGATTTCCGGGGCCAGGCCCAGCAGCGGTGCCACCTGGGCGGTTGCCTCGGCGCTGTTGGCGCGGGTCCACTCGCCAATGCCACGGATTTCCTCGACCAGCACGCTGACCACTTCCGGGTGCTTCTCGGCGTAAGGCCTGGCGGCCAGATAGAACTGGTGGTTGGCCACCAGGCCTTCGCCGTTGCGCAGGGTGCGCGCCTGCAGCTGCTGCTCGGCGGCGGCCTGGAAGGGGTCCCAGATCACCCAGGCATCGACGCTGCCACGCTCGAAGGCGGCGCGCGCATCGGCCGGCGGCAGGTACACGGGCTGGATATCGCTGTACTTCAGACCGGCGTCTTCCAGGGCACGTACCAGCAGGTAATGCACGTTGGAGCCCTTGTTCAGGGCGATCTTCTTGCCCTTCAGCTCACTCACCGACTGAATCGGCGAATTCTTGGGCAGCAGGATCGCCTCGCTACGCGGTGCAGGCGGCTCATGGGCCACGTAGAGCAGGTCGGCGCCGGCGGCCTGGGCAAATATCGGCGGGGCCTCGCCGGTGGTGCCGAAGTCGATCGAGCCAACGTTCAGTCCCTCGAGCAGCTGCGGGCCGCCAGGGAACTCGGTCCACTGCACCTCGATGCCCTGCTCGGCCAGGCGCTTCTCCAGCGAGCCCTTGGCCTTGAGCAGCACCAGGGTGCCGTATTTCTGATAGCCGATTCGCAGGGTCTCGGCCTGAGCTTGAGTGATGGCGCCGAAGGAAATGGCCGCAGCAAACAGGGCGACCAGGCTCCGACGCAAAGTGATAGTGCGCATGGCGCTCTCCTTTGCAATTCGTGATTTAGGTGTCGACCTGCTCGCCCGTTGGCGGGGGAGTAAGGAAGGTTGTTGCATGTATCGCGGGTTTCACCCGCGTCAATTCAGATGCTCCAGCGGGCGTTCACCAGCCGGTCGTTCAACAGCTGCGGGTCGATCGGCCGGGGGCGGCGCGCCAGGGCGGCGAGCAGCTGGTCCAGCGACTCGTCGAGACGCTCGCGCAATTCGTCGTCGATGCGGGCGGGGAGGTCCCCTTCCGCATAGGCGATCTGCTTGTCCACGGCGAACACGCCGGGGAGCATTTCCTGGGCCTTGAGCGCGGCCAGCACCGGCTTCAGCGCGTAATCCACGGCCAGCAGGTGGGCCGGGCTGCCGCCGCTGGCCAAAGGCAACACCGCCTTGTGCGCCAGGGCGCGCTCCGGCAGCAGGTCGAGCAGTACCTTGAGCGCGCCGGTGAACGACGCCTTGTACACCGGCGTCGCCACCACCAGGCCGTCGGCGCTGGCCACCGCGGCCTGCAGCTGCTGCACGGCGGGGCTGGTGAAGTCGGCGTGCAGCAGGGCCTCGGCCGGAAAATCACGCACGCGCAGCAGGCTGACTTCCAGGCCGTGACCCTGCAGGTGCTGGCGGGCGTACTCCAGCAGCAGCTCGGTGCGCGAGCGCGCTGAGGGGCTGCCGGACAACAGAACCACGTGCATGGCGGCCCCTCAGCGGTTCGGCTGCGGGGTCAGACGCAGGTAGGGTTTCACCGCACGATAGCCCCTGGGGAAACGCTGGGCGATTTCCGCCTCATCCTTGAGCGACGGCACGATCACCACCTCGTCGCCGTCCTGCCAGTTGGCCGGGGTGGCGACCTTGTGCTGGTCGGTCAGCTGCAGCGAGTCGATGACGCGCTGGATCTCGTGGAAGTTGCGCCCGGTGCTGGCCGGGTAGGTGATGATCAGGCGCACCTTCTTGTTCGGATCGATGATGAACAGCGAACGCACGGTCAGGGTATCGTTGGCGTTGGGGTGGATCAGGTCATACAGGCCGGAAACCTTGCGGTCGGCGTCGGCGATGATCGGGAAGTTGACGCGGGTGTTCTGCGTTTCGTTGATGTCATCGATCCACTTCAGGTGCGAGTCCACCGGGTCCACGGAAAGGGCGATGACCTTGACGCCGCGCTGGGCGAAGTCGTCCTTCAGCTTGGCGGTGAAACCCAGCTCGGTGGTGCACACCGGAGTGAAATCGGCCGGGTGGGAGAACAGCACGCCCCAGCTGTCACCCAGCCAGTCGTGGAAACGGATGCGGCCTTCGCTGGAGTCCTGCTCGAAATCGGGGGCGATGTCGCCCAGACGGATGCTCATGGTGTTGCTCCTCAGAGGTTCGTTGCGTGGGGCTCACTATGCTCAGGAACGAAATGGAATAAAAAGAATAAATAACGATTTATTTATTCCATAAAGAGATATGAGGGTCCCAACAAAAAAACATAAGCATCTAATCAATTATTCTTTCAAAGAATAAAAATCCGCTTCTATAGTCGGCGGCGTTATCCGAATCCAAGGACGTCCGATGAAACGCCTACTGCCCCTCTCCCTGCTAGCCGCCAGCTTCGCCCTGGCCACTTCCGCCCAGGCGGCAACTCTGCTCAACGTCTCCTACGACGTGATGCGCGACTTCTACAAGGACTACAACGCCGCCTTCCAGAAGCACTGGCAGGCCGAAGGCGGCCAACCGCTGCAGATCCAAATGTCCCACGGCGGTTCGAGCAAGCAGGCAAGGGCGGTGATCGACGGCCTGGCCGCCGATGTGATCACCATGAACATGGCCACCGACATCAACGCCCTCGCCGACCACGGCGGCCTGGTGCCGCGGGACTGGGCCGCGCGTCTGCCGGACAACAGTGCGCCCTTCACCTCCGCCACCGTGTTCATCGTGCGCAAGGGCAACCCCAAGGCCCTGCAGGATTGGCCGGACCTGCTCAAGGACGGCGTGCAGGTGGTGGTCCCCAACCCCAAGACCTCGGGCAACGGTCGCTACACCTACCTCTCCGCCTGGGGCTACGTGCTGCAGAATGGCGGTGACGAGGGCAAGGCCAAGGCCTTCGTCGGCAAGCTGTTCAAGCAGGCGCCGGTGCTGGATACCGGCGGCCGCGCCGCCACCACCACCTTCATCCAGAACCAGATCGGCGATGTGCTGGTGACCTTCGAGAACGAGGCCGAGATGATCGCCCGCGAGTTCGGCCGCGGCAGCTTCGAAGTGGTCTACCCGAGCGTTTCCGCCGAGGCCGAGCCGCCGGTGGCGGTGGTCGACAAGGTGGTGGACAAGAAGGGCACCCGCGCCGAAGCCGAGGCCTACCTGAAGTACCTGTGGTCGGAGGAGGGCCAGCGCATCGCCGCCAACAACTACCTGCGCCCGCGCAACGAGAAGATCCTCGCCGAGTTCGCCGACCGCTTCCCCAAGGTCACCTTCTTCAACGTGAACCAGACCTTCGGCGACTGGCCGAGCATCCAGAAGACCCACTTCAACGATGGCGGCGTGTTCGACCAGATCTACACCGCGCAGTGACCGCGTCCCCCCTCTCCCCCTGGGAGAGGGGAAGGGGGTGAGGGACTCTCACCCCGTCCGCCGCTGCATTCATGACACCACCGGCTCGGAGCGTTTCAGGCCCATCAGTTCCGGCTCGAAAAACAGCAGCACCAGCAGCGCCTGGCCGATGACGAAGATGTGGCCGAGCTGGCGCTGGAGACCTTCTTTCCGGCCGACGAGGCCGGCGCCTGATATCTGCGCTCGCTGGCGCAGAGCTGACGGCTTGCAGGATGGCGAATCTACCCCCATCTTGAGCAGCCCATCAGGAAAACGGACTGCGCCATGCTCGAACTCGTCTCGGTCATCACCATTACCCTGCTCGCGGTGATCAGCCCCGGCGCCGACTTCGCCATGGTCAGCCGCAACAGCATGTTCCTCTCGCGCCGCGCCGGTCTGCTCACGGCGCTGGGCATCAGCCTCGGCGTGCTGGTGCACGTGACCTACTCGATGCTCGGCATCGGCCTGCTGATCTCGCAGTCGATCCTGCTGTTCAACCTGGTCAAGTTTGCCGGCGCCGCCTACCTGATCTGGCTCGGCATCAGCATGCTGCGCAGCCGCAAGCTCGATCCGCAGCAGGTAGTCGCCGCGCCGCAGCTTAGCGACTGGCAGGCGCTGCGCATTGGCTTCCTGACCAACGCGCTGAACCCCAAGACCACGCTGTTCGTGGTCGCTCTGTTCACCCAGGTGATCAGCCCGGACACCGCCACCCTGACCCAGCTCGGCTACGGCCTGTTCATGTCCGCCGCCCACCTGTTCTGGTTCGCTCTGGTGGCCTATGGCTTGTCCTCGGAAGCGGCACGCGGCCTCGTCGCCCGCAGCCGGCACTTGATCGAGCGCGCCATCGGCGGTGTGCTGGTCGCCCTGGGGTTGGGCCTGGCAGCCTCGTCGTTGCAGCGCAGCTAAAAAAAAACCGGGCCGTAGGGCCCGGAAATGCTTCCACCTTGAGGTTCGTTTACAACGTCAGCTCGGTCAGTGCCTCGCCGCGCAGGTAGGCCAGCTCCACCGCGCGGCGGTCGCGCGGGTGGGGCAGCGGCACGGCCAGTTCACGCTGGATGCGACTGGGGCTGCCGCCGAGGATCAACACCCGGTCGCTGAGATAGAAGGCCTCGTCGAGATCGTGGGTGACCAGCAGCAGGGCGATGCCATAGCGGTCCGCCAGGCCCACCACCAGGTCCTGCAGCTTCATGCGGGTGAAGGCGTCCACCGCGCTGAACGGCTCGTCCAGCAGCAGCACCTGCGGGCGCTGGTACAGGCCGCGGGCGATGGCCACGCGCTGGGCCATACCGCCGGAGAGCTGCTTGGGCAGCTTGCTGCCCTGGCCGGCGAGGCCGACATCCTCCAGCAGTTGCTCGATCCACTCGGCGTCGGCGCCACTACCGGCGGCGAAACCAACGTTCTGCGCCACATTCAGCCAGGGCATCAGCCGTGGCTCCTGAAACACCACGCCGATGCCCGTGCCACCGCCGAAATCGAGCAACGGGTTATGCGCCAGACCGCCGGTGAAATCCTGGTCGAGGCCGGCGGCGATGCGCAGCAGGGTACTCTTGCCGCAGCCGCTGGGGCCGAGCAGGCTGACGATCTCGCCCGGCGCCAGGCTCAGGTCGACGTCTTCCAGCACGCGCTGGCCGGCGAAGGCCTTGTGGATGCCGCGCAGTTCCAGCAATGCACTCATCTCAGCCCTCCCCGCCGACGAAGCTGTCGCGCCAGTGCAGCGCGCGGGTTTCCAGCTGCTTGAGCAGGCCGTCGCTGAGCTTGCCGAGTACGGCGAGCAGGAGGATGGCGGCGATCACCAGGTCCGGACGCGAAGTCTCGCGGCCGTCGCTGAGCAGATAGCCGAGGCCCTGGGTGGCGGCGATCAGTTCGGCGGCGACGAGGAACATCCAGCTCAGGCTGAGCGCCCCGCGCAGCCCGGTGAACAGGCTCGGCAGCGCCGCCGGCAGGAGGATGCGCCGGGTCAGCGCGACGCCGGACAGGCGATGCAGGCGACCGACCTCGACCAGCTTGCGGTCGACGTTGCGGATACCGGCGAGCAGTGCCAGGTACACCGGGAAGAAGGCGCCCAGGGCGATCAGCACCACCTTGGGCGTCTCGTCGATGCCCAGCCAGAGCAGCAGCAAGGGCACCCAGGCCAGGCTGGGGATGGCGCGCAGGGCCTGGAAGGTAGGTTCCAGGTAGCTCTCGGCGCGCCGGCTGAGGCCGACCCAGGCACCGATCAGCACGGCCAGCGCCGCGCCGATGGCGAAGCCGGCAGCGACCCGCGCCAGGCTGACGCCGATATGCCCCCACAGCTCGCCGCCGGCGGCCAGCCACCAGAGGGTCTGGCCGACCTGGCTGGGCGCCGGCAACTGATGCGCCGGTATCCAGTCCAGGCGCACCAGCGCTTCCAGCAGCGCCAGCAACGCCAGCGGCAGCGCCAGCCCACGCCAGTTACCTGCATAGAGGCGCCGGACAGCGGGTGAACGCTCACGCGACACCGTCGCGCGAACGGCCAGCAGGGTGGCGAGCAGACTGCTACCGGGCATGGCTCACTACTCCGTCTTGGCCACCGGCTGGCCGATCACACCGGCGGCCAGCTGCGGGCTGATCAGCTGGTCGACCACCGCGGCCACGTCGGTACCCGGGCGCACCAGCTGCTCGTCGAGCAGGATCGGCGCGGCGGCCTTCAGCGCGGCGACGTGCTCGGCACCCGGCTGCGGGTTGCTGAAGTCGGTACGCGACAGTTGCAGCTTGGCCACTTCCAGCGGCAGCTTGGCCTCCCTGGCCAGCAGCTCGGCAGTCTGTTGCGGATGGGCGAGGGTCCACTGGCGCGCCTCTTCGTACGCGGCGATGACCTTGCCGATCAGCTGCGGCTGATCCTTGAGGAACTTGTCGCTGACGTTGAGCACGCCGTAGCTGTTGAACTCGACGTTGCGATAGAGCAGGCGCGAGCCGGCCTGCAGCTGGCTGGCGGCCAGGTGTGGATCGAGACCGGCCCAGGCATCCACGTCGCCGCGCTCCAGGGCCACGCGGCCATCCGGGTGCTGCAGGTGGACGATCTCCACGTCGCCCTTGCCCAGGCCGGCGGTGTTCAGGCTGCGCAGGAGGAACAGGTAGGGGTCGGTGCCCTTGGTGGCGGCGACCTTCTTGCCCTTGAGGTCGGCCAGGGTCTTGATTGGCGAATCCTTGGGCACGGCCAGAGCGGTCCATTCCGGGCGGCTGGCGATGTACACGGTCTTCACCGGGCTGCCGTTGGCACGGCTGAGCACGGCGGCCAGGCCGGCGGTGGAGGCGAAGTCGATGCTGCCGCCATTGAGGTATTCGAGGGAGCGGTTGCTGCCCTGGCTGAACACCCACTTAACGGCGATGCCCTCGGCGGCCAGGCGTTTTTCCAGGATGCCCTGGTCTTTCAGCACCAGGCTGGTCGGCGCGTAGTAGGCATAGTCGAGGCGGACTTCCTTGGGCGCGGCAGCCTGCGTGCCCAGCGGCAAGGTGGCGGCCAGCAGGGCGGCGAGCAGATAGCGGGGTTTGAAGCTTTTCATGGGGAATCTCCCTGGACTCTGGGTGAGACCTTCCCGGCCGATGGCGGCCGGGTCAGGAGAAAGGTGAAGCCTGGCCGGTCAGAGGAGAGACAGGGTGTAGCTGACGATCAGGCGGTTTTCATCGACGTCGGTTGCGGTGGTGTTGCCACGCAGTGAGGCGTTTCGCCAAGAGAAACCGAGGCCCTTGAGCGCGCCTTCCTGCAGCACGTAGTCGAGGCGGAAGTCGCGCTCCCATTCCTTGCGATCACCGCCGACAGCATCGATGTTGTCGCCTGACAGGTAGGTGGCGGTGGCCTTCAGGCCCGGTACGCCGACCTGGGTGAAGTCGTAGGCATATTCGGCCAGCCAGGTACGCTCGCCGGCGGAGAGGAACTTGCCGATCTGGCGGTCGGTGATCAGGTAGGCAGTGGAGCCGTCACCCTGATTGAGGAACGGGAAGGCGCTGTCGCCCGAGACCTGCTGGTAGCCTGCGCTCAGTGCATGGCCCCCGAGGGTGTAGGTAAAAAGAGCGCTCCAAGTATTGTTATCCACCTCGACGCCAGTCACCCGGTTGGCGGCATTGATCTCGCCCTGAGCCAGGTAGCCTTCAGCTCGCCCGGCAACGCTGCCGTTCTTGCCATCGGAATCGCTGCGGAAGTAACGCAGGTCGGTCTTCAGCGCACCCGGACCGATCGCCCAGCTATGGGTCAGGCCGAGGAAGTGCTGTTTGTAGAAGTCTTCCAGGTTGCCGTAGTAGTACTGAGCCAACAGGTCCTTGCTGATCTTGTAGTCGGCACCACCGTAGTAGAACTTGTTGCTGTCGGCCTGAACGCCTCGCACTGCAGTGGCACCAGCGATACGCAGGGAGATATCGTCAGTAGACGAGCGAGTCTTGGTGTGCTCCAGCTGACCGGCAGTGAGGGTCAGGTTGTCGATCTCGTTGGAAGTGACCTGGCCACCCTCGAACAGCTGCGGCAGCAGACGACCGTCGTTGAAAGTCACCACTGGCAGCTTCGGCTGCAGGGTACCGAGGCGGGCCTCGGTCTTTGACAGGCGCGCCTTGGCAGTAACGCCTGCCTTACTGTAGTCGTCTACGGCCTTGCCATCGCTGTCCAACGGGAACAGTTGGCCAGGCTTGCGGCTGTCACTCACGTCTCCATCGCCACCGGCATCGAGCTTGAGGCCAACCAGGCCGACCGCGTCCACGCCGAAACCGACGGTACCCTCGGTGAAGCCGGAGGTGTAATTGAAAAGGAAGCCCTGGCCCCATTCATTGGCGGCGCTGCGGTCATCGGCAGTGTTCTTGGTGTTCAGGTCGTAATAGAAATTGCGCAGGCCGAGGGTGGCCTTGCTGTCTTCGATGAAACCGGCGGCGGACGCCTGCTGGGCGATCACGCCGAGGGCGACGGCCAGGGCCAGGGTGGACTTGTTCATGCTCGATGCTCCAGATGCTGTTCTTGGTCTAGTGCTGGGGCCCGGGTTGGCGGGGAGCCCCTGATTGATCGGGCTCGGTGCGGTGGTCCGCTGACGGCTTGGCGGCCAATCTAGGGGATTTTGTTAATCCCTAAAAAGAATTGTTTTTCACTTTTATAAAACTAAAAAGAATAAAAGAAGAATTCAGTACTGCGCATAAGCTAATGATCAAAAAGTATTTGAGCGCTACTTTTTAGATCGCTTAGCTTGAAAGCCACCGGACCACCGGACTTCCTGCCTTCACCCGAAGAGTCCCGTGTTCCGCCGCCTCGCCTGGCCGGGACGCCCCACCACGAGGTCCGTCATGTCCCGCTTTCCCTTCTCCCGCCGCAGCATGCTCGGCCTTGGCCTGAGCCTCGGCCTGCTCGCCGCCCTGCCCGCCCAGGCCGACACCCCGCTGCGCATCGGCTACCAGAAGTCCTCCACCCTGATCAGCCTGCTGAAGAGTCAGGGCACCCTGGAACAAGCCCTGGCCGACCAGGACATCCGCGTCAGCTGGCACGAGTTCGCCAGCGGCCAGCCGCTGCTCGAGGCACTCAACGTCGGCAATATCGACCTGTCCGCCGATGTCGCCGACACCGTGCCGGTGTTCGCCCAGGCCGCCGGCGCGCAACTGGCCTACTTCGCCCGCGAGACCCCCTCGCCGGCCGCCCAGGCGATCCTGGTGCAGGACGGCTCACCGCTGCGCAGCCTGGCCGACCTCAAGGGCAAGAAGGTGGCGGTAACCAAGGCCGCCGGCGCCCACTACCTGCTGATCGCCGCACTGGCCAAGGCCAACCTGAAGTTCAGCGACATCCAGCCGGCCTACCTGACCCCGGCCGACGGCCGCGCCGCCTTCGAGAACGGCAAGGTCGACGCCTGGGTGATCTGGGAACCCTTCCTCAGCGCCGCCCAGCGCCAGCTGCCGACCCGCACCCTGGAGGGCAGCCAGGGTCTGGCCAGCTACCAGCGCTACTACCTGACCAGTAGCCGCTTCGCCGCCGAACATCCCGAGGTGCTGCAGACCGTGTACAGCGAACTGGCCAAGGCCGGCGACTGGCTGCGCGCCAACCCGGCCGAGGCGGCGCGGATTCTCGGCCCGCTGTGGGGCAACCTCGACCCGGCCATCGTCGAGCAGGCCAACGGCCGGCGCAGCTACCAGGTGCGTCCGGTGGAGCCGGACGGCCTGGGCGAGCAACAGAAGATCGCCGATGCCTTCTTCGCCGAGGGCCTGTTGCCCAGGGTCGTCGACACCCGCGCCGTGGCCACCTGGCAGCCGGAGGCCGAGCATGTCCAGTGAAGCCCGCCATCTGCACCCGCAGGCTGAGCCGCTGCTGGATGCGCGGCTGTTCCCCGCCGACTTCGGCAACCTCACCGTCAAGGTCGAGCGCCTGGCGCGCAAGCTGGCCGAGAGCGCGGTGGAACGCGACCGCCGTGGCGGCCATGCGCGTGCCGAGCGCGAGCTGATCCGCGACAGCGGCCTGCTGAACCTGGCCATCCCGCAGCGTTTCGATGGCGCGGAACGGCCCTGGCCGGAGATCTACCGTATCGTCCGCCACCTAGCAGCCGCCGACAGTTCGCTGGCCCACCTGTTCGCCTTCAACCACCTGCAGGTGGCCACCGTCCTGCTGCACGGCAGCGCCGAGCAGCAGCGCCACTGGCTGGGCCGAGCGGCGCGCGAGCGCTGGTTCTGGGGCAACGCCAGCAATGGCCGCGACCTCGGCCTGCAGCTGCAGGCGCGCGAAGAACACTTCGAGCTCAACGGGCGCAAGTCGTTCTGCTCCGGCGCCCTCGGCGCCGACGCGCTGGTGGTCAGCGCGCCGCGCGCTGGCAGCGCCAGCGATCGGGTGTTCCTGGTGCTGCCGGCGCAGCGTGAGGGCCTGGCGATCAACGACGACTGGGATGCCTTCGGCCAGCGCCAGACCGACAGCGGCACGGTGCAGTTCGAGAATGTCTTCGTCGACCGCGACGAGCTGCTGCTCTCCGGCGGCCACAGCCCGCGCAGCAGTCTGCGGGTGTGCGTGTCGCAGCTGATCCTCACCCAGCTCTACCTGGGCAACGCCCAGGCCGCCCTGGACGGCGCCCTGCGCTACGTGCGCGAACAGGCGCGGCCCTGGGCCGGCGCAGAGGTCGAGGCAGCGGTCGAGGATCCCTTTATCCAGAAACGTTTCGGCGAGCTCTGGCTGCTCTACCGTAGCGCCCTGCTGCTGGCCGAGAACGCTGCCGAGCGCCTGCAGCGGGCCTGGGAAAAGCCCGCCCTGGGCGCGGCGGAACGGGGCGAACTGGCGTTGCTGATTGCCGAGGCAAGGGTAGCCTCGGCCCGCGCGGCGCTGGAAATCACCAGTCAGGTGTTTGAGGCCATGGGCGCGCGCGCTACCGCTTCGCACTATGGCTTCGACCGCTTCTGGCGCAATGTCCGGGTGCACAGCCTGCATGATCCGCTGGACTACAAAGTGCGTGACATCGGCCAGTGGCTGACCCGCGGCGTGGCGCCGACGCCGTCGCTGTACTCCTGAACGCGCAAGCCGGGCGCGGCGGCATTTTGTCCGCGCCGGGGGCAGACTTTTCCGAGTGACTGTGTAGAATCCCGCGCCCGAAAAAAGCAGGAGTCACTCGATTGGTCACCCACTACTTCACCGCGCCAGAGAACGTTGCATGCGGGCGCGCGGGCGCGAACCTGAACGGTAGCCAGGACCTGGCCGAGGTGTCGTGCAAGCTCTGCCTGCGCTCTGCCGACAAGAAGGTCAACGAGCCCGTGCGCAAGACCCCGAGCCTGGCCGAGCTGCGGGCGGCCGCCAAGGCGGAGAAGGCCGCGCAGGCCGAGGCCGCTGCCAGCCAGCGCACCGTACGGGTAGCGCGCGGCGAGTGGCAGCAGCGCCTGGCGCAGCTGCCGGGACGCAGCCGACTGCCGCGCGGCATGGCTCGCTAAACCGGAACCCCGTGGCGCCGCCACGGGGCATGGCCGCTAGCGGCGCACCAGCGGTGGTGTGCGCGGCGGCACCTGGCGCTTGCTGCCAGTGGCCTCGAAGGCCGCGGCCAGGCTCAGCAGCTGGTTGTCGTCATAGGCACGACCGGCAAAAGTCAGCCCCACCGGCATGCCGATATCGGCCATCACGCCCATCGGCACAGTGACGGTCGGCACGCCCAGGTGGCGGATGGCCAGGTTGCCGTTGGCCACCCAGATACCGTTGCTCCAGGCGATGTCCGCGGACTGTGGATTCACGTCGGCATCCGCCGGGCCCACGTCGGCGACGGTGGGGAACAGCACGGCGTCCAGGCCCTGCTGCGTCATCCAGTCTTCCAGGTCGAGCTTGCGGGTCTGCTCCAGCCCACGCAGGCCGGCCGCCAGGGTCTCGATCTGCTCCCAGGTCTTGAGACCGCGCTTGGCCATGTTGACGTACTCGTCCATGCCGGCCGCCAGGTCGTCCTCGCGGTTGGGCAGGGTGCCCGGGTCGTGCGGGAATATCTGCGGCCCGTCGACATCCGCCAGCCGGTTCAGCTTGGGGTCGCCATTGGCGCGCAGGAAGTCGTCGAACGCCCAGCCCGACAGCTCCCACAGCTCGTCATGGAGGAACTCCGGGCTGACGATGCCGCGGTTGAACACGGTGGGCGCGCCGGGGCGGTCTCCCTCGCAGTTGGACACCAGCGGGAAATCGACCTCGACCACTTCGGCCCCGGCCGCTTCCAGCGTCGCGCGCGCCGCCTCCCAGAGTGCGATCACCGACGCGCGGGTGTGGATGCGTTGCCCGGTAGGCCCGCCGATGCCGGGCTTCTCGCTGGTGCCGGCCAGTTCGTCCTTGTTGATGTACATGCGCGGCACGCCCAGGCGCTTGCCCTTGAGCACGGCCGTGCCCTTGGCCAGCGCCAGGTAGGACGCCGGGCGCACCTCGGACGGTTTGGGGATCGGCACCCAGGGCTGCAGGCGCCAGAGATCGCCACGCGTGTCCGGATCATCAGCCACCACCAGGTCGAGCACTTCCAGCAGGTCGGCCATGGTCCGCGCGTAGGGCACCACCACGTCCATGGTCGGCGTCAGCGGCCAGTTGCCGCGCACCGAGATCACCCCGCGCGACGGCGTATAGGCACACAGGCCGTTGTTCGAGGCCGGCCCACGGCCGCTGGACCAGGTTTCCTCGGCCAGGCCGAAGGCGGCGAAGCTGGCGGCGGTGGCGGTACCGGCGCCATTGGACGAGCCGGAGGCGAAGGGCGCGGTCAGGTACTGCGCGTTGTACGGACTTTCGGCGCGGCCATAGACGCCGCGCTGCATGCCGCCGTTGGCCATGGGCGGCATGTTGGTCTTGCCCAGACAGATGGCGCCAGCGGCGCGCAGGCGCTCGATGGTGAAGGCGTCGCGCTGGGCCACCAGGTCCTTGAAGGCCGGGCTGCCGGAAGCGGCGGTGAGACCCTTGACCAGGTAGCTGTCCTTGGCCGTGTAGGGAATGCCATCCAGCGGGCCGAGGGTCTCGCCACGGGCACGCCGGGCGTCGGATGCCGCGGCCTCCTGCAGCGCCTCAGGGTTACGCACCACCACGGCATTGAGGCGGGTGGCGGAGTCGGGGCCGTCGTAGGCGTCGATCCGGGCCAGGTAGGCCTCGACCAGTTCGACCGCAGTGGTGCGGCCGGATTCGAGCGCGGCACGCAGCTCGGCAATGGAAACCTCGGTTACCTCGATCATCTTGTCCCCGCTGGAGGCTTTGGTGCACGGCGGATGCCTGGGCATGCCGAGCTTTGGAATTGGAGCGTCAATTATGTCGAACAGATAGTCGATTATGTCAAACAGCTCTGTTTGAGCACTGCCAGCAAGCGGATGACTGGGGAAAAACCGAGACGCCGTTTGCCCTGCTCCGGCCCACCATTCTGCAGCCCGCCCAAGTCCCAACGTTAGTCGGATTTGCGGCAAAGAAGTGCAGCTATCGGCCGATGGCCGGCGAGCATTGAAGCCGTTCCAGCAACCGAGCGCGCTCCAGCGGATCGAGGCGGGCAATCTGCCGTTCGAGATCAGCGACCGGCAGATTGAGATGCTGCGGCAGGATCTCGTCGCCGCTGCTGACCAGCAGGGCGAAGTGAATGACGTTCTCCAGCTCACGGGTGTTGCCGTACCAGGGGTAGCTCTCCAAAGCCACCTGGGCAGTCGCGCCGATCTGCGGGATCGCCAGGCCCAGGCGCTGGGCATAGATGCCGAGGAAGTACTCGGCCAGCGGCAGGATATCGCCAGGGCGTTCGCGAAGTGCCGGCAGCGGCAGACGCCCCTCATCCAGGTAGTGATAGAGACGCTCATTGAACTTGCCGGCCGCCACCGCCTGGGCCAGATCGATGCTGGTGGCGGCCACCAGGCGCACGTCGACTGGCACGGCCTGCTGGCTGCCGACGCGCAGTACCTCGCGGGTCTCCAGTGCTGCCAGCAGCCTTTCCTGCAGGGCCAGCGGCAGATCGCCGATCTCATCCAGGTATAGGGTGCCGCCATTGGCCGAGCCGAACCAGCCGGCCCGGCTGCTGGCGGCGCCGACATAGGCACCCGCCGCATGACCGAAGAGCTCGGCCTCGCCCCACTGCGAACTGATCGAGCCGCAGCTGACGGAAACGAACAGACCACCCCGCTCGCTTTCGCGATGCAGGTGACGCGCCAGCAACTCCTTACCCGTGCCGGTTTCGCCGACGATCAATACCGGCAGATCGACGATCGCCAGGGCATTGGCCTGCTCGCGCAGTTGCCGTGAGCGCGGATCGACGAACACCAGCGCCTTGGCGCGAATGCTTAGCGGGCTTTTCTCGGCATCGCCGAAGGTCAGCAGGGCCTGTTGGGGAGAAGCGGGGCGGCTCATGTAACGTACTCGTCTCGACGCGAGCCGCCGCCACGCGGTGGCTCAAATGGTAATGAAATGACGCCAACGGCGCGGGCGCACTCGCCGGGTCATGCGCGCCGGCGCTCCAACTGCTCGATCTGCCGCTGCAGGCGGTACAGATAGGCGAAGCCCTGCTCCCAGCGCTGATGCCCGGACTTCACGTTGATGTGACCTGCTCCTGGCAGGATCGCCGCCTGGCTGCCCCAGTCGCGGGCCAGTTGCAGCGCGCGCTGCGCACTGGCGGCATGGTCGTTGTCCGAGCCCACCAGCAGGCTGGGGAAAGGCAGCAACTCGCGGGAGATGGGGGCGAACCCCTGCAGGGCCTCGGGGCAGTTGGCGCGTTCGACATCGGCCGGCGCCACCAGCAGGGCGCCGCGCACCTTGCGCAGCGAAGCCAGCGGCGCTTGAGCAGCCCAGCGGGCCACTGTCACACAGCCAAGGCTATGGGCCACCAGAACCAGCGAACCCCGGGCTGCGGCGACCTGCCGCTCGAGGGCCGCGACCCAACTGTGCGGATCGGGGTTGAACCAGTCTGTCTGCTCTACCCGACTGGCATTCGGCAGACTGCGCTGCCAGTGGCTCTGCCAGTGGTCGTCCGGCGAGCCCTGCCAGCCCGGCAGGATCAGGTAGTGAGTCGTTTGACTGGCCATGTGCGAGGCCTCCTCGAATGCGTTTCGAGGGCCAGTCTAGGCAGGATGGGACCATCAATGAAGGAATAAGAATTTATTTACTTATTCCACGATGAACTATCAATCAATCACGATGCAGTCCTTGCCCCGGCGCTTGGCCTGGTACATCGCCGCATCGGCGCGCGCATAGAGGTCGTCCAGCACATCGCCTTCGCCAAGCAGGGTGATGCCCTGGCTGATGGTCACACCGAAGTTCTCGCCATCGCTGGCGAACTGCAGGCGCTGCACCTCGCGTTGCAGGCGCTCGGCCACCTGTCGCGCCTGCTCGGCGTCGCAGTTGGGAAACAGCGCGGCGAACTCCTCGCCACCGATGCGCCCGAACAGATCGTCGCGGCGCAGCACATAGGCGCCGCAGTGGGCCACCCGCTGCAACACACGGTCGCCCATCTGGTGACCGTGGGTATCGTTGATTTTCTTGAAGTCGTCGATGTCGAGTAGCAGGAACGACAGCGGCTGGCCGCTGCTGCGCGCCTCGGCGAACAGTTGCCCGGCACACTCGAAGAAGTGTCGGCGATTGCTCGCGCCGGTCAGCACGTCACGGGTGGCCAAGCGGTGCAGCTCGCTCTGCAGGGCCTTCTTCTCGGTGATGTCCTCGGCAATGCCGACGACCAGTCTGGTCGGGCTGACGAAACACTTGTCGCTGAGCCAGCGCACTTCACCATCGCCCCGGATGATGCGGTACTCGCGCTGCTCCACCGACCCCAGCTCGTGCACCGAGGCCAGGCTGCGGGCGGCGTACTCCATGTCATCCGGGTAGATGCTGTTGAGCCACTCGTTGTAGTCGGCCAGCAGCAGCGCGGCGCTACGCCCGAAGATCTGCTCGTAGGCGGGGCTGACATAGACCACCCGCTGCTGGTCCCAGTCGAAGGCCCAGAGCACGGCATTCAGGCTGCCCAGCAGGCTGCTCACCAGCAGCTCGCGCTCACGCAGGCGTTCGACCTCGCCCCTGCTGTGCAGCAGCGCCAGGGTCAGGGTTTCCAGTTCGCTGGGAGCCTGCTCGTTGTCGTCCATCGGACGCCGCCTCGTGACATTCATGCACAAAGCCTATGGCGCTGCGACCACGCTGGCGATGCTGGCACCTGCGGGTTGTGACGAGCGGCAGAATTTTCGACTCCGTGGTCAGGAAGCGGGAACCCGCGCCTGATTTGGCGGTATCTACGCCGCCATAGATCTCAAAAGAATAAATAAATCATTAAATATTCTTTTTAAGACTAAACCACATGGCCCTACTATCCGCTCCACGCCCACCCCGGGCACCACTCCAAGGAGCAGAAGTCATGAGCGCAACCCTCAGAAGCGTCGAAGGCCAGGACGAAGCCGGCATTCTGCGTGAAATCCAAGTCGCCCTGCAGAACCTGCGTTTCGGCGCGGTGGAAATCACCGTGCATAACGGTCAGGTCGTGCAAATCGAGCGCAAGGAAAAAATCCGCCTGCAGCACCAGGCCAGCAAAACCGCCTGACTCCAAGACCACCCGACCGGACCTCCGGAGGGCGTATCGCCACTGTTTTCTGGCCGCGAGCACACCCCTGCAGCGCCCAACCCCATAAAGCCAAGCCCATACGTCTTCTCAGGAGCAGTTCCATGTCCATCCGTCGATTCGCCCTGGCCGCACTGGCCTCCGCCCTGTTCTCCGGCCAGGCCCTCGCGGCCAACGAGATTCTCAACGTCTCCTACGACCCAACCCGCGAGCTCTATCAGGAGTTCAATGCCGCCTTCAACAAGCACTGGACCGCCCAGGGCAAGGAAGCGGTGAAGATCCAGCAGTCCCACGGTGGCTCGGGCAAGCAGGCCCGCGCGGTGATCGACGGCCTGCGCGCCGATGTGGTGACCCTGGCCCTGGCCGGCGACATCGACGAACTGCACAAGCTCGGCAAGCTGATCCCGGAAAACTGGCAGGAGCGTCTGCCGCAATCCAGCACCCCCTACACCTCGACCATCGTGTTCCTGGTGCGCAAGGGCAACCCGGAAGGCATCAAGGACTGGGATGACCTGGTCAAGCCGGGCGTGGAAGTGATCACCCCCAACCCGAAGACCTCCGGCGGCGCACGCTGGAACTTCCTGGCCGCCTGGGCCTATGCCCAGCAGAAGTACGGCAGCGAGGCCAAGGCCCAGGAGTTCGTGCAGAAGCTGTACAAGAACGTCCCGGTGCTGGACACCGGCGCCCGTGGTTCGACCATCACCTTCGTCAACAACCAGATCGGCGACGTGTTGCTGGCCTGGGAGAACGAGGCCTTCCTGGCGCTGAAGGAACAAGGCGGCGACCAGTTCGAAATCGTCGCGCCGAGCCTGTCCATCCTGGCCGAGCCGCCGGTGGCCGTGGTCGACAAGAACGTCGACAAGAAGGGCACCCGCGAAGTCGCCACCGCCTACCTGCAGTACCTGTACAGCGAGGAAGGCCAGCGCATCGCCGCGAAGAACTTCTACCGTCCGCGTGACGAGAAGGTCGCCGCCGAGTTCGCCAAACAGTTCCCGCAGCTGAAGCTGGTGACCATCGACAAGGACTTCGGCGGCTGGAAAACCGCACAGCCCAAGTTCTTCAACGATGGCGGCATCTTCGACCAGATCTACCAGGCCCACTAAGAGTCATCCGTAGGGCGAGTGCGACCCGCGCGATAAGCCATCACCCGGCCTCGTGCGGGTTTCACCCGTCCTGCCCACCCCAAGAACAAGGGACATAGCAATGTCACGCCGCATTTCCCCCGTCATACCCGGCTTCGGGCTGACGCTGGGTTACACCCTGGTGTACCTCAGCCTGTTGGTGCTGATTCCCCTGGGTGCCATGTTCGTGCACGCCGCCCAACTGAGTTGGGCCGAATTTTGGGCCATCATCAGCGCACCACGTGTGCTGGCTGCGCTCAAGCTGAGCTTCAGCACTGCCTTCGCCGCCGCCCTCCTCAATGGTGTGATCGGTACCCTGCTGGCCTGGGTGCTGGTGCGCTACAGCTTCCCCGGGCGCAAGATCATCGATGCGATGATCGACCTGCCCTTCGCCCTGCCCACCGCCGTGGCCGGTATCGCGCTCACCGCGCTGTATGCCCCGGCCGGCCTGGTCGGCCAGTTTGCCACTGAGCTGGGCTTCAAGATCGCCTACACCCCGCTGGGCATCACCCTGGCGCTGACCTTCGTCACCCTGCCGTTCGTCGTGCGCACCCTGCAACCGGTACTGGCAGACATTCCGCGCGAGGTCGAAGAGGCCGCCGCCTGCCTGGGTGCCAGGCCCTTTCAGGTGTTCCGCCATGTGCTGCTGCCGGCCCTGCTGCCGGCCTGGCTGACCGGCTTCGCCCTGGCCTTTGCCCGTGGCGTCGGCGAGTACGGCTCGGTCATCTTCATCGCCGGCAACATGCCGATGAAGACCGAGATCCTGCCGCTGCTGATCATGGTCAAGCTCGACCAGTACGATTACCACGGTGCCACGGCCATCGGCGTGCTGATGCTGGTGGTGTCCTTCATCCTGCTGCTGCTGATCAACCTGCTGCAGCGCCGCATCGAACGCCCATAAGGAGGCCGCCATGAGTAGCACCGTTCTGTCGTCCTCCACCCTGGCCAATGATCAGCGCCGTGGCAGCCCCCTGGGTCGCCGTGTACTGATCACCGGCGCGTGGCTGACCTTTGCCCTGTTCCTCCTGCTGCCGCTGTTCGTGGTGCTGAGCGAAGCCCTCAAGCTCGGCTTCGGCACCTTCTTCAGCGCCCTGCTGGAGCCAGACGCGATTGCCGCGCTGAAACTGACCCTGCTCGCCGTCGGCATCGCCCTGCCACTCAACCTGGTGTTCGGCGTGGCCGCCGCCTGGTGCGTGAGCAAGTACGAGTTCCGCGGCAAGAGCCTGCTGGTGACCCTGATCGACCTGCCGTTCTCCGTCTCACCGGTGATCGCCGGCCTGATCTACGTACTGCTGTTCGGCGCCCAGGGCTTCTTCGGCGAATGGCTGCAGGACCGCGACATCCAGATCATCTTTGCCCTGCCCGGCATCGTGCTGGCGACCATCTTCGTCACCGTGCCCTTCGTCGCCCGTGAACTGATCCCGCTGATGCAGGAGCAGGGCACCCAGGAGGAGGAAGCCGCGCGCCTGCTCGGCGCCAGTGGCTGGCAGATGTTCTGGCACGTGACCCTGCCCAACATCAAATGGGGCCTGATCTACGGCGTGGTGCTGTGCGCTGCGCGGGCCATGGGTGAGTTCGGCGCGGTATCGGTGGTGTCCGGGCATATCCGCGGCTACACCAACACCCTGCCGCTGCACGTCGAGATTCTCTACAACGAATACAACCATGTCGCCGCCTTCAGCGTCGCCAGCCTGCTGCTGGCCCTGGCGCTGATCATCCTGCTGCTCAAGCAGTGGAGCGAATCCCGTCTGTCCCGCCTACGTCACAGCGACGCGGAGGAATAAGCCATGTCCATCGAAATCCGTAACGTCAGCAAGACCTTTGGCGCCTTCCGCGCGCTCAACGAGATCAACCTGGATATCCACAGCGGCGAGCTGGTGGCCCTGCTCGGCCCCTCCGGCTGCGGCAAGACCAGCCTGCTGCGCATCATCGCTGGCCTGGAGACGCCGGACGCCGGCAGCATCCAGTTCCACGGCGAGGACGTGTCCAACCACGACGTGCGTGATCGCAACGTCGGCTTCGTGTTCCAGCACTACGCCCTGTTCCGCCACATGACGGTGTTCGACAACGTCGCCTTCGGCCTGCGCATGAAGCCCAAGGGCGAACGCCCGAGCGAGGCGGAAATCGCCGAACGGGTGCACGAATTGCTCGGCATGGTCCAGCTCGACTGGCTGGCCGACCGCTACCCGGAGCAGCTGTCCGGTGGCCAGCGCCAGCGTATCGCCCTGGCTCGCGCCCTGGCGGTGAAACCCAAGGTGCTGCTGCTCGACGAACCCTTCGGCGCCCTCGACGCCAAGGTGCGCAAGGAACTGCGCCGCTGGCTGGCGCGCCTGCACGAGGAAGTGCACCTGACCAGCGTGTTCGTCACCCACGACCAGGAAGAAGCCATGGAAGTGGCCGACCGCATCGTGGTGATGAACAAGGGCACTATCGAACAGATCGGCTCGCCGGCCGAGGTTTACGAGCAGCCGGCCAGCGACTTCGTCTACCACTTCCTCGGCGACTCCAACCGCCTGCACCTGGGCGACGACCAGCACCTGCTGTTCCGTCCGCACGAGGTGTCGCTGTCGCGCCTGGCCCTCGACGAGCACCGCGCGGCGCAAGTGCGCGACATCCGCCCGCTCGGTGCGATCACCCGAGTAACGCTCCAGGTGGAAGGACAGGACGAGCTGATCGAGGCCGAGGTGATCAAGGATCACAGCAGCCTGGAAGGTCTTGAGCGCGGCGCCCAGTTGTTCTTCAAACCTGGGCGGCATCGACCCGACACCCTGCGTTGAGCCACTGCCCCTGAGGGCAAACTCGCGCCGGGCCGCCTCATCCTGGGCTAGGCTTCTGACCAAGCCCGAGATGGAGATCCTTATGCGTACGTTTGCCCTTGCTCTGACCCTGCTGGCGAGCCAGTCACAGGCGGCGCAACCCGCCTTCGACTGCAGCCAGGTCAACGCCGGCAGCATCGAGCAGCAGATCTGCCAGAGCGATGCGCTCTCGGCACTGGACCGGCAAATGGCCGAGGTCTACAAGGCCGCGCAGCAGAAGGCCGGCAACGAACATCCCCCGCTACTCAAGGCCGAGCAGCGGGGCTGGATCAAGGGGCGCAACGACTGCTGGAAAAGCGACGATCAGCCCACCTGCATCGCCGACAGCTACCGCCTGCGCATCGCCGAGTTGCAGGCGCGCTACCGGCTCATCGAGGCCACAGGCCCGATCTTCTACCAATGTGACGGCAACCCGGCCAAGGAAGTGGCCGCCACCTTCTTCCGCACCGAGCCACCGACCGCCATCGTCGACTTCGGCGACAGCAGCTCGCTCATGTACCTGCAACCGGCCGCCAGCGGTGCGCGCTATCAGGGACGCAACGAGAGCTTCTGGGAGCATCAGGGTGAGGCGACGGTGGTGTGGGGCTATGAAGCGCCCGAGATGAAGTGCAACGCCCGCTGATGCTGCCCGCCACCGCCATGAGTTTCCCTGTCCGCGCTGGCGTTCGCGTGCGGCCGGGCAGTTCCGTGCAGACCGCCAGCCATGCCGAAGCCCGCCGCATACCCCGGACGGCCATGCACCTGGCATCAGGCAGCCCTGGACCCTCTAGCTCATAAAGCCGGACCGTCACGGCGGCGGCGCCAGAATTGCGATACGAATCACTCTTTTGGCTCATCCTTTGCTATGACAAGCGCAGTAGGCTGTTGCCACTGTGCCGATGGCCGCCCTGCCTTCTGACATCACGCACCGACAAGAATAATTAGGGAGCGACCGGGGATGAATCGTAATTCTTTGATTCGATTGTATTTTTCGCTATTTATCGGGATTGCGGCGAGCTTCTCTGCCGTGGCCCAGGCCGCCGCCATGACGGCCGCCGAACAAGTACAGGTGTACGCCAGCCGCGCCACCAGCAGCCTGCTGCTGGTCCGTGGCGAGGGCTTCCAGGAAGAGCATCTGCAGCGTCTGGAAAAGGACATCGCCGATCTGGAGACATCTGCCCAGGCGGCCATGAGCGCCAGTTCGGAAATTCCCGGATTGACCACCAAACTTGTTACCCAGTTACGCCTGGGTGTTTCCTTTGGCCCCAACGAAGACAACATGCCCTGGGAATATCCTCAGGATCTGGCCAAGGCCCTGCGTGAACTACTGACCGTGGCACGCGGCGTGCCCAACGCCGACCCGCTCGGCGAGCTGCCGGCACAGGTCGAGTACCTCGCCGTGCAGTACCTCAGCCGCTCCTATATCGGCAGCTTCGAGATCGCTCGCGAGCAGCCGGACAACTATGTCGGCCAGGACGAGCGCATCCTGGTACCGCAGATCGACAAGGAACTGGGCAGCCTGGATGGCAAGGCCAACCCTGCCGTGGCCAAGCTGCAGACCCGCTGGAAGTTCCTGCGCGCCGCGCTGATGGACATGAACAGCGGCAGCAACGCCCTGGCCAGCGCCTCGGGCCGCGCTTTTGCGCCGACCACCGTGGATCGCCATGCACGCTCCATGACCGGCCAGTGGATGAGTCTCGGCCAAGTCGCCGGCTCGCTCTGAGCAGCATGTGCTAAAGCAAGCCGGGCCAATGCCCGGCTTTTTCATGCCCGCCGTATCGCCTTATGCCACGCCGCGATACTCGCGCGCCGCCTGCAGCAGCCAGTCGCGGAAAGCACGTAACGCCGCAGACTCGGCCTTGCGCTCTGGAATCATCAGCCGGTAGGCCCTGTCGCTGCTCAGCAGTGCCGCCGGATGCGCCGGCACCAGCAGGCCGGCGTCCAGTTCACGCTGGATGAGAAACGGCGGGATCAGCGCTACGCCCATGCCATGCATGGCCGCCTGGGCCAGCATGGAGAACAGCTCGTAGCGCGGCCCGCTCATATCGCGCGGCACGTTCAGGCCCTGTGCAGCGAACCACTGACGCCAGGCGTAGGGCCGGGTGCTCTGCTGCAGCAGCGGCAGGTTGGCCAGCTCGGTGGCGGCAAACTGCGTGCGCTCGCCCAGCAGCTCCGGGCTGCATACCGGCAGCGGCTCCTCGGGCATCAGGTAGTGCGCCTCGGTGCCCGACCAGTCGCCATCGCCGAAGTAGATGGCGGCGTCGAACTCGGTGTCGGCGAACAGGAAAGGCCGCGTGCGGTTGGTCAGGTGCACCGTGACCTCCGGGTGCAGACGCTGGAACTCCTTGAGGCGGGGCACCAGCCACTGGGTGGCGAAGGTCGGCACCACGGCCAGCTCCAGCCCCTGGGCGCCCTGCTGGCCCATGGCGGCCAGGGTGTCGCGCTCCACCGCATCCAGCTGTGCGGCCACCTTGCGACTGTAGGCCAGGCCCGCCTCGGTCAGCTTCACGCCCCGCCGCGAGCGGCGAAACAGCTCGATGCCGAGGAACTCCTCCAGTCCGGCGATCTGCCGGCATACGGCGCTCTGGGTCAGCGCCAGCTCGTCGGCAGCCTTGGTGAAGCTCTGGTGGCGGGCGGCGGACTCGAAGGCCACCAGGGCCGCGGTGCTGGGAATCTTGCGACGCATGTATGCCTAAGCCTCACTCATAAGCAGCAAAAAAGCTGATTCAGGCTATCTCGAAGTGAATTTTACGCACAACAGCGTGCGAAATACTCGTTTGCCGCCCGCGCCGCGCAGGCCTAGTCTTTCTCCACTGCCCGGCTTCGCGCCGGCCCTTCACTGCCACCGCTTCGAGGATTGCACCATGGCCGCCAAGGCAAGCTTCAACTGGATCGACCCGCTCCTGCTGGACCAGCAGCTGACCGAAGAAGAGCGCATGGTGCGCGACAGCGCCCAGCAGTTCGCTGCCGACAAGCTGGCCCCGCGCGTGCTGGAGGCCTTCCGCCACGAGCAGACCGACCCGAAGATCTTCCGCGAGATGGGCGAGACCGGCCTGCTCGGCGCCACCATTCCCGAAACCTACGGCGGCAGCGGCCTGAACTACGTGTGCTACGGCCTGATCGCCCGCGAAGTGGAGCGCATCGATTCCGGCTACCGCTCGATGATGAGCGTGCAGTCGTCGCTGGTGATGGTGCCGATTTACGAGTTCGGCAACGAGGCGACCAAACAGAAGTACCTGCCCAAGCTGGCCAGCGGCGAATACATCGGCTGCTTCGGCCTGACCGAGCCGAACCACGGCTCCGACCCGGGTTCGATGATCACCCGCGCCAAGAAGGTCGACGGCGGCTACCGCCTGACCGGCAGCAAGATGTGGATCACCAACAGCCCGATCGCCGACGTGTTCGTGGTTTGGGCCAAGGACGACGCCGGCGAGATCCGCGGCTTCGTGCTGGAAAAAGGCTGGGAAGGCCTGTCCGCGCCGGCCATCCACGGCAAGGTCGGTCTGCGCGCCTCGATCACTGGGGAAATCGTCATGGACAATGTGTTCTGCCCCGAGGAGAACGCCTTCCCCGACGTGCGCGGTCTGAAAGGTCCGTTCACCTGCCTCAACTCCGCCCGTTACGGTATCAGCTGGGGCGCCCTGGGCGCCGCCGAGTTCTGCTGGCACACCGCGCGCCAGTACACCCTGGACCGCACCCAGTTCGGCCGCCCGCTGGCGCAGACCCAGCTGATCCAGAAGAAGCTGGCCGACATGCAGACCGAGATCACCCTGGCCCTGCAAGGCTGCCTGCGCCTGGGCCGGATGAAAGACGAGGGCACCGCCGCGGTGGAGATCACCTCGATCATGAAGCGCAACAGCTGCGGCAAGGCGCTGGATATCGCGCGCATGGCCCGCGACATGATGGGCGGCAACGGCATCAGCGACGAGTTCGGCGTGGCCCGCCACCTGGTCAACCTGGAGGTAGTCAACACCTACGAGGGCACTCACGACGTCCACGCACTGATCCTAGGCCGTGCCCAGACCGGTCTGCAGGCGTTCTTCTAAGTCACTTTGGCCGCGCGTCTTTCTCCCCTCGCCCATTTATGGGAGAGGGGCAGGGGGAGAGGGCGATATTCCGGCGCACCAACCTTCCCTCTCCCTAGCCCTCTCCCGCTAGCGGGAGAGGGGACTTCTCCGAGAGATCCATATGCCCGGCGCCCTGTCCCATTTGCGTGTTCTCGACCTGTCCCGCGTGCTCGCCGGCCCCTGGACCGGGCAGATTCTCGCCGACCTCGGCGCCGAGGTGATCAAGGTCGAGCGCCCCGGCAGTGGCGACGATACCCGTCACTGGGGCCCGCCCTACATCAAGGATGGCACCGGCAACGACAGCCGCGAAGCGGCCTACTTCCAGTGCGCCAACCGCAACAAGCAGTCGCTGACCCTGGATTTCACCCAGCCCGAGGGCCAGCGCCTGGTGCGTGAGCTGGCAGCGCAGTGCGACGTGCTGCTGGAAAACTTCAAGGTCGGCGGTCTGGCGGCCTACGGCCTCGACTATGCCTCGCTGAAAGCGGTCAACCCGCGACTGATCTACTGCTCGATCACCGGCTTCGGGCAGGACGGGCCCTACGCCAGGCGGGCAGGCTACGACTTCATGATCCAGGGCCTCGGCGGCATGATGAGCCTGACCGGCAAGCCCGATGGTGAGGAAGGTGGCGGTCCCATGAAGACCGGCGTCGCCCTCACCGACCTGCTCACCGGCCTGTACGCCGCCATCGGCGTGCAGGCCGCCCTGGCGCACCGCGACAAGACCGGCGAAGGCCAGTACGTCGATGTGGCGCTGCTCGACGTGCAGGTGGCCTGCCTGGCCAACCAGGCGATGAACTACCTGGCCACCGGCGTTGCGCCCCGGCGCATGGGCAACGCCCACCCGAACATCGTGCCCTACCAGGACTTCCCCAGCGCCGATGGCAATTTCATCCTCGCCGTGGGCAACGATGGACAGTTCCGCAAGTTCTGCGAGGTCGCCGGCCTACCGGCTTTGGCCGACGACCCGCGCTTTTCCACCAACAAGGCGCGAGTCGATCACCGCGCCGAGCTGATCCCTCTGCTGCGCCAGGCCACGGTGTTCAAGAGCACCGCCGAATGGGTGACGCTGCTGGAGGCGGCCGGCGTGCCCTGCGGGCCGATCAACGACCTGGCCCAGGTGTTCGCCGATCCGCAGGTCCAGGCCCGCGGTCTGCGCCTCGATCTACCCAACAGTCTGGGCAGCACCACGCCCCAGGTGGCCAGCCCACTGCGCCTGTCCGCCAGCCCGGTCGAATATCGCAATGCGCCGCCGCTGCTCGGCGAGCACAGCGACGCCGTGCTAAAGCGCCTGCTCGGCCTGGATCAGGAGCAGATTGCCGCGCTGCGCAATGCCGGCGTGGTGTAGGACCTAGTCCTCGGCCAGGCCGAAACCGGTCTCGATCAGGCGCAGCTGATCAAGCATGCGCCGCCGGGCCAGGCTGGGGTCACCGGCCAGCACCGCCGCCCCCAGGCGCGCCTGGTGCTCGCCGAGGTGCTGCAGAATCCACTGTGCCACCGCGCCGGTCGGGTAGCTCTCGGCCAATGCGCCGAGCAGCCGCACGAACAGCGCCAGCGCCCGGTTGCCGCTGAGCTCGGCCAGGCACAGGTCGAGTTCACCACTGCGCCGCAGACGCTCCGCCCCACTGGCACGCTGCAGGCTGTCCAGCAGTCCCTGCAGGCGCTGCCGCCCGGCAGCGTCCAAGCGCTCAGCCGCGAGCCCGGCCACCGCCAGCTGGAGGTTCTTCCACACCGCATGAAAATGCTGGCTGAGCGGCTGTGTCTGGCCCAGGTACTCCACCGCCAGGCGCACGGTGTAGCTGGGGTCCGGTGTGGCCACCAGCAGGCCGCCACCAGGGCCGCGCCGGCTGCGCACGATGGCGTGCAGCTCGAGCGTGCGCACCGCCTCGCGCAGCACCGCGCGGCTGACACCATGCCGCGCCTGCAGGTCCGGCTCGGCGCCGATCCGCGCACCACTGCCAAGCCCCGAAGCACTGATGTTGCGGGCGATGACCACGGCCAGGCGGTGGGCGCTCTTGTCGTAGACCCGCGAGAAGGCAAAGTCGGGAGCCGCCGCCAGCTCGGTCATGGCCGAGGTGGGGCCATGACTCAGACCGCCGCGCAGTTCGATGAGCAGCTCGCGGGTCAGGCGCAGCTTGTCCTGGATGCGCTCGCGGGCGCGTAGGCCGTCACCGCCGATCAGCGCTTCCAGCAACTCGATCTTCAGCCGGCGCACCTGGCCGAACACTGCCTGCACCCGCGCCCGGCCATGCGCGTCGCGCGGCGTGCGGCCGCTGACGGTGACACATTGCAGGGCTTCAAGGATCAGGCTGATCGCCGCATTGCCGGAAACCCGGCAGATGAAGTCGCGCACCTCGGCAAGCAGGTGCAGCTCGACGTTGAAGCAGCCGGGCTGCTCCTGCCCGAGCAGCTCGATCAGTTCCCGCGCCCGCGGGATGTCAGGCTCGTCCAGCCGCTCGGCGGCCAGCAGCACCGCCTGCGACTCGATCAGCGCTCGCGCCTCGTACAGTTCGCCAAAGCTGACATCGATCAGTTCCAGGTAGGTGGCCAGCGCCAGCGCCGCCGAGTCGCGCGCCGGACGACTGATCACCAGGCCACCACCGCTGCCACGGCGCATATTGGCCACGCCGTGGCGCTCCAACTGGCGTATCGCCTCGCGCAGGGTGGCCCGGCCGATACCGTAGCGCTCCATCAGCTGCGCCTCGGAGCCGAACACCTGGCCGACCGGCCAGCCAATCGCGCTGATGTCGCGCTTCAGCGCCTCGGCCACCCGTTCGGCCAGCTTGGCCGGCCGTGTCGAAACCAGGAGAGAACCTGATTGATCCGACATATTTGCCATCCATTCCATGGAGAAGGCGTCACTTTAGTCCATTTTTCCATAACTTAGTAAAGCACCAGGGCAACAGCTGCAGGCGCGGCGGATCAACGTCAAGCTCGGCGTACAGCGCCGCCCCCAGGCCGTGGCCCGGGCCAAGGCGGAGGGGTGGCTGGCTTGAGCCAGAAAGCAAACGGCCCCCATTAAGGGGGCCGTTTCATAAAGGCCGAATCTACTTCTTCCAAGCCTTGGCCAGAGCCGCCACCAGCTGACTCTGCTGTGCAGCAGTGCGCTTTGTGGGCACGGAGGACATACCAGCCATGACTTTACGCAGCGGCTCGACTTCATCGACCGGCAAGACCTCGCCATCCAGCAATTCGATGCGCTCGATGCGATTCAGCGGATTGCTGAACCAACCCCTGATGGTGATCTGGTCAAGCCCCTTAACCAAACGCAGGTCATTGCCCGACTGGCTGATCCAGATACTGGCTGGCGTCCAGGGCGCCTCTAGGACCAGGCGATCAATGTCCCCCTCGCGCCCCTTGTCCTCGATGACATCGCGACCATCACCCTCGGCGAACCGATAGACATCACCACCGCCACCACCAATCAGGGTGTCGTTGCCCTGGTTGCCGAGCAGTACATCCGCATCGACGCTGCCGATAATCCGATCATTACCCACCCCACCTTCGAGCTGGGCAATACCCACCAGACGAGTCGCGGAGAAGTCCAGGACATTGCTGGCCGCCGTGCCCACTAAGCGGTTGAAGCCACCGTCACCATCGATCAGCTCGATACCATTGACCGCAGAGAAGGAGCTGAACGTCAGGGCATCGTCACCCGAACTACCCAACAGACGATCGAAGCCCTCACCACCCTTCAGAACATCGACCTCACTGCTGTCGCCATAGAACAGGATCGTGTCATCGCCCAGTCCACCGTCGATGGTGTCGACGCCAGGACCACCGTCAATGACATCGTTGCCGGCGCTGCCACGAATCGTGTCGGCACCACCTTGTCCATCGATCCGCGAGATGCCTTGCAAAAGGGTGTCTGTGAAGTACAGGGTATTGCTCGCATCGTCACCGGTGACGATGTTCACGCCATCGCCACCGTCGATCAGCTCGACACTGATGCTCCCGCCGTAGTAGCTGAAACCGATGCGATCATCGCCAGACGAACCCTGGATCTTATCGGCGCCGTCGCCACCGGTGATACGGTCATGGCCCTGCGCGCCGGTGACGAGGAAGGTGTCGTCCCCCTTATCACCCAGCAGCTCGTCGTTACCGGCACCGCCGATGATCACATCGCCAGCCGTACTGCCGATGATGTAGTCATTACCCCCCAGGCCATCGATCGCCTCGATGTCACGCAGCTCGGTAACGCGGAAATCCATGCTGTCCGCGTCCGCCGTGCCTTCGATACGGTTGCGGCCCTGAGCGCCATCGATCAGCTCCACACGGTTGGTGCTCGTGTAGTTGCTGACGCGAATGACATCGTCGCCTTCCCCGCCCAGAATCTGGTCATATCCAGCACTGCCGTTGAAGGTGTCGGCAGACTCGTCGCTACCCAGCACGATGAAGGTATCGTCGCCACCCTCGCCATAGAGGGTATCCTTACCGGCGCCACCGATCAGCACATCGTTACCCCCGCGACCATAGAGCACATCGTCGCCCGCCTGGCCCTCTATGGTGTCGTTGCCGCTGGTGCCGGTCAGCGTGTCGGCACCTTCGCCACCCGTGGTGACCGGCTCTGGAGTGCCAGGCTCGACGACCCAGTGCACACGGCTGAACAGTACCGGCTCATTGGCAGGTTGGCGCAGCACGATGCTGTCGTGAGACTGACTGCGAGTACCGCTGAGCACCTTGCTGAAACGCACCTCGGCCGCCCCTGCCAGGCTGACACCGGCCCCCTGGATAGAAGGCACAGCCGTGGCGGTGGTCAGTGCGACACCGGTATTCGACAGCTCGGGACGCACTGTGACATCGACCATGCCGTCGGCATCCACGTCGGAGCGGGAGATCACCTGATAGTGGCAGACGAACAGCTCCTGCCCCTCCCGCTCATTGTCCGCAGTGGTCAGCAGTACATCCTGCGGGTCCAGTCCGGCAAAGTCGCTGTCGCTGCTTTGCAACGGCAGCAGCTCCAGGCCAACGGACTGAGCACCGTCGATGCTGCAGTCGTCCACGCCACGCACACGAATGCGTTGCGGCTGCTGCCAGTTCTCCGCGGTGAAGTACAGGTACGGCTGCTCGTTGAGCAGGCGGGCCTCGGACTCGTCGCCGAGGGCCAGGTTCAGCATCACGCTCTGGCCCGGCTTGGGACCGCGATCCAGAGCGACCTCGACCTCGGCCACGGCCTCACCGAACTCGTCGAGTTGCAGGGAGCCTATCGGGGTGACGCGCACCTGCGGAGTCGGCGGCAGCAGGGTCATGCTGCAGCAGGCGTCAACGGTCACGTTGCTGGCAGCATCGCGAATCACCGCACTGATGCGATAGGTGCCGGGCTGCACACCAGCCAGCGACCACTCGAAGCGGTCAGCGTCGCCGTCCTGATCCTCCGCCAGGCCAGTGGCAATCGGCTGGCCATTGGCGAACAGATCGATGGTGGCCGCGCTGTCCGGGTCCTGGTCGGTCCACTGAATGATCACGCTGCCACCGGTCAGGGTCTGCTCGGCATCCGGCAGCACGAAACTCAGGCCAGGCGCATCGTCCACGCCGTTCTCATTGACGAAGAACTGCTGCCAGCCACTCCAGGGGGAGCTCAGGCCGGTAGCGTCGATGGCACGCACGCGCCAACGATAGTCGCTGTTGTCCTGCAGCGGGAATGACGGCGACCAGCCCAGTTCACTCACCACCTGGGTGGCCAGCGGCTCATTGTCATTCAGGGTATGCAGGGCGAACTCGTAGCTCAGCGCATCGCCATCCGGGTCGACCGCCGGGTGCACTTCCAGACGCGGAGTGCGTACTTCCACCCAGGCACCGCTCGCCGGGTTGGAGATAGCCGGAGTCGCCGGCGCCTCCTGGGACTGGTTGACCTGGAAGCGGCCGGTGACCCAGGCAGACTCCTGTTCACCATCGCTGGCACGGGCGCGCCAATGGTAATGCTGGTTCTCGACCAGGGTCGCCGGCACGCTCCACTCGATCCGCCCCTGAGTCGCGGTGATCCAGTCAGAATCAATCACGGCGCCCGAGTCGAAACGCTCGCTGGTGTCGATCTGAATGCGATAGCTGAGCGGCTGACGCTCCGGATCACTCGCCGGGTCCAGGCGCAGCACCACACCCTCGGCCTTGTCGATGCGCTGATCCTGCAGCGGCCAAGCCAGAACGGGCTCGCTCGGGGCTTCGTTGCTCAGGCTCACGCCGAACATGCTCGGCTCGCTACGGGTCACTTCGCCATGCTCGTCGACCGCCTCCACCAGCCACAGGTAGAAGCTGTTCTCCTGCAGCTCGGTCGGCGACTGCCATTCGGTCACGCCGCTCTCACCCGGCAACAGGCCGGTCACCTCCACTACGGGCTGGGTGAACTCGTCGTCGTCCTCGCTGAACACCCGCACCCGATAACTCAGGGCATCCTTGTCCAGATCGAAGCTGTTGTTGAACTGGAAGGTCGGACGCGTGCTTGCCACCAGCCCCATGGGCGTCGGGTTGAGCAGGGTCGGCGCGCTCGGCGCGTCGTTGGCCTGGTTGATGAAGAAGCGACCATTGACCCACTCGCTGCTGCCGCTGGCGTGGGTGACCCGCGCGCGCCAGTAGTAACGACGGTTGTCATGCAGGGTGGCGTTGCCGATCAGATCGCCTTCGGCCACGGTCCACTGGGTATGGCCACTGCCTTCCTCGATCTCGTCGGATTTGGCCAGCAGACGGCCGAAGTTCTCGTCCTCATACAGCTCGAACCAGTACTTGAAGTTCTTGCCCTGGCCGTTGGCGCTGTTCTGCACCCGCAGGGTCGGATAGAGCGCGGTCACCTCAGCGTTGTCCGCCGGCACGTCCAGCTGCGGTGGCAGCGGGGTCAGCTCGGCCTCCTTGGGGTCGGAACCTTGGTCATGCTCATCCAGGTCGCTGATGCCATCGCCATCGAAGTCGCCGTTGCCGTCGCGGTCGAGATTGCCGAACTGCTCGCGCTCCCAGGCGTCGTCCATGCCGTCGCCGTCGTTGTCGCCCTCGCGGAATACGCGGATGCCCACCGGCAGGGTGGTATCCAGAGCGCCATCGGAGCCGCGGAAGTTCACCACATAGCGCCCGGCCTGTCCCTGCAGCGGGGTCCAGTAGAAGGTGCCGCTGCCGCCGCCATCATCCTTGAAGGTTGCTCCTGTCGGCAGGCCTTCGGCGAACAGCTTGGGCACGGTGCCATTGGGGTCGCTGGCGCGTACCAGGAAGCCGACCTGGCCACCCTCGTAGGTGCTGCGGTCGGAGATCGGCATGAATACCGGAGGCTTAGGCTCCTGGGTCAGCTCACCGAATTCCACCGTATACTGAGCGTCAGGGGTGGTATCGAAGATATTCAGGTAGTACTTGAAGGTCACGCCATCCTCGGCGCGCTCCTTGCTCAGCCAGGCGTTGTGCGAGGACAGTGCCATGCCATTGCTGCGCACCACACGCTGCAGGCCCTTGCTGCCGGCATAGGGGTCGGCCACGCGCACATAGCCATAACCCGGCTGCACATCGCTGACGAGCAGGGTACGCAGGGTCGAGCCGCCGCCGAGGGCGCCCTTCAGGCTCGCCACCGGGGCACAGTCGACGCAGGGGGCATTCTCGGCCTGGCCCACGCTGTCAGACTCGAACACATAAAGCTCATCGCCGACGAAGGCGAGGAAGTCTCGGACGCGGTCGCGGGTCGGCAGGTCGACCACTACATCGCGCAGCAGGAAGTGGGTATTCACCGCATCCAGCAGGGAGGTCATCTTGCCGCCCAGCTCGTCCGGGTGCGAGAAGGATGCCTTGAAGTCGATGAACTCGCCGGACAGCGAGCTCTCCATCAGCCAGCGCCCGTTGCGGTTCTTGCCCGGCGCCACCGCGCCGAAGTCGATCAGCAGGGTTGGCGCGGCCGGCGCCTCGTCGACGAAACTGTGGGTAATGCGGAAGTTGATCGCCAGGCCCTGATCGTTGCCGACGATCTTCGGCTGGGCCGACTCGATCTTCAGGTTCTTGGCCTCGCCACGGCCGCTGTTGCGCACGCGCACGCCAAGGGTATAGGGCTCAGGCGCCTCGATGCCGGGGGTGAAGGCATCGTCGGCAATCACTTGCTTGGTCAGGAAGTAGTCGAGGGTGAGCTCCGGCTGCGGTTTGACCGTGATGGTGTCGGGGGTCACCGTCAGGGACTCGGTCTTGCCACCGGCGTTGTAGCTCAGGCTGGCACCAACGTTGTAGCGCTTGCCGGACAGGCCCTCGCCGGCGGCACCGGCGGTGGGGATGATCAGCCAGCGCAGTACACCGCTGGCCTTGGCCGGCACCACGCCATTGGTGATGGCGCCATCGGCCCCGGACTGCAGGCTGTTGACGTTGTTGCTGTCGTCCAGCCGAATGAAAAAGGCCGCATCGGTGGCATTCGGGTCGGAACTGGCCTTGACCACATTGCCATTGTCATCCTCGAACAGCACATTGACCTTGAGGGTATCGAGGTTGATGGTGTCCAGGCCATTGTTGATGCGCATGGTGGCCTCGAAGGCCTGCCGCTCCAAGGTCAACTCCTGGGCGATCTCGATCAGCACCACCGCACACAACTTATCCTCGGCCCAGGCGCCGACGCTCCATAGGGCCAGCAGGCCGGCCATCCATTGCTTGAACATCTTTCCCCCAACTCCCCCGATGGCCGACCCTTGCGCCGACCAAGTAATAAAAAAACCGCTTATCTTCCAGGTACGGGAATATTTCCGCACCTTTTCATATCCACTCAACGTAGCGATGTTTCGGCCGCCGCCAAGCCATGTTTCGCCGCGACAGCCAGCACCACATTTGGAGGAGTGCCCCGATCAGCGCGGGTCAATGACCCACCCTACAGGGCCATAAATCCGCCCTCGTAGCGAGCGATCTCAAAGCCCAAACCTATCCACATAAAAGGAGGCCGCACAAAAAATGAGAGCCCCCCCACAAAACATCAACGATACATACGTATATGAGTGGAACCCCCATGCCTGAAAGAACAAGAGCAAAGATAGAGGCATATAAAACCCACCTCGCCCACTCTTAAAGCCAGAAGCCAGCTTTGAAATACTCCCAATAAAAATCAGGATGGGGGCAACAAGAAACAGGAACACGACGTATAGCCCTTCGGCCCTAACCTCACCCTCCCCAATCAACTGAACAAGGCTCGCACACCCCAGAACTATCAACCCTAAAGAAACCAAGAAAACTATAAAATTCACAACATAGAAAAATATCTTCATACCATACTCATAACTCACATATTCACCCACCAATCTCTTGCCGGCTTCCAGAACGGGTCGTCATTGGTATACGGATAAGGATAGTTACCACCGTAGCACCTCTTAGCAACACCGCACTGACTAAAGCACTTATTATGGTACTCATCAATGCATTTATTAGCCGTACAGCCTCCACCAGGTTCATTTCCAGGCTGACAGTCCTGCGGCGGAACTTGACACTCAGGCTTTTGCCTAGCCTGTCTATCAGACTCGACTAAACACTTTCTTATACAATTTCTAACGGAGGCATCTGCATAGCTACTACCATCACCAGCCTTAGAGCTAACGTAACTACACGCCTTCAGAAAATTGTTAGCACCAACAGAGTCCAACGTGGACTCACCTCGACATATTTTTGCAGCACCTTCATGATATTTACACTTGTTCTCCTCTGCCACCTGATCATAATATGAACAGGGCGTGTAATCGTCTTGTTCCTCTGGCTCCTGCCCCTTAAGATCCATCTTTCCAATTGGACTTCCCCCGACATAACCATACCGATTGACCCCACCTCTTAATCCAATCGGATCGCTTTCTATATAGCGCCCCGAGCTTGGATCATAGTCCCGGAAATAGTTGTAATGCAGCCCAGTTTCCTGGTCGAAGTACTGGCCCGGAAAACGCAGCGGGTTATTGAGGGCGCTTAGGGTTACGGTCGTTTCGCCAAAGGCCTGCGCCTTGGCTCGCCAGGTCACCTCACCACTCTTCAGGAAGGCCACTTCCGGGGTGCCCAGGTGACTGGTGCCGTAGTAATGCACCTGCAGGCCCTGAGCATTTGCCGCCTTGGCGCGGGTGAACAGCGGCTGGCTCATCCATGTCGCGGTCGGATCAAAGGCATACTCCTGCTGCAACTCGCCCTGAGCGTCGTATTCGCCCACCAGGCCTTCTTCGCTGTACAGGTAGTAGGTGGTGGTGCCCTGCTGCGGCAGGGTCTTGCTGATGCGCTGGCCCAGCGGGTTATAGGAATAACGAGCCAGCAGTTGGCCGTTCTTCTGCACCGCCACCAGGCGTTCACGGGCGTCGTACTGGTACAGCCAGTGATCGATACCGCCGCTCTGAACCAGGTTGCCATCGGCCTGCAGGGCGCCACGCTCGATCAGATGGCCATCGCGGTTGTAGCGGTAGCCGATGCCGTCATGGCTGACCAGCTGGTTATGGGCGTTGTACTGCCACTGGGTGATATCCAGCTCGCCCTTGCTGGTTGCTTCGTCCAGACGGTTGCCTACGCCGTCATAGGCATAGGCCTCGTTCTTCCGGCCATCCTCCTCGGGATATTTGGCTTCGGTAAGGCGGTACAGCTTGTCGTAGCCGTAGGTAGTCTTGCCGCCCTGGCCCTCGATGGCGGTGATATTGCCCGCCGCATCGTATTCGTACTGGCTGCTCAGAATCGGATTGCCAGCCACATCTTTAAGCACCCGACTCTCATAGCGCTGCAGGCCGTCGTAGCTGAAGCTGTACTGGTTGCCACCGGGGAACAGGGTGCTTTGCGGCATCATCCAGTTGAAGTCCTGGAAGCTGATGCTGCCTTCATCCGGAATGCTCACGCCAGCCAGGCGACCATGCGGGGTATAGCGGTAGCCGTAGGTCTGCTGCTCCGGCGTGGTATAGCTGGCCTTGCGACCATTGAGGTCGTAGGTGTACTTGATGGTCTTGCTGAAGACTGGGTCGGCCTGCTTGTAGGTGGTGGTGATACTTTCCACCCGACCCAGCACGTCGTGGGTGTAGACCGCCTTGCTGGTTTCGTCTTCGTAGTTACCTAGAAGATTCAATACGGTGTAGCCATATTCGATAGTGCTATTGGCCACTCCACCTTCAACTGCTGCAGCGCTGGCGAAATGATCAATACGAGTCAGGCGATTGGCGTCATCGTAGTAATAGGTGCTAATCCGGCCGTCCGGAGTGGTGACTTGTTTGAGGTTGCCCAACTCATCGTAAACATCTCGGCGCTCGTTGGTCAGTGTATCGCCGTTACCAACCTTGACCTCAGCGACTACCGTATCGCGGGCATCGTAGCGGAAACGGGTGATACGACCAGCGGGGTCGGTTAGCTGTACAAGGTTGCCGCGCCTGTCATAGGCATAGCGGGTTACCCCACCTTCAGCATCCCTACTGCTAATCAACCGCCCCATTCCGTCATAGCTCTTACCTGTGGGATTGTTCGCTGCATCGACCTGCACCGCCAACAAGCCATCCTCTAGGTATTGATATTGAGATCGTTGGCTCTTGCTTCCCTCTCGCTCACCATAGTGACGCACATTACTCAGCCGCCGCTCGCGACTGTCGTACTCGTAGCGCTCCTGATAGGTCGGGTAGTCGATACCCGCAAGTCGATCCTGCTCGTAGCGATACTGAGTGGCATTGCCGCCCTGGTCCTTACGCGCAGCCAGTCGTCCACGATTGTCGTATTGGCTTTCTCGGCGGTTGCCATAGGCATCCACCACCGCCACCAGATGCTGGCTCGCATCGTATTCAAACTGAGTACGTGCATTCGCCGCGTCAGTAATGCTCTTGGCTAAGCCAGCTGCATTCGGCTCGATGGATGTTATTGCTCCATTCGGCTGCTGCATACTGATCCGCTGCCCCAGATCGTTATACCCGTACAGCGTCTCCTGATTCAGCGGCGTCTTCAGGCTCTTCAAATTGCCCGCCGCATCGTAGGTACTGGCCCATGTCTTGCTCAAGGCGTTGGTAACGGTGAGGACATTGCCCAGCACATCGTGGGTATAGCGAGTCTCGTAACCCAGCGGGTCTCGCTCCAGGTTGCGGTTGCCCTTGTCGTCATAGCCGTACTGCCAGCTCGCTGCCGGGGTCTGCGCTGCGTCGTCGCCCGGCCGGTCTTCCTGCTCCAACTGACCCAGGGCGTTGTAGCGATAGCTGGTGCGCGTCTCTTCCGGCAACCCCGCCGCCTCGATCAGTTCGATCAGGTTGCCCTTGGCGTCGTAACGGTACTGGGTCTTGATGTCCCGCTCGTTGATTGTTTCAGCCACTCGATTGGTCGCTGGGTCGTAGCTCTTCCGGATCTCGCTACCGTCCGCGTACTGCACACGGATGACCTGGCCATAGCGGTTGTACTCGGTCAGGGTACGGTTACCGTGGGCGTCCTCTTCGGTCATCTGCGCCACGTAGGGCGACGGCGCGCGGCCCTGGCGCTGCGAGATTTCCTTGCTCACCGACAGGCTCTTGCCGCTGATGCGGTAGGCCTCGGCCACCTTGCTCATGTCACTGGAGCGGTCCGACAGCAAATAGCTGCGGCTGAACTGGGTCTCGCCGTCCAGCTGTTCACGCACCAGTTGGCCCAGGCGGTCGTACCAGCGTTCGGTGACCAGGCCGGCTTCGTTCACGGTGCGCAGGTAGTACTGTTCCTGGTTTTCGTCGTAGCGGTAGCTGTACTGGGTGAAGCGGCCGTCCGGCAGGCGGTGTTCCTGGACCTTGTCGTCCTTGCCCAGGATCAGGGTGGTGCGCTGCTGCAGCGGGTCGCTGTAGCCGGCCAGGCCGTTAGTGTCGTAGTGGTACTGCCAGCGTTTGCCTAGCACGTCGGTCACCGCGCTCAGGCGGCTGCCGCTATACTCGTACTTCACTTCGCGGCCGCTGTAGTCCTTTGCGCTGGTGAGGTTGGCGCCGCTGTAGGTCAGGGTGATCAGGGTGACGCCGTGATGGTCCTTGATCTCGGCGATGCGACCTTCGGCGTTGCGCACCAGGGTCGTGCGGATGCCGTTGTGGTCTTGATAGCCGGTGATGCGGCCCTGGGCATCGTATTCGTTGCGGTTGCCCTGGGTGTCCTGCCAGCGGTAGCCGGCCAGGCCACGCTGCAGCGCAATCAGGGTGCGCTGCGGCAGGTTGTTGAAGTACACGTCCTGGCCCTGGGTGGTGCTGCTCGAGCGCAGGTAGCTTTGCCCGGCGCGCACGATGGCGTAGGGCTTGTCGGCGTTGGCCGGGTCGGCGGCACCCAGCGCCGGGTCCGCCGCGCCGAGGATCTCCAGATTCCCCCAGCGCTCGTTCCACACCCACTGGCCGTCCTTCCAGCTGCGCAGGATGCGCACCGGGCCGCCGAGGGCCTGCACCTGCAGGTCCAGCACGTCCAGGCGCAGCTCGCCCTCGGCGTAATGCGGCGTGGCAAACCGATGATCCAGGCCCGGCTTGGCATAGGCCAAACCAGCGCCCACTGCCATCACGCCCCCACACAACCACAGGCCCACTCGGCCAATAATGCCCTTCAACACTGCTCGCACTCCCTTGAACCGCGCCCTCCCGGGCGTGGGGTCCCTGTCGTTATTCGTTATGCATTACTTGCCGCCGCCATTGGCGCCAGGACAGTTACCACTCTCGCAGTCCGGCGGCGGCACGCATTGCTGGGTACTGCCAGACGATGGCCGAGGGATGTAGCTACCCCCACCCCAGCCACCACCGCCAGCCCAACCAGCACCAGCACCGCCACCGCCACCGCCCGCCCCCGGGCAGTACCCCCCACGCGAGAACCAACCCACGCTGGCACTACCCGGCACCATCGTGCCGTTGGCGCAGTAGCTCGAGTAGGTCACCGTGCCCCGGTAATCGAAGCTCCAGCATCCGGCCGCGCCATTGAGTTCATCGTCCGGATCGAAGCTCTGCAGTGCCACGATGCGGTAGGGCACGATCACCACATCACCGGCATGCAGCACGTTCGGCACTGCCTTCAGGTACTCGATCTTCGCCCGCGCATCCCCCACCGGCAGCTTCGCCTGCACGTTGTCGGCGCGCACCAGTCCATAGTTGGTCAGGGTCAGCTCACCCTGCAACACATCGCCCTTGCGCATCGCCGGCAGGTTGATCGACAGCGGTTCGATCATCACCAGCGCCGTCGGCACGTTGGTCTTGAAGGTCGCATCGAGGATCACTTCGTAGCGATCTTCCAGGGTGATTTCCTTCACCGACCATTCCACCGTCACCAACTTGCTCATCAGGAACACCGGTTCGGCCTGGGTCACGCCCGGCTTGATCCACAGCTGACCGGCCAAGTCTTCGTGGTCCCAGGCCGACACGCGATAGGTGTATTCGCCCGCCGGGATGTTCTCCAGCAGGGCCTGGCCGCGGTTGTCGGTGACCAGGCTGTATTCCTCGGTCAGCACATTGCGGTTCTGCAGTTTGATCTTCGCGCCGGCCAGGCCCGGGATCAGCTGGCCGTTGTCGTCCTTGGTGCCGGTGTAGATGTCCGACGCCTGGAAGATCACGCCACCTTCGCCCGACTGGGTGACCGCGGCTTCCATGGCGATATCCACTTGCGGGTGGTTGTCGCTCTGCAGGCGCAGGGTCACGTAGTAGTTGCCCTCAGCTACGGTTTCGCCCGGTTTGAAGGCGATGCTCAGCGGAATCGCCGAGCCCACCGCCAGGTCGCCCAGGCGTTCGGCGTTGCGCAGACTGACCCACGCTGGCAGGGCGCCGCCTTCGCTGTTGAGCAGGCTCAGGCGCACGTTGCGCAGCACGTCCAGGCCGGTGTTCTTCAGCGTCACCGTCTCGACCTGCTCCTCACCGCCACGTTTGAGGCCGGTGCGGATCTGGTTCGGGCTGACGTTGAGCACCGGCCGTGCTTCCACCAGGCTGTACTGGATTCGCGTCTGGCCGATCGGCTTGTTCAGCCCATCCGCCACGATGCGGTAGTCCAGCAGGCCGTTGGCCGCCGCGCTGTTGTCGCCACTGATGCGCAGGGTCAGGTTGCCGCGCTTCTTCGCCGCCAGGTTCATGGGCGCACTGGTCACGGCCTTGATCCCCGTCGGCAGGCCGTTGCTGCCCGCCGGCTTGACGTACTCCAGGCGCAGGTTGGTCAGCGGCGAGTCGTAACCCGCATCGACCACGATGGTCACCAGCTGCTCGTAGTTGCGCGGGAACTGCGTGTTCACGCTCGCCGGCGAGTAGCTCGCACCGGCAATGGTGAACTGGCCGTGCTGCGGACGGGTGGCGATACTCGGGTGCACCACGGACACCTGGTAGCTGCCGGAATCGTCGGCGGCGGTCTGATGTTCGTAGCGGAACTTGCCCTGGGCATCGGTGGTGACGCTGACCACCCGCTCGAAGCCGCGCACGGTCAGGACAACCTTGAGCTCGACATCGGCCAGCGGCGTGTCGTCGCCACGCTTGAGCGCGCGGCCGCTGAGCAGCACCTTGTCGCCCGCCTGCACCTGCTGCGGCGCGACCTGGGTCAGTTCGCCGTAGTAGGGGCTTTCCACCAGGGTCATTTCCCGGCTGCTGCGCAGGCCGCGGATCTTCTGCTCGGTGGGCAGACCGGTCTGGTAGTGCAGGAAGTCCGCTTCCAGACGCAGGCGCACCTGCTCCGGGGCAGTGGCCGGCACGTTGATGCTGAACGGACCGGTTTCCAGCATATCCAGCGCACCGACCCGGGCTACGGTACGACCGTCACGCACGGTGATCAGGCCGTTGCCGATGTTGGCCTTGATCGGCTGGCTGGCCAGCACGTTGCCCTGCAGGTCCTCCAGCACCAGGCGCATCTCGTCCGAGGCCTGGCTACCGTTGGCCTTGGCGGTGACCAGTTCGGTGGCCACGTCGGAGGGGTTCTCCAGGCGCAGACGGACCTGGGCAGCGCCGCCACGGGTCAGGTCGTCGGCCAGCAGCTGGACCAGCAGGGCGCTCTCACCGGCCTGCAGCGATTCGCGACGCTGGACCAGCACTTCCTCGCCCGACTGCGGCGCGTAGACCAGTTCACTGCTCAGCGGCACCACACCCGGCAACTCCGGGTAGCCGCCGATCACGATCGGCACTTCGCGCAGGCTGCCCGGGGCCACCTCGAAGTAGTCGGACAGGTGCTGCTTGAGCTGGCCGTTAACGTCGACATTGACCCGCAGACGCAAGCGGCCCAGGTCACTCTGGCTGTTGTTGCTGACCCGGTAGTGCAAGGTATTGAACAAGCCACGCTGCAGTTGCTGGTCGGCGCGCAGTTCGGCGCGCAGCGCCGGCAACAGCAAGGCATGCGGCAGGCTCTCGACCCCCTGGGCATCCACCGCGGTGACGCTGTAGCGGCGGTCCGCGCTCAGCGGCTGGGCCAGCCCCTGGTCCTGGTACTGCTTGCTCTGCAGCAGCTGGTTGTTGAGTTTCTGTGCGCTGCCATCGGCACCGACATAGACGTTGTAGCCGACTACGTCCTTGCCGCTGTGGTCCCACTGCAGCTGCGGCGCCTCGCCCTCGCGGTAGACGATCTTGAGGTCGCGCACTGGCAGCAGACCCGCATTCAGGTAGGCGGTGCCGGCCGGCGCCGATTCGTTACCAGCGGCGTCCACCGCAGTCACGGTGTAGGCGTGCTCGCTGTCGGACGGCTTGCTGTCCAGGGCGATCAGTTCCGGGATCTTGCTCTGCAGCGCCGTAAGCCCGGCGATGACGATCGGCTCGCCCTGGCCGACAGCGGCCCGGTACAGGTTATAGCTGTAGCTGCCCGGCTCCTCCGGCGCCTGCCAGCGCAGCACCACACCGGCACCGTTCATTTCCGCCTGCAACTGTTGCGGGGCGGCGGAGGCCTGGCTGTCTACCTCGACTTTTACCGCTTCACCGGGCTGGCTCACCGCCTCCTTGCCGTCATGCTCGCGGATGCTCGCTACCTGGTAGAAGTAGGCACCATCGGCCTGCCCGGCGAGCTGCAGATTGTCCTCAAAGGCCGCCTCGCGCACGCGCGCCAGCTCGACGAAGCCTTCCTCCGCCTCGGCGCGGCGCAGGATGCGATAAGCACTGGCGTCAGCCACGGCCTTCCAGTTCAGTGCCACCCGACCGCCAGACAGGGCCTTGCCGGTCAGCCCTTGCGGGATGTCCAACGGCGGCAGGCTGCCCTGGTAGACCTGGAAGTCGCGGCGCCCCTGGATGCGCTCGCTGCGGTTGCCCAAATCGTCCACTGCCTCGTAAGCGAAACCGAGCAGATCGACCTGCTGCGCACCCGCGCTGCTCGGCAGGCGGAAGGTACCGCTGTAGATCGGGTTGCCCGGTTGCGACTGGGCATCACGACTCAGGGGCACGGCATTGCCGATGGCCTGGCCACCCAGCTCCGGCACCAGTTGCGGCGGGCCAATCGGGTCGTCGCTCAGGCGCAGGATCACTTGCACTTCGCGGCCCCGGTTGTTTTCTACCAGGTTTTCCACCGGACTCTCCGGCAGCAGCGACAGCTGCTGCACATCCGGACCCTGGGTATCGATGCGCAGGGTCTTGCCGTCGAGAATCTCAGTACCTTCGTTGCCCACACTGTCATGCGCGGAAATCCGCGCATACAGCAGGCCCGCTGGCAGCGCGTTGGTGATCTCGAAGCTGCCCTGGTAGTACAGCGGGTCGTTCGACGCCTGGGTCATGCGCACCGGAATGGAAGTCCCTTCCGGTACGTCCAGGCTAAGGAACGGAGCGTTACGTAACGGCTCGCTGACCTTCAGGCGCACGTCCACCCGGCCCGGCGCATGCCGACCGTCAGCCGCCACCTGGCCCTGCGAGCTGTAGGTGATGTTCTCGACCTGCGGCAGTACACGATCCGTCGTCGCCGACTTCTGCACCGACAGTGCACTCTCCGAGCCCAGCTTGTTCACGCTCGCCACGCGGTAGTAGTAAGTACCGTCCGCCGCCGGCTGGTGGCTGTAGCTGGTCGTGGTGATCGGCTTGCTATTGACGCGGCTGGCCCCCACGGCCTCACTAAATGGCTGGCTGGACACATACAGGTTGTAACCCATTGCGGTGTTCGCCGCGACCGCGCCCCAGTTCAGCTGCACCGCACCCTGCGCCTTGCCCACCGCCTGCAGCCCCTGCGGAGCATCCGGCAGGCTGGTATCAAGGGCCACCCGCAGCGGCGCGCTGTCATCACCAAACTCGTCACGACTGGCATGCCGCAGGCGCGCCACCAGCACGTTTTCGCCCTCGGCAAGAGTCACCGGCGCCAGAGCCTCGCCCATCCCACTCAAGCTCACTTCACCCACTGTCTCACCGTTGAGCGAGACCTCTCCCACCGCACCGGCAAGCCCTCGAACAACCAGAACCTGCCGCGCTGCATTGCTGGCCGCAGTCTGATTCTGCAGACTGAGTGAAGGTCTCGCCGGTGGAGCCAGCTGAACCTCAAAACCGATATTAGCTTCGCTGACGTTGTCCAGGGTGTCGTACAGCTTCAGACCCAGCACGTGATCGCCATCGGCGATACGGGTCAAATCGAGCGCCTGGCGATAGCCGTTGCCACTCTGAACTGCCTGACCCAGCGGCTGGCCATCCAGGCTCAGCTCGATGCGGGCGATGCCCGACTCGTCCTTGGCCTGCAGTTGCAGCTCACCCAGCACTTCCAGTTCACCATCGCCTGTTAGCAAATCGACACTGCCTGCTGAGCTATTCCAGCTCAACTGCCGCAGCTCCGGGCCAACCACATCAGCCGTCGGCGTAACCGCAAACGATTGCACCTGCGGACTCTCACCGCCGGAGCCGTTCACCGTGGTCACCGCCACATGGTAGGTCTGACCACTCTGCAGGCCCGCCACCGAGCCACTTAGCTGCGTGGCCGTGCGCGACAGGCGCGGGGTCATGCCCGCTACCGAGTTGAACGGTGCCTCGGCCACATACACCCGATAGCCGCTGACTAGCGCCGTCGGCTCCACCGCCGACCAACGCACGTCGAAGCGGCTGGCGAACGCCTCCAGCTCCACACCCTGCGGATTAGCCAGCCAGGTCACGCCCGGGTTACGCACACCGGCGCTTTCGTTGTTGTCGCCATCCACCGCCACCAATCGCAACGGGTAACCCTTAGCTGGCGCCAGGCCCGTCAGGCTGTAGCGCAACCCATCACTCAGCGCCTCCAGCGGCAGCTCGATACGCTGCTCGCCTGCCGCGCCCACATACAGCGCATAGCCTTTCAGGTCATTGGTTGTGTTCGCGCTCGCCTGCCAGCTCAGCTCCAGGCGATCCGCACCCGGTTGCACCTGAAGGCCACTCGCCTCTTCCGGTGCCAGCACGTCCTCCGGCGTCACCGCCAGGGACGTCACCGCCGCCTGCTGCAGACCCTGCAGATCCACCGCCAGCACCGCGTAATGACGCTGCTCCTTGCGTGTAAGCCCACTCAGCGTCACCTGCTTGGTGCCGCCAGAAACCTTTTGCAGCAGCTGCGCATTCGCCACCGAAGTGAACGGCTGCGCCGCTCCGTAGACCTGATACTCCTTGATGTCGTTGCCGTTCGCCGCCTCGTCGTACGAGGCCCAGGACAGCTTCACTGACGTACCACTGCCCTTAGGATCTGCGCTCAGCACCACAGAACCCGGCGCCTGGTTATCGAAGCGGATCTGGATCGGCGTACGTGGACTCACGTTGCCCGCCGCGTCCACCTGCTCCACCGTGAAGGCATTATCGCCAGGAGAAAGCGTTACATCGGACAACCAAGAGGTGCCAGTTCCACCTACCGAGGACACCGTAGTACCGACTGCGTTACGAATGCGAACTACGGCCCCAGCCTCCTTGGTACCACTGAGACGTTGCTTGCTATTAGTGGTTGTCTCCGGAAAGGGGGCTACTTGTGGTGCCTGAGGAGCGGTGTAGTCGAGGGTAAAAGTCTGCACCCCAACCCAGGCGTTGCCAGCACGGTCCTGCAGACGGATGTCATATGTGTAGCTCCCCTCCAGCAGCGGGCTGTTGGGGGTAAGGCGCAGCGTGTCACCCTCCAGACTCAGCTGACCTGAAAGGCCGACGCCCGCCTTCTTGAGGACGATGCTGCTATTAGCCAGATTGAGGCCGCTACCCGTCTCGTTGAAGCGTACCCAGATGGAAGAGGGCGCTTCGCGCACGTTCCCATTGACCGAATAAGCCTTGATCGTTGGCACCTTCGAGTCGATATCGAACTTGAGGACAGTTTCTGGTGAGCTATTTCCGGCAGCATCTTTCACACTTATCAGAACGCTGCTCTGGCCTTCAGGTAAATCAATATTACTGACCACCCAGTTACCGGAGCCCAGACCAACAATCTCTTCACCATTGATGAGCACAGATGATGGTTCTACTCGCTGCCCATAAACCGCCACCGTTCGGGTTGTAAGCAGGTTCACAGTAGGTGCAGGTGCAGGTGAAGTAACTAGCGGTGCAGCAGGCGGCAGCCGATCAATTACGAAGACCTGCTTAAACATGTCAGCAGGCTCATCTTCTATACCATTTCCATTCTGATCCATGCCGCGCCCATAGGAGGTGCTGATGCCAGGACCAATTAATAGCTCATAGCGCCCGTCAACAAGACTGGAGCCCAGGGCTAATTTAAATCCAGATGCACTGACCTGGGATATGACCGAGATAGGTATATTGCCGGCCGGGCCGACCAAACGAACTGTATTTGTATTTATCGTGCTGGCATTCATGACGGCATTGAACTCAATCAATACCTCACCAATACCCTGAGCCATATGGCTCGAAACGCTGGTTGCGGAGACCGCAGCAGAGATATTCCTGCTAGAGAAATAAAGAGATCCTTTCTGCGCAGCACCTCCTCCCCTCGAAGACTTACCGGGCTCAACGCTAATCTGGGTCAGCGCATCCAGCCCTTCAATGGCCGCGTAGTGGAGCGCCACACGGCCGCCGCCGCCGCCGCCAGCTGCACTGAATCCAACAGCATCACCCCCACGGGCAGAAATGCGGGCAGTATTAGCGCCGACCAAACGCTGCGCCTCAAGCCAGATAGAGCCCCCTGCCGCTCCAGGGGAACTGTTCTGGACCTCGGCGTTAGGATCCACAGCTTCTAGTGCCTCTGCATCAGCCCTAATTGCGCCAGAAACTTTCAACGTTTTGGCACTTATCCTGATAACGCCCCCGCCATAGGCCGAGGCGAGGGTAACAAGGTGTGTTGGGTTGGGGCTGTCCCCCACCTCCTCCTCACGTACCAGCTGTATACCGTCACCTGCAGTGGTTGGTTCTGCCACAGAGCCGAAAACAGGGGCGGGGCTACACCCCGACACTGCTCCACCCAGCCCACCATGGCTGGCACCGCAGAGTTTCTCAGTCTCTAGAGGCTCTCCTGGATTCCTGCCCGAAACATCAACGTAAGAATTTTCGCCAATCTCGACGCTATCCGCCGAGATGAAGACAGACGTGTTGGCACTTGTGACATGCCCCCCATTAATCACCCTCACTGTCTTCCAGCGAGATATATCTTCCGCAATTAATTTATAGCCATCAACCAGCAATTCCCCGGCAGTATCACTGGTGAAATTCGCATCTAGATAGAAAACCGTACCAGCATCAAACTTATAATTATCAACAGTTAGATCATTACCCAACTGTTGCCACCCACCGTTCTTAAGCACCAATTTACCGACTTGCAGGGCCCGGGCTTGCGAGAAGGAGCTGCCTACCGCCTCAAGTGAGGCTATCTTCTCCACGTCCAGCGAGAGCCATGTTTGCGCTGCGGATACAGTATCTAAGCGACCGGCCGATAACGAGCCCCCCACATTGACGAAACTCAATGTGTGCACCACATCTACGCCGCTCAAATCACCCGTGATATTGCTAGACGAGCTTGCGGAACCAACCATGATAGATCCGGCAGAAGTAGATGCAGGCTTGATGAATATGACCCCTGCACTCCCCCTATAACCGCCAGCGCCACTTTCAATCGCAATTGGCAACTGCGGCGATGGAGAAACTGAGCCATAGTACACAGCTACACGCCCACCTGCTCCGGAGCCATAACCATAGCCAGGAGAGTCTCCTCCACTAGCGTCAATACGCGCCAAAGCCCCCCAGGTAATGCTATCGGCCCTGAGCAGAATAGAACCACCACCACCAGCGCTGTCGTATGGGAGGCTTTGACCTCTGGCGCGAATCTGACCATCCAAAGCCAAGGTTCCAACCTCAAGCTGGATAGCCCCGCCACCCCGCGTCCCACCTGTGGCACCACCATTGCCAAAAGCGGTAGGTTCTACAGTAGTTTCATATGTGATGGCGGTATTCCCAGCATAAGTTGACCCACCATATCCTCCACCAGCATTGGAGCCAGACTCCGCTGGCCCACGCCTACCCTTCGCCGTTACATCTACCGCCGATGTTTCGTCGACAAAAAGGCTATCCGCTTTTACTTTGAGCCCCGTGTACAAATCGCCCTGTGGAACTGGAGCAGTAAGGATCCCTTTATTAATTATTTTGATACTTGGCAGTTCAATATCTTTATCCAACTCCAATGTGTAGCCGGAAATAATCAGCTCACCTTCTGGATTTAATAAGCGTGGAAGATCACCGTGCTCGATTGCAAGAACCACATCGACTGGGCTGAACCGATCCACAGAGCCTTCTAACCTTAGCTTCGTTGCCGGCACGGCATCACGCTCAATGCCAATACCAATGCCGCTATTGCTCAGTATCAGTCCGGTCCGACCTGAATACACTTCCTCAAGGTAGATAGTTCCTGCCCCACCTCCTTGAGCTCCGACGCCACCTTTACCCCCACGGGCAGAGATAAAACGCTCAAAATCTGCTTCTCGAACGGTGTTGTAGTACAGCGCTATTCGCCCACCACCACCGCCGCCTGCGGTACCGTTATTGACGCCGCCCGTGGCCTCAATTCTCGCCTGTTCGCCAAACTCAATGGAATCTGCAGAGATTTTTAGCGATCCGCCGCTGCCAGCACCGTAACTGGTTAGTCCTTGGCCATTCGCCAAAATCTTGCCATCCAGCCTTAAGACTCCCGTCTCTAAAGCTATAGCACCACCACCGCGAGAGCCCTTGCCCCCGGAACCAAACTCTACTGGCTGCTTATAACTACCATATGCAGGTATAGCCTGATCCGCCTGCACTCCCGCACTTCCACCGGCACCACCGTAACTACCACCTGCGCTCCCCGTCAGCTCCCCCAACTTGCCTTTAGCACTTACATCGATACGAGAATCACTGGAGATATCTATTTCGCCAGCCTTTACGGTCACGCCATTTTGGAAACTAGCGGACGCAGCAGCTGTACTGAGCACGCCACCATTGACAATCTTGATCTTGGCAACATCAATGCTTTGACTTAACTCAAGATGATATCCATCGACAATCAACTCATTGTCTTCATTGAGCAGATAGGCAATATTGCTGGCGTTCGCAGATAGCACCACATTGCGTAAAGTCAATTTACCGCCAAATCCAGGAAAACTCGCCAAGGTACGATCAGAGGCCTGGGTTCGCGCGATGTCAACGCCAAAGTTATTCAGGACAAGCTCTTCTTTTCCTGAAGTAGAGTCCTTCAGATAAATGGTCCCTGACTCACCATGTAACGCATTAGCGTATGAGGATCTCCCACCAGCCGCATTAAGCTGATTAATGAGAGTTCCAGAAACTAGACTCGAGTAATAAACAGCGATGCGGCCACCGCTACCACCGCCATACGCACAGCAGGAAGCAAAACCTCCACCTCCTGCCTCAACAGCAGCATTGGCACCCAATTTGAATTTTTGCAAACGCAGTAAAATAGAGCCGCCACTACCCCCACCGAAGCCTGATTTGTTCTCTCCGTTTGCTTGAATCTTGCCGAGAAGCTCCAGGCTATCAGCAACAATTTCTACAGCCCCGCCACCCCGGGAAAATTGGCTGGTACTGGTAGACCGACCACCCACACCAAAGTCCTTGGGCTCTGTATATGAGCCAAAAGACTTTGCAACTACGCCACCATTATAGCTACCACCAACACCGCCATAACTGCCACCAGAGTATGTGCCGGTAGCGGTGGTCCCCAAGCTGCCAAGCGCAGATACATCTATCCTACCGCCCTCGGAAACGAATACCTCGCCAGCAGAGATAACAACTGGCGCTGTAAATTTTGCAGATTTAATGGGCGTGGTCAGAACACCATTATTATCGACACGGACTTTAGGCCAGTAGCCGCTCTCTCTGAGCTCGCGAACCTGAGAAGCGCCTACAACGAGATCGCCATTGACATCACCAAAGCCACCTGCCACCTTGCTTGACAGGCTAACTAGCTCATACACCTTAGAGGCAACTACCTCTAAGTTCGTATTCTGCACATACAGCTTATGAGTGAGCTCTATATTTTTCCCAAGATCGAGAACGGCCCATGCTTTATTCGACAGACTGCTACCAACCGCGCCGATATACGCCAGCTCTTTTTCCCCACTAAGGGTATTCTCTATATATCGCGAACCTGCAGCACCTGCCAATGAACTAGATGCCACATCACACCCACCACGAGCTTGAACCGAGCTCCACGCTCCCTGTGACAAGCTCTCGTAGTAAATAGCAATACGCCCACCACCGCCGCCACCATTAGAGCAAGACGAATTAACTGGGTATGCAGACCCACCGTTCGCCTTAACTTCGGCAGCGCCACCTAGCTCAAGCCTTTTCACCTTGATAAGAATGGCACCGCCGCTACCAGCCCCATAATTGACAGCAGCTTCACCCTCTGCGGTGATACGGCCATTTACCACAAGATTGAGCGCCGTGAGCGCCAGCGCACCGCCGCCACGAGTAAATTGGTTGCTATAGGAAGGGTGATAATAACGTCCGCCGGTACCCAGATTTCGTGGTAGCAAATAGTCACCGTATGGTTTGTTACTGAAACCAACGATTTCCCCACCATTGACGTTATTTTTTCCTGCTCCGCCCCCCCCGAAAGAGCCACCGGAGCCTGCACTTATCCTCGTATCGCCAAGCGAGCCCTTCGCGTCGGCATCAATTTTTGCGCCAGCGTCGACAACTATGTCATCTGCATTCAGCGATAAGGGTTCAGCGACTGCCGTAGTGATTCGACCAGCATTGCGAACATGAACAGACTCGAAATCATGCTCTCCGACAAGAGTCAGAACAGCACCATCAACGACCAGCCGCTTGCCTTCGTGTTGCCTATCATTAGCACCAAGAGTGGTTTCACTATTTACAAGCAGCTCAGAAGTAGCGACAGAGAAGTCGTAATGCAGTTCGCGCCCCAGTATAGCTCCCGATTCAGCGCGCAACTCCTCATCCAATACAAGGCGATAGCTGCCATCCTTAAGTCGCGGCTGAAACACTAGGTTCAATTGTGAACCCACGGAGACAAGGCCATCCAGAGGAATATCCCGCCACTCGCCTTCAGTTTCCTGATAGAGTTTTATAAGTCCGCTACCGACTGGCTCCAAAGTTCCTTCATTAATGGCCAGGGGAGCACTGAACTGCAGGCTCAACTCTTTTAAAGCACGATCATAGTGCTCCGCCATCCCTCCACTCAGAAAATCGAAAGTTGACGGGCTCAGCCCCGCAGGCTTGCCGAATACTAATCCGCTTGCAACAGTTGGCGTATTTTCCCGCCCCTGTCTGCAAGGACCATCCTCACTATCATCTACGCACTCCATCTGGAGAAGCTGAGGGGCATAGAGCAACTCATGCTCCAGCATATTCTGACCATGATGGAAGGTATGCAATGACACAGACCTTCCAGCCAGATTGGAAGCGGACGAATTCAGATCAAAGCAAGCAGGCGCTCTCGTACATAGCTTGGCCTTATGTACAAACTCAGCATTAGCACTGGGAACAATATATACATAGGACGCAAATGCCTCCCCATTTAGATCAAATAGACCTATGGTTTCTTGCATTTCCTGCGCAATTTGATAATACCCACGCATTGCCAGTAGCAAGGTCGTCTCGGCAAGCGACGCCCCAGTAATAATTTGCTCATCATCTGTACTGCTGGCAGAAGAATACGTATCCCTTGATTGCAGCACTACCAGTTCATCAATACTACCTTTGAGGCCTTCTATCTCTTTGCCCTCGTCGGGCAGAAGGCTCTTGGCAGCTGTTGCGCAATTACCTAACGTTAGGATCTGCTCGGAGAGCTCACCCAGTCCCTCAGGTAGCTCTTCCTGCAAAAGAAGTTCATAACCGTTACGAATCTCCAACCTGTTCTGGAAAAATGTCAGGATGAGAGAAAGCTCAGCCCCCTCAGTGGCTGCTAACGAGGGCGAGGCTTGCCCCGCCGACTCATATACATGAAGTGCACCGTCTTCCAGAACTACCGCGCGCTGATCGCCTATCGATAACAAACACTGACGCGAGGAATAAGACTCAGGATCAACAGAAATACTCAATACTTGAGCCCCGTATCCTGGCCTTCCCCCCTGCAAAAAGTCCATTACGAGCTCAAGCGACTGTTGCCCTGTCAGCCGAAGGGCTTGACCAGCATGATCACCAAGGAAACTTGCATGTAAGATGGGGGGGTTATCTTGAGAGTTGTATTGCAAGCGAGAGTAACCCGCTCCCTGATTGAGACCTTTCTCCTCATTCAAGGTAAAACTCTCAAAGCCAAAATAGACAGGAGGCTCAAGCGATAGAAGTTTATCGGCGATCTCCGTTGCGGACGCCGTCATGCTGCAGGCCGACAGACAGCAAGAAAGAACGAGCTTCCTGAATCCCTTCATACAAATCCCTTTGCTATTCCAAATAGAGCTTCAAGCCCTGCGCGTCGACCGTGACTGGCGCTATCGATAGTTGCTGACTGCTCCGATAGTGGAGAAGCGAAATGTATCGCTGCCCACCAGGCTCTATGAAAATGCGCCGGGAAGAGTCAAAAATGCGCCACTCTTGATTATCTTGGTATTCCAACCAGTTATGCAAGCCATTGGCGCTTATTCGCTTCTGATCTGCAGAAAGGGCCACACCTAGCACCCTGCGGACAACGAAACCGTTACGAGCCATCAGTTCCGCGGCGAGCAGCATATGCTCCGTGCAATCGCCACGGCGTTGGCTCAGGGCATGTTCGGCGCCATCCACTCCACGCCGAATGCCGGAAAACTCTATGTTGTCCACCATCCAGTCATAGATGCGGCGGGGCCGCTCTTCTTCCGGGTAACGGGAAAACGACTCGGCCAGGCTCCGCAGCTCGGTCGATGGCTGGGCCAGAAGGGGATAGTCCGGCGTTACGGGGTTGCCCCCTGCTTCGCCGAAAGGAGACCAGCGCAGCTGCAGCGATTGGGACTGATAGGGGCCCATCTCATTCAGGCGCTGGCAGTAGCCCTCCGCCTGTGCCTGCAACCCTTCGGGGCCGCTCACCTGCCACCGACCTGCAATCCCGTTTTCCGCGATCGGCAACAGGCCACATAGCTGCGCGCCCGATACCACGGCTGCCCGCTCATTGCGGACGCGAATAGTCAGCTCGATGTCCTGAGCGGCGGCCAGTGACGAGATTAACAGGCTACTTGCAGTAATAATTGAGCAGACGAGCCTGGTCATCGGCAGAGAACTTGGCGTGCTTGTTCAAGGCATCCCGCACACTCTCGGGTCCCTCGAAGGAGAGGAACACCCCCGGCAGCGGGTTCGCGGAGAAAAACTCAAAGAAGGACTGCTGGTAGGTCTCGCTCACGAACAGCACCACCGGCTGGCGTTTGCCCTGATAGCTGTCCATCAGCCACGCTGCCATCTTGGCAGGGTCAGTGATAGAAGACTTTTCCAGGCCCTGACCGAAGACCGCCTTGCCTTCACCGACGAAGATTCCCGGTAGTGCGCCCATGACCAGGTTCGCCGCCACCGCATCCGCATCGACCATCAGCCAGTCCCAGGCGGGAACGCCCTGCTGCGCCAGTTGACGCTCTCGCCCACCGAACACCACTCTCGCCAGAGACGCCTTGGCATCGGCCGCCTGCTGGCAGATGCGCTGCGCCTTCAGCACGTCATAGCCATGGATCAACAGGTCAACCGGCCCGCGCACCTGTTGCAGGCGCTTCGGCAGCAGTGCCTCCTGCAGTGACAGGGTGCCTTGAGTGGCTCCATCACCATCCACGTCGATGCGCAAACCACTGGCGGGCTCGCCCCAGCAGCCAACTTCCGGAGCAGCCGCCAAGGCAATGCCCGGGGCAAGAAGAGCGACCAGCAACAGTCCCTTATTGAGCATCCAGTTCATACCCCATCTGCCGCGCAGTCTCGTCCACATAGCGGTAGCGCCCACCCGTCACCAGCTGTGCATCCGCCTTATCGCGAATGATGCGCGGCTGGATGAAGATCATCAGGTTGCTCTTGTTCTTGCTCTTGTCCTGACTACGGAACAGCGGGCCGATCAGCGGTATCTTGGACAGATAGGGCACGCCGGCGTCGCCGTTCTGCGCCTCGTCGGAGATCAAGCCGCCCAGCACCAGGGTCTGGCCATCTTCGACCAGCACACGGGTCTTCACCGAGCGGGTGTTGGTGATGATGTCCTGAGCCTGGGCGACCTTGGCGTTGGATACGCTGGAGATTTCCTGGGTGATGTCCAGGGTGACGGCGTCGCCCTCGTTGACCTGCGGCTTCACCGTCAGGGTGATGCCCACGTCCTTGCGCTCGATGGTCTGGAAGGGGTTATCCACCGGAGTGGCGGCACTGGTGGAGCGCCCGGTGACGAAGGGCACGTTCTGCCCCACCACTATCTTGGCCTCTTCGTTGTCCAGGGTAACCAGATTGGGCTTGGACAGAATATTCAGTTCGTCATTGGTTTCCAGTGCCTTGAACAGGCCACGCAGAGAGCCGTTGCGATAGAAGCCCAGAGTCAGGCCGCTGAGCAGATCGGGACGCTCGTCCACCTTGCCGGTTCCGGTGTCGCGGTACAGCGTGCCGCCGTACCAGCCATTGCCGCCCTTGGCGCTATCGGAGGTGCGCCACTCGATGCCGAGCTCGCTCCCCGTACCCTCGGTCACCTCGACGATTACCGCCTCCACCAGCACCTGGGCGCGGCGGATGTCCAGCTTCTTGATGATGTACTCCACGGCATCCACCACGTCCGGCGGACCGGTTACCACCAGCGCATTAGTCGCCTCGCTGGCCTGGATGTTCACCTCGACCGCCGGCCCCTGGGCATTGAGCCCCTGCTTCTGGATGCTGGCACTGAGGCTCTGCACCACCGGCAGGGTGTCCGCGGCGCGCAGGTAATGGAGATAGAAGACCTTGGTGTTGCCGACGCCCTGGACCTTGCGATCCAGGCGCGCCACCACGTCGCGCACCTGACGGCGTATCACTTCATCACCGGCCACGATGATGCTGTTGGTACGCACATCGGCGCCGATGGAGAAGAAGCCTTCGGGGCTATCGTTCTTCGGCTTGGGGAACAGATTGGTGACCATCGTCAGTATGTCCTGCGCATTACCGTAGCTCAGCGGCAACACATCGGTGTTGACCTCCCACTCCTGGTCCAGACGGCCAACCAGATCATCGATCTTGGCGATGTTCACCGCGCGGTCCGCAACGATGATGTAGTTACGGTCCGGGTACGCAGAGATATAGGCCGTCTGCGGCACCATCGGCTTGAGCAGGGTAACCAGTTGCCCGGAGGAGACGTTGTTCAGCTTGAACAGCTTGACCACGTTGTCCCCGGCCAGCGCCTCCTGCTCGTCCACCGGTAGGCTGGACGACTTGGCGTCACCTTCGGGGATGACCTTGTAGACGTTGTTCTCCTTGATCAGCGCATAACCATGCACGCTCAGCACGGAGCTCAACAGCTGATTCAGGTCCTCGGCGGGAATGGCCTCGCTGGTCACCACCGTGACCTTGCCCTTAACCCGCGGGTCGATCACGATGTTCTTGTCGGTCTGCTTGGCGACCCACTCGATCAGGCTGCGGATATCCGCATCCTTCATGTCCAGGTCCAGTCCGACGGGCGCCTCTTCCTCGGCCCTAGCCAGCACGCAGAACAGCAGCGCGCACAACAACACTCCCCAACGCATTCAATTGTCCCCAGCCGCCAGCGACTTCAGTTTCTTCAGTTTTTCCAGCATTTCCTGGTTATTGCCCGGCTTGGCTGCCGGTGTTGTCGCAGCCACCGCGACGGGGGCGGCCACCTTGCTCTCTGCTGGAGCAGCGCCCCCCAGGGAGGTCTCCTCCAGACTGATGCTCTCCAGCACGCCATTACGCTTGATCAGGATGCGCCCAGGCTGCACCGCCTTCAGCTCCACACCGGCCTGAATCTTGTCGCCGATGAAATAGAGCCTCTGGTTGTCGCCATCGCTGCTGATGATGGCGGCGGAGCGATTCTTCTGCGGCACCACGTAGCTGGCCACCAATTTGAGGGAGAGCTGGCTTTCCTTGACGTCCTCGCGCGGCGCTTGCTGAGGAGGGCCGAACAGGGCGGCGATAGCGGAGATGTTGGGAGCTTTATCGGCGGCGACCTCAGCCGTGCTAACCACCAGAGGCGCTGCCACGGCCGGTAGCAGCCGCTGCTGCCAATAGACGAAGGCGGAGAGATACGCCACCAGCAAAAGCGCTGCGGCAGATACCCACACCTTAGAAGACATGAAAATATTCATGGACAAGACTCAGCATCCCTGCAGCATCCGCCACCCCAGATTGATGGGTAGCTTGACCTACTGTGCCGAGCACAGCGCGGATCCCCGCATCGGACAGAACCTCAGAGGGCTCCACCTCTCTCGCTTATCGCCAGCGAGCGCAAAAATTCGGAGATAAAAACGGCGTTCAAAATACCACAACGTTCTGGGTGCGAATATTTTCTAAGCACCCAGCCATGAACCATACGTCCAAAAACACCCGGCCCGTAGGGCGGGTTAGCCGAAGGCGTAACACGCCGAGCGATGTTCCTGCGTCCGCCCAAGCCATGTTGAAGCCACCCAGGCGGGAGCCACCATGTGGTGGTGAGCACCGATCAGTGCGGATCCAATGACCCGCCCCTACATGGCCCTCACACCACGAACTGGTGCCGACACGCTCAATCCGCCCCCGATTTATATATCTTAATTTTCTGCATTAATACCTCAACATCCACATCACCCTTACTATATGCATACATTGCATCAGCCAATTCAGTTAGGGCACGCATTTTCACATAATTAACAGGCGAGCTCACCTGCCCACTAACCACCCCATAACCTTTCAACCTCATCGAATAGTGATAAACAGCACCATCTAAAATTATCTCAGGTTCCTCTTCCCGTCTAACCCCAAGCAAAGCACTTCGCCAAACAGAAGCTATCTCATTGGAAACATCAAGAGGAATAACTTTTCTCTTTACATCAACAGTTATCTGCCTATGGTCCCTTGGCGTTACTTTTCTCAGCCCCCAATAAACAGAATCTTTCGAATAATTAAGCTCTTCTCCAAATTCGTCATATTTTTTTAGCTCACCATTTTCAACTGCCTCAAGCCATTGCACATTAGCAACCCTTGAGCCGGGAGTCATTGAAAATACAAACACGCCCGAATCATCGCTCCGCACCCCAACCAGATATTCCGTAGAAAACGAAGGGGTAACCAAACAGTTCAGAACAACTCCCGAACCATAACCCTGTTTAAAAACATCCCTTAACTTTTCCTGGTACTCATCCGAGGCAGATGCATAGTAGAGATCCGGCAAAAGATGTGGAGCAGCAAAGACCCGACCGACCATTAGACTCAGGACAAGCCAACTAAAAACGAAAAGCAAGCCCAGAAATATATTACGCACAAAACAATCACTTCTTACACGGGCACTTCTCTGGCTCTTTTGAGGGAAGCTGCCGATAAGGCTGTCCATTTCTCGGATCATAATTCGCATTTACTCCACTTGGCGTATTCAAATAGATGCCAAAATCATTATCAATTGCCGTTTTAATATCTCCCGGCTCACCATTCCCAGAGAAGTTCTCGGCAAACATAGGCATTCCTCCACGAGGATGGGTATGCCAAATCAATCTAGCGTTATCATTGGGCCGAGCAGCCTTAATCCCCGGTAGACCAGGGCGTTTATGCGGCGGACCAAATGGATCGCCCGCGGTACCTTTTATAAAGTTATAAGTCCAACACCCATCCTTTTCATATATCCACCCGCCATACTCTATGCTTTGATTCAAATAAAGCCTAGCGTAGTTCCCTGCATCTATAGCCGCATCATCAGGTGTTTTGAAAAGCTCCCCCGGTCTCAACCCAAGAGCGTCCGCCCAGATAATAGGATTTCCAAAAGCATATGCAAAATAATTTAGCCCCCCAACTAAGCCAGTTGGATCGCCTTGCACATATCGCCCCGTATCCGGGTCGTAGTCTCTGAAATAGTTATAGTGCAGCCCAGTCTCCTGATCGAAGTACTGCCCTGGGAAGCGCAGCGGATTGCTGATGGAGTTATTGGCTACTGTCATCTTACCAAACGTCTGCACTTTGGCCCGCCAAGTCACCTCTCCGCTCTTCAGGAAGGTTACTTCTGGCGTACCCAGATGGCCGGTACCGTAGTAGTGAACTTGCAGGCTCTGAGTACTTGCCGATTTAACCCGGGTAAATAGTGGCTGACTCATCCATGGCGCAGTCGGGTCGTAGGCGTACTCCTGCAGTAACTCGCCTTGGGCGCCGTATTCACCCACGAGACCTTCTGCGCTGTACAGGTAGTAGATGGTCTTGCCTTGTTGCGGCAGAATCTTACTGATTCGCTGGCCCAGTGGGTTGTAGGTATAGCGGGCCAGGGCCTGACCGTTCTTCTGCACCACCACCAGCCGCTCGCGGGCGTCGTACTGGTACAACCAGTGATCGATAGCACCGCTCTGAATCAGGCTGCCGTCGGCCTGCAGGGCACCACGCTCGACCAGATGACCATCGCGGTTGTAGCGGTAGCCGATGGCATCGTGGCTGACCAGCTGGTTATGGGCATTGTACTGCCACTGAGTGATATCCAGTTCGTCCTTGCTAGCCGCCTCATCCAGACGGTTGCCCACGCCGTCATAGGCATAGGCTTCGTTCTTCCGGCCATCGCCTTCGGGGTATTTAGCCTCAGTCAGGCGATACAGCTTGTCGTAGCCGTAGAGGATCTTGCCGCCCTGCTCCTCAATGCCGGTGATATTGCCCACTGCATCGTAGTCATACCCTTGGCGCAGAATCGAATTACCGGCCACATCCTTGAGAACCCGGTTCTCGTATCGCTGCAGGCCGTCATAACTCAGGCTGTACTGATTGCCACCGGGGAAAAGGATGCTCTGCGGCCTCAGCCAGTTGAAGTCCTGAAAGCTGATGCTGCCTTCGTCCGGAATGCTCACGCCGGCTAGACGGCCATGAGGGGTGTAACGGTAGCCGTAGGTCTGCTGCTCTGGCGTTGTGTAGCTGGCCTTACGACCATTCAGGTCATAGGTGTAGCGGATGGCCTTGCTGAAAACCGGGTCGACCTGCTTATAGGTGGTAGTAATGCTTTCCACCCGACCCAGCACATCGTGGGTATAGACTGCCTTGCTGGTTTCGTCTTCATAGCTGGCCAGGCGGTTCAGTGTGTTGTAGCCATAAGTGATCGTGCTATTGGTCTGGCCTGCCTCCGCCGCCAAAGCGGTAGCGAAATGGTCAGTACGGATCAGGCGATTGCCGTCATCGTAGTGGTAGACACTGACTCGACCATCCGGGGTAATGACCTGTTTGAGATTGCCTACCTCGTCATAGGCATAGCGACGCTCTGTGGTCGGTGTATCGCCATCGCCGACCTTGGCCTCAGCGACCACAGCATTGCGGGTATCGTAGCGGAAACGGGTAATGCGGCCGGCAGGATCGGTCAGTTGCACAAAGTTGCCTCGCTTGTCATAGACGTAGCGAGTTATTCCACCTTCGGCATTCGTGCTGCTGATCAAACGACCGATACCGTCATAACTGTTGCCTGTCGGGTTGTTCGCCGCATCGATCTGCGCCGCTAGCAGACCATCAGCCAGGTACTGATATTGAGATCGCTGGTTCTTACTGCCTTCTCGCCCGCTGTAATAGCGTACATCGCTCAGTCGCCGCTCACGGCTGTCGTATTCGTAGCTTTCCTGATAAGTCGGGTAGTCGATGCCTGTCAGCCGATCCTGTTCATAGAGGTATTGCGTGGCATTACCACCTTGATCCTTACGCACCTTCAGCCGCCCTCGACTGTCGTACAGACTCTCTCTCCGATTGCCATATGCATCCACTACCGCTACCAAGCGCTGGCTCGAATCGTATTCAAACTGCACCCGTGCATTCGCCGCATCGACGATGCTCTTCGGTAGCCCCGCTGTATTCGGCTCTATCGTTTTGGTTGCACCATTCGGCAGCCGCACGCTGACCAGCTGACCCAAATCGTCATAGTCGTACAGCGTCTCCTGATTCAGCGGTGTCTTCAGGCTCCCCAGATTGCCTGCCGCATCGTAGGTGCTGGTCCAGGTCTTGCTCAGAGCATTGGTGAGG